>NZ_MTBA01000001.1 GCF_002150805.1 Oceanospirillum sanctuarii
TCCGGTGTGTAGAGCCTTGGCTTGGCGAGTTCCTTTTTCAGGTTATCCGGCAGTACCGCTTCGATCTTATCCAGTGCGTTTTCGGTGGAGCGGGCGAGCTTGGTGCCTGCCCAGGTTTTCGCCATGCGTGCGGCGATCACCAAGGCTTCAATCTCATCCTTGGTGAACATGATGGGCGGGATATCAAACCCCCGCCGCAACACGTAGCCGACTCCGGCTTCCCCTTCGATGGGTACGCCGGAGAGCATCAGATCCTGAATATCCCGATAGATGGTGCGCTCGGAGACTTCGAGCTTTTCCGCCAGCCATTTCGCCGTGGTCAGGCGGCGGTTACGCAGGTATTGGATGATCTGAAAAAGTCGGTCAGCCCGGCGCACGGGGATCTCCCTGATTGGATGCTGTTTTTTGGCTCATCATCAGCCGCAGTCTTTATCGGCCAAATTTATCGGCTAAATGTATCGGCTAAAGTGCTTAGCCCATTGAGTGGATGCCGATGCGATTGCCCTCGGTATCCATAAAGTGTGCGATGTTGCCAATCTCGTCACTAAGATGAATTTTAGGCCGCAGCACTTTACCACCGGCAGCTTCCACTTTCGACAGAACCACGGCCAGATCTTCACCGCCATTCAGATAGACCACGCAGCCATCGGGGGAGGGTTTAAAGCCTTCGCCGCACACCACAGCACCGGAGACATGGGCTTTGTTACCGTGGGGGAATAACGCCTGTCGCAGACCGTCCATCTCAAAGTCTTCAAGCTGTACATCCAGAATGGTCTGGTAAAAAGTGACGGCGCGCTCGTAGTGAGTTGCCGGGATTTCAAACCAAACCGCGATATTGATGTTGTTGTCCATGGTGACTCTCCTTGCCGTTGTAATTTGATTAGGTGGTTCGTGCCGACTGTGTTGTCAGCCACGGGAGAGAGTCTAAAGCAGGGCTACTGACAGCATTCTGTCAGTAGTGTTTGGCGGGTTTGCATTTTATTCATGCTGGGCGATGCCTTGAGCAGGCAGAAATTACTCCTGTGACGATTTATTTTCAGCCATCTATACCTGTTTACGCCAAGGGTTTGCAGGTAGCTTGTGACCGTCTGAGGCCAGAGTTCCAAAGTCAGAGCCTCCCTATATTTGAGAAAGGGCTGAATAACCATGTTTACCGAGTTTGCCTCGTGGTCAGGTTTGATTGCATCGTTATGGATTGTGCTGGGTGTTGCTATCGCGGGTAAGTTGTACGGCAGTTATAGCCATATCAACCAGCTGTGCAGTGAGTTAGGTGCAGCGGGGAGCCGAACCGAGAAGATCTCTCCGGTGATAAATAACTATCCGCTAGCGGTGCTGTTCTGCATTTTTGGCTGGTTTGTGCTTGAGAGCAGTAGCAACCTGATGGAATCCTCCATCGGCTGGCTGATCATCGCCCATGGTGTGGGTACTTTGATTGCGGGTTTCTTCCCGATGGATGCCGATCCTTATACCGAGACCCCGACCACAAGCTGTAATATTCACACCGCCGCAGGGGTTGTGATGCTGCTGTCACTGATTCTTGCCCCTGTGTTTTCTCTCTTTACTGAGGTGCCGGATGCTTTTAAATACTTCACCGGAGCCTGCCTGTTTTTCTTCTTTGTCTTTACGTTGTTTATGGCGAGTGAGTACAAAACACGGGGCAAGATCGGCCTCTATCAGCGCCTTAGCTATGGTGCGCAGCTGGTATGGCTGGCGGGGTATTCTGTTATCCTGAGCGGTTTTTAGGGTGAAGCGGCTTGTAGTGCGAGATGGCTTTTAGATGAAAGTGTCGTTTTGGGGATGAGTGATCATGCGTAAATCCGATAAGAAAACCGATAACCAGATCCGTCTTTTTCTGACGGACATCTGCGAAGACTTTATGAAGGCGTTCGACGGTTTTCTCTGGCTCACACATGAGGCAGATTACGATAACTTCCCGCAATCGCTGCGAATGACTTTTGTCTTTGCCAGTCAGGCAAGTCTGGATAGCTTTGTGGCCTCTGACGGTTATCCGCAGCTGATCGCAAAGCTCGAAAAACAGCTGAGCCAAATGAAGATCCGCTTTAAACGGATTCAGGATCAGATGGTGTTTACGGTTGAGCAGTAAAAAGCCATTTCTCTGAAATGGCTCGCAACTGAAAATCCATACAGTATTCTGCTGTGGTTTTTGCTACCATCCCTTCCTCATTCTTCACCTGATATTGCCCTTGCTATGACCACGCCTTTCACCCTGCGCCCATACCAGCAGGAAGCCGTTGATGCCACGATCAAACACTTCCGCAAGTCCAATGAGGCGGCGGTGATCGTGCTGCCTACCGGTGCCGGTAAAAGTCTGGTCATTGCGGAGTTGGCGCGGCTGGCGCGGCGTAAAATTCTGGTGCTGACCCACGTTAAAGAACTGGTGGAACAGAACCACGCCAAGTATCAGAGTTACGGTCTGACTGGCGGCATCTTTTCAGCGGGTTTAAAGCGGCGGGAGAGCGAGCATCAGGTGACCTTTGCCAGTGTGCAATCGGTGTCGGCCAATCTGGATCAGTTTCAGCATGAATACTCCCTGATCATTATCGACGAGTGCCATCGTGTCAGTGGTGAGGATACCAGTCAGTATCAGCGCATTATCGAACAGCTGCGGGAGAAGAATCCGGCGTTAAAGGTGCTGGGTTTGACCGCAACTCCATACCGGCTGGGCATGGGCTGGATCTACAAGTATCACTATCGCGGTTTTGTCCGTAGTGAGGACGATAAGCCCTTCCTGCACTGCATCTACGAGCTGCCGTTAAGCTATATGATCAGCCGGGGTTACTTAACCAAGCCGGATCTGGTGGATGCTGCCGTGGCGCAGTATGACTTCTCAGCGCTGGCCCAGAACAGCTTTGGTGAATACGCTGAGAAGGACGTCAACCAGCTGTTAAGCAAACATCAGCGCGTAACCCGATCCATTATTGAACAGGTGATGGCGCTGGCGGCCAAACGCAAAGCGGTGATGATTTTTGCCGCCACTGTGGATCACGCCAAAGAGATCACCGGTTATCTGCCTGCTTCCCAGACTGCACTGATTACCGGTGCCACCGACCTCAAAACCCGCGATGATCTGATTAGCCGCTTCAAACAACGTCAGCTGAAATATCTGGTCAATGTTTCCGTGCTGACCACAGGCTTTGATGCGCCCCATGTGGATTTTATCGCCATTCTGCGCCCCACTCAGTCGGTGAGCCTTTATCAGCAGATCGTTGGCCGTGGCCTGCGGCTGGATGAGGGTAAAGCCGATTGTCTGGTGATCGATTACGCTGGGAATAACGTCAATCTGCATCATCCGGAAGTGGGGGAGAAGAAGCCTAATTCCGACAGCGAACCGGTGCAGGTGTTCTGCCCCGGTTGCGGTTTTGCCAATATTTTCTGGGGCAAAAAGGATTCCCAGGGCCAGGTGATAGAGCACTACGGCCGTCGTTGTCAGGGGCTGCTTGGACTGAATGATGATGGTGAACCGTTGGATGCTGATCAGCCGCCGGTGCAGTGCGATTACCGTTTCCGCTTTAAAGAGTGCCAGCACTGTGGTGCGGAAAACGATATCGCTGCCCGTAAATGTCATCAGTGTCAGACCGCGATCATCGACCCGGACGACAAACTGAAAGACGCCCTAAAACTGAAAGATGCCATGGTGATCCGTTGCTCTGGTATCAGCCTGTCGGCCAATGCCGGAAAGCTGAAAATCATCTACCACGGTGAAGAGGGTGAAGAGCTGAGCGAATCTTTCGATTTTGCCAAGCTCGCACAACGGGCGGTGTTTAACCGCTTATTTGGTCGTCGACTGGCGAACAGTCAGGCTCCGGTGAGTTTTGAGAAGATCGACGAGGTGATGCAGATTCAGCATCTGATCAGCGCACCGGATTTTGTTATCGGCCGCAAACAGAAACACTGGTGGCAGGTGCAGGAACGCATCTTTGATTATCAGGGAGCCTATCGAAAGGCGAATGAGCTAAGATAATCGAGCCAAAGACAAACTAAAAAGCCCGTTGCAGTCTGACTCTGTAGGTCATGCTGCAACGGGCTTTATTCTTCAGGCAGTAGCCTAACGCTTAGATACCCAGATCCTTCATCAGATCATCGTGTTCGGTATTGGCGTGAGCTTCGCTGTTACGGCTCTTGCCGCTTTGCATTGGGGTATCCGCCAGAATATCATCCGGGCTTTCCAGCTCGTCCTCATCAAAGTCATGCAGTTTGATGAACTCGGTTTTATCCATGGACAGCTCCAGATAGAAGATATTGTTATCTTCCGTATTGAAGGTCACACGGCGGGACTGCGGCTGATCCAGTGCGGTATTTACTGAGATCTGAACCTGCTTGTTGATCGCCATCATCTTCGGCTGACTCTGGGTGATGGAGGTACGCAGCTGGTGGCGAACCTTGTTGGTGAAGTCGCCCACGATCTGGTTCATGATCTCACCCATCACGTTACCCACCTCATCAGAGGTGTGGAACTGCGCCAGTTCATTTTCCGGCATACCCATGCTCAGCAGGTATTTGCGGTAGATCTCCATGGCGGATTCTGCGGTGAAGTTGATGATCACCAGACCCGAGAAGCCACCGTCGAACAGTACAAAGCAACCGATATCCGGTCGCAGACAGGTTTTGCTGATTTTCTGCACCATAGGTGAGTAATCAACTTTTTCGTTCCCTGTATTGCCCAGCACTTCAGTCACCGAGTGGCAGAGGATCAGCAGAACTTCTTCTGTGGTGATGGCGCGGGAGCGTTTGGCAGTGGCAAGCTTATTCACGGTAAACCCCTTGTTTGATCCTGTCTTTTAAATCCTGTCCTCGGATCTTACTCATTTTTAGCCATAAATTACATGAATCTTTCGTGTGGCTTCCGCCTGCATTGAGAGATGTCAGGAGATGGCTTTCCGCTATGCTGTAATCAGTTGGATGATTGCGGACGGCAGTTATCCTGATGCTGTAAATAGCCTGCACTTAAAGGCGGGTTTGATTGTTTTTCCGCATTCTTTTTATCGGATGTTCCCTGATAAAATGTCGGTTTTGTTTAGCGTCATCATTTGGAGAGGTTAGCGTGCAGCGCACTCATATCACGTTGTTACTGTCGGTTCTGGCAGGTTTGGGGATTTTCTACGGTACAGATCTGGATCTGCAGCTGCGAATCGGTCTGGCTATTCTGGCATCGGTAGCTCTGCTCTGGATGACAGAGACATTCCATATAACGGTTACCGCACTTCTGGTGCCGATTCTGGCGGTGGTGACCGGTGTCTTCTCCGTTGCTGATGCGATGAAGAACTTCGCTAACCCTATTATCTTTCTTTTTCTGGGTGGTTTTGCGTTGGCCTCCGCGCTGCATAAACAGCGGCTGGATGAGCGTATCGCAGGTCTTGTGATACGTGCGGCTCAGGGCAAGATGCTGGTGGCGAGCATCCTGCTGTTTTTCACCGCAGCTTTTGTCTCCATGTGGATCTCGAACACGGCGACTACCGCCATGATGCTGCCACTGGCGCTGGGTATGCTCAGCCGTCTGCCTTATGAGCAGAACCGCAACACCTACTGGTTTGTACTGTTAGGGGTGGCTTACTCCGCCAATATCGGGGGTATCGGTACCTTAGTGGGCAGCCCGCCCAATGCGATTGCCGCTGCTGCTGTGGGCATCAGTTTCGCCCAGTGGATGAAGATAGGTATTCCGGCTGTGCTGGTGATGTTCCCGGCGATGTTACTGCTGCTGTGGGTGGTGTTTCGTCCGGATCTGTCCCGTAAGTTTGAGATGGATGACGACGCCAAGCCTATGGGGGCAGAGCAGTGGCTTACCCTGGGCGTTTTTGTGATTACGGTTGCCCTCTGGCTGTTCAGCAAGCCGGTTTCTCAGTTTATCGGCGTCAACAAAGGTTTTGATGCCATGGTGGCGCTGCTTGCTATTGTGCTGCTGTGTGCTCTGAAACTGGTGAACTGGAAGGATATTGAACAGTCGGCAGACTGGGGCGTATTGCTGCTGTTTGGTGGCGGTTTGACCTTGTCTGCAGTTCTGAAATCCACCGGCACCAGTGTCTTTCTGGCGGAGTCGATCAGCCATGTACTGGAAGGCGCGCCTCTGATCATCTTTATGTTGGTGATCACCGCCTTTGTGGTGATGCTGACGGAGATCGCCAGTAATACCGCCAGTAGTGCGCTGTTGGTGCCGATTTTTGTCTCTATCGCTCAGGCGATGGGGCTGTCGCCGGTTGTACTGGCAGCTGTGATCGCGGTATCGGCATCCTGTGCCTTTATGCTGCCGGTAGCGACACCTCCGAATGCGATTGTCTTTGGCTCAGGCTATGTACCTCAAGCTCAGATGATGCGCGCCGGTGCCTTACTCAACGTGACCATGATTCTGCTGATCGGCATTGCCAGCTGGGCAATGCTGTAACGAATTGATCAGCTCTGGTTCAAAAGCGACCAATAAAAAAACGGAGCGCCAACTAGCCATATCGGTTAAGTCGGCGCTCCGTTTTTATGTGGGGGCGTTTTAGCAAGTGGCTCTGGCTTTCACTAAAGCACGCTCACTAAAACTGGCCGGCAATCCAGACCGAAGGCTGCTTACAGCTCTTCAATCTGACGACGGATATCGGAAATCTTGCGCTGAACCACTTTTTCCAGATGCTCGATCTCTTCCAGCAGCAGCGCTTTTTTGTCTTCTGCTTTCTGTTCGGTCGATACCAGACGCTCCAGTTCATCAACAGCGTGCAGGTAGATCGGAGAAGGTTCAGTGGTCGGGCGATAGGTCACCAGACCTTCGTTCACGCGGCGGTCTTTATGAACGCGCGGGAACTTGAATTTTTTGCTTTTAGCAAACCAGTCGCCGTGGTGGCGCTGAAAATAGATCTTCAGAATGTCGTGGTCACCCTCAGTGCGTGAGGTGAATTTTTCGATATCACGGACATTCTCGATACCCATTTTTTTCAGGGTTTCAAAGCTGTCTTCCATACTCATGGCAACTTCCTTTAAGTCGGCAGGAAAAACAAAAGAAACACCTGATTAAGCATGGCCCCTATATGGTTGGTTGAAGGTCACAGCGTTAATCAGCAGTGTTTGGGAGGTAAACTTTAGTCTAGGGTGGGATTCTAGCTCAGGAAGGCGCAGCTTTCTAATGAATAGGCGACATTTTCTTTTAAGGAAATGACATTTGGTGTTTTTGACTGAAGCCCCCGTCATTATTGGTCTTAGAGGCTTGTTTGAGGCTGTCGAAATAGTGGATATTCTTATCGAAAATTACCTCCGTTACTTAGCTTCAACCTAAGGTAACGGAGGTTACATTTTTCAGTGCTTCAGGCGAGATTTTTTCTGATGGCTTCGGCAAGAGCCGGTGCCATATCGATATCATTACTCGGATGATGCACGGTATTGCAGGTGACGATCTTTTCCACGTGGGCTGACAACATTTGCTGGTAAGCCTCATCGGCAAACAAGCCATGAGTGCCGATACAGATCACCTTGTGCATACCGGCATTTTGCAGATGCTGAATGGTTTCTATCATGGTGCGTCCGCTGGAGATGATGTCATCCACCAGTACCGGCGTATGCTCGCCATAGCGTTCCACATGGGGCAGGGAAACCGTCACATCCCGGTCGCCGTGACGTTCTTTCAGCAGCACCTCAAAAGGAGCTTCTGCCAGTCGGGCCACTTCGGCTACCCACTGTTCACTTTCGATATCCGGGCCGATCAGAAGCGGCTGTTTCACATTCTGGCTGATCCAGTGAGCCACGGATTCTGCGGAAGCGACCACCTGACTGCTGATGCTGTAGATCTCATCCAGGGAATCGTAGCGGTGCAGGTGCGGGTCAACGGTGATCAGATGATCAAAGCTCTGGCTGAGCAGGCGGGCAAAGTAGATGGAGGTGACGCATTCGCCCTCGTGGAAGCGTTTATCCTGACGCATATAGGCCAGATAAGGGGCGATCAGCACCACCTTTTGCGCACCCATCTCTTTCAGGGTTTCTGCCAGATAGATCAGCGGCAGGAACTTCTCATCCGGTTGATAAAGCGTGCACAAAACCAGTGCTACCCGGTCTTTTACTGGCGTCTGTACCTGCAGATAGCTTTCTCCATCCGGAAAGCGGCGCTGGTTCAGCTGTCCCTCTTCAGCGTTCAGTTGCTGGATCAGCCCCTCTTTTAGGCTGCTGGCGTCGTTCAGGTCAAATAAAATCGGAGTCATAAATCAGCGCTTTTTGGTTGTTGCTGCCTGACTGGTGGGGACTGTCGGGCAGGTATTGCTCATTATTGGTTTTATTGGCATTACTGAATACGGATCATCTCTTTATGATCCTGCAGAAACTCAATGGCGTAGTTCAGCGCCCCGGGGCTTTCGGCATGAATCATCAGCAGGGTGTCGCCTGTGGCAACCTGATGGCCCAGTTTCACATCCAGTGTGACACCGGCTGCAAGATCTTCCGGAGCACCGGCCAGTTTTGCCAGTTTGGCCAGATCCCGGTTGTCGATCTCTGTCACGGTGCCGGTTCGTTCACTGCTCCAGTTGTACTGGTAGTGTGCAACGGCAGGCTGTTTAAATCCGCCCTGTACTTCACAGATTCGGAAGAATTTCTCCCAGGCGGCTCCCTGTTCCAGGGTTTCGGTAGCTTTGGTCAGCCCCTGACCGGTTTCGGCAAGGCCTGCCATCTCCAGAATACGACCCGCCAGCAGCAGAGCGCGGTCTTTCAGATCCTGTGGCGCATCAGCTTCATTTTTCAGCACCTTAATAATATCCAGCGCTTCCAGCGCCGGACCTATGCCGCGACCCACGGGCTGAGTGCCATCGGTACAGATCACCTCAACGATGAGTCCCAGTGCTTTACCGGTATTGATCAGGAGTTCTGCCAATTGCTGAGCGGCGTTGTCGGAGCGCACTTTAGCGGTAGGTCCCACAGGGATATCGATCAGTACATGACTGGAACCCGCTGCGATCTTTTTCGACAGTACCGAGGCCACCATCTGGCCTTCGCTGTCCAGATCCAGCTCACGCTCGGCGCGGATCAGAATGTCGTCTGCAGGGCTCAGGTGCACAGAGCCGCCCCAGGCAAGGCAGCCGCCTTCCTGATTGACCACCTGTCGCAGTACATCCAGATCCAGCTCCACATCGGTCATGGTGCTCATGGTGTCGGCGGTTCCGGCGGGGGAGGTGATCGCCCGGGAGGAGGTTTTGGGCATCACACCACCGCAGGCGGTGACAATGCTGACCACAATTGGTGTGGTGCGGTTACCGGGCAGCCCACCCACGCAGTGTTTGTCCACGACAAGGGATTGCTGCCAGTCGAGGCTATCACCAGCATCCAGCATGGCGCGGGTCAGGCTGATAATCTCATCCTGATTCAGGTTGTCTCCGGCACAGGCGGTGATAAAGGTGGCCAGATGTACATCGGCATAAAGACCGGCGACGATATCCCGAATGATGCCGCTCATCTGATCATCGTTGAGTCGGTGGCCGTAGACCTTGTGTCTCAGGTCGCTCAGTGAGCGGATCGGTTTGGGGTGACAAACATGCACAATGCTGCCATCCGGTGCGTTCAGAGCTTTTGCCGCAGAGTTCGATAAACCGATTTCACCAGCGGCCAGCAGCCTGTCGCTATCGACGATATGCAAGGTAGCGATAATGGTGGAGTGTTCGTTGTTGATCTGAACCCGGGAGGCGGTGGTAAAGCCTTCTGCCCGACAAACATGGCTGTTGCGGCGCAGATAAACCGTGGGTTCCTGATGGGTGTCGATGCCCAGCTGGCGGATCACCAGAGGAAAGGGTTGGTTTTCGGTATCGATTACAGCGGTCATAAGATCCCTTCTGGTTAGTCCCTTGTCGGTGCTGCTCAACGGGCAGGGTATCAGGGCATATTAGACTCTTGCGGTTTGGGAGACAATGGAGCAGAACAGGGAGGGATAGCCCGAACGCTTTGATTCAGCAGGAACTTTTTTATGTCTGCGTTTGGATCCGAAATACCCGGAGCCGGTTGGGGGCAGTGAGAGAAAACTTATGATCAGAGCGGTTGAGTAATCATCTGTCCCTGTTGCAGCAGATTACCGGCAGCATCGATATAGCGGGAGTCCACATCACAGCAGAGTACATAGAGCTTGTTATGGCGGTTAAAAGCCATGGCAAAGGTCACATCGATGCTGGCATCCGGCAGGGCCAGATAGGGTCGCGAGATATAAACCCGGTTGGGTGATTCAATTGCTCTTTGGAAATACTTACGACGGGCCCAGTTCGCGCCTTGTGCCTGTTTTAGCGGGTGGTAGTGGCTGTCGCTTTCAGTATGGGATGGGGCTATGGTTCGGGTGATCTGATAACCCTGCTCATCCAAAAGGAAGATGCGGCGGCAGCCCTCCTGTTCCAGCAGTACTTTACTGCTCTCTTCGAAGCTGTGATCCAGACGGATCAGATCTGCGCAGGCGGTTATCATGCTTTCAAAGGTCACCAGCTGGGACTGGAAGGTAAGGCGACCCTGTCGCTGATGATTGGCGTACTCTTTGTGCAGCTGGCCTATGTTTTCTGAGAGATTGTCGTGACTGCGTCCATCAGCGGTTGGTCGGGCGAAGTAATAACCCTGCACCATATCGGCATCGGTATCCATCGCCAGCAGAGCTTCATCCTGATTCTCGATCCCTTCGATCAGCACCAGAGATTCGGTTTCCCGCAACAGGCTGACCAGACGCGGGAAGATGCGACGGGCACGGGGCTGCTGGTGAGCATTACGGATCATGGAGCGATCCAGCTTGACGATATTGGGATTGATCTTCCAGATGCGGTCGAAGTTGGACTGACCGGTGCCGAAGTCATCAATCGCCACCAGAAAACCGGCATTACGGAACTCCTGAACGAACTCAGCGAGTAACAGTTCGTCGTGAACCGCGTCCTCCAGAATCTCTAGTACGATCTGTTCCGGCTGAAAGCCAAACTCTGCCAGGGTATGGCGGATACCGGCGGCATCCATATTGCTCTGGCGGATCTCTTCACCACGAATATTCAGGAATAGCCAGCCATCACGATGACCCAGCATACGGAAGTTCATCAGATGCAGGGCACGACTGACACGGTCAAGATGGCTGATCTGAAAAGGTGTGCGGCACTGAGCAAACAGCGCCAGAGGTGATTCTGCCTCTCCATCGAGATGAGGGCGCATCAGGGCTTCATAGCCCACCGTTCTCTGGTGAGTCAGGGAGATAATCGGCTGGTAATGGCTATGCAGCTCGTATCCGGCAAAGTGTCCGATAAAGCGATCC
This sequence comes from Oceanospirillum sanctuarii, assembly GCF_002150805.1. GTDB lineage: Bacteria > Pseudomonadota > Gammaproteobacteria > Pseudomonadales > Halomonadaceae > Oceanospirillum > Oceanospirillum sanctuarii. The sequence goes on from NZ_MTBA01000001.1 coordinate 11,234, forward strand.
TGTTGCTTTTCGATGCGGTTGGGGTGAATGCCTAACCGGCGGATTCCATCGGGTGTCAGTTGACCCAAATCGGACAATTGCTGTTCTGTAACCATAATGCTCTATCTGATGATGTGGTTTTAGAACTAATGCACAAAACAGGCCAGAAATGGCTGAAGTAAACTCTGAAGAAAAGCCTTTAGATTCAGTGCTGTTATTGAAATTTGATCAATGCAGGGAAATTATCGTGAGCTAATATGGTGCAATATTTCTGAGGAAGATTTTAGATGCACACTTTGAGTGCGGCGTGGAGTGTTGGGTGCAGAAGTTGTGCACCATTAACAGGCGGCAGCAGATGGAGGGGGATGAAAAAGGAATTAAAGCGATTTCTTTCACCGTGCCTTCATCGGCGGCCGCCAACTAATGTGACGTTCAGATTAAATCTCGAAGCGTTGTACCAGACGCTGCAGCTGACCGGAGGTATGGTTCAGGGTTTGGCTGGCAGCGACCGTCTCCTGCACCGCTTTAACGCTCTCATCGGCAACCTGTCGAACCTTATCAACGCTGACTGCGATCTCTTCCGATACCCGGCTCTGTTCTTCCGTTGAACTTGCGATCTGCAGAGTGCTGTCGTTGATCTGGGCGGCGCTTTGGGTGATGTTGCTCAGCGCATCACGAACCCGACCGGTGAGTTCAACGCTGGTGTCCGTCATCGCTCTGCCCCGTTGCATCTCTTCCACAACTTCACCTGTGCTCTGTTGCAGTCGGTCAATCAGCTGGTGAATCTCGCCGGTGGACTCCTGGGTACGTTGCGCCAGAGAGCGCACCTCATCGGCGACAACCGCAAAGCCGCGACCCTGTTCGCCAGCTCGGGCGGCTTCAATAGCAGCATTCAGAGCCAGCAGGTTGGTCTGTTCGGCAATGGACTGAATCACTTCCAGAATGGTGCCGATATTTTGGGTTTCCTGTTGAACCTGTCCCAGACGATCTTCTGTCTCGGTCACGCTGTACTGCAGTTGCTGAATCTGTCGCAGGGCATCGGCCATCAGCTGATAGCTGTCATCGGCATCCTTGCGGGCAGATTCGGTAGCTGCTGCTGTGTTGTGAGTGTTTTCAGCAACTTCTACTGCGCTTGCGGTCAGCTCGGTGATTGCAGAGGAGAGCAGGTCGGTTTCTTGCAGTTGGTCTTTGGCTCCCCGTTCAGCCTGTTCGGTCATAGCGGCCAGTTGAACCGACGTTGCGCTCATCTCATGGCTGGCGCGGGCGATATTCTGCAGCATGGAGCGAAGGCTTTTACCGGTCTGATAGATGGCTTCTTCCAGTTGGCCGATCTCATCCTGATGTTCTTCCGGACGGCTCAGGCGCAGATCACCCTTGGCGATCAGATGCGCATTATGAACCGCAAGCTGCAGACGCTGGCTGATATTGCGGGAGATGCCAAAGGCAGAAAGACTACCCAGCAACATAGCGCCCAGAGCCAATGCCATAACCCAGAAGATGGCGCGGTGGTTTTTATCCTGCAGAATCGGGCCCAGAGAGCGTTGCTCATCTGCCAGTGACTGAATCAGCTGATCCAATGTGCGTGCGATATTAGGGCCGATCTGCTCCAGTCCATTGATCAGAAGTTCGCTGTCTCTGGCCTGAAGCTCTGCAATAGTGCTTGCTGCACCTGTGTAGCGAGATTTAGCCATCACCAATTGATTCAGGGTACCGGTTTCTTCTGAATTAAGAGGCAGGTTTTTCAGTTGAGAGATCAATTGGTCAGCCTGAGTTACCAGATAGCTATTGGCCTTCTCAAAGGCCCAGCTTTTCTGCTCGTTCTCAAACAGCAGCAGGAAGAAGCGACCTTCCATAATCACTTTATAAAGCTGTTGCGTCAGGCTGATTTTTTCACTGTTGGCAGTGTTGGATCGGCTGATGTCACTCAGTGTTACCTGTTGCAGGGTTTCGATGGCGGTCAGCATTTGGGGGCCGAACTGACTGAGTGTGTCGCTGGCGCTCTTTTCCTGACGGTGTCCCTGCATGATCTCTTTCAGGGTGGTATCCCGCTGATCAAGCATTTGTCTGATCTGGCTGATCAGATCCTGACGATCTGCCTGTGGCAGGGTGTTGTGAACCCGGGTGAGTTGATCCTGCAGCTGTTTGCTCAGTTGGCTATGGGCATCCAGCAGGCTTTCATTGCGGGTCAGCAGATAGCTTTGGAAGGTGGCTTCCATCTTCAGATGCAGTGACTGGGTTTCACCCACCATGGTGGTGTGACCGGAAAGGGTCTGGTAGTGGTCAAAACCCTGGTTGGACTTGGTGAGTGCTTCATAGCTGGCGATGGCCATAACCACCAGAAGCAGGATAAGAAAACCAAAACTCAGGATCAGCTTCTGGCTGATTTTAAGGCGGGAGAGGGATCCCATGTTGTGAACTCCTGAAGGCAAAAATATAGGGTGATAAGGCCGTTAGCATTGCTTGCTTGGGTGTTTCAGGAGGCGGATTTCACCACACTTCAGAAGGCTTGTGATTTCAAAGTCGCATAATTTTCATAACTTTACGTTTCTTAAGATAAAGTTTTGGTTTTTGCTGCCGGGGCAGGGTGTTTTCCCGATTTGTAAAGCGGTCGGGAGCCTTATTCAGGGTTGCTGAATTCAACCTTTAAGGTTGTCTTTGTTAACCTGTTGTCTTGTATAAGGGCTGTTGTTTTGTCTGAGGGTTGTTGTCTTGTCTAAGGGGCAGTTGTTGTTGGCAGGCAGACAGAAAAAAGCCCATGACGCGGTATTAAAGAACCGTTTCATGGGCTAAATGGACGTTACTGTTTAATAGGTAGGGTGTCCCTGGTTTTTGGTGGCTCGGGTTGGTCTAACCCGATCACTGAAGGGGTTACACCTCAAACCGTTCAACCAGACGTTGCAGCTGCGCGGAAGAATGATTCAGGGTTTGGCTTGCGGCCACGGTTTCCTGAACCGCTTTCACGCTTTCATCCGCAACCTGACGCACCTTATCTACGCTTACCGCGATCTCTTCGGATACACGACTCTGTTCTTCGGTAGAGCTTGCGATCTGCAGGGTGCTGTCATTGATCTGAGCTGCGCTGCTGGTGATGCTATTCAGGGCATCGCGCACATCTTCGGTCAGTTTTACGCTGGTATCTGTCATGGTTTTACCGCGCTGCATCTCTTCCACTACTTCGATAGTGCTTTGCTGCAGGCGGGCGATAAGCTGATGGATCTCGCCGGTGGATTCCTGAGTACGTTGTGCCAGAGAGCGAACTTCATCTGCAACAACCGCAAATCCCCGGCCCTGCTCGCCAGCTCGGGCAGCTTCAATTGCAGCATTCAGAGCCAGCAGGTTGGTCTGTTCCGCAATAGACTGAATCACTTCGATAATGGTGCCGATGTTCTGGGTTTCGTGCTGAACCTGATCCAGACGGCCTTCTGTTTCGGTCACGCTGACCTGCAGTTGGCGGATCTGATCCAGTGCGTCCGCCATCAGCTGATAGCTGTTGTCTGCATCTTTTCGGGCGGATTCTGTGGCGGCTGCGGTGTGGTGAGTGTTCTCAGCGACCTCAGTTGCACTCGCGGTCATCTCGGTGATTGCGGAGGACAGCAAGTCCGTTTCCTGCAGCTGATCTTTAGCCCCACGTTCTGCCTGCTCTGTCATGGCTGCCAGCTGAACAGAGGCACTGCTCATATCGCTGCTGGCGCTACCGATCGCCTGAACCATCTCTCTCAGGCTCTCTGATGTCTGATACAGGGTTTGTTGCAGCTGTCCGATCTCATCTTTAGCTTCAACCGGCTTACGGGCTTTCAGATTGCCAGCGGCGATCTGTTTTGCAGCAGCAACGACCTCCTCAAGGCGCTGGCTGATCATACGGGCAAACAGAACTGCAGATGTGGTGCCCAGCAGGATGGCAAACACTGCCAGAGCCGACATCCAGTTAACTGCTTTTTCATTGTTCTCCTGAAGCACCGGGCCAAGTTCGTCCTGATCCTTGATTACGGAAAGCTTAACCTGCTCGATCTTATCAGCGATCTCTGGTCCCACCTTTTCAAGCTTGGTGTTCATCAGTTCAAGCTCGCGCTCCATGGCGTTAAAAGTGCCTTCCATCGCATCAACGTACTCGGACTTGATACCCTCGAAGTAAGTCAGTGCCTGTTCCTGATCGGCGGTCAGGCTGAGATCGCGAACGGCTTTCAGATCTTTGCTGATCACCTGCACTAGTTGGTTGCGGGCTGCACGGTAATCTTCGGAATTTTTGCTGTCGATATACTTCAGCAGGAAGAAACGTCCCAGAATCAGGCTCTCCTGCAGGTTGCCGGTATAGTGGGACAGGCGAGGACGATTGGATTCGTAGGCTTCCTGGCGAAGCTGAGTGACGATTTTGCGCATCTCAGGGCCGCGAATCACCAAAATCTCATCGAACAATTTCTGGCGCTTCTGGATCTGAGCCTTCATCTGATCAACGGTGCTTTCGTATTCAGCGACTTCCGTGGTGATCTCTTTGATCAGCTGAGCGCGTTCAGGCTTCTGAATCTCAACCTTGGACTGATCCAGAAAACGATGCATCAGCGTCATGCGCTCATGATATTCGTCATAAGCTGCGTCTGACTGAGTCAGCAGGTAGCGATTGAAGCTGGATTGCAGCATCAGCAGGTTAGCCTGAAGTCGGCCAGCCAGGTTACTGTCCCGCGCCAGTTCCCTGTATTCGTGAAATCCCTTGTCGGAGCGTGACAGCCCCTGATATCCGGCAACGGAAATGGTTACCAGAAGCCCCAAAATCAAGCCAAAACTGATCATCAGTTTGTGACTGATCTTTATGTTGTTAAGGCGACCCATTTGGATGGTCCTCATGTGAAAGTTAATAGTCGTAGAGAAGAAGTTATGGGTCGCAATATGACCATAAAGTCAGAATATATTTCAATGAGAATTATTATCATTTAGGTGTCAAGTCCATGTTTTTTGTGTGTTTTTATATTGTGTGGTGCTAATGCTCCTTTATTTACAAAGGGTTACAGGGAGTTTGTGTGTAAACTAATCTTTACATTTTTCGGTGTCAGAATTCGTCATATTTAATATTTTTGTTACATTTGCTTAATTTTTATCGGTTTCAGATGTTTGATGGTTGCTTTGGTGTTTTTGTATAGGGTGGTTTTTAATGGGGCTTCAGTGGAGAGAAGGGCGGTTGAGTGGCTGTTCTCGCAGATGCAAACTGAGACTTTTGATGTAGAATACGTGCTCTTAAATTTTAACAAGCCCGCTTTTCAGCACGGTGCAGACTGCTAAGTAAGATGCAATAAAAGCCCCGTGTCAGATTTGAAGAGTAAAGAGCAGCAGTTGCCCCCTTGATCATGAAGTATTTTCAAACCAATCGGGCGCCTGAAACAGAATGAGTTGATTGGTAGATATGGAACGGACATACACTTTAGTAATCTCCTGCCCGGATCGGGTAGGTATCGTGGCAAAAGTCAGTAACTTTCTGGCGATGTATGGCGGCTGGATCACCGAAGCCAGTCACCACTCCGACCAGATGGCCAACTGGTTCTTTATGCGTCATGAGATTCGTGCTGACACCGTTCCTTTTGGTCTGGAAGAGTTTCGTACTGCGTTTGCGCCGATTGCCCGTGAGTTCGAAATGGACTGGTATATCTCGGACTCTGAAGAGAAAAAGCGCGTTGTTCTGATGGCGAGTAAAGAGTCTCACTGTCTGGTGGATCTGTTGCACCGTTGGCAGAGTGGCGAGCTGAAAATCGAGATTCCTTGCGTGATCTCCAATCACGAAGATTTCCGTGATCTGGTGGAGTGGCATGGTATTCCGTACCACTATGTTCCGGTGGATAAGAACAACAAGCAGGAATCCTTTGATAAGGTGGAACAGCTGGTTGAAGAAGCGAATGCAGACTGCATCGTGCTGGCGCGTTACATGCAAATCCTGCCGCCGAATCTGTGTGAAAAGTACGCTGGTCGTGTGATCAATATCCACCACAGCTTCCTGCCATCGTTTGCGGGTGCCAAGCCGTATCATCAGGCCTACGAGCGTGGTGTGAAGCTGATTGGCGCGACCTGTCATTATGTCACTGCAGAACTGGATGCAGGCCCTATTATCGATCAGGATATTCAGCGCGTAAGTCATCGCCATACTATCGAGGATATGGTGCGTTTAGGTAAAGATGTGGAAAAAGCAGTACTGGCTCGTGGCCTGCGCTGGCACATCGAAGACCGTGTACTGGTTCACGAGAACAAGACTGTCGTCTTTAACTAAGACCGTTCCCTGAATCAGATTTCCGGCTTGCGGAAACCTCATAAGCAGCGGCTTAATCTCAGTCTTTCTGACTGAAGGTTAAGCCGCTGTTTTTTTGCGCAAACCTCTGCCATGAACTTTAATAAAGTGTGAGCTTTGAAAAGAAGCGGTTCAGATGCTTTTTGCCGCATCGGAAGGGTTTACATGCAGAGGAGGCGCTCAGATGCCTAAGTCTGTCAGGGTCAGCGATTATATGGCTGATCAGTTGGTTTGTTTTACACCCGATATGAATATCTTCAATGCCGTGGACAAACTGCTGGAGCGAAATATTACCGGCGCTCCCGTTCTGGGCGAGAAGGGAGAACTGATCGGTATTCTTTCCCAAACGGACTGTTTGCAGAATGTCCTGAAGGGGAGCTTTTACGATGACTCCGCAGATACGGTTGCCCACTATATGCAGACTGAGGTAGATACGGTGCGCGTGGATGAGGATATCGTTTCAGTGGCCCAGAAACTGATTCGTAACCGAAGACGGCGTTTCCCTGTAGTAAACAGCGAAGGCAAACTGGTGGGGATGATTACCTCATCGGATGTATTAAGGGTGATCCGTGATTTTGCCGAGCACCGCTGATTATCGACATACGGAATACGCCTGATCGAAGGAAAGAGATCAGGAAATAGGTTTTATAACTATCTGAAATATAGGATTAAGTTGCTGTTTTGTAGGATATCTCTTACACGGTGAGAGGGGTATCGCGTCTATTGTCGCAACCTGAGCTGACCTAGAATGAAGTCTCTCGGGGAAATGTAGAAAAGCGCAATGGAAGCGAGTCCACGGATAGGACTGTTATCGTATATAGAGAGCCTCCAAGGATTGGAGGCTTTTTTTTGCCTGAAATTCGCTGATCACTCTTCTATATTTCTGTCTTCGCCTTTTTCTCTGCGTTTATATCGGGCTTTTAGTTTCCGTCTGATAATTTTTCGCCTTTCATCTGTTGTAGTGCACCAATACAATGGCTGCTTCGTAAACAGATTTCGCTAACCATCCTGTCTGTATCAACGAACACCTCTCACAAGGACATTCCCGTGATCGCCCAAAAAGACACTATTCGTCGTCTGGTCTTAACCTTTACCTTCTTCTTTGGTTTTCTGTCTCTGCTTATCAGTCAAACGGCCAGAGCAGAGCGTATTTTGATTCCTATCGCCTTCAGTACTCCGGATACCGGCTTTGCCGGTGGTGCAGCTGTGATCTGGGCGATTCCAAATCCTGAGGCGGGTGAGAATAAGAACGATACTTTACGGATGTTTGGCTTTTTGTCTCAGAAAGGTCAGATGATGCTGGCGGTGGGTTCCAGTCTTTATCGTGATCAGGGTTTTATGCTGCTTGAGCCATCACTTTCCTTTGGTAAAAGCGTTGAAACCAGTCACGGTTTAGGGGCCTTGAGTTCGGCTGATTCAGAAGAAAGTTATGAAACCGAGTTTGTGAACCTTAAGTTTAAGGCAGGCTGGAATCTGTTGCAGGACAGCTACTTCGGGCCAACAGTACAGCTGCAGAACCGTGAATATACGGATCTTACCGAAGCGGGCGACCTGAGAAATTATCTGGCGGCGAATAATGAAGAAGCGGAATCCACCCGGGTCGGTCTGGGTGTTCAGTTGAAGCGGGATACCCGGGACAACAGTTTCTACAGTCAGGATGGTGTCTTCAGTGAAGCGGAACTTCTGGTTTTTGATGATGCCTGGGGCAGCGATTACAACTTCAACCTCTTTGAGCTTGAGCATCGCCGCTTTATTCCGCTGGATTCCCGTTCCGTATTCGCGGTGCAGGCAAAAATTAAAGCTGCCAGTGGTCACGTACCTTACGATCAGATGCCTTCGATTGGTGGTGCACAGAGCTTGCGTGGCGTGCTGCAGGATCGTTACCGGGATGAATTTGCGCTTTCCAGTCAGGTGGAATGGCGTCGTATCCTGACCGATAAGTGGGGAATGGCAGTCTTCAGTGGCTTTGGCGATGTATTCCCATCAGCGGATGAAGTTAGTACCTCTGAACTAAAGTATGCCCTCGGGATTGGTGGTCGTTATGCGCTGGGTCAGCAGCAGCGGGTTAATTTGCGGTTAGACTTCGGCTACAGCGATGCCTTGGGAGATGCTGAGGCGGATGGTTTCAATGTCTATTTTCAGGTCGGCGAAGCTTTCTGATCGCTGTATAAGCCATTTATCCTGAATTAAGCACCGGATCTGTTCCCGGTTCGGTGCAGCTGTTGCGCGGAAAAACTGACCGATGAATTTCTCTTCCACCGAGATCGAAGGCCTCTGGGTTTGGGTTGCGAATATTGCGGCGGTAATTGCTGTCTTTCATGCCATTCGCTACGCCCAATGGAAAAAACTCTTTGCGGAAACTCAGTTTCAGCATCTCTATCTGGGGGCGACGGTTTTTGTCACCCTGCTCTGGCAGCTGAAGGCGGATATCACGCCGTTAGTCAGCCTGCACTTTCTGATGTCGATGACCCTGACAGTCATGTTCCGCTGGCAGTTTGCGCTATTGGCGAGTGTGCTGGCGCTTGCCGGACTAACCTGGAGCGGTAAGGCCCCCATTGAGCTTTTTGGCGTCAACGTCATCACCACAGGTGTTGTGCCTGTAGCGGCCAGTCACTTTATCTTCCGTTGGGTGGATGAGCATCTGCCGGATAACTTCTTTGTTCTGCTTTTTGGTGCCTGTTTTTTTGGCAGCGCCATGACGGCATTGGCTTCGGGCTTATCGTTGATGATAGGGCTGTGGCTGGGGTCGTCCGCTTATGACTTTGCCCGTATCTCCAGCGAATACTTTCTCTTCCTGCCTATTATTCTGCCACCGGAAGCCGTGGTGAATGGTATGTTGCTGAGTTCTATTATGGTGTTTAAGCCGGATTGGGTGCAGAGCTTCGATTATCACCGCTATTTTGATGATAAATAAGCTGTTTTGGCTCTGAGCGTTATAAGGTCAGTACGCTGGATTTAATTTCAGTTTCTGTTAATATCCCGCTCGTCCCGGGGGAGTAGTCGCTCTTCTTGTCTGAGGTTTTCATCCCTGAAAACACTCCGACCGAACCAGAGGTTTACATCAACATAGTTGGTCCTCAATGACCATGGTGTAAACAGCCGCATTGAACGCAATCCGGCCTGACGAGACCTGTGACACAACATGCTGAACCGGGGCCGGAGCAGCGTGGTGTGTCATAGTGTTTGTTCTCTGCCGGCCCCCAAAGTGAATTCCATGGAAGCATTTCTTTTCTCGACCTTGTCCGTAGCCCTTGCCGAAATTGGCGACAAGACACAGCTGCTGGCTTTTCTTCTTATTTCCCGATTCCGCAAACCTTGGCCGATTATCTGGGGCATTCTGGTGGCGACGCTGGCAAACCATGCGATTGCAGGTTGGTTAGGTGCTGTTGCAGCGGACTGGCTTCAGGGCGACTGGCTGAAATGGCTGGTGGGCGGTTCCTTTATCGCGGTAGGTCTCTGGATTCTGATTCCGGACAAGATGGAAGATGAAGAGGAAAACCCTTTTGAGAAATATGGTGCTTTCCTTGCCACTGTGATTCTTTTCTTTATCGCCGAAATTGGTGACAAAACGCAGGTCGCTACCGTGATTCTGGGTGCTCAGTTTGAAGCCCTGTTCTGGGTGGTGATGGGTACTACTGTCGGTATGATGCTGGCAAACGTGCCTGTAGTTGCCATCGGTCATCTGGCCGTTGATAAGCTACCGCTGAAGTGGATTCGTATTGTTGCCAGTTCCGCCTTCGTTATTCTGGGTATCTGGGTGCTGCTGTCTGAGCAGGCGATTATGTAGCTCCTCGTTGTCACTCCCTCTTTGTAGCTTCTCTGCACGATTAACATAGTTCCCGGCAGCTCAGGTGTTCCTTGTAATACTAGGATCTCCTTGAGCTGCCGGTATGATTTTCCAGACAGTAATATTTGAGTGCTCTGAGAAGGACTTGAATGACTCTGTAGGAAAAGCTGTTTTGGCACAGCGAAGCAGAAGGGTGAGTCATACCTCCTCCGCGAGGCTTTTTACGGAGGAGGTAGTTATATTGTCAGTAGCCCATGTAAGCGGCTGCAATCATCATGATCCAGCATACCGCGTACATAGGCACCATGACCGGCAGGATGACAGGCAGCCAGCGGGCGTAGGATACCCGCCCCAGTGCCAGCATGGCCAAAATGCCACCCGCAGTGGGGATAAACAGATTGGTCAGGCCGTCACCAATCTGAAATGCGGTAACCATGAGCTGCCTGCTCATGCCGATCAGATCAGCTACCGGAATCAGGATTGGCATGGTGATCAGAGCCTGGGCTGAGCCGCTGGGGATGAACAGGTTAATGACGCCCTGAATAACGCTGGTCACCAGTGCGGCTAGTGCTACTGGGGTATCCTCAAGAATTGAACTCAGAGACTTGACGATAGTATCAACGATATGGGCATCGTTCAGGACTACCTGTATCGAGGCAGCCAGTCCGATGATCAGAGCTCCCGAGGTCACCGATGCCGCGCCTTCCATTAGTTGACGAACCAGTTGATTGGCACTGAGGCCAGAAGCAAAGCCGATCACTATCGCCATCATCAGGAAAACCGCTGTGATTTCCTTGATATACCAACCGCGGGTGAATACCCCAGCCAGCATGGTCGCCAGCCCGGTCAGGAAAATCAGCAGGACGATCAGGTTGTTGCGTGACACTCTGTACTCATGCAGAGCCTTACTCATTTCCACCGGCTGATCATCATGGAGCTCTATCTTGACCACGCGTAGGCAGATATAAGCCGAGAGAATAGCCAGGCAGATCAGCACCATCATAGTGCGCAGTTCCCAACCTGAAAACAGGGGAAGTTCACCGATGCTCTGTGCGACACCTACGGTATAGGGACTGATAGGGGACAGCGCAAAACCAACACCAATGCCACCTACGGCCATGGTAACGCCGACCAGTCGGGAGCAGCCAATGGCTGAAGCGATTAGGACACCAACCGGCACCAGGGCGATATTGTTTTCCCCTCCGACAGCAACGCCAAAAAAGCCATAGATGAAAGTGCCCAGAATAATCACCATATTACGGTTTTTAATACTGCTGTTGGCGCCAAGCTTGTTAGCGGTTACTCCAATCAGATTTTCCAGGGCTCCCGTGCCCTTAAGCACATGGAATAAGCCGCCAGCGATAAACACGATAAACAGAAACTGGGACGCATTGATCATGCCTTGTGGGATAGCAAGAAACAGATGAAAGAAATGCAGCGGCTCCACATCCGTCAGGTACTGGAAAGAGTTCGGGATAACCCTGCTTCGACCACCCACGACCTCTCGTGCGAATTCACCTGCCGGAATCAGGAATGTCAGTAGGTAAACACTGACCAGCACCATAAAAATCAGCACCATAGGGTCGGGAAATTCACTAAACCATCGGCGTTTTTTTACGTCCCCTGTGGGACGGCTAGCGGGCGGTTGTTGGCTCATAAGGGCTTCCTCAGTGATTGCTTGTTATTAGTGTTCGGGTCACGCTTCAGGCTCTTCGTTCGGATTGAAGTAGCGGGACAGTAAGCTGACCAGAAAGGTTGAGGCCGCTTCCATGCAGGCATCGTTAAAATCATAGTGTGGGTTGTGTACACTGCAGGGCCCCACTCTGGTGCCTGCGTCATGGCCGTTGTCGCCATTACCGACCAGGAAATAGCAACCGGGAACCTGTTCCAGGAAATAGGCACAGTCCTCGCTGCCTGTCAGCGGGGGGATAGATGCATCGACTTGATCAACGCCAAACACTTCTTGGGCTGTGTTTATGGCCAGATGTGTCATCTCGGGATCATTTTTTAGCACGGGGTAGCCACGGCTATACACAATGTCACACTGACAGTCGAAAGCACTGGCCTGTGACTGAGCAAGGGTACGAATCCGGTGTTCAAGGGTGTCACGTACTTCCGGTGCCAGAGTACGAATACTGAGCTCCAGCTCGGCTGTGTTGGGAATCACATTGGCTGATGTTCCTGCCTGCATGCGCCCTACGCTGATTAGTGCCGTCTGATTCGGGTCTACGTTACGTCCGATAATGCTCTGTAGTGCTAGTAAGGTTGCGGAGGCGGGCAGAGTAGGATCTTGTGCAAGATGGGGTAGAGCCGCATGTCCGCCTTTGCCGGTAAAGGTAAGCTTAGCGGTGTCAGAGGAGGCCATAAACGCTCCTTCACGGAAGCAGAGTTTCCCCACAGGTATCCCAGGGAAATTGTGCAGAGCAAATAGTGCATCGCAGGGAAACCGCTCAAATAATCCTTCCTCTATCATGCGTTCGGCCCCGCCACGGAACCCCATCTCCTCCGCTGGCTGGAAGATTAGATTCAAGGTGCCGTTTCCGGGTAGCTGTTGTGTGCGATGCAGGCGGGAAATGGCCTCGGCAACACCCAGCAAGATGGCAGTATGGCCATCGTGACCACAGGCATGCATTTTGCCACTTATCTGGCTGGCCCAGGGCAATCCGGTGGCCTCCTGAATAGGCAGCGCATCCATATCCGCACGCAGACCAAGTCGAAGTCCGGGTTTATTGCCCCACTTCAGAACGGCTACGACCCCTGTAACAGCTATGTTGGTATGAACGTCATAGCCCCAGCTTTTAAGCAGCTCGGCCACTAGCCTGCTGGTAGCGAACTCTTCAAACCCCAGCTCCGGATGCTGATGGATTTGGCGTCGCCAGTCCTTCATCTGGTCTAAATCTGGAGAAATTGTTGAGTGAACTTTCATAAATAACCACCTGCTAACATGGACTTCCATCACGGGAGTCTCATAATATCGGGCTCAAGTTATAGCGAAAAGGCAGCTTTTTTTGCCTGGTGACAACTATTGGTGTTCACATAAAATGAAAAATCATCAGCTCAAAGCTCTGTTGAAAGTTGCAGAGGAAGGTTCGATTCGAGCTGCGGCAAAGGCACTTCATCTCAGTCAGAGTGCGTTGACTAAGGCGTTGCGTGAGCTGGAAACGGATCTGGGAGCGCAACTGCTGATCCGCAGCTATCGAGGTGTGGAGTTCACTCCATCGGGAAAAGCGTTATTGACTCGGGCTAGACTGGCGATGTCTACCTTAGACAAAGCCCGCGATGAGATACGCTGGTTGCAGGGTGGTGCAGGCATGCGGGTCAATGCAGCTGTGACCTCGTCCGTTGCGGCCACTGCATTAGCAACAGTGTTGAATGAGTTTGAAAGCGAGCTGCCTGACGTCAGTCTCAGGTTTGTCGAGGGCCTGTTGCCGACGGTTCTGCCAGGGCTGATTGAAGGCAGCCTCGACTTTGCCATCGCTGTGGCTGAACCTGAACAGTTGCCTTATGAAATTGTCTTTGAGCCTCTGGCTCAAATTCTATCCGAACCCGTGGCCCGGGAGGGGCATCCTTTGCTGAGTGTGAACAGCTGGTCTGAGATGCTGTCTGCCCGTTGGGTGCTTAGCCTGGCGCCCGGTAGCTCGGCACAGCAGTTGGTCAACTGGCTTGATTCACAAGGTGTGAACGTATCACAGCAAGTTGTCCACTGTGACTCGCCTTTCCTAATGGTTGAGCTCATTCGCCGGACCGATCTGGTGGGTTTTGGTCCACGAGTGTTCTGTGACGACCCGCTTTCAGGTTGTGGCTTGTCGTGTTTTGATACTTTACCCGCTTTTCCCGCACATTCCCTAGGTTTGCTTAAGCTCAGAGGGGTACCCCTGAGCCCTGCAGCAGAGAAACTCGCCAACCTGTTCCGGAGTCATATTAGCCAGTAAATATGATGATCCGTGGGCAAGGCTAGCTGAAGGGGGATAAAGAGTAGCAGGTGCATTTCTGCATCAGTCAGATAGGTGCTTTGGTAGCAAAACCTTCACTCACGCACCGGACGTTTCTGTAGCTTTCGTTGCAGCGTTCTTCTATGCATGCCCAGCTGGCGGGCTGTGGCGGAGATATTACCGTCGTTTTCCGTCAGTACCTTCTGGATATGTTCCCAGGTCAGGCGGTTTACGCTCATCGGCTTCTCGGCGATCTCCTGCTCCGGATTAGCGTCTGTCTGTTTCAGTGCCGCCAGAATCTCATCGGTATCCGCAGGTTTTGGCAGGTAGTTCACAGCACCCAACTTAATCGCTTCTACGGCGGTGGCGATGCTGGAATAACCGGTCAGAATCACCACTTTGCAATCCGGCACCAGCTCCAGCAGGCGAGGCAGCAGGTTAAGGCCGGTATCACCTTCCATCTTAAGATCCAGTGAGGCAAGACTGGGCTGATGCTCTTCGATCAGAGGTAGCGCAGCTTCAGCGGATTCTGCAACGACTGTGGTGTAGCCACGGCGGGTCAGGGAGCGGGACATCACCTGAGTAAAAACAGGGTCGTCGTCCACAATCAGGAACACATTATTTCTCAGTAATGAGTCTGAATTTAGAGAGTTATTCAGGCTTTGCGGGCTCATGGTCAGAGTCCTCCTGTTGAATCGCGGAGCAGTTGTCCTGATGGTTAGTAGCAGGGATTACTGGCAGGGTGACTTCTGTCAGCGTACCGCTTTCGGTTTGTTTATTGCCCGATGCTTGATTGGTTCCCGATACCCGACTATTGCCCGGACCGTAGTTTGCTTTGCCGTTTACGGCTGTATCACTATTCAGGCTGTAAAGGCGCACGGTTCCCTGAAAACGGTTGATGGTGGCGTGGGTTAGGAACAGACCGATCCCCATGCCTTCCTCTTTGGTGGAGACAAAAGCTTCACCCAGTCGGGCAGCAACATCAGGGTCGATACCCGGACCATAATCTCTGATCCGGATCACACATTCGTAGTCGTCCCAGCGAACACTGATATCCACCCGCTCAGGGCTGACATCTGCCGCATTGTTGAGCAGATTAAGCAGTGCCTGCTCCAGCGTTTTATCCCGCTCCAGCAGTGGCATCGGCAGATCGTTATCGCAACTGAGGCTGAAATGCACATCCGGGCGCAGCACCTGCCAGTCCTCGATGATGGGGGCGATAAAATCACAAACCGGAGTTCGGGTCACACGATTGATCTCTGCCTGCTGAGTCAGTAATTGGAGTTTGTCTTTGCAGCGATCCACCTGTTCCCGCATCAGGGCAAGATCTTCCTGTAGCAGCTGATCATCGGGGTAATCCCTGCTGATATCTTTCAGCATGACCGCAAGGGTGGAAAGCGGCGTGCCCAGCTCATGAGCCGTACCGGCAGCCTGAGTGGCAACCGCTAAAATCTGTTCATCCCTCAGTACCTGTTCCCGCACTTCCCCCAGCATCTTCTCTCTGTGCCTTAAAGTGTGAGCCATCTTAAAGACAAAGGTGGTGATCAGGCCGGTCGAAAGCAGGAAGTTCAGCCACATACCAAGCAGGTGCAGATTGATGCCAACACCGGTATGGCTTAGCTCAGGCACGGCGATATAAAACTGCATCAGGAAGGTATAAGAGCTGAGTACTGCCGCGGCGATAATCCAGGTAAAGATCCAGGGCAGGGTAGCGGCACTGATGGTCAGAGGCACCAGAAAATAGGAGATAAAGGGGTTATTTGCACCGCCTGAGTAATAGAAAAAGAGGCTCAGACCGATCACATCCGCCAGCAGGTGAAACAGGTATTCCGAGTCCGTAACCCGATAAGGTAAGCCAAGACGCCACCAGGTGAGCATATTCAGCGCAGCCATCACGATGATGATCATGATCAGGGGGACTGCCAGAAGATGAATCTTGAGTATCTCAGTGCCTATGATGATCGACAGCAGAAAACCGGTCCAGGCGATACCCCGGATCAGAGTCAGGCGGATCAGATTTCGCCCCGGTGTCGATAATGGCAGTGGCTGGTTCATGCAAATAACCGCAGTAAATGAACAGAAATAACATTGAATATCAAAACATTATGCCCTGTTGCTGCCCTAAACGGGAGCGCTATTGCCGTAGCAAAATGTCGCAGGTGCCGAGTCGCAATTCCCCGAAATCCAAATGATCTGCCCTGAGTTTCCCTTCGTAGAAGCGGGCATAACACGCCTTATTTCCAACAAAGGAGAGTAAAGGATATGCGATATATCCTGCTGTTATGGTCATTGTTTGTGCTGACTGGGTGTAGCTCTATGAATATCGAAGACTTTTCAGACAAAGAGCCCAAACTGGTACTGGAAGATTACTTTCAGGGCAAAACCTACGCCTGGGGAATGTTTGAGGACAGGTTCGGCACCGTTCGTCGCCAGTTTCAGGTAGAGATCGACGGTCGATGGGACGGCCGTACTCTTACCCTTGATGAGTACTTTCTTTACGACGATGGCGAAAAAGATAAGCGTACCTGGGTGATTACCAAGCACTCCGATGGGCGATACACAGGTACTTTTGGCGAGATCGTTGGTGAGGCGGAAGGTCAGGTTCGTGGCAACGCTCTGAACTGGGTTTACGTCATGGATCTGGCCGTAGGTGATGATACCTGGCGAGTGAAGTTTGACGACTGGATGTTCCTGCAGCCCGGTAACGCCATGATTAACCGGGCTGTGGTGAAGAAATGGGGCTTCGAGTTGGGCACAGTGACCCTCTTCTTTACCCCGGAGAAGATGCTGAACGGCGCGCCTTTTGAACTCTCACTCACTAAAAACAGTCAGTAGTTGCCGGAATAATATTCAGCCTGACTCAGGTTCGATTTCACACCTGAGTCAGGCTCGTTATAGGCAGCTGTCACGCTCCGTTATCAGGCTTCTTCCGGCACCTTTTGACTTGCCGCCGAGCTGGATGCAGTTTGCCCGCAGGTCTGCGCCAAATAGGCTTCCTGATAAAGTACGCAACGGTTTCTGCCATGGCGTTTGGCCTGATAAAGCGCCTGATCCGCCTGTTTTAAAACCTGCTTAGGTGTGTGCGAGTTCTGATGAAAACTTGCCACGCCAACTGAGATACGGATCGTTCCGATCTGCTCAAGCATCATTTCAGCCACGCTGCTTCTCAGGCGTTCAGCCATCGCCAAAGCATGTTCTTTCGGTGTATTGGGCAGAACCAATACAAATTCCTCTCCGCCGGTACGAGCGACAATATCCTGTTCACGGGACAGTTCAGACATCTTCTGACACAGGCTGACCAGCGCCTTATCGCCGGCTTCGTGGCCAAACCTGTCATTCACCTGTTTAAAGTGATCGATATCCACGGCTAAAACCGAGAAGAATTTCCCTTCCTGTTCAAAGCGGGAAAGGCAAAGATCCAAACTGCGGCGGTTGTAGGCTCCGGTTAGAGGGTCGGTTGATGCCGCATGTCGAAGTTGTCCGATCTGTTGTTGCAGCAGGCTGAAGCCTTTGAGCATGGCGCGTTTGAGTTCGCTGCTTTCAAAGTACCAGGAACGAATCTGAGTCAGACGGTTATAGGTGTTGGGCTGATCCATGGTTCTGGCAGTTTCCGCCAATTGTTTTAACGGTCGGGCGATCAGTCGTGACAGCAGCCAGATGGTCAGAAAGGTCACCGCTGCCATCGGCAGTGAGCGATAAAAAACCTCCGCCATCAGACTGTTCAGGGAGGCGAGAGTCGCCTCAACCGGACGCTGTGCTATCACTCCCCAATGCGCGATGCCGATGGGCGCGAAGCCCGCCAGCATCTCAATATTCTTACTGTTGGTGATCCTTAGCGCACCATCATTGCCTTCCAGTACACGACTGATCACCTGATTGCCTTCAACCACTTCACCAACCCGACTCTGATCCGGGTGATAGATCAGGCGATGATTCGCATCCACCACATAAATGTAAGATCCGTCCTTGTAGTAGTGGGTCGCCAGCAGATCATTGAGAATGCTGCGCTCTTTAAGGTAGAGGCTGCCACCGATATAGCCCAGATAATTGCCCTGAGCATCAAACAGCGGATGAGAGATAAACACCAGCAAGCGGCCTGTGGCGGAAATATAGGGTGCGCTGATCAGCGCTTTTTTCTGCAGCAGGGCTTCCCGTGCGCCATCTGATTTCAGCCGTTCGCCAATAATTTCCAGTGTGTTGGGGGAGGTCGCCAGCACTTGCCCGGTGTGGTCGGCAATCACCACAGAATTAAAACTGTCAGTTTGCAGTCGCAGTCGATCAGCATGGTGCAATAGCAGAGCGCTGTCGTGGATCTGTCCCTGTATTTCACCAGCCGCAAACGCCAGCTGCTGCTGAGCTGCTTTCAGGAAGTTGTTAGTGGTGGATGCCAGTTTGGTAGCGTAGGCAAAATTGCTGTTCAGTTCATGCTGAATCAATTGCTTCTTCTGTACCTGATAGCTGGCGTAAAAGCTGTTCAGCAGGGTCAGCATGGCCGCAGAAAAGGCTAACAGCAGGATCAGGCGATTCAGAGTCAGGTAATCGTGACCTGCTGGCTCTGCACCGGCGGACTCTGGCTCTGCATCGGCGGACTCTGTCCGGGCATTACGGGTCTCCGTCCCTGAAGTACCGGTATCAGACAGTGGTAGCAGATGTTCTGTTTGCGATGGTTCCATGCGCTGACATTCCCTGTGGGCTGGAAGAAAGGCAGATGAAATACCTACATTTAACGTGGTATTTCATATCTTTGTAATGGCGGGATGCATAATAGCGGCTGCTAAAATAAAAGCGAGCCTTTCATGCTCGCTTTTGGTGCATTGAGATAGAGTTTAGACTCAGGTCAATTCTGTCGGGTTCATCAGCTGTTCCAGCGTTTGCCGGTTGATGCCTGTCATCTCCTGTGCAACGTCTATCACAGGGCGTTTTTCCTTGTAGGCTTTCTTGGCGATCTCGGCGGCTTTCATATAGCCAATGACCGGATTCAAGGCTGTAATCAGAATCGGATTACGTGCAAGGCTCTCTTCGATCACGTCGTGATTGATGGTGAAGTCAGCAACGGCCTTATCGTTCAGGTGTCTGGCGCTTTCGGTCAGCAGCTCCAGACTTTCGATCAGGTTGCAGGCGATTAGCGGCAGCATCACATTCAGCTCAAAGTTGCCGGATTGTCCTGCGATAGTGATGGTGCTGTCGTTGCCGATCACCTGAGCTGCAGCCATAGCCACGGCTTCCGGAATCACAGGGTTAACCTTGCCTGGCATAATGGATGATCCGGGCTGTAGTGCTGTGAGTGATATTTCTCCTAAGCCCGCTAAAGGCCCTGAGTTCATCCAGCGCAGATCATTGGCGATCTTCATCAGAGCAACAGCGCAGGTCTTTAAACTACCGGACAGAGCAACCGCCACGTCCTGACTGCCGATACGGGCAAAGGCGTTTTCTGCCGGGGAAAAGTGAATACCTGTATTGAGGCTCAGATGGCGACAGAACAGCCCTTTAAAATCCGGATGAGCGTTAATGCCTGTGCCTACCGCAGTACCACCCTGAGCCAGCTGGTGTAACTGAGGCTGCAGGCTCTTCAGCTGCTGTACGGATTCATCCAGCTGATGTGCCCAGGTATTGAGGGTCTGGCCGAAGGTCACCGGCATGGCATCCATCAGATGGGTACGGCCGGTTTTGGTGACATTTTTCAGTGCCAGTGCGCGTTCTTTAAGGGTCTTGCTCAGCTGGTTTAATGCCGGTATCAGCTGATCGCTAAGTAAAATGGCGGCACTGATATGCAGGGCGCTGGGAATCGTATCGTTGCTGCTTTGCCCGAGATTGATCTGATCATTCGCGCTGACCTCCTGATGTAGTTGTCCGCCTGCCAGATGCGCCAGTACCTCATTCGCATTCATATTGCTGCTGGTGCCGGAGCCGGTCTGAAATCGGTCGATGGGGAAGTGACGCATCATGTCATCTGATGTGAGCAGGCGATCAACCTGTTCGGATACCGCATTGGCAACAGGCTGATCCAGTAGTTCCAGATCGGCATTAGCAGAGGCTGCAGCCTGTTTCACCCTTAATAACGCACGGATAAAGGGTTCAGGCATAGGCTGCTTGCTGATGGCAAAGTTATTGATAGCGCGCTGGGTTTGCGCGCCATACAGGGCATCAAATGGGATCTCCACGGCGCCCATGCTGTCGTGTTCGGTTCTTGATTTCATGCGTTTTCCTTACCCGGAAGTGCTAATGCAAACTTCCGGCTGATGTGGGAGCATCGGTGTCACGCTAAAGCATAGGATAAAAATTTATTTTCTGATTGATTTCAGTTAGGGAAATGCTGAATAACCAGTGCTTTAAACGGAAAATAATAAAAAAGACAGGGGATAAAACGTGATAAAACAGATGCGACAACTGATATTTGCCGCCAGTGCCGGTCTGATGCTGCTGACCAGTACCGAGACTTTTGCCCATGCAGCCCACTGCAAAGACACTGAGCTGGGCGAGCTGATGAAAAATATGAAGCAGGAGCTGAAAAGCTACGTTCAGAGCTTCAAACAATCCGACCAGGCTGCAATGCAGCAGCACCTGAATGAGCTGATTAAGGACTCCGAAGCTGCAAAAGAACTGATCCCCATGAAATATGAGAAGCAGTCGGCAGGTTCGGTGGATATCCAGCGCTACCAGAATGGTATGGACGAACTGTTGGATCTTTTCCAGCGGCTGAATCAGGCTGCGGGTGATAAAGCGGCAATTAAGCCCTTACTGGCGGAAATCAAACAGCACAGTAAAGACAGTCACGAGGACTTTCGTAAGGATTGCGATTAACCTCTCGAAGACTTACCTGCGAGTCTTCAGGTATTCCTTAAACTATTCTTCAACTTCAGGCAGGGCGTAGGCCATCACTGCGCCCAGTATCCCAAGCACCGAGAGTGCCAGAATCAGATTCAGCGCCCCGAAGCCGCTTAATGCGCTGCCAAAGCCGATCAAGAGTAAAACGATACCGATACAGGTATTGCTCACCGAGACATAATCCGTGCGCTGGTTACCCGTTGCCATATTCACCAGATAGGTTTTCCGTCCGATCCGTACGCCTTCATGGGCGATTGTCAGCAGAAAATAACCCAATGGCAGCAACCAGATGCTGGCCAGCAGTTCCGGCAGCCAGAGGGCGATTGCGTTAATGCATAAACCCAGTGTTGCCGCGATAAGGGCAGAAACGATCATCACCTGCCGACTGGAATGATCGGCAAACATGCCCCAGAAAGGCCCTGAAAGCAGCCCCGCCAGCCCACTGGTAATCACAAAGATGCCCAGCGCCAGTGTTACTGACTGATATTCACCGGAAAGAATCACGTAATAGGGAGCCGACAAGGCTGTGCAGAGCAGCAGGGAGCGCGTCAGTACAAAGTGTCGGAAGGGCTTATCGGTTTTTAGCAAGCTGAGCTTTTTCAGAGCATGGAGAAAACCGTTCTTACCGCCATCGGTTTCGCCGGGTTCTTCTATCACACGAGAGAACAACAAGGCTGCCAGCAACCACAGCGCGCCGCCAATGCCGATAAAGGCAGCGTAGAACAGCAGATCATTTTCCGCGCCGTCGGACTGGCCTTTAAAGTACAGGAGTCCCCCAGCAACCAGTGTGATACCGCCCGCCATACTTGAGGCTAATCCGCTTAAACGACCGCGTTTGGGTTTAGGGATGGTCTTTCCGGTGACATCTTTGGAGGCAACCGAGCACAAGCCACGGGCGAGACTGAAAACCACCAGAAGGGCGATCACCGTCCAGCCTGCGGCATCACCGGTCAGGTAGAAAAGGCTCAATGCGATAGCGAACATACAGAGTGCCTGAATCGCAGAGCCGAGTACCCAGGCGGTTTTTCGGATCGCCATTTTGCGGACATAGCTTGCAATCAGCAGCTGCGGAATCAGAGAGCCGGATTCCCGAATCGGCACCAGAAAACCGATCAGGTAGAAGGGCGCACCCGCCAGATTCATCAATGCAGGCAGCACAACCTTAGGGTTGGCGAAGGCATCACCCAGCTTGGTGAGGAACTGACTGAACAGAGTCTTGGTGAAATTGCCGGGAACTTCCCTGCAGGCCTCCGGGCTGATGTCCTTACAGGCGCGGGCATCCTCCTCGTTAGCGAGTTTGTCGTAGAGATTATCAACCAGCTTTTCCATCTCAATCCCTCCGGTTTGGCTGTCAATTCACCATAAATCAGTTAGTTAACAATCTAACATGCGGTTGTGACGAATTATAGGAAGGCCATGCTTCAGATTGCTATCAAGCGAAGAAAATTAGGTATCTCAACTTGCGTAATAAAAGTGGAACTGAGATACCAGTGTCAGACCATGTTCGTATTATTGTGTGTCGGGTTTGGGGCTACTTAATAGGTAACAAGAATGAGTAAATTTTTTGTAGATCAATGTGAAAGCTTTATTAAAAGGGATATGGCCTACAATATCGAAAACTCCATCTGGGCAAGCGATGTTGAAGTGGCAGATAGGCTTCTTAGAAATAGTGGTGAAATGGAAACTGTTTACGTGGAGTTGGCTACAAATTTTGGTCAGTCTGAGATCGATAGGTTTTTGGAAATAGTTTTATCTACAGCAGCGCACTGGAATCCTGAGTCTGCAAGAGAATATCGAACCCAAAAGTCTAAGTATGAGGGTTTGAATCACGAAATAGGAGTGTTAGCGGCTAAGTTGGCAGACTTATTAGAAGAACGTAGGGCGTTATCCAATGAGTCTGGTTTTTCCAGTAACCACCATTACAGTATTACGACTGTCATAGATAATGCAGCGGCTGGTAACGGACATTATCGCGGTTTTTTAAGAGAAAAACTGCTTAATCTGAGTGGTCAGTTCGACTTAAAGTACTGGCCTAGATTAAGTCAGTTTGTATCGGAAATTAGTGACGATGCCTTTCAAGCAGAAGTACTGGCTGGCGATGAATTAACTGCTGCCGCTATATCATCTCAGCGCTCTTCTGTAGCGGACTTTCTAAGAGCATTATTTGCAGCTGTTGAGGAGAGTGGTATTAGACTTGGAGGAAGGCTAAAGCCTGATTTTAGGTTAAGTGATAATGCGTTCTCAATAATCGCAAACTGTGCTTTAGGCCTTAAACCTGAAGAACTAATCGACGGTCCCTATGTTAAAAGTTTGAGACAACGTATGAGAAAGGCAAAAACAAGGGAGAGATCCGATAACTCGCTCCCACGCTCCGCGTGGTAGTGTATGGGCTTAGTTATTCCCACGCAGAGCGTGGGAACTAGGCTTTTGATTTACATCTCTTCCTATAAGATCCAACACTTATGACCCAAAACTATAAAGGCTCTTGCCTGTGCGGCGGTGTGACCTTCTCCGTGACCGTCTTTAGCGAAAAAGCCGCGAACTGTTACTGTTCCATGTGCCGCAAGTTTCATGGTGCAGCCTTCGGAACTCTGGTTGAGGTTGAAGGCCTGACGTGGCTTTCTGGCCGATCCCTCCTGAACGATTATGTTGCCCCTAACGGTACTACCCGAACCTTCTGTGGTGAGTGTGGCTCCAGCATCGGTTTTCGTGTGAAAGGTGCGGGCTTTGATGAGATGGAACTGGCCATCGCCTGTTTTGACGAGGCGATTCCCGTAAAGATCGATGCTCAGATCTATACCCGTTACAAAAACAACTGGTGTGAGCTGCAAAAGGATCTCCCGGCTTTTCAGGAAGGTCGGGATTCAGATCAGCAGCAGAGCTGAAAAAACTAAGCGAGAGATCAAATGCTGAAAAACTGTGTGATCTGGGATGATATGTCTGCCCGTGATCCTGATGAGCAAACCATGATGGTTGAGATCTGTGAAGCTTGTATCGAGTCAGAAGATAACGGCCTGATTCTGCATGTGGGAGATAAGGCTACTGATCCGGAAGCGATCTGTTTTCTCTGTGGTAAGGCCGCCGAGCAGTTGGAAGAAATGGTCACTGAGACTAAGGCGGAAACTCAATAGAACAGGTATCGGAGCTATAAGCCCCGATACCTGATCTGACGGGATTACCAGCTACCGGATGAACCGCCGCCGCCGAAAGATCCACCGCCGCCCCGACTGCTGGAGCGGGAGCTGTTGCCTCTGTCTCGGGAGGAACTCTTCATACCGCCATTGGCTGTGATCATAGGGATCACAAAGGCCATTACGGCGCAGGCCAGCGCATAAATAACACTGCCAAAGATCACGAAATAAGCACCGAATCCGATCACCGCCGCAGTACCGCTAACCGCATAATTCGGAATATCCACCAAGCGCACTGCTTTTTCCAGTACTGCCGAGATTGCCAGAGCCATCAGGAAAGCATAGAGCAGGCTGCGCTGCCATTCCGGCAGGTCATCTAACGGGTTAGCCGGTTCCGGCAGAGGTTCACCCTGTATCACATTAATGATCTGGGTGATGCCGGTATCGATGCCTTCCGCGTAGTTGCCCTTTTTGAATTCAGGTGTAATGAAGTCACGGATGATACGGCTGGCGATCACATCCGACAGGGCACCTTCAAGGCCGTAGCCGACCTCAATACGCAGTTCCCGGCTCTCTTTTGCAATTAGCAGAAGTACGCCGTCATCGACATCTTTACGGCCCAGTTTCCACTTTTCCACCACCTGCAACGATAGGGCTTCGATGGTGTCATCGCCGGTGTCCGCAATGACAAGCACGGCGACCTGAGCGCCTTTCTCTTTTTCCAGAGCACCCAGTTTAGCGGTTAACCCCTGAATCTGTGCCTTGGTGAGGGTGCCGGTCTGATCGATAACCGGCTGCGTGTAGTCGGGAATCTTAACCGCTTCCGCTGAAGCCAGAAGGCTCCAGCTGAAAAGCAGTAAGCCAATCAGATATCTCACTTATCACCCCCGAAGCTCACCTCAACCGGCTTGGAGATTTCTGCGGCATTATCAACGCTGAAGTTTGGTTTCACGGTGAAGTCGAAGTATTTAGCCGTCAGGTTAGAGGGGAAAGAGCGAACCGTGATGTTGTATTCCTGAACCGCTTTAATGTAACGATTACGAGCTACCGCGATACGGTTTTCGGTGCCTTCCAGCTGAGCCTGCAGGTCGCGGAATGCACCGTCGGATTTCAGCTGCGGATAGTTTTCAGAAACCATCAGCAGACGTGACAGCGCACCGGACAGCTCAGACTGAGCCGCCTGAAAGTTACCCAGCTGTTCGCTGTTCTGAATGGTCTCGGCGGACAGATTCAGAGAGCCCACTTTGGCTCGGGCCTGGGTTACCTGAGTAAAGACTTCCTTCTCATGGGCAGCAAAGGCCTGAACGGTGCGTACCAGATTCGGCACCAGATCTGCCCGACGCTGATATTGGTTAAGCACTTCTGACCAGTTAGCTTTAATCTGCTCATCACGGCGTTGCAGGTCGTTGTAGCCGCAGCCAGCCAGGGTCAGTGCAAGCAGGATAATAAAAAGGTTTTTCATTCGGATCATGGGTTGTTCTCTTTCCGTGAGCGGTTAACTCGGTATGGGTCTTAATGAAATGTCAAAACCCGACAGTGGGGAGTGCCGGCTTAAGGCAGATTTCGCTGTTTGAAAGGTTGTCAGCCCGTTGTTTTTTTAATATGAGGCTTCGCTACTTAAGCGGGTAAATGTTCTCATAAAAGGTATCTTTGATGAACGGCACTAAAGACGTAAACACACAGAATTTATGGTGTTAAATCAATGAAAACTACTTTGGGGTAGAGGATCAGGGTTAGAATAAAATATCTAATGATATTTGATAGTTAATAACTCAATTAAGGAGCGATATGGATATCCAGATTTCCCTCAACGATGCCATTGAAGAAGCAGAAGTGATTGCCCTTTATCGTGCCAACGGCTGGTCATCTGCCGAGAAACCGGAGCAGCTTATTCCGGCACTTCAGAATTCACACACTTTAGTGACCGCCCGCATCGATGGCGAGTTGGTGGGTATTGGTAATGCGATCTCCGATGGGCATCTGGTGGTGTATTACCCGCACATGCTGGTGCATCCGGATCATCAGGGCGCTGGCATTGGGCGCAAGATGATGCAGGCGATGCAATCTGTTTACTCAGGCTTTCATCAGCAGATGCTGACGGCGGATGGCGATGCTGTGGCTTTTTATAAGGCGCTGGGATTTGAGCGCGCCGGTAAAACCGAGCCTATGTGGGTTTATGCCGGAGATGAGCATTAACCCTACAAAATGCCACGTTTTAAATCGGATCTACTCTGGGTATGTTACGGGCTTTGGAATTATCTTCTGTTCAGGAAATGATCTTCAGAAGAGCGCCTTCGGAAACGCACCTTCAGAAAAGGAACAACCATGGAAGAGTTATTCGTAAGATACCTGCACTTTGTCGGCTTTATCCTGCTGGCGTCTATGCTGGTAGCGGAAAATCTGCTGCTGGCCAGATCCTTAGATAACCGCACTGTTAAAAAACTGGCCGTGATTGATGGTATCTATGGTTTTAGCGCTGTTGTCACCTTAGGGGCTGGTTTGTCCCTTTGGCTGGGTGTTGGCAAGCCTGCCGAGTTTTATAGCGCAAACCCCATTTTTCATATCAAGGTGACACTCTTTGTTGTGATCGCTTTGCTCTCTATCTACCCAACGATTTTTCTGCTGAAACACCGTAAAACTACCGCTACTGCGCTCAGTGTGCCTGCACCTGTGATTCTGATTAAGCGACTGGAAGTGGTGTTGCTATTGGTGATTCCGTTACTGGCAGTGCTCATGGCCAGAGGTGTTGGGTTGGGCTAGTACTTTTTATTCTCAATTTTTTCTATCTGTCATTCAGGAACCAAAAATGGAACGTCTGTTTTCGTACGGTACGCTGCAGTTTGATCAGGTTCAGCAGGAGACGTTCGGTCGGCTGCTGAAAGGGGAAAAAGATACGCTAACAGGCTATGCCCTGTCTGAGGTACGCATTCGTGATGAAGCGGTTGTCGCCACCAGTGGTAAGGCGTTTCACCCGATTCTGAAATACACCGGTAATCCTGACGATAAGGTTGAAGGAACGGTTTTCGAAATTACAGCGGAAGAACTGGCTCAGGCGGATCGTTACGAGGTGGAAGAGTACGTTCGTGTTGCTGCTGTGTTTGAATCCGGTAAAACCGCATGGGCTTACGTTTGTGCTGAGACAGAAAAGAAACGGGCACTCGCTTCTTAGCCCTGCTGCACGGTAAAGGTTTAAAAGCTTATAAGGTAATAAAGGAACGCTGATGTCATTGATGACACTACTGATTTTTATCCCCGCGTGTTTTGCCCTCAATATGACGCCGGGGCCAAACAATCTCATGGCGATGGCCAACGCCAAGCATTACAGCTTCAGAACCGCCTGTTACGCAGGGTTGGGGCGTTTGCTGGCCTTTGTCGGCATGATTACCCTGACAGCAATGGGGTTGGCTACGGTACTGCACACCTCCGCTTTACTGTTTCTGGTGATCAAGGTTGTGGGCGGGTTTTATCTGCTTTGGTTAGCCTACCAACTCTGGCATGCCGAAGTGTCTGCTGATGAGAGTGAAGCGATAAACGAAACCTCTCTGTTCAGACTGGCGCGACGGGAGTTTCTGATGGCTGCGGGGAATCCCAAGGCTATTCTGGTTTTTACCGCATTCCTGCCTCAGTTTATTGATCCGAGCGCCAGTGTCGGTGCTCAGTTTTTTGTTCTTGGCAGTCTCTTTTTACTGTTGGAGTGGCTGGCAATCGCCTGTTATGCCTACTTCGGTGTTGCTCTTCGGGACTGGTTTGCGCGACCTGCCATGCGAACCTTGTTTAACCGTCTGTGTGCTGGTTTTCTGAGTAGTGCCGGAATCGGCCTGTTGTTGGCCCGAAAAGAGGTTTAGCCTTGCATCTCCTATCTCACACAACCGGCTTCAGGTGATGAAGCCGGTCACATTTTTGCTCTTACATTGTCTATTTCCCTTGTTGTAACTCCTTTAATTTCATAAGGTTGCGGCTCTTTTGGAATTAGAGTTTTTAGTCTGCTTGTAGGCATGTATCGGCTGCTATGGCAATGCCGATAATCGATTGATTAGGGAAGCCCCATTGATGTCTGGAGAAAGAAACCTGAACCAGCTGGCAGAGGCCGAAGACTGGGCCGCTCTGAAAGCGCGCGGTAATGAGGATAGGGAGCTATCCCGGCTATTGCGTCGGCTGTGGGATAAGCGGGATCTGCCCCGTATGGAATCGATGCGTCAGTATGAGATGATCCGTGACCGGGATCTGCTCGATATTCTGCTGGGGGAATTCACTCAAACCTACTGCCCTGGCATGGTGGCGGATTTCTATTTCCCGCTGCAGCTGATTGAAAAGTACGGCCCGGATGATAGTGCCCGTATTAACAATGATCTGGAGATTATGCACTTAAGCCATCCGGATTTTATGCCGGTGCTGACCCGGCTATATGATGCGGGGGTTGAGTTGAATCTGCCGAACTTTATGACGGTAGCAACGGAAGATGATCGTTCCTGCATCGAGGTGTTTGAGTTTGCCCAGCAACAGCTGATTGAAAAGGGCAAGGGTGCGTCTGATTTCCATAATGATGAACTGGAATCTGCTATCTGTCAGATCGCTTCCCTGCTTTATCACCGTAATTATGATGAAGAAGAAAAAGCCCGCTGGAGAGCAGCTGTAGCTGATCTGTTTAAGCTGGGGCTGGAAGCCGATGCCGATCTTGACGGTTATGACTGCGAAACCCTGCTGGAGCATATTCTGGGTGTTGCGCCTGAGCTGGTTGAGACCCTGGCAGCCCATGGCCTGAGTCAGGCCCGTATCGACAGCATCGACTGGAGTGAATTTGTCAGTATTTATGGCTACGAAGAAGAGCTGAGTGAGGCGCTGAGTGGATTAGTGGCAAAAGGCTACTCCTACGACTGGTCAAAACTGAAACAGGCTTTTGCAGAGCAGGGACTGGGCAGTTCTTCAGATCAGTTTTCCGGTTAGTTGAAATGTGGGCAACAGGGATAGGGTAATGACAAATACGCAGAACACGGATATTGATACTCAGAGAGACAATCAGGCCAATACGGCGCTTAAGCCACCTGTTGGATTGGTGACTCAGGCGATCAATAAGCAGCTGCGACGTTTTATGGGCATGCTGTTTATTTGGCCTTATTTCGTGATCTGCTTGCTTTGCGCGGTGATCGGCGGCTGGATTCTGTATCAGGGTGAGCATGATTTTATGCTCGGAATCAGCATTCTTCTCGCTCCTTATGCGCTGATGCTGGGTGGCATCCTTATCTGGATGGTGCTCGCCAGCTATCTGATTATGTTGTTTGGCGAAGACCCTGAATCTCGCATCGGAAGTGTCTGGTTTTTCTCCATCAGCTTTATGCCGGTCTCTCTCCTTGTCGCCTTTGGCGATACTTACTATATGTCTGCTCTGCCGGATCAGGCTTATATGCTGTTCTTTATGGCCTTGCTGATCGTAGGTCTCTATGTCTTCTTTCAGCATGGTGATGAGCTGTTTGAGTGGGGCATTAAGTATGTGAATCCGGTCACTCATGGCTACAACCTGATACTGATTCTGGCGCTTACAGAGAGCTTTGTGCCCTATCCGGAAAGCCGGATCGAAGCGACGACAGTTTCCGATTGCTATATCGCCGAGAGCACCAGTACCACAGGGAGCCGAAGCGCAAGTTTGCGTTGTCTGGCAGAGTTTGAGTATCAGGGGGAACAGAAACAGGTTTGGTTTACCCATTCTGGCGATAACATCATCGTGATCCGTCACGGCCTGTTTGATCACTATCGCTGACAGAGAGGAAAATGGTCGCTGCATAGGCTATAAACTAGAGACGTTTATCAGCTGAGGATTTTTCCCCTGATGGATCTCAACATTAAAACGACAGGAGGTCGTGATGTTTGAAGGGATGATGGTTATCACACTGGCGTTAGCCTATATGACGTTAACGCCAAACAGTCAGATCGGCGCGCAGCAGATTCTGGCGATTCTTCTGATGCTCATCTATCAGGTGCTCTATCAGATGGTGCCGCCAGCAGTGGGTGAGGGCAGTTCCTATGCTGGTCGTCTGTTTGGCTTTCTGCCCTTGTTGGCTCTGGCGATGATTCTGTTCCCTGTGATCGGTGTGCAGCTCTCTGAGGCGGTGACCCGTTTCTTCGGCTGGCTGGCGCTGGCAACCACAACCTTCCTGCTGCTGATGTTTAAGTTTGTGATGGCATAAACCTTATCGCTCCATCTTTCGTATCACCTGCTCCACTTGTTTGAGAAGGTGATACGGATGACTTTTACCCCGGATGAACACTCCCGCATTATTGAGATGGCCTGGGAAGACAGGACCCCTTTTGAAGCCATCGAACACCAGTTTGGCTTACCGGAAAAAGCGGTTGTCAGCCTGATGCAATCCAGCCTTAAACCCTCAAGTTTCAGACTCTGGCGCAAGCGTGTCAGCGGCCGCCAGACCAAACATCTAAGACTAAGACCTTCCTCTGTTTCCAGAGGTTATTGCCCGACGCAATATAAGCATCGCTGAGAAAATCGTCGGTCGCTTTTTACCGTCAGAACGGTGCGCGCACTGGCATTTTATCGCCTTTTCTATATCCTTAGCGGCTTCGATTGTCACCGTTTTAAGATGAGTTTTTATGCTGCCTAACACCACCACCCGTCTCAATAAATACATCAGTGAAAGCGGTATCTGTTCCCGTCGGGATGCGGATCGTTTTATCGAGCAGGGTAACGTGTATATCAACGGCAAGCGTGCTCAGGTGGGTGATCGTGTCAGCCACGGCGATATAGTGAAGGTGAACGGCCAGCTGATTGAGCCGCCGGAGCACGATGATTTCATCTTTATCGCGCTGAACAAGCCGGTGGGCATTGTCAGTACTACCGAAGGTTCTGAGAAGGACAATATCGTTGATTATGTCGGCCACAGTCACCGCATCTTCCCAATTGGCCGTCTGGATAAAGACTCTCAGGGTCTGATCTTCCTGACCAATAATGGCGATCTGGTAAACAAGGTGCTGCGCGCCGGTAACAATCACGAGAAAGAGTATCTGGTTACCGTTAACCGCCCGATCAGTGATGAGGCGGTGGAAGGTCTGGCTAATGGTGTGCCGATTCTGGGCACCATGACCAAGAAATGCCCTGTAGTGAAAGAAGGGCCAAACCAGATCCGCATGACGCTGGTACAGGGCCTGAACCGTCAGATCCGCCGTATGTGCGAATACTTCGGTTATGAAGTGGTGAAGCTGGAGCGGGTGCGCATTATGAATGTCAGCCTGAAAGGTCTTGCGCTGGGCGACTGGCGTGATCTGACTGAACAGGAACTGACCGAGCTGCTGAAAGCGGTGGAAGATTCCAGTTCAGAAGCACCGGAAGGTCGTCGCAGCCAGGGCGCGAAAAATTCCCGCAACAGTAATGCTGGCGGCAAAGGCAATAACCGTGGTGGAAAGTCATCATCCGGCGGTCAGAATGCAGGTGGCGCAGGCAATAACAAACGACCTGTACGCGGTCAGCAGTCCGGTGTTCGCAGTGATAACCGCGCGGAAGGTGCTGGCAGAAACAAAGCCGGAGCAGCGGGTAAACCCCATCGCGCATCGGTAAAACCGACCACCGGTAAAGGCGCGGTTAAAGGCGGTAAGTTATCCGGAAAGGTCGCCGCCCGTGCTGCAGCGGCTGCTGCAAAAGGCAAGGGTAAGGGCGCAGTTAAAGCTTCAGGGAAGAGCGCGGGTAAAACCGGTGCCGGTAAAGGTGCTGCCCCTAAAGGCAGAAAGCCCGCCCGTCGCGGTTAAGCCAAACAAAACAAAATAAAAGCAGAACAAACAAAGCCCCGGAGCCTTTATACTCATATAAAAGCTTCGGGGCTTTTTCGTTAGTGGCAGCGCTAATGTCCCCAGTTAAACATCAGCAGCTGAGTCTCAGCAACTGACAAACCATTTGCCTTCACCCTGATAAAACTCGATACCCATCGGCGTAAAGCGCGCCAGATAGAGCCAGCGGTTATCTGCCAACTGGCGCAGGGTATCGTGTTTGCTCAGGATCGT
The DNA here is from genome assembly GCF_002150805.1 of Oceanospirillum sanctuarii. Taxonomy (GTDB): domain Bacteria; phylum Pseudomonadota; class Gammaproteobacteria; order Pseudomonadales; family Halomonadaceae; genus Oceanospirillum; species Oceanospirillum sanctuarii. The sequence goes on from NZ_MTBA01000001.1 coordinate 43,154, forward strand.
CTCAATCGTTACCCGATCACTGTCGATCACCACCGTCAGGCGCAGCGGTTCATGTTGCCAGTCTTCGCCGTTATGCACGGATTGCAGCGCCAGACCGGTTCTCAGATCACCGCCGTTACCCTCGAACACGCCAAGGCGACCGCCAACCACATTGTGCAGGGTTTTATTGCCGCTGCCGTAACGGGTGTTGTCTACGGTCGAGGCGAAATACTGCATATTGATCCAATGGGTCACCACCATAGGGGCGGTCATAATCTGTTCCAGCAAAGCGCCTTCCGGATCTTTCTGAGGTGAGTATTCATGCAGAAAACTACGGCCATCCAGCTTGATGCCCCGTGTGCGGGAGCGTGGCGCGATAATAAAGCTGGCGTTGTTGGTCAGCCCCCACTCAGGGCGGGTTTGTGCCCAGTCGTTCGCCCGCTGTTTGATGGTTTTAGTCAGTTTCTCCGGTTGATCCTGAAGGTCAGCAAGTCCCAGTGACGGTACCCGTTCCTGACGGGCTTGTTTACCGGCAGCGGCCAGCTGTTGCAGCAGTTTATTTACAGCCAACTGATGAGATTCAGGAATCTGCTGCTGATCAAACAGGCTGATCTCTTCTGTGGTGGTGTTGTGCAGGGCGGCGACAAAGTGTGTGGTCGCAGGAATCGTCATGCCCTGATCTGCCAGTTGCGTTCTCACTTCGGTATCGTTCAGTAGTTTGGCCAGCGCACGGGAGTTCACCTCGCCGGTCTGACCACAGCAGGCACCACAATCCAGTCCCGCCCGTTGCGGGTTGTTATGGCTTTGGCTGCCATGACCGACCAAAAGTACCAGAGGCGCTAAACCCTGAGTCAGGTTCATTCCGGTGAGTACTTTTTTCGCCAGTTCTGTTTGCAGGGCAAGATCCGCACCGGAACTTGCCAGTGACGGTTGAAGATCACAGCCTTTATCCAGCCCCAAGCGGTTGCCGGTAGCCAGATCATTTTGAGCGGGCAGGCTGCGACGGATCAGTTTACCGGCATAGCTCAGTCCCAGTGTTTCCACCAGCGTAAAGGCGGAGGCGGGGACGGATTTAAACGGCTGCCAGCTCATTAGCTTATTCAGGTTTGAACGGCGCTTGTGCACGATCTTATGATCCTTAACCGCATTGCCGCAGCTGTCGGTAATGTGCAGTGCCGGAGCCAGCAGCCCCGGCAACTGAGGTCGTGTTGCCTCTGTGCCAAGCGGCGTGTAGCTCACCGGCATGCCGAAGAATCCGGCAAAGCCCAGTGTCTGAATCTCATCGGATTGGGCTTCCAGATGGCGGCGGAAAACCTCAGAGCGCACATCGATACAGAACACCGCCTGCACGCTTGGGCGGGCAGATAATGGCTGAGGTTTCTCCTGCAGACGTTTGCTCAGTTGCTGCTGATAGCTGATCTCATGGGCGCGTTGCCAGATGCGGTTCAGCGGATTCAGCGAGCCATGTTGCTTCAGATGCTCCTGCCACTGCAGCTGCCAGCGTTGCCAGACAGAACCTTGCTGGCGCTGACCGTCATCGATCAGTTGCTGCCAGCTAAGGCGCACGGCCAAAAGATCGGTCAGGGTGTTGTCCTCTTTGCCTTCCAGACGAGCCTGCCAGCGCAGGTACGCAGCCCAGGATGCCCAGCCGCTGATACGCATCAGCACCGCCTGCAGATACTCCGGCCAAAGCTCTTCCGGGATCTGAAGGTTATGCAGGGTATCGGCAATCTGCTGAACGGGATCTTCTGAAAGAGTTTTTGCTTTGGCAGCAATGCCCGGAGCCTTCATCAGCAGGGCAACGCTGTGATCCCGGGTCAGAGTCTTACGCCAGCTTTTGTAGAGAGAGCCGTGACCTGTGGCCTCGTTTTGACCCGGATGCCAGTCAGCCTGATCCTCATCGAACCAGGCGGCACAGAACTGAGAAACCTGAAAGGTGATGGTGTCGCACCAGGCGGGTTCATGCTGCAGATCCCGCATCTGATCCAGCGTATCTCCCAATAGTGGCGGCGGCACCGGAGCCTTGTCGCTTTGGGCGAGTCCGGCAATCGCCTGTTCTGTGGTCAGGGCTTCAAAGGGCTTTTTTGCTGCAGCCTGTTCAGAGCTGAATTCTGCCAGTGCCTGCTCCAGATGAACCGGCTTGATGGTGCCGTCGATCCAGCGCTTCTGATAGTAAGACAGCGGCAGGGTCATGGCAGAACCCGCCAGTTTGGCCTGCTTTTCCGCTACCTGATTAAAGTGCTCGCTGATCTGTTCCCAGTAAGGATTTACCGCAATCATACGATCCAGCGGCCAGGTTGGCGCGATACTGTCTGTTGCTGCCTGAATAGCCTGCAGCAATGCAGCGTTTTGTTGCCGGGAGTCGGTTTTTAACGGCGCGTTCATGACTGTTCTCCGGTAATTGCACTGTCTGTTGTAATTGAACCTTTTCGTGAACCACTATTGCGGCGGTTAAAACGGGTTTCAGCCTGCAGCGGGCTCAGGCGAGCCGGCCAGTACTTAAAGGTCAGGCGGGTAAAGGTTTCATCCAGATAGAAGCCGTTGAACGCCCATGGGAAGAGTCGACGGGAAACACGACCTTCCGGCCAGAGGCGAATCCAGGTCTGTAGTCCGTAGAGGGTGATAAAACTGATCGCAACCCAGACCATCAGAGTCTGAGAAGCGATGCCTGCTGCTGGCGCAAGCTGGGCGAACAGCAGGTGCCAGATCAGATAGAGCTGAGTCAGCAGGGCGACACGTACCGCACCTGTGATAAATGCGGATAGGCTTAGGCCTTTTTCCTGCCAGAAGAGCGGTGTCAGCCCCAGTACCAGAATCAGCGTTACCACCGGAGACAGATGCAGTCCGGGGGCAAACTGCTGCCAGAGCATCACGGAGGCACTCACCACGGCCAGTGTCAGCAGCGGGCTGAACAGGGTGCTCAGCAGCACATGGCGTTTTTTATCCTTACTGAAGAAGTCACCGATACGGCTTTGGGCAACGGTCTCACCGGAGCTCAGGAAGGCGTAGGCTTTATACAGCGAGTGAGCCAACAGATGCAGCAGCGCCAGTTCGTACAGGCCTAAACCTATCTCCATCAGCATAAAGCCCATCTGCGCACAGGTAGACCAGGCCAGACGTACTTTGATGCTGATGCGGGTCATCATCACAAGACCTGCCAGCACGGCGGTTAAGCTACCCACGATCACCAGCATCGCCTGCGCCACCGGAGCCAGCGAGATTAGCTCCGCCAGACGGATCAGTACAAAGCCGCCCATATTCACCACGCCAGCGTGCAGCAGCGCGGAAACCGGCGTTGGCGCTTCCATCACCTGAATCAGCCAGCCATGCAGCGGCAGCTGAGCGGTTTTAAGAATCGCCGCCAAAGCAAACAGAGCCGCAGCCCAGTGCAATGCCACTGGCAGAGCAGGTTGGTCAGCGATAAAGGCGTTCAGCTGTGGCAGAGACAGCGTGCCTGCGGTCTGGTAGATCAGCACCAGTGCGATCACCATGGCGATCTCAGCCAGCCGGCTGACGATAAATTTCTTGTGAGCAACAATCTGCGCGGCTTTGCGCTCTTTGTAATGGGTCAGCAGGTGATGCAGGCCAAAGCTGGTGCCAGCCCAGGCCAGCGCGATCAGCAGCAGGTGCTGGCTGGTGATCAACAAGCCAACACTGGTCAGAGTAAACAGCATGCCCTGAACAAATCGGGCGTGCTGTTGAGGGCTTTCCCCCTGCAGGTAGCGACGGGCAAATCCTGTGATCACCCAGCCGAGCAGAGCCACCAGCTGCATCAGCGTTACACTGAGCAGGTCAGCTGTCAGGTTGAATACTAACAGCCCGGTCAAGGTTGCTGTCAGGGTGACGGCAGCGGCAATCAGGCCAGTCCGGGCGCTGATTTTAGCGATGCACCAGGCTCTTTCCGGGCGATAAAGACTTAACAGGAAAGCGGTGAAAAAGATAACCGGCAGTAGCCAGCCACTCAGTAGCGATGACAAAAATGTAGATGACATAACCAAACCTGCTCTGGGTAATGAATCGGTTAGGGATACTGTGCTGAGGCTTTAACGGCCTCAGGTGTTTCAATGGCTGCATTTTTGGCTGGCGGGCTACTTTTGTAAAATATATAGTTCTTTACTAAATGTTCTTAAAAAAAGAACGATTCTTGTACCACGGTTGTTGTGCCGCCGAAATTAAAAGCCAGAGGGCAGAGTGTTATGCGTGATCTGAATTTTCGTCATCTGTATTACTTCTGGACCGTGGCCAAAGAGGGCAATTTGACCCGGGCGGCTCAGCAGATGCACGTCTCCCAATCGGCTCTGTCATCCCAGATTAAGCAGCTGGAAGAACAGCTGGGGCAGAAGCTGTTTGACCGTCAGGGGCGCACTCTTCAGCTGACAGAAACCGGCCATCTGGTTTTAGAGTATGCCGAGAGTATTTTCAGTCTGGGTTCTGAGATGCTCTCCATGATGGAGAGCGGTGGTCTTAAGCGATTGCAGCGTCTTAGAGTGGGAGCAGTGGCGACCCTGTCGAGAAACTTTCAGGAGAACTTTCTTAAGCCTGTGATCGGGCAGGAGGGGGTTCAGCTGGTGCTGCATTCGTCTGCGCTGGAAGATCTTCTGGAACAGCTGGAAGTGCACAAACTGGATCTGATTCTCTCCAACCGAGCGGTGGCGTCAGACTCGACGTTGCCCTGGCGCTGTCAGCTGCTGGCGCGGCAGAGTGTTTGTCTGGTGGGGCCGGATACAGCTGCCTTTAAGCAGCTGAGCTTTCCGCAGGATCTGCCCAAAGTGAAGGTGCTGGTGCCGGGGCCAAGCAGTGATATTCGGGTGCAGTTTGATATGTATTGTCAGCAGCACGGACTGGACTTTTCGCCCTATGCCGAAGTGGATGATATGGCGATGCTGCGTTTGATGGCGCGGGATTCCGGTGGTGTCACTGTGGTGCCGGAGGTTGTGGTACAGGATGAGATCGAAAGCGGTCTGCTGAAAAAATATTGCACTTTAGAAGGCGTGATCGAAAACTTCTACGCCATCACCGCCAAGCGGCATTTTGAATTGCCGATTCTGAAAGTGTTGCTGGAACAGGGGGCCTCAGGCAAGTCGGCAGAGAAGGTATCAGCTTCAGATTAGTCTGAAGCTGATGAGGTATCGCCAGTAGTGATAAAGCCTTACAGCTGAGTCACAAAGGTACCTTCCGGTACGACCGGCAGATATTTCTGATAAAAGTCTTTGTATGCTGCTTCTGGGTTCAGATCACCGAACAATTCCGGATACATCGCTTTGGCGTAAAACTGCAGCATGGCACCGTCCATAATTGTTCGGCAGGCACCGTGGTAAGCCCCGAAAAGACGATTATTCTGCACAGCTTTAAGGCTTGACCAGCCGAGACGGTTTTTAAATCCTTCAAGACGGACTTTGGCTTCCGCCTCATCGACACCCTGACCCATAATCATGCCGTCTTTGCTACCGGCACTTTCGTAACCTGTCATTACGATAATGTCCGGATTCGCCGCCAGAATCTGCTCCGGATTCAGCTTGCCCCACCATTCCACATAAGGTGCGGAGATGTTGTCGCCACCGGCCATTTTGGAGATAGCGCCCCACATGTTTTTGCCAAAGGTATAACCGATCTCATTGACACCGGCACTGCCGTATTCGGTGTAAATTTTCGGTGTGGGCAGTCCTGCCTCTTCGATGCGCTGAGTGATGGTTTCGAGGTTTTTACGGTACTCATCTGCGATTTTAGCCGCACGTTCTTCCTGTCCGGTAATAACACCGATCAGCTCAGTACTCTTCACGTGACGCTCCAGAGTCTGGGCATTGTAGTCCACCACGATCACCTTGATACCTGCATGCTCAAGGCGTGCGATATCGCTGCCCAGTCCTTTGTACTGCCAGTCAGCCAGCATCAGCACGTCGGGGTTCAGGCTGATGACTTTCTCCACGGAGAAGGTTTTGGTATCCACACGGCCAATGCCCGGAATCTGATCCAGAGACGGGCGATGTTTGACATACATTTCCCAGTTGGCAGGACGCGCTTGCCAGATATATTTCGACATCCCTACGACCTTGTCATAAGCCGCTTCTGTGCCGATTGCCATGTAATCTTCCGGATAAAATCCCACCACAACCCTTTGGGCTGGGGCATTAAAACTAACTTCCCGGTCCAGCACATCCTTAACTGTCACCGCATCAGCAAAACTGGCGGTAGATAATATCAGCGTGGTAAGTGCGAGCAGTTTTTGCAGCATCTGTTTTCCTAGTGTTCTGTTTTATATGGGGAAATTGATTAATTTTTGCGAAGACCTCTAGGGTTAAAGGCCTGAAATTGCTTGTCTGGATTCTATATTTAAATAAAATGCTTATGCAAATTATTATCAATTGGATTTTCTTCTAATGAGCAGCTCCACCCTTTCCGAAACTCTTCACCAGCAGCGACAGCAGGAAAGCCGTCGAGGCCTGATTCTCATCGGGCTGAGCGCTATTCTGCTCAGTTCTTTTGTGATGGATATTGCCACCGGCCCTTCCCTGTTGGGCATTTCCGATGTGGTTAATGTGTTGCTCAAGTTGCTGGGCTTGCCGGTTGAGGTCTCGGGCACGGCAGAGGTGATCGTCACCAATTTGCGTTTGCCGATTGCTTTGATGGCCCTGATTGTGGGTGGTGTATTGGGGGTTGGCGGTGCCGAAATGCAGACGCTGCTGAATAACCCTATGGCCAGCCCTTACACTTTAGGTATGGCAGCCGCTGCGGGCTTCGGTGCGGCGCTTATGCTCTATGTTGGCTCTCTTGGTTTTAATGCTGAATTTGCGGTGCCGATTGGCGCTTTTGTCTGCTGTATGTTGTCGGCGGGCTTGTTGTTCGGGCTGGCGATGATGCGTCATATCACCTCGGGTCAGTTGATTCTGGCCGGTATTGCTTTGTTGTTTCTGTTTCAGTCGCTGCTGTCACTGGTACAGTTTGTTTCTTCGCCAGAGCTTAGCCAGCAGATCCTGTTCTGGCTGTTTGGCAGTCTGACCAAGGCAACCTGGCTGAATGTCGGCATTACTGCGGGTGTGACGCTGGTATGCATGCTGCTTCTGATGCGGGATGCCTGGAAACTGACCGCCCTGCGACTGGGTGAAGAACGTGCTAAAAGTTTGGGTGTGAATGTGGCGCAGCTTCGGCTGAAAACTCTGATCCTTGTAGCCGTGATGACAGCAACCGTCACCAGTTTTGTTGGCATTATCGGTTTTATCGGCATTGTTGCTCCGAATATTGCCCGCATGCTGGTGGGGGAGGATCAGCGCTATTTTCTGCCGCTCTCTTTTCTGGTTGGTGCATTTCTGCTTTCCAGTGCCTCTGTGCTGTCCAAATCCTTGGTGCCGGGTGCGCTTTTTCCGATTGGTATTGTCACCGCCATTATTGGTGTGCCGTTTTTCTTCTGGATGATTATTGGTAAGAGGGCGCACTGATGCTGAAAGTCCGAAATCTGTCTCTGGCGTTTGGTGATCTGGTGCTGGCGGATCAGCTGAGTTTTACACTGGAAGCGGGTAAAACCCACGTGATCATTGGCCCAAACGGCACGGGTAAAAGCAGTCTGCTGAAAGTGCTGTTCGGTGATATTAAACCCCAATCCGGCGAGGTGCTGTTTGATTCTGAACATCTTGATTACCGTAATCTGAACCCTTGGCGGCAGCGTTTTGGCTATATGCCGCAGGATATCCGTCTGGATATCGGGCTTACGGTGCTGGAGGTGGTTCTACTGGGGCAGTTGAATGCTTTGTCTCTGAAGCTGGCAGACTCTCTGATTGAAAAGGCGCTTAAAGCTCTGGATCAGATCGGCCTTCTGCATCTGGCACAACGTGATGTGCGCACCTTGAGTGGCGGACAGTGCCAGATGATTCTCTTTGCACAGGCACTGATGCGAAACCCTAAAATCCTGATGCTTGATGAGCCGGTCAGTGCCCTTGATCTGCATTTTCAGCAGGTGATGCTGGATCATCTGGACCAGCAAACCCATCAGCAGCATTGGGTTTCTGTGATGATACTGCACGACCTGAATCTGGCTGCGCAATATGCTGACAATCTGCTGGTTCTGAAGGGTGGCAAGCTGTTGGCAGAGGGCGCTCCTGCCGAAGTGCTGAGCGCGGATCTGGTGGAAGAGGTCTACGGCGTTAAGGCAGAACTGGCTTATGATCAGCAGGGTATTCCCTTTGTCCGTACCCCGAGACGTCGTCTGATGCAGCAGTCGGTTTCGCTGGCATCATGAATCCGGCCTATCTCTACCGTGAGTTGAAACAGGTTTCTGCCGCAGGCCGTGTGCTCATACTGAATGGCTTTAGCTTCAACCTCGGTTTCTACATGCTACTGCCGTTTCTGGCGGATCACCTGCAGCGTAATCTTGGGCTTAGCCCCTGGCATGTTGGTCTTGTTATCGGCCTTCGGGTGCTGAGTCAGCAGGGGCTGTTTCTGGTAGGCGGCACCCTTGGGGATTACCTCGGCTACAAGCGACTGATCCTGCTGGGCTGTCTGGTGCGGATTGCTGGTTTCCTGCTGCTGGCGGTAGCCGGACAGTTTGTATTTCTGCTGTTAGGAGCCTTCCTGACAGGGTTTGCCGGTGCCTTGTTTACCCCATCGAGTAACGCTTATCTGGCCCATGAAGCACCGGATGCGGAGCGGCGTGACCGCATCTTTGCCCTGCAAAACTGGAGCAGTGAGGCGGGTATGTTTATGGGGCCTTTGGTGGGCGTGGCTCTGTTGAGCTTGGATTTTTTCTGGGTGGGGCTTGCTGCTGCTGGTTTGTTTGCACTCTTGTTGCTGATCCAGTGGGCTTACCTGCCCGAGCTGACGTCACAGCAGAAACGTCAGGCGGGCGAGCCGTTCTGGCGACAGTGGCTGCGTATGCTGCAGAATCGCTCTTTCATCGGTTTTGTGACCTTTGCCTGTGGCTTTCATCTCTTCTTTCATCAGCTCTATCTCTCATTGCCCCATGAGGTTGAGGCCAGAGGATTGGGTGCTGAGGTGATCACGCTGGTCTTTATGATCTCCTCGGTGCTGGGGATTTTCCTTCAGATGCCGGTGAATCGTTTTGTGCCTTCCTGGATCGGTCGCAGCCGGACTATGGGGCTGGGACTGCTGCTGATGGGAAGTTCTTTTCTCTGGTTTACTCAGGTTTTCAGCTTTGATCCGCGACTCAGTTTTATCGGTTTTGCGGTCACCTTCAGTCTGGGTTCTATGCTGGTGATGCCGCTATTGGCATCCAGTGTGCCGAGGTTTTGCGATAAGTCAGAGTTAGGCAGTTACTACGGCTTTTATTCCTGCATCGGTGGTGTCGCAGCGTTTCTCGGGCATCTGCTGATTGGTGGTTTGTTGTCGGTCCCTGAGCTGAATACCGATCTGATCTGGCTGGGGCTGGCGATCACAGGTTTTGTAGCGGCCACCGGCTTGTATTACCGGATACGATGGGCAGATCAGATGGCTCCCGTCTCATGATGGCGGCCTGATCTTGTCCGTGTTTCTGAATCCCCCTTATTAAAGGCCAATAGAATTTGCCCGAAAAAACGGTCAGCATAAGCTGGCCGTTTTTTGTCTGCAGGTAGCCTGGAAGGAGAATTGTGTGATTGTTGTATATGGCATTAAAGAGCAGCTTAACCCTATTAAAGCCCGGCTGTCGGATGTGATTCATGGCTGCATGCAGTCTGTTCTGGGAATGCCGGAAGGCAAACGTGCTCAGCGTTTTGTCCCTCTTGAAGCGGATGATTTCTACTATCCCTCTGATCGGTCACCGGCTTATACCGTTATCGAAATTAATATGATGAAAGGCCGCAAGCCGGAAACTCAGAAGGCGCTGATCAAAGCGCTTTTTCAGGAGATCGAGGCCAAACTGGGTATTTCACCGGTTGATATCGAAATAACCATTAAGGAACAGGAGACCTATCAGTGGGGATTTCGTGGAATGACCGGCGATGAAGTGCGTGATCTAAACTACAAGGTCAATGTATAGCTTTTTCAGGAGTCCCCGATGAAAACCATGAGTTGCAAAGAGCTGGGTGGTGCTTGTGATCAGCTCTTCCATGCCGAAACCTTTGAGCAGATTGCAGAGATGAGTAAGCAGCACGGAATCGAAATGTATCAACAGCAGGATTCAGCGCATCTTGAAGCGATGCAGAAGATGCAGCAGTTGATGTCTGATCCCGCTGCCATGCAGGTGTGGTTTGAGTCTAAGCGGGAAGCTTTTAATCAGCTACCGGAGGATTGAGCTTGCACAAGGTTTTTTTAGCAGGCTTTAAGCCAAGACCTTGCGCTGGGGTAGGGTTTGGGCAATGCTGTGCGCTGTTTTTTTAGCCAGCGTGAACCGGCTTAACCTTTTGGACAGAGTTTTAAGGATAGTGCTATGCAGATCAGCGGAAAATTTAACGTCGCCCTTAACCGTCTTGATAACTATGCCGAAGGTGCTGATGGCATGGCGCTGGGTCGTATGTCGATTGATAAAGAGTTCTTTGGCGAACTGGCAGCAATCAGTAAAGGCGAGATGCTGAGTGCGCTGACACCCACTAAGGGTTCTGCTGGCTATGTTGCCATTGAGCAGGTAACCGGTTCGTTATGCGGCAAAAGCGGTAGCTTTGTCCTGCAGCACTTCGGCCTGATGGATCGGGGTTATGACCAGCTGATTCTCGAAGTTGTACCGGACTCCGCCACCGGCGAACTGGAAGGGCTGAAAGGCTGCATGAAGATCCGTATCGAAGAGGCTGAACAGCACTTCTATGACTTTGATTTTCATCTGCCGGGGCTGACTAACCTTTCTGAGCAGGATGAAGCTGAAGCCGATCAGGAGGCTAAAGCCTAAGGATTTTGTTCTGTGCTTCTGGTCCTGTGCACCTAGGCCTATGCTCCTAAGTGCCAGGCATAAAAAAACCGAACTCATTGAGTTCGGTTTTTTGTTTAACGCCGTGGCGGATCCGGTTTAGCGGCTTAGCCTTCCGGATAAACCTTCGCCAGTGTAGCGTTAATCTGAGCATCCAGATCTTCGTAGCTGTCAGCGACCAGATTGATATGACCCATCTTGCGGCCCGGACGCAGGCTCTTACCGTAGCCGTGCAGCTGCTGGTCGCTGTTGACCAGAACACTGTTGTCCATCTCAACGCCCAGCAGGTTCACCATGCCGGTGATCTTCATCGCCTGAGTGTTACCCAGTGGCAGACCCGTGATAGCACGCACATGGTTGTTGAACTGGCTGCTGATGCAGCCCAGCTGTGTCCAGTGACCCGAGTTGTGCACGCGAGGAGCCATCTCGTTAACGACTAGGTGCTCTTTGCCATCAAGGTCGGTGACAAAGAATTCAATCGCCAGAATGCCCACGTAGTTGGATGCCGCCAGCAGTTTGTTAGCGATCTCTTCCGCCTGTTGCTGCAGTTCTGCAGTCAGGTTAGGAGCCGGAGCCTTAGAGGTCAGCAGCGTGCCGTCGCGGTGCAGGTTTTCAGTCAGCGGGTAGAAGCGGCTTTCGCCTTCGGCATTGCGTACCGCGATCATGGAGACTTCGCGTTTGAAGGTAACAAAACCTTCCAGTACGCAGTCCAGATTGCACACGTCTTCTTCCAGAGCTGCAGCATCGTCTGCGCTCTTGATGCGCCACTGGCCGTAACCGTCGTAGCCGCCGGTGCAGGTTTTCAGAATCGCCGGATAACCGATCTCTTCCAGTGCCGCCAGAATCTCCTGACGGTTACCGGTACGACGGTAAGGAGCAACATCAACACCTTGCTCGTTCACCCAGCTTTTTTCCAGGCCACGGTGACGGCAGGTTTCCAGCATTTTCGGATCAGGATAAACCGGGCAGAACGCCTGCAGTGCTTTCAGACGATCTGTATCTACCGCTTCTTTTTCAACGGTGATCACATCAGGTTCGCCCAGTGCTTTGTACAGAGCTTCCGCTTCCGGGTAATCCTCGTCGTAGATCACGTCGCCAAGGCTTGTGATCGGGTCAAGGGAATCACCCTGTTGCACCAGATAGCTGAACTGAATGCCCATAGGCCAAGCAGACAATGCCATCATGCGGGCCAACTGGCCGCTACCGACAACGGCAACTTTCATACGTCAATCCTCAAACTTGCATGAGTTCTCATGCTTTGCATTCTAAAACCTTTATCACGGCGGTCTCAGGCTGAGCGCGGTGGCGTTCTGAAGCCTTTAACGACAAGCGGGCGCCAAAGCGCCCGCTGCAGAAGATCAGTCAGTGACCAGTTCGAAGGCCACGCCGTCTGTCTGCTTCTTACGGAATTCGATCAGGCGCTCACGCAGGGCTTCGTCTTTCATCGCCAGCATCTGAGCGGCCATCAGGCCAGCGTTATAAGCACCGGCTTCACCAATCGCCTGAGTACATACTGCAACGCCACGAGGCATCTGAACGATAGACAGCAGGCTGTCCATACCTTTCAGGTGACGGCTGGCAACAGGTACAGCAACAACCGGCAGGTGGGTTTCTGCTGCGATCATGCCCGGCAGGTGAGCTGCGCCACCGGCACCAGCGATAATCACTTCGGTACCTTCTTCGTGGGCGCGGGTTGCAAACTCAACCAGTCGTTGTGGGGTGCGGTGGGCAGAAACAACACCAGCAACATATTCAACACCCAGCGCTTCTAAAGGCTTGGTGGCTTCCTGCATGGTGGCCCAGTCAGACTGAGAACCCATTACGATGGTGACTTTAGCAAATTTCATTACGGTAGCTCTCCGTTTTATATAGCAGCCCGACTGACAACCCGTTCTTAGATGTTCTTAATTCGGGAATGTTTTGTCCGAATCAAGAAACTTTAAAAACAATAGCAGCAAGACCCGATCCATCTTGGATAAGGTCGCTGACAAAAAGTACGGGCTGAAAATAAAGCTGTTTGTCATAACCAACCTGCCCCTTGTGGGCGGTCTGTTGTCTGGCAGGTTTAAGGTGTACCTGACAGCGGGGTTGGTTCAGCGAAAAAGAGGCGCACTATTATGCCTTAATTTCTGAAGAGATAAAAATTATTCTGCTTAAGATGGAGAAAGGAACAGGGTAAGCCCCTGTTCCTGAAGGATTTTGCTAAGCGCAGGATCAGTCTTTAACCCGATCAATCACTTCCGCGTACTGCTGTTCAAAGGACTGAAATTCAGTGTCGTTGTGGCCGCAGCAGCGAACGCCACCGGTCTTGATATTGTAGATCCAGCCGTGGATATCCACCTTGCCGGTTGCCAGTTTCGCCGCTACCGCAGGATGGGTGCGGATATGCTGAACCTGCTGGAGAACATTCTGCTCAATCGCTTCGTCCAGGTGTTCTGCGCCGATGCACTCGCTGTGACCGATATCGTGGCGCTCGCGAACGATCTCCATGGCAGAACGACAGTGACCCAGCCACTCTTTAACGTGCGGCAGACCATCCAGCGCGTTCATATCCAGTGCGCCCTTGATAGCGCCACAGTCGGTGTGGCCGCAGATGATGATGTGGCGAACGCCTAAAACAGCAACGGCATATTCAACGGAAGCGGTCATGCCACCGGTTTCATTACTGTGCGGCGGGATAATGTTGCCGGCGTTACGACAGATAAACAGATCGCCGGGAACGGTACCAGTCAGCAGATTCGGATCGATACGGGAATCAGAACAGGTAATAAAGAGAACATCAGGGCTTTGACCCGAGGCCAGGGTTCCAAACAGATCCTTGTGTTCGGGATATACGTGCTGACGAAAATTCAGAACGCCCTTAACAATTTTGTCCACGCTGAGCCATCTCCAATGGTTGTTTCTTATGGTCGGTGCAGTCCGGCGGGAATGGACCCGGCTGCCCGTTATTTTTTCTGGCCGCGTATTTTCTACTAAAGTCGCGCAAGATAAAAATAAATCTTTGTAGAAAACGTAGGGGTTTTGTTGCCTGCGTGTGTTCTGAATGGATTTATTTTGCGCTATGCCGTGATTTATTGGCAGAAAACAGGGTGATTCAGTGCAGATAAAAAAAGCAAAAGCCTGAGTCGAGAATTGACCGTTCTTTGCCACAGGCTTTTGCAACGACTGAAATGCTAACGGGAGCAGTCAGCCTCAAGTGAGACAGTGTGCTCAGGGAAAAGATCCCGCTGGATCTGATCCCTGAGCTGTATAGAGGGATATGTGTAGCGATGTTCTTGGCTGGGTGTCAGCCCACCAGCCAGTGACCCAGCACTGCGATAATTGGCAGGGTGATCAGGGTGCGCAGGATGAAGATCACAAAGAGTTCCAGCAAATTCAGCGGGATCTTGGACTTGATCAGGAGTACACCCACCTCAGACATATAGATCAGCTGGGTCATGGAGACACCTGCGATCACAAAGCGGGTCAGTTCGCTTTCAATGCCTTTACCAACGATGGCAGGCAGGAACATATCCGCAAAACCAACCAGCAGCGCAGGTGCTGCTTTAGCCGCTTCCGGCAATTGCAGTATTTCCAGTAGTGGAATAAACGGTGCGGACAACCAGGTGAAGATCTGGGTGTATTCCGTCAGCGCCATTGCCAGCGTACCAATCGCCATAACCAGTGGCAGCAGACCAAACCAGATATCCGCCACATTGTGCAGGCCGGTTTTGATCAGCTGACCAAAGCCCGGTGCTTTTTGGGCGCGGACAACTGCCTGATGCAGACCCCACTTGTACAGAGATACATCACCCGGCACATCTTCTTTAATCTGTTTACCAACGCCTTCAGCGTATTCATCTTTCTTCCAGCTCAGTGGTGGCAGACGCGGTGTGATAATGGCTGCGGTAAAGCCAGCAACCAGTACTGCGGCGTAGAACTCGATAAAGAGGTGGCCGATACCGATAAAGTCAGCCACAACCAGGCTGAAAGCGATGGATGCGATGGAGAAGTTGGTCGCGATCACTGCGGATTCGCGTTTGGAGTAGAAACCACCTTCATACTGCTGAGTGGTGATCAGTACACCTACGGTGCCGGAGCCGATCCAGGAGGCGACCGCATCAATGGAAGAGCGACCCGGCAGGCGGAATACTTTACGGAAAACATTACGTACCAGAGTGCCGATAAACTCCATCAGGCCGAAGTCCACCAGAAGCGGCAGCAGCAAAGAGGCAAAGAAGAAGAAGGTGATCAGTGCCGGGGCCAGATCGTACATGACCACGCCGCCGGTATTACGGTTCCAGATCCATTCCGGGCCAACTTCCAGCCAGGTCAGGATGACAAAAGCAGCACCCAGAACACGCAGAGTTAACCAAGGCAGGCTGACGCGGAAAATAGAGCCGAGGGCGCTGTTTTTCAGTTTCTCGGTTTCCGGCAGGAAGGAAACAATCACAGATACCAGTGCCGAGAAGCTCAGCAGGGCAACGGTAATCAGTGGCAGGTCTTCTTTCAGCAGAGCTTTAAAGAAATCGGCAATCACACCCATGCCGATGGTCACCTTGCCATCCACAAAGATAGGCGTCAGGAAGAAAAGTACGCCGATCAGGGAAGGGATGATGAACTTCAGGTAATCCTTTCGGCTGAAATGTTCGTTAACATCACCGGTCTGATCCAGCAGAACCTGACTGGCTTCTGTTTTATCTAGATTTACACTCATAGGGGAATCCTGTTGTCTTTATTGTAGTGTTGATCTGTTGTTATCGTTGTAAATCGCGCCCCGTAAAAAGCGGGGCGCGGTAAACGCCATCAGCGTTTAAGCAGATGAACTGCAGAGCGTGCGTTATGATTTTTCGAATCAGTCGCGGTAGTGAACGCCCGGCAGCACACACAGCATTTCGTACAGCAGGTTCGCGCCCAGAAGTGCGGTGTTGCCTGTGGTGTCGTAAGGCGGGGACACTTCTACCAGATCTCCACCAACAATATCCAGTCCGCGACAACCGCGAACCACTTCCAGCGCCTGAGGCACGGTCAGACCTGCAATCTCAGCGGTTCCGGTTCCCGGTGCATACGCGGGGTCGATGCCGTCGATATCAAAGCTGATATAAACCGGGCCGCCCGCTACTTTTTCACGCACTTCTGCCATCAGGGGCTCAAGGGATTTGTGCCAGCACTCTTCAGCAGGAACGACACGGAAACCCTGTGCGCGGGGCCAGTCGAAATCTTCAGCGCTGTAACCCGTACCGCGCAGGCCGATCTGTACGACACGGTCGCCATCGATCAGATCTTCTTCCAGGGCGCGACGGAACGGAGTGCCGTGGGCGATCTTCTCGCCAAACATGTGATCGTTAACATCCGCGTGGGCATCGATGTGAACAATGCCGATCTTGCCGTATTTCTTTTTCAGGGCGCGCAGGATCGGCAGCACGATGGTGTGGTCACCGCCCAGTGTCAGGGGCTTACAGCCACCAGCAATAATCTCGTCGTAGGCTTCTTCAATGATGTCCATGCTTTTCAGCAGGTTGAAGGTGTTGATGGCGACATCGCCGATATCGGCAACCTGCAGGCTGTCGAATGGCGCAGCACGGGTCGCTACGTTGTAAGGACGCAGCATGCGGGATTCATCTCGGATCTGACGAGGAGCCAGACGCGCACCGGGGCGGTTGGAGGTGCCGATATCCAGAGGTACGCCGACAAAGCAGGCATCCAGCCCTTCAGTGCCTTCCTGAGTCGGCAGGCGCATCATGGTGGCTGGTCCGCCGAAGCGTGGCATCTCGTTTCCACCCAGAGGTTGGTTCAGTTCTTTTGGCATTATCTCGCTCCAGTGTTTGTGCGGTTTCGCTAATCAAATTGCACGGTGTTTCTAAACTGGAGGGTCGGATTGCAATGGGTGTGCCAGAATAATAAATCCTTATAAATCAATGGCCTGCATGGTTGGTTTGGTGCTTTTGATTCATTTGTGAATTGTTTTTTTGAGGTTTTTGATTTATTTTTGAATCGTGATTCATAATTGAATTGCATGATTTAACGATTAAGTTTCCCTAACGGATAATGTTTTTATGACCGCGACGCCTGAACACTCATCCGGCTTTGACCTCTCCTCCGAAAGAGAGCTGGCGATGATTCTGGATAAATCCTCCGACAACATCGTAGTAACCGATGGTGATGGGGTGATCCTGAAAGCCAGTAGCAACTTCAATCGCATCTATGGCCTGCCCATTAGTGAAGCCGTGGGGAAAACCGTTCAGGAACTGCAGGAGTCCGGCATCCTTACGCCCTCAGTGACCCTTGAGGTGCTGAAGCGCAAACGGGAAGTCCAGCTGATGCAGTCCACCAGTCAGGGCTTTCAGGTGATGGCGCTGGGTTTTCCGATCTTTGATGAGCAGGGCGGGATTGAACGTGTGATCAGCTTCTCCCGGGATCTGACCGATTTGCAGATGCTGCAGCAGGAGTACGAGCAGTTGCAGCAGCGTCTGTTGCAGCCATTGCTGGATACACAGCAGAGTGAAGAGCTGGCTGGGTTGGCGTTTAAAAGCCGTCCGGTGCGGGAGATTATTCAGCTGATCCGCCGGATTGCTGATACCGAGGTGGCGGTGCTGTTTCAGGGGGAATCCGGTGTTGGTAAAACCGCCTTTGCCCGTCTGATTCACCAACTGAGTGACCGTAAAGAGAAGCCCTTTGTTGAGGTGAACTGCAGCGCGATTCCGGAAAACCTGTTTGAGTCAGAGATGTTCGGTTATGAAGCCGGTGCTTTCAGCGGGGCATCCCGTCAGGGGAAATCAGGTCTGATCGAAAGCGCAGAAGGCGGCACTCTGTTTCTGGATGAAGTGGGGGAGCTGCCTCAGGCGATGCAGGCCAAGCTGCTGAAGGTGCTGCAGGATGGGGAGTTTACCCCGGTCGGCAGCGTCAAACCCCGCAAGGCACGTTTCCGGCTGATTACCGCTACAAATCGTCAGCTCAGTGAGATGGTGGAAGAGGGGCTGTTCCGGCTGGATCTCTACTATCGGGTGAATGTGGTGCCGGTTTATATCCCATCCCTGCGGGAACGCAGTGAGGATATTCCCGTACTGGCGGGGCATATTCTGAGTCGTCTGAATCGCAAGTATCAGCAGCAGAAACAGCTGCCGATGCATCTGCAGGCACGCCTGCAGCAGATGCCCTGGCCGGGTAATATCCGTGAGCTGGAAAACACTCTGGAGCGCTGGTTTGTTTCTTCCGAAGGCGAGATGATTCGGGCTCTTGATCTGGAAGGTCGCTTTGAGGCTGATGTTGATTCAGCTACCGGTTTGGCCATAGGGTCGGCTATCGATCCCGATGCCGCCATGGCCGGTGATGCATCGTCCATCCCTTTATCGGCTCAGCCGGAACCTCAAAGTCTGAAAGCGATTCTGGACAGGGCTGAAAAACAGGCGCTACAGCAGGCGCTTCAGCATTGCCGCTCCAGTTATCAGTTGGCGGAGTATCTGCAGATCAGTCAGCCCAGTGCGGTTCGTAAACTGAAAAAACACGGACTGACTATCAGTCGTGATGTGACCTAGTGTTTAACGATTTTCTTCTTCAAGGATTTTAAAGGATAGCGACGGATGGATCTTATTAACGGAAAACTGATTTTCCTGCCGGTACTGGCGTTGGTGTTCTGGACTTTTATTGTGCTGCTGATGTTGCCGTTTCGGCGCTTTGCCCTGATCCGAAGTGGTCAGGTGAGCATCAACGATTTTAAGTTGCAGGAAACGGATCGGGTGGCTGACTCTGTTGTGTTGGTCAACCGAAACTACACCAACCTGCTGGAGATGCCGGTTCTCTTCTATCTGGCTTGTGTGCTGCTTTATCTGTTAGAGAGGGTTACGCCGGTAGGCCTGATATTGGCCTGGAGTTATCTGGGGTTACGGGTTCTTCATAGCCTGATCCATCTGACCTATAACCGAGTCTTCCATCGTTTTCTGATTTTTGCGCTCAGTAATGTCGTCCTGCTTCTATTGTGGCTGCTTTTGGCGCAGCAGTTGTTAATCCAGATTGAGGTTTTGTGATGCTGCTAGCGGCGGCGGATCAGGGAAAAGAAGATACTGTATCTATGCGAGTAAAGGATCGAGCGTTACAGGGAGTGAGACAGTGCTGAGGATGCAGGCTATAGGGCAGTTGCTCTTGATGATAATGACCGCTTTAACCGCCGGATGTGGCGGTGGTAGCGGCAGTGATTCCGGAGCATCGGTCCTGGATCCGAATGTGGCAGCCATTTCTGAAGGTGACTGGTATCGCCCTGCGGTGGGCGTCACCTGGCAATGGCAACTGCAGGGTGCACTGAATACCAGTTACGACGTCGCCATCTATGATGTGGATCTGTTCGATACCAGTACGACCCAAATCGCAAATTTGCAGGCGGATGGCCGAAAAGTGATCTGCTATTTTTCTGCAGGTTCCTACGAAAACTACCGTGATGATAAGGGGGATTTCCCTGCGGAAACCCTTGGCAAAACACTCGATGGTTGGGATGAGGAACGCTGGCTGGATATTCGGCACAGCGCTGTGCACAAGATTATGAAGGCTCGGTTGGATCTGGCTCAGGAAAAGGGTTGTGACGGTGTAGAGCCGGATAATATGGATGGCTACACCAACGATCCCGGTTTCAGTCTGACAGCAACGGATCAGTTGGCGTATAACCGTTTTATCGGGAATGAGGCCCACAAACGTGACTTGTCGGTGGGGCTGAAAAATGATCTTAACCAGATCGGCAAGCTGGTGGATTACTACGATTTCTCGGTCAACGAACAGTGTTTCGAATATGACGAATGCGACACCCTGAAACCCTTTATCGATGCCGGTAAGCCGGTGCTGAATGCTGAGTACAAAAGTCAGTACGTTAACAATACCGGCGGGGCCAGAGATACGCTCTGTTCACAGTCGCTGGCGTTGAGTTTCAGCTCGTTGGTACTGCCTCTGGATCTGGATGACAGTTCACATTTCAGCTGCAGATAGGTTTGTTTGGTGGTGGGGTAAAATGCAGGCAAAAAAAATGGCCCGAGTTAAAGGCTAATTTCAGAAAGTCGCTAAACCCTGCTCCGAAACTCGCCTTCGACTCTGGCCGATTGTGCTATCCCCGGAAGCCGATAACGCAGTCAGACAAGCGTATGATCTGCCTCCAGAAGTGGGGCTAGATTAGAGTGCTTTACGGATAAGGTAAAATTGATATTTTTTCGTTTACCTATAAGCTTTTATTTATAGATAAACTTTCAGGAAACACTATGCCTCTCTCCGTTAATAAACTCACTGGCCGACTGACATTTCGCCAGCTACAGGTCTTTAAAGCCGTCTATGAATTACGCAGCTACAGCAAAGCGGGAGAACTTTTAGGCCTAACGCAACCTGCGGTCAGTAGTCAGGTTCGTCAGCTGGAGCAGGCACTGGAACAGCCTCTTTTTGAGTATGTCGGACGCAGGCTTTTTACCACCGCTGCGGCGGAGCGGATGGCAGAAAGTATCAATCATATCTTTATCGAACTCTCTAACCTGCAAACGGATCTTGGGGCATTAAAAGGTAATGTCGCCGGTGAACTACGTTTGGTTGCGGTGAGTACGGCGCAGTATATGGTGCCGTATCTGTTGAGGGGCTTTCTGGATCTGCACCCGAAAATCAGCGTTAGCGTAAAGGTGGTAAACCGTGCCACTGCCTTGCAGCGTCTGCATGAGAACAACGATGACCTGATCATTATGGGTATGGTGCCGGTGGATCGTGCGCTGGTATCCCTGCCATTTCTGGATAACGAACTGGTGCCTGTGGTGCCGGATGATCATCTGTTGCTGGAGCGGGAAAAGGTTACGCCGCAGCAGTTTCTCGACAGCAATCTTCTGGTTCGCGAGCCCGGTTCCGGCAGTCGTCTTGCCCTTGAACAGCATTGCCAGCAGCAAAGGCTGAGATTTAAACCGGGTATGGAACTGGGTTCTAACGACTCGGTAAAGCATGGGGTGATATCCGGCTTGGGGGTCGGTGTATTGCCGAAGCTGAGTATTCCTGCCGAACTGGAACTTGGCCGACTGAAGGTAGTGGATCTGGATGGCTTTCCATTAAGACGGGATTTCTGTGTTGTTCACCCGCAGGCCAAGCATCCGACTCCGGCGATGCAGGCGTTTCTGGATTATATCCAGCAGAACATCAAAGAGTTTGAACGTATGTTTTTGGGCAGTTAAGCTGCCTGCCTTCAGATTGGTGATCCTAAAAACAAGGAGTGTGTCATGGGACTTGTAATAGCCCCTTTAATGCTGATGTGGGTTGTGGCTTTCGGGCTGTCACTCAGAGTTGGCTATGTGTTGGGCGAGACCTCGGGCTTTTTCCCGTTTGCGCTTTTGTGCCTTTTAGCGGGAGTGTCAGGCGGTTGGCTGCATTCCCGTCTGGTTATGGCGCGTCGCAAGGCTGAGAAAAAGCTGTGGGCGTTTCAGCTGATGATCGACTTTACCCTGAACAAGTTCGCCCTTTCCGGTTACACCATTCTGGCGGGTATTTACCTCTTTACCGACCTGACTGCTACCGATGGCAATCTGCTGAGCCTGATCTTTATCGGCACTCTGGTACTGTCATCCGGCACTCTGATCGGCGTGTTTACCAGCAATGCCTTTATGGATCGCCATAATATTGAGCGGACGTATTAGTCCTGACAATTTTCTGAACGGAATCAAACATGACTTCAATAGAAACCGGTAAGTCTGTTCGGGCTTTTCAGGCGCAAGATTTACAGGCCGTGCTGGATATCTGGCTTACCGCGTCAATCAAAGCACACGACTTTATCCCTGAAGCCTTTTGGCAGGAACAGCTGACAGCAATGGCGGAAACCTACCTGCCTGCTGCAGAGGTTTTTGTGTATGAAGAAGAGGGGCGGGTTACGGGATTCAGCGCCTTGTACGACAGTACCTTGGCTGCCCTCTTTGTTCATCCTGATTATCAGGGAAAAGGGCGGGGAAAATCCCTGTTGCAGCATGTGATCGCTCATAGCGAACAACCCTTGTCCTTAAGCGTTTATAAAGCCAATCAGCCAAGTGTGGATTTCTATCGCTCGCAGGGTTTTGTTATTCGGGAAGAGAGTGTTTGCCAGCATACTGGTGAGCCGGAATATCAGATGGATTATGCTTGAAGGAAACAGCATGAACAGTGTGCAAAAAGGAGATAGATTCGAAGTAAAGGTGTATGAGTTTTTGAAACGGGAAATCGACGAAGGTCGATTTTTTGTCCGTAAGGAAAACTGTGAAATTTTTCTTAAGAAGGGGTATTACTCGAAGGATCGAGAGAAAGATATCATTTTTGATATTTCTATAGAAATTACTATACCGGGCCAGTCCTCATACTCAATTCTTGTGCTTGTAGAATGCAAGAGCTATCAGAAGAAAGTTCCTGTAGATGATGTTGAAGAATTTTTTCAAAAAACGCAGCAGATCTCAGGTGGCAATATTAAAGGTATTGTTTTCTCTACGAATGCTTTTCAAGACGGGGCGTTTAAATTCTCGAAATCTAAAGGGATCGGTTTAGTTCGACTATCTGAAAATAATGATCATGACTGGATTCTGACTCGCTCCCCTTCTTCTTTGATGGGAGCGGCAGTGTGTGAAGAAAACAATGCAAGAAATTTCTTAACGATTGAGTCTTATCGCAGTCCCGTTTTTGACTTCTCTGCATCTTTTATTGGCACTTACACATCGTCTATTCAGCTTTTCTTTGGCAAGTTTCTTTCGTTTAGGTTGGATAAAAAAACGACTCGATTTTTGGAGGCTGAAGGTAATAAAAAGTCCAAACCTTTTATCAGAAAAGCTACATCATCTTTTATACAACTTGAGGCTGAAAAGGCACGAACAACGCTCCTTGGTAGCGGATCGTTTGATCTTTCAATGCTCAGCTCGGGAATAGAGCGTGAATATGGTTTTGCTTTGTTGACGCGCAGAACTTTGCCGAATGGAATTTTGGGCTGCCTTGATTTCGATTTGAAGAAGATTGAAATCAATAAGCTGATAGAGAATGTCGGAAGAAGAAACTTTACGATTGCCCACGAAGTTGGCCATTTGGTTCTTGAGCACTCTTTGTATATGAGTCGGGAATCTTTGTATGAAGACTTGTTAAAAAGTGGAGCAGACACATCAGATCTTGCTCCAGAAATTCTGGAGATTGAGCGTCAGGCCAATGTGTTTGCTGCTGCTTTTTTAATGCCAGAAGTACAGTTTAAGAAGCACTTCAAAAATTTATGCAAAAAATATCAGGTGGTTAACAGAGGTTATGGTGCCCTCTATCTTGATGACCAAATTTGTAATATCAAACAGTTCAATCTGATTGCAGCAGAATTGGGTGCTGAGTATCAGGTTTCTAAGCAAGCAGTGAAATATCGTTTAATGCAGATGAAACTATTAAAAATTGGCTTTGCTACCAAAAGGTTTAGTAGATCTATTTTTATAGATTAGCTGGCAAACAGCTCCCGGCTGACGGCGACCCGTTCTTCCGGTGTGTTATGGCTGATGCCCTGCTGTTTCAGGGCTTCAATCTTCTGCAGGCGCGGCAGCAGGCCGGTGCCGTTGGCGGTTTGAATCGCTAAGCCGGGGCGGGCGTTTAGCTCCAGCACCATAGGGCCCCGGCTTTTATCCAGCACCATATCGGTTCCGATATACCCCAAACCTGTCATCTCCCATGCGCTGGCGGCGAGTACCAGAAGCTGTTCCCAGTCGGGAATCACCAGTTGATCCAGAGGGCGCTGGGTATCCGGGTGATGACTCACCGGATGATCAAACTGCACGGCGCGCACCGCTTTGCCGGTGGCGATATCCAGTCCGACTCCTACTGCCCCCTGATGCAGGTTGGCTTTGCCGTCAGAGCTTGCGGTAGAGCAGCGCATCATCGCCATCACCGGATAACCGTGAAAGACGATGACGCGAATATCCGGCACACCTTCATAGCTGAAGTCGGCAAAACTGTCGTCAAATTCGATCAGGTTTTCCACCACGGCAACATCGTTTTTACCGCCCAGCGAGAAAAGCCCCGCCAGAGTGTTGGTGATATGACGCTCCACATCTTCACGGCTAACCTCTGCACCGGAAGGTTTGGTGTAGCGGCCATCCTGATGGGATGTGATCACCAGAATCCCTTTGCCACCGGAGCCCTGTGCCGGTTTGATGACAAATCCCGGCCAGTCGGCCACAAGATCATGAATCTCTTTTACGTGCACCTGACTTTCGATCACGCCGATCAGTTCAGGCACTGTGGCACCTGCCTGTTGCGCGATCTGTTTGGTTTTCAGCTTGTCATCAACCAGCGGATATTTTGACCGGTCGTTATAGCGGCCAATGTAGCTATGGTTGCGCTGATTCATACCAAGAATGCCACGCTGGCGCAGCTTCTTAGGCAGCTCAATAAAGCCCCTGATATTGCGGAAGAGTTGTTTCACGGTTTAATCCTGCGCCAGATGACGGAAGCGGCGCAGCTCGCTTAACCGGTAACCCGTGTAGTTACCCAGCAGCAGAATCAACGCAAGGATAATCAACTGCAGCCCGACAAAGTTAAAGGTTAGGTGGCGAACCAGTTCCGAGGTCATCGCCAGATACACCAGAACCGCTGTCAGCAGAGAGCCGCCGCCCTGCACAAAGACCTCTTTCGCGCCTTCCTCTTCCCAGAGAATCGACATGCGTTCAATGGTCCAGGAGAGAATGATCATCGGGAAGAAGGTGATGCTGAGGCCCTCCAGCAGACCAACCCGATAGGCGACAACGGTAAATACGGAGATGATCATAATCACCGCGATAATCACCGCCGAGATACGGGCAACCAGAAGCAGGTTAAGGCGAGACAGGTAACTGCGGATCATAAGACCTGTGCCGACAATCAGCAGAAAACCGATAATGCCGGGGACAAGCTCCGTCTGTACAAAAGCCACGGCGATCAGCACCGGCATAAAGGTGCCTGAGGTTTTAAGGCCGACAATAATTCGCAGGAAAACCACCAGCAGCGCACCCACGGGGATCAGCATAATGGTTTTAAACATCGCCTGTTCTTCAACCGGCAGACTGTGGATGGAGAAGTTGAGCAGGTCATTGGCTTCGATCTTCTCCCGGGTTGCAGTTTCCGGAGAGATATCCTGCGCGATCATGGAGAAGCTGACATCGGACTGGCGGCCACCGATCACATCCAGCAGGCTCTGATAGTCGAGACTCCAGATCAGCAGGTTGTCCGGTTTGCCCTCTGCACCGGTGCGGGGGTTAAACAGCTGCCATTGTTCCTTTTGCTCATCCCACACCTGAACCCAGGGTTGTACGCTTTGGCGGCGGCGACCATCTTCCAGCATCAGGGTGGCAACGGTTCGTGCCGGAACTGCCTCCATGGAGAGCAGGCTGACCAGTGCATCTTCCCGGTTCATGCTGTTTAGCAGCAGGGCGGCGTTCTGGTTCTGCACGTCATTCAGCTGACGGATCAGCTCCCGTGCCAGGGTGGGGTTGTCTGCTGAGCGCTTCATCGCATCCTGCAGCATTGACAGGGCTGCGGTCTGGCGAACATCCTCAAGATATTGCGGGCGGGGTTTACTTGGAGGCCGAATCTGATATTGAGCATCAGCATCTGCCAGAAAACGGGCTTTGTAGTAGATCAGCTGCTGACCTTCGGCACTTCGAATCGACCATTCCGCTTTGCGCTGCTCTTTCTGTTCCAGAATAGCGACACCATAGCCCTGCGATGAGCTGCTTTCATCGGTCAGGATAAAGTTCTGCTGATCATTTGGGATTGCCATAGCGACCTTGGCGGGATCACCATTAGCAGTGAACTCAATGCGGGCTTCAATTTCCCACTGCTCCCGCTGTTCGCCGGGAAACCAGGGGACGCCATAAACTGAGTGACGGTAGAGACTAAGGGCAACGCCAACCAGAACCAGCGCGGCAACAAAAAGATAAAAGGGCAGTCGATTGATCATGTGTCAGAGGTGTCCATGGTTACTGCTTGCGGTGCTGATGTTCAATTCAGAGGCGGACTTACAAGGGAGGTCAGTTTGATTGTTGCGGATTTTGCTTGGGGTGAATGTAAGCTTTGCCTACATCAATCAGGGCAACATCCTTAAAGAATTCCCGCCCCAGCAAAATCGGGAAGGTCATATTGGAACGATCTGCAAGGGTGAACTCCGCTTTCTCCCGCAGGCCACCGACCTGAATCCAGGCTTCGATCACAGGGCGACGTTCCGCTTCTTCTGCTGATGCCTGAATGATACGAACCCAGCGCACGATAGGGGCTTCAATGGCTTTTGCAGCGGCATCTGAACTATCTCCGGTAAAGAGATTAAAACGCACCCATTCTTCACCGTTGCGCTCAAAATATACCGGGGTGGGGGCATGGATGGAGGAGGTTGTCGCGCCGGAATCGACCCGGGCTTTAAAGTTGGCCTGAGCAGCATCCAGCCAAACCCACTCTTTGCTACCTAAAACCACTTTGCTCTGGCTGTTGGCCAGTTGGGGATTCGATGTCAGAAGGTTCTGGTTGCGGGATTTTTTCTTCTCTTCAGCCAGTGAGATCAGTTTGCTCTGATTGGCCTTTAACTCGGCAATCGCCTTGTTGCTGGAATTGAGCTGACGCTGAAGTTTGGCCAGTTGCTGACTTTGGCTCTGATTCTGTTGTTCCAGACTGGCTAATCGTTGCTGCAGGCTGTCATCCAGTGACTGAATCGCGCTGAGGGTTTCTTTATTGGTGTTCAGGGCGCAACCGGAGAGGGTAAAAACAGCAACAGATAGCAGGCAAAGGCGCAGTAAAGGTTGGAATGAAAGGCGTTTGAAACACATGACGTTGGCAAGGCTCTTAGCGAAGCGTGATATCCGGAAAGCGGCTAGTCTACCGGAGTTGGCTTAGGGGTTATAGTTTTATAAAGGTGTATTTTTGCGGCTAAATTTCAATAAAAGTGGTCTTTTTGATTAAAAAGTGCCGCTAAATTGTATTTTTTGGATTTGCTGCTTTGTAGATCTGGAAAACAGTCAGGGGTTCAGTCTTATCCGGTAAAAATCAGGTACACTCTATTGTCTGTCCCGGAAGCCTCAGTTGTCTGTCGCAGAAGCTTCCGCTGTCTGGCTCAGAAGGCTTTGCCGTCGTATTTCAGAAGGAGTTCATCATGTCATCAGCTAACCAGCCGGTATTCTGGCGTCACAGTGAATTGCCTTTTATTGAGCTGCGTATGATCGAAGATGGTCGCAAGGTTTGTTACGCCCCTCATACCCACAAACAATGGTCGATGGGGCTGATTCTTGAAGGGCAAAGCGGCTACCAGATCCAGAAGCTGAAAGGCGAAGGCCGTGGTGAACATCAGCACACCATTCAGCAGGGCAGTATGGTGTTTATGAATCCGGATCAGGTACATGCCTGTACCGCTCTGGATGATCAGCCCTGGTCATACGGGATGTTTTATCTGGATACGGTTTGGCTGGGACAGTTGGCGCATAAGCTTGGTTTACAAGCTGATGCGCAATGGCGGGATATTCCGGTCAATCTGCTCGAAGACCCTGAGTTGTTTGAACAGGTTAAGGCTCTGGTGCAACGCCTGATGGTATCTGAATCTGAGGTTACTGAGAGGTCAGCGGTTCAGTCTCTGCAGGCAGATATTGAACAGGTGTTGAGTGAGGTGCTGCAGGTGTTGGCGGTTTGTGCTGAGGAGCGTACCGGTGATTTTCCTGCCGCTCTCGACTCAGAACCTGTTGCCGATGCGGTTGCGGCCATCGCCCGCCAGTTGGATGAGCATCCGGAGCAGGTGCTCCCTCTTGAAGCGATGAGTCAGGGGGCGGGCATTACCCCCACCCAGCTGATCCGCGCCTTTAAAAAGCACTTTGGTTTTACCCCGCATGCTTATCAGATCAACCGCCGGATTCAGCTCGGTCAGCAGGCACTGAAGCAGGGGCAGCCTATTGTGGAGGCGGCTTTAAGTGCAGGTTTTGCAGATCAGCCTCATTTTCAGCGGGTTTTTAAAAAGGTGCTGCAGGCAACACCAAATCAGTACCGAATTGGCTGAAGCGAAATTGATTCAGTCTTTCGTATTTGCGCTTCTATCCTTCCAGAAGAATCAGCAGGCAGCTTGCGATCAGTAATCCGGCCAGTGAGCGATTAATCACTCGCATCATGGCGGCGTTGTGAACATAGCGTCGCAGAAAAGCCCCCGCGTAAACCCAGCAGCAAAGTGACAGCCAGCAAACCGGCAGGTAAATAGCTGCGAAAATCAGCACTTCATTGAGTTCCCCTGATGCCGTATAAGCAGCGATACCCGATGCGGACGCCAGCCAGGCTTTCGGGTTGAGCCACTGCATAATAGCGCCCGTCATAAAGCCCGGTGCTTTCTGCTGATCCTGCTCGCTGATCTCACCGTTATCTTTAATCAGCAGATAACTCAGCCAGAGCAGAAAAGCGATCCCGCCCATCTGCAGTATCTGATTAAGCGCGGGGAATTGCTGCATCACCTGATACAGGCCCAGTCCCACTGCAATAAACAGCAGCACAAAGCCAAGGGTCGCCCCTGTGATAAAGATAAGTCCGACAGGTAGCTTATAGCGCGCACCGCTACTAAGCCCTACAAGGTTCACTGGCCCCGGCGTAATGGATGCCACCAACGCAAAAATGGTCATGGATGAGAGCACGGATAACTCGATTGAGCCTGCGCCTGTGAAACTGCTGAAGAAGGATAGATCCGACATATTGCCTCCGATAAACGGCGTTGTTCATTAAAGAGCAGGCAGTTTGACGGTTTGCTGAGGCAAGGTATTGAACAAAATTGCAGGGTGTAATTTTCCGAACAAGCTGCAGAAAGCGGCTACGCTAGATGTATATGAATTACATTTCTTTACACTGCTGCCAAAGGTAATTTGCCATGACGCTTAAGTTAAAAGCCTGGTTACTGGTTGTCTTTATGCTGTTGTCTCTGTTCGGGATGATGCTGGTAGGGTTGTTTACGCTGCGGGAGGCCAGTGATTCGGATAACCGGGCAAGGGTTGTTCAGCTGCTGACTTCAACCTGGAGTACTGTGGTTCAGATTGAAACGCAGGTTCAACAGGGGCTGCTATCGGAAGTGCAAGGTAAAGCACTGGCTACTCAGATACTGCGGGAAAATAAATACAGTGATTCTGAGTATGTCTACGTGGCGGATGAGAAGATGAACTTTGTCGCTACGCCGCTTGATCCTCAGCTGCACGGCACCAGTTTTCACGATTTTAAAGACGGTGATGGCAACAGTGTCGGGCAGATTCTGCTTAATGCAGTGAAATCAGGATCCGGTGGCACTGCCTGGTATGAATGGACCCAGAAAAAAGAGGATGGCTCCATTGAGGACAAGCTATCCATCGCACGCAAGACCCCTCTCTGGGGATGGTATGTGGGTACGGGGATCGGCTTTCATGAAGTAGATGCCCGTTTCTGGGCAACAGCTCAGTGGCAGGTGGTTATCTGTCTTGTGATCTCGGTTGTGTTGGCGGGTTTGTTGCTGTTCTCGATTCGCCGGCTATTGATGATTCTTGGCGGAGAGCCGAATCAGGTACTTGCTATTGTGCAGGAAGTGGCGAACGGTGATCTGAATACATCCCGCCGTTTACCTGGTGTGATTCCCAAGGGTTCCGTGCTGAGTGCGACCCTTAAAATGCGTAAGAATCTGGGCAAGATTATCAACCAACTTTCAGGCACAGTTAAAGAGCTGCGAGCGGAGACGCAGGGGTCGGAACAACGCATCAGCACCATCTCCCAGGTGTTTGACAGTCAGAAGAGTGAAACGGATATGGTGGCTTCGGCCATGACTCAGATGTCGGCTTCTGCTCAATCGGTTGCTGAAAACGCTAATCTCGCCGCAGATGAAACTCACAATGCCGATGATCAGGGACGTAAAGCCAGTGCTCTGGTTTCTGAAACCGCCGGTGCCATTGAAGATCTGGTGAAACAGGTTTATCAGGCCAGTGAAGCGATCGACTCGTTGGGCGCTGATGTGGAAAATATCGTCACCGTACTGGAAGTGATCCGTGGCATTGCTGAGCAAACTAATCTGTTGGCGCTTAATGCCGCCATTGAAGCTGCGCGAGCCGGCGAGAGTGGTCGGGGCTTTGCTGTAGTCGCCGATGAGGTGCGTTCTCTTGCGGCGCGTACACA
Source organism: Oceanospirillum sanctuarii (assembly GCF_002150805.1). Classification (GTDB taxonomy): domain Bacteria; phylum Pseudomonadota; class Gammaproteobacteria; order Pseudomonadales; family Halomonadaceae; genus Oceanospirillum; species Oceanospirillum sanctuarii. Next base: position 73,035 of record NZ_MTBA01000001.1, read on the forward strand.
GGACAGCACTGAAGAGATTCAGAAAATGATCGAAAACCTTCAGGCGGGTTCTCAGCGGGCGATCCAGTCGATTCAGGCTTCTACCTCTGCCAGTAGTGGCACGATGGAGCAGGCACAGAATGCACAAAATGCCCTTGGTCAGATCAGTGCCTCCCTGACCGCGATTGCGGAAATGAATCAGAATATGGCGACCTCTGCCAGTGAGCAGAATCATGTCGCGGAAGATATCGCCATGCGGATCAACACCATCGCATCCAGTGCCAGCGAAGCGTCTGAGCTGGTGGTGGCAGGCAGGGATGTATTCAGCCGTTTGGTCGTGCAGAGCGATCAGCTTGAGGAGATTGTGTCTCACTTTAAGTTCGATTGAATCGTCGAATGATCGGGGCAAGCACCTTTTAATTTCACAACTCACTCAAACTGAGTCGGATCGCACCGGCGATAAAGACACCGGAAAAGAGCCATTTCTGAATCTTCTGACCGGTTTGAGTGATCTTCACCCTGGCTGCTACGGCACATACGCTCGCAGCTATCATCAGATCAAAAATGATTCCTGTAATCACTAACACGATACCCAGATAAAGGTACTGAGCCAGAACCGGTACGTGGTTGCTGCTATCCGGCTGCAGGTCGATAAATTGGGGTAGAAGCAGCGAGCAGAACATCAGTGCTTTTGGGTTGAGCAGATTGGTAAGGAAACCTCTGCGAATCGCAGCAAGACTGCGTTGGTGTTCTGAATTGATCTCTCCGGCGGTTAGTGACCCTGCTGAAAGAATTTTCCACGCTAGAAAAACCAGATAAGCCGCACCTATCCATTGAATCACGTTAAGCAGGTCCGGGTGGGCAGCCAACACAGCCGCTAGACCTAATGCCGCTAAAAGCACATGTAAACCTCGGGCGGCTGATAATCCGGCGGATGTCATAACTGCCTGTCTGAAACCTCTTCCTGAAGCTGACGCCATAATCAACGCCATATCCGGCCCCGGTAGCAGGTAGGCTGCGCCCAAGGTCAGGATGTAAACGGTTAGTTCGGTCAAACTGAGCATGATTAACGGACTCCGGCAGGTTTTTAGTCGGAATAATTATCCCGTATGCGTCGGAAATAGGATTGCTATCTATGCTGAATCTTGCTGGTATATGGAAATTAGATTCCAATGTTTTGGATATATTTGAAAAAGTCTTTCAGGGCGAGGTGGCAGGATTGATATGGGTATTTCGAAATCAGGGGGATTAGATGAAACGGATCGCAAAATTCTGGCCTTGTTGCAGCAGGATGGTCGCTTGACCAATGCCAAACTGGCTGAGCAGCTTAACTTAAGTGAAACCCCCTGTTGGCGACGACTGAAGCGTTTAGAAAGTGAAGGTTATATTGAGGGTTATCAGGCACGCCTGAATCGTCACAAACTGGGGCTGGGGGTTATAGGCTTTGCTCAGGTCACTTTTGGCGATCATTCCGGGCAGGCTCCAATCGACTTTGAACATAAGATGGCGCAGATGCCCGAGATTCTCAGTTGCCACAATGTGTCCGGGGATTGCGACTACATTCTGCAGATCGTCGCGGATGATCTGGAAAGCTACGGTGATTTTGTCAGGGATAAACTGCGTATCCTGCCGGGGATCAGCTCGATTCGTTCCAGTCTGTCGCTGAGAGAGGTGAAAGCAGGAGTAAGGATGCCGGTTTAAGGCACCTTGAGGATCGGGTTGAGGAAGGCTTTAAGCCTTCCTGCGAATCCCAATACTTGCTCCCACTTTATCGGGCTGTGGCCTTTTCTGATCCTGTGTGAACTGGGCGATAACCTTCTCTTCTGTTTCAGCTAGCCAGGGGGCTGATCGTCGCTGGCGCATATTCATGTGCAGCATTAGGGCTTCAAAGGCGGCGTGCTCTTCACAGGTTTCCTGATGCCACATCTGCAGATAAAGGTGCACCTTGTTGTGATCGTGATCGATCAGCTGACAGGTGATGGTGAAGTTTTCACCTTCATCGATCTCTTTAAAATAATGGGTCATGCATTGCAGAGTAAACATAGAGACCTGCTGCTTTTCACGAAATTCTGCATTCAGCCCAATAGCTTCCATAAAGCCATCTAATCCCCGGCTGAAGGCGACCACATAGTAGGCATCATTTAGATGGCCGTTGTAGTCGATCCAGTCCGGCTGAACCTTATCCCGATAAACGACAAGGAGGTCCTTGTGGCTTTCCTGTTGCATCAGTTTTCTCCCGATTTGTTCTTGTTTTGGGCTAAAAGCGTCTCTGTCTCAAAGGAGAATATCACTCTTTTAAAACGAATTATTATTTAGCAATGAAAACACTTCTTGTTAATTCAAAGTGATTGATTTTATTTGGATCAAAACGCGGTTAAAAGCTAAAACTGGTTCGTAATAAGCAGCTGAATTGTCTATAACTAGGGGAATACCCGATATCTGAACTCAGATTTAGATTCGTTAAAACAAATTCCAAAACCGAGGATAGATTGATGAAAGCTGATGCAGGAGTCATCGCGGAACTGAATGCAGCGCTGAAAGGTCAGTTGACGGTGATCAACCAGACCTTCCTTCACGCCCGTATGGCAAAAAACTGGGGGCTTGAAGAGCTTAACAGCCATGAATACAAAGCCTCAATCAAATCGATGAAACTGGCGGATGATCTGATTGAACGTATTCTGTTTCTTGAAGCTCTGCCGGGTATGCAGGCACTGAACCGTTTGCATATCGGTGAGAATATCCCTGAAGTGTTGTCCGGTGACATGAAGGTGCATTCGGAAGTTCGTGACCAGCTGCTGACCGCTATCGATGTTGCTGAGAAGGCGCAGGATTATGTCTCCCGTGATCTGCTGACGGAGATTCTGGAAGAAACCGAAGAGCAGATCGATTGGATCGAAACTCAGCAATGGCAGATCGATAATGCTGGTATCCAGAATTATCTCGCTGCGCAGATGGAAGATTAAGGAGAAGCATCATGAAAGGTAATCCAAAGGTTCTCGAACATCTCCAACTTCTGCTGAACAATGAGCTGATGGCCCGTGACCAGTACATGGCTCACGCCAACCAGTTTAAGGACTGGGGGCTGGATAAGCTGCATGAGCGTCTGCACCACGAGATGGAAGAGGAAACTGAGCACGCCGAAGCCATTATGGAGCGCATGTTGTTCCTGGAAGCTGAGCCGGATATGAATGCTCAGGAAAAAGCCAATGTCGGTTCAGACGTTGCGACTATGTTCCGTAACGACCTGCAGGTTGAGTACGACGTAGACAAGGCACTCAAAGAAGCGATTGCTGTATGCGAAGAAGAGCAGGACTATATCACCCGTAAAGTGCTGACCCAGCTACTGGACGATACCGAGATGGATCATGCTTACTGGCTGGAACAGCAGCTGCGTCTGATCGATATGGTAGGTATCGAAAACTACATTCAGAAGCAGATGTCCTGATCATCCGATCTGGCTTTGGCGAGGTAGATTGTTATTGAATGGTAGATCGTACTGAATAGCAGCTACCGCTAACAGCCGTATTAAAAAGCACAGATGAAAAACACAAAACCGGATTCGCCTGATGGAGATTGTTCAGGCTGATCCGGTTTTTTATTGAGCTGATAACTAAAGTGTCAACTTGTCTTCAGGCGGCCTGCTTTTGCGGCATAGGTTCTGTTCGAGTAACAACAAGTTCTGTTGCCAGCGACGCTGCAGCTTTAAGGCGTAGCTCTTCATCGAGAATCTGTCGGGTGTCTTTCACACACATGCCGCAGCTGTGGGCGATACCCAGACTGTCGCGCAGTGCTCTCAGGTTGTGGTCACCTGAAGCGATAGCATCACGAATCTGTTGATCGGTAATTCCTGCACAAACACAAACATACATGGCTGAAACATCCGTGGGTTGAACTTGATGATCTGAATATTATTGATAATCCTTATCGTTTGCAAGTATGGGTGAGAATTTTTCTTGTTTGCATTCGGGATTAATTTTCATGCAAATTGTCAGTTTCAGTAATTTTTTTCCACTCATTGCTTGGTCTGTTGAGGTTTTTATCACCATTGCGCGATTAATTTGTCAGCCCATAGGGCTATCTGAATTGTGCTAGAGTTCTGCGGCTGACTTGGCTGATGCCTACGTTTGTTTCTGATGACCCATCTTGTTTCTCTCAATAGCCTGAAGAGTTTTGTATGCGCGATGAACTGTTGCTTTCCATCAATATTGAAAACCTTTTGGTCTCCCGTAACCTGAGGGGAATGCAGCAGATCCAGCCGGCATTAGAGGCTGGTTATTACCTGCGGGCAGCCCGATTGCTTCAGGCATGCACAGGCTATGTCTTAATCGGTACAGGCTTTCCTGTTATCGACACCTTTGAGACCGACGGCCCAGTGGGGGCGATCGCCCTTTATGAGACGTTGGAAAAGTCAGGTGCTAAGCCTGTTATCGTTTGCGGTCCACCAGTATCGCGAAAGCTGATGGCCGATTATCGGGTACATGAAATACGGGTCGGCGAACATGATGCCCGGGAGCAGGAAGCACGAGAGGCGCTGAAAAGCTATCAGCCGGATCTGGTGATTTCGGTAGAGCGCCCGGGGCTTGCTGCCGATGGCGGCTATTACAGTATGCGCGGAGAATCCATCGCAGAACGTACCGCCTGCTTTGATACCTTTGTCCAGTTTGCCGATTGCCCGACGATCGCCATTGGTGATGGTGGCAACGAGATCGGCATGGGCAATGTTGCTGAAGCCTTGTCTCAGCTTGAGATCATTCCTGCAGCCACCAAAGTGGATGAGCTTCTGATTGCCGATGTTTCAAACTGGGGCGTTTATGGCCTAATCGCTTTTCTGAGCCTCTGGCGGGAAGAAGATCTGCTGGCAGGGATCGATCCCTACCGGATTCTTCAGTACCTGTCGGATCTTGGCAGTGTCGATGGTGTAACCCGGATCAACACCCTGACGGAAGATGGACTGTCACCGGAGGAAGGGGCTGATATACTGCTGCGCTTACGTCAGCTGATTGGCTTCTGTTGAAAAAATAATAAAAGGTGGCAGTGTTAATGAGATCCGGTGTGTTGAAAAAAGGATTTTTTCTCCAGAATCTTTCTCTTAAAGCTTTAGCAGGTTCTGTAACTTCGCATAGTGCTGTGGCAGCACTGGCTTTATCTTTTCTATCGATCTCCCAAACCGCGATAGCGGATAGTCGTATTCTTACTCTGGGCACAGGTGGCGTTACCGGGCTTTATTATCCTGCAGGTGGGGCGATCTGCCGCCTGATGAACCTGAATCGCCAGCAGCACGGTATTCGCTGCGCATTAAGGAGCACATTAGGCTCTGTTGAGAACCTGCAACAGGTGATTGCGGGTCGCTTGGATATGGGGGTTTCCGAAGCAGGTCAGCTGGATAATGGCTATTACGGTCGCGGTGGGTTTACGCGACCTGCCAGTGAACTGCGTACTCTGGTTGGCCTTTATCCGGAACATATCTCTGTACTGGCACGAAAGGACTCCGGTATTAAGAGTTTTGCGGACCTTAAGAACAAGCGCTTCAATCTGGGCAAAGCCGGTAGTAGCCAGCGGGTTACGCTGGATGTGCTGATGAAGGCAAGGGGCTGGCAAAAAGAAGATTTTGCCGCTCTGGAAGAGCTGGAACCGGCGCAACAGGCCAAAGCCCTTTGTGAGAACCAAATTGATGCCACTCTTTATGTGGTTGGTCACCCCAATGGCGCTATTAAAGAAGCGATTCGGGATTGTGACAGTCAACTGATCGGTCTGGAGCAGAGGGATATTGATGCCCTGATCGCCTACAGCCCCCATTATCAACCGCTGACTTTGCCGGGTTCTCTGTACTCCTCGGAACAGGCTGATGTGAATACCGCAGGAGTCAACGCAACCCTGTTTACCCGCTCTGATCTGCCGGATGATGCCGCCTACGCTATCGTTCAATCCCTGTTTGAACAGTTTGATCAGTTCCGCCAATTGCATCCGGCTTTTGCCCCTTTAAAGGCAGAAGCGATGGCTCAGATCCCACTGGCAGCTCCCATGCATCCCGGTGCGAAACGCTACTTTATAGAGAAAGGCTGGATCGAGAAAGGCAGGATTAAGTAGACTGGATTCAGTTGATAAAAGTTCGGTTGAGTAGGAAGGGCTACCTTCCTATTAATGGTGCTTCAGCTCAATAGGTAAGATCATACGAAAGTGGGCACCGGAATCACCCTCTGTCGGCAGGCTTTCAATCTGTCCTTTAAGAAGCTGGGTCACGATGTTGTAGCTGATATGCATGCCCAGTCCGCTGCAATCCAGATGGCGTTTGCTGGTGACAAAAGGCTCGAACAGCTTCTGATGCCAATCTGAATTGATGCCCACGCCATTATCGAAGTAATCAATCTGTAGCTGATCGGCCTGATCTAAAGACACTTCCTGAGTGATGTCAGAAGCGTTCGATTTCAGCGGGGTAACCCTGATAGTGATTTTCCCGCCCGGCTGATGTTCAAAGCCATGAATAATGGAGTTCAGAATCAGGTTGCTGAACACCTGATAATAGCTACCGGGGTAGCTGTCGATCAGCAGTTGATCCGGCCCCAGAATGTCAATTTCCGGACGGCAGGTTTTTAGTCTGGGTTGGAGTGAGAGCAGAACTTCGTGCAGATAAGCGATCAGATCAAAGCAGCGGCGCTGTTCACTGGATTGATCCACTGAGACCTGCTTAAACGCCCGGATCAGCTGGGCGGCCCGCTCAAGGTTTTTACAGATCAGATCACTGCTTTCCAGAGTCAGCCCCAGAAGTTTTTCACCTTCCGCATCCTTCAGTACTGAACGGTTTTGCAGGCGTTTGGCTTCATCGGAAAGGTAGGTCGCTGCGGTAAAGCCGATACCGATCGGCGTGTTGATCTCATGGGCGACACCGGCCACCAGCTCACCCAGCGCGGCCATTTTTTCCGATTCCACCAGTTGCTTCTGAGTGGTTTTCAGCTGCTTCAGGGTTTGCTCCAGTTCTTTATTCCGTAGCTCAAGCTCCTGGCTTCTTTCCTCTAACTCCTGGCTTCTTTCTTCTAATTCATGACCCCGGTGCTCTAATTCCAGACTGCGCTCTTCCAGCTGATGGGTTCGGTCGGCGACTTTCTGTTCCAGTTTCCAGTTCAGGTCTGCCAGTTCCCGGTTTGCAGCCTCCAAAGCTTGTTCAGCCTGTTCCCGTTTCTGCATATCCCCCAGCATCGACTGGCGCATACTGTTGAAGGCAGAAACCACATCATTCAGCTCATCGTTCTGGTTATTTCGTTTCAGCTCCAGTGGCTGTTCGAGTCGATCCAGCTTCAGACGGCGGGCAAAAAGCGCCATGGTACTCAGGTGGCGAGTGATCAAGTGATGGAAAAGGGTAAGGATAAAGACAGAAACCAGAAAGGTTTTCACCCCCTGAGTAGCCAGAATCAGCAATACTTTGTCGGCCATACGCTGATAAAGGTCTTCAAGACTGATAATCAGGTTAAGTTTGCCCACCGTGTAGCTTTTACCGTTATGACCATCATGAACCAGCGTGTAGTTGTGACTGAGGAGCTGACCGGTTTCAGGTTTGCTACCGGCAAAAAAAGCCTCGCCATAGGGTGTGGTGATCTCCAGATAGCGCACATCCGGCAGCTGCAAAAGACCATCAAGCTGAACTTGTACCTGAGCCGGGTTAATTTCCCACAGACTATTAGAGAGGCTGCGAATCGAGCTGGTTTCGATCTGGTTCAGGCGTTCATCGATAGCAGATCGTTCATAGCGATAGTCGGTCCAGAGCTGAAACCCGGTAGCAAAAAGCGTGATCAGAGAGCTGTACACAAGAATGGCAGTCAGCAGCCGAAGCCCCAATGGGTTGTGGTGATAGAAGGCTTTTATTCGCTGCATCAGTGAACCTATTGAGCTGAATCGTCTTGGCTGTTGGTAGAGCGGAATTATAGCGCCAGAGGTTATGGGTTGTCCGTAAAGCCAATTTTACGGTCTTCACGCACGTTTTTCAGCGCCTTGCCTATACTCATTTTGTTGGGGCTTATTTCGCTTCATTGTCAGGATTTTTTCCTTAAAGTGAAATATTTATGCCTCATTTGGCACGTTAGGAGGTTTTGTTGGCATGAAATACGGTCATGGGTTTCCTAACTTTACAGTAACTTTAGGTTGCCTCCTGTTATAGCCGAGCAAGGTGCTCTGGTTTTCGGGAGGAACGGGCGCAGGTTCGCATGAGGGTAAACCTGTTTGCACCGTTCGATAGCTGAAGAAACCGATTCCCGGCTCTGGCGGGTTGATAACGATAAGAAGGGTTGCTATGTCTCTGAAATTAAAGTCTCTCAAAACCAAACTGGCTGCTACCGCGCTGTTTTCTGCTGTAGGTATGGCTGCTTCCTTAACGCCTGTTACCGCTAGCGCAAGTCAGACCTTTGTTAACATCGGTACCGGTGGTCAGACTGGTGTTTACTATGTTGTGGGTCAGTCGATCTGCCGTCTGGTAAACCGTGGCACCAGCGATCATGGTGTTAAGTGTACTGCGCCATCAACCGGTGGTTCTGTTGTTAACATCAACGCGATCCGTCAGGGCCAGCAGGATATGGGTGTTGCTCAGTCTGACTGGCAGTACTACTCCATGAAAGGTGAGAAGCACGAGTCTTTCATTCAGCAGGGTCCATACACCAAACTGCGTGCGATGTTCTCCATCCACGGCGAACCGTTCACCGTTGTAGCTCGTGCAGATTCCGGCGTTAAACACTTCGATGACCTGGTAGGTAAGCGCGTTAACCTGCAGAACCCAGGTTCCGGTACCCGTGGCACCATGGAACTCATCATGGCGGAGAAGGGCTGGACGAACGACACCTTCAAACTGGCTGCAGAGCTGAAAGCATCTGAGCAGGCTCAGGCGCTGTGTGACAACAAGATTGATGTCATGCTGTACAACGTAGGTCACCCATCCGGTGCGATCAAAGAAGCGACCACTTCCTGTGACGCTAAAGTGATCCCGGTAACCGGTCCTGTGATCGACAAGCTGATCAACAATAACTCTTTCTACGCTAAAGCCAGCATCAAAGGCGGCATGTACAAAGGTACTGACTCCGATGTAGCCACTTTCGGTAACACCGCAACTATGGTGACTTCTGCTGATGTAAGTGCTGATGCGGTTTATCAGGTTGTAAAAGCGGTATTTGATAACTTTGACCGCTTCAAGCGTCTGCACCCAGCGTTCGCTAACCTGGATCCTAAAACGATGATCTCCGACGGTCTGTCTGCACCACTGCACGAAGGTGCGATCCGTTACTACAAAGAGCGTGGTTGGATGTAATCCCCATACCCCGCGCAGCTCAGTTATCCCGTTAGCGGATAACTGAGCAACCGTTTTTAAAGGTTGGTTCACCTTTTTAAACCCTCTGCCGTCAGGCTACCGCGTGCCATGTCTGACGGGAGAGGGCTTTTTCTGTCCTGAGCCTGATCTGTTTAAGGAGCTGATATGTCAATTCATGACAACAGACCGGATAGCCCTCAAGAAAACACCACGATTTCTGCCAGTGAACAAGAACTGCAGGATATGGTGTCAGCCAATGATACCGGGGCGCGTATTCCCCATGGCTGGCAGGGAAGGGTTTTACTGGGGGCTGCTCTGCTGTGGTCTCTGTTTCAGCTATGGATAGCCTCACCACTTCCGTTTTATGACTGGCCTGTGATCGGCAGCTTCGGCATCTTTAATGACACTGAAGTGCGCGCCATTCACTTAGGTTTTGCTACCTTTCTGGCCTTTACTGCTTATCCGGCCTTTGCCCGTTCACCAAGACATACTATTCCGGTAGCGGATATGGTGTTGTCGCTGGCGGCTGCATTTGCCGCCTCTTACATTTTTGTTTTCTACGATCAGCTGCTGACTCGTCCTGGCTTACCAAATACTCAGGATGTCGCGGTATCTGTCGCCGGTCTTATTCTGTTGCTTGAAGCAACCCGTCGTACCCTTGGGCCACCACTGATGATCGTTGCGATCGTCTTTCTGGCGTACTCTCTGGGTGGGGCGTACATGCCGGACATTATCGCTCATAAAGGCATCGATCTTGAGCCTCTGATTAACCACCAGTGGCTGACCACTGAGGGTGTATTTGGTATCGCTCTTGGCGTTTCCTCAAGCTTTGTGTTCCTGTTCGTACTCTTTGGTGCGCTGCTGGATAAAGCAGGGGCGGGTAACTACTTTATTCAGGTAGCTTTCTCATTGCTGGGTCACATGCGTGGCGGTCCGGCAAAAGCTGCTGTGGTTTCTTCCGGTCTGACCGGTCTGATCTCAGGCTCCTCCATTGCCAACGTGGTGACCACGGGTACTTTCACGATTCCTATGATGAAGCGTGTTGGCTTCACCTCGGAGAAGGCGGGTGCTGTTGAAGTTGCTTCATCGGTAAACGGGCAGATTATGCCGCCGGTGATGGGGGCGGCAGCCTTCCTGATGGTGGAATATGTGGGTATCTCCTATGTACAGGTAATCACTCATGCCTTCCTGCCTGCGCTGATCTCCTATCTGGCACTGATCTATATCGTGCATCTGGAAGCACTGAAGCAGAACATGCAGGGCCTGCCTCGCCGTACGGAGGTTAAAGCCTGGCATCTGCGTCTGATCGGCATGCTAACCGGTTTCCTTTTGACCTGTGGTATGGCTGCGGTCGTCTATTACGGTATCGGTTGGATTAAACCGACCTTTGGCGATTACGCAACGCTGGTGATCAGTGTCCTGCTGGTAGCGGCTTATCTGGGGCTGGTGAAGATCGCAGCAAATGTGCCGGATCTGAAACTGGATGATCCCAACGAGCCGATGGTTCAGCTGCCTGAAGTGGCACCAACCGTTAAATCCGGTCTGCACTTCCTGCTACCTGTTGTGGTTCTGGTCTGGTGTCTCATGGTGGAGCGTTTGTCTCCGGGGCTGTCGGCATTCTGGGCAACGGTGCTGATGATCGCTATTTTGCTGACCCAGCGTCCGCTGATCGCCTTCTTCCGGGGTGAAACGGCTCTGGGCGATAAGATCCGCCAAGGCTTTGATGAGCTGGTAGATGGCCTGATTACCGGTGCCCGTAACATGATAGGTATCGGTATTGCGACCGCAACCGCCGGTATTATCGTAGGCGCAGTATCTCAGACTGGTGTTGGTTCCGTATTAGCAGATCTGGTGGAAGTGCTCTCTATGGGCAATCTGCTGCTGATGCTGATTCTGATTGCGGTACTGAGTCTGATTCTGGGTATGGGACTGCCAACCACCGCTAACTATATTGTGGTTTCTTCGCTGCTGGCGCCGGTTGTGATCACTCTGGGACAGGAAGCCGGTCTGATCGTGCCTCTGATCGCGGTTCACCTGTTCGTGTTCTACTTCGGCATCATGGCAGACGTGACGCCGCCGGTAGGTTTGGCTTCCTTTGCAGCCGCTGCGGTATCCGGTGGTGATCCGATTCGTACCGGTTTTGTTGCCTTTGCCTACAGCATGCGAACAGCAGCGCTGCCGTTCCTGTTTATCTTTAACACGGATCTGCTGCTGATCGATGTGACCTGGGTTGAGGGTGTTCAGGTATTTATTATCTCGACTATCGCCATGCTGGTATTTACGGCAGCCACTCAGGGTTACTTCTTTAGCCGCAGTCGTCTGTATGAATCTGCACTGCTGTTGCTGGTGGCTTTCTCGCTGTTCCGTCCGGGCTTCTGGATGGATCGCATTGTTGAGCCTTATGAAATGGTTCAGCCAGATGCGGTGGTTGAGACGCTGGGTGACGTTGCTCCGGGTACCGAGCTGCGCTTCTGGGTTGATGGTCTGGATGCCGTAGGTAATCCGCGCTCCTTTGTCACCGTGTTGCCATTAGGTGAAGGTGCAAGTGGCTTTGATCGCTTGTCAGCGACGGGTATGGAGCTGCTGAAAGATGGTGATCGTCTGATTGTCGACTACGTTGGCTTTGACAGTGCTGCAGAGAAAGCAGGTCTGGCATTTGATCAGCAGATTACAGGCGTTCAGGTTCCGGTCGATCAGCCGCCGCGGGAGCTGATCTATATTCCGGCGCTTGGCCTGCTGTTACTGATTGCGCTGATGCAACGCCGTCGCCGACCTGAAGAGCTTCAGCCTCAGGCAGCATAAGGCGTTTGGGATAGGTGTGGCCTCAGTTTTGAGGTTGCACCTATCTGATTGGTAAAAGGCACTTGGTAAAAGGTGATCGGTAAAAGGATTGCAGTAAAACCCTGTTAGCCTGCTGAAAGGCAGTGCATGGCAAAGAAAAGAAACCCAGCAGGGTTTTCATCTGATATATAAAAAGGCTGGGTGAGTTCTACTGCACTCAGCCAGATCTCTGAAGAAAGGGCTCTAAAGAGATCATCTGGAGGATATGCTGATGTTTAAGAAAGTATTGGTACCTGTCGATCTGGGTGAGCCGGAATTTTGTCAGCAGGCTCTGAATCTGGCACTACGTGAAGTGAGCGAGAATCAGGCAGAGCTGCATCTGATTACGGTCGTTGCGGGCTACGGTAATCCCATTGTGGCGGGTTATTTCAGCGAAGATGAGCACAACAAAGCAGTGCATCGGGTGGCGGAGCAGCTACAGCATTTCGCCCGGGAAAAGCTGCCGGAAGGTTTGCATCCGGTTATGAAGGTGTATGAAGGCTCTCCTGCAGAGCACATTCTGTCGCATATTAAGCATCACGAAATTGATTTGGTATTGCTGGCGGCTCATCACAGATCCCGTCTGGACGAGTTCCTGCTGGGTTCTGTTTCTGCCCGGGTTGCAGAGCGCGCACGCTGTTCCGTGCTGCTTCTGAAGGACTAAAAGTCCTCTTTTCTAATTCTTTGTTGACCAGTTGCTAGTCAGGCTTCTGAACTTTTCTGAGATTCGACATTTCTCGGGGAGGGGCTGAAGCCTCTTTTTTAGCAGTCTGCATACCCGCTAACTTGCTTGCTCCTTGCTCCTTGCTCCTTGCTCCTTGCTCCTTGCTCCCTTCTATTCCAGATAATCTCTGACCAACTCATCGTAGCGTCCCGATCTTTTGATCTGATCAAGGGCCTGTTGCCATAAAGCGACTGTTTCATCAGATACCTGGTTGGAAAAAGCCAGCTGTCCTTCCGATGAATGCAGGATTACTGAGGTATTACGGATCATAGTGGAGGGAATAGCCGCACCGATTAACACTTCTTTCAGAGAGTGTTGAGAAATGATCGTTAGCTCAGCTCTTTCTTCGGCAAGCATTTTAAAACAGCCCTGATAGCTGATATTGCTGGTCAGGTTTTCAAACCCTTCCTGTCGGAGCAGGCGCTGGTGGCTGGAGCCGTTCAAGGTACATATAGCCGCCACTTTTTTCGCATCAGAAATTGAACGGATATTTGTCGGCTTAGCGCTGTTTTCATAGAAATAAATCGGATCAATCTGTAAGGGGCCGACCCACTTCATAAGTCCATTACGGGATGCTCTTTTGCCGATATTGAACAGGCCATAGGGATGTTGGTTTTCTTTAATCAGGGCTTCAGCACGTTTGAAAGGAAGGATCGTTATCTCCATTGGGTGTTGCATAATTTGCATCATTTCGCGGATCAGCTCGATATTGAAAGCGCGACGTCCTGCGTGCATAAATCCTCTGAGTTGACCGTTCTCATCCCTATAATAACTGCCCTCAACATTGTGGGTCATAAAGGTGATGGTTTGGGCGGAAGCCTTCAGAGGGAGGGTACTTATCAGTGTGAAACAAAGCAGAAGGGCGAGCCCCGGTAAAGTGATCACTGTCATGGCTAACTCCTGAACAGGATGATCAGAAACGATTACCTTAAGACTAGCCGATCTTTATAGGGAGATTGGCAAACTGCTTTGAATTAAGCCGCTCTCGTCGATCTCACGAAAGTCCCCTTGCAGCTCCTGACAAAGTTTATGTAGTTCCGCCCGTAGGTGTTGAGGCCAGGGACTGCGATCAAAGACCGGATGGCCACTGCTTTGCTCAACCTGAATCAGTAGCTGTTGCTCATTTGATTGTTGCCCTGCACTGCCTTGTTTCAGGCTGACGATCAGGTCTTCTCCCTTGGCCTGTAGCAAGGCTAATTCAATACTGCTGATCAGAAGTGTGCTGGTTTTCTCTGAATCCAGTGGCATCACCTGCGGCAGATCGGGATCAAGGCGATAGTCCAGCAGCCAGCCCTCTCGACGGCTTTGAGGCAGGAAGATCTGCAGTACCTCATCCAGTAAGGCTGCCAGTTCCAGAGGTTTGGCTAACACTTTTCGGGATGACATCTGCTGAAGCAGACGGACACTGTTGCTAAGACGTTGCTGATGGGCGAACAGATCTTTCGCCAGATCGGTAGCGACAGGGTTGAGTTCCAGCTTCTGCATGCGCTGGCTTTGCTTAAGAGCGGGCTGTAATTGCTGCTGCAGGGCATCTGCCACAGCAGGCAGCAACCCTTGGGATTCTGTTGCTTCAGGTTTGGATATTTCAGGCTGTTGCTCCCGCGCGCTCTGAATATCACGATAAGAACGCAGCGCCACGATAACCGAGGTCAGCAGGCGGGAAGCAGAAAGCTCCGCTTTGCTGAGGTAATCATTGATATCGTAATCGATAATGACCTGAGCTTCAGGAGCATAGCCCGGGTGACCGGTGCGAAGAATAATGCGGACATCACTGTTGCCCATTTGGTGACGGATGGTTTCAACCAGCTGAAGTCCTGCATTTTCGGTTTCCATCACCACATCCAACAGGATAAGGGCGATATCCGGGTGCTGTTTAAGCTGAGCTTGTGCTTCAGCGCTGCTCATGGCGCTGATCAATTCGATAGGACGTTGTTCAAACTCGTAGTCACGAAAAATCATCCGGGTGATGCCGTGAATACCTTCTTCATCGTCAACAATCAGTATCTTCCAGGGAATCATAGGCCGGTGTCTTTATTCAGAAATGCAGGAGCGCATATTGTGCCAGTAAATGTTTCATTTTGCTGCAGAAAGTGATGCAGAACGCTGGTTCAGTTCTTACAGAAAGTCTCTTTCCAGTGACTGTTCAAGCAGGTTTACTTTTACGGTAGCGCCCCAGCTTTGGTACAGCTTTCTGGCTTTTTGCAGGCAAAGTTCCGCAAGAATATTCTGCTCTCTGCTCTGCAGGTAGATGCTGTAGCGTTCGTAGGCCAGTGCCTGATGAGACTGAAATCCCTGTTGGGCAAAGATACGAATCGCCTGCTCAAACAGTGCAGCACAATCCGTCTCTTGTGCATTTTCGTTGCCGACAAGACGTTGCTTTTCTGCCCGGAGCAGATGATATTGCCCGGCAAAATTCTCAGGTGCCTGACGGCTCCAAAGCTCAAAGCGGGACTCGGTCTGATCGATCAGGCGAAGTCGTCTCGGGCTGGTCTGGTTCTCCTGCAGCGACAGAATAAGTCGCATCATGCCGAGGGAAAACAGGGTTTCTGTGATCATAAAGAAGCCCGGCAGATCATTTTCCAGTGGGCTCTGCCAGTTGAATAGCTCAGTCCAGATCGACTGTTGATTCAGAATCAGAGCCGCACGAATCTGATTGGCGGCCTGAAGCGGCCTTGTATAGCGCGGTTTCACCGGCAGGATGGTTTTACCCTGCAGCAGATCTGCCAGCAGGATGCCCGCATCCTCAAGCTCAGTTTTAAGACGCGCAGGCACGGTTGCATTGGATTGCGTACGCTCCAGATCTTCCCTGTCCTGTTGGCAGCGGGTTTTCAGCCGGTTCAGTGAGCGGTCGCCGTTGATACTTGCCAGCTGATACCAGAGCGTTCTCTGCTCATTGTTGAGCAGGGGATCATTGCGGCGTCGAACGAGATCGCCGATGCGGCGCAGCTTGATCAATACCTGAGGCAGAGGCTCCAGCCAGTGCTGAACCTGACCGGTATGCCAGAGATCTGTGATGGCGACAGAATCCACCGGATAGTCATGCAGATTGGGTGATGCTTTTGCCTGCTGTAGGTTTGGAGCCAAGGCTTCCGGCAGCACCTGAAGATCATCAAGTCCGTAGGGGTGTTTGTCACGGTTGCCGGATAAGGGCGTTAGCGCGGGCAGGGCCAGGCCCTGCTTCAGAATGGCTGCGCTTAGCTTGTAATCACCACAGAACCAACTGGCAACCCAGGCATAACCCACCAGTGCATAGCGGGCATAGCTGTTTAACAGGTTCTGATTTGGCGAGCTGTTCGGCTGACTAATGTTAGCTTGGTTAGCGTTAAACTGGTGCTGAAGGCAGAGTTGCGTCATCCGACTGATCACACAGGCGGCCAACAGAGGTTGTGACTGGCGACGGGCCAAACGGCTGATCGGTTCCAGCAGGCTGAGCTGGTCAAGGGCATCCGTCAGTGTGTCTGCTGACGAATCCGCTGATGACAACGTCTCTGTCTGAACCTTAGCGTCAGCTGAAATCCTTAAGCGCTGGATCTCCTCAAGGGTGTTGAGCAGGAAAACCAGCTGCTCTTTTTCATCATTCGGCAGTATCGGTGAAAGATGCGGCAGAAGCGTCTGCAGTGCCTCTTCCGGCTGGTTCAGATAAAGCAGAATACGTGCCTTAAGACGCAGGGTGCGGTGCTGAAGATCCTGATGCTTCTCCCGCTTCTCCCGCTTCTCCCGCTTCTCCAGCAGGTTTAAGGTGGTTAATGCCTGTTCCGCATCACCCAGATACAACTCAAGTTTTGCCTGCTGATAGAGGCTGGTATGGATATCCGATGATGAAAAGCTTTCTGGTGTCTCCGCTGTCGTAAGCCTGTCCAGCCATCTGCGGGCATGTGCAGTAAACGCAATTGCATCCTGCTGATTAACGTCAGACAACGCCTGAAACGCTGCAGACTGATTCAGGTGAACGATCAGGGGAATGGTAAGCGTGTTATCCGCATTGCCCGTTAACCCAGTATCCTCGGTTTTATCTGTCGCTGTATTCGTTACAGTGGTTATCGCAGAGGTTGTTGCTAAAAGCCCCTGCTGGTGACTCAGGCGGTTCAGATGCCCCAGCAGCGTTTTTAAGGCATCGGATGGCTGAGATTCCGGTAGTGACTGCCAGAGTAATTGCGCTGCGACCGAGTGGAGTTGCTGCTGTTCCTCCGCAGTTAACTGTTCATACAGCGCCTGCTGAATCAGAGGTGAAGTAAATCGAAAGCCCGGTAAGCCCTGTGCCAGCTCAATGGGTTCGATCAGTTTCTCCTCCTGTGCCGGCCAGAGGTGGATCATCAGACGGGCTTCCGGTTCCTGAATCAGTCGGGAAAGAAAGTTCAGGCTGAACTGATCACCGATAACCGCTGCCCTTAACAGGGTCTTCAAACCGAATGGATTCAGACGCTGGAGTTTCTCCGGCAGTAAACGCTGAAGATTGCTTTCATTGATGGTTTCATTATTGGCAGACCGTTTTTGGTTTTCGGTCACCAGGTCCTGGGGTGCAAACAGCTCACGGGGAGCAAAAGGCGCCGAAGATTCATCGGCAAGCATCGCATCTAGTTGCTTCTCAGGCGCAGCCTCTGAGCGCTTCAGTGTCTGACGATATTGGCTGGGAGGCATTCCCGCCCAACGTTTAAAGGCTTTCTGGAAGGCTGACTGGTTGGAGAAACCCAGCTGAAAGGCGATCTCTCCGAAGCTGAGGTCTCCCTTTCGGATCAGCTGAAAACACAACTCTTTACGGGTTTCGTCATACAGATTCTGAAAGTTGGTATCCAGTTCGCCCAATTTACGCTGCAGGGTTCGCAAGCTGAGTCCCAGTTGTCGGGCCACCTCTTCCCGGCGAATCGCTTCACCCTGAGTCAGAATCTGCTCGCGGATCAGGTGCCGAACCTGAGCCGTCAGTGCGGTTCGGTTCTGGCTTTTACCTAAAAGAGCATCGGCAAAAGCCTTATGCAGTTGGTGAAGCTCTTTGTTGGCATCTGTGCAGGGTAACCTCAGATATTGCTCTGGCAGAATGACTGCATTTTCCCGGGCGTTAAAAACCACCTCTGCTGCGAATAGCTGGCGGAAGCGGGCGGGATCTTTTACTTCCGTATGAGCCAATTCCACGCTCTGTACCGGTATCTGTTGGCCTGTCAGCCAGCGCGGCCAGTTCAGCAGACAGGCGAGAAAGAACTCGGCGACGTTCTGTTCCGGTTCATCCAGTTTCAGTACCAAACGAACGGATTCGGATTCAGGCTGGGAAACAGGCTCCAGGCGAAGGCGGGCGCTTTCAAACAGAATCGGCAGGTACTCTTCCAGAATATGTAGCGCCTGTCCCAGTGTGTCCGAGGTGGAGATCAGAAAACCGGTTGAACCCAGCATTCTGGGCTGGGTGGCTTCTGCAAGCCTCAGGCTGATGTGCGGGTTATCGCTGGCTTTTGCCAGACGGGAGAGCACTCGGGTAAAGCGTTCAGCAGGAAAGCGGGCGTCAGGTCGGGTAAAATCCTGATGGGTTAAGCCTGCATCATCCAGCAGCTGTTGTTGTAATGACTGGTTTTGAAGCGACTGCTGTGATGACGGAGCCTGATCAGAGCTTTCAGGTTCCTTAAGCTCTGAGTCCAGCAGGGTGGCTGGATAATGTCGGGCCAGTTGCAGAATGGGTTCGAGTAATTTGCTGGATGCTGTCGCGATTGGCATAGAATGAGTAATAATGCGCTTTCTGTGAAAGTTTGATTTTCAAGTCAAAGGATACCATAGGGTTTTGTTGAATAGTTCCTTCCGTGCCATCGGGATGTTGTCCCGTGCTGATCGTTTATTTCGTCAGGTTTCGCCATTCTGGGTGTTGGTCGTCTTTCTGATCGCAGAGTTCATCTCTGCTGGTCAGGTGCGGGCGGAACAGGTACTGCGTGTGGGGATGCCCAAGCCCGGTGTGGTGCCGTTTTTCTGGCAGGACAGTCAGGGGGCTTTTCGTGGCATCTATGCCGATACCCTGCGTCTGATAGCAAATCGTCTGGAAGATGAGCTGAAGGAGCCGGTGACCCTGAAATTTATCCCTTTGTCGCAGGCGCGTTTACTGCGTCAGTTTGAGGCGGGGGAGATCGATATCGAGGCGGGGGTGGTGCCAGAACTGCCTGATCCGGGGGCTGATCCCAGTAGCCGACTGGCGGGTTTGTCACTGTTTACCCAGCCTTATGGGGTTGTGAACAATGTCATCATCTATCAGCCGGAGCTATCTTTCCCTATCTTTATTCTGCCGGATCTTAAAGGTCAGCTGGTGGCAACGGTGCGTGGCAGTCAGGTGCCGCCCGGTCTGATTCGGGAAGACTTTTCCAATCAGTGGCAGATCGCTCAGCGGGTACATCGCAAGTGGAATGAGATTGGTCTGATGACCGAAGCAGTTGCCCTCTATTATCAGAACAGTGAGAAACTGGATTATAAAATCTCGCTGCCTTATGCCAGTAATTCGGTGTCCTTCCGGCTGCATCTTCAGCGCAAAGCGCTGCTGGATCCGATCAATCGAGTGATCGATCAGTTGGATGAAGAGGGGAAACTGGAGAAGCTGGTGTGCGATTATCTCTGTGGTAAAGCTCCAGCATCCCCGTAAAAATAGTATAGGGGTTGCCGGAAGCAGAGGCTAAAGTGCCAATAGGGAAGCGCCTTAGCGAATGAAGAACCGGGTTTTAGAGAAACTCGCCCAGTAGCTGGTAGCTATCCAGTCGTTCCTGCTGACTGTAGGTTACGGTAACGGCAGAGATCTCATCGGTGGCAAAATCCTTCGCCAGTTGGTTGATCTCTTCCCAACATTGCTCCGGCGAACCTATGGTGTAACCGGCTGCAATCTGATCGAACAGCGCCTGATGTGACACTGGCATGGCGTTGTAACGGTTGCGTACCTCTTCCGGCGTAACGAAATCTTCCCGTTGACCGATTTGAGCGGCGTATTTGCGGTAGACCGCTGTTCCGGCTCTCAGATAGGCTTCTTCCTCGGTTTCTGCACAGATACAGGCGATCGCCAGCATACGGTTGGCTTTATACTGATGGCCTGCCTTCTCCCAGGCTTGCTGATGTGCTTCAAAAATAGCCGGGCGACAGTTATCCGGATCAATAAAACGCGCCAGTGCGATGTTGTATCCCAGTTCACCCGCTAACGCCGCACTACCGCCACTCGAACCCAGCATCCAGAGTTCCGGTTTTTCGCTGCTGTCCGGCAGAACATGAATCCCGCTGTAAGGGTGGTTGGCTTCCAGTGACTGGTTGATAAAGCCTTCCAGCAGAGCAGCCTGCTCAGCGTAAAGTTCGCCTTGTAGCGGTGGATTCGGAAATGCCAGAGCACTTGAGGTCAGGCCCGTGCCGCCAGGGGCACGACCTACACCCAGATCGATACGATCAGGAAACAGGTTTGCCATCATGGAGAAGCTTTCTGCCACTTTAAGCGGGCTGTAGTGCGAGAGCATCACACCGCCGCTGCCAACGCGGATTTTCTTGGTGATGCTGGCCAGATGCGCCACCAGAATTTCAGGGCAGGGGTTAGCAAAGTGGAGGCTGTCGTGGTGTTCCGCTACCCAGTAGCGGTGATAACCCAGTTCATCACAAAGACGAGCCTGTTCAACTGTTAGTGAAGGGGCGTCTTTTTTACTGTGACAACCGTGAACCGGTGTCTGATCAACCACAGAAAGTTTAATCGTCATGGGGGGCTCCAGAATTTAATTGTTAATATATTAACTAAATTCTATCGTGAATTGAAACCTGCTTGCTTATCACAGCAATTATTCGGCGCTTAATCACCTGTGTAACTGCCGTGGCCGTTGTTTCCTGAGCTGAGATCGGGGAGAATATGCGCCAATATTCTTCCGCACCCGACCGCAAAGGCCTTTGATCGCTTTTGCCTCCGGTGCTTTTATCGTTTTTAAGCCAGAAGATTTTCTATCCATGTCTCAGACTGCCGTTCAGAACGAAGTGGCCAAGCGCCGCACCTTCGCTATTATTAGTCACCCCGATGCCGGTAAGACTACCATTACCGAAAAACTCCTGTTGCTGGGTAACCTGATTCAGACAGCGGGTACCGTTAAAGGTAAGAAGAGTGATCGTCATGCCACGTCTGACTGGATGAGCATGGAGCAGGAACGTGGTATCTCCATCACCTCATCGGTGATGCAGTTCCCTTACAACGACCGTATGGTTAACCTGCTGGATACTCCGGGGCACGAAGACTTCTCGGAAGATACCTACCGTACGCTGACCGCTGTTGACTCCGCCCTGATGGTGGTTGATGGCGCGAAAGGTGTTGAGGACCGTACTATCAAACTGATGGACGTATGTCGTCTGCGTGATACGCCGATCTTCTCCTTCGTGAACAAAATGGACCGCGATATCCGTGATCCGATTGAGTTGCTGGATGAGATCGAAGAGGTTCTAAAGATCGAAGCGGCACCGATCAACTGGCCGATCGGTATGGGTAAAGACTTTAAAGGTGTTTACAACCTGTACACCGATACCGTTCATGTTTTTGAAGCTGGTAAAGGTCATACCCTGCAGGATGATATCCGCATTGAAGGTCTGGATACCGATGCAGCCCGTGAGCTGATCGGTGACGACTACGAAGCCTTCGTTGAAGAGATGGAACTGGTTCGTGATGCGACCCATAAGTTCGATTCCGAAGCCTTTCTGTCCGGTAAGCTGACACCGGTATTCTTCGGCACGGCACTGGCCAACTTTGGTGTGCGCGAGATGCTGAACGACTTTGTTGAGTGGGCTCCATCGCCAATCTCCCGTCAGACCGAAACCCGTGAAGTGGATCCGGCGGAAGAGAAGTTCTCCGGCTTTATCTTTAAGATTCAGGCCAATATGGACCCGAAACACCGTGACCGTATCGCCTTTATGCGTGTCTGCTCCGGTAGTTATACCCGTGGCATGAAGATGAAACACGTGCGTACCGGTAAAGATGTGAAGATTGCCGATGCGGTAACCTTCCTGGCGGGTGATCGTGAAAACGTGGAAGAGGCATGGTCCGGCGATATTATCGGTCTGCACAACCACGGTACGATTCAGATTGGCGATACCTTTACCGAAGGTGAAGCACTGAAGTACACAGGTATTCCTCACTTCGCGCCGGAAATGTTCCGCCGTGTGCGTGCTAAAGATCCGCTGAAAACCAAACAGCTGCAGAAAGGTCTGAAGCAGCTGTCTG
Organism: Oceanospirillum sanctuarii; assembly: GCF_002150805.1. Taxonomy (GTDB): domain Bacteria; phylum Pseudomonadota; class Gammaproteobacteria; order Pseudomonadales; family Halomonadaceae; genus Oceanospirillum; species Oceanospirillum sanctuarii. The sequence goes on from NZ_MTBA01000001.1 coordinate 95,031, forward strand.
AAGAGGGTGCGGTTCAGCTGTTTATGCCGATGAACAACAATGACCTGATTCTGGGTGCAGTCGGTCAGCTGCAGTTTGAGGTTGTTGTATTCCGTCTGAAGGACGAATACAAAGTAGAGTGCATGTACGAGCCGGTTAACGTACAGACTGCCCGTTGGGTAGAGTGCGACGACCAGAAAATGCTGGATGAATTCCGCCGTAAGAACAGCGATAACCTGGGTCATGACGGTGCGGGTCTGCTGACCTATCTGGCACCAAGCCGGGTTAACCTTTCTCTGGCTCAGGAGCGCTTCCCGGATGTTGTTTTCCGTGCAACCCGTGAGCACTAATTGAGTATGGATAAGGTATTCAGACGTTAATTGCTGACTCACCTGAAGCCTGAAGAAACCACCTCGTCGACCAGACCGGGTGGTTTTTTTTCGCCTGCAGAACAGAACTTAATCAGAATGATGAGTCATAAGCCTTTTTGGGCACAGTAAAATGGTCATAAAAGCGCCATAATGGCTTCATAATTAAAGAAAAATACAACGATAAAAAAAGAATCAGAGGTTTATTATGCTGACTGACAGCCACTGCCATCTCGACTTCAGCGAGTTTCATCATGACCGGGCGATTCAATTGCATCAGGCGTTTAATGCCGGTGTGCGTCGTATTGTCGTTCCGGGTATCAGTCGTAAGCATTGGGGCAGAACACTGCAGCTGAACGGCGAATTTTGTGGTGTGCGCCTATATCCAGCTCTGGGTATGCATCCCTTCTTTATGTCAGATCACAAAGCGGAAGATGTCGAAGAGCTGGATCGTCTGTTGAGTCAACACCCCGGCCAGATTGCGGCAGTGGGTGAAATTGGTCTGGATTTCTCCAGAACCAAATCCTCAACCGAGAAAGACGAGGACGCTGACAGTAGCCAATCCAGCAAAGAAGAGCAGCTGGCGCTGTTTGAGTCGCAACTGAAGGTTGCCCAAAAACATGGACTGCCAGTGATTCTGCATGTGGTGAAAGCCCATGATCAGACTCTGAAGCTGTTGAAGCAGTATCCGGATGTGAAGGGCATCGTTCACGCCTATTCCGGTAGTCTTTCTCAGGCAGAGCAATACGTGAAGCAAGGGTTCCTGATCGGGGTTGGCGGTGCCATCACCTGGCCTACGTCTAATAAGAAGCGAGAACTCTTTACTCAGTTACCACTGGAAAGTCTGGCGCTGGAAACCGATGCACCGGATATGGCTCCGGACGGTCTTAAAGGTCAGCGTAATACACCGGATCAGGTCGCGGTGATCGCCAAGGCATTGGCGGAGTGTCGAGGCATGACCGTAAAGCAGGTGGGACGGGTCACCAGTACCAATGTGGAGAATGTTTTGCATCTGGCAGAAGTGTGTCCGTTAGTCTTCTAATACTGTGTTGTTGAGCTCCATAAGCCGTTTTTAAATGACTGTTTTTCCGTCAGTTGTCAAAAAAGGGTGTTACAGGTAAGGTTTGCCGATCTTGATTAAGGACTAAGAGCATGGCTCAGGAAAAAGTACAGTTTCAGTCATCGGCATCCGCCCTGCGGGCGTTAAAAGTAGGTAAGCGAAACCCGAACTGGGTGGATGCGGCAGAATATCTGATCAACAAGGCATCACCGGAAGTGAAGCTTCTGCTGGAAGCGGCGCAGGAGATTGAGCGTCAGAAGCTGCGCGGTGAACTCCCTGAGACAACTTCGGAGCACAAAGTGACCTCCAGCCTGTTCAGTCCGGCTCAGTGGGCGATTATGGGCTTGGTCGGAGCTGTCTTTACCGGACTTATGATCTGGATTGCGAGTCAGATCGGTATTGCAGGCTGCTGATATCAGACACAGGCTTGCTTCTAAACAAAAGCCCCGGAGATGACTCCGGGGCTTTTGCGTTTTAGGGGAGCGTTCAAGAAGATTGCTTTCTGTGTGCTTATCGCGAAGGATTCCGTCCGTTAGCTTTCGGACAATCCTGCGCTGTTGCTCTCAGGGCTTGAACCGCTTTCCCGTCGAACGCTTTTAAACTCAATCAGCACCAGTACCGAAGGCACAACCAGAAGAATCAGTACGGTACCAAAGGCCAGACCGAAGACCAGAGAGGTAGCCATCGGGATCAGAAACTTGGCCTGCAGCGAGGTTTCAAACAGGATAGGAATCAGGCCAGCGATGGTGGTTAGCGATGTCAGGAGTACTGCTCTTAAACGCTGACAGGCTGCTTCCTCGATCGCCTCCAACACCTTCATGCCATCTTCTCTCAGCTTCTGATAAAAGGTGATCAGAACGATGGAGTCATTGATCACAATGCCGGACAGGCCAAAGAAACCGAACAGGGAGAGCACCGTCAGATCCATACCCTGCACGAAGTGCCCAAAGATTGCACCGGTCAGACCAAAGGGAATGGCGATCATAATGGCTATCGGCCAGCGATAGGAGGCGAATACCCAGGCAAGAATAATATAGATCAGGGACAGCCCCAGAATCAGTCCGGTTTTCATATCTGCCATGGTTTCCTGCTGACTGGCAGCACGGCCTTCGTAGCTGATGCGAACCGGATATTGCTGTCTTAGCTGTGGCAGAATCTCTTGTTCCAGCTGACTGATGATAAGGTTGGAGTTGGAAACGGCATCATCAACATCGGCCATTACAATGACCGACAGTTCGCCATCGACCCGACGCAACAGATCCAGCCCACGACGGTATTCAAAGTGAACAACGGTGCTTAGAGGCACGCTGCTACCGTTTGCCAAAATAATCGGCATCTGTTCCAGGCTGCTGAGATAATTGCGCTGACTTTCCGGCAGGCGAATGCGGACATCGATATTGTCGTCACCCCGGTAAAAACTCTGTACCACGATACCTTCCAGCGCGCTTCGCAGCTGACGCCCCACCAGATTGATATCCAGTCCCAATGCTTCCCCGGCGGGAGTGAGTGAGAAGATCAGCTGCTGGCTGCCAAAGGGCAGGTCATCATCAATATTGCTCACTCCGGCGTAGCTTTTAAGGCGATCCTGAATCTGCAACGAGAGCTGTTTCAGAAGATCGATATCATTACCGGACAGTTTAAGTTCAATCGCTTTGCCCGGTGGACCGTTACGGGGCTGGGTGATGATCAGCTTCTCAAGGCCAGCGGGTTCTGTGGTGCGTTTTCGCCACTCGGCCATCAGAGCGGAATTACTGATATTACGCTCTTCTGCCGGAACCAGAGCAACCGTCAGACTACCAAACTCATCGCCCAGGCTTTGGCCGTTAACACCGGTATCCAGTGATGCCATGTGATGATGCACCACGACATGATCCACCAGCTTCTGACCGAAGTGTTTTTCGGTATCCCGGAGTGCCAGTTCAAGACTGTCCAGATAATCGTAAATACGTTCCGGTGGCGTGCCCGCAGTGAACTGCACCTGCGCATTCAGGGAGTCACTGTCGACCACGGGGAAGAAGGTGAATTTGACTCGACCACCTGCTAAAAGGCCGATGGCAATAATTAACAGCCCAAAGGCGGTCGCCAGAGTGGCGGCGCGATGATGCACTGCATAGCGCACCATGCGGCGAAAGCTGTGATCACGGAAATGGTTAAAGCGAGCATCAAATTTTTGTCGCCATTGGCTCTCTTGGTTTTCTCCGGTTTTGCCGCGACGGGCTTTACGGAAGCTGTGATTCAGGTGGCCGGGTAAAACCAGAAAGGATTCCACTAATGACGCTGCGATAACACAGGTCACCACAATAGGGATATCTACCAGAATATTGCCGATAACTCCGCCCACCATAAATAGCGGCAGGAAGGCTGCGATGGTGGTCAGGGAGGAGGAGACCACAGGAGCCAGCATGCGTTGCGCGCCGCCAATGGCAGCGTGTTCAACCGGTTCCCCCTGCTGAACATGGGCGAGGGTGTCTTCGCCCACCACAATGGCATCATCAACGATGATGCCCAGCGCCATAATCAGGCCAAAAAGACTGATCATGTTGATGCTGCCGCCAATTAGGTAGAGCACCGCAAGGGTGGCAAGAAAGGATACGGGAATCCCGACGGCGACCCACCAGGCGACACGCACATTCAGAAACAGAAAGAGAATAGCGATCACCAGAATCAGACCGCCAAGGCCGTTGTTGAGCAGGAGTTCGATCCTTTCCTCAAGGAATTTCCAGCGCTCGTTATAGGCGATCACTTCAATGCCTTCCGGAAGCTGAGGTTGGATCTCCTGTAGCCACTGTTTCATGATCTCAGCGGATTCCAGGGTGTCATCCGCCAGAGAGCGCTGAAGCTTAACTTCAATTGCAGGGCGGCCTTCGTAAACAATCTGATGCTGATCATCCTGTTCCTGCAGCACGACCTGTGCGATATCCCGCAGGAGCAGATATTCACCGTTCTGATTGGTTTTAATCGGAAGAGCCAGAAAACCTTCAACATCCCGTTTCTGATTCAGTCCCCGAATCTGCAGGGAGCCATCTTTTTTCGCAGCAATACCTGCGGGAATATCCAGACTGCGGGATCGAATGATTCCGGCCAGCTGCTCCAGACTCATGCCCAGTTCATGCAGGCGTTCCACAGAAACCTGAATGCTGATCTCCTGCTCCGGCATACCGGTTAGGGTGATTTTGCGAATACCCCGGCGCAGTAACTGATCTTCAATATCTCTGACAAAGGGGCGAAGCTCATCCCGGCTGGTCTGGCCAACCACCAGCAGCGTTGCAATATCATCGTAGCGGATGATCTGCTGAATCAGAGGTTCTTCGGCTTCTTCCGGCAGTGTGGTGATGTAGGATACCTGCTGTTTAACCTCGTCCAGAATCTTGTCGAGATCAGCAAACTCTTCCACCTCCAGACGAATTTGCGACATGCCTCTTCGGGAATCGGCGTAGACTTTGCGGATGTAATTGACGCTTTTCAGCTGCTGTTCAATGGGAATAGTGATGCCATCCTGAACATCTTCAGCGCTGGCGCCGGGCCAGACCACCTGCACCACAATGACATCCAACTCAAAGTCCGGAAAGAACTGGGTGTTCAGCCTGTTGAGTCCCATCAAACCCGCCAGAATCATCAGGGACATCAGAAGGTTGGCGGCAACCTTGTGGGTAGTAAATAGCTGAACAAAACCCCGAACCATGCCTTGCTGCTGCATCAGTTACTCTCCGCAGATAAGGATTGCTGAGGCACAGGAGCAGTCTCAGATTGAGCATCCTTCCCCGTAACGATCTGAATGGGAAGTCCGGTTATTGCGTTGGGCAGCTGGGTGGTCAGAATCTGAGAACCTGCTGGTAGTGTATCTGCTGAAATCAGAATACTGAGCTTGCCATCATTGGTCTCAATCGTCCCCAGTCGCTGGACGCTCCGGCTGACAAGCTGCCCGTTCTCTACCAGATAGATGCGGTTTTGTCCGTAGAAAGCGGTTCCCGGCAGGGCAATAGCCTGTTTCACTTCGGGCAGATAAAGCGTGACCGCCAGTGAGAGCCCGATGGGCAGTTGTGTCAGTGCGGGGTGGTTCGGGCTAAAACGAAACAGAGCATCGATACCGCCCTGACCGGAGCGTACCTCGGCACTTAAACTTCTCAGCTCCAACGGCAGTTGAGCGCCCTGATAATGGGCGAGAGCGTGAAGCTTAAGCTCAGAGGTATCGTCCTTGTTGTTATCCAAAAGCAGATTCAGGCGGGGGAGCAGGTCTCCCGGTAGCTGTGCCCGCAGCTCCATCTGTTCCTGAGAATAGAGGGTTGCCAGAGCTTTACCTGGGCTGACTCTGTCACCGGGAGCAACCATAAGCTGGCTGATGCGGGCATCGAAGGGCACTTTGGCCTGCGTCCGTTCCAGATCGAGCTGAGCTTGCTGATAGAGAGCATGGGCTTTGTCTCTCTGAGCGGTCAGCTGCAACAGGCGATTGTCGAAGTTACGAATACTCAATTCACGGTTAGCAAGAGTCATCTTCTGTCGGATTAGGGCCTGTTGAGCTTCATCCAGTGTGGATTGAGATGCCGAGCCTTGTCGGACCAGAGATTTCAGGCGTTGAACGCTGGCCTGATTAAGCTCCAGCAGTGCCTGATCCTGTTTCAGCAGGTTGAGGTTGTTTTCTTGCTGCAGCTTCTCACTGTTAAGTAGGGCATTCTGGTTGTCCAAATCTGCTTTACGCTGCTGTAGCAGTATCTGGCTATCTCTGTTGTCCAGTTCAATCAGAATATCGCCTTTAGGCAGGAGTTCGCCTTCAAAAGCATGAATCGCGGTGACGTACCCATTAACGGCAGCGGTGATTTGCGTTTGGAAGGGGGATTCGGTTTTACCAAGCAGCTTGATCTGAGGGGTAAAAGTTCCGGGTGTTACCCTTAACACGCTAACCGGCCAGCGTTTTTCAGTGACGGGTTTAGCTTCGGGCTGAGGTTTAGTGGCTTTTAACAGGGCAAATATCGCAATGGCGATACCCAGAATGATGGCAACAATAATGACCGGCTTAAACGCCTTTACGCGATCAGAAAGCCCCATGGCTGGTTCCTTGTATGAATTCTGATAGGCATCCTGCTGTGACAGGTAAGAGGATATTTCGCTGTTATATTAATACGATTGCATCGAATTTTATATTTAAAATACCTAATATTTGTTCAAAGGGATCCATAATTCGCATTTTTGGCGGATTGGAAACGAAGAAAGCTGCTCATGAGAGCAGCTTTCTTGTCGGGTGTGAGAGGTTTTTTGGCGTCGATTAACGCAGCAGGATTTCACCGGCTTCCAGATAGAAGGTGGCTTTACCAAAGTCCTCTTTAAGCACGCGTCCGGTATCGGCAATCACAATGTTGCAACCTGAATAGGCTTTTTTCAGGGCTTTCACCCGGGACTTACGACGTGCCTGAGCTTCCTGTTCCAGTTCATGGCGGCGTTGTTCCAGGGCAGCCATTGCATTACTGATGGTTTCCCGGGCTTTCAGAATCTGCTCTTTCTTCTCCGGTGAGATACGACGCTTCTCTTCCCGGATGCGGTGGATCAGGGCTTTAAGTTGTTTGGCCTGTTCCATGCCTTCTTTGAGTTTCTGCTGAACCTTGCTCATTTCATCACGAACAGCATCCAGAGGTCCTACTTCAAGCAGAGTGGGTACTGATGCCAGCGTGCCCAGCTGACCGGCTTCGATATAGTCGGTAGCCAGAACATGACCGCCAACCAGCTGTCCGGCTCCGGAAAGTTTCACCGAATCAGATGCCCATAGACGGCTGTGCATAATAAGCTTCTGGGCCATAATACTGGCGTTGCTTTCTACCCAGGCATCCTGAATAAAGCGGGCTTTGATATTGCCTTTAGCGCGAACCACTGCATTGTCTTTTGTCGGTTGATCGGCGCTCAGGCTTGGGGATTTCAGACCGATGATTCCGCCACCAATCTCGATGTTGCCACCGGAGACTACAGTGGCATTATCAACCAGGCCGCCAATCTTGATATCTCCGGTAGCTTCCAGAAGCATGCCCGGGTTAACACCTTGTTTCACCTGCACACTGCCATCAAAGCGAATATTGCCTGAACCAAGGTTCACTTCTTCCAGCTTAAGGATGTTTTCGACGTGTACGCCCTGATCGGTAAATACCGGCATTCCTTTGATAGTGGAAACATAAGTATTACGGTCGGCGTAATCAGCACGAACACTCGGGTCTAATTTGAACTTCTTCTCTTTGCCGTGATAGGCCTTGAGAGCTTTACCGCTCACCGAGAAACCATCTTCACCGGGTACCGGGGCGGTAATTTTAAAGAGAGGGGTCTCTTCCGGCAGAACCGGGAAATCTCCCAGTTCGCGGAAATCCACCTGATCCTTGGTGCCTTTAAGCACTTTAGGGCGGCGCTCAGACATCTCTTCAACCAGAGGAATCAGTTCGCCATCTTTGCCGTCCTTTGGTTTCTGGCCGAAGGCGATCAGATAGCAGCAAGGTTCAGTAATATGCTGAATACCCTGAGTAGAAAAAAGTTTGTCGATCAGCTCAGTATCCAGGCCCCGGAAAATCCGGTTTTTCTGTAAAGCGGAATCAAAGGATTCCCGGGAGGGTGGCAGACCTTTACCCAGAGCAGGGATAATCTCAACGCCTGCAATCGTTTGGTCCGGAGTGACATAAACATGCACTTCTGCATCAACCGGGCCACCAATCTCGATTTCAAAACTTCGGCGTTGTTCAACCCCCCGGGAGAGGTCGTTCAGGCGAGCTTCATAGAGAGGGAAATCTTCTTCGCTGTATCCCGCTTCGGCAACCATCTGGCGAACGGCTTCAACAGAGATAGGCAGAACCTGAGGGCCCGGTTTAAAGCGGGCGATGAGTCGGTTACCGCTTTCATTAAGAAAAAGCTCCAGTCCGGTTTGATTTTCTTCTGTCGCTTCCGGAGTGGTTGGGTTCTCTGGTGAGTCCTGGGTAGGCTGCTCGCTTGTTTTTTCTGCAACGTCCATATTGGTCTGACTATCGTTATTATCGTTCGGGTTCATAGCGTAGGATCGCCCTGAGGAAATACAGTCTTAATTTGCTGACTTCACCATAAAGTGTATTTAGATTCCACACTTATAATAGGACGACAACGATTTTTTACCATTGTGTGACCTATATTAACGAAATAAAAATGTATTTATTATTCGGTTTTAGAGATCAAAGCTAAGAAACTTGTATTCATAATCCTGCATTTTTGAAATGTAATTGTTTTGTATTATTATTCGTGAGAAATAAAGGGCTTAGCGTAGGCAAGGCCAATATTTCAGGTTATTATCCTTGGCTGCTACCGCTTTTGGCGTCGATTCTCTATTCGGTTAAACTGGCGGAATCCAAGAGATCATTCGCTGGATTGCTCTGGTAAGACATGCCAAAGATGCGGTATTAGAAAGTAATATTTTAAGGGTTAAAGGGTATTTAATGGCTGATTCATCTAAAGTTCGCGAATTGCGCCTGAAAAGGCTGCTGGGGATCGTGCTCTTGTCTGAGCTGATGTCCGGTAAACGCAATTTGCTGAATGTGATGCTGGATAAAGGCACCACGATGGAGAAAGACCGTAAAGAACTTGACCTGCCTCCACTGCCGCACAATGCATGGCAGGGGCTTCCTCTGAAGCAGCAGCTTCGCAAGGCGCGACTGGAATCCGCTATTCTGGCACTTTCCACTGAGGATCGTACGGTAAACCCCAAGAAGAAGCTGGTTTATCAGGATCATATCTACGCGCCATCACAATCTTCTGCAAATGGCAGCAAATCCTAAGCAAATTCCACTTTTTTTGCTCTAGGCTATACCTTCGTTTATCAGACTATCGCATAATTAGCACCCGTTAAAACTGAGCTTTTGCTCAGGTGCTCTGATTTGAATTTATGCGTTTCCTAGTCCGAGGGTTCCTATGACAGTCCATGTAATCAAACATCCGCTGGTTCAGCACAAGCTGGGCCTGATGCGTCAACACGGTATCAGCACGAAAAGCTTCCGTGAACTTTCCTCCGAAGTCGGCACCCTCCTGACCTACGAAGCCACCAAAAGCCTGGAAATGGAACACGTAACCATCAAAGGTTGGGATGGTTCTGATATTCAGGTTGAACACATCAAAGGTAAGAAGATTACCGTTGTGCCGATTTTGCGTGCCGGTCTTGGCATGATGGACGGCGTTATGAAGCTGATTCCAAGCGCGAAAGTGAGTGTTGTTGGTCTGCAGCGTAACGAAGAAACCCTGGAGCCCGTTCCATACTTCGAAAAGCTGGTTGGTAAGATTGATGAGCGTATCAGTCTGGTTATCGACCCTATGCTGGCAACTGGTGGTTCTATGGTTGCAACCATCGATATGCTGAAGAAAGCGGGCTGTAAAGATATCAAAGTGATCGTTCTGGTAGCGGCACCTGAGGGTGTTGAGCGCACGCTGGAAGCGCATCCTGACGTAGAAATTTTCACTGCATCCGTTGATGATCACCTGAACGACAAGGGTTATATCATCCCGGGTCTGGGTGATGCGGGCGATAAAATCTTCGGAACTCTGTAATACCGCTTCAGCGGTCCTGGCATGTGCTCATGCCGGGCCCTATTGAGTTTGTCCGATCTGAAATAAAACGCTTTTCCACTAAAAAGAATAATCCGGGTGTGACATGACCTCAGAAAACCAGTTCGCTTCGGCGACCTCTCCTAAAACGATTCTGACCGGGGCACAAATGCTGTTTGTTGCCTTTGGTGCGTTGGTATTAGTACCTCTGCTAACCGGGCTGGATCCAAACGTAGCTTTGTTTACCGCAGGTTTCGGTACGCTGATCTTCCAGATCGTGACCCGTGGCAAAGTGCCTGTTTTCCTGGCGTCTTCATTCGCGTTTATCGCGCCTATTATCGCCAGTGTACAAAGCTGGGGTATCCCGGCAACCATGGGCGGCCTGCTGGCTGCGGGTATGGCGTACCTGCTGTTGAGCGGTATTGTTCGCGTGAAAGGCGCTGATGTGCTGCACCGTATTCTGCCTGCGGTTGTTGTTGGCCCGGTTATTATGGTGATCGGTCTCGCGCTGGCACCTGTTGCTGTAAACATGGCGATGGGCAAAACCGGTGACGGTTCCGGTGTACTGGTTGCTTACGATAAAGCGATCATCGTCTCTATGTTCTCTCTGGTGGTTACGCTGCTGTTTGCTGTGTTCTCCAAGGGCGTTTTCCGCCTGATCCCGATTCTGGCGGGTGTTGTAGCGGGTTATACGCTGGCACTGTTTATGGGGATGGTGAGTTTTGCCCCGGTTCAGGAAGCAGCTTGGTTTGCTGTGCCTTCATTCACAATGCCTGAGTTCCACTGGCAGGCGATCTTGTTCATGGTTCCGGTTGCGATTGCTCCGGCGATTGAGCACGTTGGTGATATGGTGGCAATCAGCCAGGTAACCGGTAAAGATTATCTGAAGAAACCGGGTCTGCACCGCACCCTGCTGGGTGATGGTCTGGCAACGTCCAGCGCGGCTCTGTTCGGTGGTCCGCCAAACACTACATATTCTGAAGTAACCGGTGCCGTAATGCTGACCCGTAACTTCAATCCGGTTGTGATGACCTGGGCTGCGGTATTTGCCATTGTGCTGGCCTTTGTTGGCAAGATGGGTGCGATTCTCCAGACCATTCCTGTGCCTGTGATGGGCGGTATCATGACTCTGCTGTTTGGTTCTATTGCCGTTGTGGGTATGAACACTCTGGTTAAGTCCGGTCAGGATTTGACTGCGCCGCGTAACCTGAGCATTGTTGCGCTGATTCTGGTGTTCGGCATCGGTGGTATGTATATCGGTGGTGGCGAGTTCAGCCTGCAGGGTGTGAGCCTTTGCGCCATTGTTGGTATCGTTCTGAACCTGATTTTGCCGAAGCATCTGGGTGAAGAAGAAACCAAATAAACAGAGAAAGCTCTCAAGGTTTTCTTTATCGAGAAACCTCCGGTGTAAACCGGAGGTTTTTTGGTTTTTGGACTATCGTTTTGGAGAGTAAGAGTAAATATTCTTAATGCTTTGCAAGGATTAGATTAGGCTTAGAAATTATAATAGTATTCAAGGTTCATATTTCGCTTCAATGGATGGTGGCGGTGAGCCGAAAGGCTGATATCAGATTACGCGAGTTTAGGACGGAAATTTTATGCAAGAAAAAGAGATGGTTAAATCCGGCAGCGATGCGCAGGAAGATTATTGTATTGCGCGTCAGCCTATTTGTGATGAAAACCTGAAACTTGCTGCCTACGAGCTTCTTTATCGTAATAACGCCACAACGACCAACGCCAGCGTCAGCAGCCCCCATGAGGCAACTGCTCGTGTCTGCACTGTAGCCTTTATGGATATTGGTATTGATCGGTTAGCGGACAAACATCCCGTGTTTATTAATATGACCGACGAGTGGCTGATCAAAGGGGATATGTTGCCTGAGCCAGCTGAGCGTATCGTGCTAGAGGTGCTGGAAGATATTAAACCGACCCCGGAAGTGCTTGCGGGCCTTAAAAATCTTCGGGCTCGTGGCTATAAGATCGCTCTGGATGATTTTGTTCTGACTCAGGAAACCAAAGCCTTTCTGCCCTACGCGGACCTGATCAAGCTGGACGTCATGGCGTGTTCCGTTGAGGTGTTGGAAAAACGTGTTTCTATTCTTAAGCGTTTGAATGTGCCGCTTCTGGCTGAAAAAGTTGAAACCTGGGAAGAGTTTGAAGCCTGTAAAGCCATGGGTTTTACTCTGTTTCAGGGGTACTTCCTGTCTAAGCCTGAAACCATGCAGAGCCGTCCTAAATCCGATAGCGGTATCGTTTTGACTCAGCTGATGGCGATGCTTCACCAGGCTGAGCCTGATGTGACTCAGATTGAGCAGCAGATCTCCCGTGATCCTCAGCTTTATTACCGTATTCTTCGCTATATCAACTCTGCGCAATACTCTTTGCCCCGTAAGATTGAAAGCTTGCGCCAGGCGATTGTGCTGTTAGGTTTTGATAACCTTAAATCTCTGGTCAGTATGATGGTGCTGGCGGGTTCCAGTCGTCGTGGTGATACCCTGATGCCGATCGCTCTGTTGCGGGCGAAAATGTGCGAATGTCTGGCCGCTAAAACCGGTAAGACCCCGGTGGAAAGCTACTTCACCGTTGGCCTGTTATCCATGCTGGATGCTTTCTTTGATCGCCCGCTACCTTCGATTCTGGAAGACCTCTCTCTGCACCCGAGTGTTGAATCAGCTTTGGTCAGCTATGAAGGTGATCTGGGTGAAGCCCTTAAAGTCATTGAGGCATACGAGAAAGCGGACTGGAACTTTGTCGAACAAAGCTCTTTCGATCGCCATGTACTCACCGAGTGCTATGTCGAAGCGATGGCCTGGGCTGACGAAGTGATAGGTGTTGCGGCCTAAGTTTCTCCTTGAAACCTGAAAAGATTACGCCCGAATATGCCAATGTTCGGGCGTAACTATTTTCAGGGGGAAATATTGTCTAATGCGCTGACGTGACGACATAAATAGATTAGACTTGTATATCTGTACAGTATTTGAGCCTGCAGGTATGCGAAAAATAATTCACGCGGATTGCGACTGCTTTTTTGCCGCTGTCGAGATACGTGATAACCCCTCCCTGATTGATAAGCCCATCGCAGTTGGCGGAGATGCTGACAAGCGTGGGGTTATTGCGACCTGTAATTACTCAGCCCGTGCTTACGGTGTGCGTTCTGCTATGCCAACCGCGCAGGCGCTCAAGCTTTGCCCTGATCTGATTCTCTGCAAAGGGCGGATGGATGAGTACAAAGCGACTGCAGCTGCCATTCGTGAAATCTTTTTTGAGCTGACTGACCGTGTTGAAGTAGTTTCAATCGATGAAGCCTATCTGGATGTTACCGATGTCGCCGAGTTTCAGGGCAGTGCGACCCGCATGGCTCAGTGGCTTAAAGCCGAGGTGGTTAAGCGCACCGGCGTTACCATCTCAACGGGAGTGGCCGCAAATAAGTTTCTTGCCAAGGTGGCTTCCGACTGGCAAAAGCCCGATGGTTTATTTGTGGTCACCCCAGATCAGGTGGAAGATTTCGTAATCCAGCTACCGGTTGGCCGTATTCATGGGGTGGGAAAGGTTACCGAAGAGAAGCTGAAGCGCCTCGGAATTGAAACCTGCGCCGATCTGCAGCAGAAAACCGTTAAGCAGCTGACCGAGTGGTTTGGCAAGTTCGGCCTGACCCTTTACCAAAGGGCGAGGGGGGAGGACTATCGGGAGGTAGTAACCGAACGTGTGCGCAAATCCGTCAGTGTAGAGCGTACCTATTCGGAAAATATCACCCGGCAGGATGATCTTGATCAGGCACTGGATCGCTTGTTGCCTGTGTTGGCGCGACGCTATCAGGGTTATGAAGACCGGCAGATCCGCAGCGTCTTCGCCAAGGTACGCTTTGCTGACTTCTCATCCACCACCGTGGAAACGGCTTTTGGTTCTGAACTGATAAGCTCGGTTTCATCGACGGAGTCTTCAGATGCCTCTGCAGAAGGATTATCCGACATCGTTGCCGATAAGCAGGCTGAGTATTCGGTTGCTTGGTTGAAGCGGGCGCTTTTTTACCCTCTGATGCAGGAGGCCGTAAGTCGTGGTTCACTGAATATCCGCTTGCTGGGGATTGGTGTCAGATTGCGAGACCCGGCAGGACCTTCTGAACAACTCAGCCTCTTTCCGGAATAGTCTCGCCTCAAAGACCATGACTTCATCATGACCAATTTTTGACTCAGTCAGGTTTTTTCTTCATCCCCCTGTTTTCCTTAGTGATATTTTGAGCCAAATTGCATAGGATGGCGTAATCAATTTTAAATCTTCATGTTTACATTTTTAGCCCCCGGAAGTGTTGCTCTATGGAAAGCTTGGCCGTTCAGGATCTGTCGATTGTCCTGGTAGAACCCTCCAATACTCAGCGTAAGATCATCATTAATGAACTGGTTGAAGAGGGTGTTCATAATATTGAGGGGGTGGGCAGCGCCCGTGAAGCCTATGCCCGTCTGAAAACCTTTCAGCCGGATCTTCTGATTTCCGCCATGTACCTGCCGGATGCCACAGCTGCTGAGCTGGTTGAGTTGCTGCAGCGTGACCCCGTTACTGCCGATATTCCTGTGATGGTGGTTTCCAGCGAGCAGAACTACGACAACCTTGAAGCGGTGCGTCAGTCCAAAGTTCTGGCGCTGCTGCCAAAACCTTTTACCCGTAATGACCTGCATCGCGCCCTGATGGCGACGATCGATTACATCAATCCGGATGAACTGTCGCTGGATCTCTACGATGTTGAAAGCCTGCGCGTACTGATTGTTGATGACAGCCGCATGGCCCGTAAACATCTGGCTCGCGTGATGAACCAGATCGGTATCAATGACATTACCGAAGCGGTGGACGGTCTGGATGCCCGCAATATTATTGAGCATCAGTCCTTTGACCTGATCCTGACGGACTACAACATGCCGAATATGGATGGTCAGGAACTGATCAGTTATATCCGCAACGAGACCGAACTTTCTCACGTGCCTATCCTGATGGTCACGTCCGAAGAGAATGAAACTCGACTGAGTTCCGTTAAACAGGCTGGTGTATCTGCCCTGTGTGACAAGCCTTTTGAGATGACTCAGGTAAAAGGTTTGCTGGCTTCCCTGCTGGATGGCTAAGTCAGTGCTGTGATGTGCGGTGCTGCCGTCTGATCGGTAGCACCTGCTGAAAACATTTACCGGCACATAACAAGGATGTGTCGTAGCCGGAGTGTCGAATGGTGTTCGAATTGAAGCAAAAGCCGACTCAGGCGACTCCAACGGATCGCCGCATGACTTTCACCACGGATGTCCCCGTTCGTGAAGTAATCCATCACAGCCTTCTCAGCTGCTCGTCCGATGCAACACTGCACGATGCCGCCCTGCAGATGAATAAGCACCATGTCAGTTCCATTCTGGTGATGGATGCGGGGCAACCTGTGGGAATCTGGACAGAAGCCGATGCCCGCAAGCTGGACTTTACAGATCTGGCTCTTGGCGAAAAGCTGATCAGTGATTATATGAGCTCTCCGGTTGATACCGTCGACGGGGACGAAAGCCTGAGTGAAATTGCCCTTAAATTCCAACGCCTGCGCCGCCGTCATTTTTTGGTAACAGATCAGAAACATGGCCCGATTGGCGTGGTTTCTCAGACCGATGTGATTCGTTCACAGGGACTGGAACATTACCTCTGTATGCGTAATGTGCGCTCGGCGCTGAATCACGCGCCTCTGGTACTCGATGAGCGCCTGTCACTTGCAGAAGCGGTCAATCGCCTGCGGGAAAGCCAACGGGATGCAGCCGCAGTAAGACGCAGTGGCCCGGATCGTTACAGTATTATCACCGAGCGGGATATCGTCCGCTGGCTGGCATCCGGCGTAACAACCCAATCCCTGAAAGATGTCTGCAACAATGAGCTTTATGCGGTTGATGAAGATACCGGCCTGCTTCAGGCCAGTAATCTGCTCAAGCAGAAGGGATTTCGTCACCTTGGTGTGATCAATCAGCGCGGCGGTCTGATCGGTATTCTCTCCTACGGCGATATTCTGGACAGTGTTGAGTACGAATACGTTAATCGCCTGCAGGAAGCGCTCCAGTCCCGAGATGAAGCTCTGAAAGCATCCACCACCCACCTGCGTTTAGCCCAGCGTGTGATCGAGGCCAGCCTCGACGGCATCATCATTACCGACAAGTACGGCATGATTGAGTCGGTAAACCCCAAGTTTACTCAGGTAACCGGTTACAGCGAAGTCGAAGCGATTGGTCAGAGTACCAAATTGCTCAGTTCCGGCCGCCACTCGGCTGATTTTTATCAGCACCTCTGGGGTGAGCTGCAGAATAACGGTTACTGGCAGGGTGAGATCTGGAACCGTCGCAAAAATGGCGAGGTCTATCCGGAATGGCTGACCATTACCGCTATTTACGATGATGAAGGCGAAATCGCCCAGTTTGCGGCCATTTTCAGCGATATTACCGACCGTAAAAAAGATGAAGAACGTATCCGTCGTCTGGCATTTTTTGATGACCTGACTGGTGTGGCTAACCGACGTTTGTTTCAGGATCGTCTTGAACAGGCGATCGCCAACGCCCAGCGGCATCAGCATCGCTTAGCGGTGCTCTTCCTCGATCTGGATATGTTTAAACGTATCAACGACTCCCTAGGCCATGTGGTCGGCGATGAGGTGCTGAAGGTGGTTGCCGGGCGGCTGGCGCATACCGTGCGGGAAGGGGATTCCGTTGCCCGTTTAGGTGGTGACGAGTTCACCGTAATGGTGCCAGAGATCGAATCCATGGAAGGCCTGGTGGTGCTGGCTCAGCGCATCAACGAGGCGATCAGTGAGCCTATCTCCATCGGCAGCCACGAGCTTTATATCTCCACCAGTATTGGTATCAGTATCTACCCGGACGATGGCATGAGCTCGGAAGATCTGATTAAGAATGCAGATGCTGCCATGTATCGGGTCAAGGCTGATGGGCGGGGCAGCTTTCACCGCTATACCGACTCACTGCACCATGATTCCGTGCGCGAGCTGACCATCGAAACCCGCTTGCGTAAAGCGATTAAAGACAAGCTGTTTCAGGTGAAATATCAGCCTAAGATCGAGCTGCAAACCGGTAAGCTGATCGGCTTTGAAGCTCTGCTGCGCTGGCACGATAAGACCAGTGGTCTGGTGGTCTCTCCGGCAGAATTCATTCCCGTTGCCGAGCGTCTTGGGTTGATCGGTAATCTGGGGGAGTGGGTGCTGGAAGAGGTTTGTACTCACCTGATCAACTGGCATCAGTCGGGGCTTGAGATTGTTCCGGTTGCGGTCAATATCTCCGCCCAGCAGCTGATGAAAGGCGACCTGACCGCCACGGTACGCCGCATCGTTCAGAGTACCGGCGTTAAAGCGCACTGGCTGGAGCTGGAAGTGACCGAGAGCTGCTTTATTCCTGAGCAGGCTGATCGTATTGCTGACATCCTACACGCGCTGCGATTGCAAGGTGTTCGTATCTCTATCGATGATTTCGGTACGGGTTACTCTTCATTGAGCTATCTTCGCCGTTTGCCGCTGGATGCCCTTAAGATCGACCGTACCTTTGTCACTGATGTTGCCCATAACGAGGATGATGCCCGTTTGGCGTCCACCATTATCGCTATGGCTAAAGGCATGGGACTTAAGGTGATCGCAGAAGGTATTGAAAATCAGGATCAGCTCAGCTTCCTGCAGAGCCATGACTGCCACGAGGGGCAGGGCTTTATGTTTGCCAAGGCAGAGTCTGAAAAGCAGGTTCGGGAGTGGCTGGCTACAGGCTGGAATCCTCTCGATATCTGATACCTAGACCCTGATGCCCGAGCCCTGATACCGAGCCTTTACAGCTCAGAGGCTGAGTTGGTTCAAACTAAAAAACCGACGCTATTTTAAATAGCGTCGGTTTTTTGTTTTCTGGCTCTGAGGTGGTTTACCTGAGGCATTAGTTCTCTGTAAACCAGACTTTCATCACATCTGTGATCTGCTTCAGTTGTTCCGTGGTGATGATATACGGAGGCATGGTGTACAGGTAACGACCAAAGGAGCGTAACCACACGCCGCGTTCAGCAGCAAAGTCCTGCACGCCTTTCAGGCTGGCGGCATCTTTTACTTCAATCACAGCGGTTGCCCCCAGAACACGGGTATCCAGCACAGCATCGTGTTTGAAGTTGAGCAGCTCATCACTTAAAAGCTGATTCAGTTCGGCGATCTTACCCAGATAATCGTCACGCTCGAACACTTCAATGCTCTTCAGTGCCACTGCACAGGCCAGTGGATTACCCATAAAGGTCGGGCCGTGCATAAAGGCTTTACCGGCATCATCATCCCAGAAGGCATCAAAAACACGATCCGTTGCGATGGTGGCAGCATGTCCGACATAACCACCGGTCAGACCCTTGCTCAGCACCATAATATCCGGTGTGACTTCTGCATATTCTGCTGCAAAGAGCTTACCGGTGCGGCCAAAACCCGTGGCCACTTCATCAAAGATAAACAGGATTTCAAACTCATCGCAAAGCTTGCGGGCTTCCTGCAGATAGATGGGGCTGTACATATTCAGGCCGCCCGCAGCCTGCAGCAGAGGCTCGACCAGAAAACCTGCAATCTCTTCGTGATGCTGTTCGAATACCTTACGCAGTTCTGCGATATCTGCAGTAACCTCTTCAGCAGTCGCGGTGAAAGAAGCGGTTGGTGCCGGAGCAAAGTGGTGTTTCGGCAGCAAACCGCTGAACAGGCTATGCATGCCTTCTTCCGGATCGCAAACCGACATGCAGCCAGTGGTATCTCCGTGGTAGGCACGCATCAGTGACGCCATCTTGTACTTCTGAGTGCGTCCCTGATTCTGCCAGAACTGCACCGCCATCTTCATGGCGACTTCCATACCCACAGAGCCGCTGTCGCTGAAGAAAACATGGTTCAGACCTTCAGGAGTGATCTCCACCAGCTTATTCGCCAGATCCACTGCCGGACGGTTTTTCAGGCCGCCCAGCATCACGTGGGCCAGCTTGTCCGCCTGATCGTGAATCGCCTGGGTGATATCAGGATGCTTATAGCCATGGATCATGCACCACCAGGAGCAGGTGGCATCCAGCAGCTTCATACCGTTGGTAAACTGAATATAAGGCCCTTCACCGGTTTCCACCTCGTAATTGACCTCGAGATGTTTCATTTGCGCGTAGGGAAACCAGAGACTCGTATCCTGCATAACTCACCTTGTAAACCGAAATATAAAAATCCAGTTTACCAGCAAGGGTTTGTGCAGGAAAGTTTCGGAGGAGTGTTTAAGCGGAGATGCTTAAGAGCCGATGTTTGAGATCAGAGGCCAAAGAGAGTTTGGCAAAGGCAGAAATAACAATGGCCGCTTAGCGGCCATTAAACTGTTGCAGAAAGTCGAGAATCGCCGCATTCACGGCATCAGGCTGTTCCATCGGGCTGATATGAGCCGCGCCTTCGATCAGAGCGTATTCTCCCTGTTCCAGCTGATCCGCCAGAAACTCGCCGTATTTAGGCGGAGTCATCATATCCTGATCGGAGCTGATCACCAGAGCCGGGCAGGCGATCTGGCTAATCTCTTCCAGTCGGTCAAAGCTGTCACAACTGGCAAAGTCGTTGTAAACCGCCTCTGTTTCACTCTGCATCAGGAGTTCAGCAAACTGCTCGATAACCTGTGAGCTGGTTTCTTCCCCCAGCGAATTTCGGGTCATGTGGCGGATAAAGGCAGGGTAGTCCTCACGGATCTGTTGCAGCAGCTCCTGCTGAACCCGAAGTTTGGCACCGGTGTTCACTAAAACCAGACCATCAAGCTGATCCGGATGGCGCATCGCGAACTCAAGACAGACCGCACCGCCCATACTGTGGCCAGCCATAATCAGTTTGCTGGTTTCCAGCTCTTCAGCCAGCTCAGAAAGGGTATCGGCGTAATGAATAATGCTCTGATCACCATCATGGTGAGCGCTCAGGGCGTGGCCGGGGAGGTCAACAGCGATCATATTGGCATGGTCTTTCAGACCTGCCATCTGTCCCTGCCACTGGGCGTGATTCATACCGGCACCGTGCACCATAAGCACGGTGGGCAGATGCTGATTCAGTGGCCACTGGCTGGAGAGATAGCCGAGTTCGTTAAAGTCCTGAGCAAACATAACGCATCCTTGTACCTATCGGGTTTTCATGGGGTTTTTAAAACCCAGCGAAACACCCTGTTCAACAAAGAATTCAGACTAAACATAGCCAACAAATAATACAAATGCACAGTTTTGATGAATATCAAGAAGGGGGATAATTCCGTATAAATATCAGTGGATTGCTGGTGTTCCTGAGGTCTTTTCTGCTACATATCTGCTGCGAAGTGCCTGCAATGACTCCCTTTATCTCTTTTGAGGGGACTTAACAGCTTCCGGGATACTGCCAGTCAGGCAAGGATTTGGGCTTTTACAGCGTTATCGTTATAATAGCTGAGTAAATTAGTTGGTTTTGCAGTTGGTTTCATAACTGGTCTTGAGACTGGTTTCGTGGATTGTTTAGGAGAGCGATATGCCCGCAATTAAGATTTTGGTAGGAACTGTGTACGGTGGTGCCCGTGATGTGGCGGACCATATCCAGCCGATGCTGGAAGCGAAAGGTTTCACTGTTGAGGTTTCTGAAGAGCCAAGCATTGCGGATCTGGAAAACAAAGAGCTGGATGCGATCCTGATCTCCTGTTCCACCACAGGTGCCGGTGATTTTCCGCCGAACTTCGATAAGTTCTACCACACACTGCACGAGCAGGGTGCGGCACTATCTCACCTGAAATACGGCATCATCTCCCTGGGTGACAGCTCCTACGATGAAACCTTCTGCGATGCCGGTAAGAAGATGGATGCGGTACTGGCTGAGTACGGTGGTCAGCGTGTTGGTCGTCCGCTGGAAGTGGATGCGGCAGAGCATTTTGATGCCACAGAGCCAGCCGGTGACTGGATTGGCCGCTGGGCAGATCAGCTGCTGCAGGCTGAGATCGCCTGATACGGATAAACTAAATCTGAAAAAGCCCCGGCAGATCGATGTGCGAAGTGATCTGTCGGGGCTTTTTTTGTGCTTTGCTGTTCTCTTTAAACTAACGGTTTAACTTAGCCTTAGCGCTTAACTTAACCTTAATGTTTAGCTCAACCCTGATTTTTAGCTCAACCATAATGAGTAATCAGCCACCAGCCAATGCCAGATAGCAACGCCACCACGATCAGAAAGCGCAGCGCGGGCAGTTCAGAGTGACGAATCGAATCGCTAATCGATTCCGGCACCTTTTTAACACCGGTAATCATCGCCTGAATCAGACGTTCCCGCTTAAAGGTATCGTGAAACAACACCGCTGCCAGATGCAGAATCACCAAAGCGATCAAAAAGTCCGGTAGCATCAGGTGAATGTCGGTCAGCCAGTACACCAGATCTTCGCTGATGTAGGCCACTAAGGGGCCATCGATAAAGATATCATCAGTTGTACCCAGGCCGCTGATGCCCTGAGCCAGCAGGATCAGAATCAGAGCAACCACCATCCAGCCGCCAACCGGATTATGGCCGACATGGTGGGAATCACTGCGCACCGAGATTACATCCGGTACCGATTTCAGCGCTTTAATCGGTGAGCGGACAAAGTTGATAAAGCGGGCGTGATGGCTGCCAATAAAGCCCCAGATGATGCGGTAGATAATCAGCCCCAGCACGGTGTAGCCTGCCAGCACATGGTTTTCCATCTCGACACCTTCGGTACCGCTCCACCAGAGAAAACCGATCAGCGCCACCAACGCCCAGTGGAAGATACGGATACTGATATCCCAGACTTTAACTTTCTGTACCGGCGTGTCGCTTGGCGATGACATGCTAACTCCTTTTTCTGATCAGAATCTTGTGAACTTAAATAAGGTCTTAAACGGGATAATGGCTCTAATGATTTTGACTTCAGTGATCTTGGTTGTACTGGCCTTGCGCTTTTTTCAGAGCATCCAGCAGGGCATCTTTGGTAAGAATCTCACTTAGCAGAATACCCTCCGGTGCGCCCGGGCCGTAGACCGCATTAAAGGGAATCCCAAAGCGCTGATGCCGGTTGAGAAAATCACTGATGGTGGCATCCGGTCGTGTCCAGTCACCCTGCATCGGCAGCACACCCTCGGCGGATAACGCCTGCTGAATCTCCGGCGTGTTGATCACAGCAACCTTATTAGCCACACAGGTGACACACCAGCGGGCGGTGATATCGACAAACACCACCTTGTTTTCCGCAACGTATTGCGGGATGCGATCCGGCTCAAAGGCGACCCAGTTAAGCTGGTCTTCACTGTCGGCATTGGCGGCCAGAGCGAAATCACGGCTTTCAGCCTGGGGGAAAAACGGAATCAGCGCCAAAGCCAGCACCGGCAACAGCCAGATCAGGCGATGACGTTTTACCAGCAGCCACCAGAGCAGGCCAAGGCTTGCCACGGCGATCACACCTGTCATCACCACCAGATCCGACAACACCCAGAACAGCCAGCCAGCGGTCAGCAGCAGGCCGATGCCGAGAACCCGTTTCAGGGTCAGCATCCAGCGGCCGGGCTTGGGTAGCTTGTAGACCCATTCCGGTTTCAGCGTCATCAGCAGGTAAGGCAGGGCAAGCCCAACACCCAGCGCAAAGAAGATCAGCAGCAGGGTGACGTTATCCTGTGAGAAGGCAAAGCCGATGGCGGTACCCAGAAAAGGCGCAGAGCAGGGTGTCGCCAGCAAGGTTGCCAAAGCGCCCTGACCGAAAGAGCTGGTCAGCGAATGGCTGTTGGATTCAGAGCTGTTCTGACCATTACCCAGGGTTGAGAAGAGTGCAGGCAGACGGAACTCAAACAGCCCCCAAAGGTTTCCGGCAAAGATCACCACGATAAGCGCAAGAGCTGCAATAAAGAGCGGCTGCTGGAACTGAATACCCCAACCAATCGCCTGACCACTGGCTTTAAGGGCGATCAGAATACCCGCTAACAGCAGGAAGGAGCTGATAATACCCGCCGCTGTCGCAATAAAACTGCTGCGAACCTGAGTGCGGCTCAGCTCGCTGTGTTTAATCAGATGCAGCACCTTAATGGAGAGTACCGGCAGCACACAGGGCATCAGATTCAGAATCAGACCACCCGTCAGAGCCATCAGCAGCATCAGCCATAAAGAGGGAGCTGAACCTGTCTCACCCAGAGCCGCACTACCTTTATAACCGCTAACGGGCGTGCCCTGTAAACGGGTCAGGGCTGCATCGGTCTGTTGCCAGTTAAGGGGCAGTTCAAAGTCACCCTGAGAAGTGCGTATCACGAGATTCGCAGCTTCTTCCGGGCTTGGCAGACGCTTACGCTGAATCGGGAATTGCGCTCGCCAGAGCTGATCGCTGTTCTGGATTGAAGTGCTTTCGAGTGCCGTAGGTGCGGCGATAATCGGTGCATCCAGTTCCGGCTCAGGGGAGAGTTCCGGGAACAGATCCAGCAGCTGCATCTTGGCAGGCAGCTGCAGTTGAATCTCCAGCAGCTTCTGTTGGCTGTCCAGCTGGATAGACGCTGGCTTCAGACCTGCCTGTTCAGCGCTGCGGGGAATACGGCTGGCAAACTGGTTGATCATAAAGGCCGCATCGGCATCAAGCACACCGGAGGCCGCCTGATTCAGATCCGGCAGATCAGCGGCGGGTATCTCAGGTTTAAAACTGACCGGAATACACAGCTCACGGCAGATCAGAATTCGGGCATCAAGGGCGAGATTGCTGTTATCGGCTGTCGGCTTGAGAGTGATATCCAGCGGGAAGATGATTTTCTTTTCGTAGCCGTAAAGCTGCAGCCCCTGAAAATCCAGCCGTAGCGGTGCAGGGTAGTGCAGTTGAATTGAATCGATATTGTCGGACGTTGCTTTTACAACCGGTGGAATCCCTGCAGCACCCGGGGTGCGCCAGTAGGTTTTCCAACCCTCATCCATCTGAATCTCAAGACCCGCTTTCAGGGTACGCTGATCACCTTGCTGTTCGATAGCGGCAACCAGTAAACGCGCTTTCGCCTGAGGGGTTTCTGCCCAGTCGCTTTGGGCAGCCCAAGCTGATGTACTGCTGAAGATAGCGATAAACAGCAGTAAAACGCTTAATGCCGCAACAGCAAGGGAACGCACTGAAGCAGCAGGGAATAAAGGTGAGCGAAAAGCGGTGGTTGCGACAGGTGTCGGGATCAAAAAGCGGTTCAAAGCAATATCCTGTGCAGAGGGCCGTTGGTCTGTTTGTTCAGTTGTCAGACGATCAATTCAGTCGTTGTTCTGACGATTTAATCGTAATGGCAATAACTCAAGAAGTCGGCAAGCATAACAAAGCTGACGCTGCTGAGACATCATCTGAAAGGTCTGGTTCAGGTATTCATCAGGCGGTGTTCAGGCTTTATTGATCATATTCGGGTCTTATGATCAATAAAGCCCGGTTTAACCGGGCTTTATGGGGATCAGATCACCAGCAATAAGTGCGATCTGAAATAGCGCATGCGTCATCGCGCTTATTTGTCATGGCTTACTCGTCATCACACTTCTGCTTAAACGCACGGTGACCTTTTTTGCTTTGCTTGCCGATTTCGCCCATCAGTTCTTCAACTTTGTCGGCATCTTTAGCTTGCTCGGCAGCTTCCAGCTGAGTCAGCAGATCTTCCAGCTGGCCCATGCCTTTTTTGTAGTTGCCCTGCATTTTGGCCTGCTCATTCTGAGGTTTGCCCTGCGCTTTAAACGGCATCTCTTCTTTGGCGCTGATGGTCAGCTCCAGTAGCGCAGCACGGTTTTCAGACATCGCCGCCCAGTCTTCAGATTTAGCGGCTTTCTTGTAGGCTTTCAGATGATCTTTCATCTCTTTCATCTGCTCAGCCAATTCGGTTTTACCGCACTGACCCGCTTCCTTGCCTTTACCTTTTCCGTGGTTGTCGGCCATTGCATCAGTGGCACCCAGAAACAGGGCAGAAACCATGGATACAGCGATCAGAGATTTTTTCAGTCCCATTGCACTCATTTGCATTTTCTCCAGCTAATCAAGCATCTAATGTCTATGAATAAGTATGTTCTTATATAATCATAGGCGAGTCTGTTTAGTCCAGATCACCAAGGTAAAGTTTCATAAAGTTGGGCAAGCATAGAGAGGGAAAATTAATCAAAGCTTAAAGCGGGCTTTAAATCAGGTCGGATAGGGCTTTGTGTCCAAAATACATATTCAAATTCTGCAGCGTAAACGGTAACTTAATAGGCAAAAGTCTCCCTCTGAGATTTGAATCAAATCTTTCGAATTGAGCATAAGAAGCGAATACATAAGAACAGCATAAAAGAACACTGCGACCGTGCCGGTTGCTAAGGATAGAAAACGTGCGTACCAAGATGATGAAAACTCAGGTGTTGTTGCTGACTGTTGCTGCCGCTTTAGCAACCGGTTGTACCTGGGTTAAGCCGGTAGAAGGCAGTGATCAGGTTGAACTGCTGACCGTTAAAGAGGTTGCCGCTTGTAAGAAGCTGGGGCACACCACCTCCCATGTGAAAAACGAAGTCGCTGGTCTGACCCGTAATCAGGAAACTGTCAGTCAGGAACTGATCACACTGGGTAAAAATCAGGCGGTAGAGATGGGCGGCGACACCATCGTACAGTCTCAGCCACTGCGTGATGGCAAGGTGGTTTTTGATATCTACAAGTGTAATCAGTAGTTCTGCTTCTCTCTGAAAAGGCCGCATTGAGCGGCCTTTTTACTTTCTGTGTCTCCGTTCTCGTTTTTTTACTTTTCCCATGCTGCAGGCGGTCAATTGTCAGGGCTGGGCTATATTCAAAGAAACCGCTTTTAAAGATTACAGCGAACGATGACAGACAAGAGGAAGCGTCTATGTATCTGGTCAGACTGATTTATGCCAGTAAAGCCACAGACCGAGTGACTCAGGAGGATATTCAGCAGATTGTGGCATCCGCAAAAGCCAATAACAGCCGCTCAGAGTTAAGTGGGCTGCTGTGTTTTAACCGCAAATTCTTCCTGCAGGTGCTGGAGGGTTCCCGTTCTGCGGTGAATGCCACCTACCGGCATATTATGAAAGACCCCCGCCATACCGATGTGATGTTGATCTCCTACGATGAGATTTCAAAACGGGAGTTCGAGCAGTGGCACATGGGGTATGTGCCGGAAGCCGGTATTAACAGCGAGATTAGCCTGCGCTATTCCGGCCACAGAGACTTCGACCCCTTTGAGATGAAGGGTGAAAGCTGCCTCGGCATGATGCTGGAACTAAGGAAGACCGTTCCCGTGGTGTGATTGTGGAGCGGAAATAGATAAGCCCTGAAGCCATCGGTTTCAGGGCTTTTTATTTAGAAAGTCGTGATCTTTTAGTTGTAACAGCCATGTATACGCTTAGAATGTTCGCGTGAAACAATGAATCACCAAACTATATCAAAAGTATATTACGAATCAGTGAAACTGCAGGTCCGTAGATCTGAATTCTATGAGTCGATTAAGGATTTTTTTCTGTAATGGAAGCCGAAGTTTTAAATGAAGATAGAGCAGAGCTCCATCTGGAACATAGTAAACTGCAATATTCTAAGAAAGCTGTTCAAAAAGCTGGTGAAAAATTAATTATCGATGATTTGGCAAAAGACAATCCTGAAGAATATAAAAAAAGTATGGAAATTCTGTCAAATTGGCGATCCAGCCACGTCAACTCTCTCAAACATATGTTGAATGTTCTTCAGATAGCATGTGAAAAAATTGATAGAAGGCATATCGTTGTTGCTAGGTTGAAGCGAACGCCTTCAATTATCAGCAAGCTGAAAAGATTTGAGAAGATGAAGCTTAGAAATATGCAAGATATTGCAGGCTGCAGGGCAATTCTGTCATCTACTAAAAATGTATATAGGCTTCGGAAGGAACTGAATAAAAATAGGGATTTTAAGGTAACAGATTATATTGAAAACCCTAAGCCCGATGGCTATAGGGGAATTCATTTGATCGGGAAGTGTTTGGATGAAGAAAATGGTATTGATTACCCAGTTGAGATCCAAATCCGTAGCAAAGTTCAACATGCCTGGGCTACCGCTGTAGAAATTGTTGATCTCTTTACTAATCAAAGTTTGAAAAGTAATGATGGCAAGCAAGATTGGCTAGATTTCTTTAAAGCTGTCAGTAACGAGTTTAGCAAAATCGAAGGCGATGAGATTGATAGCTCATACGAGAGCCTGCATAAATCCGTAAAACTAATCAGAAAGCTAAATGTTTACAAAAAATTTGATGCTTTCTCTGGGTCTCTAAAATCAATTGAAGAGCGTGCAGAGTCTAATGGCGAAGGTTACAACTTAATCAAAGTAGATTTTAAAGATCAGCGGGTGCAATTGTGGAGCTATGAAGAACATATGTTTTCGCATGCTGCAGATCTATACCTGACGTTAGAGAAAGAGGCCGCTAAGACATCTGAATTTGTTGTTGCCCTTGTTTCTTCTAGTTCAGTTAAGAACCTGAAAGAGGCGTATCCTAATTATTTTGCAGACTCAAAAGTATTTATTGAGAACCTCAAGTTAATCGAATCTGAATATGCTGCTGCAAAGAAACCGCATTGGTTTTTGAGGTGGCTGAATGCTGCGGGATTATCGGAACGTTTTTAGTCCGTTTGGGAATCTCGCAGGTCGGCTATAAGCTTTCCTGCGAGTTCAACTCTGTATCAATCTGCTACAAAGTGCTTACCCAACAACGCGTAGTAGAAGTTATTGTCGTTCAGCACCCCCGCAAACTGGCCATCTTCCTGTAGCAGCACCGGCAGGCGGCTGCTGTATCTCAGGTTGATGGCGTCCCGCATGCTGATATCCGGTGTGGCGACGGCAAACTTACCTTTCTCGCCATCCCCTTGCTGCCAGTCTTCAATCGGCAGTACCTGATCACCCTTACCGGCTTCTTTGATTTTGCCGTTATCCAGCGTTACCCAGTATTCGTGGCTGCGGTCGATAATGATGCGGTTGCTGCTATCTTCCGACAGTAGCTCTTTACCCGTCATCAGAGTACGGCCACCCAGCACATTCAGTGGGTTGGTGTGAGCAACAAAATCCTCAACGTAGGAGGTTTTCGGATTCAGTACGATATCTTCCGGCTTGTCATGCTGGATGATTTTGGCAGATTCCATAATGGCGATATGGCTGCCGATCTTGAGGGCTTCATCCAGATCGTGACTGACAAACAGGATGGTTTTCTTCATCTTGCGCTGCAGTTCGATCAGTTCATCCTGCAGCTGGGCGCGGATCAGCGGATCAAGGGCAGAGAAGGGCTCGTCCATCAGCAGGATATCGGTATCCATGGCAAAGGCGCGGGCAAGCCCCACACGCTGCTGCATACCACCGGACAGTTCATGGGGTTTGGAATGCGCCCATTCCGCCAGTCCCACCATCTCCAGTTTTTCCATGGCACTTTGCTGGCGCGCTTTCTTGCTGATGCCTTTCATCTCAAGGCCGAAAGCGACATTTTCCAGCACCGTCAGCCAGGGCATCAGGGCAAATTTCTGAAATACCATGGAGATACGGTTGGTGCGCAGGTGGCGCATGGTGTTTTCGTCACAGGTTACCAGATCCACGATCTCATCACCGTCACGCACTTTAAGGCTGCCCCGAGAAATCGGGTTCAGGCCGTTCAGGGTACGTAACAGGCTGGATTTACCGGAGCCGGAAAGCCCCATCAATACGCAGATCTCACCCTGTTTTACGCTGATATTGGCGTTGTGTACGCCCACTACAGAACCTGTCTGGTCGATAATCTCCTGACGGCTCAGTCCCTGATCCAGCAGGGCCAGTGCCTGTTCCGGCTGATCCCCGAAAACCACATCCAGATTTTCGATCTCAATCATGTTTTGTTCAGTACTCATGATGGTCACCTTCAGTTGTTGGCGTGGTTGGGGTTAGTGGTCGCGGTTCGGCTGTTTGCACAGACGATCCAGCATGATAGCCACCAGAACGATCGCCAGACCCGCTTCAAAACCCTGAGAGATGTTCACGGTGTTCAGGGCGCGAACCACAGGTTTGCCCAGACCATCAGCACCCACAAGGGCGGCGATAACCACCATAGACAGCGACAACATAATGCACTGAGTTACACCCGCCATAATGTTCGGCATGGCCGCAGGCAGTTCCACTTTAAACAGGAGTTTCCAGCGGGTTGCCCCAAAGGCTTTACCGGCTTCCAGCAGCTCTTCCGGCACGCTGCTGATACCCAGAGCGGTGAGACGAATCGGTGCGGCAATGGCAAAGATAATGGTAGAGATCAGACCCGGAACAACCCCCAGACCAAACAGGATCAGGGTCGGGATCAGGTAAACAAAGGTCGGGATGGTTTGCATCAGATCCAGCACAGGGCGGATCGCTATGTGGAATTTCGGATAGTGCGCTGCCAGAATGCCCAGCGGAATGCCAAACAGCACGCACATAAAGGTCGCCATCAGCACCAGTACCAGCGTCTCTATCATCTCGGTCCAGTAACCGAGGTTGCTGATCAGCAGCAGGGACGCGACCACAAAGATCACAAGACCAATCGAGCGCTGCAGCCACCAGCCAAGTGCGGCGGTCAGGGCGATCAACAGCATGGCAGGAGCCATCAGCAAGAGGTCGGTGACACCCAGAATCAGCCATTCCAGTGAGAAGGCGATGGCGTCAAAAAATCCGGCGGCGTTTCCGATCAGCCAGTCAACAAAGGCCTCCATCCATTGGCCCAGTGGTAGTTTATGTTCTGTTATCCAGTTCATATCGGGTTACCCGAGTTTGATAGGCGACAAGGTCGCAAAATATAGACAATACAAAAGAGCCAAAAAGCGCCGTAAATGACGACGGCTAGATGACGCAGTGGAATCCTTTCGGCTCTGAAAAGACAGGTCAGCGTGTTTGCTGAACTGCCAAAAGCGAATCTGAACTGAGCCAGCCACTTAATTTCAGCGACTTAGTTTTAGCGGCTCAGTTTTAGCGCCCCCCGATTTGAAAGGTTGGCGAGTTAAAAGGCTGGCAGCTTGAGTTGCCGACAACTCTCACTTTTCAGCCATCACTTTCAGCCATTACCTCTAACACCGGGGGAGCAAGCCGAACCCTTGCGGTTCGGCTATTACCATCAGCCCCGTTTTGGGGTGGATGGTTTGCCCTGAATTAGAGGTTCAGGTGCTTTTTAACGGCTGGCAGACCCGGTTTGCCGTCCAGAGTTTTTACGCCCTGCAGCCAGTTGTTCAGTACTTCCGGGTTGTTACGCAGCCATTCCGTTGCAGCCTGCTGAGGCTTCTTACCATCGTTCAGGATTGCGCCCATGATCTGGTTCTCCATAGTCAGAGAGAACTCAAGATTGGTCAGCAGTTTGCCCATGTTCGGGCACTGGGTGCTGTAGTCCTTGCGGGTGTTGGTGTGAACGGTTGCGCCACCGAAGTTAGGGCCGAACCAGTCATCACCGCCATCCAGATATTCGATATCGAAGTTGCTGTTCATCGGGTGTGGTTCCCAACCCAGGAAAACAACCCACTTGTTACGACGCTCTGCACGTTGTACTTCAGACAGCATGCCCGCTTCGGAGGACTCAACCAGCTTGAAGCCTTTCAGGTCGAAAGCGTCTTTGTCGATCATCTCCTGAATCAGACGGTTACCGTCATTACCCGGTTCGATGCCGTAGATGCGGTTGCGGAACTTGCTCTTGAACTTGGCGATATCTGCGAAAGTACGCACGCCGCCATCAAAAGCTGCCTTGTTAACCGCCAGAGTGTATTTCGCGCCGGTCAGGTTGGTTTTAACGGTTTCAACGGTGCCCGCTTCACGGTATTTGGCGATATCGCCTTCCATGGTTGGCATCCAGTTACCCAGGAATACATCCAGCTCACCGGAAGCCAGAGAGGTGTAGGTTACCGGCACAGACAGCAGCTGAGTCTTAGGGGTGTAACCCAGACCTTTAACCACTTCAGAGGTTACGGCAGTGGTCGCTGTGATATCGGTCCAGCCAACATCGGAGAAACGAACGGTGGAGCAATCATTAGCCGCGTGAGCGCTTAGGGAAAAGGCACTGGCAGAAAGGGTTGCGGTGATCGCCGCGAGCGTTTTTGCGAGTGTCTTCGGGGTAAATGCTTTTTGCGTTTTCATCATCTTTCCTTCTCGTCTATCTGTTTTTTATTAGGTTATTCGTTAACTGGTTTTGAACTGGGCAGGTGTCGTCGCACCCACTCAGTTCATACGGCTCAGCGCTGGCTGTTCTCGTAATCCGGATGAATCCAGACTGGCGCATCAGCTTTCGGCAGCGGTGTTTTGCCCAGAATCTTATCTGCGGCTTTCTCTGCCACCATGATGGTTGGCGCGTTCAGATTGCCGTTGGTGATCGTCGGGAATACCGAGGAATCCACCACCCGCAGGTGTTCAACGCCACGTACTTTGCAGTCCGCATCCAGCACCGCCATGGCATCATCATCTGCGCCCATCTTGCAGGTGCAGGAGGGGTGGTAAGCACTCTCGACGTTGTCGCGAACCCAAGCATCGATCTGCTCATCGGACTCAATGTCGTAACCCGGCTGAATCTCGTTGCCGCGATATTTGTCCAGTGACTTCTGGTTGAGAATTTCACGGGTCAGGCGGATGCAGGCGCGCCAGTCTTCGATATCCTGCTGTTCGGTCAGATAGTTAAACAGGATGCTCGGAGCTTCATGGGGATCAGCGCTTTTAATGCGGATGTGGCCGCGGCTGGCAGGCTTGTTCGGGCCAACGTGAACCTGAAAACCGTGACCTTTAAAGGCGGCGTTGCCGTCATAACGCATCGCCGCAGGCAGGAAGTGGTACTGAATATCCGGCCACTTCAGCCCCTTGCGGGAGCGGATAAAGGCACAGGATTCAAAGTGGTTGGTGGCACCTAAGCCATCTTTGAACAGAATCCAGCGGGCACCGATCAGGCCTTTGCTGATCAGGTTCAGTTTGGAGTTCAGAGAGATCGGCTCTTTACACTGGTACTGGAAATAAACCTCAAGGTGGTCCTGCAGGTTTTCGCCCACTCCGGGCAGATCCTTAACCACCTCAACACCGGCTTTTTCCAGCACGGCTTTCGGGCCGATACCGGACAGCTGCAGCAACTGAGGTGAACCCACAGAACCCGCCGCAGAGATCACTTCACGGTAGGCGTTAGCAGTTTTGATCTGGCCTTTGTGTTCAAACTCAACACCAGTCGCCACCACAACATCACCGGGTTTATCGGTGAGAATCTTGCGGCTGTGCACGCCGGTCAGCACCGTCAGGTTCGGGCGTTGCATGGCGCGGCGGAGATAAGCGTTAGAGGTGGAGCTGCGCACGCCATTTTTCACCGTCATGTGCATCGGGCCGAAACCTTCCTGACGGTAACCGTTGTAATCCTTGGTGTAGCCGTAGCCCGCATCGACACCGGCATCGATAAAGGCCTGATACAGCGGATTCAGCGACATCTTATTGCCGTTGCAGGTGCCCACCGGACCATTGCCGCCACGGTAATCATCTGCGCCACCTTCCCAGGTTTCCGCACGCTGGAAGTAGGGCAGGCAGCTCTGGTAATCCCAGCCTTCTGCCCCCTGTTCTGCCCACTGATCAAAGTCGCAGGCGTGACCGCGCACATACACCATGCCGTTGATGGATGACGAACCGCCAAGGGTCTTACCCCGTGGCGTGTGCAGTGAGCGGTTGTTTACTCCCGGCTCCTGCTCGGTGTGGAACTGCCAGCACAGGCTTTCGGTATTCATCGGGTAGGAGAGGGCGGTTGGCATCTGTACAAAGATGCTTTTGTCGCTGCCGCCTTTCTCCAGCAGCAGCACGGAATATTCGCCGCTTTCCGTCAGTCGATCCGCCAGTACGCAACCGGCGGAACCTGCTCCAATGATGATGTAATCGTATTCTTGCTTCATATCGCTATGGCTCACATTGGGTTGCGCAGGAATTAATAAGGGCGCTCGATATCGCCGGTCTCGACAAACACACTCTTGGTCTGGGTGTAGTGGTAGAGGGTTTCGATACCGTTCTCACGGCCAATACCGGACAGCTTGTAACCACCCACCGGCATCTCCGCCGGGGAAGCACCCCAGGTGTTGATCCAGCAGATACCCGCCTGCAGACGGTTGATTACACGGTGAGCGCGCCCCAGATCCTTGGTGAAGACACCGGCAGCCAGACCGTATTCGGTGTTGTTGGCGCGGGTGATCACTTCCTCCTCATCGGAGAAGCGCAGTACCGACATCACGGGGCCGAAGATCTCGTCGATCACCTGTGGCATATCGTCGGTGCAGTCGGCAAATACCGTGGGTTTAACAAACGCGCCTTTATCAAGGCCGTTTTCAGTGGCCTGTTCACCACCGCAAACCAGACGGGCACCGGCTTTCTTGGCCGCTTCGATATAGCCCAGCACCTTTTGCATGTGGTCTTTGGAGATCAGTGCGCCGACCTGAGTCTTCGGATCGGTCGGATCGCCGACAATCATCTGCTCGGTGCGGGTTTTCAGCTCTTCAAGGAAGGCATCATAGATATCATTATGAACAAAGACGCGGGTGCCGTTAGTACACACTTCGCCCTGGGTGTAGAAGTTCGCCAGCATGGCACCGGATACCGCCTGTTCGATCGGCATATCCGGGAAGATGATCATTGGCGATTTACCGCCCAGCTCCATGGTCACCTGCTTCAGGGTCTTGGCGGAATCGCCCATCACCGCTTTGCCGGTGCCGCATTCGCCGGTGAAGGAAACCTTGCTGATCTCAGGATGCGCGGTCAGCATCTGACCCACACGGGCATCGCCCTGAATCACATTGAAAACCCCATCCGGTACACCGGCTTCGGTGTAGATCTCTGCGAGTTTCAGTACGCTCAGGGGAGTCTCTTCAGAAGGTTTGAAGATCATGGCGTTACCGGCAGCCAGCGCCGGTGCTGATTTCCAGCAGGCGATCTGAATCGGGTAGTTCCAGGCACCGATACCGGCGCAAACCCCTAATGGCTCGCGGCGGGTGTAGAAGAAGTTCTGATCATTCAGCTGCTGGTAATCGCCCTGAATTTTGTCCGCAAGACCTGCGTAGTACTCGATCACATCGGCACCGGTAACGATATCCACGCAATCGGCTTCCTGAATCGGCTTACCGGTATCCAGTACTTCCAGCATCGCCAGCTCATCATTACGCTCACGCAGCAGGGCAACGGCCTTGTTCAGAATGCGGCCACGCTCAATACCTGTCATCGCTGCCCACTGAGCCTGACCGGCTTTGGCCGATGCCACGGCTGCGGCCATAACCGCATCGTCACCCTGGGCAACAGTGGCAATCACTTCACCGTTAGCCGGGTTGATGCTGGCAAAAGTCTCTTTCGGTGCCTGAGAGTAGTAGCGACCGTGGATATAGTGTTGGGTGATAGATGGTTGTTGGGTGTTAGACGGCTGTTGGGTGTTAGACGCTTGCTGTGAAGTATTCGCTGTCATTGGATCTCAACCTGAAAATTGGGTTTGCCAAAATGTCTATGGCGTGTTGCTAAGTGATTCTTTATTGGATGCGTATCAGGCCAATGCCTGTGCTTTGTCATGCTGTTGTTTCTGGTTGCGTTGTTGGGCTGATTTGCCATCCAGATATTCCTGCCAGACCGCTTCCGGAAGCTTGAGCCGGAGGTAATCCAGAATCAGGTGTTCGGCCAGCTCCTTGTCGATGCCATCGGGGGAGAGTGCGCCCCGCAGCCAGATTCCATCGATCAGTGCTGCCACGCCCTGAGCGATAAAGACGGCTTCATCGTGGCTCACCACCTGCTTCAGCTCGTATCTCAGATAGGAGAGCAGGCGCTGCTCGTTCACCCGCTGAAGTCGATTTAGCTGAGGCTTGTGCATCGAGTGAGACCAGAAGGTCAGCCAGGTTTTCACCACCTTGCCGTCCAATTGTTTAGGGTCAAAATTACCTTCAACAACGGCAATCAGGCGCTCCAGAACGTTATCGCGCTCAACTTTTTTTAATCGTTCACTGATCGCAGCGGACAGTTCTTTCAGAACAGAACGCATGGTTTCTTCCAGCAGTCCATCCTTACCGCCGAAGTAATGGTTGATAATTGCCGGGGAAACGCCGGCATATTTCGCGATCATGGCGACACTGGCCTTATGCAGGCCAACATCATTCACCGCTTCCATGGTGGCGTTTATCAGCTGAGGCTTACGGATTTCTGGCATGCCTACTTTTGGCATCTGACCGGCTCCCTGTTTTTTCTTAAATGAATGTTTAATTAAAAATGACAGATGAGACTAAGGTCTGCAAGTGAAATTCATTAGGGTTGTAATGTAATATTTTTTCTTTGAATTTAATTGCAGGAAATCACCGCTAACGTGTAGCTAAAATCTTAAAAATGTCGTTATGGGGATAAATATTAGGAGTCGTATGTTTTTGGTGGGTTATTTTTGACTGATGGGTCATTTTTGGCGGGTGAGGAGGATTTTCGTGAATTTCAGGCACAAAAAAACCGCAGTCATGATGCGGTTTTTGTCGTTCCCGGAGGGACTTTATCCGTTAATCGCGGGTTTCTTTCGCTTTAACAGGTGAGCTATCACCTGCCAGCGGTTAATCAGCATGGCGCTGAAGATAAGGGCGCAGCCGACAAACTGCAGGCCGGTCATGGTTTCGCCGAGCCAGATGCTGGCAAACAGCGCTGCCCAGATCGGCTCTAAGGTCATAATAATGGCGGCGTGGCTGGCGGGAGCCATGCCCTGCGCTTTGGTCTGAAACAGAAAGCGGCCACTGGTGGCGATAATGCCGCTGGCGAAGATCCAGCCCCAGCTATCCCACTCAAACGACCACTGCCATTCCTCCATAAAGAGGCTGACGGTAAAGGCGATGATGGCGGTAATCGCCATCTGAATAGTGGTGAGTGGCAACGCCGGAATCGAAGCAGCGTAACGACTGTTCAGGGTAAAGAAGAGGGCAAACAGAAACGCCGAGGTCAGAAACGCCAGCTCCCCCCAGCCGAAATGAAAGCTGCTATCCAGCGATAAGCAGGCCAAACCTGCGATCACCACCGGCATGGAGTACCAGAGACTCTTGCTGGCCTTCTCGCCAAAGAAGAGGGTCACCACGGGGACGAGTACTGCGCCCAAACTGGTCAGAAATGCGCCCACACCCACATGGTTGCCGTAGAAGAGTCCCAGAATCCAGAAGGTCATGGCGATGCCAAAGACCAGTCCCACTAAGGCGCTTTTCTTAAATTCCTCTTTGTTGAGTTTTCTCAGGGGAGTGGCGGCCATACCGCCAAGAAAAAGACTCGCGATCAGAAAGCGTACCGAGAGAAACAGAATCGGCGAGAAGGCGGCCATCGCATTTTTGGAGAAGATCCAGCCAGCTCCGGCCAGCAGAGTAACCAGCACCAGCAGAAGGTCTGCTTGGGTGTTGCGGGAGAGAGACATAACAGCGTTGCGCATAAAATTTCCTTGAGCTTGTGGGCCTGCACGCCCGCGCTCTTGCAGGGTTTAAAGAAGAACTCTTGCTTTGTTTTAGTGAAAAAATGCCGTATCCATCCATTTTTTAAGTGATTTTTATAAGGATGTTCTGATTTTGTGCGGCAAAAGGAGCATAATACCGCCTTCAACCCACAGGGAACATTAAAATGAGTATTGAACAAGCACTGAAGGAGCGTAGTGGCTCCAAATGTGAACTATGCGGCTCGGAAGATAATCTGGCTGTTTTTGAAGTACCGCCTGTAGAAGCGCACTCTGATAAGTGCATTCTGGCATGCGGTACTTGCCGTGATCAGATCGAAGGCCAGGAGCTGGATCAGAATCACTGGCGCTGCCTGAATGACAGCATGTGGAGCCCGGTTCCTGTGGTACAGGTGATGGCGTGGCGTATGCTGAGCCGAATCAGCCCTGAGCCTTGGGCACAGGATCTTCTGGATATGATGTATCTGGATGAAGAGCTGGAAAAATGGGCGCGTGCGGGTATGCCTGCGGCGGATTCTGTACCGACTCTGGACAGTAACGGCGCTCAGCTGGCCGCGGGTGATACTGTAACTCTGATCAAGGATCTGGATGTTAAAGGCACTGGCTTTACCGCTAAGCGTGGTACTGCGGTTCGCGGTATCTCCCTGACAGATAATCCGGAGCATATCGAAGGCCGCGTGAACGGCGTTCGTATTGTGATCCTGACCAAGTTCGTTAAGAAAGCCTGATTTAAGACTGCCTGAACGCAAACGTGTCAGATTGAAAAAGGCGGTGATCCTTCCGGATCACCGCCTTTTTTGTGCTTTGCTGTTTTACGGTTTTGGCATTTGATTGTTTGGCTTTGATGAACAAGGTTGCCGTCAGATCTTAAAGCCGCTCATCAGGTGGCCAAGATCATCGGCCATTTTCTGCACCTCTTTACTGGCTCTTTCGGCGTCCATCACGCGGTCTGAGGTTTCCTCAACGGTGGTGGAGATAGTCGCCATGTTGCGGGCGATATCATTGGCAACGGCAGATTGCTCCTCAACCGCTGCGGCCACGTTACCGTTCATGGTGGCGATGCCATCGATAATGCCTCCAATGGCGTGCAGGGCTTCGTTGGTTTGTTCTGACAGTACCACGCTCTGTTCCGCTTGCGAGGTACACTCTTTCATCGCTGCCACACTGCGGGTGGTGGTGTTCTGCAGCCCCTGAATAATCTGCTGGATCTCGGTGGTGGAATCCTGAGTTTTCTGAGCCAGCATACGCACTTCATCAGCAACTACCGCAAAGCCCCGACCACTTTCACCGGCTCGGGCAGCTTCAATCGCCGCATTCAGGGCCAAAAGGCTGGTTTGTTCAGAGATGCCCTCGATCACGGTGATGACCGTACCTATCTCCTGACTCTTTTGCTCCAGATCGTGAATATCCACCATGGCGGCTTGCAGGGTTTGAGACAGTTGCTGAATCGCAGCCAGATTCTGATTAACCGCATCACGACCGGCATCGGTTGCTTCCCGACCTGCTTCGGCCTGTGTGGCGGACTCGGTGGCATTTTGTACGACCTCGTGGATGCTTTGACTCATCTCTTCGATGGCAACGACAACCTGATCCGTCATCTGTTTCTGATGATGGATCGTCTGGGTGTTTTTGCTGGCCGCTTCAGCACCGGCATCGGCAGAGGCTTCAAGAGCACGGGTGGTGGTTGCCAGGCCTGAGATAAGCTCTTTCAGTTTGCTGCTCATCTCGCAGATAGAGCGGTAAATACCGGTATCTTTGTTGCTCACTGCAAGGTTCTGGCTCAGATCCCCTGCGGCAATCAAACGGGTGATGGCATCAATTGTCTTCGGTTCGCCACCCACCGGACGTTGGATCGCCCGTACCATTGCCAGTGACATGGCAACGCCAACCAAAAGAGCAAAGAGTGAGATGGCTGCCACTATCAGCACGCTGCGCTCGCTTTCAGACTGTACCTGAGGGCCCAGTTCATCCTGCTCGGCTTTCACCGAGAGTTTCACCTCTTCGATATGTTCTGCCACCATGGGGCCGATCTTGTTCAGGGTATTCTGAATCAGGTCATTACGGTGGCTGATGATTTCCTGAACCTGAATAAAGGCCGCCAGATAGGCTTTGTAAGCGATCATCAGCTCCCGCAGCTTTTCACGGCGCTCAGCGTTCTGCAGCTGCATATCCAGTTGAGTAAGCGCCTCTGGCATGCGTTCGTTCAGCTCTTTCATGGCACGTTTGGCATCTTTGTCGCTGTTGGTCACCAGATATTTCACGGCATAAAGGCGACCTAAGATCAGATGTTGCTGAACGACACCGGCACGATAGGAAGCATCAACATCATTATCCCGATAGGCGGATTCCATAATGTCGGTAACCAGCAGGCGCATCTTGATGCCGTTAGGGTCGAGCTGCTTTTTGACCACTTCATTACGTTGATTAAAGTCTTCAATTACGTTTTTGAAGGCGGAGTCGTAGGTATTAATCTCAGTAGCAATTTCCTGAATTAAAGCGGCACGTTCCGGTTTTTGAATCTCCCGGATCGCCTCTTTCATATATTCATCCATATTTGCTTTGCGCTGGTTGTATTCTTCGATCTTGGCTTCGTCGCGGGTATTGATAAAGCCCAGAACCGCAAGGCGCATGGAGAGCATATTGGCCTGAACCCGGGCAGAGAGATTGGTATCCCGCGCCAGTTCACGATAGCCGGAAAAGCCCTGATAGGTGGAGTTAAGGCCTGTGTAGGAGACGGCGGAAATAATCAGCAATAAGATGATCAGGGTTCCGAAGGCGAGGTTGAGGGTCGCTTTAAGCGTTAAGTTCTTAAACATGGGGAAGGGCCCTTTTATTCAGCATCCCTGCATGTAAAAGAATCTATTTTTTTATATGTTTGCTGTAAGTGTAGCCAAAAGTAATCTGCTGCAAGAAAGAAAATAATATTGTGCGAAAAATTGAAGATTAAGCAGTTGGCTTCAAGGGAAGAATAGCAGCTGAAAATAAAAGGCAAGGTGGAATAAGCAATAAAAAAGCTGCCGGCTAATAAATAGTCGGCAGCTTTCAGAGATAAGGGTCACGATAGATCGTGACGCTATGTGCAGGATAGCGTTATTACTTGCCGAAAATCTCTTTTACCCCCGGCAGAGCAAAAACGCGATCCAGATAGGCGAAGATAGGGCTGTCGTCCTCGACCAGTTTCAGATCACCTTTCTGCATTGTGGCGTAATGAGCCAGAGGTGTGGTCAGGGCATCTGCCAGTGTGAACTGATCGCCGCAAATAAAATCACGATCACGAATACGGTCTTCGATTACAGAAACCGCTTTCAGTACCAGAGGTTTGTTCTCCAGCATACGGGCAACATTAGGTTTGCCCTCAGGGCCGGTTGGCACTACGTATTCGATCAGGTAGCTGCGGATAATCGCCTGATCCAACTGGGTCATGGCGCGGGAGCACCAGGCATCATGCTCGGCCTGTGCTTGCAGGCCTTCTGGCTGCAGTGGGTTTTCCGGGAAGCGGGCATCCAGATAACGGCAGATCGCCAGGGTTTCTGTCAGTGTCATGCCTTCATGGTGAATGATCGGAAACTTGGAGTAAGGGTGAATGGCTGCGTGTGCTTCGCTGCGGAACGGGATCTCTTCACCGTTTAGTGTCCAGCCGATCTGGTAAGGTTGCTGTTTAACTGTGCAGGTCAGGGCAACGCTGCGAACCAGATTGCTGTGAGGCATGCCGTAAACTTCGATCATTTTTCTATCCTTCTTAGCTGAAGCCGCACTTAATATTTTAGTCAGTTGAGTGGGCTTGAATTGTTTTTGTCTTCACCTGTTTATAAAGCCCGATCGCTTTCAGGCTTTTGGCAGTAAACCGGATCATCGCTGAAGATTATCAGTATTATGTGATACCGAATTTTAACCGCCTTTGTTTTCAAAGTATCGCTTTCTGTGTTGTTCAGAATAAAGAGGCTGACAATATGTTCAAGAACATCTTTTGAGCTTGTGTCATGATACCGATCAGGCATTAAGCAGTAGCAGAAAAGGAGAGAAGAATGCCCTGGGCTCCTGAACATAAAGAACAGACCCGCAGTAAAATCCTGAAAAGTGCCTCTCAATTGTTCACCCATCATGGTTTTGAAAAGGTTTCCATTGATCAGGTGATGCAAAATGCCGGGATGACGCGAGGTGCTTTTTATAAACACTTTGCCTCAAAATCTGAGCTTTATTCTGAGGCGATTATCTATGGTGCAACCCACCGCGCCGGGCGGAACCTTACCGGGGCGAGTAGCCTGAATCAGATCATTGATCTGTATTTGTCCCGTGATCATCTGGATAGTGAGGGTGATGTTTGCCCGCTGGCTTTTCTGGTTTCCGATATTACCCAGCGGGAACCTTTGCAGCAGGAAACCTACGCTAAGGTTTTGCAGGGTTTTATCAAGTTGCTGGCGAAAGAGTCCGGGACAAGCCGGGAGCAGGCGATCCTGTCCAGTGTACTGATGATAGGAGGCGTTGCGCTGGCGCGGGCGGCAGGTGATGGTGAACTGGCGGATCAGATTCTGTCTGCGGCTAAGACAGAAGCGCAGCATCAGCTGGGTTGTTTGGAAGAGCAGCTGCCGATGAGTTCTGTGGCATGCGACAAGTATGAAGAGGCATAAGGGGCAATAACATTATGACAGAGCAGGAATGGATAAAAGTGTACGCCGCCAGTCATCTGTTGGAAGCTCATAATCTTAAAGGCATGTTGCAGGCGATGGGGATCGAGGTACGTCTTAAAGGGGAGGGCCTGATCGCCGGTGCCGGAGAGCTTCCGCCACAGGAGACCGAAGTGGCGCTTTGGGTTGAAGTGGTGGATTTTGGTGCTGCTCGAAAGGCACTTGAGGCTTTTGAATCGCCGTTGGCGGAGTCCTGGTTTTGCAGTCAGTGTGGTGAGAAGAATGAAGCCAGCTTCGAGTTTTGCTGGAATTGCCAGCAAAATGCTCCCGAAGCTGTCTGAAGATGCAATAAAGCTTTAGATTCAGGCCAAGCTGGTCTGGTTTTCGATCCAGAGTGGCAGTTCCTCTGCAGGCATTGGTCGTGCAAAGTGATAACCCTGATAGATTACACAACCCATCTGTTCCAGCTGCTCCGCCTGATCAGCGGTTTCTACACCTTCTGCTACCACATCCATCTTCATGTGTTTGCCAATGGCGATCATGGATTCCACTAAGGGCTGGCGACTGCCGGGCTGAACTTCATCAATAAAGCTCTTATCGATCTTAAGTTCGTCCAGCGGCAGATCCCGCAGGTAGGCAAGGGAGGAGTAGCCGGTTCCGAAGTCATCCAGTGAGATGCGGAAACCTTCCTGGCGCAGAGCCTCAAGCTTCATACGGGTTTCTGTGATATCCCGCAGCAGGGCGGTTTCCGTCACTTCCAGCACGATACGCATTGGCGAGATCTGCCATTTAGCGCACAGAGAGCGGGTCTGATGCACAAAGTCCGGCTGCGAGAACTGCCAGGCAGAGACATTCACTGACACAACTGCCGGAGAAGGGCTGTCATTTTGTTGCCAGTTAGAGAGCATCTCCAGCGTCTTATCCAATACCCAGTTACCGATGCGCAGAATCAGACCGGTTTCTTCCGCAATAGGGATAAATCGGAATGGCGGAATCATGCCTTTTTCAGGATGTTCCCAGCGCAGCAGTACCTCAGCACCCAGAGCTTTCCCCTGTGGGTTAACCTGAGGCTGCATAAAAATTTTCAGCTGATCATGCTGCAGGGCATCACGCAGGCCGCGTTCGATCTCAAGGCGATCGTTCACTTCCTGCTGGTGTTCCGGCGAGTAGATCACGCAGCGTTCACGGCCAGCGCTTTTCGCCTGATAAAGGGCGATATCCGCATAGCGCATCAGATCCAGTTCGGAGTAGTTGTCTGCCAGATTGGTTTGCGGGAAGAGAACCACACCGATACTGGCGCCGATATTGATAATACGGTCACCAATCTGGAACGGCTGACTCAGCAGGTAGAGAATCTTTTCAGCCAGAAGTTCAACCTCACGGGTGTCGGTGCCGGCCTGTTTGTTGGTCTGCAGGACAACGAATTCATCACCGCCGATACGGGAGATAAACACCTCTTCCGGCAATTTCTGGCGCAGGCGCTCCCCGGCTTTGCGGATGATCTCATCACCGACATCATGCCCCAGAGCATCATTGATGGTTTTGAAATGATCCAGATCGATCATAAAGAGCGCGGAGTGTGGCTCAGGCTCACCGGCTTTAGCGCTGTTTTTAAGGCTTTGCAGTTCCTGATAGAGGCTTGCACGATTCGGCAGATGAGTGAGGTAATCCTCATAAGCCATACGGTGAATCTGCTCTTCAGCGGCTAATCGCTGGATCTCGGCACCGGCGCGAGCAGCAAAGATCTCAAGAATACTCGTAACCTGCTCGATGCGCTCTAGAGGTTTGGTATCCAGTACCACCATGATACCCAATGGATTGCCTTGCGGATCAAAAATAGGCGCACCGATATAGCCCTCAATCTGCATCTCCTGCAGCAGAATGTCGTCAGGATAAAGCTCCTGAACCCCTTCGCAAATGGCGCAGGTGTCCTGTCCGTAAACATTGTCGCAGGGGGTGTCTTTCAGGGCGTAACTGAAGTTATCCGCAATTGTGCCATTGGCGCTGAGGGCCAGAGTTTTGATTTCGCGGTGGGCGCTGTCCGGATCATTCAGCAAACCGATAAAGGCGTATTTAGCATCGAAGATGCGCGCCAGATGGGTAACCAGAGATTCAAAAAAGCCCTGACCACTGATCGCTGACACACCCTGAGCGGTATTTTCGATCACCTGACGGCTGTAAATTTCGTCACTGATATCCTGCTGGCTGACCAGTATTTCTGTCAGCAGACCGGCATCATCCCGAATCGGAGAGAGGGTAAAACGCACCCAGGCTGATGGATTGGCGGCCTTAGGGAGACGGTTCAGGATTTTCAGTTGTTGCGTGCGGATCAGGGGCTCATCGTTGTCTTTAAAACGATTGATCAGCTCAGAGAGGGAGATTTCCATGATAGCCGGAAGATCCAGCTCTGGCTGGCAGCAGATCTGTTCGCCCCAGAAAGCAGTGGCGCTTGGGTTGCAATGGACAACCTGGCCTTCAAGAGACAGCACTAGCATGCCCATTGGGGTATGCTGAAAGATCTGATTCCATTGATTGCTGTTCATGCTATCTCGTGATCCTGTCGTCCTGACTTTCAAGTCAGGTGGGTGTATGGGGCAAAAATCCTATGCAGTATAACAGCTGAATGTTTAAAACAGTTGCCCCATATCAAAACCCAAATTGTCTTTTAGTATTAAGGCGTTATCCTACAGCCGAATCGGGGTGGCCGTATAGCCCCTGAATCTGGTCTTAATTGAACGGTCATCGTTTGATGCTTTTACTCTGGAGAAGTGCCCATGAATGCCTGGATTTATCTGACTATTGCGATTTTGGCTGAAGTGATCGGCACCTCCGCCCTAAAAAGCAGTGAGGGTTTTACCCGACTCTGGCCATCCGTCACCGTGGTGATCGGCTACGGTCTGGCCTTCTGGATGCTATCCCTGACCCTTAAAACCATTCCTGTCGGTATCGCCTATGCCGTTTGGGCAGGAGCGGGTATCGTGCTGGTGGCACTGATCGGTTGGGTCTTGTTCCAGCAGAAGATCGATGCCATGGGAATGCTGGGTATTGCCCTAATAATCTCGGGTGTTCTGGTTCTGAACCTGTTTTCCAAAAGCAGCCTGCATTAAGGCCTAAGAACAATAGAACCCTTCTTACGCATTGACTCCACATAACGGTGGGCTTCTGCGCCTTCTTCTAAAGCAAATTCCCGATCCATCGCGGTTGTCAGTTGGCCGTTGGTGATCAGGATTTCTAACTGTTCCAGATAGCCCTGCAGTTGCGGCACAGGCAAAAGCCCTGTGGCGGAGAAAAGGGCTTTTTTCCCTTTGGAGCATTTGGTCGCCAACATATTGATCAACAGCTGTAGCGTCAATACCGGGGAGAGGTAGTATCCCTCTGGCGTCAGGATCTTTTTGCAGCGGCCAAAACTTAGTTTGCCGACACAATCGAAGATAATGTCATATTCCTGATCGCTCTTCGTGATATCGGAGTTGCGATAATCCACCAGATGATCGGCACCTATCTCTGCCACCCAGTCATGATTGGGTTTGCTGCACAGGGCGGTGACCTCTGCCCCGGCAGCTTTGGCGATCTGAACGGCGGCACTACCGACACTACCGGATGCGCCGTTGATCAGTACCTTGTCACCGGCTTTGATCTCTCCCAGGCGATG
Organism: Oceanospirillum sanctuarii; assembly: GCF_002150805.1. Classification (GTDB taxonomy): domain Bacteria; phylum Pseudomonadota; class Gammaproteobacteria; order Pseudomonadales; family Halomonadaceae; genus Oceanospirillum; species Oceanospirillum sanctuarii. The sequence goes on from NZ_MTBA01000001.1 coordinate 139,626, forward strand.
CAGGAAATTCCATGCGGTTAAAGCCCCATCACACAGTGGCGCGCATTGCGCATCAGACAGTTGCTCCGGCTGATGGCTGAGCAGACTGCTTTCATCCAGACAGAGATATTCTGCGTTAGCACCAAAATCCAGCGCTGTTTCCCCATAAATCTTATCGCCCACCTTAAAGCGCTCACAGCCTTCGCCGATAGCTTCGACAACTCCCGCGAAGCCCGTGCCCAGCACCGGATGCTTGGGTCGGGTTAAGCCGATCATCAAGCGGGCGAAGAAAGGCGTTCCGGCGCGCATCATGGTATCCGCCTGGGATACAGCAGACGCGGTAATGCGAACCTGAATCTGTCCCGCTTTAGGTGTTTGCTTCGGCAGATGGCGCACTTCAAGTACATCCGGAGAACCATAACGGGGGCAGAACAGAGCTTTCATTTCTGTGGATTGGGCTGTCTTTCCTTCATGGGCGCTATGGCTTGCTGCTTTTAATGAAGTGGCTGGTTTTGTTGGCGGTGTTGCTGTGTTCATGGGTCGCTCCGGAGGTGCTTATCGGATAAAGCTTACGCTGTAAGTTTTATATAAAATGGCAAAACTTACACTGTAAGTAAAGAGTGATTTGAGCTAATCTTTTTCTCAGGGCATTATCTGTGCCTGCGGGATTTGCCTAAGGAATTGAAATGTCAGCAAAAAAAACAGCAACAGGCGCAGCGAAAGCGACTGAAAAAAAAGCACCTCGTCAGAAGCTCACCTGTGAAAAGGTGCTGGCGGAGGCTTTGTTGCTGGTAGATGCCGAGGGGCTGGAGACACTTTCCATGCGCCGTCTGGCGGAGCGTCTGGGGGTAAAAGCGATGTCGCTCTATAACCATGTCGCCAATAAAGAAGCGGTGATTGATGGTTTGGTGGAGTTGGTGGTCGCTGAGATGGGCTCGCCGGATCAGACCTTACACTGGCGACAGGCGATGGAGTTACGGGCGGAAAATGCCCGTCGGGTTTTGCTGGCGCATCCCTGGGCGACCATGCCGTTGGTTTCCCGTGTCAATGCCGGGCCTGTGATGCTGCACTATGTTGACGATACTTTGGGGTGTTTGCGACAGGCAGGTTTCACACTGTCTCAGGCCGATTACGCCTGGAATGCGATGGATAGCTATATCTATGGCTTTACCCTGCAGGAGCTGAACTTCCCCTTTGAAGCAGAGGAATATGCGGAAGTCGCCAAGAGCTATGTGGCGATGATTCCGCCGGAAGAGTATCCCAACCTGAATGCTCTGACCCATGAGGTGATTGCAAAACGTCACCTCGGGATTCAGGACTTCAGCTTTGGTTTCAGCATGGTGCTGGATGGCTTAGAAAAACTCCTGACGGGGCGGTAAAGCACGCTCACGCAGATAAAGAAACAGCGGTAATCCGCAGGAAACACCCACCGTCAGCGTCCCCAGAATCGCAAGCCATGAATGTTTAACCCGCGCGCGCTTACTCTCCACCAGAATAAAAGCGATCAACGTCAGCGCCGAAACCACCACATCCAGCCAGGCAAAAATACTGATGGGATTGGCGATTGCCTGTTCCATTAATAGTGGGATATTCAGACCGTTATTTGCCAGCCAGGGCAGAAAAGCTCCATAAGGTAGCGCAATGCCAAGAAGTGTCAGTAGCAGGTAGAGTTTTTTCATTGAGAGTCCATTCCAGTTAATGTGCCGGAGAGTTTAATCAGTTTTTCATATTCTTCGTTTGGGACAATATAGGCCGCTTGAATGTTGCTTTTAGCTTGGTCAATAATATCAATCCAATCAAAAATATCTTTCTGATCATTGCGCCATGCAGACTTGTCATACGCATCTAATATTCTTTTTTTGAAACTATGTCTGTTTTTTAAAGTTTCATTGATATATTTCTGTGGGTAATCTGGGTCCCTTGTTGCTGAAGAGTTATCTTTTTCTATTTGGTCTTTAGATATCATTGTAAAGAGAACTACGGGCGAAAATATTGCTGAATTAGATAGTTGTCGAGTACATGCTAAATACTTATTTATTACCTGTTCTATGTCTCGCAGTGATAAAGAATAGTGATTACAAATTGCGTGAAAACGGTCATAGATATTAGCTTTCTCAGTCAAGCCTATGCTCTGATGCATAGCTTTAGGGGTTAATTCGGGAAATGATGCTTTCATGAATGATAGGGTTTCAGGTTGTTCTAATGCAGCTTGCCTGTTAAAAAACCTTCTTAGGTAAATAGTAGAGTTAAAGTCATTACCATAAATTGTTTTAATCGACTCTTTGAGTTGCTCGGTATCAGAGGCAATCACGAAAACAAACTTCTCAGTCGTGAAAAAATGTTTAACGACCTCAAGAAGCTCAATCGCATAATTCGGGCGGCAGCGATCCAGTTCATCAATCAATACGACAACGGGTAATTCTGCTTTGCCATTCGTATTAGTTTTTATCACTTCAGCAATAGCGCTAAGGCTTTTTCGGATTTCTGGAATAGCAGCAACCTGAGCAGTGGTATCTTTTTGAATATCATCCAGAAAATTTGACGGTGTTTTACTCATCATCTCCTTGGCAAATTCAGCTCCTGCTGTGCTATCACCAACCAGAGATTTGCTGGCGACGGCAGCTAATCCGATCATGGAAGATCGCAGTAGCGTGCCTAAGCGATCTTTCACGATTTGAAAGTCTTTACCGGATATCTGAGAAAAACGGGAAAGCTGGTTGAGTAACTCGCTACTAATCACCGCCAGAGGGTTTTGAATAAAATCACTCTCCCAGGCATCGATATAAATCGTTGGATGGCGCTTGTCGCGAAGAAGATGTGTGTAGAGGCGTTTCAGAAAATGGGTTTTACCCGTGCCCCAGCTGCCATTCAGGTTTAGAACAAAACCATCCTGTTCACTGGTGATGTAGTTGGCGAGGAAGCGGGTATATTTCTCGCGATTGAGCTTGCAGTTGCCAAAGTTGTACTCTTTGAACCAGTCCGCGTATTTGGCATTTTCTGCGAACTTCGGCGTTGTTCCTTCGCTCATTCCGTGTCCTTAAAGAGGGGCTATCTAGCTCGAAAATAGCTCGTTGATGTTCTCAATATTAAAAATCCGCATACCCCAATCTTCCAGTTCATCTGCGCTGGCGGCATTCAGGCGTTCAATAACAGAATCCGGCAGTTCTCCGAATTTCATCTGTAGTTGCAGGCTGAGCAGTTTGGCTTCGCCTTTAACTTCTCACTCCCGGATGCCTTCTTCCTTGGCGTATTTTAACTGGCTGGCTTCATCCCTTAGTGCTTTTTCACGAACAAAGGCTAAGCGACGGGCTTCTTCGTCAGCGCTCAGTTTACGGATATAGCCCCGAACTTCTTTTACGGCTTCGCTGTTGATGGTGGCCATACGGGTATCCTCCTGCCAATGTTCAAATAGGGTGATCCAGTCTCTCAGGTTTTGGTCTCCCAGCCCCAGCCGATCCGCTTTTTTCATTTCAATCAGGTTCAGCTGTAGGGTGTCGCCCAGTTTAACATCAGGCTGCAAACCGTCACGCATTTCAAAACGCCAAAGCGCCTGTTGTCGTTGAGCGCTATCTTCTGTGTACAGATCGAAATCTAACAGGTGGATGCCAATAACAGCATTAAGTTCTGAGTAATCTTCACCGGCAAGCAACTGTTTGGTCAGCATCTTTGCTAGATAGTAGGCGCTGCGTTTGCCCCATTCATTATAACGCCTGACCTGCATCTCAATATTATAGCGGTTGCCAGTTACATCCTGCGCCAGAACATCAAGAACGATGCTTTTACCCTCCATCTCTGTCGGAGTAATTGTGGGGTTCAGAATTTCGACTTCAGTAACTTTGGGAAGGTCGGGGCGCAGATCATTAATCAGGTGTACAAGAGCATCAGGGTGCTCTGTAAACAGGCGTTTAAAGACATAATCATTCTTAGGGTCGAGCAGTGGCAGTCCGGTGTTACTCATCTTATCGTCCATCCATAGCGATATTTAGAGTGAGTATAGGTCTCTAGGTGATTCGTGTCTGTCAGCCAAAACTGAAAAGGCAGCTCGGGGTGCCTGCTCCGGAGTAAGCATTTGATGATCAGTGCATCATCCACGGTCTTTTCCCGTACTGAGCCGCTGATATTCACCTTATATATGTAGGTGTTATCCATCTATACTAGGTAAAACAACAAGAACTAAGTCTGCGCGGAAAGGTGTTGATGGACAACAAAATCGAAATATTCACGCTTCGTAACACCCTCGATCATGTGGGGGCTTATGTTTTTATCAAAGATACGGAGTGTCGTTACACCTACGCCAATAAAATGGTCTGCGATCTGTTCGGGGCTTCACTTAGTGAGGTCATCGGCAAAAAAGATGATGATTTTTTTGATCTCAGGTTATCTGAACAGCTTCACGAGAATGATCTCAAAGCTTTGGCTGGAGAAAGTATCGAAGGTGAAGAGCACAACCTGATCGCATCTACTGGTGAAACCCGAATTTACTGGTCGGTCAAACAGCCTATCAAAGACCCCGATGGCCATATTATTGGCCTGTTCGGCATATCCACGGATATCACTGAAAGACGGCGTCTGGAAATCGAACTGGCCGAACAGAGAAACCTGCTAAACCAGGTGCTTGAGAACATTGATTCCTATGTCTACATCAAGGACACGGAAGGGCGCTACCTCTACGTTAACCAGAATATCTCCGAACTGTATGGCATTTCTAAAGGTGAGATTGTCGGGCAACTGGAAGCTGATATTTTACCCGCTGATATTGTGCAAAAGTTTTCTCAGATGGATCAGAAAGTTTTTGAAAGTGGCGCGAAGGTCGCGGGTGAAGAGGTTGTTCCCCATACCGATGGCAGTATTCAGCACTGCTGGTCTATTAAAATTCCAATTGTTGGTGAAGATGGTTCCAAACGCCTGATCGGAATTTCGACAGATATTACCGAGCTGATTGAGCTGAAGAATAAGTTTCAGGCCCTTGCCAGACAGGATGACTTAACCAAGGTGATGAGTCGTAGGTTTATTCTTGAGGAAGCTGAGTTGATGCTACGGCTGGCCCAGAGTCGGGGAGAGCAGGTCGCTGTAATTATGATTGATATCGATTTTCTAAAGACGATCAATGACAGTTATGGGCACGGGTTTGGCGATACCTATATCGTGGCACTGGCTCAGGCCTGTACCGAAGCGCTTCAGGATTCAGGCCTGATCGGGCGCTTGGGTGGAGATGAGTTTCTGCTTGTAATTCCTGATACAGACAGGGATCACACCACTGAGATTGCACTTCGCATACAGCAGGCTGTTAAAGCGACTAAACTTCATGCGCCAAACGGGGAGTTGCTTCAGGTTTCTATCAGTATGGGCGGTGCACTGTCGTCAGAGCGCATGACCCTGATTGATCTGATAGGTAAAGCTGATGATGCGCTTTATCTGACTAAGGGTGAGGGCAGAGGGAATTGGTCACTGTCGGAGTAGTGAAAGTAAGAAATGTCTGTGCGTCAGACACAAAAAAGGCAGCCCTCAGGCTGCCTTTTCTGTTTCAAGCATCTGATGATCAGGCGCTTGGTTTTTTACTCACCTGCTTGGCTTTTTTGCCGCCGCCTTTCTTAGCGAAGGGCTTGCCTGCAGGTTTACCTGAGGCCACGGCTTTTTTCACCGAGGTTTTGGTATTTTTCTTACTGGCTGGTTTTGCTGCACCACTGGCCTGTTTTACCTGACCGTTTTTCAGTGTCGGGCGGTTGGTGGTGTGGGAGGCACCGGTCTGCTGGCCCGGGCGTGCTTTGCGCGGGCTGCGTGGATTGACCGGATCTTTATCTTCACCGGGCACCAGTTTGTGTTTGCCGTCACCAATCAGATCCGCACGGCCCATCTCGCGCAGGGTTTTACGCAGGGCTGGCCAGTTTTTCGGGTCGTGGTAACGCAGGAAGCCTTTCTGCACGCGACGCTGTTCGTAGCTCTTGGCGGTGAACAGCTTCTCACTCTTATAAGTCACCTGCTTGAGCGGGTTCTTATCCGAGTGATACATGGCTGTCGCCAGCGACATCGGTGACGGATAGAAGGTCTGCACCTGATCCGGCCGGAAGTCGTGGGTTTTCAGCCACATCGCAAGGTTGAGCATATCCTCATCGTCAGAACCCGGGTGGGCGGCGATAAAGTACGGAATCAGGTACTGTTTCTTGCCCGCTTCCTTGGAGTACTTATCGAACATGCGCTTAAAGTTGTCGTAGGTACCCATGCCCGGTTTCATCATCTTGCTCAGCGTCCCCATTTCGGAGTGCTCCGGAGCAATTTTCAGATAACCGCCAACGTGGTGGGTGACCAGTTCTTTCACGTATTCCGGATCTTCCACTGCCAGGTCGTATCGCAGACCGGAGGCGATAGACACCGTATGTACGCCCTCTACTGCGCGTGATTTACGGTACAGCTCGGTGGTCGGGCTGTGATCGGTATTCAGGTTGACGCAGATCTCCGGATACACGCAGGAGAGCTTACGGCACGAGGCCTGAATCTCAGGATCTTTACAGTTCAGGTGGTACATATTAGACGTCGGACCGCCGAGGTCAGAAATATGACCGGTAAAGGCTGGCAGTTTCTGTTTAATATCTTCGATCTCGTTGATGATGGATTCCTGAGACCGACTCTGAATAATGCGGCCTTCGTGCTCGGTGATCGAACAGAAGGTGCAGCCACCAAAACAGCCGCGCATGATGTTGATCGAGAAACGGATCATCTCATAAGCAGGAATCTTGGCGCCGCCATATTTCGGGTGCGGCACACGCTGGTAGTTAAAGCCGAACACCTTATCCATCTCCTCGGTTTCCAGAGGGATCGGTGGCGGGTTAACCCAGATCTCTTTTTTGCCGTGACGCTGAATCAGCGCGCGTGCGTTATGCGGGTTGGATTCCAGGTGCAGCACTCGGGAGGCATGGGCGTACAGTACAGGATCTTTATTCACTTTCTCGAAAGAGGGCAGGCGCACGTAGGTTTTGGACGCATCCAGCTTACCATGCTTGCCTTTCAGCGGTGCCGGAATCACGCGGATCGGCATCACATCAGGATCTTCCTCTTCACCCTCGCTGCACTTGCCTTCCGGAATGTACTCGTAAGGGCTTGGAATCTGGTCGATCTTGCCCGGCCAGTCCACACGGCTGGAGTCGATCTCGGTGAAACCGCCCGGAGGGGCATCACGCACGATAGTCGTGCCGCGAATATCCAGCAGTTCCGACAGATCTTTGCCCAGTGCCAGTTCGTGGGTCAGCTCGATCAGAGCACGTTCAGCGTTACCGTACAGCAGAATGTCTGCACCGGAGTCGATCAGTACTGAACGGCGTACCTCGTTGCTCCAGTAATCGTACTGGGCGATACGGCGCAGACTGGCTTCGATACCACCGATCACAATCGGAGTATCCGAGAAGGCGCGTTTACACATCTGTGAGTAAACAATCACCGCGCGATCCGGACGTTTGCCGCCTTCACCATGTGGGGTGTAGGCGTCGTCGTTACGCACTTTCAGATCTGCCGTGTAACGGTTGATCAGCGAGTCCATGTTGCCGGCAGTGACACCGAAGTAGAGATTCGGTTTGCCCAGACGCATAAAGTCATCAGGGTTGCGCCAGTCCGGCTGGTCGATAATACCCACACGGAAGCCCTGGGATTCCAGCAGACGACCCAGCACCGCCATACCGAAACTCGGGTGATCCACGTAGGCGTCACCAGTGACGATAATCACATCGCAACTGTCCCAGCCCAGTACGTCCATCTCCTCGCGGGTGGTCGGCAGGAAAGGTGCTGTACCAAAGCACTCGGCCCAGTACAAAGGGTAGGAAAACAGATCGGGGGCGGTTTTATGTTTACTGCTCATGGCGCTCATCAGGTTCTGCAACAGACGGTGAATTGCCCGTTGGCTTCAGTGACAGGTCTGGAATTTCCCGAATGGTTTCTGTCAGAAAACCAAAGAAATGCAGACGGGTTTTGCAAACCGCGCATTGTCCCAGAAAAACAGTCGGGAATACAGAGCAGAATAGCCGCTGTTCAGAAGATTGGACGGAAACTTTAACCCCCTTTTTTTAGGGGGATAATCCGTTTTGGGCGGAATCTGAAAACCTGAAGATTCCTGTGAACCCTTATGGGGATCTTTCGTTCGCTTTTTAAAGCAGAGTAGAATGTCCGGCATCAAAAGCTGCCTGCAGCAAAAAAATAATAAAACAGACCTTTTTCGGATTCGATTTAATAAGGAAACCCCATGTCTTTAGTCCTTTGGTTATCTCTGCTGTTGATCTGTGTATTGGGTGCGATGTCTCCGGGGCCGAGTTTAGCGGTTGTATTGCGTCAAACCGTGAGTAACGGTCGAGGCCACGGTATTGCAGCGGGTTGTGCTCATGCGTTAGGCGTTGCGGCATGGGCGGCAGCTACGGTTTGGGGCTTGGGGATTCTGGTCAGCCGTTATGAGACGGTCTATCTGGCGCTGACCTGGGCAGGCGCTGCTTATTTGGTTTGGCTGGGTTTTAACGCTCTGCGTTATGCCTCAACTCCTGAACTTCAGGCAGAAAACGGCACCAAAGAAAGCTACTGGCAGGCAGCCCGATCCGGTCTCTTTATCTCCCTGCTGAACCCGAAACTGGCGGTTTTCTTTACCGCTTTGTTCTCTCAGTTTGTGACCGCAGATCAGGGCTTGGAAGCCCAGCTGATTATGGTGCTGACCGCGTCTATTGTGGACGGTCTCTGGTACACCCTGGTTGCCCTGCTGTTCTCACAGGCGCATCTGTTAGCTTGGTTACGTCGCCATGTAAAACGTATCGAACAGCTGACCGGTGTGGTGCTGATCGGTCTGGCGGTTCGGGTGGTGATTCCTTAAATGTCGGTTTCAGACTTTTCCGGTGATTGCGATGGCCGTTATCCGGTCAACGTGCACAAGGTGTTTCACGCCCACGTTTACTTCGATGCCCGCACATTAGAATTTGCGACTGAGCTTTGTCAGCAGGCCGGTGAGCTGTTTGGTGTTCAGGTAGGACGGGTGCATGAAAAGCTGGTCGGACCTCATTCTGCGTGGAGCTGTCAGCTGCTGTTTAAAAGCACCGACTTTGATCAGCTGATTCCCTGGCTGGATCAGCAGCGTTTTTTAGCCTCAGGTGATGAAAAGCCAGGACAGGAAGGCAAGAAAGGCCTTTCGATTCTGGTGCATGGCGTGACCGGTGATCACCTGAAGGATCATACCGACCATGCCTATTGGCTGGGCAAACCACTGCAACTGGATCTGTCGATGTTTCAGTAGACGGCAGCCTTATATTGGACCAGAAGCCTTTTGATTGACTTAGAAGCCTTCGGTCAGAATGGCATTCACATCGGCGCAGCTCTGTCGGAGTTCCTTCCAGGGGCGATACTCTTCCGAGTTATACCAGGCCTTAAACTGGGAGATGCATGGAAACTCGTGAATTACCATGAGGTTACTTTCCCAACTGCCTTCCAGAATCTCTCCGGGATAACCTTTTACCAGAAATTTGCCGCCATACTGCTCAATGCTGGGCAGGTGTCCGGCAACATACTGATCGAATTTATCTTTGTCGTGGATGCGCAGAATATTAACGATGTTGTATGCCTTTTTCATAAGTTTTCCCGGACGTTGATGACTTGGCTGGTGATGTATTTAAAGCGCAGCCTAACAAGAAAAACGAGACAACATAAAGCGTCTCGTTTTCCATTGTTTATCAGTAAGCTCCGGCGCTATAAACCAGCTCATAGCTGTGGCTGTAGATCTCCAGAATATTCCCGAACGGATCTTCCATATAGATCATGCGGTACGGCTTCTCACCCGGATAGTAGTAGCGCGGTTTCTCCATCCGTTTTTTACCGCCCGCAGCGACAATACGTTCTGCCAGCTCTTCAACATTCGGGTCCTGCACGCAGAAGTGGAAGATACCGGTTTTCCAATATTCAAAGTTGTTGTCCGGATTCTGCTGATTATCGAACTCGAACAGCTCGACACCGATGCGATCACCGGTAGACAGGTGGGCGATACGGAAGCGCTTCCAGCCCGCACCAAAGACATCGGTGCACATCTCACCAATGGCGCTGTCATCTTCTTCGATGGTGGTGGGCTGCATAATCAGATACCAGCCCAGCACCTCGGTATAGAACTTTACGGCGGCATCCAGATCTGGCACCGAAATACCGATATGGGAAAAGTTACGGGGATAGGCTGCGTGTTGCTCTGCCGGATTACGGGGCATCATTTGATCGGCAATCATATTCGACCTCTCAGGTTTCGGTGGTAGTGACGGTGTTAGTCAGATGTTCCAATGCCGGCAAGCGTACAAAGCGGTTTTTATAAGGTAAAATTATCAATATTTATTAAATTGAGAATTTTCTGTAATGATAGATCCGCGATTGCTGAAAACCTTCTGCACACTGGTGGAGGTCGGCCATTTCACCCGCACCGCCGAGCAACTGTTTATGACGCAGTCCGGTGTCAGTCAGCAGGTTCGTAAGCTGGAAGATCAGTTGGGTACAGAGCTGCTGATTCGGGATGCCCGCCAGTTCACCCTGACCGATGCCGGTCAGCGTTTGTATCGGCAGGGCAAAGCCCTGTTAGCAGAGCTGGAGCAGCTGGCGGTGAGTGTGGCGGATGATCCCGCTTTTGAAGGCGAGGTTCGGGTGATGTCGCCGGGCAGTGTCGGCCTTAAGCTATACCCTCAGTTGCTGGCGCTGCAGAGCCAATATCCGGCGCTGACCATTGATTGCCGTTTTGCCCCCAATCGGGATGTTGAACAGGCCGTGGCCGAGCGACGCATTGATCTGGGTTTTACCTCCCTGGCTCCACAGCATGAGGCGGTGAAAAGTCAGCCCATAGCCGAAGAAGCCCTGCTGTTGGTTCTGCCTAAGATTCCCGGTGCAGATATGGATCAGCAAAGACAGCCTGACTGGCAAACTTTGCTCGATTTGGGTTTTATCGCTCATCCGGATGCGGGACATCATGCAGGCTTGTTGTTGCAGGCTAACTATCCGGAATTTGAGCATATCGGCCAGTTCGCCAAACGGGGCTTTTCCAACCAGATCGGTCTGATTCTGCAGCCGGTCAGTATGGGGTTGGGCTTTACGGTACTGCCCAGTTACGCGGTGGAAGCCTTTAGTGAGCAGGACAAAATCAACGTTTTTGCCCTGCCGCAGCCAGTGAGCGAAACCCTTTATCAGATTACGCACAGACAAAGCCCATTACCTAAGCGCGCTGAAACGGTAGCCGCTAAAATAAAGCAGGTATTAACCGCTCAATCCGAGTGGGTATGATGGATAAGCCAATCACAGATAAGCAGGAAGGCTGGCGGATGAAAGCAAAACTTGCGGCCATGATAGAAGCGCTGGGCACTACAGGTTTCAGCTCCGCACTGGCGGATTACCTGCGCACGCTCTTGCCCTGCAGTCACCTGATTATTCTCGGCTGTCGTCGGGGCAAGCATCCTATCTATCTGTACGATGCCATTCCCCATAATCGTGAATACCTGTTTCAGCGTTATCTGACCGATGCCTATCTGAAAGATCCCTTCTATCTGTCTGCCCTGCAGGATAATTCCGATCGCGTACTGACACTGACCAGTGTCTGCGGTCAGGATGAATCCCTCTTGAAGCAAGACTACAGGAAGCGTGATTACCAGCAGGAGTTTTGCCAGCAGACCGGCGTGTACGATGAGCTTTGCCTCTGCACCCGTCTGGATGATGATCGCTGGATTCTGCTCTTTACCGGACAGGAAGGGGAGGATGAAACCCGTCATCGTATGCAGTTTAACGAGCTGCAGGCGGAATCTTCGGTTTTACATGCCCTGATCCGTCAGCAGTGGGCAGGTAGCGCGCAAACTGCGGCCAACAACCCGGATACCGGCCTGCTGCAGTCTTCCGCCATGGCGGATAAAAGCGAGTTTCGTCAGGCCTTGTTGGTAGCGATGCACTCCTTTGGTGAAGCGTTACTGACCCCGAAAGAGCAGGCGATCACCCTGTTAATCGTGCAGGGCTACGACTCCAACGATATTGCTCAACTGGAAGACATCGCCCTTGGTACGGTAAAAAACCACCGTAAAAGTATCTATCGTAAGCTGAATGTCAGTTCCCTGAGCGAGCTGTATCAGCTGTTTATGACCCATCTGTTAGTCTCTTAGCCGCAGTCGCTATCCTCTTTTATCTTATCCCCTTTATCCCTTTTAACCCGATTTGTCCCTAAAGGGATATGCGGCTTTGCCATGTCTTTCTTTAAGCTGTTCTTATGAATTGTATTTCCCGCTAGCAGAACTCAGTAAGGCATAACATGACCTCTCTTTTTGATGACCTGAATCGTCGCGGCCTGATCGCGCAAACCTCCAACGCCGATGAGCTGAAAACCTTCCTGCAGGAGCCGCAAACCGTGTATTGCGGGTTTGATCCTACCGCAGACAGTCTGCATATCGGGCATCTGGTGCCGCTGCTGATGTTAAAACGCTTTTACGATGCCGGTCATAAAGTGATCGCACTGGTGGGGGGGGCTACCGGTGCCATTGGTGATCCCAGCTTTAAGGCTGCCGAGCGCAGCCTGAACAGCATGGATACAGTCGATGAGTTTGCTGCCCAGCTGAGTACCCAGATCAACCGATTGATGCAGCCGCACCTGAACGGACAGCCGCTAAAACTGGTGAATAACAAAGACTGGTTCTGGGGCATGAATATCGTTGAGTTTTTCCGGGATGTGGGCAAACACTTCTCGGTGAATGAGATGATGCGCCGGGAGTCAGTGAAACAGCGTCTGGAGCGCCCGGATGTCGGCATCTCCTTTACCGAGTTCAGCTACACCCTGCTGCAGTCCTACGATTTTGTGCAGCTGAATAAACATCACGGCGTGACCCTGCAGATTGGCGGGAATGACCAGTGGGGCAATATTGTCAGCGGTATCGACCTGACCCGCCGTCTGAACCAAACCAAGGTGGATGGTCTGACCCTGCCTCTCATCACCAAAAGCGATGGCACCAAGTTTGGTAAAACCGAGACGGGAACTGTCTGGCTGGATGCAGCAAAAACCTCTCCCTACAGCTTTTACCAGTTCTGGCTGAATACCGCCGATGCGGATGTTTACAACATGCTGGCGTACTACAGCTTCCTCTCGGTGGATGAGATTGAAGTGATCCGCAAAGAGGATCTGGAATCCGGCCGTAAGCCCGAGGCGCAGCGTATTCTGGCGGAAGCGATTACAGAATTTGTCCACGGTGAAGCGGGACTTAACAGTGCCAGGCGGATTACTCAGGCATTGTTTACGGGAAAATCAGATGATGCCGGTATCAGCCAGCTGAGTGAAACCGAACTGCAGCAGCTGGAACTGGATGGATTGCCCTGTTTTGCCGTTAACCCGCAAACCGAACTGGCGCAGGTATTGGTGGATGCGGAACTTGCCCCATCCAAGGGCAAAGCCCGTGAGCAACTGAAAGCCGGCGCGATTCGTCTGAATGGCGAACAGGTGACGGTTGATACCGCAAATAAAGAGATGGATGAAGCGCTTGATCAGCACTTTGCTCTGTTTGACCGTTACTGGTTGATTCAGCGCGGCAAAAAACACTTTGCGCTGTTAAAGAAGGCAGAAGGATAGAGGTAGCGTAGAAGCGTTAGATAGGGCAGGAAAGCGGAGTAGGGCGAATAACGAAAGGCCAGTGGATAGCAGGGGCGATTGAGTGTTCCTTTTGTCCAAGAACAGTTCCAAAAATAGTTCTAAGAACAGTTCCAAAAACAGTTACCCGAAGCGCTCCGGCTTCGGGCCTGCTACCACCAGCAGTTCTTTCAGATGCTGAAGATTGCGATCTGTTAGCTTATTTCAGTTATTTCATTTCAACTTCGATCAGCACGATATCTTCATCTGTGTTGTTCAGCACGTTGTGCTCAACACCCACCGGACGGTAGTAACACTCGCCAGCACGCATCTCAACGGGCTTAGGGCCTTCACCGGTGTCGATATGCAGTACGCAGTTCTGCATCGGCACAATCACGTAATCGCGCTCATGGCGGTGCCACTGGCTTTCGCCGCCAGCAGGAAACAGCAGATGGTTTACACAGGTGCGCTCGTTATCGATCTGTTGGGTAATCTGTAATACCGGACGTTCAGACATGGGTTGTCCTCATCATTATTTTTTGGAATGTGTCGCTTTTATGATTTGTCCGGGCAGATTAGCAAGGGTGAAACTATTTTGCGGTTGCGAAATATCGGCGCTGGGTTTGGTCAGATTCAATCTAAACAAAGCTGGTGTTTTGATTGATTTACTCCTGAATGCACAGCCTGCAGAAAGATTGCATAAAGCGGTCTGCTATTCCCCGTGGGCTTTGTTATACTGCGCGCCTTCCGGGCTTTGGGCATAAAACCCGTCTTTAAAGATTCGAGTCCAAAGACCAAAATCGTGACCTGTTCGGTCTGCCATTTCTTTTTTATCAGTTGAGATTTCCGTGAACGATAGCGCCTTTACCAGCCTTAACCTGCCCGCTGCCCAAATTCAGAACCTGAACGATCTGGGTTATACCCGCATGACGCCGATTCAGGCGCAGAGCCTGCCTCTGGTGCTGAAGGGCAAAGACCTGATCGCCAAAGCCAAAACCGGTAGTGGTAAAACCGCTGCCTTCGGTATCGGCCTGCTGGAAAAACTCAACGTGCGCTCCTTTGCCTGTCAGGCACTGGTGATGTGCCCAACCCGCGAACTGGCGGGGCAGGTGGCTAAAGAGCTGCGTAAGCTGGCGCGCTATCAGCACAACGTAAAAATTCTGACCCTGTGTGGCGGTATGCCGATTGGCCCGCAGATCGGTTCCCTGGCCCACGGAACCCATATCGTTGTGGGTACGCCGGGTCGTATTCAGGATCACCTGCGTAAAGGCACGCTGGATCTGGGACGGGTGAATACCGTTGTACTGGATGAAGCCGACCGCATGCTGGATATGGGCTTTGCCGAGTCTATGGAAGCGATTCTGCAGGAGACTCCGGCCAACCGTCAGACTCTGCTGTTCTCTGCGACCTATCCTGACACTATTCAGCAGATCAGCAGCCAGTATCAGAACAAACCTGAGATGGTTGAGGTGGTTGAGTCTGCTCAGGCTCCGGTCAATATCAGCCAGAAGTTCTTTGGTGCAGAGCGTGCCTCCGATAAAGAAGGCCTGCTGATGCAGGTGCTGGGTCACTATCAGCCGGAACATGCGGTGATCTTCTGCAACACCAAGCAGACCTGTTCTGATCTGGCTCACACACTGAAAGAGCAGGGCTATTTTGCCCAGGCGCTGCACGGTGATATGGATCAGCGCGAACGTGATCAGGTGCTGGTGAAATTCTCCAATCGAAGCACTCACTTACTGCTGGCGACCGATGTTGCCGCCCGTGGTCTGGATATCGATGATCTGCCGATGGTGATCAACTACGACCTGACGCGGGATTCTGAAGTCCACGTTCACCGTATTGGCCGTACCGGTCGTGCGGGTAAATCCGGTATCGCTATCACCCTCTTTACCGAGAAAGAGCGCTACAAGCTGGCGGGTATTGAAGAGCAGATGAACATCGAGATCACCGTATCCGATGTTGAAGAAGAGCTGTTCGACGGCGACCTCAGCGGCCACCGCGAACCGACTATGGTGACCCTCTCTATCGACGGCGGCAAAAAGAACAAAGTTCGCCCCGGTGACCTTCTGGGAGCCCTCACCAATGAAGGCGGAATCACAGGTGCTCAGGTGGGCAAGATCAATATCTTCGACTTTACCGCCTATGTCGCGGTAGAACGCAGCGTCGCCAAACACGCCCTTAACCACCTGATGAACAGCCGTATTAAAGGCCGTAAGTTTAAAGTGCGTCGGGTGTAAATATCTGACCGGCTTTCAGCCGCAAGCTTTGGATAAATAAACGCCGTGCTCAGTGTTACAACTGAGCACGGCGTTTTAGTTTGTGTCCGGCTTTGCGGTTTGCGGGGCGAGGTAAAAGTAATAGAAAAGTATCACTTTAGGCGCTAACCTCTTTTGAACCTGCAGTAAGCACTGCCCACCTCTTTTGGAGTTGCAGCCATGAAAGTTGAACTGGTCACCTCCCTGAAGCGTCAGGCCACCAAAATCCTAGCGGATCTGCATGACAGCAAAGAACCTGTCTTAATCACCGAACATGGCAAACCCTCTGCCTATCTGGTGGATGTGGACGACTACGAGTTTATGCAGCAACGGCTGACCATTCTGGAGGGCATCGCCCGTGGTGAACGCGCTGTGGAAGAGGGCAAAGTCCATAGCCAGCGGGATGCGAAAGGCCAGATGGAAAAATGGCTGAAATAGTCTGGACGGAACCGGCGCTGGCGGATCTTAACGCCATTGCGGAATATATCGCCCTGCAGAACCTCGCTGCTGCTAAGGAGCTGGTGCAAAAGGTCTTTGCCAAGGTCGAACGGCTGGAAGCCTTCCCTGAATCAGGGCGTGTTCCACCAGAGCTGGAACACCTGAATTATCGGGAAGTCGTAGTCAGCCCCTGTCTGGTGTTTTACCGATTCGATGGTGAGAAGGTTTATATCCTGTTTGTCATGCGGATGGAGCAGGATTTACGGCGGTTTATGTTAGCGGGGCGGTAGTCGTACACGACTTATTGGGTGGTTTACGGGTGAAGGCGGCTTGGATAAGCTGCGAAACGGATGAATTATTTCAGTAGGTGCTTAACAGCAGGCACTTACTAAATTGTGATAACGCGCATGCGCGTTTAGCAGGGAAGCAGTCAGATCTGAAAATGGATTTTTCTTTTCATATCAAACCCTTTCCGCAGTTTTAGACGGTATATTGAAATCGTCAAAACGCGCATGCCTATGATTAAAATGTTAAACGAATAGGAGCATCGATTGGACTTCACTACAACAATTACAACTTCTGCAATTGTGGCTGGCTTTGTGAATGTCATAGGTATCTTTTGGATTAAGGAACGCTTGAAACAATCGATCAAGCATGAATATGATCAAGACCTTGAACATTTAAAAAAAGATCTTGAATACGACTTGGATAAAAAGAAACGTTTATATGAAGGGAAACTCGCACAGTATAAAAAATACTATTCTATGATGGATTCGTATTCGACAAGATCAAGGAAAGTGCTTTTCAAATCATTTCAAGAAGGGATTCTTGATCTGATACAAAATCCATCAGATTAAAATGCACTTAGTTATATTAAAAGTATATTCGCACTGCAAAGCGATATTTCGGATCAGTTCCTTGCTTTTAAGAATGAAATTGGGGGGCTTCGACTCGAAGCTGGAGAAGATTTATTATTACTTTTTGATGATTATATTGTCTTACTTGAGCAAGCGCAGGAAAAAACAGTCGAGTTTCTCAACTGGATGAATTCTAATGCCGCTCAGTTTATTGCCCAGCCCAACGAAACGAACACTTATGTCCAAAAGTTCATGGAGGAAGAGTTTTCTGAATCAGGGAAAGAGCTAATTGATATCCAAGAAAAAATGTTCAGGGAGATGAGGCGTGAACTTGGTATCGTTTAACAAGCAGCTGCAGCGGAACAATTTACGCTGCGCTCCAATTGCCCGCTGAGCTGGACGTTATATTCCTAAGGTGATATTGATGAGCAATCTTGATAAATTCGGTAAATTAATAGCAGAAGATTTGCGAGATTCTGCGTTAAATCGTTGCTTAGATATCGAAGCTGGCACGATCAAATCATATGATTGCCTAGAGCTTACGAAAGAGTTCTCACAATTTACTGAGTCACAATTACAAATAATAAATCGCTTAGTGACTAAGTGCATTGATACTGGTATCCACGATTTTTTATTTGCAATTGAAGAAGCACAAGATGAGCTATCTATTCTTGTAAATGGTGAGAATATCGCTGAAAAATCAGATGGTTTACAAGGTGAGCTATTCACTGAAGATGGTTGGTATGAAAGGTTTAGTGAACACAAAGAAACTGGAATATAACAAGTCATTTAAACGGACGCGTAACAGTTGGCTCGCGCTCGTACCTCGCTAAGTTTAGCCAACTGTTTCAGGCCGCTTAATGAGGCGTTAGCACTCATACGATTATGAACATCCGGTACGTAACCCAAATAATGAATGGCAAGGTTTGTGTCTCTGATCAAGAAACCTCATTGCCATATACAACAGACGATGAGCTGGCCGAGCTAGTCGTAGAACTCATCGAAAAAGGGTATGCCTTTACTGATGAGCCAGCCGGTTGGCCGCCAGCTGCCATAGTCAAAACCCTCAAAGATAAGGGGCTGGTCCAGCAATCATTTACCGCAATAACTTGGAGTGGGCCAGGTGAACACCGTACTTACAAAGTGGTGTAGTGCTAACAGGGCCAGGCGCAGCGACGGCTTTTCCGTTGCGGCTTCGCCTTCACTGCAAAGCCGCGCGTGCTGGCGGCGTTACACCTTGGCTTCTTCATCCGCCCAGTAAGATATGATCATCCCTTATCCTTATCCTTATCCCGGATTCTGGCCTTGCGCGCTTCCATCAGTGATTTTGCGGCTTCATGCCCCACAAAGACGCTACCCCCAGCTTCGAACTTCTCATGCGCCTGATTAATCTGCTCGGCCATTTGCCGAGTTAGGTCTCTGGTTTCTCTATCCACTTGAAACTGCTTACTGCTATCCATGATGGCTGCCCCACAAAATGTGTGTCTGTAAATGTGAGCATCAGCCTTCGGTGTTACAATGCCCACCCTCTTAAATTGTCATCGGTGTTTGGTTATGAGTTTTGCCTCCCTTGGTTTGCATTCAGATTTACTCGCGGTTCTGGAATCTCTTGATTATCAGACCCCGACACCGATTCAGTTGGAAGCGATTCCTGAGGTTATGGCGGGTCACGATGTTTTGGCCGGTGCGCAAACCGGCACCGGTAAAACGGCCGCCTTTGCCCTGCCGATGATTCACCGTTACCTGACTCAACACGCCCAAAATGACAAAAAGGCGATCCGTACTCTGGTGCTGACGCCTACCCGCGAGCTGGCCCAGCAGGTTCACCAGAGCTTTGTGAAATACAGCGAAGGGTTGGGCTTTAACTCCGTTGTCGCTTATGGCGGTGCCAGCATTAACCCGCAGATTGATGCTCTGAATCAGGGTTGTGATGTGCTGGTGGCAACCCCCGGTCGTCTGCTGGAGCTGGCGATGAAAGAGCTGATCGATCTTAACGAGATCGAAACGCTGGTGCTGGATGAAGCCGACCGCATGCTGGATATGGGCTTTATCAATGACATTAACCGCATCCTGAAGCGCCTGCCGGAAAGCCGCCAAACTCTGTTTTTCTCCGCCACTTTTAATGATGAGGTTTTTGCCCTCAGCAAAACGATTCTGAAAGCCCCTAAGCTGATTGAGGTCGCTGAGCGTAACGCCACCGCTGCCAAAATTGAGCAGACCTTTTATGAAGTCGACACCAAACGTAAGGCCGCGATGCTGGCTTATCTGATCGGTTCTAAAAACTGGCAGCAGGTGCTGATCTTTACCCGTACCAAGCAGATGGTGGATGAGCTGGTTACCGAGTTAGCCAAAGACGGCATCAAGGCATCAGCGGTACACGGTGATAAGTCTCAGGGCGCTCGGGATCGGGGGCTGGAAGAGTTCAAAAGCGGTAAAGTGCGTGCGCTGGTGGCGACTGATGTGGCAGCCCGTGGTCTGGATATCAAAGAGCTGCAGTACGTTGTTAACTATGAGCTGCCGTACAACGCTGAAGACTATATCCACCGTATTGGCCGAACCGGTCGGGCAGGGCAGGCGGGTGTCGCGGTTTCTCTGATCTCCCATAAAGAGAAATACCTGTTTGAGGATGTGAAAAAACTCACCGGTGAAGAGTTTCTGATGCAGTGGTTCCCGGGTTTTGAGCCGGACTTTATGGCGCGGGAAGAAGAGGAGCGGGGTAAACGCAAACCCTCGAAAAAAGCCCAGCTTGCTAAAGCCTTGGGTAAAGGAAATGGCAAAGGTGGAAGTGGCCGAGGCAAACCGCGTCGTCGTCGCTAAATGGCTGAAGTAAGCCGCCGACCCTTCGATAAGAAAAAAGGACAGCCGCTCGTTGAGCGCTGTCCTTTTTCTTTGAGTTGCTATGAATCGCTTTTAACGTCTTTTAACCCCCAATGGTCACGGATGGCCCAATACAGGTGTAGTTGGATTCATCTTCACAATCCTGCGTTAGGGTGATGTTTTCATCCGTGTCCCAGCTGTAGATGGTTACCGGGTAGGGGAGCGTCGTATTGTGGTAGGTTTCAACGGTTGTACCGCTACCATCCTCATTGATCCTGGTTTTGAATGACCGATCCATCTCTCCTGAGTTGGTGTACTGGACTAACTCAGCTTCTCCGGCCTCAGCCCAGTACGTCCTTTTTAACTCTTCGCTGGCTGGGTCAAAGGCTTCATATTCAAGACGGCAATTCGCTAATTGACGAAAAGTGTATTCATAAGCGTGGCCGTAGTCATAACCCACAGGGTCTTGTGGAGTTAGCCTGATAGTCCAGGTTTCAAGGCCATTAAGATCGCTGTAACCGACTGTGGTTGTTAGTCCATTGGCCGTACCGCTCCAGCTGGGGCCCTGATGAAATGGACCTTCATCGCTGTTATTTACAGCGGTTAAAAGCGCATCTGCAGTTTCTCCGGTGCGATTGTTAAAGACCTGATCCGGCATGAAGTTGGTTACGTGGGTTTCCAGGTAGCGACCGGGATATTCCGGAAAAGGGAAGGAGGAATCCTCCCATTGATCGAGACTACAGTCACGATACCGGCCAACGTCATAGCTACCACCGCTGCCGGGATTAGCGCCATTGTGGCTTCCTGTGCCATCGTCAGATCCGGAGCCACCGGAACCACCACAGGCAGAAATCATAAGAGACAGGGATAGAGTTAGAGTGGGGGTAAAACGCACGCCGCAGTCCTTTTGCAGTTGAGAATCAACCGCACTGTAACAAAAAATTAACCGACTACAATGCTTTGGTATAAATTACTTTTGGATTTAATTAATCCAGTGAAAAAGTCTGTCAAATGTAGCTTTTGGCTGTTGTTTTTATGAAAATTCACTGAATTAGCAGGCTTGCAATGATGGTTTTCATAACGCGAGCTTTACATCAACACAGGAGTGGATAGAGAGGGTGGAGAGCAATAAAAGCTCGTGAATCACCTGATTTTATATTGCTGTTCAATAACTTGGCCGTTAGGCTAGCTGCTGCTTTTATTGGCTGATTTTGAGGTTTCCTTCCGTGCTATTTCTTCCCGCTCAGCAAGAGCTCGACTGCGTTAATGAGAACGGCAATATTGTCGGCAAGATCGTATTTGATGGCGCTAAAAATGAGTACTGTTTCAATTCTGAAGATGAGTCTGTCGTTCTGACGGGTCTTGAAATCGCCCGTATTGCCGAGCGCATCGCGGGTCTTTATTCCGGTAAGTATTCCATCCCGATGCAGGATGATGATTAAGGCGTTGAATAAAGTCTCAGTTGTTTCGGTGGGGCTGAATCTCCTTTAAACTCCTTTCCATAAAAAAATCCCTAAGCGCCCGGCGCAACTTTCTGATGGAAATAAGCTAACTATGATTCAATCTTTCAATCCTCCTGTTCGTACCCTGATGGGCCCGGGGCCTTCTGATATCGCTCCTCGTGTTCTGGCGGCGATGTCCCGTCCGACCATCGGTCACCTTGATCCTGCGTTCATCCAGATGATGGATGAGATCAAGCAGATGCTGCAGTATGCCTTCCAGACCAAAAACGAACTGACGATGCCGGTTTCAGCACCGGGTTCTGCCGGTATGGAAACCTGCTTTGTGAATCTGGTTGAGCCGGGTGACAAAGTGGTTGTCTGCCAGAACGGTGTGTTCGGCGGCCGTATGAAAGAGAACGTAGAGCGCTGTGGTGGTATTCCTGTCATGGTGCAGGATGACTGGGGCACGGCAGTAAGTGTTGAGAAGGTTGCTGAAGCGCTGGAACAGAACCCTGATGCTAAGGTGCTGGCCTTTGTGCATGCGGAAACTTCAACCGGTGCCATCAGCGATGCCAAGGCGCTGTGCGAGTTAGCGCGTAAACACGATTGCCTGACAATTGTTGATGCGGTGACCTCTCTGGGTGGTTCGGAACTGCGTGTGGATGAGTGGGGCATTGATGCCATCTACTCCGGCACCCAGAAGTGTCTTTCCTGCCCACCGGGTATCTCTCCTGTGAGTTTCAGCGAGCGTGCGGTAGAAGCGGTTAAAGCCCGTAAAACGTCTGTACCAAGCTGGTTCCTGGACACTAATCTGGTAATGGGTTACTGGGGCGCGGGTGCCAAGCGTGCATATCACCATACGGCACCGGTTAACGCACTTTATGCCCTGCATGAAGGTCTGGTGATGCTGCAGGATGAAGGTCTGGAAAACGCCTGGGCACGCCATGAGAAACATCATCTGGCACTGCGCGCGGGTCTAGAGGCGATGGGGCTGAAGTTCCTGGTGGCCGAAGGTGAGCGTCTGCCACAGCTGAACTCGGTATTTATTCCGGAAGGTGTGGATGACGCTGCACTGCGTACCACGCTGCTGAATGATTACAGTCTGGAAATCGGCGCAGGTCTTGGTGCATTCGCCGGTAAGGTCTGGCGCATCGGCCTGATGGGCGCGGCCTGTAATCAGCGTAATGTGATGCTGTGTCTGACCGCTCTGGAAAACACCTTACTGGCTCAGGGTATCTCCCTTGAGGCAGGCAAAGCAGGTCAGGCGGCACTGGCGGTTTACGCCAGCTAAGCCAATGCAGGTACGTGGCTGGCGTGCCTGTGTATGCCGACCCGAAGCGGGCAAGCCGCTTCGGGCTCTCCGTTTGTTTCGGGATATTAAGCCGATAAAGATGTTTAATTCAGGGTATCATGCGGCACCTTTTCCCAACGCCGGATGTCTATGACCATACCGATAATCGATACCACCCCCGCCGATATTCTCTGTTCGAACTGCAAAGCCTGCTGCTGTCGTCTTGAAGTGATGATTATTTCTGTCACCGGTGTACCCGAAACCTTTATCCGGCGTGACGAGTACGGCGGCGAAACCATGAGGCGTCTGGATGATGGCTGGTGTGCTGCCATGGACCGGGAAAGCTTTATGTGTACCATCTATGAAAACCGTCCCTGGATCTGCCGTGAATTTGATATGGGCTCTTACGAGTGCATGGATGAGCGTGTAGGGCTTGAAGCCCTGTAACGCGGATAGATATTAAACCATGTGAAATGGATAAATATTAAACAGAGTCCGTGTCCTGTTTATTTATTTCTCTGGTGATGTGGTGGGCATCTGCCTAAGCTGAAGTCTGATCCTTGATCTTTTTCCTACCGCCACTGCGTCATGCTTTGGCGGTTTTTCTGTTGTTTCTGTGCCTCTCTTCTTTTTTTCACTTGCGTGGTTTTGTACATGAAAGCGATTCGCTCTCCGTTCTTCTGGGTCAGTTTTGCCATGTGTGCCGGGGTGATGAGTACTGCTCTGATCAGCCCTCTGTACGGCATCTACAAAACTGAGTGGTCGCTTTTGGCTAGTGATATCTCTGTGATTTACGTCGTCTATATGGCGGGGGCACTGGCGGCTCTGCTGTTTCTTGGTCAGCTGTCGGATCGGATCGGTTTCCGGCGGGTGATGCAGATCTCCCTTGTGCTGGTATTTGCAGGCACAGGGCTGACGATGCTCGCCTGGGATACGCTGAGTCTGAATCTTGCCCGTTTTATTGTCGGTGTTGCCTCCAGTCTGATGACTACGGCTGCTTCAGTCGGCCTGCGCCAGTTAGCCACCGGCGCACATCCGAATCGGGCGGCTGCCATGAGTGGGGTACTGATCGCTTTCGGCTTTGGCCTTGGGCCTCTTGTGGGCGGGATTATCGGGCAGTGGCTGCCTAACCCGCTGATTACGGCTTATCTGCCAACCATGGCGTTGTCAGCCATCGGCTTCTTTGCCTTGCAACGTCTTGATCTGCCAAGTCATGAAGCGATTGCCAAACCAAATCAGGCGACGGGCACCAAAAAAGCAGGCCGTGCCTGGCTGCCGAAATTGACATGGCCGGAGCCTGATCATTCTCTGGCGTTTATTCTGACCAACTCCTGTGCCTTTCTGGCCTTCGGTGTCTTTGGTCTTTACGCCTCTATGTCACCTTTGTTTCTGGAGCAGATGATCGATTGGAAAGGGCCTTTTATCAGCGGTATCTCCATCGCTGTGATTCTGTTTATGTCCTCGGGCGCACAGCTGATGACCCGTCGTCTGCCGGTTCACTGGTGCGGGGCAATGGGGTTGCTGGCGTTGGCGTTAAGCTGCGGTTTGTTGCTGTTAAACCTTGAGCGCGGTTCACCGTGGATTCTGGCAATTGGTCTTCTGATCACAGCTGCCGGACACGGTATGACGTTGTTGTCCGGTATGAATATGGTCAGCCGGATTGCACAGCCCCATAACCATTCTGGTTTGCTATCGACCTATCTGGTGCTGGGTTATATCGGGAGTATGCTGCCGGTACTCGGCGTGGGTTGGGTGGCTGATCATTGGGGGCTGCATATTGCGGTGAGCCTTTTCTGCTTCGGTGTGATTGCTCTGGCAGGGGTGAGTGCTCTGTTCTTCTTCCGTCATCCTCAGATGCGTCAGCCGGACTAAGCCCCAAGTTCTGGCAATAAAAAAGCCACAGTGTTTGCTGTGGCTTCAGGGCTATTGTTGTGGCTTAGGGCTATTGCTATGGCTTTAGGGCAAGAGAGGATCGGATTTACTCGATCACGGCATCCACAAAGTAGTGGTCTTTGCCGTCGATTTTCTCGCGAACCAAGCCGTGTACGTCAGTTTCAAAGCCCGGGAAGCGGGTGTTGAAATCCCGTACAAACTGCAGGTAGCGCACGATGGTGTTGTTAAACAGCTCTCCCGGTACCAGCAGCGGAATACCCGGAGGGTAAGGCGTTACCAGTATCGCGGTGATACGGCCTTCCAGCTCATCAATCGGCACGCGCTCAATCTGACGGTGCGCCATCTTCGCCCAGGCATCGCTTGGGGTCATGGCCGGATCGATCTGTGACAGATACATCTCCGTGGTAATGCGCGCCAGATCATACTCTTTGTACACGTTGTGGATCGCACTGCACAGATCACGCAGGCCGACCTTACTGTACTGAGGCTGCTTAGCGGCAAACTCCGGCATGACGCGCCAGATCGGCAGGTTCTGGTCGTAGTCATCTTTAAACTGCTGCAGCTCGGTGACCATGGAGTTCCAGCGGCCTTTGGTGATGCCGATGGTGAACATGATAAAGAAGGAGTACAGGCCGGTTTTCTCGATGATGATGCCATGCTCCGCCAGATATTTACTGACGATAGAGGCCGGAATGCCGATCTCATCGAAGTTGCCGTCCACATCCAGCCCCGGGTTGATAATGGTCGCCTTAATCGGGTCGAGCATATTGAAGCCGGAGTCGATCTGACCGAAACCGTGCCACTTATCATCCTTGTGGATCACCCAGTCGTCACGTTCGCCGATGCCTTCATCCGCCAGATAATCCGGGCCCCAGACTTTAAACCACCACTCATCACCAAACTCATCATCCACCTTGCGCATGGCGCGGCGGAACTCAATCGCTTCCAGAATCGACTCTTCCACCAGTGCGGTGCCGCCCGGAGGCTCCATCATCGCTGCCGCCACGTCGCATGAGGCGATAATGGCGTACTGCGGGCTGGTGGAGGAGTGCATCAGATACGACTCGTTAAAACGATGGGTATCCAGCTTACGGGTCGCACTGTCCTGCACCAGAATCTGGGATGCTTGCGACAGGCCCGCCAGTAGTTTGTGGGTGGACTGGGTGGCAAAGACGAGTGTTTCTTCAGAGCGCGGACGATCTGAAGCAATAGCGTGCATATTCTGATAGAAGTTGTGGAACGCCGCATGGGGCAGCCAGGCTTCATCAAAATGCAGGGTGTCGATGGTGTTGCCCAGAATGCCTTTGATCTCTTCCACGTTGTAGAGCACACCGTCGTAGGTGCTCTGGGTGATGGTCAGAATACGGGGCTTCTTATTCACCGCTTTGCTGGCAAAGGGGTGGTTTTCGATCTTCTGACGGATCGCTTCCGGATCGAACTCTTCCTTAGGAATCGGGCCGATAATGCCGTAGTGGTTACGGGTTGGCGTCAGGAAGATTGGAATCGCACCTGTCATGATGATGGAGTGCAGAATCGACTTATGACAGTTACGGTCAACCACCACCACATCACCCGGTGCTACCGTCGAGTGCCACACCACCTTGTTAGAGGTGGAGGTACCGTTGGTGACAAAAAACAGGTGATCGCAGCCGAAGATACGTGCTGCGTTCTCTTCACTGTCGGAAACAGGGCCGGTGTGATCCAGCAGCTGACCCAGCTCTTCCACTGCGTTACAGACGTCCGCACGCAGCATGTTCTCACCGAAGAACTGGTGGAACATCTGACCCACCGGGCTTTTCAGAAACGCCACACCACCGGAGTGACCGGGGCAGTGCCAGGAGTAGGAGCTGTCGCTGGCGTAGTCCATCAGAGCGTTGAAGAACGGTGGTGCCAGAGAGTCCAGATACTTGTTCGCCTCGCGGATAATATGGCGGGCCACAAACTCCGGGGTATCCTCAAACATGTGAATAAAGCCGTGCAGCTCGCGCAGAATATCGTTCGGGATATGGCGTGAGGTACGGGTTTCACCATAGAGGAATACCGGAATGTCCCGGTTACGTTTACGCACTTCAATCAGGAAATTTCGCACGGCTGTCAGTGCGATATTGACGTCGTTCTCGTCGTTGAAGTCGAACTCTTCATCGTCGATCGATACGATAAAACAGGAGGCGCGACTGGCCTGCTGCGCAAAAGACGTCAGGTCGCCATAGCTGGTCAGTCCGACCACTTCCATGCCCTCCTTGCTGATCGCCTCAGCAAGGTCCCTGATACCAGACCCTGAAATGTTTTCAGAGCGAAAATCTTCATCAATGATGATGACGGGAAAGCGAAATTTCATCAGTTTTAGTGCCATATATTAAAGGAAGGAAAAATACCGATTGGCAGCGGTTCTGCAAAAGGCGGTTGTCATTAGCTTAGACCACCTTTTCGGCGCGGATATTAATCAGAGTTGATCAAACCGCAAAGAAATTATTTCCCGTTTTTAGAATTAAATTCGTGATAATTAATGCTTCATATAACAAAGCTTTTAACGTCGCTCTGTTTTTAAACGTTTTTATGACCATTGATGGCTATTAAAGGCATGGTGATGTCTCCACAAGACTAAAAGGGATGCAAGTAATAAAACCGGAACAGATTGGAAAGGCTTACGATCAGATTACGCATCTGTGGCAGAAGGCGGAATTTAACCGTAATAACGGTATTGAAGCCCATGAGCGTGCCATCAAAATAGTCCGTAGTCCTGCGGTGGAAAATCCGGCTAAGGCTCAGGTTGAAAGTGAGGCTGAGACTGGAAGTGAAGGTGAAGCGATAAACAAGTCCGTCAGTAAAGCCCTTGATATCGGTTGTGGTTGTACCGGACGTTTTGCCGACCTGCTGCAAAGTGGGGGATTTCAGGTTTCAGGCCTTGATGTCTCCGCTGAGATGATCAAGCTGGCGCAGGAGCGTAATCCCGATGTGACCTTTATCGAAGGGGATATCTGTGAGGTCGCTTTGCCGGAACGCTATGACCTGATTACTGCCTGGGACAGTATCTGGCATCTTCCTCTTGATCAGCAGAAACCGGTGCTTAGTAAAATTGTTGATCATCTTAACCCCGGTGGCGTGTTTATCTTCTCTTTTGGTGGCACGGCTGAGGCATCGGATCACGTGGACGATTTTATGGGGCCGGAGGTGTATTACTCCACTTTGGGCACCGAGGGCTTTATTGCTTTATTCCTGGAACTGGGTTGTCGGATTCGCCATCTTGAATACGATCAGTATCCTGAATTACATACTTATCTGATTATTCAGAAGCCATAACTGAAAGCTTATTAATATGCTCTGACATCATGTGATCTTCTACCGGCAGCACTCCGGTGAACCATATCGGTTAAAAAGACTCTGTTAGGGGTGGCTATTTTTATCTGAGTTTTGAGGTTGGTTATTTTGAAGCGTTTTATTAAACCCCTGATATGGGTCTTTGTTTCGGTTCTGCTGATTATCGGCATGATGGCGGGACTTGTGGCACTGATGGAGCATAAATCCTCTAAGCTGCCGGATGTGCGTTTTCAGTCTATGGCGGGTGAGACGATCACTCTGGATCAGGTAGCAGATGGTAAGCCGATGCTGGTGAACTTATGGGCGACCTGGTGTGCGCCCTGTGTTCGTGAAATGCCTTTGTTGCAGCAGGCGCAACAAGCGAATCCCGATATCACCTTCGTTTTTGTTAATCAGGGTGAACATACCGAAACTGTTGACCGTTTTTTAAAGGATCAGGAGCTGGATCTGAGCAATGTGTTGCTGGACAGCAAAGGTCAGTTGGCGCAGGTAACGGCCAGTATGGCACTGCCAACAACTTTGCTTTACAACGCCAAAGGTGAGCAGGTGGGTCTGCACCGTGCGCAGCTCAGTCCTGAACAGTTAGCAGCTATGGTGAAAACGCTGCAGCCCTGATGAACTCTGATCTTCAGGCAAAATGTGAAAGCCCGCACACGCGGGCTTTTTTTATTTAGAGTCGGAAAGAAATCTCGAAGGACTACTGCTAAAGTCTAATGTGATGTCTCTTTTATGACTCGCTTGTGCTCTCCGTATCAACGGGTGAAAAAGGGGCAATCTCTCAGTTCCAACTGATTGAGGTTCCCGTTATGAATATTTTTCGACTACTGCTGCTTCAGCTGGAAGTACGGTTTGCAGGGACACGTTTTTCCGGTTTGCTCACTCGTCTGGTGGCGCTTCTGATCGACTACCTGGTGTTGACCATGATCTTTACCTTTTTGCTGATCTTTACCGGCAATAACAGTGCTGAGCTTTGGTCTGGAAAGATGGAAGCAGAAGAGATCCATACCTTGTTGTTCCTAACTGTCGTGGTTTTCTTTTTGGTTAACAGCAAGTTGCTGTTTGACCGTGGACAGAGTGTCGGCAAGATGATGATGGCGCTTCGCATTGTCTCCACCGATGGCGAGCCGGTTTCCCGTAAACAGATTCTGAAACGCTTTGCCTTTTACTGGTTGCTTTGGCTGATTCCTGTGTACGGTATTTTCCTTGCGCTTTCGGAGTGTCTTTACGCACTCTTTAGTGGTCAAGGGGCAGGCCACGACAAGTTTGCCGGTACTAAGGTGGTTGTCACCGATGCGGCGATAATCGATCTGGGCGGCGATGAACCTGATGATGATGACTGAACCCGGATATGGACATCTGAACCCGGATACAGGCACCTGAAATAAAACAGCCCGCAGTTGCGGGCTGTTCTTTTGGCGTGTGAGCAGATCACACGGCGGCAACTTACGAAGCTTAAGATTAAGCCTTCAGTGCTTCTGCCATCAGCGTCGCCAGTGACGTCGTCGGGCGACCGATCAGTTGGCTCAATGTTTTACTGTTATCGAACAGACCGCCTTCTGCCGCAGCGGCATCCGAGTCCGCCAGCAGATCGGCTAAACCATCCGGCAGGCCTGCACCTTTAAGGGCTGCTGCAAAGTCGGCTTGCGGCATATCCTGATAAACAACGGACTTACCGGTTTGTTTGTTCAGCTCGACAACCAGTTCTGCCAGTGTGTAGCTCTCGTCACCGGCCAGCTCGTAGGTTTTACCCGCGTGTCCTTCACTGGTCAGCACTTTTGCTGCGGCCTCAGCGAAATCAATACGGCCTGCAGAAGCGATACGGCCTTCTTTCGCTGCACCGATAAAAGCACCAAACTCCAAAGCTGGTGGGATACTTGCCAAATAGTTCTCTGTGTACCAGCCGTTGCGCAGCAGTACGTGAGGCACGCCGGATTCAGCCAGAGCGGCTTCGGTCTCAACGTGCTCTGCGGCCAGTCCCAGTTTGCTCTCTGTGGCATTCAGAATGCTGGTGTAAGCCAGCAGAGAAACGCCTTCAGCTTTTGCTGCATCAATGACGTTTTTGTGTTGCGGGAATCGCTGACCGACTTCGCTGGAAGAGATCAGCAGCACTTTCTCTGCACCCTTAAGCGCGGTTTGTATACTCGCCGGATTGGTGTAATCCATCGCACGAACCTGAACGCCTTGTTCTGCCAGATCTGCTGCCTTTTCAGGAGAACGAACAGCCGCGATGATGGACTCGGGAGCTTCAGTTTTCAGCAGTTGTTCAATCACCAGACGGCCCAGTTGACCGGTTGCACCTGTTACCAGAATCATAGTTTTTTCCTCAATAATGATATTTACGATTGGGTAGAAAACGTGTTGTGTTGCATTGAGGTCAGGTTATCAACGATACTTACCTTTAGTAAGTACGTACAAAAAGGTAAGTATCAAAATGGCTGCTGTGAGCGATAAAAAGAGTGTTTCCGATTCTTCAACAGTTGAAGATAACGCCAGCTTTACCGAGCGTTTCCGCAGGGGAGATCTCTTTTCTGATAAGTGCCCGTCACGGGATGTACTCAAACATATCACCAGTCGCTGGGGCGTACTGATTCTGGTGGCTTTGCAGGGCAATACCCTGCGCTTTAGTGATCTGCGCCGCAAGATCAAAGGTGTCAGTGAAAAGATGCTGGCGCAAACGCTGCAGTCTCTGGAAAGTGACGGCTTTGTACTGCGCCATTCCTATCCGGTTGTACCACCTCATGTGGAATATTCCCTATCCACACTGGGGGAGGAGGCCGCAGAACAAGTTGCAGGTATCGCCAACTGGATCGAAGAGAAGATGCCTCAGATCAGCGAAGCCCAGCGCTTAGTGGCCGAGAAGCGGGCTGCTGAGGAGTAACAAAGCAGCCTTAAACAGGCTGCCTCTTCTTTAGTTAAGTTTTTCTCGTTGGCTTAAGCTTTCTGCCAGGTCAGATGCTTTTCTATAAGCGGCTTGCTTGGATGCCTCATGTCGCTCATCGGAAAATTCCTGATATTCACAGGCGATTTCGGTCATCTTTTCGACACCTAAATACTTACTGAGAGTTTCTATATGGGGGGCGAGATG
This sequence comes from Oceanospirillum sanctuarii, assembly GCF_002150805.1. GTDB lineage: Bacteria > Pseudomonadota > Gammaproteobacteria > Pseudomonadales > Halomonadaceae > Oceanospirillum > Oceanospirillum sanctuarii. Next base: position 170,580 of record NZ_MTBA01000001.1, read on the forward strand.
ATTCATCTTTTCGCGAATCCCTCCTTTATGGAAGCCAAATTCACCGCTGGAGGTAATCAGAACCATTTCTTTGCCGCTATGAATGGGTTCTAGTGGAAAGTCTCCCCGTGAGAGGTCAAAGCTGAAGGTTTTGTCGACGCGGACAATCTGGTCAAACCATGCCTTCAAGTGAGCAGGCATGCCGTAGTTGTACATCGGCGCTGAAATGATGATCAGGTCTGCATTAACAAGCTCGTCGATCATCTCATCGGATTGTTCCAGCAGTGCTTTCTGCTTAGTTGTCCGCTTTTCTTCAGATGTAAATACTGCACCTATCCATTCCTGAGTAATAAAGTCAGGAGGGTTAGCGCCTACATCACGATAGGAATATTCGGCAATGGCATTTGCTTGCTCTAGCTCTGATATCAAATGACCGGCTATATTCCGGGAAATCGAATTATGCGCTTCAATGCTATTGCTTTTCGCCCGCACGCTTGAATCGATATGAAGTAGTGAATACATGTTTTAGATCCTTATTGAGGCTTGTGTTGTCGTTGAGTGCTTGTGGATTTTATGGACGGCAGGCTGTCTCTGACAAAGGGGTTAATAGCATCTATAGATGTAAAAAAATCATCTATGCGTTAGGCTTATTAATGATTCAAGATGAGGGTGTTAATCGATGAATGTGTCACTGCAGGGGCTAAAGGTTTTTGAGTCGGCTGCAAGGCTGGGAAGTTTCAAGGCTGCTGCTGAAGAGCTGGCGTTATCACCAACGTCAGTATCGCATCATGTCAGGCGTTTGGAGCAGCGTCTGAAAGTTGACCTGTTTTATCGCCGAGTGCGTGGTGTGGGGTTGACCCCTTCAGGTGAGAAACTGTCCGAGGCGCTCACCAACAGCTTTTTACAGATTCAGCAGGCGGTTGATGACGTCGCTGAATTGGGCAATCGAATAAAAATAAATACCACATCAGCTTTCGCGGCTCTGGTTTTGGTTCCGGAGTTGGCAAAGTTCAATCAGGCTGCCCCAAGCATAAATATCGATGTTGCCACGGGGGAGGATATTCGCTCGGAGGCAAACGGGCTTTCTGTTCGCTTTGGCCAGATTCCTTTTGATTCCAAAGATTATTTCTATCATCAAAACAGACTGTTGCACCGGGATAAGTATTCATTATTTGGTACCCCTGAATGCCTGAACCGCATCCGGCAAGGTCAAACTCAGTCTGTCTTGTTAACCCGTTGGAAAAATAAAGAGCTTCCGTTATCTCCTTGGTTGAACTGGTGCAAAGCTTCAGATTTTGAGTGTTCAGAAGACTCTATTGTTTACTTCGATCAGGAGTTACTCGGGATTTATGAGGCTATCGCTGGCAAGGGGCTCGTATTTTGTTCGACTCTTCTCGTGAGGAGTTTTGTTTGCTCAGGAGTTCTTAAAGCTTATACCCCGATTAGTGTTCCCTCGGAGCTGGGCTATTACTTACCTGAAAAGAGTTTGTTAGGGCATCCGGCGCAGGCTGTTGTGCTTGAATGGCTGGAAAAGCTTTTTACCGGAGAGGCAGATGAATCCTGAGCTAAAAACAGGGATAATATGCGCCAGTTAAATAAGCCAGATACTCAGTATTTTTATTGATAACGGAATTACGGTCAGATTTATGAGCAAGTCCCTGCAGGATCAGCTGTTAAAAGCCGGTTTAACCAACAAGAAAAAGGTTAAACAGGCGGAAAACCACAAGAAGAAACAAGCCAAGGTTAAGCGCACCACAGGTCAGGAAGATGAAGTGAAGCTGCGTGCTGAGCAGCAGCGCAAAGAGAAGGCGGAACGTGATCGTCAGCTGAACCTGGAGCGCAAAGCGGAAGAAGAGAAGAAAGCGATCAAAGCTCAGGTGAAGCAACTGATCGAGATGAACCGCCTTTCCGATTTCGCTGGTGATCTTGCCCATAACTTTGTAATGGACAAGAAGGTTAAGAAGATTAATGTTCAGCCTAAGATCTCGGATCAGCTGGCGAAAGGTCGTCTGGCCATTGCCGAGCTGGAAGGCCGTTTTGAGCTGATTCCACCTAAGGTTGCTGAAAAGATTCTGCAGCGTGAGCCGGATTGGCCGATCGTGCTGAACGAGAAAGCACCGGATACCGGTGATGAGGAAGAGGATGATCCGTACGCAGATTTCCAGATTCCTGATGATCTGATGTGGTAACACCCCATTCGAAAGCCAAAAAGCCTGCCCTGTGCAGGCTTTTTGCTTTATCAGTCTTGCACAGATAAAACTGCAATTGAGACAGGAGGTTAAGATGAAAGTTATCGCTTATATGGCACAGAGTCTGGATGGCTATATCGCCGGCCCAAATGGTGAATTGGATTGGCTGGAAGAGATCGAAAATCCCGAAGGCAGTGATCTGGGTTTTGCGGAATTTATGGCAGGAGTTGATGCGCTTCTGATGGGGCGTAACACCTTTGAAAAGGTGCTCAGTTTCGGCTTCTGGCCCTACGATAAGCCGGTTTATGTTGCCAGTAATTCCCTGAAAGGGATTCCTGCGGATCTTGAGGGTAAGGCATTTCTGATCAGTGGAACCCTTGCTGAAATGCTGGCGGTATTGGCAGATGAGAAAGGCGTGCAAAGCCTTTATCTGGATGGTGGAAAACTGATTCAAAGCGCTTTAAGTCAGGATCTGCTGAATGAGATGACGGTAACGACCTTGCCGGTGATTCTGGGGCAAGGGATTTCTTTGTTTGGTCACTTGGAGGCAAAGAAAAAGCTTCAGCTAAAGGGTTCAGAAGTTCTGTTAGATCAACTGGTAAAGACAAAATACCTGTTATGCTGATTCATAGGAGATAGCCCCTGTATTCTTGCCCCGCTGCAGGAGGAGCCTATGAGCCCGAGATACAGCTTTACCGCTGATGAGATCAATGAAGCCATTGAGATTCTTGAGCGGGCGGTGGTGAATCACCGCAGTTGGTATGAGATGTTGCTGGAAGGGCTGGTTTGTCAGCAGCCTTTTAATGAACAGATCATTGATCCCATGGCGCATACAAAGTGCGGTTTTGGCTGCTGGTATTACCAGAGTGTGTCTGAGGCGCTGCGTGCTGCTCCTGAGTTTTCAGTACTCGAATCCATTCATAAAGAGATGCACGATGCTGCCCGGGATCTTGTTCTCCAGTATCAGAAGAACGAGCAGGTTTCTCTGCAGGACTTTCGCACCCTGAACTCCACAAAGGCGGAAGTGGTCGAACTACTCAGCCGTATGCGGGATTCCATTGTTGCCCAACATCACTCTTTCGATGGGCTGACAGGGTTGATTAACCGGCGCTCAATCGGACTGATTCTGGAAAAGAATCATGCTCAGTCGATTCGCAGTAACGCACCTTATGCGCTGGCGATGATCGATATCGATTTCTTCAAATCGATCAATGATAACTATGGCCATCTGGCGGGTGATGAAGTGCTGAAGGCGGTTTCCCGTTTTCTGACCAAGTCTCTGCGTGAAGCCGATAGCGTTGGGCGTTATGGCGGGGAAGAGTTTCTTCTCTTGTTGCCGGATACGGACGCCCGGGTTGCCCAGCAGGTGTTGGAACGGCTACGACAGGGAATTGCAGAACTGATGGTGCCCTACGATGATGAGTTGATCTCTCTGACAGCCTCCATCGGCTATGCCAGTTTTGATTCTGGTAATGCGGTATGGGAGCTGGTTAAGGATGCGGATCAGGCTTTGTATCAGGCCAAGAAGAATGGCCGCAATCGGGTTGTCGCTTTTCGTTTTTGATTTTATGCCCGAAATAAATCAGTCATTGCGGTAGATGGTTTCTATCAGGTGAAAGCCAAACTTGGTTTTAACCGGACCATGAACCGTCAGGATCGGTTTGGTGAAAACCACATTGTCGAATGGCTTGACCATAGCACCACGGCGAAACTCACCCAGATCACCACCTTTCTTGCCCGATGGGCAAAGGGAGTGCTGTTTAGCCAGCTTGGCAAAGTCGCCACCGACTGCCAGTTTCTTTTTGATCACTTCCGCCTGTTCGCGGGTTTTAACCAGAATGTGTCGTGCGCAGGCAGTGGCCATGATGCTGTCCTCATAAAATTTGGCTTGGTGTTGCTAAGACTTGGCTCAACTGTGCTGAAAGCGAGACTTAGCTGTGCCGAACTTGCGGCTACACCTGTAAAAAGCCGGCCATTATAGCCATTTTTTCCTGCGAAGCAGCAATGTCAGCACAATCGCTGAGCTGAACAGACCGCCGCTGACCCACCAAAAGGCTTCTGAACTGTCGGTTCCCGGCATGCCGCCCACGTTGATCCCCAAAAGTCCGGTCAGAAAGCCCAGTGGAAGGAAAACAGCGGTAATCATCGACAGCAGATAAACCCGCTGGTTACCCAGTTCCGACAGTTGGCTAAGCAGCTCTTCCTGAATTACCACAGCACGTTCCCGCATCGCATCCAGATCTTCCAGATAGCGGATCAAACGGTCGGTGGTTTCCCGAACCTGCAGGCGTTCAGCTTCACTCAGGCCACTGAATCGCTCAGTATGCAGGCGTGCCAGAGCATCCCGTTGCGGTGCCAGATAGCGGCGCAGGGTGATGATCTGACGTCGCAGAGCAGAAAGCTCCACTTTTACTTCGTCATGGCCGCCGGTCAGAACCCGTTCTTCCAGATCGGCCAGCGTCTCTTCGTAGCCTTCCATGGTTTCCCGCATCCGCCAGGTCAGGTTGTCGGTCAGGTCGGCAATAAACTCACCACTGGTTGACGGTGCCTGATGGTTTCGGATCTGGGAGAGCAGATCCTGAATCGATTGCAGCTGGCGCTTACGGGTACTGATGATGCGGTTCTTTTCCACCCAGAGGCGGATGGATACCATGTCGTCCGGATCAGCCTCTGGATTGAGGTTAACCCCGCGAAGCAGCAGCAAAAGCCCGTTGTTAAATGGCGTGCAGCGGGGACGGGTTTCAGTTGCTGTCAGGGCTTCTGCCACTACGGATTCAAGGCCAGATTCCTGTTCCAGCCAGTTCTGAACCTCTTCATTGGTGTAATCCAGATGCAGCCAGAGTAAGCCCTGTTCAGGCTGCCACTGATCAATCTCTTCCGCGGTGAGCGTCTTACCCTTCTGATCATTAAACAGATACGCATGAATTAAACCGGATGATACTGGCATAGGGCTCTCCTTGGTGATCCTTGAACAGCAACAAAAAACAGAAATGTGATAGCGACCTGAGGCTATTTGGCGGAGTGTACGTCCATAATCCATCCGCTGAAAACACTTATTTTCAACGCAAAAAAACACCCTGCTGTGATTCAGCATAGCTGCTTCTCACAGAGGGTGTTTCCGAGCAGGTCAGACCTGACGATGGGATCAGGCTGACCTTTTGGGGTTGCTCTATTTTCTACCTGTTTGCTTTCAGGTTTTATGCGCTAATCGCTTCGCTCAGGGCTTCACGGGCTTCGTTGATTGGCGCTTCGCCTGCAGATACACCAGCCGCTTGTACCAGACGGATATCCTGCAGACCAACAAAGTTCAGAGCCACTTTCAGGTAAGTATCCTGGTGGTTCAGGAACGCGATTGGCGTGTGTGCACGGTAGTCGCCGCCACTTGCAGTGATCACGTAAACCGGACGATCTTTCAGCAGACCCTGCGGACCTGTCTCGGTGTACTGGAAGGTCTCGCCAACACGGGCAATCTGGTCGATCCAGGTTTTCAGACCGGACGTGATAGTGAAGTTGTGCATTGGTGATGCGATAACTACTTCATCAGCAGCGCGCAGTTCGGCAATCAGTTCGTCAGATACTGCCAGCGCTTTGTTCTGTTCTTCAGAACGTTGATCGGCGGGAGTGTAGAAGCCGCCAATGGTTTCTTCAGTCAGGTGCGGAGGAGGGTTGATACCCACATCACGCTGAACAATCTGACCATTCGGGTTGTGGGCTTTCCACTTTTCAACAAACTCAGCAGTCAGGTCGCGGGTGATAGATTGGCTGCTTTTAGGGCTTGAGTGAACGACTAATAATGTTTTCATGGCTTATCCTCTGATTAGGTTCTGGCCAGAAATCACTCAGTTGTTTTGCCGTCTTAAGCTTGATCAGGCTGAGTGGTCTGTCTGGCTTGTTGCTATGGGTGTCATTTTATGCCGAACAAAAAGAAAGAAAATTGCATTAAATAGTGCTATATATTCTACGAAATAGAATTGTTGCAGCTTGAAACCAATAAAATTGAAAGGTTCGCTGTTTTCGGCTGGTAATCTGTCGTTTATTTCGATTTCTTAGAAAGGCAGGGATAAAAGGTGCAAAAGGTAGGGGGCAAAAGGGGTTATGGCGGGGCATAAAACAACTCTGGAACAGTGGCGTATCCTGCAGGCGGTGGTTGATCACGGTGGTTACGCTCATGCCGCTGAGGCGCTGCATCGCAGTCAGTCCTCTCTCAATCATGCGGTTAAAAAGCTCGAACATCAGCTGGGTGTGGAGATTCTGCAGGTTAAAGGCCGCAAGGCTTTTCTGACGGAAGCAGGGGAGGCCCTGTTGCGCCGGTCCCGTGTGCTGACAGAAACCGCTGAAGGTCTGGAGAAACTGGCCGAAAATATCGATATGGGGTGGGAGCCACAGCTGAATATCTGTGTGGAGGCGATCTACCCAAGGGATCTTTTGTTTCGTGCTTTGGCGCGTTTCTATCCGGAAAGTCGCGGCACCCGTATTCGAATTATTGATACGGTGCTGACCGGCAGCGTCGAGCAGATCGTCAATAACAGCGTTGATCTGGCGATTACCGGCCATGTGCCCAAGGGTTATACCTCTGAAGAGCTGTGCCGGGTCGAATTTATGCTGGTGACTCATCACAGTCATGAGCTGGCAACTCTGGGGCAGGCGATCAGCCAGCAGGAACTGGTCAAGCACATGCAGGTGGTGATTAAGGACAATGCCCTTAAGCCATCGGAGTCTCAGGGCTGGCTGAAGTCGGAGCAGCGCTGGACGGTAGACAGCTTCGAGCGGGCCAAACAGATTCTGAAGCACGGACTGGGCTTTTGCTGGATTCCCCGGCATGAAGTCCTGCAGGAGCTGGCAAGTGGCGAGTTTATCGCCCTAGATGTGGATTTCTCCTCCACCCGATCCGGCACCGTGAGTCTTGTGATTCCCGATCCCGATCAGTTAGGGCCGGGGGGCAGACGACTTTATGAGATTCTGATGCAGGAAGGCCGCACCGGGAACTGTAAAAAACATCTGCAAACCTTAGGTGTGCATCAGAGCTAGCCTTTGAGCGCTGCTTAGTGCGCGCGTCAGGCGGTAAACAGAAAAACAAAGCATAAACAAATAGCTTATGCGCCCTTCAGGGCATATCTATCCTGTTCTGGCTTGGGCTATAATTGCGTCAATTATGAATCAATAGGAGTAAGCAATGGTTCTGCAACGGTTAAGGACTCTTGTTTCGCGAGCCATCCAGCTTGTGGCGTTAACTGTGGTGATGTCCGGCACCGCTTCGGCGAATGACAATGCCCTGCTTCAGGCCACCATCGAAATGGATCGTCAGTATATCCCGGCCATGATCTATATCGGGCAGGGTGATCGTGAATCAGCAAGCGATGCGATGATGAAGTTCTCCCAGCAGTGGAGCTCTTTCGTTACCACATTCGCGGTAAACAGTGATGACCCTGAGTGGCAGCACTTTCTGGATATCGCTTCCGGTATGGTGAGCGAAGCCTTTATCGATGTTCAGCAGGGTGATCTGGAAAGTGCCGAGAAACAGCTGGCAGCGGTAACGGTGACTCTGCATGGCCTGCGTGAGCGTAACGGCATCAGCTACTACGTTGATGAGCTGAACGCTTACAAGCCTTATATGGATGCCATGATCGAAGTTGCTGACAACAAAACCGGCAAGCGCTTTACCAAAGCGCAGATCAAAACCCTGCAGAAGAACTGGGCTCAGGTTTGGCCCCGTTGGGAAGCGATTCGTCATCACGTAAGTCGTGCTAAGTTTGATCAGCAGTTGTTCGGTTTCACCGATGATCGTTTTGTTGAGCTGAAGCAGGCGGTTGCTCAGGAGCAGATGGCACTGAACAATATGCGTGAAGCTCTGCGTGGTGGTTCCCATCAGGATATGGCAGATGCGGCAATCGGTCTGGAAGCAGGATTTATGCGTACCTACCGTGCCTTTGGCGATATGCCGTTCGAATAGATCTCTGCTCTGTCTTTCGTCCTATCGAGACAAAGAAAACCGCGCTGTCCATATAAAGAAAGTCAGATAAACAAAAAGCCAGCCCGCTGTTAAGCGGGCTGGCTTTTTTGTGGCTGACGCTTTTACCGACTAGCTGTTTTTAGTCTTCAAGAGCTGCCAGAGCCAGTGACTCTGCAACGCGGATACCATCGATACCCGCAGACCAGATACCACCGGCATAACCTGCACCTTCACCTGCCGGATACAGACCTTCCACATTGATACTCTGATAGTCTCTGCCGCGCTTAATACAAACCGGGGAGGAAGTACGGGTTTCGACACCGGTCAGCAGACCATCATCTTTGGCAAAGCCACGAATCTGACGGTTAAATGCCGGAATCGCTTCACGGATCGCTTCAGTGACAAAGTCCGGAACCACCTTGCTCAGATCGGTCAGAGTGATACCCGGCGTGTAGGACGGCTGCACTTCACCCAGTTCAGAACTTGGCTTGCCGGAAAGGAAATCACCGATCAGCTGAGCCGGAGCGTGGTAATTTTCACCGCCCGCTTTGAATGCCGCTTCTTCCAGACCGCGCTGCAGATCGATACCTGCCAGTGGGTGACCCGGATAATCTTTTTCCGGTTCGATGCCCACCACGATGGCGCTGTTGGCGTTGCGCTCGTTACGGGAGTACTGACTCATGCCGTTAGTCACCACGCGACCCTCTTCAGAGGTCGCTGCCACAACGGTACCGCCCGGACACATACAGAAGCTGTAAACGCTGCGGCCATTTTTGCAGTGATGTACCAGCTTATAATCTGCTGCACCCAGAATCGGGTGACCGGCGTTATCGCCAAAGCGGCACTGGTCGATCATGCTCTGTTCGTGTTCGATACGGAAGCCAACGGAGAAAGGTTTGGCTTCGATATAGACGCCCTGATCGTACAGCGCCTGGAAGGTGTCACGGGCACTGTGACCGACTGCCAGCACCACGCGGGAGCATTTCAGATACTCGCCTGTGGACAGGTGCAGGCCTTTCAGTTTGTAGCCGTCACCTTTCTCATCCAGATCCAGTTTTTCAACCCGGGTGCTGAAACGCACTTCACCGCCCAGATCGATGATCTGCTGGCGCATTTTTTCCACCATATTCACCAGTCGGAAGGTGCCGATATGGGGCTTGCTGACGTACATGATCTCTTCCGGCGCACCGGCGGCGACAAACTCGTTCAGTACCTTGCGGCCATAGTGCTTGGGATCTTTTACCTGGCTGTAGAGTTTACCGTCTGAGAAGGTTCCGGCACCGCCTTCACCAAACTGCACGTTAGATTCAGGATTCAGTGGCTGCTTACGCCAGAAACCGAAGGTGTCTTTGGTACGTTCACGCACCGCTTTACCGCGCTCCAGTACAATCGGCTTAAAGCCCATCTGCGCCAGAATCAGTGCGGCAAACAGACCGCAGGGGCCAAGGCCGATCACCACAGGGCGCTCTTTCAGATCTGCAGGGGCTTCGGCAACAAACTTGTAGGTCATATCCGGCGTAACGCGAATGCTCTGATCTTTAGCAAAGCGCTCCAGCAGCTTGTCCTGATCAGCCACTTCAACATCTAAGGTGTAGATCAGCTGGATATCACTTTTCTTACGTGCGTCATAACCCCTTCTGAAAACATTGAAGGACTGCAATTGCGGCTTCTTAATGGACAGCTTCTGCAGAATCGCTTGCTCCAGAGCCTGTTCATCATGGTTAAGAGGGAGTTTGATATCGGTTAAACGCAACATAAATAAAAGTACTCGTTTACTTTTCAGGACGGTGCCAAAGACAAACTGCGCATTCTAAAGCAGTTGCCGGGGTTTAGGTAGATGCAGTTGCCGGGGGTTAGGTGGATAGCGAGGGCTTTTAAGAGGTGCAAAAAACTTGAGTTTTAAGTGAGCTACATTACACTTGCCGCCAACAAAAAATGATGGAGATTTCAGCCCGCAATGGCCTTCGTAGTGACCGACAATTGCATTAAATGCAAGTACACCGACTGTGTTCCTGTTTGCCCGGTGGATGCCTTTTTTGAAGGCCCGAATTTTCTGGTGATTGATCCGGTGATCTGTATCGATTGCGGGTTGTGCCTGCCTGAGTGTCCGGCAGAAGCCATCTATCAGGATATCGAGCTGCCGCCTGAGCAACTGATCTATAAAGAACTCAATGCTGAGTTATGTGAGAGCTGGCCGAATATTACCCAGCTGAAAGCGCCGCCGGAAGATGCCAATGACTGGAACGGTGTGCCGGATAAACTGCATCTGCTTGAGCGTTAAGGGCATTCAGCCCTTAACGTCGTTTCCGATATTAAGGGCTTAGCTCTTAAAACCCTTGCCCACAATATAGACTTCACGTGAACGCGGACGGGATGCGGCAGGTTTACGGATGTAGACCTTATCAAACGAGCTGCGCACATCCTTCAGGTATTCATCATAACCAACGCCCTGGAACACCTTGGCGCAGAAGTTACCGCCGGGTTTTAACACGTTGCGCGCCATATCCAGTGCCAGTTCCACCAGATACATGGATGAATACTGATCGGTAGCATTCACGCCACTCATATTGGGTGCCATATCGGAGATCACGGTATCTACCGGTTGACCATCCAGCGCATCCAGAATCTCGTTGTAGACTGACTCTTCGGTGAAGTCACCCTGAATAAAGGTCACATCCTCAAGTACATCCATCGGCAGAATATCCGACGCGATCACACGACCGTTATCACCCACAACCGGCGCTACGATCTGAGACCAGCCACCCGGTGCGGAGCCGAGATCGATCACAACACTGCCGGGGCGGTACAGTTTATCTTTCTCGTTAATCTCTATCAGTTTGTAACTGGCACGGGAACGATAGCCATCAAGCTGGGCTTTTTTTACATAAGGATCGTTAACGTGTTCGTCCAGCCATTTCTGACTGGTTTTTGATCTGGCCATGGGGAGGTGACTCTGCTGTCGTTAAAACGGCGCGTATTGTAAACTTTCGCCCCTGAATTGCAAAACACTGGCACACCGTTCCAAGCCTGATGTGTATTAAGAGCCAAATAGGCAGGTAAATGAAATTAGACGACGTTAAAAAGCTACACCAGAAGAAATATCGAACACAGCTGGGCCATTATCTGGTGGAAGGCGAGCATCTGGTTCTGGAGCTGCAAAAAGCCCTGAAACAGCAACCATCAGCAGCCAATGTCACGCTCTACATCACCGAAGCCCATCAGGGGTGGGCGGCTGAGTTGGGTGCTGGCTTTAAGCCGGTAGTTGTCAGTGAAAAACAGATGGCTCAGATGAGCGATACCAAAACCCCGCAGGGCATTATCGCCTGTGTGCCGCTGCCGGATCTGAGTGCTCAGCCTGATCGGGCTTCCGGGTCGGAAGAGCGTTGCATCTATCTGCATGAGGTACAGGATCCGGGCAATCTGGGGACTATTATTCGTACGCTGGCCTGGTTTGGTAACTTCCGTCTGTTGCTGAGTCCGAACAGTGTTGATCCCTTTAATTCCAAGGTGGTTCGCGCCAGTATGGGGGCAATCTTCCATCTGCCGATTGAGCTGGATGTGCCCCTTGAGAGCTTATCCGCACGTTTTGACCGCTTTGCCTACCTCGACCTGCAGGGCGAACAGTTAAGCCATCCTGAGTTTGGCAATTACCAGTGCTACCTGTTTGGTAATGAGGCGCGGGGCGTACCGTCAGATGCGCTGTCGGCATTCAATGCCGATGCTTATACCATTCCGGGTAGTGGCAGTATTGATTCGCTGAATCTGGCAAGTTCTGTGGGTATTACGTCTTATCAGCTATCTATGGCGAAATAGCCGGTTAATCGTAAGCTTTAGTAGGTTCGAAAAAGAAAGGGTGATCAGCGGATCACCCTTTTTTATTGCCTATCCGTTAAAGGCTCGCCACCGGAAGGCACTGGCTCTGGTTCGACAGGAACTGGTCGATAGTTCTTACCGCCGGAGCCTTCTTAGCCGCAGCATTATCAGCAAGTCCACTCAGATGCACCAACGTGCTGCGAACTGCATCATCCCGACTGATACTGAGGCGAGGGCACTGCTGCGCCACCAGATCGTAAATACCAAGAATATAGCTGCTGCACTGGCCGGACTGAAACGCCGACATCAGCGATTGACTGCCTTCCATCAGAGGTTGGCACTGGTGCTTCAGCTGTTCTGTCGTCAGCATGCCGCTTGGTAGCGGTTTGGCAGAAGCATCAGTTTGAGCCTGTACCTGTGCCGACAGCGCCAGAGCGCCAATGCAAACAGAAGAGATCAGGTGTTTTAACACTGCTTTTACACGCAGCCGCAGTGGACAAAGGTAGCCCGCACTTTTCTGTATCCTGAAGATATTAAGCCAGAGATTATCCGGTGCCTTGGGTTTAGAAATAAAGTGTCTGGATATAAGAGGCTTGGAAAAGAGAGCCTTGGCAATCACTCCATCGGCAGGGTGGCCGTAGACCTGCGGGCCATTAACCGGAGCCGGTGGCAGGGCTGCGCCATGAAGATCCTTCTCAGCGCGTTTCTGGGTAAAGCGATCAGGGTTACAGCGGCGGTTTTCTGGGTAGATCATGGTTTATCCTCGTCCGTTTCCGGTCATATCCAAAATTACCTTGGCGCCTGATGTTGCCCGGTGTTCTGTCTGCCTATGTTTGCCAAACAGCGTTTGCTGTTCAGGTCAGGCAGTTTGAACTACCTTGTTATTGCTGCGTGTGCGAAAGCACGGGTTTAAAGCTAACCCTGTAATTTGACTGAACGAGGGCAGAGTGATTTCAGTTTGCTGAAAGATTAAAGGCAGGAGGGTGACAGGAAAGTGAGATATTAAGGTGTAATGTATCGGTATCTTATCTGGCGATTTGTTGAACAATCTGACATCACCCCGCGCAATCCAGCATGATATCGCCCTCGAATCGGCCTATTCAGGAATTATGCACAGAATTGTTCACCGAAATTGTGGACAACTTTTTCTCGGGGCATCTTGCTGTTTTAAAAGCGCTTTTCAGAAAGTGATAAAGATTTTGCCGTGATCTTGCGGGGATCTTGAGGGCTTTGCAGGGCGTTTTGTCCACACCAGTCGATTTCTGCTGCAGAGCAAAATCTGCTGACCAGACCGCGTCAGGCTTAAACGCCTGTTTTACGATACAAATTTTCAAACCTATAAATGGCTTGTGTGCTGCTTTCTGATCATTTATCAGCAGCAAGTCCCATGGATGGCAGATAAAACGGCTGTTAAACTAGCGCCAATTTACGCGCTTATAAACATAAAAAAGGCTAGGTCATGTATAACTTTAGTTTTCAGAACCCAACCAAACTGATTTTTGGCGAAGGCCAGATTAGCAAGATCGCTTCCTCTATCCCTAAAGACAAAAAAGTACTGGTGATTTACGGTGGCGGCAGTATTAAAACCAATGGTGTTTACGATCAGGTAGCTGCAGCGCTGGCGGAACATCAATGGACTGAGTTTGGCGGTATCGAGCCAAACCCGGGTTTTCACACTTGTCTGAAAGCTCTGGAACAGATCAAAGCCGATGGCAGTGAGTTCCTGTTGGCCGTAGGCGGTGGTTCTGTGGCGGATGCCACCAAGTTTATCGCCGGTGCAGCCTGCTTTGAGGGTGATCCTCTGACTATTCTCACCGAAGGTGCCAAGGTTCGTAAGGCGCTGCCACTGGGTGTGGTTCTGACCCTGCCGGCAACCGGTTCTGAAAGTAACCCGAACGGTGTTGTTACCCGTTACGAAACTCAGGACAAAATGCCCTTCTACAGTCGTGCGCTGTATCCGCAGTTCGCCATTCTTGATCCAACCGTGACTTACTCTCTGCCAGCCAAGCAGGTGGCGAACGGTATCGTGGATGCTTTTGTTCACACCGTAGAGCAGTATCTGACCTTCCCGGTGGGGGCGGATCTGCAGGATCGTTTTGCAGAAGGCATTCTGCGTACTCTGATGGATAACGGCCCTAAAGCCCTGTCTGAGCCAAAGAACTACAACGTACGTGCTAACGTGATGTGGTCAGCGACCATGGCGCTGAATGGTCTGATCGGTCTGGGCGTACCGCATGATTGGTCAACGCACTTTATCGGCCATGAGCTGACCGCGCTGCACGGTCTGGATCACGGTCAGACGCTGGCGGTGATTCTGCCAGCCATGATGGAAGAGAAGCGCGAGCAGAAGCGTGAAAAACTGCTGCAATACGCCCGTGAAGTGCTGGCGATTGAACACGGCACCGAAGATGAGCGTATCGACCGTGCTATCGAAGAGACCCGTGCGTTCTTCGAATCTCTGGGTATTCAAACCCGCCTGAGCGACTACAACGTGGGTGAGGACGATATTCCGCCGATGATTGAAGCGCTGAAAAAGCACAATATGATCGCACTGGGTGAACATCAGGATGTGACCCCAGAAGTCAGTGCTGCGGTACTGAAGCGCTGCCTGTAATCGGGTAAGCGCTTCTTTGGCGCAGAGATCAAAGCAAGATCGTCAAAAAGACCGCTGATTGAGCGGTCTTTTTTTATAGCTGATCTTTATGGCTGGTCTTTTTATAGATGGTCTTATCTGGCTGTATAGAGTGACTCGGGGAGGGGCGAAAATAACCCTGATAGGATAGTGGTTTATCAGGCGGTGCTGATATGTAAAATCAGCATCTGTCAATGTGATGTTGGTGTTATATCGGATTTTAGTAGAGTGGCGGTATACTGCGCTTCCTCAGTTTGCTGGCGGTTTCAGTAACGGCATGATCTGAAAAGAGAAGATCTAAAAACAAGCTTGAAAAAAAGCACACTCAGACATGTACTGAAACACCCAACAGAAGTGACAAACATAAGTCACCGTTAGCGCAGCTTGGTTGCAGAGAAATCGGGATAAAAAAAGCCCGGCCTGCAGCGAGAGATGCAGCCGGGCAAACAACTTTCCGAGGGATAAAAACAACTTACACTTTTCGCAAGAAAAGCATTTTTACTGCGGTTGCACGACCGGCAGTAAAAAAATGGCCCGGTAAATGCGGATTACCGGGCCGAATGGTATCCGGTCAGCAGGGTGTCGAAATGACCGGTGTCGACCACCTGAGTATTCATTACAAGCAAGCATGAATCAGAGGGAAACCTCAGGTGCCATCCACGTGTTAAATAATAGATAAACCCCCTTTGATTAAAAATCTCACCGAATCAATATAAAGTTTTGTTTGCAACAAACTTTTGTCGAATTCCCCCGCCGAATAAAATATCCTTGCAGATATCGGGTATCTGGCACACTCCTTTGGTACACTAGCCGCTCCGATACATACCCCATATTCCATCTTATTTTTCAGGCAGTTGCAGTTCCTATGAGTGCTAAGAGTGCGAAAAACTACTCACTGGGTCAGGTGGGTGACTATGAGATCAAACAGCTCAAAGTATTTAAAACCGTAGCCGACTGCGGAGGCTTTTCAGCCGCAGAAACCGCGCTGAATATCGGTCGCTCGACCATTAGTC
Organism: Oceanospirillum sanctuarii; assembly: GCF_002150805.1. Lineage (GTDB taxonomy): Bacteria > Pseudomonadota > Gammaproteobacteria > Pseudomonadales > Halomonadaceae > Oceanospirillum > Oceanospirillum sanctuarii. Next base: position 186,156 of record NZ_MTBA01000001.1, read on the forward strand.
TGCACATCTCCAATCTGGAATCCCGTCTTAATCTGGTGCTGTGTAAGCGTGGACGTTCCGGCTTCTCGCTGACAGAAGAGGGCGAAGTCATCTACAAGATGACCGAAAACCTACTGGACTCGCTGGATGCGTTCCGCATGACGGTAAACAACCTCAACTCCAGTTTGACCGGTCGCCTGAAAATCGTCCTGTCCGATACCGTGAGTCTTGATCCCCGTATCGGCTTCCCGGAGCTGATCGAAACCTTCGCGGATGAAGCCCCCGGTGTTCACCTGGCAAACGACGTGGCCTCTATGGCTGAGATCGAGCGCATGGTGCTGAATGATCGTGCGGATGTCGGCTTTATTCCTTGCCACCGCAAGCTGGAAGGTCTCGACTATATCGACCTGTTCAGTGATACCTGCCGTCTGTATGTCAGCAGCAAACATCCTGTGGCTGCACTGCCGGATGAAGAACTGACCGACGAGCTGATCAACAGCCTGCCGCTGGTTCACGCAGGTCTGAAGCCTCACGAATCTGTTGATGAACTGATGACCGGTCTGAATCGCGCCGCCGAGGCTTACTTCTACGAAGGCCGACTGGCGATGATTCTCTCCGGCAAGTTTATCGGCTTCCTGCCCGAGGGTTACGCCCAATCCTACGTGGATGATGGCCTGATCCAGCCCCTGACACCGGAAGAGCGTTATTACGAACTGCCGATGACGGCCATCTGGAAGAAAACTGCACAGCCAAGCAAACCCCGCGAATTGTTCCTACGCATCCTGCGCGAACGCTTTAATACCGGTGAGTGATCGCTGGCTGTAGGCTGGGGTAATCAACGCAAACTCCAGCGCATAGTCTTGCATAGAAAAGCCCGCTGTTTACCCTCCCGATGGGAGCTGTAAACAGCGGGCTTTTTGATTTCTGTGGTTTCGTCACTAACGACTACGCCCGTCTAGTTCCCGCTGCTCCGCGAGGGAATACATACCAACGCCGTAACCAACCTCGTTCCCACCGCTCCGCGTGGGAATGCATACCCTGTAATCTTCTGGTGTCATAATCCGTCAGACTTTAGCCTTGTATAGCGGTTTTGCTAATTAAGATAAGCTGTAAAATCAACGAATTAATGAAATCGTAGCCGCCCTTTTTGAAAGCGCAGGCCGCGTCTGCTCTTAAGGTAAAGGGCGTGATAACGCGTATGCGCGTTTAGCAGGGAAGCAGTCAGATCAGAAAATGGATTTTTCCTTTCTAATCAAAGTCTTTTCTAATTTTTAGACGTTATATTTAAATTGTCGAACTTGCATGCTTGATATTAAAAAGCAGTGGCGAATAAGTCAGTGCGGTAGCCTGGGCTTTATTAGCCAGAGGCGTTCGTTAACAAAGAGTAGAGGACGCCTGATTATTTGCAGGTAGTATCAAAGATGACACGACAGGTTGAACCTGTGATCTGGCCACTCTGGCCCTAACATAGTTCCGATAAAAGAAAGCTAAAATGATTAGAACTAGATCAGCGAAGCTCGAACGCCCGATTAAAATCCGAATAGATGGCTGTAAACCTTTTATGTTATCGGAAAATACTTGCTTAAATAGGAGTATCAATAGATGTAATGACTTTTCCGGATACACTTGTCATTGCGTTTTTTGAGATTTGAATAAAGGAAATATTTCAGTGGCAATTATATTCCAGAAGCTTGTTAGGCCTGGTCAACTCCCCCCTCAAGCTTTTAATACGGCCTACCTGCAACCTAATACTTGGGATGATTTCGGTTATAAGACGCTATTTACCCTTACCGTCTTTGATGAACAAGGTAATAAGCAAGAACTCGGTAATCTTAAGATCGGATTTATCGGCCAATATGGAGGGTGGACAGATCAGCAGATCGACGAACAGTTCGATGTGTTGCCTGACAATTTTTATTCTCTAGGCCAAGATGCCGACTATTACCAAACTCTTGTTAATAGTCTCACTGGGAATATGGCTATTGATATACTAAATGCTCTAGGTGATGTCGTTCATGATCAAAACCGTCTGGCTGTAGCTGAGAATGAAGGTGCTTTTAATACCTCGTTAACGAGGACGGTTAATCGCTCCACTATAGAGCAGCAGTTTCGAAGAATCCTGCGCGGCGAGGCCCCCCTTACAGATTATGACTTCTTTTATGAAAAGGCTGCCAATGATCGTTATTCTGGCATCGAGGTTGAATTTCAAGTAAATCCAAATACCAAGCCTTCTTCCAATATCCACATATTGATTGGTCGTAATGGAGTGGGGAAAACAACCCTGTTAAATAATATGGTAGATGCACTTGTTCCTGATAGAGGTGCGGTGGAGGAGACAGGATATTTTGCTACTCGCTCTGCATGGGCAGGTGCTGCCGCACTCCATGAGAATTATTTTGCTGGAGTGGTCTCTGTATCTTTTAGTGCATTTGATCCTTTTACCCCCCCTGTTGATCAACCAGATGCAAATGCAGGAATGCGTTATTACTATGTTGGGTTAAAAAAACGTCTTGCTCAGCAAGAACAGGTTCAGTGGGGGTTGAAAGATAAAGGCGATCTATGTCGAGATTTTACTAGCAGTTTGAAACTGTGTTTTTCATTGACTGCTAAAAGAGATAGGTGGGTTAATGCTGTTAGAAAGCTAGAGTCGGACTTTAATTTTGCCGAAATGGACTTATGTCAGCTCACTAATGTATATGATAATGATTTATCAGATACAAAAGTGCAGTTTTCTGAAAGAGCCTCCGCGCTGTTTGATAGGATGAGCTCAGGCCATGCCATTGTACTTTTGTCCGTTACAAAACTGGTTGAAACCGTAGAAGAAAAAACCTTAGTCCTCCTTGACGAACCAGAAAGCCATCTTCATCCACCACTACTTTCCGCATTCACTAGAGCCTTATCTGATTTGCTTGTTAATCGTAATGGCGTAGCGATTATTGCTACCCATTCGCCAGTCGTATTGCAGGAAGTCCCAAAATCATGTGTATCTATTCTCAGAAGAACTCGACTGGTTTCAAATGTTGACAGGCCGGAAAGTGAAACTTTTGCTGAGAATGTGGGAGTTTTGACGCGTGAGGTTTTCGGGTTAGAGGTATCCAAATCAGGTTTTCATAATTTATTGGCAGCCTCAGTGGATGAAGGTAAGAGCTATGAAGAAATAGAGCAGGAATACCAAAACCAGCTGGGCTTTGAGGGTAAAGCGATACTACGATCTATGGTTTTGCTTCGGGACTCACGAGGGAGGGCTGATGGATGAGAGCTATGATTCCACCTGGTGAAGATTCGCGAGTGGTTTACCAAACGTGTATTAATAGCATTGCAGACGATAACTTGCGTAATCGTCTAAATGCATTGGCCAATGATATTGGTGTATCAGCAGATGACTATCAGCAAAGAGCTACTGCTAAACGGCTGTATACCATTCCACCCAATGATTGCGGAAATAATGATATAGCCTTAGGTGCGGTGACAAAGAAGGAGCTTAAGGGGGTGTATAGTAGCCATATGGTAGCTAAAACCAAGCCTGCAAGGGCGATATATGACTTGTTGTTATCGCGGGCACCATTAGGTCGATGCCCATTTTGTGGAATGGGGCATGCGTCTACTTTGGATCATTATCTACCGAAAACCAAATATCCTCAGTTATCGGTTGTGCCACTAAATCTTGTGCCTTCCTGTAAGGATTGTAATACGGGGAAGAGCACAGCTGTAGCGACCATTGCAGGTGACCAGTGCTTGCACCCTTATTTTGATCAACAGAATTTTATTGATGAACAATGGCTTTTTTCAGAAGTAATTCATACGACACCTGCGACTGTCCGCTTCTATGTTCAAGCACCGGATTACTGGGATGATATTTCTAAGGCGAGAGTTCAGGCTCATTTTAGAGACTTTAAATTAGCTTCCCGGTATTCGATAGAAGCTGGAAATCAGATTGCTTGTTTGAGAGATACTTTGTCTCGCTACAAAGAGTTATTGGGTGTTAAGGGAGTAAGGCAACACTTAACGATTGAGGCTCAAGCAGCCGGTCAACAGCATAAAAACTCATGGCAAACAGCTATGTTCCAAGCTCTTGCAGGTAGTGACTGGTATTGTGATAGTGGTTTTTTGTGAGCTTTTTAGCTGGAATCTCTAGTACAAGTTATAACAAGCCATTAAGTAGGATGTAACCTCGCTGCACCTCTGCTGACGGCATTAAATGAAAAAAACACGCAGGGCATGGAAGCCAGTCCAGTAGGGGAGTGCTTGGTAAATCCCTTTTCACTCTCCCAAACCCCACCCAAAAAAATACCCCGGCCTAGGCCGGGGTATTGGGTATCACTCTAGCGTGCTTAATAGTATTAAGCGTGCTCAGCGATCATCTTAGCCAGGATATCCAGACCTTCGTTCAGCACTTCGTCGCTCATAGTCAGAGCTGGCAGGAAGCGGATAACGTTAGCGCGGATACCGCAAGACAGCAGAATCAGACCGTGCTTAGGAGCAGCAGCTACCAGAGCTTTAGTCAGCTCAGGGTTTGGCTGGTCGATGTCGCCGTTCTGGATCAGTTCCATAGCAACCATAGCGCCTGCGTTACGAACGTTACCAATGATCTGAGAGTGCTCTTCTTTCAGAGCGTTCAGACGCTGGTTCATCTGCTCGCCGATTGCCGCTGCGCGTGCAACCAGGTTCTCTTCTTTGATTACGTCCAGTACTGCCAGTGCAGCTGCACACGCAACAGGAGAACCTGCGTAAGTGCCGCCCAGACCGCCAGCAGGAGAAGAATCCATAACCGCTGCTTTACCAACTACTGCAGACAGTGGGAAACCACCCGCGATACCTTTAGCCATAGTCATCAGGTCTGGTTCAACGTCAGCGTGCTCGATAGCGAACATCTTACCGGTACGACCGAAACCGTTCTGGATCTCGTCAGCGATCAGCATGATGCCGTGCTCGTCACAGATCTTACGCAGTTCCTGCAGGAACGCAGCAGGAGCCTGGTAGAAACCACCTTCACCCTGTACTGGCTCGATGATGATCGCAGCAACCTGAGACGCTTCGATGTCGCAAGTGAACAGCATTTTCAGAGCTTTCAGAGAGTCTTCGATGCTTACACCGTGCAGTTCGTTCGGGTAAGGAGCGTGGTAAACGCCAGCTGGGAAAGGACCGAACTGAGCTTTGTAAGGAACCACTTTACCGGTCAGCGCCATAGTCATGTTAGTACGACCGTGGAAGCCACCGTTGAATGCGATGATGCCCGGACGACCAGTGTGAGCACGTGCGATTTTCACACAGTTCTCAACCGCTTCAGCACCAGTAGTAACGAAGATAGCTTTCTTGTCGCCAGAGATAGGAGCGATTTCAACCAGCTTCTCAGCCAGCTCAACTGCAGGCTCGTATGGAGTAACAGTGATGCAGGTGTGAGTCAGGTTTTCAACCTGGCTTTTAACAGCGTCAATCACTTTAGGGTGGCAGTGACCAGTGTTCAGTACTGCGATACCTGCTGCGAAGTCGATGTAGCGGTTGCCTTCAACGTCCCACATTTCAGCGTTTTTAGCACGCTCAACGTAAACAGGTGCCAGGTTGCCTTGGCCTACAGCGAAAACTTTGTTCTTACGATCCTGCAAAGATGCATTAGTTGACATGATGTACTCCACAAATAAAGGTCTGCCGTGGCAAACCACACACAAAAAGGGAATGCAGGTGCTCAGTTGTGAGCACCTGAGGCTGAAAGGGGATTCTTAGCGAATGCCACCCAGCAGCATGTATTTGATTTCCAGGTATTCATCCAGACCGTACTTAGAACCTTCACGGCCAGTACCGGACTCTTTAACACCACCGAAAGGTGCAACTTCGGTAGACAGGATGCCGTCGTTTACTGCAACCATGCCGTACTCCAGACCTTCGGAAACACGCCAGATGCGGCTCATGGTTTCGGAGTAGAAGTAAGCAGCCAGACCGAATGGAGTGTTGTTAGCAATTTCGATCGCTTCTTCTTCAGTTTCGAAACGAACGATAGGTGCTACAGGACCAAAGATCTCCTGAGTGAATACCGGCATGTCCTGAGTTACGTTGGACAGGATAGTCGGGGTGTAGAACAGCTCACCGTGGGAGTGACGCTCACCACCGGTTACAACAACAGCGCCCTGCTCAACAGAGGCTTTAACCAGAGTGTCTACTTTGTCGATTGCCGCTTTGTTGATCAGAGGGCCAACTTCAACGCCTGGAGTTGTACCGTTACCGATCTGCATCTCTTTAACGCGCTTAGCCAGCTTCTCAGCGAACTCGTCATGTACACCGGCCTGAACCAGCAGACGGTTAGCACATACACAGGTCTGACCTGCGTTACGGTATTTGGAAGCGATTGCGCCTTCTACAGCAGCGTCGATGTCGGCATCGTCAAATACGATGAACGGAGCGTTACCACCCAGTTCCATAGAGGTTTTCTTAACTGTGTCTGCACACTGCTTCATCAGCAGTTTGCCAACCGGAGTAGAACCAGTGAAGCTCAGCTTGCGAACGATAGGGCTGGAAGTCAGCTCGCCACCGATAGCCGCAGCGCTAACGCCGGTTACTACGTTCAGTACACCTGCTGGTACGCCGGCACGGTGTGCCAGTTCAGCCATTGCCAGTGCACAGAAAGGAGTTTCTTCAGATGGCTTGATCACGATAGTACAACCCGCTGCCAGTGCAGGAGCTGCTTTACGGGTGATCATAGCAACCGGGAAGTTCCAAGGCGTGATCGCAGCAACAACACCGATAGGCTGTTTAACAGTCAGGATGCGCTTGTCGCCAGCGTGGGATGGGATAACGTCACCGTAGGCACGACGACCTTCTTCCGCGAACCACTCGATGAAAGAAGCACCGTACATCACTTCGCCCATCGCTTCTTTCAGCGGCTTGCCCTGCTCGATAGTCATCAGCAGACCCAGATCTTCCTGAGCAGCAACCATCAGGTCGAACCACTTCTTCAGGATAACAGCACGCTCTTTAGCGGTTTTTGCTTTCCAGGAAACCATTGCTTTGTCAGCAGCTTCAATCGCCTGACGGGTTTCTTCTGCACCCAGGTCAGCAACATCTTCAATGTGCAGGCCAGTAGCCGGGTTTTTAACGCTGAAGGTTTTACCGCTCTGAGCGTTAACCCATTCACCGTTGATGTAAGCCTGTGTCTTAAGTAGCTGTGGATCTTTTAATTTTAGTAACATGTTTTGCTCCAACTTCCTGGCACATAAAGCAGTAATTCGCCGGCAGGGGATTAAGTCCGGACATAGAAGTCCAAGACAAGTGCTGCCAAAGTACGTGCAGTCTAGTGAACGGCCAGATTTTAAAAAATGAGTAACAATCAACGCATAGTTTGGTTAAGGCTGAACAATTGCTTTTAAGCGCTTCTGTCCCGGATCGGCCTTATCTAACTCTGGCGCTGCAGCCCGCGAAAGACGTGGGCTACAGCGCCTTTGTCCTTTTTCGCTTTCTATACAGTAAAGGCTTCCGTCAGTTTTTCCAGTTGTTCCGCACGCTGATAGGTTGCGCGGGTGTTGTCTGAGATCTGACGGTTGGCCTGATTGTTGTTCTGAATTTCACCGGCGATGCTGTCCATGTTCTGCGCCATATCCCCTGTGGTAAGGGCAACTTCACGGATTGCCTGACCGATAGCGTTGGCCTGTTCGGCGGCATCTGAGGTTTGCTGTTCGATATGACGGATCGCATCTTCTGCTTTCTGACTCAGCTGGCGACCGGTTTCAACCTGAGTGCGGCTCTGGTTGATGGCGTTCACCACATCCCGGGTGCCCTGCTGAATACGTTCAATCTTCTCGGTGATGCTGGCGGTGGCGTTTACGGTCTGTTCTGCCAGTGTGCGTACTTCATCGGCAACTACGGCAAAACCACGACCGGCTTCACCGGCGCGGGCAGCTTCAATGGCGGCGTTCAGTGCCAGCAGGTTGGTCTGTTCGGCAACCCCCTGAATCAGTTCGATAACGGTATCGATCTCTTTGGATTGCTCACCCAGCTGCTCAACGGATTGACTGGTGCTTTCAAAGGCGGCCGCTACAGACTGCAGAGATTCCAGCGCCTGTGAGATCACCTGTGCGCCATCCAGCGCAGAGTCGTGGGCACTTTGGGTGGCTTCGCTTACCTGCAGGCCGCTTTGGGCGATCTGTTCGGTGGTAACGCTGATCTCTTCGGTCGCAGCAACCAGTGAAGTACTGCGCTGGCTGATGGTTTCACTGCTCTGCTGAATATTCTGCTGCGAGTGATCGGTCTCATCGGAGATCTGTTTCAGGCTGTGGGTGCTGGTTTTGATATGGCTGACCAGATCATGAATCTGGCTGCACATGCTGTTGGTGGCATCTGCCAGCTGATTAAACTCATCGCTCGGGTTAGAGCCTTTCACCATACGGGTGGTCAGGTCGCCGGAAGCGATCTGGTTCAGGGCACTCAGGGCGCGCTGCATATTGCGGGAGATAGAGGTGGCTACCGAACCGATAATGGCGGTGGCGATCACCACCAGTAACAGGCTGCCGATAATCAGGCTGCTGCGGGCGCTGTCACGGGTCTGCTGTACGTTCTGCTGCGCTTCTTCTGCCAGTATATCCACCAGACGGTGAGTTGCTTGCTGAATCTGATCGTTCAGCTGGTTACGCAGCTGGCTCAGTTTGGCTTCATCTTTTGCCTGCTTCAGTTTCACAACTGCCATCGCCAGATAGGCGGTCTCGTAGCGGTCGGCATCTTCGGCAAACATATCTTCAAAGTTAAAGGCGCGCATATCGCTGCGCAGCTTTTCAATCAGATCAAGAACCGCCTGCTGATGGGCCTGATCGGAGTTGATCAGGAAGTCTTTTTCAGCATTGCGGATCTCTTTAAAAGTGCTGGAGAAGCTGTCCAGAATGCCCAGTTTTTCAACCACTTCATTGGCGGTGGTATCCAGCTTTTTAATCAGACCCTGTTCGCCTTCAAGCTTAAGGCTTAATGCGATGCTTTCATCCAGCGTGTTCAGGTAGCCGGGCATCAGATTCAGGATCTCTCCCAGCTGACCACGGGCGGCGGTATCAGCCAGATTGTCACGGGCGCGGGTTAAGGGTGCTTCGTAACTGGCTTTCAGCTGTTTGATGTTTTGCGTGGCCTGAGCCAGCGCCTGATGGTTGGGCTGGTCTTTCAGTTTCTCAAGAATCAGCAGTCGGGACTGCAGCTGGCTGATCTCGGTGCTGGCCTGATTGATCTGGTTTTGTTCGGTGGAGGCATCGTTCATGGTGCCCAGCACAGAGATGCTGTAGATACCCATAATGCCGAAGCCGACGATAATGACGGCAACGATAAGAATCAGCTTCTGTCTGAGCGAGAAGTTGATATTCATCCTGTTCTACTCCTGGTTTTTTAGATGAACTCTTGCTCCGGCATGGCTGCGGAGGGGAGTTTCTTTTCTGGTCTGGGGTGTTTTTTTATTAGTACTTGAGGCTGCGACAGCTCCGGCTTTTGAAGATTAACCGGAGTATCAGACATAGGTTTGCGACTTTAGGGTTTAGGCTTTGGTCTAACAATCGAGGGCCGCCAATGTTTAGTTTGGTTTTTCTGAAACAATACCTCTGACGGGGTATTCGCTGAGGGGCAAAAAAGACTTCTCTCAGATCCTGTTTTGGCCTGAAAACAGGGCGTTAAGGCCGCACAGATCTTGTTAAGGTCCTTCAGATCTCTGATTGATCAATAGGGCGGTATCTCTGTGGAGTTACCAAAGTACTGATAAATGGTTTCCAAAAATAATGTCTTTGCTCTATTTGGCTTTTTCATCTGTTTGTAGATCACCGCTGCGCCCAGTGTGAAATGCTTGTGCTGCTGGGCAATCGCTTTCAGTTCGCCCTTTTCCACGTAGGGTTGGGCAACTTCCTCCGGCAGGAAGCAGATAAATTCGCCGCTCAGTGCCAGCGCGATACGGGATTCATAATGGTAGGAGCTGCCCGCCAGATTCATCTCGCTCAGCTGGTCGTAGATCTCTTCATGGGGTTGCAGCCCTGCGTGCACCAGTTTGGCGCTGCAGATCATCTCGTTGGTGATGGCGTCATCATCAAGGTGATAGAAGGGGTGATCCTTAGCGCAGTAGAGATAGTTGTTATCGCTGAACAGATGGATGTAGTTCAGCCCCTGCAGTTTGCGGTGGTAGGGGATAAAGGCGATATCCAGATCACCGTTCAGTACCTGACGCTCCATATCCCGCATGTGCTCCACTTCAAAGCTCAGGGTCACTTTGGGTGCGGCTTTACAGTAGGCGCGCATCACTTCCGGAATTCGACAGCGCTCATCGGTGCTGTAGGTGTCGCTCAGGGCGATACGCAGCTGACCGGCCGGGCTTTCACCCAGATTGTTCAGGGTGCTGCGGAACTGATCCAGCTGAGCGAGTAGTTGCTTACTTTCTTCATACACCACAGCGCCTTCGTCGGTCAGCAGAAAACCACCGCGTCCCCGTTTGCACAGGGGCATGCCCAGTCGGGCTTCAAGGCTGGCGATATGGTTACTGACGGTAGGGCGGCTGATATTGAGTTCCGCAGCGGCAGAGGTAAAGCCGCCACTTTCAACCACGGTTTTGAAGAGTTTGAGCTGCTTCAGTTCATAGTCACTGATCTGACCCAGAGATGGCTTTTTCATAGAAGGCCTCATCTGATTCTGCCCGATAATCATGCTTGGCTGCTCTAAAAGGGTGCATATAAAGCAGCAAGAGGAAGTAGCGATTAGTGGAAAGTTCCACCTTAAAGGGTAACGCATGGTCAACCTTAGCAGGGTTATGTGGTTTGTTGCGTAAAAAAAGTCAAACCTTTGGGTAGATATTGGTTGGTTTAACCCTGAATTGCCTTTTGTGATGATCTGCCGGCGCAAGGGGTAAGCCGAAAAGGCTACTTAATAAAAAACTATAAAAGATCAGGTGAGACGATAATGTTTTTAAAAAATACGTCCTCTAAAAAGACCATGCTTGAAGCATTGGGTCGCTATAAAAAGAAAATTTCCGCAACGGCACTGGCTCTGACACTGGGTGTGACAGGCATTACGCAGGCTTCTGCAGCTGAGCACAACTGGCGCTTCAGCAACCTTTACAGCCGTGGTACCGCTTTCGGTGAAGTGTACGAAAGCCTGGCGAAAAACATCGAGAAAGAGTCCGGCGGCCGTATTAAGGTTCAGGTTCTTTACTCTGGCGAAGGCGTTGGCACCAGCGGTCTGCTGGGTGCGGTTAAGTCCGGCCTGATCACCATGGGTGCTCCTTTCCAGTCTATGCACGCCGGTGAGCTGCCTGCAGGCGTGGTTGAGATCGGTCTGCCGGGCGGTACAGATGATCCTAAAGAGCTGCAGGCTCTGTTCCACGAAAAAGGTTTTGGCGAGGTACTGACCAAAGCTTATGGTTCACAGGGTATGGTTTGGCTGGAACCCTACATCCAACCACCGGTTTACATTCTGACTAAAAAACCGATCAACTCCGTTGAAGATTTCAAAGGCCTGAAGATACGTGCGCCGGGTGCTTACGGTAAGTTCCTGCGTAATCTGGGTGCGTCTCCTGTTTCTCTGGCATGGAGCGAGATCTACACCTCTCTGGCGACTGGCGTAATCGATGGTTCTATCGGTTCTAACATGATCGACCACCGCGATGGTAACCACGTTGAAGTGGCAAAATACATGTACCGTCTGCCTCTGGCCGGCGCACAGGTTCTGCCGATCGTTGTTAACCGCAATGCCTGGAAGAAGCTGCCGGATGACCTGAAAGCTGCGGTTCGCAAAGCGACTGAAATTCATGCGGAAGATCAGCTGCGTCTGTCCCGTCAGTGGGAATCTGAAGCGGTTGAACAGATGGAAGCTAAAGGCCTGAAATGGAGCCCTGAGCCAAGTGCAGCAGACAAGAAATCATGGGCTGATGCCGGTGCAAGTCTGTGGGACGAGTACGCTGCTAAGGATAAGTACAGCAAACAGTTGATCGATATTCTTCGCAAAGAGCAGATGTAAGCAGGAGCCAAGCATCTGGCACAAAGGATGCTACGTTCTGATTTAACGCTTACATGATGGAGAGCGCCTTAGGGCGCTCTCTGTGCTCCGATTGATTAGGTAAGCCTACGGATTTGGAAAAACGGTTTGGTAAGCCTTGTTTTGGGTAAGCCAATCTCAGGGATGCCCGTTTTAGGTAAATTTACAGTTAGGTAAACCTCTTTTTTGGTAAATAATAATGACTGCATTCCTCAGAAACCTATGCCAGCTGGTGGATCTGATTGTCCGCTTGTGTGGTAAAGCTGCAGCCTATCTGATGCCGGTTCTGGCATTTGTTGTCGCCTTCGAGGTGTTCTCCCGTTACGTGTTAAACAGCCCGACTATTTGGGCGTTTGATCTGTCACTGTTTCTTTTCGGCTACATTGCCGCGCTGGGTGGTGCCTACGCACAGCAACAGCGGGCGCATATCAATGTGGATATTCTCTATTTCCGCGTCTCTAAAAAATCCCGCGCTGTGTTCAATCTGGTTTCATGGGCGCTGGGTATCTTCTTCCTGATTCTGGTGATTCAGATGTGCTTCGGTAAGTTTGAAGAAGCAATTGAATACGACTACCGCCGTCAGAGTGAGTGGGCACCGCCTATGTTCCATTTCTGGATCATGATGATGGTTGCTGCAGGTCTGTTTGTGGCTCAGCTGGGTCGCGACATGCTGGCTGAGGCTTACTATCTGCTGGCTGGTCAGCCGCTGATTGTAAAAGACGATAAAGAAAGTGCTGAAGAAGAGGCGGGTGAATAATGGATCTGGGTATTGAAGCATTAACCGGCGTACTGCTGGTCTGTATTTTCTTCTTCTTCGCACTGGGTGCTCAGGTCGGTCTGGCACTGGGCGGTATCGCCATGGGCGTGGGCTATATGGTTTGGGGCGATGGCCTGTTCAATATTATCCCCTCAACCATAGAGTCGACCTATTTCAGCTTTATTCTGCTGGCGATTCCTCTGTACATCTACATGGGACAGCTGCTGACCAAGTCCGGCATCGGTGATGCCATGTTCAACTTCAGTCAGCTGATTGTAGGTAAGGTGCGCGGCTCTCTGGCGATCAGTGTGATCGGTGTTTGCTCCATGATTGGTGCCATGGTGGGCATTATCGGCGCGGGTATTATGACCTCGGGTTCCATTGCCCTTAAGCCGATGCTGGATCGTGGCTACGATCGTAAGCTGGCGCTGGGGGTGATCATGGCCGGTGGTGGTCTGGGTATTCTGATTCCGCCAAGTATCCCTATGATCATGTTCGCGGCTTCTACTCAGAACTCCGTAGGTCGTATGTTCCTTGGCGCTATGATGCCGGCACTGCTGACGGTGTTCTGTCTGATGGCTTATGTGGTGATCAGCTGCTGGCTGAAGCCGGAAAAAGCCCCGCTGGATGAGCATCAGGATGACTTTGTTCCCCATACGCCCAGTGAGCGTTTCCGTGTGATCCGCGATGGCCTTTTCTCACTGCTGCTGATCGTGGCGGTACTGGGCAGCATCATTACCGGTATTGCCACGCCAACGGAATCCGGTGCGATTGGTGTGATGGGCGCGATTATTCTGGCGATCCTGTTTAAACGCTTTAAGTGGGATATGTTCCGGGCCGCAGGTCTGCAAACCGGTACTTTGGTTAGTGTGGCGATGTGGATCATCTTTGGTGCGTCGATATTCAGTAACTTCCATCTGTTGATGGGCGTACAGAATATGGTGGCAGACTTTACCAATGGTCTGGATATGCCGCCGATCATGATCATCATTATGTTCCAGCTGATCATGCTGCTGCTGGGCTTTATCATCGACGAGTTCATTATCGTTCTGATGTGTGCGCCACTGTTTACGCCGATTGCAGTTTCGCTGGGTTATGACCCTATCTGGTTCGGTGTACTCATGATCCTGAATATTCTGATTGCGGTACAGACACCGCCTTATGGCTTTGCGCTCTTCTATCTGAAGGGTATCGCTCCGGCGGGCATCGGCATGGGCGAGATCTACCGTTCGGTGACGCCGTTTGTTCTGATCAACGTATTCGTTCTGATTCTTTGCATGGTGTTCCCGGATATCGTGCTTTGGTTACCGAATACTGTAATGGATGGCTAAGCGCTTATCCCGGGGAAGCTGTTGAGCAGCAGATAGCCCGGCTATCGGTAAAGGAATGCATCTTTAAGCAAAAAGCCGCTTCGGAAGAAGCGGCTTTTTGCGTTTATGCTCTTATCTTCATAGTCGGGAGCGCTTTACGGCACCAGTTCCGTAGGAGGACTTTCCGGTTCCGGTTTACGTCCGGTCTGACATTTCTGTTCGTGGGCGATGACAAACAAGCCCGCGCCCAGAATGATGCCGGTGCCGACTAAGGTCAGGCTGTCGGGGTATTCGCTGAAGACGAGAAAACCCAGCAGGGTGGCGCTGACAATCTCCAGATACTGAAAGGGTGCCAGAGTACTGGCGGCAGAGCGGTGAAATGCCACATTGATCATCAGATAACTGGCGGCAGAAACCGTACCCAATAAAGCCAGCAGCGGCAGGTGAGTGCTGTCCAGTCTGTACCACTGCATCACGGCTTCCTGATTCTGGCTACCGAGGATCAGCAGAATACTCAGGAACAGAATCCCTGCGATACCTGTGCCCGCTTGAATCTGCAGAGGCTGCAGTCGATCACGACATTTACGGATCACGATAAAGTGCAGGGCGTAGCAGAGGGCCGCCAGCATTGGCAGCAGGGCGCTGAAGCCATACAGTTGCCAGTTAGGGCGAATCACCACCATAGCGCCGATCAGACCGACAATGGCCGCCAGATAACGAACCCAGGGTGTTCGTTCCTTCAGAATCAGTCCGGACAGCACCATCAGCAGTAAGGGTTCGATAAAGAAGAGGGCAATAGCATTAGCCACTGGCAGCTCTTTCAGCGACCACATCATAAACGTGATGGCCGAGGTGATCAGAATTCCGGCGAACCCGAGGCGAAGTTTTAGCTCGGACGTTAATCCTGAAAGGGATTTTAAGCCCGCCGAACTGCGTCCCAGAATGAGAAGAATCAGCAGGGTTTGCAGCAGGGTGCGGATAAAACTGACCTGCACAGGGCTCAGGGACTGAGTCAGGATTTTGGCCAGTACATCTACAGAGGGCACCAGCAGCATGGCCAGAATCATAATGATCAGGCCGCTTTGGTTGCTCTGTTGGTCGTTAGGTTGCAGTAGAAAAGAGAAAAAAGTTCGCATAGCCGTTGGCAGGCTCCAGACAAGGGTGGGGCTGTTAACCGTTTTGTATGTGTTGCTTTTTTAACGGTCGTTCTTGGTTTGATCGGCTCTTTTTGGCCGTCTCTTGTCGTCGTTTTCAGCTTCTTTGAGCTGTCATCTGTTCGTTTTACGAATCTTTTATAGTGATCTCTGCGCGCAATTCTGACAGGTGTATTCCCTGTTTTACCCTTTGCTGATTTTATCTTTGGTGATTCCCTTTCACCTGCTACGCAGACGCGGCATAATACGCGCCTTTTACCGAAGCGGACATACGGGATGTTTCTCCGCCCGGCCGAATAATTAATCAACAGATTCAGGTTATTACCTTGCTGACTACTGCCAATATCACCATGCAATTCGGCGCTAAGCCGCTGTTTGAAAACGTTTCCGTAAAATTTGGTGAAGGAAACCGTTATGGTCTGATCGGAGCCAATGGCTGCGGTAAATCCACTTTTATGAAAATTCTGGGTGGTGATCTTGAGCCAACAGCGGGCAATGTTTCCAAAGACCCGAACGAGCGCATCGGTAAGCTGAAGCAGGATCAGTTCGCTTACGAGCAGTACAGCGTGGTGGATACCGTGATCATGGGTAACACTGAGCTGTGGGCGGTTAAAGAAGAGCGTGATGCGATCTACGCCAAAGCTGAAATGACCGAAGAAGACGGTATCCGTGCCGGTGAGCTGGAAGGTGAGTTTGCCGAGATGGACGGCTATACCGCTGAATCCCGTGCGGGTGAGCTTCTGCTGGGTGTGGGTATTCCTATGGAGCAGCATTATGGCCCTATGAGCGAAGTGGCTCCGGGCTGGAAACTGCGAGTGCTGCTGGCTCAGGTGCTGTTTTCTGATCCGGATATCATGCTGCTGGACGAACCAACCAACAACCTGGATATCAACACCATCCGCTGGTTGGAAGGCGTTCTGAACGAGCGTAACTGCACCATGATCATCATCTCGCACGACCGTCACTTCCTGAACTCTGTGTGTACGCACATGGCGGATCTGGACTACGGTGAGCTGCGTCTGTACCCGGGTACTTATGATGAGTACATGACGGCAGCAACTCAGGTACGTGAGCGTCAGCTGGCGGATAACGCTAAGAAGAAAGCTCAGATCGCAGATCTGAAAGCTTTTGTGAGTCGTTTCTCCGCTAACGCGTCCAAGTCCAAGCAGGCGACGTCCCGTGCGAAGCAGATCGACAAGATCCAGCTGGAAGATATCAAGCCATCAAGCCGTCAGAACCCATTTATCCGCTTCGAGCAGGAGAAGAAACTGCACCGCTTAGCGCTGGAAGTTGAAGGTCTGGCAAAAAGCTTTGACGAAGAGTTGTTCTCCGGCCTGAACCTGATGGTTGAAGTGGGTGAGCGCATTGCGATTATTGGTCCTAACGGTATCGGTAAATCCACGCTGCTGAAATGTCTGGTGGGTGATCTGGAGCCAACGGCAGGTACGGTTAAGTGGTCTGAAAACCACAAGCTGGGCTACTACGCGCAGGATCACGCCGCTGACTTTGAAGCGGATAAAACGCTGCTGGACTGGATGGGTGACTGGGGTCAGGAAGGTGATGACGAGCAGGTGATTCGCGGTACCCTGGGTCGTTTGTTGTTCTCCCAGAAGGATATCGATAAGTCCGTTAAAGTGATCTCCGGTGGTGAGCAGGGCCGTATGCTGTTCGGTAAGATCATGCTGCAGCGTCCGAATATCCTGCTGATGGATGAGCCGACCAACCACCTGGATATGGAATCCATTGAGTCTCTGAACCTTGCGCTGGAAAACTACGAAGGCACTCTGCTGTTCGTATCCCACGACCGTGAGTTCGTATCCTCGCTGGCAACCCGTATTATCGAGATTACACCAACGGGTATTGTGGACTTCCACGGCACCTACGATGACTACCTGAAAAGTCAGGGTGTTAACTGATAGTTGTTAACGGATAGCTGATTGCAGGAGTCAGATTGTCGTGTAAACGATTAATCTGTCCCTGATCTGATGCCGGTTTGTTGGTGCTGTCTGCAAAGACAGGGCTGAGCAAACCGGCATTTTTATTGCCCGAATGTCCGATGATGATTGAAAGCTATGAGCCAATCGAAAAAGAACCGTCTTGATCGTTTTATCAGTCAGACCCTGTTTGAGCGTGATCCGTCCCGACCGGTGAGCAAAAAGCAGGTGCGCCTGTTAGCGGCGCAGAACCGGATTTTTGTAGACGGTGAACCGGCAAAAAGCACCGGTCAGCCGATCGATTTTTTCAGCCGTATTGA
This sequence comes from Oceanospirillum sanctuarii, assembly GCF_002150805.1. Lineage (GTDB taxonomy): Bacteria > Pseudomonadota > Gammaproteobacteria > Pseudomonadales > Halomonadaceae > Oceanospirillum > Oceanospirillum sanctuarii. The sequence continues at coordinate 203,580 of NZ_MTBA01000001.1, forward strand.
GCTGGATGGCGAACTGCTGCAGAACAACTGGCCGCTATATCTGATGCTGCATAAGCCGGTAGGCGTGGTCACAGCAGCCACCCATGAGGAGCACAAAACTGTTATCGATCTGATCGACCATCCCCATAAAGATCAGCTGCACTATGCCGGACGACTGGATCTGAACACTTCCGGGCTTCTTCTTTTGACCAATGATGGTGACTGGTCAACTGCACTGACACTGCCGGATAAATCGGTGGAGAAGTGCTATGAGGTTGAGCTGGCGCGCCCGGTGACAGAGGAATATGTACAGGCTTTTGAGCAGGGTATCTGGTTTGACTACGAAGGGGTTACCACGCGTCCCGCCCGGCTTGAGATTCTGGATGATCATCACGCCAGAGTCTGGCTCACCGAGGGGCGTTATCATCAGGTTAAGCGGATGTTTGGTCACTTCCGTAATGAGGTGGTGAAACTGCACCGCAGCTCCTTGGGTTCACTCAAGCTGGATCCTGTGTTGCAGCCGGGACAATGGCGGGAACTGACATTGGAAGAGCTGCTGGCTTTGAAGGAGGAAGGCGCGCCCTTTCAAAGGCAAACGTCTCGCTGACATCCAGACCTCTTACCGGCGAAAATAAATCCCTGTTAAGAACTAACTGCTAAGCGCTGGCCTGCAGCTGCTTTTTCATATTCTCAATATCCCGCTTTGGCGGAGAACCAAACAGGCGGCTGTATTCACGGCTGAACTGTGACGGGCTTTCGTAACCTACCTGATAAGCAGCACTGGAAGCATCCAGATGTTCATTCAACATCAGGCGTTTTGCCTCATTTAATCGCATCCATTTCTGATACTGCAAAGGGCTCATACCGGTCAGCTGACGGAAGTGATGGTGAAAGGTTGGCGTGCTCATTTGTACCCGTGCCGCCAGATCATCCACCCGCAAGGGCTCACTGTAGTGCACTTTGAGCCAGTCGATGGCTTTGGAGATACGATGTCCCTGACTGTCTACGGATGCGATCTGGCGCAGACGGGCTGCCTGATCGGTTTGCAGCAGGCGAAAGTGAATCTCCCGGATAATCAGAGGAGCCAGCGCACCCAAGGCTTCAGGCTCGTTCAACAGATCCAGCAGACGACGGAAAGGGTCGATGATGGGAGAGGAAACATCGCTTAACCAGATGCCAACGCCTTTGTCAGCCGGGCTTTTATTGGATTGCCCCGGTGCGCCTTGGGCAATCAGCTCGGCAATCAGACGAAGATCCAGTCTTAGCATCAGACCCAGACAGGGAGCTTCTGCACTGGCTTCCACAACCTGGGAGCTGGCGGGCAGGTCCAGTGAGGTGATCAGAAACCGGCTGGTATTATAGGGAAATGCCTGACCGGAGAGGTTGATCTGCTTACGACCACTGACCAGTAAGACAACGCTGGGTTCGATCAGACAGATCTCCGGCTGAGTCAGGTTATCCCGTCTGAAAAGTCCCAGCTCAGGCAGTTCGGTTGAAAAGTCGCCGGTTCTATCACAGCGGCTGCTGATCACCTTTGCCATTCCGTCGTACATGCTCTGGATATCAGGACTGACCTGAAACGAATCACTCATTCTGTTTGCCTCACTGACCGCCTTTTAACTGAGTTTTATCTTATCGCTATCCTTGCCTGTTTGCTTGCTATCGCCTGAAGATCCAGAGGATCAGGCAATAAATCCAGCGTTTTCTGATAACGATAGACTCCCTGTCACCGGAATAATGCATCCATCGGCAGTGAAGGAAGTCGTCACAACTTCTTCGTTGCAACTCAATGGCTTTATTTCAGGAGACGTTTTTTTATGTCTATCGGTTCCGATAACTTCTATATCAGCGATCTGGTTCAGGTTGAGAAAGTAACTTTTCAGAATCAGTTCAAAATGCAGGTTGCGGGCAACTTGTTTGTCCCTAAAGATCTGGAGGCTTCAAAAGAGACGGCCGCTCTGGTGGTTGGTCATCCTATGGGGGCGGTCAAAGAGCAGGCGGCTAATCTGTATGCGACTAAGATGGCGGAAGCAGGTTTTGTAACCCTGGCGCTGGATCTGCCATTTTGGGGTGAAAGTGCTGGCGAACCGCGCAATCTGGTGGCACCGGATCTGTACGCCGAAGGTTTCAGTGCTGCCGTGGACTTTCTGCGCAGCAAGCCTTTTGTGAATAAAGAGCAGATCGGTGGCATTGGTGTATGCGGCAGCGGTGGTTTCCTGATCAGTGCCGCAAAAATCGACCCGCGCATCAAGGCAGTTGCCACCATCAGTATGTATGACATGGGCGGTGCGACCCGAAACGGTCTGGGTAATTCGATCTCGGCAGAGATGCGTCAGCAGATGATTGCTGAGGCTGCTGCTCAGCGTGATGTGGAGTTCGCCGGTGGTGAAACCCAATACACGGGTGGTTGCCCTCATGAGATCGATGAAGATTCCCATCCGATCGCTAAGGAATTTTATGACTTCTACCGTACGCCACGAGGTGAGTTTACACCTAAGGGCTCAAGCCCTGCGCTGACCACGCATCCGACCTTGAGCAGCAACACCCGCTTCCTGAATTTCTACCCGTTCAACGATATTGAGCACATCTCTCCGCGCCCACTGTTGTTTATCGCAGGTGAGCAGGCTCACTCTCTGGAGTTCAGTGAGCAGGCTTACGAGCTGGCTTCTCAGCCAAAAGAGTTGCTGTTGGTGAAAGGTTGTGGTCACGTGGATCTGTATGACGGTACTCAGGTGATCCCGTTTGAAAAGCTGGAAAGCTTCTTCAACCACGCGTTTAACTGAGCACAGCAACCGAGAACAGGGTTAGCCTGCCTTTAATAACCCGGTCAGTTCATCAAAATGGCGGATCACGAGATCTGCCTGGTGGGCGTAATCTGGTAGTTCGTCCGGTGCATAAAGGCAGGAGTGCATACCTGCATTGTTGGCGGCTTCCACGTCGTAACGGAAGTCGCCGACATACATCACCTGCTCAGGTTTTAGTCGCCATTCGCTGGCGATCAGCAGGAGCGCAGTCGGATCAGGTTTTGCCGGAGCTTCTTCCCGGGTGATAACCCGGGTGATCGGCATAGCGTTGTTGCGGATCTTGATCTGAGCCGCCTGCTGAAAGTTGCGGGTGACTATCGCCATGGGATAGTTGAGGCGGTTAAGGGATTCGACAAACGCTTTGGCTCCGGGAATCCAGTCAGCCTGATGGGCATCATCCAGCTCATGCTGTTCAATAATGCTGTGGGCCCGATCTTTCAGATAGGGATCATCAAGGGCTGCGGTAAAAGCCAGAATGTCCTCATCGGGAGGGCAGGCAACCTGCTCCCTTAACCATTTAAAGTCCAGTGCAGAAGAGACCAGAGTGCCATCCAAATCGAAGATTACCCCTTTAATATTTTGCATACGTTCGCTCTCCTGATGGATTATTTGGCTGGCTAAAGCCTGATTATTCAATACGTTATAGCAGTTATTCAGAGCACTTTCATGCCGGAAAATAACCTTAGACAGAGGGTACTAACTGTGTATAATGACCTTGTCTGAAAGCAAGTCTGTATTTATGCACCATTTCGATGTCTTCTCTTTAGTAAGTACCTCGTCCTGTTTTCCATAAGTAATAGCACGACTTCCAGAAAAACCGCTTCAATGACGAAGCAACAAAATTACTCTTGAATGACAGGAATTTAATCATGTCTAAAGTTACTGGCACTGTTAAATGGTTCAACGAATCTAAAGGTTTTGGTTTCATCGAGCAGGAAAGCGGCCCAGACGTATTCGCACACTTCTCTGCGATCGTTGGTAACGGTTTCAAAACTCTGCTGGAAGGCCAAAAGGTTGAGTTCAAAGTAACTCAAGGCCAGAAAGGCCCACAGGCTGAAGAAATCGTTGTACTGTAAGACTTTTTAGTCTGACGGTTTAACGGGCTCAAGCCTGGATCAAAAGCTTAATTCGTTAAGTGATTGATCAACAAAAAGCGAAGCTACGGCTTCGCTTTTTGCGTTTTTATGAGTAGCTTTTTTATAAGGTCAGTAAGGTACAGCAATGAGTATTTCTAAAGATAAAGTTGTTCAGTTTTACTACACACTGAAAGATGAAGCGGGCCAGACGCTGGAAAGCAATGTTGGTGCTGATCCGGTTGCTTATCTGCATGGCCATAACAATATGATGCCGGGCGTTGAGAAAGCCCTGGAAGGTCGTGAGGCGGGTGAAGAGTTTTCCGTTACCCTGCCACCGGAAGAGACCTATGGTCTGCGTCGTGAAGACAGTGAGCAGCGCGTTCCGACCAAACACCTGATGGGTGCTAAAAAATGGAAGCCGGGCATGATGGCCGTCGTTCAGACGGAGCAAGGTCAGCGTCAGGTAACTGTTGTTAAAGTAGGTAAGTTTATGGTGACCGTGGATACCAACCATCCTATGGCGGGTAAAACACTGACCTTTGATCTGATCATTGCTGATGTTCGTGATGCAACCTCAGAAGAGATCGCTCACGGTCATGCCCATGGTATTGGTGGCCACCACCACTGACCATGAGGGGCTGAGATTCAGCCGCCCGGAACAGAATATAAAAAGGCGCTTGGTTTACGTATTGTCTTGTACGTACAACCAAAGCGCCTTTTTCATCTTTGTCTATAGGGCATCATCCTACTGGCTGAATAGCCGGGCTTTCATCTCCCGCTCAAAACTCTGGCTTAGTGAGATCAGTTCCGGCAGTTGTTGACGGATTTGGCCTGAGTGTTCCGATTTACTCTGCTCTTCCAGTAGCGTGACCCTCTCCAGCAGTACCTTTGCGGAACAATTTGCTACCAGTCCTTTTAACTGATGCAGGGTCGCAGTCAGTTTGTCATCCGGTGTGTCTGCCAGTTCGGTCAGAATGCGATGAATATCGTCGATAGCGGCTTCCATCACCAGCTGCATCAGTTCCATATCGTCACTGAGTCGGCTGCTGTATTCCGCAAAATCAAAGGCAGGCGCAAGTGTTTCCGATTCTGGAGCTGCCACTGCAGGGGTTGCCAATTCAGGAGATGCAGCTGTTCCGGATGCAGACTCTGTTGGAGTGGGCTCAACAGTATTGGCAACCGCCTGATTTTCTTCCTGTTGGACAATAGGCAGAAAACGGTTCAGTGCTTTTTTCAACTGACCCGGATCGATCGGTTTGGTGAGGAACTCGTCCATGCCTGCATCAAGGCAGCGCTTGCGGTCATCCTGCATCGCATTAGCCGTAAGTGCGATTACCGGTACCTGACTATTGGTTTTAAGTCCTTCCGCTTGGCGCAACTCACGGGTTGTTCTGAAGCCATCCATGACGGGCATCTGGCAGTCCATAAAGATGATATCGAAGTTTTCTTCCCGCATTTTGTGCAGGGCTTCGTAACCGTCGCTGGCGATAGCCACCTCAAGACCCAAGTGGCTCAGTAAGCCTTTAGCAACCACCTGATTGGTTTTGTTATCTTCAGCGATCAGGGCGTATCCGGAATACTGTTGCACCGATGTTGTCTGGTTATCGGAAATTCCCTGATCTGCCGAAACAGTGCCTTGCAGGAGAGCCAGGAGCTCTTCCGGGAACAAAGGTAAGCTGACGGCGCCAAAGTAGGGGCTCAGATCCAGCGTTTTCTGATTTTTGCCCGGTTGGCGCATCAGGATCAGTTTGGGCTTATCGGTTTCTGACCAGTAGTGGCTCAGTTGTTCGCTTAAAGCACCGGTTCTGCTTTGTTCTGCCTCCTCTTCCAGCAGAATATGCGTGTAATTCCGGGTTTGGTTTTCCAGCTGTCTGTAGGCTCTACCGGGGCTTGTGACATCAGCTTCCAGTTTCCATTGGCTGAACAGATCCTGCAGGAATATCTGAGTCGCGGGGCGGGAGTGAATCGCCAGAACTCTTAGTTCATCGGACAGATCCGGTTGTTCTTCATGGTTGAGGTTGACACTTTCCAGAGCGACCTCAAACCAGAAAATAGAGCCTTCACCGTAATGGCTCTGCACACCAATTTTGCCATCCATCATCTCCACCAGCTGTTGGCAGATATTCAGACCCAGGCCGCTACCTCCGTAAAGGTGAGTGGTATCTGAGCAGGCTTGCTGGAAGCGTCGGAACAGTCGGGATAGTTGTTCTTCCGTCAGGCCGATGCCGCTGTCTTTAACTTCAAAGCGCGCGGTCAGTTGCTGGTGGCCGTTCTCGCTGACGGAGTGTTTCGGCGTCAGTTGCAGATCAATGGAGACAAAGCCTTCATGGGTAAACTTGATGGCGTTGCTGATCAGGTTGTTTAACACCTGTCGCAGACGAAGGCTATCGGCCCGAACTCTGCCGCTGGGGATGTGGCGGGCTGGGCAGATCAGCTCGATCATTTTCTCGTTGGCTTTAATGCCATGGGTGGCACCTACTTCAGCCAATAGGGTAGCAAGATCAAACTCTTCGGTTTGCAATTCCAGCTTACCGGCTTCGATGCGGGACAGATCGAGAATATCATTTACCAGTTCGGTCAGCGCATCGGCACTGCCAAGGGCGAGGGAGACCAGATGATTCTGTTCCCGATTCAGCGCCATATTCTGTAGCAGGTGCAGGGTGCCTGAGATGCCATGAATTGGGGTGCGGATCTCGTGGCTCATATTGGACAGAAAATCGCTCTTAAACTGGCTGACGCGATCCAGCTCACGCACTTTCTTCCGCAGCTCCAGCTGAGAGACAACGGCCCGAGCCAGTATGCTCAGGTTATCTTTTTGCTCATCGGTAAGCTTCATCGGATGAGGGGCGATGACACACAGGGTGCCAATAGCAAAACCTTCAGGTGTGATCAGAGGCGCACCGGCATAGAAGCGAATAAAGGGAGCACCCGTTACCAGAGGATTATCCCAGAAGCGTTCATCCTGAAGCGTATCCTGAACTTCCATCACCTCCGGCTTGTGAATTGCGTGGGCGCAGAAGGCGATATCCCGCTCTGTTTCACAGGCATCCAGACCCACTCTGGCTTTAAACCATTGACGTTCCGGATCGATGAGGCTTACCAGCGCGATTGGGGTTTGGCAGATGCGTGATGCCAGAATGGTCAAATCATCAAAGGCTTTCTCCGCTTCGGTATCCAGTACCTGATAGGCTTCGAGTGCTTCTAGACGTTCTTGCTCATTGGCGGGCTGGGTAGGCTTAATCATATAAACAGGGATTCCTGTGGCAGGCACCATCCAATTGGAGCCTGAAAATGATCAGAGATGACGGGGCGAATCAATGTCGGATACCCCAGGTTATATCTGCAATTCAGCAATTATTTCCGCATTGCTTTAATTGTATCAGTAATCCCGAAAATTGGGACGCTGCCAAAGTGTTAGAGGTTTTCTTCCCAAAGGCTTAAAAAGTTCGCTTTTCGGTCGTGCGCCACTGAGAGGGTGAGTGCCCTGTCCAACGTTTAAATGCACGGCAGAAGGCGGCTGTTTCAGAAAAACCTACCCGTTCACTGACATCGTTTACCGACAGGTGCTCAGCAACCAGCAGCTTCATGGCAAAGTCCCGTCTTAATTCCTCTTTCAGATTGCGTAATGAGGTTCCTTCCTCCGTCAGCTTGCGTCTCAGGGTTCTGGGTGCCAGATGCAGCGCTTCACTGATCGCTTCCAATTCCGGCAGCTGATGAAAATCGTATTGCTGCAACAGCATACGCACTCGGGTGGTGAGCCGATCATCCTGTCCCGGCCGATGCAGAATCATAGCGGGGGAGGCTTTAAGAAACCCTGCCAGTTCATCCGGTGTACGTATGATGGGCAGTTGCAGATAACGGGGATGCAGAAAGAAACCGCAGGCTTCGGCTCCATAGATGAGGTTGCCGGTAAACATGGCGCGATATTCTTTCGCATGGGCTGGCGCGGGGTAGTTAAAACAGGTGGCGCTGATAGGAATATGTTGGCCCACCAGCCAGCTGCCGAATCGTTGCCACATCAGCAGCAGAAACTCCTGCAGCAGATGATCCGGATCCATGCCCTGATCATCCAGTTGCAGCCGGTAGAAGATCTGACTTTGCTGGCTGTCATTCAGGCTTTCGCCATCGAGTCTTGCATCAATATGGTGATAAACCGTGCTGTAGAAGCGGGCGCTTTGCTGCAGCATACCGCCCAGGGTATTGGCCTGTTGTGCGAGTTCCGCCATCAGGGCAAAAACGCCATTTTTACAGGCACTGGGTGCCAGCCCCATGAACTCATCTTTGGTGGTGCGCCACACCGCTTTAATCAGATCGCTCAGCTGTTGTTCTGTGATCAGAAAATCAGGATCGTCGGCCTTATCCGCAGGAATATCTGCTGCTTCTAAAAGTGATTGCTCATTCACGCCCTGGGCCAGAGCCCCTGTGATACAGGCGCGAATATAGTGGTTGGCAATATGGCGTTTCTGTCGGCGTTCGGGGACGTCAGTCAGTGCAATAGCGGGCATGGTGCAGTGTCCTTTCTTGTTCCTGAGCCAGGTTCCGTTTCAGTGCTCTGGGAGACGTTTTTTTATTGTTATTTGGGCTGTTTGGTCAGTTTGCTATCAGGCAAATCGAAAACAGCTTCTCAAGGTATGGCATCTCTTATTCTGCGTCCAGCAGCCAGACTGACTGTCCGGTGTTTGGCCGATTAAGTCAATTAAATAGACCGTAAATGTCATTCAGTCTTTTCATAGTCAGGGATTTAATGGCCTGAACAGTCAATCTTTCTCGGGCGTAATTGATTAGATCCTGAGAGAAGAGTGATCAGAATAAGAACGAAACCTGCGGAAAACGACTATGAACGCTTCAGTAGCCCCACATTCTACATCTCAGTATTCCACCCGTATTTATGGCGAAGATGCTCCTCTGTTTGCCGAAATGGTGCAGCGCTTTCTGCAGCAGGAGGTTGAACCTTATTTTGAACAGTGGGAGGCAGATCATCAGGTGCCGCGCCAACTCTGGAACACTTTGGGCGAGGCAGGACTACTGGGTGTGGATCTGCCGGAGGCTTATGGAGGTTCAGGTGCTGAGTTCGAAATCAGTCAGCTGATCTGCGAAGAGATCTCCCGACAGGGTTTTGGTGGTGTAGGCAGCGGCTACAACATCCACGCCAATATTGTGATGCCCTATATCCTGCATATCGGTACGGAAGCTCAAAAGCAGCAGTGGCTGCCAAAAATGGCTTCTGGTGAGGTCGTTGGCGCTATCGCCATGACAGAACCGGGCGCGGGCAGCGACCTTGCGGCCTTAAGAACCCGTGCCGAAAAAGTGCCGGAAGGCTGGAAGATTAACGGCTCCAAGATCTTTATTACCAACGGCTTGCTGGCGGATATGGTGATTGTTTGTGCGAAAACCGATCCGCAGGCGGGTGCCAAAGGCGTCTCCCTGTTTCTGGTGGATGCCAGCCTGCCGGGCTTTTCCAAAGGTAAGGGCATTCACAAGATCGGCCAGCATTCCAGCGATACCGCAGAACTCTTCTTTGAAGATCTGATCGTGCCGGAAGATGCCTTACTGGGTGAGTTGAACAAGGGTTTTGTCTACCTGATGCAGGAGTTGCCCCGGGAGCGTCTTGGTGTCGCCTCTCAGGCATTAGGCGCGATGGAAGGGGCACTGCAACTGACGCTGGATTATGTGCAGGAGCGCAAAGCCTTTGGTCAGCGGATAGGCGATTTTCAGAATACCCGCTTCAAACTGGCAGAAGTGAAAGCCCAGATCGAGCTGGGACGAGCTTACTTTAACCAGTGTATGCAGCGTTACAGCGAAGGTGCGATGAGCGCTACCGACGCCGCCACCCTGAAACTCATGCTGAGTGAGATGCAGTGCAAAACCATCGATGAATGCCTGCAGCTGTTCGGCGGCTACGGTTACACCACCGAATATCCGATCTCCCGCTTCTACGTTGATGCCCGTATTCAGACGATTTATGCCGGTACCTCCGAAATTATGAAAGAGGTGATCGCCCGTTCTTTGCTGGGGCGCTGATCTCTTTTTGGGTCTGATTTAACAGTCTGCCCGTCCCAAACTCCCGATTAAAACAAGAATAACTGCGAAGGATTTAGCGATGTCTGCAACAGATTTAACTCAGTTTGATTTAACCCTGTTTGGTTTAACCCAGGTCGTTATTTTGGATGGTGCCCGCACCGCGATAGGCTCTTTTGGTGGCTCCCTGAGCCAGTTTACACCTGCGGAGCTGGGCACTTTTGCGGCTAAAGAAGCGATCAAACGCTCTGGTGTACCGGCTAGTGAGATCGACCATTCGGTCTTTGGCCATATCATTACTACCTCACCGCAGGATGTGTACCTTTCCCGTCATATCGCTCTCAATGCCGGTTTGCCGGTGGAATCTGCGGCGCTGAATGTAAACCGTCTGTGCGGTTCTTCTGTGCAGTCGCTGATCTCTGCCGCTCAGATGATTGCTGCCGGTGACAGCCGCATAGCGCTGGCTGGTGGGGCGGAAAGTATGAGTCAGGGGGCGTATCTGCTGCCCAATATGCGCTTTGGTCAGCGTATGGGTGACGGTAAAACTCTGGATATGACGCTGGATATTCTGAGTGATCCCTTCGATAGCGGCCACATGGGTATCACCGCAGAAAATATCGCTGGCCGATACGGATACAGCCGTGAGCAGTTGGATGCCTTCGCTCTGACCAGCCATCAGCGAGCCAGCACCGCGATCAAAGAGGGGCTGTTTGACTCTCAGATTGTGCCGGTAGAAATCCGCCATAAACGGGAAACACGTCTGTTTGCAACCGATGAACATGTCAGAGCTGATATTACCGCCGAAGGTCTGGCCAGCCTGAAGCCCGCCTTTAAGAAAGAGGGACTGGTAACGGCTGGTAACGCCTCGGGCATTAACGATGGTGCAGCGGCACTGGTGCTGACCTCACAGGCGGAAGCGGAGCGCCGTGGCCTGAAACCCCGTGCCCGTTTTGTCAGTTACGCCTTTGCCGGTGTTGAGCCGGATGTGATGGGGCTGGGGCCGATTCCTGCGGTGAAGATCGCACTGGAAAAAGCCGGTCTGACGGTTGCTGATCTGGATCTGATCGAATCCAACGAAGCTTTTGCCGCCCAAGCGATGGCGGTGACGGAATCCCTCGGACTGGATCCTGCCAAGGTAAACCCTAATGGCGGTGCCGTGGCTCACGGTCACCCGGTGGGAGCAACCGGTTCCATTATCACCCTGAAAGCCCTTTATGAACTGGAGCGCATCGGTGGTCGTTATGGCCTTATCACCATGTGTATCGGTGGCGGACAGGGGATTGCGCTGATTGTCGAAAACCTCAAGGAGCGTAACTGATGGCTGAACTTCAAATCCGCCGGGTGGCGGTGATCGGTGCCGGAGTTATGGGCGCTGGCATCGCAGCGCAGGCGGCCAATGCCGGTGCGCAGGTGCTGCTGTTGGATCGCGCCTCTGAAGGCGCGAATCCTGTCGAGCGCAGCCAGATCGCTGCTGATGCGTTGGCACGTATGCTAAACGCAGGCTCACGAGGTGCACTGATGTCTGCTGAAGTGGCGGATCGGATCTCAGTGGGTAATACCGAGGATCATCTGGCAGAGCTGGCTGATCAGGACTGGATCGTGGAAGCCATTGTCGAGCGCCTGGATATCAAACAGGCGCTGTACCGCAAGATCGATCAGGTTCGGGCACCGCACTGCATGGTGTCATCCAATACCTCCACCCTGCCACTGCGTCATCTGCTGGAAGGGATGAGTGAGGGCTTTCGTAAGCACTTTGTCGTGACTCACTTCTTTAACCCGCCGCGCTATATGCGACTGGTGGAGTTTGTCTCCACGGATGAAACTTCGCCAGAAGGACTGGCGGCACTTAAAAGCTTCAACGACAAAGCCATGGGTAAAACCGTGATCACCTGTGCGGATCGCCCGGGCTTTATCGCAAACCGTCTTGGGGTGTACTGGATGCAGGTTGCCCTTCAGGAAGCGATGGCGCTGGAACTGGATGTGCGTCAGGCCGACCAGATTATGCAGCTGTGTGGTTTCCCTAAGACCGGCGTTTTCGGGCTTTGGGATCTGTGTGGTATCGACCTCATGCCTGAGGTAACCACAAGCCTCAGTCGTCTGCTGCCGGAAGAAGATGCTTTCCAGCGATACGCCAAGTCACCAGACATTATCAGTACCATGATCGAAAACGGCTGGCATGGCCGTAAGGGCAGGGTGCTGCAGGGCTTTTATCGACAGACTCAGGATGAGGCCGGAAATAAACAGCCGCTCCAGCTGAATCTCGGCAATCTTGAATATCAGCCTCTGGCAGACCTGCCGGACTGGTCGAGCCTCAAGCTCAAACCGGGTGCGCTGCCGGCACTGGTTCAGACAGAAGATAAGGGCGGCGAATATGCCCGACGTGTGTTGAGTCGGGTTGTGGCCTATGCGGCCTCCCTGTTACCGGATGTGGCGGAGGATATTGATGCTATCGATACCGCCATGCGTCTGGGCTACAACTGGCGTTTCGGCCCTTTTGAGCTGAGAGACAAGATAGGCGCTGGAACCTTTGATGCTCTGCTTAAGAAAGAGCAGAAAGGCGATCCTGATTCTTTTGCCGAAACAGCACCCTGGCTGCAACAGGCCTCAGAAGACCACAAATCAGGTTATTGCACGCTGGAAGGTGTGGATCATCAGCTAACCAGCCATCAGCTCAATCTGACCGGGGGCTATCAGCCTATTCAGCGTGCTGAAGGCATAGTGCACTGGTCCGATCTGACTCAGGGTCAAGCGTTGATAGAAGGTCAATTTAGCCGACTCTGGCAGTTGGATGATGAGCTGCTTTGCCTTGAACTCTCCGCCCGAATTAACGCCCTGAGCACCACGCTGCTGGATGAGCTGGAAGCTGCTTTGGGTCAGGCTATTGAGGGCAATCAGGCCTTATTGATCGCCAGTAGCGGGGCTGTCTTTGCTGCAGGTGCGGATCTGAAAGAGTTTATGCAGCTGAGAGAGTCCGGAGGCCTGGAAGACTATATCCGTCGTGGACAGCAGCTGTTTCAGCGTATCGAAGCATCGCCGGTGCCTGTCGTCGCTGCAGTGGCCGGTAAGGCGCTCGGCGGTGGGGTAGAGCTGCTGATGCACTGTCATCATGTGCAGCTGGCGGCAGAAGCTCAGTTGGGGCTGGTGGAAGCTCAGGTGGGGATTGTTCCCGGCTGGGGTGGCTGTAAAAAGCTGTTGGCTCACTCAAGTCGGCTGATGGGGGCTGATCGGGCGATTGAACACTGCTTTAACACCCTGAGATCTGCCCGGGTCAGTTACTCCGCTTTGGAGGCGCAGGCGCTGGGCTTTGTCTCAGAACGCAGCGATGTCAGCATGAACGCCGATCGTCTGCTGGGGGATGCTATTGCTGTTGCCCGATCACTTAAAGCCAAAGGTGAGACGGTCACTGTTGACTCTGAGTTACCGGTTTTGACCGCTTTCCAGCCTGAAGCGATCTCGGGTCAAACCTCTGAACAAACCACCTATCAGGAGCATCTGGAGCAGTCATTATTGTGCCTGCTGAATCAGGCGAGCAGTGAAGGCTGGTATCAGGCATTTGATGAGCTGGAGCTTGCGACTGATCTCAAGCTGGCGCAGCAGGAGGGCTGTCTTGCCCGCATGCTGCACCTGTTATCCACCGGAAAGCCCCTGCAAAACTAAGGTGAGATAACCTGTGGGGTTTTGATCAATTTGGCCGTTTCGGTCAATAAAAACGACCGTTACGGCCATTGTTCGCACCGATCAGGCGTTATTAACTAGCTGACGCCTGTTCTGAAAAAACTCTTATAACGATTCTTTTAATACAAAAACAATAAGTAAGAAGAGAGGTGTCGCATGTCGACCATGGATATGGCTCAAGTAATTGCCCGTGCTACCCGCAACACCATCGGCGATGGTCTGGAACGCTCCGCCCGCCGAAATAATACCAAGATAGCTCTGCAGTATGCGGACCGTCGATGGAGCTTTTCAGAACTGAATTTGGCTGTTAATCGTGTGGCGAACCACCTGATTGCAGCGGGTCTGGATAAAGGTGATCGCGTTGCCGCTTACGGTAAAAACTCCGATGCTTACCTGCTGCTTTTCCTCGCCTGCGCCAAAGCGGGTCTGATTCATGTACCGGTGAATTTTGCGCTGGTAAAAGAGGAGCTCCTCTATGTGCTGAATCAGTCCGGCGCTAAAGCCCTGTTTTCTGACTCCAGCCTGAAAGCCCATATTGATGAGGTTTATGATCAGGTTGATCTGACCCTGCATGGCAGTCTGCATGCCGCTGACCCTGCTGCAACCTCTGATGAAAAGCTGGATATTCTGACGGTTGCTCTGGATTCATCTCTGAATTCTGCCGCGCCGGAACGTGAACTGAGTGATAGTGATGTGGTGCAGATTCTCTACACTTCCGGCACCACCTCGGATCCGAAAGGTGCCATGCATACCCATCGCTCCCTGATGTCGGAATACGCCAGTTGTATTAATCATCTGGATATCGCACCGGATGATCGTGGACTGGCTGCGCTGCCGCTGTATCACTCTGCTCAGATGCATGTGTTCAGTATGCCTGCGCTGTTGTCAGGCTCCTTCTCCTACCTGATCGATACCCCAACACCAGACCTGATTCTGAAACTGCTGAAAGAGGAGAAACTGAACTCCTTCTTTGCACCGCCAACGGTCTGGATCGCCCTGCTGCGTCATGCCGATTTTGTAGATGCTGAGCTGCAACATCTGCAGAAACTCTATTACGGCGCATCCATCATGCCGGAGCCCATTGTGCATGAGCTGGAGCAGCGTCTGCCGGAGTCCGGTCTGTATAACTGCTATGGCCAGAGCGAGATTGCACCTTTGGCTACAGTTCTGACACCGGCGGAGCACAAGGCCCGCCCGAGTTCCTGTGGTCGTCCTGTGTCTTCGGTGTGCACCCGTATTGTTGATCCTGTCAGCGGGGAAGATTGTGCGCCGGGGCAACAGGGGGAATTAGTGCATCAGTCACCGCATCTGATGGTGGGTTACTGGAATAAACCGGAAGAGACAGCAGAAGCCTTTAAAGATGGCTGGTTCCATTCCGGTGATCTGGGGATTCAGGATGAAGAAGGCTTTATCTATATCGTCGACCGCATCAAGGATGTGGTGAATACCGGTGGTGTGCTGGTGGCCAGTCGCGATGTGGAAGAAGCCCTCTACACGCATCCATCCATCGCTGAGGTTGCTGTCATCGGTGTGCCGGATGAGAAGTGGATCGAAGCGATTGCCGCTGTGGTGGTGCTGAAGCCGGATGTCGATGTTGATGAGACGGTGCTGATCAGTCACGCCAAAGAGCATCTGGCGGCTTTCAAGGTGCCAAAACAGGTGCACTTTGTTGAACAGCTACCGAAGAACACTGCAGGAAAATTACTCAAGCGAACCCTGAGAGATCAGTTTGCTCAGTCCGCCTGATCCGGCTTTCAAATTGATCTTATAGAACCTCTGTTTGACGTTTTACCCGCTCACTGTGACTGCAGTGAGCTTTGTACGCGCAAGAACTGATAAAACAACCTTAAAAACAACAACAAGAACAAAGGAAGACCCTATGCGTTTAAAACTGAAACAAGGATTTAACCTGAAACAGCTTTCTGCTGGCGTGCTTTCTGCTCTGGCTATCTCCTCCGGTGCCCACGCCGCTGGTATGTCTGATAATGAAGTCCGCATTGGTTATATCGCTGATATGTCCGGCACCTACAGTCCGTTGGCAGGCCCGAACGGCCTGATAGCAGCCAAAATGGCAATCGCGGACTTTGGTGGCAAGGTGAATGGCAAGAAGATCACCATTGTTGCTGCGGATGATCAGAATAAGCCGGATATCGGTGCCAATAAGGTTCGTCAGTGGATCGATACCGATAATATTGATCTGGTGGCGGGTATGGTTTCCTCTGCGGTGACCATCGCCGTGAACAAGGTAGTGGAAGCCAAGGGCAAGCTGTCGATTGTTTCCGGTTCGGCCTCTTCATCGATTACCAACCAGTACTGCACGCCGAACTCGGTGCATTACGTTTATGATACTTACGCGCTGGCCCATGGAACAGGCGAGGCTGTGGTAAAAGAGGGCGGCGATAGCTGGTTCTTCCTGACCGCAGATTATGCCTTTGGTCATGCGATGGAAGGTGATGTTTCAGCGGTTGTGAAAGGCAGTGGTGGTCAGGTCGTTGGCGGTGTTCGTCACCCGTTAGCAACCAGTGATTTCTCCTCATTTATTCTGCAGGCGCAGGCATCCGGAGCCAAGATTGTGGGTCTGGCCAATGCCGGTGCTGACACCATCAATGCCCTGAAAACGGCAAAAGAGTTTGGTGTTGTTGAGTCCGGCCAGAAACTGGCGGGGCTTCTGGTCTTCCTGCATGACGTGAAGAGTCTGGGCCTTGAAACAACGCAGGGACTTCAGCTGACCACAGGTTTCTACTGGGATCGCACTCCAGAAACCCGCGCCTGGTCGAAGCGCTTTTTTGAAGAAACCGGTTCCATGCCAACGATGGTACACGCAGGTATCTACTCATCCACCATGCACTATCTGAACTCGGTGCAACGTACCGGTACAGATGCAGCAGACGCTGTGCTAGCAGATATGAAGAAGAATCCAATCAATGACTTCTTCGCAACCAACGGACGCATCCGTGATGATGGCCGCATGATCCACGATATGTATCTGGCAGAGGTGAAAAAGCCATCTGAATCAAATGGCGAGTGGGATCTGTTTAAGATTCTGCGCACCATTCCGGCTGATCAGGCGTTTCGTCCATTGGCGGAATCCAAGTGCCGACTGGTTGCCGGTCGCTGATGGTTGATCACTAAAAGCGTCAGATCGTTCAAAGCATTAACTCGTTAGTCCACCTTTTTTATCCGGACAGGGATGTCCACCTTGATAAAGCCCGACTGCTGATCATTGGCAGTCGGGCTTCTTTCATTATGGAATTAACCGATGCTGGGCAGACGGAATATTTCTTGCTGGAAGTTCTGACGTACAGAAAAGCGGCAATCCTTGCTATTTAAGGTTTGTGAGTTTGTTATCGAAGAAGGAGCTTACGATGCGAATTGAGACCGATCAGAACCTGGCACATCGCTTTGAACCCACTCAGCTAAAGAGTCTGGATGAGCTGCCGGATAAAACCTTCCGTCAGATTGTTGAAAGTAATCTGAGTTTTCTCCAATCCCGATATCAGCAGATAGAAAACTATCAGGGCAATCCTGTTAATAATACCTACGCAGAAGTTGTTGTTCGTGGTCAGGTGGTGGCTACGATTGATAACAATGGTTATCTCTCAACCAGTAATGCATTTCATGCCCAGCATCAGCTTTTAGCTGCTGCAGGCCTTAATCCTCCGGGAGTGGCTAAAGGGCCTGAACTGGCACGGGCGAGAGCAGAGATGATTGCTCAGTTGAGCGGTGGCTATATCCGTAAGAGTGAGGATGCGATGGATCAGGCGGATTACGAGGCAGCGGTAAAACCTTCGTTATCTGTAAATACCGAAATGATGATGCAGGATCCGCTGTTTCTTAACATGATGAAGTTTGAGAAAGCCCGGGAGATTTTTGCCAGCCGTCAGACTGGCTGATCAGATTCACTGGGTCACAGAAGCTGGTCGCTGATCTTTTTAGCGAGTGAGGCATCTCCCAGATGCAGAGCTAATTTGCTGACTTTGATCCATTTACGTCGACGCTGACCGGCTTCCGGCCAGCGTTTCAGCTCCTTACGGACTTTCAGCGGGTAGAGTTTCAGATTGCGATGTAGCTGTTTCCTGAGCGAGCAGGTGCTATGTCTGAAGCTTTGCTTTCTGCTGGCGCGACCCAAGACGCCAGCTTCTTCATAGGCTTCAAGCTGAGCCACATCCGCGTCGCTCAGTTTCTTTTCCGGCTTCCCTGTCGGCACAATCCAATAGCCGCGTTTTCGGGACGTGATCAGGCAGATCTGCAGGCCTTTCTTTTTGTGATAGCGAATCGGCAGTGCAGCAATTTTTAAACGCCCCTTTTTCTTTGCCATGGTCAGCTTCCCTGCTTATCCGCTCAGAGTTTCTTCAGCTTGCGTGAAATCTCCTGCCAGAGTTCCTCATAGGCCTGTCCACCGGCAGATCTCGCGGCAAAGCAGCTGACAGGGGATCTGTGTTCACCCATTTTTTCGATGTCGGTAGAGAAGGGAATAAGGGTGTCCAGCAGACGGGGGGTATCGTCCTGCATGCGCTCAATGGTGCTCTTATGCAGTTGCTTCTGGCGCTGAACCATAGAGAAGAAAGGGTAAATCATCTTAGTCGGTAAGCCATGTTTACCGAAGAAGTCCTGCAGTTGCTCATAGGTGCGTTCAGAGAGTGTTGTCGGAATCACAGGAACAACGATCATATTGGCGGCGTGGAACACCGCTTCGCTCAGGTAGCTCAGGGTCGGTGGGCAATCGAGGACAATCAGGTCGTACTCTTTTTTCAGGCCTTTTAGTACCCGTTTAAGGCGAAGCTCCCGTTTACCCTGATCGCTCAGTAAGGCATCAAAATGGCGGAAGGATTCGTGGGCGGGAATGATATCCAGATGTTCAAAATCTGAGGCTTTGATCTGTTTCAGCAGCTGTTCATAGGTTTTGAAGAAACGCTTACCCCAGTTCTTTTTGCTTGGGCGCACACGGAAGTAAAAAGATGATGCGCCCTGTGAGTCCAGGTCAATCAGAAGGGTGCGATAACCCGCCTGAGCCGCCAGATAAGCCAGGTTTACGGAGGAGGCGGTTTTTCCTACGCCACCTTTAATGCTGTAGCAGGCCAGTGTTTTCATACGGATAACCTCCCTGTTTTCGTCTCGGGTGCAGTAGGTTTTGGCATCAGTGACTCGACTCCCTGACGAACGTCTTCACTTAAAAAACTTTCCAGTTGTGCCCGAACGCGGGCTCTTTCCTGCTGCTGGCGATTGTAGAGCACACCGTTAAGAGCATGTATCGCGGCTTGGGTATCCGGGGCGACTTTATTTTGCTCAAGATACTGCTCAAGGCTTTCCCGTTGCACGGAGAGATCATTAAATTCACCCAGATTATCCTGCAGTTGTTTCAGTGCTTTTAACAGTAGGCGTATCTGTTGTTTCGGGAACAGATCGGCAAAGAATTCCAGCAGGTAGCGCAGTTTTTTGCAGCCAAGGCGAACCTCATGCACCTGCTCATCCGGTGAGGTGTCCGTGATCTCCAGTGCGTCCATGGAGATGGCGTTATAGCGACTGATAATCTGGCGGGCCGCCAGTTTTAGAACCGGCTTGTGACCCTTTTTCGTCGGTGATTTCGGGCAAAGTGCCAGATGAGATTCCAGCAGGCTGATTTTGCTGCGGTATTCCGGGCTTCTCAGTTCTGCGGCAAGTTTCTTCTGTTCCTGATGACGCTCGCGGGAAAGGTCTTTAAAGAGTTTCTGAAGACCTTCATGGAAACTATGGGGAATCAGTGACAGATAGTTCTCTTCTGATTTCAGATAAACATCCAGATCCCGGAGTCGGTTCGTAGGTCTGGCAAGTTCAGCTAAATGGGTTTTAAACCATTGGCTTTCTTCTTTGCCCAGACTTTGTTTCATCTGGCTGAACAAAGCGCGCATTCGGCGTAGGGCAACACGATACTGATGCAGGAACTGGATATCCCAGTCTCTGATGATACCTTCTTCGTTGCTTCTGACGTTATGCCAGAGTTTCTGAGCGATCAGGGCAATGGCATCGCAGGTATCCAGTTCCGGAGCCAGTTTGAATTTAGGGCGTGCAGTGTAGTCACTGGGGTGAATGCCCAGCAGTTTGAGGCTGTTGAGGAAAATATGGTGTTCCAGCTCGTTGGGTTCGCCATTGAGTACGATATTAAGACACTGGCGGTACTCTTTGTCGTAGCCTCTGAGAGCCTTAAGCTCAACCATAGTGCCGTAACCGGTCAGAATGACATTCAGGTCGCAAACCTTCTTCAGGTCTTTATTGCGAACAGCGTATTGGCAAAACTCGACCTCAAGTTCTGCCATCGGGAAAAGGCGTCGTCCCTTGGTGAGCTTCTGCAGAGCTTCTCTCAGTTGGGGATTGTCGAAATCCTTGGCGAAAACCGGGGGCTTCTCCCGATCAAAGAAACTCAGCAGGGAATTATCAACCCGCAGAACCAAGCCCTGATTATTGCTGGCTAAGAGCTGATTTTTGCGCCACAGATGCCATTCAAAGTCATCGTAGAAACTCAGGGTTTCATGGCGGATCTGCATCGGTTCCAGGTTGAATTTATGGCGATACTGTTCCAGAAGCAGTTCGGTGGATTCGCTGTCTTTTATCAGCCAGCGCGAGTGGGCGGTCATGTCGCGTTTACTTCCCTTTGATAAATGTGATTCGTCCGTCAAGGTAGGCTTGTATCAGGTTTTCGATCAGCTTCTGAACGCTGGTGTCTTCTTCAATAGCTCGAATTTTAAGTGCTTTCAGTGTCTTGCTGTCGAGGCGAAGCGAGGTGTTTTTTTTCTTGTGGTTGCTGTCTGCAGGAAGTTCCGTTTCTTGCGTTGCCATAAGCCGTTCCTTTGAGGTCATGATGTAATGACGTCATTCAGTATCATGATTCCTAATATGAATTTCAAATGACAATATTGTGACAAGGGCTTTTACTATCGGTTCGATGGTGCGGAGGAATAAGGGTTAATCGCTAAGAGTGGTTTTATTACAGCAGGGTTAACCGTTACTATGATCACTAAGGCTTCGGCCAAATCCATAATCAAGGACATTACTATGGTTAAGTTTTTTCGTGTTGGTTTTTTGGTTGTACTGACAGCCATTTCTTCGTCAGTATTTGCGGGCGTTGCAGAGGATGTGAAAGCGGTCGTAGAGGAAAATATGACGGCAACCCAAAGTGAGGATATGGAGCGTATGATGAATACGATCCATCGACAGTCGCCAAGCTATCAGGCAACCCGCCAGCAGGTGGCGCCACTTTTTCAGCAGTACGATCTGACCTACGAGCTGAATGACTACGAATTTGTCGGAATGACCGGAGAGTTTGCGGTGGTTAAGGTGAGTCAGACAACCCGGAAAGTGGGCGGGGCAGGTGCCTTTAATAACAATCAGCTTGAGCTACTGCAGGCGTTCAAGAAAGAAGGCGGTCAGTGGAAGTTCTGGTCGCAGACTATTCTGACCATGCGCTTTTTCAAGTGATTTGTTGATCACTTCCGTCTGACTGGTACTGAGAGCGGCTTCCTTCGGGAAGCTGTTTTTGTTTCTGCTTCCCGTATCTTCGCCATAGTTAGCTACTTTTCCGTTTATTCGCTTGCAGGCTGCTCGGTCTCATTCTGTGCAGCTTCTTCAGCTTCCATCTTTGCCCGCTCTGCCTTGGAGATATAACGATGCTTATTGCAGCCGCCGCTTTCAAATGCTTTTTTGCTTTGGGCGCGTTTGGCTTTTTTGGTCAGGATCTGGTTCAGTTTCTTTTTACGGTTCATAAGAGTTCCGGTCGGTGTGCGATTGTCTGCAGAATAGGACAGACAAAATAAAACCCCGGCGGCGATGCCCCGGGGTTTTGGGTGAAATAGTTCAGAACGGCAGGCAAAGCCTGCCAGTCAGAATTACTTCTTAGCGTTACGCTCTTTAACTTCAGCAATAACTTTCTCAGCAACGTTCGCTGGGCAAGCTGAGTAGTGGCTGAACTCCATAGAGAACTGACCACGGCCTGAAGTGATGGTACGCAGGTGACCGATGTAGCCGAACATTTCGGACAGAGGTACGTCAGCCTTGATGCGAACGCCCATTGCACCAGCTTCCTGGTCTTTGATCATGCCACGACGACGGTTCAGGTCACCAATAACGTCACCTACGTTGTCGTCAGGAGTGAACACGTCAACCTTCATGATAGGTTCCAGCAGCTGAGGGCCAGCTTTAGGCATGGATTGACGGAATGCACCTTTAGCGGCGATTTCAAACGCAATTGCAGAGGAGTCAACTGCGTGGAAGCCACCGTCGTACAGCTCAACTTCAACGTCCAGCACAGGGAAGCCAGCCAGAGGGCCTTGCTCCATCATGCTAGCGAAGCCTTTCTCAATCGCTGGGAAGAATTCCTTAGGAACGTTACCACCAACAACTGTAGAGGTGAACTTGAAGCCGGAAGCAACTTCACCTGGCTTGATACGGTAGTCGATCTTACCGAACTGACCGGAACCACCAGACTGCTTCTTGTGGGTGTAACTGTCTTCGATTGGCTGAGTGATAGTCTCACGGTATGCAACCTGCGGAGCACCAACAACCAGCTCGATACCGAAAGTACGCTTCAGGATGTCTACTTTAATATCCAGGTGCAGTTCGCCCATACCTTTCAGGATGGTCTCACCGGAATCTTCGTCAGTTTCAACCTGGAAGGATGGATCTTCTGCAACCATTTTACCCAGTGCAACACCCAGTTTCTCAGAAGAACCTTTGTCCTTAGGAGCAACCGCGATGGAGATTACTGGTTCAGGGAAGATCATAGCTTCCAGAGTACATTCGTGCTTAACATCACACAGAGTGTGACCAGTCTGAACGTTCTTCATACCTACAACAGCGATGATGTCACCAGCCTGAGCAGAGCTCAGCTCGTTACGGTCATCAGCCTGCATCTCAACCATACGGCCGATACGCTCTGTTTTGCCAGTTGCAGAGTTCAGTACAGTGTCGCCTTTGTTCAGTTTACCGGAGTAAATACGGATAAAGGTCAGAGCACCGAAACGGTCGTCCATGATCTTGAACGCCAGAGCACGGAAAGGCTCGTCAACAGATACAGTTGCAACTTCACCAGTTGGCTCGCCAGTCTCTTTATCAGTCAGAGGCTGAGGATCAACTTCAGTTGGAGAAGGCAGGTAATCTACAACGCCATCCAGTACCAGCTGCATACCTTTGTTCTTGAATGCAGAGCCACAGAAGGTAGGGAAGAATGCCAGGTCACGAGTACCTTTGCGGATACAACGCTTCAGGTCTTCAATAGAAGGCATTTCACCTTCCATGTAAGCTTCCATCAGGTCGTCGTCCTGCTCTACAGCAGTCTCAACAAGCATCTCATGGTATTCTTCCAGCTGGTCCAGCATGTCTGCAGGAACATCAGTGATTTCGTAGTTTTCTGGCTCGCCGGAGTCATCCCAGATGTAGGCTTTCTTGGTCAGTACGTCTACAACGCCAGTGAAATCATCTTCGATACCGATTGGCAGAGTCATAACCAGAGGGTTTGCACCCAGAACGTTTTTCACCTGATCAACAACGCGGAAGAAGTCTGCACCCATACGGTCCAGCTTGTTTACGAAGATCAGACGAGCAACTTCAGATTCGTTTGCATAGCGCCAGTTGGTTTCGGACTGAGGCTCAACACCACCGGAACCACAGAATACGCCGATACCACCATCCAGTACTTTCAGGGAACGGTATACTTCAACGGTGAAGTCAACGTGCCCAGGAGTATCAATAACGTTGAAGCGGTGGTTTTTCCAGAAGCAGCTTACTGCCGCAGACTGAATAGTAATACCACGCTCGGCTTCCTGCTCCATGAAGTCAGTGGTAGATTCACCATCGTGAACCTCACCGATCTTGTGGATCATACCGGTCAGTTTAAGGATACGTTCAGTTGTAGTGGTCTTACCCGCGTCAACGTGGGCAAAGATACCAATGTTACGATAGTGATCTAAGTTTGACATGTTTCTACGCTATACAGTCAGGTTAATTTGCGCGTCAGCCCCACCAAAAAAAGGCACTTAAGCCTTTTAGAAAGAGGTACTGCGCTTTCAATCAGATTTGATTTGCGCGCAAGTATAGCAAAAGTACTTCAAGAAAATAGACCGCAGCCCTAAAAAAACGCCGTTTTTATTGTAATTTTTGCAGTTTGAGGTTTTGTTTTCATTTCGACAGATATTCCCCTAACGCCTTGATGCATAATGAGTTGCGCCACAAATGACCTCTTTCGTCTAAAGCTGTTTCTTATCACTGGAATTTCTGATTTAGCAGGATAGAATCCACCCTCTTTTATTTTTAGAGGCAGGTATTAAGGCGTATTAAGCCAATACCTAAACACGTAGAGAGGTCTTTGTGCAGAACCCTTCCCAGGTAGTAGATGAGCATCGTTCGGCTTTGGTGCTGGGGGCCGGTCTGATTCTGATCTCAGAGTTGTTTCTGGTGCTGTCCGGCATGGTGGTAAAACATATCGCTGATGATGTACCCGTGCAGATGATTGTGTTTTTCCGCAATGCTCTGGGGCTGGTCATCCTGTTACCCTGGCTGATGCGCAACGGGCTCGATGCGATCAAAACCAGTCGTATTCGTTTGCATCTGATGCGGGCCGGTGTCGGTGTAACGGCGATGACGTGTCTGTTCTATTCCTGGGGCTATCTGCCCTTAGCTCAGGCTGCCCTACTGAAGCAAACGGCGCCTTTCTTTATCCCTGTGATCGCTTTTATCTGGCTTGGGGAGCGTATTCCGACTGTGGTGAAACTGGCGATTCTGATCGGTTTTGCTGGTACTTTTCTTGTGCTGAATCCTCAGGAAGGAAAGCTGAATGTGGCGGTGCTGATCGCATTAGGGGGCGCTTGTCTGGGAGCCCTGGCAAAAGTCACCATTCGTAAGATGAGAACCACGGAACCCGCTCAGCGTATCGTTTTCTACTTTGCCTTTTTCAGCGCGATCTTCTCTTTTATCCCGGCCTTAATGGTTTGGCAGCCTATTGGTTGGCAGACCCTGATCTGGTTGTTTGTTGTCGCAGGGACTTCAACGTTGGCTCAGCTATTTCTCAGTAAAGCTTATGGTTTGGCACCAGCCGGTCAGCTAGGGCCTTTTACCTATGGCTCTGTCGCGTTTGCTGCCCTGATGGGCTGGTGGCTTTGGGGTGAGGTCTTGTCCCTGAATACCTGGTTGGGGATTGCTCTGATTACAGGGGGCGGAATTCTGGCGATGCTGGGTAAACAGTTGGTGAAATCGACTAAATAGTATTTAAAGTTGTGCTCTAACGACTAAAAGTTGAGCTTAACTTAGTTGGTTAGGTGCTTTTGGTTGCTATTTGCAGATCTGCTGGTATAAAAGGCCGCTTTTCTATTAGAAAGGCTGGCCTTTTTTATTGCGCGAGCCGTAAAGATTAGTGCAAAAGCGACTGAGGTTTGTTTTGGATAAGCAATTAAAACCATTTGATGTGCTTGGTTTAGGTTTTATGACTTTCGCCTTCTTTCTGGGGGCGGGGAACATCATCTTCCCGACCATGGCGGGTATGTTGGCAGGCGAAGAGGTTGTGCCTACCATGCTGGGCTTTCTGCTGACTGCAGTAGGCTTACCGCTTTTAGGGCTTTTTGCTGTGGCTAAAGCCGGTGGCGGTATTTCTCAAATGACAAAAATGCTGCATCCGGGTATCGGCATTTTTATCTCCGTTGCTATTTTCATCATTATTGGGCCTCTGATTGCCGCTCCACGTACTGGTCTGGTGGCGTTTGAGTTAGGTATCAAGCCGTTTGGTGAAGAGCCTCTGATCAGTCAGTTTGGTTATTCGCTGCTGTTTTTTGCGGTGGCATCACTGCTGGCTCTTTTTCCGGGCAAGCTGATGGATTCCATCGGTAAGGTGCTGACACCTCTGTTGATCGTGCTGTTGGTCGCGCTTTCCTTTGCGGTACTGACAGCCAGTGGTGGTCAGGTGTTGCCAACGGATGCAGCCTACCTTGAAGCCCCTTTCGCGAAAGGTATTCTGGATGGCTACAGCACCATGGATGCATTGGCTTCCATTATGTTCGGTATGCTGATTGTTGATCTACTGAATAAGAAGGGTGTGACCGATTCCGCTAACCAGTACCGTTATCTGGTGATTGCAGCCCTGATTGCTGCAGCGGGTCTGGCGTTTGTTTATGTTTCTCTGTTCTTCCTGGGCGCAGGTTTCGGTGTTGAAGGCGCCAGTTCTGGTGGCGCAATTCTGACCGCGTTTGTCGCAAATGAGTTCGGTACTCTTGGGCTAATCGTGTTGTCTGGCGTGATCACTCTGGCGTGTCTGACCACAGCGGTTGGTCTGCTGAGTGCGTGCTCTGATTATTTCTCTCAATTGACGCCAATCCCTTATGCGGGCTATGTCGTGATCAATGCTGTTTTCTGCATCATGATGGCAAACCTTGAACTGGGTGTGCTGATTGAACTGAGTATTCCTGTTCTGGTATCGGTTTATCCGATTGCTGTTGCTCTGATGCTGTTCAGTGTGTTCTCTGGCCAGATCGGTATGAAAAAGCCAGCATTGGCACTGACGCTGTCGGTTTCATTGTTCTTTGGTGTGCTTGAAGGTCTGAAAGCTGCTGGCGTTAAACTGCCTGATCTGAGTTTTATGCCACTGTATGATCTTGGTCTGGCATGGGTTCTGCCAACGGTTATGGTTCTGGCATTCTTTGTTCTGATGGGGCGTGTAAAGCCTCAGACGGTAGCGTCCTGAATCGTGTAACAAAGTGCCTGAACGCCATGTTCAAGTGCTTTCAGAGCCTTGGTTATAGCTGATAGCTGAGCCTCTGCGTTGAAAGAAAGAAGCCCGCCACTGCAACTTGCAGTGGCGGGCTTCTTTGCTTTTATCCTGGCAAAAACACTAAGTATCTTTTTTTGAGATTACAGGTATCAGTTTAATTCATTTCTATTGATGGCTGGGCTGTCTTATGGTGGAGGGCTCTAATATAAGGAGTTCACCATGGGGCAGGTTCAGCGTTTTCAGGTGCTACTGGCTGGGGTTTTCAGTCAGATCATCTGCATCGGTATTGCACGATTCTCATATACACCCTTGTTGCCGGTTATGCAGCAACAGACCTGGATCGGTGATATTGAAGGTGGCTGGTTAGCAGCGGTTAATTATGCCGGCTATATGGCAGGTGCTTTATTGGCCGCGTCACTGAGTGATCTGCGGTTGAAGGATCTGCTCTATCGGGTCGGGCTGGTGCTGGCGGTTGTCACTACAATCCTGATGGCGATGACCGAGAACTTCTGGCTTTGGGTGATCCTGCGTTTCTTCTCCGGTTTAAGCAGTGCTGGCTCTATGTTGATCGCATCGGGTCTGATTCTGAACTGGCTGATTCGTCATGGTCATCGCAGTGAACTGGGTATCCACTTTGCCGGTGTCGGCATTGGTATCATGGTTGCCGCTCTGTTTGTAGAGCTGATGTTGCAGTTAGGACAGAGCTGGCAACATCAATGGCTCTGGTTTGGTGCTTTGGCCGCTGTGTTGGCTGTTCCCGCATGGAGTTGGTTACCCAAGCCGGATATGAGTCAGGCGCAGGGCGGTGGTCAGAATATGCAGGATATGCCGCCAACGAAAAAGTTTATGTGGCTGATGCTGACGGCTTATTTTTGCGCCGGTTATGGCTATGTAATCAGTGCGACCTTTATTGTGACCATCGTTGAGCGTATTCCGCAGTTGACCGGAATGGGGGCGCTGACCTTTGCGGTTGTCGGTTTGGCTGCCGCCCCTGCAGTGATGAACTGGGATCTGATTGCCCGAAAAGTGGGCTATCTGAATGCCCTCATCATGGCATATAGCCTTCAGATAGCGGGTATTATTCTGCCGACCTTTTTCCACTCCCTTGAAGTTGCACTGTTCAGTGCGCTGCTCTTTGGCGGTACTTTCATTGGTTGTGTCAGCTTGGTTCTGACGATGGCTGGCAGGCTTTATCCCTCCAAACCGGCGAAGCTGATGGGAAAGATGACGCTGTCATACGGAGCCGCTCAGATGATAGCGCCTGCTTTAACCGGGATTCTGGCTGAGCAAACCGGTCATTACGATATTGGGCTGTGGTTGGCAGGTGGTTTTGTTGCTGCAGGCACCGTGCTGATTGTCTGGCTGAAACTGACAGATGAAACCGCTCAGATGCTGGATGAAAGCGGGCGCTTACAGACAGCTTCTTAGTGTTTTGGGGGATATTCGCGTCAGGAGAGCACTAAAGATCTTTCAATTCGAGATTGTGAATTCTGGCAGCCGAATCAGGCTGCCAGTTCGTTTAGCATCAGACGGATCTGAGGCTCTATATCTGCCGGAGCATGGCAACCAATGCTGTTGGCCAGCTCTTTTTGTTCATCCCTTGGCAGGGAGCAGCGGCACTGTTGCAGCCAATGTTGGCCAACAGAAACCTCATCCATACAGTGATAGGCGATAGCCAGATAAGGCAGTACCTGAGGGTTTTTATTGATCAGCCAGAGATCCATGGCGCTTTCTTTCAGAAACCAAAACTGTCCATCCTTCAGCAGCTGGTTAAGATAGCCTGAAATGGTCATGTTGTTACTCGCTGTTTTAATGTGGGCTTTTATATTCTGGTAAAGGCTTGCTGGCTTGTCACTCTTGAGAAACTGACGGATTCTGACCCCGATTTTTACCGGCGTAGTGCCTTAAGAACAAACCTGCTAGCATTCCACCTCTTTAGGCCTCTTTAACATCCCAGCAGGACTTTACTGTGCTCGTGCCCTCAATTTTCAGATCTGATTTTTCTCCACTACGCGCACTGCTTGTGATGATGTTGGTCATCGGTTTGATGTTGCTCTCTATCTCCCCTGCACAGGCGAATCATCCCGAAGCACGGAGCAATACTGATCAAAGGCTGACAGCCCGGTTTATGTGGCTCGATGATCCCGAAGAGCCTCTCGAGCTGCAGCAGGTAATCAATCGCCTGGAACATGATGCTTTTAAGCCTCTGGATGGCTCTTTAGGCCGTGGTTATACCCTGTCGAATAGCTGGCTAAGCTTGAAGCTGACGGATAGTGAGTTAAATTCCTTCGATTATCTTTGGATGTCTCCCTCTCAGTTAAATGAGGTGGATGTTTATTTTCAGACAGGGATCGATGCCAAGGATGCGGACAGTTATCAGAAGGTTGCGCTGGGGGATCACACCAGTAGCGCCGAGAAACCCTATATTCATTTCAGAATGCTTTTCCCCCTGAAAAGCATCCGTTCTTATCAGGCCTATCCGTCATTTCGGGCGCTAGGCGAGTATCAGATTTTCATCAGGGTCAGAACTAATACTGCCCACTCTCTGAATGCAGTACTTCTGACTGATGAAGCTATGGTGAGTGATAGCAATAAGTATCTGTTTTTCTATGCGGGCTTTACCACTATCTCTTTTATTCTGGCGGCCTTCTCACTTTTTGTGGCTTATCGCCTGCGGGATAAGGTCTACTTTTGGTATGCGTTCTACCTGTTGACCATCATGGCATCCTATATGCCGATCACAGGGATCTTTTTTGTCGTCTTTGAGCATGCGCCTGCTTACCTTTCCGATGTATTCAGTGGTGCAGGCACAGGGCTGGGTTTCCTCTGTTTCAGTATGCTTTGTATCTACCTTTTGTCCGATGGTTCCAGAACGTTAAATTCCTGGGTCAAAGGCTATCTTCAATTAACGGCTGTACTTGGCTTAATTATGGCGATTACATCGCCCTTTGATATCTACGCATATCTCGGCCAGATTGTTGGCATTAATGCGATCCTTTTCTCAACCACTCTGATGGTTTGTTTTGCCCTGAGGCTTAAGGGCGGAACCGCTGGGGATTGGTTCGTTTTTTCTGCACTCTTCCTGACCGCAGCCGGTGTCTTCATCAATTTCAGTCGGTTGCTGGGTTGGCTGCCGGAAAATATCTTTACGATTCATATCTTCCAGTTCACTTCACTCTTACACATGCTTTTGCTGAATCAGGCCTTTGCCGAGCGCGTTATGTCTGCGGAGAAGAAAGCATTAAAAGCTGCGCAGGTATCAGAACAGCGTGCTAAAGAGATGGCTGCCGGTATGAATCACGAACTGATTAAGGTACTTGATCAGGAGAAAAGCCTGCGAATCGAGCAGGAGCGCTTTATCGATATGATCTCCCACGAATATCGGACACCTCTGTCAATCCTGAAAACCAATCTTGAGATTCTTGAACTGAAGGAGAAACCTGACTGGACGGGGCGGCATAACCTCCATGTCATGCAGCAGGCTTCCGAGCGTCTGCAGGAAGTGTTCGATAAAACGATTAAAGGGGCGAGTTGGAAGCAGGCTCTGGAACAGCGACATGAACAAAAAGAGCTGGTTTCACTTTTGGATAACTTTATGGATGAAGCTCACGTTATGTGGAGCAGTATCCGATTGAATTACACCGTAAATGCTCAGCATGCCTGGTACAAGAGTCTGGATTCTTCGCTGATGAAAACCGTGGTGTTTAATCTGGTGGATAATGCCCGAAAATACAGCTCAGATCCTTTTGCGATTAAGGTCGCTCTGAGTGAAGCGGAAGATGGTTCCGGGCTTATTTTCAGTGTGAAGAATCCCGTTACAGGTGTTGTTGGCAAGCCCGGTAAGAAACTGACTGAGAAATATACCCGGGGTAGTAACAGTGCTGGTACCAGCGGTCTTGGCTTGGGGTTGAATCTGGTTGAACAGATTGTTGATCAGCTGGGAGATCAGATTGATCTGATCGAAAATGATAACACCTTTGAGGCGCGTATCAGGCTGAGGGCACAAGCTGCGCCCGAGGAAGCCCTGTCTTCCTTTGAGAATGGTTATAAGCCGGATAACAGCATCGTCTGATATCACGGCCTGGTTTGGTTTAGATGGTACAGAGTTAAAGATAAGAGTTTGGCTGAATAACCGATTCAGTCGCAGGAGTTGATGAGAATGAACGCATTAAAAGGATTATCCCAACCTGTTTCTGTGGTGCTGGTCGAAGATGACCAGTTCTTGCGGGACAGTCTGGTGGAGTATCTGGGGCTGAAAGGATTGTCTGTGAAGGGCACGGGCACGGCTGCAGGTTTTTATCAGTTGTTGGAGCAGGAAGCATTTCAGGTCGCGGTAATCGATCTGGGCTTACCGGATGCTTCCGGTGAAGAGCTGGTGGATTTCGCCCGGAATAACAGTGAGATGTCGCTGATTGTGATTACTGCTAATGATGGCCTCAACTCCCGTGTGAATTGCTATCGCTCCGGTGCCGATCTTTTTATGGGTAAGCCTGTGGAAGGTCAGGAGCTGGCTGCTGCCATTATGAGTCTGGCTGAACGGAATATCAGTCGGGTGGCGGTGGATCAGCCCGAAGAGGATGTAGCAGCCGGTTGGCAACTGAACAGCAAGAGTTGGTCTTTGATTACGCCAAAGAATGACGATATCGAGTGTACGGTTAAGGAATATCGTTTATTGGCGATGTTGGCGGAAACACCGTCAGAGCCTGTTAAACGGCCTAAGCTCCTGATGGCGCTTTATGGTCGAGACGACGAAAGCGCCCAGCGTGCGCTGGATACTCTGGTGCGTCGCTTGCGCCAGAAGATCCAGCAGGATTGGGATGAAGAGGGTTCTCCGATCCGTACGGTTTACAGTGTCGGGTATCTGTTTGCTGATCAGATTGTGGTTAAAGCGTCCTGATTACAGGCATTTTGTTCTTTGATGCTGGTGACCAGCTCTTTGATGCCGTCCAGCTTGGTAGATTGATAGTTGCGTCGCCAGATCAGTAGGGTTTTCACCAGTGCAAAGCGTTCTGGCAGCTCAAAACGCTGAACGCTTGGTCCGATCAACAGCACATCTAATACCGCCTCCGGTATCACGGCGATGCCGGTTCCTGCCGACACACAGGCTGCCAACGCGTGATAGGAACTCATCTCCATACAGTTACGTGCAGTAGCACCTTCACTGGCCAGCCAGTTTTCAAAAATTCTGCGATAGGCGCAGCCGCTGCGGAAGGTGATAAGATTTTCATTCAACGCATCGCTGGCTTTGTTAAAACCCTTGCCACGGGCTGCGATCAGCACCAGTTTTTCCTGATGAGCTTCCATGCTTTCAAATTCATCAGAGGTGATAGGTTCACCAACAAAGGCGGCATCCAGATCATAATGCTGAACCCGTTCCACCAGATTGGCGGTGGTATCGGTGACCAGATCCAGCTGTACTTTAGGATGTTTAGCGTGATAGGCCGAGAGCAGTTCCGGCAGACGGGCGGCCGCTGTGCTTTCCATAGAGCCTATCCGTATCTGCCCCTGAGCAACCCCGCCCCGAAAAGCCGCTTCGGTATCTTCGGCCAGTTGTAGAAGACGATCGGCGTAGCTCAGTAGCAGGGTGCCTTCTGCGGTCAGCTCCAGCCGACGGTTGATACGATGGAAGAGGGTGACTTCTAAGCGTTCTTCCAGCTGCATCAATCGGGTACTGATATTCGATTGCACACGATTAAGTTTACGGGCTGCCCGTGTCACGCCGCCTTCAGTGGCAACCGTACGGAAAATTTCCAGTGCATCCAGGTCCAGATTATTTAAAGCCATCTCAATTCCAGATCAGGTGTTCTTGATTAATCATTTTTAATGATGCTGATGCTAGCATATTCTCTGCGCACCCTATAAAGCGACTTTAGCTCTAAGTTTGATTGTCAGATCCTGGATTGTTTGTCAGATCCTGATTTGATAGCCAGATCCTATTTCGGGTGTCGCAAAAGATTCAGGAGCATCTATGTCCGAGCAAATCCAAACCAGAACCCCTCAGGCGCTGTTTCAAAGCCTTCAATATCCGATATTCCAGGCGCCTATGGCGGGTTCTCAGGATAGTGTACTTGCGATTGCCGTGAGTGATTCCGGTGGTCTTGGTGCTTTACCCTGCGCCATGCTTTCGGTGGAGCAGGTAGCTGAGCAGCTTGAGTTAATTCGGGCGAAGCAGGGACGTGCTATCAATTTGAATTTCTTCAGTCACACACCGCCTGAGCCTTCGGATGAGGATCAGAAACGTTGGCTGGATACTTTGGCTCCTTACTTTAACGAGTTGGATGTTGATCCCGCCAGTGTCGCATCCGGTGCAGGTCGTCAGCCTTTCTCCCGGGATTATCTGGACGCCATTGCGCCTTTTAAGCCTGAAGTGGTTAGTTTCCACTTTGGCCTGCCGGATAAGAGCCTGATGACTGAGATTAAAGCCTGGGGAGGCCTGATCGCCTCTTCAGCGACAACCCTTGCGGAAGGTCTCTGGTTGCAGGACCAGGGCGCGGATCTGGTGATTGCTCAGGGTTTGGAAGCCGGTGGCCACCGGGGACATTTCCTGCGAGCTGATCTTGAAGAGCAGTTGCCAACCCGCGAGCTGGTTAAAGGTCTGGTTCAGCAACTTGATATTCCTGTCGTCGCCGCAGGTGGAATTTCAACGCCGCAGCAGGTTTCTGAGATGCTGGAGCTTGGCGCTAGTGCTGTTCAAATTGGCACAGGGTTTCTGCTCACTCCGGAAGCTAAAACATCGGCATTGCATCGAAGTGCTCTGAAAAGTGAGATGACTCAGAACACGGCAATTACCAATCTGTTTTCCGGCCGCCCAGCACGGGGTATGGTTAACCGCCTGATGGCGGAGCAAGGACCTATGTCGGATAAAACACCTGCGTTCCCGCTGGCAACCAATGGTATCGCTCCTTTGAGAGCTGCTGCTGAGAAACAAGGAAGTTGGGATTTTTCGCCGCTATGGGCAGGGACAGGTGCAGCTGAGTGTCAGGAGAAGTCAGTTACTGAACTGATTAGCTGGTTTGCGGGGGCTTCTCCGTTATAAGGCTGCTCAGCTCGAACGTTGCTCAGTTTGAAGGCTACTAAGTTAGTCATAACGCACACAATGTTAGCCATAAAGCACACAATACAAGCAACCGATAAGCCAGCTCAGAACCTGAGTTGGCTTTTCTCGTTATCGGATACAACGATCACAGGGCTCACGCTGTAAACGGGGGCGAACTTTGGCAAAGCCTGCATACAAGCCATCAAAAAGTGGTTTCAGAACCGGCCACGCTGTGGGTGCCATCAGCCAGCCAAGGCCGATTTCCCGATAGATGATTCTTGTGGCATCCATCGCTGTCCACCATTCTTCGTCAGGCCCTTTGAGATGAAGAGCTTTCATCAGCGTCTCAAG
Source organism: Oceanospirillum sanctuarii (assembly GCF_002150805.1). Classification (GTDB taxonomy): domain Bacteria; phylum Pseudomonadota; class Gammaproteobacteria; order Pseudomonadales; family Halomonadaceae; genus Oceanospirillum; species Oceanospirillum sanctuarii. The sequence goes on from NZ_MTBA01000001.1 coordinate 237,243, forward strand.
ACTACGCCCGGTAGGTTTGGGATCGAAAGAGGGCTCGCTGATATCAATAAAGCCGAGCCGATAGCTTTTGCTGGCGCAACGCTTCTTGAGCCAGTTAACTTCTTTACGGCACAGCGGGCAGGCACCGTCGTAATAAAGCGTGTAGTTGTCCTTGAGTTGACTTGCCATTTTGGGCTGGTCCGATCTGGTCATCTGATACTCCGCTGGTTTTCTTTCAGTGTTGCTCTTTTGTATTGCTCTGATTAGTGCCGGTTAATTCTGTCTGGCTCTTCTCAGTATCACTGTTTGTCCGCGACCTGATTTTACGAAGAGCCGGATTCACCGGTTTAGTTTTCTGTTGATTTTACCCTCCCTCCTTCCCGGTGCTCTTCTCTGAATAGGTTTGGTTGTATGTTGGCTTTGATCGCTATCTATTGCTTATTGCTTGGTTTTTGAATTGATTTATTTTCTTTTTGTTAGCTAAAACAGCTAATCAGGTAGTTTTATAAGCTGTCTTTGATCACTTATGCCAAAGGAGTTTGGCGACAATGTTGTGAAAATAACAACATGTGGGATTAAGCCGCTGGCTTAACCCCGATTATCGGGAAGTGATTATGTCCGCTGATACACTGATCCATTCAAATAACGCTACTCTTGAAGACCGTGACAGTAAGAAATCTTCTGTTCTGGAGGTGAAATCCTTGGAGATGCCTGCCGCTCAGAAGATGTTGGGTTTGGGCGCGGCACTGATGATGGTGTTTGTCTGGTCTGGCTATTTTTTGTCTCTGCGTGCCGGTGCGGTAACGCCCATCAGTACCTTTGAGATTGCCATGCTACGTTTTGGCCTGCCGGGACTGATTCTGCTGCCTGTATTTTTCCGAAACATACAAAAGATCCGACAGGTTCCTGTGATCTATCTGTTGGGGATGCTGATCGGTGGTGGTTTGCCGTTCTTCTGGCTTGGGGCTATGGGAATGCAGCTGGGGCAGGTTGCCGAGGGCAGTACGCTGATTCCGGGTGTGGCGCCACTTTTTGTCACCATGATGGCCGTGCTGATTTTTAACCAGCCTCTTTCCGGTTGGCGTCTGGCGGGTCTGATTCTGATCTTTTCCGGTGTGATCGCTTTCATCGCTAACTCTGTGGCCGGAAGTACTCATGTTGGTGCAATTGTTCTCTTTCTGTCGGCGAGCTTTCTCTGGGCGCTGTTTGCGCTCTCCATTCGTCAATGTGGCTTATCGCCTTTAGTTGCCGCGTCTACGGTGGCGGTGCCGACAGGCACTCTGCTTTTGCTGTCGGGCCTGATTCTGCAACCTGAACTGGGCTGGTTTCAACTGACGTTGGAACAACAGTTGGGCCAGTTGGTCGCTCAGGGTTTGGGCGCGGGTCTGGCATCGGGTCTTCTGTTTGCTTTTGCCATCAGTCGCCTTGGTGCTGAGGTGACCTCTGCGATCGGTTCTCTGACACCAGTTGCAGCGTCAGCAATCGCTTACCTCTGGTTTGGCGAAGAGGTGACTCTGATGATTATTGGCGGGATTGCTCTGATCAGTCTTGGGGTGGTGCTGGCCAGCGGTATGATCAAAGGACAACTGTCTGAATAACGGTCGCATAATGTTTCTTCAGGAAAGGCGGAGATCCTGGGTTTAATACGCTTGGGGTTTAAGACGTTTAAGAGTTGAAGAAATTTGAGGTTTATCGGCTTAGCACTGCTTCTTCCTGATGCAGTGCTGAGTTTTCTGCACAGATGGATGTTGTGCAGAAGAGAGTGTTTTGAGCTCTGATTCTCTAATCGGAGGGACGTCTTAACTCAGATGATTCAGGGGCAGTTCTGTGCGGGTTTTAACCTGACGCAGTACGAAGCTGGTTCGTATGCTGGTCACGCCTTCAATCCGGTTTAATTCATTCAGCAGAAAGTGTTCGTAATAGGCCATATCCGGCATTACCACTTTCAGCATAAAGTCCGCATCGCTACCTGTAATAAGAGCGCATTCGAGAACTTCATCGTAATTCAGGATTTTGCGCTCGAAGGTTTCCAGTCTTTCCGGAATCTGGCATTCCAGACAAACCTGAACATAGATGGTGAGATCCAGTCCCAGAGCGGTCTGGTTCAGCAGCGTCACCTGACGATTGATAATGCCCGCATCTTCCAGAAGTTTTACCCGGCGGGCGCAGGGAGAGGGGGAGAGGCCGACCTGTTCTGCCAGTTCAAGGTTGCTGATGTTGGCGTTTCTTTGCAAAACCTCGAGGATACGGCGATCAATTCGGTCAAACTGTTTTGTTTTATGCATAACAAACCATTTCTTATTGTTGGTAAAGCAGTGGTCAGCGTTACCTGACCGGAAGCATCTAGTTTTTTTTATTGCTGGCTGGCTATTCTAAAGATTTTTTAGAGTGTTGGCTTCAGCTGTAAGCTGTTTTCCACTATTCCTCCCAAATAACCCTATAACCAATGGGGGAGAGCCTGCATAAGCTTTGAGCTGTATCATCAGGAATCGTTTCAACCCCTGTTTAAATGGACGCGTCCGGTTTTATTTCAGTGAGCTGTTTTTTTATTGGTCGCCAGAGAGCAAGTGAATGCCGTTACATCGTAAAATCATCCGCTTTATCCGAACACTTCGGGGCTATGTGCTTATCTCCATTATGGCGGTGTCCATGGTGGTCTTTCTCAGTGTCACACTAACGGCAACCCTGCTGTATGAGGATGTGATTCATCGTCAGGCGGCGCAAACGTCTGAAAGCATCGCCCAAAGTACCTTTAACAGTATGTTTCAGGTGATGCGTCAGGGGTGGACACGACAGGATCTGGAAGCCTTCCTCACAGAAACCAAAGCCTCTTTTGCAGACACTCCCTTCGATATTGAAATCTATCGCGGTGAACGGGTTGAGGGTCTGTTCGGTACCATTAAACAACCGGTTTTAGATGCTGATATCCAGCAGACCTTTCAGGACGGTGAACACCATCTGAGCCGTTCCGACAACATTATCCGTCGTCTGTATCCGCTTAAGGCCCGAAGTGAATGCCAGCAATGTCATACTAATGCTCAGGTTGGTGATGTACTTGGGGTTATTGAGATCAAACAGGATCTGCAGCCATTCAGCCAGGATATCCGCCAGAACTACATCGCACTCTTTATTATCGCCGCTATGCTGATCATTTTTGCGGCGCTGGCCATTTCGGCATCGATCTCGGTTCGCATCAAGCAGTCTATGGAGCGCTTTAAAGAGCAGCTTAAGGATGTGAACTCGGTTAAAGATTTCCGCGAGCTGGATACCAAAAAAGTCGACTTTTATTTTGATGAGTTTAATCAGGCCTTTACCCATGTCGGCTCTCTGATGGAGAAGCTGAAAGATGTAGCGGTGGATAAGGATATTCTCGAATTTGAGATCCGCCTGCTAAGTAAATTTATTATCACCTCTGATGTGGTTCGCGACTGGCGTGATTTTATTAAAGACCTGCTGGTGGATATCAATACCATCATTCAGGCTCACACTCTGGTGACCATCTTTCAGGTGGATGATGAGGGATACGAGCTTGAAGTGTTCTGGTATCAGGATGTACCAGAAGAGACCCGCACCGCTTTTGAAAATTTCCTGCGGGCAAATATTGAAGGGGATCAGCATTTCCATAAGGGTGCGGTGATTCTGAGTATTACCCATCATGTTGCTCACCCTGAGCCTGAAACTCTGGGGTTGCGTCCGATTACACCGGAAGATATTGAACTACAGACTAAGTCTCTGCTGTTGGAAACACCTAAAATTGGTGGTGTGGTCGGTATTGGTGTGCAGTCGGATCTGGCCCGTGATCCTATCCGACACATTGTGATCGATGGCATTCTGACCACCCTGCTGAACCTGGTGGGCTCAGTTAAAGCGATCTACAAGTACACCCAGGATCTGGAGTTTTATGCCACCCGTGACCCTCTGACCAGTCTGCATAACCAGCGTATGTTTAAAGAGCTGCTGGGGTATGAAGTGGGGCGCGCCAGTCGGCACAAAGACAGTTTTGCCCTTCTGATGCTGGATCTGGATAACTTTAAAACCGTCAATGACCGCTTTGGTCATGCTTATGGCGACCAGTTCCTACAGGCATTTGCCAAGGTGCTGGAAGACTCTGTTCGTCCCGGTGATTTCCTATCCCGCTACGGTGGTGATGAGTTCACCATTATCCTGCCGGAAGCGACTCAGGAGCAGGCATTCTCGGTTGCGCAGCGTATCAAGCGAGCTATTGAACAGATGGATCTGCGTTCACCGGATGGTGAGCAGATGCGGGCGACCAGCTCGATCGGTATTGCTATTTACCCGGAGCACGCGAAGAATCCAAGAGATCTCTTCCTGCTGGCGGATAACATGATGTACAAGGCAAAGCGTCTTGGACGTAACAGTATCGCCCTACCGGATGATGATGAAGTCGCCGAGGTTTATAAGGAGGCGGGAGCCAAGAATATTATGGTGCTTAACGCTCTTGAAGAGGAGCGGATCGTGCCTTATTTCCAGCCGATTGTGGATGCGAAAAATGGTGAGGTTGAAATTCACGAGCTGCTGATGCGTATTCAGATGGACGACCGCATCGTTCCGGCAGGGGAGTTTATTGATATCGCCGAAGGGATCGGGGTGGTGCATAAGATGGACTATATGCTGATCGAAAAAGCCTTCGATCAGATGGTTGCTCAGGGCTACACCGGTAAGCTGTTTGTGAATCTGTCACCGAAATCTCTGATTGTCAGTGAGTTTATTGGCCGAATTCATCAATTGGCGCTGGATAAGAATATTGGGCCTGAGCGCATCGTTTTTGAACTGACCGAGCGTGAGACGGTGAGTAACCTCAACTTGCTTGAGAAGTTTGTACTGGATCTGAAGCTGGAAGGTTTTAATTTCGCCATTGATGACTTTGGTTCGGGTTTCTCCTCCTTCCACTACATCAAACACTTCCCGATTGATGTGATCAAAATTGAAGGCGAGTTTATTCGCAATATGCTCAACGATGACAAATATATGGCCTTTGTGAAGAGTATTGTGACTCTGGCGCAGAACCTGGGAATTAAAACCATCGCTGAATTTATCGAAGATGAAGAGGTTATGGATAAGGTTCGTGAACTGGGTATCGATTATGGGCAGGGCTACTATCTGGGGCGTCCCGGAGATACTTTCGCTCAGAGTCATGCCCAGTTGCTGACAGAAGCCAGTGATTAGCAGTGTTTGAACGCTGTTGGTTATGACATAGAAAGGGCGGGTGTCTATCCTGCCCTTTTTAGATTTTGCCAACCTGGCTTGCAATATAACCCTGATAAGCCTACTGTTTTTCATACCTTTTTAAGCGTACAATATTTCGCTAATTGATATATGGTAAATATCTCTTTTAATCGGTTGTTTTATCAGGGTATTTGCCTCAGGGACGTTATCAGCGCTATCGTCAGCTGGGAGAAAATGAATGGAAGCAGAAATCCCTACCGTAGGTAACGATGTTGTGGATTACAGTGGTTTGAGCCGCGAAGAACTTGAGCTGCAGCTTAAAGAACACGTACAGGAAGCGGATAAGATCCGTCATCACCTGAAAAGTGAAGTTCGTCGGCACAGAGATACCTCTGCAAGGCTGAATCTTATTAGCCGTGTTGTTGAAAACGCCCATTTTGCAGTGATGATTACCGATGCAGATCAGCATCTGGTTTATGTCAACGAAGCCTATACCCGCCTGACCGGCCTCAAATCTACGGATGTGGTTGGCCGCACCCCAAAAGTTAACCAATCCGGCCGCCATGGCCCCGATTTTTACCAGAAAATCTGGCGTGAGCTGAATCGCCGAGGTGTCTGGCGTGGTGAAGTCTGGGACCGTCGTCCTGATGGCAGCTTCTTTATGAAGTATCTCTCCATCGAAGTGGTTCGGGATGAGGCAGGCGCCGTCACCAATTATTTTGCCATCTTCAGTGATCTTTCGGAGCAGAAACGCACGGAAGAAGAGCTGGAGCGCCTGACGCACTATGATCCTCTGACCGAACTGCCTAACCGGATTCTTTTCCGTAACCGACTGGGCCATGAATTCAATATTTCCAACCGTCATCAGTCCCGAACCGGTCTTCTGGTACTGAACCTTGACCGTTTCCGTATGATCAACGATGCCTTTGGTTTTGCCATTGGTGATGATCTTCTGGTTCAGGTGGCGGAGCGCCTTAAGGGGCGTGTGCGTTCGACCGATCTGCTGGCGCGCCAGGAAGATCGATCGGAGCGGGATTCAGACCTGATCTCCCGCATTGGCGGTGATGATTTCAGCTTTATTCTGAGTGAGCTGCGCGCCCCTGAAGATGCTAACGTCGTTGCCCGTCGCTTGTTGGGGGTATTTGATAAACCTTTCGATGCAGAAGGTGAAGAGGTTTTTCTATCCGGCAGTATCGGAATTGCGGTTTACCCCGATAATGCCCGAAGCGAAGATGGCCTGATGCAATGTGCCGAAGCTGCTTTGAATATGGTTAAGGCCGAAGGCAAGGGGGGGTATCGTTTCTTCTCCGATGAGTTGAACCGAAGTAGCGCTGAGCGGGTTCGTCTGGAAGCTCGTTTGCACCGTGCTGTTGCCAATGAAGAGTTTACTCTGCACTACCAACCTAAGCTGGACTTTAAAACCGGCAAGATGATGGGGATGGAAGCCTTGCTGCGCTGGCCCCAGGATGATGGATCTATGGTGCCGCCGGGGAGCTTTATTCCTCTGACGGAAGATACCGGTCTGATCAATCCTATTGGTCGCTGGATTATTCTGCAGGCGATGCAGGATACCTGTCGTATCAATCAGGAAACGGGTCTTAAGCTTCAGGTGGCCATTAACCTTTCGGTTCGTCAGTTCCTGAATCCGGGCGTTGTGGGTGTTATTCAGGAAGCGCTACAGATTACCGGGATTGATCCTTCGCTGGTGGAGTTTGAAATCACTGAGAGCATGCTGATCGATAAGGTCGAAGATGCCCGGCAGTCGATGGATAACCTTCGGGATCTTGGGGTTAAGCTGGCGATTGATGACTTTGGTACCGGTTATTCCTCATTGTCTTACCTGAAGGAATTTCCGGTTAATACTATGAAAATAGATCGCTCCTTTATTGCCCCTTTGCAAAAGGGGCCTGAGGCTGCAGCCATTGTCGGAGCTTTGGTGTCTCTGGGTAAAGCGATGGGTTTGAATGTGGTTGCAGAAGGCATTGAAAATCAGGAGCAGCAGGAGCTGGTTGCTTCATCTGGCTGTGATCTGGGGCAGGGATTCCATATTGCTCGCCCTATGCCCCTTGAAGACCTGATTGCGGGCGTGAAAAAGACCGCCTGAGATATTCCTATACAGTGAATTCCGTTTTTTATAAGAAGTGGGATGAGTCTTATGGAAACGGGATTCAGTTTGGCAGATGGCGGATCTTCGCAGACAGTTGCTGATGTTTCTCGTGAAGCTGGCGGCTGATCTCCTGAAACTCACTGATGAGCAGCCCTAAACGATTCAACTGGCACTTTTTAGTTTGTTTGCGTGACATTGGTTGACCCTTCTTTTTATTTTGTCTCTATAGATACATCTTTACGACTACTTAGTTCTCACGGTTCACCTTGATAATTACTCTACCTGCCGTTTTCTTTTGGTTTGTTGTCGCTTTTGTCGGTTTCGGCACTGGGGCTTTAGGTGCAAATGATTCTTGTGATCGCAAATGAGATAGGCTAAGGTCACGCCCCATTAAAGGACTGAGAAAAAAGATTGGCTTTTCAGGATGTTGGCCAGAAAAAACGATTTCGGGTGCTGTGATTTCACAGTTAAACGGGAAGCAGGTACACCGCCTTATTCTTAAAGAGGTATGTTCAAGCCTGCACTGCCCCCGCAACGGTAGATGATCCTAATGCGCTGCTGATCCACTGTGATGTTTTATCATGGGAAGGTGCAGTTGCCAGTGCTTTGAGTGCTGGGTCATAAGTCCGGAGACCGGCCTGAGATTTCCCCACGAATATGTAAAAGGCTCATCTCGGGTGGAGATGAATGTGGAACTCTGCAACCGCTGTATCTCAGCGGGCTACCCGTGTGTGCCAAAGGAAAGGTGTCCTTTGGTTAGTAAGTTAAAATCTCTGTTTATTCTCAGGCGTGCTCTTGTTGGCGTTCTGACATTTCTTTCTCTTTTTACTTTCAGCTACAGCGCTCAAAGTGCTCAGTTGTTTTCTCTGGTATCCGATCGTGCAGCCAGTGAATGGGCGGCGGCTGCGTCAGACTTTCATCGTGTGTACCCCAATCATCATCTGATTGCCCGTACTCCAACTCAGTTTCTTGCGGCTACAGAATCAGAGCGACAGTCCTGGTTGGCCTCAGATGTTGTTTTTGCTGCAGGCCAGTTTGGTGAAGTGGCTGATCTGCTGTTGAAGCATAACTGGGAACCAAACGATCAGCTGGTGGTTGTGCACAGTGATCGTCGTTTGCTGCAACAGCAACAGATTGGTCAGAGTCGTCTGTTTGCTCCTTTGCCATCTGATTTGATTGAGCATTGGCGACGTCCACCGGATGGCGATGCCTTTTATCAATGGATGGAACAAGAGTTTCGGCAGAACCCTCAGTTCAGCTATTGGCTGAAGGCCAAGCTATTCTGGCAGCAGGGCGGCCTGAATAACCTGACAGGGCTGTTTGCTCATCTTCTGTATCCCTTTGATAACAGCCTTAAAGTGCCCGAGGTTAAAGTTCAGGATAATGTGCGTTTTGCGCTTTATGGAAAGTCGGGTTTTGATAAAGCCTACAACTTGTCAGAGCTGAACCAACTTCCGGTCAAATCTGAGCCCAGTTTGGTTCTGCTGGATCATATTAAGGCAGAGCGTGCCGGTGACAGAGATCTGAGCACTTTGCTGTGTGCCCAAAGCGGCCTGCAATGTATTCGGGTGCTGTCTGCCTGGGGACAACCGACCGCCGATGCTATTACTGCGTTACAACGTATCCTGCCAGCTGAACAGCCTAAGGTGCTGATCAACCTGAATGACTTTGTTTTAGGTGGCGGTGAGCACCGGGAAACGGTGAATACGCTGTTAGCCCAATGGGGCATCCCTGTCTTGAAAGGGATTCGCTTGTGGGAGCAGACTGAAGCTCAGTGGCAGGCTTCTCAGGTTGGGTTGCCGGTTCAGACGGTGCATTATCGCATCGCCATGCCTGAGCTACAGGGGCAAAGCCAGCCGTTGGTACTGGCAGCTTTAACGCCTGCCAAAACCGATCCGATAACAGGTATAGAGCTGCGTTTGAGTCATCCCATTGAGTCTCAGGTGGATTATCTGCTGAAACGGGCAAAGCGCTGGCTGGTGCTGCAGGAAAAAGCGAATGCTAACAAACGAGTGGCCATCATCTATTACAACCACCCGCCGGGTCGCCACAATATCGGAGCGGATAACCTCAATGTGCCGGAAACCCTCTGGCATCTCCTGAATGAGCTTAAGGCGGCGGGCTACAACACGGGGACTTTGCCGGAGAGCGCTGAAGCCCTGCTGGATCTGATACAGCAGTCTGCGGTGAATCTGCCTGAGGATGCTTCTGTACTGGCGGATATGTCTCAGCGGGTTCAGAACATGAGTGCGGACCGCTATCAGAAACATCTGGATAGCTGGCCTGAAGCGTTGCAGCAGGAGTTGATTAACGGCCCTCTGGCTTATCTGCAATCCAGTACCCGTGAGGCGATCCGAATTGCCATTAGCCGTGGCGGCTTGGCTCAGGCGGATCGTGAGCTGCTTCAGCGAAATCTGCGGGAGACCATCGACAGTGTCCATCATCTGCTGGAAGGCGCGGATCATAACGCCAGAGACAGAGCGCTGAATCTTCTGGACCAGCTGGAGGCTTCCTTCGAGAGCTGTCTGGAGAAAGCCGATATCACTGCAGATTCAGAGTGTTGGCGTGAAGGTGAGGTCCTGATCTCAGGACTTCGCAAAACCGGTATCGAAGGACTCAGGGGCTGGGGAGAGGCTCCCGGTCGCATCATGGTCTGGAACAATGAGCTGCTTCTGCCAGGACTGCAGTTTGGCAATATCTTTATCGGTCCTCAGCCGCCAAGGGGCTGGGAGCTGAATGAAGAGCTGCTGCACGCTAATACCCGTTTTCCCCCACCGCATCAGTATGTGGCCTTTTACCATTTCCTGAAGTCGGAATTTAAAGCGGATGCCTTAGTGCATCTGGGACGACATTCGACCTATGAGTTTTTGCCCCGCAAGCGAACCGGATTGTCTGCTGAAGATTATGCGACTGGCCTGATTGCCGACCTGCCAAGCATCTATCCCTACATCGTTGATGGCGTGGGTGAAGGAATTCAGGCTAAGCGTCGGGGTAGTGCAGTGATGATCGATCACCTGACACCGCCTTTGATTGCAACGCCTTTGTACGATGATCTGCTGGCGCTGCGTCAGCTGATTGAGAGCTTTGAAGCTGCTGAGATCCGTGAGGATGAAACCGGGCAAAATCAGGCGGTCTCTCAGATTCGGGATACTCTCAACCGACTCAACCTGAATAAAGAGCTGGAAGCCTCCATGGCGGCAGAGCTTAAAGTGCGCGGTGTGAGCTTTGATCAGGTAGATGATCATCTGCTGGTGCATGAGGTTGGTCACTATCTGACGGAGCTACAGGAAGAGTTTATGCCCATGGGGCTGCATGTGTTCGGCCGAAACTGGCAGCCGAATGCGGTAGAAACCTTGTTGACCTCGATTTCTGATGATCTTGCCGTTCGTGAGAAATGGCGTGAGCCTTTGAGTCTGTCTCCAAGCCATGAGATGAGCGCTTTGCTGGCGGCACTGAATGGCGGTTTTGTGGCAGCGGGTAAGGGTAATGACCCGATCCGAACGCCGGAAGCATTACCTACCGGACGTAACTTTTATGCCCTGGACAGCAGTCTGATTCCGTCCAAGCTGGCCTATGAACAGGGCAAAGCTTTGGCAAGGGAAGCTCGCGCTAACAGCCAGTCAGCTCCCGGAGAAAGGGAGGCCATGGTGCTATGGGCGTCGGATACGGTGCGTGATGAAGGTGCGATGATCGCCTTTGCTATGGATATGCTGGGGGTTAAGCCCCGCTGGAGTCGCCGCGGGATTCTGAAAGGGATTGAGCGTTTAAGCCATACAGAGATGCAGTCTGACGAAGCAGGACGTGTCCGTCGTGATTTTGTCTTTACCACATCAGGTCTTTTCCGCGACCTTTATGGTGATCAGCTGGAATGGTTGGATCGAGCTGTTCTGCTGGCACTGGATGCGTCCTCCGAGCGCATTCGCCGTGAACTGCCGTCCCTCTCCCTTGCTCTGAATGAAGCTTTGTCACCTTTAGGTGTGTTGCAGAATCCGGGGAATGAGTCGCTGGAGTTTAACCGCATCGCGATGAACTGGGTGAAGGATGCTCAACAGCTTATGGCTTCTGGCTTAGGAGCCGAAGAGGCAGGGCGTAATGCCAGTATGCGACTCTTTGGCACCTTGCCGGGTGGCTATGGTGCTGGAGTAAATCGTGTGGTTGAGCGTTCCGGTAGCTGGCAGCATCGCAGTCAGGTTGCTGAGGTCTATCTGAACCGTATGGGCTATGCCTATGGCTTAAATCGTCAGGGCGATGTGGCGCACGACAGCTTCAATCGTAACCTTGCCACTGTAAGCAACACCTATCTCGGGCGAGCCAGTAACCTGTACGGCCTGATCGATAACAACGATGCCTTCGACTTTCTCGGCGGTCTGAATATGGCCGTTGAACATCAGCGTGATGGTCAGGTGCCGGTCAGCTGGGTTATTGATCATGCAGACAGGAACAATACCTCGGTTAAACCTCTGTCCCGGGCGATGATGCAGGAGTTTCGAGGACGTTATATCAACCCTGAGTGGATTAAACCTCTGATGGCTGAGGGCTATGCTGGTGCCCGAACCATGGGTAGCGAATTTCTGGAATATCTATGGGGCTGGCAAGTGACAAGTCCTGAGATTGTACAAAGCTGGGTCTGGGATGAAGTGAAGTCGGTTTATGTGGATGACAGCCTGCAGTTGGGATTGGATGAGTTCCTGAAGGACTCGCAGAACATCCATGTTTATAACAACATGTTGGCCGTGATGCTGGTGGCTGCGGAAAAAGGTTTCTGGCAGACCGATGAGGAAACTCTTAAGCAGCTTGCAGAGCAGTTCACTCAGCAGGTGCTGGTTAATGGTTTGCCGGGTAGCGGACATACCAGCCCGGATAACCCGCTTTTCGACTGGTTAGAAGACTATCTCTCAGCTTCAGACTTTGGCGAGCTGCAGGCGCTGCTGGAATCGACCCGGTTACCTGAAGTCACCAAGACCGTTTCTCCATCCTCAGTTTCTGAGATAACACTTCAGGGTGAAGACAATAAAGTGACGGACGCGGACTTTCAGGACTCAGAGAAAGCAGCAGATGAGTCTGCTGATGCTGCATCGGATTCTCAGCAAGGCGATGAGCTGCATTGGTTGATTTATCTTCTCCTGGCAGGGTTGATGGCGATTTTTGTACTGGGCTTTATCAGAGGCAGACGAGGTTGATATGGGATTGATGGAAGGACTGACACAGGGCGTTGCCCAGGGGATCCTGCACCAGTTGGTAGCCTTGCTGCTGGATCCGGTGATTATTCTGCTTCTGCTGGTCACTCTGGTTTCGGTAGCTGACATAGGTTTGTTGCTGGGAGAGCGCTTTGGTGGCCTCAAAGCTGCCTCAAGTAAGCTCTCTCTGGATGAGTTGGAATACCAGTTAAAAAAACGGGTAGAACGCTCTGACTTTGTTACCCGTTTAGGCCCTATGCTGGGCTTGATGGGGACGCTGATTCCCCTTGGGCCGGGTCTGGCGGCTTTGGGGCAGGGGGACTTTCAGCAGCTGACTCAGGCGATTACTGTTGCTTTTGATACAACGGTTCTGGGCTTGCTGGTGGGAGTTGTGGGCTTTATCAGCAGTCGGCTGCGCCGCCGCTGGTATGATCATCTGTTAGCGAAGCTGGAAGCGGAGCAGGCAGTATGAGTAGCAGGCGTCGATGGAGTCATTCCCGCTTTGATCAGAGCGATGAGGAACCCTTAGGTCCTTTGGCAAACCTTGTTGATCTGATGCTGGTTTTCGTTTGTGGTCTGGTGGCGGCGCTGGTTGCTATCAGTCCGGACCTGAGTCAAAAACTCCGTCAGTCAGACCGTATTCAGCAGGGGCGTGAACTTCCTGAAATACCGAAAGGAATCGGTGAGGGAGGCTCAGGTTATCAGTCCGTGGGTAAGGTTTATAAGGATCCGCAAACCGGAAAACTGATTCTGATCAGTGATGACTAACTCCTTTAAGAGGGTTGTTGCCAAGTCTTAACATATACCTGATTGAAATCTTCTCTGTTCGCATTAACCCGAATAAAATCCATGCTGTATAAAGGGTTATTTCAAATGCGTTATTGAGGATTGTGAGTTATGAAGGAATATATCGGACTTGGCATTGTTGTATTTTCCCTTATTTTCGCTGTAAGTGCGGCTTTTATGGCCTGGCGGTTAAAGCAACGTCTTGATTCCGCTAATTCAAAGGTCGCGCTGGAGAAAACCCGCCGCGAGGAGCGCCGGAAAACCTATCAGGAAGTGATTGCTCAGCTTGAGCATGCGATCTCATCTGTGACGAAAGGTGATCCGGAGCTGAATAATCTGTTTGATGATCTGTCACCGAAACTCCATCTGCACGCTTCTGAGGAAGTGAACTCCAACTTTATCGAAGTCTGCCTGCTTTTGGAGAACTGGACGGCGATGAAAGAGGATGTTGAAAAGACCTCTCTGGATCTGCAGCAGAAGCCGGATCAGGCGATGGTTATCGAAGAGCGTTTGTCTGAACAGAAAAAACAGGCGTTGGATGCCTATCAGTTGTTCAAGCATAAGTTTAATAAGCTGGGGGCGATGATGCGTAAGGAGATGAGCGAAGCCCTGTAATGTTTTTCTCTGCAAAAGGGACTGCGGCTTGAGCTTTACCCCACATCACCGTATATTCCGCATCCATCATTCTTATTGCAGTTAAGGACGCCAAATGGCCCTGAAATCAACCGTTTACAAAGCAACGGTGAACCTTGCCGATATGGATCGGGGTGTCTACCTCGATCAGTCTCTGACACTTGCCCAACACCCTTCTGAAACCGATGAGCGCATGATGCTGCGTATTCTGGCCTGGAGCCTGAATGCAGTTGAAGGTCTTGAGTTCACCAAGGGCTTGTGTGTGGATGATGAGCCGGAGATCTGGAAGAAAAACTACTCTGACGAGATCGAACTCTGGATTGAGCTGGGTAACCCGGATGAGAAGTGGCTGCGTAAAGCGTCTTCCCGCGCTCAGCAGGTAATTCTGTACACCTATGGTGACAATGCAGCTCCTATCTGGTGGCAGCAGAATAAGAGTAAGTTATCCCGCTTTGAGAACCTGCAGGTCTGGAATATCAGTGATGCTGTGATTGAGCAGCTGGCGCAGATGACAGAGCGTACGATGCAGATTCAGGTTACGATTCAGGATGGAACCGCTTGGTTCAACTGTGGTGATCTTACGGCTGAGGTTCGTCCCGAGCGCTGGAACTGATCCCGCTTTTTGTTTGAGCCTGAGATGTAAAAAAGGCCTTGTTGTGAATCAACAAGGCCTTTTTTTTTGCCTGATTTACCCAGGTATCTATTCCGGAGGGTAAATCAGGCTTTTGCGAAAGATTAAGCCAGCTCTTTAGCCAGACGATCCATCGCAGATTCCAGATTTGCATTGCTGGTTGCAAATGAGATACGCATGCAGCCTGCAGTACCGAAGGCAGAACCTGGTACCAGTGCAACACCGGCTTTTTCCAGCATAGCTTCAGCAAATTCTACATCGCTGTCAGAACCGTAAGCTTTGATCGCTTCGGAGAAGTCAGCAAATGCGTAGAAAGTACCGTCACCCGCCAGGCAGTTTACGCCCGGGATCGCATTCAGTTTTTCAACAACGAAATCGTGACGCTGTTTGAAAGAAACCAGCATCTCAGCGATACATTCCTGAGGACCATCCAGAGCCGCTTCAGCAGCGTACTGAGAGATGGACGCAGGGTTAGAAGTTGACTGAGACTGAATCTTCTTCATTGCGCCGATAACTTTTGCAGGACCTGCTGTGTAGCCGATACGCCAGCCTGTCATGCTGTAAGCTTTGGAAACGCCGTTCAGTACGAAAGTGCGGTCGTACAGTTCAGGAGTTGCATTCAGAATGTTGCAGAATTCCTGACTCCAGATGATGTGCTCGTACATATCATCGGAAGCAACCATCACATGAGGATGTTTCTTCAGTACTTCACCCAGCGCTTTCAGCTCGTCCAGAGAGTAAGCCATACCGCTTGGGTTAGAAGGGCTGTTGATCACAACCAGTTTGGTGCGAGGTGTGATTGCCGCTTCCAGCTGCTCAGCAGTGATCTTGAAGCGATCAGCAGCGGTTGTCTCGATAATAACCGGCTTACCTTCAGCTACGATCACCATATCCGGGTAAGAAACCCAGTATGGAGCAGGGATGATCACTTCGTCGCCCGGGTTCAGCAGGGCCAGAGCCAGGTTGAAGAAACTCTGTTTGCCGCCGGAAGAAACCAGAATCTGGTTCGGCTCGTACTTAAGACCGTTATCGCGCTCGAATTTCGCTATAATGGCCTTCTTTAAGCTTGGTGTACCGTCAACAGCGGTGTATTTCGTCAGGCCATTATTAATAGCCTCAATCGCTGCATTTTTGATGTGTTGCGGGGTGTCGAAGTCCGGCTCACCAGCGCCCAGGCCAATAATGTCTTTGCCTGCTGCGCGAAGCTCTGCCGCACGGTTGGTGACCGCTAAAGTCGGTGAAGGTTTGATTGACTGTACGCGATCTGACAGTTGTACGTCCAAGCTGATATCCTCAATTTATTTTCAGTCAGAAAATAGGCGTTATGCAGACGAATCATACAGGAGATACCGGCCTTTCGTGAAGGGTAGAAAGTTTAAAAATTCTGCCAAAAAGTCCGGTAAAACCTTACGTTTGCGTTGATAGTTGGCATGTTAATCTCTGCTTCGGTATTCGCAATTAATCATCCATCGTAGATGATGTTTGTGGTAGCTTTTAAAGCTTTGGCGGTGTTTGCTGAATTTTGTCATTTTTTTAAGAAATAAGTCTGGTTAAGCATGGAATCACAGAAAAAATTTAAGCTTCATTCCCGTTTTAAACCGGCCGGTGATCAGCCTGCAGCTATTGGTGCTCTTTGCTCGGGTCTGGACAGTGGTTTGATGCATCAAACCCTTTTAGGGGTGACGGGTTCCGGTAAGACTTTCACCATGGCCAATATCATCGAGCGCACCCAGCGACCAACTATTATTCTTGCCCATAACAAGACCCTGGCGGCGCAGCTCTATGGCGAATTTAAAGAATTTTTCCCGGAAAATGCCGTTGAGTACTTTGTTTCTTACTATGACTACTATCAGCCTGAAGCTTATGTGCCGGCATCAGATACCTTTATTGATAAAGATGCCTCTATCAATGAGCACATTGAACAGATGCGACTTTCGGCCACAAAGGCGCTTCTGGAACGTAAAGACTCTCTGATTGTTGCCACAGTATCTGCGATCTACGGTCTGGGGGATCCCAAGTCTTACCACAAGATGGTGCTGCATATTAACCGTGGTGAGCGTATTGATCAGCGCCAGATGCTGCGCCGTTTAGCTGAGTTGCAGTACACCCGTAATGACCTGGATTTCCGTCGTGCAACCTATCGCGTTCGCGGGGATGTGATCGATATCTTCCCTGCTGAATCGGATCAGGAAGCGGTGCGGGTTGAGCTATTCGATGATGAGATTGATAACATTTCTGTCTTTGATCCCCTGACCGGCGAGCAACTGCGGAAACTGCCGCGTATTACCATCTACCCGAAGAGTCACTACGTGACTCCCCGAGAAACCGTGATTGAAGCCACCGAGCATATTAAAGATGAGCTTAGGGATCGGGTGGAATGGTTCCGTGAGCATGACAAGCTGGTGGAAGCTCAGCGAATTGAGCAGCGTACCCTCTATGATATTGAGATGATGCTGGAGCTTGGCTACTGCAACGGCATCGAGAACTATTCCCGTTATCTCTCAGGGCGTGATCCGGGTAATGCGCCACCGACTTTCTTTGATTATCTGCCGGATGATGCCTTGCTCTTTATCGATGAATCCCACGTAACCGTGCCTCAATTAGGCGCTATGTATCGTGGTGACCGTTCGCGGAAAGAGACCTTGGTGCAGTACGGTTTCCGTTTGCCGTCAGCGCTGGATAACCGGCCGATGAAATTTGAGGAGTGGGAGCAGATCTCGCCTCAGATGGTGTTTGTGTCTGCCACTCCGGGTAATTACGAGGCTGAGAATCAGGGGCAGGTTGTTGAGCAGGTTGTTCGGCCTACCGGTCTTCTTGATCCGGAAATTGAAGTCCGACCGGCAACGACTCAGGTTGATGATCTGATGTCTGAGATCAATCTGCGTGTGGCGGATGGCGATCGTGTTCTGGTGACCACACTGACCAAGCGTATGTCGGAAGACCTGACCGATTATCTGTCGGATCATGGCGTTAAAGTGCGCTATCTGCACTCGGATATTGATACCGTTGAGCGGGTCGAGATTATACGAGATCTGCGTCTGGGCGAGTTTGATGTGTTGGTGGGGATTAACTTGCTGCGTGAAGGTCTGGATATGCCGGAGGTTTCATTGGTAGCGATTCTGGATGCGGATAAAGAGGGCTTCCTTCGCTCTGAGCGCTCCCTGATTCAGACCATTGGCCGTGCCGCCCGTAACGCTAAGGGTAAAGCGATTCTGTACGGTGATCGCATTACCGGCTCCATGCAGAAAGCGATTGATGAAACCCAGCGTCGTCGTGAGAAACAGATGGCTGCCAACGAAGCGGCGGGCATTACGCCTCAGACGGTGATGAAAAATGTTGCTGATATCATGGAAGGGGCACGTATTCCCGGTAAGAAAATCAGTAATAAGTCCACTAAGAAAGTGGCTGAGACCGTGGGCGAATATCAGGTTGATCCTGTACTGATGCCTCCGGAGCAGTTGATGAAAACCATCAGCAAGCTGGAAGACAAAATGTATGAGGCTTCCAAGAACCTTGAGTTTGAACAGGCGGCTCAGATTCGGGATGAGATTCAGCGTCTCAACAGCCATCTGCTGAAGTAACGGCGTTTTAAATCAAACGAAACTGAATTATTCGGAATAACGACATGGATGTTTTTCTCTACGGTGCTGCCGTTCTGGTAACACTCGCTATCGGTGTTTTTGGCTGGATCGCACTGGCTTTTGCCTCTTTGCCGGGTAGCTCCATCAGTCATGCATGGCACGCACGGACGATACGGGGATTGTTCTATACCTACCCCGGAGTGGTGGTTGGTTCGCTATCACTTCTTGACTCGTCAGATTGGAGCATACTCTGGTGCTTAGCTCCCGTGATACCTGTTTTTATGGTCTATCTGATTTTTAAGATCGTTGACTCGGCCAATAAAGCCAAACGTCAGCGCTAATCGCTATTTAGTACTCAGTATTTCGCTGCTCTTGTCAGGTAGCAGCTCATATTTCGATGCTTTACCGAATGCCGAACCCCGTATATGCTAAACAAGTAATGAGTCTGCATCTAAGCACGGATTTGCCAAGTGTTCAGGCTTCTAATTAAGCAAAGGATGCTCAGAAAAATATAATAAAGTGAGCTTATATGATTAACTTTGCTGAGATGTCTCTCGTTCTACAGGCGTTGCCTGATCCCGCATTTATTCTTTCCCGCTCCGGTAAATATGTTGCTGTCTTTGGGGGGCGTGATACCCGCTATTACCATGATGGCGGCGGTCTGGTCGGTTGTTACATTACCGATCTGATCAAGCCTGCCAAGGCGGACTGGTTTCTGAAAAAAATTGGTGAAGCTCTGGAAACCGGCCGCCTGATCATTGAGGAATATGAACTCAGTAATAAGGATGTGGCGGGCCTGCCTGATGAGGGGCCTGATGAGCCCATCTGGTTTGAAGGCCGCGTGCAGTCACTGGACTTTACTATCGATAATGAGGAAGTGGTGCTTTGGGTGGCGAGTAATATCACCGAGCGCCATCGGCTGGAAGTTCGGCTCAGAGAGCTCAGTGATACGGATCAGCTAACCGGTTTGTACAATCGCCGGAAACTGGATGATCAGCTACAGGCTCACTATGAAAACTTTACCCGTTATCAACTGCCTCTCTCAGTGGTCAGTTTTGACCTGGATGATCTCAAACCGCTTAATGATTCACTAGGTCATGGCGCTGGTGATATGGCATTACGCCGAGTAGCCGATATCTGCCGGGAACAACTGAGAATGAATGATATTGCCTGTCGCATGGGAGGGGATGAGTTTGTAATTTTGCTGCCGAATACAAAACATTTTCAGGCACAGAAATTTGCAGACAGATTCAAAGACAGCTGCAATACCGCACTTTGCCAGTTGAATGATCAGAGTTTTTCCCTCTCAGTCAGTATTGGTGTAGCGACTTGCATAGCCGCCGACACAGATCCCTATGATGTGGTCCGCAGAGCGGACATCGCTTTGTATGAGGCAAAAAAAGCCGGCAAGAACTGCATTGTTGCCGGCTGAGTTTGCTTCTTTATTCCCTTTCCGAAATTTCTTCAATTAGTTTTCTAACCTGCTTTAGGCTGACGTCCCTGTTTAATGTGGCGATCGCGATTTATCGCTTTTTGACGCTCACTTTTCTTGAGCAGAACATACAGTGCAGAGCTGCCGCCGTGACTTTTATGGGCGCTATTAACCGCGATGACCTGAGGGAATTCCGGTAACCAACGGGCTAGGTAGCTTTTTACGACACAGGGAAGGGAGTCTGGTGTACTGCCTTTACCAAAGCTAATCAGGGCAACGCGAATATCGTGGCGATAACAGTCTTCGATAAATTCGAAAACCTCCTTGCGGCAGAACTCAACAGGCTTTTTATGCAGATTCAGTGCGGCATCAATGGGATATCTTCCCTGTTTAAGACGTTTGTAGACGCCTTCCTGTACTCCATCTTTTTTATACTCAACAGGGTCGAAGGGGCCTAGCAGGTCCACAAACTCATCGGAGAGAAAGTTCTTGTCCTGCTTGGTTTGCTCTTGTGCGGCATTCCTGCGTGCCTCCAGTGTTTTCACATCCTCTTTCTGACTGGTTTTCAGGTCGGCTTTCTGATCCTGTTTGATCGGAACCACTCCACGCATTTCCCGTAGGAAGTAGTCCAGATCGTCATCTTGGTAAGCCATAGCTGTCTCCCAATGAGGTGGTTGGATTTTGCATTAGAGGGAAAACCCTAGGTTCTATAGATAAGGCTTTAATAAGACAAATTAAAGGCGATAATATAACCTGATGATTGATTTTATGACTAAAAATAACTTTTTTGCAGAAGTGATTAGCCTAGGTCAGGCGTTAGTGGGAATAAACCATGCTGTTAAAGGATAATAGAACACAGTGGATCTCTGTGGCCGTGGCCAGTCTGATACTCTTTATCTGCTTTGTCGGGTTTTATCAGCTTCAGCAGCATCGTAATGAGAGCCGTCAGGAACTGCTGGAAGAAAAGATCCGGATCACGGATCAGCTTTTCACCCGTTGGTTTCACCAACAGAAACAAACGCTGAACACCTGGTCCCGTTACCCCCAGGTGCTTCAGTCAGCCCAGCTATTATCTATTTTGCCTTCAGACCGAAGAGAGCTGATTGCTGCGCCATCACAGTCTGAATTGAGGCAGTTTTTTTCTCCTCTTATTAAGAGCTCCAATATCGATAGTTATATGCTGATCGATAGTCGCGGCATGGTGCGTGCTGCCTCGGACAACCGATTGGTTGGTGAGCCCTCTCCAATTGCTGAATATCCGGCGTTGTTTGCTCCATTGTGGCAGGGAAGTAACCAATGGCTCTTACCTTATATCAGTCCCTATCCCGTTCCGGATCATAATGGAGTGTTCCGACAGGATCAGCCTTTGCTGCTGATCGCAGCGCCGGTATCGAATGGACTGGAGGTTCAGTCGGCCCTGATCTTTACCGTGAACATGAGAAGGGAGTTACATCACCTGCTGAATGAAGTGGTAGTGACTCCTGATCTTTTTATTCAGGTATCGGCCAAAAACAGAGTGCTGGTGGATATTGGTCAGCGACTGGCATTTGATGCTTCGGGAAAGTTCGAGGAGCAGATTGCGACTCAGGAGAATCGCCAACTGCCCGTTTCTTACACCTTGGGTAAAGTCTTTCCGGTTAGTCGCGCATTCAGTAATCAACAGTATCTGTTATTGGGTATTGGTAGCCTGTCCATGCTGGCTCTGGTGAGCCTGCTGGTTTTCCTGTTTCGTGAAAAAACACCTGAGGCTAAGCCAGACCCTTTATCCAAGTTGCTCTATGACCGGGGAAGAGAAGGGTTAATACAGGTTTCTGAACAGGGAGAGGTTGTCAGCTTTAACCCTCAGGCAGGTATGCTTCTCTCAGGCAGTCAGGATGTTACGCCTCAGGCGATGTCGATTCTGCTTACTGAGTGTGCTTTGGGACTGAATGATGAGTCAGGCAAACTCTTGGGTGACCTGAAATCTCTGATTACTGGGGGTAGTGATCAAACCTATTATGCCTGGTGGTCCGCTACGGGTATAAAGCGTTTACTGGCTTTTACTCGTGAGCATTTTTCTGCTGGTCAGGAAAGTATTCTAAGCCTCAAAGATGTTACCCGTACCCGTCAGGAGTTTCTGCGTCTCAAGCGTCAGAGTGAGGCTTTGAATGAAGCCGCCGAATTAGTGCTCTGGATTGATCGGGATGGCGGAATTGTTGGTGCCAACGCAACGGCCTCTGTGCAGTTGGGGTATTCCTATAAAGAACTTCAGGGTCTGGTTATCGGCGATGTTGATTCGACGATTAATGAGGAAAGCTGGAAGCTGATCTGGAGCCGGATTCGCCGTGGAGAGGGAATCGAACAGGAAGGTAATGTTCTGCGCAGAAATGGCATCTCGTTCCCGGCGGAGGTTCTGATCCGATATTACGCAGATGGTTTTGATGAGTATGCCTGCTTTTTCCTGCGGGATATATCCAAACGTAAGCGGCTTGAGGCTGATCTTTATCGTAAACGGATGCGATTGACCGAAAAGTTATCGGTTACTTCCCAGGAGCTTGAGGTTCGTGAAGCTGAAAATGAGGCCCTGATTGAAGCCTTACCAGACCTTTTGGTAGTTTTTAACTCTCGTTTTGAAGTCCTGAGTTTTCAGCAGCCAAAAGGTGATGCGCTTTCATTAGAGTTAGCGCAAGGGGAAATCCTCTTCGATATTTTCCCCCAATTACCGGCGGAGGTTATCCAGCAAAAACTGACTGATCAGGTTTATTCCGGGTTGGCGAGGTATTTCACGGAGATTACCCTGGATAATCAGGGTTCGCCGCAGATTCTGGAATTACGGTTTGCCCGCACCGGTACCAATAAAGTACTGCTGTTGATCCGGGATATTACCGAGCGTAAGCGGGAAGAGTACTTCCGGCAGTTCAATAACCGTCTTCTGATGAGTATCTCCCAGATGCAGACGCAATTTATCTGTAGTCCGGATAAGCGGCCTGATATTGCTGAACAGCTGAGGTCACTGGTGGATCTTGCTCAGTCAGAAAGTGGCTTTTACTGGCTTGCGGAACCTTTGCAGCAGAAGTTGGGGTGCCGTGGCTTTGATCACTACCACCGTATTGAGCACGGGCAGGTGGTACGTGAGACCGATACCGACAGAATTCAGGAACGGATCGTGCAGGTCATTGCACACTGGCGCGCTTCTATTGAACCGCCAAAACCTATGTTGCTGCCTCTGACGGATATTTTTACCGGTCGAGATATACCAAACCATGGTTTGCTGCTGCTGCCGGTGGTTTATTCAGATCATCCGGTTATCTGTTTTAGTCTGGTATTACAGGATTATCGTCACTGGGCATCTGAATCCCGTCTATTTGAGCCTTGGCTTTCTACGATTGCCGCGCTTTTGGCGGCACATGAGTCTGAGAATGAGCGGCTTTGGGCGGAAGAAAACCTCAAGCTGGAGAAAGAGCGAGCAGAATACGCCAGTCAGGCAAAAACTCAGTTCCTGTCGCGAATGAGTCATGAATTCAGAACCCCACTGAATGCTATCCTTGGTTTTGGTCATCTTTTACAGATGGAGGAGGCCATGGATGAGGAGCACAAAGAGCATCTGGCTCAGATCGTGAATTCCGGTGAGGCAATGCTGGCGCTGGTGGATGATGTCCTGGATCTTGCTCAGCTTGAGCGTCGGGAGTTTAGCGTCGATATGGGGCGGGTGAGCCTGACTTCGGTAGTAACAGACTGCGTCTCCGAAATGATCGCTCAGATTGAACAAGCCGATCTCAGGTTTGAAGCGGATCTGCCTAATAAAGATTACTTTGTGCAGGCAGACGAGAAACGTCTGCGCCAGGTTATTCATTCCTTGCTGAAGAATGCAATCAGTTATACCGATTCCGGTGGTCTGATTACGGTAAGGCATCACTGCTTCCAGCGATTCTGTGAGTTATCCATTCAGGATACCGGTAAAGGGATATCACAGGACTTTCTCGATAAGCTCTTTATGCCTTTTGAAGTGGCGGAAGGATATATTGAAGCTGAAGGTATGGGGAATGGCCTTGCGATTGCCCGTTACGCCGTTGAAGCGATGGGCGGGTCAATCCATGTGGATTCCGAGGTGGGTGTCGGCAGTATCTTTACGCTTAAAATCCCTTGCGACCAGACTGAAGAGGATACGGGCTGCTGTGCTGAGGTTCAGGAATCAAATCCGTTAATTGATACGCTGGCAGAGTCCCCCTGCTCTGATAGCACTTCGGTCGTTTTGCCTTCTGGTGAGTTACCAGGGAATGAATCCATAAAAGAGCGTAAACCTCAGCCTGTTTCGGCCAAAGTTATCGATCATGTTTCAGATGAGTCGAATTTAGCGTCACCGCCAACTGATAATAAGCCTTTCAGAGTACTTTATGTTGAGGATGATGAGGCTAACCGCAAGGTGCTGGAACGCCTGGTTTACCATCTCGATGCAGATATCAATTTCCTTGCCGTGGGAAGTGCAGAAGATGGCATTGCTGAATTTTTAGATTCAACCCCTGATCTTATGTTTGTGGATATGAATCTTGGCCTGGTGTCTGGTTCGGAAGTGTTGGGTATTATCCGGGATCAGCCTCAGGGCAAAGAGCTTCCTGTTATCGCCGTTAGTGGCGATGTGGCTACGGAAGCGATCGACAGAGCCCTTGATGAAGGCTTTGATGATTACCTTTGCAAACCGGTTTCAATTGAAAGCTTGACCTCAGTCATTACGCGTTACAGAAGCTAAACGGTGACGTAACTGGGATTTGATACACTTTATCTGCTTCATCTATAGCTCTATGAAATTTAAGGCTTTTTAGCCTTTCGTTTAAGGCAGATTTTGTGATTAATCTTTCGCTGCGTACACGATATATCCTCCTGTTGGCATTCTCCTCGATTGTCATGATGGTTTTTTTTGCTGTAGTAGCTTTTTCAGAGCTGCAGCGTTTGCATCAGAGTATGTCTGAGGTAGGGCAGAGCCGGGTCAATAATGCACTGACGGAAGATCTGATTGAACGTAGCGAAAAGCTACTGGATAGTTTTGCGCCTTCTTTAGCTAAAGCGATTCAGAAGCGTGATCAGGCTTATCTGAAGGAACAAACCACTTTGTTTTCTCGCTTGCCTATGGTTCGCCAGATTCTGATCTATGATATCCGCCAGAGCGTGTTGCTGGACAGTGATACCATGTCTTCTTCCCCCCGGACGAATGTGCAGAGCCGCTTACCTTTTTCTATTTCTCTTGACGCCAAAGGTCATCGGGTTCGTGATGACCTGTTAGTGATTAACCATCCGCTTTCTGATAACTCTGCTAAGGTTGGTGGCATTACGTTGATTTTGTCACTGGATCCTATCAAGGTCTCTGTTTCTGAAACCCATAAAGCGATCGATGCCACTCTGACGGAAACCCGTCGTCATTTCCTGCAATCCCTGCTTTTCCTGTTACTAATTTTTGGCGGCCTTATTTTGCTGCTGAGCGCTCTGTTTTCCTACAGCATCAGTAGTCCTATTAATACTCTGATGGCGTATTCCGAGAAGTTAGCGCTGGGACTGTGGGAGCTACCTTCCCGTCTGCGCAAAGATGATGAGTTTGGTCGATTGGGCCATGCTTTTCGCCAGATGGCGATGCAGATTCAGGCCAATGTTCGCAGTACCGAAAACCTTGCGTTCTATGATCAGCTGACCGGTATCGGTAACCGGACCTTTTTCCAGCAACAGATTACAGATCTCCTGGATGACAGCCATGAGCCAGACTTTGTGGTGATTCAGATCGGGTTAGATAACTTTAAGTGGTTTAACGAAACCCGGGGATATAACGCAGGTGATGAACTCTTGCGTCAGGTGGTATCCGGTTGTTTGCTGGCGGTAAACGAATGGTGTAACCAATGGGCCTTCAGTCGTGAGCGTATTGGTATTTATCGCTTGGGTGGTGATGAGTTTGGCATCGTTGCCGATGGTGAAATTTCTCGCCATAGCCTGAATGCACTAACGACAGCGCTGATGAACGTATTTGATAACGATGCCCTTAAGCCCAGAAGGCTGAACGGTATTCAGGCTAGTATTGGCGTTGTTCGTCGGCCTGAGCCGCCAACGTCGTTGGCAGAGGTACAGACCCAGGCGGCAATCGCATTGAATGTGGCTAAAAAGCAGGGTAAGAACCGTGTGGTGTATTTTGAAGCGGAAATGAACGATACCCTGAAGCGCCGTTACCAAATTGAAGAAGCGCTGCTGACTGCCCGAAGTGGTCAGCAGCTGTATATGGTCTATCAGCCGCAAGTTTCTCTGGAGGATGGCCGCATCATAGGTTATGAAGCGCTGATGCGTTGGCAGCACCCGGAGTTGGGTTTTATCAGTCCCGGAGAGTTTTTCCCCATTGCAGAGCAGATGCCCGTTATTCGGGATCTGGGCGAGTTCGTGATTCAGCAGGTTATGGAAGATATTCCTCAGCTGACGGCTTGTCATGATGAGACTCTGAAAGTATCGCTGAATGTTTCCGCCGCCCAGTTCTACTATCACGATGTAGCGGGGATGATTATTCAGTCGATGCGTGAACACCAGATCAGCCCTCAACAGATTGCGGTGGAGCTGACGGAGACGTCTTTGTTGGAAAAAGATCAGGTGGTGGTTGAGCAGTTACAGCGTATGCGTGATGCGGGTCTTAGTATTCAGTTGGATGATTTTGGTACCGGCTATGCTTCGCTGAACTACCTAAAAGAGTTTCCGATTACCGGCCTTAAGTTGGATCGCAGCTATACCGCGCGATTGTGCTCCGGTGATCATGCTGATTTTGCCCTGTTTGAGAGTCTGCTTTTTCTGGCAAAAAATCTCGGACTGAATACCGTGGTTGAGGGTATTGAGAATGAGCACGAAGAGCGTCAGGCCAAGTTAGCGGGTGCCCGAATCGCTCAGGGCTTTAAGTATGCTGCCGGCAAACCTTTATCAGCGGTTTTGCTTGAACGTCAGCAGTACCAAAGCCTAAAGCAGCCTGAGCCTGTTCTAAACTGAATCCGTAGAGATTACTGCTTAAAGAGTAAAACGCTCAGTGCTTATTATCGTCGTCAAACTCAGCCAGAAGGCGGGTTTGGCGATAGGTTTGCATTTCAGCTTCCAGCTTTTTAACCTTACCCCGCAGAGCGATAAATCCAGCCTGTACTCTTGCAACATCTTCCAGCAGGTGAGGCATCTGATCCGCCAGCCACTCGGCATCTTCCGGTTTTCTTTCCTCCTGCCAACGTTGCAGGACTTCTCTCAGTTCCGGTGATGTTTTTGAATGATAGCGACTCATGATCGTCCTTCGATGTCTCAGGTAGCCATAATGGCGTGAAGACTTTCAATCATACCTGCTCAGTGGTGGTGCGGCTAACGGATATCGGTCGTGGGTAAAATTGACATTACGATCAATAAGGGTTTTTATTGATTTCAAACAATAGGATGTTGTTGGGTATCAGAGCGGCTTGATCTGCATCAGTACGCAAAAACAGGATCGACCTAGAATACGCGGCCTCTGATACTTCGCTGAAAACCTAAGCCAACAAAGATAATAAAAATCACATGGAGGTGTGGCTTGAAACAAAATCTGCCGGTTACCGGGCAGGAAACCCTGCTCGCTGATGGTATTCCCCTCGTTTCAACAACGGACCTTAAAGGGAAGATTACCTACGTTAATGAAGCCTTTGTTGAGATATCGGGCTTCAGCGAAGATGAACTGATGGGGCAACCCCATAACATTGTCCGTCATCCCGATGTCCCCCCCGCTATTTTTCAGGAGATGTGGAATACGGTCAGTCAGGGAAAACCCTGGATGGGCGTGGTCAAGAACCGCTGTAAAAATGGCGATCATTACTACGTCAATGCCTTTGTCTCCGCGACGCTCAAAAATGGCGAAGTTACCGGTTATCAGTCTGTGCGTTTGCCTCCTAAACGATCTCAGGTCGAAAGGGCTGAGCGTATCTACAAGCGGGTTAATGCCGGTAAGCGCCGTATCCATCTTATCGATATTCCCATTCTTCTCTCTCTTCCGGTTCTGGTTGTTCTGGCCTGTCTGTCGCCTTTTGTGTTGCAGAACTTTGGCGGTCTGTCCGGTTGGCAGTTGATGCTGTGGTCGGGTGTCAGTAGTGCATTGCTGGCATTAGCGGGCTACAAAATGATGGGGCCACTGAAGTTTGCCAGCCGGCTTTTGGTGGGAAATGACTACAGCGGGCTTCTGGCTCAGATGTATTCCGATAGTTCCTCCGAGGCGGGTTTCCTGCGATTGATGGCGAAACTCAGAATTGCTAATGAGGATGCGATCCGGACTCGTATTCACTATTCCGCTGATATGCTGGCAAGTCTTGGTAAGGGTACGCAGAATATCTCTGATATGGCTGCCCATGCGGTTCAACAGCAAAACGATGAGGTAAAACATATCTCTCAGGTGGTTTCAGAGATGTCTGAGGCAATTGAAACCGTTGCCAATCGTTCTGCTGAAGCTTCCGAGGCGACCCGTGAAGGCTTGCAGCAAGCTGAAAATGGCCGTGTTGTGGTTAACGAGACGATGGGCTCCATTCGTCAGTTGTCTGATGAGGTAAAGCGGGCAGCCAGTCAGGTAGATCATCTGCACAGCGCCAGTGAAGATATTTCCAATGCGGTGTCTTTGATTAATGATATTGCCACTCAGACGAATCTTTTGGCACTCAATGCGGCTATTGAAGCGGCACGGGCTGGCGAGCATGGTCGTGGTTTTGCGGTGGTAGCTGATGAAGTGCGTTCACTGGCATCAAGAACCCAGCAATCTACTCACGAGATTCAGCAAACACTGACCCGACTGATGGATGAAACCAAAGAGGTCTATCAGGTGATGAATCTGAGCCGTCAGCAGGCTAAAGCCAGTGTTGAGCAGGCTGAAGTTGCCGGAGCGACCCTTGAGCAGATCGCATCCACCATGCGGCAGATCAGTGAGCGTGGGCAGAGTATTGCGGCTGCAGCGCGGCAGCAAAGTATTGCTTCCGGAGAGATCAATAAAAGTTTGCAGGAGGTGACATCCGGCGCGGAAGAAACCGAACAGGCCGCTCAACAAACACGAATGGCTTCGGCAAAGCTCAGTCAGCATGTGGCGGTTATTATGGAGAGTATTGCTGGAGGTAAGTCCTGAGTTACAGATGGCGCTGCGAGGTTTTGCAGAAGCGCAATCAGCCTATTGGATAGCAGCAACTCCTTGTTTATCTGTTAGTATTTTGTTCCAGAGGCTTTTTTGAGGCCAACAAGAAAATAATAACAATGAGTTAGGAGCAGCAAAAAATGTGGCTGGTTATTCTGATAACCCTGTTAATCGGTGCGATGGGTGAGGCTTGTTTAGGGAAAGCCTCGCGACAACATTTTCAGGAAGGGCTGAACGAGCAGAGCAAGCGCCTGTTGAAAATGTCTACCTGGCTGACCTTGGGCAGTATTTTGGCTTTCTTAGGTATCCAGTTCTACTATCAGGGCATCCTGATGCTGGCCATTGGATTTATGCAGCTGGTTGCAGGTGCGTTTTTAATGCAACGTGTATTGGGTAAGCCCGATATTTCACCAGCTTTACGAATCAATCTGGCACTTTTCTCTGGACCTGTATGTATCACCCTGTTGATGGTGGTTGTTAAGGTTTTTCAGCAATAGTTCAATGATGTTAAGCCTCTCTTGTCTGCAGGGGGTTAACAATAAGATAAAAAAAAGCGCTGTCCATTCGGGCAGCGCTTTTTTGTTTGCAGCGATTTCAGAAACTAGCTGATTACTCTGAAGCGGCAGATCAGAGCTGAGGGAAATCTCTCAATGCTGTAATCATCGCCTGCATCTCATCGCGGGTGCCGATAGTGATGCGCAGGTGGTTCTCAATGCCCGGCTTAGTGAAGTGACGAACCAGAATGTTCTTGCTGCGCAGGTGAGCCATCAGATCCGCGCCGGATGCTGTTTTGTGGCGGGCAAAAACAAAGTTGGTGCTTGAAGGTAGCACGTCAAAGCCCATCTCTTCCAGCTGCTCTGTTGTCCAGTCCCGATCATTGATGATCTGCTGCACGGTCTGAGCGAAATAAGTAGTATCTTCAATGGCTGCTGTGGCTGATGCCAATGCCAACATATCCAGAGGGTAGGAGTTAAAGGAGTTCTTAACCCGCTCAAGACCCGCAATCAGATCCGGGTGCCCCAGAGCAAAACCAACACGCATCCCTGCCAGACTACGGGACTTGGATAGGGTTTGTACTACCAGCAGATTCGGATAACGGCTTACCAGAGTGCTGGCACTTTCCGCGCCGAAGTCAACGTACGCTTCGTCTACCAGAACCAGAGTTTCGGTATTACGCTGCAGCAGAGCTTCAATCTCATTCAGGCCAACGGCAATACCTGTTGGTGCATTCGGGTTGGCGAAGATGATGCCGCCATTTTCTTGATGGTATTCATCAAGATTGATGCGGAAATCTTCACTCAGCGGAATATGCTCAGGAGTAATGCCGTAAAGGTTGCAGTACACGTCGTAGAAGCTGTAGGTCATGCTTGGCATCAGCAGAGGCTTTGGCTGACGGAAGAATGCCATAAAGGCATGAGCCAGAACTTCGTCGGAACCGTTGCCGACAAAAACATGATCCTGTGGCAGTTCGAAATGATGACTCAGAGCCTGCTTCAGAACAGAGCCGTCCGGATCAGGATAAAGACGCAGCTTCTCCTTCGGGAAATGCTCCAGAGCTTCCAGAACTTTTGGCGATGGCGGGTATGGGTTTTCATTGGTGTTCAGCTTGATGATGTTAGTGGTCTTAGGCTGTTCACCGGGTACGTAGGGTTGAAGGTTGGTGATCGCTTCACTCCAGAATTTGCTCATCTGTAAACTCTTCTGTTCTCTGTAGGGTAGTCGCAGGTTTTACCGGGTTTGATCCTGCCTCTGTATCAGTGCCTGATTGATTGGCTCTTCTGATAAGACAGCTTGCTGCGGCGCTTGATATGGCCAGTTGCCAAGCTTTAAAGGCAAGAGCGCAAGCGTAGCACTGCCGCAGATAATTCTCACCTATCCGTTGGTTTTTCAGTTGGATTTTTATTCCTGGATGTTTTGATGCAAACACCTTGTCTGATCTGCTGATCGTTCGTTGTGTAAAAATAATTTTACAGCGCGCTGTTTGGCTTTACAGTTTAAAAGGCAAGGAAAATCCCTTTTTAAGCCATCATTGGTATAATTCTTACCGCTACAGCACCTTGAGTGCGTAAGTACCAACATATCTTTTGTCCACGTCAAAACCCATTCTCCAATAACAACAAGTGTCAGGGTGACGATGGCTGCTGCGTTAGTTTTCCGGAAACTTATCCTCCGGATCTCATTCGTATTGCGTCAGTTTTTTTGGAGAATTCAATGAAAGTTCATGCTGCTCAGTGGCTGGCTATTGTCGAGGCCTGTCTGCTGGTTGCACTTGGTGTGCAACTGATTAACGCTTCCGATCTTCTTGTCGGTGGAACAGCCGGTATCGGCCTGATTCTGCTGCAATTTATGCCTGAACTCACCTTTGGTGAGGTTTTCTTTCTGGTAAACCTGCCGTTTTATCTGATTGCGATTCGCTATCTGGGTATGGGCTTTACCCTGCGTACCTTTGGTGCCGTGACTCTGTTGTCAGTATTTGCGGATCTGATTGAGAGTAATATCAGTCTGGAGTTGGCTCACCCACTGATCGCTTCTGTTTTGGGTGGATTGCTGATCGGTCTGGGGCTGACCTTTCTGATTCGTGCTCAGGCTTCCCTGGGTGGTATTACCATTCTGGCGGTATTTCTGGAACGTCGTATGGGCATTAATGCCGCCCGAACCACGCTGACCACGGACATGTCCATCCTCATGTGTGGCTTTATCTTCTTTGATGCTTTGACCGTCTGTTATTCCATCGCCGCCTTTATTGCAGTGGGTTCTGTGATGGGACGTTATCGCAAACCAGCTTTCACGCCGCCTGAAGAAGCGGCTCTGAAAACGGAACGTGAAAAACTTCCTTTAAAGCGGGAAGCGGTTAAAGCCTGATTCAAGTTTTCTTACTCTTCTTATCTCTCCCATTTTGAGAAGCGGCAGTTTTTACTGCCGCTTTTTTTGTGCTCTTATTTCCCACTTTAATCACACAAAGCTGTTTCTGGATTCGCTAAAGGGTTTATCGGTTTTGGCTCAGATCAGGCATGGTTTAAGTAATCGGAAAGCACAGATAATAATGTTTCCCATTTCGATAATTGAGCTTTAGTATCAAAAGCTTGTCGCTTTTTAAATTGAAAGCTTGTAACGCTTTCAGGTGGTTAGAGTTTTTATCGGTCAATGTGTAGGGGAAAGAATTGGATAGCCTCAATAAACTGAAACAGTCAGTTGCCAGCGATGCGGTAACACAGGATTCAGGACTTACGCGCAGAAGTTTTCTTCAAATGGGTGGTTTGGGCATTGCCGCTGCGATGATGCCTCGATGGAGTCTGGCGCATATCGACTCAGGCTTTGCCTATCATTACCGACTGACGGCCGAGCCTGCTAAAGCGGAATTGGTTCCCGGTTTTACAACTGATGTATTGGCTTTTAATGGTGATATTCCGGCACCTGTAATTCGTGCAAAGCAGGGGCAACCGGTACGTATCGAATTTACCAATAAACTAAACGAACCAACGACTATTCACTGGCATGGACTGCGCATTCCCATTGAGATGGATGGTGTTCCTTTTCTGAGTCAGAAGCCCATTATGCCCGGGGAAACTTTTGTTTATGAGTTCACTCCGCCGGATGCCGGTACTTTCTGGTATCACCCGCACATGAACAGTACCGAGCAACTGGGGCGGGGTTTGGTTGGTGCTATGGTGGTTGAGGAAGCGATCAAGCCTGACTTTGATGTGGATGAAGTCCTTATCCTGAAGCATTGGCATCTGGACAAGAAGGGCGGCTGGAAAGCGCTGACCCGTCCTCGTTACGCCGCCCGGATGGGAACACCGGGAGAGTGGGGTACTGCTAATGGTGTTAACAACCCCCGTTATAACTTCCGTCCCGGCAGCCGTGTGCGTTTGCGTCTGGCCAATGTCGATAACACCATGACCTATCAGTTGCGTTTGAAGGGTGTGAAAGCTCAGGTGATTGCCATTGATGGTAACCCCGTACTTAACCCATTCCCGTTCGAGGGGCATAAAATCGGCCCTGGCATGCGACTGGATCTGGCTTTTGTTATGCCGGAAGCTGCTGTAGCCAACAACAAAGTTGTACTGGAATACCAGTTGGGTAAGTTCGGTTTTCCGATTGCCAACTTTGCGTCCACCTCGGAATCAGCCTTGCCGAAGAAGCCACTGCCTAAACTGGCGATGAACCCGATTCCGGTGCCGGATATCGAAAACGCGGAAACCCTGCCTTTTGTCTTTGAATGGGAGGGGGCGATTAGTCCGGTGGACGAGAAGGGTGAAACCCATGATACCTTCTGGCTGATTAATCGACGCCCCTGGCAGGGAATGGGGCCAGGTAATATTCCTGATCCTGTGGCCGATCTAACCTTGGGTAAGAGCTATATTTTCGACCTGAAAAATAATACCCAGTATCACCATCCGATCCATATTCATGGGCATACATTCCTTGTGCTGGAAATAGATGGCGAGCCAGTCACACCTTTTTATACTGATACCGTGTTATTAGGTAAAAATGGACGTGCCAAAGCGGCCTTTGTCGCTGATAATCCCGGTCGGTGGATGTACCACTGTCATGTGATTGAACACATGAAAACCGGACTTATGGGATACGTGAAGGTAAGTTAAACCCTTGCCTTCCATCTGGGGCGACCGAGTCGCCGGAGAGCAAGGCATGGCGCAAAAAAAGCTGCTGCAACAGGTAAGAAAACTTTCAGATCGTATGGTAGAACTGCAGGCTCCTATCCGTGTGCTGGATGCGGTGAACTGGGATAAAGAGGTGCGTCAGCAGTTCTTTGCCAATAAAGCCCAGAAACTGCCGGTAGTGACACCGGAGATGTATCAGCAGCGGGATCTGGGGTTTGATCCTCAGGCATTGCGTCATGCTTTCAGCGATCTTGAGCAGGAGATCAGCCGCTCTATTGGGCAGCTGAACCCTATGGCTCGCCTGATGAAGCGCATGTGCAACGAGTACCGACAGGTGCTGCGTATGCTGGAGTCCCGGGGCACGCCGGATTTTCACCACTATTCCGTTGAGCTATACGGCCACCCTCATGATGTTTTCCACGCCGGTGATCCGACGCTGGCAGAGCTTGCGATCATGTTGGAAGAGCCTCTGGTACAGCTGATTGATCATGAAGTACTGCCGGATGAACCCAAGGATATCTCCGCGGAAGATGCCGTAACCTACCTGGATAAAGTACTGAGCCAAAGTATGCCGGGTCTGAATGCTCGAGTGATTCTGTCCGATGGTATTGTCAGTGATGCGGCAGCGGGTAGTGATTACATCAAACTGAATAAAGATGTGAAGTTCTCCCACCGGGAGTTGGATCTTCTGGAAGCTCATGAAGGCTGGATCCATGTCGGCACCACCCAGAACGGTCTGGCTCAGCCCTATCTGACCTGTCTGGCTAAGGGGACGCCAAGCTCGACGGTAACTCAGGAAGGGCTTGCGGTGCTAACTGAGATTATCACCCTGCGTTCAACCCCTAAGCGCCTTTCCAAACTGGTAAACCGTATTCGTGCTGTAACTCTGGCTGCGGATGGCGCGGACTTTATTGAGGTTTACCGTTATCTGCTGGATAAAGGCATCAGTGAGGATGACAGCTACACCATTGCCAGCCGTACTTTCCGCGGCAGTCTGCCGGATGGTATGCCGTTCACCAAGGATCTGGCTTACATCAAGGGTTTTGTACTGACCTACAACTTTTTTAGGGTTGCTGTTCAGAAGGGGCGGATTGATCTTCTTCAGCTGCTGTTGGTGGGCAAAATCCAGCTGGAAGATTTCCGCCTGATTTCTGAACTGCATGAGCAGGGTATCGTTGCTGGGCCTAAGTTTTTACCGCCGCATTTTCAGGATATGCGCGGGCTGGTAACCTGGCTCAGCTTTGGTCGCTTTATCGGCTCGCTGAAGTTTGATCAGCTGGAGAAAGACTATAGTCCGCTGTTCTGATGACTCGCTAACTGTTTGATTTAGCAATTATAAGCTGCCACAGATCAGTGAATTGGATGTGGCAGCCATTCTGTCTAGAGTTATCTCAGTCTGATGTTAAGATAAGCAGCCATTGGCCTCTGAATGAACCTCACCTTTGCAGGAAAACCAGAGCCAGTGGCTTTTTTGTCGAACTTCAAAATTCCAGGTATAGATTTCAGCGTTAGGGGCTAGGTAATGGATCGGGTAGCATTGGGTCGTGTTTTTATGAATGGTGGTGGCTTGTTACTGGTTTCCACGGCGGCGGTGAACTGGGCTGAAATCATTGGTATTGATAACGGCTATCTGGCTATCGGCGGCACCATCGCAATGGTTATCGGCTACGGCCTTGGCCGGAATGAGCTTTAATTGTTGGAAGCCCATGTTGGGATTCGTTGCGTTATCTGAATAAAGATCTTCTTTGAGCCGGGGTTTATCCCGGCAGATACAGTCTCCTATAGTTTTGGAACCTGCGGGATGTCAGCACCAAGTCAAACGCACTCTCTCCGCTCTATCCTCGGCCAATATCGTATGTTTGTGTTGGCTGCCCTTTTAGTGGCTGCGGCCTGCAGCCTGATTGTTTTTCTGAGTATCAAGCTGACTGAAAAGGCTTTCTATCAGTCTCTGGAACAGGAGTCAGCAGTTCTGGAGAAAAGTTTTAACAGTTTGTTGGAACGTACTTATAAAAATATGGAAATGATTGCGACCTTCGTGAGCAGCAACAGCGAAGTTCAGCAACTTTTCTATAGTGGCAAGCTTGCTGTTGAAGCTGAGGGCGGAGGCCCCGGTGGTGATGCGGCCGCAATGTTCCGTAATGCTCTCTACGCTTCCGTTTCACCCGGTTGGAAAAAGATTCAGGATAAGTTTGATGCCCGTCAGCTGCACTTCCATCTTGGTCCGGGA
Organism: Oceanospirillum sanctuarii; assembly: GCF_002150805.1. Lineage (GTDB taxonomy): Bacteria > Pseudomonadota > Gammaproteobacteria > Pseudomonadales > Halomonadaceae > Oceanospirillum > Oceanospirillum sanctuarii. Next base: position 272,717 of record NZ_MTBA01000001.1, read on the forward strand.
TCTCTGAGTTTTCTGCGGGTTCATCGCCCGGAAAAATTCGGTGATCGGATGGATGATCTGCGTTTCACCGTTGTTGATACTAATAGGATGCTACAGCCTGTTAAAGGTTTTGAAACAGGAAGAGTTTATTCAGGCTTGCGGGGTGTTGTACCTGTGTTTGCTGTTGATATTAAAACTCAGCAAGAGGTACATGTTGGTGCACTGGAGGTGGGAACCTCTTTTAAAACAGTATTGGATATTTTTGATCGTACCCAAAATGTCGGGGCTGGCGTTGTACTGAAAAAAGACCATGTTGAGAATGCGATGTGGCCAGCTTACGTCAAAGAGCACTTCGATTCTCTGGTTCAGGGCTGCGAATGTTATCTGGAAGCTGAGTCACGTTCCGGTGAGCTCAGTGAGATGATCCGTCAGGCATCGTTTGATCATGCAACGAATGATGATCATAACCACAGGGCGATGCTTTTCCCCCTTGGGGATCGCTACTATGGCTTCACTCTGGTTCCTCTTTTTGATTATCGGAACAGCCTGATCAGTCAGGATCCTGAGAACCAGGTAGGCTATATCGCTTTCTGGTTTGACCGGACTGATGCTTACCAGCACTTCCTGAACACTAAAAAACAGTATCTCTTTTTTGGTTCGGCAGGATTTGTTTTCGTCACTTTGATAATGCTGTTGGTTGTTCGTTTCTATACGAGGCATCTGTCGCGTCAGGTTGAAGAGAAAACTCAGGCACTACAGGAAAGTACGGATCAACTTAAAGCTGCTCAGAAGGTTGCGCATATCGGTCATTGGCAATGGAGTCCGGCAACGGATCAGTTAGCGTTTTCTGATGAGGTCTATCGAATACTGGGATTGGATCAGGGACTGAATGCTGATCTCGATCTGTTCCTTTCCTGCGTCCACAAGGACGATCGGAATGCCGTGCGGGATGCATTTCTGAAGGTAAAGCAGGGCTCTGCCTGCAATTTGACCCATAAAGTTGAGACTTCATCGGGTGATGTGATTCATGTCAGAAATCGTATGCAGGCTTTAAGAAGCAGCACTGGTGAGGTTGATCGCATTTTGGGGACAGTACAGGATATTTCCCATCAGATAGAGCTTCAGAAAGCTATTGAGGCTAAGGAACGCCTTTATCGCCAGATTTTTGAGCGTAACCGTGCGGTAAAGCTGCTACTGAATCCGAAGACTGGCGATATTATCGATGCTAATGATGCAGCACAGCGTTATTACGGTTATAGCCATGAAGAGCTGACTAGTATGCGTATTGACCAGATTAATACGTTGTCTATTGAGGAGTTAAGAACGGAGTTTGGGCGTATTCAGGATGAACATCGTGATTACGGTTCTTTTAAACACCGTTTGGCCAATGGCGACATCCGCGATGTTGAGGTCTACACCAGTAATGTGGAATATGATGATCAACACTTCTATCACTCGATTATTTTTGATGTGACTGAACGGAACCAGATGATGGCGCAGCTGCAGAAAGCAGCTATGCATGACAGCCTGACCGGGCTTTTTAACCGCAGAAGTGTTGATTATCGGGCTGAGCCTGAAATAGCCCATTATCAGCGCTCCGGTCAGTATTTCTCAGTTATGATGCTGGACATTGATCACTTTAAGCGTTTTAACGATACCTATGGTCATGATGTCGGAGATATTGTGCTTAAAGCGGTTGCCTGTCAGATTGAATCTCAGGTTCGCGGGAGTGATCTGGTCGGCCGTTTTGGTGGTGAAGAGTTTATTGTTTTAGCACCGGATACTAATCGGGCGAGTGCGTTAAAACTTGCCGAACGTATTATTAGTGCGGTTCGTGAGCATGAGATTGAGGTTGGCGGAGAGAAACTCCATATTACTCTTTCGGCAGGTGTGGCCACTTTAGGTGAGAGCTTTGTGCCTGAAAAAGTGACAGATCTGAAAGATTGTTTCTATCATCTGGTCAAGCATGCGGACGAACAACTCTATCAAGCTAAGGAACAAGGAAGAGATCAGGTTTGCGGTTGAGTTGCTCGCTGGAATAGCCTTGTACTAATGGGGATGATGACTCAAAGAATCAGGTCATCGATCTCCATTTCGATATTCGGATCCGGATATTCCAGACGTACAGCCTCGATTTCATCAATCAGTCCCAAAAACAGCTCAGCCAGTTTTGGATCAAAGTGCTTTCCGGTTTCGTTGCGAATATAGCCGACAGCATCGTCCAGCGCCCAAGGTGTTTTGTAGGGGCGGATTGAGCGTAGTGCATCAAAGACATCGCACAATGCGACAATTCTGCTTTCCAGTGGAATCTCTTCACCTTTCAGACCGTTCGGATAACCTGAACCATCCCAGCGTTCATGGTGAGACAGGGCGACTTCTGCAGCCATCTTCATTAAAGGTGTTTTAGCATCAGCCAGAATCTCATGTCCGATGCGGGCATGAGATTTCATAACATTAAATTCCTGCTCGTCCAGCTTACCGCGTTTCATCAGTACGCCATCCGGAATCCCGATTTTGCCGACATCGTGCATTTGAGCGGCTTTTTTAAGCTGATTGGCAAAGGCTTCATCGCCAGTGGCAGCCTTGGTTAGCAGATAAACACTTTCTGACATGCGGATGACATGAGTACCGGTTTCGTTATCCCGGAATTCCGTTGCACGGCCCAGTCGGTAGAGAATCTCATCCCGGGTTTGCTCCAGTTCCTGAGTCTGGCGTTTTACCTCTGCATCCAGATTGTCCCTTTCCTGAGTCAGTTCGATATTAAGCCGAACCAGTCTTAGGCCGTTACGAACCCGAAGCAGAAGTTCATGGATATGCAAAGGTTTGGTCAGATAATCCAGCGCACCCAGTTCCAGAGCGGTGATCTTGTCTTCGGAGGAGGTCATTGCTGTGAGCACAATAATCTGAGGCGGATTGTCCAGTTCAGCCTGTAGCAGTTTCATCAGATCCAGCCCATGCAACCGGGGCATGCTGAGATCCAGCAGGATCAGCTCAACGGGATGCTGGCGACAGAAATCGAGCACACTTTCCGGTTTCGTGGTGCAGTGCAGATTATTACAGCCGACTTTTCCCAGAGCGCTTCTGACCAGACGAACATTTGCCTCTTCGTCGTCGACGATAAGAATGCAGGCATCGATCAGGGCTTCATCAAAGAACATCCGGTAGCGCTCCGTTTCAGGCTTCTGTTACACAACTAAACATATATTTTATTTGCAGATAAAAAATTGCACAACTGATTATTTATGCAAATACTCTATCTTTCCTGATTGATACGGTTTCTGTTTATTCGATTCAGCGCCATTGTAGCCAGTAGTGGTAGGCTACCTGGTTGCTGCTCTCAAGGGTTTGACGGAAGCGATCACTGGGCTTCTGCAGACATTCAACCGGTATAATCTCAGGTTCTGTCCAACCGGTTTCTTCATTCAGATAGTCGCGCTGGTAGCCCCAGGTGCCGCAGGAGAGCAGACTGTCGTAACCCATATCCCGTTCGCAAATCACACAGGTCTCGAATTCCGTCCGAATATGCTGCCCCTCAACGCCGTAACTGTCTGAGACATAAGGGGTATCGTAGATAGCAACGGTTGAAGCTCTGACAGGTCTGCCGCTCCAGGGCTTATCCAGATCATCCATTGGGGTTTGGTGGGTGCCATACCCGTGCTCCATTGGTGAGTTGTCGTAGAAGGGGGTGTAAGCCTCATCGGGTATATCGATCTGAATCGCCTTTTCTCCCTCAAAAAGTTGCGCGGTTGTCTTGCGGATCTGGAGTAGCCGGTATCGATTACACGCCGCTTTGTTGAGTCCTTTCACTGTACCCTGAGTATTCGCAAAGAAGTGGATCTCAAGCCCTATGCCGGTGGCATTGTCGCCGGCAACATAACGGGCATCGGTTCGTCCACTGTGATACCAGGGTTGGGAAAAGGCCAGAATACCGACTTGAGAAGGGGATGCGGATTGGCTGAAAACCGGGCAGGATTTACCCACGGTTAAGGTATCGGCCAAAGCCAAAGGTGTTACCGACAGAGTAAGCCCTAAGCTGCAGAGTAGTATCAAAACGATAGCCAAAGCTTTGTCCGGCAAGTGCAGTTGTAAGCGCATTGTCATAGAATTACTCCGTATGACTGAGTACGATCTAAGTGTAGACAAAGGCTTAGGGTTTACAGGTAATAGCAGCCTTAATTTGTTGGTTTCCGGTTTGTTGGGTAGCTATTTACTTGTTCTTATGTGTGCGTTATGGGTCTTGCCTAGTGCAGGACCGGATTTAAATGGGAGAAAATGGTGTTTTTTAAAGGATTGACCGGACGAGCTTCCCGCAGGCTTATCCCTCTGGTTTTGCTGCTTGTTAGCGGTTGTAGTGTGCTTCCTCAGCAGCAAACGACTTATGCAACTCCAGTTAAAAAGGATGCTAAGCAGGTATCTCCGGACGAGCAGCTAAAGGTGTTGCCGGAAGGTGAGGTCACGGGCGTGGTGTCCTATCGGGAAAAGATTGCTCTTTTGCCCGGTGCATTTGTCCGTGTGGTACTGATTCAGGAAGGGAAAAAAGCAGAGCCTCCGCAGGAGATTGCAGAACAGATTTTTCATCCCGCTGGGCAAGTACCTTTTGAGTATCGCCTGAAGTTTGACCCTGAAGATATACGTGGTGGTTTTCGCTATGTGGTGAAAGGTCAGATTTTCTCCGAGGATGAGAGATTGCTTTTTGCCAGTGAGACTCCCGTTGGCATAGAGCCCCTTGGGCCTGACCGCAAAATCAACCTGCCCTTGGTTCGTGTGCCTCTGACCCACCAATCTCATTTGAAGCCTGTTACTGCGGCGATCAGTCGGGTATTTCAGTGCGGTGATTTTGTTTTTGGCACCCGTACCGGCATTGGTGAAATAGCCCTGTATTTGCCAGAGGAAGTTATGGTGCTGTCTCAGATCCGTTCCGCATCCGGCGTGCGTTATCAGGATGGCGATACTCTGTTCTGGATGAAACAGGATCAGGCGATGCTTTCCTATCAGGGCACTTTTTATCGCCAGTGTTTGCGTAACACCGAGCGCGAGGCAAGGGATCCGATTGAACGCCGACCGGTGGATTTTCGTGCGGTCGGTCAGCAGCCTACCTGGCTGATGGAAGTTGTGTCCGGGCATAACCTGAATCTGATCACCGAATATGGCCAGAAGCGGGTCCAGATCTTTGAGCCTGAGATGAAGCAGGAAAGTGGCAAGATTATTTTCCGGGGGAAAGACGATAAGAATAGGGTTTCAGCATCGGTTCGCCAGAGCCAATGTCAGCTTAAGGCTCTTGAGGAAAATGTGGCAACACCCCCCAAAATCTGGTCGCAAAAAGTGAGTGTTTGGTGGAATGGCCAGCATTACGAGGGGTGTGGTGAGTTTTTGAAGTGATGGGGCGGGCAGTTTAAGCACTATCTTAAGCTTAAGCACTAATCAGAATCGCAATAAAAACGAGATCGAAAGATCCCGTTTTTATTATCTGTAGACTGTAACATCAGGCGACCCGGCTGAATCCCAGATCCTGTGCCAGTGACTGCAGAGAAAAGGCTTCAATCTCCTCCGGTTCCACAGTACGGGTGATTTTCACCTTTTTGAATGGGCCGCCTGCCAGATCCAGATCCCGCTGTTTGGGGAGTGGGTGTCCCTGATGATTAAACAGGCAACGAACTTTAGGACGGGAACGGGTAGCCTGAGCGACATCTGTCACCATACCAATTTGCTGTTTATTCAGCTCGACCAGAGTGCCTACCGGGTAAACGCCGACAGAACGGATAAAGCGCTCGACCAACTTACCATCAAAGTTCTGATTGCGCAGAGAGTAGATCTTTCTCAGTGCCTGAGTCGGTGTTTCTTTATTGCTGAAGTGACGGTTACGGGTCATCGCTTCAAAGGCGGTCGTAATTGCCAGAATCCGTGCTTCCAATGGGATTTTACGACCTGAAATACCGGATGGATAACCTGTACCATCAAAGCGTTCGTGGTGGTAGGCGATAACACTGTTCAGAGGTCGCAGTGCCGACGACTGATGTAGAATATCGCAGCCGTAATTAACGTGCTTCTGGATGCTGATACGCTGACCGATGCTTAGGGTTTCTTTTTGTTCCAGTAGCTCTGCCGGAATCTTGATCATGCCGATATCGTGTAGCAGAGCGCTCATGCAGAGCTTGTGCAGTTGGGCTTTCGACATGCCCAGGCTTCGGCCAAAATTCAGGCTCAGAATAGCCACATCCTGAGACTTACGTTCCAGCGATGAGTCTTTTTCTTCCAGCTGACTCAGTAATGCGAGTGTGCCTGGGCGAGCAATAGTGGAGATCAGCAGTTTTTTCGAAGTTGCCTGAATGCTGTTGGCATCGATGCGTTGACCGTTACGTACCCGGTCAAAGTTAGCCGTCAGAATATCCATGCACTCATGAAAACTGTCGATCACAAACTGCTTGGAGATACGCTGTTCCAGACTCGCGTTTGAGGTCGCCGGTTGTTTTTTGGGCTGCGCACCTGCCTGAGCCGGTTTTGGCGTGGTTTCAGAAGGCGCTGTCGCTTCCGGAGCTTGCTCATTTGCCGCCTGATTGGTTTCGATGGCGACAATTTTGCAATGTTGTAACAGCAGGGCAAGATCCTCGCCGGAGTTCAGGACGAAGGGATTGGTCCACTTTGGACTTTTGGTCCAGCCAATATCCAGCGCGACGATTTTCATGCCCGGCATTAGCTGTGTTACGGGTATATTCTGACGCATTTTCGAATCCTGAGACACCTAGAGATGGCTGATCAAATCCGTGTTTCAGACCGTTGCTTAATGGAAGGCGTAGCTTAATTAAATCCAGTGCAGTAAAAGTGCAGCAAATCAGCGGCTAAGCCTTTTATCGTTATATTTTTAAGGTGAGTTTAGAAGATTGGCTCTAGCCGACAAAGCGATAACGAACAAATGTTTGAATTTGTAAGATTGTGATTCACAGAAACTCATTAGGTTATCGATTTGGCTGAATTCTGGTCAGGAATGATCAGAAAAGGGCGGAATCCCGCCCATTTCTGGTTGCTCAATCTTGTTGCTGACTGAGCTGGCTAACACTTAGCCCAGAATGTTTTTAACCTGTTGGGTGACCTCATCCTGAGAGACGCCATTTCTTAGAGAAATAGAGCGGTAGCTATCCCCGCCGAAATTACGATCCAGCTCGAACAGTACGTGGGTTTGATCTGGTGTCGCGACAAAAGTGACTTCGACCTCATTCAGGCCAAATAGGGCGAATTTGTTCGGACGGTATTCCAGCTCCTGATAGCAACCCAGACTGGATTGGAAGTGCTGCCCGCGCACGGCGCCTTCTTCGACATCCGCTTTCATCAGGCTGTAGCCACAAGCATCCATTGCCTGTAGTACCTTGTTCTGAGTGGATGTTGCTATCACCGCAATCGGATCTTTGTCACTGGCATCCAGTGCCATATCGATGTTCAGGCCTGTCGCCAGCCAAACCTTGGTTTGGTTGTGACGCGCGCCATTGTCGGTAATAGGGGTTTCCAGTGGTAGTTGACCCTGAAACGGAATCTCACGGGTTTCGCCGGGCTGAATGGTGAAACGGTCTGCAACATGCCAGTGGGCGAGGGTCTTGTTGACCACCATCTCCGTATCGTCACGCTCAACCTTAACCCGGGTGACCAGAGCCAGATCAAGACCGGAGATATCCTGCTCAGTATCACCGCCTTTAATCACAACTGTTGCATTGAAGCTTTCACCAGGGCACAAAATCTCAGTGTGCAGCAGGGTATCAACTTTAGCGCCGCCAATACCAACACTGGCCAGAATCTTCTTAAACATAAAACGTCCTTTTGTCGGTGTTATTAAGTGTTAAGCATTTTGCATTAAGTATGTCGCAGTGAAGAGGCTTGGACCTGGCTGCGCTTTTAAAACTTAAATGGGTGTTTTATCCGGATTTTCAAATCGCAGTGCTGTGATATTGGGGATCCGAATCCAGATGCTGCATTCTTTGTCACCGGTCTATGAAAATGGTTTCCTTATTATTCAACTGTTTGATTTTCTGGATCATCTGCAGAAGATGGAATAGGATTGTCACTTTCATCTGAAACTGTTTTGGGTTTGTCTTTTGAGTGCATCTTCCCGTTCCTGCGTGAGTCCTGTCGCCAAAGCCGCAATCGCGCTGTCGCTGTTTGTCTTTATTCTGCTGGCGAGTCCTGTGGTCATCGCAGGTTCCGAGTTGAGAGTGGTGACCTCGGAATTTCCGCCCTACAGCTATAGTGCAGGAAACAGTGCCGAGGGGATCGCGGTTGATAAAGTGCAGCATATTCTCGACAGTGCGGGTCTTGAATCTAAGATAGAGGTTTATCCTTGGGCACGTACCTACGAGATCGCATTGCGCGAGCCTAATGTACTCATCTTTCTGATCGCCCGAACTCCTGAGCGCGAAGATTCATTTCACTGGATCGGTCCTTTGATCGACTTCGATGTCAAACTCTTTCGTTTGGCAAAGCGGAGTGACATTGCCCTTTCCAACCTTGATCAGCTGGAGTTTTTCAAAGTGGGGAGTTTGAATCGTGATGTTAAAGGGGCGTATCTCAAAGAACAAGGCATCGACACAATAGGCTATGCCACGGAAGAGAGCGGTGTTCACATGCTAAAGCGAGGCTATATCGATCTGATGCCTGCGGAGACCAACTCTTTTAACTATCGCGTACAGCGACTGGGTTACTCGTCTGATGACTTTTCTGTTGCCTGGGAGCTGGATGCGATTTCCAAACCTCTCTATCTTGCTCTCAGCAAAGGCTCCTCGCCAGTCTTTGTTGAACGCGTTCAGCGGGCATTCGAACGCCTGCGTACCGAAGAACCCTCTGAGTGATAAAGCGCCCGCCATTCGGGCGTTTCACGCTATTTACTGCACTATTTCTTGAATATCTTTCATTCACCTTATATCCGTTTCGGCCGATATCCCGAGGTAGAACTTTACCTTTAACGGGACATTTGACCTTTAACGGGTTAACTTCCGGCTTGTGCCGGATTTGAGGTGTGCTATGAAAATTCAACAAGGACAGTTTAATCTGCGCTCCTCCCACGAGACTTTTCAGCAATTAACGAGGGAAGAGTCTCTGGAGGTTACCAAGCGTGTGGATGGCAAGGATGAAACTCTGACCTATCAGAACCGAACCAGTGCGACACGTGTCTCTCTGAGTCAATACGGATTGGCTTCTGCGTCACCCGATGATACTGATGATACCTATAGTCGTCTGCCGGGGCGGAACGGCATTGGTAATGCCAATGGCTTTGATCATGCTAATCCACCAGGGCAGGAGAAGTTTGATCGTAATGCGCTGGGCGCTGGTCAGGTTGATCTGGAGGCTGTTGATGATGAGTTGTCGATGGATCCGGAGACATTGGCTGATCTGCGTATGCTGACTTTTGTTCAACTGATGGAGCAGATGTTTGGCCTCAAGATCTCTGTTGAGGATATCCGACAGTCTGATGATGACCTGAAAGATATGCAGAAGCTCAGAGACCTGGGTGAGCAGCTGGATGCGACAAAACCTGCCAGTGATCGTGCAGCTGCAGGTGATCAGCCGCCGCCCCGCAATGGTCATCAGATAACCTTTACCGCCCGAACCTTCTTCCACGAGGAAGAGCACACCCGTATGTCTGCTGAAGGTAAAGTGATCACTGAAGATGGCCGAGAACTGGAGCTATCACTGGATATCGGCATGAGCCGGACGTTCCAGTCTGAGAGTTTTATGAGCTTCTCTGAAGGCAACCTGAAAGATCCTCTGGTGATCAACTTTGACCGCCCGACGGTAGGTCTGAGCGATAAGCTGCATTTTCAGTTTGATCTGGATGCCGATGGCACTGATGAAACCCTACCGGAACTTCTGGCAGGTTCTGGTTATCTCGCGCTGGATCTGAATGGTGATGGTGTTATCAACTCGGGTAATGAGCTCTTTGGCGCCAAAAACGGCGATGGTTTTGAAGAGCTTGCCAAGTACGATGATGACGGTAACGGCTTTATTGATGAAAATGATACTGTCTTCAGCCAACTGAAAGTCTGGGTGCCGAAAGGCGAGGGTGAAAGTGAGCTTTATGCTCTGCTGGATAAGGATATCGGGGCGATCTATCTGAAATCAGAACAGACGCCTTTCTCTCTAAAAACCGATGACACCAATCAGACCCAGGGCTATGTGCGTGAGTCCGGAGTCTTTCTGAAGGAATCTGGCGGCATTGCCTCGGTACAGCAGATCGATTTGAAAGTTTAATTGTCGTGGAAGCCGGATTGTCGTTGGAAGCTTAATGTTCATCGGACAATAACCACCGTTTGTTTTATCTTTGAAGGCCACTGTTTCTTCTATGAAGCAGCGGCTTTCTTTTTATAACCAGGCTTTCTTTTCTAATCGAGATACTTTCCCGAATTAGCATTTTCCTTCAAGGGTATGCCACAGCGCCTGAGCCAGTTGACTATGGGTCGCACTCCGTAACCGAATCAGGTAGATGGGAACATCGCTTTGGGAGGAGAAGTTTTCTACCTGAATAGGCTTTAACGAACCATCCTTCAGGTCATTCTCAATCATGTGCTCGGGAATCCTTGCCCAGCCCATTCCTGCCTTAATCAAAGCCTGTTTTACCACGTAGTCATTCACATACCAGCGTAAGCCACCGGGAATGACATTAACGTGATCAAAGGGCTTGGAGCCGCTGTCCGCGACCAGAATATGAGGCTGATGCCGGAGAAGATCCTGACTGATAGGTTGCTCTGTTTTCGGTGGAAGTAACCCGGGAGCAGTTACACTCAGGATGCGGATTTTAAAGATCTCAATAGATTCGTATTTCTGGTTAAGGCCTGTATTCGGACCAATTGCGAGCTCCGCCTGATGAGTGTCCAGTTGCTCCAGTAAACCGGAAAGATGCTGTGTGCTCAGGTTCAATTGTAATCTGGGATGCTGATCACAGAACTGTTTCAGTTGACTCAATCCTTCCGGTAGGGCACTCATCGTGCTCAGCGCGATAGACAGGCTGGGTGGCGTGCCCTCAGTCAGCTGATGCCCCAGCCGTTCGAGAGACTCAGATTCCTGCAACAGGCGCTTTGCTTGCTGATAAAAGCTTTTGCCTTCGGGAGTAAGGGTAGGGCGGTAGCTACTGCGATCCAGCAGTTGCAGGGAGAACTGACTTTCCAGATTTGCGATGGCGGCACTGATCGTGGATTGCGTCTTATGCAGTTGCTCTGCCGCAGCCCGAAAACTGCCACTTTCGACCACAGCTGCAAAGGCTTTTAACTGTTCATAGGTCATCTGAATCTCTCTGAGATTGCCAGGTTCTGTTGATTATTGATGATCGTTTTTATCATTTGTTTTGATAGAAAACACTCGTTATTTTTCGATTGTTTTGCCGGTTATGATCTCTGCCTGTTTTAAGTTGATAGGCTTTTAGTGGAAAGGTCTTGTTTGAAGTGACCGTATTGTAAAGATCCTGAGTAGGCAGAGGCAGAAGATGTTCGAGATGAGTGTGTTATGGATTACTTTGGCGGCCGTTGTGACCGGCTTTTCCAAATTTTCTACCGGTGGTATGGGCATTTTGATCCTGCCTTTAATGATGTTGGCTTTTCCCGGACCTGAGGCTTTGGGCGTTATCATCCCTCTTTATGTGATTACCGATCTGATGGCGATAGCCAGATATCGCAAAGGTGTCGACCGTAAGGTGCTGTTGAATCTCATGCCGCTGGCTATGTTGGGGATCGTGCTGGGGGGCTGGTTACTGGCAAATACCAGTGCCGAACAGTTTACCGGTATGTTGGCGCTGCTGATTATCGCTATGCTGGGGCTGAGTATCTGGTTGGAATATCATCCGGCAAAATGGATGCGCTATCCTTTTGTTGGGCAGGGCGTGGGGCTTTTTTCGGGATTTATCAGCACCATAGGCAATGCTGCTGGGCCGTTTTTAAGTCTTTATCTGATGGAGCAAAAGTTGGATAAAGCCGGATGTGTTGCGACCCGCGCCTGGGCATTTACTGCGATCAACCTGGCTAAGGTGCCAGTTCTGATCAGTATTGGGTTGTTGAACAGCGAGACTTTCCAGGCCGGATTGATCGGTATTCCGGGATTGTTTGTGGGTGCTGTGATCGGTGCCTGGGTGATGCAGAAAATGAATTTAAGTCAGTTTCGTTGGCTGATTCGGGGAATGGCGCTGCTGGCGGTGGTTAACTTACTCGCCTTTCGGTAGTTTCAGATTAATAGCTTTTGTAATGCATAAAATGTGAAGAACACAAAAAAGGGAGCTGAATCAGCTCCCTTTTTAATGACAACGGCTTTGTTAGCAGCTGCTGCAACTTAGCCGTCGATCAGACCATACTGGTCGCGCAGAATCTCGATGATTTCTGCTTTCGGGTTGTCAGACAGTACCAGTTTCTCACCGGTTACTTTCTCCGCGATATCGATGTAAGTACGGGATACATCCATCAGAGCGTCCAGTGGCAGGGCATTGTCACGAGCCAGTGCTTCGCGCTCCGGCATACGATCTTTGTTTAGCAGAATATCCGGATCCGGGAAGTGGTTCAGCAGCATCTGACGGAAACCTTCTTTTGACTTCTCGATCACCTTGCCTTCACGGTAAGCCGGGCCGTCCCAGATGCGGGAAGAGTCAGGCGTACCCACTTCATCCATATAGATGAGTTTGTCGTTGCCTGCTGCATCGGTCACGTAGCCGAACTCGAATTTGGTATCCACGAAGACCTGATCCAGTACTTCCAGAGCATCGCTGATCACACCGAAACCTTCTTTCAGCAGCTTTTCATACTGAGCGATATCGTCTTGGCTGCGGAAGTTAAAGGCAGCAAAGTTATCGACGATATTGTCACGGGTGATGTTCACATCATCCGCTTCAGGAACACCCGGAATTCCTTTCAGAATGCCTTTGGTGGATGGAGTGATCAGCAGCTCAGGCAGTTTCTGATCTTTCTGCAGCCCTTCCGGCAGTTCAATACCGCAGAAGTTACGCTCACCCTTGCTGTATGCACGCCACATAGAACCTGTGATGTACTGACGGCAGATCGCTTCGATCATCACAGGCTTGGCTTTCTGTACGATCCAGACAAACGGATGTGGGATATCCAGAATATGGCTGTCTGCCAGACCGTTCTCACGGAACAGTTTGAACCAGTGGTTAGAGATCGCATTTAGGGCAGCGCCCTTGCCCGGAACCCCCTGCATACCGCCTTCACCATGCCAGATGCAGTCAAAAGCAGAGATACGGTCGCTGATCACCATGATCGCCAATGGTGCGTCAGGTTGTACGTTATAACCTTTCTCTTCGATCAGGCGGCGACTGTCTTCTTCGGTCAGCCAGTAAACCGAGCGGACTTTACCGCTGTGAACCGGTTGATGGGTACGAATCGGCAGATCGTTGTTAACCGCCAATACCTGATTGGCAACGGATGGGTTTGCAGAGCTCATGGCATCAGTTCCTGTTAGAAACGGTCAAAATTAAGAAGCCTCTCAGATCAGAAACATATTCGATGTTGCTGCAGGCTGAAAGGCTTTAAATCAGGTCAGGCTGTTTTACGTCCTGAAAAGTGTAACGCTAGCTGTTTCCGGGCGGTTTTTGGGTATCGACCGCTCAGGGAATACTTTCCGGATTACAGCTTTTTGAATTCGTCCGGGTCGTTGGTGATTTCCACATCTACATTCGGTGACGGGATGACATAGTCATAAACACGCTCCCAGCCGTCTTCCGCAGAACCCGGTACACGCTCCCAAACCGTACCTGCGTTGTATTGCACCAGATCGGTAATGGTTGGGTCGGCTTTGCACATCGCATCCAGAGGCGCTGTCATCATGTTGTTCAGCTCATCCGCAAGATACTCCTCGGACTCATAACCGCTGTACATGCGCCAGCCGGTGTCGTTCAGGTGATCCGGTACGGTTTTGTACATAAAGCGGATCGGCATACGTTCTTCGATAACCATGCGGGAAACCAGGCACAAAAAACCGTTCTTGGTCTGATTGGTTTCCAGTTCAGGGGTTTTCGGATCGTCGATGTTCGGCGTACGCATAGGGTGCTCGCTTTAGTCTGATTGTAAGTGCTCTGAATGGGGCAAAGGTTAAACCCGTGGTTTAACAGGGGCAGTATTCTAATACAGAAGGGGGAAGAACGGAATTTTAGCCGAAGCAAATAAAAACACCGCCGGAGCAAGAGCTAAGGCGGTGTTATAAATCCAAGTGTTAATCTAACACCTTGATTAAAAAGGTCTGTTAATGGTTACTTAACGCATTGGCACATCATTGATGGTCATCTGGCCGTTCTGCATCAGGGCGTGAATCAGCATGTCTTCATCATCATCCCGATAGGCTCCCATCTGATTCAGCTGCATCGCCATCATGGCGAATACCGGCATGGAGTTAAACAGTGACTTGTTGATTGCCGCATTACTTTCCAGTTTCACGTACTGAGCCAGAATCGGTGGGAAGCTCATCGCTTTGATCAGTTCTTCCTGATTGGTTTCCAGGCTAACGACCATGTCGCCATTGATACGACCTTCAGTGGTGACCACGTTAACATCGTGCAGGCTGAATTCAGCTGCGTTCACCACATCGGCAAATATCGGCAGAATTTTCTGGGCATCTTCCGGCGTGATCTGCTCGGCATCCAGATCCTGAGCGATTTTCATCAGTGCTTCGGTCTGCTCAACCGTTGGGCCAGTCAGAGTGTAGGAGAAACCGCTTGGCTCAAAGTCGTACAGGGTCTGACCGTACTGAGCGATATGCAGTTTATCCAGAGTCCAGTTGCCGGAGTAGTGAACGGTTTCCGGAGCAGAGTCCTGCTTCTGAATATTAAAGTTATCTTTCAGGTTCAGAGACGCAGAGGCGATCTCGATACGATCATTACTCAGATCCAGCTGGCTGATATTGATGTTGTTGCTGTAGGTCCAGATAAATTCGGTTTGTTTCTGGCCGCCACCTTTAACATTGGTTTCACCAACGGTCAGCACGTTGCCCTCAGCATCCATCTCAATACCGTTCCAGATGCCGTTCAGGTCGTAGCTCTCTTTACCTGCATCATAGTTCAGGCGGATGATGCCCGGCTTCATACGAATCGTGCCGTTGTCACGGTTCAGGGTAAAACCTTCGATATAGGTGTTAAGCACAGATTTATCCAGAGAGATCACACCATCAAAGTGCAGTGGTACCTTGCCATCAAAATCTTTCAGGCTCTCTTTCATCTCATCAGTAACAACGATTTCAGACTTAAATTCAGCGTCGGAAAAACCATGCGTTACTTCATGTTTGATATCGAAGAAAGGTGCCGTACCGTCCATCTGAACCATGGCAGGATCGTTAAAGACGAATCGGGTTACCAGAGCGGTGTCATAAGCATTTTTCTGATAATCCAAAAGCTGAATCTCAATGCCGGAAGAGCCTTGTTGAGCGTTGGCTGAAGCTACAGCGAGTTCAATCTGTTGCTGGACCGTATCGCCGACTTTGACCGGGACATAGGCTGCAGCGGCAATTCCGGCTGCTCCAACACCAATTAAAATCCCTGCTGTAAGTTTATTCATTCCAGATAATCCTGTTTCTTTAAGGTGGGGGCTAATGTTTACTGATAAAATAGTGCCGACGGCTTTTAAAAATCCTGTTGCTGATTTTCACTGGTTTTGCCGTCGATGCCTTTATATTGAAGGCTTTATCCATCTTAAGCATAAAAGCGTTTGATAGCCGATATTAAGTTCAATTTTTCGGATATCTATTGATCTCAATTTTATTTCTATCGGTACAATTTGGTATCAGTACAACGCAACAGGACTGTCATTTCAAAGTGTTTGCCTGTTTTTTTCAATAGCTATTTTCAAAGAGTTTTGTGAGCAAATGAAATTCCTGATCTCGGGATTACGCACCTTAATCCTTGCTGTCGTCGCCCTACTGTTGATGCTTTTCCTTACCTTGAGTCAGGGTTGGCATACTCCATTAGTGAACCACTTTGCAGCTCCATACAAGGTTTACGTTGGACATACCGAACTCAACTGGTTCCCCCTTGCCCTTGAAGTAGAGGATCTGACAGTCGGTGAGGGGGAGGGCGCTTTAACCCTTGAGCGTATTCATGTGCGCTCCGGTCTTGGCTTTATTACCGGTAAGCCGGTTGAGTTATATGTACAACTGGATAACGGCCATATTGCGTATCAGGGATTAACCGCAACCCAGTCCGGTGTTGATGGCTTGCAAGGACAAAAAACATCCGACTGGCAAGTGGCAGGCTTAAGTCTGACCCAGTGGCAGCAGCTTTTCGCTTCCCAGGAAACCGCAGAGCCGGATACAGAATCAGAGGCCGCAGAGTCTGAGCAGAAAGCCCCATGGGCGATTCACCTGCAATCTCTGCAGATCAGTAATTTTAAGGCCGAAAGCCTGCAAAATGGCCTGCCGGATCTTCAGCTAAACCGATTGTTGTTTGGCCCTTTTTATACCGATCAGCCCGAAAAACGATCTTCGCTGCAGGTAGAACTGACCACTGCAGGAGGTCTGGTTGATCTGAAAGGGGCTTTGTCACCGCTTTCTACGGCACCAAAGGTCAGTATCGATGCAGTGATCAAGGATTTTAGTCCAAACCATGACTGGTTGGCGCAGGTGCCGGAAGAGCTGTCAGCTGTCCTGAATACACAGTTGAAACTGGACGTTGCACTATCTGAATCTAAGCTGGAGCCTGAGTCAGGATCTGAAACACAGCGCCTGATGGCGACATTGGGAGGCGACCTGCAACTGAATCAGGTTCAATGGCAGCCTGATGCTGAACCAACAACTCAGGACGTCTACGGTTTTGAGACGCTAAACCTTAGTAAGCTGAATCTTCAGGTTGAAATTGCCGATCTTAATCAGGCTGAGCCCAAAGCCCAGTTAGCCTTTGAACAGCTTGATATTAACGGTCTGGATGTTCGTCAGCCGGATCTCAGTTATCAGCTGCAAACGATTCTGCTGAAGCAATTACAGGTAACGGCGGACAAACAAACTGCGAATATTGAATCCGGCCTGATTGAGATCGCTCAGGGTGTGATGGATTATCGTCTGGCGAAAAGTGCTGATGATCAAAAGCCTTCCGAAGAAAATACGCCTGAGCCTGAACAGCAAACATCTGCTCCGGAATCCGAACAAGCGCAGTCTGGTGAGGCTGATTCACTTCAAACAGAGGAAAAGATCGAGCCGTATCAGATCCGTTTTGCCGGTGAATCTATCCGTCTGAAAAAGCATGAGATCACCTATCGGGATCTGAATCTTGAAGATGCACCGCTAACTCAGATCGAACTGACCGATATCGAGCTTAACCAGCCGCGCTATCCAGCTATTGAACCCTTCCCCTGGCTGGCGGATATCTGGTTGAACGGGCAAAGCCATTGGCTTGTGAACGGTGATCTGCAAACAGCGCCGTTGAAGGTGAATATTAAGATCGAACAGTCAGGTCTGAACCTGCCGGATATCAGTCCCTACAGTGAACACTACGCAGAAGTGGTGTTTGTCGAAGGGAATATGGATAACAAGATCCAGTTTGAGTTTACACCCAATAGTCTGAAGGGGAGTTTAGGCTTCGATTTCACCCATCTGGATATGAGCCTTAAAGGATCCCAGAAGAGTCTTAACCTGCCTCTGCAAACGGCTTTTTCCCTACTGGAAGATTCCGATAGTCGTATCGAGTTATCCATTGATCTGGATAAGAAAGGCGAAGATCTGAAAGTCGGCACCAGCGCCATCGTAAAAGAGTTGCTGCTGGCGGCCAGTCAGAAAGGGGCGGTGGCCTATCTGAAATATGCTCTTCAGCCCTATGGTGCTTTGCTGACCCTGAAAGATGTTGGATCAAGTCTGCTGAAGAGTGGTTCATTGCCTTTAGAGGCCGTTGTCCTTGATCCCCTTCAGGATACGTTCACCACAGACCAGATCGGTTATGCCCAAAAGGTCAGCGGTATTCTGAAAGAGAAAGAGGAATTCAAACTGAACTACTGTTATCTGCCTGCTGAAGCAGAACGCAATCTTCTGGTTAAGCAACTGGGTGATGCAGCTAAGGCCGATGCTGCCCTTAAAGAGCTGAACCAGAAACGCCTCACACTGTGGCGAAAACTTTTTGCAGGTGAAGGGCTGGCATCCCGAATGAAGCAATGCACTCAGGATGAACTGAAGAAGCAGCGTAAGAAACTAAAAGCTGCGGAACAGCAACAAAGCCGTTTTACTCTGTTATTAAAACCCTGAGTTAAAACAGGGATTAATTCCGAATAACAAACGGCAAATGACGTTTTTAATACCTAAATATAAGAGGATATTTCTTTGCGGATAGGGGCAAAGATATGTCATTTAGGTAATAATAAGCCCTAAAGCTCTTTGATCCCTGATGCGGATCGGGCTGATCGAGAATTTTAAGGAGATACCGATGAAACTGCAGGCCGGAAAACTACTGCCTTTGGCGTTAACCGCAGCACTACTGGCTGGTTGTGCCAGCGATGATATTCAGGAGATCGAAGCCGGTTACGATGAAGATGCCGGTGCAGGTCCAATGGCGATGGCTCATGTGAGTCATGTTGCTACTGAATGGGCAGAGACTCCGGATCAACAGGGGCTGTTAACCACAGCACGTGCTGAAGCAGCGGTTGTTCGTACTCACGCCGATCTTGCGGCACAACGTGCTACGGATTCCGACTGGGTGAAGATGCACGCCATCCATGTTCGTCATGCACTGGCACCTCAGGGTGTTGGTCCGGGTAAAGGTTATGGCCTGCTGAAAGCGGTTGAAGGTGTGAAAACCCACATGACACTGGCGATGGAGCAGGATGACGTTTCTGACGCTATCGAGTTCCACGGTGAGCAGGTTGTAATGAGTGCGGATTCCGTACTGATGCGCGCCCAGCAGCTGTCTGCTCTGGTCGACAAAATCATCAATGCGCCGCGTTATACCGATCTGTCTGCAGAAGCCGCACAGATGGTCGCTCTGTCTGAACAGATTCTGATGGGTGAAGACCTGAATGAAGATGGCGATATCGGCTGGGAAGAGAACGAGCCGGGTCTGAATCAGGCATTGAAGTACGTGAATTACCTGCGCCAGAAAGAAGCGGCTTACAAAGAGGATTAAACTCATTTAAAGCCGCTTTAACAGCAGTATTTCTTGTAGAAGGCCGGTTCACCAGCAGGTGGGCCGGCTTTTTTTATGTTTTTTATGATCCGGCTCAAATTGATACTTTGTACTCATGTTTCAATTTGGTAACGGTATGTAATAATGTTGCTGTATATCTATTTTGTTAAACCCCACATACCCCTATTAAGCCCCACAAGATTAAGAGTGCCGTCGATATGTTCTTAAACTCTTTGCGCAATAAAGCGCTGTTCTTTAGTGCGATCTGTATCGCTTTCCTGCTGGTGCAGGTGGTGATGCTGCGCAGTGAAACTCTCCATGTAATCGAGCAGGTGGAATACCTGGAGAAGGAGCGTATCCCTCAGTTGAATAAAGCCCACGAGATGCAGGTTGCGGTGATTCAGGTGCAGCAGTGGCTGACGGATATCAGTGCCACCCGTGCGCAGGATGGTCTGAACGATGGTTTCGAGATGGCGGAAGAAAACGCTCAGCTGTTCCGCAGCCGTCTGAAAGAGATGATGGCGCTGGATAGCGAAAATGCAGACTCTTACCGCAAGCTTTTACCGGTGTTTGATGCTTATTACAGCACCGGTAAGAAGATGGCTCAGGGCTATATCGATGGCGGCCCTGCAATCGGTAACCAGCTGATGGGTGAGTTTGATGGCACCGCCAGTGCTATCTACGAGCGCATCGGCGATCTGATGAAAACTCAGGACAGTAAAACTCAGGCTGCGCTGACTGCGGCATTACAGAAAGCCAAGCAGTCCCAGTGGACCAGCATGCTGTTCTCTGCGCTGTTGGCAGGTCTGATTGTACTCCTGCTTAGTGGCCTGCGGGTCTTTGTTCTGGCTCCTATCAGCAAGATGCATAATCTGGTGGAAGACCTGGGTAAAGGCGAGGGTGATCTTTCCCAGCGTCTGCCGGAAAACCGTAAAGATGAGATTGGTGATCTGGCGCGTTCCTTTAACCACTTTCTGGCGAAAACCGACCAGACTGTGGCTAACGTGATGAAGTCCGTGGTTCGCCTGATTCCTATGGCGGATGAGCTGTCCCATACCAATGAACACGTTCAGGATCGTACCCTGAAACAAAACGAGCAGAGCCAGAAGGTTCACGGTGGCATGTTGTCCACCAAAGATGCTGCCCAGTCAGTATCTTCAGCGGTAGAACGTATTTCTGCGGCGACAGATCAGGGCTACAGCCGTGTGGGGCATGGTCTGGAGATCGTAAAAGAATCCAGTATTAATATGGAGCGTCTGGCAGAGCGTGTTTCCAGTGCTGAAGGCACCATTAACCGCCTGCAGGAAAGCAGTGACCGTATTGAAGGTGTGATCGATGTGATCGGCACCATCGCCGAGCAAACCAACCTGCTGGCGCTGAATGCGGCCATTGAAGCAGCCCGCGCCGGTGAAGCTGGTCGTGGTTTTGCCGTGGTTGCCGATGAAGTCCGTTCTCTGGCGGGTAAAACCCATGATTCCACCCTTGAAGTTCAGTCCATGGTGGAAGCGATCCGTAACGAAACCGCAAGCGTGGTTAGTGTGATGCGTCAGAGTGTGGATGCGGCGAAAGACAGTAAAGAGCTGGTAGAAGCCAGCCGCACCAGTCTGGAAGAGATCAACGAAGCCATCGTGCATATCCGCAGCTGCTCAGAAGAGATTCTGGCGGCACTGCAGATTCAGAACACTAACTTCGATGAAGTGAGTTACAACATCGACGTGATGGATGAGTACTTCAAAGAGACGCTGTCTTCCGGTCAGCTGACCTTTAGTTTCGGTGACGATCTGAAGAAGATGAGTGGTAAGCTGCAGGAGATGATGGCAACCTTTAAGGTGACCGATAACAGCTGGAGCACCAAGCGCCGTGAGAAACCCCGTGTGAACGAGGATGCGGAGCTGTTTTAATCCGTTAAGCGACAGTGTAGTCCCGGGATAGCGAGTCCTGATCGTGACAGAACAAAAAAAGAGCCGCAGGTCGGCTCTTTTTTCGTTTGTGAGTAGTGGGCTGAATAGAAATCTGTCCTGATTAACTTTGGGGCAGTTGTCTTGCCAGTTCTCCCAATGTGCGTACCGCTTCTTCCACCTCTTCACTCCACGGAACCGCACAGTTAACCCGCAGAAAGTTCTGATAGTGATCCCGAGCAGAGAATAGCTTGCCCGGCATAATGCCGATGCCCTGCTCCAGCGCCTGATGGTGCAGCTGAAAGGTATCCACCTTGCCCGGCAAACCCACCCAGAGAATATAGCCACCCATCGGTCGGGTCAGGGTTGTGCCTTCCGGGAACCAGCGGCTGATCGCTTCGCCCATCAACTGTACCTGTCGGGCATAAGCCGCCTGAATACGTCGCAGGTGGCGATCGTATCCGCCGTTCGCCATAAACTCCGCCACCGCCATCTGGCTCAGGGTTGAGGTGCCGACGCTACTGAAGGATTTCAGAAACTCAATTTGTTGCTGATAACGACCACCGGAAACCCAGCCTACCCGAAGACCGGAGGCGATGGATTTGGAAACCGATGAGCAGTACAGCACCAGACCATCTTCATCGTAAGCTTTAATTGCTGGTGTCCGGTTGCCGGAGTAATCCAGATCGCCAAACAGATCATCTTCAATTACCGGAATGTTCAGCGGTTTCAGCAGCTCCAGCAGCTCTCGTCTGTGCTGATCCGGCATAGTAAAGCCAAGCGGGTTATTGTGCGTGGGTACTAACGCCACCGCTTTCACCGGCCACTGCTGTAGCGCCAACTGTAATGCTTCCAGACTGATGCCCTGTTGCGGGTGAGTCGGAATTTCCAGTGCCTTCATGCCCAGGGATTCAATGGTCTGCAGTAAGCCGACAAAGGCAGGGCTTTCGATGGCGATCACATCACCGGGTTGCGCCACTGCACGTAGGCAAAGGGTCAGAGCTTCCTGACAACCATTGGTGATGACAATCTCGCTGGCGGCCACATGACAGCCGGATTCCGCCATGCGTTTGGCGATCTGATTACGCAGTTCCTCAAGTCCTGGTGGGAAAACCGAGACCACCACCTCATCCATACGCTTACGTACCAGACTGCCCATAATACGCTGCAACTGTTTAACCGGCAGAAAATCCGGGCTGGGAATCGCCGTTCCCAGATTGATCAGCTCCGGCTGCTGGCAGCGGCGTAACACCTCACTAGCCGACTGCTTAATGCTTACCGCTGTAGGCAGGCTGAGATCAGTATGCTGATCCGGTGTTGGTAGCTCGCAGGAGGGTGCATTACCAGCGGAATCTGAGCCGAAGGGGGAGACCATACGACTGATGCCGGACTTGTCTGAAAGTGTACCGCCATAACTCGGTGTAACCGGCTGGCGCACATAGAAACCAGACTGAGGGCGTGACTCAATCAGGTGTTGCAGTTCTAACTGTTCGTAGGCACTTTGCACCGTTGCGATACTGACGGAGCGCTGTTGGCTCAGTTTCCGAATCGATGGCAGTTTATCTCCCGGCTGGAAGATACCTTCAGTAATCTGGCGAGCCAGCTCGTCAGCAATCTGCTGATAAAGTGTCTGGTTCTGAGATGATGCTTGTGTCATAAAGGGGCGCAGTCTTCATTTTTTATTGTTTCCCCCGTCAGAAACTCTCAGGGGCAGAAACAGATCGGCGCTGGTGCAGTGTTTCGCGGTGTATTTTGCCGATCTGTGATGCAGTTGCCATTAAAGTGTTACCTTAATTTAATGGCATCCTAACGTATTTGTAACATTATGGACCATTACAGTTTACGTCAGATTAAGCGGTACAGTTGCATTTTTTTGAAACTGTACTGCTCAAATCCGCAAAAACTAGCCCTGCAAGCCTCAACTGTTATTGACCACAATTACCTTATCAAAAATATAAAGGCAGACACGCTGCATCAGTCACCGTGATTGTTGGCCTCATAAAGGCCGACAGACTGAGATCTGCTCTTTGACCACTACCAGCCGCAACTAGGTTAAACAGACCTGAGTTCCGGCTAAGAACAACGATAAGGCTAGGTCATGACTTACAAAATTCTGAACGGTAACGAACTGATCATTCAGGGCGGTATTGAAGCGGGTTTCTCGCTGTATACCGGTTACCCCGGCTCTCCACTGGCGGATTACTTCAATATTCTGCACGCCCGTAAAAATGAGCTGAAAGAAAAAGGTATCCGCGTGGCACTGGGTAACACCGAAGCTAACGCAGCTGCAATGGCCGGTGGTGCCAAGCAAGCAGGCCGTAACGTAATGGTGGGCATGAAGTCCATGGGTCTGCACGTAGCCTCTGATGCGCTTTCCGTGGGTAACTTTGCTAACCCAGGTCAGCCTTATATCGATCCTGAAACCGGCGAATCCATCCATTCAGGTGTTGTTGTGGTCGTGGGTGATGACCCGTGGTCTATGTCTACTGCAACCGCAGCGGACTCCCGTTATCTGTTTAAACACCTGCACATGCCTTTCCTTGAGCCATCCACGCCGCAGGAACTGAAAGACTGGATCACTCATGCCCTGACTTTGTCCCAGCGTTCTTCTCTGTACGCCGGTGTACTGGTAACCACCTTTATTGCTGAAGGTGGTGGCCGTGTGAAAATGGGCGAAGAGTCTGAAGTACCGAACACTCTGACCGACTTTGACCCAAGCACCTTTGATCTGGCTGCCAGCGTTATGGTGCCGCCTAACTCTCTGGGTGCTGACCAGCGTCTGATCCGTGAGCGTTTCCCTCGTGCGAAGAAAGTTCTGAAAGAACTGGCACTGGATCGTCAGTACGGTAACAGCGACAGCAAAATCGGCTTTATCTCCTCGGGTGTTGTTTTCGAAACCCTGCGTCAGATCATGCAGGAAGAGCACTATCTGGATGATTTCTCCCTCTACAAAGTAGCGTGCTCGTACCCGCTGGTAGACGACCTGATCGTGCCTTGGCTGCAGAAGCTGGACACGCTGGTTGTTGTTGAAGAGAAGCGCGGCTTCCTTGAGAACGAACTGATCCACCTGTGTCAGGAACACGGCGTTAAAGTTCATATCTATGGTAAAGAATTTGCTGACCGGGTGACCGGTAGCGAAAAAGTGATCGAAGGCTTCCCAGCGGATGGTGGTATCTCTTACGAGATTCTGCGGTCCAAGATGGAAGAGCTGATGGGCCTGCTGAACCTGCGCCCATGCCAACAGAAACAACCTGAGCTGGTGAATCTGGATCAGGCGCTGCCAATGCGTCTGCCGACCTTCTGCCCGGGCTGTCCGCACCGTGAAACCCTGAGCCTGCTGAAAGAGCTGCGTAAGGTGTTTAAAGAGGAAGACGGTATTAACCTGATCTCCCACGGTGACGTAGGTTGTTACTCTCTGTCGTTCCTTGAACCGTTCAAAGAGATGCACGACATTTCTGCGATGGGACAGGGTGGTGCTTTCGGTGCCGGTATGGACCTGTTCTCCAAGAACCCATCCGTGGTACTCATGGGTGACTCCACCTTCTTCCACTCCGGTCTGAGCGCGATCTCCAACTCTGTACAGCTGGGTCACAACATCACCTATATCGTGTTGGATAACGACTTCACCGCGATGACAGGTCACCAGATGTCCCCAAGTACCGGTGAGTCTGTAGAAGGCCGTAAGCGTCCGGAACAGGATATGCTGAATCTGGTACGCGGTATGGGCGTTGATGAAGCGATTGAGGTGAACCCATCCGACCGTTACTTCTACCGCAACATGCTGAAGCACATGGTGAAGAAGTCCGGTACTAAAGTGATCATCTCTGATAAAGAGTGTGGTCTGACCTTTGCTGCCCGTAAGAAGCGTGAAGACCGTAAGATCTTCGGCGCGGGTGAAGTGAAGCCGATCCAGACTTTCTTCCAGATCAACACCTCTGCCTGTGAAGATTGCCGCTCCTGTGTGGAAATGACCGGTTGTCCGGGTCTGTCTCAGACTGAAGACGCCTACGGTCCGAAAATGTTTATCGACCCTCAGATCTGTGTGTCTGACGGTTACTGCACCAAGATTCTGGCTTGCCCGAGTTTCGAGCAGGTGGACGTGATCAACTTCCACCCGACTCGTTATCAGGAAGCTGAAGACGCAGCTATGCCGCATGCTGCCAAAGTGGCACTGCCTGAGCCGGATCGCAGCAAAGCCTTTGAAGATATTCTGCAAGGTCAGGACTGGCGTGTTGTGATCACAGGTGTGGGTGGTTCCGGTGTAACCACTATCTCCCGTGTACTGGCAGAAGCCGCTGAAGAGATGAACGGTCTTGAAGGTCTGGACTTTAAGTTCATGGATCAGAAAGGTCTGGCACAGCGTAACGGCCGTGTAACCGGTCACCTGAGCATCTTCAACCGTGAGAAAGCCGCCAGCGCCATTACCCCTCTGGGTACAGCCGATCTGGTACTGTCTCCGGATCTGCTGGACGGTAGTGCCGCGCTGAACTTCCTGGCACCACACGGACAGGCACTGCTGGATGAAGAGTTCCAGATCCCGCTGTCTATCCTGCTGGATTACGCAGAAGAGCGTGACGTACTGAAAGCCGAGCAGCTGCGCGACGTGATCGACAACAAGCTGAAAGATCGTGCCTTCTTCAGCCCGATGAAAGCGGTATCTCACCGTCAGCTGGGTAAGAGCGTTTACGCTTCCGCCGTTCTGCTGGGTGTGGCTTATCAGAAAGGTATGCTGCCGTTTACCGAAGAGAACATGCGTGATGCCTTCCGCCGTGGTGTACCGAAAGCGGAATTCGACAACAACTGGAAAGCCTTCGAACTGGGTCGCCGCGTTGTTGTGATGGGCGTTGAAGCCTTCCGTAACGAGTTCCTGCCGCACAGTGGCGAAGCTCAGGACGGCAAGATGGTTATCGCCTTCCGTAAGAGTGTTGCCGACAGCGCCGGTCTGTTCGAGAACAAAGATCAGCTGATCAAACTGTACGACGACAGCCTGAACGCTCTGCACGAGATCTTCCCGGCGATTGAGCGTGATCATCTGGCGAACTACGTACACGATGTAGTGGTGTATGACCGTGATGCGTCTATGGACAGCTTCCTGGCGGATGCCCGCAAGATCAGCGAGCTGTATCCGGATGCCGCTCTGCAGCGTATCGCACTGCGTACACTGACCAAGACTTACTGGATCAAAGATGAAGTCTTTACCGCACACCTGATGGTGTCACCGGTGAAACTGGCGCGTGACGAAGCCGCTTACAAGCATCTGGGTACAGACTTTAAGATCAAACACCTGAACCGTCCGGAGTTCGACCTGTTCGATCGCCGGTTCGCCTTCGAATTCTCGCCGAAAGAGTGGATGCTGAAAGCCTTCCGCCATCAGCGTTGGTTGCGTAAGGCACAGGCCAAGGTACATGCCCGCGAGCATGAAATTGCACACCGTATCCGTCGTGAACTGTTAGAGGTCGTACCAACGATCACTGACGACCAGCGCAAAGCACTGGTACGACTGGATAACATCAAAGGATATCGCCAGGTGCGGTATGAGAAGGCAGAGAAGGTGTTCTCAGATCTGTCTTCGTCCAGCAAAGGTCAGGGCGGCAAGAAAGCCCCGGCCAATGATGGACAACAGATTCCAGCCGTGCAGATCCACCAGCCATAAGCTGGCGGGTCTAACCGGTGGCTTTACATCTCCCTCCTTGGTAAAGCCACCGGGTGGAATCTGCTTTCCCTGACTAGCCGAAAGGGAAGGAATCGTTTGTTGTTAGGAATGGCAGTCCTGTTCTGCCGGATACGGGGTTTAGCACACACCGTATCAATTCAGCTCTCTTGCTGAACTCTGCATTTTCACCCCGCCACATGGCGGGGTTTTTTTATGTCTGTTGGTTGAGATTTGTCAGAATTATCAGCCATTTGGATGGTGTGATCATTTGGGTGCGTCTGTTAGACTCGGTTGAATTAGTAATATACGGATAAAAGACAGCTTACAGGGCTGTCTTTTAAATGGAATAAACGCAGGCGCGTTGCAGGGAAGTGGTCTTATCTGAGATGGAACTTTACCTTTCTCAAAAATCTTTCCTCAATTTTTGACGGTATATAGAAAGCGTCAAAACGCGCATGCCTATGATTAAAATGTTAAGTTTTAGGAGTGTTTTTTGGCTAAAGGATTTTATCGACGACTTCACAACTACTTTTTGGATGTAGGAAAAGTACTACGTGATGAAGCTGACGTTGCTAGTATTTTTCCGAATACAACCGATAGAGGAATGTCTCGAGAAAACATTTATGCAAAGGTGCTCCGAGACCACTTGCCACCAATCTGCAACGTCAAATTGGGCGGCTTCGTTTTCGGTCTGGATGGTTCTGAGTCCAAGCAAATTGACGTGATTGTCTCGAATGATAAGTCCATCCAATTCAACCATCTATTAACAGCTGATGGAGGTAAGTCATTCAGTTGTATAGAAGGGTGTATTGGTGTTGTCTCCATTAAGTCAACTCTTGATAAAAAGGAGCTTATTGACTCGTTAGATAATTTGGCATCCCTCCCAGAAAAAGAGCCTCTTGGCGCAAAAAGTTTAATTGGAGGGGAAATTCGCCATTACGATGATTGGCCCTATAAGATAATATTCGCCTCAAGTGGACTTAAACCAGAAACGCTACTTAATCATCTAAACGACTATTACACTAAAAACCCAGATATCCCACTTAGGAAGCGGCCGAATGTTATTCATGTTGCTGGAAGCTTCAATATCATTAGGGTGATAAGTGAAAATACCACCTTAAGAAATGGTGAGCGAATGACACTTGGCTCATTCCATTTGCAAACTGTATCTCCAGATGTTTTTGGACTTGGTCAAGTCATTGCTGATATGCAAGCAATGGCAATGGCGAGTAATTTTATAGCATATGAATACTCTAAAGTTATCAATAACCTTCCAGAAACGTAACAAAGCATTGCAGCAGACAAGCCGCTGAATGCGGCGTTAAGCACCTACCATAGAACTAACATCCATACTCTTATGAAGAATACGGATAACCCTGATCTGCTGGTTGCCCGTTTGCTGGTAGAAAATCACATGACTTCCCTGCGGGAATTTCCGATATCCCGCTCGGATCTCATCACAGGTTTTACCAATATCCGGGTTTTCCGCTAACAACCAAAATGAATCATCAAACTGCTTCAGGTAGGCATTCAGTTGCTCTTTACCCCAGCGGCGCTGGGTAAACAGGGCGATTTCCCGCAAGTCAGTTTTCGCTGCGACCGTCAGCGTGAAGGGTTTCACCGAGGCTCTTCGCTATCCAGCTCTTTGATAAAGCTATCAAGGTCATAATCCGCATCGCCGCTTTGTTCCCCCTGTTGCAGCAGTTGCCTTAGGGTTTCCATCTTGGCTTCCTGATTTTCCAGCAGACGCAGGGCAGAGCGGATCACTTCACTGGCCGAACCATACCGGCCACTTTGAACTTGTTCAGAGATAAAACCCTCGAAGTGGTCGCCCAAGGTAATACTGGTGTTCTTAGCCATGTTGTTTGCTCCGAAATACCTACAAGTACCTAATTATGGTATCAGCTTTCTCTGGCAGCAATGCTGTTTTCTTGTCTATGAATCAGAATTGATTTGTGTTGCGCAACACGCTACGCTTTGATGCATGATCAAATCATTCAAGCATAAAGGACTTAAACAGTTTTTCGAGACTGGTAAGGCCGCAGGGATTCAGGCTAAGCATGCAAAAAAGCTGCGGATGCAGCTGGCGGCTATTGATACCGCCCATGTTATTGATGATATCGATCTTCCGGGCTTTGCACTTCATCCACTGAAGGGTAATCGCTCGGGAATATGGTCTATCTCTGTCAGTGGGAACTGGCGGGTGACCTTCGAGTTTCGGGATGGCAATGCGTACATCCTTAACTATGAGGATTATCATTGATGTCTATGCACAATCCACCGCATCCGGGCGAGTTTATCGAGTCCATCTACATGGAACCCCACGGAATCAGCTGCCGCTATCTTGCGGAGCAGTTGGGTGTTGCTGCTTCCACCCTGAACAGGGTGATCAAGGGGAAGAGCGCGGTTTCTCCTGAAATGGCGCTGAGACTTTCTAAGGTGTTGGGGCGTACCCCGCAAAGTTGGCTGGCGATGCAGGATAACTACGATATCTGGCAGGCTGAGCAGCGAATCAATCTTTCAGAGCTGCAACCGCTGAAATTCCTGTCTGCTTAAGCAGACAAATCCAAGCAAACCCTATGACCGATATAAGACTCTCCAAAGAAGATACCGCCCGTATCGTCGCTAAGATCAAAGACTACTTCGTTGATGAACTGGATCAGGATATTGGCGGTTTTGAAGCTGAGTTCCTGATCGATTTCTTTGCGAAGGAGATCGGGCCGCACTTCTACAATCAGGGGTTGGCGGATGCCCAGACCCTGTTTAATGAAAAAGCCGAAGAACTGACCTATCAGATTCATGAGCTGGAAAAGCCGACGAGCTAATGCTGCTCAGCTTGGTTAAAATGCAGTTTCACCCTGATCAGGGCACTTAGCAAAATCACCTATCCTGAAGGTTATGGTTAATACGCGAGGCCTTACCCCATGAAGCCCAATCTTAAATCCACCATCACTTGTCCGGTTTGCGGGCATGCTGAAACTGAGACGATGCCTGAAGATTTCTGTCAGTACTTTTATGACTGCAAGGGCTGCAAAACAGTGCTGAAACCTAAAGCCGGTGACTGCTGTGTTTTCTGTTCCTATGGTGATAATCCCTGCCCGCCAATCCAGTTAGAAAAGCCCTGTTGTTCGTGATGAATCAGTTCCGGCGGATGAATAAGCTGACAAAAACCGGCCTGATTGGCTCTCTTGTCACTGCTCTGTGTTGTTTTACGCCACTGCTGGTATGGCTGTTAGCAGCTCTTGGACTGTCGGCGATAGTGGGCTATCTGGATTGGGTTCTGTTCCCGATGCTTGGAATTTTTATCCTGTTAATGCTGATCGGTATTGTGACGCGTAAGCGCACAGACAAACGTTAGCAGGGGATTGGGGATAACGAAGTCAGGCTGCCATTGAGCAGCCTTTTTTTGTTTTTGGCGTTCTGAAATGGGCGTTGTGTGTAATCTTTAAAATAACTGGATATAAATACAGTATATCTGTATGGTTCACTTTTGATGCAATTCTCAACACTCAAAGGTGACACATGATTAAAGGAAGTTGCTGTTGCGGGGCTGTTCAGTTTGAACTGACGGAAGCACCAACCCTGATGGGAACGTGCCATTGCAGCCGATGCCGTAAAGTTGGGGCGAGTACGCTGGTATTCGTTAAGTCGGACTCTTTTAAGCTACTGCAGGGGCGGGAGAAGATCAGTACCTTTAAGGCGGTGCCGCCTTATCAGTACGACCGCTGTTTCTGTTCCCTTTGCGGTACGGCGCTGGGTGAGGTGTTGTCTGAGCAAGCCTCTTTCCCGTTGGCGGCGAACTGTCTGGATTCTGAGGTCGAGCTGGAAAATGCTTTCCATGAGTTTGTAGCGGAGAAACCGAAATGGCTGCATATCGGTGACGATGCCAAGCAGTTTGCTGAGCATCCGGTGTCCTAGGGAATGTCGGCAAGCCAATAAAAAAATCCCCGCTTTGATTAACCTCGATAAAGAGGAACAGAGCGGGGATTTTTGCTTGTGGCAGTTAAGACTTAAAAATTCTCAGTGTTAACAGCTTTTAAAACGGAGTACTTCAACCGGTGCTTCTGCTCCTGATAACTGAGCTTCAATCCGTTGGGCGGTTGGGGTTTGGGAGAGTCCGCCCAAAGCGGTGCAGCAGAGTTCATGGGGGATCGCTTTGCCGACTTTTGCCATGGCGATAATCACTTCATCCAGCGGCACCACCTGATCAAAACCCGCCAACGCCATATTAGCGCAGGAAAGGGCGTTGCTGGCGGCCATGACATTTTTGCCGAGGCAGGGCGCTTCAACCCGATTGGCGACGGGATCGCAGGTCATACCGAAGGAGTTCTGCAGCGCCATAGAGGCGGCGGTTAAACTCTGTGTCGTATTGCCTTCATGCAGTGTCACCAGGGCTGCGGCCGCCATGCCGGAGCCTGATCCGCACTCCGCCATACAGCCTGCTTCTTCAGCCGCGAAGGTGGCATCTTTGGATATCAGCACACCGATCAGACCTGCTACAAAGAGGGCTTCACAAACCTTATCTTCACTGCTGCCCAGAACATCGCCGGTAGCTAGTACAGCACCTGCCATTGCACCGCAGGAACCCGCTGTAGGCGCGGCAACAATGGTGTGCATGGCGCTTTTGGCTTCCATTATGGCGCTTACCTGCATCACCACCTCATTCAGCAGGCTGCTGGGCAGAAGCTCATTGGCCTGATGTTTCTTCTGAAATGTCGGGGACTGAGCGTGCAGGATGCGATCAGTAAACTGGGTGCCGTTAAGTCCGGTGCTGACAGCGTTTTTCATCACGTTAAGCAGCGCCTTCATTTTCAGCATCAGCTGATCATGGCTCAGGCCGCTGCGGGCGGATTCATATTCCAGTGCGATGAGGTGCAGCGGCTTATCCGGGTTGGCGGATACGTAGCTCAGCATCTCTTCGGCATCCTTGAAGGGTAGTGCCATCTCAGGATTGTTCAGCACCGGCATCACAGGGTTCAGCACCCGATAATCCTGGGTATGGAACTGACTGCAAACCTGCTGAATCAGGCTGTCGCTGAAGGCTTGCACCGATTCAATCAGGACAACGGGTCTGGTGCCCAGGCTTAGTTCTGCCTGTAGGTATTTATGACTGGTTTTTAGCTGGAGATTCAGCCCGCTGACGATCACTTCCAGCGCTTCACGGTCGGTAAATTGCGGATAAACCACCAGCACATAGCTATCACCCATCAGCTGTACCGGAGCCTGATCGATACTGATCACTTCGATCATGCCGCCACCGGTGGAGAGAGCGGTGAACTCATGGCGAATGTTGTCGTTACTCAGGGTCAGCTTGTAGGTGTTGGGGTGAGTCGCCCCGATGCTGCGGTACTGGATCTCGGTGCTGATGCCCGCTTTGCGCAAATGGCTTTCGTAGTTCACCAGCTCTTCTTCATCGGCATCCCAACCCAGAAAACCACCGAACAGCCCCATATCAGAGCCCTGGGATTTATGGGTGGTAACGAGAGAGCCGTTAGGGTCGTATTCGATCAGGGCGTGTTTGATATCGCCCAGCATCAGATCCCTTGCCAGTCGGCCAATGCGAAGTGCTCCGGCGCAGTGTGAGCTTGAAGGGCCGCGCATAACGGGGCCAAGAACATCATTAAAAATACTGGGTGCATTCATCGCTGAGGTTCCCGCTATTATGGGTAATTGTTATTTTGTATATTGGATACAATATCGCAATGGGTCGTGCTTGAACAGAGGTGGTTGAAAGATGATTCGGGATTGGGCATAAAAAAGTCCCCGATCACGGAGCTGTGATTGGGGACTTTTACTCTGCCTGATTTGGTGGCAGAGGAGAGTGCTGGTGATATGGCTAGTGGCTGTCTTGCTCCAGCAGATAGTCCGCCAGTGCATTCAGGCTTTGCTCTGACATGCGCCAACGGGGCATTACAGGATGCAAGGCTGAGCCATCCGGGCCTTTGCCGTTGACGATGGCATTTTTCAGGGACTCTCTGTCATAGGAGGCATGGCTGTGTCCATCGTTATGTTCCTTCTGGAGTGCGGTATGGGTCAGTGCCGGCGCCGTTAGCCAGAAACGCGGCCACATAATGGCTCCGCCTTTTTTATCTGCACCATGGCAGGTGGCGCAAGTGCCGCCATGCATCTGCATGTGATGATTGCCACCGACCGAACGGATCTGTTCGCCGTTACTTGAAACGCCGATGAAGTAGAGGCGTTCCCCCTCACTGCTGAAACTGGTTGGGATATCGTCGAGGCTGTTGTAGTGCCCGAACTGCCCATCCATACAGCCGGAAAGCCCCAATGTGCTAATGGCAATAAGCAATCCTGTTTTTATCGGTTTTAGCCTGGTCATATCCGTTGCTCCCTGAGCTACTTACTCGGTGCTCTGCTTAATGTAGCGCAGAATCAAAAAATCCCCGCCCTTAGCGTGCCACAAAAGACAAATTAAGGAGCAGGGATTTGTTGGTGTGCTGAAGGCTGATTAGCCCTGCAGCTTCCAGTGTACCTGTTGGCCTGCGAAGAAAGGCACAATCGGTTTGCCGTTTGGCAGTTCGATCTCATCCGGAATCGTCCAGTCTTCACGCACCAGAGTGATAGTGCCTTCGTTGCGTGGCAGTCCGTAGAAATCCGGGCCGTAATGGCTGGCGAAACCTTCCAGTTTGTCCAGTGCGTCCAGCTCTTCAAACACGTGAGCGTACAGTTCGATGGCGCTCCAGGCGCTGTAGCAACCGGCACAACCACAGGCGTTTTCTTTCGCTTCTTTGGCGTGTGGCGCTGAGTCCGTACCCAGGAAGAACTTAGCTGAACCGGATTTAACGACGGCACGCAGGGCTTCCTGATGGGTGCTGCGCTTCAGCACCGGCAGACAGAAGTTGTGCGGACGCACACCGCCCACCAGCAGGTCGTTACGGTTCAGCAGCAGGTGCTGAGGGGTAATGGTTGCGGCGATATTGTCACCGGCAGCCTGAACAAACTGAGCTGCATCAGAGGTGGTGATGTGCTCAAAAACAACCTTCAGATTCGGGAAGTTGTTAACGATGTGCACCATCTTCTGATCGATAAACTCTTTTTCACGATCAAAGATATCAATATGGTGATCAGTCACTTCGCCGTGAACCAGTAGCAG
Organism: Oceanospirillum sanctuarii; assembly: GCF_002150805.1. GTDB lineage: Bacteria > Pseudomonadota > Gammaproteobacteria > Pseudomonadales > Halomonadaceae > Oceanospirillum > Oceanospirillum sanctuarii. Next base: position 306,418 of record NZ_MTBA01000001.1, read on the forward strand.
CATGCCCTGTTCCTGCATCACTTCGAAGATCGGGTACATGGCTTCCAGCTGTTTTACTGCGGCAGCTGAGTTGGTGGTGGCACCGGCCGGATACAGCTTGGCGGCAACAACACCTGCAGCTTTTGCGTCGATAATATCCTGAGCAGAGGTGTTGTTGGTCAGGAACAGAGTCACCAGCGGCTCAAAATCACTACCGGCAGGACGGGCATCCAGAATACGCTGACGATAGGCCATCGCCATCTCGGTGTTGGTCACAGGTGGCACCAGATTCGGCATCACAATGGCGCGCTTAAAACAGCGGGCTGTGGCTGGAACGGTTTCCGGCAGCATATCGCCATCACGCAGGTGCAGGTGCCAGTCGTCCGGGGTTTGAATCGTCAGAGTAGTCATAAGCGTCTATCAACTCGATGGTGAGAGGATGAATAGGATGGACGTTATAATATAACATTCATCCGCTGATTGATATTTGCAAGCTGTTGAACTTCCATCGAATTTACGGCTCTAGAGCTTAACGGGCTGCGGTTGGTGATTCTCGCCGGCAGCAATTTCCCTTAATGATTTCCCCTTGTTGAAAAGGAAGCCTTTTATGCGTCTGATCGGGAATATTATCTGGTTTGTAATGGGCGGCTTTATTATGGGGCTGGCCTGGTGGGCGTATGGTGTACTGGCATTTATCACCATTCTTGGCATTCCTTGGGGGCGCTCCTGTTTTGTGCTGGGGCAGTTCTCCTTCTGGCCCTTTGGTAAACAGACCATCAGCCGTAAACGCCTGTCCGGACGGGAAGATATCGGCACAGGTACGCTGGGGCTGATCGGCAATATCATCTGGATTTTGTTCGCCGGTATCTGGCTGGCGATTGGTCATCTGATGTCTGCGGTGGCCTGCGCTATCACCATTATCGGTATTCCTTTTGCGATTCAGCATCTTAAGCTGGCGGTGGTTTCCTTCGCGCCGGTAGGCCAGACGGTGGTCAGCAATCAGGTCGCAGATGCCCATAATCGTCTGTAATCGGTCCGCTACAGCTTCTAGGCTGATCTTCTTGCGGGTTGAGATTGAGCCTTCTGCGGGTAATGGTGGCTGGGTGATCTGCCAAACCAGCCTTTAAAGCCCCGGCTAAAGGCTGAAAACTCAGAATAGCCAAGATTCAGCGCCAGTTGTGTCAAGGTCATGCCGCCGTTTTGCATCATCAGGATCGCCAACTCTTTACGGGTTTGCTCAAGTAGGATGCGAAAGGCGGTGTTTTCATTTTTAAGCTGGCGTTCCAGCTTTTTCGGGTGGATTTCCAGCAACTTAGCAATATTGTTCTTTGTGCACTCACCCGTTGGCAGCAGCATACGAATACCGTGCTGAACCAGTTCGGCAGTTTCAGGTGTGGTACCTTCCTCCGTGGCGGTTGCCGGGAATTGTCGGGCGATAATCTCGTTGGTCAGATTGCTATGGCACTGAGGTGTCTGACTGAGTAGTGTTTTGGGGAAGGTCAGGCTTTCCTGTCCTGCCGGTGTCAGTTCTAAGGTCAGTTGCTCTGAATGATGCGGTAGCATCTGTGCTATCAGGTTATGTATCAGTGCAACACTTAGCTGGGCTAACTGAAGATATCGCCCTTTCTGATTCACTTTCAGTTGCAGCGAGAGCCGCAGATGTCGCTCGTCATGGTTTTCAATTACCAGTGACACCCCTTGAGCGTGAATCCGGTTATATCGCCCTGCGATCTGAAGTGCAGCTTCAAGTGTGGGCTGCTGTGCCATATAGCTGCCTATCAGCCCAAGAGTGATCAGTCCCTGTTTCAGACCCAGTTGCTTGCCAAAGTCTTTCACCTTCAGAGCCAATGCTGTGTTTTCTAAAAGCTCCGCAAGCTGCTGATATCGAATCAAGCTGTCGGGGTCGAGAGTTGACAGCTGAGCTAATCCTGCCTGTGCCAACAGAGTTTTCGGGTTACCACCAAAATGACGCACCAGACTTTCATAACCATCAAGAGAGCCTGCCCGCACAAAGTAATCCTGTGGTGTGCCTGATGATTGATCTCTCTCGTTCATTTCCTGCTAGCTCGGTACTTTTTGAAACGGTTCGTTCTGAATCGGTTCTTTGTGAATTGGCTTTGATTAAATGAATTTTTTCGGCTTTTCCCGATGACTTTTGTATCTGTGGGTTGTCGCAAATTGTCATGATTGGCTTGGATGAAGTTTGTATGGTGCAGGCTATAGAAGCAAGACCCCAAAGCAAGATCCGATGAGACTTGGGCCATCGGGTTGTAGAAGATTTCAGTTCACAGGAGAGCCCGTTATGAGCCAGATGAATGCGATTGTAATGAAAAATGGCAGCTTGTCGGTTAACCAGATTGATCGCCCTGAACCGGGGCCAGGTCAGGTACTGGTTAAGAGTCTTGCCTGTGGCATCTGTGGTTCTGATATTCATATTACCCGTCACACGTCTGATGTTTTTGACGTGTATAAGACGCTGGGCATTATGGATGCGTCAGCTTCCGATGATCAGGAAGTCCTGCTGGGCCATGAGTACGCGGCAGAGATCGTCAGTTACGGTACTGAAACTCAGGGCAGTCTGCCGGTGGGATCGCGTGTTACCTCGGTGCCGATTCTGTTGACGCAGGGTGGTGCAGGTGTTGGCGTGATGCCGGGTGTTTATGGCGCATATTCCGAATACTTTATTGTTGACGAGGCACTGCTACTGCCGATTCCCGATAGTGTTCCTTCTGAGGCTGCAGCAATTACTGAGCCTCTGGCCGTTGGTCTGCATGCAGTCAACCGTTCCGAGATCGGTGTGGATGATGTCGCTCTGGTTGCGGGTTGTGGCCCTATTGGTCTGGCGGCGATTGCAGCCCTTAAACAGCGCGGTGTGAAGCGTATTGTGGCGTCTGATCCACAGGATGCGAAAAAAGAGATTGCCATGGCCTTTGGTGCAACTGATTTTGTAAATCCGGTTAAAGACGATGAAGTGGCGCTGGCGGCGCATCTGGCGGGTGAGCATAAGGTTGTGATCATTGAGTGCGTGGGTATCCATAAGCTGATCAACGACTTTATTATGCGTGCACCAGCAAAAGCCAAACTGGTAGTGACCGGTGTACATACCACCCCAACCACTCTCAATCTGGCTTATGCCACGGTTAAAGAGATGGATGTGATTTTCTCTTACTACTATCAGCCGGAAGAGTTTGCAGCCTGCCTGAATGAAATCGCAGAGGGCAATGTACCCTGGGAGCTGATGCGTACCGGTAAAGTGGGTATCGATGGTGTGCAGGGGGCGTTTGAGACACTGTTTAAGCCCAATGACCATATCAAGATCATTATTGAACCATGGCGCAAGGGCGAGCTGGAAACGCTCTAAGCTTCAATGCCTAACGCCTTTGTTTATAAAAGGCCTCAGTTTTAATCGCATTAAACCGGTTTCTGTTTTTTAATAGATGCCGGTTTTTTTGTGCCTGAATTTCAGGGATATTTTCTGTCTTATTTGCAGATCAGAGGTGACCTTTCTATGCAAAAAACACCCTTTAAGGTTGCCGTGGCGCAACATCCCTCGGTAAAAGGGGATATCGCTGCCAATATCAAAAGCCACCTGAAATACATTCAGGCAGCGGCAGATGAGGGCGTTGCGCTGGTAGTTTTTCCCGAACTCTCCCTGACCGGATACGAGCCGGAACTGGCGGCAGAGTTGGCGCTGGCTTTGGATGATCCGAGATTACAGCCTCTGCTTGATCTTGCCCGAGAACGGGGAATCACAGCGGTTATAGGCGCGCCGCTCAAACAAGTGGTAGGGCTGCCGGCATTGAGTAGCCTGATTATTTCCCCTAAGGGCGTTAGCCACTACTCCAAGATCTGGCTGCACCCAGGTGAGGATGTTTACTTTCAGGCGGCAGATCAGCACCAGTTTCTGACTTTTGGCGAGCATAAGGTGGGGCTAGCTATCTGTGCGGATGCCAATAACGATATCCATCCTAAAAACTGCGCTGTTGCTGGTGCAGGGATTTATCTGGCGGGTGTCATGATCGGGGAGGGTGGTTATCCGGCGGATACTGCAAATCTTGCACGTTATGCCCGTGAACACACTATGTTGGTGGCGATGGCAAACCATAACCGGGAAACCGGTGGCTGGCAGCCTGCGGGTAAAAGCGCCATCTGGGATGAGAGTGGACTTCTGGCGCAAGCTGACGGGCATTCAGATTGTCTGGTGATTGCTGAAGCGGCAGATGATAAATGGCAGGCTCGTGTCGTGTTGGTAGCTTAACGTCCTGAAAAGAAATAGAAGAAAAGAAAAAGAAAAGAAAGGATAACTTGGGCAGAGGAATAAACGATGCAGATTGCAGAAACCGAACGACTGATCATTCGCCAGTTCACCGAGCAGGATACCGACTTTATTCTCCGTCAGCTGAATGATGAATCCTTTGTCCGCAACATTGCCGACAAGCAGGTTCGCACTCGCGAGGATGCGTTGTCCTATCTGAGAAATGGCCCCTTTGCCAGTTATCAGCAACTGGGGCTTGGGCTCAATCTGGTGCAGCTGAAAGCAACCGGCACGCCCATAGGTATGTGCGGAATTTTACAGCGCCCGGAGCTGGATTATCCCGATCTTGGTTATGCTTTTTTGCCGGATTATCAGGGGCAGGGTTTTGCTCAGGAAGCGGCAGAAGCAGTGCTGAAAGATGCTGTAACACAAGGGCAGTCTGTGATTCTGGCGGTGACTCTGCTAACCAATGCCGCCTCATACCGTTTGCTGGAAAGGGTTGGTTTTGAGCTGCAGGGTGAGATGGAACTCTACGGCAAGCGCAACCGACTTTATCGCTATCAGGCCTAAGCTGAGGAGCTGCAACGAATATGTATATCGGAGCTTTCAGCCGACTCGCCGGAACCAGTATCAAGACAATCCGTTACTACGAATCCATCGGTTTATTACCGGAACCTGCCCGTGATGGTCGTTATCGGGTTTATGACGATACTTATGTGGAAACCGTACGTCAGATCCGGCTGGCGCAATCCCTTGGCTTTACTCTCAAGCAGATTCAGAGCATGTGTGAAGGGGAGAATATCAAACGCGGCTTGCCCCGAAAGGTGATTGAAGCCGCTGTCGCGAAACGTCAAAGTGAAATCACCGAGCAGCTGGCTGAGCTGCAACGGCAAAATGAAGCGCTGGAGCAATTGAAGACACAGCTCAACTGCTGACCTTGAAAGGGTTTGGCTGTTTTTAGTTTTAGGTTGAAGTTTGAAACCTGTATCGAATTCAGGTTAAGTCCTGCTCCGCATGACATCGGATAGTTTCTATATAGCTTTCCAGCTGCTCGACAGGGAGAGGTTTGGAAAAGTAATAACCCTGAAATGTGTTGCAGCCTTGCTCTACCAGAAGTGCCACCTGTTCTGCGGCTTCTGCCCCTTCTGCTAACACAACCTCGTATTCCAGCTGTTTGCCAATAAGAATGATCGTTTTGGCAACGTACTCTGCTGAGCGCTCTGTGGTGATGTCATCGACAAAGGATTTGTCGATTTTAATCTCATTAAGAGGGATTTTTCGTAGCATCGACAAGGATGAGAATCCGGTGCCAAAGTCATCCATAGAGATCTTAAAGCCCACTGCTTTGAGCTGATCCAGCGTACTGATCAGTGTTGCCATATCATGAACAAATATGGATTCGGTAAGCTCCAGAGTGATCTCTTTAGGGGTAAGTTTATGCCTCTCAATGGTCGCCATCAGGTGCTGACTAAAGTCCGGATGCAGGAACTGTTTGGCAGAGATATTCAACGATAGCTGAAACTGGCATCGGGTTTTCTCCTTCACCCGGCTGATCTCTTCGCAAGCCTTTTCAATAATGGTTTCTCCAAGTTGAGGCATTAGGCCGGAGGATTCAGCAACCGGTATAAACTCGACCGGAGAAACAAAACCGAGTTCCGGACTGTGCCAGCGGATCAGTGCCTCAACACCATAAAGCGTATCCGGATACCGAATCTGAGGTTGGTAGACCAGAGAGAACTGATTCTGCCGGATCGCCTGAGGGATACTCTTTTCGATAAGGGCGCGTCTTATAAAGCCTTCTTCAATCGCTTTATCAAAGAAAACCACTAAGCCTTTTTCCGATTGTTTCGCGTCGTGCAATGCCATATCTGCACTGCTGATCAGTTTGCTCAGGCGCTTACCATCCATTGGATAGCGGGCGATACCCAAACTGGTGGTGAAGTTGATCTGAATATCATTGACGCTGATAGGTGCTTCTAATTCCTGCTTAAAAGCTTCCACAGTCTGCACTGGGTTAAATCCGAGATCAGTGATAAAGAGAAACTCATCCCCGCTGAGTCGAATCGCTTCGCCTCGTTTGGATGCCAGTGTTGCCAGCCTTTCTGCAAAGATACGAAGAAAATCGTCACCAAAGGCATGGCCGTGAATATCATTGACCAGTTTTAAGCCGTCAATATCGATCAGCAAAAAGTAAAAGCTTTTGTAGTGATCTATGATGCGCTGGGCATTCTGAATCAGGAAGTTCCGGTTGTTGAGCCCGGTAAGGCTGTCATGGTGGGCTGTGAATTCCAGCTCTTTGCGTTTTTGATTCTCTGTTTCTTCGATCTTTCTGAACAGGGTGAGCAGTACGGCTGCCATCACCAGATAAAGTGCGATCAGCTTGGCTACGTCGATAAAAATCGCGTTACGAATCTCAGAAGCTTTAACGTAGGAGTTGGCCCACAGTCCCAGAGTTTCGATATATCGCACTGAGACAAGATATTCGACCTGGTCTACTTGGTTGGTAAAACGAAAACTGGTGCTTTGATTGCTCTGTTTGAAGCGCTCAATGTCCATGCCTGAGTTTTCACTGATCAGGCTCAGGGCTTTGCGGTAAGCGGAGGGGCTGATGGGGGTTTGATAAATAGTTTCATTGTCATCCAACATCGCATCGTGAAGGTAGAGCTGTCGGTGCTGGTCGATGTCCCTCAGAAGATGGATGATTTTGGAGCCGGACTGCAGCAGGGAGGTATCGAACATCTCACTGTTCTCAACATCGATTGCCACTGCCATTACTGCAATCGGTTCACCATTCTCGTCATAGAAGGCTTTGCGTACCGGAATAGCCATCTTTTTGGTTTTATTCAGGAAGTAAGTTCTGCCGATTACCAGACTCTCTGTTTGAAGCGTTTGTAAAAAGCTATCGCGGGCTGCCTCACGGGTTAGCACGCTGGGGATCTTCTCTGGAGGGATATCAAGGTGTGTGAGTAGGTACTTACCCTCTGGTGAGATTAGAGCATAAGCAATGATGGATGAATTAAGGCTGAGCATTCGACTGAATACGTCTTTGGCGGCTTCTGTATTCTTATAGTTATCGCCAGTTACCAGATGGTTGCCGATCAGGTCGAGAATCATATCGACCTTTCTGAAATAGTTTTCAGCAGAATTCGCGATAAGGTTGGAGTAGTTCTCGTTTTCCCGGGCGTATTGCTGGTAGATATTTTCTGAGCGGTCATAGCCCGCCACAATAAAGATGACCGTAATTAAACTCAGGGTGATGTAGGAGAGCTTTTTGAGGTTACTTTTCTGCTGAATCATTGATCCCTCTGTTTTCTCAGCTTCAGATGTTTACCTATATAGGTATAGCTTAGAAAATTGGGATCATTCAGTTGCTTGCTTGCTTGCTTGCTTGCTTGCGAGGCTTGACTCTCCCCTATAGGGGAGGCGGTAAGTTATTCCTGAGGTTAATAACTTATGACACAGGAGTTTCCAATGAGCTTACACCGTTATCAGAATATAGTGCGTTCCAGCGCCATCTACGATCTGGTTTTTACCGCGGCTTTTGCCGTGCCCGGGCTGGCAGCACTAAAAATAGCTCTATTGTCTGATCTGCATCTTTGGCTGGGTATGACTGGTAGCTTTCCCGTTTTCGACACCATGCATCTGTTTTTTGTACATCTGCTGGGTGCGATTGTGGTGGTGTGGTCGGTTTTGAGAGTAGTGGAACCAAGAGCCATCTTTGGGCTTTATGACAGTGCTGCCCGTTTTGCCTTTAGTTTTAGCATGGCCTGGGCGTTGTTTCAGGGCGGGACAGAGCTGGTCTGGTTCTTTCTGATACCGGAATTTCTCTGGGGTTGCTATCAGTTGAAGGGCTACTTTGATCTGCAGCCTGCGCAACGATCATTACAGGCTGTTGAGGTTCATTAATTTATGCGCAGTGTCGGATTTTGAAGGCGCACGCCGATGCGTTTGGCGATCTCTTTCAGGGTATCGACATAGATACCACTGAACTCCTGATCCTGAACGATCCGATAAGGTGGGGCGTGATTACCGACGACGATTAAATCTTCATGTGCCCAGAGAATTGTGGGCAGTAGCAGGGTGCCGGTGGCGATCACCCGAAGCCAATGTCTCAGAAAATCCATTCGTGATTCCTGTAGCGCTGAAAGGGCTGCATCCTTGCCGCGAGTTAAAGCTTTTTAAGATTAGATAACGTCAGTCAAAAATACGATCACCTTGCTGATCAATCATCTGCTTTGCTTTTCGGATCATCTCCTTGGCGCACTCATCGGCAGAAGGCAGGGTATCTGCACGGATAAAGGTGTGTACCTGCTCGCCTTTGGTAATCGTGCCGTTGATACGAAAGCCGTGTTCTTCTTTTACGGAGGCAGGGGTGATGACATAGTCGCCATAGGTTTCAGACGGTTGTTCCTGAGGTGCTGCAGGGGCTTTTTCACTAGCAGAAAACAGGGATTTCAAAGAAGAAAGCAGACTCATTTCGGACTCCGGAAAATGTCAGTGGGCAAGTCTTATTGCCAGACGGCTGGTTTTGTCGATTTTCAGCAGTGTAACGTAAAGCTATCGGCACTGCAGCGGCTACGTGTATTGCGAAAATAACCATTCAATCAGAGAATTACATTTATCTGCCAAAAAATACTTGGTTGATGAACCCAGTAATAGTATTTTTCAGCACCCTATTGTCATGGATGGACAAATAAGGCTTGTTCCTGTTTTTTTGCCCGCCAGACAGCCTCTTTAAATGGCGCTGATTCTCTCAGCGGAACTGCAAAAAGGATTTTTTATGACACTGCAGCTTGCGATTAACTTCTCCCTCTATTTCTCTGTCTCTGTAATTGCCCTGATTCTGTTCAAGGTGGTTTATTCCGCTATCACGCCCCATGACGAGTGGAAACTGATCAAAGAGGAGCAAAACACTGCTGCAGGTATCGCTTTTTCCGGTGCGATTGTGGGTTATGCGGTTGCCCTTTACGGCGTGATTAGTAACTCGGTGAGCCTGCTGGATCTGGTGATCTGGGCGGTTATCGCTATGGTGGCTCAGCTGCTGGCTTTCGCCATTGTTCGCTTTATATTTATGCCAAAAATTGTCAGTCGTATTGAAAAGGGCGAGGTCAGTGCGGGTGTGGTTCTGGCTGCTATCTCTATTGCGGTTGGTCTGTTGAACTCTGCATCCATGACTTACTGATTGGAGGCTGATTCAATGAAACGATCTCAAAGAATTACACTGCCTTCCATGCGGAAAAGTTTTCTGCTGCGTCCTTTAGCTGCGGTAGTTGGCGCAGGAGCTCTTGCAGGCTGTAGTGGTGGCGATGATACGGAAACCGTCAATCTGGTTCGCAGTGTTGAGGATTGCCTCAACATCACGCAGATGAGTGAACTGCACTGCGAGGCGCTCTATCAGATTGCGGAGCGGGAATCGGAAGAAGCCGCTGAAAAGTTTGTCTCACTGCAGGATTGTGAGCTGGCCTATGGAGATGGCGTTTGTCGTCAGGGTGAGGGTGACTGGTTTATCCCTATGATGACAGGTTACATCATGGCGGAAGTCATTGATGAAGTGGGCGACGCGATGAAAAAGCGCCGCTATAAAACCATGGGTGTCTACCGTAGTCGGAAAGACGATGAGTACTACACCACAACCGGTGCGCCACTGACTTCAACCACCCGTTACGGCAGTTATAAAGTTCATACCAATGCGCTTTCTCCTACTCAGAAAATGATGGAAGAAGCCCGTCGGGTTAAGCCCCGTGGTACTGCTTCCAGTCGTATGTTGGGTGGGACGGTAAAAAGCTCCAATCGTGGCGGCTTTGGTTCGACATCCAGCAAACGCAGTTCCTGGGGAGGCTAGGTATGTTCCGCAGGAACATCGATGAACGCCCGGATCTTGCTGCACGTGCTGAAGAGTTTGGCTTCCACTTTGCGTCTATGTATGGCGAAAAGTACTGGGATGAAAGCGCTTTCTATCAGTTCTCCTTGCGCCAGATTGAAGACCACCTGGAAGATCCCACCGAAGAGCTGCATCAGATGTGTCTGGAGGTGGTAAAAAAAGTGGTGCGTGACGATGATCTTATGCGCCGCTTTAAGATTCCGGAGTCTCAGTGGGATCTGATCCGATCCAGCTGGCAGAATCGGGAGCCATCTCTTTATTCCCGCTTCGATTTTGCCTATGACGGTAAAAATCCTGCCAAGCTGTACGAAAACAATGCGGATACCCCCACCAGTCTTTACGAGACCGGATTCTGGCAATGGCTCTGGTTAAGCGATCAGGTTGATCGGGGAGAGCTTAGTCGCCGGGCGGATCAGTACAATTCGGTGCAGGATAAGCTGATTCTTCGCTTTAAAGAGCTGGCGGCGCATCAGCGTCATCGGGGTAAAAGCGAGCTGCTGTATTTTGCCTGCTGCAAGGACACCGTGGAGGACAGAGGCACAGTTCAGTATCTGCAGGACTGTGCTGCTGAAGCAGGTGTTAAGAACCGTTTTGTCTATGTGGAAGATATCGGCGTAGATGAAGAAGGGCAGTTTATTGATCTGGAAGATCAGCCGATCCGCTGGATGTTTAAACTTTATCCATGGGAGTTTATGTTTGTTGAGGCTTTCGGCGAACTGCTTGGTCAACATGATATCTGCTATCTGGAGCCGCCGTGGAAGGCGATTCTCTCCAATAAAGCACTGCTGCCGATGTTGTGGCGTATGTTCCCGGATCATCCCAATCTGCTACCTGCATTCTTTGATGATGAGACGGATAAGATGAAAGCCCATGGCGGTCGTTTTATCAAAAAGCCGATCTTCTCCCGTGAAGGGGCTAACGTCTCCCTGATCGCAGAAGATGGCGAAGAACTCACCTTATCGGAAGGCAGTTACGGTGAAGAGGGCTTTATCTACCAGTTGGCGCATTTTCCGTCTAAGTTCGGCGAAAACTACACCATTATCGGCAGTTGGCTGGTGAATGATCAACCTGCGGGAATCTCCATGCGGGAAGACAGCGGCCCTGTTACCCAGGATATGTCGCGGTTTATACCTCATATCATTCTTGATTGATCCTGGCCGGATCAGGTGCCGGTTCGAAATAAACGCCCGATAATGGCATTCCCGTTATCGGGCGTTTTGCTTAACAAACGTCAGTTCAGCTGCGACAATGTTCTTATAACAATCTGATTATGTGAGATTTTTCCATGAAACTGATTCGATCCGCGCTACAGGCTCTGGTTTTGGCCGGAACCCTACCTATGCTGACCGCCTGTCAAAGTACTTACTATTCTGCGATGGAGCAGGTGGGCGTACACAAGCGGGATATTCTGGTGGATAGGGTCGATAACGCCAAGGAATCTCAGCAGGAAGCTCAGGAGCAGTTTAAATCTGCGCTGGATCAGTATCGTGTTGTGGTCAGCTTTAACGGCGGTGAGTTGGAAGAGCTTTATGATCGCTTAAATGCAGAATATGAAGACAGTGAAGCTGCAGCGGAAGATGTGCGTGAGCGTATCGAAAAAGTAGAAGATGTGGCCGAGGCTTTATTTGCCGAGTGGGAAGAAGAGCTGAGTCTTTATACCAGCACCAGTCTGCGTCGTCAGAGTGAGCGTCAGCTGAACGAGACCCGTAGCCGTTACAAGAGCCTGATTCGTGCGATGAAACGTGCCGAAGCCCGTATGCAACCTGTGCTGTCAGCGCTTCAGGACAACGTACTGTTCCTGAAACATAACCTGAATGCCCGTGCGATTGGGGCGTTGAAAGGTGAGCTGGATGGTATCCGTCAGGATGTGGATCTGATGATCAAAGAGATGACCACTGCGATTCAGGAATCGGATCGCTTTATTGCTGATATGAAACAGGGCTGATTACGGCTTAGAACTGAGTTAAGTTAACGAATACCAGTAAGGCCGTGCTAACAAGACAGTACCAGTACGCCAGTACCGGAACTCATCTCCGGAAAAGCAAAAAGGCAGCCCAGAGCTGCCTTTTTGCTTTCAGATTTCCATTCGTACGGGGCTTACTTCTACAGGATTTACTTCTTAAAGTTTGCCCACGGATTTTGCGGCTTCCCTTCACCACTACCATCGCGGCGCTTTGGAGCCTGACCTCGGCGACGATTGTCAGAACTTCTGCCCCTGCTGGTTTCGGAGCGGGCATTTTCTGAGCGTGACCGACCTTCAGAGCGCGAGCTTCTTTCAGACCGTGAACGATTTTCCGGGCGTGTCCCTTTGTCGCCTTCCGTAGCCTTACGCTTAAAGCGTGGGCGATCCGCCTCATCTGCACCTGCAACGACTTTGCCGCTTTTCGGTACATAGTTGAGCTTGGTGATCGGTACTTCTTTACGGGGTTCAAAGCCTTCTACCACGCGGCGATCCAGCAACTGATTGATGCGGCTTTCAATAGCGATCAGGTTTTTAAAGTCATCCTTGGATACCAGAGAGATAGCTTCACCGGTGGCTCCGGCCCGGCCGGTACGACCGATGCGGTGCACATAATCCTGAGATTCCTGCGGCAGATCGTAATTGACCACGCGGCTCAGCTGGTCGATATCGATACCACGGGCGGTCACATCTGTGGTCACCAGATATTTCAGCTCACCGGATTTAAAGGCATCCAGCACACGGGTACGTTCTTTCTGGCTGCGGCCACTGTGGATGGTGTCGGCGATAATGCCGCGCTTTTCCAACTGGGAGGCCAGTTTGGCGGCACCATGTTTGGTGCGGATAAAGATCAGCGCCTGATCCCAGTTGTTTTCGGTAATCAGGTGGCTTAACAGGGCTGATTTGGTGTCTTTATCAACGGTGATAATCCACTGCTCAATTTTAGGCTCTGCAGCAGCGGTTTTTTCGATGCGGATCTCGACCGGCTGCTTCAGTGCAGTATGCGCCAGACGACGGACGTCATCCGACAGAGTGGCGGAGAAGAGCAAGTTCTGACGCTGTTCCGGCAGACGCTCGATAACTTTATTGATATCTGCGATAAAGCCCATATCCAGCATGCGGTCGGCTTCATCAAGGACAAAATACTCCAGCTCATCCAGCTGCACGGCACGTTGGTAGATCATATCGATCAGACGGCCGGGAGTGGCCACCAGAATATCAATACCATCAATCAGGGCTTCTTTCTGATCATCAATCTTGCTGCCACCGAACATCGCCATAGAGCGCACATTCAGGTGTTTGGCATAGCTCTGAACGCTGGCTTCCACCTGAACGGCGAGTTCGCGGGTTGGCACCAGAATCAGTGCCTGAATACGCTTGGCACGGACTTTCTTTTCCGGATCCAGCTTATGCAGAATCGGCAGAACAAAAGCGGCGGTTTTACCAGTACCGGTTTGTGCTGCTGCAATCAGGTCTTTTCCCGCAATAACCTGAGGAATCGCCTGCTGCTGAATCGGGGTTGGCGTGGTGTAACCCTGTTCAATGACCGCTTTAACAAGCGACTCGTTTAATCCTAATGTGGCAAATGGCATGACTTGGCTGTCTCTGATTTCAGGGTTATCGATGATACGAAATAGAAAGGTGCGAAAACCGCTTAAAGCCGTTCCCGCACCGTAAAATAAGGGGCGCGACTATAGCAAATTATTGCTCAAGCCGCATTCGGAATGATGGCTTACAAGGGACGCCAGATCTGAAAGTTAAAGCTATCGGAGCTATTGGTAGAGCAGCTTAGGGTCAAATAACCGTTATTGTCGCTCAAGCTCGCGAAGGATATAGGCCAACACACTTCACGGGTTGAATTTTGTTCCAGTAAAAAAGCACCATTTTGATTATTGAAGATGAATAAACCTTCTTCTCCAGTCTGAGGAAGTGTGATTGGCGATTGGTACTGGCATATTGTTGATCCGGATGCACTGGATTCTTTTCTCAGTTTTGTACCATCAATGACATAGATGTGTTTGCATAAGCCGCTATCTGCATCATAGATCCCGTATACAGTTTGTTGAATGAAGTTCTTGGCGAGATCAGAATCGAAATCAGGAAGCAAGGTAACCTTTGAGGTGGTTCCGTCCGCGTTTGCAGTCGTTTTAAGAGCGCCTTTAAGCTGGGATTCGAATGTGTAAGTACCTGAGAATGAACTGCTACTGTTGTCCGTGCCTGTGTAGCTTATTTGGGCTCCTGATAACGACCAGTTAAATGAGCCCTGATCTCCAGCGCCTGTCTGAGCCACTCCGGAGTCATTGTAATATACATAGTTGCCCGTCAAATCTTGCTTTAAAGTGAGCAGAGAAAAACTAAGTGATCCTGACTCTACTTCACGGTAACTCGTTGCAATTAATGGGCTGGAAAGAATTGAGAACTTGCGTTCGAAGCGTATCAGTTCATCGCCGAGACCACTTCCTGAGAAATTACAGTTGGCTTCAATTGTAAAAGGAGAGACGGCGATCAGATGGCAAACATCTTTCACAGAACTATTGTTCATCTGCAGTTTACGCTCTGAAATTGACCAGCTGAGGGTTAAATCACTCGTACTGCAGTTCTGTTTTGCAGAACTCTCTGAGGATGCCCAGTAGCTACCGGGGCAGTTATCAAACTCTGTTATCTGGAGGCTTCCTGTATCAGAAAAGGTGTAGATTGCTGAGAGATCGCCATTTTTTGTATCTCTCATGTACCAGCTCCCACTAACAGCTGGAGTCGCTTTGAGTAATGAAAGAGTCTCTTCAAAGTGGGCTAGGGCATCTGTTTCTGAAATAAGGCTGATTGAGTTCGGCAGAGTTTGGTCTAATGAGCTTTGGAAATCCGTGCTTGTCAGATCCAGAGTGCTGAGCCCATCAAACTGATCTTCTCTTAAGGTTATTCCATTAGAAGGATTCTGGTCTGAGTCCATCGTTTGCAGGAGTACCAGTGTATTTTTGACCGCCTGATTGTTGACGTCTTCTGTATTGAAGAGATTTAAAGGCGTGAAAAAACTTTGGCTGTCCGATGGTTTGACGCTTCCTAATTGAATACCTTGATAGCTAAATGTAGTGGATTCACCAGCTGAATATTTGAACGCTCCTGTTTTGTCTGTTTTCCCGGAGAAGCTGGCTGATTTGTAATCCAGTCCGCCTACTCCGGAATCAATAAAATAGGCTTTACTGCTGGCGCTATTAGAACTTGTTTGACTGCCATCGTCTGAGCTCTCCGATCCACAGGCTGAGAGAAGTGCAAGAGAAATGATTAATATAAGTTTTGGTTGTTTGCGGGGCATATCATTCTCCTGAACCTTTAGCGTTCACTTTTGGTGACCATTGAAAATAGACTAGTCCAATTTCCCTTATCTTGTTTATAACCCTATGATCTTTAATGTTAATTCCTGGTTGATTAATGTTTTTGGCTGTATTGAGTTTCGGGTTGGGTTAAATTAAGCAAACTAACCCTCTGTTTATACTGAGTTATCCGTGCAGATTACTTTTTTGGGCACCTCCTCTGGTGCGCCCTCCCGTCATCGAAATGTCAGCGCTACTGCAATTCAGCCGGAAAAGAGCAAGCAATGGGCTCTGGTGGATTGTGGTGAAGCCACACAGCATCAGTTGCTGTACACGCCTTTATCACCGCAAAAGCTCTCCGTGGTGTTGATCACCCACAAGCACGGTGACCATTGTTATGGCTTGCCGGGGCTGCTGGCGTCCTGTCAGCTGAATGGCCGAACTGAGCCGTTGACTCTTGTGGCTCCGGAGCAGGTCTGGCGTTATCTGAAGGCGGTGATTGAGCTGACAGATCTGCACATTACCTATCCGCTGGAGTTTATTCCGGTATCAGAAGAGCTGGATCTGGTCACTGCAGGCTTTCGGATTACGGCGCATCCTTTAAGTCATCGGGTGCCGAGTTGGGCCTATCGTTTTGAAGAAGCAGTGGTGCCGAAGAAGCTGAATCTGGAGCTCCTGAAAGCAGAAGGGATACCCTCCGGTAATCACTTTGGCCGCCTGCAGGCGGGGGATGATGTCACTCTGCCGGATGGTACTGAGCTGAAAAGCAGCGAATATACCTTTGACTCCTGGTCTGCCCGGATTGCGGTTATCGCGGGTGATAACGATAGCCCGGATCTTCTGACAGAAGCCTGTCGCGGTGCCCATCTTCTGGTGCATGAGTCGACCTACACTCAGGAAGTACTGGATCATGTCGGGCCGGAACCGCAGCACTCATCAGCTGAGATGGTTTCCTGTTTCGCCCAGAAAATTGAGTTGGCTAATCTGCTGCTGACGCACTTTAGTCCGCGTTATCTGAAAGATGCCTGTAAAAAGCGGGATCGCAGCATCGAAGAGATCCGCCATGAGGCGCGATTGCATTACACCGGTCGTCTGTTTCTGGCGGAAGACTTTGAAGAGTACGAGCTGGACCGGAAAGGCATCCTGCACTTTAACCAGCACCTGAGACGGGATCGCCATAAAGCGCAGAAGGTGCACGGCAATTCAAACAATCAGGGGCATTCGGGCAGCGCCCACAAGCATGATCACAGGAAGGAGCGCTAAGATGGAGATCGCGTTTCTTTTCTTCTCAGCCTTTATGGCCGCAACCATTTTTCCGTTTTACTCCGAAGCCTGGTTATTTATTCTGCTGCAGCAGGGGCATGATCCCGTCATGCTGGTGGCGGTGGCGTCACTGGGCAATACGCTGGGAGCAGTGGTGAACTGGTATCTGGGGAAGTACCTGCTCAAATATCAGCATAAACGCTGGTTCTATTTTAAAGCGGAGCAGATTGAACGGATGCAGGTTAAATTCCAGCGCTATGGTGTCTGGAGTCTGCTGATGGCATGGCTGCCGATCGTCGGAGATGTTCTGACCCTGATCGCAGGGATCATGAAAGTGCGTCTTTTGCCCTTCTTAGCCCTGGTGGCTACAGGTAAAACCCTGCGCTATCTGGCAGTGGTTTATCTGGCAGGCTGGTTTACACAAACAGTGGCGTAAACATCTAACGCACATTCGCACATTCGCCCATTTCTGGCCCCCGTTAGGGGAAGAGCTTATGAGTTCCGGTATTACTTCTTTTTCTCTTCAGACATTATCCGGCCTTCAAGAAAGTGCGGATTTACGCACAGCTTAACAGGCTGTCTGACGAGAGAGGTTGTAACGCTCTGTTTTCGACCTGAATCTTGATGCTTCAGGCAGAAATCTTAGTGAGCGTGACGACCAAAGTGCAGGCTGATTTTTGGCAGCTTGAAGCTCAGTTTAGAAGCGATAGTTGCTTTCAGATTGGTGAAAAATTCTGAGATGTACTCATCGCGCTCTTCTTTAGCTTTTGCTACGTAGAATTCGATGTCGATGTTGCCGTAAACGTCTTTTTTGATTTCGTTGTTCATGATTAAAGTCCTGTAAGTCAGATATATTAAGGTCTTTAGCAATACCGGAGAGAGATATGGTTTTGGCCTTTGGCCTGATCACTTTCGGTGTTTAACTAAAGTGGGTGTATCTTAAGACTTTGGTATAGACTCGACAAACGACCTTTTTTAACTTGATTGATGAGAAAAACTAATCAATCATCAGTGTTTTATTCTGCCGGAAAAAGAGGTGATTTATCAGACGCTTACCTCCTATGAATGCGCTTCGGGTTTTTGAGGCTGCAGCCCGTAATGAGAGCTTTGCTCAGGCTGCTGAAGAACTTTTTATTACTGCTTCTGCGGTCAGTCATCAGATCAAAAGTCTGGAAGGCTATCTGGGGCTTAGCCTGTTTCGGCGAAACAAGCGCAAGGTAGAGCTGACGGCGGCTGGCGCTCAGTATCTTCAGTCCGTACGTGGTGCTTTGGATGAGATTGAAGCAGCCACTTACCGTCTCACCTCAAACCCGGAACGGGATGTGGTGACCATTAGTGTTGCGCCTAACTTTCTGATTCGCTGGCTGATGCCGCGAATGAACCGCTTTCAGGCGCTGTTTCCCGATGTAGAACTACAGATCAGTGCCTCTTCCGGTTTGATCGATTTTAATAAGCAAAACACGGATATGGCGGTCTATTACGGTCACGGCGACTGGCACGATATTGAGGTACATTTCCTGCGTAATGTACTACTGGTGCCTGTCTGTAGTCCGTCGTTGCTGGAAGGCCGTCATGCCTTAAATGAACCGGTGGATCTGCGTCACCATACTCTGATTCATGTAAGTAAACGGTTGCATGAGTGGCCGGAATGGCTGCAGCTTGCAGGGGTGGAATACAAAGGCTTCAGTCGTGGTTTACAGTTGTCCAGTAGTCAGCTGGCGACAGGGGCGGCTCAGGAAGGCTTAGGTGTTGCACTGGCCGACAGTACACTGACTTCCCGTGAGATCGAGCAGGGTAAGCTGATTATGCCCTTTGATATCAAGCTGGACACCCACAAATCGTTTTATCTGGTGTATCAGAAACAGCGCCCGCTATCGTATGGAATGAAGGTGTTTAAAGACTGGATGATTGAAGAGATGCAGGATGGTTTGTAGCTCTCAGGCATTCAGACGGCAGCAGGATAAACCGCAGGAAACGAAAAAAGCCCCTGACAAGCCAGGATTGTGAGAAATCACAGCTGGCTAACTCAGGGGCTTTTTTTACTGCTGGTGCGTGCCGGTCTTTATTTTACCGGCAGGACTAGCAGCTGAATACGTAATATTCAGCGTCAGCACTCAGCGCATCCTCACCCAGAATATCTTCCAGTGGGGTAGTGCGGCTTTTTTGCTTAAACGCTTCATAAGTGATCGCCTGTACGGCCAGATCACCATTGTCATCAACGATCAAAACGCTGTCGTCTTTGATCGCTTTCTGAATCTTTTTCTGCTGGCTGTTAGAAACAGCAATTTCCTGAATGCTCATAGCACTCCTGATTGGGTTGTCGGTTGCATTAAAGGCTGGCGTGTCGCTTAAGGTGTCTCTGCCAGCGGGCAGGGCACTCTAACGTAAATTATGAGGATAGCAAAGGGAGATATATTCCGGCAGGCCGATCTTGCAATGAAAATGGCAAATTCCGGTAGTCAGTTAGCCAAGGGGGTTTTGACCAAGGGGGATTGAGTCAAGGGGATCAGCGAAAAAAACTGCGCCGGATGATAAAGCGCTGTCAGAGACCAATGTCCTGCAGGCTTTATCTTCCTGACACAGAAAACCCAAAACGGGCAAGCACGGTTCAACCCATCAGATGATGGGGCGTTCACTTCCACTGCTGCTATCTCACCGGGAGATAGCAGCAATTACAGAAGACAGTTAACGCTGTTCTGATCAGAAGCCCAGAATGCCCGGGGCAACCAGCATGGTGAATGCGGTGATCAGAATAATGGCAACAACGTTCAGGAACAGACCTGCGCGGATCATATCGCCCATGCGGATCATGCCGGAACCAAATACGATGGCGTTAGGTGGTGTTGCCACCGGCATCATAAAGGCACAGCTTGCGGCCATAGCAGCAGGAATCACCCAAACCAGTGGGGTACCTGTAATGGATTCAGCAACAGGGCCCAGCAGCGGCAGGAAGCCTGCAGCGGTAGCTGTGTTACTGGTGATCTCGGTCAGGAAGGTGATCAGAGCTGTTACCAGCAACACGCCCAGAATCAGAGGAATCGCGCTTGCGCCTTCAATCTGCAGAGCGATGAACTCAGCCAGACCGCTGTTTTTGATCATCGCAGCCAGCGTCAGACCACCACCGAACAGCAGCAGGATGCCCCAAGGTACTTTTTGTGCGCTTTCCCAGTCCAGAATACGCTCATCGCTACCGGATTTAGCCGGGATAACGAACAGCAGAATACCCGCCAGAATCGCAATGCCGGTGTCAGAGATCTTGATACCGGTCAGGTCGCCGAGGTACGGACGGAAGATCCAGCAGATCGCGGCGAAAGCAAAGATGGTCAGTACTTTCTTCTCGGCAGAAGAGGTTTTACCCAGGCCATTCAGCTGCTCTTTAAACACAGACTTGGCGCTGACTTCACCCGCCTGATCAACCTTGTAGCTCACCTTGGTCAGCCAGATCCAGCAAACCGCCAGCATGATAATGGACAGCGGCAGTGCCAGCGTCATCCACTCAGAGAAACCAATTTCGATGTTGTAGCTGTCAGACAGGTACGCTGCCATCAGAGCGTTTGGTGGCGTACCGATCAGGGTGGCAATACCACCGATACTGGCTGCATAAGCGATAGAGAGCAGCATTGCTTTGGCAAACGCTTCGTTGTTTGGCTCTTTCTCTTTAACAATCTGAATCACAGACAGCGCGATCGGCAGCATCATAACTGCGGTTGCCGTGTTTGACATCCACATAGACAGGAAAGCGGTAACCAGCATCATGCCCAGAATCTGAACACTTGGCTTACTACCGGCATACAGCATGGTTTTCAGGGCGATACGCTTATGCAGATTCCAGCGCTCCATCGCGATGGAGATCAGGAAACCACCCAGGAACAGGAAGATCAGTGGGTGAGCGTAAGGGGCTGAAACGGTTTTGATTCCTGCAATGCCCACAACTGGCGCAACAGCCAGTGGCAACAGGGATGCCGCAGGAATAGAAACAGCTTCTGAGATCCACCAGCTGGCCATCCAGAAGGCAAGACCGGCAGTACGCCAGGCTTCTACCGACAGACCTTCGGCAGGCGGATCAATTAACAGGGTCATCAGCATGACGGCGGGGCCGAGCAGCAGCATCAGCCAGGGTGTTTTCTTATTGTTTTCACTCATGAAAAACCATCCTCAAATCGAATTGGTTCAGTGCCTTTCCCTCTGCTAAGCCGTGGTGAACGCAGGTACACCGGCGACTTGTCTGAACATGGCAAGAATTTAGGCTGCAGGGTGAGTTATGGGTTATCCCTGAAACCTTCTTCGGTTGAGTAGTTTGCAAGGTGGTTGCCAAACCTTGGTTTTGAAAAAATATTCAATAAAAACAGATGGTTATGATTTGATGGGTTTTCTTGGATAAAAAAAAGTAGGGATTTCCATACAGCCTATAAGAGTGGTTTGTCACAAAATCCGCACAAAATTTATAGTCTTGAAATAGGGATCAGCTTGATCGGTTATCTTAGGAAGGTAAGGTGACTAAAAGAGGCCACTAAAAGAGGAAACCAAAGGTGGGCGGCAGATGATCGATAGTGGTGGGTGATAAAAGAAAAGTAAAAAGGGAGGATCAATCCTCCCTAGTGTAATGCCTGCGCTCAAGGCCGTATTTGGCCATCTTGTCGTAAAAGGTTTTACGGGGCAGTTTCAACAGCTCCAGGGTGTCTTTAACAGAGCCTGAGGTCTGGCGCAGGGCATCCTCGATCACGGCCTGCTCATAGAAGGCGACCTTTTCTGCTAACCCAAGATCCAGACTGAAATCCGGTTGGGCGATACCGCCTTTTAACTCGATCGGTTTACCCAGCAGAACATGGCGTTCAGCCACATTTCTCAGTTCCCGCACATTACCGGGCCAGTCGTAATGCAGTAGTTCCTGCAGGCTCTGGCTGTCCAGAGAGCAAAGGGTTTTGTGAAAACGGTTAGCAGCAATGGAGCTGAAATGCTTAAACAGTAGGGGAATATCGGCTTTTCGGCTGCGAAGGGGCGGTATATCCACCTTTACCAGATTAAGCCGGTAGTAGAGATCGGCGCGGAATTTACCCTCTTCTGACAGTGCCAGAAGATCAACCTTGGTCGCGGCCACAATACGCAGATCCAGCGGGATCTTCTCGTTACTGCCCACAGGCGTGACCGCCCGTTCTTCCAGTACCCGCAGCAGTTTGACCTGTAGTGCCATAGGGGTGGCTTCAATCTCATCAAGAAAGACGGTGCCGCCGTTGGCAAACTCGAACTTACCGGTTCGGCGTTCCGATGCGCCGGTAAAAGCACCTTTTTCCGCACCGAACAGCTCACTCTCGATCAGGTTTTCCGGAATAGCCGCACAGTTCAGGTCAACAAAGTTCGCTGATGAGCGGTCACTGTGATCGTGCAGAAAACGGGCAACTAGCTCTTTACCGGTTCCGGTTTCACCATCGATCAGCACGTCTGCCGGCGTGTTGGCAACACTGTTGAGCAGTTCCAGCATCTCCAGCATGGCCGGAGTTTCCCCCAGAATACGAACACCGGGTTCCTTGTTGTGTTTCACCTGTTCTTTCAGGGCTCGGTTTTCCATCACCAGACGGCGTTTTTCGATGGCGTGGGCAACAGAGTCGAGCAGAGATTCTTTAATCGGCTTCTCAAAGAAATCGTAAGCACCCTTGTGCATCGCTTCCACGGCCAGAGAGACATCCGCAAAGCCGGTCAGCAGAATCACCGGCAGTTCGCTGTCGAAGGTCTGAATCTGTTCCAGCAGCTCAATGCCGTTCATCTCCGGCATATTGATATCGCTGATCACGATACCGTTAAAATCCCGATGCATACGATCCAGCGCGGTCATTGCGCTGGTGAAGGTGGCTACTTCATAGCCTTCCTCGGTCAGCAGCTGGGCCAGTGAACGACGGATGATCTCTTCATCATCGATTACAAGAATGTCCGTTTTTCGGAAGGTCATTAACTTAGGTCTCGCTTAAGAATCAGGGTAAACACAGCGCCGCCTTCGGGGCTGTTATCCGCGGTCAGAGAGCCGCCGAATGAATCAATGATGCTTCGGGCGATGGAAAGCCCTAAACCTGAACCATGGTTTGATTTCGTGGTGAAGAAAGGTTCAAAAATCGTATCAATTTTCTGCAGATCCAGCCCCGGCCCGGTATCCCGGATCTCAATAATGGTGGCTTCCGGCTGCTGTTCGATCTGAAGGTTGATCCGGCGTTCACCGGCACTTTCCCGCATCGCTTCAGTGGCGTTGGACAGCAGATTCACTACCACCTGTTCCAGTTTTAACGGCTCAGCCAGGACACGACTGTCCTGTTTGTCATAACTGAAGTGTACACCCTGTTGTTTCAGTTCCGGGCCGACAATCAGCAGAGCATTCTGCAGGCTTTGCTGAAGTGATACCGGTTTGAGTTGTTCCGATTCAACCCGACTGAACTGCTTGAGCTGGGAGACAATCTGATGAGTCCGGTGGATCAGACTCTCAATGGTGTTGAGGTTTTCCAGCAGAGGCTCCGTTTTACCCTTCATCAGCATCCGACGGGAGCTGACCAGATAGGTGCTGATAGCGCTTAATGGCTGGTTAATCTCATGGTTGATGCTGGCAGCCAGTTGGCCGATGGTGGCAAGCTTTGCGCTCTGAATCAGGGCTTTGTGGGCCTTATCCAGCTCTTCAGTACGGGCTTTGATCTCCTGCTCCAGACTGCTGCGGGTATATAACAGCTGACGATAGCCCGCAACCCGCCGGTAGAGGAAGAAGCCTGCAGGGGCCAGTAACAGATAAAACACCGCAGCGGACAGCAGATAGCCTGCCAGCGCCTGCAGTGCCATCTGGTAGGGCAGAAGAATCGCCAGATCCATCTCCAGTACGGGGATTTTGGCTTTACCAAAACTGTAGCGACTAAGTGCAGAGGTAACCTGGCTATCGCTGTTCATCTGCCAAAGCTCCTGCCCCAGAATATTCTGGCTGATGCTCTGATTGAGCAGGTTTTGCTCAATATTCAGATAGCGCTGGGAGTCCAGAATCTGCTGCCAACTGATACCTGCGGGTTCTGCCAGTTGCTTCAGTCGCCATTCCGGCCGGTTGGAGATAAAGATCACCTGATCCTGACCATAGCCGATCATGTGGGCTGCGGGATCACCGGTCAGAAGGGCGGTATTTTGCTCGAATTTGGTGATGGCAATTTTTACAGCCACAACCCCCAACACCTGATTATCAATGGTGATAGGCGCAGAAAAAAAGGCGCCTCGTTCACCGGATCTCAGACCCATGGCGTAATAACTGGGGGTATCACCGGCTAATGCCCGATAGAAGTAGGGGCGAAAACCAAAGTTGCCGCCGACAAAATCCCGTGGGGTATTGTAATTACTGGCCGCAAGTACGATGCCGGATCGGTCCATCACATAAACATCATCGGCACCGGCACTCTCGCCAATCTCCATCAGCAGGCGGTTCAGCTCTGTGGTATCGGTTTGGAGTGCAGAGGAGTCTTGCTCGAACCTGACCTGATCCTGCAGGGTTTTCCGGATCAGGTAGTTACTGGCTAACAGCTGGGGGATATTCTGGTAACGGGCCAGTTCGCTGTTGATATATTCCGCAACATTATCGGCTTCATATTGCGCTTGCTGGCGAGCCTCGCGATAGGCAAAGTCACTGGCCAGATAAAAGGTCAGCACCAGAACCAGAATCAGTCCAAGCAGGTAGGAGAGCAGGAGCAGCGGCAGTCGTTTCATTATTTATTCAGCGCAATCGATGGATAAAACAGGCGCTATCTTAGCGGAATTTGCCGGTGAAACGAGAAAAAGAGTCGTCAAAGGACTATCTTGCTGCGAACAAACGCAAAAAGGCCGGTATCCTGTACCGACCTTTTCGCTTTGCTTCGGACGCTTATGAGAGGATTAACTTAGTTTGAACCGGCCTGCCAACGCTTTAAGGTGATCGCTCTCCTGACTCAGAGCGTCACAGGCGGTTTGGGTTTCCAGCGCACCCTCTGCAATGCGATCAGAGGCCAGATGGATGGCACTGACGCTTTCGCTCAGATCCCGGGCTACTGCCGTTTGCTCCTCGGTCGCGGTTGCGATCTGGGTGCTCATTCCGGCAATCTGTTCTGACGCACTCAGGATATGGCCGAAGGAGTCACCAGCATCCCGGATGCGTTCAAGGCCGGTCTGCATCTGAGCTTCACTGCTGCTCATCATCTCGGCGGCTTCACCGGCGTGTTTTTGCAGTGATTCGATGATCTCGCTGATCTCACCCAGAGAGGTCTGGGTTTTTTGAGCCAGCTGACGCACTTCATCTGCAACTACGGCAAAGCCACGTCCGGCTTCACCGGCCCGTGCCGCTTCAATCGCAGCGTTCAGTGCCAGCAGGTTAGTCTGTTCGGTGATGTTACCAATCACTTCCGAGATCACGCTGATACTGTGGCTGTCCTGTTGCAGACGTAGCACGACCTCAGCGGTCTGACTCAGTGCCGCTGCCAGCGCTTCACTCTGATCAACGGATTGCTGAATGTTTTCTTGGCTCTCTTCCGCTTCAGACTTCGCCTGATTACTCTGCTCTGAAGCATCAAAAGTACGTTGAACCACTTCACTGAAACCCGCTTGCATCTGTTCTGTCGCAGCCGCGATCTGAGAGATCTCACTGCGCTGTGTATCCAGATTGCGGGTAGTTTCGTTAACACGATCACGCAAGGTATGGCTGGTGGCTTCCAGAGTTTTAACACTGTCGTTAATCTCGGTAGCCAAAGTGGTCAGACCGGTTTGCATCTGGTCAAAATATCGGGCGGCCTTACCCAGCTCATCTTTGTGGAAGAGTTTCTGATCCAGTCGGTTGCTCAGATTCCCCTGACCTACAGCCTGCATCTGATCAATGAGACGATCCAGAGGGCGGGTTACTTTCCGGGAGATCATTACACTCATAATAATCAGGAACAGGGTGATCAGAGCGACTGCAACCGCGGTGAGTTGAATCAGGGTAGTGATCTTCTCAGCCTCTGCTGTTTTGATGGCAATCGCTTCTTCTTCCAGATCCTGTTGCAGTCGGCCCAGCAGATCAACGATTTCATTGAAGGGAGCGAGCATAGGGCCCAGCATCTCTTTACGGGCCATGATGATACGGCCTCTGTTGATCAGACTGATGTAGTTTTCCTGCATCTTGCGATAGGCATCGATGCGTTGTTGGTAATCAGCAATATCCGCTTTGATTTTAGGTGTGTCTGCAAGGCGTTCCATATTCTCCATCGCAGCTTCAACTTTTTCATCGTTGTAGCGAATGGTCTCTAGGATCTTCCTGTGCTCCTTGGAATCGTTAGTCAGGCCGTAGTCGAGGGCGAAGCGACGATAGGTCACGGTGTAGTATCTGAGATCGGATACGGTAGAAAGCAGGCTGACATTGCGGTCTACCACTGTCACAAACTGGTTTTGAATACCGTTGATGGACAGCAGCAGATGCAGGCTGAGGGCGATAATGGCGGTAATCGCGGCTCCGAAAACAATCTGGAGGGCGCGGGGAATCGAAGTGTTATTTAACATAGCCAGCTTCCAATGTGATCCGGAGTTTGCAGTTCACAGGCTGCAATAGGCTCCAGAAAGTTAAAAAAGGATTGTGCACGGATGCGACCTATACGAAAGTCGTGCTTTGTTGGATGCTATTTTGATGTATGTCAAAAGCTATTAGAAGTAGTCAGAAGCTATCTTTAAGATAGATAGCACCTATTAATTAAGCAGGTGTCCGGATTTGAGTAATTAGGAGCAGAAATGCGGTTTTAGCGCTGAAGAAACGGAGCGTAAAACGATTTCTCTTCATTCGCTTTCGTTATTACCGGGAGTTACCCTATGACAGAAGGCCTGATGCCGGCAGGGATACTGTGAAACAGCTGCCAGTTGGTGCTTCTGTTGTACTGGATACCCTGAGCTCGCCGCCATGGGCTTCAATCACTGCTTTCACCAGACTTAATCCCAGGCCAAGACCTTTGCTGCCACGGCTTTTATCCCCCCGATAGAGGCGATCAAAAATATGTGGCAGATCTTCCTCCGAAATGCCGCAGCCCTGATCCTGCACTGAGATGATAGTGTGTTGGTCGGTGCAGCGAATGGATAGTTCAATCCGACTGTTTTCTGGTGAAAACTTGAGTGCGTTATCCAACAGGTTAAGCAGTACCTGCCGCAGACGAAGTTCATCAGCTACGAGCGTGCAGGGCGCACAACTTTTCAGCTGGATTTCACAGCCTTTGTCTTCTGCGATAAAGCTGTAGACCTCAATCGCCTGTAGCGCGATCGCTTCCGGATCCAGAGGTTGTTTGTTCAGAGGTAGCGTACCGGTTTCCGCCTGACTGATATCCATCAGAGTGGTCAGCATCTTTTCAATACGCTCACTTTCTTCGCTGATGGTCGCAAGAGCCTCAAAAGTTTGTGGGTCGTTTTGTACGGAGGGCTGCATCAGCAACTGTTCCACTCTGAGGCGTTGTCTTGCCAGAGGTGTTCTGAGGTCATGGGCGACGTTGTCCAGTGATGCCTGCATGCCGTTAAAAAGCCGCTCAATGGTGTCCAGAAAGCGATTGGTTTGTTCCGCCAGTTGCCCCAGTTCTGTATCCGGTTCTGCGACCCGAAAGCGCTGATGAAGGTCAGTCTGCTGCTGCATCTGTTGGCTGGTGCGGAGGAAATCCCGCAAAGGATGCAAGGCGTGGCGATGGATGCGATGCATCAGAAACAAACTGATCAGAATCAGCGGCAACAGGGTGAAAAGCATCGCCCAGCGATAGGCGACCTGTTGCTCCTGGCGCTCTAGGCTGCCCAGTCCCAGTGTAAAGCTCAGCCCTTCGGATACCTCATTGCGAACCAGCCAGCGATTTTTCTCCGTATTCAGTACCGGCCAGCGGGGATCTGTCAGTCGCAGAAGGCTTTCATCAGATAGGTTTTGATTGGTAAACCTGCGTCCACGAGGATCAGAAATTTCGATCAGCCAAAGCTCAGAATCAACCTGTTCCTGCTCGATTACTTCGATCAGCTTATCAAGTCCTGCGTGGCTCAATATGCGCTGATAATTCTGCATACGGGCATCGATCAGTCCAAAGTCTTTGCTGACCAGTGACTGATAGAGAAAGTAATCCGCTATCGATGCAAAAAAGAGGCAGAGCACACAAAGGGTGAGTCCGATACGTTTGCTGAGCTGAAAACTGGTGAGTGCCTGTGCGTCGCTGGTTGAAGAACCCATTTCGGCTAATCCTCCGCCTTAAGCACGTAACCGATACCTCTCAGGGTATGCAGCAGCTTTGGGGAGAAATCCTTATCAATTTTGCTGCGTAAACGACAAACCAGCACATCCACTACATTGGTTTGCGGATCAAACTGATAGTCCCATACCTGTTCCAGAATCATGGTTTTTGACAGCACCTTGCCCGGGTTTTCCAGCAGGTATTCCAACAGGCTGAGTTCGCGTGGCTGTAGCGTGATCAGCGTTTCGCCACGGGTAACCTTCTTGCTGATGCGATCCAGGGTCAGGTCTGCCAGTTGCAGACTGGTCGATATCTGAGTATTGCTCTGGCTATCCGTACGACGTCTTAAAAGTGCCTGCACACGGGCCTGCAGCTCGATAAAGGAGAAGGGCTTGGTGAGATAGTCATCACTACCGGTTTCCAGTCCCAAAACTCTATCGTTAACGGTATGGCGGGCGCTGAGAATCAGAATGGGCAGGTTATGGCCGGAAGCTCTTAATTCACGGATCAGGCTTAAGCCATCAAGTCCCGGCAGCATCAGATCGATAATCGCAGCATCATGGGGCTGATCTTTAGCCAAAAGCAGGGCTTCGTGGCCATCAGAAAGGCCATTGACGGTATAGCCCTGCTCGCGAAAACCTTGGCAGATAAAGTCCAGCAGCGTGGGGTCATCTTCAACAACAAGCAGTTTCATAGGCTAAACCGATAAAAGGTGAATCGTTTGATCCGTGAATCGATTGGTCAGTGAATTGACAGACAAGCGAACCATAAGAATCAAAGGGCATAAGTGAAGTGTATCAGTCAGAGCCTGACTCGTTGCATTACAAATTTGTAATGTCCCGGCAAGGTTGTGGTAAGTCAGCTGCTGTTAGATTGCTCATCAACAAACAGGAATTGGACAACCCCTTATTCAATTCTTATTCAGATAGCGAAATAACAACAGGTGATTCCTATGCAAAGCAAACTGACTTTTAAAATGGCACTGGCCGGACTAACTCTGATCGCTGGTAGTGCAATGGCTGCTAATACAACCACGCAAACGACGCTTCTGACCACAGATGCTGCAGTTCAACTGGTTAACGATGCACTGCAGTCCTGTCGTGCAGATGGTTACGCGGTAAGCGTATCCGTTGTAGATCGTAGTGGTAACCTGATCGCTATGGCCCGTAACGAGATGGCAGGCCCTCACACCATTTCCAGCAGCTATCAGAAAGCTTTTACTGCAGCGAGCATGGGGCAGGATACTGGAAAGCTGGCAAAAGTAATTGCTGAGAAACCTTTTTTGGAAGGTCTGCGCGATATGAACGACAACCTGCTGATGCTGCCGGGTGGTCTGCCGGTTAGTGTTGATGGATTCCGCGTTGCAGGTATCGGTGTCGGCGGTGCGCCTGGCGGTCATCTGGATGCTAAATGCGCTCAGGATGCGATTGCTAAGCTGAAGTAATAATCTGCTGAAGTTGGCTGTACGAAAAAGCCCCGATCTTCTTGAGATCGGGGCTTTCGTTTATCTATCGTTTATCGACGCTTTTGTTATTGATCCGGTCAGTGTCTCAAATACTGGTTGAGGTCTGATTGGTTCGGGTTATCAGCACATTGCGGCCTTTCTCTTTACCTGTTTTGATCCTTTCTTCGACCACATGCAGCAGTTGCTTGCTGTTCAGCTCTGCTGGAGAAAACTCCTGAGTTTCAACTACTCCTATGGTAACGGTGGCGAAGAAGCTGTTGTTGCCGGTATCAAACCTGTGATGGGCGATATGATTGCGGATGCGATCACAGGCAACCTGAGTTTCCTCAAGGTTGGTGTTGGGCAGCAAAATGGCAAAGTTTTTACCGGCATAGCGCGCCACTAAGTCCATAGGGCGAACCTGTTGCTGAATAATGTCCGACAGGGTTTCGATCACATAATCGCCGGTATGCTCACCGTATTCGGTGTTAATCAGCTCCATACGATCAATGTCTATCAGTGCCACGGAGAAGTTACCCTCGCCGAATTTAACCCGCTGCATGAAGGCTCCCAGACGGCTCATAAAGTAGCGGCGGTTCAGCACCCCGGTCATGGCATCGGTAATGGTTAACTGTTCAACCTGGCGGCGGGTTTTCTGACTCTCGGTGATATCCAGCAGAACACCGTGACTAATGTTTACGCTGCCATCACTCATGTGCTCCAGAACTTCACCACGACAACGTACCCAGCGGGTCTGGCTCTCATCATCAACCAGCTCTGCTTCCAGTTCAAAACGACCTTTCTGCTTACGGATCTCATCACTGAAACAGGAGAAAAAGTGCCGGACGGAAAGCAGAGATTCATCGGCCTGCACTTCCTGCAGGCTGAACAGGCGGGATTCGTGCTGTCCCCCTAGGAACGCGGCACCCTGCTCATCCAGAAAGAGGGCGTTGCTGCTTCGATCCCAGCGCCAGTAGCCAAGATCGCCGCCCCATAGGGTCATGGCCTCTTTCTTTTCCAGTTCTTCTTTTTCATCCGAGAGTTGCTGATTCTGTTTAACCTGATCCTGCAGGCGACGGTTAAAGGCAAACAAGAGTAACGCCATCAGAAGTGCACACAGAATCGCGGTGGTAATGATCTGTAGGCGGGCGTTCTCGAAGTAAGGTTTTTCCTCTTCAGGAGCCCACAGGAAACCTTCCAGACTGTAATCCGGTTGCAACAGGCCCAGAGAAACAAAGGTGTTGGCCATGTGTCGCCAGCGGCTGATGTTCATGTGACCCAGCTCAACCAGATCCGGCAGGATCAGCTTCTGCATCTCGTTGTGTTCATATTCCAGATGCTTGCGGCTGTGGGCGAATGGGAAGTCGCTGTATTTTTCCAGAATGATATCGATCACCTCGCCCGGGCGATCAAAGGCGTAACGCCAGCCTCTAAGGGTTGCGCGATAGAAGGCTTTTGCCAGATCCGGGTTTTCCTGAACCAGAGTTTCGCGGGTGAAAATGGTATCGCCGTAGAAATCGATGCCGTAGGAGCGGGGCAGAATCAGACGATAAGGAATGTTTTGCTGCTCAAGATAGAAGGGTTGGTTGGTCACAAAAACAGAAACCGCGCTGACATCTTTGTTGAGTAGCTTCTGCATCGAGAAAGTAGATGGCACCTGTTCATACTGGCGTTGAGTAATTCCTTCGGCCTGCAGCATGGCATGGGTTTCCGCATCGCTGCTCAGGTCGCCCATTTCAAGACGACGACCGATAAAATCCTGTGGTGTATAAACGCCGGTATCCGCAAGGGTCACCATACCTGAAGCGGAGTGCTGGAAGATCACCCCCATAGCAACAACGGGTTGGCCACTGGTACGGGCTAACAGGAGTTCAGAGCCGGTGACACCAAAATCGGCATTGCCATTTAAAACTTCGCCCAAAGCTGTCTGGCTAGGGCCGCCGGGGCGAATCTCAACATCCAGTCCTTCATGGGCGTAGAAGCCTTTTTCTTTGGCGGCGTAGAAACCGGCAAATTCAAACTGATGGGTCCATGGCAGTTGTAAAACTACTTTTTGGGCAGCGAATGCCTTTGATTGGTTCGACAAAACAGGAGCCAAAACAAAGGTTAGACCTAGGAGGAGGGCGAGTCTGAATGATCCAACAGCGCGATACATGCGTTTTAAATCCTTTAACTAACCTGATGACCGGTCTCAGGCGTTGAAGCGGTGACAAAGTTCTTAGCAATATAGCAGATTAAAAACACCAAATATAACCAGACGTTAGCGGATTAAGTTTTTTATGATCTGAGTGAATTTAAAGCAGTTTTTAGCTTTCAGATAAGTACCCGCCAATGGGGTTTTGGCTGAGTACGAAGGGAGGTTGGCGCTGGCTCAGATGATGGAAAGCAGATGGTGCGTGATAAAAAACGGCCTGATCTGAATCAGGCCGTTTGTGGATTTAGCGGGGATTGGTTTCCAGTGGCGAGGAAACCACAGGCGAGGAAACCACAGGCGCGGGTTGATCCTGCAATGGGCGGTGGATATTGCCACTGTCTCCTGCCAGTGCCTGATGGTGCTCTCCATTTTTAAACATCTGAGCTTCAGGCTTATCCTGAGCAAAATGGATAGTGGAGGTTGGGAAGGCGCATTCAGCACCTTTAGACAGCACGATATCCAGTATTTTCAGCATCACATCTTCTTTGATCTGGTGATAGGTCACCCAGTCGGTTGTCTTGGTAAAGCAGTAAACAAAGAAATCCAGTGATGAGCTGGCAAACTGGTTGAAGTTTACGATTAGAGTCTGATCCAGATCGATTTCAGGGTGTGATCGCAGCATATAGCGAACTTCTTCCGTAATTTCCCGCATTTTGTCTGCGTCATCGTAACGGATGCCGATGGTTTCGTAGATACGGCGATTGTGCATTCGGGATGGGTTCTCTACCGCGATGGATGAGAAGCTGGCATTAGGAACATACAGCGGGCGCTTGTCGAATGTGCGAATAACGGTCTGACGCCAGCCTATGCGCTCAACCACACCTTCAATATTACGGTCCGGAGAGCGGATCCAGTCGCCTTCCGAAAACGGGCGATCCAGATAGATTGTCAGACCACCAAAGAAGTTGGCCAGCATATCTTTTGCGGCAAAACCCACCGCCATGCCGCCGATGCCTCCGAAGGCAAGCACACCGGAAACACTAAAGCCCAGTGTCTGCAGTGCCACAAGGCCGGACGTAATAAAAACAGATAAACGCAGAAGCTTAGTGACCGCGTCTAAGGTGGTGCGATCAAAGGCTTTTCCCTGAGCTGCTTTGGCTTCGATCAGATTGTGCTCGGCACGTTTGATCAGGCGGGTCAGGCCCATCGCAATCAGAGCGATAACCAGAACATCCCTTATGGCGGGAATGGCATCAAAGATGGTGGTGCCTGTTTCCTGACCGATGATCTTGCAGCTGAAGCTGATACCCAGAACCCAGAGGATCAGAGTGAGGGGACGCTGAATAGCATAGATAAAGGCTTCATCCCAGGGGGTGCGGGTGTGGCTGGCAACATCATGGAGCTTACGCAGCAGGCGTACCTGCAAAATATTGATCAGACCTGTGGCCAGTAAGACGACAAAAATCTGGATAACCCAGGTTTCGGCGTTAAGAATCTGACTGGCCTGATTGATCAATTCGGCTTCTAAAAAATCCTGCTGAGGTACTGCATCCTGGTTCATGGTCTGACCTGAAAGGGTAGTTAATACTGTATGATTCCGTTTTTTAACGCAGTTGAGACCAAAGAAATAATCGGTCTCTGGCCTCGGGCGGTAATGGAAACACAGCATTAACGACAGGGTAAAGTCAGAATAAGCATTGTGAGCCGATTTTTAGCTCTTTCCTGTCCGTTATCAGATGTTTTATGGCCGTTCCTGTATGAACAGTGGGCGATAGAGAAAGCCCTGAACGTAATCGACTCCCAGATATTTTGCGAACATTAGATCGTTTTCGTTCTCAACACCTTCAAGTATCAGTTTCTTGCCGCTGGCACGGGCGAAATGGCAGAGCGCATGCAGCAGTTGTTCATAGTG
Source organism: Oceanospirillum sanctuarii (assembly GCF_002150805.1). Classification (GTDB taxonomy): domain Bacteria; phylum Pseudomonadota; class Gammaproteobacteria; order Pseudomonadales; family Halomonadaceae; genus Oceanospirillum; species Oceanospirillum sanctuarii. The sequence goes on from NZ_MTBA01000001.1 coordinate 339,749, forward strand.
TTGTTTCTTCTGGTTTTTGATCCAGGAGCGATCCAGTTTCAGGTAATCAACTCCCAGAAGAATATCAAAAGAGAGCATGCTGTCCGGTGCACCGATATCATCCAGTGCAATCTGCAGACCATGATCCCGGTAAGCCTGACCCATGCCGCTGCTGTAAACTGCATCACTGGCATCTGTGTTTTCGATGATCTCAACCACCAGATGACTTTTGCCTTTCAGAAGCTCTAAAAGCGGGTTGCGCTCATCGTTGCCGAAAAGTGCAAAAGCGTGGGGGTCAATGTTCAGAAAAAGCTTATCTCCCACCGGAGCAGAGGTCAGCTGCAGCCATTTCATCTGATACTCGACGTTGAAAAGACTCAGTTCATCGGCGTGCAGGGCTTCAAAGATAAGATCCGGGCGTATGGTGTCACCCTCCTGGTTATAAAAACGGGCCAGTCCTTCCCAGGCCATGATTTCACCGGACTTCAGATCGATGATGGGCTGATATTCCGCACCAAAGCGACGGTTCTGAATGATGTCGTACAGGGTGAAGTTATCGATGCCAGAAAAAACTTCTTTGAACATTAGATGCTTACCTTGATTATGATAATTGTTCTCATTATCTTTGTGGTTAATCAACTTGTCAATTATTGAGAACGCTTCTCATAAACTGGTTTGTAAACTTTTTATAACACTATTGGTTGACTCTTAACGATTGGGTAGAATGCGCGCCCTGACCGGTTTTGGTCTGAAACCCTCTTACAACAAAGGATGAAGCTGTGCGTTATCTTGTTTTTGTGACTCTGCTCTGGGCGGTGTCATTCAGCCTGATCGGCGTTTATCTAGCCGGTAAGGTAGACAGTTATTTTGCCGTGCTGACCCGAATCGTTCTGGCGGGTCTGATCTTTCTGCCATTCACACGCTGGAAGGGGCTGCCGGGCTCTCTGAAAGGTGGAATCGTACTGGTCGGCAGTCTGCAGTTTGGTATTACTTACGTCTGCCTGTATCAGTCCTTCCTCTACCTGACGGTGCCGGAAGTGCTGTTGTTTACCATCTTCACGCCACTCTACGTGACCCTTATCGATGATGCTCTGAACAAGCGTTTCTCGGTTGCCCCTCTGGTTGCAACGGCGATTGCGGTAGTTGGTGCCGGTGTGATCCGTTATCAGGATCTGAGCGATGACTTTATTACCGGCTTCCTGCTGCTTCAGGTGGCGAATATCGCCTTTGCTGCCGGACAGGTGGGTTACGCAAATCTGATCAAGCGTCATCCGGTTGATCTGCCTGTGTGGCGCTTCTTTGGTTACTTCTTCCTGGGAGCCCTGCTGGTGGTTCTGCCATCCTTCCTGGTATTGGGTAATCCTGAAAAACTGCCTTCGACACCTCTGCAGTGGGGCGTACTGGCATGGCTGGGGCTGGCAGCTTCCGGTCTTGGTTTCTACCTGTGGAACAAGGGTGCTTGTCTGGTTGATGCGGGAACGCTGGGTATTATGAATAACGCTCTGGTTCCTGCGGGACTGGTGGTGAATATTCTGATCTGGAACCGTGATGTCGACCTGACTCGTCTGGCCATTGGTGGCGCGATTATTGTTTTCTCACTTTGGGTTAATGCCCGTTGGAACAAGTGGTTCCATTTTGATGATAAGACAGTAAAAGCATAAGTTCTGGTGTTAGTTTCTGTGTTTAAAAAGGCTCCTTCGGGAGCCTTTTTTGTCGCTCTCAAAGCACGCCGAGGCATGGCTTTTATATTAGCTGTATTTTTAATTTGTTCTTATAAATTAGTGGGTTACCTGCGTCTTTTTGCCGCGTGCAATTGCACTTAAATGCGACATTTGACCGCGCATCCCTGCCTGCACTCTCTGATAGATTTTCCCCATCTTAAATTTGATGTGGAAGATCAGATGAACACACTCTCAAAAATTCCGGTGACTGATAACTCTGCCGGTTCTTCTGACGTAAAAGGAAGATACAACCGCCTGTGGCGTTGGCACTTGTTGGCGGGTCTTTATGTGATCCCCTTTATGCTGATGTTGAGTCTTACCGGCATCATCATGATGCTTTATAAGCCAGTGATTGAGCCTTTGATCTATCCCGAGCTGGTAAGGCTTCAGTCTCAGGAGTCTATCAGCGAGCAACAGACGATGGCTGCTATAGGATGGCAGCAGCAGGTTGATCTGGTGTCACAGGCTTATCCGGATGGTGTGGTGCGTCAGTTACTGATCCCATCTCATAATGCTGATCCGGTGCGCTTTCTGTTAAAGCAGAATGGAGCCAACCTTGAAGTCTTTGTCGATCCTTACAAGGGCGAAATTCTGGGGGCAATCAACAAAGATAATACCCTCTATGCCCTGGCGGATAATATTCACGGCACTTTGCTGTTGGGTGCTTTTGGCGATGGGCTGATCGAATTGTCTGCGGGCTTAACTCTTATTCTTCTGGCGACAGGGCTAATGATGTGGTGGGCGCGTCGCAAACGTCAGCCGGGATATCTGATGAAGCCGGAGTCCGGATTAAAAGGGCGGGCATCCTGGCGCGAATGGCATACCTTCTCTGGATTTTACCTGACCGTCGTGTTGGCGCTGTTTGTGGTTTCCGGTTTGTCCTGGACCGGGATCTGGGGAGCAAAAATGGTTCAGGCGTGGAACAGCTTTCCTGCCGGAGTCTTTTCCGGAATCCCTGTGTCGGATCAGAACCATGCGTCACTGAATCCGGGTGTTGAGGAGCAGGTTCCGTGGAATCTTGAGCTGACACCTCTGCCGGAATCCGGATCTATGGCGGGTGAACCCGGTATTCCGGAAGGCACGCTGGTGAATGCCGATAGTGTGATCCGGTATGCCATGGATAACGGCATGACCCGTTTCCGTCTGAATCTGCCGACAAAACCTGAAGGCGTCTACATCGCTATTGCCGCCACCATGAGCGGTGATATCACTGACCCTCTGGCAGATCGTGCCCTGCATCTGGATCAGTACACGGGTAAGGTTCTGAGTGATGTGGGTTATGACGAGTACAGCCTGCTGGCTAAGGCGATGGCGTGGGGGATTCCGCTGCACATGGGGCGTTGGGGTAATACCAATCTGATCATCAACCTGCTGCTTTGTCTTGGCATTATTGGCGTTTCAGTTGCAGGCTTTGTGATGTGGTGGAAGCGACAACCCGTTAATCGTCGTTTATCTCTTGGTGCTCCTTCATCGAAAGGCGGTCCACGTGCCGGTCTGATCTGGATTCCTTTGTTGTGTGGCCTCTTTGTGCCTTTACTGGGTGTGGCGCTTCTTGTGTTCTGGATGCTGACGAAAGCGATCCGTAAAGGTTCGGAACCGGCTTAAGTCAATCGCAAAAAACTGAGTAAGCAAGATAACCCTGATAAGCCCGGTCCTTTTTTTCAGCTCTGTTAGTTCTTTGACCCTTTTGTTCTCAAAGTGGGTGGACCTGAAAGGGCTGGCTTTGAAGAGCTGGTTTTGATGGGCAGGGCTTTGTTGTTTTAAGAACTGACGCAGAAATAAATCAACTGAACGGATTGTGCTAGCCACGACTAAATGCGGATAATACTTTTTTAATTTTGGCGTGGAGCTTTTTTGTGAAGGAAGATCAGGCAAGTATTACCGCATATACCGTTCTTCAGGGTGTTCTTTTTACGGCGACTAAACCGGGCTTTGAGGCTTTGGTTGCTCAGAGTACCCGCGATGCCTGTCGTAAGGTTTTGTCCGCGTCAGCAGAGGGACAAAAGCGTCTGCGCCAACTGGACAGTACTCTGTTCCGCACGCTGGCTCCTATGATGGAAAAGGCAGTTCTGCCGGGCATTACCCTGCACTATGTACTGCGTAAGCGCTACATTCGGGATGCGGCGGAGAAAGCGATTGCTGAAGGCTTTACCCAGATCGTTAACCTGGGGGCAGGCTTTGATACTCTGACCTGGGAGCTGCACAGCCAGTTTCCGGATGTGAACTTTATCGAGCTGGATCACCCGGCAACCAGTGCACAAAAGCAGAAGATTCTGACTGCCGGAGCTGGTGAGAACCTACATCTGCTGGAAGTGGATTTCAGTAAGACCGATGCCAAAGAAGCTCTGAGCAACTTCTCTGGCTTTGATGCCAACAGAGATACCTTCTATATCTGCGAAGGTGTGCTGATGTATCTGGATGTCTCAGATGTTGAGAGGCTCTTCAAAGGCCTGAAAGAGCTGACCGATACCCATGCCCGTTTTGTCTTCAGCTGTGTCGCTCCTATGTCCAGCAAAGAAACCAACTGTGGTTGGTTGCTGAAGCTGTATCTGATGATTAAGTCCGAACCGCTGAACTGGGAGATTGAGCAGCAGGCTGTTGAGGCTTTTGTTGATGCTCAGGGTTATCAAATGACAGATCTTGCAGGAACAGATCAGCTGAAAGAACGCTATCTGGCAGGCCTCAAGCACGGCACTTTGCATCGCGGTGAGTATCTGGTGCAGACCGATGTGATTCGCAAAGCATCTGAGGAGCAGTAGCATGGCGATTAAGATCTCATTAGCGGAAGCGCCTCAGGAGATCGATGCGGTTTTAAAACTGCGTCATACGGTGTTCAGCGAGGAGGAAGAACTGTTCTCCGCGACACCTGATCTCAGGGTGATGGACCGGTTTGATACCTTCTCCACCAGTAAAAATCTGATCGCTGTCAGCGACGGGGAAGTGATTGGTAGTATGCGCCTGACACTGGATTCCGGTGCCGGTATCCCTGCAGATGAATACTATGATTTTCGCCGACTGTTGCCGGATGATGCCCGCATTCTAAACTGCGGCATGTACTGTGTTACCAAGCCTTATCGGGGGGCGAAGATCGCGATTGGCCTGAATCTGATGGCGTCCTATTTTGGTGTTTCCCACGATGTAACCCATGTGGTGGCTCCAATCAATCCGGCCATTGCCAAGTTAGTGGGTCGGATTGGTTTTAAACCGGTTGATGAGATTCAGTATGATCCGGCTCACGGTGTTGAGTTCTTACCGATGGTGCTGGATATCAACGAGCTGACCGATTACTTCCTGACCTTTGCAGAAAATAATCGTCTGTATAACTTTATTGGTTCTTACGAATGTCTGTTCTTTGCTGAAGGTGAACATGTGGTACGTGCCGGTGAAACCGGAGATGCGGCTTTTGTGATTATCGAAGGTGATGCCGATGTCGTCACGCCGGATAATAACCAGCATATCGCCCGTATCGGCCCCGGAGAGGTGTTTGGTGAGCTGGCGCTGCTGACGGATGATGTGCGTTCTGCGGATATTGTCGCCGCGTCAGATATTCGGGTGATGCGCTTGCCTAAAGAGGCCTTCCTTGAGCATCTGAGAAATCATCCGGATCATGCGATGAATATGCTGAAAAGCATCGGTGGACGCATGAAAAACATGCTTAAAGCCGGAGCCTGACTCCGGCGGTCATCGCAAGTAACCCGCCGGAATTATCATAGAAAAATGGTTATTTTGGACTGGTGCGTTTTTTTTGGATAGGGACAGTTTTTGGGACAGGGACGGTTATTTCAGGTAAGGCTTGAGTAACCGGTCCAGTTCGCCGGAATCTCTCATCTCTGTAATCCGCTTGTTAAGCAGTTTGTGCAGCTCAAGACTGTTGTTTGTTGCCCGACTAACCAGCATCCGAAAGTCATCCGGTTCAATACCCGGAACCGGGGTATGTTGCCAGATGTCGGTTAACAGAGGTGTTCCTGTCAAAGCAAAGCCCAGCAGTACTTCATAGCGCCCCAGTAGCAGATCGCATCGGCCAGCAGCTGTTTTATGGAACAGCTGGTTGAAGGTACGGCTGGTGGTTTCCACCTTTTCAGGAAGCAGGCCAAAGCTATGGTAGCTGTAACCTCTTAAACCGCAGACTTTATAGTTTTTTGTGATCTCGGAAGGGGGGACATCAAGCCCTTCGGGAAAGCGGGATTTCAGATAGATATAGCTGGGGGTCACATAGTAGTAAGGTATCGACATGCGATAGGTGATGGCACGTTCTTCATTGCCGGACGCGCTCAAAGCCACATCAACCTGTCCCTCTTTCACCATCTCAAGACAGCGTCTCCAGGGCAGCATCTGAACTTTGTAGGCCTGACCTGTAGGCTCAAAAATACGTGCCAGAACATCAAGGTCATAACCTTTCAGAGTGTTGCCATCTTCGTAGGTGTAGGGCGGCCAGCCTGCTTTATCACCACAGAAGGTAATCGGGGAGTCTGAGCCTGTAATAACTGATGTAGTCGGTTGGCTGGTTTCAGTAGAAGCCTGCAGATGGGATGGCAGCAGTGCAGATTGCAGTGCTATGAAGGAGAGCGCAGAAAACAGTACAGCGGTGATTCTCAGCATAGATGCCCTTCCTTTCTCGCAAAGATGCGATTTGTATTCTCAATTTAGTTATAAGTGAGATGCGTCCATTCGGCAAGAAAGCCGCCATGGAGAGAATCTCTCATGGCGGCCCTGCTTAAGCTCAGTCGTAAATCGTAGGGATCGGCTGACGCTTATGTTGTGTTGCTTTGTAGATGCTGATCAGGCGTTCGCTCACCTCTTTGGCAACGGGCTTGCCTTCAAGGAAATCGTCAATCTGTTCGTAGGTTAGAGCCAGTGCGTCCTCATCAGCCTTCTGAGGTGCCAGTTCTTCCAGATCGGCGGTCGGAACCTTCTTAACCAGCAGTTCCGGCGCGCCTAGTTTGGCGGCTACCTGACGAACCTGACGTTTGCTCAGGCCGAACAGTGGAGCCAGATCGCAGGCACCATCGCCGTATTTGGTGTAGAAACCGGTGATGTTTTCCGCAGAGTGATCGGTACCCAGCACCAGACCGCCAGTCAGACCCGCAATTTCATACTGAGCGACCATGCGCGCACGGGCTTTGACGTTACCCTTCACGAAGTCCAGTTTTGCGGCATCTTCAGGAATCAGACCTGTGCCATCCAGCGCTTCCAGTGTACTGGCGTGCAGGCCTTCGACGCCGTTTTTGATATTTACACTGACAGAGTGGCTCGGCTGGATAAAAGACAGGGCTAACTGAGCTTCATCTTCATCTTTTTGGGTGCCGAAAGGCAGGCGCACCGCGACAAACTGATAACCGGCTTCAGGCTGATCAGCATTTAACTCATTAACGGCCAGTTGCGCCAGACGGCCACAGGTGGTGGAATCCACACCGCCACTGATGCCCAGCACCAGTGTTTTACAGCGTGCGTTGAGCAGGCTGTTTTTAATAAAATCTGTACGACGACGAATCTCAAAATCCGGATCAATTTCGGGCAGAACCCGCATCTCTTTACGGATGATCTCTTCCATTCTTGGCACCACTTTTTAGAGCGACTTTTGTCAGTAGACGGTTCGGTGACTTCATCAGTGCCCTGAAACGGATCAGGGCGCTATTGATGATTTAACTTTTGCATTGTTTTGGTGCGTCGAAAGGTGTTTTTCGACGCTAATTCGCTGATTATACAGCCTTTATTTCAGAATAACCTGACCTGCATCCAGTGTGCTATTCGGCAGTCATGGGAACCCGAACCGGTTTTTCTTTCGGGATTTCCGATCTGGGCTTGCCAGAGCTTTCCTGTTCCGTAAATTCAGAGTTTTCCGGCTCTATAGGGGTATAGGTGCAGCCAGTAATGAGCAGGCCGCTAACACTGAATGACAGTATCAGCGCAGCTGCCAGAATCCGTTTCATAAGCAATCAGGAGTCCTCTTTTTATAAAGGCTGTTATCTGGGCTTCTTAATCACGCCAGCGCTTTCTGAATCAGAGCCAGATGGTCAGGGGCAAAGTTCAGCTTCAGCGCAGCTTCATGGCCTTTTTCCGACATTTTGCCCCAGGTTTTCTGGATAATGCTGATGAGCTTAGGCTCACTGTGTTTCTCAGCGAAAGGCGCGAGATAGTGATCCAGAAAGACCAGACAGATCACATCTTCCAGTGCCTGTACTTCCGCATCCTGCTTGAGGCGCTTTTTCTGCAGCAGGGTTTTTACCCGTTCAGCATCCTCGTCTCTATAACCCGCCTGCAGCATCAGCTCTGCGGTTTTCTCGCCATGGAATTTGCCCAGTTCAGTGCGCCAGTGCTTGTACCCCACACGACCTTCCGGATAGTCGGAGCGGGGAATGCTCCAGCGCTGAATATGCTGTCCCCGGGCTGCAATCTGCAGCAGCTCTGAGGCATCCGGTGCAAATTCAGACAGGCATTGGCTCATGCGTTGTCCGTAAAGCCACTCTTTTGCAACAGGCTGGCCCTGCCATTCTTCCTGATTCGGGTCTTCGTTATTTGCCTGATCAATCAGTTGCAGCACGACTTCAAGCTTGGCACTCATATCCTATTCCTTATCTTGCTGCTCAACGGTGATGTAGGTCGTTGAGGCAGTCATCATCATATTTGTTAAAGTGTACCATTCCTGCCGATTTTTATAGACGTTCGGGCAAGGGAAAGATAATAAAACAGGACTTCCGGATGGGTTATCCGGCTAGTCTTTACTGCTACTTTAAATGGCAGATTTAAATCACTCTGTGAAGGGATATTCAATGATCAGGCCAATTCTGCTGACGCTACTTTCCTTGATGGCTTTGGCGGCCAATTCTGTACTGTGTCGTTTAGCCTTGTCCCCTGTGGGTTCAGATAGTGTGGGTGCAGAGTTCTCATCTGCCTCTATCGATCCGGTCAGCTTTACTCTGCTCAGACTGGCCTCGGGAATCGGTATGCTTTGGCTGGTGATCTTTCTGCTTCGTTTGCGACAGGGCGCATCGTCTAAAGAGAAAGGTGCTGGCGATGAAGCAGGTGGTAGCTATAAAGCTGGCTTTATGTTGTTTGCCTACGCGATTGCTTTCTCTGTAGCGTATCTGGATCTTGAAACCGGCACTGGCGCACTGATTCTCTTTGGTTCCGTTCAGTTAACGATGATTCTTGTTGGCTGGCTGCAGGGGCAGCGACTGCATCTGATCGAATGGTCCGGTGTTCTGATGGCCTTTACCGGTTTTGTTTATCTGGTGTTGCCGGGTTTCAGTACCCCAAGTTTCAGCGGTTTTGTACTGATGACCCTGGCGGGCATCGCCTGGGGTTTTTATACCCTGATGGGGCGGGGATCGAAAACACCAGCTTTGGATACCGCCCGAAACTTTCTCTTTACCTGGCCGTGGTTGCTTTTGTTGCTGCTTTGGCTCTTTGTGCAGGGCGGAAACTGGCAAAGTGAAGGGGTTCTGCTGGCGCTGACATCGGGTGCGATTACCTCGGGGCTGGGTTATGTCATCTGGTACGCAACTCTGCCTTATTACACGGCAACGCAAGCGGCAGTGCTTCAGTTATCGGTTCCTGTGATAGCGGCGATGGGCGGGGTGATGTTTGTTTCAGAGCCTGTCACTCTGACGCTGATTATTGCTTCACTGATGATTCTGGGTGGCATTTTGCTGGTTATTGCCGGGCGCTGGTATCTGCAGAAACATGCCCGCTGAGCAGTATCAGTGGGCATGGATTGTCAGGAGATTTATATCGGGTACAGCCTTCAAATGGGCGGTTGACCACAGGCGCTGCGGAACATATTGCACTCGAACTGCATACCCTTGATAAAGATTTCAATCGCCCGCTGATGGTCCAACTGATCGGCATGGGCGTTAATAAAATCAGCCATATCCTTCGGTGCTTCTGCCACCTGATTTGCTTCAATCCACGACGCATAAAGGTTGTTCGGTGTTGCGTCCGGAGCCAGCGTTAGACCTATGTAAGTCCATAATGAGATACAAGGTGTCATAGCAACCACAAAATAGAGAGGATCCATGGTTTCAGCGATGGTACGTTCAAAGTCGGCATAAGCTTGTGCCAGATCCGTCAGTTGAACCGCTTTAGGATCTGCAATATGCCAGCCGGCAAAAACTTCAGCGTTGTAATCGAGATAATCTTTCTGGCGGGCGATGCAAAAGGCTTTAACCTCCGGATCTGTCGCCTTCGGGATTACAATACTGTAGTCATCAGCAGAATAGCTGCAGTAGGCTGCATCTAATACCGTGAACTGGCCATATTGATCAGGATTCAGATCAGAGTGAGCAATCCCCTGAACAAAGTCTGACGCTAATGCGGCTTGCTGGTACTGAGTGGTTGCCGCCCACATCTGATCGTAAAGAGTTTCACCGGTGGCGGCAGCGAGCTTAACGGGCTTCTTCTTAAAGACTGAGGTTGGCACCCGACTGCGGGGCGAGCGGGTGAGGATGCTGGCGCTTGTATTGGCGGATCTATTGGCGGTTCCGTTAGCTGGGCTCATGATTCAGGTATCTTCCTTGGTATTGGTATTGGTATCGGATATCACCCCTGAGACTAAAACCCGGACATAGCCCGAAGCAAGTGAAAGATAAACTGCAGGATAAAAAGCGTTACAACAATACAGAGAACTTTATTTAGCCCCTGCTGTATAATGCTTGTCGAACCAAACACCTGATGCTTCCGGCGTCAGGTGTTTTTTATTGGCTCGACTTTAATGCCCGTGGTGATTCTGTGAACCATACGGAATGGATATGCTGAAGCGCTACGATTGACAGACCCTAGGTGTAAATCACTGCTCGGGGTTATCGCCCCGAAAGTTAAAGAGCAGTGTTAAGGATTAAGAAAATGCAAAATACGCAGCCTGACATCATTATCTCTGAATCTGATGCAGAGAAGCTGGATGAGCTGTTAGCGAAGGTTTCCCAAAAGGATTTTCCGGGAAAAGGTAATCTTGAGAAGGAACTTGACCGGGCGACTATCGTGCCGTCGTCTCAGATTCCGGAAAACGTGGTGACCATGAATTCCAGAGTACGCTTTAAAGATGTGAACTCTGACAAGAGCTTTACCATGACGCTGGTGTACCCGAAGAGTGCTGGACAGGAGAATACCGTTTCGGTACTGGCTCCTATGGGCTCTGCGCTTTTAGGTTTGTCGGTAGGGCAGCAGATCAGTTGGCCTAAACCAGCGGGCGGTGTGATGACGGTTGAGATCGAAGAGATTCTTTACCAACCGGAACGTGATGGCGCATTGGCCTGATCGACCCGGGGGCTCTTAGCAAATCGATTTGAGCACTTACAGCAATAAAACAGCGCCCATAAAAAAGGCGGGATGCAACAGATTGAATCTGTGCTCCCGCCTTTTTCGTTTCAGCTGTTACAGCTCATCAAGAGCTGCTTCTGATGATCAGTAGAACTGAGCACCCACCAGCAGGAAACCAAACAGCAGAGTGCTCACCAGAGCGATCTGGCCGCCTGGAGTCACATAAGCCACTTCACCATCCTGACGGCTGCGCCATACCATAGCAACCGGAATAAAGATCGCCAGAACGGTCAGAGCCAGACCAGCGTAGCTCAGAGCTTTCAGGAACTCGCCCGGAGCGCTGGACGCCATAATCAGGGCAGGGATCAGCGTCAGAGCGATCGCAGGAATCTTGCCGTCAACCACAGGCTTCTGATCACACATTTCACGGATAAAGCCGTACAGGGACAGTGCCACACCCAGGAAGGAGGTCAGCAGAGCCATCGCCGCGAACAGTTTCAGTACAGAGCCCAGACCAGCGCCACTTTCACCAAGTGCAGTCACCAGCTGTTCAACGCCATTCAGACCAGCCAGTTGCTCAGGAGCTACAGCATTCATGCAGGCCCAGAACCATGCGATGTAGCAAACCAGAGGGATCAGACTGCCCACGATAACCACTTTGCTGAAGTGCTTGCCTTCGCCATCTTCGGTGTAGCTAACCAGCGGCGGGATCACAACCATAAAGCCAAACGAGGTGAACAGAACCGGCAGCGCGGCCATGATCTGTGCCTGGGTATCGCCTGCCTGTGCAGTGGTCAGGCTGGTCTGATGTGCGGTATCCGGAGCCAGAGAGGCAAGGGAGTAAAGAGCAACCACCATGGCTACCAGCATGATCGCGAAGAACAGACGGTTCAGGCGGTCAACTGCGCCGGTACCCAGAACAATGGTGATACCCGCAAGCAGGGTGAACAGAGTACGGCTGAAGCCAAGGCTGACTTCAAGGCCCATATATTTCAGAGCAACCTGCAGCAGTTCGCTGGCACCCAGAATATAAGCCATCAGCAGGAACACCAGCAGGAAGATCATACTGGAGTTGGTAATCAGCTGACCGATACGTCCCAGCCATTTACCGGACATGGAGTGCATGTTTTCACCGGGGTGGTGATTCACATTCACTTCCAGCAGTAACAGGGCAGCCAGAGTCGTAAACGCCCAAACAAAAAACAGAAGTCCCAGACCCAGACCAAAACCCAGAGGTGCCAGAACCATAGGAATAGCGAGCATGCCCGCACCAAGTGCAGTCCCTGCCACCAGCAGTGTGCTTCCCAAGAAACGAGTGGATACCACGTTGTTCTCCCAATGTTGTCTTTATTATGAAATTGTGAAGAGGTGGCGATACTAACGAAAAGGATTTTTGCAGGCTAGTATTTTGTTTTATATCAATGTTCCAGTTGATTATTCTGCTATCAAATTTTTTGTAGGCTAAACATCTGATGTTGATGGGCTTTTCAGAAAGATCGGAAAAAGAGGGATTAGCCGCTAAGCCCCATGAATAAAGGGGTGATGCTGATCAATTGGTAGGTTGGAATAGACTTTGAAGATATGTTTGTAAGTGATACTCAGCGACCATAAAGGCCGCTGATTTTGTATCGTAAATATTTTTTTACAAGGTGGCTTTCGCGTTACCTATGAGCTTAAAGCTCGACAATCAGTTTGCCCTGATTACCGCCAGTAAACAGCAGGTTCAGACCACCAACAGCGGATGTCAGACCTTTAAGGGTATGACTGCGATACTGGATCTGACCTTTCTGAACATAAGGCACCAGCAGTTCAAGTAATTGCGGCACTTCATGGAAGTGATCCGGCATGGTGAAGCCCTGAATCATCAGGCGTTTTTTGATGATATTCATCCAGTTAGGGCCTGGAGCAGGTGTCGCAGCTGTGTAATCCGCAATCATGCCGCAGACGATGATACGGCCATGGGCGTTCATACGCTGGTAGATATGCTGCTGAATCGGCCCGCCGGTATTTTCAAAGAAGAGGTCTATGCCGTTGGGTGTCAGTTCAGCCAGTTTTTCCGCCAGGTTATCGGTTTTGTAGTTGATTGCACCATCAAAACCCAGAGTGTTCACGATCCAGTCCGCTTTATCTTCGCTGCCGACTACACCGATAACACGCAGGCCTTCTGCTTTAGCCAGCTGACCGACAATAGAGCCTACTGAGCCCGCTGCACCGGTAACGATCAGGGTTTCACCTGACTTAGGCTGGCCAACGCGCAACAGACCCTGAGTAGCGGTCAGTCCCGGCAGTGCCAGTACAGAAAGCACCATATCAGCAGGTAGGGAAGGATCAACCTTGTTGACTCCCTGACCCTGACTGACCGCATATTCCTGCCAACCGAACATGCCGGTTACCTTATCACCAACCGCAAAATCCGGATGCTGGGATTCAATCACCTCGGCATAACCGCTTGAGCGCATGACATCGCCCAGTTCAACGGGTGGGATATAGCTTTCACGATCGTCGCTCATCCAACCCAGCATCGCAGGGTCCAGAGACATATGAGTCTGGCGAATCAGAAATTCTCCTGCGGAAATCCTTGGTACAGGGTTTTGCTCTACCTGAAACAGTTCAGCAGTAGGAGCGCCCTGTGGGCGAGCGATCAGTTTGATTTGCGTATTCTGAGTCATAATTTTCTCAATTCGTTTTAAGTCTGTTGGACTGAATAGAAAGGGTAGGTGGTCGATCTACCTGGCCACTCCCTAAGGTTATGTCGCTATTTTATTCACTGAATTTGAGAGATATAGACGCTAAAATAGGAATCATCTTTGTCATTAAGACAATAATTGCAGCAAAACCGGAAACAGAGCCTAAAGCGATATGGATCAGTTAAAAGCGATGCGCTACTTCGTAAAGGTGGCAGAAAGTGGCAGTTTCACCAAAGCTGCCCAGCATTTTGATGTACCGGCGTCATCCTTGTCCCGACGGGTCGCGGATCTGGAGAACCATCTGGGAGCCGTGCTGCTGAAGCGCTCAACCCGTGTGGTGCGACTGACGGAGATCGGCAGACTGTATCTGCAGCAGGTGAGGGATATTCTTTCCCGACTGGAGGCGACTGATGAGTTAGTGGGCAGTTACCAGAGTAAACCCATGGGGCATCTCAAAATCAGTGCCACAGTGGGGTTTGGTGAAACCCTGTTATTACCGCTGATGGACGAGTTTTCGTCCCGTTATCCGGACATCGTGCTGGATATTGAGCTGAGTGATGCGCTTTCAACCCTGGGCAGAGATGATGTCGATATCGCCATTCGGGGCGGCTATGTACCGGATGAAAGGGTGGTAGCGGTTAAACTGCGGGATAACCGTTTTATTCTGGCTGGTGCTCCTGCTTATCTTGAGCGGGAAGGTATGCCATCTCATCCTCAGGATCTGAAAGATCATAAAGGACTGCTTTATCGCGCACCTATCGGCATATTGCCCTGGATCAGCCTGATTGATGGAGAGTGGCAGGATGTTTCCCCGCACAAGGTTGCAGTCAGCAATGCCGGTCGTTGGTTGGTGGAGAAAGCGATTAACGCTGATGGCTTGCTGATGCTGCCCAGATGGGCGCTGCAGAGTGCTCTGGATAGCGGTGAGTTACTGGAAATTCCGTTAAACCCTGAGGTGGCTGTGACCCGAAGTGAAAAGCTGGGTATCTATCTGCTCTATCAGCAGAACCGTTATCAGGTGCCGAAAATTAGAGCTGCAGTGGATTTTCTGGTAACCCGTCTTTCAGTGAATCAGAGTTAAAATGCCGGTTACAAAGAGCAGAGACCAAAAAGGCCACAATCCCTGAGGATGCGGCCTTTCCTGTGAGCACGGATTACCGAATATTAAAGCGTGAACTCTTCCACGGCATAGTCCGGCAGCTGGTCTTTTTGCGGAACCGGAGTCGGATTACCTTCCTCATCCAGAGCGACAAACTTGAAGATCGCCTCCGTCACTTTTTCACGCAGGCCGATCTGACCACGGCGCACCCAGGCCTCAACGTGGATCTTCATTGAGGTTTTGCCTACCTCAACCACATCGGTATAAACACCCAGAATATCGCCCACCTTAACCGGACGGATAAAGCTCATGCCTTCAACCGCAACCGTCACCACACGCTGCTGTGCCCGCTGACTGGCACAAATACCTGCCGCTATATCCATCTGAGCCAGAACCCAACCACCAAAGATATCACCGGAAGGATTGGTATCCGCTGGCATCGCCATGGTACGGGTCGTTAAGCGACCTTTAGTTTCTTGTGTCATAGAAGGTTCCCCAACCTAATATCCATGCCTCAACCCTAATATTTATGGGAAGACGCACCTTGCTTGTAATAGGTTGATTGTAACTCAGGAAATTATGAAAAACCGACCGGTCACAGTGTTTATTGCTGAAAAATAGAGCCAAAGCAGTATTTGCTTAGTTTGTTGAAGCTTAAGGCTTATTTAAGCTTTGATAATAATACTGGCGACTCACTTAAACTCTGGCTGGTCAGGGATTTCTTGTCAGACCTACTGAAGTTGGATCGCTTGTATGATGCAGCAACGTAAACACTGGGTTCTTCTCAGCTTTATTTGTCTGGTTGTATTTTTTATCGGTTGGCCTGAGCTGGATTTGATCTTTAGCGGGCTTTACTTTGATTCTTCTTCTCATAGCTTCCCCGCCAATCAGGAGAACTGGGTTCGATTTGTTTATGTGCTGTTCAAGGATATGCCACTGGTCCTTGTGCCTGCGCTCTTACTTTTGACCTTGATCTCCTGGCTCAGATTTTCCCCGGCAAAATTACGCTGCAAGCGACACAAGCTGCTTTTCTTACTGTTGTTTTTGCTGATAGGACCGGGATTATTGGTTCATGCAGGTTTTAAAAACAACTGGGACAGAGCAAGACCCAGGGATGTGGTGCAGTTTGGCGGTGAGCAGCATTTCAGTCCCGCATGGATTGTCAGTGATCAGTGTGAGAAGAACTGTTCCTTTACCAGTGGCCATGCGGCAATGGGCTTTGCTTTTATCGCCTTAGCCTGGGTTTGGGAGTGGCAGCTGGGGCTCTTAGTGGGAGTGATTATCGGCTTATTTGTTGGCGAGGTTCGGGTAATACAGGGAGGGCATTTTCTGAGTGATATTATCTTCTCAGGCTATATCTGTTACTTCACCGCCTGGTTGCTGGCAAAAGTGATTTTGCCTAAAGAGCAAAACCATCAGTTGTTACAAAAGAGTCACTGGCGCTAGCCAGTGACTCTGACCTTTCGGGTAAATTCTGCCGTCCTAGCCTTAAAGCATCAGGCCGATCATGGAGGTCAGTTTCTCCAGCCAATGCTGATCAACTTCATCGAAGTCGTTCAGTTGATCGCTGTCGATATCCAGTACCCAGGCGACTTTGCCGCGCTTAAAAATCGGTAACACGATTTCGGATTTGGAGGCGCTGGAGCAGGCGATATGGCCCGGAAACTCGTCAACATTGGGCACAACCAAGGTTTTGCGTTGCTCAAATACTGCACCACAAACGCCTTTGCCTTTGGGGATTCGTGTGCAGGCAACAGGGCCCTGAAAGGGACCAAGAACCAGCATGTCCGGTGTCTCTGCATGGTAAAAACCCACCCAGAAATAGCCCATACCTTCTTTTAGTGCTGCACTAATGTTCGCCAGATTCGCGATTACATCCTGCTCGGTGCTTACCAGAGCTTCAATCTGAGGTAACAGGCTCTGATATTTTTGCGCCTTATTGCCTTCAATTACGGAAATCTGTTCTGCCATCTTTAAAGAAGTCCTTACTGACTTGTTCATACCGGATTAAGCTTTTGATCTGTGGGGACGATGTTTTGTCTGCTTAATCTAAGGTCTTAAGATTAAAGTCGTAGATAAAAATGAATACAGAATAGTGTTTGCCGCGTATATCGACAAGTAAGTTCTGTCTAATAAAGTTCCGGAAGAGGTTTTGTATGCGACTGATAAGTCACGGTTTTGTCGGTTTTAAGGGGGATAAAAGAGCTACCCCGACATCTTTGTATAGCTTGATATCGGTTGTTCTTCTGATGCTCATAAGCTCATTTGCTAAGGCAGAAAATCCGGATCAGAACGGAGAAATTCGCTTTTCGCCCATGCTGATGATGCAGTGGCCAACAAAAGAGTTTGAAGGCTTTACGGATTACCAGCTCGCCAAGGATGCCGGCTCGCCTGCTATTAAAGCCAACAGTAAGGGTGCGGCTTCCGGCCTGTTTTATGAAACCGAGATTGATCTGAATAAAACCCCGTACCTTAGCTGGCGCTGGAAGGTGACCCGGCTGCCGGATCTGGATAACGAGCGGATCAAGAAAGGTGATGATTTTGCTGCCCGGGTTTATGTGGTGGTGAATGACGGCTGGACTTTTTTCAGCACTAAGGCGATCAGTTATGTCTGGTCAGCACAGTCTCCGGTAGGGGAGGAGTGGCCTAATCCTTTTGCTGGCGGCAGCGCCATGATGGTGTCCGTACGCCATCGGCCTGCAGGAGATGGCTGGTACACCGAGAAACGTAACCTGAAAAGTGACCTTAAGCGGCTGTTTGGCAAAGAGATTACCACCATCAAAGCGATTGCCATTATGACGGATACCGATAACTCCGGCAGTGAAGCGGAAGCCTGGTACGGTGATCTGGTGTTTTCTGCGGATTAACCGGAATCGCCTTTCGCAGAGCGGCAGCGTTGGGAGCAGTAACGTACCTGCTCCCAATCTTTAGCCCATTTCTTGCGCCACTTAAAAGGGCGATTGCAGGTCGGGCAGGTCTTCTCCGGCAGGAAATTTTTCTTATGGCCTTTCATCTCTAATGGCCTCTTAACGATTTTTACCTTTCATCAGACCGTTTCTCCGGCATCCAGCTTGCGCAGAAAACTATCCGCCTGCATGCGAATCGCTTTAACCTGAGCATCACTCATCCGATCAAGATTTTTATACACCAGTCCCATGCGCGGGTTGCCTTTCAATGTCTCTTTATTGCGATCCAGAAAGTCCCAGTAAAGATAGTTAAAGGGGCAGGCATGATTACCGGTTTTCTCTTTCACCTTGTAAGTGCAGTGTTTGCAGTAGTCCGACATCCGGTTGATATAGGCACCGCCAGCGGCATAGGGTTTGCTGCCCAGATAACCGCCATCGGCAAACAGAATCATGCCGGAAACATTGGGCAGTTCGACCCATTCCAACGCATCGGCATAAACCAGCAGATACCAGTCGTTGACCTCATCCGGCGACAGTCCTGTCAGCAGGGCAAAGTTTCCCAGCACCATCAGGCGTTGAATATGGTGGGCGTAGGCGTGTTCTTTAGTTTGTTTTACGCATTGGCTGAGGCAGTTCATGCGGGTTTTACCGCTCCAGTAGAACTCCGGCAGCGGGCGCTTGGCATTAAGATAATTGAGTTTTTTGTAGTCCGGCATCTTCAGCCAGTAGAGGCCGCGCACATACTCCCGCCAGCCGAGAATCTGACGGATAAAACCCTCTACCGCATTTAATGGCGCAGCCTGATTCTGCCAGGCTTTTTCCGCCGCACGAATCACCTCCATCGGTGTTAACAACCCGATATTAAGATAAAGCCCGATATGACTGTGAAACAGCCAGGGCTGATCCTGCTTCATCGCATCCTGATAATCGCCAAACCGAGGTAAACGCTGGCTGATAAAGTGCTCAAGCACCTGTAAAGCCTGAGCACGGGTGACGCCATAGTGAAAATCCGCCAGATCGCCGAAGTGCTGAGGGAAGCGTTCACTGACCTGCTGAATCACCTGACGTGTGATGGCATCGGGTTTAAAGCCGAGTGGGGCGGATGGTTGCAGATCTGATGGTAAAGCTTTGCGATTTTCCTGATCGTAATTCCATTGCCCGCCAACAGGTTCGCCATCCTGCATCAGAATATTGAGGTTTTTGCGCATCTGGCGGTAAAACAGCTCCATTCTTAGCTGTTTTCTGCCCTGAGCCCAATCAGCAAACTGCTTTTTTGTTGCCAGAAAGCGGTGATCCGGGCGGATCTCAACGGGAATATTCAGCTCCTCTTTAAGGGCTTTCAGCTGACGCAGCACCCTGTACTCTCCCGGGTGAGTGACCACAAGCTTTTCAAAGGCGACAGGCTGACCCGTAATCGGATCAGGGGCGGTGAACTGCTTTTTCACCGCGTCAGAAAAGCTGTGCAGATTCTCATCAAGGCTATCGTAATGCACATTTAGCCCGCGCTTTTGCAGATCACGGGCGAAGTGACGCATGGCCGAGAGAAAAAACACCAACTTCTTCTTATGGTGCGGCACGTAGGTGGTTTCTTCCGTCAGCTCGCACATCAGTACCCGGTCTTGGGCCGGATCGATATCCTGCAAGCTGGTGATATGGTCATTGAGCTGGTCGCCCAGAATCAGTCGAAGTACAGCCACGGCAAGTTCTCTATAAAGTCAGGTTGTATCCGTTACGGAATTGCCGCGTATATGGTTCTTTGTGCATGGCTTCAGGCATAATAGCCGCAATTTTAAGCGTTTGATTTACAACGGGGATTACCTTGGAACTTCTCAATATCGATTGTTTGGGCCAGCCGTTGCGGCTGGAAGCCTCTATGGCGGGCTGGCAGGTGCTTTACTGGGGCGGACAGGCGGTTGCCGGTAAAAATGCTGATGGTAACGCTGAGGGTGAGTTCAGCCTGAGTTTTGAGCTGACCGACAGCCGAAATGGCGAGGTGATTCCCTGTGAGCTGAGCTTTAAGCTGGGTTGGCAGCCGTTCCAGTTCGACTACCAGCTGAAAATCGCCGGTGAAGTACTGACCGACGGTGAGCGCACGGTAAAAGATATTGAGCGCCAGACACCGGTTGTTGAACCTAAAGTACCGCGTCAGTTCAGTATGGTCGGTCTGCTGTCTCTGGGCATGAAGCTGATCAAAAGCGCCAAGGTGATCAAGGTGGTATTGGCGGGTGCCAGTTTAGCGGCCTATTCCTGGTTGTTTTCGCTGGAGTTTGCTCTGAGTCTGATCGCTTGTCTTGTGGTACACGAATACGGTCATATCCGTGCGATGCAGCACTTCGGTATGAAAACCAAAGGCATCTACCTGATCCCCTTTATGGGCGGCCTTGCGCTGGGTGATGCCAAGATCAACACCCGCTGGCAGGATGTGATGATCTCCCTCATGGGGCCGTTCTTTGGTCTGGGGATGTCTCTGTTGGCGCTGATCGCCTATTGGGTCACGGGCAATATTTTCTTCGCCGGTATCGCCGCCTTCAACAGCCTGCTGAACCTCTTTAACCTGCTCCCAATTCTGCCTCTGGATGGCGGCCATGTGCTGAAAAGTATCAGCTTCTCCATGAACTCCGTTGCCGGTCTGATTCTCTGTGGCGCAGGGGCAGGTCTTGGCATTCTGATCAGTTACAGTTTTGGACTGGCACTGCTGGGTTTTCTGCTGCTGATCGGTACCGCAGAGATCTTTTTTGAATGGAAGCAACGTCACCAAAGCCACCTGCTGCCGCTGGATCGTTACGGTCAAATTTTCTCCGCAATCTGGTATGTGGTAACGGTTGCCGGTTTCTGTGCCGTGATTATCTATCTGGCAGGTACCGGTGATGATCTGCTGGCACTGCCGCTGAAGATTTTGAACTCCTGATGCAGCAAGCCATCACCGGATTCCACACCGATAGCGAAGGCCACTGGGTTGCCCAGTTGGTCTGCGGCCATAATCAGCATGTCCGGCACAATCCGCCCTGGCAGGAGCGGCCTTGGGTGGTTACTCCGGAAGGTCGCGAAGGTATGTTAGGCTCAATGCTTGAATGCAAAAAATGCGATCAGGGTGCGCCTAAGGATGAGCGCCCCTGATCTTTTACTATTCCTTTGGGAATAACACCCTACCGATAACAGGGAGTGTTTATGTCTGAACATCCTCAAACCGCATCCATTCAGGAGCTGAACAGTAAACTCCAGCAAACCTTTGGTTTTCCCGCTTTTCGGGGTGGTCAGCAACAAACCGTTGAGCAGCTGTTAGCCGGGCATTCGTCGCTGGCGATCTTTCCAACCGGTTCCGGTAAATCCCTCTGTTATCAGTTTACGGCATTGCAGCTGCCTCATCTGACCCTGGTAGTTTCGCCTTTGCTGGCGCTGATGAAAGATCAGCTGGAGTTCCTGCACAGCAAGGGCATCGCTGCGGCCAGTATCGACTCAACCCTGACCAATGAAGAGCATCAGCAGGTGGTGCAGGATGCCCGTTCCGGTCGGTTGAAAATTCTGATGGTGTCGGTGGAGCGCTTTAAAAACGAACGCTTCCGTCAGTTTATCGAATCTGTGCCTATCTCCATGCTGGTGGTGGATGAAGCCCACTGTATCTCCGAGTGGGGGCATAATTTCCGTCCGGATTATCTGAAGCTGCCGGAGTACCGTAATCAGCTGAATATTCCGCTGGTGCTGCTGTTAACCGCCACGGCCACCCGACGGGTGAAAAAAGATATGGCGCTTAAATTCGGTATCGCGCCGGAGCATGTGGTGCAGACCGGTTTCTACCGTCCGAATCTGGACCTTAGTGTGCTGCCGCTGCAATCTGGTCAGCAACCGAAAGCGGCTCTGAAGCAGGTGATCGACCAGCAGCAGGGTGATGGCATTGTTTACGTGACTCTGCAGCATACGGCTGAAGATGTAGCCACGTATCTGAGCCAGCAAGGCATCAACGCCACCGCTTATCACGCTGGCTTGCCTAATGAGCAGCGAGAGCAGATTCAGGCCGACTTTATGGCGGGAAAAATCCGCGTTGTTGTGGCTACTATCGCCTTCGGTATGGGGATCGATAAGTCCGATATCCGCTTTGTGGTGCATTACGATCTGCCGAAATCCATCGAGAACTACAGTCAGGAGATCGGCCGTGCGGGACGTGACGGTCAGCCATCCAACTGCATCACTCTGGCAAGTCTTGATGGCGTGCCGGTGCTGGAAAACTTCGTCTATGGTGATACGCCGCTGCGCTCGGATATTCAGCGGCTGATTCAGGCGATAGAGGAGGAGAGCTTTGTTGCCGGAAGCTCGGCCAGCCATTGGGAAGTGCAGCTGTACACCCTGTCAAACCAGACCAATATCCGCCAGTTACCCCTGAAAACCCTGCTGGTGCAGCTGGAACTGATGGGCATCTTAGAGCCATTGCGCAGCTACTTTGCTGAGTACAAGTATAAGTTCGTAGCCGATAAAGCGGTGATTCTGGCGAAGTTCTCCGGTGAACGTGTACCTTTCCTGCAAGCGGTGTTTGAACATACCGCATTCAAAAAGACCTGGGGTGTACCGGATTTTGACAGCCTGTATCAGGCTTATGGCGCGGGTGCTGAGCGCCATCGGGCGATTGCCGCTCTGGATTATCTGCACGAACAGGGGCTGATTGAGCTGTCGGCCTCCAAGATGACTGAAGTGTTTCGGGTGGATATGAGCCGCCTGAAAAATGATGATCCGGTGGCGAAGCTTTATGCCTATGTGACTGAGAAAGAGCAGAAAGAAATTGAGCGTATCGGTGCGCTGATCCGTTTCTTCCAACTGGATCGCTGCCTGACCCACAATTTGTCCCGCTATTTTGATGAAAGCTCCAGCCCCAACGCCTGCGGCCATTGCTCCGTCTGCCGTGGGCAGGTAGCGCATCTGAGTTATGTGCAGGAACCCAAGTGGCCGGATCAGACGCAACTTAAAGCCAATGTTGCTGCCTTTTTGCAGAAGCTGGAGACTGATAGCCCGCTTGATCTCACCGATGAAGAAAAGCGCATCTTAAGCGCCCGCTTCTTAGCAGGTTTAACCCAACCCGTATTCACCAAAATTAAAGCCCGACAGCTGAATGGCTTTGGCAGTTGTGAGCTGCTGCGTTATCGGGATATAGAAGCGGCAGTGACTCTCTGATAGCTTCTGTCTCTCACCTTCAGATACGAAAAAGCCAGACCTAAGGTCTGGCTTTTTTATGAGCATTTACCAAGCGCTTTCGCGAACTTAGTAGTCCTCATCATCCTCAAACGGATCTTCCAGATCGTCATCTTCATCGTCTTCACGCTCAACAAACACTCGGTTTGCCGGTACGGCGATGATTTCCAGATAGAAACTCTGCCATTCCTGAGACTCAGCAAAACTGATCTTTTCATTGATCTCTGCAGCACGAATCACTTCAGCAGTGTCGGCATCGGCACCGAACTTACATTCAAATGCCCAGAAATCAGCACCTTTCGGCAGGGCTTTGTTGCGCTCACGCTTCTGGTATTTTTTGGCTTCGTTTTTAGCGGCTTCGATCAGACGTGGATATTTGATCTTGGGATGGGAAAGCTTAAATGTCTTTTTCATTGGAATCCTGAAGGGTCGAGTTGGGCGATCAGCTGATTACACGCAGTATAGAGCTGATCCCCTGAAATGCGCGGGCATAATAACGGATTTGTGGACGATCAGCTATCGCCAGCAACTTTAAAACGTGAAGAAACAGTAAGAATGCTGTGATCCCTTTGGCATTTGGCTGACCGTCAGGTTTACGCAATTACTCTAACCTATTAAGATCCGAGGCAAATTTTCGCTTGTTCACTCAAGAACACTATTTATTTCAATGGATTAAGGGATTGTTATGAAGCGATTCGCCCGGCTTTCACTCCTGCTGTCAGGTGCTGTGGCCTTTTTGAGTTTACCTGCTCAGGCCGCCAGTTTTGACTGTAAACTAGCAAAAGCCCCCATTGAGCTGCAGATCTGCTCGACCGAATCATTGAGCGTAATGGATGAGGTGATCGGTAAGCTCTATTTTAAAGCCCGTAACCTGCCCGGTCAGGAAGGGCTGAAAGAGAGCCAGAAGACCTGGCTTAAAGCGCGTAATAATGCCTGTGAAATCTCCCCTTTACGTGAGTGTGAACAGGTGTTTATTGACCGTATTGGCCAGTTGTTACAGGCAGTACGTGAGCCACAGCCTGAAAGCTTATCGGTAAAGATGCTTCAGCAGGGAATGTTGGTGCCGACGCTTGACCAGTTGGATCAGTACTCCCGTGAAAAAGCAGAAGCATTGGGGGCGGATATTTATACTCCCTGGCCGCGTAAACAGCTGCTGAAGATGAATATCAGCTCGATTCCGGTCGTTGCTCTGGTTGATAACAAACCTTTCGTATATTTCACTTTTCACAATCCCGAGGTGAGAAAACAGTGTCTCTACGAGTACAACATTCTTGAGAACAAAGGGGTTCAGGGGAAATGTGATATCGGCACGCAGGTTGGCCTTTATGGTGATCAGATTCTGGTAAATCAACACTGGAGCAAAAATGACGAATACTACGGTGTAACCGCAGGAACACTCTTCGAAGGCGATATCTTCGAGGTTGGTATTGATGACAAGCCGGAGTTTTTTGCCAATCAGATTCGTGAGCAGTCCGCCTGGATGGCTTCGAAAGATGGCAATAAGCTGGCGGTAGTGGCCAGGTTCGTTTTTGATGAGGATCTCGCAAGCTCTATGCCTTACCAGCAGAGTCTTCAGCTGGAACGTATGCGTGAGATGACCAATCCTGAAATGCTGAAAGATGCGCGTCCGCTGGTGGTTTATGATCGTGTGACGGACAAAGTCAGCATGTCGCCGGATCTTCTGCCCAACGAGGATGATTATTACTGGGAGAGCATTTTCGGTATTCGCTGGAATGAGGACAGCAAAACGGTTTTCTTCGACAACGAGGGCAGTCGTCTGGCCTGCATCTGGGAGTTTGATCCAAGCGACAACAAGCTCTACAAGATTGTGCCGGAGTCTGAAGCGATAAACCCTTACCCTTTCACGTTAGATGGACAGGACTTTATCGTTTACAGCGTCGATAACAAGATCATGATGGCGGCACGTCCACGTTAGTTTTCCGGGGCTGAACTCAAAGCAGCCCCAGATCAATCGCTTTAAGCACCGCCCGGGTTCGATCCCGTACATCCAGCTTTCTGAGTACAAAAGAAACCTGATTACGGATCGTACCCTCAGACCGACACAGAGCATCGGCGATCTCGCCGTTGGAATAGCCCGCAGCAATCAGGCTAAGCACCTTAAGCTCGCTGTCGGTCAGGGTTTCTATTACGGGGCTTTGATCGTCATTCCGTTTTGGTGCGGCGGTGAGAATCCGGTCGGTTATACCGGGGGAGAGCGCCGTTCCACCCTTGGCCAGTGTTTCAATTGCCCCGGTCAGACGTTCCAGATTGATATCCTTCAGGGCATAGCCTTTGGCCCCATAGCGAATGCACTCCAGCGCCTGTTCCGTGTCATCAAAGGTGGTCAGCACCAGAACCGGCTGCGTCAAATCCTGCTCCCGCATCGCTTTTAAAACGCCTATTCCGTCCAGAACCGGCATACGGATATCCAGCAGGACGACATCAATTTCGCCACCCCGATCAGCCAATAATTGCAGCGCTTCTTCACCGTTGGCGGCTTCAGCCACAACCTGAATATTGTCTTTTAACGCCAGCAGGCTTTTCAGTCCTTCGCGCAGCAGTGTCTGATCGTCAACCAAAAGCACCCTGATCATGGCTTAAATTCCTTGTTTCTGAATATTTAGCGTCATTTAGAACACATCCGTTTCGACAAACGGGATAGTGATTCGGATCGCAAAACCCTGTTCGTTGTTGTCTGCCTCCAGCTTGCCATCAAAGGGGGCGAGCCGTTCAGCCATGCCGGTTAGGCCATTTCCGGCCTGATGGGGTTGAGCAGGTATCCTGGCTTTTTGGTTGCCGTTGTCCTGAATCGTCAGGCAGGGGCCGCAATCATCCTTCTTTAGGCTGATTCGTATCTGGTCGGCCTGACTGTGCTTCATGCAGTTGGTCAGGGCTTCCTGAACCGCATGGAAGAGAGCGCCCGCCAGTTGTGCATTACAGATGGTCAGATCGGGATCGGTCTCAAGCTTTACTTCAAGCTTCGGCAGGTTACTGCAAAGGGTTGTCAGCGCCGTTGCCAGATCGATTTTACGTTGTTCCCGCAAGGTGCTGACGGAGCTTCTAACATCACTGAGCAGCAGGCGGGTGATCTGCTGAGCCTTGGCAATATGTTCTGGCGCTTGCTCTGCTTTGCAGTGGTTAGCCACTTCCAGCTGAATACTGAGTCCCGTGAGGTGGTGGCCGAGGGTATCGTGCAGATCCCGGGCGATTCTCAGACGTTCATCCCGTGCTGCGGTGTCATGCAGCAGAGTTTGAGTGGCCTTTAGTTCCCGCAGCAGATTGGCGGATTGCGCCCTAGCTTCCCGTTCAGAGTGCAGCCGAATAGCAAACATATAGGCAAAGGTGTTGTAGAGAGTAAAAGCCAGACCGTTTATCAGCACATGGCTTTGGCCATTAGCACCGGCATCGAAAAGAGCAATCAGAACGGGCAGCAGAATTACGGGAAGAATCTGCATCGGTTTCAAGCCGTAATCCACCAGTTTGACCAGATAGATAATCAACAGAATAGCGACCAGCCCGATATGGAAGAAAAGCAGCAGGCCGCAGAGGATCAGCAGGGTGCCGATCAGTATCGGTGTTGCCAGCTTGGGCCAGCGCTGACGGAAAAACTCGGTATAGATCAGGTAGAGCAAAAACAGGAAGAAAGCCCCGCAGACCAGAATCAGATTGGTGAGGTTCGGCTCCGGCAGATAATCCGGTCGTATCTCAGGTGCGATCCAGGTTTCAAAGGTATAAAAGCCAACAAAGTCCCAGGTCAGCAGCGCCAGTAAAAACTCGTAATGTTCCTTCACACGACTGAAAAAATGGCGCAGAGGGCTATTTTTTTTGTCCCCTGCTTGTTTACCGCTTGCTTGTTTACCCCTTGGATAGCTCAGAGTCTGGTTTTTGGCGGGCTGATTGTTCTGATCCATCGGGCTTTCACATCCGGGCTGTTTTTATCTTATGTTTAGGCCGAAACTTTAGCGTTTTTAACCGTTTAAAGCGATGTGATAAATGTCACGATGGGGTTTGTGACATTTGCCACAAGCGGCCTGCCGGTTCAGTCCATAAACTCGCTTTCAAATCATTTGATCGATTTATCACAGGAAGCGAAGTCATGATCCAGCCCCACGGAATGCCAACACAACAAGTACCTTCACAACAAGTACCTTTTACTTCTCGCTCAGTTCTTGCCCTGTTACTAGGGCTGACGACTGCTACTGTCACCAATGCGCAGCCACAACATCAAACGGATCAGGTGCGTTGGGAGTTTGGCGTGATGGCCAGTATGCTGGAAACACCCTGGAAAGGTCTGTCGGCTCAGTCCACGGCGCTGCCTTTTGTGAATGCAGAAGTGGGCAACTGGCGTTTTGGACCTAAGTACGGCATCGCGCAATACCAGATCAATCTCGATGCTGTTCAATACGGCATTGGTGTTGGCTATCGGGATGAGAGTTACGAAAGTGACTGGATTCCGGGCTTTAAGAAATCGGACGCACCAGAGCTGGAGGGTTACCAGTCCGGTGGTGGTGATCTGACTCTGTTGACCCGTGTGCGTTATCAACGCCTTGCCTTAAAACTGGAGCAGGATATTTCCGATAACTCCAATGGCCTGACGGCTGAGGCCAAGATAGAACATCCGATTTTCGGCCGAGGCTTAGGCTGGAACCTAAAAGCCCATGGCGGCATCTACTGGCAAAGTGAAGATTACGTGCAGCATCTCTTTGGTATCTCCGGTAGCAATATTGATTCTGCCAAAGGCCGAACAGCTTATACGCCGGAAAGTGCTTTGAATCCTTTTGTGGGTATCAACACCAGCTATATCTTTGATCGCCAGTGGGGGCTGCACGGCTTCTACCGCTTTGAGCGACTGGACAGCACCATTACTGATAGTCCGATTGTGAGCGAAAAGAACAAACAGGCTCTGGGGATGATGTTGACCTATCGGATGTAAGCCTTTATCCCAAAGAGATAGAATGATCTTAATGAGTTTCCCCAGAGAGTCCGGCATGCAGGAGAGCAGAATGGAAAGTCGCCGTCGAAACATCACATCACTAAAAGTATTAACGGCTTTCAGGCTGATGCTGGCGGCAGCCTTGCTGATGTTGGCCGGGTTTCAGAATGCATCGGCTGATACTTCACCAAGTGAGCCACTGACTGCAAAACAGCTGCTGGATCATATCGATCAGCTCTGGCGGGGAAATACCTCTCACACGTTAATGCAGATGCAGGTGAAAACCCGCCGTTATCAGAGAACGATGGAGATGGAAGCCTGGTCCATGGGGGATGAACACTCGCTGGTGGTGATTCAGCAACCCGTTAAGGACAAGGGCATTGCCACCCTCAAGGTGGAAGAGAATATCTGGAACTACCTGCCAAAGATCAACCGGGTGACCAAGGTGCCAGTCAGTATGATGTCCGGTTCCTGGATGGGCAGCCACTTTACCAATGATGATCTGGTGAAAGAGAGCAAGTTTGCCTCCGATTACGACTCTGAGATCACCTTTGAAGGCAAACGGGATGGTCGTGCGTTGTATGAGATTACGGCGATTCCCAAACCGGATGCAGCGGTTGTCTGGGGTAAGGTGGTGATGGAGATCGATCAGCAGACGCTGGCTCCGATCCGCACGCTTTATTTTAATGAGCAGCAGTCTCTGATCCGTTCCATGTTGTTTGAAGAACTGCAGCAGATCGGTCGTTATCAGGTGCCTATGGTGATGCGACTCCTGCCGGAAGATAAACCCGGTGAGTCCACCGTGATCACTTACAAGTCCATCGAATTTGATCTGCCACTGGAGCCCCGCTTTTTCTCCCTGCAGAATCTGAAGAGCGGACTCTGATATGAAACCACTTTTTACCACCTTGTCGCCGGCACTAACTCATCCTGCGATGCTGGTCTTTATGGGCTGGCGCAATATCTGGCGTAATCCGGTACGCAGTCTGCTGACGGTTTCTGCGTTGGCGGGTGGGTTGATAATTGTGATTCTCTTCTCTGCCTTGCTGGAGGGAATGTCCCGGCAGATGGTGCATTACGCCACCAACCTCACCAGCGGGCATATTCAGTTACACCGACAAGCCTATATCGACGATCAGGATCTCTATGCCACCCTGCCGTGGGATTATCTGACAGCGTTAGAGCAGCGCTTTCCTCACTTAACCTTTGCCCCCCGTTTGCAGGCTGCTGGACTTGCGAGCAGTAAGGATAGTTCTACCGGCGTCATGCTGCGTGCTGTTGATCCCAAAAGGGAAGGCAAGGTAACAGTTCAGCTGGATAAGGTCGCGAAGGGGCGTTCAGACCTCAGTGATAACCGCGTGCTGGTGGGCAAAAGTCTGGCGAAGAAACTGGCCCTAAAACCCGGTAGTGAGCTGATTCTGGTCACTCAGGCCGCCGATGGCAGTATTGGTAACGCCATCTTTATCGTTTCCGGAATTCTTAAGCCTCTGGAGCCGGGTTTTGATCGCGCTGGCATCCTGATGTCGATTGATAATTTTCAACAACTGATGGTGCTGAGCGAGGGCTTTCACGAACTTGCCGTGCATCTGACGCAGCCTGAGCAGCTGCCTCAGATTCAGCAGCAGCTGATCCAGGCCATCACGGACTTACAGCAGCAGAAACCGCTGGATGAATGGGGTGGTGCTGCGGTTGTACGCAGCTGGCAACAGCTGACGCCCATGGTGGCGAACATGATGCAGATGAGCCAGTCCATGCTCACCGTGATCGGATTTATTGTGGTTGGCCTCGCTTCAATGGGGCTGGTAAACACCCTGCTGATGGCGCTGCATGAACGTCGGCATGAACTGGGTATTTTGCGGGCGATCGGTATGAAAGGGCGTCATCTGATGCTGCTGATGCTGATTGAATCCTTCTTTCTTGCGCTGCTGGCGGCACTTTTAGGTGCGGGTCTTGGTTCGCTGGCGGGTTTGTGGCTGGAAAGCCACGGCATTGATTTCAGCAGCCGTATGCCGGATGGCTACGACTGGGGCGGACTGGTGTTTGAACCTGTGATGACCGCCTATCTGAATCTGACTCAGGTGGCAGGGTTAAGCCTGCTGATGGTGACGGTTGCCCTGTTGAGCGCCCTGATACCCAGCTGGCAGCTGATCAAACTGAAACCTGCGGAGGTACTGCGCTGATGACTTCTGTTTCCTCCGGTTCCATGAAAAGACAGCACGCTGCCGGTTTGCCCTTGGCCTTGCTGCTTCGGCTGGCGTGGCGCAATCTCTGGCGTCATCGTAAGCGCACCCTGATCACTCTGACCTCCATTGCGATTGGCTTTGCCATGGCCGTGATCTCCATCGGCATTGGGGATGGCAGCCATAACAGCATGATCCGTAATGCGATCACACTGGGTGAGGGGCATCTGGCGATTCAGCCGAAAGGCTATCTGGAAGCGCCATCAAACAGCCTGATGATTGCTGATGGGAAAGGGCTGACGGATCAGCTTCAGCACCCCCTGAAGGCGCTTGCTCAGCAGGGCATTCAGGTCAGTGCAATTCCGCGAATCTCACTGCAACTGCTCGCCAGCACAGCGAATAACTCCGTTGGCGTAGGACTGGAATCAGTCTCCGGACAAGCCGAAGATCCAAGATCAGAGCAGTTGAGAAAAGGGCTGATAGTCGGCGACTGGTTATCCGAAGAGCAGGAAAATGGCATCGTTCTGGGACAGGCGCTGGCAAACAAGCTGAAAGTTCGCCTCGGCAGCAAGGTCGTGCTGATGGCGGGTACGCAGGGTGGTGATACCACGGCTCAGTTAGGACGGGTTCGGGGGATTTTTCAGACCGGGATGGATGATCTGGACAGTTATCTGATTCTGGCACCTTTGGAATTGGGCCGGTTATTCCTCAAGGCAGAGCTAACGGCAACAGGCGCTCAAATTGAAACCAAAACCAAAACGGAAATTGAAGCCGAAACCGCTCAGCCACTGACCCGAATCGCCTTGTTTGTGTTACCGGCGGGAGCCGCTGATCAGGCTCAGTTGCTGCTGAATAAAGCGATGAACTCATCTCTGAATAGCCGACAGCTGGCTTTACTGGACTGGCAAACCCTGATGCCGGATCTGGTGCAGTTTGTGGCGCTGGATGATGCCGGAAACTACGTCTTCTTGCTGCTGATTCTGATTATGGTGCTCTTTGGCATCATCAATACGGTGCTGATGAGTGTGCTGGAGCGCACCCGGGAATTTGGCCTCCTACGGGCGCTTGGGCTGGCGAGGATTCAGCTGATGTTGCTGGTTTGTGCCGAGGCGTTTCTGCTCAGTGTGTTGGCGCTGCTGTTTGGCTGGTTGTTGGGCGGAGGCCTTCATCTGGTGCTCTCAGCGAATGGTCTGGATCTCTCCGGCATGATGGGAGACAGCACCGCTATTATGGGCACCTATATGGACCCTGTGATTCGCCCGGAGCTTTCTCTGAACCGCATCGTGCAGCTTAGTGGTGGTATTTTTCTGGTGACCTTGCTGTCTGGCCTGTATCCCGCCATTAAGGCCAGTCGGGTCGCACCTGTTGATGCATTAAAGACCTGATGGGACTGAATGCCACCTTTCACGCGTTCCCGTATTGAATCGATTTTATAAGGACATCCCATGGCACTCTTAAGCCTGAGCAATATCAGCAAAATTTATCAGCAGGGCGAGCTGACGGTTCCTGCGTTGCAGGAGGTTAACCTGACTGTTGAGCAGGGTGAGTTCGCGGCTCTGGTTGGTCCATCCGGCTCCGGTAAAACCACGCTACTGAATATTATCGGCGGGCTGGATACGCCTTCTGAGGGGGAGGTGATGCTGAACGGGCGGGATATGACCCGACTGAGTGAAAGTGAGCTATCGGATTTTCGTCTCTTCGAGCTGGGTTTTATCTTTCAGGCCTACAATTTGGTACCGGTGCTCTCAGCGCTGGAAAATGTTGAGCTGATTATGGTGCTGCAGGGCAGACCGGAGAAAGAGCGGCGTGAGCGGGCAGAACACTTTCTGACCTTAGTGGGTCTGGCGGATCAGATGGATCGTCGTCCATCCGGGTTAAGCGGTGGTCAGCAACAGAGGGTTGCGGTTGCCCGGGCGTTAGCCGCTGGGCCACGTCTGGTGCTGGCGGATGAACCAACCGCGAATCTGGACTCCGAAAACGCCACTGCTTTGCTGGATATCATGTACACCCTGAGTCAGGACAAAGAGCTGCAAACGACTTTCCTGTTTTCCACCCACGATCCACGGGTAATGGAGCGTGCCAGACGGATTATTACCCTGAGAGACGGGCGTATCGTTGCTGATGAGTGCTGATCGAATGATAAGGTTTAACCCGACGTTATGTTTTAGTGTCCTGATCACCTTAGTTTTCGTAAAGAGCACATGGGCTGATGAGAGCTGGACGCTTGATAGCTGGAACGTGGAGAACAGCGCCCGCCTGTCAGGCTATGGCGGCTTCTACGGTGACGACAGTTCTCAGCTGTTTGACAATCGCCAGCAGCAGTTGAGCCTGCGCCTGATGAGTACGGGAAGCTCATCGGATCAGCAGCACACCCTAACTGGACATTTGAAACTCCGTCATCAGACCTTTTCTTCCCCCTCTGTTGCTCAAGGTTCATCTGAGTCCGCTATCGACTATTTTCGTGCTGCTGAGATCAGTGATAATCGGCTTTGGAACTCCTGTGATGAGGTAAGTCAGGGGGATATCTGCTTTCAGGGCGGTTACGATCTGGATCGTCTGTTTTATCGCTATCAGCCGGATTCCGGTCAGTATCGTGTGACCCTTGGACGACAGGCTATTGATTGGGGAACGGGCCGTTTCTGGCAGCCGTTAAACCTTTTTGGCAGCTTTGCCCCGACAGATCTGGATACCGATTACAAAGCAGGCATCGATGCCTTGGTGGGCGAGTATTACCCCGGCTATTTCTCTTCAATAACACTGGCCTATCTGCCAACGTCTCATGCCATTAAAGAGCAGATAATAGCCAACACAGGGGTAGATGAGGATTCGCTGGCGCTGCATTACCGTACCCTGATGGAATCCGGGGGCGAAGTGACCTTACTGGCAGGACGGGTGATGCAGCGCTCAACACTGGGCTTTGCCTGGGAGAGCAGTTTTGATCTGACGGATAATCTCTCCGGAATAGGCTCCCGAATCGAAGCCGTGTTGTATGAACAGGATGGCGTTTTATCAGGCTCAGAAGGGCAAACAGAAAAACGAAGTGCCCTGATGATTGCTGGTATGGATTATCAGACCCAAAGTGATAACGAACTACTGGATGGCATTCTGATCAATCTGGAGTTGTATCAGGCAAGTAACGGTGCCGATAAAGCATCGGAGCTAAACAAGGTTCGTCAGTCGGCACTGGTCAAACAGGGAATACAGCCTCAGCTCTCAGAGCAGGTTATCGGTCTTGGTTTGGGTAAAACCCTCTCGCCTCTCTGGCAGGGCAACTACACCGGCTTGTTCAGTACCTTGTCCGGCGGAGCTTCACAACTGCATCAGATCAGTGCGGTCTATTCCCTAAGTGATGAGAGTGATCTCTTGCTGTCTCTGCTTTCCAGTTATGGCTCGGATGCCTCTGAGTTTGGCCCTGTACCCACCTCCCTGTCGGCACGGCTGAGACTCTATTTCTGATCCTGGCTTAATTTCTAGTGACTGGTCAGTTCTAAAGTTGGGTTTCAATCCAGCATTTCTAACTGTCTGATTCGCGGCGGTTTAATAAAATACCCTTTTAAATCATGGTGTTAAATTTTTTGGTGATTTAAAAAGGTTTCCCTAAATGAGATTTTTTCATTGGAGATAGGGCTTGTTAGGCTAGCGGGGGTTAATACTTAAGTTTAATGACAAGGTGGTCAAATGAACCCGCAAACCAATCTTCTGATCCGTACCTCTTTTGCCAAGCTTTTCACTGTTATCTTTCTGGTTTTGGCTCTTTCAATTGTTGTCTCCCTTATTTTCGACATTATCAATGATCTGCTGAGCGGCACGAGCTTTATGCAGATTTTTCTCGGAAGTATTAATACCGGTGTGATCGCCCTTGCGGTGTTTGAACTGGCGCTGGTGATCCACAAGGAATACTCCGGAGAAGAAGCAGAAGATGAAGATCCGGTGGCAGCGTTAAGACGAACGATTCCCCGTTTTATCGGTACGGTCTGCGTCGCTCTCTCTTTGGAAGGGCTG
This sequence comes from Oceanospirillum sanctuarii, assembly GCF_002150805.1. GTDB lineage: Bacteria > Pseudomonadota > Gammaproteobacteria > Pseudomonadales > Halomonadaceae > Oceanospirillum > Oceanospirillum sanctuarii. The sequence goes on from NZ_MTBA01000001.1 coordinate 373,689, forward strand.
ATTATGGTAATCAAGTACAGTCAGTTCGATCTCGCGGGCAATCTCTACTATCCCGTAGCGATTATCAGCAGTACTGCATTTCTGCTGATAGCCCTTGGTGTGTTTATCTTTCTGAGTGACAAAGCGAGAGTTGGAAACCCAGCAATGACCGATAATAACATTCGCAACGATCAGCCCTTTGATGAGCCGAGGCAGGTGGCGGAATTAGCCCGTTGAAATTAAGTTTTGATAAAGACTGCGTGCCGGATAATCGCGGTAACAGGATATCCGGCTCTGCACGCTGGTTTATTTCATGCTTAGCATGCTGCATTTTGTTTATAAAGAGAGTCCAGTCGCCTTGATGTTAGTGCTGTTTGCAAGTGAAGTACCGCTCAGGCACAACTTTATTACTGAATTGTTAATACTTTTGTCACAATCCACAATTTTTATCCGGTTTGCCATTGCTTCTTAATCAATCAGATTGTTTAATTCCGCCCTCTGTACTTAGATAAGATTCTTTTAATATCCATTTAATGGCGGTTAATACCTCTTATCTGACCATCTTTTTGCGAGTTTTCATCATATTCATTACCTGACGGTTTCCGGTTGTTGCGGGAAGCATAGTCTGATGTTGCCAATGATTTGGCGACCATAAGTGAGGTTATTTTGAAGTCTAGATCGATTCAGCCAACACAGGTTGAGCGAAAAATGCGTACGGATGACTTTATTGTTTCCAAGACCGACGCAAAGGGAAGAATTACCTACTGCAATCCGATTTTTATCGAGTTCTCCGGTTATACCGAGCAGGAACTATTGGGCAAACAGCACAATATTATCCGCCATCCGGATATGCCCAGAACCACCTTCAAACTGGCATGGGACACCATTCAGTCTGGTCGTGAGTTCTTCGCTTATGTGAAAAATATGAGTAAAGACGGCAGCTACTACTGGGTACTTGCGCACATGACACCTGATCTGGGTTCAAACGGTCAGCCTATTGGTTACACCTCTGTTCGTCGTTGCCCGCGTCCTGAAGCCATTGAACGTATCGAATCCATTTACGAAAAGATCCTGGCTGCTGAGCGTGCTTCCGGTGCCCGTGATGCTCTTGCTGCAGGTGCCAATGTACTTAACGACTTTTTATTAAAGGAGGGTAAAAGTTATGAAGAACTTGTTCTCTCTATCTAACCCTGTATTAGCGCCAGCTTTGATCCTGGTGCTCGGCTGCGTAGTGTCTTTCTGGGTGTCTGCTGCCCCTCTTATAGCAAGCGTGGTGGCTATTATCTGGATGGTGGCGGTTATGATCCGCCCTCAGTCGAATAGCGAGGCAGTGGAAATTCGTAAGCTGTTTGAGAATGTAGCTAAAGGGCGTCTTGAGCATCGTCTGCCGAATACCCTGAACGATCCTGAACTGGATAAGCTGAGAATTGAGATCAACTCTGCACTGGATCAAACGGAAACCGCTTTCCGCGAGATTCTGGGTACGGTTCGGGCATCCGGCAATGGAATGTATCATCGACGTTTGCAGGTAGCGGGTCTGAATGGCACCTTCCGTAGTGTTCTGGAAGAGATTCAGAAAGTATTGGATGAGGCTCAGCGTACTCAGGAGATTGTGGATCGCGAATCTCTGTTGTCCCGTATTTTCCTGCGTTCTGAACGGGGCATGTCCTCGGCGATGTCTACCGCGAATACCACGCTGGAAAATGTGAACCAACAGGCAGAGCATATTTCCGGGTTCTCCAGAAGTTTCTCTGAAACGGCAGAGTCTATGGTGGGTGCATCCCAGCGTATGTCACTGGCACTAAAAGAAGCGGGGCAGTCTGCGGAGTCCAGTTTCTCTGCTTTGCAGGCGATGTCTCAGGCGGCATCGGAAATTCAGGGGCGCAGCAGCCAGATTGATGACCTTGCAGGTCAAACCAACCTGCTGGCGCTGAATGCAGCGATTGAAGCTGCCCGTGCCGGTGAAGCCGGACGTGGCTTTGCGGTGGTCGCTGATGAAGTGCGCAGCCTTGCGGATCAGTCCCGGGGCACGGCTCAGGAGATCTCAACGTCCATCCATACCATGATGGAAACCCTGAACTCCATGACGACTCAGTTTGAGATTCTGCGTGAGGCGGTTGAAGAAGCCCGTGAAACCTCTGGAGTGTTCGGTGAGACACTGAAGTCCTCAGCTGAGTCTGCCCAAACGGTAAATAGTCAGGCGGGTGAGATTACTCAGCTGGCAAACGTAATGGGTAACTCGATGAAGCTACTGCGCAGTGCTCAACGTGCCCGTGAGGATGTGAACTCTATCCTGAATGGCCAGCCGATTGAGATCCGCAACCTTTCTGATATCGAACGAAAAGCGATCGATATGGCGGAGCAGGGGCGCTGGTCAAAAGACAGTAGTGACCGTGAGGCTTTGGTCGGAATCTACGATCAGGTGTTCACGGATATTGAGCGTCAGTTGAGTGGCTTGCGATAGGCTCAGAAACGAATAGCTCTCTGATCTGAAATGCCCCGTTATCTGAAAAGATAACGGGGCATTTTTTTAAGAAAGATCTTGAACCTATGGCATTACAGACCGTTAGAAAGAAAAGATGTATGTTGTCTGATTAAGAGATTGAATCAAAGGTATGCTTCAATCTCAGACTTCTGTAAGCAGTTACTAAAGGAATAGGAAAAGTAGCTATGGACGATTTTTCTCCGTCAGATCTGAAAGCTATTCTGCATTCAAAACGTGCCAATCTGTTTTATCTGGAGTACTGCCGGGTGATGCAGAAAGATGGTCGGGTGCTCTACCTGACCGAGGCCAGCAAAGAAAATCTCTACTTTAATATTCCCATCGCGAATACCACGGTGCTGTTATTGGGTAATGGTACGTCTATCACACAAGCGGCCATGCGTATGTTGGCGCAGGCAGGCGTTTTAGTCGGCTTTTGCGGTGGTGGTGGCACGCCTTTGTATATGGCCTGTGAGGTGGAGTGGTTAACCCCGCAAAGTGAATACCGTCCTACGGAATATCTTCAGGGCTGGATGCAGTTCTGGTTTGATGACGATAAACGTCTGAGTGCCGCGAAGCAGTTTCAGAACGCCCGTATCGAATATTTGCAGCGTATCTGGCAGAAAGACCGTGATCTTAAACTTGAAGGTTTTTCTGTCAGTGACACGCTTATTGAAAAAGCACTGGCGACGTTTTATTCCCGCACCGATGCTGCAAAGCAATCCTCAGACCTTTTGCTGACAGAGGCTCAACTCACCAAAACACTCTACAAACACGCAGCAAATAATACCCAATTGGGTGATTTTTTCCGTCAGCATCAGGCTCAGGACAAAGCCAATGCTTTTCTGAATCATGGTAACTATCTGGCTTATGGCCTTGCTGCCAGCTGTTTGTGGGTTTTGGGTATTCCTCATGGTTTTGCCGTCATGCACGGCAAAACCCGGCGAGGGGCACTGGTGTTTGATGTGGCGGATCTGATTAAGGATGCCTTGGTGCTACCCTGGGCTTTTATCTGTGCCAAAGAAAATGCCACCGAGCAGGAATTCCGTCAGCAGGTCTTGCAGGCGTTTACCGATCATAAAGCACTGGACTTTATGTTTGATACGGTCAAAAAGATTGCCCTGCAGAATATGTCCGCACAGGAAATTGAGGAAAAAAACCTATGATGGTTACCTTTGTTTCCCAGTGCGAGAAAAAAGCTCTGGCACGAACCCGGCGGGTGTTAGACGCTTTCGCCAATCGAATCGGCGATAACACCTGGCAAACCCTGATAACAGAGGAAGGGCTGTTAACGGTTAAAAAGATGCTGCGTCAAACGGCCAGTAAAAGCACAGCTGTCAGTTGCCATTGGATACGTTCCCGATCCCGTAGCCAATTGCTTTGGGTGGTGGGTAATAAGAATAAGTTTAACGGGGAAGGAATTGTGCCGGTTAATAGCACTGAGAAAGACCTACTCATTAAAGAACGATTCGCACTGAATGCTGAAGTAATCGCTAATCTGGCTGCAATAGCGGGCTTTTTTCATGATATCGGCAAATCAAATCAGCTATTCCAGAATAAGTTAGATGTTGAGAAAAAAAGCCAAATATCGGAACCACTTCGGCACGAGTGGATATCTTTGAGGCTATTTCAGGCTTTTGTTGGGCAGCAAACAGATCAGCAATGGCTCAGTAAGCTTGCTGAGGTCAATAACTCAACAGAAGACGAAGTACTTGAGGCGCTGCATAGTTACAGAGACCTTTTGACCACAGATATTCCTTGTCCGTTAACTCATCTTCCACCTATTGCCTCGACGGTGGGCTGGTTAATTGTTTCTCATCATAAACTGCCTCAATACCCGTTTGGTTTGGATAATCCACCTGACTTAGCCGCTATCAATCAGTGGCAATCAATTTTTGAACCATGCTGGAATTCACCGCAAGTTACATCAGAGCAGTGGTCAGAATCAGATATTGCCAGGAACTGGAGTTTTCCGGTGGGTACTCCGTTTAAAAGCGCATTCTGGCAGAACCATGTATCGCGTCTTGCTAAAAAAGTTTCGGGTTGCCTGCGACTATTTGAACCCGAGTGGCAGACGAATTTATCGACCAAGCATCTTGCTCGGTTGTCTCTGATGCTGGCGGATCATGCTGAATCTTCCAGAAAAGATGTTGAGAATAATCTGTCAGATAGAAACTACCGTGCTTATGCCAATACAGATATGGATGAACAAGGTCAACGCTATCAAAAACAGAAACTGGATGAGCACAATATCAGAGTCGGAGAATTGGCTTATAAGATAGCACGGGATTTACCCGGTTTAAGGGCTTATTTGAAAAAGCTCGATAGAGTAAAAGCGCTTGAAAAGCCCGTGCCATCCAAGTTTAAGAACGAATTCGGTTGGCAGGATAAAGCAACTGAATTAGCTGGAAAAATCAAAGATCAGACTAAAACGCATGGCTTCTTCGGAATATCTATGGCCTCCACAGGCAAAGGGAAGACCCGTGCTAATGCCAAAATTATGTACGCCTTATCTGATGAAGGCCAATGTCGTTTTAACGTGGCTTTAGGTTTAAGAACACTCTCTATTCAGACGGCCAATGCACTGAAGAAAGACTTGTTTGATTCGGATGATGCCAGTCAGAAGTTAGCGAATCAAAATATTGCTTTGTTAGTGGGATCTCAAGCGGTCAGGGATTTACAGCAAGTTCCTCTGACAGATGACTCTAGTGCGGATGCAGACCATGGTAGCCAGTCCAGAGAGTCCTTGCTGAAAGATGAAATTGCGCTATTAGATGACTTAGATACTGAGCTGCTGGAGCAAATTTCTTGGTGTAAGCATGACCTTAAAATCCTCAGGTTACTTCATGCACCAGTACTGGTAAGCACCATTGATTATCTGATACCGGTGACTGAAGGAGTAAGAGGAGGGCGTCAAATTGCTCCAATGTTACGTTTATTAACTTCTGACCTTGTATTAGATGAACCCGATGATTTTGGTCTGGATGATCTACCTGCATTATGCCGCTTAGTGAACTGGGCTGGTATGTTAGGCAGCCGTGTATTGCTTTCTACGGCTACCATTTCCCCTTCTTTTGCTACCAGTCTGTTTGAAGCTTATCAAGCAGGGCGCAAGCACTTCGTTCAGGCAAACGGTGAGCAAAATGGAGAAAACAAAATCTGTTGTGCATGGTTTGATGAATGCAATAAGCCTCACGAAAAGTTGGTGCAAGATAGTAAAGAATTTGCGCAAGAACATAATGGTTTTGTTGCCAAAAGAGTTAATAAACTCACTAAGAAGCAAGTTTTAAGAAAAGGCAAATTGGTTGATTTAAATACCTCTTCAGCTTCTACACCCAGCGAAGCGTTTGCTCAGCGTATCTATCAATCCATTACTGAGCTGCACTCACAGCACTCTGTTTTATTCGGTGAGAAGTCGGTATCTATTGGTTTGGTTAGAATGGCGAATATCAACCCTCTGGTGCATATCTCGCAGCAGTTACTTGAAATGGCCGCACCCGAAAATACTCAGATTCATTACTGCATTTATCACAGCCAATACCCTCTTCTACAGCGTACCAGCATCGAGAAAATGCTTGATCGAGCACTTAAACGCCATAAGGAAGAGGATTGGCAAAGTTGTTCTGGTATCAAAGAAATTATTGAACAGACAGATACCCAACATCACATCTTTGTAGTTTTGGCGACATCCGTAGCTGAAGTTGGGCGTGATCACGACTATGACTGGGCTATCGTTGAGCCAAGCTCCCTGCGTTCAATCATTCAGCTGGCGGGACGGGTTCAACGTCACCGCATGCAGCCGCCGAATCAGGAAAACATCCATATCCTGACGCAAAATTATAAAGCTCTGAAGAGGAAGGCCCCTTGTTTCGAAAAGCCAGGATTTGAAACAAAGCTCTTACGTTATTCCTCATCGGACTTAAAAGCGTTAAAAGTTGATGCTGACCTGGAAACAATTAATGCCATCCCGAGAGTGTTGTATAAACCAAGCCAACCGAATGGACGTCCTGATTTAACAGTTACTCATCAATTCAATAAGTTTTCAGAGCTTGAGCATTTTGCGCAGATGATAAAGCTGAAAGGTAGCCCAAAACAGAATAATTATGCCGCTCATTGGTGGCAAAGCGATGTGACATGGTGCGGTGAAATACAGCGCTTACAGCCATTTAGACGATCAAGAAATAGTGATGACTTCTGTTTAGCTCTGACCCGGGAGAATAAGCCTGTCTGGCAAAAGAAAGCTCAGGGCGTTTATCCCTCAGAATACCTTAATACCTCAGATATCAGGATTCCCCGAAAAGCGCTGGATTTAGGAGCAGGGGTGAGTATTTGGCATCAGTTTGATCTGCAGTCAGAGATTGAGCATCTGTCTAAAGCTTATGGCAAAGCTGAATCAGAAACGCTACAGACTTATACCCATGTAGCACTGGAAGAACTGGATGATAACGCAGCACAGCAGTGGCAGTATCAGCCAGAGTTAGGGATTTATAAAATATTGCGAAAGGATGAGTATGGTGATGGTAAGTAGTCAAACGTCTCAAACGCTGGCTAAGGGCATAGAGGTTTACTTAGCAAAACGGCGAGATGCGAAAGAAGAAAATTATCTGAAATCTAAACCGCAGACAAAAAAAGGAGTTGTGAGTAAGGGAATAAATACCCGGTTGCTCAGCATTGCAAAGCGTCTGTGCAGTGACAGTGATGCCGTTAAAAGCGTTGAGAAAACCAAGAAAACAAAAGAACAAACTGCTTTGGCTTTTCAGCAGCAACAATATCAGGCACTACTTTCTTTAATTGGTGAAGAGGTTGTTGATAGTGAGCTGCATGATCTTAAAAGTGAATATGAAGGCTTTGTCGCTGAGCTTAAACAACAACATAAACCATCGGCTTGGCTGGATGAATGGGTCGATAAAGCCAAAGATATCAGCTTTGCGACACATGTCGCCAAACTGACTCATTCCAGCAGTAAAGGAAGTAGTGTTTTAGATGCCTCCAAGTGTCGGGACAATCGTTATCTCACAACTAACAGCCTAGTTGATCCCAGTATTGATACCGCATCTTCTAATGCGGCCTCTCTGCCTGTAGCCGATATTTTAAAAGTCAGTAGCGATGGCTATTCAGTGCTGGACTGCTTAAAAGTTGATTCTTATGAATTCTTTGAAGTATTTACAGAAGATCAGGCCCGGATTCAACGCTGGGTGAGTGGATTAAAGCAAGCCTATGACAGTGATAAGAAGCAAAGCTATTTCTTATCGAAGCAGGTCTACTTTCCAATCGCTACAAATAACTACCATCTATTGTTACCGCTTACATCCTCATCACTTGCCCAAGCAATGCATTTAGAGTTTCGTAAATTCTTTGATGATGAAGTGCAGGTAAAAGCCAGAGACCAGCGAAAAAAGGGTAAGTACAGTCCAACGGTATTAATTAGCTACCCAAACAAAGCTAAATTAAATATCACAGGGTCCAATCACTCCAACGCATCAGCATTGAACGGTGTCAGAGGTGGGAAAATAACTCTGCTATCTGCCCAGCCGCCACAATGGGCAATGCAACCAGTCGGCTTTCGAGACGGCGATGAGCTTTTTAACAAGCAGTTGGCGTATCAGTTGATGCCGGAAATTCAGACGCTACGGAAATACTTTAAGATACTCAAAAACAAAGCCCTTAGTGATAGTAAACCCGAACGTCGCAAGGCTATTGTCAATAAATTAAATGACATTATCAGCGAGCTGTTTGACTTCATTTTAACCGTGAATCACAACCAGAAGCCGGGTTGGACGCTACAAAGTAAACTACCCGTTGAGTATCAGCTGTTGTTTGAGCCATGGCGGGATGATGACATCAGTAAGGCAGAAAAAGTAACAAACGCGTGGCAGAAAGAACTGTGTAAGGACTTTTCATTTTGGCTAAGTAAACAACTCAACGAAAAGAGAAGACTTGAGTTGAACCCTCAGCAAATCAAAGGCCTGGAAAGAGTATTTGCTCTGCGCTTAAGGACGTTTGTTGCTGCACAGGAGGTTGCATTATGAGTCAGTATCTCGTCTTAAGCCGTATCAAAATTCAAAACGCCAATACTATCGCGGGTTTTACTTGGGGCTTCCCCTCAATCACGCAATTTCTGGGTTTCACCCATGCATTGAATCGTAAATTCTCTGACAGTTATGAAGGTGATTATCCCTGCGAGTTTACGGGCTGCATCGTGATTGCCAACAAAGTTGATAACAAAGTCTATCAACCAAAAGAGTTTGCTGATTTAGAGTTCTTACAAAGCAAAAATCCGCCGGTTCTAGCGAAGCATAAAAGCAACTCTCCTCCCATCATTGAGGAAGGCAAAGTTAATCTGACGGTGAGCTTGGTGCTTGAACTGGACAAACCTTTATCCCTCACATTAGAGCAGATTGACAAGCTTGAGAATCACATCGAATTGTTATGCCGCTCTATGCGTATTGCCGGTGGTTCTGTACTCGATATGGACAGAGTGAAACTTCTGTCCGCAAGTACAGAGGAGCAAGAAAACGCCATGCTCAAAAAAGTACAGCAGCTTTGCATGCCGGGTTTTGCCTTAAAAGATCAAAGTGATTTTCTCGCACAGCAGGTAGAAAGTATCTCTACAACTGTGGGCAAAGACCTATCTCAACCAGTATTGGATGCCTGGCTTGATTTTTCAGCTCTTAAATCGACAGCAAACCCCAAGCTAAAAGAAGGGCAAACCGAACCGGATGAACAGACTGATGCATCCTGGAGCTATGAGAAGAGAAAAGGCTATCTGGTGCCACTTATGGTTGGTTATAAGGCAATAAGTGAGGTTTATGATGCAGGCCAGGTTGAGTGCACCCGAGATCCAAGTACCCCTACTCGTTTTGTAGAAGCGATTCACTCAATCGGTGAGTGGCTCAGCATGCACCGGGTTCGCAGACTTGAAGAATTTATCTGGCGTTATCACCAGTGCGATGAGTGGTACTTATGCCAGCAGGGTTCAAATAAGCCAGATAAAGCAAATATCTCCGAAATTGATCAAAACCAGTCTCAATTCGATATTGATGAAGAAACGCTTAACTTATTTTAAGGATGAAACATGTCTACTTTAACTTTGCCTTCAGTATTAGCATTTGACCGTAAACTTGAGCCTTCGGACGGCGTTATGTTTTCAGGTAATTGGTCTGAGATAGGAAAGGAAGAAAACTGGCTACCGATTAAGTTGTTTGATCGCCGCAACCGTGCTGTAAAGAGTAACTTTTCTAAAGAAGTCCTGGCCGATGAAGAACAGCTCCAGAAACAGATTGCTGAAGCGAATTTGTCCTGGGGGGATGATGCTGCACTTAAACATGGGCAGGACACACTGCGTTTAAACTTCAGTTTGCGAATCGTATCGGGTGTAGAACATCCGACAGCTTGTAACGATACAACATTTGAAAACCGCTTTAATGAAGTGATTGCCGGTTATGTGCAAACAGGCATTAAAGAACTGGCGGTACGATATGCATACAATATCGCAAATGGACGCTTTTTATGGCGTAACCGGGTCGGTGCAGAACAAATCAAGGTTCGGGTATCCGGCAAGTGCCTAGCTGAATCTCTAGAATTTGATGCTTATGATTATTCCCTTAATAGCACTACAGCGAATGACGAACAGGTTAACAGGCTGGCTCAGGTCATACTGTCGGGATTAACGGGTGAAGACAGACCTGTGCTTAAGGTCGAAGCATTTGCTCAACTGGGTGATGCACAGCGTGTCTGGCCATCCCAAGAAATGGTGCTGAATTCACCTAAAGGTGAGAAAAGCCGTTATCTATTTGAACTTGATGGTATAGCCGCTATGCATTGCGAAAAAATTGGCAACGCACTGCGCACCATCGACGACTGGTATCCGAAATTTAGCGAAACAAATAAACCTATCGCAATTGAAGCTTATGGCTCTGTTACTCAGCGTGGCGTTGCTTATCGTTCAAGTAAAAATGACTTCAAAACATTACTGCTTAAATGGCTAAGTGGTGAGAGTTCAGCCCAGCTGAGTGAAGACGATCAGCACTTTGTGGTTGCCATGCTAATTCGGGGTGGTGTGTTTGGTGAGGGTGAGAGCTAGGAGTCTCATTGATGAACTATTACCAAGACATTACCTTATTGCCCGATGAGGATATCGCTTTAGGCTTTCTCTGGCAGAAAATCTACCAGCAGGTGCATATCGCCTTGGTTGAACAAAAGGTGGATGCTCAGCACAGCGCCATCGCGGTCAGCTTTCCGGCCTATGGCAGCAAGGGATTTCCGTTGGGTAATAAACTGCGTGTTATCGCAGAGGACAAAGCACAGCTGGAGAAACTGAATCTTGCCGGTTTTCTAAGCCGGTTTGAAGATTACATCCACCTTAAATCGATTCAGCCGGTGCCGGAGCATGCTACCCCGGTGGCCTTTATTCGCCAGCGGGTTAAAGGTCAGGCGCGTATCGAAAAAGATATGCAGGATAAAGCCGTGCTATGGGCTGAAAAGTCCGGTCAACCGTTAGCGGAGTGTTTGAAACAGCTGGAAAAATCCAAACCCAAAGCGGAGGTTAAAACCCCCTTTGTCTGGATGGAAAGCCAGCTAACCAAAGCCGCTAACCCCGAGCGTTCGGCACGCTTCCCACTGTTTATTCAGCGGGTAGAGGTAGCTGCGTTTAAACCCGGTCTTTTCAACTGCTACGGACTGAGTGCAGAGCGGGGTGACAAGATCACCACCGTACCGCACTTTTGACCTAAAAAATGGCTCTTTAAAAAGGAACTTATAAATCAGATAGTTACGGCAGGGGCAAAAATAAAGGTATTTTCTGATATTTTTGTTTAAGTCACTGTTGTAGCGATTTTTTGAGATATTTTTTTACTGTTCACCGCCGCACAGGCGGCTTAGAAATTCGATGAAAACGGATGCACCGCCCTTTCCGAGTTCACCGCCGCACAGGCGGCTTAGAAATCGCAGAGCGCGCTGGGGAGGACGAAGTCCGTGTTCACCGCCGCACAGGCGGCTTAGAAAAGACAAAGCAGCCTTTCAGCGCACCTTGTAAAGTTCACCGCCGCACAGGCGGCTTAGAAAGGTTCGCTTCAGCTCTGCGGTGGCCTTCGCTCGTTCACCGCCGCACAGGCGGCTTAGAAATCAAATAAGCAACTACTGCCATAATTATTCCCGTTCACCGCCGCACAGGCGGCTTAGAAATCAAATAAGCAACTACTGCCATAATTATTCCCGTTCACCGCCGCACAGGCGGCTTAGAAAAGTCGTAAAAGAACGGATACCAGCCGGAGGCGGTTCACCGCCGCACAGGCGGCTTAGAAAGGCTGGCGGTTGGTTTCCGGTCAATCGCTCCAGTTCACCGCCGCACAGGCGGCTTAGAAAACAAAAATATGTCACACGTCCCCTTCTTCAACGTTCACCGCCGCACAGGCGGCTTAGAAATTCCGCTGTTTTCGACGCAGACCTCCGGTTTTGTTCACCGCCGCACAGGCGGCTTAGAAATTTAAAAGCGATCGCCTTACGTGACCAGCGAAGTTCACCGCCGCACAGGCGGCTTAGAAATGAACAAATCCGCCGGGGCGGTTGGTCTGATCGTTCACCGCCGCACAGGCGGCTTAGAAAGCAATACCAAGAAGCACAAGCCCAATAATACGGTTCACCGCCGCACAGGCGGCTTAGAAACGCAAAAAACACAGACCAAAACGCCGGTACTCGTTCACCGCCGCACAGGCGGCTTAGAAACCATGAAAAAAAGGCCATGCGGACTTAGAGCGGTTCACCGCCGCACAGGCGGCTTAGAAAATCCAACCACTGAAAACCTCAGTGGCGGACTGGTTCACCGCCACGCAGGCGGCTTAGAAAGGTATGCCTCAAGCCAGGGCAACTATTGATGTGTTCACCGCCGCACAGGCGGCTTAGAAAATGCAGACACTGCAGGTCACCCGTATTCCCATGTTTACCGCCGCACAGGCGGCTTAGAAAGTAAACAGTGGGGTTGCCGCCCCTGAATTGAGGTTCACCGCCGCACAGGCGGCTTAGAGATGATAGTTTTTCTTCCTATAGGGCTTTGTAATTCTTATTAATTGCCCACTAAAAGGTTTTCAGTAATCTCGTTAAACCGATCACAACTCTGAATCAGGCTGTTGGCGGTTAACGCGGGTACGCCAAAGACCTGTGTTTCAGTTCCGAATCGGACTTTGACCCGTTCCAGCAACTGATCAAAATCCCCGTCACCTGAAAGCAGAATCACTTTATCTACCTCAGTGGCCTGTTCATACAGATCCAGTGTGATGCCGACATCCCAGTCACCTTTGGCTGAGCCATCACTGCGTTGGATAAAGGGTTTTAGCTTTACCTCGAATCCGATGTGTTTCAACGCTTGCTGGAATTTCTGCTGGCCGGGATCCTGACTGCTGATGGCATAAGCGGTGGCGTGAACGATATCGCCCTCATGCTGAATCTGTTGCCAGAAACGACGGTAATCAAAAGAGCGGCCATAAGCCTGACGGGTGGTGTAATAGATGTTCTGGATATCCGCAAAGATCGCAATCCGGGGCATGACAAACCTTAATGGAGAAAATGTCGCTCCACGTTACCTAATCTTTTTGCGGTAATAAACTGACTTTGAATGCACAGTTGTGAGTAACTGCGCAGAATAGGGAGTGTGGTGATTTAGTGCTAAGATGCCTGTCCGTTCAATGAGATAGGGTACGGCTCAGGCCGTTAAGGAGCTTACGTGATCGTTCAGAAAAGAGCTGGATTTCTTACCTTATTGCTGACGATGCGCGGTTCCGTCATTCCCCGTGTTTTGCCTCAGATGATATTGCTGGCGCTGTTTTCTTCCGGTGTTGTTTTTGTTTACCAGTATCACACCTTTGAACTGCCGGAGTTCAGCCTGACACCTTTCACCCTGCTGGGTATCGCGCTGTCCCTTTTTCTCGGCTTTCGGAACAATGCTGCCTACGACCGCTGGTGGGAAGGTCGAAAATTGTGGGGCAGTCTGGTTTATGAAACCCGTGCCATGGGACGAGCCACTGAGCTGCTTTTACTTCCGGAAGAATCACGCAAGCCGCTATTGAAGCTTACCGCAGCCTTTTCTCATACCCTGTGCCAGAGTTTACGTCCGGGTTCGGATTCAGGCCCTGCGATTGCCAGTTTACTGGATGCACCAACAACGGCGCGCCTGATGCAATCGGCAAATCCTTCAGATGCGGTTTTACGTGAGATGACCACCATTATCACCCGCGAACATCAGCAGGGGCGGCTGGATACGGTTGCCGTCAGTATGATGGATAAACACCTGACGGCGCTGGCGGGAATTCAGGCGGGACTGGAGCGGCTGGCAAATACACCAATGCCTTTTGCTTTCACCTTACTGGCGCACCGAACCGCTTACATCTATTGCTTCCTGCTGCCTTTAGGGCTGGTGGGTAATGCGCTTTGGCTGACGCCTTTCTTTACCACCCTGGTGGCGTATTGTTTCTTCGGACTGGATGCCCTGTCTGAAGAGCTGGAATATCCTTTCACGAAGGAAGGCGCAAACCACCTGCCGCTGGAAGCCATGTGTCGGGTGAATGAGATCTCAGTGGCGGAAGCTCTGGGAGAAGAGCCGCCAAAACCACTGCAGCCGATTAAGCATATTCTGAGCTGATTCTCTTCTGCTGTACGTCTGATAAACCGATCAGGCGTACAGCAGCAGGTTAAGCGATAAGCCGGTCACAATCAGCACCACAAACAGAATGGCAGCCAGCAGGATGGGCTTGATTCCTGCCTGTCGCAGTGTGCTCCAGCGGGTGTTGTACCCCATGGCGGCCATCGCGATGGTCAGACTGAACTGGCTGATAAAACTGATCACGTCATAGGCTAATTCCGGCAACTGTACCAGACTGTTAATCAGCACCGCCAGAATGAAAAAGCCGATAAAGTGCGGGAAGGTTACCGGTAGTTTTCTGGCTTTACCGTCGACATGATCACTGGCCGTTTCTCTATCCCGGAACAGCAGCAAACCCAGAGTGATCACCACAGGTGCCAGGCACAGTACCCGAATCAGTTTGGTCATAATGGCGGTTTGCAGGGCTTCCGGGCTGATGGTTTGTCCTGCTGCTACAGCCTGAGCCACTTCGTGCACCGTACTGCCAATAAAGATACCGAACTGCTCTGGGGCAATCTGCAACAGATTGAAGAGTACGGGGTAGAGCAGCAGGGACAAGCTACCGAACAGTACAACTGTCGCAACGGCAACGGACACCTGACGATGCCCACCTTTCACAACCGGCTCTGTTGCCATAATTGCTGCAGCCCCACAGACCGCACTGCCCACACTGGTCAGTACCGCCAGTTCCCGGCTCATCCCAAGCACACGTATGCCTACACTGATACCTATCAGCAAAACCAGTGTGATCACCACAAGATCAATCACCAGTGCCTGCCAGCCAAGTTGCTCGACCTGTTGGAATGTCAGGCCAAAGCCCAAAAGAATGATGCCCAGACGCAGCAGCTTCTGTTGGCAGAACAGGCTGCTGGCAGAAGGTGTTGAATCCACCGACGCAAAACCCAGTCCACGAAAAAATGCACCTGAGATCATACCCAGCAGAATCGCCATTGGCAGACTGCCAAGGCCGAATTCAGCGAAAAGCGGCTGTTTAGCGATAACCATCGCCAGCAAAGTAATGATCAGCAGATGTAGCATGGGGAGCGCCCTGAATCATAGAAAAAGTAGGGCTATTATGGCGCTGCAATAAAATCTGAAAAGTGAATTAAATCTATTTTGTTTATCGGTAAAATCGATTTAAGGCATTCTGGATGCAGACGATAGGAACTTGATTCATCGTCTGACGAGAAATGGGGAATAAAAGCAAAACCGGTCAGGTCAGTCTTGTGATATTTGTCATGATCTACCTGAAAGATATTTCACGTACAACTTGAAGTATTGCTCTAAAAATCAGCTTAATCCGGTTACTTACCACAACGGCTTTTGTTACTCTTTGTTATCTTTTTTTCATACCCCGCTTTGGGGGTATAACACTGCGATTTATGGACGATAGAGGCATCCTGTGAAAATTAAAATCTCGCAAGTTGCTGCAGCGGTTGCTGTAGTAGGTTTCGTTGGCTGGGCGTTTACTGCCCGTGTGGATACGGCGCTAGCGGAAGCTCCCGAGGCGACTGCAGACTCCAAGCCTTCGATTGTTTTGCCACAGGTTGAGATTCAGCGTTCTGAAGCCTCACTCTATGACCGTCAGACGGTGCTGCAGGGGCAGATTGAGCCTTGGCGCAGTGTCCAGCTACGTACTCAGGTTGCCGGGACCGTTGAATCTGTTCTGGTTGAACAGGGAGCCCGGATCTCTCAGGGTGAACCTCTGATCCGCCTTTCCCAAAGTGAATACCAGGCGCAGTTGTCCAGCGCAAAAGCCAGCGTTCGTCTTAAAGAAGCAGAGCTGAAAGCGGCGAAAAAACTCTACCGTACCAATCTGCAAACCGAAACTGCGGTTCTGGGTTTGGAAAGCGAACTTGAAGGTGCTCGTTCAAGCCTTGTGATGGCACAGCAACAGCTGAGTCATGCTGCACCGAAAGCACCTTTTGATGGTGTCGTGGATCAGCTGGATGCAGAGCTGGGGCAGTACATGACCGTCGGTGAAGTCTGGGGGCGTCTGGTGAATATCGACCGCCTAAAGGTAACCGCTCAGGTGCCACAGCAGGATGTGGTTAATGTGGCTGTTGGTCAGCCAGTTGAGATTACACTACTGGATGGTCGTCAGCTTGAAGGTCGGGTGAGCTTTGTTGCCAGTGCTGCCGATGCTTCTACCCGTAGTTTCCCGATTGAAGTTTCTCTGGATAACCCGGATCAGCTGCGTATCGCAGGTGCCAGTGCGACTCTGAACGTGCATCTGGGTGATGTTTCTGCTCATAAACTATCGCCGGCACTGCTGAGTCTGAATGACAAAGGCGAGCTGGGGGTTAAGTGGGTTAACGGTCAGGATAAAGTGGTTTTCCAGCCTGTTGAACTGCTCAGCACAGGTACCGATGGTGCCTGGGTAACCGGTCTTCCGGAGAGTGTTCCAGTGATCAGTCTGGGTGGTGGCTTTGTTCAGGCGGGTCAGAAGGTCGTGGTTGTCAGTGCTTCCGGTGCGGATCGTCCCGTTGCTGACAAGAGCGCCGATACCCCTGTGGCTGCGGTAGCAAACGGAGCGAACTGATATGGAAACCATTATCCGGGCAGCGATGGACCGAAGCCGGGCCACGCTTTTTGTTCTGATCATGCTGATTGTCGGCGGTATGGCCTCGTACCAGTCGATTCCGAAAGAAGCGAATCCGGACGTTACCATTCCGATTATCTATGTCTCCATGGGACTGAGTGGCATCAGCCCTGCCGATTCTGAGCGTCTTCTGGCGCGTCCGATGGAGCAGGAGCTGCGCTCACTGGAAGGCATTAAGAAGATGACCGCCGTGGCAGGTGAAGGCCATGCTTCTGTGACGCTGGAGTTTGATGCCGGTTTTGATCCGAAAACCGCCCTGCAGGATGTGCGCGAGAAGGTCGATAGCGCCCAATCCAAGCTGCCTGCTGAAGCTGATGAGGCTACGGTTCACGAAATTAATGTTGCTCTCTTTCCGGTAATGTCCGTGGGGCTTTCCGGCCCGATCAACCAGAAACAACTGGTCTATATCGCCCGTCGCCTGCAACAGGAGATTGAAGGCATACCTGAAGTTCTGGAAGTGGATATCGCCGGTGATCGTGAAGATCTGCTGGAGATCGTGGTGGATCCTCAGGCGATGGACAGCTACAACCTGGATTACTCCGACCTGTACGGTTTGGTGAGTAACAATAACCAGCTGGTAGCCGCCGGTAGTCTGGATACCGGTGCGGGTCGTATGACCCTGAAAATTCCCGGTGTGATCGAAAACCTTGAAGACGTAATGAATATGCCGATCAAGGTGTCCGGTCAGACCGTGGTGACCTTTAAAGAGGTGGCGACCATTCGCCGTACCTTTACCGATCCCGATGGTTTTGCCCGTATTAACGGCCAGCCGGGTGTGGTTCTGGAGATTAAAAAGCGTACCGGTGCCAACATCATCGATACCATTGATAAGGTCCGTGCACTCTTTAAAGCCGCTGAATCTCAGCTGCCGCCAGATCTGGAAGTGCGTTATCTGATGGATCAGTCATCCGAAGTAAAAAGCATGCTGTCGGATCTGCTGAACAACGTGATGACTGCTGTGATTCTGGTACTCATTATCATGCTGGCTGCCATGGGTGCCCGTGCAGCTTTCCTTGTGGGGCTGACCATTCCCGGTGCTTTCCTGACCGGTATTCTGGTGGTGTCCTCCCTCGGCTTTACCATGAACATTATTGTGCTCTTCTCGCTAATTCTGGTAGCGGGTATGTTGGTGGATGGTGCCATCGTGGTATCAGAACTGGCGGATCGTCATCAGAAAGAGGGTTTCTCCCGTAAGGATGCCTGGGCACATGCTGCCAGCCGTATGGCGTGGCCGATCATAGCGTCAACGCTAACCACCATCATGGTGTTCCTGCCGCTGCTGTTCTGGCCGGGGGTAATGGGCGAGTTTATGAAGTATCTGCCTGCTACTGTGATGATCTGTCTGTTTGCCTCATTGGCGATGGCGCTGATCTTCCTGCCGGTGATGGGTAAGGTGTTTGGTAAACGCGAGAAACTCAGTGCTGAAGAACGTCCGGCGGTGAGTGATATCGATATGAATCACGTTCAGCATCAGTCCGGTGGCGGCAAGGCTTACCGTCGTGTGCTGAATCTTTGTCTGAGCTTCCCGACAACGACGCTGGTTCTGATGTTAGCCCTGATGGGCGGTATCTATGCCGCATACGGCAAACTGAATCACGGCGTGGAGTTCTTCCCGGATGTAGAGCCGGAGTCCGCACAGCTTCAGGTTCGTACCCTGGGTGACTTCTCGGTTTATGAGAAAGATGCCCTGTTGCAACGTATCGAAACTCGTTTGTACGGCATGCCGGAAGTGGAAGCCATGTACGCCCGTTCCTTTGCCGCAGCGGGTGGTCAGTTAGCAGAAGATGTGATCGGTGTTATTCAGTTCCGTTTTACCGACTGGGATACCCGCCGTCCGGCTAATGTGATTCTCGATGAGATGCGTGAACGCACCAAGGATATTCCCGGTGTGATCTTCGAATTCCGTAAGCAGGAAGGTGGTCCTCCATCTGGTAAGCCGGTGGAACTGCGTATCAGTGGTAACGACCCTGAGGAGATCTATTCTGCCGTTGCTCAAACCCGTCAGATAATGGACGAGTTGGGTGGCTTCGCCGACGTGAATGATGACCGCGCTCTGCCGGGTATCGAATGGCGCTTTGAGGTGGATCGTGCGAAAGCAGCTCAATACGGCGCTACCGTTGCCAGCGTAGGCAATGCGGTGCAGCTGGTGAGCAATGGTCTGAAACTGGCCAGTTACCGTCCGGAAGATGCCAGCGATGAAGTGGATATCCGTATCCGCCTGCCGGAATACGCACGTACGCTGGATCAGCTCAACCGTCAGAGCCTGAATACTCCTTATGGGCAGGTGCCGCTAAGCAACTTTGTCACTCTGACGCCTGCACCTAAGACGGGTATTCTGCGTCGTCTGGATGGTAAGCGAACCATCACCATCTCAGGTGATGTTGCGGAAGGTGAGCAGGTCAATGAGCGCCTGATCGCCCTGAAAGGTCGTCTGGATGAGCTGCCGGATACAGTTTCTGTCACCTTTGGTGGTGAGGATGCGGATCAGCAAGAGTCCATGGTGTTCCTGATGGGAGCCTTTATGGTGGCGATTCTGCTGATGATGCTGATTCTGATTATTCAGTTCAACAGCATCTATCAGACAATGCTGGTTCTGTCGGCGATCATCTTCTCCACTGCGGGTGTATTGTTGGGGCTACTGATCACGGGTCAGGCCTTCGGTGTGGTGATGGTGGGTATGGGGATTATTGCTCTGGCGGGTATTGTGGTGAACAACAATATCGTCCTGATCGATACCTATAACCGGATACGTTCAGAAGGCTTCAGCGCCTTTGAAGCCGCTCTGGAAACCGGCTGTATGCGTCTTCGTCCGGTACTGCTGACCGCTTTGACCACAGTACTGGGTCTGATGCCTATGGTACTGGGCGTTAACGTGAATCTGGTGGAACACAGCCTAGGTTGGGGGGCACCATCAACGCAATGGTGGACTCAGCTTTCCAGTGCTATTGCTGGTGGTCTGGCTTTTGCCACGGTTCTGACCCTGTTCCTGACCCCTTGTATGTTGGTTTTGGGTGATGGCTTTGCGGATAACCGTGTTTTCAGACTGTTCCGCAGAATTTTTTCACGAAAAGCTACAAAAAGTATCACCCCTTCATCATAGACTCTTGCTAGTCTGATCTATTATCTCTCTACCCAAAGGCAGGCTAAATAACCTGCCTTTTACTTATACCCGTTGAGAGAAGAAAAGACTCAGACCAAACAGGATATGGGGAGACTAGGGATGTGGTTTAAGGCAGCAGGAATCTTTTTTGCCATCGTATTTGTCGCATTTGTCTTTGTTTTGGGTTGTCAGTCGCAATGGCAGAGGCGAACCCAGCAGCTGGTTCAGGACTTTTATCAGCCTGAGCAGGTTTCTGAGGCAGAACAGGCCGGAGCATCACCTGAGCCTTTGACGCAATATGATCCTGATAAAGAACTGGCAGGTCTTCCTCAACCCGTACAGCGTTTCTTCCAAACTGTTTTAACCCCCCGGCAACCTCTGGTTGCAGATGTCACTCTCCAACAGCAAGGCCAGATCAACCTCTCTCCGAAACAGGATGCCTGGAAAGGCTTTTCAGCCCAGCAGGATGTGGTCATGCACTCCCCACGTTTTATCTGGCAGGCTAAGGTTTCCATGGCTCCCGGTATCAATGCCTATGTGATTGATAGCTACAATCAGGGGCGCGGTTGGTTGCAGGCTAAAGTGATGGGGCTGATTACTGTGGCGGAAGAAGAGGGCAATGGTGATATTGCCGAGGGCGAACTGATGCGCTTTTTAGCGGAAAGCCCCTGGTATCCCACTCGTTTGCTGCCTTCACAGGGTGTGCAGTGGCAGGAGATCGATAATACCAGCGCTGAGGCAAGGCTGGAGGTTGCAGGGCAGGAAGTCGCTCTGACCTTTAGCTTTAATGATCAGGGGCTGATCGAAACTGTGCGGGCTGAAAGCCGCTATCGCCAGAGCCTGAACGGAGAAGCCATTTACGCACCCTGGGTAGGACACTTCTCTGATTACCACAATGTTGAAGGCATGCTGCTACCCCACAGAGCTGAAGTAGGCTGGATGCAATCCGGTGACAACTGGCAACCCTACTGGCAGGGACGTATTACGGACTGGGATATCCGCTTCTATCCCATCGCTGCCCGATAACTGATAGAATTCCGCCCTTTTCGGGTGTCCGGCTCAGAGACTGATCTGCCGGATGCCATAGCTGTTCTGCAAGGGCTCTTCAATGTATCTCGATCCAAACTGGCGCATTCTCACCGTAGGGGATGGCGATCTCTCCTTTTCACTGTCACTGAATCAGATGTTGGCTCAGACACCTGATGCCAAAGGCTTAGTGGCTGCCAGTGTTCTGGATCAGGAGGAAGAGCTGCTGGCCAAGTATCAGGATTGTGCCTTCCATGAGCTTAAGCAGCAGGGTAGTGAGGTGTTTACTGCCCTTGATATCACTAATAGTGAAACCTGGCCGGAGAGCCTGAAAGGGCGTTTTGATGCTCTGATTTTCCAGTTTCCCCTGATTCCATCCTTTACCAGTAAAGAAGCCTTTGAAAAGGCCGGTGGCCTGACAACCAACCTGTTGAATCGCCGCCTGCTGCGCCTTTATCTGCAACACGCTTTCAGTTTCTTTCTCGATCCCAATGGTGCGCAACTCGCGCTGATCAGCTCTAAAGATCTGAAACCCTACAGTCAGTGGGATCTGGAGTGCGGTATTCATCTGGATCTGGAACACCAAGGTCAACCGGTTCAGCTGCTGGGCATGCGGCCGTTTTTGCAAAGCGATTTTGATGGCTACCGGATTCGTAACGTGGATCGTGATAAACAGATTCGCGGCACCAAAGGCACCACTTACTATTGGAGTGTAAAGCCTGCGGCTTCCTATCCGGATCAGCAGCTGATTGAGCAATTAAATCCGCCAACCCACCCGGTCGGCGAGCCGGTATCCGAGCATTACTGCAACTGGTGCAAAACCGGGCCTTTTGCCTCAGCGGAAGACCGTCAGGGACACCTTGAATCCCGCCGCCACAGCAATATGCAGGCTTTAGACGACGACTGGCGTACGTTTTTGAAAAGTGTTTCAGATATATAGAATATCTTGAGGGTATTTTTTTCTAATAAGCATGGTGACTTTTATGGATTGGAAGTATGAGTATCTGATAGAGCAGATTCATAGGACTTTGTATAAAAAACATGAAAACTACATTATTAGTTCTTTACTTCATGACAAGGAACTATCCGACTTAATGCCATGTACACAGTTTTATGTGGATAGATCGGATGGTGGTTATGCTCTGATTGATCTTTTTTATCCTCAAATAAATTTGGCAATTGAAATCGATGAGCCAGCGCATTTATCAAATTCACAATCAGACGCTATCCGTCAACAGCGTATTGAAGACAAGTTGGATTGTGAATTTTTCAGGGTCAAAGTCTACAGCGGTGGAGTTGATGCTCAGATAGAAAGTTTAAAAGAAAAAATTAAGTTGCTTAGAGCGTCAGCAAAGACCAAAGGGATATGGGAGGAATGGAAGGAGCCAGCTCGATTGAGTTTGAATGATGCCAAAGCAAAACTGTCCAATACGCTTTTTCTGAAAATTAAGGGAAAAATTCCACCTGAGGATTTGCTAGCAAGGCAAACTGGGTACTGGAGAATTTGCAAAAGAAAGCAGTCTCGCATTGAGTCTATTGTTATTGTCCATGATTCTGTTGTTACAAAAGTTTTTGGAGATATTCGGTGGCATACCAGCCCTGAGAATATTGAAAAATTTGGTTACAAGGGTAAAGAGATCAATTCTCAGATTGAAACTGGAACAATTATTGAAGACTGGGGCTTTCAGCAAACAGTGACTTATTCAGCTGATATGTATTAATTTTTCAATGGTTTTCGTACAGCTAGAGCACAAATCAGTGCGCTCTGCACCAGTCTGGGGCGGTTTAGATGGCTCAGATTGGTGCCCAAATCCGCAAGGTAGGATCTAGTCGGCTGATTTAAAAGCTTTTTTCAAAAGCTGGTACAAGCCGTGCAATCAGGTAGAACAAAAGCAGCCGATCTTCTGTGCAGTTCGCTGAACAGAAACAGGATGCATAAAAACTGAATCTACCTAATTGAACAAAGGCGTTCATCACACATGTTTTCATGTGGCTGATGAGCGCCTTTTTTTTTGCCTCCTGTTTGGCTCCCGAAGTCGGCAGAACAAAAAAAGGCGAGACGTGATGACTAGCACAGCGCAAACGACAGATCAGACTAATAAAGCAGCTTTTAAAGTTCTAGTAGTCGGTAACGGCATGGTGGGACACCACTTTGTTGAATCTCTGCTGGAACAGACAAAGGCTCTGGCCATTGAGAACCTTGAACTCAGCGTGTTCGGTGAAGAACCTCACCGCGCTTACGACCGTGTTCATCTTTCCGAGTACTTTACCGGTAAAGATGCCGAGTCACTGGCGCTGTGCGAATCCGGCTTTTACCAGGAAGAGGGCGTTCGCTTTTATCCCGGCGAGAAAGTGACCACCATCGATCGGGCTGGCAAAACACTCACCACAGATAAGGGCACCAGCTACGCCTACGATGCGCTGGTGCTGGCAACGGGTTCCTTCCCCTTTGTACCGCCAATTCCGGGTAAGGATCGTGAAGCCTGTCTGGTTTATCGCACGCTGGAAGATCTGGATCAGATCCGTAATTACGCCAAAGATGGCCGCAAGGGTGTTGTCATCGGTGGTGGCCTGCTAGGCCTTGAAGCCGCTAACGCGCTGCGTGAGTTGGGTCTTGAAACTCATGTGGTGGAGTTTGCCCCACGCCTGATGCCGGTTCAGCTGGATGACGAAGGTGGTGCAGCCCTTAAGCAACGCATCATCGACCTTGGCGTGCAGGTTCACACCAGCATGCAGACTCAGGAGATTGTTGCCGGTGAAGAGTGCCGTCATCGGATGAATTTTGCTGACGGCTCTCATCTGGAAACGGATCTGATTGTCTTCTCCGCCGGTATCCGCCCGCAAGATGAACTGGCCCGCAGTTCCGAGCTGATTGTCGGTGAACGTGGCGGTATCGAGATCAATTCAGAGTGTTTAACCAATGATCCTGCCATTCTGGCGATTGGTGAATGTGCCCTATGGAATGGTCAGATTTTTGGTCTGGTCGCGCCGGGTTACCAGATGGCTAAAGTTGCTGCCCATCATATTCTCAATCAGATGGCTCCCGTTGGCACCCTGACACCGGAAGCACCAACCTTTACCGGTGCCGATATGAGCACCAAGCTGAAGCTGTTGGGTGTGGATGTGGGCTCCATCGGTGATGCCCATGCCCGTACACCGGGTGCCAAAACCTATCGTTATCAGGATGAAGATGCTCAGGTGTACCGCAAGATTGTGGTGTCCGAGAATAAGAAAGAGCTGCTGGGTGCCGTGCTCGTTGGCGACAACAGCCGTTACGACACTCTTCTGCAATACGCCCTGAACGGCATCGAGCTGCCTGCAGAACCTGCGGGTCTGATTCTGCCGGAATCCTCTGGTGCAGCTCCGGCTTTGGGTGTGGATGCTCTGCCGGATACCGCCAGCATCTGCTCCTGCCTCAATGTCACCAAAGGTCAGATTACTGATGCCGTGGCCTCCGGCTGCTGCTCGGTAGCCGAAGTGAAGGATGCGACTAAAGCGAGCACCGGTTGTGGCGGTTGTGCGGCGCTGCTGAAAGATGTGGTCAACGCCGAACTTGCTAATCAGGGCATCGAGGTGAACACCGATCTTTGTGAACACTTCGCTTATACCCGTCAGGAACTGTTTCACCTGATCCGTGTGGGCGGCATCAAAACCTTTGATGAGCTGCTGGAAAAACACGGAAAGGGTCTGGGCTGTGAAATCTGTAAGCCGACTGCCGGTTCTATTCTGGCCTCGGTGTGGAATGAGCATATTCAGGAGCCACAACACGTCAGCCTGCAGGACACCAATGACACCTTTATGGCGAATATGCAGAAAGACGGCACTTACTCCGTGGTGCCCCGTATCGCCGGTGGCGAGATTACCCCGGATAAGCTGATCGTGATCGGCGAAGTCGCACGGGACTTTAACCTTTATACCAAGATAACCGGTGGTCAGCGTGTGGATCTGTTTGGTGCCCGTCTGGAGCAGCTACCTCTTATCTGGGAGCGACTTGTGGAAGCAGGCTTTGAAACCGGACACGCCTACGGTAAATCTCTGCGTACCGTGAAATCCTGTGTCGGTAGCACCTGGTGTCGGTACGGCGTGCAGGACAGTGTGGGTATGGCGATTCGACTGGAAGATCGCTACAAGGGCTTGCGTGCCCCCCATAAGATCAAGCTGGCGGTTTCCGGCTGTACCCGTGAATGTGCCGAGGCGCAGAGCAAAGACTTCGGCGTGATCGCCACCGAGAACGGCTGGAACCTCTACACCTGTGGTAACGGCGGTATGAAACCTCGTCATGCGGATCTGTTCGCAACGGATCTGAATGATGAAGAGCTGATCCGCATTATCGACCGCCTGATGATGTTCTACGTTCATACCGGTGATCGCCTGCAGCGTACCGCCCGCTGGATGGACAATATGGAAGGTGGTCTGGAATACCTGCAGAACGTCATCCTGCATGACAGTCTGGGTATAGCCGAATCACTGGAAGCAGATATGCAGCGAGTGGTGGATACCTATCAGTGCGAATGGAAGAGCACGCTGGAAAATCCGGAAAAACTTAAGCGCTTCCGCCCATTTGTGAACAGCAGTGCCGAAGATCCCCATATTCAGTTTGTTGAGGAGCGTCAGCAGATACGTCCGGCGCGCCCTGAAGAGAAAGTCACCCGATTGATCCCGGTTCAGGAGGTTGAATCATGATTGAAGTTCATAACAGCGCCCTTTGGCAGACCCTCTGTGACACACAGGATCTGGTGGCAAACTCCGGTGTGGCAGCCCTGTTGCCATCACCTTGCGGTACTCAGGCGATTCAGGTGGCGCTCTTCTGGTTGCCTGCGTTGAATAAGGTTTTCGCCGTGGAAAACTACGACCCTTTAAGCGATACCTTCCTCAACGCCCGGGGGCTGATTGGTGACCTTGGTGGTGAGCCGATTCTGGCAACGCCGTTATACAAAAATCACTATCGCCTGACCGATGGGGTTTGCCTTGAGGATGACAGCGTCCGGTTAAAAACCTGGCCGGTGAAAATCGAGCAGGGTGAGGTTCGCCTGCAGGTCTGATGATGCACTGCGTTGAGAAGCTGTTGTTGAGAAAGAACAGTTGAGAAGCAATAGTTCAGAGGCTGTAGTTAAGAACAGCTGCTGAGAATCTCCAGACTCGAATTGAGTGAAGGAAGTGGAAAACCGGGTTCAGGATGAGCCCGGTTTTTTTGTGCACAGTTTTGGATGCGATCAAATCTTTAATGGCACTCAAATTGCACTTTCTACCCCATAGCCATCCGTCATCAAATAAGCAGAGACAGACCCCTATGACCACTAGATTCCAAGGCTGCTTCAGACGTATTCGGAAGATTCTGACTCGGTGTGTGCACTATTGTCGTGCAAGGGAATGGTTTTTCTGCTGCATCATGATGCTGGCTCTGTTGATTCCAAGCTATAAGGCTGATGCTGCCGAGCTGCGCGTGGCAGTGGCCGCTAACTTCCTGAGTACTCTGAAGCAGCTGACGGCGGAGTACCACAAGCTGCAGAATGATCGAATCCGAATCACCACAGGCTCTACCGGAGGTCTGTATGCGCAGATCCGCCATGGTGCACCCTTTGATCTTTTTCTGTCGGCGGATTCCCGGCGACCTGAATTGTTAGAGAAAGAAGGGCTGACCCTTATCGGCAGCCGTTTTACTTACGCCAAAGGCATACTGGTGCTCTGGTCTAAGCAGGCTGATCTGGTCGATAACCGAGGTGCAGTACTGGATCAGACAGCAGGCTATCTCTCGCTCCCTAACCCTGTGAACGCGCCCTATGGCGAAGCTGCCCGTCAGCTGCTGACCCAACGTAATCTCTGGCAAAAGCTGGATCAGTCACAACAGATTATCCGTTCAGGCAATGTGCGTCAGACCCTGTTTCAGGTGATCTCCGGGGCTGCTCCTATGGGCTTTATTGCGCTGTCTCAGGCGCGTCATCCGGAGATAGCGGGTAAAGGCTCGTTATGGATTCCCGATCCGTCACTTTACGATCCCATTATTCAGCAGGGGGTCGTGCTGGCATCAACAAAAGAGCCGGAAGCGGCTTTTCGTTTTCAGCGCTGGCTGCAGAGTGATCAGGCCAGAAGCCTGATTGTTGCTTCCGGTTACCAGAGTGGTTATCAGGCTATGCTCGTGGCTCAGGTATTTGCCAACAGCAGCACAGAAAACCAGACCAGCTTATCGGATCGCGACTAATGCCAGAATCTGCCCCATTCTCAGCAACGTCCTTATTTTCAGCGCTTACGATGGATGATCTCAGCGCGCTCTGGTTAACCCTGCAGCTGGCGCTGATCAGTACATTGTTATTGTTGATTCTTGCTGCCCCTCTGGCCTGGTGGCTGGCAAGCACACAAAGCCGTTATCGGGTGGTGATTGAGGCACTGGTCACCCTGCCGATGGTGCTGCCCCCAACGGTGATGGGATTTTATCTGCTGATTTTACTGGGTCCGGAAGGCTGGATCGGAGGTGTACTGGAGCAGTCAGGCGTAGGGCATCTGGCATTTACTTTTACCGGAATGGTGATCGCCTCCATGGTGTTTTCCCTGCCCTTTGTGGTGCAGCCCATGCAGAACGCTTTCGCGGCTGCCTCAGGTCGTGTGCTTGAGCTGGCCGCGACTCTGAGATCAGCACCGCTGGATCGGTTCCGCCATGTGGTTTTACCCTTGTCAAAGCGGGGAATACTAACGGCGGGTGTGCTTTCTTTTGCTCATACCCTTGGCGAATTCGGCATGATCCTGATGATAGGGGGTAATATCCCCGGCAGAACTCAGGTTGCTTCAATCGCTATCTATGATCATGTGGAATCGATGAACTATGCAGCGGCACATAGCCTGTCGCTTCTGCTGATTCTGATCTCACTGGTATTGCTGACTCTGGTTTTTGCTCTAAACCGAAGATCCGGACTCTTGTCTGCGGGTTACAGCCTATGAATGCCGATTCCTCTTTAAAACCCACTTTTTCCCCTGATATCTCAGCAGTTAAGCCTGATTCCAAACAAAGGATTCGGTGCAATTTGGCGCTACGGCGTGCTGATTTTGAGTTAAGTGTGGATTTTGAGCTACCGGACTGCGGTATTCATATTCTCTTTGGCCGTTCCGGGTGCGGTAAAACCACCCTGTTACGCAGTATTGCCGGGCTTGAAAGTGATGCCCTTGGTGATGTTTGGGTGGGAGATACCTGCTGGCAGAGCATTGTCGATAGCTGTAGAGCTAATGAGGGCGGAGTCATTGGGAGTGAAAATGAAGAGAGGGCACAAAAGAGAAATTTCCTGCCTGTTCACCAGCGCTCTCTGGGTTATGTCTTTCAGGAGGCGAGTCTTTTCCCTCATCTGACGGTTCAGCAGCAGCTATTGTTTGGCTATGAGCGTATTGATGAGTCGAGACGCAGGATTCATCCGGGGGAGATGATTCAGCTGCTGAACCTTGCTCTCTTGCTGGATCAGCCAACCACGGCTTTATCAGGCGGGCAACGTCAGCGGGTGGCCATCGCCACAGCGCTTCTGACCTCACCGGATCTGCTGCTGATGGATGAGCCTCTGGCGGCGCTGGACAGCAGCAGTAAGGCAGAGATCTTGCCTTATCTGTCTGCGCTTAAAGGGCGTTTCAAGCTGCCCATTATCTACGTCACCCACTCACTGGAAGAAGCGATTCAGCTGGGGGATAGTCTGCTGCTGATGGAGGCGGGTAAGTTAATCGCTCAAGGTTCGATGGCCGATGTTCTGCAGCAGCAGAATCTGCCGGGTATTCCCCATGATTTACTACCGAACCTGATCGAACTAGCTAGGGGATCTGGTGAAAATCTGGCACGCATTATCGGCACCGATCAGTTTTTATATTTGGGAAGCAGGGCAACTGCCCGACAGCATCCTGACGACGGGGCAGCTCTGTTGAGAGCAAGAGTTGATGCCGCAGATATTTTGTTGTCGGTGAATCCTCTGCAGAGCGTCAGTTGCCCGAATCAACTGCAGGGATACATTGAGGCGATTGTGCCTGAGGCATTATCCGGATCAGCTGAATCTGTTGTCAGTGAGGTCAGTCGAGTGGTTGTTACCCTTGCATCTGCATCGCCAGCGGAGGATAAAACCCGTCTGACGATTCGGATCAATGAGGCACAAACCCGGGAGAAGCAGCTTAAAGCTGGTCAACAGGTTTGGTTGCTGATTAACAGGTTTAAGCTGATCTGAAACGGTTGAGATGGTTAAGCGGAAGACAATAAAACGGCGGATTATTCCGCCGTTTCCATCTCTGCTTTTGGTTGCAGGCTACTGTTGTGTTTGCCAGTGTCTTTTTGTTGCACTTCACAAGGTGTCTCGGCAATCAGCGCTTTCAGTTCCGGGATGCAGGAGCCGCAGTTGGTACCACACTTAAGCGCTTTACCCAGTGCCTCAGGTGTCGAGCAACCGCCCATAATTGCTTCACGAATTGCATTTTCACCCACCTGGAAACAGGCGCAGACGGTTTTACCCTGACTGGCTCCCTGGCTTTGACTTCCGGAAAGCAGCGCCAGTCGGTCTTCTTCTGAAACACTCTGACCGATCAGACTACCGATCCAGTCACGATCCGGCAGGTCACTTTGTTGTGGCGCTGAGATCAGAACCACTTTCAGAATATCTCCGATAAAGCAGGCGGCACGGCTGATGCCCTGAGCTGCATCGGTATAGCGAATCCACTCACCGGTGCTTTTGCTGAGATCCTGCCAAACCTGAGTGCTTTCCAGAGCGGTGCCGTGGGCAACTTCAAAACAGGTGCCGTTTTCCAGTGGAATACGACTCCAGTAATCCAGCTCATGGGGCAGTTCGGCACCGCATTGCATGATAAAACCGAAGCTGTTCATATCGGTGAGTTCGACTCTGACCGGCGCATGTTTGGATTCCGGCTGACCGGAAATCGGGTCGGTCAAAGGGTTGACCAAGGTATCCACTTTACCCGCCTTGGTATAGCGGTTGTTCCAGTGGATTGGTGCAAACAGTGAACCCTGTTTCAGCTGATCGGTAATTTTTACCCGACCCAAAAATTCCCCCTGCCGACCCTGTAGGCGGATCAGCTGATCCTGTTCCAGTCCTAGTCGGTCAGCATCACTGGTTTCCACTTCCACATAGGGTTCGCTGATATGGGCCATCAGGCGCTTACTGCGGGCGGTGCGGGTCATGGTGTGCCACTGATCCCGTACCCGTCCGGTATTCAGAATAAAAGGGTATTCCTGATCCGGAGCCAGCGCCGGTTTCTGCGCCGTAATGCTGACGAAGCGAGCTCTGCCGGATGGAGTAAAGAACTGTTGATCGACAAACAGGCGCGGCGTACCCAGAGGGTTCGAGCTGTTGACCGGCCACTGAATCGGTTTCAGGGCATCGTAGCCATCATCGGTCAGTCGTGCCAGCAGGCTGATATCAAAGTCCCGGCTACCGGGTTGTCCGGTAAGGTTCTCAAAGCCGGACAGGGTGGCGTGCTCACGGAAAATCTCAGCAGGCGATGCGTAACTGAAGGCATCGGTGTAGCCCATCTTCTGCGCCACCTGAGAGATCAGCCACCAATCCGGTTTGATATCGCCCAATAAAGGTTTGAACTGGCGCTGGCGGGAGATACGGCGCTCAGAGTTGGTCACCGTGCCATCTTTTTCACTCCAGCCCGCCGCAGGCAGCACTACATTGGCGTAATCCAACGTTTCGGCATCGGCAAAACACTCGGAAACCACCACCAGAGGACAGGCTTTCAGAGCCCGTTCGATCTGTTCCGCATCCGGCAGGCTGACCGCGGGATTGGTTGCCATAATCCAGATCGCTTTGATCTGGCCGGATTCGACTGCTTTAAACAGATCGACCGCTTTCATGCCCGGTTGGGTCGCCATATTCGGGCTGTTCCAGAAGCGGCCGACGATATCGATCGCTTCCGGAGTGAAATCCATGTGCGCCGCCAGCTGATTTGCCAGTCCGCCGACCTCACGGCCACCCATAGCGTTGGGCTGACCGGTGAGGGAGAAGGGCCCCATGCCCGGAGCACCGATGCGTCCGGTGGCAAGATGACAGTTAATAATACTGTTGCACTTATCGACACCGGAGGTGGACTGATTCACACCCTGCGAGTACAGGGTCACTGTATGGCGATGGCTGGCGAAGAGATCAAAGAAGCGGGCGATCTTATCTTCATCAACACCTGTCCAGCGGGCGGTATCCTGCACCGGATTCGGGAAATCCTGACATACCCTGTCCAGTGTCTCCTGACTGTTCTCGGTGTGGCGTTTGATAAAGTCGTGATCCAGACAGTGGCAGTTTGCCAGATAGGCCAGCAGACCGTTGAACAGGAAAGCATCGGTGCCGGGATCAATATCCAGATAGAGATCAGCCTCATCGCAGGTTGCGGTCTGACGGGGATCGATCACCACAGTCAGCATTTCCGGGCGATGGCGCTTGGCCTGACTCAGGCGCTGATAGGCCACAGGGTGTGTCCAGGCGGCGTTAGAACCTACCAGCACTACAAGATCTGCCAGTT
Organism: Oceanospirillum sanctuarii; assembly: GCF_002150805.1. Taxonomy (GTDB): domain Bacteria; phylum Pseudomonadota; class Gammaproteobacteria; order Pseudomonadales; family Halomonadaceae; genus Oceanospirillum; species Oceanospirillum sanctuarii. Next base: position 404,998 of record NZ_MTBA01000001.1, read on the forward strand.
CGATATCTTCATAGCTGCAGGGCACAGAGTCACTGCCGAATGCGCGTTTATAAGCCGCAACCGCAGAGGACATGCAAAGGCGGGAGTTAGTATCGATATTGCCACTGCCGATAAAGCCCTTCATCAGCTTATTAGCGACGTAATAGTCTTCTGTCAGCAGCTGGCCGGAGACGTAAAAGGCAACGGAGTCCGGGCCGTACTGGTCGATCGTTTGCCGAAAGCCATCTGCAACATGATTCAGCGCTTTATCCAGTGTCACCACCGCATTATCGATTTTTGCGGTCATCAAACGGCCTTCCATACCCAGTGTCTCATGCAGGGCAGAGCCTTTTACGCATAGTCGCCCCAGATTGGCCGGATGACTGATGCTGCCTTTTACCGGATTGACCTTGTCGCCTTCGCCGGATACCTCAACCCCGCAGCCCACGCCACAGTAGGGGCAGGTAGTGCAGGTTTGCCATGAATCAGAAGCAGTGTCGGATTTTAGTTCTGTCATGATGTCTCTCCGTTCGCTCTGGGAGCGGCTAAAAACGTTGAGCCGGAATCAAGCGGATGCCAGCTCTGGAAATAAAAAGCCGGACAGATCAGATAATTGGGGGTGTGATTGTTAATAATCTGTCCAGCGTAAAAGGGTCGTTATCAGGTCTCATAGACGGCCGTATCAGGCAGCTGTCTCCTGAATAGGAGCGTTATCACTGTTTGATACGCCTGACATGCCTGATACGTCAGATTCTGCTGTAATGGGCTGCTGTTTCAGTGCCGCTTCCAATCCGCCAAAAAGTAGGTTCTGACGGAAGTTACTGATATCCCGGTTTTGCTGCATCAGCTCAAACAGGGTGTTGCCCTCGCGAATATCACCGTAGAGGAGAACACCTGTAATGCGGTTGTCTCTGATGATCAGGCGGCGATAGTTCTGTTTCGCCGGATCATTCCAGCACAGCACTTCAGCAGAGTTGTTTTCGTTTTCATCTTTGATTGCCACTTCACCGGCGGAAAAGAGATCGATGCCGGAGATTTTCAGACGGGTTGCACTGCGGGTGCCCTCATAACCGATAAGAGATTGCATCGGCTGTGTGAAGCGCAGGGCGAGATTTTGTCCCAGAATTTCAGCCTGTTCCCAAACCGGAGCCACCAGCCCGTAACATTCGCCTCTGTGCTGACAGCATTCCCCCAGAGCGTAGATGTCGCTATCGGTGGTCTGCATCTGGTCGTTCACCAGAATGCCCCTGTCGTAGGCAAGCCCAGAGGTTTTTGCCAGATTGATCTCGGGAGTGATACCTGCTGCGGTAATCAGCAGATCGCAATGGATCAGGCTGTCATCGTCCAGCTCCAGCTGGTGTACACGGCCATCAAGGGAGATAACATCGCGAATCTGAGTTTTCAGCCTGAAGTGAATACCCCGGCCTTCCAATTCCTGTTGCAGATAGCCTGCGGACACCTCGTCAAGCTGACGGTTAAGAATCCAGCCGCTGCGATGCAGAAGCGTGGTGTGCATGCCTTTTTTCGCCAGACCTGCTGCGGCTTCAAGTCCCAGAAGGCCGCCGCCAACAATCACGGCGTGGCGAAAATCACGGGCACTGTGTTGCATCTGATGCACATCATCCAGCGTACGAAAACCCATCACACCATCGATGCCGTCGGTTTGCAGAGGCAGGCTGGCAGGCTTGGAACCGGTAGCCAGAATCAGCTGATCATATTCAAAATGGATTCCGGAGAAGCAGATGACATTTTTCTGTTTGCGGTCGATGGTGATCACAGGATCAGACAGGTGAAGGTGGATGCCCTGATCCCGATACCAGCTCAGCGGGTTGAGCACGATATCGTTGAACGCGGTTTCATCAGCCAGAAGTGGTGAAAGCATGATGCGGTTATAGTTCGGGTGCGCTTCCTCACCGATCACTGTGATGTCGTAATAACGATCACCCTGATGAGCTATCAGAGCTTCGATCGCTTTGATTCCGGCCATACCGTTACCGACAACAACAAGTTTCTGTTTCATCTGCATCACCTTTGGCTCACCCCGCTGCCCTGTAACTCTGGCAGGGATGTTTTTTTCAGGCATAAAAAAAGGCGTTCATCAAAAACGGTTTCAGGAACCGATAGATGAACGCCATTGCTCAATAAATCAATTTTGGTGCTGTCCCTCGGTGCGTTGCTGTTAAAGCTTAAACGCAGGGGGCAGCTGTCTTTTGCTTATGTTTTCTATATAGCAGGTGATGTGCCAAAAGAAAAAATTCTATATAAAACAGATGGTTGCTGTTTTTAGGTGGGTTTTGACAGTTAATTGAGTGCGCTTAAAGTGTGCTAATGCCTTGTTTTGCTGAGCCTTTGTGGTGCATTTGAAAGGCAGGTTGGTCTTAATATCTGGGAGTAAAACCTGAGAGCAAAAAAAAGCGGCTCCGGGCCTGAGCCGGGAGCCGTGAGGAAAAGTACTGGCGAGATGTTAAAACGAGCAGTACTTGCGAGTTATCAGACGGACAGATCTGATAGAGGCCTTACCAAAAACTTACGCCGCTTCTTACCCAAAGTTACGCTCTTCTTACCCAAAACCTACGCTACTTCCACTGATTTCTTACCGGTTTCGTTTGGGCTGCTTTTTGCGACAGTTTTTGAGCTGTCAGCTTTCTTTTTTGGGCTCATCGGCTCAACTTTACGCTGCTTCTCGTAGAGGAAACTCAGCACCTGACTGCGGTAGTGGTTGTACTGAGGATCATCCGCCAGTGCCAGACGGTCACGGGGACGCTCCAGATCCACATGCAGGATTTCACCCACGGTTGCCGCCGGGCCATTGGTCATCATTACAATGCGGTCAGAGAGGAGTACCGCTTCGTCAACATCGTGGGTAATCATGATCACGGTGTTGTTCAGATCCTTCTGGATCTCCATCAGAGAGTCCTGCAGGTGGGCGCGGGTCAGGGCATCCAGAGCACCGAACGGCTCATCCATCAGCAGAACCGTAGGTTCCATCGCCAGTGCACGGGCGATGCCCACACGCTGTTTCATACCACCTGAGATCTCATCCGGACGTTTGTGCATCGCGTGGGTCATGTGCACCAGCTCAAGGTTGTGCTCAATCCACTCTTTCATCTCTGCTTTGCTTTTCTGGCCTTTAAACACCTGCTTAACGGCCAGCTCAACATTCTGATAGGAGGTGAGCCACGGCAGCAGCGAGTGGTTCTGGAACACCACGGCGCGTTCCGGGCCGGGCTCATTCACTTCGCGGCCATTGAGCAGCACACCGCCTTCGGTGGCCTGATGCAGACCGGCGACAATATTCAGTACGGTGGACTTACCGCAACCGGAGTGACCGATCAGGGAAACAAACTCGCCCTGTTCGATCTTCAGGTTGACGTTCTGCAGTGCGCGGAAGCTGCCTTTCGGGGTTGGAAACTCGATACCTACGCCGGTCAGCTCAAGATGTGTGCGGTTCATAGTCGTATTCTCCGTGAAGTCTTTAATCTGTCGGTTTCGGTCAATTAGCGCAGTACTGCAGTTTTATCCCAGGATGCCCAGCGCTGAATCAGCAGCATGGTGCGGTCCAGCAGGTAGCCGATCAGACCGATCACGATCACAGCAACCATGATGCGACCCAGAGAGCTGGAGCTGCCATTCTGGAACTCATCCCAAACGAATTTCCCTAAGCCCGGGTTCTGAGCCAGCATCTCTGCAGCGATCAGTACCATCCAGGCGATACCCAGCGACAGACGCAGGCCGGTAAACACCATAGGAATGGAAGAGGGCAGTACGATTTTGATCACATGGGTCAGCCAGTTAAGACGCAGGACATGGCTGACGTTTTTAAGATCCTGTGGAATCGCTGCCACACCTACTGCAGTGTTGATCAGGGTTGGCCAGAGGCTGCACAGGGTTACGGTAATCATGGAGGTCAGGAAAGATTTGGATACCAGAGGATCATCGCTGACATACACCGCACTCACCACCATGGTCACCAGTGGCAACCAGGCCAGTGGGGATACCGGCTTAAACAGCTGGATCAGCGGGTTGGCAGCGGTGTACAGCGGGCTGCTGAGGCCGATCACAATGCCCAGAGGCACAGCAATCAGGGTGGCGACACTAAAACCCGCCAGTACGGTAATGAGGCTGGTACCGATCTGATCAAAGAAGGTTGGTTTACCGGTGTAATCGCGGATCTTAGGTACATAGGTCGGATCTTTCGCTACGCGGTCAGCGTTACGCTTCTCCTGACGCTCATAGAAAGCGGTTTCTTTTGCGCGGGATTCCTGGTGTTCAACAACCAGTCCTTCCAGCTGGCTCCAGACCTGAGCCGGTCCCGGGAACTGGCCCAGAGAAGTGACGACTCTTGGGGCGGCCATAGACCAGATCATCAGGAAGACCAGCATACCGATCAGAGGTAGGGAGAGATTCTTTGCGGTCTGGCTGAAGATCTCAGCCAGTGAGCGATCCTGTGTAAATTTGCTCAACCATCCGGCTGATTTGGTTTGACTGATTGATGGATTCATCTTGCTTTCCTCCTGTTCCGGAGCGGCGGGTTTGCCGCTCCGGGGCAGTGCTCAGATTGCACTGCAGGTTTCAACGCAGGTTGCAGTGCTGGTTTATGCGCTTGGTTGTTAACTTATTTTTCTGTTCTGGCGGTTAAAGACAGGAGGCTTAGAGCTTGTCCTGGCTTTTTAGGCCGATGGCGAACTTGTCCAGATACGCGTTTGGCTGGCGACCGTCATAAACGATGTTGTCGATAAAGTGTTTCTGAGGGGCGCGGAAGCCGCTCTCTTTGCTCAGATCCGGGAAGTCACTTGCGCTCATCTGGCCTTCATCAATCAGAGCGGTTACTGCCTGCTTGTAGATGTCAGGGCGATAAACTTTCTTCGCGATATCCATGTACCAGCTATCAGGCTTGGCATCGGAGATCTGACCCCAGCGACGCATCTGAGTCAGATACCAGATCGCATCGGAGTAGTACGGGTAGGTGGCGTTGTAACGGAAGAAGACGTTGAAATCCGGAACCTCACGCTTGTCGCCTTTTTCGTATTCAAAGGTGCCTGTCATGGAGTTGGCGATGACGTCGTAATCCGCACCCACATAAGAAGGTTTAGACAGAATCTTCACCGCTTCAGGACGGTTGGCGTTGTTGTTTGCATCCAGCCAGTGAGCCGCGCGAATCATGGCTTTAACCACGCGAATGTGGGTGTTCGGGTTCTCTTCAGCCCAGCTACGGGATACGCCGAATACTTTCTCAGGGTTGTTTTTCCAGATCTCGTAGTCGGTAACCACAGGCACACCGATACCCTTGAATACTGCCTGCTGGTTCCATGGCTCACCTACGCAGTAACCGTAGATGGTGCCGGCTTCCAGAGTGGCTGGCATTTGCGGTGGTGGCGTAACGGAGAGCAGCGCATCTGCACTTAGCTGACCTGAAGTGTCGCCTTTGTGTGGCGCGTAGTAGCCCGGGTGAATACCACCGGCAGCCAGCCAATAACGCAGTTCATAGTTGTGAGTGGATACCGGGAACACCATACCCATGTTGAAGGGTTTGCCTTCGCCACGGTATTTCTCGATCACAGGTTTCAGGGCATCGGCCTTGATCGGGTGAACCGGCTTACCGTTTTCGTGGGGGATGTTTTTCTTCATCTCAGCCCAGACATCGTTGGAAACGGTGATGCCGTTACCGTTCAGATCCATGCTGAACGCGGTGATGATGTCGGCCTTGGTGCCGTAACCGATGGTTGCGCCCAGTGGCTGACCCGCCAGCATGTGTGCGCCATCCAGCTGCCCATCGATCACGCGATCCAACAGCACTTTCCAGTTAGCCTGAGCTTCCAGAGTGACGTACAGGCCTTCGTCTTCGAAGTAGCCTTTTTCATAGGCGACTGCCAGAGGAGCCATATCGGTCAGTTTGATAAAACCAAACTTAAGCTCTTCTTTCTCCGGATAACCCAGAGAGGCAGCGTGGCTGGCGCTGAAGCTTAAAAAAGTGCCAAAGGTAGCGGCGGTAGCCAGTGCCAGAGTTTTCTTCATAAAGCTGCGACGGCTGCCGGATGCAACGGAAGTTCGTTTAGCGGCTGATAAAGGCTGATTCTTTCGGGTCATCATCTGTTTCTCCAATCGCTGAAAATAAAAAAGGCGCTTGTACACTCCGTCCTGTGGAAGGGGGGAGGTACAAGCGCCTTTGCTTGTCTCAATCGCATGCAGAGTTGCGGTGCGCTCTGCCTGAGTAACTTTGATCTGGATAAAGCATTGGCTGTGCCAGATTCTGAAAAAGTCTTTTTGATTAGTGAGTTAGCGGATTTTGGGGTGGTTTTTGCTGGGGTTTGTCTGTTGTGAGCTTGTGCAGCAATGGTGCGTCTTGGTGCTTGGATGGCTGTCTGTGGTGCACAAAAAACAGTGACAAAGGGTAGAGCAAAGCTTCAGAAAGCTGCTTTGACTGGGTTTAAGAGGTGTTTGAGGCTTTGGTCTGCTTTTTGCTCTTTTAAGGTGTTGCTTAGAAAGTACTTTTTACCCGAATTTTTATCTCCACTGCATTTATACAACCGGGCTTTCTACAGCGTCATTTAGTTATCACTTTACTGCTATTACTGAATGTAAGGGCTACCTATGAAGCAGCTATCTGTAAAACAGCCAGCCACGAAACGGGACACTCTGGCCATCGATTATTTTCTCGCAGCCCATCAGAGCGAGCACAAACAACTGACGCAGCTTAGCGAGAGCTGCCATCTGGTGACTGTGGTAACGGAGCTGATCCATGAGCTGCAGAAGGAACGTGGCCTCAGCAATATCTATCTGGTGTCAGAAGGCAAGCGTTTTGCTGATGAGCGCGTGAACCAATTACAGGAGGTAGCAATAGCAGAGAAAGCATTTCGTGGATTGCTGAACAGTTTTTCCTGCGGTCTTCACCATAAGGCATCCTTTTATAGCCGGGTCGCTTTTGCTCTGAACGGTTTGGATCAGTTAGCACCGGTTCGGCCCCAGATAAGTAAATATCAAATTTCAGCACTTGAAGCGACCGGGCACTTCAGCCAGGTGATTTCCCGCTTACTTCAGGTGGTTTTTGAAGTTGCCGATCGCTCAACCTGCCCGGAAACTGCACGGGCTTTGGTGGCACTGTTTAATCTGTTGCAGGGTAAGGAGTATGCCGGTCAGGAGCGTGCTTTTGGTGCAATCGGTTTTGCCGCAGGCGAGTTTGATCTGGAAACCCTTGAACAGCTTGACCTGCTGTTTGATGCCCAGGGCAACTGCTTTGATCTTTTCCTGAGCCACAGTGAAGCGGCTCATGTCGGCAAGTGGCGCGAAATTGAGGCTTTGGACTGCAGTCATGAGCTGTTAAAGCTGCGACAGGTTTACCGTAAAGCGGGCACCAGCCCTATTCCTGATGCGATGACAGAGGTCTGGTTTGATGTTGCAACCAACCGTATCAATGCGATGCAGGAGCTGGAGCATCTGTTGTTGGCAGATCTGATTCTGTTGATCCAGCAGCAACTGGATAAAGCCCGTGATGAGATGGCGGCGAATCACGACAATCTTGAAGCGCTTATTCTGCAGAAAGCAGAAGATGATACCGACGGCAGTCTGGCATCGGGTAAGGAAACTTTATCACCGGATGATCCGAAAGCGATGGGAGGGCTTTTTGAGCTGATTCAGCAACAGGCCAGTCGTTTGCAGCAACTGAATACCGAGCTGAATGAGGTCAGGCAGTCGCTGGAGGATCGTAAAGTGATTGAGCGAGCCAAAGGCCTGCTGATGAAAAAACACGGCGTATCTGAAGATAAGGCTTATCAGAGCTTGCGCAGGGTGGCCATGAATAAGAACACCAGTCTGATTCATGTGGCGCGACAAACCGTGACCACGCTCTCGATTTAGATTATTCCTGCACCTGAATGGGGGAGTTGAGGTCAGTTGTTGCACTGCAATGGTGAGTTTTTACACATAATATTGGCCTTTACCGACCAGAAAGTAGGTGTGGAATTTCTAATCTGCTGAAAATAAAGTGTTTTCTGGTTTTTGGCATGATTCAGGCTTACCAGCTTGTCATAAAAGCGACAATTTAGCCGAGCGAAAGTGGCTCTTTGGGGTTACAGCTACCGAATACTCTATGGGCAAAGGCGTCCATTTCTGTTTCTACACGAAGCAGAAATGGACGCCTTTTTTCGTTTCGGCTTCTGCCTTTTTCGTATTGGCTTATTAAAGCAGGTTGATCCGTGCTCAAAAGTCTTAAGTGTCATTAAAAAGACGGATCAGTCTGGAAATATAACGATTTATTCGGTTCCGGTATCTCTGCGTGCCCCGAGGCTACCGGAACCCTTTTTAAATTTTTCCAATGGACTATCAATGAGGTCATGACCATGAGCTATGTTCCTCTGAAGTATCACAACCCCTATAGTCTGGATCTGAAAGCGGATACCGATGGCTTAAATGGCTATTTTGACCAGACCAATCAAAGGCCCTTGCCTCGTTGTCACCCTAATGAACCGCCAATCTGCCGACCTGATTATCAGGTAGGTAAACAGGAGGCTCTGGAAGTATCCATGGGGGAGTATTCAACGGCAGGTTTGAAGGCGCTGAACCGGGACTTTTACGGTGCTTATCTGCCAAAGGAGCCGGAGTTAACCAATAAAGGAATCGCTCTGGCATTAGCCGATGGCATCAATACCAGTCAGGTCAGTCATATTGCCAGCGAGATTGCGGTAAAGAGTTTTCTGGATGATTACTTCGCCACCAACAATGATCTGACGGTTAAGCAGGCAGCACTTCAGGTGCTGCGGTCGATCAATCTCTGGTTAAACTCACAAAGCCGCTGTTTTGATCTTCGTTTTGATCTGACCAGCAGTTATCTGTGTGGCTTTAGCGCCATGATTCTGAAAGATCGGTACGCACATCTCTTCCATGTAGGAGACAGCCGTATCTATCTGCTGCGGGAGGGTAAGTTACGCCAACTGACACATGATCATCTGCTTGAGGCCGCTGCGGATGAGCACAAACTGAGTCGGGCGCTGGGCTTCAGCAATTTTCCGGATCTTGATGTGCATAGCCTTGAGATACTGCCGGGTGATCTGTTTATGCTGATCTCAGATGGTGTGCATCCCTATATCGATGAAGAGGTGGTGAATCGTTATGTCACCCTGTTGCCGGATGATCTGCCAACAGTGGCCACTGCTCTGGTACAGCACGCGTTAAATCGTGGCAGCGAGGATAATATGACGGTTCAGCTAATTCGTGTTGACCGGATGAAAAACAGGGTCTAGTCTTTCTATACATGATTTAAAAATATTTCTTTCATAAAAGCGTCACATTAAAGATAAGGCAATTACTTATCCGTACGCTTTATGAAACCTACCGAATCGACATGCCCCACATGTCAGGTGACCCCTCTTCAACAAGGATGTGAAGGGGTTTTTAAGCTCTGCATTTTGTCTCCGGCATTGCTCCTGTTTATGAATACTCCTGTTTATTAACGCCCCTATTTATAGTTACCACTCTATGAGAATGTTCCTGTCTATAAGCGGGCTTCTATACAGATTGCCTTTGCAAGAATTTCACTTCCGGTATCCCTGTCTGAAGATCTGTTTCGATCCGGTCATTTGTTATTTTCTCCTCTGCGGATAAACAGAAATCAATTTTGCGCCATGTTGGGGCTTTTTATGTTGCAGGGCACCATTAAGGGTTGGTTTTGGAATGGACTTTGGACGTGTGGAGCGCCAGTAGATAATGGTTTTGTTCTTAACTGTCTGAAATTATAGAGATTTTTAAGTTCTTGGCACGGCCTTCGCAATTCAGCTTTCAGAATTTCAAGAATAGAGCACTTCACACAGTGCTCAACACAATTTGCTTCTTTCGTGGATAACGGCGTCCATCTCGGTTCAGATTCTTCTGAGCCGGATGGGCGTTTTTTTATGTCTGCTGTTTGGTAAAGCGCAGACGCCGTTATCAACAAAAGGCCTGAAATCTGAAAGTCAGCAGTAGCTGAATTTATAATGGAACAGGAGAAGCTAAATGGCTTATCTAGCACCTTCAGAGTTTGTAACCAAAATGGTCGATGCCGGTGAGGCTAAGATCTACATGTCGACCCGGGATACCGTGATTCGTGCCTATATGGCCGGTGCGATTCTGGCGTTGGCAGCTGTATTCGCGGTGACGGTGGCTGTCCAGACCGGCATGTTCATTCTTGGCGCTATCCTGTTTCCGGTGGGCTTTTGCATGCTCTACCTGATGGGGTTCGATCTTTTAACAGGCGTCTTTATGCTGACCCCTCTGGCGCTGCTGGATAAACGTCCCGGTGTCACGCCAAAGCAGATTCTGCGTAACTGGGGACTGGTGTTCCTGGGTAATTTTGCTGGCGCTCTGACAGTTGCCTTCATGATGTCGTTCATCTTCACCTACGGCTATAACACCGATGGCGGAGCGATTGCAGAGAAGGTGGCTAAGATCGGTGAATCCCGAACTCTGGGTTATGCAGCCTATGGTTTTGATGGATGGTTGACCATCTTTATCCGCGGCATGCTGTGTAACTGGATGGTGTCTATGGGAGTTGTCGGTGCCATGGTTTCAACCACCGTTGGCGGTAAGGTGATCGCTATGTGGATGCCTATCATGCTGTTCTTCTTCATGGGCTTTGAGCACTCGGTCGTTAACATGTTCCTGTTCCCGTTTGGTCTGATTATGGGGGGGGATTTCTCTGTGATGGATTACTTCATCTGGAACGAAATCCCAACGGCTCTGGGGAATCTGGTTGGTGGCCTGGCCTTTACCGGTCTGACGCTCTACACAACCCATGTGCGTACTGCTAAGAAACGCACAATCGCTTAAACCTTCGCTTCGCCCTGGCTGGCGAAGCATCTTTCTGACTCGGGTAGCGCTGTGCAGGGGCTATTCGGGTCATCCCAAATTCATACCCATACGTTCAGGAGTTCTGGTATGAGCCATAACACCCCAGACGACAACACACCGCCTTTTAAGTCATTTACCTCTGAGCATGGGGAGCAACAGAGCGTGATGGGTATGGATTCGGAGCAAGGCCTGTCTTTAAATCAAGATTCGCTTTCAAATCCGGAGCTGTCTCCAATGCAGAAAAATAGTACTGCCGTTCTGCCCGGGATTAAGCCGAAGGTGCCAGAAGCGGAGGCTGCTCCGTCTAGCGAAAGCAAAAAAACACTGAAAGTCAGTGTTGGTCAGTACTCAACGGCAGGTGCAAAAGAGGTTAATCAGGACTTTCACGGTATCTATATTCCAAAAGAGCCTGAATTAAGCCGGAAGGGGATCGCTATCGCTTTAGCGGATGGCATCAGCAGTAGTCAGGTCAGTCAGGTGGCCAGTGAGACCGCCGTAAAAAGCTTCCTTGATGACTATTATTCAACGTCTGATGCCTGGTCGGTGCGCAAGTCAGCTCAACAGGTATTAAAGGCGGTGAATGCCTGGTTGCATTCTCAAACCCAGCGCAGTGATCTCCGCTTTGAGATGGATAAGGGTTTTGTTTGTACCTTTAGTGCTCTGGTTATCAAATCCAACACCGCACACCTCTTTCATGTGGGAGATAGTCGCATCTACCGTATGCAGGATAACCAGCTGGAGCAACTGACTCAGGATCATCGGTTGGTGATCTCACCGGAAGTCAGTTATCTGAGCCGTGCATTAGGTTTCGACAGCCAGTTGGATCTGGATATTCGTCATCATAAGGTGGTAGTGGGTGATCTTTATATTCTGGCTACGGATGGGGTTTATGATTATCTTGATGAAGCGACACTGAAACATTACCTGCGACTCTTTCCTCATGATCTCGACACCGTAGCTTCTGCACTGGTTCAGCATGCCCTGAATCGAGGCAGTGATGACAATCTGACGATTCAGTTGGTGCAGATTGATGAGCTGCCGGATGCAAAGCCCAACGAAATTTTTCACGATGCGGATTATCTGCCACCTGCCCCTGTGCTTGAGCCACCCTGCGTTTTTGATGGGCTTGAGGTCATTCGGCAGTTGCACGCCAACAGTCGAAGCCATGTCTATCTGGCCCGTTTTCCCGGAGAAGATACTCTGATGGCGCTTAAGGTTCCTTCTGATGATCAGCGGGAACAGCCGGGATATCTGGAACAGTTTCTGTTGGAGGAGTGGGTCGCCCGGCGCATCAGTAGTCCCCATGTCCTTAAGCCGATTCTCAGGGAGCATAAGCGACATTATCTCTATACCTTGACGGAATATATCGAAGGGGAGAATTTGATGCAGTGGCGACATGACCACCCTGAACCATCTCTGGATCAGGTCCGTAATATCATCACGCAGGTTGCCCGTGGCCTTCAGAGCTTTCACCGGCTGGAGATGTTGCATCAGGATATTCGCCCGGAAAATATTCTGATCGACCGGCAGGGAACGGTACGGATTATCGATTTTGGTTCAACCTATGTGTCCGGTCTTGCTGAGTCTGCCGGTGACCCGCAAAGCTATCTGGCGGGAACCGCCCTTTATGCCGCACCTGAGTATTTTCTGGGAGAGGCGGGCAGTGCTCGATCCGACCAGTTCTCGCTAGCGGTGCTGACCTACTACCTGGTTTCTGGTGATTACCCCTATGGTGCTGAAGTGCCCCGGGCGAAAAGCCGGAGTGCCCAGTATCGGCTGATCTATCAGTCGGTTACTCGTCCGGACAGTCAGGTTCCGGCTTGGGTTGACGAACCGCTGAAAAAAGCCCTGCAGCCTGATCCCTACAAGCGCTTTGATGAACTATCAGAGTTTGTTTTTGCTCTTGGTCAGCCCTCGAAAAAGTTTCTCAACCGCACCAAACCGCCCTTGCTAGAACGTAATCCTGTTGCTTTCTGGCAGTCGGTATCCGGTGTGCTCTTGATCCTTGTGCTTTATCTGCTGAGTCAAACAGGAGTGAATCTATGATTAAAAGCCGTGAAGAAGTTACTGCGTTGATTCTGACGCAAAAAGCGATGTTGGGCCTTCAATGGAAAGAAGTTGCCCGTGAAGTCGGGCTATCGAAGGAGTGGGTCACTGCAGCCTGCCTGGGGCAGATGGCAATGAGCAAAACTCAGGCAGAAACGGTGGGCGGGTTGTTTAAACTGTCGGATGAAGCGGTGGCCTGGCTGCAGATTACTCCATATAAGGGCTCTCTGCCGACGGCAGTGCCAACAGATCCATTGATCTATCGCTGGTATGAGCTGATCAATGTCTACGGCACTACCCTGAAAGAGCTGATCCACGAAGAGTTTGGTGACGGCATAATGAGCGCTATCGATTTCTCGATGGATATTCAGCGCGAGTCTAACCCGAACGGTGACCGTGTGAATGTGGTGATGTCGGGCAAATTCCTGCCCTATAAAACCTACTGATCATAAAGCGGCAGCCATGATCAAAGGCTGTCTGGAACAGTTGAGTTCAGGTGCTCCCTCTTCAACAGGGATGTGAAGGGGTTTTTAACCCGATTGGACTGTTGTCCTTATACCCCCGCAATACCTTCTGCTATCAGCTTTACCCCGGTGACAAACAGCAAGCCGTAACAGGCCATATAGAACCAGAAGTCATTGATGCGTTTGTGCAGATACATACCGAAGTAAACGCCCACAGGAGCAAAGATCAGTAGCGCCAGTGAGGTCATCAGATTGGTGCTGTCCAGCAGTCCCAGCCAGGCATAGGGAATCAGTTTGGTGAAGTTGACCACCGCAAAGAAGATCACCGTGGTTCCTACAAACAGAGTTTTATCCAGCTTCTGTGGCAGCATATAGATATTCATCGGTGGGCCACCGGCGTGAACACTAAAGCTGGTAAAGCCTGCCAAAGCCCCCCAGAACGAGCCTTTAATCGCATCGGCCTGAGTGACTTTTTCCGGCTTACGGTGCAACTTTTGCCAGGCGTAGTTCAGGGTGAAAAGGGTCGCGATCAGGCCGATCATCAGCTTGATGTGCTGTTCGGTCAGATGGCTGAAACTGAGCGCTCCAAGCACGATCCCCAAGATGGCTGCAGGCAGCAGAATCTTCAGATTGGTTTTATCGTACTTACCGCGAAATCCCCACAGGCCGATCAGATCCATCGCACACAGAATGGGCAGCATAATTGCTGCCGCCTGAAAGGGTGGAATCGCCAGCGAAATAATCGGCACCGCTACCATGCCAAGGCCACCACCCATACCACCCTTCGAGATACCCACGATCAGCACCGCAGGAATAGCTACCAGATAAAACAGCGGATCATCGATCATAAAGCGTCCTTGATGGCGAATGGGGAAACGAATTGACGATCAGTTTAGAGCGCTAAACCGGGGCAAGGTAGGCGGGACAAACTATATAAGCTATAAGTCAGGCTTATGAATGGAGGAATAGAGGTGCTAAGTAGGAGCGGTTTTAGCTCCGGTTGCAGTAGCTTTTTAGCTGGTCAATAAAACACTGGGTGATCGGTTGGATCGCTTTGCCGTAGCGGGTAACCAGCATCAGTGACAGGGTAATATCCAGATTGTTAACCTCGGCGAAGGCCAGTCCCGGTTGCTGTTCAGCGACGTAACGAGGGGCAAAGCAAACCCCTGATCCCCTGCGAGCCAGATTGAGCATGGCATCAACGGTTTCCACTTCCATAGCAACATTTAATGGCTGATCTGCAAAGGCGGCATCAACGGCCCGGCGCAGGGCATAACCCTTGGGGAAGAGCAGTGTTGGTGTGTTTGGCGGCAGTTCACCATTCTGTTGCAGATGATCAGCTGCGGGGTGACTCTCAGCAAAGATCGCCACCAGTTTTTCATCGTGGATCAGCTCGCCATCCAATTCTGGGGGCAAGACCATGGTGCTGTGAACCAGTCCGAAATCCACAGTACGGTTATAGGTAAGCTGAATCACTTCCTGACTGCTGCGGGCATGGAGCTGAAAGCGAACATCCGGGTGTTCACTGGCATGCTGGCTAATCAGTGGTGTCAGCAGATAGGAGAGCGCAGTATGGGGGCCAGCGATGGCGATGGTGCCTTCAATAACACCTTCCTGAAATTGCAGTTCCCGGATCGCCTGATCCACATCACTGAACAGAGGGTAAACCTTGCCCCAGAGCTGACGGCCTGCGGCGGTCAGCTGTATGCCCCGGCCGATACGGGTGAAGAGCGCGATGCCCATCTCCTGTTCCAACTTACGGATCTGCTGGCTGAGTGCGGGTTGAGAGAGTCCAAGCCGATCTGCCGCACCGGTAAAACTGCCTTCCTCGGCGCAAACCAGAAAATAGCGTAACTGCAGATCGGACATTGAGGCTCCTTGAATGTACTTATTTATCCAATGTACTTCTTTATCCGAAGAATGCTTATTCCTCAGGGGCATCCCAGCTGATTTCAGACCATTCGAGATGTTCTTCCGTTGTCAGGAAACTCCAGGCAAGAATCCGGCTGATCTTGTTGCCCTGCGCCATCTCCAGCACTTTCGACTGAGCCACCCCGGCATCTGCCAGCAGTTGCTGAAGTACTGGCAGGTGTTCCTTGCGGGATACCAGACTGGTAAACCAAAGGCACTGACCGGCAAAATCTTTACTCTCTTCGATCATGGTTTGCAGGAAGCCGACTTCACCGCCTTCACACCAGAGTTCCGGCTGTTGTCCGCCAAAATTCAGTGGAGCTTTACCGATTTCGTTCAGTACCGCATCGTCCTTAGCCAGATTGTCCACTTTGCGCTGACTGGCTGCCTGAGCTTCTTCCGCAGAACCGTGGAACGGCGGGTTGCACAGAGTCAGATCAAACACCTCTTTCTTACCGATCACGCCATGGAAGATATGCTGGGTGTCTTTCTGTTTACGGCAACGCACGCGACCGGACAGGTTGCGGTTCATCTTCACCAGCTGTTTTGCCGTGTTGTAAGCCACATCACTGGAATCCGAAGCAACAAACGACCAACCATAAGCCTGACTGCCGATAATCGGGTAGATGCAGTTCGCACCCGTGCCGATATCCAGAGCTGTGATCTTTTTGCCTTTTGGCGGCTGTTTACGCTGACCGGATTGCATTAAAAGGTCGGCCAGATTGTGAATGTAATCAGCACGACCCGGAACCGCAGGGCAGAGGTAACCCTGTGGAATATCCCAGAACTGAATGCCGTAGAACTGATACAGCAGACCGGTATTGAGCATCTTCACCGCTTCTGCATCACTGAAATCGATAGAGGTGTCGCCACGGGGCGTGGTGATCAGCTTATCTTTCAGGGCAGGCACCAGCTGGCACAGGCGGTTGAAATCGTACTTGTCGCTTTTACCTTCGCTACCGCGATGAGGGTTGCGTGGGTGCAGGCCGGTAACTTTGGACTGCTGCTTTTTGATCGCTTTCTCTTTGGCTGCTTTCGCCTGCTGCCAGGGGTTAACTTTTTTAGACGGGGCGGAGCTTTTGGATGCAGGCATGACAGATTCCGTAAACGATAAAAGAAAATAAAACTGTGCTGATCAATACAGCATAAACGCTGGTGTAAAAAAGGCTGCGCATTCTACCTTAAATTGCACGCCCGCCCCAGAAAAGCCTGTACTTACCGTTAGCTTATTGGGACTTCCTATCAAGCTGAAATCAGCCCAAATGCCTTAGAGAGACAGCCGTGGTATCCACTACGCGCTTCATCACAAAGCTGGAATGAACGCCGGTTACACCGGGAATCTGAGTGATGGTGTTCAGCAGAAATTCCTGAAAATATTCCATATCCGGCACCACGACTTTTACCGTGTAATCCGCACTCTGGCCGGTAACCAGATAGCACTCGACGACTTCGGGGCAACGGCTGACCACTTTATCAAAGGCTTCAAAACGATCTGGAGTGTGGCGATCCAGTGCGATCTGAATGTAGGCGGTCAGTTTCAGATCCAGCTTGGAGCGGTTCAATCGCGCCACATAGCGATCAATAAAACCTGCTTCTTCTAACTGTTTCACCCGACGGGAGCAGGGGGACGGGGACAGACCTACCTTTTCCGCCAGATCCTGATTGCTGATACGGCTGTCTTCCTGCAGGGCTTCGAGAATGCGGCGGTCGGTACGGTCGAGCTTGATCATGGGGTGTTCCTTTAAATGTTCCCTGAGGGGGAAATGTCGGTAGTTAAGCGCTTTCTGCTTCTAAATTGCAGGATTCACTGAAATCTTGATGCTCAGTTTAGCCTGAAAGTTGCCTGAAAATATAAAATTGCTCAAAAGTAGAAATGTTTGGAATAATATTGCGAAATCTAAAGTTTTTGGCGCGTTTTCGCAATCCTGATGCAGAACAATTTTTATATACTAGTTTCCGTTGGCAGCACTGGGCCTCGTTCTGTTATTGTTAAGCGATTATTGCTAGGCGTATCAGGAACTTACCTCATAAGGGACCTCACCACGTGCAATACAGCGCTTCACAAGAGCCAGCTGATTAAGGGCAGCGTATTGCACCTGCCAACGCTTTTTAACCCGAAAGCGTCAAAGTGATTACAAAACAACCCGTGATAACTGAATTAAGAACGGCTGGAATCCGCCCATACTGCAAGGCGTGATAACCAGACAAACATATGTAAGGAGCTCACCGTGAGCCGTTTTGACCATAAGAAATATCGTCCTTTTCCAACCATCAACTTACCTGACCGCCAGTGGCCGAATCAGGTTCTCGACAAAGCACCGACCTGGTGTAGCGTTGACCTGCGTGATGGTAATCAGGCGCTCATCGACCCGATGACCGTTGAGCAGAAAAAGCGACTGTTTCAGCTACTGGTTAAACTGGGCTTCAAAGAGATTGAAGTGGGCTTCCCGGCTGCATCTCAGCCAGATTTCGATTTTGTACGTGCCCTGATCGAAGAGAACATGATTCCGGATGACGTTACGGTTCAGGTTCTGACTCAGGCTCGTGAAGCACTGATCGACCGTACAATTGAAGCGCTGAAAGGTGCTAAGAAAGCGATCGTGCACGTTTATAACTCCACCTCTACCGTACAGCGCGAGCAGGTTTTCTGCTTAGAGCGTGATCAGATCATCGACATCGCTGTAAACGGCGTGCGTATGGTGAAAGAGCGTGTTGAGAAGCACACCGATACCGAATGGCGTTTGGAGTACTCTCCGGAAAGCTTCACCGGTACCGAGCTGGATTTTGCCGTAGAGATTTGTGATGCCGTGGTTGCAGAGTGGGGCGCTGATCCTGAGCGTAAGATCATTCTGAACCTGCCGGCGACCGTTGAGATGTCAACGCCAAACGTATTTGCCGATCAGATTGAATGGTTCTGCCGCAATATCAAACATCGTGAGTGTCTGGAAATCAGTATGCACACCCACAACGACCGTGGTTGTGCAGTAGCAGCCGCTGAGCTGGGTGTTATGGCCGGTGCTGACCGTGTTGAAGGTACACTGATGGGTAATGGTGAGCGTACCGGTAACATGGACGTGATCACCATGGCGATGAACCTGTACAGTCAGGGTGTTGATCCTGAGCTGGATCTGGCTGATGTGACCGAAATCATTCAGGTTTATGAGTCCTGCACCAATCTGGAAGTACACCCGCGTCATCCGTACATCGGTGAGCTGGTTTACACCGCATTCTCCGGTAGCCACCAGGATGCGATCAAGAAGTGTCTGAGCAAGTACGATGCCTCTCAGCCATGGGAAGTTGCGTATCTGCCGATCGATCCGAAAGATCTGGGTCGCAGCTATGAAGCGGTTATCCGTATTAACAGTCAGTCCGGTAAAGGCGGTGTGGCTTACATTCTGGAAGCTGAGCTGGGTCTGAAACTGCCACGTTGGTTGCAGATTGAGTTTGCCGGTAAGGTGCAGAAACACACTGAAGCGGAAGCCCGAGAGCTGAAGCAGGCAGAAATTCTGGAGCTGTTCCAGCAGCATTATCTGAACACTGAAAACCAGTTCGAGCTGGTAACCTACAAGCTGGAGCGTAGCGATAAAGACTTCCTGAACGCGGCAATCCGTTGTGGTGATCAGACCATCGACCTGACCGGTGATGGTAACGGTGCGATCCATGCGCTGACTGAAGCTCTGTCTGGTTATATTGGTCAGCCGGTTCAGATCGCTGAATACTCCGAGCATGCACTGTCTGCCGGTAGCGATGCGAAAGCCGTGACCTACGTTCAGGTGAAGATTGGTGATTCCGTTAATGCGGGCGTTGCCATCAGTGAAGATACCGTAGCCGCTAACCTGAATGCAGTACTGGCAGCAGCCAGCGCTCTGATTCTGGAGAAAGGTCTGGTAGCCGCTTAACCAGCAGCGCCAACCGCTACTAAAAAGCCCCTTGCAGCATTTGCTGCAAGGGGCTTTTTTTGTGTCTTGGATTAGCTTTGATTCGATAGCAGGATATTAAATTATCAGATTTTACGCCTGATCACCCATCGGCTGTTTCACATTCTTTGCCGAGGTGTGATTCATCTTATGGTAGCGGCGCAGTACAGAACTCATCACCACAAAGCAAAGCAGGGAATAACCGATCTGTTCCAGTGTGATGGTCACTGCCGCCAGAAGCAGCAGAGCGATATCAAACCACATCAAAGATTTTCCGGTATGAATATGGAATTTATCTTCCAGCCAGAGGGCAAGAATATTGATGCCGCCCAGTGAGCTGCCTTCACGAAAGACTACCAACAAACCAACACCGACCAGACCACCGGCGGCAAAGGCTGCAATCACCTTGGGCAGGGTTTCCAGCTGAATGTGCAGAATCATCAGATCCGTCAGCACCGAAACCAATATCATCGCCAGCAGGGTTCTCAGGGCAAAAGCCAGAGGTTTGGTTTTCAGTGCCAGAGCAAAGAAGGGCAGGTTGATAATAAAAAACAGCAGGCCAAAGCTGAGTTCCGGTACCCATCGCATCAGCAGCAGTGATAAACCAGCGGTGCCACTGACCATTAAACCGGCAGCTTTCAGAAACCAGATACCGAGTGCTACCAGAAAGCAGCCCTCAAAAAGACTGTAATAGCGTTTGAATACAGACAGGGGGTCTGTACGACGAATAGGACGCATCAATGCAGAGAACATACAACCTCACTTAGCAGGGATTGCCCGCCTCGTAAAAAACCCCACCACCGGGATCGCCGGGGTGGGTAATAAGGAGCAACGATAGTCACGTTGTAAGCAGTTAAATGCAAGTCCTGTGCCTGATTTTTTAGATGTTTTTACTGACTATTTGGTTTTGTATGGTCTATTTTGGTGTTTGGTGAGCTTTTATGAGTCATTTTGTGCGTCTTTTTGGTGCGTTTTTGAATTCGTCCGGGTCAATACGTCACCTGTAGAAAATGCGGATAAAACACGTTTTCGATAACAGAATGAAACGCTGCAGTTAAATACCTCTGCTGAAAAGCAGTTAAGCCTTCTGCTAAGGTTAAGAAAAGCCGCGTTGAGGGCGGTGGTTAATTGAGTGATCTGAAGGATCAGATATCGAGTCCGTGAATGGCCGGTTCCGGATAAGAGGGGGAGCAAACACTATGAAGCACTGGTTCCGACAAGCGTCTGGTTTGTTGATCTTCTGTTCAGCTATTGCTGGGGCTGCGCCGGTTCTGACGGATAGCAGTCGGGAGGCGGGCTATCAGGTTGAGATGATTCAGGATGGTTTCCGCCTGCCCTGGGCTTTTGAGTTTGTTGATCAGGATACTCTGATCTTTTCTGAGCGGGACGGTCGTATCGGGGTCTATTCCCGGGCTGAAGATAAAACCCGATATCTGCCGGGGCTGCCGGATATCTATTTCGAAGGGCAGGGTGGTTTACTGGATCTGAAACCCAGTCCTGAGTTTGAGAAAGAACCCTGGATCTATGTCACTTACAGCGCGTTACCGGAGAAATCCCGTCGTCAGAATAACAGCAATCCGGTAACGGTTCTCGGGCGTTTTCTGCTCACCGGTGAAGGCTTTAATCAGTACCGGATTGAGCAGTGGCAGGTACTGCTGGAGACTGACTCCGCCACCTCGACTAACTATCACTTCGGTAGCCGGATCGCCTTTGATCCGGGACGCTATGTCTTTTTTTCTATCGGTGATCGCGGTGAGCGTCCCAACGGCCAGAATCGTAAAACCCATGCCGGCAGCATTCTTCGGGTGACTTTTACCGGCAAACCTTCCCGAAATAATCCCTTCTATGGTCAATCTTCGTCACGTCCCGAGATCTGGAGTTACGGCCATCGTAATCCGCAGGGGCTGGCTTATGATTCATTCAGGGAGCGTCTCTGGGCGATTGAGCATGGCCCGCGGGGTGGTGATGAATTGAATATCATTGAACCGGGCAATAACTATGGCTGGCCGGAAGTCTCGCAGGGTAAGGAATACTGGGGGCCGATTTCGGTTGGCGTCGAGCATAAAGCCGGTATGGTCGATCCGGTCAGGGTTTATATACCTTCGATCGCACCATCCAGCCTGATGGTGTACAGCGGTGAAGCTTTCCCTGAATGGCAGGGTGATCTCTTTGCCGGAGCTCTGGTGAAACAGCACCTGAACCATATCCACCTGAGTGAAGAGGGCGCTATTATCGGTGAAACCCGAATGCTGACCTCTCTCAATGAGCGCATTCGGGATGTGACCCAAAGTCCGGAAGGTTGGATCTACTTCGCAACGGACAGCGGAAAGCTCTATCAGATCTCGCCGCTGTCGGAGTAGCTGTTTCTGAGACGAAACTGATCAGATCAGGGTCAGAATTTCGTCCAAAGGGCGGCGGGCTTTCTGTGCCCAGTTGCCTTCAGCAGCTTTGCCGATGGTGATCAGCATCACCGGCAAATCCTCTTCATTGAGCGGGAAGTGGCGCTTTAGCTGCTCCCCGTCAAATCCACCCATAGCACCTGTTGCCAGCCCCAGTTCTTCAGCGGCAAGCATTAAACTCATTGCAGCCAAGGAAGCGGAGCGTATTGCTTCATCCCGTTGCAGCTGAGCATTACCTTCATGGCTCTGACTCGCAGCCTTAACCCAGCTATCCGCAATGGATTGCGGAATAATGCCAGCACTGACCGATTCGCCAAGACGTTGTTCCAGCGCTTTATGGGCGGCCAGTTGTCCGCAGACGATAAAGGTTGCTGATGCCGCTTCTACCTGCGGCTGGCCGTAAGCGGCTTCTCTTAACAGGCTTTTCGCCTCTGGAGCGGTGACAGCGATAAAGCGCCAGTTCTGCAGGTTATAGGCTGATGGAGAATGTGCTGCCAGATGAACCAGCTGTGCCAGTGTTTCCGGTTCAATCACATAGTCCGGCTGATATTTGCTGGTGGAGCTGCGCTGTAAAATTGCATCCTGTACTGAAGTCATCGTAGTTACCTCTTTATTCTGAATTGATGTTTGTAATTGCTGGCCGTTATTGCTGCTTGTTACTGAAGTTCGTTAACGGTGTTCTTGCTGCCGTGTTTTGGTTCTGACCGGTGTGTTTTGTTTCTGACCTGTGTGTTTTGTTTCTGACCTGTGTTTTGTTTCTGGCCAAAGTGCCTTAAATAGCTCCGGCAGCCAGGGTGAGAGCTGAACCGCAAGAATACTGAGTACCACTAAAATCAGTCCTGCCAGTGCCCAGCCTTCAATTGCCTGATCCAGAAAGACCCAACCCAGTGCTACTGCGGTGAGCGGGCTTAACAGTCCCAGCGTGGAAACCATCACTGCAGGTAGCTTTTTAATCCCCTGAAACCAGAGCAGATACGCGATCAGGGTGCCAAACAGAGCGAGGTAGCCGTACGCCAGTAGATTCTCCGTAGTTAGCACTGGCAGTACAGGTTCCAGAAACAGCGCCAGTGGCAGTAGCATCAGACCACCCAAAGTCAGCTGCCAGCCGGTAAGGGCGATCAGGGGCAGTTCTGGCTTGCTGTCTGATGCCGGATCTGAGCCTTGCCCATAGCGGGTGACATAAACCCCAAGCGCCATGCTTAAAGCCCCCAGTGTTGCGGCACCAATACCGATCAGATCCCAGCTGAGTTGTTCGGCAGCCAGCTCACTTTTAGCGGGTGTCAGAATCAGCAGAGCCATTCCGATCACAGCTGTGATGCAGGCAGTAAAAGCGATTTTGCCCGGCGGTTGTTTCTGTAGTGCCCAGATCATCAGCAGCAGAATCAGAGGTTGTACTGCGCCGATCACCGCAGCCAAACCACCGGGCAGACGGTATGCGGCGACAAACAGCATCGCCTGAAAACAACCGATATTCAGCGCTGATAGCAACAGCAGTCGTGGCCACTGAGCCTTGGTTGGGAATAAAACACGGGCTGGGAATAAAGTTCTGGGTGGAACGGCGGTAGCTGAGCCCTCTTTTGAGGCAGCAGCCTTGCTAAGCAGATGGCTTAGAACAATCAGGATCAAACCCGCCGGTAAACAGCGGATTACTGCCGCTGTAAAAGGCAGCCCTGCTGGCAGAAACTCGGATGTCACCAGATAGGTACTGCCCCAACTGGCGGGGCCTAGGGCGGTGAGTAGCAAGAGTGTAAAAGGATTCATGGTTCACCTCGGTTGCTCCCTTGTCGATAGCGTGCCCGGTCTGGCTTGTTTGCTTTGAATGACAAAGCCTGCGAACACTCGACAGAGGAGTAAAAACAATTTATCTTGAAGTTAAGATAAATCCAGATTGAACCTAATTTATCTTGAGGTCAAGATAAATTTAAAAATAGTGGATCCTGTAATGAGCGAAAAACAGAATAATCAGCCTGATGCGGTTGATAGCATTATCAGCCAGTGGCAGCGGGAAAAACCGGAATTTGATCTGACTGCGATGGAGGTGCTGGGGCGTCTGAAACGGGCAGCAGCAGTGCTTTCACCTAAGATTGAAAAGGTGTTTCTGGAACACGGCCTGAATCAGCCGGAGTTTGATGTACTGGCGACTTTGAGGCGTTCCGGAGCACCTTATTGCCTTGCACCTACGGCGTTGTTTTCCACCCTGATGGTGACATCCGGCACCATGACCAATCGCATGACTCAGCTGGAAAAGAAAGGTCTGATTGAACGTCTGCCCAATCCGGATGATGCCCGCAGTAAGCTGGTGAAACTGAGTGATAAGGGGCTGGAGCTGATCGAGCAGGTATTGCCCCATCATGTGCAAAATGGCCTCAACTTGATATCAGGTCTTGATGGCGATTCTCTTGCTACTCTGAATCAGAGCTTGCGGGATCTGCTGACGGTGTTGGAAGCACAAGAGGCTGAATAACGTGCAGCAGTGTTAACCCGCACCGGAATAGCTGCCAGCATGAAACAAGCGGTGTGAAAAATAAAAATATGGAAGGAATAACCTATGAGTGAGCAGAATATGGAACAGGCTTTGGCCGATCAGCACCACAAGCTGAACTATGTGGAGTTTGCTGCTAAGGATCTTAGTGGCACTAAGGCGTTCTTTCAGCAGGTATTTGGCTGGAGTTTTGTCGATTACGGGCCAGAGTACATCGCTTTTTCCGGTCAGGGCTTAGATGGCGGTTTCTACCAGGCTAATATGGCTGCTGATTCAACAACAGGTTCCGCCTTGCTGGTGTTTTACAGTGCGGATCTGCAAGCCACGCTTGATGCGGTGACTGCTGCAGGTGGCGAGATCGTTAAACCTGTCTTTGATTTTCCCGGTGGCCGACGTTTTCACTTCAAAGAACCCTCCGGTAATGAGTTTGCGGTTTGGGCGTTGCCTGAAAAAAAATCTGCAACCCTGAAGTCGTGTTCAGTGAAGCTTTAGCTCAAAAAATCCGGTATAAATATCAGCCAGTTATCTTAAGCAGACAATAAAAATCGAATAACACATCACCCTAAGAGGCGGTATGGATATGCCCTCAACGCCACTGGCAGAGCTGAACAATATCACTGCATTTCGCGGGGACCGTAAGGTTCTCGAAAACTTCAACCTCACCCTGCATGAAGGGGAGAGCGTTGCCATTCTGGGGCCAAACGGCTGCGGTAAATCCACCCTGTTAAAGCTGCTGACCCGTGAGATCTATCACGTTGATAAGCCGGAAAGCAGTTTGCTGATTAAGGGACAGGATCGCATCAACCTGATGCAGCTGCGGGAGTGGCTGGGAGTGGTCTCTCAGGATCTGCAGGAATTTTATACGCCCTACACCAAGGGGCGGGATGTGGTGGCCTCCGGCCTGTTAGGGGCGATTGGCGTTCACGATCATCTGCAATTGACGGAACATCAGCAGCAGCGGGTAGATGAGGTGATTGAGCAGTTAGGACTGGCTTACCTGAACGACACCATGTTCCAGCGTCTTTCCACCGGACAGCAGCGCCGTCTTCTGCTGGCGCGGGCGCTGATCCATAACCCTTCTACGGTGATCTTTGATGAGCCGACCAATAGTCTGGATCTGCAGGCATCCTTCGAGCTGATCGCCACCATGCGCGAACTGGTGCAGTCCGGTACCAATCTTCTGATCGCCACCCACCATGTGCAGGAAGTGGTGCCGGAGATCGATCGCATCATCTTTATGAAAGCCGGAAAGATCATCGCAGATGGCGATAAAACCACGCTGCTGACGGCACAGAATCTCAGCGAGCTGTACGGCGTTAAGCTCAAACTCATGGTTCAGGATGGTTTCTATCACGCCTATCCGGTGTGATGAAGGTTCTCAGAGGTTGGTTATGCAAGCGCTTG
The DNA here is from genome assembly GCF_002150805.1 of Oceanospirillum sanctuarii. Classification (GTDB taxonomy): domain Bacteria; phylum Pseudomonadota; class Gammaproteobacteria; order Pseudomonadales; family Halomonadaceae; genus Oceanospirillum; species Oceanospirillum sanctuarii. The sequence continues at coordinate 430,418 of NZ_MTBA01000001.1, forward strand.
GACTGAAAATTCCGCCACCGGTTGTGGCACTGTTACTGGCAGCAGCTATCTATTACGCGGCACCGGTTTTTCCGGCGTTACCCCTGAATGAGACCTGGCGACTAGTACTGTCGATTCTTTTTGCAGCTATCGGCATCTGCTGTGATCTGGCGGGGCTGATCAGCTTCCGTAAGGCGCATACCACGATCAATCCGTTGGCTCCGAAAAAGTCATCGGTACTGGTAACAACAGGTATCTACCGTTTTACCCGTAATCCTATGTATTTGGGGTTGGCGTTTTTGCTGCTGGCCTGGAGTTGTTACTGGGCATCATCGGCGGTACTGATCGATTTGCCCCTGTTTGTGGCTTATATCACCCTGTTTCAGATCAAACCGGAAGAGCGCATTCTGCGGGAGAAATTCCCGGATCAGTTTCCGGCCTATTGTCAGCAGGTACGCCGCTGGATCTGACCTCGGCTCGTAAGGGCGTTGTCACAATCGAATATCAAAGTTGTAGGAAGAAGGATTTAAGGAATGAAATGGCTGGAGCTTAAAATCCCACCGGTTGTTGTCACCTTTCTGTTTGGCTTTCTGATGTGGGCAGTCACTTATCCTGTAAAGGGCACGCTGCTTATTCTGCCGATTTCACCCAAGGCGGCCATTGCGCTAACCGGTATCTGTTTGTTGCTGGGGGCGGCTTTTGCGCTCTCCGGTGTAGTGAGTTTCCGTTTAGCCAAAACCACGTCTAATCCCCTTGATCCGCAAAAGGCATCCTCTCTGGTACAGAGTGGCGTTTACCGCATCACCCGCAATCCTATGTATGTGGGTTTTGCGCTCCTGCTGCTGGCGTGGGCTCTCTTCCTGCAATCGATCTTTGCCATTCTGCTGGTGCCTGCCTTTGTGGCTTATCTGACGGTTTTTCAGATCAGGCCGGAGGAGCTGGCGCTGCATGCACTATTTCCAGAAAGCTTCCCAGCTTATTGTCAAAAAGTCCGTCGCTGGGTCTGACAATCCATCGGCAGGCGATATGTCTCTGTTGGCGATAACCTAGGCTTAACAAGGAGGTCACTTGGACGTTCTAATGATTACCGCCCCGATCTTTCTGCTGATCGGGCTGGGGTATCTTGCGGTGAAAACCGGTTTTACCCCTCTTGAAGCGATTCCGGGCATGGCGTCCTTTGTGCTCTACTTTGCCGTGCCTGCGGTGATCTTCAGCAATGTCGCCAAAATGGACTTCAGCACCCTGTTTGATCCGCGTTTTATTGGTGTTTACGCCTCAGCAACGCTGGGTAGTATTCTGCTGGGTTTTGCACTGGCGCGTTGGGGGATGAAGCGAAAAGCCTTGCACAGTGCTGTGCTGGCGGTGGGGATCGCCACACCCAACAGTCTCTTTATCGGTCTGCCGATTCTGGTACAGGTTTTTGGTGAGATTCCACCGGTATTTGCTATGGCGGTGATGGTCGAGAACCTGCTGGTTGTTCCCGCTGATTCTCTCCATTCTGGCGGGTGTCACGGTCGCGTTAAGTGGCCTTGGGATTCCCGTTATCTTCGACAAGATGCTCACCATGCTGGCGCAGGCAGCGGGGGCTACAGCGCTCTTTGTGATCGGTGGCTCTCTGGTGGGGAAAAGCGTGCAGGAGGCAGGGGCAGATACCCTGCTGGTAACCACTGGCAAGCTGATCCTGCAGCCAACACTGGCCTTTATCGCCCTGATGTTTGTACCTGGGTTGGATGATGTTTCCCGCATCACGATTCTGCTGCTCTGCGCCATGCCGATGTTCAGCATCTATCCGATTATTGGCGGTAATTACGGCTTCAGAGGGCAGTGTGCCGCGATTCTGGTAGTCACTACACTTAGCTCATTTGTCACTATTACAGCGCTTCTGGGCTGGATTCACTGAGGGATAACGCCATGGCATACGATGAAGGTTTAGCAGAACGCATCCGCGAGCAACTGGCGGGTAATATCTATATCACCGAGAAGAAGATGTTCGGCGGGCTGTGTTTTCTCCATGACGGCAATATGCTTTGTGGAGTCGTCAAAGATGAACTGATGCTACGCACCGGCCCTGACCTCTACGAAGCCTTGTTGGGCAAACCCAACGCTCGCGAGATGGATTTTACCGGCAAACCGTTGAAAGGCATGCTGATCGTAGAAGCGCAGGGCTTTGCAGAAGACAGCGACCTTAAATGGTGGCTGGAGCAGGTGTTGGGGTTTGTGAGTCAGTTGCCGCCGAAGACTAAGAAATAAACACAACAGAACAACAAGTAAAAAGAGATTTGCAAGGAGAAGAGGTAGAATTTGATTGATAGCTCTAATCATTAGTCTGAGGTCGGTATGCGATATTCCATGGTTTTATTTATTTTTGTCTTGTTCTTACAGGGATGTGCAGATTCTGATGATAAGTCTATGGGCACGATGGCGATAGAAAAGGTTGTTGAAACAGGCATAGTGGATGAGAGTGTATCCGAGCGTGAGCTTTTGGGTGCAGCCATCGATGAGATCGACAATGCTGAGAGTTTGTTAGCTACTGCAAAAATTGAGATCTTTAATTTAAATTCTGACGGCACTTTAAAAGCTGATGGTAGCAGTTTAACTAATATCGATTGGGACCCGACTCATGATGCGGCTTTATTGGAATCCAGCCCAGGCCTAAATACACCTCTTCTAATAACTAATGATGTAACGAATACCAGCTATTCGGTTCAAGAGAGACAACTGGCGATTATCGGCAGTCATCAGCCAGGCAGATATGTTGTTATGGGTTCAAATCCATTCAGAAATCGTGGTAGCAGTAATTCAGAAATGAATGCACTGATGCTTAACGTGTTGAAATGGTTAACAGGCAAACGTGATCTTAACGATGGAGGTTTAAATATTACTCTTAGTCAGCTGGATGATTCATATTATTTTAAAGATGAAACCTCAACGCGAACCTGGATAGATACAAATATAGGGGACTGGGTTTCCTATAACGATATAGACACCTGTGATGGAGTCGCGCTAGCGGACTGTATCAAGCAAACTGATCTTCTTATTATCTCTCAGGTAAGTCGTAATGATGCAGAGGCTGAATCTGTCACGAAAATTGTACAAGATGCCATGAAAAAAGGGTTGCCCGTACTTTATCTGCATCATGACGGTAGTCATACAAGTCTTGGGAAATTACTTTTCGCTGACGTCTTCCATATAAATTATTTTGGAGATAATTATTGGAGAAGGCTGCAGCTTTCATCGTTCGATGGTAGAGGTGTTCTAAAGTACATTTCTAATAACTTATCAAAAATCCGTACAACTCTTCAGACTCTGCGCGATGGCGAGATAAGCTATGACTGGTCGACGTGTAGTGGTGAAAATTGTTCTGAAGTGAATGGGTTTAAAGATAGCTTTCTACCTGGTGCCCAAGCCGCGAGGTCCTACCTTAGGGGACTAGATAGTGAAAAAAAAGCGATATTTGAATCTGATGGCTATCGAATTGCGCGTTTGCTGTCGCTAATAGGGGATAAATTAAGAGAAAAAGTTTCATTCCCACTAGATAGGCAGCAACCAGAATTTTTAAAGGCCTACCTTGCAGATCACTTGGTTTATAACTATCGGAAACAAACCCCTGCAATGCCTAATTTGGGTAACTTCAGTAGGAGTGATTTCTCTCATGTTAGTCCGACAAATAAAACAATAAACATTATTAGTCGAAGGCATTTCAGGTCTGCTGGAGTTTATGCTTTACCAGGCCAAACTTTCCGTGTGACTCGTAATGACTCCAGCGACCTTACAGTTAAAGTCTTTGTGAATACCATTCGGGATGGCGCTACCCATGAATTTGCTTCTGATGGCTACAATAGACCTAAGTTTCTTCGAACACCTGAGTTTGAAATTGAAAAAGGTCGAGAAATAGCGGTGACATCCCCTTATGGCGGCCCTATTCAGCTAAGTTTTAGCGCAAATGATCTAACGGTTAGTGTGACATTTGAGAATGTGGGTGAGCATCCGCATTGGCGTAGCAGTGCGGATGATGAATCATTTGCAGAAAAGCTTGAGAAGAATGAATTTGATTGGGCTGAAGTTGCTACTAATGGCTTTGAAGTTCATTCAAAGCTGGAAAAAATGGAAAAATCAATATCCGATAAAAAATGGGGAACAGCTTCAGTCCTGGCTGCTGCAACTGAGCGTTATATGCACAATTATCCTCATGTGTTAGCAGGGTTTAAGGGGGATGGGATCGATGTTGTTAGCGAAATTCATCAGTTTGCGCATGATTTAGGCCTGACGATCGAAACATTGGATACGGTTAAGCATATGAATGCTGATCAGGCTACTTGTGGCTATGGATGTTCTGGGAATCCATATGATGCTTACTGGAGCTATGACCCTATCGGTCATGGTGATGTACATGAACTTGGGCACGGGCTTGAGAAGTCACGCCTTAGGTTTGAAGGTTGGGAGTTACACGCCAGTACGAATCCCTATTCTTACTATACAAAATCTCGTTATAGTCAAAACACAGGTGGCGAGCCCAGCTGCCAGAACCTTCCTTTTCAATCAGTATTTGAGGTATTGCAGGCTAGTAGATCTCAAACAAACCCTTCCGAATATCTGCAAGCAAATCTATGGGATACATCTGGTTGGTCTCAGCAGTTTATGGTGACACTTCAGGCGATGATGCATGCACAAAAAGAAGGAGAGCTAATCAACGGCTGGCATCTTCTTGCGAGAATGCATATTTTGGAGAGGGAACTCAGTAGAGCAAAAGCTGATTGGGATAACAGGAAGGAGGCTTTAGGTTTCAGTCATTACTCTTTAGATGAATTTAATGCAATGCGCAAAAATGACTGGCTTTTAGTGAGCTTTTCTTTTGCAGCAAAACTTGATTACACAGACTTCTTTACAGTAATGGGGTTGCCCTATTCAGAGAAGGCTGCCGGTCAAGTTTCGGCATTCAACTATAAGCTTGTTCCACAGACGTTTTTCGTTTCCAGCCCGAATGGCTACTGCAAAACGGATGCATATGGAAGTTATTTGGATAAAACAACCCTCCCTATTGATGGCCTTGCTGCTTGGCCTGAGTAATAAATTAGACACAAAAAAACGAGCCATTTGGCTCGCTTTTGTTTTTAGCACTTGGCTAAATCAGGCTTAAAACCCACTCAGACAATTAGTCTTCGTAAGCTTCAATTCCCGGGCAAGAGCAGATGAAGTTACGGTCGCCGTAAACATTATCTACACGGTTCACAGCCGGCCAGAACTTGCTGGCGCGGGTGTGTGCACTTGGGAATACTGCCTCTTCACGAGTGTAAGGACGATCCCAATCTTCGATCAGGTCTACCTGAGAGTGAGGAGCGTTCACCAGTGGGTTGTTCTCCAGTGGCCATTCTCCCCTCTGTACCTTAGCCACTTCCGCTTTGATCTTAACCATGGCTTCGATAAAGCGATCCAGCTCAACCTGAGACTCAGATTCAGTTGGCTCGATCATCAGCGTGCCCGCTACCGGGAAGGACATGGTCGGTGCGTGGAAGCCGTAGTCCATCAGACGCTTAGCGATATCTTCTTCAGAAATACCGGACTCTGCTTTGATCGGACGGATATCAACGATACATTCGTGTGCCACTTTGTTGTTGCGGCCACGGAACAGGATCGGATAGTGACCGGACAGCTTCTCGGCAACGTAGTTAGCGTTCAGAATCGCCACTTCGGTAGAGCGCTTCAGGCCGTCTTTACCCAGCATACGGTTGTACATCCAGGTGATTGGCAGAATCGCAGCAGAACCGTAAGGCGCTGCAGAAACCGCACCAATACCTTCGCCTTCGATGCCTTCAACAGTGCTTACGCTGTGATTAGACAGGAAAGGAGCCAGGTGCGCTTTAACACCGATAGGGCCCATGCCCGGACCACCGCCACCGTGTGGAATTGCGAAGGTTTTGTGCAGGTTCAGGTGAGATACGTCAGAACCGATATGACCCGGCTTGGCGATACCAACCTGTGCGTTCATGTTGGCGCCGTCCATGTAAACCTGACCACCAAACTTATGGATCAGATCACAGATCTCTACGATATCTTCTTCGTAAACACCGTGAGTAGACGGGTAGGTCACCATCAGGGCAGACAGACGATCTGCGTACTGTTCTGCTTTTTCAGCCAGATCAGCGATATCAACGTTACCGTTGTCATCACACTTGGTCACGATGATCTTCATGCCCATCATCGCTGCTGTTGCAGGGTTAGTACCGTGTGCAGAAGAAGGGATCAGACAGATATCGCGGTGGCCTTCGCCGATAGATTCCTGATACTTACGGATCGCCAGCAGACCTGCGTATTCACCGGATGCACCGGAGTTAGGCTGCAGAGAGATCTTGTCGTAACCGGTAACTTCTACCAGTTGCTCTTCCAGCTGACGCAGCATCTCGTAGTAACCCGGCACCTGATCTTTTGGTGCAAACGGGTGGATGTCGGAGAACTCAGGCCAGGTGATCGGAATCATCTCGGCGGTAGCGTTCAGCTTCATGGTGCAGGAACCCAGTGGGATCATGCCATGAACCAGAGAGTAGTCTTTGTTTTCCAGAGACTTCATGTAACGCAGCATCTCAGTTTCTGAGTGGTGAGTGTTGAATACAGGGTGAGACAGGATCGCATCGTCACGACGCATCTCAGCGGTGATACCGGTTGCTGCACCGTTCACAATCGCTGCATCCAGTTCAGCTACATCCAGACCGTGACCTTCGCCCAGAATGATGTCGAATAGCTGTGCCACATCAGCAGGGGTGGTGGTTTCGTCCAGACTCACACCCAGCTTGCCGCCTTCTACATTGCGGAAGTTACAGCCGTTATCCAGCGCGCGCTGGTAAACCGCAGCGTCTGCATCGAACGTCAGGGTGTCGAAGTAGGTGCTGTTAGTTTCAACGCCTTTTGCATTCAGGCCGTTAGCCAGAATCGCAGTCAGACGGTGAGTACGCTCAGCAATGCGCTTCAGGCCTTGTGGGCCGTGATAAACCGCGTAGAACGCCGCCATGTTGGCCAGCAGTGCCTGAGCAGTACAGATGTTAGAGGTCGCTTTCTCACGACGGATGTGCTGCTCACGGGTCTGCATCGCCATACGCAGAGCCTGATTGCCCTTAACGTCGACAGATACACCGATGATACGGCCAGGAACAGAACGCTTCAGCGCTTCACTCGCTGCGAAATATGCAGCGTGTGGACCACCAAAGCCCATAGGTACACCGAAGCGCTGAGTAGAACCCAGAACCACGTCAGCACCCAGTTCGCCAGGAGATTTCAGTACCACCAGAGACAGCAGGTCAGCTGCAACAGCAACCATCGCTTTCTGTGCTTTAGCAACATCGATTACCGCTTTGATATCGGTGATGTCGCCGTAGGTGCCAGGGTATTGCAGCAGTGCGCCAAATACGTCGTAGTTGCCCAGTTTATCGGCGTCATCTACTACAACGTCAAAGCCGAAGTATTCCGCACGGGTGTTGATCACATCCAGAGTTTGCGGGTGTACGTCGGAAGCAACGAAGAACTGATCGCTCTTCTTACGGTTTGAGCGCTTGCACAGAGTCATCGCTTCTGCCGCTGCAGTCGCTTCGTCCAGCAGGGAGGCGTTCGCCAAATCCATGCCGGTCAGGTCCATAACCATCTGCTGGTAGTTCAGCAGAGATTCCAGACGACCCTGAGAGATTTCAGGTTGATAAGGGGTATAGGCAGTGTACCAGCCCGGATTCTGCAGCACGTTGCGCAGAATAACATTCGGTACGTGGGTGTTGTGGTAACCCATGCCGATGTAAGACTTGTTGACCTTGTTCTGGTCGGCCAGTGCTTTCAGTTCAGCCAGTGCTGCCACTTCACTGATGCCGGCATCCATTGTCAGCGCGTCTTTCTGAAGGATAGAACCCGGTACGGTATCGGTGATCAGGTCATCCAGAGAGGAAGAGCCCAGCGCAGACAGCATAGCGTTTTGCTCAGCTGCGTCAGGACCTACGTGACGATGAGTGAACTCGTTATGTTGTTGAAGTTCGCTCAATGTGCGCGTATCAACTGCCATTTTTATCAACCTATAGTCAAAAAATAGTCAACCGGCTCAGGGATGAGTCCGATCAAAAGGGGATCCGGCGGTTAGCCAGAGGTGTACAAAGCCAATAAAACCGGCAGGTTGCCGGTTTTATTGTTAAAGCATTGGGGATTAAGCGTCTTCAGCTACGCGCTCTGCGTATGCTTCAGCGTCCAGCAGGTCTTCCAGATCAGCAGCGTCTGCCAGTTTGATCTTAGCGATCCAGCCATCTTCGAACGCGTGCTCGTTGATGGTTTCAGGCGCGCCTTCCAGCTCTTCGTTAACCGCTACGATTTCACCAGCAACCGGTGCGTAGATGTCAGAAGCTGCTTTTACAGACTCAACCAGAGAGAACTCTTCACCAGCATCCACTTCACGGCCAACTTCAGGCAGCTCAACGAATACTACATCGCCCAGTTGATCCTGTGCGTGATCGGTAATACCAACAGTTACAGTACCGTCACCGTTGTCCAGAACCCACTCGTGAGAAGCGGTGTACTTCAGGTTGCCCGGAATATTGCTCATGTTCGATTCCTCAATCTCTAATAGGTAAATGGCAGCCACCGGAAAGGATCTCCGGCGCTGGCCGTGATTATCTTTAAATGCGCACGGGAAACAAAGCCCAAGAGCCATATTTCCCGCTTATTTATTCAATCTTTTACTTTTATATAAGCCGTTTTTTTATATCTCAGCTTATATGCCAGCGTGTTGCTTACTAACTGATTCTTGCCTTAAGAAGGGTTAGCAGTTGACCACGTTAACTGCAAGGCCGCCTCTTGAGGTTTCTTTATACTTGTCCTGCATATCATGGCCGGTCTGTCGCATGGTTTCGATCACGCTGTCCAGAGAGACCTGATGATTGCCATCGCCCCGCAGTGCTAAGCGGGCAGCGTTAATCGCTTTGATGGCTCCCATGGTGTTGCGTTCGATGCAAGGCACCTGGACCAGACCACCAATAGGATCGCAGGTTAAACCTAAATTGTGTTCCATGCCGATCTCAGCGGCATTTTCGATCTGCTCATTGCTGCCGCCCATTACCGCGCAAAGTGCGGCGGCGGCCATGGAGCAGGCTACGCCGATCTCACCCTGACAGCCTACCTCTGCAGCCGAGATAGAGGCATTCTCCTTATAGAGCATGCCGATGGCACTGGCGGTAGCCAAAAACTCAATAATGCCAGCTTCGTTGGCATTAGGCAGAAAGCGCACGTAGTAACTTAAAACCGCCGGAATTACGCCTGCAGCACCATTGGTTGGTGCCGTGACAACTCGGCCACCAGCAGCATTTTCTTCGTTAACGGCCATGGCGAACAGGTTGACCCAATCCATGACTGTTAGCTGATCTTTAAGTGCGTTTTCCGGTTTTTCCGTCAGCTCTCTGTAAAGTTCAGGAGCACGACGTTTAATCTTCAGGCCACCTGGCAAGATGCCGGTTTCTTTGCAGCCTTTGCGTACACAATTGTCCATCACCTGCCAGACATTCAGGAGTTGCTGTTGAATCTCCTGTTCGCTGCCGCCTTTACCTGAATCGCCATTCGGATTGCAGGAGCGCAGCGCAATCTCGTTATCAAGCATCATCTGAGCGATGGTTTTGCCGGAGGCTTTGCCCCGGGCTAAGAGTTCTTTACCGCTTTTGAACGGGTAGGGGCGTAACTCAAAGGCTTCCTGCTGAACTTCGTGGGGTAGCTGAGAAGCTGCACTCAGTTCCGGTGTGGCCTTAATCTCATCTTCACTGAGAACAAAGCCGCCGCCTACGGAGTAATAAACACCCTGACAGAAAACAACGCCTGCCTGATCAAAAGCGCTGAAGCGCATACCATTCGGATGTTCCGGAAGTGAATCTTCAAAATGGAACACCAGATCACGCGCTTCATTAAATTCAATGCTGTGTTCGCCACCCAGTTGCAGAATATGGGAATCCCGGATCTCAGCAACCATGCGGTCGACCTGAGTGGTATCAACGGAATCCGGCATCTCTCCCAACAGCCCCAGCAGAACCGCTGTGTCGGTGGCATGCCCTTTACCTGTAAGCGCCAGAGATCCGAAAAGCTCTGTTTTTACCCTGCTGACATGGCTTAAGTTCTGTTCTGCGCCTGTCTGGCTTTTAAGCTGCCCGATAAACCGGGCTGCGGCGATCATGGGGCCTACAGTGTGCGAGCTGGATGGGCCTATGCCTATTTTAAAAAGATCAAAAATACTCAGCGACATAGCCTTCTCCTTCCTGTCCTCGTCGGTAAGCCAGCATCTCAATGCTTGCTTGTGGCTTATCCGGTGGGACGAAAAATCTTGTTGTTATTATTTTAGATGTCTTGACACTCGCTCGCGCATTTAACGTCGGTTGGTGTCTTTAACATCGGATGGTGTTGCTAATTAGCCGTCTCAAACCTAACTAAATTGTCTCTGGCTAGACAGCGTAGGAGTTTTTGATGGGAGATATGCTGAGTGATACAGCCAGTTTCCTTTAATCAACTCCTGCAAAGCTGGTCTTCAGAAAAAACTATGTCCTGCACGCTTATGGCTTTTGCTACTCATCATCAGCCTGATAGTAGAAGGCTGACGGGGCAGCAGAAGCCCGAATTTCACTCTTGTGGAGCATACAGATGGTTAAGGCTCGGATAAAAGAGCTGTCGCCGGATACTGTATGTGCGTGCAGGACACAATTTTTCTAACCTGTAAAACAGGCTGCCCGCTTTGGCGGTCGCCAGACTATCAAATTGCAGTTACAGCGTGCAATAAAAAATTTCCAATTGGAAACAAGGGTTTCTGCGAAAGGGAAAAGTCGAGAGCTTGCTTTAAAAGCTAATCTGCCTTGTGTAGTATGCTTTGCTTGTTTAGGGGTTCGAAAACGGCCTGCTAAGCCCATTGCAGAGGTGATTTTGTTTTTTATCGATGTTGGCGGGTTGTAAGCTTGGTGTTGTGTTTCGGATCGGAAAGTTAGAAACGGCTGATAAAGTCATATTAGGGAGCGGGCGATGCCTGAAGAGCCGCATTTTCTGATCGAAGAAAAACAGCGTGAAGAAAAGATCCAGATCACCCGCGCTGAATCCAATGCTGAGTCTTATGTCGAGCCTCTGGAGCTGGGTAAGCGTGTGCGTGAGATCCGGCTGAGTCAGAATCTGACCTTAGAAGAAGCGAGTAAGCTGACCGGTCTGGCCCGTTCTACACTGTCTAAGATCGAGAACGATCAGATCTCCCCGACCTTCTCTGTGGTTACCAAGCTGGCCAACGGCCTCGGTATCGATATGCCGCAGCTGTTTACCCGTCCGAAAGAAGCGGTGGCAGCGACAGGTCGTCGTGATATCACCCGTAAAGGTGAGGGTAGGCCGCATCCGACTCCGACCTATGAGCATGAGCTGCTTAGTACTCAGTTAACCAGCAAGAAGATGATTCCCTATAGAACTGTCGTTCGGGCGCGCTCGATTGAGGAGTACCCTGAGTGGGTTCGCCATGAGGGGGAGGAGCTGCTATATGTGCTGTCTGGCTCGGTGCTTCTTTATACCGAGTTTTATGAGCCGATTGAGCTGATGGAAGGTGATTCTGCTTATTATGACTGTGCCATGGGGCACTCTCTGGTTTCCACCAGTGAAGATGATGCGGTAGTGCTGTGGGTTACTGCCTGATCTGAGGTTTTGCCATGAAAGCGGCTCTGCCCGCTTTCGATCTGTTTCTACTGTATTGTTTTTCTTCGCTTTTCTTGTCTTTCTCTCTCTTCAGTTGAGTCGCTTGGTTGTTGTTTAAGTCTCTTTGCCTCGTCTTGTTTTTGTGTTGATAGGGTGTTTCTGGCTTGTAGCGCATCCGGAATCAATCTTTTCTTGCATCAGGTTTCCTATTTCGTTAGCTTTGTTTCCAATAAGAAACTTTGATTGAGCGGATTGTTTTGATCGGCTTGCAACTTACCTCTGGATACCGCCTGAAAATGGTCTAACTTGTTCAGAGGTTTTTGTTTTGAAATGAGGTTTACGATGGCAGACGCGCAGGGTGCTCTGAAAAAAACTCCTTTATTTGACCTTCACAATGAGCTGGGTGCTCGTATGGTTCCGTTCGCGGGCTACGAGATGCCGGTTCAGTATCCTCTGGGTGTTAAAAAAGAGCACATCCAAACTCGTGAGAAAGCGGGTCTGTTTGATGTGTCCCACATGGGTCAGGTGAAACTGCATGGTGCCAATGCGGCTAAGGCTCTGGAGTCTCTGGTTCCTGTTGATATCATCGATCTGCCGGCTGGCAAGCAGCGTTATGCGCTGTTCACCAACGAGCAGGGCGGTGTAATGGACGACCTGATGGTGACCAATCACGGTGATTACATCTACGTGGTAGTGAACGCGGCTTGTAAAGAGCAGGATATCGCTCACATGCGTGCAAACCTGGGTGATGATGTTGAGCTGGAAGTGATGGACGATGCGGCGCTGGTTGCTCTGCAGGGTCCTGAAGCGGCTGCTGTAATGGCGCGTTTTGCTCCGGAAACTGCTGATATGGTCTTTATGGATGCCCGTGTCGTTAAAGTTGATGGCGTTGAGTGTCTGGTTTCACGCTCCGGTTATACCGGTGAAGACGGCTTTGAAATCTCTATCCCTTCTGCAGATGCAGAGCGCATCTGCCGTCTGTTCCTGAATGAGCCGGAAGTTGAAGCGATTGGCCTTGGTGCTCGTGACTCTCTGCGTCTGGAAGCAGGTCTGTGTCTGTACGGTCATGATATCGACACAACCACGACTCCTCTGGAAGCAAGTCTGATCTGGGCGATCTCAAAAGTACGTCGTGCGGATGGTGAGCGTGCCGGTGGTTTCCCGGGTGCGGATATCATTCTGGGTCAGATCGCTAACAAAGACTGGACCCGTAAGCGTGTTGGTCTGGTTGCTGAAGGTCGTGCTCCGATCCGTGAAGGCGCTGAGCTGTTCGATGCTGATGGCAACAAGATTGGTGTTGTGACCAGTGGTACTTTCGGCCCGACCGCTGAGAAGCCGGTTGCTATGGGTTATGTGGCGACTGAATTCTCTGCGCTGGAAACTCAGGTTTTCGCAAGCGTGCGTGGTAAGCAGTTGCCAATGACAGTGGCTAAGATGCCATTGGTTGAGCAGCGCTACTATCGTGGTTAAAAGCGCGTGGTAAAGAGCTCGCGGTTAAGACTCGAGCTAAAAGAATCGCATTTAAGGTTGGCGTCTGAACACTGCCCTGTTCCGGTGTCGGCTGAAAGCGGTTGAAACCTCTGGCCATGCTTCGTGACTGATGTGTTGTCTTAGGTTGAGCAAAGCCCCTGATAAAACAATTTATCAGGGGCTTTGTTTTTTGGCTGATAAAAAATTGGTTTGATTCGCTACCGGCTGACATTTTTCTTAAATAATGCAGCTAAGTTGGTTGAATTATCAGGCGAAATTGAATCCAATAGTGCGCCTTGAGCGGAGGCGTTAGCGGTAGAGCATGCACAACATAGAAACAAAGTGGCTGGAAGACTTTCTGGCGTTAGCAAAAACCCAGAGTTTTTCCCAGGCAGCCCGACTGCGTCATGTGACTCAGCCCGCTTTCAGTCGTCGCATCAAGACCCTTGAGCAATCGGTAGGAGCGCAGCTTTTTGAACGTGATGTGCAGCCGGTTCGTCTGAGTGAGGCGGGGCAGCAATTTCTGCCGACTGCCCGCAAGGTGTTGGCCCAGCTGCAGGCTGCTGTGCGTCAGCTATCTCCCTCTGGTGGTTATCTTCCCCGAATTAACTTCTGTGCGGCACATGCCCTGACGTTTACTCTGATGCCTGAGCTGGTGCGCTGGATTCGCCAGCAGGAAAGCGGTTTTATGGTGCGCACTGAGGCGGCCAATGTCGACGTGGGGCTGAATGCCCTGCGTAAAGGGGAGTGTGATTTCCTGTTGGCGTTTCATGATCCGCAGTCCTGGATTCGTCTGGATGAGGCGCTGTTTCCCCATTGTCAGCTGGGCTGGACCCGTCTGATGCCGGTGTGCAAAGCAACCCGACACGGGCAGGCGATCTATCGGTTAGGTGTCGATCAGGATGTGCCTTATCTGGCTTATACCTCTGAGGCGATGCTTGGGCAGGCGGTTCGGGAGCGTTTGCGTTCTCAGCTGGGTGATCTGAGTTTGAAGAAGGTTTATGAAACCGCTATGGCTCAGGGGTTAAAAGAGATGGTTCTGGCTGGTGAAGGCGTGGCCTGGTTGCCGGAAGTAACCATTAAGCAGGAGCTGGAATCCGGTGCTATTGTTCCCTGTGGGTCAGAGCAGTGGGTGATTCCGTTAGCTATCTGTCTTTATCGCTCGGCCAGTGATGAAAAGCCGATGGTAGATCGTTTATGGCAGTTGATTGGTGAGCGCTACGGTAAATAGGCTTAAGGTTGGCTGTTTGCTCCTCAGGTCGTTTGCGTGTTTGCCGATTTAGCTAGATTTTTGTTTTAACATGCTTTTTCCCTGAGATTGCAGCTAAATCTTTATCGCAGGCGGTGGAGTTGGTGCAGGGTCGGGTATATAATACGCCGCTTTGCATGCTGGTCTGAAGGCGTGTGTTGGACTGACACTCTATTGAAGCTGTTTAAAAACGTTCAACCCAAGAATTAAGCGGTGCAGGTTTTACTGAGGGTAAAACGGGCATCCAAGGCATCAGCCGCCATTGAATCATGGCTGTAAGCTCCCATATCAGAGTTTGCAGCTATTAAGAGTACAACAGGAAAACAGGACATAATTATGCGCAGCCATTATTGCGGCGAACTGAATGAAGCCCATATCGGTGAAGAAGTCACTCTGTGTGGCTGGGTACACCGTCGTCGTGACCACGGTGGGGTTATTTTCTTAGATCTGCGTGACCGTGACGGTCTGACTCAGGTTGTTGTTGACCCTGATACTGTAGAAGCGTTTGCAACTGCTGATAAGAGCCGTAGCGAATACGTTCTGCAGATTAAAGGTCTGGTTCGTGCGCGTCCTGAAGGTACTACTAATGCGAACATGCCAACGGGCATGATCGAAGTTCTGGGTAAAGACGTTCAGGTTCTGAACGCTTCTGAAACGCCTCCATTCCCTCTGGATGAGCACGTAAAAGTGGGTGAAGACGTACGTCTGAAGTACCGCTACGTGGATCTGCGTCGTCCTGAGATGCTGGAAAAACTGCGTTTCCGTTCCAAGATGACTCACTCCATCCGTAAGTATCTGGATGAGAAAGGCTTCCTGGATATCGAAACTCCAATTCTGACTCGTGCAACTCCGGAAGGTGCACGTGACTATCTGGTACCTAGCCGTACCCACGCGGGCAGCTTCTTTGCTCTGCCTCAGTCACCTCAGCTGTTCAAGCAGCTGCTGATGGTGTCTGGTATGGATCGTTACTACCAGATCGCGAAATGTTTCCGTGATGAAGATCTGCGTGCTGACCGTCAGCCTGAATTTACCCAGATCGATATGGAAGCGTCTTTCGTAACTGACGAAGACATTATGAACCTGGCTGAAGGCATGGCGACTCAGCTGTTCAAAGAAGTTCTGGATGTTGATCTGGGCGAATTCCCACGTATGCCATTTGCTGAAGCGATGCACCGCTTCGGTAGCGACAAGCCGGATCTGCGTATCCCGCTGGAAATGGTCGACATGGGCGACCTGATGGCACAGGTAGACTTCAAAGTATTCTCTGGTCCTGCAACGGATCCTAAAGGTCGTGTTGCTGCTCTGCGTGTACCTGGCGGTGCTGAGCTGAGCCGTAAGCAGATCGACGAGTACACCAAGTTCGTAGGTATCTACGGTGCGAAAGGTCTGGCCTGGATCAAGGTTAATGACCGTAAAGCGGGTCTGGAAGGTCTGCAGTCTCCAATCGTTAAGTTCATGGAAAACGTGATCGATGACGTTCTGGATCGTGTTGATGCACAAGACGGCGACATCATCTTCTTCGGCGCTGATAAAGCTAAGATCGTTAACGAAGCTCTGGGCGCACTGCGCTGCAAGCTGGGTGAAGATCTGAACCTGTACACCGCTAAGTGGGCACCACTGTGGGTTGTAGACTTCCCGATGTTCGAAGAGAACGACGACGGTTCTCTGTCTGCACTGCACCACCCGTTCACCTCTCCGGCATGTTCTGCTGAAGAGCTGGAAGCGAACCCGGCAGCAGCTCTGTCTGTAGCTTACGATATGGTTCTGAACGGTACTGAGCTGGGTGGCGGTTCTATCCGTATCCACGATCAGGCGATGCAGCAGGCGGTATTCCGCGTGCTGGGTATCAGCGAAGAAGAGCAGAAAGAGAAGTTCGGCTTCCTGCTGGATGCTCTGAAGTTCGGTGCGCCACCACACGGTGGTCTGGCATTCGGTCTGGATCGTCTGGTGATGCTGATGACTGACTCTCAGTCGATCCGTGAAGTTATCGCCTTCCCTAAAACTCAGAGTGCTGGCTGTGTTATGACTGCTGCTCCGGGTGAGGTAAGTGCTGATCAGCTTAAAGAACTGAACATCCGTCTGCGTCAGAAGATCGCACCAACGGAAGAGTAAGTAGCTTTTATAGCTGTGCCTTGAGCGCTGGCTGGTTCGGCGCTTATGGTCTCGATGGGCATCAGATTCTCTCTGATGCCCATTTTAGTTTTAGCGTCTTTATTTAACTGCTTGTGATTGTTTCGGATCTGGCGGTTGGTTATTACCTTCTGTGGATTCTGAAGGCGGTTAAATAAAGAGGTTGTGTTAATCACTCAGATACAAACGGGAGTTTGGAATGGCTGGCCACAGTAAATGGGCAAACATTAAACACCGGAAAGCTGCGCAGGATGCGAAGCGTGGCAAAATTTTCACCAAGTTGATTCGTGAGCTGACTGTTGCTGCGCGTCAGGGCGGTCCTCTGCCGGAAGACAATCCTCGTCTTCGTGCTGCTGTCGATAAGGCGCTTAGCGCGAATATGACCCGTGACACCATTGATCGTGCGATCGCCCGCGGTGCCGGTGATGCGGACAGTGATAACGTCGAAGAGATGACCTATGAGGGCTATGGCCCGGGTGGTGTCGCTGTACTGGTTGAATGTATGTCGGATAACAAGAACCGAACCGTTGCTGAAGTGCGTCATGCGTTCAGTAAGCGTGGTGGCAATCTGG
This sequence comes from Oceanospirillum sanctuarii, assembly GCF_002150805.1. Classification (GTDB taxonomy): domain Bacteria; phylum Pseudomonadota; class Gammaproteobacteria; order Pseudomonadales; family Halomonadaceae; genus Oceanospirillum; species Oceanospirillum sanctuarii. The sequence goes on from NZ_MTBA01000001.1 coordinate 447,476, forward strand.
GTACCGACGGCTCTGTGGCGTATCTGTTTGAGAAAAAAGGCCAGATCTATTTCGAAGCTGGTGCCGATGAAGACACTATCATGGAAGCAGCCCTGGAAGCAGGTGCTGAAGATGTTGTCACCCATGATGACGGTTCTATCGAAGTGACCACAGACTGGACTGAGTTTAACTCAGTAAAAGAAGCTCTTGCTAAAGCGGGTCTTGAGGCTGCAGGCGGTGAAGTGACGATGGTGCCATCGACAACAGCACCGATGGACAAAGAAGGCGCTGAAAAAATTCTGGCGCTGATTGAACATCTTGAAGATCTGGATGATGTTCAGAACGTCTACAGCAATGCTGATATTCCTGCTGATGTTATGGAACAGCTGGGCTAACAGGGCGCATTGTGTCAGCTTTTTTATGCTGACTTAACTTTCGATCAGTTCGCTTGTGTCGGTTTTATCAAGGCTGATACAAGCGGGATGATCTTCTAAGGATAGTTATGGCCATTATCTTGGGCATTGACCCCGGTAGCCGTAAAACCGGTTATGGCGTGATCCGTATGGAAGGTCAGCGTATGCAATACGTTGGCAGCGGATTTATCCGTATTACCGGAGATACTCTGGCGGATAAGCTGCAGCAGGTCTATGCCGGTGTTTCCGAGGTTATCGCTCAATATCAGCCGACCCAGTTCGCCATTGAGCAGGTCTTTATGGCAAAAAATGCTGACTCTGCTTTGAAGCTGGGGCAGGCAAGGGGCGTGGCTATAGTTGCTGCCGCCAATGTGGGCTTACCTGTCAGTGAATACGCCGCCCGTCTGATTAAGCAGGCTGTTGCAGGAACCGGTGCGGCCACCAAAGTTCAGGTGCAGCAGATGGTTGCTGCCATGCTCAAACTTTCCGATCTTCCTCAATCTGATGCCGCCGATGCGCTGGCTATCGCTATCTGTCACGCTAATACCAATCTAGGATTGGTTGCTCGTGCCGGTAAAAGCGGTGGCCGTCGCAGCAGTAGCTGGCGTCAATTCCGTCCGGAGTAATGCAGCATGACGCTGTTTAATATCCCTTTTATCTATTATCTCGATATTTTTGGCACTATCGTTTTTGCTATTACCGGTGTGCTGGCTGCCAGTGAAAAACGCCTCGATCTCTTTGGGGTTATCGTGGTGGGTATGGTGACGGCTATCGGAGGCGGAACAATCCGGGATCTGGTTCTGGGGCGGACGCCGGTTTTCTGGGTCATCGAAACCCTCTATATCTGGATCATTGTCGGTACGACAGTGATGACCTTTATCGCAGCTCGTTTTCATCCTTTCCCATACCGCACGCTTCAGGTCTCTGATGCGATTGGTTTAGGCGTTTTTACCGTTATTGGTGCTCAGGTTGCCCTGAATATTGGCCATCCACCGGTAATTGCGGTAATGATGGGGGTTATGACCGGCGTTTTCGGTGGTGTTGTACGGGATGTACTAACCGGAGAGATTCCGATGATCTTCCAGAAAGAGATCTATGCCACTGCAGCGATGGCGGGAGCCGTTGTCTTTGTGAATATGCGCTGGTTTTTACCGCCGGGCACAGAGGCTTTCAGCGCCATTGTTACCATGACTTTTGTGATCGGTTTAAGGCTTGCCGCGATCTACTGGAATCTTCAGTTGCCGGTGTTTCTGCTGTCTTACAAGACTGCAGAAGAAAAGCGCCTGCAGCGGGAAGCGAAGAAATCTCAGGCTTCGAAATAAGCGTCGATTGGATAAGAACAGGAATAAGAGACGATGATTGGACGACTAAAAGGCATTCTGGTAGAAAAAATGCCACCACAACTGCTGATCGATGTGAATGGTGTTGGTTATGAAGTTGAAGCACCGATGAGTACCTTTTATCAACTGCCGGCTCTTGGCGAGGCGGTAGAGCTCTTTACGCATTTTGTGGTTCGCGAAGATGCTCAGCTGTTGTATGGCTTTGGTGATCGTAATGAGCGTCGTCTGTTTCGTGATCTGATCAAGGTGAATGGTGTAGGGCCTAAATTGGCGCTGACTATCCTTTCCGGTATTGAAGCCTCTCAGTTTGTTCGTTGTGTGAATGATGGCGATACCAATGCCCTGGTTAAACTACCTGGTGTTGGTAAGAAAACTGCTGAGCGTTTGCTGATCGAAATGAAAGATCGCCTGAAAGACTGGGCGACGGATCCTGAAGTCTTCGAATTAACTGCTCCGGATTCCGGTGAAGCTGTCGCGCCCGTTCAGGTCTCAGATGGCCGTGAAGAAGCGGAGCAGGCGCTTTTGGCCTTGGGTTACAAGCCTGCGCAGGCAAGCAAAGCGGTTAACTCTGTGTATACGGCAGGAATGAGTACAGAAGAGCTGATCCGTGCTGCCTTAAAAGGTATGATTTAATATACAGTGTTTAATTCATCTTCTGACGAACTGATAGGCCAAATGAATGATTGAAGCAGACCGTCTCGTATCTGCCATAAACCGCGAACCTGAGGAGCATCAGGATCGCGCTATGCGACCTCAATACCTCAAAGATTATGTTGGTCAGCCTCAGGTTCGTGAGCAGATGGAGATCTTCATCTCTGCAGCCCGAAACCGTGATGATGCTCTGGATCACACTCTGGTATTCGGTCCTCCGGGTCTGGGTAAGACGACTCTGGCCAATATCATCGCCAGTGAGATGGGGGTTGATATCAAAAGCACCTCAGGCCCTGTTCTGGAAAAGGCGGGAGACATTGCGGCTCTGCTGACCAATCTGGAAGAGGGGGATGTGCTCTTTATTGATGAGATTCATCGTTTGAGCCCCGCAGTGGAAGAGGTGCTGTATCCGGCAATGGAAGACTATCAGCTGGATATTATGATCGGTGAGGGGCCGGCGGCGCGTTCGATCAAAATCGATCTGCCTGCTTTTACGCTGGTTGGTGCTACCACACGCGCTGGCCTTCTGACCTCACCGTTACGTGACCGTTTCGGAATCGTCCAACGTCTTGAGTTCTACAGCGTTGAGGATCTGAGTTCTATTGTTACCCGTTCGGCAGAACTGATGAAGATGGAGATTGAGTCTCACGGTGCGCTGGAGGTAGCGAAACGCTCACGGGGTACACCTCGTATCGCTAACCGCCTGCTACGCCGCGTGCGTGATTATGCGCAGGTTAAAGGCGATGGTGTGATTACCGGTGAAATTGCTGACCGCGCACTGAACATGCTCAATGTCGATACCCATGGTTTTGATCATATGGATCGCCGTTTGCTGCTTACCATGATTGAAAAATTTGGTGGCGGGCCGGTTGGAGTTGATAACCTGTCTGCGGCAATTGGTGAGGAGCGCGACACCATTGAAGATGTGCTGGAGCCTTTTCTGATACAGCAGGGTTTTATGATGCGTACACCACGGGGGCGTATGGTGACGCCTCAGGCTTATCTGCATTTTGGTATTACTCAGCCAGATAGCTGAGTGCCGTTTTATTATGAGTAGGGGTTTTATGAGTGCAGGGTTTTTAAAGGTTTTCTATGTCAGACGTTTTAAGTAAAGACAGTTATCCGTTTAGTTGGCCGGTTCGTGTTTATTACGAAGACACGGACACCGGGGGCGTTGTGTATTACGCCAATTATCTCAAGTTTTATGAGCGCGCGCGGACTGAAGCCCTGCGACATATCGGTTTTCAGCAGGAGGCGCTTAAAAATGAAGATAATCTGCTTTTCGTTGTTTCCAGTGTGCAAGCGGATTACAAGCGTCCTGCGGTTTTGGATGATGAACTGACAGTTTTTGTCAGGATTGCCAAAATGGCACGTACTTACCTTGTTTTTGAACAGAAAATTGTCAAAGAAATAGATGGCAAAGAAACGTTACTAAATGCTGCAACCGTTAAAGTTGCCTGTGTGCAGGGTGATTCTTACCGCCCAAAAGCTTGGCCTGATGCGGTTTCTGAGCGATTCGAAACGTTAATCGCAGATAATTCCCAGTGAAAAACTGGGAATTAAGAATGTTGATTGAAAATGACAGCTTTTCAGACAGGAACTTTTTCTGTCACACTTGTCTGAAAGGATTGAAATTGAAGCTTTTTTTCATTTATAACAGTATCTTGGCCGTTTAATATTAAGTTTTTAGTTTATATCAAAAGGGGCGCATGTGGACGATAAGCTATCTTTGCTGGGGTTGATTGTTGAAGCCAGTGTTGTAGTTCAGTTGGTAATGGCCAGTCTGGTTTTGGCTTCGATTCTTTCCTGGATGTTTATTCTGCAGCGTGCCGCGGTTATTGGTCATGCCAAGAAAAGCATGGAAGAGTTTGAGGATCGTTTCTGGTCCGGTATGGATCTTTCCCAGCTGTATCGCGAAGTGAGCAGTGAAGCCAACGGCTCTGGAGCAGAAAATATCTTCCGTGCAGGTTTTAAAGAGTTCTCCCGTCTGAGCCAAAAGAGCTCAGTCGATTCGGATGCCTTATTGGAAGGTGTACAACGTGCGATGCGAGTGGCACTAGCGCGTGAAGAAGAGCGTCTGAGTGAAAACCTTCCTTTCCTTGCTACCGTTGGTTCTACCAGTCCTTATATTGGCCTGTTTGGTACGGTTTGGGGGATTATGAACTCCTTCCGTGATCTTGCTCATGTCCAACAGGCGACTCTAGCTGTTGTAGCACCTTCGATTTCTGAAGCCTTGATCGCAACAGCGATGGGGCTTTTTGCAGCGATTCCTGCGGTTATTGCGTACAACCGATACTCGACGAAAACCGAGTTGCTGATGGTGCGCTATGAAACCTTTGCTGATGAATTCTCCAGCATCCTTCACCGTAACGTCCACAGTCAGAACGCAGGCTGATTATGTCCGGATACCGCTACCGTAAGCCGAAAAAGCTGGTTGCAGAGATCAATGTTGTTCCTTACATCGATGTGATGTTGGTACTGCTGGTGATCTTTATGGTGACTGCCCCGATCCTGACTCAGGGGGTTAAGGTTGAGCTACCTGAAGCAGTCTCTGCCCCCTTAGATGTCAATGAAGATGATCTGCCTTTGATTGTTGCTGTTAAAAAGTCTGGTGAGTACTTCCTTGAGTTAGGTCCGGATAAAGAGCAGCCTATTGATCCTGCAGATCTGTCGCTGAAAGTCGGCAAGATCACCCGTCAGAACCCCGCCGTTCAGGTTCTGGTTCGTGGTGATAAGAATGTTGAATATGGCTCCGTTATCCAGCTGATGAGTGTTCTGCAGCAGGCCGGTGCCCGTAATATTGGTTTATTGTCACAGCCTCCCGAGAAATGAGACAGGATACTCCGATACAGGGCAGTGGATTGCTGTTTCCTTTGTTGATTGCTGTAGGCACCCACCTGTTGGGCTTCTGGTTGCTTTGGTTTGGCTGGCAGCAAGCCAGTACGATTTCAGAACAGCGCATGCCCAAAATAAATCCTGAGGACATTATCTCAGCAGTTGCTGTGCAGCAGGATCCTATAGAGGCAATGCGTCAGAAGCAGCGTGCACAAGATGCTGCTAAAGCCAAGGCTCGCGCTGAGCAAGAGCGTCGCCGCCAGCAGGAACTTCAGAGACAGGCCGAAGCCCGTAAGCAGGCATTGATCCGGCAGCGGGAAGAAGAGGCGCGCCAGAAAGAGTTAGAGCGTAAACGACAGGAAGCAGCCGCGAAGCGTGAGGCTGACCGTAAGGCTGCGGAAGAAGCAAAGAAACAAGCAGAGTTAAAACGTCAACAACAGCTTAAGGCGGAGCAAGCTAAAAAAGCTGGAGAAGCCCGTAAGCAGGAAGAAATACGAAAACGTGAAGCTCAGTTGGCTGCAGCTAAAGAGCAGAAAGCAGCTCTTGCAGCGGCTGAAGCCGAGCGAAAACGGAAAGAAGCCATCGAAGCTGAAAAACGCTCACTTCAGGCTGCTCTGGATGAGGAAGAGGCTTTCTTATCGCAGTTGGAAGACCGTGAACGTCTGGCGTCTATGCAGATGCTGATTAAAAGTTACGTAGAGCAGAACTGGTCTCGGCCGCCTACAGCGCGAAAAGGGATGCAGGCGGTTCTTAAGATTGAGCTTTTACCTACCGGTGAAGTGAAGTCTGTTAATGTGATTGAGTCCAGTAAAGATAGTGCCTTTGATCGCTCGGCTGAGCAGGCGGTTTATCGTGCGGGGCCTTTTCGTGAGTTACAGGACCTTAAACCGCATCAAAGAGATGCTTTCCGATCGTTTAATCTGGTGTTTAAACCTGAGGATATTCAGTAATGCCTTTTAAGAAATGGATTAAAGCAGCTGCTTTTACCTTGCTATGTGTTACCCAGCAGGCAGTTGCAGACCTGACCATTGAAATTACCCAGGGCAATGACAGAGCAACGCCGGTTGCTGTTGTTCCTTTTGCATGGTTAGGTCAGAGTCCTTTGCCTGAGGATGTCGCGCAGATTGTCTCGGACGACCTTGAGCGAAGTGGTCTGATTCGCCCGTTGTCCCGTAGTGATATGTTGAGCCTGCCCAGTCAGAAAAGTGAGATCTATTTTCGTGACTGGTCGCTGTTAAAACAGGATTATCTTCTGATAGGACAGGTTAGACCTTCTGTTTCTCCCGGTGTGTTAACGATTCAGTTTGAGCTTTACGATGTTGTTCGTCAGACTCGTGTTTTAGGCGAAGTTATCTCGGGTAAGGTAAGTGAGCTGCGCTCAAGGGCTCACTATATTAGCGATAAGGTATTTGAACACCTTACTGGTATTGAGGGAGCTTTTTCCACACGTCTTGCTTATGTGACCATGCGTAAGGATGAAGCAGGCCAGAATAAATATGAACTCAAGGTGGCAGATGCTGATGGTCGTCGTGAAAAGTCAATTTTGACGACGTACAAACCGATTTTATCACCTTCATGGTCGCCTGATGCGCAGCACTTAGCCTATGTGTCATTTGAGACGGGGCGGCCGGGTATCTTTATTCAGAACGTATATTCAGGTAAGCGCCGACAATTGACAGCGTTTAAAGGTCTTAATGGTGCGCCATCCTGGTCTCCGGATGGAGAGAAATTAGCGGTTGTTTTATCTAAAGATGGTAATCCAGAGTTATATGTTATCGATCTGAACACTTATAAGATGAAGCGCCTGACAAAGCATTATGCTATCGATACAGAACCTGAGTGGTCTCCTGATGGCGAAAGAATTATGTTCACCTCTTCCCGAAGTGGTGGACCCCAGATTTACCAGCTTGATTTAGTATCTGGTGAAACAGAGCGATTGACATTTGAAGGTAACTATAATGCACGTGCTCGTTTTTCACCGGACGGTACTGAGATCTATTTTGTGCATCAGAAAGATGGCATCTTTCATATTGCTGCACAGGAGCTGGCAAATAATCGTCTGAGAATACTAACTCAGACGCCATTAGATGAGTCTCCCAGTGTTTCTCCTAATGGAAGTATGTTAATTTATGCGACACAGGAAGGATCAAGGGGATATTTAGGAGCTGTTTCTGTAAATGGTCAGATTCGTTACCGACTTCCCTCCCAGCGTGCTGATGTACGAGAGCCTGCTTGGTCGCCTTTTTTAACGAATTAATATTGTTATTTTAACTATAAAGTAAGTCCCGATCGCTTCAGGAGCCTGATATGGAATTTAAAAAATACAGCAAGACTTTGTTCTTTGGCGCAACTCTGGCCGTACTGGCTGGCTGTGGTGGTAACGATGCAGTTACTCAGGATGACGTTAATGCGTCTACAGATGGTCAGGTTCAGCCTGTAATCACTAGTGACGGTTCTAATGGTGATTCTGCTGTAAATGGTGAGCAACTGGGTCAGGAAGCACAGAACCTGCAGGACCAGGCTTCTTCTGCAATTGCTGCATTGCCTGAAGTTGAAACTGTTTACTTCGACTTCGACACTTCTGTAATCCGCGATGATTCTCGTGAAGTTCTGGATCTGCATGTTGCTTACCTGAACGCTAACCCTGCACAGAATGTTGTTCTGGAAGGTCACGCTGACGAGCGTGGTACCCGCGAATACAACAACGCGCTGGGCGAGCGTCGTGGTAACGCGGTTAAGAACTACTTCATGGTTCAGGGCGTAAGCGCTGATCGCATCGAAGTAATCAGCTACGGTGAAGAAAAGCCTGCAGTTATCGGTCACAACAATGCTGCATGGTCTAAAAACCGTCGTGTAGAAATCAAATACTAAGCTAAGACGGAGGCAGGATGTCTATCCCATTCCGTAATGCTTTAAAGGTGCTGCCGCTTATGGCAGCATCCTTTTCTCTTCAGGCCGCAACACTGTTTACTGATGAAAATGCCCCTGTCCTTGGTGCAGAACCTCCGGTAGCAGTTCAGCCAGCCCCTCAAAACACCGCGAATGCTCAATTACTGCTTCAGATTCAGCAACTGCAACAAGAGATGCAGATGCTGCGTAATGTAGTTGAACAGCAGCAGCAGATGATTAGTCAGCTTCAGAAAGATGGCCGGGACCGTTATCTGGATGCGGATCGCCGTTTAAGCGATCTGTCTAAGCAGGTGTCTGATCTTCGAGATAACAAGGTTGTTGCCTCTGAGCCTGATGATAGCTCTTCTGTTTTACCCGTTGTAAGCGGTACGGCAAAAGAAGCTTATCAAAGTGCTTATGCTCTGGTTAAACAGCAAAAGTTTGATCAGGCGATTAGTGCTTATCAGGGCTTTATTAAGAATTATCCTGATTCCAGTTTGTTGCCTAATGCCTATTATTGGTTAGGTGAGCTGTATATGGTTAAGAATCTCACACAGGAGGCTGAAAGAGTCTTTCTGACAGTAGTTGAGACTTATCCCAAGAGTCGTAAAGTACCTGATGCCAGTTATAAGTTAGGATTGGTTTATGCTCGTTATGGTCAGATGGATAAAGCAAAAGCTCAGATGAACGAAGTGAAGAAGCAGTTCCCCAAAAGTACGGCTTCTAAACTTGCGGATCAATTCCTGGATGCACAACAGAAATGATCTGATGTGGTCTGACTATTATCTGTTTGTACCGATGAACGGCGCTTTGTTATACAATGCGCCGTTTGTTTTTCTGTAATTATCAGGTTTTGGCGTTGTAAATATAATGGCTATAAAAAAAGCAGTAGTTTTAGTATCGGGTGGTCTGGATTCGGCCACCGTTCTGGCATCAGCAGTCGCTCAGGGATACGAGTGTTACGCATTAAGCTTTGATTATGGACAGCGTCAAATCTCTGAACTGAAAGCAGCAGGGGATGTTGCTAAAAAACATGGTGCCAAGGCGCATAAAGTTATTCGTCTGGGATTGAATGATTTTGGTGGTTCGGCGCTGACTGATCACGATATAGATGTCCCTGAGGATGAAAGCGACGGCATTCCAGTAACCTATGTTCCTGCCAGAAACACGGTTTTCCTGTCGATAGCCTTAGCTTGGGCAGAAGTACTTGAGGCTCAGCATATCTTTATTGGGGTAAATGCTGTTGATTATTCCGGTTATCCGGATTGTCGTCCGGAATTTATTAATGCTTATGAAGTGATGGCCAACCTGGCAACTAAGGCTGGTGTTGAGGGTAATAAGCTGCATATTGAGACTCCGCTTTTGAACTTAACCAAGGCTGAGATCATCAAATCCGGTATAGCTGCTGGTGTTGATTACAGTCTGACAGTTTCCTGCTACCAGGCTGACGACGAAGGTCGTGCCTGCGGTGTGTGTGATAGTTGCCGACTGAGGGCTAAAGGATTTTCCGATGCGGGTGTGGCTGATCCAACCCGATATGCGGTCTGATAACAAAGTCGGTGTGTTCGGATTGGTAAGATATCCGGCGATTAAGTGATGGTGCGATTGAGGATTTTCTATGTTGTGTGAGTTTGATTACAAGGCCCCTGCGGATCTGCTGAAAGACCGTATTATTCTTGTGACTGGTGCCAGTGATGGTATTGGTCGTGAAGCTGCGAAAGCTTATGCAGCTCATGGTGCAACGGTAATTCTGGTTGGCCGCACCATCAAAAAGCTTGAGGAAGTCTATGACGAGATTGAAGAAGCTGGTGGGGCTCAGCCAGCCATTTTTCCTCTGAACTTTGAAACCGCAACTTACAAAGATTACGGTGAAATGGCCGAGTTGCTGCAGAAAGAGTTTGGCCGTATTGATGGCATTCTGCATAACGCTGGTATCCTGGGTTCTTTGACTCCTGTTGAGGCTTATAACCCTCAGCTCTGGGAGCAGGTGATGCAGGTTAACTTTAACTCCGCACTTCTGATGACTCAGTCGCTGTTGTCTCTGATGTATGAGTCAAAGGACGCGAGTATCATCTTCACATCGTCCAGTGTGGGTCGTAAAGGTCGTGCTTTCTGGGGAGCGTACAGCATCTCTAAGTTCGCGACTGAAGGCCTGATGGAAACTCTGGCTGATGAGTTAGAGAATATCTCCAGCATCCGTGTTAATAGTCTGAATCCTGGGGCGACACGAACCGGTATGCGTCAGCTGGCTTATCCAGGTGAAAATCCAGCCACATTACGTACGCCTCATGAGATTATGGGTACTTACCTGTATCTGATGGGGCCGGACAGCAAAGGCGTTAATGGGCAGAAGTACGATGCTCAGCCTGCTAAGGTTGATGCAGAAGCTTAAGTGTTTCTATGTCCACAAAAACGGCCTTCGGGCCGTTTTTTTGGTTTTAGGGCTAAAGATCGAATAGCTGGCTGATATCTGTGCTCTTATTGATAATAAAGTCGGCTTGCCATTCATACACCTGTTCAGGTGCTTCCAGATAGCCATAAGCTGCTGCAATTGTCTTCATGCCTGCCGCTTTTCCGGCTTCAATATCACGAATATGATCACCAACATAAACACAGCTTGAGGGTTCTGCGCTGATCTGCTGGCAGGCGTGTAGCATCGGACGAGGATCCGGTTTAGCGATGTTCAGGTCGTCGGGACATACCACGACATCAATAACTGAGCTTATTTGCATCGCGTCGAGCAGGAGATCTGTATAGAGACGAGGTTTGTTGGTAACGATGCCCCACGGAATTCCTTTTTCTCTCAGTAGTGATGTGAAGGCTTCCAGGCCGTCAAACCAGACGGTATGGGTTGCTATATTTGCTTCATACAGCTTGAGAAGCCGCTCTCGCAGATTTTGTTTATATGACTCTTCGATAGCGCCAAAGCCAAAATCCAGCATCGCATTTGCGCCGTTTGAGACATGCAGCCTGATGGCGTCAAGTGGTAGCGTTGGCTTTTTTTCTTCAGAAAGAAGCAGGTTAAGGCAGTTAGCGAGATCGTTGGCGGTATCCAGCAGGGTGCCATCAAGATCAAAGAGTACGGCTGAAGGTGATCTGATCATAATAAAAACAGGCCGCTAGTTGCGGCCTGATTGTCCTTAAATCGTTTCTGCAGGTTTAAAGCACTGGAGTAGGTAGTTGACCGTAACGTCCTTTGAATCAAGCTTGTAGTGCTTGGTTAGTGGATTGTAGGTCATGCCGGTCAGGTCGCCGTTCTTAAGTCCTGCGGCGCGTGTCCAGCTGCCCAGTTCTGAAGGGCGAATAAACTTGCTGAAGTCGTGGGTGCCTTTTGGCAGCATTTTCAGTAGATATTCAGCGCCGACAATAGCGAACAGGTAGGCTTTAGGATTGCGGTTGATGGTCGAGAAAAAGACCTGGCCACCGGGTTTTACCAGGCGGGCGCATGCGGCAATAACCTTGGCAGGTTCCGGCACGTGTTCAAGCATCTCAAGACAGGTAACCACGTCGTACTGCTCAGGTTCCTGATCAGCCAGTTCTTCGGCGGTTATGCGGCGATAATTGATATTCAGGCCGCTTTCCAACTGATGTAGTTTGGCCACTGAGAGAGGTGCTTCGCCCATATCTATACCGGAAACATCGGCACCCCGTTGAGCCATGCTTTCGCTCAGGATGCCGCCACCGCAACCAACATCTAGTACTTTCTTACCGGCTAGGCCAGCACGCTCGTCGATAAAGTTCAGACGGAGCGGATTGATATCGTGAAGGGGTTTAAACTCACTTTCGCGATCCCACCAGCGTGAAGCCAGAGCTTCAAACTTTGCAACTTCACTGAAGTCAACGTTCTGTGGTTTATTTGACTCAGTCATTGTTGTCTCCTGCACGAATTTTTTCTCCCCATTGGCGGGCTTGTTGTTTCAGTTTTTCAATATCAATTTGGGTCAGAAGACCATCTCGAACCAGCATTTTACCATTAACCCAAACATGGTTAACCTTGTCGGCCATGCGGGTGTAAACCAGTTGTGATACCGGGTTGAAAACAGGCAAGGTTTCGAGGCGAGACATATCGATAGCAATAATATCAGCGGCTTTACCTGATTCAAGGCTACCTGTAATTTCGTCAATGCCAAGGCATTCTGCGCCAGATAGAGTTGCCATGCGGATCGCCTCATAGGCCGGAACTGCAGCGGCATCACCTGCAACTGCTTTTGCCAGTTGAGCGGCTGTTTGCATTTCACCAAACAGATCCAGATCGTTATTGCTGGCGGCTCCATCCGTACCCAAAGATACGCTGACACCAGCTTTGAGCAGTTTGTCGACCGGACAAAAACCACTGGCAAGCTTAAGATTAGACTCCGGGCAGTGAACAACCTTCACCTTATTCTTAGCCAGAAGATCCAGATCTTCATCGTCAACCTGTGTGACATGCACGGCCTGAAAATTAGGGCCCAGCAAGCCAAGCTTTTCGAGGCGAGCAATCGGTCGCAGGCCTGATTTCTCCGCTTCAGCAACTTCAAAAGCGGTCTCATGAACATGCATCTGAACCGGAATCTGAAGCTCTTCGTGCAGCGAAGCAATTTTCTTAAGAGGTTCATCAGAAACGGTGTAGGGCGCGTGGGGGCCGAAAGCGATTGATACCAGCGTGTTATGCCGCTGAGCAGAATGCACTTCAACTGCTTTATGAATGCCCTCATCAGCATCTTTTGCCCAAGGTGTCGGGAAATCGAGAATCGGGCAGCAGATCTGGGCGCGAATACCCAGTTCAGTTGCAGTTTCTGCGGCAACATCCGGGTAGAAATACATATCGCTGAAGCAGGTTGTGCCGGACTTAAGCATCTCAGCGATAGCAAGCCGGGTACCATCCCGAACAAATTCTGGGCTGACAAAAGCGCCCTCTGCAGGCCAGATATGTTCCTGCAGCCAGGTCATCAGCGCGAGATCGTCCGCTAGGCCGCGAAACAGACTCATCGCTGCATGGCCATGGGCATTGATAAGCCCCGGCATGAGCAATTGATCGGTCAGTTCCAGTTCGTGTTTAGATGTATAGGTTTGTCTCGCCTGATCCGTTGGCAGAACGTCGAGAATTTTTCCCTGGCTGATGGCAATACTGTGATGCTCCAGGACGGACTGAGCAGCATCAACCGGTACGATCCAGCGAGCGTGCAAAAGTGTATCGACTTGGCTCGTCATAAAGAGAAAATCCTGATAGATAACAAAAACTTCCGTACAGTATATGCACTTTTTGATGCGCTGGCACTGTCGATTTTTCTGCTCATCGTTATAATACCGGCCTTGATTTTATCCCGTTGACCTGTGGCATGGATTCTAAACCTGTCGAGGCATTTGATTACCGGAGTTGTAAATGAGCATCAGTGAAGAAAATGGTGTAGAGGCGATTATCTGGCAGGATGACCACCTGAAATTGCTTGACCAGCGAATTCTGCCCGAGAAAGAAGAGTACCTCTCGTATCATGATTCTGATGCAGTTGCCTCTGCTATTACAGATATGGTTGTTCGTGGCGCTCCGGCAATCGGTATTACGGCAGCCTATGGGGTTGTTCTGGCAGCCCGCGCTTGTTTTGCTACGGCAACAAGCGACTGGAAATCGCCGCTGGCGGATTCTATTCAGGTGCTGGCTGATTCCCGGCCAACGGCGGTAAATCTGTTTTGGGCGCTGGATAAGATGAAGGCTGTGATCGAGAAGCTGCCGATGGATGTGAATCCGGAAGCGGCTTTGCTCAAGATTGCTATTGAGATTCATCAATCTGATATTGCTGCAAATCGCACTATGGGCGAGTTTGGCGCAGAGCTGATCGCAGATACTCAGGATTCCGGACGTTCGGTCATGACCCACTGCAATACCGGTGCTTTGGCTACTGGTGGCTTAGGCACTGCTCTGGGAGTTATTCGTACTGCTTTTGATAAAGGCCTGATCGATCATGTGCATGCCGATGAAACCCGTCCTTGGTTTCAAGGGGCTCGTTTGACCGCTTGGGAGCTGATGCGTGAAGGTATTCCGGTATCCCTCAATGTTGAAGGTGCAGCGGCACATATTATGAAAACTCAGGATATATCCTGGGTGATCGTAGGGGCTGACCGTATCACTGCAAATGGTGATGTTGCGAATAAGATAGGTACCTATAACCTTGCGGTACTGGCACTGCATCATGGTGTGCGTTTTATGGTGGTTGCGCCATCAAGCACCATTGATATGAGTCTTGAACACGGCGATGATATTCCAATCGAAGAGCGGGGGCCGGATGAGGTTGTAGCTGTTAAAGGTCAGCAGGTGGCACCGGAAGGTGTGGATGTCTTTAACCCTGTTTTTGATGTGACACCGGCAGATCTGATTGATGTGATTGTTACCGAGAAAGGTGTTGTTGAGCGTCCGACTGTTGAGAAAATGAAGGCACTGATGAGCAACGAGCGTCTGCACTAATCGGCTTTTTTCTCTGTATTGAGATATAAAAAAACCTGATCTTCGGATCAGGTTTTTTTGTTTCTGGGCTCTGATTGTCAGATCAGGCTGCGCTGGATGGTTTCAGGCGTTCAAGCACCGCATTAGCCAGCTCGTTAGCATCAAACTTAGCGATAAAGTCATCAGCACCCACTTTCTCGACCATTGCTTTGTTGAATACGCCGCTCAACGAGGTATGAAGAAGAGTGTACAGATCTTTCATATCTGCATTCTCTTTCACACGACGGGTGAGGGTGTAACCATCCATTTCCGGCATTTCGATATCTGAGATCATCATCAGGTATTCATCGTTAGGATGTTTACCGGCCATAGTGAGCTCTTCAAGATGCTGATACGCCTCAAGTCCGTTCTTCAGTAGTGTGCAGGTAAAACCAACCGCTTCAAGACAGCGCTTGATCTGATTGCGCGCCACAACCGAGTCATCAACAACCAGCACGTTTTTATTAGGCGCTGCCCCATCACCGCTCTGCTCCTCGTAAGCTGAGTCCAGTGCTGCTGTGATTGGAGCCTCAACCTCCTCATTGAACGGCATAATCTCAGCAATAATCTTTTCTACGTCGATGATCTCAATAATTTCATCGCCGTATTTGGAAATAGCCGTGAGGTAGTGCTCTTTACCAACGCCCCGTGGTGGTGGATGAATGTCGCTCCACTCAATATTGATGATGTGTTCAACCTTATCAACGAGGAAGCCCTGCATTTTTCGGTTGTATTCAGCAACAATAACGCTTTTGCCCTTAACTTTTTCAGAGTTACCGTGACCAATAGCAAGTTTCAGGTCGATGATCGGCAGAGGTCCGTCCATGGTGTTTGCTACACCAAGAGCGATCGGGTGGCGATGAGGCATCTCATTCAGAGATGGGCAGGTGATGATTTTTTTCACCTTGAAGACGTTGATGCCGTACAGTTGTTTGTCTTCCAGACGGAACAGCAAAAGCTCCAACCGGTTTTCACCGGCCAGCTGCGTTCGCTGGTTAACACTGTTAAGAAGTTTGCTCATTACACTAAAACTCCTATGCCTCTGCGGAATTGGTTAGTCCCTGTTGCAGAGCGGTTGCCCATCGGCTTGCTTCCAGGTAGGCCGAGTGCGCGAGATCCTTATCGAACTGGCTATCCTCGATTTTTTGCCAGTCCACATGCTCATAATAGATGGCGCATTGCAGAGCTGCTCCGGTTCTTCCTTCAAAATGTAGCACAGCATCTTTAATTGCTGCGCTCAGAGGAAGTTCCGACAAAATAGTATCCATCGGAATATCGAGCAGAACATCCAGTAATGAAATCAAACCGGCGTTAAAGAAAATTGACTCATTTGGCCAGCCGTTTGATTTAGCCAGTAACTCACACATTCTCGCTCGTGTCAGAGCGAGATAGAACAGATCCGGTGATCGGGTTGTCGATTCCGACAGTGCAATAACCAGACTGATACTGCGCAGAGAGTTAAGACCCAGATAGATTAACGCCTCTTTGATGCTATTGATTTTGCGATTAAAGTTATAATACGCAGAATTAATGAATCTTAACAGTTTATAGTAAAGCTGTAAGTCCTGAACAATCAGATTTTCGAGATCTTCTAATGAAACATTGACATCCCCCAGCATGTTGAGAATTTCAAGTGCAATCAACTTGTTACTGGGGATTTGTTTAATATCCGTTGTTTCGGGGCGAGGCAGATAGCGCCCCTGAATTGTATCAATTCCCTGTTCACGCAATGCGGCAAAAAGGTTCTCATCATCTACTTCAGAGGCGATACAGCGCCAGTTGCTGTCTACCTGGCGGTTAAGGTGCTTCTTAGTGTAATACTCGCTGGGAGCTCTGATAAAGCTGATATGAGAGAGTAACTCATCGGACAGGTCTGGCAGGTCTCCATGGTTCAGAGACAGTCCGAAGTGCGCTCCACGCTTTTTAAGGCCCTTAATCAGAATAGGATCGATACGTATCGCTTGGCGGGATTCCAGCATCAGCCAGAACTGGTCCATTGGAAAGCGCAGTTCGTTATAGATAAGTCCAACTGTCTCGGCATCGGCTAACAGAAGAGCTGGTCTTTGATTTAACAGATCATGGATTCTGGGATCTGTTAAGGTAGCTGAGATAATTTCAGGAAGGGCAGGTTGGTATTGTCCTTTATCTCCGGCCATTAATTCGTAGGCGATTACATTGAAATCTGAATCGCAAACAGGAATACGGGCGAAGGGGGTTTCTGATCTGTTTTCCACTCTGGTACCTGCCATTAAGTCCACTTTGCAGCCATCTTACCCTGATTGTTTTCTTTTACTATGGTGTCCTTGTAAACAATCTGATCTATATGAAAAAAAGCAAAAAAATACTGTTGACGTCATAAAATAATAGCCTATAATACGCGCCATCTATTAGAGAGATCCCTGATAGCTCAGTTGGTAGAGCAGTAGACTGTTAATCTATTGGTCGCAGGTTCGAGTCCTGCTCGGGGAGCCAAATTCTAAAACCCGCTTTCTTCAGAAAGCGGGTTTTTTTATGTCTGCAATTTTTCGGCGGTACATTGCAATACGAAAAATCAGACATAAAAAAACCTCACAGAGCACACTCTGTGAGGTTTTTGGCATACAACCCGTTAGATTAGAGTTCGATTGGCTCGAAATCTACTACAGGATTTACGTCTGCTTCGTAATCAACACCATCAACGCCGAAACCAAACAGTTTCAGGAACTCATCCTTGTACAGCTGGTAATCAGTTACGTCGAACAGATTCTCAGTGGTAACTTGGGGCCAAAGTTCACGGCAAGCCTGCTGAACTTCTTCTTTCAGTTCCCAGTCATCCAGACGAAGACGGTTGGTATCGTCAGTAGCAGGTGCAGAGTTATCATCTTTAAACAGCTGAGTGCTGAACATACGGTGAATCTGCTGCATGCAGCCTTCATGCAGGCCTTGTTCGCGCATGATACGGAATACCATCGCCAGATACAGAGGCATTACAGGAATAGCTGAAGACGCCTGAGTTACAACAGACTTCAGTACAGCAACGTTAGCGCTGCCGCCTTTCTCGCCCAGTTTGCTGTCCAGGGCAGATGCTGCACGATCCAGATCTTCTTTGGCTTTGCCCAGAGCACCGTGCCAGTAGATTGGCCAGGTGATGTCGGTACCGATGTAAGAATAAGCAACGGTTCTGCATCCTTCAGCCAGAACACCAGCGTCGTTCAGGGCGTTGATCCAGAGTTCCCAGTCTTCGCCACCCATTACAGTTACGGTGTCGGCAACTTCCTGCTCGGTAGCCGGTTCGATTTCTGCTTCAGTGATCACATCTTTGTTGGTGTCGATCGCAGTAGAACGGTAAGGCTGGCCGATTGGCTTCAGGCTGGAACGGATCACTTCGCCGGTATCCGGCAGTTTACGAACCGGAGAAGCCAGTGAGTAAACCACCATATCGATATCGCCCAGATCCTGTTTGATCAGTTCGATAACTTTAGCGCGTGCTTCGTGGGAGAAGGCATCGCCATTGATGCTTTTCGCATACAGACCAGCCTCAGTAGCGGCTTTGTCGAATGCTGCGGCATTGTACCAGCCTGCTGTACCGGGTTTCTTCTCAGTCGCTGGCTTTTCAAAGAAAACGCCGATGGTGGACGCACCGGAACCGAAAGCAGCTGCAATGCGGGAAGAAAGACCATAACCACTTGAAGAACCGATCACCAGAACGCGCTTAGGTCCGTTTTTGATTGGGCCCTGTGCCTTGGTGAACTCGATCTGTTCACGCACATTGGCTTCACATCCTGTTGGGTGAGTTGTTGTACAAATAAAACCGCGAATTTTTGGCTTAATAATCATAATTCGTCTGCGTTGTTAATCTCTTCGGGTGGAGCAGGCGACGGTAAAGAGACCGATGCCCAGTTGAGGCAATGATACCTTACTCTCATTCGAAGGTCTTGTACCGAGAAGAGGAATTAACTGTTTGATTAGGCTGCTTTTGCAACGTTTCTTTTCTTCTGTTGGATTTGTGTACAGGAACGGCAGAACTCAAGGTAGCGAGCCTCAAGAGGCAGATAAAAAACCGAGCGGGGTAAGCGTCTGAAGCAGGCACCGCAGATATAGCCGGAAAAATGACCGTTATAGAAGGACTGTTGTTTCATAGTGACCTCTTTGCGGACAGATAAGGCTTTGGAACTGTTCAAATAGTGAAAGCTCAGAGGCAAGGGGCTTAGCTTATGGTGTTTTAAACGCAATAAAAGCCAGCTCTTATTAAACCTCTGGCAACTATATTGGTGTGTATTTTGTGTTGTCCGTGTGACACTGATATTAAGCCGCCCTTTTGGGGGTTTTTACCTTTGATCTATATCATTTAGAGTTCCGGAAAGGCATCATGCCAAAACCAAATTTCAAACGGGTGTATGGACGCTATGCTGTTCGGTTTTCTTGTTTTGCTGTTCTGTCAGTTTCTTGGTGAGCTGATTGTTCGATATCTGGATTGGCCATTTCCCGGGCCAGTGGTAGGGATGGTTCTTCTGCTGATTGGCCTGATTATCAATGGTGGTGTTCCTCAGGGGGTGCGTCAGGCAAGTGAAGGCCTGCTGACCTATTTGGCTCTGTTATTTGTTCCGGCAGGCGTTGGGCTGATGGTGCACTATCGCCTGATCGCAGCAGATGGTTTGGTGATAGCGACAGCTCTGGTGTTGAGCACTGCAGTGACCCTATTAGTGACCGGCGTGCTGCTAAACAAGCTGGCTGCAAAGCATATCGAATCAGCAGATCAGGCTAATGAGGAGAAAGGTCATGGATGAGCTAAATACGCTGTGGGTTTATCTCTCTGCCAGTCCTATTATGAGCATTATGGTGACCTTGGCGGCCTTTCTGATTGCGAGCCGAATAAACCGTTTGGCGGGTGGTAGTGCTTTTCTGCACCCGGTGATCGTTGCTATCGCTTTGATAGTTGCCTTTCTGATGCTGATCGATATGACTTATCAGCAGTATTTTGAAGGAGCGCAGTTCATCCATTTCCTGCTTGGACCTGCGACAGTCGCTTTGGCTGTGCCGCTTTACGATCATCTCGAGCGAGTCAAGCAGATGTTCTGGCCACTGATCATTGCCTGTATTTCCGGAATTATTACCGCAGCCGTTTCTACTATCGCGATTGTTGTTGGCATGGGAGGGAGTCGCGAGACAGTTCTCTCTTTGACGCCGAAATCAGTGACTTCACCTATTGCGATGGGAATTGCAGAAAAAATTGGCGGTTACCCGTCCCTGACAGCAGGCCTTGTACTGGTGACCGGTGCAATCGGTTGTGTGATCGGGCCTTTGCTGTTTAAAGCACTAAAAATTAATGATCACAGCGTGCAGGGCTTTACCATGGGCCTTGCAGCCCATGGTTTTGGTACCGCGCAGAGTTTTACTGTCAGCTCTGTTGCTGGTGCATTTGCCGGACTTGCAATGGGGCTGACCGGCATGCTGAGTGCTTTTATCCTGCCTCTGGTGGTACGTTTTCTTGGGGTTTAAGCTTCCCGTCTGATACCACGTCATCATTCAGGCTCGCAGCATTGCGAGCCTTTTCTTTTGCTTTTCTATCCGGCATTTGGCTTAAAGCCAGGCCTGCAATCACAAGAAAACTCGCAATGATTTGCCCCTGAGTAAAGCGCTCGTCCAGAATCAGGAAAGCCATAATCACAGTGAAAACCGGAATCAGATTGGTGTAGGCACTGGCGTGTGTGGCCTGAATCTGCTGCACTGACCAGTTGTAGAGCCCGTAAGCGCCCAGTGTTATTAAGGCTCCCAGATAAAGAATGGACAGGATGCCTTCCTGATGGAACACCATTTGACCTTCCGTAGAAAGTGCAAGGGGCAGGAAGAAAACGGTACCGAAAAACGACTGGAATGCGGTGATAAACCAGGCACTGTAACGGTCTGAGAGTTTCTTCAGGATCAGGGTGTAAACGGCAGCACAGATCATAGCCATCAGCTCCATCAGGTTGCCAAAAACCGGATTGGGCGCGTTTTCATCCGCCTGGCTGCTGGTGCTTAAAAGAATGGCTCCGGCAATAGCGAGTCCAAAGCCCAGCATCGTCCAGACATTGACTCTTTCCTTCAGCCAGAAAGCAGCACCTATCGCCACCAGCATGGGAAGCAAGGCGGTAATCATACCTGCCTGTGACGCGCTGGTGTTCTCAAGTGCAAGGCTTTCAAAAATGAAATAGAGCCCCGGTTCCGCAAAGGCTAATGCCAGCAGCCAGAGTTTATCCTTGTGAGGAATATGCTCAGGTTTGAGCAGTTTCCAGAAAGGCAGGAAACAGATTGCGGCTACCAGCATACGGCCAAAAATCACCCATTCCGGCGGATACCATTGAAAGGCGTATTTCAGGGCAATAAAGGAGCTGGCCCAGAGTAGCATGGCTAACAGGAGGGCAAAGGTGGCCATATAGCGTGGAGCCATTGTTCTTCTCGCTGTAAACAGGAAATAAAGAGATATAGGGTAGAGGGCAAGATTAGGCTTGGTAGATATTGCTGTCCAGCGAGAAAATGATCAGTCGAATAGAATGTCCGATTACTGAAAATTAAAACGACAAAAGCCCCTGCAGAGCAGGGGCTTTTGGTTTTCTAAGGGCAGAAAAGAAGCTTTTCTTAGTCTTCGATCTTGCCGGTTTCTAGGCGTTTCTTATGAATACCCTGCAGCTTGTACAGATCCTGCTGCAGTTCGAAGAAACCATGCCAGTGAGCATAGTCCGGAGCGCCCATCATAGCGCCGTGACGTGCACGACGGCCTTCGTGGTGCCATAGATGATAGAAAGTGATCTGGAATTCATCGGTCCACGGATTGTCCTTCAGCAGACCTTTCTCTTTCAGTTCATCCAGCATTTTCTTAGCAGGTGCGTAGTACTCAACATTGTAGAGTTTTACGGCTTTATCGCCTTGCTTGAAGAAGCCTTCGGTGTGACGCGAGCTGTGACAAGAGCTACATACCTGCTCCATCTTCTTACGACCTTCAACACCGTTGCCCAGAAGAGGACTCAGAACATCGTCAGAGTTACGAACCTTGGATTCTTTCGCCCACAGGTTCCAGTAAAGACGTTCGGTAATGTTGTGGGTTGTGCTCAGCTCACCAATACCACTCATGTGACAGGTTGCACAGGTCGGTGCTCGGTAATCACCTGGCTCCCAACCATCTGGTGGGGAATCCCATTTCCAGTTGTTGCCATCGGCATTAAATACATGGCCGTGTTTGCTGTTGTTGTACACCTCAATATCCGGATGGTCCGGGCCAAGGTGACAGGACGCACAAGCTGCTGGTTTGCGGGCTTCTGCAATGGAGAACTTGTGACGGGTATGGCAGGCAGAGCAGTTACCGGTAGCCCCGTCAGGGTAGATGTTACCCATGCCAGCATTTGGCCAGGTTGTCGGATCAGGTCGACCTTCTTTATCCAGCTTGATCTCAGTACCGTGACACTGGATACAGCCGGTTTCGTTTGGTGCTCCGCCCAGTTCTTTGTTGTTACGGCCCTCATGCACTTTTACCAGAGCATGCAGGCTGTCTTTCGGAATAATCTGGTGGTAAGAACGGAAGTGACCACTCTGATTGAACTGCTCCTGTTCTTTCGGGTGGCAACGGCCACAGGTGGCAGGAGATACCAGAGGTGAGATGTACACATTCTTCAGGTCACCCTTGTTGTGCAGTTGCGCATCAGGCTGGCCTTTCTTAGCTGCGTGACAGTCATTACAGCCCACACTGACATGGCTGTGTCGGCTATCTTTCCAGTCGGCAACAATACCCGGCTGTACTTTCTGGTGACAGCTGATACAGGCTTTGTCGGTTTCACTTAAACCACGCTTGAAGTTCAGGGTTTTAACCTGGCTCATATCCGTGCTGGTTTTCGACTCGGCCGCCATTCCAGCGCTACTGAAGGCCAGCAGGCAGAGTGCCAGCAGTATCAGTATCGGGCGGTAGACGTTTCTTATGGTCATGTTAAACCTCATCATCCTTTCGGTTTGCTTCTGTGGGGCGAAGCGATTGAATAAGCGAATGCTTTTATTATTTGTCCGTGCGCTTTAACTATTTGACTGAGCTGACTGATGTGGTCGTAACGGGGCCGAAGTGACGCTTAAGCTCTTGCTCAAGGTCCTTGTGGCCAACGCTGTGGCAGTCAATACAGGTTTTTTCTGTGGTGCCCATAAAGTAAGGCTTGTGAGCGACAAACTGTTTGTTACTTCGTTCGGAACCGGTCCGCAGATTGTTGTGGCACTTGAGGCAGCCTGAGTCATAAACAAACTCGTTAGCCCGCTCTCGTTTGGCGTACCAATCAACATCATCTGCACCCAGAACAAACTCTTTCCAGACGTCCCATGCGCCGCTTTTGGCTTTGACATAGAGGTAGGAAACGTAATTGTCCTGAGGGAGGTGGCAGTCTGAACAAAGTGCCTGAACACCCTTGGTGGAGGCTCCGCCATGTTTGTCATTCAGAAATGAAGCCTGCATAGGTTTCATGCTGTGACATCCACCGCAGAATGTCTGATCGGAAGTAGCGTGTAGTGCGTAATCGGTTCCCATCCAACTGAACACGGAGAAAAGTCCCAGTAACGCACCAATCACGACAACAGCGAGCAACCCTTTTTTTATTTTGGAATTCCGTTGTGTCAATTCTCTTACTCTCTGTGAGGGAATTTACCTGCAAGGGTAGCCTAAGCACTTATTTATGCACAATAAAAGAGCATGAAAAACGGAACTTTTTTGTAAAGGGATAGTAACGCCTAATATATTAGGAGAAGGAGTATTAAAAATGACGAATAGCCTGCGGCTGATCTCCGCAAGCTATTGTTTTAAGTGACAGATGTGAGAAGTGATAAAAAGGGAGTTATTGGCGTTCGAGTAGTGCGATACCTTGCTTATAGCCAAGGCCGCCATTGCCATGAACCAAAGCCTGAGTTTTATGCTGCTGGAGTTGCTCGCAAACGGCGATCAGGCCGTTAAGTGCCGGATTATTCCAGGGAGCACGAGCCAGATTCATACCGCCAGTGCAAGTTAGCGCCTTGTTCTCCAACCAGCGGATAATCTCTTTTTCAGATTGAAGAGCACCCGCCTTCATCAGTAGAGCAAGGGGAACAACCGGATAACAGGTGTAAGCCTCCAGTAGAGTGTTATTGCCGTTAATGATTTCTTCGACATCAAGTCCTGACTGAACTTCTGCATAGTGCACGGCTTTTTCCAGAGCATGGTATCGAGCCAGTTCCCGGGCGAATTCAGGACCGTCGTTTTCAGCGATACCCACGCCAACACCTTTAATAGCAACGGGCTCCATTAAGGGGGTTAAGGCTGTATCACTGTGCGTCACCACGACAAGGCCTTCAAAGTCGATTACGGGGTTCGCACAATCAACTCCGCGGAACAGGTCTGTTAAAGGCTCGTACCAGTTTTCTCCGGGTAACTTCAGCTCGTGAGTAACAGCTGTTTGTTTCAGGTTCTCAAAAATGGCATCTCTGAGACAAATAAAGCCATCGGTCGTTAAGCCTTCATGATCACAGAAATGTCGGGCAAGCAGGGTGTAGGCTTCCGGAATACTGTATTCAGGATAGATAACCATTTTTTCATGGCGCTCTTCCTGAGAGTAATCACTTTTAATAAAGTCCCGACCTGAGATAACGACAAGATCAGCATCCCCATCCTGTATCAAACGATTTGCCACAGAAAGAGCTTCTATTGGCCCGCAACCGCTGCGGAAATGACCCTCTTCAACAGGGCTCTGCCACGGTGTATTCAGATCATCGATAGTCAGAGTTGTGCTGCGAAAGCCATCTGCTTCAGCCTGTTGAATCAGGTCGCGTAGCGGCTGCAGATCTCCCTGATGATTGACTGAGCGGGTGGCGGCGATAATAAGACTGTCGGCCATGGTGACTCCGTTTATTCTTGTTATTAGGGCTATTGCTTATAGTTTATGCTGCTCGGAGGAAAAACATAAGGGATTAATCCCTTACAGGAGTCTCTCAGGCATCTTTATTTTCCAATGGAATAACTTTTTCTGCGCTTTTGTGATGTTCCGGCCAAAGTCTTTTGGCAACAGGGCTGGTATCAGCCAATGCGTGGCAAGTATTCATAATCGCCGGAGGCTTGTCGTTTGCCTCATCCTGTTTTTTCAGTTCTTCATACAATGCTTGAAAGGCTGTGGTTGCCATTGGCCCCAGCAGTTCTGTGTGATGGGTGCAGCCAGCGGCATGGCCCAACAACTCTTTCACTTTTTTGTTCCAGCCGGGTCCGATTTGCAGTCCTTTAAGCGCCCGGTAAGCTGGTGTGATATTGGGGCAGATAGCAAAAGGGGCGTGTTCTGTACTGGCCTCGGCATCATGGATTGTGAGTTGGGTGTCGATGGTGATGCGCAACCACATCTCATGCAGAGGTTCTCCCGCCGGAATAAAACCGCCACGGTCTTCATTGGGAATAGGATAGGTTTTAATGTCTGTCATGTGGCCTTCGATATCCCATAAGCCATCATCACGCTTGTAGGCGTTACAGGTTACAGTTCGGGTATGGATCAACTGGCGCGAAGCCGCTGGAGACAGAGACATAGTCGGAAACCTGAAATCAAAATTGCGGTAATGGAGGTTATTCATCCGTCAGTGGAGGGCTGAATGTGATTAAGTATATCAAAAACAGTAGGTTAGACTGAAATGGCAGCTGACTTGCAGGTCAATTTAGTGACCGGTAATGCTGTGAGAGGAAGCCGATAAGCTGTGAGAGGAAACACAGACGCGAGTTTTGGTCAGACATGTAGCGGTGGTACAGAGGTACCACCGCGAGAAGAGCTTTTCAGAACAATCAGGAAGATAACACCTGTAGCATTTCCGCTTCAGTGAGGAATTTTTCCCTCGGTTTGTTCCCTTGCGCCCTGTCTTGCTCTGCCTGATCAATGGTCTTCCAGTCCTGATAGCTCAGAACCTTCAGTTGCTTAGCTTCAATCAAATTATCCATTGCGACCCGGCCGGATTTTCCGGCTGAGATCTGACCTGAATCCAGATCCGCCAGAATCCGCTTACTGATTTCAAGAGCATCAGCGCGGTTCGTTGGAATCACACCATTTGGTCCTCGACGGCACCAGCCTGTGGCATAAACACCTGGTTCGATAAGGCCGTTCTCATGTTGGATACGCCCCTGTTGCGTATCAAAAGGCACAGATGAAATTTCACGACTGCGATAACCGATGGCACTGATTAAGGTATCGACGGGAAGAGCGAGCTCATCAGAAGCCTGTTCAGCTTGATGTTTCAACTTCAGTGATTTTATCCGGCCATTTTCTGACGCGACAGCCACTGGCGAATGGTTAAAGAGCAGATGAATGCGGGTTTTACCAGCTGTCAAAACCGGGTTTGAGGCATTTTCTGCAAACTCCCGGAACAGGTCGAGATTCATCTGTTTTGCGCGGGCCTCTCTTGGATCAAGGTCCGATGAGGGCGTCTCAGGAATCCGTGTGTTGCTGATGACAGGAACCGCTGCACTCAGAGCTTTCAGCTCAGCAAGCTCCGGAGGGGTGAATTTGGATTGTTCCGGAGTGCCACGACCAATCAGGTAGATATCAGAAACTTCGCTGTTATCGAGTTGCGACATGGCAGGAGCGCAGATATCTGTCTCTGCGCGCTCGTTTGATGTTTTCGCCAGCAGTCGTGCGATATCCAGGGCGACGTTACCGTGACCAATAATGGCGACCGATGGCCCTTTCAACTCCGGTGGATTCTGATGGCTGGCAGGATGGCCATTGTACCAACCAACAAAGTGGCTGGAGCCATAAACGCCTGCACTATCTTCGCCGGGAATATTGAGCATGCGATCTTCGGAGGCGCCTGTGGCGATAACAACTAGGTCGTAACAGGACTTCAGTTCGTCATAACTGATATCAGGCCCTACATTCAGGTTTGCAAGAACCCGGATGTTGTCTTTTTCCAGTGTTTTCTCGAACTGGCGAGTGACATTCTTGGTGCCCTGATGATCCGGTGCTACGCCCGCCCGAACAAGTCCGAAGAGGGAGGGCAGACGCTCGATGATGTCGATTTGGCAGTCTTCAATCTTGCGGCTCAGTAACTCGGCAATAAAACAACCGGCCGGGCCACTGCCAACGATGGCGATCTGTAATGGCATAAGGGATCCTTAGCTGTTGATTCTGATGCTCAGAGACTGAGGCCACCAAAGCGTTTGTAGAACGCAGGGGATGCATCCGGTAACGGACCTTCAGCAGTCTCCAGAATCTGACTCAGATGACGCTCGGTTTTGTCAGTAACCAGTCGATAAAGATTGCGGCACAGCAGGCGGGCAGCAGTACCTTCCCAGTCACTTGGCAACAGTTCTTCTGGCAGCTGTGGGTCACGCAGCAGAACCCGGCGATATTCGTGAATCAGTAGGGTACGAACCAGGAAGCAGTCTTCCGGATCAAGATTGTCTTCGCCTTTTAGTTCATTCCAGATCGGGCGGAATTTGTTCAGAAACAAACGATAACTTTCCGAAAGTTTATCCAGGTTCCAACAATCTTTTACGAGAAGTCGTAGTGGCTTGCCGTTGATCACATCCTGTTTTTGGGTTTTAAAAACAATAGCGTCTTCGGCAGCGTTAAGATCCCTCAGGGTGGACTGTAACTCTGAAAGTTCAATGGTGGGATGTGCCATAACCCCGGGGGCAATCAGGCCGAAACCTAACCAGCCAAGCTCTTCTTTAACAACTTTTCTGACTTCAGGATCAAGCTGATTACCAATAATCAGGCTCCATTGACCATCCCAGTCGGGCAAAACAGGGGCGTAAACCCGCTTAAAAGCTTTTTCAAAACGACGGCGACCCGATGCCGTCAGGCTGTAGTAGCTTCGACGTCCAATCTGTTCAGCGGTTAACCATTCTTCTTTAGCGAGTCGAAAAACCGAGGTGCGCACCAGTCGCTGATTCAGGCCTAAAGGCTCTAGACAGTTAATCAGACTGCCTAACCAAACGGTTCCTCCACGGGGAGCAATAGAGTCACCATAAACGGTGATGATAAGTGAACCGGCCCGAATCGGGCGTTGCTGACAGAACTCTTCGACAAGCTGACTAACTGCGCGGTTTTTTGGCATGGGATTTTGTTTTGTAACACTTTTGAGTGGAATGAGACGCTGATTGTACGGAGGCAAATCAGCCCAGGCAAGGCATCAGCGTTGATCTGATACTCAATGTGATCAGATATACGGATAAGACAGGAAGCTGTTTCAGATTGTTCTGATACTGTAACTGGCTTGATCTGGGCAGGGGTTGTATTAGGTTTTATCTGAAACTATTTGGTATGCCAGCACAACAGCTGCTGATATGAGCTTTATGCGTTTTTGTGAATAAAAAGCAGATGCCTGAATTGACTGCCTGAACTTCAAAGAAACGTATCAAGATAAAAATAATAAGGTTCGTCCGATCCAAATAATAAGCATAAAAACCGGAGAAAGGAGTCTTCACCGATGACACAAATCAGCATTGAAAAACCGTCACTGATGAACGGCGCAATTCGCGTCATTATCGCAGAGCATGGAGGTATCTGGCGGGTTCTGGATATTCTGGAGCAGTTGCAGCGTCAGATGAATATGGAAGATCAGGCACCGGATGCGGAACTGATACACACCATTCTGGATTATCTGCAAAGTTTTTCCCATCGCATCCATCTGGATGGCAAAGATATTCTCCTGCATCAGTTGTTGCGGGAGCGCGTACCTGAGGCAGAGGCGTTACTTAGCCGCCAGACCGAAGATCATCTGATAGGAGCTGTACGCATTGCAGAGCTGCGAGGCCTTCTGGATCGCTGTGCTGCTAACTACCCTGAAGGGCGGGATCTGTTCAGCAAGCAACTGAGTCGTTTTATCTTTGCGCTCAGAAAGCATATCAAACGAGAAGAAGGGATTGTTGTTCCTCTGGCCCGCGAGCATCTTTTGGAAGCAGACTGGTTGGCGCTGGTGAGTTCCCGTGATCAGGATGATGATCCTTTGTTCGGTCGTCAGGTTCGTGAAGAATTTAGTGCTTTGAGAGAGAAAATTTCGCAAATGACGCCGGAGAGTATTATCGGCCATAACCCCGCAGTTTCTAAACCCGCTCCTATCATGGGCAATGACACCTTACTGAAAGTGGAGGGTGCCAGTTGTCAATTTGAGGAGAGTATAGCTTTGGAAGGTGTCTCGTTTGAGGTTGAAAGTGGAGATATCGTAGCTGTAATGGGAGAGGATGGCAGCGGTAAAAGCAGTCTCTTCAAAGCGATATGTGGACTTCAGGAGCTATCCTCGGGTTCAGTCACTTTTTCAGGGCTGGATATCAGTCGAATGCCAGCTGATAAGCGTGTCTATGCCGGTATTGTGCATGTGCCTGAGGGGCGTCAGGTCTTTGGGCCTATGAGTATCGAAGACAATATTCTTTTAGGGTGCTATTCGCGCAAGATGGATGCTTCCGTGTATTCAGATCTGGAAGTGATTTACGAGGGATTTCCGTTATTAAGAAAGCAACGCCATCAGATGGCAGGTTCACTATCTGCAGGTGAGCAGCAGCTTTTGGCTATGGCGCGAGGTTTAATGGCAAAGCCTAAATTGCTGCTGATTGATGAACCCTATTCTGACCTGTCACCAGATATGGTTAAAGAGGTGAGCAGTGTGATCCGGCGTGCAAAAAAGGATGGTATTACTCTGATGCTTAGTGAGCGTAAACGGGGTTTTGCCTCGGAGCTGGCTAACCGACATTTTGAGATGAGAAAGGGAATATTACTTGATGTCGAGAAAGCAAAAGCTCAGTCAGCGGATGCAGATCTGGAAATGCTCGCCTGACCCCACTCAAAGTGGAAATAAATTTGAGTGAGATTAATAACCCCGCAAGCGCGGGGTTATTAATTAGGATCGATAATAGCTTATTACGGGCTTCAGGCTTTAGCTAAGTGCTTTTCTTCAACCATGGAATCCAGCAGAGCCATCACTTCATCACTGGCACTTTCAGCCCGTTGGACAGCGGCAACAATCTCATCCCGGATATCCTGATTACCCAGCCAGTTATCGGATGCCAGATCTACCGCGAAACGGGCACATTTATGGATGGCCGCATGAGGTGTCTGAAGTTGTTTAAAGCTATGCAGATGTCGGAACTGCTCATAGCCGATACCTTCGTCATACCACTTACCCAAACGGCAGTTGTGATGATCCACGCTAACAGCGTTGACGGCATCAGAGTGCTGTTGGGTATCCTGAATACCCAGATAGGTGCGTTGTTTGTAAACGATATGATCTACCTTTGCCAGAATAGTGAAATTTTTATCGCTGGCATGGGCAAGGCGCTTATTGGTATCAACGGCGGATGTGGCTAAGCGATTGAAAGTCTGATGAAAACCATCAATATCCCTATTTAAGGCTTCCGCTTCACCGCCAGCTTGTTCTGAGGCATCGCGCATCTGTTTAGAGCGCTCAGCAAAGGTTTCAATAATCCGGCTGATATTTTCTGCGGCGTCTTTTGATCGGCCGGCCAGGGTGCGCACTTCATCGGCAACGACTGCGAATCCGCGACCATGTTCACCGGCGCGGGCAGCTTCAATTGAGGCGTTCAGTGCCAGCAGATTGGTCTGTTCGGATATATCTGAGATTAGCTCCAGAGCATCGACAACACGCTGCCCATCTTCATCCAGTTTTATGACAAGCCCTTCGATATTGCGTAAAACACCTGTGATGTTAGATAGCTGGTGAAGCATGGTTTCGATAACACGTTCCGACGCTTCAACATCGTCACGGTTTTCACTGGATGTGTTGAGAGCAAAGCGTATCTCTTCAATCACACCGGTCAGGTCGGCCTGAATTGTGGTCAGATTGGGTACAAGGCAGTTGACGTTGATTTCATTAAGCTTAGACATGAGTTCATTACGCGAACGGATTGTTCGAACCTGACGCATCGCTTCAAGGCCTGTATTCAGTTGCTCCAGAGATCTGTGGGGAGCACCGGAGACGGCGCTGCTTATGGCTAAGCGGTGTTCCTGACCTTCTGATACATCCTGAAAGGCACTGTCAGCTTCCAGGTAGAAACTCTGAATCTGATCCAGCAACTCGTTCATCTCCCAAGCGACTTGCCCAACTTCACCAAGACCAGAAATGTCATTCACTCTGTGGTGAAGTTCACCCATTTTGCTGCGTTTAATGGTGTGGTGGACCCGATGCAGCACTTTAAGGGCGCGCTGCATAATGCCGCGCATATAGATAATTACTGCCAGAACGGCAAGCGGATAGAGTAAAAACCACAAGGAAGCCGAATAGAAATACTGGCCTGCAGCTGTTACAGCAACGGCAAGAAACAGATGAAGACCCTGTGCGATATTTACCTGAGTGTGTAGGAAAGGCCAGGACGCACTGTTGCTTGAGGTCTGTTTGGCGTAAGTGGATTGATAACCGGATTTACCGGACGCATGCTCAGGGGATTGCCGGTGATGCGCTTCAAGCAGATACTCTGTATAGCTATTGTGACCTGCTTCCTGCAATAAACGCTCAAGGCATTCCAGACCCGTATTCAGATCCTGATTCTCGGCGCGCAACACTTCTGCATAGATAGGTTCAATCAGTCGGATCATGGCTTCTGATGCAGGGTAGTGCACGGCACAGTAGCCGATTTTTTGGCCTTTTGCGTCAAAGTTGGGATACAGAGCAGAGAAGCTCCAGTATGCCTTTCCGGATGAGCTGGTGTTTTTTACCAGAATAAAAGCTTCATCATCCTTCTCAAGGCGTTTCCAGACACGGTGCCAGATACAACGCGGCATCTCCTTATGCCGGACAAGGTTGTGATTAAAGCCGATCAGTTGCTTTTCGTGGTAGCCGGAAATGCGCATAAACACGCGGTTTACATAGGTGATCTTACCTTCAAGATCAGTGATGGATACCATTGTATCGCCGGTGTTCGGGGTGTTAATAGGGCCTGAATCGAACTGAGTGTCGTATAGCGACATGGTGCCTCCTGGCTAAAGTAAACAGGCCGGATATTAGCCTTACAATGTTTCAGGTATTTAAAGAAACCCTAAAATAATATCCGCCCTTCCTTTAGGAAGGCAATAAATTAACCATTTCTTAATAAGTTAAATTGATTTTTCTCGTTGTCGAATGCCTGAGAGTACTGATACCAAAAGGATTTATCCCTATCTGACAAAATCAGACCCGGGGGTTAACGGTGCTTATTTAATGTCAGGAAAAGATACTGGCTCTTCAGCCTGTCAGCTGGTAATCGGTCAGATTTACCGGTGTGTGCAGTCGCATCAGGTGATGAATGCTGGTAATCACTTCTTCGGGAAGTTCTGCGGGTTCTACCGCTCTGAGTACTTTAACATTGCAGCCCTTCAGGCAAAGATCTACTGGTGTGTCGGCTTCAATAACCTCAAGGTCGGGTGAAAGAATGCGTTTTACGATAGGCTGTGAGCGCTTATCCGGATGAGTTTCTGTCACTAAGGCGATGGTGAGGTCGCTGAGTTGAACAAGGGTACCGATAGGATAAACACCTACGCAGGCGATAAAGCGCTCAACCAGCGCACCTTCAAAATGTTTGTTTCTAAGTCGGTATAGCTGACTCAATGCCTGGGTTGGATTATCAGAGGGTTTGTAAAGTCGATCCCGTGTCATCGCCTCATAGGCCATCACAATAGAAAGGATTCTGGCCATCAGAGGAATACGTTTACCGCGAATCCCTGTCGGATAGCCGGTGCCATCGTAGCGCTCATGATGATAGGCCACCATAGCATCAATTTGTTTTAATGATTCATCCCGACCAATTAGGGCGCGGCCATCTTCGACATGCTGTTGAATCATCAGTCGCTGGCCAACACTTAAGATGCCCTTATTGCTTAACAGGCTATCCGGAACTTTGAGCATGCCGATATCGTGCAATAACGCACCAAGGCCGATCTGAATCAACTGCTCTTTGTTCATACCAAGGCGACGGCCGAATAACAGGCTCCAGATACAAACATCAGTTGATTTCTGCGCCAGAGTGCCGGTTTTAGGGCTTATGTGGTTCATCATCGCCAGCACTTCGGGTTGCGCAATGCTGGAGATCAGAATGTGCTGAACGGCATCGTAAAGCTCTTTGGTGTGAACACTGCCGCCGGTTCTGATATCAGAAAACATCTCTTCCAGCTCAAGCCGTGTTTCTTCGACACTGCTTTGAGCATATTCCGGGGTGACCTTGGCTTTAACTTTGTTGAGCTTTTCAACCCGCTGCTGCTTCAGTTCATCTTTAAAATCTTTGTTGCGACTATCTTTGTTGTGGTGATGAGCGGTCGCTTCAGTTTGCTGTGAAGCCGTTATTTCATGAGAGGCTGGTTGATCGGTGGGTATTTGAGGCTTGGTAGCCAGTACAGGCTCACTCTTCTCTTTTGAATCCACCATTACTTTATCACAATAGTTGCTGAGACGGATGATGTCATCGGCGGTCTCAATAACGAAGGGGCCATCCCAGAACGGAATCTGCTCCCAAGGACAATCAAGCGCAATGACCTCCATTCCCGGGCGAAGGTTTCTGACCGCAATTGCTTTACTCATAACATGCCTCATAGCGCAATTCAGACGGTGAGTAACTCCTGCTTTCAAGGAGCAACAGACAGTTGTGGGGGGGCAGTTAGTAAGTGTAGGCGGTATTTTTTAAAGGAGAGTAAAATAATCAGGTATTGCGCTTCGGTAAAGTGAGACGTGTTTGAGAGGGGGGGAGTGTGAGGTAAAAAAAGAGGAGGCCTAAGCCTCCTCTGATAAACCGTACATGCTTAAGAACTAAGCTCGTACATCCAGCTTGTTACCCAGGTGAGATTCAACCGGGGCCGCTGGCTGCACAGTGTTGATGGAGCTCAGCAGAGTATCCATGATCACTTTACCCTGATCTTTTGCTTTGCCAACAAGTGCAACCTGAGCACCCAGAAGTGCATCTTGTTTGCCTGCCTGGTTGGCATAGTTGGCAGCGTTACTGTTTGAAATTTCCATCGAAATTCTCCTCTAGATTTATCTATCTGTAGTCATTCTAGCGGCCAAAGGGGATAAATCTGAAGCGAACTTGAGTGTTTGTTTGTAACTATGTGTCAGAATTCTCACAAACACCCGTTATGCCTCGATTCGACGCCCTTAAAAACACATCAGATAACGAAACGTCCTGCTTCCTGTTTCAGATCTTGTGCCAGTTGAGAGAGCTTTTTAACCTGCTGCTCACTTTCATCCGCATCTCTTGCCAGATCATCTGCTACACCACGAATGGTGTCGGTATTGCTGTGAATTTCTTCACTCAGGGCTGCCTGTTGCTCGGTAGCGCTGCTGATATGGGTTGCGAGATGACTGATCGCTTCAACGGCTTCCAGAATCTGAGTCAGCATCTCTTTAGCCTGACCCGCGTCGGCAACACTTTCCTCTGCAAGAAGGCTACTGGCCTGCATCAGTTGTGTTGCTTCGGTAGCTGACTGCTGAACAGACTCCATAACCTGCTGAATTTCACTGGTAGAACTGCTGGTGCGCTGTGACAGGCTACGAACTTCATCAGCCACGACAGCAAATCCACGGCCAGCTTCACCTGCACGGGCCGCTTCAATAGCCGCGTTAAGAGCCAGAAGATTGGTTTGTTCAGCGATTTCTTCAATGGTGTTCAGAATACCGGTGATGCCCTGAGCGTGGTTGTTCAGGCGGGTAACTACATCGCTGGCGCTATCGAGTTTCGAGGCCAGATCATTAACAGAGCGCTGGCTTTTACTCACCTGAATGATGCCGTCCTGACCCAGTGATAGTGTCTGATCAACCTGGCTGTTGGCATTGTGGACGTGCTGAATAATGTCCTGAGTTGATTGAGCTAACTGATCAACAGCTTCTGCGACTGCATTGGTCTCGTTGCGTTGCTGATAGATTTTTTGGCTGTTTTGTTCGGTTTTATCGGCGATGATGCCCGACTGGCTGCTGAGATCTACTGCAGTCACTTCAAGTTTGCCAATGGTGCTGTGCAGGCTTTTGACAAAATGGTTGAAGTCATTTGCCAGTTTGCCCACTTCATCGGTACTGCGACTTTGAATACGCTGAGTCAGATCACCTTCGCCTTTGGCAATATTGCCTAGGGCATAACCGACACGTTGCAGATCCTTCAAGAGAACTTTGACCATTAGGGCAACAGTCA
The DNA here is from genome assembly GCF_002150805.1 of Oceanospirillum sanctuarii. Lineage (GTDB taxonomy): Bacteria > Pseudomonadota > Gammaproteobacteria > Pseudomonadales > Halomonadaceae > Oceanospirillum > Oceanospirillum sanctuarii. The sequence goes on from NZ_MTBA01000001.1 coordinate 482,132, forward strand.
GCATAACCATTAGGAAGATCGCCAGACTGATCAGGAACTGGATACCGAGGGTCTCTGTAAATGGCAGCATCTCAGTGGTTTCATCCACTTCAACACCCAGCTGCCAGGACGAGTTAGGTACACCGACAATCCGAATCAACTTAGTGCCATTTACGGTATCTACCGGTGTCAGAGATGCATTGCCGGACAGTTTACTGAGTAATTCTTCTTTCAGATTAGGATAAAGCTTGGATACCGGTTGAAGCTGGTATTCCTGATTCTGGTGGGCAATGACAAGGCCCTGATCATTAAGCAGAAACAGCTGGCTGTTGGCACCGGATTCAAAGGAGGTGATTTCTGCAAACAGCTGTTTAAGCTGGAGGTCGGCACCTATGATACCGGTGATCTGACCATTCTGGACCAACGGGCGTGCGATAGTGAAGGTCATCTCTTTTGTGGTTCTGTCCTCGTAAGGACCAATCAGAACCATCTTCTTCTCTTCAATCGCTTTTTTGTACCAGGGACGGGTGCGGGGATCATAACCGTTAACAAAGAAGGTCCGGCCGTTGCTGCCGATACGGGTGCCATCGGTCAGACCGGCAAAAATAGCAATAAACTCGCCGGCTTCCCGGGTCATATTCAGTTGTTCAATAAAGGCATCCTGATCGGCAGGGCGTTCGGCCAGCGTGTTCAACAGCTGGTATTTAGCAGACAGCCAACGCTCAACACCTTTGCCAACGGCGTTAGAAACACCATCAACACGTTGCCCAACATTGTCACGGGTCATATCGGAGAGTCGAAATGCAGAAAAGCCGGTTAAGGCGAGGGAGGTAACAAAGACTGCCAATGTCGCCATGGCAATGATCTTCGCCCGTAGAGAAAGCCCCTTCATGAAAAAGTCCTTTATTATTTTGATTGGTACGGGTGATCTGGCGGGCAGGAGAGATCGTAATAACAATTCCGTTCTTCCATGAACCTGACAGAATCTGACCAATATAGTTTTTTACATCCATTAATACCACTTGCGTCCACTAATTTATCAAACAGCTAAATAGTGTATTTGGGTTTTCTGATCGCTATTGAAGGTGACTTATATTGGCTGCATTGCTGGCAGTGTATAAAAAAAACCCCGGAAGTCCGGGGTTTTAGTCAGAAACACTTTTGCGTTCAGATGTTATCGAAGATCTGTTACGCGTTTGGCTTTACCTTCAGAGCGGGCTAGACCGCCAACCGGTACGATATCCACTTTAGTGCTGATGCCTACCACCGACTTGATGTGATGCTGCAGTTCTTTAATGACTGCTGTCTGATCAGCATCCTGAGCAGCAGGTGTCATCTCAACCTTCACATTCACGACATCGAGGTTACCCTGTTTGGATACGATGATTTCGTAGTGAGGAGCCAATGCCGGGATTTTCAGGATCTGTTCTTCGATCTGAGTCGGGAACACGTTCACGCCACGGATAATCAGCATGTCATCGGAACGGCCGGTGATCTTGTCGATACGACGCATTGGGCGGGCAGTACCCGGCAGCAAACGGGTCAGATCACGGGTACGGTAGCGGATAACCGGCAGAGCTTCTTTGGTCAGAGAGGTGAATACCAGTTCACCATACTCGCCATCAGGCAGAACTTCACCGGTATTCGGATCGATAATCTCAGGATAGAAGTGGTCTTCCCAGATGGTTGGGCCATCTTTGGTTTCTGCACACTCCATCGCCACACCAGGGCCCATTACTTCAGACAGGCCATAGATATCAACGGCATCGATACCCAGACGGGTTTCGATATTGCCGCGCATCTCTTCAGTCCAGGGCTCAGCACCAAAGATACCGATACGCAGAGCCATCTCTTTAGGGTCAACACCCTGACGCTCCATCTCATCGATCAGATTCAGCATGTATGACGGAGTCACCATGATGATATCCGGATCGAAGTCACGCATCAGCTGAACCTGCTTCTCAGTCTGACCGCCGGACATAGGAATCACCGCACAGCCCAGACGCTCGGCACCGTAGTGAGCACCCAGGCCACCAGTGAAGAGGCCGTAGCCATAAGAAACGTGAACTTTATCCGTGCTGCGGCCACCGGCAGCACGAATCGAACGGGCAACAACGTCAGCCCAGACATTAATATCGTGTTGGGTATAGCCTACAACAGTTGGCTGACCTGTGGTGCCGGAGGAGGCATGTACACGCACAACCTGACTCATAGGTACGGCGAAAGAGTCAAACGGGTAGGCGTCGCGCAGGTATTGCTTGGTTGTAAACGGGAACAGCTTCAGATCATCCAGTGTTTTCAGATCGGAAGGATGCACGCCTTTTTCGTCACACAGCTTGCGGTAAGCCAGTACATTGTTATAAGCGTGTTTGATACTGAATTTCATCCGGCTCAGCTGAAGAGCACGAATTTCATCAATACTTGCAGTTTCAATTGGATCAAGGGCGTTGGGATCGACTTTGAAGTTCATCATAATGATTGTCCTGTTAGTAACTCTTGTTTTTCTTGTTCTGCTTTATTTATTTTTAATCAATCACGTCTCTTTGGACGTTTGACCGGGGAGGTTGCCCTCCCCAGCAGAATTGCTGAACGCTTAAACGCGTTCAATGATCAGAGCAATACCCTGACCTACACCGATACACATAGTGCACAGTGCATAGCGACCACCGGTGCGGTGCAGCTGGTACATTGCAGTGGTTACCAGACGTGCGCCGGAAGCACCCAGAGGGTGGCCCAGAGAGATCGCACCGCCATTCGGGTTAACGTGTGCAGCATCATCTGGCAGACCCAGATCACGCATTACCGCCAGCCCCTGAGAAGCAAAGGCTTCGTTCAGTTCGATAACATCCATCTGCTCCAGAGTCAGACCTGCTTTTTCCAGAACCTTGCGGGATGCTGGTGCAGGACCAAAACCCATGATGCGTGGCTCAAGACCTGCAGTGGCCATGGCTACGATACGGGCTTTTGGCGTCAGGCCATGCTTCTCAGCCGCTTCTTTGGAAGCGATCAGAAGGGCACAGGCACCGTCGTTAACGCCAGACGCGTTACCAGCAGTCACAGAACCACCTTCACGGAAAGGCGCTTTCAGTTTTGCCAGTGCTTCCAGAGTGGTTTCTGCACGCGGGTGCTCGTCGGTATCAACAACAACCGGATCGCCCTTACGCTGAGGAATCGTTACCGGGCAGATCTCTTCGTTGAACAGACCTTTTTCCATTGCTGCAGCGGTTTTCTGCTGACTACGGAATGCAAACAGATCCTGATCTTCGCGGGAGATATTGAAATCTTCGGCGACGTTCTCAGCAGTTTCCGGCATGGAGTCAACGCCGTATTCCGCTTTCATCTGTTTGTTGATGAAACGCCAGCCGATGGTGGTATCGTACAAGCCATTCGGATTGCGGCTGAAAGCAGATTCCGCTTTACCCATCACGAAAGGTGCACGGGACATGGATTCACAACCACCGGCGATCATCAGGTCGGTTTCACCGGCTTTGATTGCACGGGCAGCCATACCGATAGCATCCATACCGGAGCCACACAGACGGTTAATGGTGGTGCCCGGAACGCTGGTCGGCATACCGGCCAGCAGTGACGACATACGCGCTACGTTACGGTTATCTTCACCGGCCTGGTTAGCGTTGCCGTAGATCACATCGTCAACTACAGACCAATCGACTTGTGGGTTACGCTCCATCAGGGCTTTAATCGGGATAGCACCCAGATCATCAGCGCGAACGGAGGACAGGCTGCCGGCATAGCGGCCAAAAGGGGTGCGAATCGCATCGCAGATATAAGCGTCTTTCATGCTTAAAGTTCCTCTAAATGCTCTGATGAGTTACTGATCGGATACGTTGGTGGAATCCGTTGGGATAATCTCGCCTTTAATCTGGCGGGATTTGCCACGGAAATGGGCTATCGCCTGGCCGCTGGAATCACTGATGGTCACATCGTAGATGCCACTGCGACCGGTCAGGCTAACCTTTTTCGCTTCAGCGATCAGGGTGTCTCCCAGCTTGCCCGGAGCAACAAACTCGATGTTGCAGCCAGCAGCTACGGTGACTTTGTTGTAGCTGTTGCAGCTGTATGCGAAAGCGGTATCCGCCAGAGTAAAGATCATGCCGCCGTGGCAGATCGCGTGTCCGTTAGACATGTCTTTACGCACCAGCATGCTCAGCCTGGCGTAGCCTTCACGAACTTCCAGAATTTTCATATCCAGCGCCTGAGCAGCCCAGTCGCTTTCGTACATAGTGTGTGCACAGCGGCTGGCCAGTTCATCCGGCGTCAGGTTTTCTAATGCAGTGTTTTCATTAGCCATGGAATTTCTGTGCTCCAAATACTTTGCGACGTAGCAGTGGGGAAGGGCGGTAGCGATCTTCACCATAGCTGTTAACCAGATTGGTCAGAACGGTGTGGATGTGCTCAAGGCCAACGTTGTCAGCCCAGGCTAGAGGGCCTTGCGGGTAGTTCACACCGCTTTGCATAGCGATATCGACATCCTTGGCAGAACAAACCTGCTGGTTTACGGCATCCGCACCTTCGTTGGCCAGCATGGCAACGGTACGCATCAGAACCATACCGGCCACATCATCGATTACAGAAACCTGCATGCCGATCGCTTGGAACAGACCAGCTGCCTGATTCAGGCTCTCTTCTGATGTCTGATCCGCTTTGGTCAGAGCGATACGGGTTGCTTTGCTGTAATCCAGCGCCAGATCAAACAGCACCAGCTGACGACGCTGTGCAACAGAAGCACGCTCAGTTGCCATGCGGCCATCGGTCAGGGCAATGACCAGATCACCGATGGAGATACGACCATTGTGGTCGTGTTCCGTTGAGCGATGAACCTTGATACCAGCTGCTTCAATACGAGCGATCAGTGGCTCGGCACAACCCATTTCACCTTCAACCGTAATACTGGTTGGTGCGGTTTGAGGCGCCAGTGTCTGAGCTTCCGGCTTCTCTGCGCCTTCAGCGTAGTTGTAGAAACCACGACCGGTTTTACGACCATGGAAGCCCGCTTCAACGAGATCTTTCTGGATCAGAGAGGGCAGGAAGCGTTGGTCGCCGTAATAGGCATCAAACACAGAGGAGGTTACTGCGTAGTTGACGTCGTGACCGATCAGATCCATCAGTTCGAAAGGACCCATACGGAACTGGCCAGCTTCTCGGGCAATAGCATCAATCGTAGCTTCGTCAGCACCGCCTTCTTCAAGAACACGCAGACCTTCAGCGTAGAAAGGGCGTGCCACACGGTTAACGATAAAGCCCGGTGTAGACTTCGCCATTACCGCATGTTTGCCCCATGCGACGGACAGATCATAAACCTGCTGAGCAACGGCATCAGATGTCGCCAGGCCCTTGATCACTTCAACCAGCTTCATAATCGGAGCCGGGTTAAAGAAGTGCATACCGACCAGATTCTCAGGGCGCTTCAGGGCAGAGCCAATAGCGGTCACTGAAATTGAAGAGGTATTCGTCGCAAGGATCGTCTCTTCAGAGCAAAGCTCTTCCAGTTCAGAGAAAACAGACTGTTTAACTGCCAGATTTTCAACGATGGCTTCAACAATCAGTTTGGCGGGAGCCAGATCAGACAGTGTTTCGGTCGGTTGAATACGGGCAACCAGCGCATCTTTATCGGATTCGCTCATCTTGCCACGGGCAACCAGTTTCTCCAGACCTTTCGCGGTACGATCAAGACCAGCCTGAGCCGCACCTTCCATTTTGTCGTAAAGCAGAACGGTATGACCAAACTGAGCCGCTACCTGTGCAATACCGGCACCCATGGTGCCTGCACCGATAACAGCAACAACATCATTCGCGGTTAATGGGTTAAGAACGTTAGATGACATGACTAAACCTTACTGACCTTTGAAGGATGGCTGGCGTTTTTCCATAAAGGCAGCAACGCCTTCACGGTAATCCTCGGTGCGGCCTGCGATGGTTTGCAGATCACGTTCCAGATCCAGCTGCTCATCCAGAGTGTTGGTTGCAGATGCCTGAATAGCACGTTTGATAAGCGCCAGGCCTTTCGTTGGTTGAGTTGCCAGCTCTTTAGCGGTTGCGATAGCAGTTTCTTTCAGCGCTTCGTCGTCTACCGCTTTCCAGATCATGCCCATCTTTTCGGCATCTTCAGCAGAAACACGGTCGCCCAGCATAGACAGCGCCATCGCACGAGCCTGACCTACGGTGTGAGGCAGAGTCCAGGTACCGCCGGAATCAGGAATCAGGCCGATTTTGCAGAATGCCTGAATGAATTTGGCGGATTTAGCAGCGAATACGATGTCGCAAGCCAGTGCGATGTTGGCACCCGCGCCTGCAGCTACACCATTAACCGCGCAGATAACCGGCATTTCCAGAGCTCGGATTGTGCGGATCATAGGGTTGTAGTTTTTCTCGATGGACTCACCCAGATTCGGTGCTTCAGCACCCGGAGCAACATTACGGTCACTCAGATCCTGACCTGCACAGAAACCACGGCCATTACCTGTGATAACCAATGAGCGCACTTCAGGGTTTTTCTTAACTTCTTTCAGCGCTTCACGAACTTCAGCATGCATCTCAGCGTTAAAGCTGTTCAGACTGTCCGGGCGGTTGAAGGTCAGAATGGCTGCGCCATCCTCAATCACAAATTCGATGTTGTTGAATGACATGACTCAGCGTCCTTTAAATTCAGGTTTACGTTTTTCCATAAAGGCAGCAATGCCTTCCTGGCGATCTTCGGTAGCAGCCAGCAGCGTGAAAGACTTACGCTCAATGTTCAGGCCGGATTCGAGATCGGTTTCAAAAGCTTTAAGCAGGGCTTCTTTCGCCAGACGAACCGCAATAGGCGGCTTCTTAGCGATGGTTTTAGCCAGCTGGTGGGCGCGTTCGATGGTTTTCTCAGGGATAACCACCTCAGCAATCAGGTTGGCCTGAAGTGCTGTTTTGGCGTCGATCATCTCGCCGCTCAGAACCATCTTCATCGCCAGTGGCTTGCCAACGGTGCGGATCAGGCGTTGTGTGCCACCAGCACCTGGGATGATGCCAAGATTGATTTCAGGCTGGCCGAAGAGGGCGTTGTCACCGGCGATAACGATGTCGCAATGCATAACCAGTTCACAGCCGCCGCCCAGAGCGTAACCGTTGACGGCACCGATAAGGGGTTTGCTGAATTGGTAGATGCGGCGCCAGTGTTTCGGGCGGGCGTCGTTCATTACGCCAACAGCGTCCAGTGCCGCCATCTCTTTGATGTCAGCACCAGCTGCGAAGACCTTTGGGCCTCCGGTAATAACAGCGACGCGAATGGATTCATCCTGGTCGGCCTGATCAAGCACATCTGCAACTTCGCTGAGCAGCAGAGTATTCAGTGCATTGAAAGCCTCAGGTCGGTTAAGAGTGATCGTCAGAACACCCTCAAGAGATTGAGTGGTAATAGTCTGATATGTCATTCAGGCAGTATCCGGTTGCAGTATTGCTTTTAAAAAGCTTGTTATTGGAATTCCGGCTGATTTCTCTCTGCATGAAGTACTGGTCAGTCATCTTCTGTTGGCAACCTGCTTTGGGTTCCCTTGTATAGTTTTCTTATGTGGTGCTGTGAAAACTTGTTGTGACTGTATCTGACTTCTTTATGACACTGACATGCAGTCTGTCAGGTATTCCCTGAGCGCTTTTTACAGAAGCACTGAATGGGCTGACGGGGAGGGCTGGTGCAGTATCCAACGATAGAAGGAGGTTTCTTCGGTTCTGTTGACCTCTATGAAACCTTCAGATCGTGGAGCCAGTCGTCCGATTGTCTGGTGTCATTGATGTCCGTTACTGCAGAGATAAGCGGACAGAATTCTTTTTGTTCTGTGATAAAGACTACCGTAAAGATGCAAAGGGATACAAGAGTTAAATTGAATGGCAGGGTTTCGGTATCGCAAATTATGGTGTATCTTGAAGCCATTGTTTAAACAGGACAAAACTCTTCTATTCCTCTTCTATTCTTAGTACAGCTGCATCTTCTGAAGATTAGCTAAGAATAGACAACGCCTGAGTCTGCTGCAGGTTTTAACTGCAAAGAAACAAGGTTTTGTGGTGAGGCTTGCCGAAGCAGGAAGATTTACGAGACAGAGATTGAGTCCACAAAAATGATCCGATTCAACTTTGAATCCGCTGCAGGGAAATTAAGCTGATGGCCGCTCTGGCTGAGGGCTTAGCGCTACATTTTTACTGAAGTGGTTCGATGAGTTTGGTATCAAAAACGATCAAGCTGCAGGTGCTCTGGCACCAGATGCGTGTCACAGGGTTTACACAATAATAATGTGATACGGAATAACTTGGAGAGAACGATAAAATGAGTCAAGAACAGTTTTTTCAGCGTCATCAGGAAACTCTGGAGCAGGCGGTAAGCGCCATCAAAGCCCGTGATTACTGGACGCCATATCCTGAGAACCCAAGCCCGCGTGCTTACGGTGAAACTGCCGCTGCTGACGGCGAAGCTGCATTCAAAGCCGCTCTGGGCAAATCTTTTGAGCTGGAGATGCCGGGCATTGTTGGTGAAGTAGAGGGTGAAGTTTCCCCTTACGGCATCGACATGGGCGTGCGTTACCCTCAGGTTGACTTCGACCAGCTGATCGCTGCGATGAAGCAAGAAACCAAAGCATGGCGTGATGCGGGTCCTGATGTTCGTGCAGGAATCTGCCTGGAAATTCTGGATCGTCTGAACAAGCGCAGCTTCGAAATCGCACACGCTGTGATGCACACCTCCGGTCAGGGCTTCATGATGGCTTTCCAGGCCGGTGGCCCTCACGCACAGGATCGTGGTCTGGAAGCTGTTGCTTACGGCTACCGTGCCATGAAAGAAGTTCCGGCTGATGCGACCTGGACTAAGCCTCAGGGTAAACATGATCCTCTGGTTCTGAACAAGAAGTTCCACATCGTGCCACGTGGTGTATCTGTTGTTGTGGGTTGTTCAACGTTCCCAACCTGGAACACTTACCCTGGCATGTTCGCGTCTCTGGTAACCGGTAACCCGGTTATTGTTAAGCCGCACCCAGCATCTATCCTGCCAGCGGCTATCTCTGTGAAAATCGCTCAGGACGTGCTGAAAGAAGCAGGTTTTGCGCCGCACATCGTATCTATGGTTGCAGACACTCTGGAAGCGCCAATCACGAAAGAACTGGCAACTCATAAAGATGTGAAGCTGATCGACTTCACAGGTTCCAGCTTCTTCGGTAACTGGCTGGAGCAGAACGCGACTCAGGCGCAGGTATTCACCGAGAAAGCTGGTGTAAACACTGTGATCATCGACAGCGTTGCAGATATCAAAGCGGTAGCCCGTAACCTGGCGTTCACTCTGAGCCTGTACTCCGGTCAGATGTGTACTACAACTCAGGCGATCTACATCCCGCGTGATGGTATCAAAGCTGGCGATGCTCAAATGAGCTTTGATGAAGTTGCTGAAGCTCTGTCTGTTGCGACTTCTAAGTTCCTGAGTGACAACGATCGCGCTTGCATGGTTCTGGGTGCGATTCAGGCTCCGGCGACCGTAGCTCGTATTAAAGAGTGCGAATCTCTGGGTGAAGTGGTTCTGGCAAGCCAGAAACTGGACAACCCACAGTTCCCGAATGCTGAAGTTCACACGCCACTGATTCTGAAGGTTGATGCTTCTGATATCGAGAAGTACAGCGAAGAGCGCTTTGGCCCAGTATCTTTCCTGATCGCTACTGACAGCACCGCTCACAGCATGGAGCTGGCGAATCAGGTGATCTCTGAGAAAGGCGCGATCACTCTGGGTATCTACTCCACAGATGATGCAATCCTGGATCAGGCTGAAGAGTTGGCGATGGACGCAAAAGTTGCACTGTCTGTGAATCTGGATGGTGGCGTGTTCGTTAACCAGTCTGCAGCCTTCAGTGACTTCCACGCGACTGGCGGCAACCCTGCTGCTAATGCGTCTCTGACAGATACAGCATTTGTATCCCGTCGTTTCGTTGTGGTTCAGAGCCGCCGTCACGCATAAGACTGACTTAGGCCTGTAACAGGGTCTGTAAAGCGCCCTCATCTGAGGGCGTTTTTCTGTCTGCAGTTTCTCTTTTATCACGTAAAGGTTGTGTGCTTATCAGGTGTTCTTGAGGTCATGGTTTTTTGATCGCGGGAATGGCCTGTCTGATACTCTTTAGATGATTGAAGAAACCAGAATAAGAAGGATAACGCGATGCAGAACAACGATTTTCAGGGGCAGGTTTACAGTATCGACGGTATTGTGCCTGTTGTTGACCCAACGGCTTATGTTCATCCCACTGCGGTGCTGATTGGTGACGTCATCGTCGGGCCGAACTGCTACATCGGACCGAATGCCTGTCTGCGTGGTGATTTTGGCCGTCTGGTGATTAAAAAAGGTGCCAATGTTCAGGATACCTGCGTGATGCATGGCTTTCCGGGCACCGATACCATCATCGAAGAAGATGGTCATATCGGCCATGGCGCTGTACTACACGGCTGTCATATCGGTAAGAATGCGTTGGTCGGCATGAATGCGGTGATCATGGACAACGCCCGAATCGGCGAATCTTCCATTGTTGCGGCCTGTGCCTTTGTTAAAGCAGATTTTGAATGCCCGCCGCGATCTTTGATGGCAGGAACTCCCGCCAAAGTGATTCGCGAACTGTCGGATAAAGAGATCGCCTGGAAGGGTAAAGGCACTGCTGAGTATCAGAATCTGGCGGTGCGTTGCCTCAAGACCATGGAGCGGGTTGCACCGCTGACAGAGCCTGAAGCAGATCGTAAACGCGTAGAAATTCCGGATGTTAAGCCGCTGTATGAAGTGAAGCAGTCCGACGAATCCTGATTGGCATCCGATGTCTTTCATTTCGGACTGTCTGACTAAGAATAAAAAAGCTACAGATTAAGGAGACCAAGGTGTCCTACGAAAATATTATTGTTGAAGCTCGTGGTGCCGTTGGCTGGATTCAGCTCAACCGTCCGCAGGCGATGAATGCACTGTCCATGGCGCTGATTACTGAAGTGGGTCAGGCGATTGAAGCCTTTCAGGCGGATGACGAAATTGGCGCTATGGTGATTACCGGAAACGAGAAGGCATTCGCCGCCGGTGCCGATATTAAAGACATGGAAGACCAGTCTTTTATCGATCTGTTCCTGAGCGATTTCCCGTATAACCGCCGAGATGGCTGGGACAGTCTGAATACCGCCCGTAAACCGATTATTGCTGCCGTTTCTGGTTTTGCACTGGGCGGTGGCTGCGAGATGGCGATGGCATGTGACTTTATTCTGGCTTCTGAAACTGCCAAATTTGGTCAGCCGGAGATCAATATTGGTACGATTCCGGGAGCCGGTGGTACCCAGCGTCTGACTCGTGCTGTCGGCAAGGCGAAAGCGATGGAGATGTGCCTGACCGGTCGCATGATGGATGCTGAAGAAGCAGAGCGTGCAGGTCTTGTAAGCCGTATTCTGCCGGTTGAAGAGCTGGAAGCAGAAGCGCTGAAGGTAGCGGGTAAGATCGCTAAGCTATCACGTCCGGTAGTTTATATGGCGAAAGAGGCGGTTAATGTGGCCTTTGAAAGCACGCTGCAGGAAGGTCTGCGTTTTGAGCGTCGCGCCTTTGCTTCAACTTTCGCGACTGAAGATCAGAAAGAGGGTATGGCTGCATTTGTTGAAAAGCGTAAGCCTGAGTTCAAGCATAAGTAATTCTGTTTGATTCCTTCCGGTCGTCGGATTCCTTCCGGCGACCCTTAAGCCAGATCAAAAAATGGCTAAGATTTTCTCCTAATACCGCTTTTCCCACAAAATCTAATGGTTTTTTAGCGTCTGCTTGATAATAATTAACTTAGATTTATTAAAAATATCCTGATAAATCTGAAGGTTACAGGGTTGTAACGACTAAAGAGTATTTAAAATGCAGTATTTTAAATGGTACTCTTGCTATATTAGCTTTTAATATGAGTTGGTCTCAGGCCAATTCAGTTCGTAACGGCGAAGATTAGGTAGGCTGGCAATTGATTGCATTTTCCCTTAATGGAGTGGGGCCGCAGGCACGGATCGCCCTGTCAGGACTTTTCTTAATCCTGATACTGGCACCGCTTGAAAACCTCTATGCCGACACTTCTGTGTCAGCGGATCCCCAGATTCTTAAACTGGGTAAGCTGATCTTTTCTGATCGACGTTTTTCCGCATCCGGAGAAACCGCCTGTAGTTCCTGCCACCGGCCAGAGCATGGTTTTTCTGATCGTGTGCCTTACTCCACTAAAGATGATGGCCAGCTGACAGAGCTTTCAACGCCGGCTTTGTTTAACATGAAGCATAAGATCGGTTATTTCTCTCAGGATCCGGTTTTCTCCTTAGTGGCAGCAGTTGAGCGTTGCATGAAGACCAACCAGGGTGTGTCAGTACTGGATATTTTTGTCACCCTGAAAAAAGATTCGACCCTTAGCAGCATCTCTACCGCAAGTTTTGGCCGGGCCAGTGCAGGGGCCGTGTTTAAGTCCGTTGCTGCATATCTGGAAACCATTCAGACCTCTAACAGTCGCTATGATCGCTATATGCGTGGTGAACTGATCGCCCTGACGCCTGCTGAGCAGATGGGGATGGTTCTCTTTGAGCAGAAGGGCTGTGTCTATTGCCATACCGGTAAAGGCATGGGGGGGATGGTCTATATCGAAAGCGTTGACGAAGATTCCCTGAGAGAAGTGCAGGTGCCACGACTTCGCAATTTGTCCCTTTCTGCTCCTTATTTTAGCGATGGTTCAGCGCCAACCCTTGCAGATGCGATTCGCCGTATGAGTCAAAAGCATAATGCAACGGCGGTGACGGCTCAGGAACTTGAGAAGATACGGTTGTTTTTAATGAGCAATGAAAGCTCGATCAGTGATTTTGAGGGCCCTGTGCGCTATGAATATGAACGCTAAATTCTGGCAAAAGCTCTCAACGGCGGTGCTTTGGGCCTGTATTGCTGGCCTGATGCTGTTGTTTCCCGTGATGGTTTATCTGCTGCAGCCAACGTCTGATATTCAGCAGAACGAAATTCGCCATGAGATTCAGCTGCAGAAAAATATTCTTTCCCAGTTACGTGCCGAGACGGCTCTGCTGACATCCGGACATCGGGATGATCCAAGAGAAGAGATTATCTCCTTACTTGATCAGTTGTATTCCAGCGTTTATCAGGTGGATGTTCATCTCGGTAAGGTGCGCGGCAATATTGAAGATGCTTCCCGCAGTTGGGAGCGCTATGCCAATAGTCTGGATGAGCTACAGGAAATAATTCTCAATGTGTCGTCTGCCTCGGCGCTTTACGGCTTGTCGGTGACTCAGCTTGAGAGTGTTTTCATTAAAGCTGAAGGTGAACTGCAGAAGTCAGACCTGCCAACAGACATGGTCAAAGACTATGATCTGCAAATGGTTAAAATGATGCTGATAGCGCTTCGCTATGCTGCTTTACCATCTGACAGTACAGCATTACGTCTTGAGGCAGAGCTTGAGCAGATTCGTATCGATGCCGATGCCATTCCCTCAGCTCAGGCGCAAAAAGCCTTTGGCCGTGTGGTGCGCTATGTCGACGGCCTGATGCTTTCAACTCAACGTATTCGTGAAAATGCCACCCGTTTAACGGAGCTGCCGAGTTACTACCACCTTGATAGCTTTGATACCCGTTTTGAAGATTGGGTGACCAAAGCGCAGGAGCAGCAACGCCAGAGTCGCTGGACACTGCTGGCAGCCGTGGTCCTGCTGATCAGCGCTGTGATTATCGCCCTTGTGCGACTCAAGTTTACTCAGGAACGCTTGCTTAAGACGAACAGTACTCTAACGGCCTACAAAAAGGCGATGGATGAGCATGCCATTGTCAGCATTACCGATCCCCGTGGCCGAATTGAATACGTTAATAAGAAGTTTGTTGATGTCTCCGGGTTTAGTGAAGCGGAACTGATCGGCAGTACCCATAAAGTTGTGAACTCAGGGGTGCACCCGAAAGGCTTCTTCAAGGCACTATGGGATCAGGTGCTTAGTGGCGAAACCTGGCATGACGAAGTTTGTAATCGTCGTAAAGATGGCAACCTCTACTGGGTTAATGCGACTGTGGTTCCTATTCTGGATGAGGAGCGTCAGGTTGCGTCCATCATCTCCGTGCGAACCGATATCTCAGCCATTAAGCAGACTGAGCGAGCACTTACCGCTGAGAAAGAGCGCGCTGAAGTTGCCAATAAGGCTAAAGGTGATTTTCTGGCCAACATGAGTCATGAGATCCGTACACCGATGAATGCTGTAATCGGTATGAGCCACCTGGCGCGTCAGGCGTCTGAAGATGAACAGGTCATAGGTTATATCGACAAAATTCAGCATTCTGCTCAGAATCTGCTGTCCATTATCAACGACATTCTGGACTTCTCGAAAATCGAGGCTGGCCGTCTGGATGTCGAACAGATTCCTTTCCGTTTAGACAATGTGATCAATCACTTAGCGGATGTGGCATCTGTAAAAGCCAATGAAAAGAATCTGCCCCTTTTGTTTGATATCGATGAGCGTATTCCTCATGGCTTGGAAGGTGATCCTTTGCGTCTTGGGCAGGTACTGCTGAATCTGGTCAATAACGCCATCAAGTTCACCAATAAAGGCGAGGTAGTTGTTTCCGGTCAGTTGCTGGAAGAGAGTGAAGAACAGGTCAGGGTTCGCTTCTCGGTAACCGATACGGGTATTGGTCTGTCCAAAGAGCAGATTGGACGTTTGTTCCAGTCCTTCTCTCAGGCGGATACCTCAACAACCCGTCAATACGGCGGAACCGGATTGGGGCTGGCGATCAGCAAGCAGCTGGTTGAGCTGATGAACGGCGAGATCGGAGTGCACTCTGTTGAAGGCGAAGGTAGTGAGTTCTTCATCACTCTCAGCTTTAAGCGACATGAGGAAGACGGCTCTGCGGAGCAGATTGATCTGGGCAGTATCCGCGTTCTGGCGGTAGATGACGACAATACTGCGCTTCAGGGGGTTCGGGAGCTGCTTGAATCTCAGGGAGTGGCTGTCGAGACGGAATCGGACGCTCCAGCAGGCCTGAATCGTTTGGTAAATGCTTCTGCCATTGGCGAAGAGCCCTTTAATGTGCTCCTGATCGACTGGCAAATGCCGATCATGGATGGCTTTGAAGTGGCAAAAGCAGTTCGCAATAACTCCTCTCTGCCATGGCAGCCAGCGATTCTGATGCTGACAGCTCACGGTGGTGAGGATCTGCAGCGTCGCATCAACCATAACCTGATTGATGGCGTTCTGCTGAAACCGGTCACAGGTTCCCATCTGTTGAATGCGATTCAGCAGACGGTTGTCAAACGCTCCCGGACTCATCAGGGACCGACGATTCGTACGCTGTTCCGTGAAGGTGATGAGATTAACGCCCTGCTTGGGGCCAAAGTACTGATTGCAGAAGACAACCTGATCAATCAGGAAGTCATTACCGGTCTTCTTGAGCCATACGGCCTTGATTTGACAGTGGTGGGCAACGGTCGTGAAGCGGTTAATGCCCTTCAGCAGAGCGAATTTGATCTGGTATTTATGGATATTCAGATGCCGGAAGTTGATGGTTTGCAGGCGACGGGCCAGATTCTGCAGATGCAACTGCCAAAAACACCACCGATTATTGCCATGACAGCCCATGCGCAAAGTGAAGATGTAGAGCATTGTTTGGCGGTTGGTATGCAGGATCATATTGCTAAACCAATCGATCCTGAGAAACTTAAGGAAAAACTGATTCGCTGGATTGAGCCTAGAGTGATCTCCGGCTATTCTCCCGAAGCTTTGAATGATGTTGATGGTATTGAGATCCCCTGCTATCTGCCGGGAGTGAACATCAACAAGGCGATGCATTCGCTGGGCGGCAACGTCAAACTGCTGATGAAGCTGATGGCTCAGTTCTGCAGTGACTATCAGCGAGGCGTAGAACCAGCGCTGGAACTGATGGCGACTGGAGACTGGGATACCCTCAAGCGTTGGCTGCATACCCTCAAAGGGACTTCAGCAACTCTGGGGATGGAAGATGTTGCTCATAATGTCGATATCATTGAGCGCATGGGCTTTGATCAGATGCTACCAAGCAATGAAGATCTTAAGCCGCTTAATGAAGAGCTGCTGCGAGTTATCAATTCTGTCACTGAATGCATGCAGAGTAAGGCTAAAGCACTAGCCGGAGATTCGGTGGCTAAGGATGATAAGAACAGCTTCGCAGCCAGTCTACAGCCTTCGATATCCCGTAAAGATGGTGGAGAGCGTCTGAAAGATCTGGTTCCTCAGATTATGAATCTGCTGGAGCAGGGTGATCCTGAGGTGCTGGACCTGCTGCCGGAGCTTTTAGAGCTGCTTCAGCTGGATGCTGATCAGATGGCGCTGGCGATTCAGGTGATGGAGCATGCTGAAGTTTATGAATTTGATGAAGCGCTTAACCTGTTAACCGAACTGCAGTACTAAGTCATCAGGCAGCGCAAAAGACAAGCCATTAAAAACGGTTAATTCGTGCAAACGAACAAGTACACATTTCAACAAGTACCTATGAGCCGAGATTGCCCTGGATAAACGTATTTAATCCGGGCATAAGAAAAGTTTTTTCGAGCAGGAATCTAAAGACCCGATGCAAGAACAGCAAAACACTAACATGGAACGTCCACGTATTCTGATTGTTGATGATTCACCGTTAAATATCAGTGTGCTGGTCGGGTTATTGAAATCAGACTATAAAACTCTGGTCGCCAAAGATGGTGAGCAGGCTTTTAATCGGGTGTTCGGTGAGCAACAGCCGGATCTGATTCTGCTGGATATTATGATGCCGGGTATCGACGGTTATGAAGTTTGCCGTCAGCTGAAGCAGGATCCCCGTTCAAAACATATTCCTATCATCTTTGTCAGCGCCATGAGTGAAGTGGGCGATGAGGAGAAAGGCCTTGCTCTGGGTGCGGTGGATTACATCAGTAAGCCTTTCAGTCCGCCGATTATTCTGGCGCGCATCAAAACCCATCTGGCTTTGGCGATGCAAAAGCGTGAGCTTGAACTGGAAGTATCCCGTCGAACCGAAGAGCTTGAGCGCTCCCGCAAGGAGCTGATTCGCCGTCTGGGTTTGGCGGCAGAATACAAAGACAATGAAACCGGTCTTCATGTTCAACGCATGGCTGAGTATGCCCGCCTGATCGCATTGGAGATGGGCTTTTCGGCTGCTGATGCGGAAACCCTTGCTGCCGCAGCCCCAATGCATGATATCGGCAAGCTGGGGATTCCGGATGCGATTCTCTGTAAGCCAGGTCGTCTGACGACGGAAGAGTTCGATACCATCAAATTCCATCCGGAAATTGGTGCCAAGATTCTCGATAACCCGGATTCAGAGCTTCTGCATGTGGCTCGTGAAATTGCGCTGTATCATCATGAAAAATGGGACGGAACCGGCTATCCGAAAGGCCTGGCAGGAGAAAATATTCCTCTGGTCGCCCGTATCGCTTCTCTGGCAGATGTTTTTGATGCTCTCGTCTCTGAGCGTCCATACAAAAAAGCCTGGACGATTCCGGAGGCGGTATCCCTGTTTGAAGAGCAGAAAAGTAAGCACTTTGACCCACGTGTCGTTGATGCTTTTAAACGTGTCCTGCCAAAAATCCTTGAGGTTAAAGATCGCCTGAAAGAGTGCTGATCTGCCGCTGACATCTCTTATACGGTCGTTTAAAGGTGGTTGCCAGACCAGTGGTCTTCGAAAAGATCACTGGTAATGGGGCTAACCGGAATGACCTTCTCCTTGATGATACGTTTGTTGCTGTTTCCGCTGGGCATAGCTTCTCTCTGATCTTCAAAAAACAATCTCAGATTTTGTTTCTCCGGATCCTCGTAGCGTATCTCAATCAGCTGATATGGACTGTTGGGAAATTTGCCGGTCAATACCGATTTCACCTGCTCAAAAAGCGTGGCCAATTCCGGATTCATGCTACCGAATTGGCGGGTATATTCTTCCTGAAACCAGCCTCTGGCAGATGTTTTTGATGCTCTCGTCTCTGAGCGTCCATACAAAAAAGCCTGGACGATTCCGGAGGCTGTATCCCTGTTTGAAGAACAGAAAAGCAAGCACTTTGACCCGCGTGTCGTTGATGCTTTTAAACGTGTCCTGCCAAAAATCCTTGAGGTTAAAGATCGCCTGAAAGAGTGCTGATCTGCCGCTGACATCTCTTATAAGGTCATTTAAAGGTGGTTGCCAGACCAGTGGTCTTCGAAAAGATCACTGGTAATGGGGCTAACCGGAATCACCTTCTCCTTGATGATACGTTTGTTGCTGTTTTCACTGGGCACAGCTTCTCTCAGATCTTCAAAAAACAATCTCAGATTTTGTTTTTCCGGATCCTCGTAGTGTATCTCAATCAGCTGATATGGACTGTTGGGAAATTTGCCGGTAAATACCGATTTCACCTGCTCAAAAAGCGTGGCCAATTCCGGATTCATGCTACCGAATTGGCGGGTATATTCTTCCTGAAACCAGCTTTCGAAGCTCTCTGCCTCAAGCCATTGGCTGAAACAGGCTGCATTGATGTCTTTAAGCATGACTTCCTTCATAACCCTGTAACGGCTGTAATTGTCCCTGAAGATAAGGTCAAAGCTGGGCAGTATCTGAGATTTGCTGGCGTAAACCAGTTCAACAAAGCTGATGGGGGAGTCCTGAAAGCGGCGTTGCATCAGATGATGGATCTTACGTTTGATCCACTCGGGAGCGGGTGTCGGATGTAGGTTTGTTTCAGTTATCTCTAGGTAGCGGATATTCGGAATGAACACGCTTTGGCCTGTTGCTGTGTGTAATGTCAGGTCGAAGAGAGCAAAGTCAGTCACTATGCCAGCGTCGGTCCGTCGCTGAATATCATCAATACCCAGTTCTAGCGGTAATCGTTTTAACACTTTGCTAACCCGACGCCTTACAAGAAACAGAGGGATGGGAACAATACCTTTGCTGATCAGGCCAAAAAAAGCGGAAAAGACGTAATAGACAGCCACGAAGGCTACAGCTAAACGAGATAGCAGGGCTATAAAGAGGTCACTGAGCTTATCTTTCATGCATAACGTCCGTGTTATGGGGGCTAGTTGCAACATCATAGCATCAAATGCTGCGCCGGCTTTTAGGATATGCTATCTAACGAAAGAGTCTTAAGAAAAGTCTATCGAGATCGTATTTGCGGGGCTGGCGATATTCAGGGCAAAAAAAACCACCCCGAGGGGTGGTTATAACAACAACACGAGAGTTATTTAAAACACTAGAGATGCATCAAAGAGCTGGTATAAATCAGTTTAGTCTTTAGTTTAATAAACCGCCGACTTTTCTTTGTAACACCCATCTTTTTTTGCTTTCTTGGTCGTTTCTTTAGCTTTGCAGCTGAGGCAGGTCTTTATAAAGCTCCAGAGCCTCAGGATTTGCCAGTGCATCTGTGTTCTTCACCGGGCGATTGTGCACCACATTGCGCACTGCAAGCTCAACGATTTTGCCACTAATGGTGCGTGGGATATCGCTGACTTCAATCACCTTAGCCGGTACATGACGCGGAGTCGTGTTTGCACGGATGGTGTCTTTAATCTCTTTTTCGATCTCAGAAGTCAGTTCAAAGCCTTCCTTCATGCGCACAAAGAGCACAACGCGAACATCATCCTGCCAATCCTGACCGATACAGAGACTTTCCATCACCTGATCAACTTTCTCCACCTGACGGTAGATCTCGGCGGTACCAATACGTACGCCACCTGGATTCAGTACGGCATCCGATCGGCCATGGATAATCAGGCCGTCGTGAGCTGTGATTTCCGCATAGTCACCGTGAGCCCAGACATTATCGAAGGAGGCAAAGTAGGCATCATGGTACTTCTCGCCTTCAGGATCGTTCCAGAAGCCGATCGGCATGGATGGGAAAGGCTTAATACAAACCAGCTCGCCTTTGTCACCGTGAATCGCTTTACCGTTGTCATCAAAGATATCAACCGCCATTGCAAGGCCGCGACACTGCAGCTCGCCAGCGTAAACCGGGCGGGTAGGGCAGCCCAGTGCAAAGCAGGAGACGATATCTGTACCACCTGAGATGGATGACAGGCACAGATCCTCTTTGATATCACGGTAAACATAATCAAAGCTTTCGTGGGCCAGTGGCGAGCCGGTGGAAAGCACAGCCTTCAGCTTCTCAAGGTTATGGGTCTCGCGAGGTTTAACACCCACCTTCTCAAGTGCGGCGATATATTTTGCCGAGGTTCCAAAGATACTTATGCCTTCCTCTTCTGCGATATTCCACAGTACATTCGGACGAGGGTGGAATGGAGAGCCATCGTACAGCAGCACGGTGCAGCCTGTGGCAAGGCCAGACACCAGCCAGTTCCACATCATCCAGCCACAGGTGGTGTAGTAGAAAAGTACATCATCCCGTTTTACGTCAGTGTGCAGCAGATGTTCTTTCAGGTGCTGAATCAGGGTGCCGCCAACGGAGTGCACGATACACTTAGGCACGCCGGTCGTACCCGAGGAGTACATAATGTACAGCGGGTGATCGAAGTCTACCGGCTCAAAACTGATCTCATTGGCTGAGGCATCAACAAAATCTGACAACAGCGTTGCCTTGCTTTTAGCCGGTTCTGTCAGGGTGGACAGATCCGGGTTTTCATCAACAAAGGGCAGTACAACGACGTGTTCAATTTCAGGCAGGCGCTCCAGAATACCGGAAACTTTCTCCAGGGAGTCCAGCGTCTTCTTGGCGTAGAAGTAACCATCGGTGGTGAAGAGTACTTTAGGCTTGATCTGACCAAAGCGGTCATACACACCGTTAATGCCAAAGTCCGGCGAACAGGATGACCAGACAGCACCGATTGAGGTGGTTGCCAGCATCGCAATCAGGGTTTCAGCGCAGTTAGGAACAAAACCAGCAACACGATCACCTTTAACAACGCCCATCTTTTTAAGACCGGCAGCGTACTGGGCAACCTGAAGATAAAGCTCGTTGTAGGTCAGAGATTTACGTTGACCTTTTTCGCCACGGAAGACGATAGCGGTGCGGTCGTCACGGAATTTCAGTAGGTTTTCGGCAAAGTTCAGCTTGCTGTCGGGAAACCAGCGGGCACCAGGCATTTTTTCCGGATTTTCCAGAACCGTTTCGCTTTTCTTGTCGGCGATAACGCCGGCAAAATCCCAAAGCTCAGACCAGAAATCCTCTGTCTTATCGATACTCCAGTTGTACAGGTCTGAGTAGTCGGTAAGGGTCAGTGACTGGGTAGCATTGACCTGTTGGATAAAGTGTTGCAGATTGCTGCTTTCGATACGTTGTGAACTGGGTTGCCATAGGGGCGCACTCATGGGTGTTTGCTCCTTCTTGCAGATCCTGTGACGTTTTCATCATCGCCCTGTCAAAGGGGAGTCGAAGACAGACCTGAATTGTTGTAGTTGTTCTTGGTTTTTATGCTTGTTTTCAGACGGAAAAACCGGCTCTTTTTACGGAAAGTCGCTGTAACAATAAATGTTCAACATAATTAACGCAGTAGCAGCATTTTACCGCTACTTTGCTATTTATACAGTCCGCAAAGTGATGAGAAAAAACTGCACTGCCACGGTCAGTTCACCGTGAATTTTATTAACCGTAATGTACTTTAAGTTGACGTTAACGTAAAGGTCATTATGTTCTGCTTGGCGTAAGTTCATTGTGGAGTAATAGGGCATGAAATTTTTTGCTCACCGAGGCGCACTGGCTGACGGGCCGGAGAATACCCTGATGGCTATTGATATGGCGCTTGCAGCAGGTGCTGAAGCTATTGAGATTGATGTGATCGAGCATAATGGCCGCTTGCTGGTGCACCATGATCTGAGCGTTGATCGAACCACCAATGGCACAGGTTTGCTGACAGATCTCTCGCTGACTGAGCTGCGTAGTCTTGATGCGGGGCTTGGTCAGAGAATCCCGTTCATAGAGGAAGTGCTGCTGTTGGTCGGTACCCGTGCCATCATTAATATCGAGTTAAAAGGCAAGGGGACAGCCGGGCCACTTGCTGTGCTTTTGCATCAGGAGCCTTACCAGTCTCTGAAGTCGAATATTCTGGTTTCCTCTTTCGATCATGTGGAGCTGCTTCGCTTTCAGCAAAGTTGCCCTGACGTAGCGCTCGGGATGTTGCTCTATGGCGCTGTGCTATCGCTATCAGCTGTAATGGGGCCATTAAAACTTCGTTCCCTGCACCTGAGTGATGAGTTTATCGATCAGGGCCTGATTCGTGAGGCGCAGGCTCTTGGACTGGCAGTCTATATCTATACCGTGAACCAGCTTTCTCAGCTTAAAGCTCTGAATGAATTAGGTGTGGATGGTGTCTTTACTGATCATTCAAGTCTTTGGCAGGATTGGCAGGAGATAAACTGCTTGCCAGTTGCCTGAGTTTTCGTAATAGTAGAGGTTCAACTCTAAAGGATCGCACATGTTTTATTCTGTTCGCCGACCACTATCAGCCTTTTTTGCCTTCTGGCGCGCCTCTATGGTGTTTCGCCCGGCGGTTGTGCGTGTTCGACGACGTTGATCCTGTATTTCTTTCTGAAAAAGGTCGCTTCGTCAGCGGCCTTTTTTTTCGGCCGTTGTTTTTACTGGTAAGTCAGATTCATTGAGAAGAACTCTGACGCTAATACAAGGAAATTGGTTATGTCGATTCCGGTCGCTTATGCACTCGCGGTCATTATCTGGTCTACGACCCCGTTAGCTATTGTCACCAGTGGGGATAGCCTGCCCCCTATGGCTGCCGCTGCATCCCGTATGGCACTGGCAGCCATTGTTGGCCTGCCGTTGCTGAAGATGATGGGGCTTGGCTTGCCGCTAACTCGACCGGCGTTTAAATCCTACCTGACTGCGGTTATCGGGATTTTTGGTGCCATGGGTGTGACCTATGTTGCGGCTCAGTGGATCCCATCAGGGCTTATCTCAGTACTCTTCGGTTTCACCACCATTATGACCGGTGTGCTGAGCCACTTTCTGGTGCCGGATAGCTCTATGTCCGGTAAGCAATGGCTGTCCTGTGGCCTGGGTATTCTCGGCTTGGGAATCGTGTTTAGCGATAATCTGGTTGTGACGGGGCAGGGTGTGATTGGTGTTTTGTTGGCGCTACTGGCGGTTTTTTTCTTCAGCAGCAGTAACGTGCTGATGAAGCGAAACGGTGCCGGTTTGCATCCGTTGCAGCAAACGGTCGGTGCGCTATGGTGTTCGCTGCCTTTTTACGCAGTTGCCTGGTTTGCTACGGGAACAGAGGTGGTTGTCTCCGAGATCAGCATGCTGAGTGTGCTATCAGTGGTTTATCTGGCGACACTGGGTTCGCTGGTTGGCTTTATGGCCTACTTCCATCTGATTGCCAATTTGCCACCTGCCTATGTTGCTCTGATCACGCTGATAACGCCTGTTATTGCACTCTTTTTGGGGAGTCAGCTGCACAATGAGCCGGTGACGATGGAGATGTTGCTGGGGGCTGGTGTGATTCTGACGAGTCTCTTGTTATTCCTGAGCGATAACTTTATCCGCTTGTGGCAGGAAAAGAAGGCTTCTGCGCCAGTGTAAGAGGCGGATGAAAAAGCCGGTGAGGCTGACGGAATGGAGCCTCAGGCCGAAAAAGCCTGAGGTAAAGATTAGGCTGGGGAGGACTCGGTGCTCAGATAACGCTCCGAGAACTCTTCCAGTGGCAGGGGTCGGCTGAAGAAGAAGCCCTGGAATTCATCAACACCAAGTTCGTTCAGCATGCGAATCTGAACTTCGTTCTCAACACCTTCAGCATTTACCCAAAGACCCAGGCCATGACCCAGTTCGATAACCGTGCGGATAATGGCTCTGTCCTGGGGATCTTCATGCATATCCATCACGAAGCTGCGGTCGATCTTAAGTTTGTCCACCGGCAGCTCTTTCAGGTAGCTCAGCGATGAATAACCAGTACCAAAGTCATCCAGTGCCACTTTCACGCCGTATTGGCGCAGAAGATTCAGCGTATTACGAACATTCTCAAGGCTGGTGATCATGTTCTCCTCGGTGATCTCAATACAAAGCGTATTGGGTGGGATACCGGTTTGCTTGATCACTTTGTGCACGTATTGAGCAAAATCACGCTGATTCAGTCGGTGTGCAGAGATATTCACTGACAGGGAAGGTAGTGCTTTACCCTGATATTGCCAGCTACGCAGTTGCTGAGCGGCTTGTAGCAGAACCCAGTCGTCGACTTTACTGATCAGGCCGGTTTTTTCAGCTACCGGGATAAACTCGAAAGGTGGAACCAGGCCGCGTTCAGGATGCTGCCAGCGGACCAGAACCTCGGCGCCAATCAGCTCTTTGGTGTCAGACTTGAGCAGAGGCTGGTAGTAGAGACGGAGTTCATCACGAATCAGGGCTTCAGACAGTTCTTTCTCAACCTGTTGCTCTTTCAGAACCGCAAGCTGCATCTCAATGGCGAAGAACGTATAGCGATCTCGGCCAGCAGATTTGGAGCGATACAGAGCCAGATCTGCATAGCGGAACAGCTGCTGCTGAACATCGCCCTCCTGAATAACGTCTTTTGCTTCCGGATAAAGGGCGATACCGGCACTCACGGTGCAGCGAATCTCACTGTTACCGAACTCTACCGGCTCAGAAAGCATAGCAATCAGCTCACGCAACTGGCTGCCGATCAGTTCACGATCTCCCACGTTGCTCAGCACGATAGCAAACTCATCACCACCCAAACGGAAGATCTGGGCACGATGACCGAAATATTCCTGTAAACGGTGA
This sequence comes from Oceanospirillum sanctuarii, assembly GCF_002150805.1. Taxonomy (GTDB): domain Bacteria; phylum Pseudomonadota; class Gammaproteobacteria; order Pseudomonadales; family Halomonadaceae; genus Oceanospirillum; species Oceanospirillum sanctuarii. Next base: position 506,818 of record NZ_MTBA01000001.1, read on the forward strand.
GCTGTCTTAATTAGCAGCATGTCACCGGTGACGTGCCCCTGAGTGTCATTGATATCTTTGAAGTTATCGAGGTCCAGTACGATCAGCGCGAGAGAAGAGAGGTCGCCGGCATCTACATCGGCAACCAGATTACCCAGCTCATTGTGGAAGCTGACGCGGTTAGGCAGGGTAGTCAGGTTATCGTAGTGAGCCAGATGCTGAATGCGTTCCTGGGCCCGTTTCTGATCCGTGATATCCATCACCGAGCCTTCAATATGCTCCGGCATGCTGTCGCTTGCTGGAACCAGTCGGTTACTTACGGTAGCCCAGCGTTTAATCCCGGCACGGGTATAGATCTCAACCTCATTCAGGGTGAAGAAGCCATCTTTACGCAGACGCTTCATCGCCTTCAGCCACTCGTGGGGGCGTACATAAACCTGTTTGCCAATATGGTGGATTGAATCCAGGCACTCTTCCGGTGAGGAATAACCCAGAATACGGGCAAGGGCAGGGTTTACGTTGAGGTAGCGGCCATCCAGAGTGCTCTGGTGCAGGCCTGTCATCGAGTTTTCAAAGATACTGCGGAATTTATCTTCGGCGGTGATCAGTGCTGATTCTGCAGCTTTATGGGCGCTGATATCATAGACCGTACCGACAACAGATTCCGTAATACCCTGTGGGTTTTTCAGTGCACGGCCATTAAGGCGAATCCAGACCAGAGAGCCATCAACCCGCTTCATCTGAAGCTCCATGCCGCGCACTTCACCATATTGGTCCAGCTGACGCAGGAACTCAGTGCGGTCAGATTCGGCGTAGTAGAGATCGAAGGCAAGGTGTTCGATAGCGCCTATCATGTGGCTGACACTGGTGTAGCCGAAAGTGTCAGCCAATGCCTGATTGGCATAAACCAGTTTACCGTTTCGATTGGTTTTGTAGACGCCGTCTACTGAGTTTTCGAGGATGGCACGATATTGCTCGCGGTCAGTCTGGTTGAAAGCCTGCAGCAGAAAGCTATCGCTTTCAGAGGCGATCACCTGCCAGCGGTAGCTCTCAGCGTTTTTATAACGAACATCGTCATAAACACCAATCAGTTCGCTACCGGAATTCAGGATTTTTTTCAGAAGTTCTTCGGGCAGCAGAGCGCTGCAGTCCGGCAGACCCAGTTTACGTGTCAGCTCCTGTGCCGCCTGATTTGAGGTCAGGCATTCCCCGCTTATTGAGATCAGCGCAACGGGGGTTGGCAGATCAGACAAATTGTTAATCAGGGATTGGGAATCCATAACGTACCGAGGTTACCTAGCTTCTGTGCCTGTATTAGAGGCTTATATTATTATCGTAAGCACGCAGTGTATCATTTTAAAACGCATGTGTAACTTTGGGTAATTAACTGTTTTGTAACAGTAAACGCTGTATCAGGGGGTTGGCTTATACGGTCATTTGATCAATTTGGCCTCTCGAAAAACAAAAAAAGGGAGGCGGTTAGCCTCCCTAAATATAGATACTTCAGGGCACAGAGGAGAAGTAACTATCTTGATGAAACGGTTTTCGGCGCACTTGCTGTGTAAGCGACGGAGAGCATTCCGAAAACAAACCTGCAGCGCCAATGGCTATTTATTCGACATTGGTGCTACAGGTTGATCGTCAGGATGACATCGCTAAACCCACCCGAGAACGATTCGTGCTGCCGATAGCTTCGGTAATAAAGTTACCGGTTGCCACCAGCTTGTTCAGGTCGATACCGGTTTCGATACCCAGTCCCTGAAGCATGTAAACCACATCTTCGGTCGCCACGTTACCGGAAGCACCTTTGGCATAAGGGCAACCACCAAGACCACCCACAGAGCTGTCGACCACGGCAACACCTTCTTCCAGTACAGCGTAGATATTTGCCAGTGCCTGACCGTAGGTATCGTGGAAGTGAGCGGCCAGTTTCTCAACCGGAACCACTTTAGCCACTTCACGAATCATCGCTTTGGCTTTCAGAGGTGTGCCGACACCAATCGTGTCGCCGAGGGAAATCTCGTAGCAGCCCATCTCATAAAGGGTTTTAGCTACTTCTGCGACCTTCTCAGGTGCGATATCGCCTTCGTAAGGGCAGCCCAGTACGCAGGAGACATAACCCCGTACTTTCAGGTTGTTAGCCTTCGCCAGTTCCATCACAGGGGCAAAACGCTCAAGGCTTTCAGCGATTGAGCAGTTGATGTTCTTCTGGGAGAAGGCTTCGGAGGCCGCACCAAACACGGCGACCTCATCAACACCTGCAGCAATGGCGGATTCCAGACCTTTCAGGTTGGGTGTAAGGGCAGCGTAGGTAACGCCACTCTTACGGTTCAGGCCGGTAATCACCTCGGTGGCATCACCCATCTGAGGCACCCACTTAGGGGAGACAAAACTTGCGGACTCGATATAAGCCACACCGGCATCCGCCAGTTTGTCGATCAGCTGCAGTTTAACGTCAGTACTGATCACACCTTTTTCATTCTGCAGGCCATCGCGAGGGCCAACCTCAACTATGCGTACCGATTTTGGGAGTTGCTGTTCAGCCATGATCAGGCCTCCTCAGCTTCAAAGGCGAGCAGATCAGCACCACCTTCCACCAGATCACCTGGTTGGAAGAAGATCTCAGTCACAGTACCGTCGGCAGAAGCCGTAATGGTGTGTTCCATCTTCATCGCTTCCATAATCACCATGGCGGTGCCTTTAGTGACTTTCTGGCCTGGCTCAACCAGAACCGCAACGATGCTGCCGTTCATAGGAGCAGTTAAGCTGCCACCTTCTTCTTCAAAGTCGTGGTTATCCAGATCCGGGCGTTGCCACTGGAACTCAAAAGCCCCCTGATCGGTGAATACAGTGACATGACCGTTCAGCTCAGCAACAAAGGCGTTACGGCTGTGGCCGTTGAGGCTTGCCTGCAGGCGATCATCGTTCAGCGTACCGTCAGCGATCATGATGTGGCCGTCCAGCGTCAGACGGAAACCACGATCCAGCCAGTTAACGGTGACTTCATGTTCGATAGGCTCGTCGCCAGAGCTTTCCTGTGTGAAACGCACCACATGGGTTGGCTCTTCGTTCAGACGCCAGCCGGAGAACTGGTGCCAGGGTGAAGTTTCATCGTGGCTGCGTACTGCCTGTGCCTGACGATCCTGTTTCTGCTTCAGCAGGGTGTACAGGGTTGCCATCGCCAGCGGGTTAGCGCTCTGGCTGCCACCATGTGCTTCAAACAGATCTGCTTCATGTTTTTCGATAAAGCCGGTATCCAGCTCCGCATCACGGAACGCTTTGTTATCGATCAGGCGCTTCAGGAAGTGGGTATTGGTTTTCATACCGGCGATACGGTATTCCGTCAGCGCCTGACTCATGCGCTGCATGGCGCGGTCACGGTTCTCATCCCAAACGATCAGTTTGGCAATCATAGGATCGTAATAGATGCTGACTTCATCGCCTTCACGCACACCGGTATCAACGCGAACGTAACGGTTCTCTTCTGGCGTGCGCAGGTATTCCAGTTTGCCGGTGGCAGGCAGGAAGTCGTTATCCGGGTCTTCCGCGTAGATACGCACTTCTACCGCGTGGCCATTGATCTGTACTTCGTCCTGAGTGATCGGCAGAGGCTGACCAGAGGCGACTGCCAGCTGCCATTCCACCAGATCCTGACCGGTAATCAGCTCGGTTACCGGGTGTTCAACCTGCAGACGTGTGTTCATCTCCATAAAGTAGAAAGAACCGTCTTCATCCAGCAGGAATTCCACGGTACCTGCGCCAACATAGCCGATTGCTTCAGCAGCACGAACGGCGGCTTCACCCATGGCTTTACGCAGCACATCGGACATACCCGGAGCTGGCGCTTCCTCAACCACTTTCTGGTGACGACGCTGTACCGAGCAATCACGCTCTGCCAGATAAACACTGTTGCCGTGCTGGTCACAGAACACCTGAATCTCAACGTGACGTGGCTTGGTGAGGTATTTCTCAACCAGCATGGTGTCATCGGCAAAGCCGTTCATCGCTTCACGCTTAGCGGCATCCAGAGCGCTGGTAAACTCGTCTGCTGACCAGACCACACGCATACCCTTACCACCGCCACCAGCGGTTGCTTTCAGCAGTACCGGATAACCCATCTCGTCAGAGTGCTTTTTCAGCAGGGCAGGGTCCTGATCTTCGCCATGGTAGCCGGGAACCAGAGGCACCTTGGCTTCTTCCATAATGCGCTTAGCCGCACTTTTGGAGCCCATCGCTTCGATAGCGGATGCTGGTGGGCCGATAAAGACCACACCTGCTTCCTGACACTTCTGCACAAAAGGGGCGTTCTCGGACAGGAAGCCGTAACCCGGGTGAATCGCCTGAGCGCCGGTTTCCTGAGCCACCTGCAGAATGGTGTCCATTTTCAGGTAGCTGTCTTTACTGGCCGCAGGGCCTACGCAGACCGCTTCATCGGCCATCGCCACATGCATCGCATTGGCATCAGCTTCGGAATAGACCGCCACACAACGAATACCCAGCTTGTGCGCGGTACGGATTACGCGGCAGGCGATCTCGCCACGGTTTGCAATCAGAATTTTATTAAACATCGTTAATCTCTCCCACATTCACAGGATCAGCGCAGTTCTCAGGACTGCTGCCAACCCGGAGCACGTTTTTCAAAGAACGCACTCAGACCTTCCTGACCTTCCTCAGAGACACGGATTTCAGCGATCAGGCGTTGGGTGTATTCGATCATCTCCTGATCGATCGGGCCTTTAGCGACACGGGCGATCAGTTCTTTGGTACGGCGGACACTCTGCGGGCTGTTGGCCAGCAGTTTCTGTGTCATATCCTCAAGTGCAGTTTCCATCTCATCCTGAGCCACATGCAGATGAGCCAGGCCCATCTCAACAGCTTGTTCACCGTTGAACACTTCAGCGGTCAGGAAATAACGACGGGCAGCACGTTCACCCATGGCAGCCACCACAAAGGGGCTGATCACCGCAGGGGAGAGACCGATTTTGACTTCGCTCAGGCAGAAGCGGGCTTTTTCGGTAGCGATACAGATATCGCAGCACGCGGCTAAGCCTACGGCGCCGCCATAGGCCGCGCCCTGTACCAGAGCAATCGTGGGTTTGTTCAGATTGTTCAGGGTGTGCATCAGGCGAGCCAGTTCACCGGCATCTTTGAAGTTATCTTCAAAGCTGTATTGCGCCATACGCTTCATCCAGCCCAGATCTGCACCGGCAGAGAAGGACTTACCGTTAGAGCGCAGCACAACAACACGCACTGCATCATTGGCGTTCAGATCATCCAGAACCGCCAGAATGTCAGCGATCAGCTTGTCGTCAAAGGCGTTATGCACTTCAGGGCGGTTCAGAATGACAGAAGCCACACCCTGATCGGAGATTTCGCAAAGCACTTGCTTATCAATAGTCATCTCAGTGCCTCCGATTACATGCGGAACACGCCAAAGCGTGTCTCACGTACAGGTGCATTCAGAGCGGCTGAGATCGCAAGACCCAGTACGTCACGGGTTTGCGCCGGATCGATTACGCCGTCATCCCAAAGACGGGCGCTGGCGTAGTAGGGGTGACCCTGATGCTCGTACTGATCAACAATCGGCTTCTTGAACGCAGCTTCGTCATCCGCTGCCCACTGTTCACCTTTACGCTCCATGTTGTCGCGCTTCACCTGAGCCAGTACACCAGCAGCCTGTTCACCACCCATGACAGAGATACGGGAATTTGGCCACATCCACATCAGGTTCGGATCATAGGCTCGGCCACACATGCCGTAGTTGCCGGCACCGAAACTACCACCGATCAGCATGGTGAATTTAGGCACTTTGGCGCAGGCCACGGCAGTTACCATCTTGGCACCATTTTTCGCGATACCTTCGGATTCGTACTTACCGCCCACCATAAAGCCGGTGATGTTCTGCAGGAATACCAGAGGAATATTGCGCTGGGCACACAGCTCGATAAAGTGCGCGCCTTTCAGAGCCGCTTCAGAGAAGAGTACGCCGTTGTTGGCAACGATACCCACCGGATAGCCGTGGATGCGGGCAAAACCTGTTACCAGAGTTGTGCCGTAAAGCTGTTTGAACTCATCAAATTCAGAGCCATCAACCACACGGGCGATAACTTCACGCACATCATAAGGTTTGCGCAGGTCTTCAGAGACGATGCCGTAGATCTCTTCCGGATCGTATAGCGGTGGACGGGATGGCTGTACATCCAGCTCCACTTTTTTATTCGGGTTAAGGCGGGCCACACACTGACGGGCGATCTGCAGCGCATGCTGATCGTTCATCGCATAATGATCGGCAACACCGGAGGTTTTACAGTGCACATCGGCACCACCCAGGTCTTCAGCGGAGATCACTTCACCGGTCGCCGCTTTTACCAGCGGAGGACCCGCCAGGAAGATGGTGCCCTGCTGGCGCACAATAATGGATTCATCCGCCATAGCCGGTACATAAGCACCACCGGCGGTACAGGAACCCATTACCACAGCGATCTGCGGGATTCCTTTAGCAGACATATTGGCCTGGTTATAGAAGATACGGCCAAAGTGGTCGCGGTCCGGGAATACCTCATCCTGATTCGGCAGGTTAGCGCCGCCGGAGTCCACCAGATAGATACAAGGCAGGTGGTTCTTCTCAGCAACTTCCTGCGCGCGCAGGTGCTTTTTAACCGTCAGTGGGTAGTAGGTACCGCCTTTGGTGGTGGCATCGTTAGCGATGATCATGCATTCCTGACCGCTGACACGACCAATACCGGTAATAATGCCTGCAGAAGGCACGTAATCTTTATAAACATTCAGACCTGCCAGCTGGGACAGCTCCATAAAAGGAGCACCTTCGTCCAGCAGACCATTGATACGGTCACGGGGCAGCAGCTTGCCACGATCCAGGTGTTTCTTCTGGGCAGCTTCACCGCCACCTTTTTTAATCTCAGCCAGTTGCTCGCGCAGATCCTGTACCAGACGCTTCATGTTGCCCAGGTTGGTCTGGAACTCTTCGGAGCGGGTATTTATTTTGCTTTTGATAACCGCCATGGTTAGCTCCTGAAATTAAATTGGCAAGGCAGACTGACGTTTCGTCGTGCAGGGGGAGCTTTCAAAACGTCAAACAACTTTCCGGACCCTTAAGGAGTCGTTCAAGACTGTCTGCCTTGCCAGACCTGTTCCCGGCAGGTATTCCTACCGGGAGAAAGGATTGAAATGGGTAAAAAGGCTGGCTGTCTATGGCTGTTTTAGCTCAACAGAGGCCAGCACAGAGGAGAGTCTTACTTGGATTCTGCGAAGATCTCGCGACCGATCAGCATACGGCGAACTTCGGAAGTACCGGCACCGATCTCATACAGTTTGGCGTCACGCAGCAGGCGGCCAGTAGGGAATTCATTGATATAGCCGTTGCCGCCCAGCAGCTGGATAGAATCCAGTGCAACCTGAGTCGCTTTCTCTGCACAGTACAGAATCACACCGGCAGCATCTTTACGGCTGGTTTCACCACGGTCACAGGCACGGGCAACAGCGTACAGGTAAGACTTACAGGCGTTCATAGTGGTGTACATATCTGCCACTTTACCCTGAACCAGCTGGAACTCACCGATAGACTGACCAAACTGCTGACGGTCGTGGATGTAAGGGACAACGATATCCATCGCAGCCTGCATGATACCGGTAGGGCCGCCAGTCAGAACGGTACGCTCATAGTCCAGACCACTCATCAGTACGCGAACACCTTTACCTACTTCACCCAGTACGTTCTCTTCCGGTACTTCACAGTCTTCAAACACCAGTTCACAGGTGTTTGAACCGCGCATACCCAGCTTGTCCAGCTTCTGGTGACGGCTGAAGCCCGGGAAATCACGCTCAACGATGAAAGCGGTGATGCCTTTAGAGCCTGCAGAGGTATCGGTCTTGGCATAGATCACATAGGTGTTGGCGTCAGGGCCGTTGGTGATCCACATTTTGTTGCCGTTCAGGATGTAACGGTCGCCTTTTTTGTCTGCACGCAGTTTCATGCTGACAACGTCAGAACCGGCACCCGGCTCAGACATCGCCAGTGCACCAATGTGCTCACCGGAAACCAGTTTTGGCAGGTATTTCTCTTTCTGCGCCTGATTACCATTCAGTTTGATCTGGTTAACACACAGGTTGGAGTGTGCACCGTAGGACAGACCGACAGAAGCAGAGGCACGGGAGATCTCTTCCATTGCGATAACGTGAGCCAGATAGCCCATGTCAGAACCGCCAAACTCTTCCGGTACAGTAATACCCAGAAGACCCATGTCACCAAATTTACGCCACAGATCAGCCGGGAATTCATTGTCGTGGTCGATCTGTTCAGCGCGTGGAGCAATCTCTTCTGAAGCGAAACGGTTTACCTGCTCACGCAGCATGTCATACGTATCACCCAGATCGAAGTTGAACTCTTTATAGATGGATTTCATGGCGTTGCCTCTTTATTGCTAATTTTTATTGTTCGGATTTGGAGTTGTTCTGCCAGAGTGCTTTTCTGTGGATGGCGAAAACACACCCTCTGATATTCGATGGAGTAAATTTAATCCAAGTTGACGTTGACGTAAAGGGAAATTTTAACAGGTGTTTGAGAAATGATTCCGTTAACAGTTGCTCAGGGATCTACATCTTTTGTTGTCCTGTATTAACAAAAAACCGGATTAACCGAAGGAACAGGGCGGTGTCGGCTGTATAACCGATGCATCTTGTTGGATAATGGCGCTAATTTTTGCTTCAGGCTTTTGATTTTAAGGGGTATTCAGAGTGCTACAGAGGATGTTTAAGGCGTTAGCGGTATTAGGTATGGCGGGTGTGGCTGCCGGTTGTTCGACGACAACTACGATTCAGGCACTGCAACCGGCTGAGGTGGATCGGGCGGCGAACCTTAAACAGATCGCTATTGTGGACTTTGATAATGATCGCGGTCGTTATGGTGTTAATTTCGCCGCTAAGCTGGAAGCACAGTTGGCGAACTATAAGATCGATGGCAAAAACTATTTCACCGTGGTGAGCCGTAACGATCTGGATCGCATTATTGATGAGCAGAAACGCCAGAACTCTGGCCTGTTCAGCGATACTAAAATTGCAGAGATCGGCAAACTGACCGGTGCTCAGGCGATGATTTCCGGTTCGGTCAGCTCTGCATCCTCCAATGATTCCCACTACCGCGAAAACCGTACCCGCAATAAATGTGATTCTAACGGTAAGAACTGCCAGACGATTGAATACACCGTAGGTTGTACCCTACGAGTAGTCAGTCTGGGTGTTCAGGTGCGCATGGTGGATGTGGAGCGCGGTGATCTGGTCACTGCGGAATCCTTCGAAGAGGCCTACGAATGGTCAGCTTGTCGTGACCGTAAAGAGGTGCTGCCGAGTCGTGCGCAAGGTCTTGAAAAACTCTCGAATGCACTGGCACAGCAGTTTGTCGCCAAAATTACCCCGCGTTATATCAGCTTCGAAGTCACTCTGTTAGAAGATCCGGATGTGGTTCTGTCGGGCAATCAGGAAGACCGCTTTGAAGCCTCTATCGAGTTTGTTGAGATTGGCCGTATCGACCGCGCCGATTATCTGCTGAGCCAGCTGCATCAGGAAGTTCAGCATCAGAGTTATGTGATCGCCTATAACCTGGGGGTGATCAAAGAGTCGGTAGGTGCTTATGATGAAGCGAAAGCACTTTATCAGACTGCTGATCGTCTGGCGCTGGAGCCGGTTGATGAGATCAATGCTGCTGTTGAGCGTATCGACCGGATTCAGGCCGATAACAAAAAAGCCCTTAGCCAGCTGAACCGTAGCTGATCTCAATAGGACACAGAACCTAGACTACCATCACAAACAACAGATCTGACCGGGAATTCGGATGCGACAATTGACGAAATTTGGCCTCTTTTTTCTGCTATCCAGCCTTTTACTGGGCTGCAGCTCAAAGAAAGAGGTTGTCCTTCAGCCAACGGCAGAGTTACCAAGTTGGTACACCAATCCACCGGCCAACGATGCTCAATGGCTAAAAGGTGTCGGCAGTGGCAAAGATGTGCAGTCGGCCACTCAGGAAGCTCTGAACGATATGTTGGCAAAGCTGAGTGTTCGGGTGGAATCCCAGTTCAGCTCTGAGATGAGCTACAGCAGTCACGGCTTTAAGGAAACCAGCAAAAGTCAGATTCGCAGCGAAGTGGCCAATATCCGTATCAGCAATTATGAAGTGGTTGCTGCCGAGAAGATCCGCTTTGATCAGTACGTGGTGCTGATTCGCTCAGATCGTAACCGCTTTATCCGAAGTCTTGCGGACGAGATCAGCTCAGGCTTTAAAGCTATTGGTCATGCTCTGACCGAAGCGAAAAATGATAATCCTATCAAACGCTATCGGGTAACCCAGCAATCTCTGTTAGATGCCAAAGCCCTGATGCCTGCGATCTGGATGGTGTCCGGTATCGCCTCAGGTTTTGATGCCGAAGGCTACCGTAACTATGTGCTGTCCTTGCATTCTGAGCAGGAGCAACAACGCCGTAATCTGGTGTTTTACCTTTCCAGCAGCTTTGATGATCAGTCACTGTTGCAGCCGATCCGAAATGCACTGACGGATGAAGGCTTTCTGGTGGCCAAAACCCGTATGGTCGATCTTGGGGATCTGGTCAGTATCGAGCTGAAGCGGGAAAGCCTCTATTCCGAGTATTCGGGTATTCAGGTAGCGACTGTGAATATCACACTGGATACCAAAGACGGCGCGGGTAATGTCATCGGCAGCAAACTTCTGTCGGTGAAAGGCCATGCGACACAGGGCTACGAACTGGCGGAATCCGATGCGGTTAATAAATTTGCCGCTCTGATCGAGCAGGAGGGTATCGAGAAGATTCTCGGTATCGGGCTTTAAGCCATCAATAAGAAAGCCGGTTTGACTCGTTAGCTGAGTCAAACCGGCTTTCTTTTTATTTGTGGATGATCAGGCTTTCTTAACGAATTTCGCCGTCACCATCATATCGCCAGCACCATCCAACTTGCAGTCCAGCTCGTGATCTTTGCCATCAACGATGCGCTTGATCAGACCTTTGGTACCAATCTTCAGCACCATAGAGCTGCCTTTAACCTTCAGATCTTTGATCAGGGTGATCTTGTCGCCAGCATTCAGCTGAGTCCCGTTGGCATCTTTTGCAGTTGGGGAATCATCTTCCGGCACTTCAGACGGGTTCCACTCGTGGGCGCATTCCGGGCAGATCAGAAGTTCCTGATCCTGATAAACAAATTCGGAGCTGCATTTCGGGCATGGAGGCAGGGACATAAGCGACTTCTTCTTCAGAGGGTACAAATTAAATAAACAGGCGGGGCATGGTAATCAGGCGGTCGGCAGTTGGCAAGCCGGGGGCGGTGTAAGGCTATCAGGTTGATATCTGGCCGGAATCATTTCCGGTAAACTGCAAGCTCCAAAAACAGCAACCGACTTTTTATGAATTCAGATTCCAATCCTCAACCATCCGGACAGGCATTGAGCCAGTTTGCCACCCTTGAGCACACCCATGATCACCTGCTGATACGTCTGCAAAAGCCCCATCAGACTTTAAGTTCGGCGGTGCTTAATGGTGGCCTGCAGTGGGCCGATGCTGTGCTTAATCTGCGGGTGCCCAAGCATACGGATCAGCATGAACCCGCAGAAACCACACTGGCCCGATATGGTCTCTCTCAAGGTGTAGCCGGAACACTGGTCGGTATGATGACTGCTGCCTCTATGGATTCCTATCGTTTAGCCCGGCGAGAAGCGGATGGTGTAGAGATTCAGGTTCTGGCCACCGCAGGGCTTTCTAACGCGCGACGGGCCGGAGACAAAGCCGAGTACCGCCGTATCCTTTCAGAGCCGGAAGAGATCGGTACTATCAATATTATTCTTTTAACGAATGCCAGCCTGACTCAGGCAGCCATGGTCGAAGCTATTATGATGGTGACAGAAGCTAAAGCGGCTGCTTTGCAAAATGCGAAGGTAATTAGCCATGTTTCAGGTGAGATCGCGACCGGTACAGGCACGGATTCTGTGGTGCTGATAAATGGCTTTGGCCCTGAGGTGAAATTCTGCGGTAAGCATGTGCTGTTTGGTGAGTTACTGGCCGAGGCTGTGATCGAAGCGGTCTCCGGTGCTATCAGCTGGGAAAGAGATACTTTTGGCGAAAAATAGGCCTTTTTATGGGGGGGGATACAGTAGCTGTATATAAATACAGTCCTGTTTGTTTTAAGCTACCGGCTTCTCAGGTCTGATGACTACTAACCGATAAATAGACCGAGTAACAAACCGATAAACTGCCCGGATTAAACAGGATACCCATGAGACAAACCCTAAGGGATAAGATGGTTCAGGTGTGCGACAAGAAAATTCAGCAAAAGGGAGATACGGTAGGGGTTTCCTTTTATGCCTTTTTCGCCAATAAAAATGATGATCCGGAATGCCTGATGGAAGCTGCAACCTGGTGGATTCAGACCCATAAGCTGGATCATTTTGAGAAGGCGGTAAAAATCAAACAGATGGTGCTGGCGGGCGAGTAAGATTTAAGGACACAGAGTCAAAAAAGGCAGCCGAAGCTGCCTTTTGCTTTTTTGGTCTGAATAGACTGTGGTTAACATCCTACACAAAGCTGATTCTTCAGTCGTATTTGTCAGACATCGCCTCTTAACAATCCCTTGCCGATCCGCTTTCACGATACAAAGAGTATCATCCGTTATTCATCGATATTTGCCATCATCGAATCCCAGCTCTGTTTCTTCCGGTAGATGGTAGAAGGGCTGATCTCAAGGCGCGCTGCAGCTTTCGGGATATTGTCATCGCACAGCTCAATCGCTTTTTCGATGATCTCTTTTTCGATAATCCAGAGTGGACGAATATCATCCGGTGTCTGGAAAAGCCCCGGTGCTGCGGACTCAGTAACGGCGACAGTGATGCCTGCCTTATCTTGTGTGCCCGACACGACAGATGACCCTGAATGATTGGCTGCTTCAGAGACCGCTGTTCCCTCAGTCACAGGCTCCGTAGCGACCTGAGAGGCAGTTTCTTTTGCCAGCAGGGCAGCCTGTTCTGCCTGATAAGCGGCTTCCTGCAGTTGCAGCTGGCGGACTTTCTGCTCGATATTGATATCCAGATCGTTCAGTGGCGGCGGTAGCATCTCAGCCGAAATAGTATCGCCATCATTCAGCACGATCATATTGCGGATCACGTTCTGCAACTGTCGGATATTACCTGGCCAGTCGAAGCTGTTCAGGATCACTTCAGCCTCAGGAGAAAATTTATCGAAGGCTTTGTTTTCCTCTTCCGCGTATTTCTTAAGGAAATGACGCGCCAGCAGAATCACATCGGCATCACGTTCGCGCAGTGCAGGCAGAGAGATAGGAATCACATGCAGTCGATAATAGAGATCTTCCCGGAAGCGACCGGCTTCAACCTCTTTTAACGGATCACGGTTGGTGGCGCAGACAAAGCGCACATCCACCTTTTGTGTATTACTGCTGCCCACTTTCTGGAAAGTACCTGTCTGGATAAAGCGCAGCAGTTTGACCTGCAGCTCCAGATCCATCTCGCAGATCTCATCAAGGAACAGCGTACCGCCATCGGCCTGTTCTGCCGCACCCTGACGGGGGCTGACCGCTCCGGTGAAGGCTCCTTTCACATGACCAAAGATCTCACTTTCGATCAGATCTTTCGGGATAGCACCGCAGTTCAGGGCGATAAAGGGTTGCTTGGCGCGGGGGCTTAACTGGTGAATCGCCTCAGCACAGACCTCTTTACCGGTGCCACTTTCGCCAGTAACAAAGACTGTCGCCTTACTGGGGGCGGCACTTTCGATAATGCTGTACACCCGCTGCATGGCGATGGAACGACCGACAAAGCCCGCAAAACGGCTGCGCTCATAGCTGTCCTGCAGAGATTGCAGCTGTTTCTCAAGCAGTTTGCTCTTCAGGGCATTACGGACGGTAGTGATCAAACGACTGGAATCAAAAGGCTTCTCAAGATAATCCAGCGCCCCGTAGTGCATGGTCTCAACAGCGGTTTCTACGGAACCGTGGGCGGTGATAATGATGGTGGCGGAGGGCAGTTCCTGTTCGCTGATATATTTCAGCACCTCGATACCGTTCATATCCGGTAACAGCAGATCGAGCAGGACACCATCAAACAGGGAATCTTTCAGTAGCTGAAGGGCCTCAGTACCGGTTTCAGCAAGGGTGACGGAAAAGTGTTCTGTCTCAAGATAGCTCTGATACAACCCAGCAAGAGTCGGGCTATCTTCAACAACCAAAATACTCAGATCCTTGGGATTCATGGCGACTCCTTGTTCCGTGCGCTTGTTCACTTGAACGCTTTGTTCTGAACTCTTTAATCCAGGGACATGATCACAACTTTTCGATAATGATCACGCTGATATCGTCACTTATCGGGTTTTGATCGATCAATTGCTGTAGCTGGTCCGTAAGTTCCGATAAAGAGTAATGTCTGTGTTTTGATAGTAACTCAATAAGCTGACTAATTCTTTGTTGCTGCTGCTGATAATCGCTGCTGATCTCGATCAGACCATCGGAAAACAGCACCAGACGCTCACCGGATTTCAGGGATAGGGTGCAAGGTGCAAAGTCACTGCTGCAACCCAGCCCCGGTAGTGCCCCTGTGTTGGGTAGCGAGGCCACTGTGCCATCCTGTGTCAGCCAGAGCGCAGGGGGAGAACCGGCATTATAGAAAGCGATCTTATCCGGCGTGGTCATCAGAAGACTGATGGTGGTCAGCAGCTCCGGCTGATGTTTATCCAGCCACTCCGAAAAGCGTTGCAGATACTCGGTGCCGGTGCTGGTACTAGGGACGTGCTGTGCAGGCTGGGTTGATGCTGTATCAACCTGACGGGTTATCGCCTGAAAGAAGCCCTGCTGACGACCCGCCATAAAACAGGCCTGCAGATCGTGTCCCATCACATCCCCCAGTAACAGATCAAGATGGTCGCTATCTTTCTGCGCCAGCCAATAATCACCACCACCCAGATGAGCGCTAAAGGCGAGGCTGGCTACCTGATAATGCTCATTACCCAGTCCGGTCAGATCTTTTCTCAGGTGATGCTTCAGCTCGTGATCCACAAGGGCGTAGGTTCGGCGCACCAGATCCTTATGACGACGCAAAACCCGCTCGGCAATACGGTTGAGATGCTCTTTGGTGATGGGTTTGAGCAAGTAATCATCAATCCCTTCCTGTACCAGCTTTTGTGCCAGTTGTTCGTCGTTGTCACCGGTGAGAAAAACAAAGGGGGTCAGATTAAGGTGTCTGATCTGATGAATACGGTTGCGAAACTCCAGACCATCCAGTTCCGGCATACAGATATCGGAGATAATCAGATCCGGCTGGTTTTTCTGTAGCCATTCCAACGCTTCGCTGGCGGAACTGAAAGCGGTCACCTGATGGGCTTCAAGATACATCTCCAGCATCTGCAGCTGAATCAGATCATCATCCACCAGCAGGATATGCTGGCGCTTGTTTTCCCGCTCAAGGGGAATGCCCAGTGTCCATTGATTGATGCCTTTGTCTGAAGTGCTGTAATCGATCTGCTGAAACTGATCAAACAGCATCGCCATGCCGTAACCACCGGTTTGTACATCACCGGCCAGAATGGCTTCCAGATCCGGCTCCATGGCACTTTGTGGCACTGGGGAGCCATCATCTTTGATTCTCAGTTCAAACAGCTGGTCGTTCCACTGGCATTCCAGTTGGAGTTTGTTGGGCTTCACCGGACTGTGGCGGATCAGGTTGGTAGCGATCTCTGACAGGGCTAACTGAACCTTATTGCGATCAGCCTGATTCAGCGGGCTGCGCAACAGCACCCGATCAAGCGCACCACGAGACAGGCGAGCCAGCTGATCACTAAAGGCAAATTCCAGCGTGTAGTGGGGTTGCATCAATCCACCTCCAGTGTGTCCCGATAGTTTTCAAGGGCGGTGACACCAATATCCAGCACTTCCGGCAGACGTTTCACCAGTGCATCGATATCAACATCGGCATTGTCCTCACCTGTCGTCCGGTAATAATGTTCTATCTGTTTGGACAGATCTGAAAGTTGCAGTAAACCAAAGCTGGCACTGGTGCTCTTTAAGGTATGGGCCTCATGGCGAACATTTTCACCTTTACCCAGATCAAAGGCTTCGTACAGTGCCTTACTGCGTTTCTTCAGTTCGTTATTCACGATCTCTATCATCTGCAGGCAGCGTTCTTTGCCGATATCCCTTTCCATCTGCTGAATTGCCGAGAGGCTCAGGATTTCCGGTTGGTCTTCATTCGTGGGCAGTGTTTCGCTCTCACTTTCGGTCTTACTTATGGCGGGTTCTGATGACACTTCGACAGATCCGTCTGAATCCATGGCTTCAACGGGTTCGTCTTTTATCAATTCGTCTTTAACGGATTCGCTGCCCAGCCAACGGTAAAGCAGGTTCTCCAGCGCGTTCATCTGTACCGGTTTGGGCAGAAAGTCATTCATGCCGACGCTAAAGCAGCGCTCTTTATCCGAGGTCATCACATTGGCGGTCATCGCCACAATAGGCGTGTCATTCAGTTCCGGAATTTTGCGGATCGCTTCGGTAGCTTCATAGCCGTTCATCTCCGGCATCTGCAGATCCATCAGAATCAGGTCAAAAGGTCGCTCCTGAACCGCCTGAACTGCTTCAAGGCCATCGCTGGCGATCTCGTACTGCTGGTTAAAACTGCTCAGCATACGGCTGGCGATCATCTGGTTGGTGATACTGTCCTCAACGATGAGAATCCGGCCGCTGCGCAGAGTGCTTTTTTCATGGGGGGTGAGGGGTTCCTGAGAGATCATGGCTACTGGAGTCTCCGTCAGGGGCAGTGTCAGATAAAGAGCAAAACAGCTGCCCATATCCGGTTCACTGGAAAAGAGGATATAACCGCCCATCAGTTCGGCCAGTTTCTGGCTGATCGCCAGACCCAGACCTGTGCCACCATGGCGACGGGAGTCAGTTTGATTGGCTTGGGTAAATTCGTTGAACAGGATCGCCTGTTTATCCCGTGGAATGCCGATACCCTGATCCTGCACCATCACCCTGAGACTGATCTTTTGATCATCAGTATCAGTGGTAAGGGCGGTGATCGACAGTTCAATCGAGCCCTGTTCGGTAAATTTCACTGCATTACTGAGCAGGTTCAGGCAGATCTGGCGCAGGCGACCGGCATCACAAAGTACGCAGTGATCAATAGATTCATCAACATTCAGCCTGATCTTCAGCTGCTTCTGATTCGCACGGGGCGAAATGATGGTGATCGCTTCTTTCAGTACCGACTGCAGGCTGACCTCAAGGGTTTCCAGCTCCATCTTGCCCGCTTCAATCTTGGCGAAGTCGAGAATATCGTTGATCAGTTGCATCAGGGCTTCGCTACTGATCTCTGCTGCATGTAGCAGCTCTTTCTGATCGTCTGTTACAGGGGAGTGGGACAGCAGCGAGATAGAACCCTGAATCCCGTTCAGCGGGGTGCGGATCTCATGGCTCATAGCGGCCAGAAACTGGGATTTCGCCACGTTTGCGGCATCTGCTTCGGTAATCGCCTGCTCCAGTTTCAGCTGGTTTTTCACCTTCTGGGTCACATCCCGCACCACCAGGGTGTAATAAAGACCACCATGGGCATCAAAGGCCTGAATATTAAACTCAAGATGAATCACATCGCCGTTAGGGCAGACTCGTTTAGCGCTGTGAATCCCTGTATTGATCAGCTCCAGCCGATCCAGTGTCTGGACGATGCTTTCCCGCCCGTTGGACTGAACACCCAGAATCTGCAGGGCATTCAGGTCTTCATGACTCTGGCTCAAACGGTTGACCAGATTGAACATACTCAGGTTATAGCTGAGGTTATTACCCATATTGTCCAGCAGCAGAATGGAATCGAGACTGGCATCCATCAGAGCGGCTTTCAGGCTGTTTTCCTCTTCGTAGGCATGGCGGATACGCTTCTCAAGGGTGAGATTACGCATGGAGATCAGGGTCAGGTATTCATCATTACGCAGGCTTAACTGAGAACCCCGGATCTCAACCGGAACCTTCTGCCCCTTGGTATTGATCACCCCCATATCTTCAAAGTGGAAGCCTTTCGGGTTCTTGTGGATGCCGGAGACTTCCATCAGCACCTCTGGCATCAGGGCGGTAGCCGGGTGGATCTCATCAATATCATCCACTCCCAGCATCTTGAGCGCAGCAGCATTTGCAATCTGCACTTCCAGCTGGCTACCCAGACCGATAATGCCTTCCTCGGTGTTGTTCAGAATCAGCTCCAGACGACGGTCTTTCTCCAGCAGATCCTTGTAGAGGCTTTTCTGCTCACTGGCGACCATGGCCAGTCGATCCGCCATCTTGTTAAAAGCTTCGGCAGTGGGTTTCAGCTCATTCAGTTGCTTCAGCTTGATACGGTGACTGAGACGGCCTTCTTCGATGGCGTTAACGGCAAAGTTAAGGCGGGCGATACCCGTGATGTAACCCCTGAACAGCCAGAAACCCAGTCCCAAAGAGCCGAGCATCAGCAGCAGGGTAATGACAATATGCAGACTTTCTTCTCTCTTGCGGTTTTGCACCTGCTCGCGCATATCCATCGCGATATCAATCCAGTAGGGGTTACCGGAGATAAAAAAGGAACGGGAGAAACGGAAGAAAGGCGTGTCGATGCAGAAGGTTTGATCGGCCTTGAAGGTTTCCTGATAAGCGGGGGCCCGGGAAACAAACACCACATCCGCAGGGTCAACCACATGCTGTGCGGTTGGGGAGTCCGGGGCGCGACGTACTCTCAGATAAGCGATATGGCTGTCACTTTCCACCAGAGGCGACAGGGTGTCGCTGAGGCTTTTACCGGCCACCAGCTCTTTACTGTCTTTAAAGTGGGATTGAATGTACTCATCCACCAGACGGGAAGTGTAGTTCGACTGCTGCTCGATGGAGGCGGCGATACTGCTGCGCAGAGATTCCCTGTGCAGAAAGAAGAGCACACTGCTGATCACACTGATCATAATCAGCAGACTGATAAACAACCGCGTTCGAAATCCCATAAAGACGCTCCTATCGTTGCCCTGATAGCTCAGCTCTGACTATATCCGCAGATTTAGTAAAGCTGAACCGTCGATCCATCTTTTGATCTTAGCTGAAACTGCCGGTAAAAAACGCTGCAAGCGTCTGTTTTCCCGATATAACTCATCCGTCAGTGAGGGATGATCCCTGTCATTCATAATACAGCCCAGCAGATTGGCTTTAACTTCCTGCAGCAGCTGACAGCTTTCTTCCAGCTGATTACGGGTAGTAAAGCCGCTGCGCACCAGCAGCAGCGAGGCATCCGCCTCGGCGCAGGCGCTTTGTGCCGGAATATTCCGGTAGTTACTGGCGTTCAGTGGGGAGGTATCCATCACAACACGGTCATAGTGCTGAAGCCACTCTTCAATGGTCTGAGCCAGCACATTCTGATTCCGGAAGCTCAGGGACGCGGTATTACCCACCGGCGCAGGCAGAAAGTGCGTGCCGTTGGCAGATGGCGCACAGATCGACTTCATACAGCTGGCACCGGCATCCCACTCATCCCGCGCCAGACCCAGGCTCAGGTTAAGGCTCGGGTTCTGAATATTCAGATCCACCAGTAGCACCTTGTAGCCATCGGCCTGATACCGCTTGGAGAGGCTGTAAGCCAGCATAGAGCTACCGGACTGATTGTGGCAGCTGGTGATGGCAACCGACTTGCTGTGACGTTTTTCCAGCTGACGGTAGATATGTTCCAGCTCCATATAATGCACAGGTAAGGTACTGATCATGATCTTTCTCCTGTTTACAGAAGCATTCGTTTAAAGAATCAGCAGCAGTAGTGTCGCTACGCTCACCAGATCCCGCACCACCCCCATAAACTCTGAGCGGGTGCTGTGATCAATCGGTGGCAGATACACGCTGTCACCGGGACGGATCACCGGCAGCAGAGTACCGGACGGATCTTCCATATAGTCTTTCAGGTTGAAGTGCACGGTGCGGGTATCGCAGCAGCCCTGATAGATGATGTGCAGATCTTCCAGATTAGCGGCGTTGGTAGGGCCACCCGCCAGCGCCATCAGATCCAGCAGATTCATGCTCTCATTGAAGCGGTAGTAACCCGGGCTGTTCAGCGCGCCCATAATGCGAACCGATTTGCTGGCCTGATTCTCATAGTTAGTCAGCTCCTGATCCGGTACAAAGATGATGTCACCAGAGTTCAGCTGAGGAATCAGACTCTGATCACCGGTTTCCAGATACAGTGCCAGATCCAGCTGAGTGATATGCACGGTGCGGCTGCTACGGTGAATAATGCGCACTTCACGCAGATCCGCCTGCTGGCTAGGGCCATTGGCTGCAGACAGCACATCCAGAAAACCCTGCTCGCCCGTAAAGCGATAGCGACCGGGAACACCCACCTGACCCAGCACAAAGACAGATTCTTCGCTGGTCTGTCGCATCCACACCGCTTTATTACCCGCTGGCAGTTCCGGCAGACGAGGGATAATCAGGGTATCGCCACCTTTCAGCTGAGGCAGGTTTTTACGGTGGGTGCCTTTCAGATAACCGTTCAGATCGAAGACAAAAGGCTTCTGACCGGCACGTTTGATATTCAGAGCAGTCAGATCCGCATCTTTAGCAGGGCCACTGGCTTCTGCCAGCAGATCCAGCAGGCTCATCTCATCAGACCACTCGTAACGTCCGGGATTAGTCACCGCACCCATAATATGCACCGCATTTTTAGGGGCGATCTTCAGCCAGGAGGTCTGGTTCATATCGTTCTTTTCCGGCACAAAGATGGCATCACCGGGGCGCACCTGAGGCACAGGAGCACTAGCCAGACCTTCGGTGTAAGCCTGCAGATCAAATTCGCTGACTTTGCCATCACGGCTGATGACACGAATCTCACGGGTACGGGCATAGCGGGTCGGGCCACCGGCATTGGCAAGAATATCGAAGAAGGTGGCTTCCGCTTTGCTCTCATAAGCACCGGGACGGAACACTTCACCCATCACATACACGGTGCGGTTACCGGTTTTTACCTCTTCCTCTTTCATCGGCACAAAGATGGTGGCACCTGCGGTCACATCCGGCATATCGGTTGCGTTACCGCTGTCCAGATAGCCCTTCAGGTCGAACAGTTTCGGATCACCATCGGTAATCAGGCGGATCTGCTCCACACTGGCGTAACGGGTCACACCACCTGCGCGCATCAGCAGATCCACCAGATTCTGGTCTTCATCGAAGGTAAAGGTGCCCGGATTGTGGACTTCACCGAAGATACGCACGGACTGTTTTTTCTCCGCTGCATCACCACCGGACAGGAGGCTGGCTGCGTCAAACTCCACCTCAACATTACCGGTCAGAGGGGAAGAGGGGATAAAGATCACATCCAGCGGTTTCAGATCCGGGATCAGCTGGCTGTCGCCGGAATCCAGATACTCTTTGTAGTTGATGGTCAGGGTTTCGCCGTTACGTTTCAGCTGCACCTTGTTCAGCTGAGCACCGGGTTTCAGGCCGCCCGCTGCGGTCAGTGCCATTTGCAAATTGCCATTACCGGGAATATCCACTTCACCGGGCTGGCGCACATAACCCAGCACAGTAATCAGCAGGCGCTTGGCGTGCAGAGTGATCTGAATACGGTCGGTCTGACGATAGCTTTCCGACAGCTGCTGTTTCACCAGCAGAGTCACATCCTCAATACTGAGGGAACTCACCATCAGCTGACCCACTTCCGGCAGGTTGATATAGCCTTCACGATCCACTTCAAAGGGATCTTCAAAACCCGCTTCACCAACAAAAGCGATATTCAGCTGATCACCGGGGCTGATCAGTGCCTGTTCTGCATAAGCGGTTTGGGGAGCACTGACCGCCATAACCGCCACTAGCGCCAGAATCAGCAGCATCAGTTGCTGTTTAAAGGTACGAGGCAGGGTATGGGGTGCGGTGTTAATAGTGGAATAAGTCATCCTAGTATCCTCCCCAGAGGTCAGTCACGGCAGGCCAGTGTTTAACCTGCTGGCGACGACTACTGCGTTCCAACAAAAGCTCTAAACGAAATGCCACTCGGCGGTTTTTACTGCGGGATGGTTCCTGTGCATTGCTGGCAATCGGGTTGTGTTCACCCTGGCCATCAATCTGAATCTGGTACTCAGGGATCTCTTCTTTGCGCAGGTAATTGGCGATAGTGGTGGCGCGTTGCATCGCCAGTTTTGCGTTATTCGCCTCTTTACCACGGGAATCGGTATGACCGGTCAGGTTGATGCGGTAAACCGGGTGTTCTTTCAGCCAGCGCACCAGAGCCTGCAGCGGCTCATCCATCTGTTGCGGCATACGGGCGCTGTCCGTTGCAAAACGGTAATCCATCAGCTCATTCAGCAGAGGCTGCATGGCTAGCAGGGTGCGATTTGGTTTGTTCTCAATGCAGGTGGTACGGGTTTGCAGGTAACGCAGGCCGTGTTCGGTATCGTTGATCTGCTGGTCTAACAAACGCAGGTTATGCAGGGCATCCTGATTCAGACCGCTCAGGTGTTCGCGGTGTACGCGATACGCTAGTTGCTGCAGACGGTAGATACGGCCGGGAATACAATCGCCACCGCCGGAAAGGTTCAGCTGTTCAATACGCAGCTGTGCGATACGCAGGGCGTCGCCCACACGGTTCGCCTTCTCCTGATGCAGTGGGTAAGGGTAGGTTTGCAGAGCGTCAACGGGTTGGCGGCGCACAGAATCCAGTACCGAGCAGCCACTGCTGATCAGCAGTGACATGCCCAGCAGAGTGATTCCGAACCATTTTTGTGGCTTGGGTGCGTTTAGATGATTCATCGCTAAGCCTCCCTGACGTTGCCTTTAGTTCACAGGCTGGGCTAAGACCGACCTTAAGGCCGGCTTAGCTCACCGCCTCGTTGATGCAGCTGCGGATATCGGCATACACCGGAATCGCGCGGTTCAGACGCAGTAGCGTGGTCAGTTCTTTTGGCTGACCGTTCAGGCCAACTAAAACCAGCTTGCGGTTTTGCTCGCGCAGACGCTTAAACAGAAAGACCAGAGCGCCAACACCGGAAGAATCCATAAAGGTCACACTGCTCAGATCGCAAACAATGTTCTCGTTAAAGGACTCAGGGATTTTTTCCATGCGGTCCTTGCCTTCAGCAACAGCCACACAGTCCAGTTCACCGCTGATCTCAAGAACTTCATACTCGTTACAGGTGTAGTGAGATTGATACATGATGCTTCTCCTCGATCATTTTGGGTCTCATCGGGGATAGAGCATAAAGCAGGCCAGAAGTTATTTTTCTATAACTATCAGATAGTTAGGGCATAGCTGGTGCGTTTTGAGAGTGGGGCAGGTGAAGGAGTAAAGGCGGAGAGCGTTGCGATTTGCAAATTGGGAATCAAATTGCGAAACGGGGATATCTGAGTTGTCAGATCCGTTGTATTACAGCCAGCAGGATTTGATGTAAGGCACGACATTAGGCTAACCAGCTGTAAAGTCAGTGTTTTTTGAAGACAACTTTATGTAGCATCTTCACATATAAACGGAACGCACAGATGACACGGAGTTAACTGAACAGGCTGTTCAGTAGATACAGGAGCGTATTGGTGAAACAGGTATTGTTGGTTTTATGGGTTATCGCAGCCGGAACCCTCGGCTATTTAGTGGATGCAGGTCAAAGCGATAACAGTAAGGTTTTTGGCAACCTTCCGGTTTATGTCGTTAACAATTCTGATAGCGAAATTCCGCTGTTCAGCGAGTCGGACGCCCGCAAACAAGTCTCTCAAATCAGCTCAGGCGAGCATTTTCTTTATCTCTACGCCGGTGATTCCGGTTCCTTCTGGTACGGCATCCATGACGGTAAGCGCGTACTTATCAAAGATGAAGCCAGACGTAAGTCCTTCCGGTTATTAAATACCAATATCTTTTTTCCAACGCTGACAGAGGCTGGCGCGATTCTGCTTGGCCTGTCGGCGTTTATGTTGCTGGTGAGTTTTAAGGGCAATCAAAGCCCTTCAGGTAAGAGAAAGCCCAACCAAAGAACCAAGGTTGAAGTCTTACAACAACAGCTTAAAAAGCTGGAACACGAAAAAGCTGAAAGCGACAAATGCATTCAAGAGCTTAAAGAGAAGTACGATCAGGCAACCGAGTATTTGGCTGAGAAATTCCGCAATGAAGTTAACGAGCTGAATCAGCAAATTAATCGGGATACAGAGCCTCATTTCAACGTACAGCTGGAGCAGATCCAAGCTGCCTACGATCAGCTGAATGCCCGTTATCGGGATTTAGAGCAGGACTACAACCAATTCCTCCAGGACAGTACCCATTTCGGTATCGACTTTAATCAGGCGGGTTATGAGCAAATTCTGAAAGGCCGCCAGTTTGAACTGTATTTTGCCCGTGAAATGACTCGTAAACATGGTGCGAATATTCTGGAGTGGACGTCTGATAAAGGTATCGATAACGGGATTCGGGTTGAATCCAACGGTAATCCGGACTTCGTGTTCAAAACGGCACTGGGACACCGAATCGCCGTGGAGTGCAAATTCCGAGGGACTGCGTTCAACGACAAAGGTGTTGAGAAATTGTCATGGGCGCAGGACTGGCAGGCTGAACGATACCAGCGCTATGCGCAGAATAACGGTGTCCCCGTGTTTTTAGCGATTGGGTTTGGTGAGGATTCCAGTAACCCAAACAGCGTCTCTTTGTTTGAACTGAATGAGCTAATCGAGTTAAGCGACCGTGTCGCTGTTAAGGATCGAGGTATTCAGTTGATGATCGCTATCGGGAATTATCAAAGTTATTTATTTAATAGTGAAAGTTTTCACAGCTCTGTTAATGAAGCGCTAAGTTATCCATAAAAGACTGTATAGTTTTATATTTTTTGTAACGGAGAGTTTTAGGATGAATGAGTTAGGGCCTATTGATCCGCTAAGGTTGGATGGTGATGAGTATAGCGAAATACTTATATCTGCTAAAAAGAGGGAAATTGGTAATATTATTAAATCTTACGTTAGTCCGTATGACCTTTTCTCTGAAGCGATCCAAAATGCACTAGACTCTATAGATAGAAAGCGCGGACAGCTTGCTCCAGAAGAGATAGTGTCGTTTGTTGGTAATATAGATGTATATATAGATCTTGATAAGGATGAGTTAATAGTTCGTGATAATGGCACAGGGTTTGATGAACATGAGTTTAAGGCATTTGTTGCGCCAAATATGAGCTTTAATAAAGGTAATGATAAGGGTACTAGAGGTAATAAGGGGGTTGGTGCCAGCTATCTGGCATTTGGTTTTGATTATTTTTGTGTTAATACAAAGTCAAGCAATTTTAGCTACTGTGGTGAATTGAACAAGGGCAGAAGTTGGGTTGACGGAGCTGATGTGTCTGAAACACCAAAGCTAATAAGCTCCACGATTTCTGAGAATATGAACATTGAAAATCATGGTGCAGCTGTTCTGATCAGAGTTGGTGGTGCTAACACTAAACCTAAAACACTCAGGTACTTTACTGCACATACACCCGAAGAATGGAGTTATCTGCTACGAGCTAAAACTCCGTTAGGATCAATTGATAGAGATACGGATTATATAGATTGCAATATATTTGTCACTAAGGATGGGGTCACTGATTCAGGCATTTTTAAGCCCGGCTACCCATTTCCTCAAGAGTTTATTAACTCGGCACTTAATATAGATGATTATAGGGCGTGGCAAAGTGAAACTGTGAATAAGGGTGGAAATATTACCAATGTGCCTGCAAAATTTAGAAAAAGGACAGGTGTTTATAAATATTACTCTGAAGAAGAGATCCTAAGACTGGGCAATTCTTGGGAACCTGAACATGAAACTGTTTTAAGACTTCATAGCGTTAACGCGTATGCAGTTTTTATGCACTCAACGGATGTTTGGGATATTATAAATGATAAAAAAATGAAACTTCGTAAAGGAATGAGGATTATCAGAGGTGGGCTGTTGATAGCGAATAATGGTATGACACAGGGCGAGTATCTTGTCATTCCTTTAACAAGTAGCATTGGTTATCAAAAGCAGTGTCATATAATAGTTCACTTGACCAATGCAGACCCCGACCTAGGGCGAAAGGGCTTTCAGCCAGAGGTAAAGGAGGCATGTGAAGAAGTATCGAAGAGGATTATTAATAATAGTCTAAAAAGATACCGTGACCTTCTAAAACCAAACGGCAAGTCTACTAGTGATGATGAAAAAGAGAAGAAGCTAGCGGACTGGATTAAAGAACAAGAAAGGTTCCAAGAAGAACATCCACTTAAACTGACAAGTGAGCATTTTTTTAAGCCTAAGAATGAAATATCAATTAGTTCTATCCCCCAGAAAGAGCAGGATGTGATTGCCTTGTTTAATCAGTTAATTGCAGGTGGGGTTATTAGGTCAATAAACCTTCTTGCAACTAATCAAACAACACAATACGATGGTGTTTATAGATATGTTGTTTCTGAAGATGAGGAAACCTATCTTCATGATAGTGTGACAAACCCGCTAGGCCTTGAGCATGAGAAGTTAAAAAACTTTGAAAGCCAACCTAAAGTCCTTGAGTATAAACATAACTTAGATTATCTAATTCAAGACTTTCATAATGAAGAAAAGAGAGCGGATGATATAAATCTGGCAATTTGCTGGGAGCTCGGTAGTTCCTGGAGGGAAGATTTTGAATGTACCTCATACCTTCTAGAGGATAATATTGCTCACCGCAGTTATCATGGGTTGACTCATCAGCTTTATAGCTCAACATCTAAGATTGATGTAATTGTTTTGTCTGAGCTAATAGAGTATCTCGAGGACTACGAACGATCACAGAAAACACAGATTACGAATTATGAGCTTGATGAATAGTTGTATATCTTTATATTAAAATAAAATATAACGATGTGCCCCACTTATGGGGCACTGTACAATTAAATACGAAACGATCACTGCCCACGTCCCAACACCACAACGCTGATGGTTTTCAGGCAGATATGCAGATCCATCAGCAACCATTTCCCCATTCCCGACAGGGAAACCGCGTAGGCCAGATCGTAGCCGAGTTTATTACGGCTATCTTCAATGGTCTCATCGTACCCCTGATACACCTGCGCCAAGCCGGTAATACCGGGCAATACCCCATACATACGCTCGTTAAACAGTGGGATCTGGTCTTCCAGTTTACCCATAATACCTGCGCGCTCCGGGCGTGGGCCGATCATCGACATTTCACCCTTCAGCACATTCCACAGCTGTGGCAGTTCATCCAGTCGGGTTTTACGCAGGAAGCGTCCCACAGGGGTGATACGTGGATCGTTCTTGCTCGCCCAAACCGGGCCGCTGTTTTTCTCGGCATCAGACACCATGGTGCGGAACTTCACCATATCAAACAGCTGGAACTGTTCGGCGTTGGCCGCGCCAATACGCTGCTGAACAAAGAAGATTGGCCCTTTGGAGGAGAGCTTAATCGCCAGCATAATCAACGGCCAAAGGGGGAGGGTGGCTAACAGCAGGCCGATGGCCAGTGTCAGATCGAAAATGCGTTTTGCAACGCGCACTTCAGTCGGTACAAAGTCCGCTGCAGGTTGCACAGTGTCGGTATTTTGAGGCAGATCGCTGTAAGTTTTCATGGTCGTTCTCCAGAAATCTTTGCTGTTCAGAATATTGTGTTTTCACAAATCAGTTTCACTAAGCGAATACAAAACAGAGGTTCAGGCGCTCAGCCACGCTTCCATGAGGTTTTGTAATCACCCCGCAGGTAGCACAGGCCGCCAATCAGGCCGATAAAGTGTCCGCTGATCAGGTAGTGCAGTTTGATCAGGATGCCGCTTTTGCTCGGCGCAAACTCCTGCTTGAGTACCAGCGCGTAAACCAGAACCTGTACCAGCAACACCGGCAGGAAGATCAGGCTGGAGACGCTCAGCCAGATGCTGCTCAGCAGGCAGATCACAAAGCACCATGGAATAAAGGGACGCAGCCACTTGCAGGAGAAGAACATCCAACCGGTGGTGCCGTAACTTGGAGACAGCAGCTGGGTCAGACGCAGGCTCTGTTGCATATTGCCTGCCGAGATACGCAGGCGACGTTTGAAATCCTGCTCCAGCGCGCTGTTTTCCAGCTCAATCGCCACCATACGTGGCTCATAGATCACGCGATAACCCTGACGGATCACCTCGCATGGCAGAATAAAGTCATCGTTGATGGTATCTGCCGACAGCGGGGTAAACAGCGATTGGCGGATCAGGTAGAAAGCACCGTGGGCACCCAGTGTGGAACCCAGATCGCTCTCGGCCTGTTTGATGGCACATTGGTACTGCCAGTAGCTCTGTTCCTGTACCTCAGCAGAGGAGAGGAAGCGATAGGTGGCACATACCGCGCCCACTTCCTGCTTCTCAAACCAAAGCGCTGCAATCTTGAGGGAATCCACCGCAATCAGGGCAGAAAGGTCGGTCAGGGCGACAATCTCATCGCCAGCCTCACTGATCGCGCTGTTCAGCTGCGCCAGTTTGCCCTTGTTCACCGGACTATCCATCAGTTCACAATTCAGGTGCTGACACAGCGGCTCGTTTAACGCGTCTTTTGCAAACTGCAACGAGTTATCGGTGCAGCCATCAAACAGCAGGCGAATGGTCAGCTTATCCGTTGGGTAATCGACAATCGCCAGATTACGCAGCTTCTCGGCCACCAGAGCGCCTTCGTTGTAGATGGGGATCAGCAGGGTGATACCCGGCCAGTCTTTCTCATCAGTTCCATCTTTTAGCTCAGAACGCTCTGAAAATTCAGAACCGATCTCTTTTTCAGATCCAGCCGTTAGCTCCGGATAGAGAATCGGAGCCTGGGGCTGATGCTGATCGGCTTTTTTACGCGCCAAGCGCGCAATCAGCAGGGGATAACCGAAGTGATGGTAAACAATCAGAGTGCCTGCCACGGCTAACAGAGCCAGTGGCAGAAGCAGGTTGGCGTCGAAGTTGATCAGTTGCAGATTCATAGGACTAACCTCCGCATCAGGTTTTCGCGCTGCTCATGTTTTCTCACAGAGACAGTGGTTTAGCCTTTTGGCTGTGAGGTGGAATACAGAGGTGCGTTCCACTTCATCAGGGCGCGGTACTGATGAGCTACTTTTTTCAGATCATGGTTTGCCAGAACATAATCCCTTGGGGAGCTGATGCTTTCCCGTGTAAAAGCTTTTAATGCATGGGTTATGCCAGCTGCTAACGCATTGCTGTCTTTTACCGGAACCAGTACCCCGGTTTCCTTACAAATCGCCTCTTTACAGCCCCCTGTGTCGGTAATGACCACAGGAACACCGCAGGCCTGAGCCTCAAGTGGCGACAAAGGCAGGCCTTCAGCCTCAGACGCTAAGCAAAACAGATCAATGGAACGGTAGAAGATTGGCATATTGCGAATATTGCCGAGGAAGTGCACCCGACTGATCAGATCTTTCTGACGGGCCAGTGCCATCAGATCGCAACGCAGAGGACCATCTCCCGCCAGCGCCAGATGGATATTGCCAGGCAGTTGCTCCAGCGCTTCCAGCAGATAGTGGTGACCTTTACCGGGTACGAGTCTCGCCGCGCAGCCGATAACCACTTTGTTGGTGGGCAGTCCCAGAATCTCGCGGGATTTCATGTGGCCACCGGGATAGAAACGCTGGGTATCGATACCGTTGGGAATCACATTCAGGGGCTGCTGCGGGAAAAAGCTGCGTAATACGCCAGCAACGTGTTCGGCATCTGCCACCAACGTGGGTTTCACCAGTTTCAGGGCTAAGGCTTCCACCTGACGGCGGCGCTTGCTGGATTGCAGGTGCCAGGCATCATGCTCGGTATGCACTACAGATCGGATACCTGCCATACGCGCCGCCAGACCGCCATAGAGCAGGGGGCCGATATGATGGGTGTGCACGGCGTCCGGTTTCAGCTCCCGAAACAGACGGGTCAGCTCTTTAACGATGCCGAAACTGACACCGGACTTTTTATTCATAAAGATCAGCTCGCAGTTCAGGTAATTCAGGGCATCCCAGCGTTTTACCGACTGACGATACTGACCTTCCAGACTGACGATGGTGACTTCGTCGGTGTCCTGATAGACCCGCTGAAGTTCCAGAACCATGGCTTCGATGCCGCCAGGGGCAAGATGCTGTACTACTTGGATAATTTTCATAGCGACTCTCCTTCGATTACAGCACCGGCATCATCGTCATCGGTGTCTGCGATCAGTAAATCATCAAGGTCAAGGACGTAACTCTCTTCTCTGATGCGTGGTAAACGGCTTAAAACGGGTACGCCTGCAATCTCCTGAACATCGGTGATGTAGCGCAGGCGGCTGTCAGAAACTTCCAGCAAAATGGCGACGCCACAGCCCAGTGCGAGACCGGCCACAAGACCTGCTACCGCAAAGATCACGCTGGACAGATTACTCGGTGCAGAGGGTTCAAAGGCTTTATCGATAATTTTGATGCGGTCGCGCTGCTCGTAGGCACCCAGAGCACCTGTGATCTTGGCGCGCTCGTAGCGATCGAGCAGTTCACGGTAAACCTTGCGCTGCACCTCAAGGTCACGGCTCAGGCGCAGCAGGGTTTGTTCGGTATCACCGCTGCTGTTGATCAGTTTCAGCATCTCGGTCTGCTGCTGTTTCAGGGAGGCCAGTTCCTGCTTCAGGCGGTTGTAGCGCGCTTTACCGGATTCGATCTCCTGCACCTGACTCATGATCAGCATGCTTTCACGGTTGCTTGCGGATTCCGGTACGGCAACACCACTGGCCTGCCAGAGACGTTCCAGCTCTTCCACGCTGTTAACACTCTGCAGCAGGGTGATCAGTTCCTGACGCTCATTCTCAAGGCGTTCCAGACGTTTACGGGCGGTGATCACCTGGCTGTGTTTTTCGGTGTAGCGGGCGGTGAGATTCACCAGATCGCTTTTCACCTGAATCATCTCTTTTTCGATCACACCGACAATGGGATTGGTGTGCAGCAGCTGTTTATGCAGGGATTTCTGCACCCCTTCCTGACCTGCCAGTTCGGTCTCTTTCTCTGCGATCAGGCGTTTCAGATTACCGATCTCGCTGACATTGGCGTTCAGTAAGCCCGGCAGCTGCATCACATTGCGGGATTTAAAGTCCGACAGTGCCTGTTCAGACTGATCGAGAATATCCCGCTGACGGTTAAGCTGATTCAGCAGGAACTGCTCGGAATTGCTGACAGAACTGCGCTCAGGTGCCAGCAGTTGATTGATAAAGACTTCCCGCACGTTGGTCAGAATCGAGGCCATCTTCTCTTTGGTGGGGCTACGGTACTGAATATTGATCAGGTCTTTACCGTACAGATTCACCGTCAGGCGGGAGGAGAGACGGGCGATAACGCTGTCGCGCTTGCTGGCACTGTCATCGGGGCTGACCAGCTCCTGCTGCTCTGCTACCTGCTGCAAAATATGGCGACTGTGCAGCAGGGTATTCAGGGCTTTCATCCGCTGCTGAATCTGGGTTTCCACCGACAGATCTTTCAGGAAGGGGTTGAGCTTGGCGCTCTCCTGAATCAGAAAGGAGGTGTGGCTTTCATATACCCGTGGCGTCATCATGCCGATGCCCAAACCGATAAAGGGCATCAGTAGCGGTGGAATCACCAGCAGATAGCGGTGACGCCAGGCTGCGGAAAGTATTCTGTAAAAACGTGCCTGCACTGCAAGTTGCATAACAAGCCCTCCTGAAATGGGATCTTATTCAGGAGATTGCACAGGCTGTGCCAGCTGTTTGATCTGGCTGATCAGGTTGTGGGTTAACTGATTGTTTTTAATGGATTCTTTATCGGTATTGCGGCTCCAGTCGAGACTGATCTGCTGGCGTATCTGCTGGAGCAGAATTGCAGAATCGATATCCTGATTCGCATTTTGCATCAGCCATTCCAGCCAGCGCAGATCATTAATCCCCTGACGGATACCCAGCAGGGATGAGTGCAATACCGGCGGCTGACAGACTTCCGCCGTGGGCATCAGCATCTGCACATCATCTTCCCGCCCATCGGTGGGATCATAAGGGTGTGCCGTGGGCATACGACCGTGCCACTGCCAGAAGCCCTCTGCACCGGATCGCCACAGGTACAAGCCAGAGGCAAAACGCAGATGGGGCAGGTTATAGAGATAGGTTTGGGTGTTGGCTTGTTTCAGTCTGGCTAAACGCAGGCTGTTAAGGCCGTAGCCCTGATTGATCAGCACCGCATCGTACTGGCCGCTGAGCTGATCATGATGGCTGTGGTTGAGCTGAGCTAACACCTGAGCTTCCGGTAGGGTTTGCTTAAGCTGACTGCGGAACAGATCCAGTTTTTCATCGCTTTTAAGATGCAATCCTGGCTCATCCGCCAGTGACCAGATCAACAGGGGAAAGGTGTTCTTCAGTTTATCCAGCTGAATCAGGGCACTGTCTCTGGCCTGCTGGGAGTTATCCGTCAGCAGGCGTTTAACCGGTGTATAGGCGGGAAAGGGCGGCAGTAAGCCCTGTAACAGCGGACTTTGGGCGGCGCGTTTAAAGCGGGCTTCGGCACCTTTAACCGGTGTTGGCAGTGCCGGAGCGACACCGGTCAGCCCCAGCTGCCGCAGTACCTTATAGTCGCAATCTGCCTGTGATTGCTGCTCGTCGGACTGAAACCAGCTCAGGTGCGGAGCGTAATCCAGATAGATACCGACGGGCTTACTGGCTGAGGGGAGTTCCAGAGGCAGTCGCTTTATTTGAAGCGGAATCTGCAGATTACTGAAGGCTAAGCCTGTGTCTGTACCTGTTCCGGCGCTCGTGTCTGCAATAGGATTTTCTAATCCAGCATCCAGCCCGACCACCTGAAAGCCGGGTTTCGCATTCTGAAAAAGATCTTCTGCAAACTGAACCTGTCCTGTGATCACCCATTGCTGAGAATAGCTGGTGACCTCCGGCGGATCATCGGGATCGATGGGATGCAGAAACAACTGAGGCTGCAGCGCCTTTTCCTGACCGCCCGCCCGTCTTAACCCGGTTTGTACCCGAAACAGCTTCAGGTTCTTTAACGGCAGATTCACCCTCTGTAGCTGACCGGCATCCTTCGGAATATTCAGCCTTAGGGTGATCTCCTCCCGATCTGCCCAGTGCAGTGTTTCGCTTTTAGCAGAATCAACAGAGCCGTCAGAGCTAATAGAGTTAACAGGGTAAATAGCCCTTGGCAGATACTGCGCCATCTGAGGATTAGCGATCACCGGCCACTGTTCCTGAAAGCGGGCAAGGCGCTGCTGATCGTAGGCCTCAAAAGCCCGTTTGCCTTCGGCCAACTGTTCCAGATTATTAGCGGGGGCGACCAACATGGCAGAGATAAAGCGCCCTGCAGTATCCGGGCTGCTGAAGGCCAGATTCAAGCGTTGATCTTTCACCTCGATAAGCGCATCCACCGGATGACCCCGTTCACGGGCGAAACTCGACCAGAAGGCGTTTTGCAGCTGTTTTAGCCACTCATTGTTATTTACAGATTGAGAAGGCTCATCCGGTAGTTCTGTTTCATCCGGTAATTCAGGCTTATCTGGTAACTCTGGTTCATCGGGTAATTTGGGCTTATTCAGGTAGTACTGGCTGAGCCATTGTTGAGCATCCAGTTTCTGTAAGAGCACCGGCTGACCATTGATGGTAATGGCGCGTTCAAGGGCGTGGGGCAGGTATTCCCACTCGCCGATGTCATCCACCCAGAGCCGTACTTTCCAGAGGCCGTTTTCTAAGGGCAGGCTCAACTGGGTTAAGCCCTCAAAGCCATCTGCCAATGCCGGATCAAAGTAGGGGCGATTGCGATTACGGATCGTGCCTTTAAGGCTGATTCCTTTCTGGATATTGTCCGTTGAAAGCGGGTAGCTGACTTGTTGAAAGCCCGCGGCCTTCGCCTGATCCTGTGGGCCAAAGTCCCACCCGATCAGACCTGCAGGCAGCTTGGGGCTGGGTTCTAAGGACACGGCCTGCCAGTTGATCTTGCCGTTCAGGGTACTTAGGAAGAGCTGTCGGATCTCATCGGAACCAAAGGGCTGTTTGCGCTCGGTTCTCAGGTTATCCAGCGATAGGGTAAAGCTGAATTCCCCTTTCGGCAGCAGTTGCTCCCGATTAAAACGAGTGAAGTAATTGGAGGAGCGATGGGAATCGATCCGGATCAGCAGCCTTGCGGAATCGTCCGACTCGTTAACCCCGCTGATTCTCAGTTGCTGACCGGATTCGATGCCTTTATCAAAGCGCCAGTGTTGTTTGGCTTCTGTAGGCTTCAGGGCAAGCAGTCTGGTCGTTGCTGAAGTTTGCGTTTCGACTGGCTTGTCTTGTCCGGACAAGGCTTCACCAGCCAGGGTTACATCCGAAAGAAACAGCATTACTCCTGCTAATAGGGTCATCCATAGAAGAATGCGGCTTAGTAGCTGCAGCCAGATGTTCAGGCTATCCGGCAGCCGCCGCTTACTGCTAGCCACGGTGGACTCCGATGGAGGCTGATTCTAGGGTCATAGCTTGCACTCTGTCAGCGTTATCTGAACTTTGGCTGGCCAGAAAACCACTACGGGCGCGGATCAGTTGGCGAATGACCTGAGTTTTATGCTCCCAGCTTTCAGGTGCTACCGCTTGTTGGCGCAGTAGGCTGTTTTCTCTATTTTGGAGATGCTCGTCACTGGCTTGGCTATGCGTCTCTGAACCCGCTATAGCCAGTCCGTTTAACAGCTGCAGAAAGTGCTCAGCATTATCCGCCAGATGTACCAACTCGCCATAGGGCTCCGCTGCCGGGAAGGTTAGGGAAACCACCTCGGTACCGGTTGCCAGATACTCTTTAAGCTTCAGCGGATTGCAGTGGGTGATCTGCTCACAATGGCGGAAGGGCAGCATGGCGACATCCCAGTGCTGACAATAGGCCGCCAGTTGCTGGTGGGGAATGGCATCCAGCCAGAGCACATTGGGCTGCTCCAGTAGATCCCGGGTATCCGTATGCACAGCTCCGATCAGCATTAGTGTCCATTCCGGAAACTGCTGGCTGATCTGTTTGAGCAGCTGAATATCCACCCAGTCCGCCAGTTGACCATAAAAGCCCATGACTTTTCCCATGGGAAAATCTTTCGGTTTTTCAGTGGGTTGGCTGAAGAGTTGGAAATCAACGCCGTGTTCCAGTACACGGGTTTTACCGATTGGGAATTTCTCTGCAAGGCGCTGACTGGCGGTCAGAATCAGATCACAGCGTTCCGCCAGTTGTGCTTCCATCCTACTGATTACCCCGTGATCCACTCCTGCCAGTGAGGAGAAGTCATCGCCACAGTAGTAGATGGAGAAATCCTCACCACAATGGCCGATCAGATCCACCGCACTGGGCAGAGAGAGCCAGAGCACCGTGGGTTGATCATTCTTCACCAACGCCCGAATCTGATTTTTCAGCTGATAGCGGTTGAACTGTCGCACCAGCTGACTGCCGAAAAACGGGATCACTTTAGGATCAATCAGATGTTTGGGCTGAATCTGATTAGCTGCATTTTTCTGTTGAACAGGTTTAACGACTGATGACTCTGACGCCAGCATCGCTTTGCCTTTGCGATAAACCCGAGCGAAATCATGCTTGCTCAACTTGGGTGAGCGCAGGCCCATGGAGTTAATCCAGATCACCTCGTCTTCCTGGGCGATGCGTTTAAACAGGTGTTGCGTGCTGCTGGGATGGCTACCCCAGTCCTCACCAAATACGATCCAACGCATAATAGCCTCCCGTCCCACCTGTGCAGTGGGCGTTTAATCTTTGTCGAAAGGGTTAGTGGGGTGTTGGCGAACCGCCAGAAAGATCAGGCGCTTTCGGCGTCCTGATGGTGTCTCATCTCGATAGGTTTTCGGGTGAGATTCTGGGGACAGTCATCGGGCAGAAGCTTGCGTACCACTTTGGCCGGATTTCCTGCTGCGATGACGTTAGCGGGCAGATCTTTGGTGACCACGCTGCCTGCGCCGACAATGGTGTTTTCGCCGATGGTGACGCCAGGCAGAACCGTGACACCGGTTCCCAGCCAGACGTTTTTCTTCAGATGGATCTTACCGATCTGGTCCTCGGTATCCGGCGCGCCTGCAGCGCGGGCTTCGGCATCCAGCGGATGACCGGGATATCCCGCAAGGAAAGCGCGACCTGCCATACGTACGTTATCTTCCAGAATCACCTGAGTAGCCACGGCGATGCTGGTTTGCCAGCCGATATCGACGTTATCGCCCACGATCAGCTCAGGGCGTTCAGCGCTGCACCAGCGACCAGAGAAGGTGCTGATGCCGGACACCCGACAGCCTTCGCCCATGTGAATGCTCAGTGGTTGCAGGACCTGAGGCATGCCTGAGTAGAGAAACAGTTTTTTGCCACCGGAGATCTGGCTTTTGAATACCGGAGACCAGTAAAGGCGGCGGCTCAGGCTCTGAAACAGATTCACCACCAGTTTGTGAGCCAGATAGATTCCTTTGTGCAACACAGGAATCGAAGGTAGTTCCAGCGTGTTAAGACGAACCCAGTTATTACGAATCGCTTTGGCAACCGGGTTGGGGCTGTTTTTCGCCCACTGTTTGAGTTGGTTGATCGCTTGAGACATGGGAACCTCCTTGGCCGGAAAACCTGATAAAGCTATTAACGCTAAGGCTTTAACGCGGTTCCGGCTTCGCCTGATTGAGCAGGGTTTCAGAGTCAGTTTGCGAACCAGCTATTGCGTTGTGTTCAGAACTGTCATCTGAAGAACCCTCTGTCTGCTTTTCAGCAGGATCTGTATTCATAAGTGCATCAAGCGTGCCATTTGCAGATTGCATCAGGGGTTGCAGGTTGTGGCTGACCGCCATGCTTAATGCGAACAGGATATAGATCGGCCAGGTAAAGCCCTGTGTCAGAAAGGTGCCGGAGACCATAAAGCCAACCACACCGGCCAGAGTCGCCTGTGCGCTGACCACCATGGCAGCGGGGAGAATGGGTTCTTTCTTTTTCAGCCGGTCGTGGCGGTGTTCCAGCCCCGGATGGGCGTACTTGTCAGTTTTTGCCTCGGCTTTGGCAGCACGGGCGAAGATGGCGTTAACCCCCATCGCCTGCCGGATATTGTTTTTCAAAAGGCGAACCACCACGGTGACAAAGGCGATAAAGCCGACAAAGCCGGTTTCTGCCAGTACACCCAGCCAGGTGCTGTGGACTGCGTGGTTTTTGCCATCCCAGTGGGGGCTGTAGAAGAAGTAGTTGTAGTAGAAGTTGTTCAGGCCGACACCGCTTAACGGGTTGCTGACCGCCATATTCCACGCCGCCTGCCAGGCGTAGATACGTCCCATGGCAGAAGCGTCGATTCCGTCTTCGGCTGCACCACCGGATGAACGATCCGAAATACCCGCCAGTACCAGCAGCAAACCTGCGGCTGCACCACCGGCCATAATCAGCAGGGCTTTGTTCTCAACCTTTTGCCAGGCAAAAACCCCGGTCACCGCCATAATCCCTAACAAGCCGCCCCGGCTTTGGGTGGCGATAATGGCCGAGACGATAATGAAATAGCCGATCAACGCCAGAAAACGCGGCAGCCTGGCTTTGATCGGGGCAAAGAAGAGTGCCAGTGAGAAACTGGTGGGAAAGAGGAGTACCAGTGCCAGATCGTTGGGATCACCCAGCATGGAACCCATATCCCGACTGATGGTGACGCGGGTGCCTTCTACCAGTCCGATGCCGTTCATCTTGTTATTCAGAGCGACAATGGCGATCAGGATGCCCGCCAGCAAAATGCTCCAGTTGCAGATTGCGAAATCCCGTTTGCATTTCGGCAGCCAGGCGATAATCAGCATCATAATGCCGATTTTGACGAAGTTACCTGTCCAGGCTGCGATCGCTTCAGGACGGTTACTGGCGAACATTACTCCGACAGTGGTCAGTGCGAAAAAGACCGCCATACCGTTGAAGTGGCTGTTCCAGAACACCTTGATCTCACGGGTGATGGCCAGATGCCATGCGGTAACGCCCAGCGCCCCCAGAGCCAGCAGTTGAGGGATCTTAAAGGGATAGAGCTGAGGAAAGGCTTCATGGATTCGGAAGAAGGAGAAGATGATAAAGCCGAGGCAGATCCAGATCACCATACGGGTCGCCATCCAGCCGAGCAGAGGCACCAGCGCCAAAGGCAGCACCAGCAGAGGGTGGGGTGCAAACCACCAGGCCAGTGTCATCACAGCACACAGGCCCAATGGCAGTAGCATCTGACTGAGGGTATGTATCATGGCCTTTCTCCCCTTCAAACCTGTCTGGTCAGCTTCTTCTCAGCAGCCCGCCATCGGTTTTCAGCAGTACCCGATGGCAGATAACCAGACTTACCAGCATACAAAGCAGTAACCAGGCCAGTTGCAAAATGAGACTGCTCTGGAAGGCATCAAAGCGAGCAATAAGGACCTGCAGGCCGATCAGACCACAGGGAATCAGGGCGTAGATCAGGTGTTGTTTCTGGTAGGGCAGTTTAAGCAGCCGCTGGCTGATGATCAGATAAGCGATCAGGCGCAGCACCTGACTCACCAGCAGCACAGCAACCGCGCCCATCGCTGCGCCAATACCCGAGCCAGCGCCATAATTGATGGCAAAAGGCAGGGTCAGCAGACAGAGGGCTCCGGTGGCCAGTTCGATCAGCATCTGGATCTCGCTGCGTTCGGTGGAGAAACAGCCAAGATTAAACAGAGCACCCCACTGCTTGAAGATGCCCGCCAGAATCAGCCAGGGCAGATAGAGATGCAGCGCCTGCAGTTCCGGTGCAAAGAGCAGAGGTGTCACCAGAGGTGCTGCTACTACGACACCAAGCCCCAGGATGCTGGCGATGATGGCTCCCGCCATGGCACCAGATGCAGCCTTGTTCAGACCATCATCCTGTTTCAGAAGCGCAATACGTCTTGGATACCACCAAAGCTGGAAGGGTTGGCTTAACAGCGCTGCCAAAAGGAAAAACTTCACAGCCAGTACATAGGCTGCAAGAGTGGTGGCCTCTGCCGATTGAGACAGCAGAATAATATCCAGCCCCTGAGTGGCATACATCGCAAGACCACTGACCACAAAGGGCAGGCCAAAGCGGATCTGTCGTAACAGACTTTGGGGCTGGATACGGATACCTGCATCCCGAATCTGCAGATAAAGCAGACCTGCAATCTGCAACAGAACCGCAATCACAGATGCGATCAGCACTCCGGTCAGGCCGTAGCCCAGCTTGAGCAGAATGACCGCAAGCGCTGCGTAGATCAGAGTGCGGCCAAGGGTCAGTTGCAGAAAGCGCACCGCCTGTTCCCGCATTCTTAGCCAGGCCAAAGGCACTGCAAGTACACCTTCAGAGCTGATCAGAAGGCTTAACAGTAGAAACTCCAGCTGGGAGACCTGCCAGTACTGGTTGATGACAGGTAGCAGCCATAGGCCGTTGGCGGCTAACAGCAGAAAGCTGATCAGCGCCAGTGTCAAGGCTGTGCCTGATGTGGTGGCAGATGCTTTCTGACGTTCCGATTCGGACTCAGCCAGTCCAGCCTCCCGATAGAGGTTATTCACCAGGCCACAGCCGACAATCACGGTTGCACCATTGACCAGAGCCAACAGGGTTTCCAGTCGGGCAAATTCAGCAACCCCCAGCTGATGGGTGACGAAGGGCAGCAGCAAAAATGCCACCGCCTTCATGCCGATAATGCCGATGGCGTAACAGGCTTGCTGGCGAATCACAGAGCTGTTTTGCAATTTGCCAGCGAGAGAGCCGATGCGTCGTGAAAGCCGCAGCCCCGTTTGAGGATTTAACCGCTGTTTAAGATTCAAGCTCAGCATAAGAGATCTCCTCACGGCAGCTGCTAATGGCTAATGAGAGCTGTTTTGCCTGATCGCTGATCTTAAAGTTTGCTAAAAGATGCTCTCGACCCTGTTCACCCATCTGTTTCAGCTCTGCCGGTGGCAGCTGGGTCAGTTTGAGAATGCTGGCGGCCAGAGCGAATTTATCGCCACTTTTCACCAGATCCCCCACGGGCAGTGTCTGACCGAAGGTATCGGTGAGCATTTCGCGACAGGCCTGAATATCGCTGGTAATTACTGGAAGCTTGAGTGCCAATGCTTCCTTAATCACCAGAGGGCCAGTGTCTTTTACACCCTGGGGCGTGACGACAAAGGGCGCTGCCAGTGCAGTGTAGTGATGGTGGTTTTCTGCAAACCAGTGTTGAGGTTTAGCCCCCAGAAAATGAACAAAGCCCACCAGATCCAGGCGTATCATCCGGATCAGCAGTTCCAGTTTCAGAGGTCCGTCACCGACGATATCCAGCTTGGGGCGTTCGCGGGCGGGAATA
This sequence comes from Oceanospirillum sanctuarii, assembly GCF_002150805.1. Taxonomy (GTDB): domain Bacteria; phylum Pseudomonadota; class Gammaproteobacteria; order Pseudomonadales; family Halomonadaceae; genus Oceanospirillum; species Oceanospirillum sanctuarii. The sequence goes on from NZ_MTBA01000001.1 coordinate 547,061, forward strand.
TTCGCCAGAGCGTGCAGCAAAACATCAACGCCCTTGGTTTCTGACAGGCGGCCCAGATAGAGCAGGCGGTTCTGGTTGTAGAGGTTAGGGGTCTGACTTGAGAACTGCTGAGGGTCGATACCGCAACGAATCCGGCGGATATCAGCAGTTGGCATCAGGTTGCGCATGTCCTGCTGCATCTCGTCGCAAACTGCAACCGCAAAGTCAGCGGCCTGCAATTTTGCGGGCAGATCTGCAGGTGAGCGATAGATATCGTAACCGTGGCAGGTAAAGGAGACGCTGACACCTGCCAGACGAGCCGCTGCGATTGCGGTAGCAGCGGAAGCCAACCCGAAGTGAGCATGAATATGCTGACAACCGGTCTGTTCCACTAAGGCTGCCATACGGGCGGCGTACCAGAGCAGAGATCTGCGGGGCAGTCCCTTTTGCTGATTGATAAAACTCATCGCAGATTGCAAACGTCCCGGGTTAGAGGACAGCTGCCAGATCACCTTAGCCACCGGAATATCTTTCAGCAGCACCAGCTCTTCAGCCAGCTTCAGATCGTCCGGTTGTGCCGGACCTTCCGGGCGCTCAAAACTTGCCAGAACAATCTCATGGCCTAATGCACGCATCGCCCTGATTTCATTACCGATAAAGGTTTCTGACAGCACAGGGAAAGCTGTGGTGAGGTACGCAATCTTTTTCATGTGTGACTCCTCGCCAGACCGGAAAAGCCCGATCTTTAATTGGCATGGCTGATGCATTTCAAAGGGTAAGCAGCGAGTAATTGGCCTTTGAATTGCACTTTGCGAAATGTCCGCAACCACTGCGATTCAAAGGGGTATCTGCAAGTGAGATGCCAAAGCCGAAATGCAACAAAGCCCGACAGCAGGCTTATCAGGGATAGAGCTGATTCAGCTGAAACAGAAAATCAGTGATCAGAGAAAGAAGAGGGATGCCAACTGAAGGGGAGCGGGAGTAAAGACCATGAAAAATAATAACGACAACTTAAACCTCAGCTTAAACAGCCGCTTAAACAACAGCTCAAACGAGCCAACTGACCAAAAGCTAACTGGTACATGTGATGTCAGTGTGATTATGCCGACCTATAACTGTCTGGATTATCTGCCGATGGCGATTGCCAGCGTGCTGAGCCAGAAAGTGGATCTGGAACTGCTGATTGTGGATGACGGTTCCGATGATGGCAGCGGCGAATGGCTGGCTCATCAGGCGGCTCATAACGACTGCATTCGTATCATCAAAGGTGAGCATAAAGGGGTGTCTGCCGCCCGTAATCTGGCGATAGCCGAGGCCCGTGGTGAGTACGTAGCCTTTCTCGATGCGGATGATTACTGGTATGACGATAAGTTGAGACTGCAGCTGGCCTATCACAAGAGTCAGCCGGATCTGGTTCTGAGTTTTACCGATTACGATCACTTTTCAGAATCCGATGAAGACTTGGGTCGCTGCTTCACCTTCTGGCCGCGCTTTAATCGCTTGCTGCAGGACGAAGCGCAGTGTCTGCGCCTGACAGGCGCGTTAAAAACCAGCGTCTATGAGGAGAATGTGATCGGCACCTCTACCGTAATGGTGCGTACTGATGCTTTGCAAAAGGCACAGGGTTTTGATGAAACTTTGCATTCTGCCAGTGACTGGGATCTGTGGCTGCGTCTGTTGGAGTTCGGGGACTTTATGGCGATTAAACCCAGCCTGATGGGCTATCTGGTGCGTCAGAACTCGATCTCCCGCAATGTGGAGCGTCGCCTGAAAAGCTTTGAGCTGATTCTGGACCGTTTCCAGCCCGCAATGATGGCTTTAAACCCTGCGTGTGTGGCACCGGCACGTGCCCGTCTGGCATTGGCCTGGGCGGAAGCCTGGCAGGAACAGAAAGATGGCTACTGGAAAGCGATTGGCGCATACACTAAGGCCTGTTATCAGCTGCCAACCTCCCGCAATCTGAAAGCGTTGGCGGCACATATCATCAGAGGTTAGCGCCACTTGGCACAGGTTTAATTAAAACTCAAATAACTAAAAAAGGCCGTATGGCCTTTTTTAGTGGCTGTTGTTTGTCCCGCTCAAAGGTAAATAAGGGCGTTAGCTTCGTAGCTTTCGTTACTGGTATCTGGATCGGTCAGGTCGGCTGGGTAGAAGTGGCGAGGAGAAAGGCTGGCAAGATAGATAGGAGATAGGGAGCTAGAAGAGACTGAGATAGGTTAGATGTAGCCAGTCAGAACAGACAAAAAAAGCGGCCTAGGCCGCTAAGTGCAGGTAATGCTCAATAATTCGGGGGACAACCGCCTGAACGCTGTAGTGATGTTGGATGGTCTGATAGGCGTTTAAAGCCATCTGCTGGCGTTTTTGTGGTGTCATGCGCAACCACTGATCCAGACAGCAGGACATCGCCTCGATATCCCCTGCAGGCACAACCCAGCCATTTTTTCCGTGTTCGATCAGAGCCGGCAGATCGCCAATCGCAAAACTGCAGACGGGTATTCCCTGAGACATGGCTTCAAGGGCTGCCAGTGGCAGGCCTTCATATTCAGAGGTGATGCACAGCACACCTATCTTGTGCCAGTGCTCTGACATGATCTGTTGGCCATGAAAAATCACTTGCTGATAGCGCTCTGACAGCGGGTTATAAAGCGCACCGTCGCCATAGAGATGCAGTTTGGCCCGGCTTTCGGAAGCCATAGAGTCGTTCAGGCGGTTTGCCAGCTGACAGAAGGTCTCGGGGCTTTTTTCCGGGCTTAAGCGTCCGACGAAGGCGATCTGCTCACCGGAACCCATGCGCTGATGCTTAAACAGGCTCTCCTGAGACTTCAGGTCGACAAAGTTCGGGATAAGCAAACCTCTGTGGGACAGGCGTTGGTGGATCTCAGCACTGACCGATAGTGGTGAAAACCAACGGGAGGTGAGTTCATCCGCCTGAACATAGCATTTCAGGCGGCCTGAGCCGGTGTCTCCGTTGTGATGGGTGGGCAGAGCTTTCCATTTTCCCGGCAGGCTGAACATCTTATTGATCAGATTGCCCTTATAGCCGTGGCTATGTACCAGTGATCCCTGAGGAATCAGGCGGAACAGCTGGCGGATCTTACCCTGGGCGCTGTAGACAGGAATGTCAGCCTGCTTGAGATCCCTCCATAGGGGATGCTCTGAGTCATCATAATTTTTCCAGAACACGACTTTCACCGGCAGAGATCTTTCTGCCAATGCCTTTGCCAGATTCAGTACGTGGGTTTCGATCCCCCCCATACCCCGGCTATCAAGAAAGAGTACGATCGCTTTCATCGTCTTACCTCCTGCGGTTTCGCAGTTTCGCGTTTTTGCAGTTCGCAATGGATACAGGGGTAAGAGCAAGGGGAGTGCCATTCGCGTAATGCAAAGAATCTGCAGCCGGTCAGGTTTTCACACCTGAACAGGGATTTTTAAAATGCGAAAAGTCCATTTTTTGAGATTCAAGCTGCTGAATTAAAAGAAGTTTTTCTGGCTGGCACAGAGCTTGAAATAACCCCAGTAAATTCCACGAAAGGGACGTAAGTCCGGGGAGGCCACCATGGCTAAGTATCTGGTTACAGGCGGTTGCGGTTTTATCGGTTCACATCTGTGTGATGCACTGATCGACCTTGGTCATGAGGTGATCGTTCTGGACAATATGTCCACCGGTAAGCATGAAAATCTGAATCCGAAAGCCAAACTCTATGTCGGTGATATCAATGACACCCTGCTGGTGAATGAGCTGATGTCCCGTGTGGATGGTTGCTACCATCTGGCGGCGGTGGCCTCTGTGGTTCGGGCTAATGAAGCCTGGAAAGAGTGCCATACCATCAATCAGAGTGGCACGGTGAATCTGCTTGAGTGTAGTGCCCGTCAGAAACGCAAAGTGCCTGTGGTGTATGCCTCTTCTGCTGCTGTTTACGGCGATAACGCTGCTATGCCTCTGGGTGAAAGCAGCCAGTTACGTCCTCTGACCGCTTATGGTGTCGATAAGCTCTCCTGTGAGCTGCAGGCTCAGGTTGCAGGCCGTATCCATAATGTGCCGACCCTTGGCTTCCGATTCTTTAATGTCTTTGGTCCCCGTCAGGACCCCAGCTCTCCCTATAGCGGTGTGATTTCTATTTTTGCTGATCGTATCCGCCAGCATAACGGCATCACCATCTATGGTGATGGTTCCCAGATCCGTGACTTTGTCTATGTGAAAGATGTGGTGGCCTATCTCTGTAAAGCGATGGATCACGCCAGTGTGCGTGCGCCGGTTTTCAATATCTGCACCGGCCGTTCGAGCTCCATCAAGGATCTCGCTAAAACTCTATTCTCCATCGTGGGTTACGAAGTACCTGTCACTTTTGCCGGTAAAAAAGCCGGTGATATTCAGGTCTCGCTGGGTGACCCTCAACAACTGCTGAGCTGCTTCCACATGGGCTCCCAATACGATCTGGGTTCCGGCCTGATGGAGATGATGTACGAGGGCATCGAAGAGTACAAAACCGTGGTTTAAGGCAGTTTCTGGCTAAGGCCGGCGAAAAACGACTGAAGGGTAGGGAAGGCTTTAAGAGTGTGAGTCACGCCCTGAATGATCCGGCACCAAAGCGCTGCCGGAATAAAGAGAAACGGGAAACCGGAGGATAAGACCATGAAAACTTATCTGGCACTTTTAATTCTGGGCTGTCTCAACCTGATCGCCTGTACTGAGCCACCTCCAGCAGATGATGCAGCAGCTGGCTCAAATAACAGTTCTGGCAACGGTATCAGCGTTAATGCTGAACCTACTGTGAGCGTTTCTACTGCGGAGCTGATCGCTGATCAGGGCTTCACCTTCGATAGCCAATACGATCTGACGGTACAGGTTGATCTGCCGGCACTGGCAGAAGAATCCACCATCGTGAACATCTGTCATCCAACATCCGCTGGAGCGATTGACCGCAATAACTGTGTCTCCCGTGCAGCACTGAGCAATGGTCGTCTGGATCTGGTGCTGAATATGGCAGCACATCAGCAGGCACTGGTGATGGAGATCTGGCAGCGATCCGATATGCGTCAGCCAACGAGTTACAGCTGGTCGGTGGGAGAAGGCACTGTCTGGCAGGTTCAGGATTGAGGAGGTGACTTATGCGCTTTAACAACTACGATATCAGCCCCTACAAGCCGGAACCTCTCAGTCATCAGAGAAGCCAAAAGAAAGGCCAGAGAGGTCAAAAGCAAGGTCAGAGAGGCCAAAACAAAAGCCTGAAAACCCAGCTGAAGCGTATTGGTACTCTGGCAGGCTTCTGCGCGCTGGTTGCTGTATCGGGTCAGGCGAGCGGAGCAGCTTTTGATGCCTGCCCGACCAATGGCTTTCTGATGCAGGGCTCACCGGCCAAGCTATACAGCGTGGATCTGGCAACAGGCTTTACCGAGACGCTTGCCAGTGATCTGGGCACATCCAGTACCCTGAATGCTGTGGCGTTCAATCTGCACGATAACTATCTCTATGGCTTCAGCAATCAGTACAAAAATCTGGTACGTATTCATAACGATTACAGTATCGAAAACCTGAATCTGAGCGGTATGCCTGCCACAAGTTTCTATGTTGGTGATACCTCTGTGACAGAGAATATGTATTACTTTTACCGTCCGGGTGCCAGTTATGGGCTTTATAAGGTGAGTCTGGACGCTCAGTCGCCTGATTACGGCGTTATCAGCCGTATCATCGATGGCTCAAGCCTGAGTCTTGCGATCTATGATTTTGCCAGCCATCCGATCAATAACTACCTGTATGCGGTAGATAAGCAGGGCAATCTGCATCGGATCGAGGCGGAAACCGGTAGTTCAGTTAAGTTGGGCAACGTCGGCGTCACCGGTGTTTTCGGTGCCTCTTACTTTGATGAACAGGGCACCCTTTATATCAGCCGCAACGCTGACGGCTTTATCTTCCGTATCGATGTTTCGGTTAATAACCCTACCGCTGAGTTCTTTGCTAATGGCCCGCAGTCCTCTCAAAACGATGGTGCCCGTTGTGCTACCGCAACCCTGATTAGCGAACAATCCACCATCGATTTCGGTGATGCGCCGGACAGCTACGGCACCACTTTAGAAAGCAACGGTGCCCGCCACATGATCAGTGAGGATCTCTATCTGGGTGTTTCCGCTGGTGGCGATGATAACGGGGTCACTCAAATTACCGGTTTTGAGCAATCTCTGGATGCCGTGGTACAGGTGGAAGCGACCGGTGCCGGTTATCTCAATGTCTGGGCGGATTGGGATCAGAACGGTCAGTTTGATAACAGTGATCATGCGGTTATCGATCAGGCTTTAGTTGATGGTGCCAATATTGTGGCTGTGGATGTGCCTGCCGATGCGGAACTGGGACAAACCTGGGTTCGGGCGCGTTATTCCTCAACTCAGGGCATTGGTCCGACCGGTGGTGTTTCCGATGGTGAGGTAGAGGACTTTCAGGTAGTCATAACCGAGCAGGGGACATCTATCATTGTTTATCCCGGCAGTAACGAATACACCACGCTGGCTTATGAAGATAAATGGCCGAAACTGGGTGATTACGACATGAATGATGTGGTGGTGGCTTATCGCACCTACCGCTATCTGAATGATGGTCTGGTGAACCGTTACGCTGTGGAAGGGCGAGTGCTGGCGGTAGGCGCAGGCTATAAAAACGGCTTTGCAATTCAGCTGGACGGTATCGCTACCGGGAATATCAATACCTCAGCCATGCGTTTTGAACTGAACGGCATTTCGCAAACCAGCTCGGCATTGGAAACAAATGCGGACAGTGATGATGCGGTGCTGGTGGTCAGCCAGAACCTCTGGGATCAGGTCGATCCCATCAGTGGCTGTACCTTCTATCGCTCAGAAAAAGGCTGTGATGAAACCAATCAGCTGACGTTTTATATCTCAGCGCCTTTGGTGAATCCTGTTGATCCGTCTCAGGCACCGATGAATGTACTCAATCCCTTTATTTTTGCCACACCGAATACCTATCACGGCCTGAATTATCAGCCGGGTCGTGGACTGGAGGTGCATCTGAAAAATAAAGCGGTGAGTGCCCGTTTTGATTCCAGCCTGCTGGCAACCCATGATGACAGCTCCAGCTATCCGCTAAGCAGCTTTGTCACTGCCAACGGTATGCCCTGGGCGCTGGAGCTACCGGCACTTTGGGATCATCCGGTGGAGAAGGTGGATCTGGTATCGGCTTACCCTGAATTTGCAGACTTTGTGACCTCTGGTGGCAGTCTGAAGAAGAGCTGGTATCTGAATCCGGCCAGTGAGCAAAAGATCATTCTTAACTTTAATCAGATGCAGGATTGATCAAGGCTTGGCATATCTGCCGCAAAATGCAAAAGCCCGATAAACAGATATAAGTGTTTACCGGGCTTTTGCTTTGTCTTATCTAGGGTTAGAAGACAATTTAAACGCGCATAGCTCTATCAGAAAAAACGTTATTAGATCGCCCGGGCAACCTGTTCCATCTGCTGACCGGCATCGGCCATAGAGGCGCTTTGTTGGCTGATCTGTACCGTTTCGGTTTGCAGAACAGCAACCGCTTCTGCCAGATGGTGAATATTGTGGTTCACTTCTTCCATGGTGGATTGCTGGGTTTCTGTGGCATGGGCGATCTGAGTGTTCATCCGTTCCAGCTGGTTAACAGCGGTCAGAATATCCGTCAGAGCAACTTCTGCCAGTCGGGATCGGTCTACCGCTTCAGCGGCTTCCCGCGCACCTTCATCCATTGCTGAAATCCCTTTTTCGATCAGGACTCTCAGCTCCTGAATCACACTCTGGGTTTTCTCTGTTGAGTTTCGGGTCTGCTCGGACAGAGTTCGTACCTCATCAGCCACTACGGCAAAGCCTCGACCATGCTCACCAGCACGGGCGGCTTCAATAGCGGCGTTCAGGGCAAGCAGGTTAGTTTGCTCAGCGATGTCGGTAATGCTGTTGAGTACATCGCCAATCTGTTCGCTGGATTTATGCAGCTGTTGCAGATCAATTGCCGCGTTGCTGATGCGCTCGGACAGCGCGGTAATCTGCTTCTGGTTTTCGACCAGTGCGGTATGACCTTTTTCTGCCTGCTGTTTTACCAGCACACTTTCATCAGACGCTTTCTGTGCGTTGTGGGCCACTTCTTCAAAACTGCCAGTCAGCTGGCTAGCGGCAAGGGAAACCTGCTCCATCTCCCGGGATTGGCTGGTGGCCTGCTCATTCAGGGTAAGGCCAGTGTTTTCGAGCTGTTTGGAAGAGGAGGTGAGATCGGTAGCGACAAGAATAATGGAATCGACAGACTGACCGAGCTTCTCCATAAAACGGTTAAAGCTCAGGGTAACTGCCTGAACCTCTTTGGGACCAAAGGGCTTGAGACGAGCATTTACACCGCTTTCATCACTGGTCACTACCTCAAGGGCGGAGTGAAGACTTTCCAGCGGTTTCAGAATGGAGCTGGTCAGTAGCATTACCAGGCCTGTCATGACACCGGCGGAAATCATCATCACGAATGTGAGCCAAATGGTAAAACTGTTCAGCTCGTTTTTCAGACGTTCCTGAGCACCTTCACTACCATCTGCCAGTCCGGTAAGGACATTCATCTCGGAGTGAATCCAGAAGGTAATACCGGTTAGCACCATCAGTAAGGGTAGGGTAAGGCGTAACAGTACCTGCAGTCGTAGCGGTTTGCCTTCAGCCTGTGTACCGGATTGAATCGCGGCGTTCATGTAACAAGCTCCTTTTAAGAGGGTCTTTTTTAATTGTTAGAACTACCGGTGGGGTCCATTAGGGCGGTAGTAGTGCGGCACAGAGAGCTAACTCCGGCCGTAAAGGTCTAGAGATTACCCTGTTAACGAAATAAGTACACTGCTTTCAGTGGGTTAATTGATCTGATACTTAGTGCAGGTTAGGTATCAGTGCAAAACCCGTTCAGGGCTTTTCCAGCCGATAGATAGCTTCAACAACACGAACTTTATTATCGGCCAGGTTTGCCATCAGATTCTTACCCATATCGACAAAGCGCTTGCCAAAGATGAGTTGCGGGTTAAGCGGTGATTTCTGCTGGGTATGTCCTTTATCGGCACTGCCACTTTCCCGTTGACTATGTTTGGTTCGCCACGCCAGCGCGTGTTCGGTGACATCTTCTACCCGAACCGCAACAAATCCGGCATCGGCTAATAGCTGATCCAGCGTTTCAAACTGTGGCAGATGACTGTGCACCTGCTCTGATGCCCATGGCACAGGAAGTTTAAGGGCTTCTTTGTTGTCACCAGCGAAGACTTCGTGGAGTAACAGTAAGCCGCCATCTTTCAGGCTGTCAGCCAGAGTCTTTAGGGCGAGTTGTTTGTCGGGGATATTCATCAGGGTGTGCTGGCTAATGACAAAATCCTGACTTTTGGCTGGCACCTGAGGTACACAGGCATCGGCACAGATACTGGTAATGCGCTGATAGCCAAGCTGCTGGTTGATCGCATCGCAGGCGAAAGTGAAAGCCTGAGTAATATCGATAGCGGTAATTTCCGCATCAAACTGGTCGGCGATCAGGCGTGCTGTGCCGCCAAGGCCGGAACCGATTTCGATACCGCAGCTTTGGGACTGAATACCAGCATCGTTGAGCAGTTTAATCGTTGCCTGACGACCACCGATATGTAGCTGATCGATGGGGGCGAGCAAATCGGTATTCAGATCTGTCAGCTGGATATCCGCATTTTGCAAAGCACTGACGATGCTTTGCCAGAGCTGCTGATGGGGAGCTACGGCTTCTGTTGCCTGTGAAGATGACTCAGCCGACTGCTTGGTGGTTTGATTGGTCTGATAATAGTGCTCAGCAACGCTACTCATTTGGGATATCTTCCTGATCTGTAGGGCTTTTTTAAGACGAAAAAAAGCGGCTCTTTTTTTGTATCAAAAGAGCCGCTTTGAGTCACTTGCAGATCAGCCTTTAATGAGAGTTCAGGCTGACCGGTGCGTCAGTGGAAAACCTGTCTGATGGCTTAGCCTTCCAGCCCCAGTTCTTCGGTGCTGATCTCACGCATTTTGAACTTCTGGATCTTACCGGTCACCGTCATCGGGAAGTCACGGGTGATCTTGAAGTAACGCGGAACTTTGAAGTGAGCGATCTTGCCTTTGCAGAACTCGCGGATCTCTTCTTCGGTCATATCCTTGCCTTCGTGCAGGGAAACCCAAGCCATCACTTCTTCACCGTATTTCTGATCCGGTACACCGATCACCTGAACGTCGCTGACATCAGGGTGGGTGTAAAGGAACTCTTCAATTTCACGTGGGTAGATGTTCTCACCGCCACGAATGATCATATCTTTGATACGACCTGTGATCGCGACATAACCCTCTTCATCCATCTCTGCCAGATCACCGGTGTGCATCCAGCCGTTTTCGATAGATTTAGCTGTGGCTTCTTCGTTGTTCCAGTAACCCAGCATCACGCTGTAACCACGGGTGCAAAGCTCGCCTTTTTCACCACGTTCAACCACGTTGCCGGTTTCAGGATCGACCAGTTTTACCTCAAGGTGAGGGTGGATAGTACCCACAGTCGATACACGCTTCTCAATGGGCGCATCCATCTTGGTTTGGAAACTTACCGGGCTGGTTTCAGTCATGCCGTAGCAGATGGTCACATCTTTCATGTGCATCTTGGCGATCACTTTCTTCATTACTTCGATAGGGCAGATCGAACCTGCCATGATACCGGTACGAAGAGTGCTCAGATCGAAGGAATCAAACTCAGGGTGTTCCAGCTCGGCGATAAACATGGTCGGAACGCCATACAGTGCTGTCGCTTTCTCTTCTGCCACTGCCTGCAGCGTGGTTACCGGATCAAAGCCATCCGCCGGATAGATCATGGTCGCACCATGAGTCACACAACCCAGGTTACCCATTACCATGCCGAAGCAGTGGTAAAGTGGAACAGGAATTACCAAGCGGTCTTTATGGGTAAAGTCCATGCCACGGGCAACGAAGTAACCGTTGTTCAGGATATTGTGGTGGCTCAGGGTTGCGCCTTTCGGTGCGCCTGTGGTGCCGGAGGTGTACTGAATATTGATCGGGTCATCAAACTGAAGCGTAGCCTGCAGTTCGCGCAGTTCAGCATCTGTGGTTTTGTCGTGCATCGACATCAAATCAGACCAGGTCCACATGCCTTCGGTAGCCAGATCTTCATCCAGACAAACCACACGTTTAAGCTGAGGAAGTTTTTCGGATTTGAACTGAGAGGCAACGCTGTCGCGCAGTTCCGGAGCCAGCTCACAGATCATGTCGACATAATGGGAAACTTTGAATTGACCCTGCAGAATCAGGGTGCTGGTGCCGGATTGCTTGAGGGCATATTCCAGCTCGTGGGTGCGGTAGCTTGGGTTGATGTTAACCAGAATCGCACCGATCTTAGCGGTAGCAAACTGGGTGATACACCATTCAGCACAGTTCGGAGCCCAGATACCAACACGTTCGCCTTTCTGTACACCAAGGTGCAACAGGGCTTTAGCGCAACGATCAACCTCGGTCTGCAGCTCTTTATAGGTATAGCGCAAACCCTGATGACGGGAGATCAGAGCATCGTTAGTTGGATACTTGGCGACTGTCTCGTCAAACAGATCACCAATGGTTTTACCGATCAGAGGCATGTCACTGGTGCCGCTGACGTAGCTCATTGCTTTTGTAGTCATAACCCACCTTCTAGGTTGATTTTATTGTTGTTTTAACTGGAGCATACCTGCTCCTAAGTCCTCGCTGCCGTCGGCGCTGTTATTGTTATTACCGGCGGCGGCTGAATTCGTTAAGGCTTTTGACTGACGGATCTAAATTGTATTGGCCCGTGGGTTGTAGACGGGCAGACCTGCTAATGATGGTGCAGGTTGATAAACGAAAGATTACCTCGAACAGAGCTTTGATTGATTACGTCGATCAGGCTGATTTGCTTTTCTTCTTATTGAGCACTTCATCCAGCGCCTTCTGGCAACGATCCTGAACCAGATTCAGTTCAGTCTGAACCCGTTGGATATCCTGCAGCTGCTGATCCAGTTCGGCTCTTTTCTCACTGAGAATACCCAGAATGAGGTTCAGCTGCTTCTCGTCACCTTCCAGAGTCGTGTCATAGAGATCAAACAGCTCTTTTGTTTCAGCAAGACTAAAGCCGAGGCGTTTACCGCGCAGGGTCAGCATCAGGCGAACCCGGTCTTTTTCGCTGTAAATACGCGTCTGACCGTTGCGGGTAGGCGAGATCAAACCCTGCTGTTCGTAGAAACGAATGGTACGGGTTGTGATATCGAACTCTTTAGACAGCTCGCTAATGCCGTATGTTTTTTTAGTGATTTTATTTTGTAGGGTCATCTTTATGAGGCCGCCAGTGTGTCTGCCTGTCTGTTCAGGCTAACTCTATCCAAAGTTTACGTTTACGTAAAGGTGAAAAGCAAGCAGTTGCCGGTGAAATGAGAGAGGCGAGTTTTAGAACCTCGTGCCAGCGGAAATGCTTATACAAAAAATGCTTATATTAACTGCTTGAAATAAAAGCGAATTTTAGCAAAAAAAGTGGATGGAATCATCCGTAGCTCCCGTCGTGGCTGGGCGGAGCAGGAGGTCGGTTTGACTGAGGAAATAATTGATCAATGGCGCTGTTTTCGGCGGTATTGGGTCGGGGCGATGCCCATCACTTTTTTAAACAGGCGGGAAAAATAGTAGCTGTCTTCGTAGCCGAGGCTGTAGCTGATCTCCGAGATGCTCTGCTGAGTGATATCCAGCAGATAGCAGGCGCGCTCTATCTTCAGGTGAAGAAAGTGCTGGATCGGCGTCAGGCCCGTCAGCTCCTTATATTTGTTCACAAAATGGAACTTGGAGAGGTTCACTTCTTTAGCCAGTGTGTCCAGATCAAGACGGGTATGCAGGTTCTCCTGCATTAGGGCATGTACAGTATCAAGGCTTAACTGACTGCTGCGGGCGCTGGCTGTGGTTGGTTTCAGAAGCGCAATATATGACAGGATCTGACGAATCAGGTTGGCCGCATAAATAGAAGTGTTGATGTTGTAGCCGCCGGTACGGCAATCGATCAGACGGTCAAAGTCCTGAATCAGCTTTGGGTGTGTCCCGAACTGCTGAAGATAATTCCCCTGAAAAAAACCTGCGTGTTCTGCAGCAAGAGCACAATCCTCTCCTTTTAAGTGAAGCCAGTAGATGCTCCAGGGATCATCATCCCGGGTTTTGTACTGGTGATCGGTTCCGGGGGGTAAGAGAAGGATGTCTCCGGCATTTACCTCATGGTGCTGATCTTTCAGCCATAGATCGGCGCTGCCTTTGATGCAGTAGATCACCAGGAAATCATCATGATCCTGTCGCTGCATCTGATGGCCAAGGGCTTCTTTATAGTTACCGAAGGAGATGGGGTAGAGGCCACAGCTCAAGGGGTGTTGGCGCAACTTGTCACGAAGAAACTGAGGGACTAGGTAGCGTATGCTACCGGACGGGAGCGGCCAATCTGAGGTTTGCGACATTAGTCTGACTCTGTGCTGTGAAATACGACAAACAGCAATATAGTCCAGTAAGTGGGCAATTTAGTCAATCCTTGCCTCTTAGACCCTGTGCTAGTTTACATATATCCAAGCAACCGCTAGGTTTGTCTTAAGCCTATTTAAGATGCTAACAACTGATGGCTAAGCCTGTCAGCGAACTAACAACAATAAAACCGGTTAACCGGACGAAATAAGGTGATTGATATGACTAAAAGAGTCCCGCTATTTATCGATGGTGAGTTTGTTCAGAGTAAGTCTGACAACTTCATGCCAGTAACGAACCCTGCAACTCAGGAAGTGCTGTGCGAAGTACCTTTTGCGACTCAAAGCGAAATGGAAGCTGCATACGAAAGCGCGAAAGCGGCTTTCGAGACCTGGAAAGAAACACCTATTTCTGACCGTGCCCGTGTAATGATGCGCTATCAGGCGCTGCTGAAAGAGCATCATGATGAGATCGCTGAGATTCTGAGCTCTGAAACCGGTAAAACCTTCGAAGATGCAAAAGGTGATCTGTGGCGTGGTATCGAAGTTGTTGAACACGCCGCCAACATCCCAAGCCTGATGATGGGTGAAACGGTAGAAAACGTAGCTCGTGAAATCGACACTTACAGCTACATTCAGCCTCTGGGTGTTTGTGCCGGTATCACGCCGTTTAACTTCCCGGCAATGATCCCGCTGTGGATGTACCCAATGGCGATCGCTTCCGGTAACACCTTCATTCTGAAGCCGTCTGAGCAGGATCCACTGACTCCGATGCGTCTGGCTGAGCTGTTTGTAGAAGCCGGTGCACCTAAAGGTGTTCTGCAGGTGATTCACGGTGGTAAAGAGCAGGTAGATTTCCTGCTGCATCACCCTGATATTCGTGCGATCTCTTTCGTAGGTTCTGTTCCTGTTGGTCAGTACATCTACAAAACCGGTACCGACAACATGAAGCGTGTTCAGAGCTTCGCCGGTGCTAAAAACCACATGGTTGTAATGCCGGATGCCGCTAAACAACGTGTGATCAACAACATTGCCGGTGCTTCTGTTGGTGCTGCAGGTCAGCGCTGCATGGCTATCTCGGTAACCATTCTGGTGGGTGAGGCCCGCGAGTGGAAACACGAAATCAAAGAAGCACTGATGCAGGCGCGTCCGGGTGCGTGGAACGATCCGGGTGCAAGCTATGGTCCGGTTATCAGCCCTCAGGCGAAAGAGCGTATCTGCGGTCTGATCCAGAAAGGTGTTGATGAAGGTGCAGAGCTGCTGCTGGACGGTCGTGACTGTGTGGTAGAAGGTTATCCGGATGGTAACTGGGTTGGCCCAACTCTGTTTGCTGGCGTTAAACCTGAAATGACCATCTATCAGGAAGAGATCTTTGGCCCTGTGCTGTGTCTGGTAGAGGTTGATACCCTGGATGAGGCGATCGCTCTGATCAATAACTCTCCATACGGTAACGGTACTTCTATGTTTACTGCTTCCGGTGCAGCTGCACGTAAGTTCCAGCACGAAATCGAAGTGGGTCAGGTAGGTATTAACATTCCGATTCCTGTGCCGCTGCCTTTCTTCTCTTTCACTGGCTGGAAAGGTTCTTTCTACGGTGATCAGCACGCTTACGGTAAGCAGGCGGTTCGTTTCTACACTGAAACCAAAACCATCACTGCACGCTGGTTCAACGAAGATATCGAATCCGGCCCTAACTTCTCGATCAACCTGAAGTAATTCGGGTTGGGAGCCGGGCACAAGTGTCCGGCTTCTGTGAGAAGCAGCAGAATCTGAAATGATGTGGCCTCAGGTTCTGCTTCAAAAACGGAGGAAGCTGCCCCTTCCTCTGTTTTTATCCCTCAGTCTTTTTCCTTTAAAAACACAGTTTTAATCTTATTGCATTATGGGGTTTATCCCTTATATTGTTTAAGTGAAGTTGACGTAAACGTCATCTTTATAAAGTCGTGTTGCGGCAGACATTTTTCCGATCTAGGCAGCTCGCTTTTCTAAAGATGATCAGGCTCAGAGCCTTAGTGCACCGATGTTGAAAGAGCGGCACTAAAACAACAGCTCTTAAAAACAGCTTTTAAACAACAAGAATGACAGCCAATGGTATGAATTATGGATTTTAATCTTTCAGAAGATCAGATCGCGTTCCGCGATGCAGCGCGATCTTTTGCTCAGAATGAGATGGCTCCACATGCGGCCAAATGGGATGCCGAGCATATTTTCCCGGTTGATGTGATTAAAAAAGCCGGTGAAATGGGTTTCTGTGGAATCTACGTACCCGAAGAAGCCGGCGGCATGGGTCTTAGCCGTCTGGATGCCAGCGTGATTATTGAAGAGCTGGCCATGGGCTGCACCTCAACCACTGCCTATATCACCATTCACAATATGGCCACCTGGATGATCGCAAGCTTTGCGGCTGAAGATCTGCGTGATGAGTTTGCGCCGCAGATGGCGATGGGTGAGCTGCTGGGTTCTTACTGCCTGACAGAGCCGGGTGCTGGTTCTGATGCGGGTTCGCTGCGTACTTCTGCCCGTCGTGACGGTGATGATTACATCCTGAACGGCAGCAAAATGTTTATCTCAGGTGCTGGCAGCACCGATGTGCTGGTGGTGATGGCCCGTACCGGTACTCAGGAAGATGGCACGAAAGGCATTTCCGCATTTGTGGTACCCGCTGATGCCGAAGGTATTCACTACGGTAAAGCTGAAGAAAAAATGGGCTGGAACAGCCAGCCAACCCGCCTGATCACCTTTGAAGATGTGCGTGTACCCGCCCGTAATATTCTGGGTAAAGAGGGTGATGGTTTTAAAATCGCCATGAAGGGTCTGGATGGCGGTCGTATCAATATCGCGACCTGTTCACTGGGTGCCGCACAGGCAGCTGTCAACGATACCCAGCGCTACATGCAGGAGCGTGAGCAGTTTGGTAAGCCGCTGGCGAGCTTCCAGGCGCTGCAGTTTAAGCTGGCAGATATGGTGACTCAGCTGGTGGCATCCCGTCAGATGGTACGTCTGGCAGCATCCAAGCTGGATGAGAAAGACGGTGAGGCAACGCTTTACTGCGCTATGGCGAAGCGTTTTGCTACCGATGCCTGTTTTGAAGTAACCAATGATGCAATTCAGCTGCACGGTGGTTATGGCTATATCAAGGAATACCCTCTGGAGCGCTACATGCGTGATGCCCGTGTGCATCAGATTCTGGAAGGTACCAATGAAATTATGCGTTTAATTATTTCTCGCCGCGTCATGATGGACGGCGTTCTGGAGGTTATTCGATGAGCAATTCAAGCGTTAAGTCCACCACTGAAAAACTGCTGTTAGAAGTTCAGGGTAATACTGCAATTCTGACCATCAATAACCCACCGGCGAACACCTGGGATGATGAGTCTCTGCCGGCGCTGAAAAAACTGATCGAAGATCTGAACGCTGATCTGGATATCTACGCGCTGGTTGTTACCGGTCAGGGGGAGAAGTTCTTCTCTGCAGGTGCGGATCTGAATAAATTCGCTGATGGTGACAAAGCGGTGGCTCGTCACATGGCGCGTATCTTTGGTGAAGCTTTCGAAACCCTGCAGGAGTTTCGTGGTGTTTCTATTGCCGCGATCAATGGCTATGCCATGGGCGGTGGTCTGGAATGTGCGCTGGCTTGCGATATCCGTATCGCTGAAGAGCAGGCACAGATGGCGCTTCCCGAAGCGGCTGTTGGCCTTCTGCCATGTGCTGGCGGTACTCAGAACCTGTCCTGGCTGGTGGGTGAAGGTTGGGCAAAGCGCATGATTCTGTGTGGTGAGCGTGTGACCGCTGAAAAGGCAGAGAAGATCGGTCTGGTTGAAGAAGTGGTTGCTAAAGGTGAAGCATTGGCGACTGCGATTGCTCTGGCTGAAAAAGTGGCTAAACAGAGTCCTGTAGCGGTAACTGCCTGTAAGACGCTGGTTCACAACGCCCGTGGTAATAACTCTCTGGCAGTAGGCTGCATGCAGGAACGCGAACTCTTCGTTGATCTGTTTGATACTCAGGACCAGAAAGAAGGCGTGAATGCGTTTCTGGAAAAACGTAAACCAGAATGGAAAAACGCCTGATCCCTGTGATCAGTCTGAGGAGCCTGTGATGTCTGATGCACCTGTAGTTTTTGAAGAGCTGGCAACCCGTGACGGCAATCTGATCGGCATTGCCACTCTGAATGCCCCGAAAGCCCTGAACGCTCTGAGTCTTGAGATGATCGAGCTGATGTACCCGCAGTTTCTGGCGTGGCAGCAGAACGATCAGGTAAAAGCGGTTTGGTTACAGGGTGCCGGTGATAAAGCCTTTTGTGCCGGTGGCGATATTGTTCAGCTCTATAACTCTATGGTTGAGCATCCCGGTGGCCCGAACCCTTATGCTGAAAAGTTCTTCACGGACGAATACCGTCTGGATCACCTGATTCATACCTTCAGCAAGCCGTTTATCCTGTGGGGTAACGGTATTGTAATGGGTGGCGGTCTGGGTCTGATGGCAGGTGCCAGTCACCGCGTGGTAACCGAGTCTGCCCGTATTGCGATGCCAGAAATTACCATTGGCCTGTATCCCGATGTTGGTGGTAGCTACTTCCTGAACCGTATGCCGGGGCGCACGGGTCTGTTCCTGGGTCTGACCGGTGCCAACATCAATGCCGCTGATGCTTTGTTTGTCGGTCTGGGTGATCGTTTTGTGACCCATGATCGTCGTGAAGCAACTTTTGATGCTCTGAAGTCAGCAGATTGGTCGGGTGATGCTGAGACTGTTGTGAATCAGGTGCTGCGTCAGCAGGAATCACAAAGCCTTGAGGCAATGCCTACGTCGCCGGTTCGCGATCATTTTGACCTGATTCAGCAACTGACCGATGCCGATGATGTGGCCACTCTGGTTAAGCAGATCACATCCATTAAAACAGAAGATAAGTGGCTGTCCCGTGCCGCAGGTACTCTGGCGGCAGGTTCGCCAACGGCGATGCAGCTGATCGTGCGTCAGCTGAAAGCAACCCGTCAGATGTCACTGGCTGAAGTATTCCGTTCAGAGCTGAACCTGTCGGTTCAGGCGGCCTGCAAAGGTGAGTTTGCAGAAGGTATTCGGGCTTTGCTGATCGACAAAGATCGTGAGCCGAAATGGCATAGCACCGATGTCGCAGTGGTTGATGGTGACTGGCTGGATAGTTTCTTTGAGCCGGTTTGGCCGGAAGCAGAGCATCCGCTGAATGATCTTTAATCCGCTGGTGTAAAAATTCAGGGCGGAGCAGCTCATCTGTTCTGGCCGCAAGACCAAGCTAACAGTTAAAACAATCTACAAAACAAGCTAATAATCAAAACAAGAACAAATGGAGATTACAGATGGCTAAGATCGCATTTATCGGTTTAGGCAATATGGGTGGCCCTATGGCTGTGAATCTGGTTAAAGCGGGTCATGAAGTGACCGTTTTTGACCTGGTTCCAGCTGCTGTGGAAGCTGCAGTTGCAGAAGGTGCCCAGTCTGCTGTATCCGCAGAAGCTGCAGCAACCAGCAAGGACTTTGTTATCTCTATGCTGCCGGCTCAGCAGCATGTTGAAGGCCTGTATATCGATCAGGCGGGCCTGCTGGATATCGTTGATAAGAACACTGTGATCATCGACTCCAGCACCATTGCTGCAGAATCTGCTCAGCGTGTTGCTGCTGAAGCTGAAAAGCGTGGCATCAAGATGGTTGATGCGCCGGTATCCGGCGGTGTAGGTGGTGCCAAGGCAGGTACTCTGTCCTTTATCGTGGGCGGTACTGAAGAAGCCTTCGAACTGGTTAAGCCGATTCTGGAAGCGATGGGTAAAAACATCTTCCACGCGGGTGCGTCTGGTGCTGGTCAGGTTGCTAAAGTGTGCAACAACATGCTGCTGGCGATTCTGATGGCGGGTACCACTGAAGCGATCGGTATGGGCGTCAAGAACGGTCTGGATCCTGCGGTACTGTCCGACATTATGTCGAAGAGCTCCGGTAACAACTGGGCGCTGCAGGTGTACAACCCGTATCCGGGCGTAATGGAAGGTGTGCCTTCTTCTAACAACTATCAGGGCGGCTTTATGGTTGACCTGATGGCGAAAGATCTGGGTCTGGCGTTTGATTCCGCAGTGAAATCCCGCTGCAGTATTCCTATGGGCTCTATGGCTCGTAACCTGTTTGCGATGCATGCTGCAAACGGTAATGGCTCTCTGGACTTCTCCAGCATTCAGAAAATGTTTGCTGATCTGGACTAAGAGCACCTGAGCTCTGTATCCCTTTGGTGATCCGTTGCTATTGTCGAAAATCAAGGCATGGTGGGTTCACCAAAGCAGGTGCAGGGCTTTTCTTTTGTAATGCCTTTATGCCTGATATCTTCGTCAGGTGGCCCGAGCAGGAGTTTGGGCAGGTTATTCGCTAACCCGCGAATAGCAGCTTCTTCGGAAGCTATAGAAAACCGATTCAGTAATAAAACAGTTTTAGTTAATAAAAATAAGAAGCACTGAAAACTGATCCTGAATCTGAGGTTTTTAGAAAATTTTGAAAACATCGGATACTGTGATTCAAATTTTCAGTCATGTTTGCCGCAATAAGTTTGCCCGGGACGATCCCTGAGGCAAAACAATAACAAATGGATGGCCGATATGAGTTATGCAAGTGAATATCAGCGTTCGCTGAACGAACCGGAAGCATTCTGGAAAGATCAGGCTGAAAACATCGCCTGGTTCAAAAAACCGGAATCGATTCTGGAAGCCCTCGACGACGGTACCCACCGTTGGTTCGCCGATGGTGAGCTGAACAGCAGCTATCTGGCACTCGATTATCAGATCGAACAGGGACGAGGTGAGCAGACCGCGCTTATCTATGATTCTCCCGCCACAAATTCCAAGAAACAATTTACCTATAACGAACTGCGCGATCAGGTAGCACAGTTTGCCGGTGCTCTGACCAGTCTGGGTGTAGGCAAAGGTGATGGTGTTATCATCTATATGCCGATGGTACCGGAAGCGGGTATCGCCATGCTGGCTTGTGCCCGTATCGGCGCAGTTCACTCCGTGGTGTTTGGAGGTTTTGCCCCTCACGAACTGGCGATCCGCATCAATGATGCCAAGCCGAAAGTGGTTTTAACCGCATCCTGTGGTATCGAATTCACCAAAGTCATCGAATACAAGCCGCTGGTTGATGCTGCTATGGATCAGGCAGAACATAAGCCGGAGCGGGTAGTGGTGCTGCAGCGCCCTCAGGCGAAAGCCCAGATGCAGGCGGGGCGTGATCTGGATTGGTATGAGCTGTTTGATCAGTCTTCGCCGGTAGGTTGCACACCGATGAAGAGCACTGATCCGCTTTATATCATGTACACCTCGGGTACCACAGGTAAGCCTAAAGGTATTGTTCGTGATAATGGCGGCCATGCGGTGGCGCTTTATTACGCGCTGCGCAATATCTACAACATGCAGGCCGGTGATGTCTGGATGGGTTGCTCCGATGTAGGTTGGGTCGTTGGTCACTCTTTCATTATGTATGGCCCGCTGATGGGCGGTTGCACGACTGTCTTCTTCGAAGGTAAGCCGGTGCGTACGCCGGATGCCGGTACCTTCTGGCGTGTCGTTGAAGAGTATAAAGTGAACGGTATGTTTGCGGCGCCAACGGCGTTCCGTGCAATCCGTAAAGAAGACCCGGAAGGTAATCTCTTCCGTCAGTACGACGTTTCCTCTCTTAAACACATTTTCGTAGCGGGTGAGAAGCTGGATTCTCCGACCTATCACTGGCTGCATGAGATCTCTCAGAAACCTATCTATGACCACTGGTGGCAAACAGAGACCGGTTGGCCGGTAACAGCTCCTGCGACTGCGTTAGGCTCAACGGATATTCGTGTGGGTTCTACAAACCGAGCAGTTGCTGGTTATGACGTTCAGGTGCTGGACCCGATGGGGCATCAACTGGGTGCGAATGAGAATGGTGGCATTGCCATTAAGCTGCCATTGCCACCGGGTTGCGCCCAGACACTCTGGAATGATCATGAGCGTTATCTGAGTTCCTATCTTGGCGATTACCCGGGTTACTACCACACAGGTGATGGTGGCTATATCGATGAAAACGGCTTTGTTTACATCATGGGGCGTACCGATGATGTGATTAACGTCTCCGGTCATCGTCTTTCTACCGGTGAAATGGAAGAGCTGGTTGCCAAGCACCCTGCAGTTGCCGAGTGTGCTGTGATCGGCGTGCAGGAGTCCCTGAAGGGGCAGGTGCCGGTTGGTCTGATCCTGTTGAAAGATGGTGTCGATATTCAGGAAGAAGAGCTGGAGAAAGAGCTGGTCGCTATGATCCGTGAACAGATCGGTGCGATTGCCTGTTTCCAGCGAGCGCTTGTGGTGGATCGTTTGCCTAAGACACGATCCGGTAAGATTCTTCGTGCTGTGCTGCGTAAGATCGCTAATGGTGAGTCTTATGCAATGCCTTCGACGATTGATGACGAATCTATCCTTCCTGAAATTACCGAGAAAATGGTGAGTGAAGGTTTGGCGCCTGAGCCAGCCTGAGAGTAATTTCAAACTAAAGGCGGAAGCGGGGTGATTTTTTTGGATTTCGCTCTTCTTCTGCCTTGCAAGCAAATGTGTTGTTCCAACTTGCTGTTTTTAAAGAATTTATTAGCGGTTTATCAAGTGACTGAATAGTCTCTTTTTTGCAACAAATGACTGCAGATAGTCACAAGTTTCAAACATTGTTAGCCATTGGTCTAATAGGTAAAAAAAGGGATTGTACGGGCTTTTTAAACCCTA
The DNA here is from genome assembly GCF_002150805.1 of Oceanospirillum sanctuarii. GTDB lineage: Bacteria > Pseudomonadota > Gammaproteobacteria > Pseudomonadales > Halomonadaceae > Oceanospirillum > Oceanospirillum sanctuarii. The sequence continues at coordinate 569,256 of NZ_MTBA01000001.1, forward strand.
TATGTTACGTTTACGTAAAGGTTATTTATAACCCTTTCGCTGATCTGTCCGGCTGCTGAATTTGATCATTCAGGCAATAAAAACAACAAGGTCGGATGGACTTCAGATCAGCATAAAACAATAACAATACAATTTATGGAGTGTGATCTGTCTGCTGACAGACGGAATTACATTCCGGCTACGAGGACTTTGGAATGAGCCAAGATTTTGTGCTGGAAACCCAGGGCTTGATCAAAGAGTTTAAAGGTTTTACCGCTGTTGATGATGTTAATCTTCAGGTTCAGCGCGGTCACATCCATGCTCTGATCGGACCTAATGGTGCAGGTAAGACCACCTGTTTCAACCTGCTGACTAAGTTTCTGACGCCGACTCATGGAAAGATCCTGTTTAACGGCACGGACATTACCCATCAGTCACCTACTGATATTGCCAAAATGGGTATGGTTCGGTCTTTTCAGATCTCCGCTGTATTTCCCCATCTGACGGTTATGGATAACGTGCGTATCGCCCTTCAGCGCAAGCTGGGTACGTCTTTCCACTTCTGGAAATCCGACCGTTCACTCAATGTACTTAATGACCGCGCCATGGAGCTGCTTGAAGAAGTGGATCTGGCAAAATGGGCGGACACCATCACTGTTGAAATGCCATATGGCCGTAAGCGTGCCCTTGAGCTGGCGACCACTCTGGCTCTTGAGCCTGAGCTGATGCTGCTTGATGAGCCGACTCAGGGTATGGGGCATGAAGATGTTGAACGTGTGATGGCTCTGATCAAGAAGGTTTCTGTCGGTCGAACCATTTTGATGGTTGAGCATAACCTGCACGTTGTATCCAGTCTGTCTGATCGTATTACGGTTCTGCAGCGTGGTGCCGTGTTGACTGAAGGCCCTTATGAAGAGGTTTCTCAGAACCCTCAGGTACGCGAAGCTTACATGGGGAGTGAAGCAGCATGAATGCACATCAGAAAGTTGATATGGAACAGCTGCGTATTGCTGATCTGCACGCTTTTTACGGTGAGTCTCATATCCTTCATGGTATCGATATGAAGGTAAACCGTGGTGAGCTGGTTACTCTGCTGGGGCGTAACGGTTCTGGTCGTTCCACCACCCTGAAGTCCATCATGAATATGGTGGGCAAGCGTACAGGCTCCATCATGGTGAACGGTAACGAAACCGTTGGTATGCCAGCGCACCAGATTGCTCATTTAGGTGTGGGTTTCTGCCCTGAAGAGCGCGGTATCTTCTCCAGTCTGAATGTTGAAGAAAACCTGATGCTGCCACCTACAGTTCGCAGTGGCGGTATGTCTCTGGATGAAATCTACGAGATGTTCCCAAACCTGTATGAGCGTCGCACCAGTCAAGGTACACGTTTGTCCGGTGGTGAGCAGCAGATGCTGGCAATGGCCCGTATTCTGCGTACCGGAGCGAACCTGTTGCTGTTGGACGAGATCACCGAAGGTCTGGCGCCGGTTATCGTGCAGACGCTGGGCGAAGTACTGCTGAAACTGAAAGACAAAGGTTTAACGATTGTGTTGGTTGAGCAGAACTTCCGTTTTGCAGCACCTCTGGCTGACCGACACTATCTGATGGAACATGGTTCGATCGTTGAAGAGATCGCAAGCGACGAACTGGAAGATAAAATGGATTTGCTGAACACCTATCTGGGTGTTTAAGACTGCACAGCCACGAGGGCAAGTGCAGCCGGGCAAACAAAAATAACAAGTGCCTAACCAGGTTTTGCAATAACCGCAATAACCAACCCTAAAAACCACAACAACAATAACAACGCGAAAGCGATGGAGTGGACTATGAAAATGCTGAAAAAACTGATGTGCAGCGCAATCGTATCGGCAATGGCGGCTTCTACAGCAGCTCAGGCTGATATTTCTGACAATGAGATCCGTATTGGCTATCTGGCTGATATGTCGGGTACTTATTCTGCGCTGGCAGGCCCGGGTGGTCTGGAAGCCGCTAAAATGGCTATCGAAGACTTCGGCGGTAAGGTAAACGGAAAAAAAATCACTATCGTAAGTGCCGATGACCAGAACAAGCCTGACATCGGTGCAAACAAAGTTCGTCAGTGGATCGATGTTGATAAAGTCGACATGGTTGCTGGTATGGTGTCTTCAGCGGTAACAATCGCTGTAAACAAAGTTGTTGAAGCTAAAGACAAGGTGTCTCTGGTTTCCGGTTCTGCTTCTTCCTCTATTACTAACCAGTTCTGTACGGCTAACTCTGTACACTACGTTTACGATACCTATGCTCTGGCACATGGTACTGGTGAAGCGGTAGTGCGCGAAGGTGGTGACAGCTGGTTCTTCCTGACTGCTGACTATGCATTTGGTCATGCAATGGAGTCCGATGTAACTGAAGTTGTGAAAGAGAGTGGTGGTAAGGTTGTTGGTGGTGTACGTCACCCTCTGGCAACTAACGATTTCTCTTCCTTCATTCTGCAGGCTCAGGCTTCCGGCGCTAAGATCGTAGGTCTGGCAAACGCTGGTGCAGATACCACTAACTCCCTGAAAACGGCTAAAGAGTTTGGTGTTGTACAAGCGGGTCAAAAAATTGCGGGTCTGCTGATCTTCCTGAACGACGTTCACAGTCTGGGTCTGGAAACCACTCAAGGTCTGCAGCTGACCACAGGTTTCTACTGGGATCGTACTCCTGAAACCCGTGCATGGTCTAAGCGTTACTTCGACCGTACCGGCAAAATGCCAACCATGGTACAGGCTGGTATCTACTCTTCTGTAACTCACTACCTGAGCGCTGTTAAAGCCTCTAACAGTGATGCTTCTTCAGCTGTAATGGCGCAAATGAAGAAAACTCCAATCAACGACTTCTTTGCTGAGAATGGTCGTATCCGTGAAGACGGTCGTATGATCCACGATATGTACCTGGCTGAAGTTAAGAAGCCTTCTGAATCTACCGGTGAGTGGGATCTGTACAAGATTCTGCGTACTATCCCAGCCGATAAAGCGTTCCGTCCGCTGGCTGAGTCTAAGTGCAAGCTGGTTGCAGGCCGTTAATACAGCCTAGCGACCATGTGACGGGCTGCTACGGCCCGTCACACTCAAACCTACATCTGTTTGAGTGTATAGCTTCACCGGTTTATATGCGTCTCCGGTTTATTGAACAATAAGAATAACGACACCTGTGTTTCTAGGGTGGCGCCTTTTCAAGAGCGTTAAAGGGTTTTGTTATGGCAGAGTTACTTGGTTTTCCGCCACAGGTTTTATTTGGCCAGCTGTTGATCGGTCTGATTAACGGATCTTTCTATGCACTGCTGAGTCTGGGTCTGGCTATTATTTTCGGCCTGTTAAACATCATTAACTTCGCACATGGTGCTCAGTATATGCTGGGTGCGTTTGTTGCCTGGTTAGGTCTCAAATTTCTGGGTGTTAACTATTGGGTTGCACTGGTGCTTGCTCCGCTGGTTGTTGCAGCGATCGGTATCGCCATTGAAAAAACCATGTTACGCCGTCTCTATAAAGAGGATCACCTCTACGGTCTGCTGCTGACCTTTGGTCTGGCACTGATTATTGAGGGTTCCTTTATCCATTTCTTCGGTGTTTCCGGACAACCTTACTCTGTTCCTGCGGCTCTGCAGGGTGGTAATAATCTGGGCTTTATGTTCCTGCCGACCTATCGCGCATGGATCATCGTGGCCTCTCTGGTGATCTGTTTCGGCACCTGGTACATGATCGAACGTACCAAGCTGGGTGCATACCTGCGAGCGGGTACTGAAAACCCACAACTGCTGCAGGCTTTTGGTATCAATGTTCCGCTACTGATTACCCTGACCTATGGCTACGGTGTTGCTCTGGCTGCCTTTGCCGGTGTACTGGCGGCACCTATCTATTCTGTAAGCCCTGTGATGGGGTCGAATCTTCTGATCGTGGTGTTTGCAGTTGTTGTGATCGGCGGTATGGGGTCTATTTCCGGTGCGATTGTTACCGGTCTGATGATGGGCTTGATTGAAGGTCTGACCAAAGTTTTCTATCCGGAAGCGTCTACTACTGTGATCTTCCTGGTGATGATTATTGTTCTTCTGGTGCGTCCAGCAGGACTGTTTGGTAAGGAGGCTTAAATCATGACGACTCAAGTACTAAACAGCAGCACGGCGGGTAAAACCATGAGCAAAACCAAATTGTCTTTCATGATTCTTCTTCTGGTTGGTCTGGTTGCGCCTTATGCGATCTATCCGGTCTTTCTGATGAAGGTTCTTTGTTTCGCGCTGTTTGCCTGTGCATTCAACCTGATGCTGGGTTATGGCGGCCTGCTGTCCTTTGGTCATGCGGCATTTCTGGCGACCGGAGGTTATATTACCGGTCACACCATCATGCAGTGGGGGCTAACCCCTGAACTGGGTATTCTGGTAGGTACTGCCTGTTCTGCTGCTATGGGCTTTGTCTTTGGTAAGCTGGCGATTCGTCGTCAGGGCATCTACTTTGCGATGATTACTCTGGCACTGTCTCAGCTGGTGTTCTTCCTTTACGTTCAGGCGCCTTTCACCGGTGGTGAGAACGGTCTTCAGGGTATCCCTCGCGGCAACCTGTTTGGCCTGATCAGCCTGGAAGGCAATCTGGCGATGTACTACTTCGTACTGGCGGTGTTTGTAATCGGTTTCTCCGTTATCTATCGCACCATTCATTCACCGTTTGGACAGATCCTGAAAGCGATCCGTGAAAATGAACCTCGTACCGTTTCTCTGGGTTATGACGTAGACAAATTCAAACTGGTTGCTTTCGTAATTTCTGCTTCTCTGGCAGGTCTGGCAGGTTCGACTAAGAGTCTGGTGTTCCAGTTGGCATCCCTGACGGATGCGCACTGGCACATGTCCGGTGAGGTGATTCTGATGACCCTGCTGGGCGGTGTAGGCACTATCTTTGGTCCAATCGTTGGTGCAACCACTGTGGTGACGCTGCAGAACTATCTGTCTCAGGGGCCTCTGGCATCATGGGTTCCGGTTATTCTGGGTCTGATCTTTGTGATCTGTGTACTCTTGTTCCGCAGCGGTATTGTGGGCGAGATCCAGAAGTTTATGAAAAAGAACTTTAACTAATTCCATTGCTTTTCGTATTGCACAATTATTGATGTGCCTGTGAGCCTGTACACTTTGTACAGGCTTTTTTTATTAGCTTAATTTGCTGTTTAGTGTGAGTGAAGGAGTCCTTTATGAGTGACGTTTTGCTGTATGAACAAGAAGGTTCTGTTGTAACCCTGACCATGAATCAGGATGAAACCCGAAATGCGATCTCTTCGGATGAGATGATCGATGCTTTTGAAGCGGTTGCCCGTAAAATTAACCGGGATGATACCGTGTCAGTGGTTATTCTCACCGGTGCCGGAAAAGCCTTCTCCTCCGGTGGTAATGTTAAAGATATGCACGAGAAGGATGGGATGTTTGGCGGCTCTCCGGTTGAGCTGCGTGAAGGTTACCGCCGTGGCATCCAGCGTATTCCATTGGCGATGCATAATCTGGAAGTCCCCCTGATTGCCGCAGTGAATGGTCCTGCTATTGGTGCTGGTTGTGATCTGGCGATGATGTGCGATATCCGTATTGCATCGACTAAGGCAAGGTTCGCAGAAAGTTTTGCCAAAATCGGCATTATTCCCGGAGATGGTGGTGCCTGGTTCCTGCCGCGTGCTATAGGAATGTCCCGGGCATGTGAGATGGCTTTTACCGGAGAAGCAGTAAATGCTGAAACAGCTCTGAGCTGGGGGATGGTCTCAGAGGTCACTGAGCCTGAAGATTTAATGGCTGCAGCTCGCAAACTGGCTGACCGAATTGCTGTTAATCCACCCCGCGCATTGCGTATGACAAAGAAACTGTTGAAGGAAGGCCAGAAGGTATCTCTCGAGACGCTTCTGGAGCTATCTGCATCGATGCAATCACTGGCTCATCACACCTCAGATCACGCTGAAGCGGTGGCGGCAATGCTTGAAAAAAGAGAGCCTAGTTTCACTGGCAACTAATTAATTGAAATTCATAAACATCTCGCACTAATTGGCTCAGACTTTAAGGTAAAAAACTGTATCAGGATATTTTTTTTGTGGCGTGGATTTGTGATAATCCACGCCCTTTTTAGTGCTCCTGAATCCCTTCGGGTTCTGTAACCCGAAAACTGGCTGTTTAATGAAAGAAACCACTACCCGTAACTGGGCATTTTTGATTCTGCTTGTCGGCTTCTGCCTTTCATTGGTAGCGGCATGGTTGCTGCATTTTTCTGAGCAGGAGCAGTTGCGTAACCGTTTCGTCAAGGATGTCACCGATCGAAGTGCAGTTTTCAGCCGCGAGCTCAATACTTCCCTCGAAGCTTTGTACACCCTACGCACACTGTTTATTGCTCAGGCGATCCCCCGCCAGGATGATTTTGAATTTGTCGCCAGTAACAGCCGTGTCCGCCACAGAGATATTGTCGCTGTTTACTGGATTCCTGAAATTGGGGCGCAGCTGCGCCCGATGTTCGAGCGGGATGTGGCACAGGTCAACGGTCTGAATTCTTTTTCTATTCTTGAACAAAACAATCGTGGCGAGTTCCAGTCAGCATTACGTACAGAGGGACTACACCGCCCGGTAACCTATTTCCAGGGGGATGCTTCTCAGAAGATGCCGCTGGGTATCGATATGACCGGTAATGCGACGGTTAATAGTCTTTTGGAACAGGCTAAGGACTCTGGCGACCTTGTGCTCTCATCCGGTCGAATTGAACTGAAAGATGAGTTGATGAAGCAGGGTGAATATCAGTCATCAATGGTAAAAGCCGCGATCTCAATTCCTTTACGGGGCTATCCGGGGAGGGTCGCTGGTTATATTGTTGCTGTAATTGACCTGCGAATTTCTTTTGAAGAGGCTTTAAGCCAGATTCGTGTCTCGGGGATTGATATGAAACTGTGGGACCAAACCGGAACCCAGGAACCCTCGTTGCTCCATCACCATATCAGTCGTACCCGCCTTGAGATTGATGCTAACCGTTCAACACTCGTGCCTATGCATGTTAGCGGTAACCGTCAGTGGTTTATTGAAGCCCTGCCAACCTTCTACTATTTCAACAGCAAAGCGACCTGGCTGCCGCACCTGATCTTTGTGCTCGGTCTGACACTGTCTGGCCTTATCACTTATGGTTTTATGCGTGTATCCCGTAAAAACGCCCGCATTCAACACGAGACACGTCAACTGTTGACTTCAAACCAGGAACTGGCCGAAATCTCCCGTACCGATGCGTTAACGGCTGTTGCGAATCGTCGTTACTTTGATGAAGTGCTGGACAAAGAGTGGAAGCGTTCTCTGCGTAACGGAACCCCCCTGACTCTGATCATGGTCGATATCGACTGCTTCAAGCTCTATAACGACTATTACGGTCACCTTGAAGGCGATGAGTGTATCCATGCTGTTGCACAGACACTGAAGGATATGATGTCCCGCCCGATGGATCTGGTGGCTCGTTATGGTGGGGAAGAGTTTGCGATCCTATTGCCGGATACCAATGAAAATGCCGTCATACTGGCGGAACAGTGCCGTAAGGTTATTGAGCAGCAGCGTATGCCTCATGCTGCATCTAAAGTGTCGCCGTACGTCACTGTTAGTATGGGGATTGCAACTATGGCATCTGACCGTGAAAGCGATGTTTCTGAATTGATCCGTCTGGCTGACCGTGCCCTCTACAGTGCGAAAGCAGGTGGTCGTAATCAGGTGGTTCAGGCCGAAGCTGAGGTTCCTGCCCAGGAAAAGCCTGCATTAACTCACGATAAGGCTTCAGAAGAGTCGTCTGGTGAGCACTAAACCCAATATGACCTCGGACCCCATTGCACCGCTGTTATTTAAAATGACAGTACCTGTAATGGGCGGGATCATAGCCCTGATGCTGTTTAACCTGGTTGATGCCTACTTTATTGGTTTGCTGGGAACCAAAGCTCTTGCTGCTGTCACCTTTACCTTTCCGGTTACTTTCACTTTAATCTCGCTATCTATTGGTCTGGGTATCGGCACATCTGCAGTTGTTGGCCGACTTCTGGGTGAAAAAGCCCATGACCTTGTTAAGCGCAGAACCACAGATGCTGCACTTTTAGCCATTCTTTTATCGGTTGTTCTGACGCTGGCTGGTTGGTTGACTCTGGAACCCTTATTCAGCCTGTTAGGGGTTACCGAAGAACTGATGCCCTATATCCGTGACTATATGCAGGTCTGGTATCTGGGCACTTTGTTTGTTGTATTCCCAAGAGCATTAAGTAGTGCTTTGAGGGCATCCGGTAATACTCTTGTCCCCGGACTGGCCATGATTGGCTCTGCAGTCTTAAATGCTATTCTGGATCCTATCCTTATCTTCGGGTGGGGGCCTATCCCGGCCATGGGTGTCAGAGGGGCTGCACTGGCAACTCTGATCTCCTGGATGGTTCTGACTGTGATCGTGCTTTTACTACCACAGGTCAGGCAACAACTTCTGACTTTTAAACCTGTTCAGTTTTCTGAAGTGCTCGAGAGCTGGAGTGTGATCGGCAAGATTGCGATTCCGGCGATTATTTCCAGTATTCTGACACCGGTCAGCACTGCCATCCTGACTCGTATCGTTGCTATCTTCGGTACGGAAGCCGTAGCCAGTTTTGGTGTGGGTAGCCGCATCGAGTCGATATCCCTTATCGTTGTTTTCGCACTGTCGATGACTTTGCCACCTTTTGTCAGCCAGAATCTAGGTGCAAAACAACTGGATCGCGTACGCAAGGGGGTGATGGGCTGTTTTGTCTTTGCACTTCTCTGGCAGGCCGTCGTTTGGTTGATGCTGGTGCTTTTTCAGTCACCTCTAATTGGTGCATTTGCAGAGCCGGGCAGTAACCTTGCGCTTAACCTGAGCTGGTTCCTCTGGCTGGTCCCTCTGGGGCTAGGGCTTCAGGGGGTTATTATTCTCGCTAACTCAACCATGAATGCCTTACATCAGCCAATGGTTGCGTTAAGGCTTAGTATTCTGCGTTTGTTTGTCTTTTACGTGCCTGTTTGCGCCTTGGGTGCCTGGTTGTTTGGTTTGTACGGTATTTTTGCTGGAGCTGTGATAGCGAATCTTTTGATGGCTCTCATTTCGTGGCTGACCGTTCGAAATGCCATTGGCAAGCTCTCTGTTTCAGATCAATAAAAAGCGAATCCCTCACCGGTTTTCCCAGCTCTTCTTGTTAACCCTCATCGTCATTCGATACACTCCAAAGCAGTAAGTCAGATGCGCTTTAGCCAATTAAGGAAGGAATCATGGCAGAAGAAAAAATCGGCAATACCAAGAAAATTGATAAAAAACTCTACGAAAAAGAGTTAGAACGCCTTCAGGTCGAACTCGTAAAGCTTCAGGAATGGGTGAAACACACTGGTATGAAGGTGGTGGTCATTTTTGAAGGTCGTGATGCGGCAGGGAAGGGCGGAAGCATCAAGCGCATTACCGAAGCACTCAATCCTCGGGTGTGTAGGGTAGCAGCCTTGCCGGCTCCGACTGAGCGGGAGAAGACACAGTGGTATTTCCAGCGCTATGTTAAACATCTGCCAAGTGCCGGCGAAATCGTTCTGTTTGACCGCAGCTGGTATAACCGCGCGGGTGTTGAGCGTGTTATGGGTTTTTGTTCTGATGAAGAGTATCAGGAGTTTCTTCGCTCATGCCCTGAGTTTGAGCGCATGCTTGTTCGTTCAGGCATCACTCTGGTTAAGTATTGGTTCTCTGTCTCCGATGAGGAACAGGAGCGTCGCTTTAAAGATCGCATCGACCGTCCCCATAAGCGCTGGAAACTGAGCCCGATGGATCTCCAGTCCCGTACCCGCTGGGTGGAATATTCCAAAGCTAAAGATGCTATGTTTGTGCATACGGACATTCCTGAAGCTCCTTGGTTTGTGGTTGACGGAGAAGTTAAAAAACGGGCCCGCCTTAACGTCATCAGCCACCTCTTAAGCCTGATTGAATATGAAGATCTGACCCCTGAACCGATTGAGCTTCCTGAGCGACAGGAAGATATTGGTTATGTTCGCCCTCCGTTGGATTCTCTCAACTTCGTTCCGGATATATACTAGGGGTAGGGTTCAGAATCACAGAAGGATACTGAACTGATAACAACGGCCCTGTTCACAGGGCTTTTTTATGTGAGAGCTTCCATGCTAAGTGTTAACGAATATTTTGAAGGTAACGTAAAGTCCATCGGTTTCGACAACAACCAGGGTCAGCTAACTGTTGGTGTTATGAATGCTGGTGATTACACCTTTGGCACCAGCCAACATGAGACTATGACCGTTGTGTCTGGCGCACTGACTGTGAAACTGCCGGGTAGCGAAGAGTGGATCACCTTTGCTGCCGGTGAGCGTTTTGAGGTTGATGCAAACCAGAGCTTTGACCTTAAAGTTGCAGAGCCGACTGCGTACCTGTGCCAATACCGCTAATCAGCGCTATGGTTAGAAAAGAAACCCGCTAATGCGGGTTTCTTTTTGTCTTGTGTGAGTGTAATGGAGGTTTTATGGAGCGAAGGACTTTTCTTCAGGGGATTCTTTTTTCAGCGGCGGGCATCTGTGCCCCCGAAGCTTTGGCTCTGACATTTGAAGAATACAAGCAACTCCAGAACACCCAGTTTGATGACTATCAGGCCAGATTCAGAGCAGCACAGCTCGTTTATCAGCAGGAGATCAAACAATATTGGTTGAAGGCAGAGATGAGCAGTAAAAACGCTTTTGTCAGCTATTCCCGTGATCTGCTGGTTCGCTCAACAATTGATTATGAAGCCGGTACGGTAACCGTTGAAGCTCAGGGAGCAACGCCGGCTGAAGCAGGTCAGAAAATCAAGCAGGAGGTAGAGCGGTTGTTAAGCCTGGATACACAGACTGCTTACAAAGAAGATCCGATTCTGCAACTTGTTGAGCGTGATGCTATTAACAAGAACGCTGAGCAGTTACCTCGTGAGCCACTTGTTGGTGACCTCTTTGCTGGGAAGAGTGCAGGGGAGGTTATTAAACCTGCTAACAAGAGTATTAAAGAAGACCGGCGCCCGGTGGCTAAAGTCGTCATCAAACTCCCTGAAGGGAGTACGGCACAAAAAGCTAAACAGTATCTGCCGCTAGCTGAAGAATATGCCAGTGAGCAAAAGGTATCCGCAGCCTTAGTGATGGCTGTAATGCATACCGAGAGTTATTTTAATCCAATGGCCAGAAGCCATATTCCGGCTTTTGGTTTGATGCAGATTGTTCCACAAAGCGCTGGTTTAGATACTACTGAATATCTTAATGGACGCTCGCGACTTTTAACGGCGTCTGAGTTATACCAGCCCAAAGTGAATGTGCGTTCAGGCTCAGCATACCTACATCTGCTTTATTATCGTTATTTACGCCAAATCGAAGACCCGCTTAGTAGGCTCTATTGTACCGTTGCGGCTTATAACACAGGCGCTGGGAATGTGGCCAGGACATTTACGGGTAGTACCAGCGTGAGAAGTGCCGCCGTTAAGGTTAACCGGTTACAGCCCCAACAGGTTTATCAGCAGTTGAGGAAAGGTCTTCCCTACAAAGAGACACGGGATTATCTGGAAAAGGTTGTATCCAGAATGGCGCTTTACAGCGCCTGATTCTGGTAAAAGCAAGTGGGAATGGACGGGGTTTACCTAAACCCCTGACCGGCTTTCGTAAACAGGATGACCTTCCTGTTCCATTTTATCGATCAGCTTCAAATATTCGCTGGGCGGTTCAGAGATACTTACACCAAGCTTATATCCCATCCGATCATCAAAGTGCTTGCAATAAACGACTTTAGATTTGAGGGTAAAGGCGGCTAGTCTGCGTGAGTTTTTACAAATCAGATTGATAGTGAGCTCCTGAGAGTCATCAAACGGAACCTCAGAGATAACCCTGAGGCCATGGCTTGATGCATTATGGATGCTGACATGTAGTACAGGCGCAAAACCCGAGCTTACCCGGGCTTTCCAGATTACCTCAAAACGAGGTTCACTTCGGTTTACTTTAGACATGATGATCTCCGATAGTAGCCCGATGACTCTCAATGGTGTTTGGCTACAACTGTCATTATAGTTCTTTTTTCTTACCGGAAAGAGTCAGAGAAAAGCCGCTAATGTATTTATTTTATTGGAGTTTTGTAGCTTTTCCCTACTCAAATGATCCATGCCATCACTTCGTGTTTTGTTGATTATTTTGGTGCTGCCCGACGTTCAATTCCCGCTTCTTCCATCATTCGGGTCGAGATCTCTTCAACAGAAAAATGAGTGGAGTTGATGTAAGGAATACCGAAACGCTGATAGAGCATTTCTGCTTCTTCTACTTCCATTTCACACTGACGAAGGGATGCATATCGACTGTCAGGCTTACGTTCATTACGAATATTGGCCAGTCGATCGGGATCAATCGTTAAACCGAACAATTTATGCTTGTAGTGACGGACAGCTTTAGGCAATTCGCCATACTCAAAGTCATCATCAGTCAGAGGGTAGTTAGCAGCCCGGATACCAAACTGAAGAGCCATGTATAGGCAGGTAGGTGTTTTGCCGCAGCGTGAAGGGCCTAATAAAATAATGTCGGCTTTGTCGTAATGACGGGTTCGGCCGCCATCATCGTTGTCGATGGCAAAATGCACGGAGTCAATCCGGTCTTTATAGACTTTGTCATCTTCGCGGATCGAGTGGGATTTACCCACGCTGTAGGAAGATGCAGAACCCAATTCCTCTTCAAGAGGAGCGAGGAACGTAGAAAAGATGTCCAGAGTGAAGGCATCAGCACTTTTCAGCACGGAACGCACATCATCATTTACAATGGTATCCACGACAACAGGACGAATACCATCTTCTCGGTAAACACTGTTAATTAGCTCGACCAGACGTGAGGCTTTGTCTGTCGAGTCGATGAAGGGCTTAATGACATAAGTGAACTCAGTGTGCTCAAATTGAGCCAGGAGACTTCTACCCAAAGCCTCCACGGTAATCCCGGTGCCATCGGAAACAAAAAAGGCGGTGCGTTTCATAATTATTCGCCTGCAACTTCATGGTATCATTAGAAAATTCTCGTTCTATTGTCGAAGAATTCATCTGAAAAGCAAGCTCAGGGGGAGATTTAAGTTGGACGCATACATCGCGTGGTTTGATCAGCTTGGCATGAATGATGTCGAGCATGTTGGTGGTAAAAATGCATCTCTGGGTGAGATGATCAGTAATCTGGCCGGTGCAGGTGTTTCTGTTCCCGGTGGTTTCGCAACGACTGCACAGGCGTACCGCGAATTTCTGAATTATGAAGGGCTTGCCGATCGTATCAATGCAGAGCTGGATAAGCTGGACGTTGATGATGTTAACGCTCTTACCAAGACCGGAGCTCAGATCCGTAGCTGGATTCTTGAAACGCCATTCCCGCCTGCTCTTGAAGAGTCCCTTGAAAAAGCCTACGCCCAGCTGCAGAACGGCAATGAAAATCTGAAAGTCGCGGTTCGTTCTTCTGCGACAGCGGAAGACCTGCCGGACGCATCTTTCGCTGGCCAGCAGGAGACATTCCTGAACATTCAGGGCCTTGAGCACATTAAAACAGCGGTAAAAGAAGTTTTTGCGTCTCTGTTTAATGACCGTGCGATCTCTTACCGTGTTCACCAGGGCTTTGACCACTCTCTGGTTGCCCTGTCAGCAGGTATCCAGAAGATGGTACGCAGTGAAACTGGTGCCAGCGGTGTGATGTTTACACTGGATACGGAATCCGGTTTCCGGGATGCGGCCTTTATTACTGCGTCCTATGGTCTGGGTGAAACAGTGGTACAGGGTGCGGTAAACCCTGATGAATTTTATGTACACAAGCCGACTTTAGACGCCGGTCGTTTTGCGGTACTGCGCCGAAATCTCGGCAGCAAGATGATTAAGATGGTTTACGGCGAAGCTGCCGAAACCGGTAAGTCTGTTGAAACTGTGGATGTGAGCCCTGAAGAGCGCCGTCAGTTCTGCATTACTGACGAAGAAGTGATGGCACTTGCCCGTCAGGCAGTGATTATTGAACAGCACTACGGCCGCCCGATGGATATCGAATGGGCCAAAGATGGTGATGATGGTCAGCTGTACATTGTTCAGGCGCGCCCTGAAACAGTAAAAAGCCGTGCTGATGCTAACGTAATGGAGCGTTACCTGCTGAAAGAGCGTGGTGAGGTTCTGGTTGAAGGTCGTTCTATCGGTCAGCGTATCGGTTCCGGTGCTGTACGTATCATCATGAGCCCGGATGAGATGGATAAGGTTCAGCCGGGTGACATTCTGGTGACCGACATGACCGATCCGGACTGGGAACCTGTGATGAAACGCGCCTCGGCGATTGTCACCAACCGTGGTGGCCGTACCTGTCACGCAGCGATTATCGCACGTGAGCTGGGTATTCCCGCGGTTGTAGGCTGTGGCGATGCTACAGAGCAATTGAAAGAAGGTCAGCTTGTCACGGTTTCCTGCGCAGAAGGTGATACGGGTTTCATCTACGAAGGTGAGCTGGACTTCGAACGTATGACCAATAATGTGGATTCCATGCCGGATATCCCGTTCAAGATCATGATGAACGTGGGTAACCCGGATCGTGCTTTCAGTTTTGCAGCTCTGCCCAATGAAGGTATCGGTCTGGCGCGTTTGGAGTTCATCATCAACCGTATGATTGGTGTGCACCCTAAAGCCCTGATGGATTTTGATACTCTGTCGCCGGAACTGCAGCGCAGTATCTCCAAGCGCATCGCAGGATATGCCTCACCGGTTGATTTCTATGTCGACAAGCTGGTGGAAGGTATTTCTACGCTGGCTGCGGCTTTCTATCCGAAAAAAGTGATTGTGCGTCTGTCGGACTTTAAGTCCAACGAATACGGCAACCTGATTGGCGGTAAGCTGTATGAGCCAGCGGAAGAGAACCCTATGTTGGGCTTCCGTGGAGCTTCCCGTTATATCTCAGAATCTTTCCGTAGCTGCTTTGAGCTGGAATGCCGGGCACTGAAGAAAGTTCGTGATGTGATGGGCCTGACCAATGTCGAAATCATGGTGCCGTTTGTACGTACTCTGGGCGAAGCCCGTGAGGTGATCGATCTGCTGGCAGAAAACGGTCTCAAGCGTGGTGAGAACGATCTGCGTGTGATCATGATGTGTGAGCTGCCGGCTAACGCCATTCTGGCGGATCAGTTCCTGGATTACTTTGACGGTTTCTCCATCGGCTCCAACGATCTGACGCAGCTGACACTGGGCCTGGATCGTGATTCCGGCATCGTTGCCCACCTGTTTGACGAGCGTAATCCGGCAGTTAAAGCGCTGCTACACATGGCGATCAGTGCCTGTAAGAAAGCTGGTAAATACGTCGGTATTTGCGGTCAGGGGCCTTCTGATCACCCGGATCTGGCCAAGTGGCTGATGGAAGAGGGGATCGACAGCGTATCTCTGAACCCGGATGCCGTCCTCGAGACCTGGTTTATGCTGGCGGATAAGGATAGTTAGTAAGCAATCGTCTAAGCTTCAAATTGTAAGCCCCTGTGTGTGTACATACAGGGGCTTTTTCATGCCTGATAGTGGCGTCAACGGAGATTCTATGGCGAATAATACGGATAAAAAGTTCACGGGTAGTAATTTGCAGCTTTTGATAATCATTTTATTTTTGAGCCTGATGACAGGATGCGCAGGGACAACATCGCTGTTTTTCTACCCCGATACACAATGGTACTCCACTCCAAAAGACGTAAAGCAGCCCTTTGAGAATATTGTGCTGACTGCCGTAGATGGAACCAGGCTGCATGGCTGGTGGTTACCTGCAGAGGGTAATAATTCAGATACGGTAGTGCTTTATCTGCATGGGAATGCCCAGAATATCAGCACTCATAGCCATAGCATTTATTGGCTACCTAAATCTGGTATTGATGTTTTCGCCCTTGATTATAGAGGGTATGGCGCTTCTCAAGGAGATCCTGCATTACCTGAGATTTTTCAGGATATTGAGGCCGCAACTCTATGGATAAGAAGAAAATTTCCTAAGAAGAAATTGATCGTGGTTGGGCAGAGTATTGGTGCTGCTTTGGCTATAAATTTTGTTGCTAAAGCAGGTGAGCAATATGCTGTTGATGGAATTGTTCTTGATGCGGCATTTATCAGTTATGGAACAATTGCTAGACATGTCACTAGCAAAAGTATCTTTGGCTGGTTTGCATACCCGTTCACGATTTTGGTCCCAAGTACATGGGATCCTAAGAATATCGTTTCCGAGATTAAAGTTCCGGTGATGATAATGCATAGTAAAGATGACCGTGTGATTCCATATGATCATGGTGTTGAGATTTACGAGCAGATGATAAAGAGGGGCAACAACCGCGTTTGCTGGTTAGAGAGTCATGGAGGGCACATAGCATCTTTTTCATTTGAAGATATCAGAAGACAAACCTTAGATTTTATCCTGAGGCATGAATGTTCTGAATAGTATCAATATACCGGTCTGATTGATTGTTTTTTCTTTCTGATTTAGGCAATAGCCCTCATATTTTCTGATAAAATATCATCATTAACTTTTATTAATCATTCGGTTATGAGGTCACAAATGTCAATTGAGCGTCTGGAAGTAGGTCAGCGTATGAGCCGTATCGTTAAGCACAACGGTACTATTTACCTATGTGGTCAGGTTGCCGCTGATGCTAATGCGGATATTAAAGAACAAACCCGCACTACCCTGGAAAAAATCGAGAAGCTGCTGGCTCAGGCAGGTTCTGATAAGAACCATATGCTGTCTGTGACTATTTATGTGCGTGATATGAAAGACTTCGCGGCAATGAACGAAGTTTGGGATGCGTGGGTACCGGAAGGTGTTGCACCAGCTCGTGCCTGTGTTGAAGCACGCATGGCTCGTCCTGAACTGCTGGTTGAAATGTCTGTGGTTGCCGCTGAGATCAATTCCTGATTTCATTAAAAGCCAACCATAAAAAAACGCGCTAACAGCGCGTTTTTTTATGGCCTGTCACCTTAGGAATTTACTTATTCCATGGGTTTGGGGCTTCAGTCTCTTCCACCTTAGGCTCTGCTTGAGCAGCACCTTTGGTGACTTTCGGGTTGCTCAGATATGCAAATGCGGTAGTGAAAGCAACTTCCTGGAACATTTTCAGACCGGTTTCACGGAAATCGATCGGCATCGGAGTTTTCTTCAGCTGCTCTTTGATCTGAGTCGGTGTCAGAATTTCCACATCAACAGAGCTTAATGCCTGAAGAGCGCCTTCCATTTTGAAACCTACTGCACCACCTGCAAACTTGCCTTTATGCGGGCGCTGGCGGATTACAACACGATCTACTTTATAATCTTCCAGTAATTTTCCGAAAGACTGCTGGAAGTAGCGCATTTGCTGTTGATCATCGCTGTCTTTCACTGAGAAACGGATTTGACGGCAGTCTGGAATATCAAACAAGTCACCGGATTTAGAGAGCAGGCAGATCAGCGCTTCACTGCCCTTTAGTTCAACACCACAAACTTTCATAATGCACCTGTAAACGAAATGTCGCGGCATTATAAACCCATTGTTAACATAAACCCATTGTTAACATATACCCGGCCACAACCTTTAATGTACAAACGCCGCCTAGTGGAGCTTTTATGCAAGCGGAACGCTTTAGCAGCACGCTTCGGTTACCAGCCGATAGCTTGTTGATTTTATTTGTCGGAAACGACCTGATTACAGACGCCTCTGCTGAGCCATTACACAGTGCTGACAAAATGCTCGCTTTCTGGCAGAAGGAGCAGAATCTGCCGGATATCGAGTGGCGTTATATTGCTCAACGTGAGGGACTACCTGTCTACTGCGCCCGAAGTTTTGACTGGCAGCACTGGCCTGACGAATTTCCTGAACACTTTACCCGTTATGGATTCCGGGCACTTTTACCTCAACTGGATCAGAGTGACTTTGAGCTGATCGCTTCAGGCAGCCAATTGTTAACCTGGGAGCAGGACCATAACTACTGCAGTCGTTGTGGCCATAAAGCACGTATGCACCCGATAGAAAATGCGATGTGTTGTGATGCCTGTGGTTATAGGCAATACCCAAGAATTAACCCCTGCATTATCGCGCTGATTACAAGGGGAGATGAGGTGCTACTGGCCCGTAACGCCAGTTTTAAACCCGGTTATTTCAGCTGTATTGCAGGCTTTATAGAGCCGGGTGAAAGTGTGGAGCAGGGGGTTCAACGCGAGATCTTTGAAGAAGTAGGGGTGACGGTTAAGAATATTCGTTACCAGTCGAGTCAGAGCTGGCCTTTTCCGCATTCACTGATGCTGGGTTTTATCTGCGACTATGACTCTGGCGAGATCAAAGTCGATGGAGAAGAGATTGTTGAAGCCCGCTGGGGCAGGCTGGATGATTTCCCGCTTAAGCCCGGAAGTTTTGCCATCTCAGGGCAGCTGATGCAGGCGTTTGCCGACACGATTGAAACAGAATAAAGGCCCTCGTGGCCTTTTTTATTATTTGTATTGAATCCGAACAATATACAGCTTTCGTATCTGTTAAGTATTTTTCAATTAAGTGTCTATAAAACAAAACAGGAACTGACACTATGGATTACCCTCTGATTGGCATTGTTCTTTTTGTCGCATTGGCCTCGATATTTCTTTCGCCAAAAGCTCGTTCTACATCAGGTTTCTTTCAGGGACATTCTCCCGATGGGAAAGCGCCTGAGCTTTTAACACTGATATTCTCACAGGTGACCACCTGGATTTTTGCCCGATCTTTAATGAATGCCGCCATTTTAGGCTTCTATTACGGTATCTGGGGCACTCTGGCATACGCAGCCTATTACCTGTCCTTCTTTACCGGTGGCAAGATCATTGATCACCTCAGATTCAGACAGGGGTATGGCAGTGTTCAGAGCTTCCTGTCTGATCGGTTCGGTAAGGTAGGAACCAGCTGTTATAACACCGTGATTGGTGTTCGGCTGGTGAGTGAAGTCTTTGCCAATTTATTAGTCATTGGTCTCTTGTTTGGTGTCGCAGGAAGCCAGGCCTATACATTGGGGGTTATTGCAATCGCTTTGATCACCCTGATCTACTCAATGTTGGGGGGATTACATGCATCCCTTAAAACAGACCTCTTTCAGATGATTGTTTTCATCGGTGTACTTGCACTCCTGATGATTACTGCTGCTGCCAGTGGCAGCTTTAATGATCAGCTGCTGACGTTCAAACCCTTCGATATCACTGAACCCGGCCCGGTTTTGTTGCTGGTGGCATTGCTACAGGTGTGGAGTTACCCGATGCACGATCCAGTGATGATGGATCGCGGTTTTCTGGCTGACCGTGAGACGACTCGTTCGAGCTTTATACACGCGGGTTGGATCAGCATGCTCTGTATTCTTCTGTTTGGCTTGCTGGGTGTTATGGCTGGCAGTCATGCGCTAAGTGGAGAAAATATGAATCAGGCACTGACGCGAATCCTGGGCGAGCTGCCAATGCTACTCTTCAGTGCATCTCTGATTATTTCTGCGATGTCGACTTTGGACAGCGCACTGTCCAGCTCTGCAAAACTGGCAATCGTGGATATGAAACTGTCTGCAGAGAGTGTCAGTCATGGTCGCGCTGCTATGGCAGTCTTTATGCTGTTAGGTGTTGCTCTGGTCTTTCTCGGTAACAAAGACCTGTTCAGTGCAGTAGCGGTAAGTGGAACGGCTTCCATGTATCTGGCTCCGGTGATCTTCTTCAGCCTGTGGGGTAATGTTAAAGAGATCCCTGTGGCGAGCTATTTCTCCAGCTTCCTGCTTGCGATTGCTGGTGCTGCGCTTTATTTCACGGAATCCTCCGGATACAGCTCGCTGATTGGCGATAGCCACAAATACACTAAGCTGCTTTGGATATCGCTAACTGTTCTTGTTGGTGGCTGTCTGTTCTTTTGGTTCGGTATGAAACTCTCAGGCACAGCCAAAGAAGTAGCCGGACTTAATGATGAGCAACTTGCGAAAGGTGATGCGTCGTGATGGATCCGGTTCAGCTAGATCAAGCACAGGATTCCCAACAATCACTTAATTTGGGCCATATCGCAAAGCCTATGCTGATATTCGGTGGACCTTACAGCAACCTTCAGGCAACTCAGGCGATGCAGCACAAGGCCGTTGAGCTTGATGTCCCACCGCAAAATGTAATTTGCACCGGCGATATCGTTGCCTACTGCGCGGAACCTGAAGCCACCACATCGCTTATCCGGCAGTGGGGTATCAAGGTTGTGATGGGCAACTGTGAAGAATCTTTAGCAGAAGGTGCACTGGATTGCGGCTGCGGTTTTGAAGAGGACTCTGCCTGTTCACTGCTCTCAACAGGCTGGTACAGCTTTGCACGTACTAAGGTTTCTGACGAGCATAAGCAGTGGATGGGATCTTTACCGCGATCAATTCACTTTGAAATGGCTGACAAGAAGTTTCAGGTTATCCATGGCGGGGTTGATCAGATTAACCGCTTTCTTTTTGCTGGCAGTGACACTCAACGTTTTAACGATGAGTTTGCAAAAACATCAGCTGATGTTGTGATCGGTGGGCATTGCGGCATTCCGTTTCACAAAGAGATCGGGAACAAGCATTGGATCAATGCTGGTGTCATCGGTATGCCTGCTAATGATGGAACAGACACAACCTGGTATCTGTTGCTTGAACCTGATACAGCGAGTGGGCAAATCAATGTGAGCTGGCATCGGCTGAAATATGATGTCTCAGCGGCCCGGAATGCCATGGAGGATGCGGGTTTAATCACTCCTTACCGACAGGCTTTGGCTGACGGGCTTTGGCCGAGTATGGATGTGCTCCCTGAAGCGGAAAAAGCTCAGCAAGGACGTGAGTTACGGCTTGAGAAACTGGCTCTTTAATCGGCCAACTGAAAAGTTTCTGACTCAGAAAGAAAAGGGCAGGCTAATTTCCAAACTATGGAATCAAGCCTGCCCTTTTCATATTTGATGGATCTGCTAGAGCCTATTCACTGCTACCTGCAAGTTTATTCTCCGGCTCTTTTGTACAGATTTTTGCCGCAAACCCCTGTACACGTTTACCCATGGTAAAAATAATGGTGAAAGCTATAGGCCATGCAACAACAAAAGCCTGCGCCCAACGTCCCGGGAAGCCTGCATCAACACCTGTGTTATAGGCTGTGATCACGCCAGTCATGATAAATACCATCAGGATAGACATCAGTAGAGGGGCGACAATGGGTAGATATTTCTTAGGTAGCATGATGGATATCCTAAATTTTAAGTGGGGTATTTATTTTAGACTATGCTTATATTGCTTAGTAAGTCAAATCCGACTAATGAGGTAGGAATTATTGTTTTGTTTGTCATTGTCCTCAAGAGGTTTCTTACCCTGTTTAAGATTTAAAATAATCAGTCAGGCACTTTTTAAATAAAAAAAGCCTGCCGGGATTGGCAGGCTTTTAAACGGCTCGATGTTTTATAGCCAGAAAAGATTATTTTGCAGCAGGCGTTGTTTCAACTTCCTGAGCTTCGCCGTTTTCAGACTCTGCAGCTTCGATCCAAGGCTTAGCAATCAGACTTCTGCGCTCTTCATCTACCTTGATGAGCTGAACCTTGATCTGATCGCCAAGGCGATAGCGGGTTTCGCCCTCGATGATTACCTGACCGGAATTATTATCCAGTGTCATCGCCTTGCGGTCTTTATGGATCATACTGCCCGGAATAAAAGGTGCTGCGCCATTGTCCAGCAGACGAACACGCATACCACCGCGGCTAATGTCAAAAACCTCACCCTCAAACAGGGTCTGTTCTTCGACAGCTGGTTTCAGGAAGCGAGTGTATAGCCAATGGCAGGTATCGCGTTCCGCCAAACGGCTTGATTGACGCTGCTGATCCAGCAGTTCGCCCAGTTCATCATCAGGTGCTGTCAATTCTTCACCCGAGAGAATCTGTTTGATCAGACGATGGTTAACCATGTCGCTGTATTTGCGGATAGGGGAGGTCCAGGTGGCATAACCATCAAGACCCATGCCATAGTGCGGTGCAGGTTTGTTCTGAGTCAGCACATAACCCTGGAAGCGACGCAGGCGGGAATCCAGCCAGTTGTTATCTTCACCGATCAGACGACGACGGAATGCAGCATAGCCTTGCAAAGAAGCGAGCGTTTCTGCGTCCACTTCATAACCCTGCTCGTTAGCAATGGCAACCACATCCTCAATTTTCTCAGGCTCGAAACCGATATGGGTGTTGTAGATACCGACTTCACGGGCTGCCAGGAAGCGAGCAGCACTGATGTTGGCCAGCACCATAGTCTCTTCGACCAGCTTATGGGCAGAGCGACGCTGCTCAGCGATGATAGCAGTCACCTGACCGTCACTATCCAGCTTAAAGCGATAATCCGGGCGATCTTTAAATACGACGGCGTTTTCAGTACGCCATTTAACACTGGCTTCAGCCACTTCGCTTAGGGCTTTCAATGACGGTGTAATCACGGCGTTGATATCAGCGGATTGCTGAAGATCTTCACCGAGTTCGAGCCAGTTGGACACTTCGTCATAACTCAATTTGGCTTTAGAGCTGATCCATGCGGCGAAGAACTCAGGCTCGCCCTGAATTGTACCGGCCTGATTAATCTGAACCTGACAGCAGAGCGCAGGACGCTTTTCACCAGGTTGCAGAGAGCAGAGCTCATCACTCAGCGTCCGGGGCAGCATTGGAATGTTACGACCCGGAAGGTAAGTGGTGTAACCACGTTCTTTAGCGATCTGATCAACATCAGAACCGGCTGCAACATAAGCGGATGGATCGGCAATTGCGACTGTCAGCATCCAGCCATCGGCATTGGCCTCGGCATGAATCGCATCGTCCATATCCCGGGTGCTTGGGCTATCGATGGTGACCAGAGGCAGATCGGTGAGGTCTCGACGCTCCAGAGTTTCAGGCTGAAGCTCGAATGGTGTATCAGTGACTGGCGCATCAGCAGATAGCTTGTGACGAGCCAGGCTGATCAACCAAGGCAGATTGTTGTCTTCTGCAGATGCGATTCGCTGAACAATCTCAGTCTGGAATTTGCCGTCACGCAGGGCATGTTTTTCCAGTAGGGCGACAACCCAGTCACCTTCTTTAAACTGATCTTTCTCTAACGGAGCCTGAACCACAGCGTTTAAGGCCCGGTTCAGCAGGTGGTGTTCCGGCATCACCTGTAATTTATTTTTAAAGAAGCAAACGCGACCAATAAAGCGGATCAGAGAGGCTTCGGTAAGACTTTCAAGCTCGGCAGATTCTTTACCATCATTACTGACCAGACGTGCCTGAACACGGTCACCATGCAGGACCTTCCGCATTTCCGGTGGCGGGACGAAATAGCTTTTCCCTTTGTCTGTCTCCAGAAAGCCGTAACTCTTTTCCGTGGCTTTAATCTGCCCTTCAATGCGGGGAGCAGACTCCTGAAGATCATTCTTAAGTTGTTTCAGCAATTCTAGGTTCTGTAGCATGGAATCATATCTGGCCAAGGTAAATAGGCTTGGAATGATAGTGCCCTTGGATGACAAAACCAATATTTTTAATCAATTAGCCCTCAATCCACCTTCCTCTCGTCAGGTGTTAACTGTTTGAATGTTCAGCAAAAAATCCTTTGTGACCGAGTAGAACTTTTTGACCAGTGAACTTGCAGTCCAGCTGTGTGACAATGGCTCGGCGAGAGGGTCGGGTCCTGTGGCGATCCTCTTGTCAGGTACTGAATACGCAGTCGATGTTTTTCTCCGGCACAGAGTCAGACATCAGAGTTTAATCACTGCGTTTAATTATCACCGACAGTTTGCAGGCACATAACTCGCGTAAGGCGGCTATTACAAAACTGATCGGCTATTTAATGGAGTATAAAAAATGAATTGGGTTACCCCTGATCTGTGTGACGCGTATCCAGAGCTGGTTCAGGCTGTTGAGCCGGGCTTTGCTAACTACGGCGGTGTAGAGTCTTTCGGTGGCCAGATGGTGACTGTTAAGTGCTTTGAAGATAACTCCAAAGTGAAAGAGCTGGTTGACCAGCCAGGTGAAGGCAAGGTCATGGTTGTTGATGCCGGTGGTTCATTCCGCTGCGCAATGCTGGGTGATATGCTGGCTGAAAAAGCGGTAAAAAATGGCTGGGCAGGCATCATCATGTACGGCTGTGTTCGCGATGTCGATGTACTGGCGGAGTTGGAACTGGGTGTTCAGGCTTTGGGTTCTCACCCGATGAAAAGCCTGAAAAAAGGCATTGGCGAACAGGATCTGGAAGTGACTTTCGGTGGCGTTACCTTCCGTCCGGGTGAATACGTTTATGCTGATAACAACGGCATCATCGTTTCCCCTGAACCATTGAAAATGCCTGAAGCCTGATTTATCTGAATTCAGTGTCATCAGAGGCTAAGTATTGAATATCATGCTTAGCCTTTTTTGTTCTCATCTGAAGTCTTTCTTTGACTGCTATTTTACCCAATCTTTACACTCTTCAGCTTGCGTTAAGCATCTCACTTTAAACTTGATCCTTCTTAACAAAACTTTAAACCATATCAGCAGGTTAAACGTATCCAGCTGTACCGCATTGATTTACTCTAAGCGGAATTATTAAAAACCTCTGCTGTCCATGCTGATGGTTACTGACAAGTGGTTGAAAAAAACTAAATTCCATTGTTGAGCAAGTTACTGTTGCGCACTTATTTTTTCTTGCGAAGCAGACTGCTGATATTAATTGCTGATGAGTTGACACTGTGTCTTATCCCAACACATCTATTGTTACCCGAACCAATACGTCTACAGGCGCTGCGGTTCCGGCAAAGCGTAAGTTACTTTCACTCGCTATTTTTGCTGCACTTGTGGGCTGCTCCGGTATTGAAAATCGTCAGGCTCCGGATCCGGAACAACTGGGAATCCCTCAACAGTGGCAGACCCTTGGCACGAATAGTGGTAATTCAGAACAGATTATTCCGATAGATGACTCCGTACCAGATGCTTCGCCGCTGTATTCGCCTTTACTTGCAACAACCGCTCAAACACGCTGGGTCAAAAACTTTAATGACTCAGGCCTGACCTTACTGGTTGAACGTGTACTGGCTAACAACGCGGGTCTTGCTGCTGAAGCTGCCAAAGTTCAAAGCGCCGGTGCAGGACAAGTGCAAACAGAATCAGCGCTTTATCCGACTCTGGATCTCACGGGTAGCATCAGTCAGAGCCAAACTGGGGACGTATCCTCTGACAAACAAAGCGTCAGCTTAAATGCCGGATTTGAACTGGACATCTGGGGCAAGCTGAGTGCCAGGGAAAAGGAAGCCAGCCTGACTTTTGCTGCTGCCAGAGCCGACTTTACCGGCTCCGCCCTGGATCTCAGTGCGGAAACTGCGACCGGCTGGTACAACCTCATCGCCCAAAAGAAACTCCTTGAGCTTTATAAGCGCCGTGAAGATACCTTAAGCAACGCCCTTAAAGTTGTGGAGCAGGGGTATAACAGTGGGCTGAAGGATGTTGAAGATCTGTATAACGCCAAACAGAGTCTTCAGAGTGAGAAAGACAATATAACAGCTCAGCGACAGGTGATTACTGAGCAGGTTCGGGCACTGCAGGTTTTGCTTGGACGCTACCCTGATGGTCGGCTCTTAAGCGAAGCGGGACTTGATCTGCCGGAACTTCCTCAATTTAAGTCTGAGGTATTACCCTCAGAGTTGATTTCCCGATCACCGACGCTTCAGGCTCAGTGGCTAACCTTGCTGGCGGCTGATGCAGGTCTTGCCGCGGCTAACCGAGATCGCTTCCCAAGTATCTCTCTGTCAGCCTCTGTTGATCAGAATATCGACTGGAACCTGATGGCGAGCCTTACCCAGCCTCTCTTTAACGCAGGAAAACTTGCAGCAGCAGAGGATCAGGCCGCTGCCAATGTTCAGCAGCAGGAAAAACTCTATCTGCAAGCTGTGTTTTCATCCTTTGCCGATGTTGAAAATGCGCTAATGCAGGAAACGACTCTTGAGCATAGATACAAGCTCGCTAACGAGAATCTTCAAACCGCGAGACAGAGCACCGAACTTGCTTTGAACCAATATCAGCTGGGTTTGACAGAACTTGATACCTTACTGTCGGTACAAAAAAGCATGTTGGATGCTGAAGCACAGGTTATCAGTTTGCAGAACCAGAGGCTGGCCAACCGCATCAGTCTTTATCAGCTGCTAGGCGGGGATACAGGGGCAGAATCCAAGGTAAAACCGTCCAATAATGCTGAAGCACTTTAAGTCCGCTTTGATTTTTAAAACGATCCGACCTTACGTTTAAAGGTTAAAACCTATGTTAAGAAAAATTCTTCCTCTTGTTGTTATCGCCGCCATGGCAGGCGGAGCCTGGGTCGTCTCTAACAATCCACCTGAAGTCAATCGTTCGCCAAGAACCCCAACTCCCGCCATGACCGTACAGGTAAAGACCCTGAACCTGGAAGATTACCCCCTTCAGATTCAGCGCTTTGGTCGTGTTGTAGCCCAACAGAGAACCGCTTTGATGTCTGAAGCCGCAGGGGAGATTCTTTTCCTTGCCCCTCAGTTGAGGGTTGGTGGTCAATTCAGCAAAGGGCAGATACTGATCAAACTGGATGATTCCCGATATCAGGCGGAGCTTGCCATTGCAAGGGCAACGCTGACAGAAAGCCAGGAGAACTATGCAGAGCAGGTGGCGTTGGCTGAACAGGCACGACAAGCCTGGCTGTTATCGGGTCAGAAAGGTGAGCCCAGTGATCGTGTGTTGCGTAAACCTCAACTGAAAGCTGCAGCCGCTCAGGTTGAAAGCGCCAAAAGCTCTGTAAAGCTGGCTCAGTTATCCCTTGCCAAAACAGAGATTTTTGCCCCTTTCGATGGTTCAGTTGCAACACTGAATGTTGAAAAAGGGCAGGCGATCAGCTCAGGCGCTGAAATTGCAACACTTTTGGCTAAGAGTGCTCCGGAAATTGAGGTGGCTTTGCATCAAAGGGATCTGGCCTATCTCACACTCGATACACTCTCGACAAACCCGGCAGATTCAGGTGCTAACCCCGCTGCTGAGATACGTGATAATGGAAAAACATATTCCGGCAATCTGGTTCGAACGGCTGCAGAGCTGGATTCAGCATCCCAGCAGTTGATAGCAACCGTTCAAATCGACACTTCTGCTAATGGGGAAAACTCAGACTGGCCTCGCGTTGGCAGCCTGGTGAAGGTTGCCGTGCAGGGTAGAACACTTCAAAACGTAATCGTTATTCCTAATCCTGCGGTTTATCAAAGTCGCTATGTTTATCAGGTTATTGAAGGCCGTCTGCAACGTCAGGAAGTCGTCCTTGGCTGGCAGGATGACCGTTTCTCTATAGTCGAAAGCGGTTTAAATGTTGGTGATCAGCTGGTTATTACTCCATTGGGTCAGGTTACCAGCGGTACACTGGTATCGGTTGCTTCAGCAAATGATGAGGAGCCACAACAATGATTGCGTGGTTTGCCCGTAACCATGTGGCCGCTAACCTTCTGATGATCTCTGTTCTGTTAGCAGGAACCTTCTTTCTGGTTAAGAAAGTTCCTCTGGAGATTTTCCCAGCCGTTGAATTTGATCAGGTTGATGTCTCTGTCAGCTTACGTGGCGCCAGCCCTCAGGATATGGAGCAGGGTGTTGCAGTACTGATCGAACAGAGTATTCAGGATCTTGAAGGCATTGAGCAGATTGTCAGCCGTTCAGCGGAGGGTTCAACGACTGTCAGCATTGAAGTGGCTGACGGCTATGACCCAAAAGACATCCTGACCGATATCAAGACACGTGTTGATGCGATCAGCAACCTGCCAACCGATGCAGACCGTCCGGTAGTCGCACTGGCTGAACGTATCCGTGAGGTGATCTCGGTAACCGTTTCTGGTGATCTTTCTGAACGAGAGATACGTCAGGCCGCAGAGCGGGTCAGAGATGACCTGATCCGCGCTCCGGGGGTTACTCAGGTTCAGCTCGATGGGGTTCGGGATTACGAAATAGCGATTGAGATTTCACCCTTTGCTCTTAAGCAACATGACCTGACACTGAGCGGAATTCGCCAGATCATTCAGGCGGAATCTGTGGATCTTTCTGCCGGCAACCTGAAAACGGCGGGTAATGAGGTTCTGATCAGCTCAAAAGGGCAGCGCTATAGTCAGCGTGAATTCGAAGACATTGTTATCAAAGCCGATAGCAAGGGTGGTCTGATTCGCCTGAAAGATATCGCAACTGTGACTGATGGTTTTGAAGAATCCCCCTTGCGTACCCGCTTTAATGGTAAGCCCGCTGCGATGATTGATGTTTATCGTACCGGTCAGGAGAGCGCTATCGCGGTAGCTGATGTGGTTAAGGATTATATCGCTTCCCGACAGGAGGATCTGCCGCAGGGGCTTGAGATCAGTTATTGGGATGATGATTCCGAGATCGTTAAAAAGCGTCTTAATACGCTGCTGACTAATGCGATGCAGGGTAGCTTTCTGGTTCTCGCGCTGTTGACTCTGTTCCTGCGTCCGGCAATCGCATTCTGGGTATTTATCGGCATTCCTATCAGTTTTATGGGTGCCTTTATTTTACTGCCGCTATTGGGCGTCAGTCTGAATATCGCCAGTCTGTTCGGCTTTATTCTGGTGCTGGGTATCGTCGTGGATGATGCCATCGTAACCGGGGAGAACGTCTACAGCCATCTCAGGAAAGCTGAAAACGGCCTCAATGCGGCTATTGTTGGTACTCAGGAGGTGGCTGTTCCCGTTACCTTTGGCGTACTGACAACCGTGGCTGCTTTTTTGCCGCTGGCCTTTATCGATGGCCATCGGGGCGCAATTTTCGCTCAGATTCCTGCGGTGGTGATCCCGGTGCTCCTATTCTCTCTGATCGAGTCCAAATTTGTACTACCAGCACACCTGAAATACATCCGTATTCGTCCTAAAGGTGAAAAGCAGTCCAAACTTGAGCAGCTGCAGCAGGGTTTTGCCGATGGTTTTGAGCGTTTTATCCTGCGTTACTACCGTCCGGCCCTCAAACGGGTACTGAGATACCGTTATACAGCCCTCGCATTTTCTATCGGAGCACTGATTCTTCTGATTGCGACCGTTAGTTCCGGCTGGATGCGTTTTACCTTCTTCCCGAAAGTACCGAGTGAAACCGCGCGGGTAACCCTGACCATGCCCACAGGGACGGCTTTCGATGTAACTGACCGTTTTGTTGTCAAAATGACGGATAAAGCACGGGTTTTGCAGGAGAAATACCGCGACCCTGTAACGGGTGTCAGTGTGATTCGTCATATTTTCTCAACCACAGGTTCCGGCGGCTCAACCCATATCGGGCGAGTGAGATTCGAGATCACCCCGGCAGAAGATCGGGAGTCTAATATCACCAGTTTGCAGCTGGTCAATGAGTGGCGTCAGCTGATAGGTTCAATCCCGGGTGCAGAATCTCTGGCTTTCAGGGCAGAACTCGGCAGGGTAACGGATCCGGTAGATATTGAGTTGTCGGGATCGGACCTGCGTGTTCTGTCAGATGTTGCCGAGCAGGTTAAAGCACGGCTTGCGACCTATCCAAGCCTGTTTGATATCACAGACTCTCTTGCGGATGGTAAGCAGGAGCTGCAGGTAGAGCTTAAACCGCAGGCTTATATGTTAGGCCTGGATCGGACGACAATTCTGCAACAGGTTCAGCAAGCGTATCTCGGGACTGAGGTTGAACGCATTCAGCGTGGGCGGGAGGAAGTCGTTGTCATGCTGCGTCTGCCTGCCGTAGAACGTGATTCCGTGTCTGATCTGCTTGATCTTGAAATCGTGACGACCGATGGCACCCGAATTCCGCTATCTCATCTGGCGGATCTGAAACCAGGAAAAAGTCCTTCAGCGATCTACCGTATCGATGGTTACCGTACCGTTAACGTGACCGCCGATATGAATAAGAAAACAGCGAATACAACGGTGTTGAATCAGGATCTGAAGCAGTACCTCAACCAATTGACCAGGCAATATCCATCTGTCAGTTACACCTTGCGGGGTGAAGCAGAAGAACAGCAAAAATCCTTTGGTTCGCTGCAGATTGGTCTGATTCTGGTGCTGTTCGTGATTTATGGGCTACTGGCAATTCCGTTTGGTAGTTACAGCCAGCCGTTGATTGTGATGTCTGTGATCCCTTTCGGTGCGATTGGAGCTGTTTTAGGCCATGCAATTATGGGAATGCCGCTGACCATTATGAGTTTAATGGGGCTATTGGCTTTGGTAGGGGTAGTCGTGAATGACAGTCTGGTACTGGTGGACTTTGTTAATCAGAAGCGGGCTCAGGGTTATCAGCTGCATAAAGCGATTATGAGTGCCGCGCCTAAACGCTTCCGTCCAGTGATGCTGACGTCAATGACTACTTTTATCGGACTTTTTCCTCTGTTGTTTGAGAAATCGACTCAGGCGCAGTTCCTGATTCCGATGGCGGTTTCTTTAGGCTTTGGGATTTTGTTTGCTACACTTATTACACTCTTCCTGATTCCCGTTAACTATATGATTCTTGAAGATATTAAGTCGGCGAGACTGGGTAGGAAAAAAGCAAAAATCTGACTGTCTTTTACCAGTTTTGCCTACTTTAAAGCGGGATTCAGCTTTATAGAGGACTAAATAAAATCAAAGTTGGTCACTTCAGACTGGCCAACTTTATGGGTAGGGATACCCGCTGCAGACCATACAGACATCAAAGGCCAGGGAAAGCCTATGGTGGCTTTGCGGGAAAACCGGTTTGACCGCAGTTTCCTGCTAAGGATCTTCTATATATGCGCATTATTTTGTCATCCCCACTGACAGATCAGGGTTTGTACCTTGAAGCGTTACACAAGTTTTGTCCCTATGCGGATATACGTCTCTGGAATGACGTAAAAGAGAGCGACTGGCAAGCCGAATACGCTCTGGTATGGAAACCGGAAAACCAACTTTTCCTTCATCAGAAAGAACTGAAAGCCATTTTTAACCTTGGCGCCGGTATCGATGCGCTAGAGAAGTTACCGGATTTACCCGGTGATATCCCCCTGTACAAGCTTCGCGATGCCGGAATGGGGCAGTGGATGCTGGAATATGTGATGTATGGTCTCGTGCACTTTGGCCGCCATTTTGATCACTATCGCCATCATCAGCAGCGACAGTCCTGGCATCCGGAATACACCCATAGCCTGCAACAGCGCCGTATCGGTATTCTTGGTCTGGGCCCCTTAGGAGCCTTTGTCGGTCAGCAACTCTCTCAACTGGGTTACAGCGTGATCGGTTGGAGCCGCTCAGAAAAAGAAGGGCTCAGTTTTGAACAACTGAACGGTTATGAGCATCTCGATGGATTTCTGTCCCGGTGTCATTTCCTGGTGAATCTATTGCCCGCTAAAGAAGAGACCTACCACCTGCTGAACGAACAGCGGCTGATGCGTTTACCCCGTGGAGCTGTAGTAATTAGTGTCGGACGGGGAAGTGTTCTGGATGAACACGCACTTCTTGTTCAGCTTCAGACGAGACACCTCAGAGGCGCACTTCTGGATGTTTTTGAGCATGAGCCTCTCTCCAAAGAACACCCGTTCTGGAAGCAGGATAATATTGTGATCACCCCGCACATGGCGGCCCCCACGCAACATGAAGAAGCAGTCCGGCAGATATTGGGGGATATCCTCGATATTGAGCTGGGTAGTGGTCATAACCTGATTTGATTTAGTCAGAGACACATCCAAATTGGCCATTCAAAGAGACTCCTCTGAATTCAGTAACGTGTTTACAAACTGTTACCGGATTCATGGGAGTTTCTGCACTTTATCACTGATCTGAAACGCATCTTCCACTAGAATTCAGCCGATTCCACACCTTTATAGTGGACTTTGCTGCTTTTCATACCTTGAGGATGCTTTTTTATGTTTGACCCTGTCACGATGGGCTGCCTGATTCTGTTAGTGATTGCGGCTCTCTGGGTTACTGAGTGGGTGCACGTTAGTATGACTGCGCTGCTGGTACCGGTATTGGCCGTTGTATCAGGTATATTTGACGTTAAGCAGGCATTCAGTGCGTTTGCTAATCCCATTATCTTTATCTTTCTGGGTGGTTTTGCGCTGTCTGCGGCTTTGCATAAACAAAAGCTGGATCAGCGGATTGCACAAACGATCCTCAGTATTGCCGCCGGCCGACTCAGTAAAGCCGCCAACCTGATCTTTATCACCACTGCAGTGCTTTCCATGTGGATCTCTAACACAGCCACAGCAGCGATGATGTTGCCACTGACTTTGGGGGTTTTATCTGCGCTGGATTCTTCGAAACATCGCCGCACTTATCTTTTCTTTTTGCTGGGGATCGCGTTTTCCGCAAATATCGGCGGCATCGGCACACTTGTAGGCAGCCCGCCTAATGCGATTGCCGCTGCAGCCGTTGGCTTAAGTTTTACCGGGTGGATGATGGTCGCCATGCCTGTCGTTCTGGTGCTGATGCCGGTCATGATCTATACACTGCGCTTTACCTGCAAACCGGATCTTAGCCAGCCAGTTGAATTTGAAGCCACTAAACTTCCTCCGTTGAATCGTACTCAATGGATGACTTTGGGCGTTTTTGGTCTGACGGTGGCAGGCTGGATCTTCAGTAAGCCTTTGGCTTCGGTTCTGGGGATTACCAGTGGTATTGATGCTGTAGTAGCCGTAACAGCGATCCTGCTGCTGGCAGCACTTCGTCTTCTGAACTGGGATGAGCTGAATGAGCAAACCGATTGGGGCATCCTGTTGCTGTTTGGTGGTGGTCTGACCTTAAGCGCTTTGCTGTCTGCATCCGGTGCCAGTGCCTTTATCGCAGACCATATCATTCAGATGATTGAGCACACGCCACTGCTGGTCTTTGTGATTAGCCTGGTCATTTTTGTCATGGTGCTGACCGCTGTAGCCAGCAATACAGCCAGTGCAGCGCTTTTGCTGCCTATCTTTCTGCCGCTCGCGGAAGGGGTTGGTCTGGGACAAACGGCCCTTGCTGTTCTGATTGCGATCGGCGCATCCTGTGCGTTTACTTTGCCGGTAGCTACACCACCTAATGCGATTGTATTTGGTAGTGGCTTTGTCCCACAGAAAGAGATGCTTCGCGTTGGTTCCTTGCTCAGTCTGGTAGTCCTACCGGTACTGGTAGGCGTTGGTCTCAGTTAATATCAGCCCCTCGCGAAACGTCTCCAGACGAACAACCTTCCTGAATTGCCCCGTGGAAAAGCTTTAGGGCTTTGCACGGGGCTTTTGTTAGAATGCCCGCCTGAAATTACCGACAGATTGACCATTTAAGGCAGGCTATGACCGTTCTTCTGATGACCCCTCCCATGACCCAACTGAATACGCCCTATCCGGCAACGGCGTATCTCACCGGTTTTCTCCGTTCAAGGGGGTATGAGGCGGTACAGCGGGATCCTGCCATCGAGCTCTTTCTTGAGATGATGACAGCTCAGGGGCTGGATATTATCCGTCAGCATGTAGAAGAAAACTTTGAAGAGTATGAGGATGATCAGCTGCCAGAGGTGATTTACAACTTTCTGGCCGAATTTGATCGTTATCGTCTTTGCGTTGAGCCTGCTATCCGTTTTCTGCAGGGCAAGGATCCGAGTATTGCCCTGAGAATCAACTCCCGTCGCTTCCTGCCGGAAGGACCTGCCTTTGATGTGATCAGTCAGATGGAAGCGGTTTCCACAGATTCAGCTGAACATCGTGATGTCTTGAAAGCCGCCTTTGGTGATCTGGGTGTGCAGGATAAAGCCAAGTATCTGGCCACCTTGTTTATCAACGATCTGTCGGCAGTGATTACCCAGGGCGTTGATCCTTACTTTGAAGTCAGTCGCTATGGTGAACGTCTGGCTGCTGCGAATCCGAGCTTTGATGACCTGTACGACACCTTAATGGCTGACCCAACCTTCAGTTCAGAGATTCTGGAGCAGCTGGTTGAGCTTTACTTGGAAGAAACCCAGCCAAGTGTTGTCGCTCTTACTGTCCCATTCCCCGGCAATATGCTTGGGGCACTACGAATTGCCCAAACCTGTAAAGAGAGCAATCCGGAATTACCTGTGGTAATGGGTGGTGGATTCGTCAATACCGAGCTGCGTGCTCTGAAAGATCCCCGTTTATTTGAGTTTGTCGACTTCATCTGCCTCGATGATGGTGAACGTCCTTTTATGACGCTGCTGGAATATTTTGATGGTCAGCGGGAGGCCGACGAACTGGTACGCACCTATTTTCTCGCTGAAGATGAAAATGGCGAGCAATACGTCCATCTGAATGAAAATCCGGAACTGCACGATATTCCGCAAACCGATGTCGGTGCTCCTGTTTATGACGGCCTGCCGCTGGGGGAATATCTTTCCCTCTGTGAGATGCTGAATCCGATGCACCGTATCTGGAGTGATGGCCGCTGGAACAAACTGACGATCGCCCACGGATGTTACTGGCGAAAGTGCAGCTTCTGCGATGTAACACTGGACTACATCGACCGTTATGACGAGGCTGGTGCCGATATTCTGGTGGATCGAATTGAACAGTTAATCGAAGAAACCGGCCAAACGGGTTTCCATTTTGTTGATGAAGCAGCACCGCCTAAAGCGCTTTTTGCGCTGGCTAAACGCCTGATTGAGCGAGGGGTTGTGATCAGCTGGTGGGGTAATATCCGTTTCGAGAAAACCTTCACCCCTGAACGATGCCAGTTACTGGCGGATTCCGGCTGTATCGCAGTTAGTGGCGGTCTTGAGGTTGCCTCTGATCGACTGCTTAAGCTGATGAAAAAGGGCGTAAGTGTCGAACAGGTGGCACGGGTGACAAAAGCATTCAGTGATGCAGGTATTCTGGTACATGCTTACCTGATGTACGGCTTTCCGACCCAGACTGAACAGGAAACGGTCGATGCGCTGGAGATGGTACGCCAGATGATGCAGCAGGGCTGTTTCCAGTCTGCCTACTGGCACCGCTTCGCAGCGACAATTCACAGCCCAATCGGCATCAATCCTCAAGAGTACGGCATTACACTGGCAGATCGTCCGGAAACCCTGTTTGCCGAAAACGATGTCGACTTCACTGATCCGACAGGCACAGACCATGAGATGTTGGGTGAGGGGCT
Source organism: Oceanospirillum sanctuarii (assembly GCF_002150805.1). Taxonomy (GTDB): domain Bacteria; phylum Pseudomonadota; class Gammaproteobacteria; order Pseudomonadales; family Halomonadaceae; genus Oceanospirillum; species Oceanospirillum sanctuarii. Next base: position 604,254 of record NZ_MTBA01000001.1, read on the forward strand.
TCGTAAGGCACTGTACAACTATATGCACGGTATCGGCTATGATCAGCCGTTAAGCTTCTGGTTCAACCAGCCGGTGACCCGTACTCAGGTCAAGAAAGACCTTATTGCTAAAGCAGTGCATCAGCTGATTGTCAGCCAATGATGTTATCGATAGTGACTATCAGGTACAGTTTTCCAGCTCGGTAAGAAGCTTCAGAGCTTCTTCCCGGGTTTCACCACAAACATATTCTGCAGGTTGAAAGTCACCACAAACCTTCGGACGTTCAGGTTTACCGAACAGCTCACAACGAAGATCATCCATCAGGTGAGGGCAGGGCACACCGGCAGGCTTACCCTGGGGCATTTTAGGCAAAGGGCTAGAGATGCTGGGGGATGTACAACATGCAGCACAGCCCATTCGACACGTTAACGCCATTTAAACTCCAAATTTGCCAATTTCCGGGAACCAGAACGCAATCTTATGATCTTAGTCAGTTACTGATTTCTTCGAGGCTGCGCAATATAAGACTGTTTGTCGCATTTGTCAGGTATTATTACCCGACTTGAGCAGTTTAACTGCCAGCACCATCCACAAAATTATTAAAAAAGAGCCCTTGAGGCTACTACCAACAGAGGAGACGGATCATGCCCGTTGCAACCGCCCGCCACATTCTTGTGGCCGATGAGAAGCAGTGCCTGGATCTGAAAGCGAAAATTGAGTCCGGTAACGACTTTGCAGCCATTGCGCAAGAGCATTCCCTTTGCCCATCCGGTGCAGAAGGTGGTGATCTGGGCAGCTTCCGCCCGGGAGAGATGGTACCTGAGTTTGATAAGGCCGTATTCACTGGTGAAGTGAATCAGGTATTAGGCCCGGTTCAGACCCAGTTTGGCTACCACTTGCTGGAAGTCACCAGCCGTAGCTGATCAGTCTGATCGAACCGTTTCATGAAAGGCTTGCTCACTTGAGCAGGCCTTTTTTATTGCCGGGATTAAGCGATATGATTCCCTGATCAATCCTTCTATAAAAAAAGAGCTCAGGAAACGACTATGTGGCTGCAAAAAGAGATACGACTAAAACCCCGTCAGCGAGGATTTCATCTGGTAACCACAGAGATCCTGAAACAACTGCCGGAACTGAGTGATTTTAAGGTTGGACTCGCACATTTCTTTATTCAGCACACGTCAGCAAGCCTTACATTGAATGAGAATGCGGATCCAACGGTACGAGCCGATTTTGAGCAGTTTTTTAATCGCTATGTGCCGGAAAACGAGCCTTACTTTCAGCACACTTTAGAGGGTTCCGATGATATGCCCGCTCATCTTAAAGCCAGCCTGCTGGGAAATAGTCTGACACTCCCGATTACCAATGGGCAGCTCAATATCGGAATCTGGCAGGGGATCTATCTGGGTGAGCACCGCAATCATGGTGGTTCACGACAAATCGTGGTGACCCTGAACGGTGAGTAGGCAAAGGTATTAGTGGAATATCAGAGGTATGACTCGAAAAAGCCGGTCAGAATGACCGGCTTTTATGGATACTGATTCAGTGCCCTTAGCTTACTTCTTTACCAAAGCAACCGAATCGAATTTGATGCCATCCCAACCGTGCTGCATAAAATTGCGGATATTACCGTGGTCATTACCTTCGGGAGTGTTCAGGACATCCTGATAGAAGCGGCCAAAGCAACGCAAAGTCGCTTCCTGATCCAGATTCTGATCTTTTGCAAAAGCAAAAATCTTGCAGCTACCTTCATTTTGACCCGCTTCATTTTGCACTTCACCATTAGTGAAAGCTGCTGGAGTGTAATCATACAGTTCTGCGATCACACTTTGGGTATCTTCGAATTCAGGGCCTTGCTCACTGGTCAGCTTTTGCAAAAAATCATTTAAAGTCATTGGGTTGCCTTATCTGTTTAGGGTGGAACAACAAGAAATAAAGCCTGAGATTCTACAAAATGGCGACTTTTGCAGCTAGAAAAAATACGATTTATGTCTACGCTAATTTAATTAGTGGTAAAAGAATTACTTTTTTGAGATACCGCAATGTTTCCAACGTGAGTTTAAAGACAATAGACGACCCACTACTTTAGCTGTATCCGAAAATTTAGTGCTTTCAATTAGCCGAATGGATGGCCGCCAGTATTATCATGGATCGTGTTAATTCAGGAACACCTGCAAAACATCTCACCCTCTTTTTTACTATTGAATTCGTTCTTCTGATCGGCTTTATCGGTTCGCTGTTTCTCTTTAAAAGTGCATCCAGTACAGACAGCTCGGCTTCTGTACGCCAGGCACTTTATGCCAGCCATGAGTTAGCTTATGAAGCTAATTACCTCTCGTTAATGCTGACGGATCTGCATTCTGATGAGCTCGGCGACACCCTGAGCATACGTTCCTCTTTTGAAAAGCAAGCCAAACGCCTGATGCAGGCACTGCTGGATAATGAAGGCTGGCTGACGCCACAAAATCAGGCGACCCATCTGATACGAACTGAGCGACAGCAGGTTGAAAACACACTCGTTAAGTCACTCAATGCCGGCCGGAAACTACTGGCTATCCGCCAGTCTCTCGAACAGCTAAAGTCTGATGGTCAGCAGAAGGAATTGATCGGGCTAATGCGCACCCGCTTTAACGAACATCGTGACATACACTCCAAGCTGGCACTACAGAATCAAAGAGCCTTCAGAAACTTTATTCGCCAGCTTGAAATGTTGCATAAAGCGCAACTGGCTAAGGATGAACAAAAGAATCGTAACTTCATCAATTTTGCTATTTTGGCATCTGTCTTTTTCACCCTTTGCCAGTTAAGTCTCTGCCTGATTTATCGCCGGCATTTTAAACACTTGGATCGGTTTCTTACCCGGATTGAAAGTAGGGTGCAAACCGGTTTTAAAGGCGAACAGGGTTCAACATTTGAGCAGCGGTTGGATGCTTTAGCGAATAATGTGCAGCAGGCACTGGATCTACAGGTCACTGAACTGCAAAAACAGCGCTGGAAGAATGAGGCGCTTGAGGCAGCGGGTGAGGCGATATTGATTGCCGATCAGAGTGGGCATATTCAGTACACTAATGCTGCATTTACCCGTATTACCGGCTATGAATCATCCATCGTACTCGGGCAAAACTGCAATATTCTGTCCAGTGGCCTGACCAGTCCGGAAACTTATAATGATCTCTGGACAGGGTTAAACCAGAATGGCTACTGGCATGGGGAGCTGATTAATCAAAGAAAAACCGGTGAGATATTCACCCAAATGACGACCATGTCAGCCCTTTATGATGAGGATGAGCATACTGGAGCGCGTAGTCATCAGGGCTATATCGCAGTAATGCGGGATATCAGTTTACGTAAACAGTTAGAACGCGATCTGTACACTCTGGCACGACAGGATGGTTTAACAGGTCTCTTAAATCGCAAAACAGTACTTGATGAGGCCGAAAAATTGCTGCAACGCTCGGTGCGCTATGGTGACCCGTTATCGGTTGTCGTTCTGGATATCGATCATTTTAAAGCGATCAACGACCGCTGGGGGCATCCGACGGGAGACAAGGCAATTGTTCAGGTTGCGGATCGTTGCCGGGAAGTATTGCCATCTGATGGGTTAATCGGGCGTATTGGTGGTGAAGAGTTTCTAATGGTGCTTCCTGGGGTTAATTCCGGTAAAGCATTCAAGTTAGCTGAAGAGCTGCGTCTGTTAATTGCCTCAACAGAACTCTTAAGTGATCAACAGGAGATGATACGTCTGACCTGTAGTTTTGGTATCAGTCTGTTCAGCCGAGGCTATGTAAATGGGGCTGGTACATCAGATCTGTTATCAAAAGTGATCGCCCAAGCTGATAATGCACTTTACAGTGCCAAGCGAGAGGGAAGAAATTGCGTGCGTTTATATAGTGAGGAGGAAGCTGAAAAAGAGGTGTTTTGATGACAAATCGATGCTGCTTTTGTAAAGAATTGTAATTTTGTATTAAATGATATTTCGGTTATGCATATTTATTTTATTCATATTCTTTCCTAATACCCTGATTTTTATTGGTGTTTTGCCTCATATCAAATCACAAGCTCATTTTTTTTGATGCCCATCATTTTTCAAAGGTCATTCCTTAGTCCTTAAGACATCTTTTCATCTATTTGAACTGGTGATAGATTGCGCGCGCCTCAGCCTATAAGGCTGTTTTTTGTTTGTTGCCAATATATCCGATGGAGTATCAAATTGGACCGTTATGGAATGTCTGCTGACGTCTTGCACTCACTGGAAGGTGTTTCGCAAGGGATGGAACTGATTGATATGGCGTTTGCTCATATCGCTCTGGATCAGCAGTTAACGGTAATTACATGTAATGCCCATCTGAAACAGATGGCAGACCAATATCATCTTTCCTCCAAAGAGATTTTTTCCTGGCTTAAAGGCAGTCATTACCAGAGTCATGAAGAGATTCTCCACCAACTGGCAAGTGATTCAGCAATCACAGCTGAAAGTCGTGGACATGCGCCTGATGGTAAATCATTCCATTTCCAATGGTCTCTGAAGCTGCTTTCAGACTCAACAGCACTGTGTTTTATCCGGGATATTCGCTGGCGTCAGAAATACCAGGATCAATGGACTCTTTTTGAGCGCATTTTTAATTCCGGCCGCGCTTCTGTTGTTGTAACCGATGCCAGCAACCGTATCGTGCTGGCTAATAAGCGTTTTGAAGAGATTTCAGGCTATTCATCTGCCGAAGTAATGGGCTTTGATCCGGGTTTCTTCAGTTCTGGCCGTCAGGACAAGGCTTTCTATCGCGATCTCTGGAACAGTCTGATCAATGATGGTTACTGGTCGGGGCTTATCTGGAACCGCCGTAAAGACGGCCGTGAATATCCGGAACAAAAAACTATTTATACGGTGCAGAATGAAACAGGGCAGGTGACTCACTATTTCTCATCGGGAGAAGTCGTCCTGCACAATGATGCGCCAACCCTTCTGAGCTCCCTAACGCCAGGGCAGAGCAACAGTATCATGGGCCAGCAGGGCCTAATTGAGCAGCTGAACCGTAAACAGCGGGATCAACAACTGCCGATCTCTATTTTCTATATTGGTATCGACAATATGGGTCGCCTGAATCGTCACGGCGGTATGGCCCTTGGTGATCATATTATTCGCGTAACCTTACAGCGCCTGACCGATACCTTTTTGCCTGAAGGTCTTGTTGCCCGATCTGTAGGCGATGAGTTTATTATCGCAGCTCCGCACATCACCTCTCCGTCACAGGCGGAGTCGATTGCCCAGAGCTTACTTAGCACTCTACAGAGCAGTATCGAATACCAGTCTATCGAGTGGCGCTCAACGGTGAGCATTGGTGTGACCTTGCTCGAGTCCAGTCATCGCCCCCGTGAAGCAATCGAACAGGCACATATCGCCATGCACCACGCTAAAGAGCAGGGCGGAAACAGCAGTCACTTTTTTGATTCAAAACTGCAGCAAATCGCCAAAGAAGGCGTATTGCTTGAGCAGGCTCTGCATCTGGCCATGGATCGGGGTGAGTTTTCCCTCAATTATCAGCCTATTGTCGATACCGAAACCGGTGCACTTGTTGGAGCGGAAGCGCTGTTGCGCTGGCATTCGGAGCAGTTTGGTTTTGTTGCACCGGATCGGTTTATTCCTATTGCCGAACACACTGGGCTAATCCATGAATTGGGTCGCTGGGTAGTGACCGAGGTTTGCCAGCAGATCAACCGCTGGGGGGATGCTTTTAAAGGCAGTATCGCTGTTAACTTGTCTGCCCATCAGCTTCAGTACGCCGGTTTAGCTGAACAATTAATGGCTATTCTGGATCACCATCAGGTTCCGGTTGAGCGCGTAGCCCTTGAGATTACAGAAACCGCCATGATTCAGGATGCAAACTCCGCAGTCTCTGTGGTGGCGGATCTGAAAGAAGCGGGCTTTATGCTTTCAATCGATGATTTTGGCACCGGATATTCCAGCCTGAGTTATTTGACCCGTTTTCGGCTGGATAAGCTGAAAGTTGATCGTTGCTTTGTGCAAAAAATGACAGAGCAACCCCAGGAACGCCTGGTAACCAAAGCCATTATTCAACTGGCTAAAAGTTTAGGGATGAGCATAGTCGCAGAAGGCGTCGAAACAGACGCACAACGTGCTGCACTTTCCGCATTGGAATGCGATTACCTGCAGGGGTATCTGATCAGTAAACCCCTGCCAGCTTATGAATTTAGTTTTTTCATTAAAAGTCTTGCAGTAGCCGACGGCAAAGAGCGCCCCAATCTTTGTGCTGAAGCCTGATTATCAAACCTTTGAGGATTGAAAAACGAATGTCGCATCCTTCTGTAACACAGCGGGCAATACCGGTTGATCCCAACCGTTGCATCATTTCTACGACCGACAAGAATGGCAATATTAAAGCCTGTAACGATTATTTCATTACCTTGTCCGGCTACTCTGAAGCTGAACTTATCGGGGCACCCCACAACATTATCCGCCACCCGGATATGCCAAAAGAGGCCTTCTCAGATCTCTGGAAGCGTGTATCTAAGGGGGGGAACTGGATCGGCCTGGTGAAAAACCGAACTGCATCAGGTGACCACTATTGGGTTGATGCTTTTGTAACACCGATCTTTGATGGTGCTGAGATCACAGGCTATCAGTCTGTTCGTCACTGTCCGGATCAGCCAGATATTGAACGTGCAGAAGCGCTATACAGTTCAGTAAAAAATAGCCAAAAACCAATATCTCATTGGTTTAAAAGTAAAAGCCGGACTCTGATTACCCTGTTTCAGGGATTGATCTCGGTTCTGCCACTGTTGGCTTTCGCGCTATGGATGACAGATGTTTCGTTAAACAACAGCGCTTTAATTATGGCGATTGCGGCAATGGGTATAACGATTGCGGCGATTCAGCAGTCTGCACAGTACCGCCGTTTGGCGGATAAAAGCCGTAAGATTTACTCTGACCCGTTAGCTCAGCAGGTCTACAGTAACTGTCACGATGAAGTGGGCGAGGTTGATATCGCCCTGCATTATCTGGATCGAACCATGAAAACCGTGGTGAATCGACTGGATAACGCCTCCGGCCATTTCCATCATCATATTGAAGCGGTTTCAGACCAGGTAACAGAGGTCAGTCAGCAAGCTGAGCAGCAGTTAGACGAGTTGTCTCAGGCTGCAACTGTAATGGAACAAGTGACCGTTGCCACAGAAGAAGTTGCCCGTAACTGCGACGCGGCAGCTGAAGTATCCCGCAAAACCGATGAGATCAGTCATGCAGGACAAGAGATCGTAGAGCGCAGCGAGCGGGCTATCCAGACTTTGTGTGACTCGGTTCGTAGCTCTACCAGTCAGCTGGAAGCCCTGCAGGAACAAAGTGAAAATATCGATCAGATTCTTGATGTTATCAGCGGTATAGCCGAACAGACCAACCTGTTAGCACTGAATGCTGCAATTGAGGCAGCAAGAGCTGGTGAAGCAGGGCGCGGCTTTGCAGTCGTTGCCGATGAAGTTCGTAACCTTGCTCATCGTTCTCAGCAATCGACTCTGGATATCCAGACAATACTGTCACAATTCCGCGACCAGACACGGGAAGTGGTTGGCCGAATGCAAAGCTCAGAATCCCTGGCGATTTCAACCGTAGAAGAGATTAAACAGGCGGAAGAGGTGCTGGCGGAGCTACAGACCATCATTGGTCAGCTAGGTCAGATGAATATTCAGATCGCCTCTGCGGCTGAGGAACAGTCAGCTGCGGCAAACGAGATGAAAGAGCGAATCTCGGCGATCCATCACTCCGCACAGACAACTGCCGCCGCTGGTCGGGCAACTCGTCAGTCAAGTCTGCATTTGGTGGCTGAGGCTAATGATCTGTCCAGCCTTATTCAGCGCTTTGGACAGAGTTGATCAATGACATTTGTCGTCTGATTCAGACAGAACGCTTATCGCGGAAGGGAGCCAACAGGCTCCCTTTTTCGTCTCTTTTGCTTTTCTGATTTAGTCAGTGCTGTAAAAGATAAATAGCTTTGTATCGGGACAAAAGAGGTCAGATGCATTATGTTTCAGATAGGGCTTAACGAAAGATAAAAAGAACAAATACTCGAAAGAACAGTACGTTAAAAACGGAGGGAATCGACATGTCAGCATTTGGCCAAAGAGGTGATCAAGCCTCAAGCCCAACGCAAAAGCGCTATCTGATCGCTGTTTTATTCGCCGTATCAGCTTTGTTTCTAGGTGGCTGTTTTTATAATGACGATACACCGCCGATCAGTGCGACCGGTAAGCAGATGTACACCGATTATTGTGCCGGATGTCATAAGGCCAATGGTTTAGGCAAGTTTGTGATGGGAATTCCGGCGACCTTCTCCCATCAGCTTTCCCGGGAGGAAGTGATTAAACTGATTCGTAAGGGTGATCCAAGGTACCCACGTATGCCGACCTTCCCACAGATTCGCTTCAGCCAAGCTGATAAAATTGCTCAGTATCTTTCACAGTTGGAGCAAGAGCAGCCTTAAAAACGTATTACCGGCTTGGGTTTACGTTTCACTGCCTGATGCTGATACAATATTATGCAGCCCCGACTTCCTATACTGGGTGTTTACGAAGTCTGTTCGGAACCACCTATCAATAATAAAGGTTATTTACTTTCAATGAGTTATATCGACTTAGCTGACTACTCAAAACGCTGGATTTTTAAACACAAAGACCTGCCTGTTTCAGAGCAGGATCTGGCGGCTATTAAGCCGATGACACCAGAGCGCTCGCTGCAACTCTGGCAGTCACAAATCAGCGCCCACAGCAGCGATCATAGCTTTTTTCAGAAAGATGACTGGGCAGGTAACAGCAAGAGCTGGCTTGAAACCGAGAACTGGCAGAATGCCTGGGACAGTAACAGCAATGACCTGCCGGAATTGATGCAGCAACACTTCGATTGGGAAGCAAACACCACCGTTTATGTTTGCTATGACAGTGAAAACGTTATTGAAACCAGCTGGGTAGTATTCTGCCGCGCCTGGAAGAATTTTCTCTTCCTTGATGATGGTACCCTTCTCATCGGCAAAAAACGCAAACAGGTTGCCCAGTTCTTCGATAACGGTGAAATGCGAATCGGTTTGCGCCCCTAGCTCGACGTAACATACACCTTATTCCGTTCATACCGATCAGGCTATCCGGCCTGATCTTTTATTTCTGCTTCCGGTTTCCGAAATTTCAGGGATGTTCTATGAAGATTCTGCACACATCAGACTGGCATCTGGGCCAGCTTTTCTATGGTAAAAGCAGGGAACAGGAGCAGGCATCTTTTCTGCGCTGGCTGGTGGAACAAGTCAGATTGCATCAGATCGATGCCGTGCTAGTGGTAGGCGACATCTTTGATACCGGCACACCACCCAGTTATGCGCGGGCGCTTTATAACCAGTTTATTGTCCGGTTGCATCAGGAATGTCCTACTTGCCAGCTCGTTCTGTTAGCCGGTAATCATGATTCCGTTGCTGTTCTGAATGAGTCAAAAGGCTTGCTGAATGCTCTGAACACACAGGTTATAGCTGGTGCCGACCCTGAATCCCTTGATGACGGTACGGATGACCTTGCCAGTGAACATCTCCGAGATGTACTGATTGCTCTGACTGATGCCAAACAAAAACCAGCAGCTGTACTTTGTGCGATCCCATTTTTGCGTCCCAGTGATCTGATGCGAAGTCGTTCAGATCAATCGGCCGAACAGCGCCAACAGCAGCTAACCCAGCAGATTCAGGGCTATTATCGGCAACTGTTCGACCTTGCTAACAAACACTATCCGGAGCTGCCGGTCGTGATGACAGGCCACCTGACGACTGTTGGTGCCTCCACCTCAGAATCGGTAAAAGATATTTATATTGGCACCCTGGATGCGTTTCCCGCCAATGCTTTTCCTCCTGCGGACTATATCGCCCTGGGGCATATTCATCGGCCGCAAAAAGTCGCTAAAACCGAGCATATCCGCTATTGCGGTTCACCAATGGCGCTTAGCTTTGATGAGCTTGGAAGAGAGAAAGAGGTACTGATCGTTGAACTGCAGCCGGAACTTGGTTTTGTTAAGGCTGAAAGCCTGACGGTTCCGGTCTTTCAACCGCTGATACGGTTAAGTGGCAGCCTGTCCGATATCGAAACCCAACTATCAGATCTGAGTGATGAAACCGCTAAGCTAGCCAGTGGCCAGACCCTCTGGGTGGAAATCAATGTGCAGACGGAAGATTATCTGGCGGATCTGCAGCCAAGAATCGAAGCCTTGATCGGCGAACAACCGGTTGAAGTCCTTCGGATTCGCAGAGAGAACAGAGCACGATCGACCCTTGCTGACCATAAACCCTCCGTTCAGCTGGATGAGCTGACACCAGAGGAAGTATTCCTGAAGCGCCTAAGCCAGGAAGAGCTGGATGAAGATCGCCGCAGCGCCCTGATCGACTGTTTTCAACAGATTCAGTCTGGTATGCAGGAGGAGAGTGCACAATGAAAATTCTCTCCGTTCGCCTTAAAAACCTTAATGCCCTGAAAGGAGAGTGGAAGATCGATTTCACTCAACAACCTTTCGACGGCAGTAGTCTGTTCGCCATCGTAGGTGCCACGGGAGCCGGTAAAACAACGCTGCTGGATGCGATCTGTCTGGCGCTTTATCACGAAACACCCCGCCTTCAGGTCTCCGGTTCCGACAATCAGCTGATGACCCATCACACCCAGGACTGTCTTGCTGAAGTGGAGTTTGCCGTTAATGGTGCTGTTTATCGCGCCTTTTGGGCTCAACGTAAAGCCGCAAAGACACTGCGATTACAGGCTCCAACGGTTGAGCTGGCTGATAGCGAAGGCAAAATTCTGGCCAGTAAGATCACGGACAAAAACCGTCTGATCGAAGAGATAACAGGTCTCGATTTCAATCGTTTCACTAAATCGATGCTGCTGTCTCAGGGGCAGTTTGCCGCCTTCCTGAATGCCAGTGACAGTGAAAGAGCGGGGCTGCTCGAAAAGCTGACCGGTACTGAGATCTACGGCCAAATTTCTGAACGTATCTACCTGCGCCATAAAGAAGAGCAGGATGCCGTTACTCAGCTCAAATACCGTCTTGAAGGGGTAGAGTTACTGACACCGGATCAGATTGCAGAATACGAAGCTGCTCTGAAGCAAAAAGAAGCAGAACTTAAGTCTGTAACGCCGCTTCAGAAACGCTTACAGACTGAGCTGGATGCCTTTAAGCAGCTGGATGTGCTCTGGCAAAAGAATGAGCAGGCCGAATTCACTCTGAAAGCTGCTCAGGCTGCCTTTAAGGAGCATAAAGACGTTCTAAGTGCGCTTGAGAAAGCTGGCCCTGCCCAGAAAATTCAGCCTCATTTCCAGAAAATGAAAGAGCTGGAGCAGAATAAAGCGACTGCTGAAGAGCAGAAAACGCAACTGGAGCAGGCCCATCAGCTTCAGGAGGGAGAGCGCCAGAAAGCCGAGCATCGCTTTAATACTGCCGAGACTGCATTAAAAGCCGATAAAGCACACAAAGCAGAAGCTGAAAAGCGGCTAAATGAAGAGCTGGCCCCGCTGGATGAAGAAATTCGTCGACTGGAATCTCAGGTTAAAGAGCAACAACGACTCTTGGAGCCAGAGGATAAACAGCGCCTTGCTTTGGAATCTCAGAAACAGCAACTGGCAGCAGATTTAAACCAGCAACAGGGCTATCTGCAGCAAAACCGCCAATGGCTTGAAAATAACGCTTATTGCGCGCCTCTGGCCGAGCAACTGCCCGCACTGGCTGAACAATTTAAACGCCGTTTCGAACTCTATCAGGAACATCAGCAGCATACAGAACTGCATAAGTCTGTTGCACAGCAACTACAACAGATTCAGCAGCAGCTGGAGCCACTTGAGCAACAGACAAAAGGCTTTGAAGCTGACCGAAATGCACTTCGCCAGCAGCTGGAACCGCTTGAACAGCAACTCTCGAAGCATCCCCTTCATAATGATGATCAGACCCGTTCGATTCTGAATGAGCTTTATCAGCTATCAGAACCTGCTCAGCAATTGGTTTATCTTCAGCAGGAATCCCTTAAGCTAAGAGAGCAGTTGCAACAGCAGCAAAAAGATTCAGGCCAATACAGTCAGCAAGCAGCGTCGCTTGAGAAAGAAAGGGCAGCACTGCGGGAAGAGTATAAGAAACTCAGTTCTCACCTTCAGGACCTGGAGCGTCTGCTGGAACGGGAACGTCAGATCAGCGCATTGCAGGATGCCAGAAACCGACTGCAACCCGATGAAGCCTGTCCTTTGTGTGGTTCCCATGAACATCCCGGGATTCATGAGTATCAGGGGATTGTGCTAAGTGAAACTGAATCCCGCGTTCAACAGATGCGTACCCAGCTTGAGCAGACCCGTAAGCAAGGAGAGCAGTTTACAAACCAGATTGATCAGCTAAAGGTGCGTATCGAGTCTCTGACTCAGGAGCAGCAACAGAAGCAGCAAAGCCTGCAACAAGCTGAAACCGGATGGCAACAGACTTCTGTTCAGCTTGGCGGCATTATTAGCCGCTTAAAGGAACTGCTTAATAATCAAAGCGTTGGTGATCTGAGTCCAACTTTGGAAGCTGTCATCCATTGTTATGATCAGATATCGGGACTGTCCAATATTCAGCCTGACTTTTCATTGGCAGCGAGCCAGACACTTAAAAATTCGACACAAATCCTTCAGTCCGCAAGCAACGAACGTGACGGATTAAAACAGCAGATCTGGAAGCTGCAACAGCAGATACAGCAGCGTGAGGCGGGTTATCAGGATTCATTAACCAAAATTCATGCGTTACAGAAGCAAGTTGAACGCTTCAGCAGCCAGCTGGATCAGGCTCAAACAGCCTCTGATAAGTTTGTGCAGCAGATCGGACTAATTGAACAAGGCTTGTCGCAGAGTCTGAATCAGCTTGGATTTGAGACGGCTTTACCTGAGTTGTTATCCGGTTCAGAGCAACAGGATCAGCTGATTATCCAGCTTCGCCAGCAGGTTACCGAATGGCAACAGGCCTCTGAGAATCAACGCCAGGGAGAGCAGAAGCTTCGGGAACTGCAGCTGCAACTGAATAATCTGCATGCGCAAATCGCTGAACAGGGTGATCGTTGTCAGCAGATCAGCTCCCAACTCGATGTTCTTAAAAAGAGTTGGCAAGAGCTGAAAGAGGAACGTCATCTGGCTTTTGGTAGTGCGACCCTTGAGGAAGAACGCATCCGCCTTCAGGCACAGCTGGAGCAGTCTGAGAAACACCTGGAGCAGATGCGGGTTCAGTTTGCTCAGCATAAAGAGAAGGCCGATGAGCTAAAGGCTCGACATAGTCAGCAGGTGTCTTACTGTAGAGATGCTGAAGAAAAACTCAGAGTTGCAGAGGAAAACTGGCAAGCAACACTGGAAGCGAGCCCATTCAAGACCCAGAAAGCCTTTGAGCAGGCACTGCCGGATGCCGTTGAATACGAAGCCTGGCAGGCGTTGAAAACGGAGCTTGATGACGCATTGCGTGAAGCGGAAGTAACGTTAAGAGTTAATCAGGACACTCTGACTCAGTTCGTCCGTTCCGTAGATCAAGATGACAGTGAATCGGATGAGACAACAGTATGGCGCGCGCTTTCTGATGAGCTATCAAACAAAAATGTGAATGCAGCCCTAAGAAAGATTCCTCAACTGGAGAAAACGCTCACCGAGCAGGAACAAGCAACGGAGATGCTCAAGACGGAATTAACCGAGCAGCGTCAAATCCTTAAGCAGGATCAGCAGCGCCGTGAAGGGCTGAAGTCTCTTGCAGAAGAGATCGATCAACAGCAGCAAAAGGCCGACCTTTGGGCACAGATGAATCACATGCTGGGTTCTGCCAACGGCGATAAATTCCGCCGTTTTGCTCAGGGGCTGACTCTGGAATATCTGATAGAGCTCGCTAATCGTCAGTTACTGCAGCTGCATGATCGCTATCAGCTGCGTCGTAAGGCGGATGCGGAACTGGAGATTGAAATTCTGGATACCTGGCAGGCCGATGCTGTCAGGGATACTCGGACACTCTCCGGCGGTGAAAGCTTTCTGGTGAGTCTGGCCCTAGCTCTGGCGCTTTCTGATCTGGTGAGTCATAAAGTGCGTATCGATTCACTCTTCCTTGATGAAGGCTTTGGTACACTGGACAGTGAAACACTCGAGATGGCGCTGAATGCCCTCGATAACCTGAATGCCAGCGGTAAGATGATCGGGGTCATCAGCCATATCAGCGCCATGAAAGAGCGCATTCCGGTTCAGATTAAAGTGAATAAGAAACCTGGATTGGGTATCAGCGTGCTGGATAACGAATTCCGTGTTGGGTCGGCAGGCTAACAGCTGATTTTGGTTTAGGTAAATTGTCTAAAAACGATTGGAGTAGTTATGAAGCTTATTCAAAAAGCTAAACGTGTATTAGCGGGTGTGATGGCTGTTCTGATGCTGTCTGTAACGGTTAATCAGGCTCAGGCCGCTATGATCAGTAATCAGGCCATTGTGCAGCAACTGGATCGTCAACAGGCTATTGCCCTGTTTGATCGTGCTGATGTTCAGGAGCAGTTAACGCAATTGGGTGTTGATTCGGAACTAGCAAAGTCCCGTGTTGCAGCCATGTCTGATGCAGAGATCGCTCAGCTGAACCAACATTTGGCAGATCAGCCAGCAGGTCAGGATATTCTTGGACTGGCTTTTATGGTCTTCGTTGTCTTTGTAATCACCGATATGTTGGGTGCAACTGATGTCTTCCCGTTTGTGAAAAACATTAATCGCTGAGATACAGAGTTCTCTGATCTCCAGAGCACAGGCTGATAAGCCTGTGCTCAGTCTCCTTCGTCCTTCATACTCTTTGAATTAGTAATCATCACGATGAATCCTCGCTCAGTAATACGACCTTTATTTTTATTCCGAGGTGAGCTTTACCGTCGATCTGCTGGCATGTTGATCCTGTGTCTCTTACTGACTATCGTTTTAGCGGGCTGTGGCTCTAATCCTGCAAAGCAGTCAGAAGAAGAGGGAAGCGCGTCAATTAACCTGCATTCAGCGTATGCGCTGCCAGCGACTCGGGCTGTAAATATCGAGGATGTGCCTTTCTTTCCACAGGAGAAATACCAGTGTGGGCCTGCGGCGTTAGCTACTGTTTTGACTCATCAGGGGTATGAGGTTGAACCAGTCGATCTGATTGATCGGGTTTATCTGCCGGAGCAGGAGGGGACTTTGCCTCTGGAAATGGTCAGTGCGGGCCGTAGCTATGGTCTGATGGCCTATAAAGTAGAGCAGGATCTTAATCATCTGCTGTTACAGGTTGAATCCGGTTATCCGGTTCTGGTTTTCCAGAACCTGGCTCTCGAGAGTCTGCCGCAATGGCATTTTGCTGTCATTGTGGGTTATGACCTCAATGCACAGGAGCTTATTCTACGGTCTGCAACTTATCGTGAGCACAGAGTCGATTTTGACACCTTCCTGAATACCTGGGACAGGACTGATCGCTGGGCCTATGTTTTCCTGAAACCCGGTCAGATCCCTGCTGAAGCTGATTCAACAGCCTATCTGGAAGCCAGTCTTGACCTGGCCGATGTCGGACTAAATGTTTCGGCACAAAAAGCTCTGGAGCAAGGGGTTAAGCAGTGGCCTGAATTTGATGAAATGAGGCTGGCGCTGTCGAATACCTATTTCCAGTCCGGATTGTTTGATCAGGCCTCCGATACGCTTCTGGCAAGCCCAGCGCTGGGAAGCTCCGGTCAGTTATGGAATAACATCGCCTACATTCAGCTCGCACGTCAATGTTACCGCACAGCCTTTGAGGCAGTACAATGTGCCATCACACTCTCACCGGATGATGAGAATATCCGTCATAGCCTGCAGGAAATTATTTCTAAAAGTCAGCGACCAAATGGTGAACAGGCCTGCCCTCAACTGAATTGCCCTAAACCCATTCAAGGCTTTTAATCTCACTGATACCCATTCCTGAAAGCCGGTATTACGCTGGCTTTTTTTCATTTTGGTCTTAATTGTTTAATCACTTGTTTTAATTTGATGAATAATTAGGATGTCTCATCTGACGCATTTGCTCTAATATGCTCGTCCCGATATTTGCCTTTCAGATACTTATTAAGACTATAGTTGTTAGAGTATCCGGCAAAACCCTGAATTAGTTGTAGATATAAGAACGAACCTGATCCCAGACCCGAGGAACAATAACGATGCCTGCTCCATCACGTTCATTTGTGATCGCCTGCGCTTTATCATCCACCCTGCTGCTGGCAGGTTGTCAGAAAGAAGAGGCCGTTGAAGCTTCTGCAGAAATCATTAGACCTGTGAAATTGGCTACTATCGGTCATCAGAGTGTCTCCATCCGATATTTTCCGGCAGAGTTTGTTGCCAGTCAGGAAACGGACCTGGCTTTTCGTGTTTCCGGAGAACTGGAAAAGCTGCCGGTAACGGAAGGGGAGAAGGTTCGCAAAGGTCAGTTGTTAGCAGCGCTGGACGATCAGGATTTCCTGCTGAATGTGAAACAGCGCCAAACAGCCTATGACCTGGCGATGCTTCAGCATCAGCGTATCAGCGCTATGGTGAAACAGAAGGCTGCCACTCAGGCGCAGCTGGATGAGGTTAAAACCTCTATGGAGCAAGCAGAGACAGCACTGCAGCAAGCGAAGAATCAGCTGACCTACAGTGCTATTAAAGCGCCCTATGACGGTGTCATCGCTAAGGTTTATGCCGATAACTACGAATTTGTCAGCGCAACAGCGCCTATTGTGAAGCTGGAGAATGCTGAGACCATCGATGTACGTTTTCAGGTTCCTGAAGATCTTATTGCCCGAATCCGCAAAGATAACACCAGCTACCTGCCTCAGGTTTCAGTGGAAAGTGTACCGGGTAAGTTCTTTGAAGCTCGCTACAAAGAGCACAGCACCAATCCTGACCCAAGCACTAAGGGTTATGACGTTATTCTGACCATGCCGCGTCCAAATCCGGATTCCGTCACTCTGCTACCGGGTATGACCGCCGAAGTTAAAGTTAATGTAAATGAGTTGTTGGGTGACCCTGCTTTCTGGCTGGTTCCGGTTGAGGCTGTCTTTATGGATGAAGCTAAGCCGGTAGACAGTGAAGATCGCTCCGTGTGGGTCTACAACAGCGAAGATCATCGCTTAACCAAGCGTGCGGTCACCATTGGTGAGCTTCAGGGCGATATGATTCAGGTGACTTCCGGTCTGCGTGAAGGTGAGCAGATTGTCGCTGCAGGTGTTCATGCCATCAAAGAAGGCATGGAAGTGCGTCCCTGGGTTAAAGAGCGGGGGCTGTAAGGGTGAGTATCGCTAAATATTTTATCGAGAAAAAAGTCTCCAGCTGGATGATTACCTTCATTCTGCTGATTGGTGGCGTGATCTCTTTCTCTAAACTCGGTCAGCTTGAAGATCCCGAATTCACCATTAAAGATGCGTTGGTTATTACCTATTACCCGGGTGCAACACCTGAACAGGTGGAAGAGGAAGTTACATATCCCATCGAGCAGGCGATTCAGAATCTGCCTTACGTTGATAAGCTGGTCTCCACCAGTAAAGCGGGCTATTCCAAAGTTCAGCTGACGGTTAAAGATACCTATCGTGGTCCGGATCTTAATCAGATCTGGGATGAACTTCGGAAAAAGATGCGTGATCTGTCAACGTCTCTGCCAAAGGGCGCTTCATCACCTAATGTCATTGACGACTTTGGCGATGTTTATGGCGTTTTGCTGGCGGTCACCGGTGAAGGCTATCGCTACAATGACCTGAAATCCTATGTCGACTTTCTGCGCCGTGAGCTGGTTCTGGTTGATGGTGTCAGCAAGGTGGCTATAGCCGGCCAGCAGCAGGAGCAGATCTTTATCGAGATCTCCCGTGCGCGTCTTGCTGCGTTAGGCATAACCGTGGGTCAGCTGGATCAGCTACTGAGCAGCCAGAATGCTGTATCTAACGCTGGTCGCGTTAAGGTGGGTAGCGAATACATTCGTATCAGCACAACAGGTGAATTTGAAGACCTTACGGCCCTTGAAAGCCTGCTGCTGCCTTCACCAACCGGTGATACGGTCTATCTGAGTGATGTGGCTGAAATTCGCCGTGGCTATAAAGATCCGGCTAATCATCGTGTTGACTTTAACGGCCAGCGTTCGCTTTTGCTGGGTGTTTCCTTCTCATCAGGTGTGAATGTTGTTGATGTGGGCAAGCATCTTGAAGACCGTATCCATGAGCTGGAATACCAGCAACCTGCGGGTATCGAACTGAATACGATCTACTTCCAGTCCCATGAGGTTGATAAATCTGTCAGTTCTTTCCTGCTTAACCTGTTTGAAGCCGTTGGTATCGTTATTCTGGTTCTGCTGGTCTTCATGGGTGTCCGTTCGGGCATTCTGATCGGCCTTATCCTGCTGCTGACGATTCTGGGCACCTTTATCGTCATGCAGTATATGGGGATCAACCTGCAGCGTATCTCTCTGGGCGGTTTGATTATCGCGCTGGGTATGCTGGTTGATAACGCCATTGTTGTTACGGAAGGCGTTCTGATCGGCCTGAAACGTGGCTACAGCAAGCTACAGGCCGCAGAGGATGTGGTTAAACAAACTAAATGGCCCTTGTTGGGCGCTACTGTCATCGCCATTGTCGCCTTTGCCCCGATTGGCCTCTCACCGGATTCCGTTGGTGAGTTTGTGGGCTCTCTGTTCCAGGTGCTTCTGATTTCCCTGTTCCTGAGCTGGATTACAGCAATCACGCTGACGCCTTTCTTCTGTGATCTCTTCTTTAAGGAAGAGGTGAAAGAGGAACACGAGCTGGAAGACCCATACAAAGGGATTCTGTTTACCGGTTACAAGTGGCTGCTTTCCCGAGCGCTCCATTACCGAAAAACCACGGTGCTTATTCTGGTTGCATCTCTGTTTACTGCAGGCTGGGCGTTCCAGTTTGTGAAACAGGCTTTTTTCCCGCCATCAACAACACCATTGTTCTTTGTGACCATGGAGATGCCGGAAGGAAGCCATATCGATGAGACCTATGCCCGGGTTCAGGATGTTCAGAACTTCATCCTGAAAGATGATCGTGTACTCTATGCGTCATCGACCACAGGTCAGGGCATGCTGCGCTTTATGCTGACGTATTCCGCTGCTCAAGCGAATACCAGCTACAGCCAGATCGTGGTTCGGGCCAAAGAGGGGGATGATATTCCTGACATGATCGCCAAGGTCCACCAATATCTGAATGCCAATCATGGTGATCTGGACTTTAAACTCGATCGTCTGATGCTGGGTCCATCAAGTGGCTCGAAACTTGAAGCTCGTTTTATCGGTCCTGATCCTGAAGTGTTGCGACAACTGTCTGTGAAGGCTAAAGCTGTCTTTGAAGCTGACGGCGGTATCGAAGGCATCAAGGATAACTGGCGTCAGCGCGTCAAAGTGCTGCGTCCGGTATTTGATGAAGCCCATGCACGCCGTCTTGGTATCACGAAAAAAGAGATCGATCGTGTTCTTCTGATGAATTTCTCAGGTACTCAGGTGGGAGTTTACCGCGAGGGCACCAAGCAGATTCCGATCATTATGCAGCCACCGGCTCAGGAGCGTCTGAGCATCGAACAGATGCATGATCTTCAGGTGTACAGTCAGGCGACAAAGAGCTATGTACCTCTAAGCAGTCTGGTTTCTGACTTTAAGGTTGTTTGGGAAGACCCAATTATTGAACGCCGTAACCGCAAGCGCTCAATCACGGTGATGGGTGATCCGTTAATCATGGGTAATGAGACGGCAAATGCAGTGTTCCGCCGTATTCGACCTGATATTGAAGCGATTGCATTACCACGTGGCTACAGCATGGAATGGGGCGGTGAGTACGAGAACTCCCGTGATGCACAGCAGAACATTTTCAGTTCTCTGCCAATGGGCTACCTGTTTATGTTCATTATTACGGTGCTATTGTTCAACTCGTTCAAAGCATCCATTGTGATTTGGCTCTGTGTGCCTTTAGCTTTGATTGGTGTTTCCCAGGGGCTTCTGATTATGGATGCCGCCTTCAGCTTTATGGCACTACTGGGCTTTTTGAGCCTTTCCGGCATGATCGTTAAGAATGGCATCGTGCTGTTGGATCAGATCAATTATGAACTGTCCAAAGGTGTTGAGCCGTACGAAGCGGTGTTCCACTCGGCAGTAAGTCGCGTACGCCCGGTGTGTATGGCAGCAATTACCACGATTCTGGGTATGGTGCCTCTGCTGTTTGATGCCTTCTTTGAAGGGATGGCAGTGGTAATCTCCTTCGGACTAGGCTTTGCCACCCTACTTACACTGATTGCGGTACCGGTATTTTATGCCATGTTCTTCCGCATTCCGTATCAACCTCATCCGAAAATGAAAGTGGTGTAAGCTACTTCACGGATGACATCTAAACGTCAAAAGCCCCTGCAGAGTGAAATCTGCAGGGGCTTTTTTATTAATTCGAGATCAGTTTTGAAGTGCGATGGTTATTGAGGGGGCGGTTAGTAACGGGGACCAGCACGCTTGATAAAGAAGGCTTTGCAGCTGCCGTTCACAATGGAAAACATCGTGTAGTACTGATTACCTGCCTTAATGTAGCTGGCAACCTCTTTCTGCCGGCTGGGATGATGGCGCTTCAGTACCACCGCTGGCTGAAAGACAGAACTATTCTTGCCCAAAAAAGCTTTGGAAAGCGTATTCGCAGCACTTTTAGCTTTATAGTCGGGACATTCAGCCCACGCAGACGGGCTCGCCAGCATCGCCAGCATCGCCAGCAAAAGCGCGGCTAGAGGCCATTTCAAGTTGCGTGTTGCTGGTGCTGACTTGTCTTGCATAAATAACCGGCGAAACATGAGAAAAACCTGTTAGGGGTAATACGGATAAGAGTAATTACTTGTGATCAGTCTCTCAAGTTACTTAGTGTGTGAGCCTTGTCACAAAAAGTGATTTAATGACTGAGAGACGCAGTGAAATGTGTTTGAAGCTCAATCTGTGAATTAGTGCCACTGACAACAAAGAAAATAATGAGGCCTTTTGTGAAATTTCTGATTGCTCCGGATTCATTTAAAGAAAGCATGTCTGCCCGCCAGGCTTGTGTTGCTATCGATAAGGCCATTAAAGCGGAACTTCCCGATGCTGAAACCATTTTACTGCCCATGGCAGATGGTGGTGAAGGCACACTTCCGGTTTTGGTTTCTGCTCTGGATGGCAATGTAGAAGCCATTGAAGTCAGTGGTCCGCTGGCTTATGCCAAAGAAACTGAAACCTCTGAACAGCCTATGGTAAATGCTCAGATAGGAATACTGTCTGACGATACTGCCGTTATTGAGATGGCTGAGGCTGCAGGTCTTCATCTGGTACCTACCGAGAAGCGAAATCCTGAACTGACGACCACCTTTGGTGTTGGCCAGATGATTCTGCATGCTCTTGATCTTGGTATTCGCCACTTTCTGATCGCTCTCGGTGGTAGCGCTACCAACGACGGCGGCCTTGGTATGCTGACCGCCTTGGGTGCTAAAGCACAGGACAAATCTGGTACGGCACTGGCACCAACAGGGGGTAATCTAAAATCGGTTGTCCGCCTTGATGTCAGTGCCCTTGATCCCCGGCTTGCAGATTGTCAGTTTATGCTGGCTTGCGATGTCGATAATCCCCTTACCGGTGCCACGGGAGCCAGTGCAATTTTTGGCCCGCAAAAAGGGGCTACTCCCGAGCAGGTTACAGCTTTAGACCAAGGGCTTGAGAACTGGGCCGAGATTCTGAATGAAACCTATGGTCGTCAGATCAAAGATATTCCCGGTAGTGGCGCTGCCGGAGGCCTTTCCGCTGCTTTTCTGGCTGCTTTTGATACAAGCCTTAAACCCGGTATTGAGCAGGTTCTGGACATTGTTGAGTTCGATCAGAAGTGTGCCGACGTAGATTGGGTCATCACCGGTGAAGGCAGTCTTGATGGTCAGTCTTTAGCGGGTAAGACCCCTGTAGGTGTTGCCAGACGGGCAAAGCAATTTGAGATTCCTGTGGTTGCCTTTGCCGGAAGGCTTGGTGATGGCTATGAGGCGGTTTATGAAGAGGGGATTGATCTCGCCTTATCGATCACACCAGAAGGAATGCCTCTTGAGCAAGCGTTAGCTGAGGCTGAAAATAATATCTGCAACTCAACCCGAGTATTGATTCAGCTACTGTTTTCATCTGAAACAACACAGGTAGAATAGCGTCTCTACTTTCTTTTTACGTTTTATTTCAGGGATGTTCATGCTAACGCTGATCAGAACTTTTCTTGGTTTTTTATTTGTTGCTGTGAGCTTGCCAGCTTCCGCTGCAAGTGTCCCCACCGAACCTGCTTTACCGGGTGATAAGGTCGTTATCTCTTTTTTTGAATATCCGCCACTGGCTCATGTTTCTCATACCGGCCGTGTTTCCGGGACCGTTATTGAGACAGTTCGAGAAATATGTGCCAAAGCGCAGATCGATTGTGAGTTGAGAATGTTGCCGGTAGCTCGTGTTTATCGGAGCATTTCTAACGGAACGGCTTCTGTGATTATCACCGGGCGACATCCCAGTCTTGGTAATTGTTGTTCAGACGCGAACTGGCACTTCCCCTGGACAGCTGGGATTTACTCCAAAACACCAGTTGATCTGATTGCTGACAGCGAAGAGGAGCTCCGATACCGGAAAATGATCATCATCCGAGGTTGGCTTTCCCCATATCGCTATTTTGAAAATCTCCGAACCTTGTCAGATCAGGGCGTTGTAAAACTTGCGATGGCGCAGGACAACAGTAGTGCCATCCGGATGCTGGAGCATGAGCGTGCGGAGTACCTGTGGGGCGGTAGTCATTTCAGCTGGTATCTTGAAAAACGGGGGCTAACCGGAGAGTTTAACTATAAGCCGTTAATTTCTTCGCCATTAGCTCTTTGGGTGGATAAAAACCGCCCTGACGTTTTACTGGCACTGAATAAGGGATATCAGAGATTAAAGCAGGAAGGCGGTCTGACAGCAGACGGTAGCCAGCTGAATCGTTTCCTGATGTCAGAACGCTACGAAGACGCTGCAAGCTATTGACATCGCGCCGCATATTAACCAGATCCTGCCTCTTTAGTGATAATCGATCACCAAAGTGAGATGTGAACTGTTCTTGTGGTGATTCGTACTGTAAAGCAGCTGCAGAATCCTACTGAAGAGGCCAAAAGAATGATCCGAATTGTTTTGCTGCTGATGGCGCTGATGATC
Source organism: Oceanospirillum sanctuarii (assembly GCF_002150805.1). Classification (GTDB taxonomy): domain Bacteria; phylum Pseudomonadota; class Gammaproteobacteria; order Pseudomonadales; family Halomonadaceae; genus Oceanospirillum; species Oceanospirillum sanctuarii. The sequence continues at coordinate 627,437 of NZ_MTBA01000001.1, forward strand.
ACCTCAGGTTGCAGTAACAAAGACTGGCGTACTGCCAGCCGGGAACCTGCCGGAATTGCGCCAAAAGCTGAATCAACCCCTGAAGCTGTCATTCAGGTTTATGGTGCGCCTGTTTATGGTTGGCGGGGCCTGTTTGCGATTCACACCTGGATCTCGGTGAAACCATCCCATGCGGATAATTACACGGTTTACGAAGTGATCGGCTGGCGGCAAAAACGCGGTTTACCGGCCTTGCGTATTGAACAGGATTATCCGGACCGTTACTGGTTCGGTGAAAAGCCGGAACTCCTTCTTAGCCGAAGCGGGGAAGGGGTTGATGAACTGATTGTTCAGATCGATAAAGCAGCACGAAACTACCCATGGGCAAATCAATACACCATGTTTCCGGGGCCAAACAGTAATACCTTCCCTTCTTGGATTGCAGAACAGGTTCCTGCACTTGGTCTTGATCTGCCGCTTAAGGCAATTGGTCAGGACTGGAGAGAATAGCGCCAAACTACTTAACTAACTTTCCGGTTGCTGTTCTCTTGTGTATTTCTTAGCCATACCGCTGGCAACCAACGGTGATGCAGATGGCTTTAATGATGAGGCCGGAATATCGATACTAAAACAGCTACCTGTTTCAGATGACTGAATGTCGAGTTTTCCTTTTAGTTGAGCTGTCAGGCTTCTGATCAACTTTAGGCCAAGGCTCTTACTTTTCTGTAGCTCTGCAATGTTTTCGATGCCAGCACCGTTGTCCGAAACACTTAATCTGTAATTTTCATCTCCGTCTGTCGGCATAAAGCGGATATCGATAGTTGATGATTGCCGTTCTTCCGAATCCTTAAAAGCATGCTTCATTGCATTAGAGATCAATTCATTCAGGATCAGCCCAATAGGCACAATAACCTCTGGTTCAAATTCACCATCGCAGGCTTTAATGGCGATTTTTAGAGGGACAGAGCCCAGATAACTTTGTCTTAGCGTTTCAGTCAGACTCTCAATATAAGGGCGGATACTGGCTCGGGACAGGCTTGTGGACTGGTAAAGCTTCTCATGGACCAGAGCCAGTGCTGAAATCCTTAGGGCGGCTTCATTCAGGCTTTCTTTGGTCTGTTGGTGTTCGCTGGAGCGGGACTGCATTTTCAGCAGACTGGCAATCACCTGCATATTGTTTTTTACCCGGTGATAAACCTCTTTTAGCAGAACTTCTTTTTCCTGAAGATCCCGTTCAATACGCTTTTTTTCAGCCAATTTATCTGAGATATCACGGATAATCGCCATAACAACCCTTTCATCGCCATACTCAATGGGGCTGAGAACAATATCAACAGGGAAAGGGCGCCCCTCCGCATGCAGGGCTTCAAGGGCCAGATTCTGCCCCATTTCGCGGGTAACAGGGTTACGTATGTACTGCTTGCGATGACTGCGGTGCATATCCCTCAGGTTTGGTGGAAGCAGGGTTTCTAAAGGTTGCCCCTCAAGCTGATCGGGCTGATAACCGAAAATTTCAAGAATTCTGCGATTGGCATAAACAATGGTTCCCGAGTCATCAACCAGAACGACAGCCTCAGGAGCCATCTCCAGAACTTTACGGTTTCTTTGTTCTAAAGCCGTCAGTCGACAGTTTGCCTCAGCCATCGCATCGTAGTGATGACGGGACTTAAGCAGCATCCTGACGGCAACCGCTGCAATCAAACCGAAACAAACTGAAAGTGCAATAATAAAGGCTCGGGAATCCTGCTTGAACATCGCCTCTGTTGCAGATGTTGGCGTAATTTCAACATCAAAGATGCGTCCCGCAATGGCAACATTGGGTGGGACTAATGACTGGCTTTCATCATTTACCAAACCAGACACTACCGGTGTCAGTTTGGTGGTGAACTTCAGTCCAAGCTCCTGCCACGGGTGCTTTATAAAATAGTCCTGATTGAATAACCCGTGTATACAAAGATCATTGCCCGGATTTGACGCGGCGGCTTTAACTGAGATTAAAAGACGATCATTGAGCCATTTCATTTGATAGGGCGAACGATTGCAGTCAGGCAATGCGGTATCGATCTTTTCACCATATACCTCAGTGCTAAAATCGGATTTTTCGAGCACAACACCTACCAGTCCCTGTGCATAGGCCTTTTCAAAATTACTGGGCTGCATTAAGGGGTCTCCGAGATACCAGGAGAGCGAACTCAGGTCTGTGATGGCGTCGTCCAGCGTAGAAAACGCCAGTTTTTTTATCAGTGTGAGATGGTTATTCACTTCCAGTTTGTAATATTGCTCTTTGTTATCGTGGGTGTTGTTTGCGATAACTAAACCAAGCACTAAAAATGCGACAAAAACAGACTGAGGTAACCAAAGGAAGCGAATTTCAAAGGGTTTAAGGCGTACAAGGTTGATGATCAAACCGATACAGGCAACCAGAAAAATGGCGCTTGTCAGCATGGATTGGCCGGAAGACAGGCGACCAAAAATAGTCTCTGAGCTTGCCGTACCCCAAACAAAAAGGGCAATGGAAACGGTGCTTGCTGTTGCCATCACCAGAGATGCATAAAGCGCTAACGCGACCCTGGCAGACCTCAGACGCATTAGGGTTTCATAGGTGATCACAGAATTTGGGGTGCTTACCAGATTGCGAATGATGAGTGCGACGGCCAGAGCCGTAAAACTTAAAGTTGTTGCCGGGGAGGGCCGGCCGGGATAGCGTCCCTGTTCTGCTGGCATCCAGTCTTTAAAGAGAAACTCGTCAATACCCAGAATCTGATCAAAGGCGTATTCATAGAGTGTCGCCAGAGCCATAAACAGAAGCGTGATTGGTGCGAGCAAAAGAATGAAGCGTTGAACGCTATAGCGAGCAGGAAAAGAGACCAGTGTCAGCCCCAAAAGAAGAAACATCAAACCCGTGTTATAGCGACTGACGCCAGCACCGAAAGGGCTTACGAGACTTTTTACTTCTAAGTGCCAGCCGACGAGGATTATTCCAGCCCCCGCCAGGGTGATCACTCCTGCCACTACAGGGAAAAAATGGCGAAACAAAGGTTCCTTAAGTTTAATCAACATCCGTTATCACCACCTTTAATCCCTATAATGCTTAATCTTTATTGATGGTTCCCAGATCAATGGCCTGATACCGATCCGGTAGCAGATAAGTTGCCTTATCTTTAAGGCCTGAATCCCGTTTGTCAGAACGGTCATCACAGAGAATGACCGGAATTTTCAGGGCCTGTGTCATGGCCATGGTTGCATCCAAATAGATTGCCAGATTCGGCTGATCATCTGTCAAAGCAAACTCACAGTATTCCGGTGCAAAATTGTAGAGCAGATCAACAGATGCACTCTGACCATTAAAAAGATTCAGGCAGAACTGAAATCCTTCCTGTTTGATTTCATTAATTTTCAGGCTGGCGGCTTTACCATCGGTCATTAAGCGACCGGTCAGGCCGAATACAAACTGACAGGGTTCCAGACCATAACTTCTTATACGGACCGCAACATCTTTAACCAGCTCGGCCGATTGAAGAATGGCAGGATAGAAAGGGATGATCACAACAGGCTTATCCGTGTCCTTAGAGTTTTTTAGCTCTGAACAGACTTTTTCAACGACAGCTAAAAGCAGATTACGGGACAAACCGCTGTAATTGGCGATATTGAAAAAGCTATCCGGCGTCAGAAAATAGTCTCGTTCTTCCCAGTAGACCAGAACCTTAATAATAGTTTGGGCACAGTCACTCGAAACAGGAGTCGCTTTCAGGAACTGACAGGTTAGTCTGCCATCTGCCAGAGCACTGGTGATTCGAATCTCATTATTGATTCGGCCTTTCACATTTTCCGCAACATCTTCGTTGTAAAAATGAATCTGGCCACGACCATTTACTTTTGCCAACTGCAGAGCAGAAGCACTGGCATTGAGTAGGGTGTCTGCAGTGATACCGTCATCCGGCCCGATAGCGATACCGGCACAGGCCGTCACAAGGAGCTCCTGATCATCAACAAAAATGGGTTCTTTAAGCTCATCAAGTGCTCTGTTAGTAATAAACATCGCCTGATTGACGCTTTCCAGTGAGTGCATAATCAGCACAAAACGATCACCACCTAAGCGACCAATGGCCAGATTATAATGCCCTAAATCGTTTAAACGGGTGGCCAGTTCAGTCAGGATATGATCCCCGACCGCGATCCCGTATTGATCATTGATAACGTCAAAGTCATCGATATCAATCGTAATAACAGCGATCCCATTCTGGTCATACTCATTGAGCTCAATAATATGAGTGATCTCATCTTTAACCTGAGGGAGGTTCATAAGCCCCGTTAAAGCATCATAATTGGCCAGATGATAAAGCTTCTGTTCGGCACGTTTCCGATCGGTCAGGTCATAGATCTGGTAGAAGTAATAGCTCGGGTTTGACTCTTTATCATGCAGCAGGCTGATATTAATCATAAGCCAGCGTTCTATATGGCTCTCTTTCAGCTGAACTTTTAATTCATGTTGAAAACTAGATACCTGACCGGAAAGGAGTGACAGATGTCCTTCCTGAATTTTGGTTCTGTCGTTATAAGAGAGTGACAGTGCTTCGGTAATATTGATATCAGATACCTGAGGGAGGTCGAACAACTCCGAAAAAGCCGAGTTATGCTCGATCAGTCCGCCGTTCAGTGATACTAAGCCAACACCCACTGACGAATTGTTGAATGCGGCCTGAAAACGACCATCACTTTTGCGGATTTCAGATTCAATCTGCAGTCGATGAGAGGCATCTCTGAGAGCCAGCAAACCTCCAATAACTCTGTTTGCTGCACCACGGACAGGTGCCGCAGAAAAGTCGATAAAGATTCGGTGTCCTGTATTGATGTTTTTAACAGAACCATTAAAGACAATAGGCATGACAGCATTACGCTGCATTGCACTGGCAACGGGAGAGGCGGTCAGTGCTGTGCCATTCTGATCGTATAGCTGGATTAATTCACTGACATCTTTCCGTATCAGGTCATCGACACCACCCACTTCGAGTAATCTGCAGGCTTCAGCATTGGCAAAGTGGATCAGTCCATCGATACCCACGGCAATAATGCCATCATGAACCGCATGCAGGATGTGTGAAAACCAGCGCTCCTTGTACAGCAGCTTGTGCTCCAGCTGATGCTTGGTCAGTGCAATCTCAATACTGGCACGAAGCGCCTGAGCGTTATAAGGCTTGGTGATGTACCCATAAGGGGCAACCTTAGCCGCACGCTCGACGGTGTTTTTATCGCTGAATGCGGTCAGGAAAATAACAGGGATGGAACGGGATTTAAGAATTTCTTCGGCCGTTTCGATACCATCGATACCGTTGCCCAGAACGATATCCATAAGAATCAGCTCAGGATCAAGATCCTGTAATTGTTCAATCGCTGATTCACCATCGTGGGCGACCCCCACAACGTCGAAACCGAACTCCTCAAGCTGCTCGGCAAGATCCATTGCGATAATGGCTTCATCCTCGACGATAAACAATCGTTTCATGCAGTACTCCCTTGCAGTATTCCCATACTGCTCTAGCTGCAGACATAGCCTTTTACTCTCTCAAGGTAGCAAAAGATTGGCTCTACAGTTTATTTATTCCGTTAAAATCCATCATTAGATCACCTGGACTGTAGTTAAAAGCCTACAGGGGTGTTTAGGGGTAGGTAGTCAGTGAATGTTTATCATAACTAAGTTCCATCTGATAGCGGTCTAAGACAAAAGATAGCCTGATAAATCTGACCAAATTTCATCACCAACTATTTTACTCGGTTATTTCCGGATGATACGTTAAGATTTACCAGTGTCATCGCACTGAGTTTCAGTTCAGAGCGTATATTTTTCCAAATACCCATATTGATGGATGATTTTGAGGTGAGTGATGTCTATTCAGGTTGGTGAGAAAGTTCCAAACGTAGAATTGAAAGTAATGGGTGAGCAAGGCCCTGAATCTGTTCAGACTGATGAACTGCTGTCTGGCAAAAAGGTTGTTCTTTTTGCAGTACCGGGCGCCTTTACACCGGGTTGTTCCGTGACCCACCTGCCGGGCTTTGTAGTTCATGCTGATGCAATCAAAGCTAAAGGCGTTGATTCTATTATCTGTACCTCTGTTAATGACGCTTTCGTGATGGATGCATGGGGTAAGAACCAAAACGCTGAAGAAATTATCATGCTGGCAGACGGGATCGGTAACCTGGCTGAAGCAGTCGGCCTTGAAAAAGATCTGACCGGTGTTCAGTTTGGTGTTCGTTCTCAGCGTTATGCCATGATTCTGAATGACGGCGTCGTTGAGTATTTGGGTGTTGATGAACAAGGTGTTGAGAAGAGTAGTGCAGAGACTATTCTGGCTCAGCTTTGATGTGTACGGATAATTTTTTGAAAAAAGTGTTGCTTAACAAAAAGTTATCCTTATAATACGCCCCATCAAAGACGTGTAGCTCAGTTGGTTAGAGCACTACCTTGACATGGTAGGGGTCGCTGGTTCGAGTCCAGTCATGTCTACCAAATTTAAAAGCCCGTAACTCTGAGTAATCAGAATTACGGGCTTTTTTCGTTTTACTTCTTTGCGAGTGTCGCCCCGTCCTGAATAAGGCCAATATTTCTATCCTAAACGCAAGAAATCCCCAAGCCTGAAATAGGAAGCGCTACGGCCAGACGATATACTTGCAGTTCAGCTTTCAGGTTGAGATTCAGAATAGCGTTTAACGCTGGATTCTGGCTTGCCTGATCAGGTGTTTAGTCAGGTTTTCAAGGACGCTTATGTCAGACGCACAGTGGCCCACCGGCATGATGGTGATTCAGGGCAATCATCTGGAAGAACTCAGGGATGTGATGACCGGTTGGATCCGGCGCTATCCGTTGGGGCCGTTAGATGATGAGCAGATTCTGGTTCAGAGTAACGGTATCGCTCAGTGGCTGAAAATGGCGCTAGCGGAAGATGAAGACAAGGGCGGCTGCGGTATTGCTGCTGCGATGAAGGTTCAGCTGCCGGGGCGTTTTATCTGGCAGGCTTATCGCTGTTTCGAGCCGGATATTCCCAGCGCCTCTCCGTTTGATAAAGGCCCGCTGACCTGGACGCTGTATCAGCTGTTGTCGGATCAGGAAGCGTTGCAGGCCAAAGTCTCCAATCCTGACTGCTTATCGCCTCTGCTGGGCTTTCTGAAAAAAGATGCTGACCCGCGCCGCACCTACCAGCTGGCAGCCAAACTGTCGGATATGTACGACCAGTATCAGGTGTACCGTGCCGATTGGCTGGAAGCCTGGGAGAAGAATCAGGATATTCTGATCCGTGTCGGACAGGAGCCGAATCAGATCCCCCTGCCAGACGAGCAACTCTGGCAACCTGCGTTGTGGCGTCTGCTCAGTCTGACCATTCTTGAACGTCCTCTGGATACGCATTCTCATGAAATGCTGGATGAAAAGGAGCGCTTCTGGGCTAAGAAAAGTCGCTCCGAAATTCACCGCATTATTGTCGATCAGTGCCAACAACTCGCTGAAGCACCCGATGAGCTGCCAAAGCGGGTCATCGTTTTTGGTATCTCCGCCTTGCCACAACAAACTCTTGAGCTGCTGCAGGGCTTATCCCGTTTCTGTCAGGTACTGCTTTTTGTCCATAACCCGAGTCCTCATTACTGGGGTGACCTGATTGAAGGACGCTCGCTGCTAAAACAGTACACCCGAACCACCGCCCGCAAATTGCCGGAAGGCGTCCCGTTGGAAAGTCTGCACCTGCAGGGCAATCCGCTGCTGGCTTCCTGGGGTAAACAGGGGCGTGATTACCTGCACCTGCTTGACGAAAGTGATCAGCCGGAAGCTTACCGCCAGCACTTCAACAGCATCGACCTGTTTCAACCGCCAAAGCCCGAGGGTAACGGTGTCATGCCGCTGCTGCGGCAGGTTCAGGACGATATATATCAGCTGAGAAGTCTGGATGAGCGGCAAAAGCTGAGTGAGCAGCCTGAAAGCCGGATCGACCCAGAAACCGATAACAGCCTGCAGTTTCTGATCGTCCACAGCCCTCAGCGTGAGGTGGAAATTCTGCACGATCAGCTGCTGGATGCCTTTGAACAGGCGCAGCTGCGGGGCGAGTCTCTTCAGCCGAGAGATATTCTGGTCATGGTGCCGGATGTATCGTTTTATGCTCCCCATGTGCAGGCCGTTTTTGGGCGATACAGCTCGCAGGCGAACGCTGCTGGTGAATACAGCCAGCGGGATTCCCGCTTTATTCCCTACCATATTTCCGATCAGGGGCAGCGCGGCATTAACAGTCTGCTGACCGCCTTTGAAACTCTGCTGCAGCTTAGGGATGCCCGCTTTGCGGTCAGTGAGTTACTCGATCTGATGGATACCCCGGCGTTACAGGCTCGCTTCGGCTTAACGGAAGATCAGCTGCCAAGATTGCATCAGTGGATCAAGGGGGCAAATATTCGTTGGGGACTGGATCAGCAGCAACGAGCGGAGCTGGATCTTGCGGAAGCCGGTGAACAGAACTCCTGGCTCTTTGGTCTGAAGCGCATGCTGCTCGGCTATGCCGTTGGGCAAAGTGATCGTTGGCATGAGATTGAACCGTACGATGAGATTGCCGGTCTTGAAGCAGCGCTAATCGGTCCTCTGGTATTGCTGATCGATGCACTGCAACTCAGTCGTGATGCCATGATGATCGCAAGAACGCCAAGGGACTGGGAGCGGGTGATCAATGAACTCTGCCATCGCTTCTTTACCGCGCAGGAACCAGCGGATGAGCGTGCCCTCAGTGACATCAGCAAAGGATTGGACAGCTGGTGTCAGGAGTGTGAACTGGGCCAGCTGACCGATGAGCTGCTGCCTCTTGAAGTGCTGAGGGAAGAGCTGTTAAGTCGTATCGATCAGCCCACCCTCACTCAGAAATTCCTCGGTGGCTCGGTGAACTTTGCCACCCTGATGCCGATGCGCGCCATTCCCTTTAAACAGGTCTGGTTGCTGGGTATGAACGATGCGGATTATCCCCGCAGCCAGCAGGCCGCAGACTTTGATCTGATGGCCAACGATTACCGCCCCGGTGACCGTTCCCGTCGGGAAGATGATCGCTACCTGTTCCTCGAAGCCCTGCTATCTGCGCGGGAGCGTCTGGTGATCTCTTGGGTCGGTCGCAATATTCGTGATAACACTGCCAAGCCGCCTTCGGTGTTAGTGGGACAACTGCGGGATTATCTGGCCGCAGGCTGGCGACTGGCTGACGATCAGGCTTCAGATCTGCTGGATGCCATCACCACCGAGCATCCGTTGCAGCCGTTCAGTGTGAAGTACTTTCTGCCGGATGAGGGCGGACGCCCCTTGCACTTCACCTACGCCAAAGAGTGGCGGGAGGTACATGAAGCAGGCGTGCTTTCTGAGCAGGTCGAGCACAAGCTTTCTAACCTGATGTCGGATCAGGCGCTGATCTCCGGTGATTCTCAGCTGCCGCCTTTGGCGTTGGATGCACCTTTAACCCTGAGTGATCTGGCGGAGTTTCTGCGTCATCCGGTGAAAACCTTTTTCAGTCGCCGTTTAGGTGTGCGCTGGTTTGATGAAGGCGAGATGGCTGAAGATGAAGAGCGTTTCGCACTGGATGGCCTTGGCCGCTGGGCGTTGCAGAAAACCCTGATAGATCGTGTCGTACAACAGCAGGCGGTCTCTCCGGAAACTCCGGCGGATCTGCTGCTGGATGAAGCCCTGAATCGTTTGCAGGCAGCGGGGGAACTGCCCATGGCCGCCTTTGCGGAAGCGGAGCAGAACCGCTTGAAGGATGCGCTTTATGAGCCCCTCAGTCTGAGTCAGATGCTGCAGCAAAAATATCCGCAACCGCACACAACCCGTGTTCGGGTGTTTGAGCTGTCCTCAGGCGATCAGCTGGAAGCTCAGCTGAATGATCTGCGCCGTGATGCCTACGGCAACACCATACGTCTGATTTTGCAGCCAAGCCGATTGCTGCAGGGGGATGATCTCAAGTATTACCACCTGATCCGTCACTGGCCCGCGCATCTGTTTGCTCAGCTGGAACAACCTGTGGTGACTCATCTGTTGGGAGCCGACAGTCAGCAAAGTATTCAGATGCAGCCGGTTCCGACTGAAGAGGCGGAAGCCCTGCTGAAAGATCTGGCGGAAGCCTGGCTGGAAAATATCAATCAGCTTTGGCCACTGGCCTGCAAAACCGGCTTCAGTTATCTCACCGATGGCGATGCAGCTGGTGAATATCTGGGAGGCTTTAACCGCAGTGGCGAAATTGGCGATCATCCGGCTTATTCCCGCTTCTGGCCGGATTTTGAAGCGCTATCGGCTGATGGCCGTTTTGATCAGCTGGCGGAGCGTCTTTATGGTCCTATGTTAGCTTGTCTGAAGCCTGCACAGCCCGAGGGTGATTCACCGGATGCCGTATCTGATGAAAGCAAAAGCAGCAGCAAGGTTCTGTTTGAGGGAGGTGCCGCATGAGTTCGCAACCGTTTGATCAGAATCGGGATCAGAACCCGCAGCCAAGTCGGGATTTTAACTTTCTTACATTTCCGCTGACCGGTAGTCAGCTGATCGAGGCCAGTGCCGGAACCGGTAAAACCTTCAGTCTGGCATTGCTCTATACCCGACTCGTTCTTGGGCATGGCAGTGAAGTTGGAGATGGCGCAGAAGCCGATGGCAAGCAGACAGATGTTGAGAGCACAGGTTTCCATCGTCCATTAACACCAAAAGAGATTCTGGTGGTGACCTTTACCGATGCGGCGGCAGAGGAGCTGCGCGACCGTATCCGTGCCCGATTGGTGGAAGCTGCTGTCTTTTTTCAGGATCAGGAGACAGAAAGGGATCCCTTCGATCCGCTCCATATTTTGCGGGCCAGTATTCCGGTGGCTGAATGGCCCGGTTGTGCCTGGCGCCTGAAACTGGCCGCTGAATCCATGGACGAGGCCAGTATCTCCACTATTCACAGCTGGTGTAACCGTATGTTGGTGGAGCATGCTTTCGATACCCGAGGGCTGTTCAACCGTGAGCTGGTGACGGATCAGAGTGAACTGCTGGCTGAAGTGGTGCGGGATTACTGGCGTAAGCATTTTTATCCCTTATCTGCCACCAAGGTCTCCTTGGTGTTGGATTGTTTCGCCTCACCGGAAGCTTTGCAGCAACGTCTGCAGGGGCTGATGGGCAATCATCAGGCGGGTCTGAGTTTTGAAGGTCGCCCTTTGGCTGTGTCGGATTTTGATGCCTGCCTGAACGCCCATTATGAGCATCAGCAGGCGCAGGAAGCCGAGGCTGCCCGTAAGGCAGAGCTTGAGCAAACCGCCCGCCGCCAGTGGGCAGAACAGCAGGAAGAGATTGAAGCCTATCTGTGGCAACTGCAGCCTGTGCTTTCCGGCACTCAACATGACAGCGCCAAGCCGGAGAAATTTACCCAGCTGCTGCAAAGTATCGCCCTTTGGGCGAAGGACGAGGGCAAAGCGCCCGGTAAGCTGAAAAACTTTGCCGAAGGTGCTTTCAGTTTTAAAAAGGGCAAAGAGCAGGAGGTTAAAAACTTCCCCGCTTTTACCAGCCTCAGAGCGATTTACTGGGCGGATGCCATTTCGGATATGGATGGCGAAGAGGGTTGTGAGCAAAATCAGGTAGCTGTAAAAGAACCGGATACCGATCTCCGATCTGCGCTGACCGCCCATGCGCTGGACTGGGTCAGCACTCAGTTTGATGCCCGCATGCAACGCCGTGCCGAGATGGGCTTTGATGATCTGCTGACTCAGCTGGCGGATGCCCTGAATGACCCCGAGCATGGACCGCATCTGGCGACAACACTGGCCAAAGCTTTCCCGGCAGCCATGATCGACGAGTTTCAGGATACCGACCCGGTTCAGTATCAGATTTTTAACCGCATCTATCACCTTGAAGAGAACCGGAAGGAGAACCTTCTGGTGATGATCGGTGACCCCAAGCAGGCGATCTACAGCTTCCGTGGCGCGGATATTCACACCTATCTGCAGGCAAGAAACGCCACTACAGGACGGCACTACACTCTGAAGCGCAACTTCCGCTCCAGTGATGGTGTGGTTGCCGCCTGTAATCATCTTTTCCGGCATGCTGAGGAGCATCCCCGGGGAGCCTTCCGCTTTAAAGCCGATGGCGACAATCAGGTTCCCTATGTGGTAGTGGATGCCAAGGGGCGCAAGGAGCAGCTCTGCTTTCTTGGTCAGCCGGTTGCACCTATGACCCTCTGGCCCTTTGAGCATGACGAGGATGAGCCGCTGAGCATGAGTGCCTATCGTCAGCAGGCGGCAGAAGTGGCCGCCAGTCAGGTGACTCACTGGCTGAATCTGGCACAGCAACAGCAGGCGGGTTTTGCGATCTTAACGGATCAACAGCCTGATGGTTCCAACGGCCCTCTCAACATCGATCAGCCGCTGAAACCAAAAGATATCGCCATTCTGGTGCGTACCGGTAGTGAAGCCCGCCTAGTACGGGATCAGCTGGCAAAACGTCAGGTGGCCAGTGTCTATCTGTCGGATCGGGAGTCGGTTTTTGCCAGTGCCGAGGCGGTGGATCTGCTGCATTGGTTGCGGGCGGTTGCCGAACCGAGCGATGAGCGCTTGGTTAGAGCGGCGCTGGGCAGCAATACACTGGAACTGCCTTTGGCTCAGCTGGCCGACTGGCGGGAAGATGAGCTTGGCTGGGAAAGTCAGATGCTCTTCTTTACCCGCTTGCATCGTATCTGGCTGCAGCAGGGCGTTCTGGCGATGGTGCGTCAGCTGATGGATCACTATCGCCTGCCAGCCCGTTTGCTGAAAAAACCGGAAGGCGAGCGTTGCCTGACCAACCTGCTGCATCTGGCGGAGTGGCTGCAACAGGCAGCGGTTGAAGTAAAAGGCGAACAGGCGCTGATTCGTCATCTGTCTGAGCAGATCGAATCCGGTGACAGCCAGAATATCCTGCGTCTTGAGAGTGATGCCGATCTGGTACAGGTGATCACCATCCACAAATCCAAAGGTCTGGAATACCCGCTGGTACTGCTGCCCTTTATCGGCAGCTGGCGCGAGATTGACGGTAAAACCCCGCAGGTGAATTGGCGGCAGGGGCTGGGTGATTCCCAGCGGACTTACGCCGAAATTGCCGGAAAGTCGCGCTTTGGCGAAGCCTGGGATCTGGCCAATGATGAGCGCATCAGTGAAGACATGCGTCTGCTCTATGTTGCTTTGACCCGTGCCAGTCATGCGCTTTGGCTGGGTATCGGGCCGCTGAAATCAGGTAATGCGAAAAAACCTCAGATCGAGCGTTCCGCCATGGGCTATCTGTTGGCTGGTGGTGATGCTGCTCAGACCAAAACTGCCGAGGCGGTGATGGAGGCTTATCGGGCTTTGGCATCCGGCTGTGACAGCATTCGCTTGCTGGATCGTACTCCGGATGTGTTGGATAACCGACTGCAGCAACCGGAGCCTCCGGTGTTGAGCCCTGCCCGGGTTCCTCCGCAGCTTAATGCACTGAAAGGCTGGTGGATCGCCAGTTACTCGGCCATCGAATATGGAGCTGTTGCCGGTATGCGAGGCGGAGCTGATCACAATGTTCATTCCGGTATTGCTCATTCTGGAGTTGCTGATCCTGAACTGGCGGTAGAAGCAACCGCCTCTGAAACCCGGGATGAGCCTCTGGAGCGGGCACCGCTTCCGGAAGAGCTTGATGAAAAGAATGTTATGCACCAGTTCCCAGCGGGAGCCAGCTGGGGCACCTTCCTGCACAGTTTGCTGGAGTGGGCCGCAATCCAGCGTTACCGCACCCAGGATGGTCAGTTGATTAAAGGTTTTCAGGCGGCGGCACTGGATGATGCCTCACGCCTTGAGTATCTGCAGCGGCAATGTGAATTCCGCGAGATTGAGCATCTGGCTTCACCGTTGAGTGATTGGCTGAAAGTCTTTCTGCAGATGCCCTGGCCACTGATGACGGTATCAAGGTCAACAACTGCTGAGAGTAAACCTTTCTCTTTGGCGGGGTTGTCGCCCAAAGCCTGCGCGGTAGAGCTGGAGTTTCTGCTGGAAAGCCGCTCGGTCAATACCCAGCAGCTGGATCAGCTGGTCAGCCGTTACACGCTGGATCAGCAACCCCGTCCGGCAGCATTGCCCAATCAGCTGAATGGCATGCTCAAGGGTTTTATCGACCTTGTGGTGGAGCATGACGGCCGTTATTACGTGGTGGACTGGAAATCGAACAAACTGGGTGAGGACGATACCGCCTACACCCATGATGCCATGGTGGCCGCGATTCTGAAGAAGCGTTATGACCTGCAGTATTGCCTTTATCTCTTGGCGCTGCATCGTCAGCTGAAAGCCCGCTTGCCGGATTATGATTATGACAGGCACATCGGTGGCTCGGTTTATGTTTTCCTTAGGGGATGGCAGGGGGAGGAATCGGGACTGTGTTTTGAGCGCCCGCCGAAAGAGTTGATTGAAGCGCTGGATCGTCTCTTCCGGGGTGAGTCTGTGACGATCGGCTTTAACAGCCATGAATCCGGTGAACAGGGGATGTTGTTATGAGTGATGGAATAATGATCCAGAATTTGTCACAGGAACCGTCTCAGGTGCTATCTCAACAGCTAGCCGGGAATCTGCCCCTGATTCAGCAGCTGGAGATCTGGCAGGAAGCCGGTGCTATCCGGGCGCTGGATCTGGCCTTTGCGCGCTTTATTCGTCAGCAGGTTCCGGAAGCTGATTGCCCGGATGCTGTGCTTCTGGCAGTAGCACTGGTGAGCGAACGTACCGCCCACGGTCACGTGTGTCTGGATCTGCTTCAGGCACAGCAAGAGCCAGCGGGTTTACTGTCACCGGTTTCTGAGGAACGCCTGCGGGAGCTGGTCGGCCGTCAGCTGCGCAGTCAGCTTAATGCTGTGTCTCTGACACAATGGCTGGAACAGCTGACGGCTTGTTCCGCGATTGAAGATTTACGCGACCAGCTGGATACAGATGTCGTTTTGGCTCGAGGCAATCAGCCACTGGTGCTGACAGGAAGCACTGAGCGGCCTCTGCTTTATCTGCGCCGCTACTGGCAGTACGAGCAGGAGGTTCGCCGGGGCATTGAGCAGCGTCTGGTTCCTCTGGAAGTATCTGACAAGATTCAGCCTCTGATGCAGATCGTTTTCGGGCCTGAACCGGATCAGCTGGTGCCTAACTGGCAGAAGGTTGCCTGTGGTCTGTCGGCCCGCAGCGGCTTCAGCATTATTACCGGGGGGCCGGGAACGGGGAAAACCACCACGGTAGTGCGCCTCTTGGCGCTGTTGCAGGGACTGGAGCTGGCAGAGGGCGAGCCACCTTTGGTGATTCGCCTTGCTGCTCCCACTGGTAAAGCGGCAGCCCGACTGAACGAATCTATCGCCGGCAGTGTGCAGCGGCTGAATCTGAACCTTGAGGCTTTATCGGCAGATGCGCGGGGGCTGTTCCCGCAGGATTTGCCTGCAGATCAGTGGCAGGCATCAATTCCGACCGAGGTCAGCACCCTGCACCGTTTACTCGGCAGTCAGGCTAATACCCGTCACTTCCGTCATAACCGGGCCAATCCGTTACCAGCCGATATTGTTGTGGTGGATGAAGCCTCCATGGTGGATGTGGAGATGATGGCCAGGCTGATGGATGCTCTTCGACCGGGTGCCCGCCTGATCCTTTTGGGGGATAAAGACCAGCTGGCATCGGTGGAAGCGGGCTCTGTATTGGGGGATCTCTGTCAGCAGGCAGAGGCGGGGCATTACAGTAAGAAGAGTTGTGCTTATGTGGCATCCTCCACGGGGCAGTTGATCGGCGAAGAGTATCAGGCCACTCAAGAAACTCTGGCCCTGCCAAAGCTTGCCCGTATGCTGAGTCAGGCTACTACCATGCTGCGCCACTGCTACCGTTCTGAAGGTCAGGGCTTGCTGGACTTTGCCGCCTGGGTGAATCAGCAGGGTGTTTTGGACTTTGGCCTAGCAGGTTTACAGGGTTACTTCCGCCAGTTTACCGATGAGCTGAATGCCCTTGAACTGCCATTAATTCAGGAACAGCACAGAGACTGGAGCGCATTTGACCAGCTGATACTGACCGGTTATCAGCCTTATCTGCAAAAATTGAATGAGTTAGAGCGTGTTCTTGCTGATTCAGAGCAGTCTGTATCTACTGAACAGGCTTTGGAAAGCTGGGTGCTGAAGCTGTTTGAGCAGCATAAGAAATTCCAGCTGCTGTGTGCGGTTCGGCAGGGGGACTTTGGCGTCGAAGGCCTTAATCTGCGTATCCGACAGTTACTCGCTAACCGTCGTCTGATCGATGCCGGTGAGCAGCAGTGGTACTCCGGCAGACCTGTGCTGGTGACGCAGAATGATTACAGCCTCAAGCTGATGAACGGTGATATCGGTATCTGCCTGCAGTTACCACAGGGGAATGAAGAAACGGCCGGCTCCGGTATCAGCCCTTTCCGGGTTGCTTTCCCGGATGGCAAAGGCGGTATCCGCTGGGTGCTGCCAAGTCGCTTGCAGGGTGTTGAGACGGTATTTGCCATGACGGTGCATAAGTCTCAGGGTTCTGAGTTTGAACATACCGCTTTGATCCTGCCGGATAAGGTCAATGCAGTTCTGACCAAGGAACTTCTGTATACCGGCATCACCCGATCGAAAAAGATGTTTACCCTGATCACGCCGGAGCAGAAGGTGCTGGAGATGGCCCTGAAGCAGAAGATCAGTCGTGCCAGCGGGCTACTCTCTTGATCTTTAAACAACTAACAAGGAACGGACAAAACTTGCCTATAAACAGTAAGGTGAATGATGGGGAAAAGAAGATAGTAGTCCTGAGACCAGAATCATGACTGGTGCTTGATGTGCTAGGGCTATGCATTACATAAATAACGACATCAACACTCCAACAGATTCCGATCATAGGACCAGTGATTTTCAGCAGCATATAGCTGAAACAAAATATCACACTTGCCTACATCGACATAACAGTTAACAGGCTCACCACAGCTACTGAAAACAATTTCAAAGGATCTAATCCACAAAGTAGCAGCTTTTTTGTTGTACCTTCTTTGCCTGAACTAAATAAACTGCCCTAGGTTTATTTTTTTCTATCTTGCTTTTTATGGGTATTCTGGTAGCGAGAAGCCAGAAAAACCTATCAACTTTTCTAGTTTGACAAAGTGATGGTTAATTTCAATGTTAAAAAATCTATGGATGATATTTCTGATACTACCTCTGACAGCGTGCCTTGGCGAGAATGAGGAGGGCAACACTGACTCGGATAGTTCCTCTGTAGAGAGTGATTGCAAGCAAGGTAGGTATGAACTTACATGGCCGGATGGCGGAGCATCGTTGAAGGGTAGTGGATTTACAGTAAGTGGAGGCGAACAACATCAAATAGAAGTATGCAAAGAAGACACAGTTAACTTTCTTCCTGAACTACTTGGAATGTACAGTGTTTATATAAACAAAGATGAAAAACTAGATTGCTCAATGCATCATTATAATTATTCTGAAGTGAAAT
Organism: Oceanospirillum sanctuarii; assembly: GCF_002150805.1. GTDB lineage: Bacteria > Pseudomonadota > Gammaproteobacteria > Pseudomonadales > Halomonadaceae > Oceanospirillum > Oceanospirillum sanctuarii. The sequence goes on from NZ_MTBA01000001.1 coordinate 644,885, forward strand.
ATATACTTCACTGCACATCATCTGATCAGGATTATTATTTTACAGTGTCTTCAAGCAACCCTGCTGCACTTGGCTTCCGGTATGAATGGGATAGTGATCGCGAATATTACATGGCCTACTGGCAGCCCAAAGGCGAAAAAGACAAGACTTCGACAACGCTGAATTTTATAATCCTAGACCAAAGCAATGGTTTTTCTCTGGATATAACAGTTGGCTATGAATACCCACAGTAAATTATATCTCATAATTAGACAGTAGGTATGGTTGTCAAAGTCCAGTAATGCCTACCAAATTTTAAAGCCCGTAACTCTAAGTGATCAGAATTACTGGCTGTTTCACTTTCAAGCTCGCTCAGTTTGGTGAGTTGGTTGCCGATGGGGATCAGGAGAGCCAATGCGTGCTTACAGCCACCTTTGATCTTGATAGGGACGGCTGGGGAGTGTTCAGAGACCGTTGCCCGCAGCATTGCAAACCGCTACTGAAACTTGGGGCGTAATCCCTAAGGGCGAATGTTCGAAGGTCTTATGATAAAGCCAGCCACGCCTGAGAGGGTCTGACTGGCTTTTTATATTCACTGCGGCCGCGCCAACAGCAGTGTCCAATACGTTTTATAGTCAGCACTTTCAGAAGAGACACAGGCTGAGCCTATTTCTGTATAGCTCGATCCCATAATGTTTTTACAATGCCCGTCACTGCCTAACCATGCGTTGACTACAGCTTGTGTAGTGCTTTGACCGGCAGCGATATTTTCAGCGGCACTGGAGTAACTATATCCGGCGGCCTTTATGCGATCGCTAAAGGCTAATCCGTCAGAACCTGTATGGCTGAAGAAGTTTTCTTTAGCCATATCCTGAGAATGGGCATTCGCGGCTTTGAATAGCTTATCGTTCCAGCTGACATTTCCAGCTGCAGGAAAGTTTCCATACACCCCGCAGGTTCTCGCTTGACTCCGAGCGTCATTGATCAGCTGTATCATCTCTTGTTTGGAGGTTTCCAAGTCAAAACAGCTATTACTGATTGACTGGTTGTCACCATCATCTTCTTCTCCTTTACATGCAGCCAAAATTACACTTAATGAAAGGAGTAAAACTGCTTTTGGAAAGCTGGGTGTCATATAGATTGATGTCCCTGAGCATGATTCGAAATACCGATAAATGCCTGAAACTTACCGAGGAAGGGTAACTGAATCAAACAGGGTTGGGTTACGGATTGTGTGATGAGGTAAGCCTTACCCCTCTAACTTAAAGGTCAAAAGGTCTTTGAAGTTAGTCAGCGCAGGATTCATTCTGTCACGTCTCCACACTGCGTTAAGCCGAATTTTCCCGTTAAAACCCTTAATTGGGATATAAGCAACACCAGCTCGCCTTAAATTGATATCCCCCCCGGGCATAATGCTATGACCAATCCCAAGGCTGACTAACGCCATTACACTGGCAACATCATCAGCATACTGAACAATATTCAATGGAGCGTATGACTCTGCTTTCTTGAAAAAGTCTTCATATACGTCCACCCAGCTTTCCGGTTTACCCAATACCAGATTTAGTTCACTGATCTCTTCGATTGATATTGAGGCCCGGTCTGCAAACTCGCTATCCCGAGCGGTGATAAACAGCAAGGGCTCTGCGTGCACAAGCTGATATTCAAGGTCAGAGTGACGGGGAGTACCTGAGAAAAAGCCGATATCGGTAGTCCCGGCCAACAAAGCATCCTCCTGATCGATGATTCGCTGCAGCAACAGTGTCAGATCAACCTCAGGGAATAAGTCCTTGTACTCTCCTATTACAGAGGGGAGAAAGGTCTCTATGGGCAGGCCGCCGTAGCTGACAGTTAACTTCCCCGAACTCCCTGACTTCAGCTGCTTATAGAAAAGCTCGGTATTACCATGGAGCTCCAGTAATTCTTGTGCTTTTTGATAGAAAACAGCACCTGCAGGCGTCAGCGTTACAGTTCGGGTTGTTCGCTGCAAAAGTTTTGTTCCGACCTGACCCTCAACACGGTTAATAATTCTGCTCAGAGTAGGTGACGAAATATTCAGCCTGTCCGCAGCCTCCTGAAAATGGAGTGTTTTCGCCAGCACACAAAAGCATTCAAACTCTCGAAAGTCGATCATTATTTCACCTAGAAAATCAATAGCTAAAAACTTCGTCATTAAATAACATAATTCAGATTGATAAGTTAGCTCTGCAATAACAAAAACAATCAGGGTCAGCCATAAGGTTGACTCATGCAGAGGACAATTTAATGCAATTGAAAAAATCACTGTTGATGATGGGCATCAGTCTGGCAGTGGCACTTCCCAGTGCTCACAGCTCAGCAGCAGAGGTGACGATAAAACGTGATAAGTGGGGCGTTCCCCATGTCTATGCCGACACTCGCTATGACCTCTTCTACGGATACGGCTATGCGGTCGCTCAGGACCGCCTTTATCAGATGGAAATGGCGAAGCGCTCAACCCAAGGCCGGGTTGCAGAAGTGCTGGGACGGGACTTCCTTGAGTTTGATAAGAAAATCCGTCAGAACTTTGACCCGGTTTCAATTCAACGCCAGATAGCCGCTCTGGAGAAAAATGATCGGGATATTCTCAGTGGCTATGCCGCCGGGATGAATGCCTGGATCAGTAAAACCCTACAGTCCAAAAAATCGCTACTGCCTAAGCAGTTCCACGATAATGATTTCGAGCCTGAATTATGGACCGACTACGATGTTGCCATGATTTTCGTTGGTTCGATGGGTAACCGCTTTGGCGACTACAACACTGAGCTAGCCAATCAGCAACTGGTTGATGCCTTGATCGCGAAACATGGCGAAATCAAAGGCAAGCAGATCTTCAACCAACTTAATCCCTTGAATGATCCATCCGCACCAACAACCATCCCCAAAGGCGACTGGAAAGGGCAGTTTGATCGCCGACAGCAGACGGTAACAGCTGAAGCAAATGAACCAGCCGATACAGAACGGGTGTTCGCCAACCAAAAGAACCCTCTGCCGGAGCATCTTGATCAGGATCTGTCCCGTGTTGCTATCGATCAGTCCGGTCGCATCCTTGCACTGAACAGCGATAAGGCAAATCAGTATAACGATCAACAATTTGCTGACTATGGGCTCACCGGCGTTGCAGGCTATCCACAAACATCAAACATGATTGTCGTTGGTAAATCCAAGGCTAAGGGCGCAAACAGTATTCTGCTGAACGGCCCTCAATTTGGTTGGTACAACCCGGCTTATACCTATTCGGTGGGCCTGCATGGTGCTGATTTTGATCTCGTCGGAAACACGCCTTTTGCTTATCCAGCGATACTGTTTGGCCATAACAAAAGCATTACCTGGGGCAGCACGTGGGGAGCAGGAGATCTGGTAGATATCTACCGCGAGACTCTTAATCCGAACAATGCCAATGAATATCGCTACAAAAGCCAGTACTGGCCGTATGAGCTGCGCACCGAGACGATTAAAGTCAAAGGCGGCGGCAGCGAGCAAGTCACCGTTAAGAAGAGTATTCATGGATTAGTGGTTTCAGAAGATATCCAAATGGGTGTCGCCTATTCCAAAAAGCGCTCCTGGCAAGGCAGAGAGCTGGACACCCTATTCGGCTGGATCCATCAGGGACGCGCTGAAAACCACAGTGACTGGTTGAAACAAGCTGAACGCATGGCCTTTAACATCAACTGGTACTACGCCGATCAGAAAGGGAATATCGGCTATGTCTTTACCGGTAAGTATCCTGAACGTGTCGCCAGTCATGACAACCGTCTGCCAGCATCGGGAGATGGCGATCAGGAATGGTTAGGACTTAAATCCTTTGCAAAGAACCCTCAGGTTTACAACCCAAGCAGTGGCTATATCGCCAACTGGAACAACAAGCCTGCGGATGATTTTCTGGCTCCGGATATGTTCTGGTACTCATGGAGCAAAGCGGACCGTGTCGACACCATGACACACATTATGGACAGCCAGGATAAGTTCACGGCTGACGATGTTAAGCAGATGATGGAAGACGTCTCCTATGCTGACGTTAACGCCAAGTATTTTATTCCCTACATCGATAAAGCCACCGCTCACCTACCAGGCAATGACCCTGTCAGGGCGCAAGCACTTCGTCTGATCAGCTGGGATCAACAAAACGATGACAGGGATAAAGACGGCTATTACGACTCAGCCGCCAGTGCGGTATTCCAGTCATGGCTGCCTCTGATGCTGAAAGAGGTTCTGAAAGACGACCTGCCTGAGAAGTATTTCCCATGGTACGCCTCCGCAGGCTACCCAAGCCCGGAATCACCAGTACGTGCCAGTATCAACGTACAGCCGGGGGTTAAAGCACTACTGCAGGCGATGTTAGCTTCTGAAGGTAAAGGGGATCAGGGTGTTCAGCAGGATTATGATTTCCTGAATGGTAAACCATTGAACCGGCTTGTGCTGGCGAGCTTTAAACAGGCCGTCGAAAAGGTTCAGGCTAATTACGGAAATGATCCTGATAACTGGAAATTACCGGTTGTTCCTATGCACTTTTTCACGAACAACTTCCTGGGGGTGCCTCAGGCTGCTGACAAAGAAGCAGTGCAAACTCATATCGCAATGAATCGCGGTACCGAGAACAATCTGGTTGTCTTCTCCGGCAAAAACAAAGTTAAAGCCTATGAGGTTGTAGCTCCCGGCCAGAGCGGGTTTATCGCTCCTGACGGAACACCTTCACCTCATTATCAGGATCAGTTATCCCTGTATGAAAACTTTGATTACAAGGAGACCTGGCTGAATAAGAAAGATGTGAAGGCGCATACCAGATCGACTGAAACCATTAACTCTGATCGCTAGAGCGACCCCGCAGCTACCTGAGGACAGGTAACTGTGCGCCACCAGAAGGTGGGTTAGCCGTAGCCCTTGTTTGGCTACGGCTTTTTTTTGCCCTTAAGGTCATAACCATAACGAGATGTCTTGTCCCCATTTTTAGGGGACAGGCTTTTTGCTGGTTCCCTCTAAGCTTTCCTCATCGACACTGACTGACTTCTCTGAGAAAGAACAGTCATCAATAACAACGATAAAAAGCTAACAGCCCGATTGAGAGGAACATACGATGCAATACCATCTGAATGGTTTTAAGCCCGGTAATTACCAGATTCGTGATGAGGCCCGCAAGCCTGCAACGCCGCCACCAATGGCAGATCTGCCGAATGAAGTTGATGTACTTATCGTAGGCTCAGGCCCTGCGGGTCTTGCATTGGCACGTCAGCTGGCAGATTTCGCTGATATTAAAACCTGTTTGGTAGAACAGAAGCCGGGGCCTATGCTGTTTGGTCAGGCCGATGGCATCTCCTGCCGTACTATGGAGATCATGGAGGCCTTTAACTGCAGTGAAATGCTGGTGAAAGAGACCTACCAGCTGCGTCAGAACGCCTTCTGGGAGCCGGATGCCAACCAGCCGGATCAGATCAAGCGCACTCATAAAGTACCTGATGCGCGCCTGGGTCTGTCTGAATTTACCCATGGTGTCGTCAATCAGGCCCGTCTGCACGATATTTTGCTCGAAGGTATGGAGAACTCCGTTACCCATCTTGTTCCACACTACAGTCGACGTCTGGTGACTTTGGAGGTTGATCCGGAGCTCAGTCAGAATCCGGATGCGCACGCGATCACTGCTACCTTTGAGACAGAAAATGACTCGGCAGACAAGAAGGTTGAAACAATCAAAGCACGCTTTGTGGTGGGCTGTGATGGAGCCCATAGTGCAGTGCGTAAGAATCTGGGTATCGAGATGCAGGGGGACTCTGCCAACAAGGCCTGGGGCGTAATGGACGTACTTCTGGTGACGGACTTCCCGGATATTCGCGTCAAAACCTTTATTCAGTCGCAGGATCACGGCGCTGTTATGATCATTCCCCGCGAAGGAGGCTATCTGGTTCGGCTGTACGTCGAAATGGATCTTTTTGGGGAAGATCAACGTGCGGGAAGCCTGGAACTGACCTCTGATGACATCATCGCCAAGGCGAAACTGATTATGAATCCTTATCAGATAGAGGTAAAAGAGGTCGCCTGGTGGTCCATCTATGGTGTTGGCCAGCGAGTTGCCGAGAGCTTTGACGACACGCCAGTGGGTAACCCCGACAACCTGATTCCCCGCGCATTTGTCGCTGGTGATGCCTGCCATACCCATAGCCCGAAAGGCGGGTGGGGGTTGAATACCTCACTACCGGATACTTTCAATCTGGGTTGGAAGCTTGCGGCAGTTTTACAGGGCAAATCTGATCCCAAGCTACTCCAGACCTACGAGCAGGAACGTCGCAAAGTTGCCTTTATGCTGATCAATGCCGACCGTGAGATGTCTGCTCTGGTGGCTACCCGTCCGAATGCTCAGAAAAATGCCGAGAGCGTGAAAACCAATACCGCAGAGATTGAGAAGTTTATCGCCCGCCAGAACGGTTTTATCGCCGGAACATCCATCGGCTACGACCCATCTTATATCACTACCGGGCAGAGCAATCAGGCCTTGGCAACGGGGTTTCATATCGGGCAGCGCTTTCATTCCTCCAAAGCAGTGCGCATTGCCGATGGTCGTCCTGTGCACCTCGGACATCAGGTGAAAGCCGATGGTCGCTGGCGGATCTTTATCTTCGCAGATACCAGAAGTCCATTGGATGAAGGCTCTGCAGCAGCAGGATTAATCCATTATCTGGCACAGAATCCAGCATCGCCTGTACTGAAATACACATCGGAAGAGGATGATATCGATGCCGTGATTGATGTGTATTCGGTCTTTCAGCAGCAGGATCTCTCCATTGAAACTCTGCCGGCCTTCATCTGGCCTGCTAAGGGCAAATACGGCCTTCGGGATTATGAAAAGGCATTTCAATGCGACCTGAAACACGACATCTTCAAAGCCCGAGGTATCGATCGAAAGCAGGGCTGCATGGTCATTGTTCGTCCGGATCAGCACATCGCGAATATCCTGCCGCTTGATGCGCACAAAGAGTTAAGCGCCTTCTTTGATGGCTTTATGCTGAAGCCATAGCCTTCCCAGATATCCCTCTTTCTGATTGATTGCCCGGTTCAAAAGGGAAGAGGGGTATCAAGGAGTTAAGAACTTTCGCCAATCTGGTAATAGCGACAGGGAAGTGTTGAGGCAGTGCAGCATTCTGATTAGTATGCAGTAAATGCTTTCGGAATAGATACCATGGGTTTTCGCTTTCTAAATCGACTTGCATGTGCTGCCATCAGCCTCGCTATCTCTACCGCAGTAACAGCAGACGCCCATGACCCTGTCGTGTTTTCAACCAGCAGTGTTGAACCCTGGGGCTATTTCATCGATGGCAATCAACCTGCCGGGCTTCTGGTAGAATTCAACGAAGCACTGCAGGCTGAACTCAAACAGCATTCCTCTTTCGACGTTACCTTCGAAAACTATATCCGGCCCTATCCCCGCGTGATCAATGATATTAAGACAGGCCGTGCCGACTTTGCTGTTCTCTTCAACAGTCCTGAATCTCACAATTACGGTGATTCAGTAGGGGAGGTCTCGACCTTTGATGTTGTGGTAACAGGCCGGCAGGACAGTGCTGGCATTACATCACTGGATGATCTGGAAGGATTACCCGTCGGCCATGTTCGGGGGTCAAAATATGGCCCAGCGTTTGACGATAATACAAAGATCCTGAAAGTCTCACTGGACTCTATGGAGAAAGGGCTGGATATGCTGCTCAAGGGCCGTTTAGCCGCCTTAATCTGTCTTGATCAGACTCTGTATCATTCGATGAATGAAAAAGGGATCGCACCGGATCAGACAAAAACACTCTTTGTTATCGGTAAGGCAAGGGCAGATCTTTTTATCTCAAAGCGCTCGAAAAAGCGTTTCTATATGGAAGAGGTTGAGGACGCGCTGGATCTGCTGCATGAAAAAGGGACGATTAAAGCCATTTTTGACCTCAACCGTCCCCATTAATCTTTCAATGCAGACTATCCTGCGCTTTGATTTAGTGTCTAATCCCCCAGAACAATCCCTTCCCGGCGGGGATCAGCTGCCCCGATCAGTTTGCCATCTTTAAACAAAACCCCGTGCAGACCTGAATTCAGATCTCTTACCGAGACCTTATAACCCATCACTTCCAGAGGAGCTTTCAGCTTTTCAGCAGAGGTTCCTGCTTCAAGATCGAAGGTACCAAACCGGTTGATCAGGTGGGGCTTGCTGATCGCATCCTGAAGGGACATTCCCCAATCCAGATGAGCGATCAGTGCTGAGGCGACATAACCGATAATTCGTGAGCCGCCGGGGGAGCCTATAGCCAAATAAGGTTTACCATCCTTCATCACCAGTGTCGGTGCCATCGAAGAGCGCGGACGTTTGCCCGGCTCCAAACGGTTGGCAATCGGGAAGCCATTTTTATGGCTGGCAAAGGAGAAATCCGTCAGCTCGTTATTGAGCAGAAACCCGCCAGACATCACCCGGGAGCCAAAGCCATTTTCAATCGTCGTGGTCATCGAGACGATATTACCTTCACGATCCACAATCACCAGATGGCTGGTGGAGGGCAGTTCCAGCGAGATATCGTCAGCCAGAGCAATCGGCTGACTCCACGCCGGTTCACCGGCTTCGACAGTATCCAGCGGCTTGCCGGGCTGAATCAATTCCGCCCGTTGCTTCAGGTATCCAGCATCCAGCAAACCCTGCGGCATAGGCACATAATCGGTATCCGCCATATAACGGCCACGATCGGCAAAGGCGAGGCGGGAAGCATCACCGATAATTTGCCAGCTTTTCGGGTTATCCGCGCCCAGAGATTTCAGGTCAAAGGAAGCCACGATACCTAAAATCTGACCAACTGTGAGCGCGCCGGAGCTCGGTGGCCCCATGCCGCAAACATCATAGCTGCGGTAAGGCGCACAGACCGCAGGGCGCTCTTTAATGCGATAGCTCTTGAGGTCGTTTTCCGTCAGCAGTCCGGGATTATCGGTTATGCCCTGAACCTTTCTCACCAGTTCCTGACCAATTTTCCCATGGTAAAATGCCTCAGCGCCTTCTTTAGCTAAAAGGCCCAGAGTTTCGGCATAGTCTTTATTGGTCAGGCGATAGCCCTCTGGCAGCGGCTTGCCGTCCGCAGTGAAGAAATAATCCCGGGTATCGGGATAGCGGCTCAGGCGATCCTGATCTTTAGTGATAGCTCCCGCAAGACGAGGTGAAACGATAAAGCCATCTTCAGCCAGCTGTTTGGCCGGTTGCAGCAAACGCGCCCAATCAAGCTTTCCGAAACGCTGATGGGTATCCGACATCAGCTTAACCGTACCCGGCGTGCCGACAGATCGGCCTCCGACCACAGCATCAAAGAACTTCAGTGGTTTCCCATCTTTATCCTGAAACAGCTCTGGCGTGGCCGCTAAAGGAGCTGTTTCCCGACCATCAAAAGTGGTCAACTGACGTTTCTTAGCATCGTAGTAGAGCATAAATGCCCCGCCACCCAAGCCAGAGGATTGAGGCTCCGTTAACCCCAACACTGTTTGCACCGTCACCATTGCATCAATAGCGCTGCCGCCTTCTTTCAACACCTGATACCCAGCTTCAACCGCGTAGGGGTTCGCCGCCGCAACAATAAAATCCTTTGCGATATGAGCACGATTCTCGCTACGTTGGCTTGCGGCCTCGGGAGCGACCTGGTCAGCCACCTGCTGCGCTTGCAGCCCGCTACTAAGAAGAGCGCTCAGGCCAACAGCGCTGAACAGAGAAACCGCTTTAGCCAGCGGTTTTCGAGAGGGAAAATTCATTAAAGGTTTTGTTGTTTTTTTCATCCAGCTCTCCCTGATCCGATCAAAATACCTTTATCGTTTTGTAGCCGTCATCAGCTTCTGTACCAGCGACCATCTGTTTTAGGCAACATCCACTGACGGGAGTACCAGAACCAGCGGGATTCAGTACGATGCGGCGCAGTACAGTTATAGCGATGTCGTCCGGCAGGCAGGGTCTTTTGTGTTGCAACCCGTAGCGTTACTGAGCCATCAGCCTGTGGCTGAGAATCCACCTTAAGCACCTCACCAGCTGGCCCATAACAGCGTAGCTGATCCAAACGATAATCGCCCTTAGCCAGTGTCAGCATCAAAACCGGGCTACGTTGATCAGCTCCCAGAACGCCAGAGCGCGGCTCTTCAGCGATCACAGGGAAAGGCAGAGCCAACAACTTGGTTCTCAGGGTTTTCGGATTCGCATAGATGCCATTCGCCGCATAACGGGGAATGCCCTGCAAAGAGGTAAAACCGCTGGCAGGCCCCGACTGCTGTCCAAAGGCCAGATAACCCCGCTCAGCCAATAAGGCTTCCAACTGAGGATTAAACTCACCATAGGGGTAAGCAAACAGCTTAGGCAGCGGATTCTTCTCAGATGTGCCGAGTTGTTGCTCAAGCTGACGCTGATTCTCAGTAATCTGATGTTTCATGCGGGCAAGCCAAGCCTCATCACTTTCACCCGCCTGCTGACGAATCATGTGATCGTGCTCTAAACCGTGATTGGCGATGGTCGCACCTTTCTTCCGGGCATCCCGAAGCTGATCCCAGCTCATAAACAGTTTATTGCCCTGATTAACCGGCGTTGCATTAACAAAAATCGTAAAAGGCAGCTTTCGAGCCTGCATGATCGGCATCGCCGTCTTGTAAACGCTGATATAAGCATCATCAAAGGTCAGTGCAGCCACCTTATCCGGAAAAGGTTTATTGGCCTTCAGATGATCCGCAATCTTCTCCAAAGACCAAACCTGAAACCCCAGCTTATCCAACAGATCCAGATGCTGAGTGAACGTCTCCGCATCGGTACTGGTCGAGCGGGGCGTATCCGAGCTGATGTGGTGGTACATCAGAATAGAAGAATGGTGGCGAAGTGCTGTTTCTTGTTTTTCCACTTGAGTCTCAGCCTTGACAGGAAAGGCTGCAAGCAGTGAAAGGCTTAGTGTGAAGGCAAGCGAAAACGAATGAAATCTCATAGATTGTCCATATATTGAAGCTCCCTTAAGGAGATTGTGTACGCAGTAAATAGTTTGTTTTGAATAGTGATTATAAAAGTAGAGCAGAGTTTTCCATGGGAAATTCTGCTCTTATAAGATCAGTTGATGAGGGTTACATAGTTGAGTTTTCAAGTTCGATATCCCCTGAGGGTCAATCGCAGTAATGTGAGGCTGTTCTATAGCCCTTCGACAAAGGTTTAGATTGTTTTATACGAATCTGTCTCCCAGTCAGATGATTTTCTCACTTCGCTGTCGTAAAGTAACTAACTTGCTGTCTGTAAAGACAAAAACAGAATAAGGATCTTTCTGCGCTATGAGTATTTCCGCGAATTTCGGTTTCCTCCAACAACATGACCCGCTTTTTCTGGAACTGGCTGAAGCTGCCGAGCGTGTTTTTGTCAGTGATCCCAATACCACCCTGATTAAACTGCGTCAGCTGGGCGAAGCGATGGCCCAGCATCTGGCGCTGTTAGCGGACATCAGTTTTGATGAGAAAACCACGCAGATTGACCTACTGAATAAAGTCAGCAGAGAGCTTCAGCTGGATCCTGCCGTGCGTGAGATGTTTCATATCCTGCGTATTGAGGGCAACAAAGCCACGCACCAGTTTAAAACCCAACACAAAGAAGCGATCCGCGGATTAGTGGTTGCCCGTAATTTAGCGATCTGGTTCCACGAATCTTCCGGCAAAGCCGCTAAAAACTTCAAAGCAGGCCCATTCACACCACCGAAAGACCCTAGCGAACAGCTCAATAACTTACAGCAGGATATCGCTCAGCTTAAAAATGAGTTGCAGCAAGCCAACCTTGACCTCAATTCCAGTCAAAAGCTGAATGAGCTAATTGCAAAAGAGAAAGAGGAATACGAATCTCTGGCTCTTGCCATGGATGAGGAATCCCGCCAGTTAGCCGAACAGGCCAAAGCTCACGAACAAGCGTTAGAGCAACAACAAAAAGCCTACGAACAACGTATTCAGGCGTTGCAGGAACAGTTAGCCCAACAGGATGAGAAATCCCGACAGGCACAGCGTCAGACGCTTACCCGCAACAGCCGGGCTGCCAGCCAGAATATACAGCGTGATAACGAAGCTCTTGCCCGTATTCTGATTGACCAACAGCTGCAACGTGCTGGCTGGCTGGCTGCTAGCGACCAGATGAAGCACTCAAAAGGGACACGTCCGGAAAAAGGCGTCAACAAAGCCATTGCCGAATGGCCCTGCAAAGGTACTGATGGCAAAGGTCGTGACCGTGCGGATTACGTGCTGTTCGCCGGATTAACGCCAATGGGCGTGGTGGAAGCAAAGAAAGAAACCCTCGATGTGGCCGGAAAAATCGATCAGGCCGAGCGTTATAGCCGGGGATTCCGACCAGAAGACGGCATGATTCCCGCGTGGGAGCTGGCAGGGCGCACCATCGCGTGGCCTGATGAAACCAGCAGCCATTACCAGATCCCCTTTGTTTATTCCGCCAATGGCCGCCCTTATCTGCCGCAAATGAAAGAAAAATCCGGCATCTGGTTTCGGGATGTCCGTGACGGATCTCATATCAAACGGGCATTGCCGGAGTTCCATAGTCCAGCGGGCTTAACAGATCGTCTTAATCGCAGTAGGGAAGCAGCACAGACCAAGCTGCAGGCCGAACCTTATGGTTATCTGAAACTACGTGACTACCAGCAAAAAGCCATTGGTGCGGTGGAAAACGCCCTGAGCCGGGATGTGCGTCGGGCGCTGCTGGCGATGGCAACGGGTACTGGTAAAACCCGCACCATCATAGGTCTGATCTACCGCTTTCTGAAAGCCGAACGCTTTAAACGCATTCTGTTTCTGGTGGACCGTACCTCTCTGGGTACTCAGGCACTGGACGCATTTAAAGATATGCCGCTGGAGCGGAGTCAGACACTGTCGCAGATCTATAATGTTGCCGAACTGGGTGATATGGCCGCACAGGCGGAGACCCGTGTTCAGGTAGCCACCGTACAGGCGATGGTTAAGCGGGTGCTGGAAAGTGATAATCCGCCACCGATTGATCAGTTTGACTGCATTATCGTTGATGAGGCACACCGGGGTTACACACTGGATCAGGAGATGACTGAGGGCGAGCTTTCCACCCGGGATGCCCGCCAGTATCTCTCCAGTTACCGTCGGGTACTGGACTATTTTGACGCGGTTAAGATCGCCCTGACCGCAACTCCCGCCAAACATACCAGTGATATTTTTGGTCATCCCATCTACAGCTACGGATATCGGGAAGCAGTGGCAGATGACTGGCTGATCGACCATGAACCTCCAATCCGCTATACCACCTTGTTAAGTGAGAACGGCATCACCTTTGAGCAGGGCGATCAGGTGGAAGTGGTCAATAGTCATACCGGAGAAATCGAAAGCGCAGAGCTGGAAGATGAACTAAATTTTGATGTCTCCGCCTTTAACAAATCTGTGATCACCCCGAGCTTCAATAAAGTGATCTGCGAACAGCTGGTACAAGAGCTAGACCCGTTCGGCGAGGAGAAAACCCTGATTTTCTGCGCCACCGATTCCCACGCAGATATGGTCAAATCCCTGCTGGATGAAGCCTTCAGTGAAGAGTACGAGGGTGATTACCGACAGGAAGCCGTAGCCAAAATCACCGGTAAAAGTGATCAGGTCGCTAAGCTGATCAGTCGTTTCAAAAACGAGCGTTATCCCAATATTGCCATCACCGTAGACCTCTTAACCACGGGCATCGACGTGCCACGTATCTGCAATCTGGTGTTTATGCGCCGGGTGAAGTCACGCATTCTGTATGAACAGATGAAAGGCCGCGCCACCCGTCGTTGCGATGAGATCGGTAAAACCCTGTTCCGTATCTATGATCCGGTAGACCTGTACGCCAGTCTGCAGGAGGTGGATACCATGAAACCTCTGGTGAAAAATCCCAATATCACCCTGGAACAGCTGGTGGAAGAACTCACCGATCCGGAACAACTGGAACGGGCCCTGAACAGCCCCGGTGATCTGCCGGAGCAGAGTCAGGCCGATGTGGTACTCAGTCAACTCAGCCAGAAGGTGATGCGGGTACTGCGTAAAGCTCAGAGCAAAGCGGAACACAAACCAGAGATCAAAGCCAAGCTGGATCAACTGCAACAACTTTGGCAGGTAGAACCCGCACAGCTGCACCAGCACCTGCATCAGCTGGGGCCAAAACAAGCGGCTGAGTTTTTGAGTCAGCACAGTGGGCTTATTAACCAGCTGGATGAGGTGAAACAGATTCTCGGCAGCAGCTATCGGCCTATCATCTCAAACCACGATGATGAGATTAAAGAGCGGGAACAAAGCTGGGGGGACTACAAGGCACCGGAGGATTACCTCGACAGCTTTAACCGCTTTATTAAAGAGCAGATCAACCAGAACGCCGCCCTGTCAGCGGTGGTCAACAGACCCCGCGACCTGACCCGCGAACAGCTGCGGGAGATCAAGCTGCAGCTGGACAATGCCGGATTCAGCGAAGCCCGGCTACAGAGCGCCGAAGCGCAACTGAGCAATCAGGAGATCGCCGCCAGCATTATCGGCCATATCCGTCGGGCCGCATTGGGCGAGGGGTTAGTACCGTTTGAGCAGCGGGTAAACAGCGCCATGCAGCGTATTTACGATAACCATAACTGGAACCCCAACCAGAAACGCTGGCTGGGGCGGTTAGCTAAACAGCTGGCGCACGAAGTCATCGTCGATCAGGAGTTTATCAACCGGGAATTTGCTCAGGATGGCGGAGCCAAACGCTTTAACAAAGTACTCAATGACCAACTGGATCAGGTACTGGAGGAGTTAAACGATGGTATCTGGGCAGAGCAAAGTGCCTAGCCTCTGACGGATAGGCACTTGATCCAGACAACGCTTCCGGCTAAAGTTGCGCACAACACACCCGCCAAGCCTATGTCTGTTCGCAGTTATGCTCAAATTGTGCGGGTTTTTTTATGTCTGCCGTTTGCTCAATATCAGCTTTTAAAAATAAAGTAATCATTATTATTTTTAATAAAATCAATTCGTTATGCCTTTAGAATGGCAGAAAACTGACACGACTGAGAACACCATGACCCACAACGATATCGTACAAAAACTCTGGAACCTGTGTGACGTACTGCGTGATGACGGCATCAACTACAGCGATTACGTCACCGAGCTGGTACTGCTGCTGTTTATCAAAATGGTGGATGAAAAAGAGCAGGCCGGTGTACTGGAAAAACACCCGCTGCCGGAAGGCTGCCGCTGGGGTGATCTGAACGGTAAATCAGGTACGAACCTGCTGGATGATTACAAAGCGATTCTTTACACCCTTTCCACGGGTAAACGACTACAGGTTGACCCGGAGAACCCCGGCCAGACCCGTGAAGTTCGGGTGCATGAGGATGCACTGATCAGCGCCATCTACGCCGATGCCCAAACCCGCCTGCGTGAACCGCGCCATCTGGAGCAGATGATTAAAAGCCTGGATCAGATCGACTGGTTCAGTGTGCAGGAAGATGGTCTGGGAGACCTGTACGAAGGCCTGCTGGAGAAAAACGCCGGAGAAACCAAATCCGGAGCCGGACAATACTTTACCCCTCGTGCCCTGATTAACAGCATGGTGCGCTGTATTCAGCCTCAGCCCGGAGAGGTGATTCAGGACCCCGCCGCAGGAACCGCAGGCTTTCTGATCGCAGCGGATCAGTATATGCGTCAGCAGACCGATGATTATTACGATCTGGACGCCCGCGCCCGTGATTTTCAGATCAACAAAGCCTGTGTCGGTATCGAACTGGTGCCCAATACCCGCCGCCTGTCGCTGATGAACTGCCTGCTGCACGGTATGGAAGGGGATGATGAAGGCGTGGTGCATCTGGGTAACGCTCTGGGTGAAGCGGGTAAAAGCCTGCCGCCTGCGGATATTATTCTTGCCAACCCGCCCTTTGGCACCAGCAAAGGCGGCGAAGCCAGCAATACCCGCGATGACCTGACCTACAAAACCAGCAACAAACAGCTGGCGTTTCTGCAGCATATCTACCGCAATCTGAAACCCGGTGGCCGGGCAGCCGTGGTACTGCCGGACAACGTACTGTTTGAAGCCGGAGTCGGCACCGATGTTCGCCGCGATCTGATGGACAAGTGCAACCTGCACACCATTCTGCGCCTGCCGACGGGGATTTTTTACGCTCAGGGCGTGAAAACCAACGTGCTCTTCTTTACCAAGGGCTCCACCACTGACAAATTCCAGCAGGAAAACTGCACGGAGAATGTCTGGGTGTATGACCTGCGTACCAATATGCCCAAGTTCGGCAAACGCACCCCATTTACCGAGTCGCATCTGGCACCGTTTGAGGCTGTCTATGGCGCTGATGCCAACGGCACCAGCCCGCGTACCGAAGGCGAATACAGCTTTGGCGCTACCGAGATTGAAGTGGATGCCGAAGCCGCTGCCGAGAACGAAGGCATCGACAGCCGCCTTGTACACTCCCGCTGGCGGTGTTTCAGCCGTGACTGGATTGCCGACACCAAAGGCGACTCCCTTGATATCAGCTGGCTGAAAGATAAAGACAGCGTAGATGCTGCTGACCTGCCGGAGCCTGCCGTACTGGCACAGGAAGCCAGGGATGAACTGACCGCCGCACTGGGCGAGTTGGAAGGGTTACTGGCTGCTCTGGAAGGAGCGAAGTAATGGCGGGTGTTATAGACGGAGTCCTGCCGGAAGGGTGGGTTGAGGTTGCGCTAAAAGACATTGTTACCGTTAACCCTAAAAAGAATGAAGCGGAACCTGAGCAAAATTCGGGGTTCGTGCCAATGGCTTTGGCACCGACCAGCTTTCATGGTGAGCTTGAGTTTGAAGAAAAACCTTGGGGTGAAATCAAGAAGTCTTATACGAATTTTAAAGATGATGATGTCATTTTTGCGAAAGTTACCCCTTGTTTTGAAAATGGCAAAGCTGCAGTTGTACGCAACCTACCTAATGGCATAGGTGCGGGAAGCTCAGAGTTTTATGTATTAAGACCTGATGCGCCATATATCTCAGAGAAGTACATTTTCTCACTGATTAAAACTCATCAGTTTGCTCAGGAAGGTGCTGAAAATATGACAGGGGCTGTTGGCCTTCGTCGTGTCCCTCGTGGATTTGTTGAAAATTTCTCCGTACCTCTCGCCCCCCTTGCCGAGCAAGAAGTCATAGCGGAGAAACTGGATAACTTGCTGGCACAGGTTGAATCCACCAAAGCCCGCCTTGAACGCCTGCCTGAGATTCTGAAACGCTTCCGCCAGTCGGTACTGGCCGCAGCGGTTAGTGGCAAGCTGACAGAGGAGTGGCGCGAAGGAAAAGAACTTTCTAGTCCATTAGAGATTATCTCCGACAGTGCGGCTTTTATAACGACAAAAAAAGCGAAAGAGCTTGCTGAAAAGCCATTTTTAGATGATGAATTAACTTTTTTGATTCCTGAGTCTTGGCATTGGGTTCGTTTATCGAAGATTACCGAGATTGTAAGTGGTGTGGCAAAAGGCTCAAAAAATAAAGGTGATACGGTCTTAAGGCCTTATTTAAGAGTTGCAAATGTGCAACGAGGCTTTTTGGATCTTGAAGAAATTAAAGATATCGACGTTCCAGAGTCAAAAGCAGAGGCTTTAGAGTTAAAAAATGGTGATATTTTGTTTAATGAAGGTGGCGACCTCGACAAACTTGGTCGTGGCTGGATTTGGGAGAATCAAATTCCAAATTGTATTCATCAGAATCATGTGTTTAGGGCAAGGTGCTTATCAGAAGGCTTAGAGCCAAAGTTTATCTCTTACTATGGAAATTCAGAGGGAAAAGAGTATTTCATCAGAAATGGTACTCAGTCGGTAAATTTGGCGAGTATCAATAAGACAACACTGAGCTTACTGCCTGTCCCCCTGCCTCCTGCTGAAGAACAAACCGAAATAGTCCGTCGTGTTGAGGAGCTGTTCGCCTATGCGGACACCATCCAAGAGCAGGCGGATGCGGCTCTGCAGCGGGTGAACAGCCTGACGCAGTCGATCCTCGCGAAGGCGTTCCGCGGTGAGCTGACCGCTGACTGGCGGGCAGCGAACCCGGAGCTGATCTCCGGTGAAAACTCCGCTGAGGCGTTGCTGGAAAAAATCAAAGCCGAGCGTGCCGCGCAAAAACCGAAAAAGAAAACCCGCGCCAAAAAAACCGCATAAACGTAGGTCGGAAAAGCCGAAGGCGCTTTTCCGACCCGCATGATGTTTATAAAAAATAACTCAACTCAGCGGGAACCTTTCCGTTATCAGGCGCTCTGAGAAAAAGTCCATTTGACAACTTACTGTTTTTAAAGCTCTAATAGCGACTCTTTTTCAGGAAGCCAAAACGGATGCTTCAAACCCGAACTGCTACATTAATGATTGTCAGCCTGATGCTGAGCCTGATTTTGTCAGGTGTTCAGAGTTCTGTGCTGCATCCTGCATTAATGGATCACAGCTCGGCTTCTATGAATCACAGTTCGGCAATGGCAACTCATCATGAATCTGCCGTTGATCATCACGCTTCTCACGGCTCTGGCCATACAGAGTCTTATCACAGTGATTCCCCGTTAGCCTTTTCTCATACCGATCATCAGGATTCGGACGATTGTCGTCTGAAATGTATTCTGGCGATGTGTGTATCCGGTAGCGCTGTATTGTCGGCCACCGAGTTTCATTACCCTCAGGAAGCCACCGTTTTGTTGGCTTCTGTCTCTGTTTCTCTCACTCAATCCCAGCCTGAAAACCCTTTCCGGCCTCCCATCTTTGCCTGAATCAGCTTTTTTACGTCTGTAATAACCGCTTAAACCGTTTCGTTTTAGGCGGAAAGATAAACAGAACGGGTTAATTGCGTCTGCAATTCACCGCCTTAGGTGGTTTTAAACCTGTTCTGTCTGATTTGGGTCGTTGTCAGCCTGAAATCTCTCTCCGATATGTGCGGAGGCGGATACAGGTACTTCAATCGCACTGCCGATGGCCCAAAGCTTCAAAAGCTATTTGATTAAAACGACAGGACACTTCTATGCGTTTTAAAACGTCACTGCTGGCAGCATTCTGGCTGGCCAGCGGATTGGCTAACGCCCAGATCGCGCCGCCAAACGCGGTTATTCAGGATCTGGCATCAGCAGAAGCGCTGGCGGTCGGGCAGGACCCGATGCGCCTTAACTATCAGGCCCAGCAGGCGCGCTGGCTGGCTGAAGGCACCCTAAAGTCTCAGCTG
The DNA here is from genome assembly GCF_002150805.1 of Oceanospirillum sanctuarii. Taxonomy (GTDB): domain Bacteria; phylum Pseudomonadota; class Gammaproteobacteria; order Pseudomonadales; family Halomonadaceae; genus Oceanospirillum; species Oceanospirillum sanctuarii. Next base: position 664,065 of record NZ_MTBA01000001.1, read on the forward strand.
CCGGACCCGATGCTCAAGTTCGGTTTTGCCAACCTGCCTATGGATAATCTGGGGGAAGGTATCGGGCTGGATCAGGACCCTATGAGCCAGTTCACGGTCGGCTTCTCTCAACCCTTTACCCGGGGTGACAGCCGGGAGCAGACCCGTAAGGCTTTTACCGAAAAGAGCCGCCAGTCCCAGTCGCAACAGGCTCTAAGAGCACTGGAAGTTCGTCTTACCGTGCGCCAGCTCTGGTATCAGCTGAGCTACAGCCTGAATGCAGAGCAGCTGCTGAAACAGCAGCTGGATGCTCTGAAACAAAACCTTTCGAACGATATGAGCAGCTTTCAGCTGGGCAACCGCCAAAGTCAGGATCTGTTACAGGCGGAGCTTCAGCAGGATCGTCTGCGGGAGAAACTGCGCGCTAATGAGCAGCAGATTCAGCAGCTGCGGGCGCAGTTAAGCCGTTGGCTGGGGGAGATCGCCTGGTCGCTGGATCCCCGCGTTAGTGGTGAATATCAGCAGGTCGCCGCAACGGTCACCGAGGGCAATCAGCCGCAGTTACAGGGGGTGAGCCAGCTGGAATCTCAGTTGATGGCGCATCCGGCGCTGCAATCTGCCGAGCGTGAAATCAGCTTTCAGCAGCACCAGCAGGCGATTGCTCAGTCTGCGTATTCGCCCTCCTACAAGCTGGATGTGAACTATGGCCTGCGAAACAGTGAGTTGCCCAATGGCGATAAGCGTTCTGACCTGCTGAGCGTATTTATCACTATGGATCTGCCGCTGTTTACCGGTCAGCGACAGGATCAGGGCTACCGTGCTGCCGTTGAGCAGAAAGCCTCTGCCCAGGCGATACGTGATGACCTCTTGCGTCGCATGCTGGCAGAAGGGCAGTCCGCACTTGCTCAGCAGAAGGTACTGGCTGAGCGTATCCGTCTTTATGACACCCGTTTAATCCCGCTGGCAAAAGATCAGACCTTAGCAGCCAAACAGGCCTATCAGTCCAACACCGCTGCTTTTTCCCGCTTCATTATGGCTCGGGTAGAAGAGCTGGGCTTATCGCTGGAACGAGAAAAGCTGAAACGGGATCTGGTGCTGATCGATGCCCAACTGAATTTTTTACAAGGGCTGTAACCACAGCCAAAGCGAGGATTAAGTTATGACGAAGCGTTTTATACCTGTGGTTACCCTGCTGGCAGGCGTTATTGTCGGTGGTTCCGGTGTTCAGTATCTGCTGCCGCAGTTGCACGGCATCAGTAATGCGGAAGCCAAAGTCTCTGACAGTGGCACCGTTACCACTGAAAAAGCAGCGGATGAGCCCCTGTACTGGGTTGCCCCTATGGACCCGAATTACCGCCGGGATAAGCCCGGTAAATCCCCAATGGGTATGGATCTTGTTCCCGTCTATGACGATGGCAACAAGGATGACGCCCCCGGTACGGTGAAAATCAGCCCAGCCGTAGAGAATAATCTGGGTGTGCGTACCGCCAATGTCAGCTTTGATAATCTGGTTTCCCGTATTCACACCGTGGGCACCATCTCCCCGGATGAAGAGAGCCAGTGGCAGCTGAACAGCCGTGTCTCCGGCTGGATCGAAAAGCTTTACGTGAAAGCCGCCGGTGAACCGGTGAAAAAGGGCCAGCCGCTGTTTCGTCTCTATTCGCCGGAGCTGGTTAAAGCTCAGGATGAACTGATCGGTGCACTGCGTCTTTCCAATGGGCAGGCGATGGTGGCTGCGGCTAAGCGTCGGCTGAAAGCACTGGGGATGAACGATGCCCAGATCGCTCAGGTGGCAAATCAGCGCCAGTCGATGCAGGAAGTGACCTTCTATGCCCGTCAGGAAGGCTATCTCAGTCAGCTGAATATTCGGGAAGGGGCTTTTATCTCCCCGGCAACCTCTCTGCTGGAAGTGGTCTCTCTGGACAGTGTCTGGCTGAAGGCGGAGCTGTTTGAATCTCAGGCCGGTCTGGTCAATGTGGGCGACAGCGCCCGTATCACCCTGGAAGCCTTTCCGGATCAGGAGTGGCAGGGGGAAGTGGACTTTATCTACCCGGAGCTGAATGGTGAAAGCCGCACTCTGGTGGTACGTCTGAAGATCCCGAATCCGGGCCAGACCCTGCGCCCGAATATGTTTGCCCGGGTTGAGATGCAGTCTGCGGCAGAAGCTCCAACGCTTCTGATTCCCCGTGAAGCCCTGATTCGCTCCGGCACGCTGGATCGTGTGGTGGTAGCGCTGGGCGATGGCCGTTTCCGCTCGGTTAAGGTTTATGCCGGTCGTGAAAATGGTGCTCAGGTGGAGATTCTGGATGGCCTGCTGCCGGGACAAAAGGTGGTGACGTCTGCGCAGTTCCTGCTGGATTCTGAATCCAGCCTGACTGCGGATCTGAGCCGACTCGCATTCTCACAGCAGACCGATCATTCCGGTATGGATCACTCTGCTATGGGGCATGGCTCGATGAACCATGAAGGTATGGATCACTCCCAGATGGGGCATGGTTCGATGAATCATGAGGGTATGAACCACGAAGGTATGGATCACTCTGCCATGGGGCACGGCGCGATGAACCATGAAGGTATGAATCACGAAGGCATGAATCATCAGGGTATGAACCACGAGGGTATGGATCACTCTGCCATGGGGCACGGCGCGATGAACCATGAAGGTATGAACCATGAAGGTATGAACCATCAGGGTATGAACCACGAAGGTATGGATCATTCTCAGATGGGACATGGCGCGATGGGCACACCGGCTCCGTTACCGGCACCCACTAAAGATGATGAGGATCTGGACTGGCTGGATCTGGAGGAAGATCTATGATCAACCGGATTATTCAGGCCTCCATCAATAACCGCCTGCTGGTGATGCTGGCGGGGCTGGTACTCGTGCTGTACGGCGCTTTTACCGTTAAAAATACGCCGGTGGATGCGATTCCCGACCTGTCCGACGTACAGGTGATCATCAAAACCAGCTATCCCGGTCAGGCACCTCAGGTGGTGGAAGATCAGGTGACCTATCCGCTGACCACCGCCATGCTGTCGGTTCCGGGGGCAACGGTGGTGCGGGGCTATTCCTTCTTCGGGGATTCCTACGTTTACATCATCTTTGAGGATGGCACCGATATCTACTGGGCCCGTTCACGAGTTTTAGAATACCTGTCCCAGGTGACACCGAATCTGCCCTCGACCGCGAAACCTGCCCTGGGGCCGGATGCCACGGGTGTGGGCTGGGTTTACGCCTATGCGTTGACTGATCGCAGCGGTAACCATGATCTCAGCCAGCTGCGCAGTCTGCAGGACTGGTTCCTGAAATATGAGCTGCAAACCGTGCCCGGTGTGGCGGAAGTGGCCACCGTGGGCGGTATGGTGAAGCAGTATCAGATTCGGGTCGATCCGGAAAAACTGCGCGCCTATGATCTGCCACTGTCTGCTATCTCTCAGGCGGTGCGTAAGGCTAATCAGGAAGCCGGTGCCAGCGTGATTGAGCTGGCAGAAGCGGAATATATGGTACGCGCCACCGGTTATATTCAGTCGGTAGCGGATCTGAATCAGATTCCGGTCAAAGTCAGCGCCAAAGGCACGCCTTTGCTGCTGGGTGAGATCGCCGATATTGTGGTTGGCCCGCAGATGCGTCGTGGCATCAGTGAGCTGAACGGGGAAGGTGAAGCCGTGGGCGGCGTTATCGTGATGCGCTTTGGCGAAAACGCCAGTGCCGTGATCGATGGCGTGAAACAGCGTCTAGAGGAGCTGAAGGCCAGTCTGCCGGAAGGGGTTGAGGTGGTGACCACCTATGACCGCTCGTCGCTGATCAGTAATGCGGTGAACAACCTGCAGGACAAACTGCTGGAAGAGTTTATCGTGGTGGTTGTGGTCTGTGCACTCTTCCTGTTCCACCTGAGAAGCTCCTTAGTGGTGCTGTTCAGTCTGCCGGTGGGCATTCTGACCGCCTTTATTGTCATGTCCTGGCAGGGTATTAACGCCAATATCATGTCTCTGGGCGGTATCGCCATTGCCATCGGTGCCATGGTGGACGGGGCGATTGTGATGATCGAAAACGTGCACAAGCACATGGAACGCACCCCGCTGACCGACGAAAACCGCTGGCAGGTGATCGCCAAAGCCTCTGGTGAAGTGGGGCCTGCGCTGTTTTTCTCCCTGCTGATTATCACCTTCAGTTTTGTGCCGGTGTTTGCGCTGCAGGGGCAGGAAGGCAAGATGTTTGCGCCGCTGGCCTACACCAAAACCTATGCTATGGCGGCTTCTGCGGGGCTTGCGGTAACCCTGGTGCCGGTGCTGATGGGCTACTTTATTCGTGGCAAGGTGATCGCCGAGCATAAAAACCCGATCAACCGTCTGTTGACTGCTATCTACATGCCGGCACTGAAAGCGGTGCTGCGTTTCCCGATGGTCACGCTGGGCATGACACTGGCCTTGCTGGCGGTAAGCCTGTTGCCACTGAAGCAGATCGGCAGCGAGTTCTTCCCGCCGCTGGATGAAGGCGATCTGATGTATATGCCGACCACTTATCCCGGCATCAGTATCGGTAAAGCCCGGGAGCTGCTGCAGCAAACCAATAAGCTGATTAAACAGCTGCCGGAGGTGGAAACCGTCTGGGGGAAGGTGGGTCGTGCGGAAACCGCTACGGACCCTGCGCCTCTGACCATGATTGAGACCTTTATTCAGCTCAAACCCCGGGATCAGTGGCGTGAAGGCATCACCACCGATGACCTGAAAAAGGAACTGGATCGTCTGGTGCAGTTCCCCGGTCTGACCAACGCCTGGGTTATGCCGATCAAAACCCGTATCGATATGCTGGCTACCGGTATTAAAACCCCGGTGGGTATCAAGATTGCCGGGGAATCCCTGAGCGAAATTGAGCATATCGGTAAAGAGCTTGAGCGCATTATCAAACAGGTGCCGGGCACTGCATCGGCCTATGCCGAACGTGTGGCCGGTGGTCGTTATATCAAGGTGGATATCCTGCGGGAGAAAGCCGCCCGTTACGGCCTGAATATTGATGATGTACAGGCGGTAGTGACCAGTGCCATTGGCGGTATGCAGATCGCCCAGACCATTGAAGGGCTGGAGCGTTACCCGATCAATCTGCGTTACCCCGCCAGCTACCGGGATTCGCCGGAACAGCTGAAGCAGCTGCCGGTGGTCACGCCATCCGGTCAGCGCATCGCTCTGTCTGATGTGGCCAATATCATCATTGAAGAGGGGCCACCGATGATCAAAACCGAGAACGCCCGTCCGAATGGCTGGGTGTACGTGGATATCGAGGGGCGTGACCTGGGCTCTTACGTGGCGGAAGCGCAGGCCACCGTACGTGAACAGCTGGAACTGCCTGCCGGATATTCCGTCAGCTGGTCCGGTCAGTACGAGTATATGGAGCGCGCCCGTAAAACTCTGGAGCTGGTGATTCCGGCAACGCTGGGCATCATTATTCTGCTGCTTTATCTGGCCTTCCGCCGCATGGGCGAGGTGCTGCTGATTCTGACCACGCTGCCATTAGCGATGATCGGCGGTGTCTGGCTGATGTCTCTGTTGGGGTATAACTTCTCCATTGCGGTGGGAGTTGGTTTTATCGCCCTAGCGGGGGTCGCGGTGGAGATCGGGGTGATTATGCTGCTGTATCTTAACCAGAGCCTGGATGAGCTTAAGGCCAATTCCGCAGAGGGTTTCAGCCAGCAGGATCTGCAACAGGCGATTGTTCGCGGTGCAGGCCTGCGGGTACGCCCGGTGATGATGACCGTCGCCACCGTGATTATCGGTCTGATTCCGATCATGTATGGCACAGGTACCGGATCAGAAATGATGCAGCGTATTGCCGCGCCTATGATCGGCGGTATGGCCTCGGCGGTGGTGCTGACCTTACTGGTACTACCGGCTCTGTTTTATCTCTGGAAGCGCATCAGTCTGAGAAAGCTAATGACGGCAGGAGAAAACTGAATCGAAGCCTCTTAGCTAACAATGATGAATAACGCGATGAATAACGAATAGAACGGATGGTCGCTTTTGCGACCTCCGTCAGCACAACGACTGTCATATCAAAAATAAAAGGTGAAACCCTATGAAACATTCAATCAAGCACTCTCTGATCGCACTGACTACCGCTGGTCTTCTGATGAGCGCAGCCCCAGGCTTTGCTCATACCGCGCACTGCAAAGACACTGAGCTGAGCCAGCTGATGGAAGGCATGAAAGATGACCTGAAAGGTTATGTTGGAGCATTCAAAAAGTCTGACTCAGCGGCCATGCAGCAGAATCTGAATGAGCTGATTGCTGCTTCAGTTAAAGCGAAAAAATATGTGCCTCTGAAACTGCAGCAGGAAGATATGCCAATGCCGAATATGAGTGCAGAAGAGCACTCTCAGATGGGTAGCATGCAGGGTATGCAAAACATGGAGGGGATGTCTCATAGCGCACACATGGAACACATGCGCTATCTGGAAGGTATCGACAAACTGAACGGCTTGTTTCGTCAGCTGAAAGCCGCAGGCGATGACAAGGGGCAGGTTAAGGCTTTGCTGGGTGAAATCAAAGAGCACAGCAAGTCCAGCCACGAAGCCTTCCGTAAGGACTGTGATTGATTCAGGGCTGGTAAAATCAGTTCTTAACAGATTTTAGGATTGAAAAAGCCGGATCAGCATCACTGCTGGCCCGGCTTTTACGTTTCAGGTTTTCAGTTCCGATAAATCAGATAACGCGCTTCATTTCTACGTAATCACCCCGGGTTTTCAGTACGAGGGTGACATCTGAGGTCTGGCGGTTACGGAAGAACCAGCCGTGTTTACCGGTAAAAGCGGCTTTTAACTCACCGGAAGCACTGCGCACACCACGACCTTTCTCATAACTGATTCTCTGGCCGGAGCCATTGCCGTGGGTATCAAAGTTAAGCGGTCCTTCGATCCCTTCCCAGTCGAAAACAGCCACTGCTCCGGCTTCCATCACCAGTTTGTATTCAACGCCCTGACCGGGTTTCAGGCTGATTCGGATCTCATCCCGCCATTGCGGCTCCACAGACTCAGGCTGAGCCTCTGGCTTATCCTTCTCTGCTGTTTCTGTTTCTTTATCTGTCTCTGCAGGAGCAGATGAAACAGCTTCATCCGGAATGGCTGGGCTTGTATCAGGGGCTACAGACACTTTCTCTGTTGCTTCTGTTTTTTCAGCTTCTGCGCTCAGTTGCGCATCCAGCCTGGCTTCGGCTTCCAGCTGTTGTTTGATCTCACCCATATCCGTCAGCCCCAACATACGGCCAACACCCGTGGGATCGATGGCGTATTCCGCTGGCAGAATAATGGTAACCAGCAGCACCAGAGCAGTGAAAAAGGCAATTAAGGTGGAGCGAATCAGTTGTTTGCTACCCGGTAGCTCGGCACGGGTTGGCATATCAGAGTTGTACATAGTAAACCTATAGAATTCGTATCTCAGTGATAATCAGCTTGCGCAATGTAATGGTTTAGCTCAGCCAGTAGCCGGTCAGCTGATAACCGATCAGCATAAAACCGGTACTCATCATGGCGACATTGGCACTGTAAGCGTGTTTCAGAAAGCCGGAGCTTCTGCGCCAGAATCCCATCGCAATCAGAATGGCACTCAGTGCCAGCAGCTGTCCGATCTCAACACCCACATTGAAAGCGAGCAGGTTAGGGATGAGGCCATCTTCAGCGATGTTATATTCGATAATTTTGCTCGAAAGGCCAAAACCGTGGCAGAAACCGAAGATCAGGGTAGCGGCTCGGGTATCCGGCTGAAAACCAAACCAGCGCTGATATCCGCCCAGGTTATCCAGCGCCTTGTAAACCACAGACAGCCCGATAATAGCGTCAATCAGAAAGCTGTTGATGCCAATATTGAAAGCGACTCCGATCAGCATGGTAGTGGAGTGCCCGATGGCAAAAAGACTGACATAGAGGGCGATATGCTTCATCCGGTAAAGGAAAAACACCACTCCCAGCAGGAAGAGAATATGGTCGTAACCTGTGACCATGTGTTTCGCCCCGAGATAAATAAAGGCGATCAGGTGCACCCCTGAGATCTCCTGAATATAACCCTTGTCACCCTGTGCAACGGCATGAGCCATCGCATCATTGGCAAAAACCGTTAACAGTAATAGTGCCGTAGCCAGAACTAAAAAGGCTTTAAGCAATAATTTAAACGCGCCGTTAACACCTTCTTTGGTGAAAAGATTGCACCTAAGACCGGGGGCACGGTAAGTGGGTATCGACATAGACAACTCCGCAATGTCGGTAAAGTCAGATTTAAAAAGTAAAAGTAATCAGAACGCGGGCAGAGCTTTCGGAGGGCGGTCAAGACGGGAGACCAGACGGGGCAGAGAAGCCGTCATAAAGATAATCAGCAGAACTGAAGGGATTACGATAGCCCGCAGTTCGAGGGAATTTTGCCGATCCGGCGTTTCATGGGAATGGGAACCGGGATCATGCTCGGTATGATGGCCGGATGATTCATTTTCAGAACCAACCGGGACATCATCAGAATACGAACGGACATCCGACATCACCACATGGCTGTGATCCCCATGCTCGCTATGAGAGTGAGGCAGAAGATGGCTGTGAGATTCCGGTAGATGCCCCGCAAAACCTGATGAACTGATTTGTCCGGGGAAAGAGGTAATCAGCCCATAAAACGCACATAGCAGTACCAGCAAACAGAGGTTAGGGTTTCGTCCTTGTCGCAGGGAGATAATCTGCCTTGTCATCGCTAACATACTGATAATAAAGTTATCCCATGAAGAAGTAGGCTGAATCCGCAGCGTAAAACTACCATAGCATTCGGGGAGATAACATCGACTCGGCCTTCAGCTGACAACTTTTAACAGAGTGTAAAATCAGGAAACCTAATCTTTGAGTCTAGTGATTTTCTGGTTAATAAAACGAACCAATGCTTCACCCTTTTCATTCGGCTGGGCGATAAAGCGCAGTTGCCAGCTGCGATCCTGCCAGTTGAGTTTCTTTACCTTGCCTTCAAGCCGATCCCGCTTAACGATATAGGCTCCAAGCCGACTGTCAGAGATTGCCAGATCGCAACGCTCATAAGCCAGCATCTGAAAAGATTGGGTGGGGTGAGTGACATTTACGCGGATAAAGCTGCCATCAGCGATCTTACGGTCAAATTCTGCAGAATAGATAAAACCAAGAACCGCACAGACTTTGGCAGGATGGGGCAGGTACATAATATTTCGGCTCCAGTAAACATCCTCCAGAGGCATAAAAACATCACTTGCCTTATAGGGGCGACTGCCAGACATCCATCGGATATCGCTGACTCTGAGGTCGATCTCACCCTTTTCAAAAGACTGATCGATGCGCTTGCGGGGAACCGGGACAATTTCCAACTGATATTGTGATCCGTCAAAAAAACGGTAGAGGCTATCGACTACTAAACCTTCAATCTTATCCGGTGTGACTTTCCAGTAGGGACTGTAATCGGTCGTGGTTAAACCGACCCGAACTCGTTCGGCTTCAGCCAGAGCATGGGAGGAAAAGAGGATAAACAGCATTAAACTAACGCCTAGAGCTGCGAGCGCCCGAACATAACCTGAAACTTTGTAGAGTGTGATTAAGCGCATAAGAAGCCTGATAGTCACTTTCTTACTAACATAACTATCCCTGAGCCATTCCACAACCGGGTACCTGGCGTCAGGCTGGGGTCGTCTTTATCGGTGCCACCAATCCGGCATCAGTGCCTGAACTTCCGGCTGCATAAAGCGGTCGTCAATCAGTTCAATCACGCCTGTATCTTCCGGTGACCGTATTAAGCGCCCTGCAGCTTGTATCACCTTACGCAGGCCGGGGTAGAGGTAGGTATAACGGTAGCCATCGCCAAAACGCTGTTCCAGTCGTTGCGACAGGGTTTCATGGAAGTCGTCGTAGGGCGGTAAGCCAAGGGTAGCGACAAAAACGCCGATCAGCGCATCACCGGGCAGGTCGATCCCTTCGGAGAAAGCCCCGCCTAATACCGCGAGCCCCACTAAACCCTGCTCATTGCGAAAGCGATCAATAAAATGCTGGCGATCAGCTTCTTTCATACCTGCAGATTGCACCTGCAGTGGTATCTCTGGGTACAACTCTGTGAGCCCCTTCTCTAGCTGCTGCAGATAACTGAAGCTACTCAGGTAAACCAGATAGTTGCCGGGCTTCTGTCGATATTGTGCTGCAATCCGCTGACATATTGGCGGTACGGAACGATTTCTGTCCCGGAACCGTGTGCTAATGGGAACCCGTCTCAGATCCAGCTGATGACGCTGAAAAGGACCGGGCAGGGAAAGCCATAGTGCTTCCCTCGGTGGCTCACTAACAGTCCTTATAACTGGCCCCTGATCTGACTCTTGATTTGGCTCTGATTCTGTAACAGCTGAAGCTGCAACCTGACTACCCGCCATACCCAGCAAGTCCCGATAGTACTCAGCAGGGTTAAGGGTGGCTGAGAACAGTACGGTGGCATAAGCCCTGTTGAAACGCTCCCGCAGGAAATCCGCCGGAATCAGGTTCTGAATCTTTAACGCGGCTTTGATTTTCGGCTCACGAAACCTGGGGTTGCCCTTTGCAAGTTCCAATGTACAGAGGGAGTGTTGGTCAAACAGTTCGGCCAGCTTGAGAAAGCCTAGCGTATCGAACAATAGCTGTTGAAGTATCTGCTCTGAGCTGGCTGGTGGTTGTGCTTCTCCATAGCCTAATAGCTGTGTTTGCCGATGGAATGGCTGGTGTTCTTTCATAGAATCGGCCAGGTAGTCGGTAATGTCCGTTACCAGCTGATGCAGATAGCCGTTCAGCTGCTCCGGCACCTGATCAAGGTTGACCGAAACCGTTTTATTGGAAAGCGTTTGATCCGAAGCCAGACTTCCGGTGTCATCCAAATGGTCAGCGGCTTCTTCTGCGATCAGCTTGCGCCAGCCCTGTTGTACCGCCTGAATCGGCTTTTTCAGGGGCTCGGGCACTGATTGAGCGGTCTTACTGTCTTTTAAAGCTCTGCTGAAGTGAGCGCGATCCAGCTGAGCAGAGTACATGCCCCGCGCCCGATCAATCAGGTTGTGGGCTTCATCCACCAAAGGCACAACTTTCCAATCGTTCTGTTGGCTCAGGCTGAACAGTATCGCCTGACGGTCAAAATAGTGATTAACATCCCCGACCACCAGATCAGACCAACGTGCCATCTCCTGAGCCAGATAATAGGGACAAATCTCATGCTCTAGGGCGATACGGCGGATTTCATGCTGATCCAACCAATAGGTTTGCGCTGCGGCTTGTCTGGCGTGAGGCAGGCGATCGAAAAAGCCCTCCGCTAAAGGGCAGGAATCCCCATGACAGGCTTTGTCCGGATGTTCACAGGATTTTTCCTTGGCGCTCAGTTCCAATATGCGAACAGGCAGGAGCGGGGCATTCTGTGTAGCTGCACCCAAAGCCTGCTCCGGCTTTTCCCGGTCTGTATTTTTTCGATCTGTGTTTTTCTGATCTGAAGGTTTATAGCCGGACAGCTGTTTCAGGGCATCCATAAACAACTGACGGCCAGTGGTGCGGGATGAGAGCAGAAACAGGCGATCCATCCCGCATTTGACCATCGCTTTGAGGGCGGGAAAACTAACGCCTAAGGTTTTTCCAAGCCCCGTGGGTGCTTCCAGTAATAACTGCCGACGCGTGAAGATGCCTTTATAGACGGCTTCACTCAGCTCCCTTTGAAACGGACGAAATTCGGGGTAGGGGAATGCCAGTTGCTGTAAGGCGCTATCACGCTGTAAACGGTGCTCTGTCTCCTGCCGGTGCCAATTTGCATACTGATGACAGAGGTCTTCTGCGAATGCGATCAATACCTGAGCCTGCCAGAGGCTTTCATCCGGTGATTCCTGATCACGGTCGATATCGTAATAGACCAGCCGTAATCTGACTGCAGAGAGGTTGTCTCTCAGGCAAAGTAGTGCCCCGTAGACCTTAAGCTGAGCCAGATGCAGCTGGCGCTGTCCTTCACCAAGACGTTCCAGATCCCCGCGATGGGTTTTGATCTCTTCTAACAGAGGTATGAAACTGCTGTCAGCCGAGGTATCAGACGACAGATAGCCATCGGCACGGCCTTTAAGCTCTATCTCACCGATGTGACCTTCCAACAGATATTCCGCTTCATAGTCCGTATCCCTGTCACAGGCTTTTAGTCGCCGTTTTTGTAGCTTCTGATGACCGCGAATACCTTCCTCGGCGGTTGGCGAAGGAGTATAGCGAAACTCAAGACTGCCGCTGCGGGCGGCAAACTCACACAGAGAGCGAACCGCAACTTTCATGGAATCAGTTTTTTCATCAGATAATCAGTCTTGTGAGCTTATTAGATCAAAAGTTAAAGAGCTGAGAGGAGGGCATAAAACAAAAATCCCTCCAGATGGAGGGATTCTATCAGAGGATAACGACCAGCAGTTACGCTGACATCGGGATACGTGCCAGATGCGGTTCGTCATAGGTGGCAACTCGACCAATCACTTCATCATGGGCAACATGCTGGATTAGAGTGGCTTGTTTAACGCCGGCCTGAGCCAATGCCTGTCGAGCCTGATCCAGACTACGGAAAATCAAAGGGCGATTACGCCAGTTCAGCAAACGGTGAGACTCGTCACCGGTCTGGATGCGGATGCCGTATTGGCTATGTGTCGCGTGGGTTACGATTTCTGCTTCCAGCTCTGCACCGCTACGGATTAGTTTTTTCAGTTCTTTAAATTTCATCATCAGACTCCTTCTTCATTATTTGCAGCCTGATAGCCTTCATAAGACGTCTCTATGTTTTACGTTTCTGTTTAGGGCTACTTTTTTTATGGATTTTAATTTTTATTACCGCCAAGGCCTTCGTTACCATTTTCAGGACGGTTTTACGGACTTTTGTCATTTTCCGATCACTAAGACATCCCAGCTATACAGAAAGTTCCAAGCTGAGATGCGTTATCTGTAGTTATATCGACTGGCAAGAAACAAAGCTAATCAAAGGATCATTTCTGACCCTAGTATTGCACCTCAAATCCAGCTGTCGCTGCTACGCTTAAGAGATATGGATTTACTTCAGCGAATGCAAATATAAGCTTCTATTTATACCTATTTAATGTATCTTTGATGCATAACTATAACAACTCAATCTTCTGAAGACCTCAAGGACTCCGCCATGAAAACCCTAAAGGCATACTGGTCCCGCTTATCCCTCAAATCCATGATGACATGGATCTTCACCGCTATTTTTGTTCTGTCTGTTGCTTATGCCGGTGTCGCACTGTGGCTCACCACGCAGAACAACATAAACCGGGCTACTTCTGTTAAAGAGGCGGAGATACTCACCGGTATTCAGAAACTTAATACCGGTATTCTGCAGGCAGAACTTCAGAGCTATCAGTTACTGCAAACCCGTGACGACAAAGATAAACGTCAGCTGATTGCTGCGTTGATTCAGCAGATGGCTGGTATCGATAAAGAGCTGAGTCATATTGAGCCATTACTGCACCCTGAGATGCAGACGGCATTCAACACCTTTAACCAACAGTTTGGGCTGTACCGGCAACAGATGTCTCAGTTTCTGGCCCTTTCTGATCAGAACCGAATGACAGAAGCTGAAGGACTTTTTAACAAGCCCCTTGGCATCAAAATGTATCTGCGTCAATTGGATGAGCTGCTTAATCAATTGAACAGTCGTCAAAGCACCATTAACGAAGAGGCTAAGGCTATCTCTGAAGCCTCCCACAAAGATGCACAAGTGGTCATCGCCAGCCTGTTTGCGGTGATGATGCTGATAGGTTATCTGTTTTCCCGTATTACGATCCGAGGGGTACGTAAACCTCTTCGCGTTGTCGGCCATGTTATGGAGTCACTGCTCAAACGGGGGCATCAGACGCTGCCGGATAAGTCCCAGTTTCCCGATGAGATCGGCCAACTGCTCGGTCACGCGGAATATCTGAAAGCAGAACTGCACGAGATTGAAAACCAGCGTTGGATCAAAACCCATATTTCAGAGATCAGTACCCAGCTGCAGCAACTGGAAGATGTCCGTGAACTGTCTCAACTCTTTCTGAAACTTCTAGCGCCCCTGATTCATCTGGGACAAGGCGTGTTTTATCTGTTTGATGAAGATACTGAACAGCTACAACTGATCGGCGGCTATGCCTTTAAAGAGCGTAAACAACTTAATACCCGCCTTAAACCCGGTGAGGGGCTGGTAGGTCAGTGCGCTCTGGAGCGGGAAGTCATCATTATCACCAACCCACCGGAGGGTTATCTCACCATCAGTTCTGGTTTGGGCGAGGGCAAACCGGCCAATATCGCGGTGTATCCGGTATCCCACAATGGTCGTCTACTGGCGGTGATTGAGCTGGCCAGCTTCGTGCGCTTTGGTGAGGTAGAACAGGCCTTTATGGAAGGCTTAATGCCGATTCTGGCGATGAACCTTGAAATTCTGGAGCGCAGTCAGAGAACCCGTCAGCTGCTGGAAGAAAGCCAGCATCAGGCAGACAAAATGGAGCGTCAGGCCGCACAACTGGAAGAACAGACCGTTGAGATGGAAGCTCAGCAGCGCGAGATTAAAGCTGCAGAGGAGCGCAGCCGTCAGATTCTGGAAGCGGTTAAAAGCGGTATCGTCGGTTTGGATCGTGACGGTAATATCACCTTTGCCAATCCCGCAGCATACGAAAGTCTGGGTTATGACGAGGCGGAATTCCTTGGTCAACCTTTTAGTCGTCTTCTGCAGTTCGCTGATGCCAATGGTAATCCGCAGGCGATTGATGAGACCGCAATCTACCGGACTACACAGGATGGTGAACCCCGCAGTAGCGACGATGAGGTGCTCTGGAAAAAAAATCAGCTCGCGTTACCCGTGGAGTATTCCGCAAGCCCTGTGTTCTCCAATAACCATCTGACCGGTGCGGTAGTGGTGTATCGGGATATTACGGAGCGCAAACAGGCCGAAATGGCTCTGAGCGACGCCGCTGAAGAACAAGCGGCAATTTTTGAGTCCGCCACCCTTGCCATCGTATTGTTGAAAAATCGCGTTGTGCAGCGGGCGAACAGCAAGCTGGCGGAGCTTTTTAACTGTCCTCACGAGAAACTGATCGGTCAGAATACCCGTGCCTGGTACCCGAATGAAGAAGCTTATGAACTGGGCGGTGTAGCCTATGGTGAACTGGCAAGGGGAGAGGTGCACCAACGCGAGCAACAGCTGATGCGCAGTGACGGCACCTTGTTCTGGTGCCACCTCAGCAGTCGGGCGATCGACTCCAGTGATCTGTCCAAAGGTACTGTGTGGATGCTGGAGGACATCTCTGAGCGTAAAGAGTCGGAAGAGAAGGTTAATGCCTATTTTGAGAACTCCAGCGATGGCCTATTAGTCCTAAGCCCGGACAGAGGCTTCATTCATGCAAACAAACGTGCCGCTGAAATTTATGGTTTTGATGATCTTGATGCCCTGCTGAAATGCGGGCCTATTGATCTGTCACCGAAGTATCAGCCGGATGGCGAGTTATCCAGCGAAAAAGGCAAAAACCATGTGGCAAACGCACTTTCGCAAAGTGAGCCTTATCGATTCGACTGGTTGCACCTCACAGCGAAAGGGAAGGAGGTACCCTGCGAGATCACTCTGGTTCCCATCACTCTGAAGGGCAAGCCTAATCTGATTGTCAGTGTCAGGGATATTACCGAGCGCAAAGCCGCTGAAAGAGAGATGCTTAAAGCCAAAGAGCTGGCAGAAGAAGCCACTCAGGCGAAAAGTGATTTTCTGGCCAATATGAGCCATGAGATACGAACCCCCATGAATGCGATCATAGGAATGTCGCATCTGGCTCTGCAAACCAATCTCGACAGCCAGCAGCGTAACTACGTGGAGAAAGTCCACAGCGCGGGAGAAAACCTTCTGGGCATCATCAATGAGATTCTGGATTTCTCCAAAATCGAAGCCGGTAAAATGTCCCTTGAGGCAACAGAATTCCATCTGGATGATGTGATGGATCATCTGGCCAATCTATTGGCCATCAAAACAGAGGAGAAGGGACTTGAACTTCTCTTTAACACCCGGCCGGAATTACCCTCAGCATTAATTGGCGACCCTCTTAAGTTGGGGCAAATCCTGACGAATCTTGCTAATAATGCGGTTAAATTCACCGAACAGGGCGAGATTGTTATCAGTATTTCGGAACGTCAGGTGGTCGATAATGAAGTCGAGTTGCATTTTGAAGTCCGTGATACCGGTATTGGGATGACAGAAGAACAGCTCGGCAAGCTGTTCAAAAGCTTCAGTCAGGCCGACGCTTCAACAACCCGTAAATACGGTGGCACCGGCTTGGGTCTTGTGATCTGTAAAAAGCTGGTGGAACTGATGGATGGCGAGATCTGGGTGGAAAGTGAATACGGTAAAGGAACCAGTTTCCATTTCACTGCACGTTTCCGACTGCAGAGTAACCCACTGCCACGGCGCATGTACCGGTCGGATGAGCTGAAGGATCTTCGCGTACTCGTCGTCGATGATAACCCCTCTGCGGGCGAGATTATCGCTCGCCTGATTCAGAGCTTTGGCATGAAGCCGGACATCGTCAGCTGCGGCCTCGAGGCTGAAAAACGCATTCTTGCCGGAGACACCTTTGATCTGCTGTTGATCGACTGGAAAATGCCAGAGCAGGATGGGGTGCAGACTCTGAAAGCTCTGAAGGAGAATAGCGATATTCAATGCCCACCAGCCATCATGATTACCGGCTATAACAGGGAAGAAGCGCTGGCAACGGCTAAGGCGCATCAGGTGAAGTTTGCTGCAGTGATGACCAAACCTGTGACGGCATCTAACCTGCTGGAGGCGATAGGACATGCTCTGGATAAAGGTGTCGTTCTGGAAGCAGAGACTCAGCAGCAGGCGACCGCATCCGATATCGATTTGTCAGGTAAACGTATCCTGCTGGTGGAAGACAACCCGATGAACCAGGAGCTGGCGCTGGAGCTGTTGCGACAGGGCGGTATGGATGTTGAATTAGCGAACAATGGTCAGGAAGCCCTCAATAGGCTGCAAGAGGATACAGCATTTGATCTGGTGCTGATGGATTGTCAGATGCCGGTTATGGATGGCTACGAAGCCACAAGACAGATCAGAAGCACCACGGAGCTGGCGCAATTGCCCATTATCGCCATGACCGCGAACGCCATGAGCGGCGACAAAGAAAAGGTACTTGAAGCTGGAATGAACGATCATCTGGGCAAGCCTATCGATGTTGACCTGATGTATCGCCTGATAGCCAAATGGACTAAACGGGCGGATAACACTGAAAACACCCCGAACCCATTTTCCGGCCTTTATGGCATCAATACAGAACTGGGTCTGAACAACATGATTCAGGACGCTGAACTCTATCAGCGTATGCTGATCATGTTCTACGAAAGCCAGAAAGCGTTTAGGGAGAACTTTGAAGCGGCCTGTAATGACCCGGACCAGACAGCAGCGGGGCGCTACCTGCATACCCTGAAGGGAACCGCTGCCACCATAGGGGCTGAACAGCTCTATCAGCTGGCAGCTCCACTGGAACACTTGTGTCTGGAGCTATCTCCTGATGATGAGACGTTCCAATCGCAACTGGCAGAAATGGAAACGGAACTGAACAAGGTAATTTCCGGAATTGAAGCGCGCTTTGCCTCTGGCGATCAAAAAGAGCAAAGGGATGATTATCCGCGACACAAAGCACAAGCGGAGTTTGATGAACTGGTACGTTTACTGAAAGAAAGCGATGCGGAGGCGATTGAACATCTGGAAAATCTGCAAAAGCATCTTAGCCCTGAGGAAACGTGCAAACTTAAACCTCTGATCAGGGCGGTTGAAGCCTTCGATTTTGATCAGGCCCTTGAGTTTCTGCAGGAGCATCCGTTCTGAGCATGAGTACAATCGCCCAATTATCCGGGGATACAGCACTCCAGACAGAGTCTGAACCGCTAAAGCGGGTGATAGGAATCGGCGCATCAGCAGGCGGACTGGATGGTTTTTTGTCGCTTTTTTCGGCGTTGCCGGTTATCCCGGATACTGCAGTCATCATTGCACAGCACATGGCCAGAGATGAACATGCTCAACTGGTTCTAAGCCTGCTAAATCGCGAGGGGCTTTGGCCCGCTCAGATCCCGAAAACCAGTACGCCTCTTCAGGGAGGACACCTCTACCTGTTACCTGCTGAGAAGGATGGGGTTGTACTGGATGGTCTCCTGATGCTGGAAACTCCCTCCAATGACAGCTATTCCAGCCCCTCCGTAAACCGCTTGTTTCGTTCACTGTCGGATCAGTACGGGGCCAGATTGTTGGGCGTTGTTCTTTCCGGCGCAGGTTCTGACGGCGCATCGGGCTGTCGTGCTATCAAACAGGCGGGAGGCGAAGTCTGGCTGCAATCACCAACCGAAGCCGCCTATAACTCTATGCCCTTATCTGCAGCAGATGCTGTAAAGCCTGACTTTGTCGGCACTATTGCCGAACTTGCCCACGAACTTCACCAATTAACACATACCGTCGATTCCTCCCGGATACTGCCCCCCTCGCTGAATGGAAAGGATCAAACTCAGCTCATTTCGGCAGTAAAGGCACAAAACAATGTTTTTACAGGAAAGTCCCGCTCTGACTCAATAGCGCTCCAATCAGACTCAAAAGCGTTCCAATCAGACAAGGCTCTGGGATTAAGCCCCTGCGATGAGGGCAACTTCGGGGAGTTAGAACAGATTACAGCGCTGATCTTTGAGCACACAGGTATCGATTTTGCCGGCTATAAACGGGAAACCCTGTTAAGACGGCTGGAAAAACGTAAATCTCAGGTCATAAGTAAAGTCGGCAATAAAAGCACTCAACCGGAGTATCTGGATTATCTGCAACAGCATCCCAGTGAACTTGAGATTCTTGAACAGTGTCTCTTGGTTTCCGTGTCATCCTTCTTTCGGGATGCCGAGGTTTTCCAGTGTCTGAAACCAGCCATTGCATCGCAGGTAGCGCATAAAAGAGAGCAGATTGCCTTGGGCAAGGACTCTGCAGTCTTCAGAATTCTGGTGGCGGGTTGCGCAACCGGCGAAGAGGCATATTCATTGGCGATGCTTTGCCGACAACTGGAGCTGACAATCCCCGTTGAGATCACAGCCGTAGATCTCAACCGTGAAGCACTTCAGATCGCAGAAAAGGGGCGTTATCCGGCTAAGAAAGTCTCTGAACTGCCGCAAGAGCTGCTGAATCGATACTTTGATCGGCTTGGTGATGAATACCAGGTCAAAAACCTGCTTAAAGAAAAAGTACGTTTTATTCAGGGAGATATCTTTACCAAATATTCAGATCATCTCTTTGATTTGGTCTCCTGCCGCAACCTCATGATCTATCTTAAAAGAGAGCAGCAGGATGAACTGGTCGCTCATCTGCACGAACAGATGAAGGCCAACTCAACACTGGTTATCGGACTAACAGAATCATTAAGCCCTGTTGGCCAGCAGCTGTTTTTAACGACAGATTATTTTCATCGGATTTTCAGACGCCGCAAAACTGACTGACCTGTGGTGTAACCCGAGGCAATAGGAGTGTTGTTTTATGACATTAGCGGGCGGACATTGGATCGAGAAACCCACCATTCTGGTTGTCGATGACACACCTGACAACCTGACATTGATGTCCGGTTTATTAAAAGACCAGTACAGAATAAAAGTATCCAACAGGGGCGCAAAAGCGCTGGAGATCGCATCAACGCAGCCGCAACCGGATCTTATTTTGCTGGATATCATGATGCCCGAAATGGATGGCTACGAAGTCTGCGAGCAACTTAAGGCCAACCCTGAAACCGCTCACATTCCAGTGATTTTTCTGACCGCTAAAACCGAAACGGAAGATGAAGCCCATGGTTTAGATCTCGGTGCAGAAGATTACCTGACCAAACCCGTCAATCCGGCGATTCTTATGGCCCGGGTTAAAAATCATCTGCAACTCAAATCCCATGCGGATTTTCTTAGGGATAAAAACCTGTTTCTGGAACAGGAGGTACGTCGCAGAACTCAGGAGGTGACCCAGGTTCAGGATGTGACCATCATGGTTCTGGCCTCTCTGGCGGAGACACGGGATTCTGACACCGGCAACCATATTCGCCGAACCCAGTATTATGTTCGCGCACTGGCGGAAAAACTCCGGGATGAGCCTCAGTACCAGACCTTACTGACCGATCAATACATCGACATTCTGTTCAAATCGGCACCACTGCATGATATCGGCAAGGTAGGGATTCCTGATCGTATTTTGCTTAAGCCGGGGCCTTTTGAGGAAGATGAATTTGAGATTATGAAGCGGCACCCTCTGTTGGGACGCAATGCAATCGAACATGCCGAAGCTCAGTTAGGCATCGAAGTGGACTTCCTGAAAGTCGCAAAAGAGATCGCCTACAGCCATCAGGAAAAGTGGGATGGCAGTGGTTATCCCGAAGGTCTGAAAGGCGAGGATATTCCCCTATGCGCACGACTGATGGCGCTGGCGGACGTTTATGACGCCCTGATCTGTCGACGGGTCTACAAAGAACCCATGCCCCATGAGGAAGCCGTTGAGATCATCAAGCAAGGCAGTGGCAGCCATTTTGATCCGATTCTGGTGAAACACTTTGAAGCGATCCAACAGGAGTTCACCGCGATTGCTGCTCGTTTCGCCGATAACGATGAAGATCTCAGGCAAAAAGCCAATCAACTTGAAGAGTTTCGGGCTGTGGCTCTGGACGGAATGCAACCCAAACAACCGGAATGTTCATAGCGGTTCTTGCCGTAGCCTAGGCGGTCGAGATCACTGGCCTCTTGAAATCCCTGACTTGATGGCATCCTTTGATTATGAGGATACTTAGGCTTCAGTGGCAAACAGCGTATCGAAAAGCACCGAAAGCGCTTTTTTTCTATCCGCTGTCAGTGGCTGAGCAAAACTCAGGCGAAGATAGTTGTTATAAAGCCCATGGGCTGAAAACAGAGTGCCCGGGGTCAGCAGAATCCCTTGCTCCCTGAGGGATCGATAGGCTTTCTGACTATCACAGCTTTCCGGTAACTGAACCCAGATACACAAACCACCTTCCGGCTGACTGAACAAGACTCTGTCTCCCCAGTTATTCGCCAGCAGATTGATCAGTTCATCTCTCTGTTCCCGCAGTTTTAAGCGGAACTGATTCAAATGACGCCGGTAATGTCCTTCTGAAATAAACTGAGCCAATCCTTCCTGAACCGCCTGAGGGCTGGCCAGTTGGGTAATCAGCTTCATCTGAACCGCTTTGTTATGCAAAGGTCCGGCAAGGATCCAGCCCAGGCGCAAATCCCGGGACAGACTTTTTGAGAAAGAACCGCAAAGAATGACACGCTGTTCATCACTATTATCCAGAGACTTTAAGGGGCGGGTAGAGGGGGATGAAAATGCCAGATCCCCGTAAATATCATCTTCAATCAACCAGAAGTCATGCTCTGTCGCCAAAGACAACAAGCGTTTTCTGCAGTCATCACTCAGACAGGCTCCTGCCGGGGTTCCGAAATTCGGTGTCACCACACAGGCTTTAATCGGCCAGTGTGTCAACTTTTCCGCCAGTTCATCAACATCCAGACCATGAGCAGAATCTGATGAAATCTCGATAATATTCAGCCCCAGATGCTCCATGATCTGCAGCACACCATAAAAGGCCGGTGATTCAACGGCAACGGTATCCCCGGGTTGGCAGGTCGACATCAACGCAATAAACAGACTGTGCTGGCATCCCGTTGTGATACAAATCTCGTCAGCAGAAACCATTAACTGCCGGTAGCGAAACTGGTCGGAAAGGGCTGCCCGAAGGGATGCTTTACCGGCAGGCTCATCGTAATAACCGGATTTCTGTTCTGGCTTATGACGCATCTGACGGCTGATCAGGCGATTAAGCACGATGAGTTGTGATGAGGCATCTTCCTGATCTGCAGCGGGCAGAATATCGAAGGCGGCACTTCGGGTCATGATGTCCTGAAAAATTGCCGGAACGGAGACAGGCGCTGGCACCTTAGGCGTATCAACCCGAATCGGCTTAGGCCGCTCCTGCTCAGGATAACGCACAAAATAACCGGATTTTGGCTGAGCCTGTACCCAGCGATCCGCTTCAAGACGGTGCAGCGCATGCAGCACAGTGGCTTTGGACAGCTCATAGTGACTACAGAGCTTTCGGATTGAGGGCAGGCGATCCCCGCTTTTAAGATAGCCGGAGCGTATCTGCTGTTTCAGTTCCTGCTCAAGTGCCTCATAACGATAGCGGGGCATAATCTGCGCCTTCTCAGTAGCCTGGGGAAGTTTTTAGTTTCAAATTGATCGAAAACCGAACAATTGACCAAAGACAGGCATTGTACCTCTATCTATCTGTTTTTTAACATCTGTGCTTATCCCAGGTTCATAGACTCGTATTTAAGCGTAAGAACTGTTTGTCGAGCATAAGAAATGAGAAGTAATTTCATCAACTACATAAGTCAGCTTAAGGTCTGACGCAATGTAATAAAAATGTAATATTTAACAGTGAAAGATTTAGTCAGAATCTAAACCCCTCTGTGCTCGACCGACCAAATATCCGATGCTTAATCCCTGATTTTTGTAGGATCTTCCTATGGTTTACCCCGCATCAATAGGGACTCATCGATGACAATAAAACAAAAACTTTTGCTCAATACCTCTGCTGTTGCCATCGCCATGGTGGCGATGTTCTCTCTGCTATTCTGGACCACAGGACAGATTGAAGAGCTCGGCCATGGCGAAGCGCTGGCAATGGAATTACAGACCGATATTCTTGAGATGCGGAAAGATGAAAAGGACTTTATCACTCGTCATAACCACAAATATGTTGAACACTTCGACGAGAAAGCAGCCCACCTTGATCAGGTCGTTGTTCAACTGAAGCACCTGTCCGACGCCTACGACCTTAACATCACGGAACTGGACGGCTTTAAACAGAGTTTTAAAAACTATCAGACACGCTTTCATGCCGTCGTAAAGGCTAAAGAAGAGATCGGCTTAGACCACAATTCAGGCCTACGCGGACAACTTCGCTCCAGCATCCACGAGGCAGAAAAGTTACTTGTGGCTGATAACGATAAAGACACCCTGATCGATCTGCTGCAGCTTCGCCGCCATGAAAAAGACTTTATGCTTCGTCTTGATATGAAGTATGCCGTTAAGTTTGATCAGGGTATTGCAGACCTGAAGTCTGACCTTGAATTTAGTACTACAGATTCCTCCGTGCTAAAAGCATTAATGGCTTATGAAACCCAGTTCAGAGCCTATGTTGCAGCGAATCAAAAACTTGGACTTGATAGCTATTCCGGTCTGCAAAGTCAGATGCGGGAGAGCGTTCATCAGGTTGAAACTCTGTTGGGCCCAACCCTTGAAAAAATTCAGACCGAACTGGATGCTAATCTGCAACATGCCAGAATGATGGGGATTCTGCTGTTTATCTCCCTGATGGGAATCATTCTGCTGATCTCATACTTTATTGGCCGCTCTGTATTTCTGCCGATTCAGAAAATTCAGCAGGATATTCGTAATATCGATACCCATCGTGACCTGAGTCTGCGAGTACATCATCAGGGGAATGATGAGATCAGCCAAATGGCACAGACGCTAAATGTAATGCTGGAAGGCTTCCAGAAGGTGATCACACAGGTTAATCGTGCGGTGATCAAGATGAACGAACGCACCGAACAGCTTTCGGCCAATGCCAACAGCACATCTGCAGAGCTGCAACGCCAACTGTCTGAAACAGACCAGATCGCCGCAGCGGTAACCGAGATGGTTTCAACCATCGAAGAAGTCGCCCGTAATACTGAATCTATGGCGGAAAATGCCCAGACAACCCATAACGATGCCCTGAACAGCCAGAAAAAGGTTCAGGTTATCATTAACAACATCCACAGCATGTCCGACCGTCTGGAAGGCTCTGCAGACTCTGTTAACGAGCTGTCCCAGCAAAGTCAGACAATTGGCAACGTACTGAATGTGATTCAGGAGATTGCAGAACAAACCAACCTGCTGGCTCTGAACGCTGCGATTGAGGCTGCCCGTGCAGGTGAACAGGGAAGAGGCTTTGCAGTGGTAGCAGATGAAGTACGCGCGCTTGCTGGGCGTACCAGTGATGCGACCCACGAAATATCAGGCATCATAGGCTCTCTGCAGAATAAAACGGACAGCATAGTTTCCCTCATTACCCATTCAAGAGAAGAGGGGATTAACAGCCGTGAACAAGCCGTCTTTGCAGATGAAGCTCTGCGCGGGATCACACAGGATGTAACACACATTTCTGATCGTGCGGCACAAATTGCGGCGGCGATTGAAGAGCAGAGTTGCGTCGCCAACGAAGTCGGTCAAAACGTGATCAATGTACGGGATATTACCGAGGCGGCAGCGGCATCCGTAAGACATAACGCTGAAGCCAGTCATGAAATATCAGAAGAAGCTGACCATCTGTATCAGGTCGTTTCTGAGTTCAAGGTATAGCCGTTCAGAAGAGAGGCTTACCAAAACCTGCCAGCACTTTTCTCCTGCCAGCACTATTCTTAAGTTCCGTACCGATATTAGAGGGAGTTTTCATTCAGAAAACTCCCTTTTTTGTCGCGATGTTGGGGAAGTCACATATAGAAATATCAAGTCTGAGGGAAAACGAATCAGGAAAAATAAAGCCCAATTCAGTGGATCTGAAGCTTATAGCCTGTGCCATAGAGATTCTGAATCTCCAGCAGCTCATTGAGATCAGCCTGAACAATCTTTTTACGCACCCGGCTGACCAGAACATCCAGTGAGCGGGTATTATCCGGCTCAGCTCCCCAGATCGTCTCAATCAGATCAGATCGGGGAATCGCTTTCCCCAGGTTCTGATAAAGGGCCTCCATCAGAAGAAACTCTTTTTTCGACAAGGGCACCGATTGGCTACCAATCTGAAGGCTTTTATCACTGATCTCCAGACGATTCAGCGGTTGCTGATGACGGCGAGTTACTGCATGGATTCGGGCTAAAAGAACAGTTTTACTGACTGGTTTGATCAGAAAATCGTCAGCGCCCGAGTGCAGAGCTTCAGCTAACTGCTCGTCACGCCCACTTGAGGTGATAAACAAAATAGGAGGGGCCTGATGAACAATCTTTTTCAGCAGTTCAAGGCCGGAAAGCCCCGGTAACTGCCAATCCAGCAGAATCAGGACAAAATCAGATAGCCTTAGTGGCGACTCAAGAAAAGCCTCAGCCGAATTAAAAGCCTCACACTGATAGCCATAGCTTTTCAGCCATTGAGCAATAATAAAGCTCTGATCCGGATCATCTTCAATTATGGCAATTCGTCGCAAAGGGATAACCTTTTGTTTTAGAAACAAAAACGGGCATATAGTATAGTTTCCCAGTCAGAACTCAATCCTACGGCAGTACGATAATTAACCAACATGATGAATATCATGTTCGGACATAAAACAGGTCAACGAAATGACACCAGAAGAGCTGCAGGCACACTTTCGACAACGCCTTGAACTGCGCATTAAGGCGTTGGAGTCTATCTTTCCGCCAAACCAGCCCCTTATCAATGAGAGCTGTCTTGGGGGACTGATTGAGTTTCTGCACAAGCTTTCTGGTGCCGCAGGACTCTACGGCTTTAACCTCTTATCAGCACATGCGAAGGAAGCTGAAAGCACGGCCCTTGACTGGCAACAAAACCTGTCTCAGGCCGGTATAAACAGACACACTCAAAATGACGTTCAAGCCATCTTAAGCAAACATCTGAAAGACCTTCATCAGATGATGCAGTCTGAGCATCAGGCTTTTACAAAGTGAAATCACTGACACTTACCAACAAAATTCAGTTAAGTCTCGTTGCCGGCTTTTTTATTGCGGTTGGCTTTGCCGTACTGATTATCCATCTGCTGGTGGGACGGGAGATGCTGAAAGAGTTCTGGCACAGCAACCAGCATGAAGTGGAGCATATTCTTAATCATCTCGATGCTTCCTTCAAACACGATCAGCGGCTGCTTGAAAACCAGGCTCTTCAGTTAACCCGGGATAATCAATTGTTGTCTACAGACGAGTTGATCCATGAACTGGGGCACTCATCAGGCCGTTACTATTTCTCAGAACAGCTTGTGATCACAACCGGTGGAACCGTTGTTGCTGATCTTCCCCGCAAGCCGGGGCGGCTGGGAGCTGATTACAGCCGTAAGCCCTATATCAACCATGTTATCAAAAGTCCTGCCTTCATCAGTGAACCCATTGGTCCGCGCTCTACGAATAATCCGGTTGCGATCGACTTCCATGCCCCAATTCTTAACTCGCAGGGCGATCTGGTAGGGATTCTGACCGCCAGAAAGCCTTTTACCACTCAGGATGTCCCCAGCTACGCATTGCATAGTGCCGGTAACCGGCATACGCACACCTTGTCATTTCTTCTGGATGGCCAACAGCAGAAACTAATCGAGGTGATCGACAAACAGACGATTCTCAGTCCTCTGACGCAGCATCCTCAGGGGGCTCTGCTGCATAAAATTCAGAAAATGCCTGACCAACAGGGACGGGCAAAAGATCTGTCCGGGCGGGTCTGGGTTTATACCAAGGGCTATTTCTCACCGATGGGTTGGCTGTATATCAGTCTGACCCCGGAGAAAAAGGCACTTGAGCATATCTACAAGGCGCTGATCACTTTTAGCTGTGTATTGGTGCTGGTCTTGTTATTACTGGCTGCTTTGCTGCATATCAGCATTAAAAAGCACATGACGCCGCTGCAGGATATCATCACTCAGCTTCAGGCCAGAATGCGGGAAAAGAACACCACTAAGCCTATTCTTGCCCCGGATGAGCCCGAGTTTCAGCCCTTGGTTGCCACCTTTAACGAGCTGCTCAGAGAACGTGAGCTGCAGGAAAAAAACAAGGACGAGTTTCTGGCAACCATCAGTCATGAGCTGAGAACGCCTCTCACATCTATCAAAGGCGCTTTAGCCTTTATCAAACCGGACACACCGGTTCAGGATCGTTTGCTGGATATCGCCAGTCGTAACACTGACCGAGCGGCACTGCTAATCTCGGATCTGCTGGATTTGGCTGCCATCACCAAAGGAGAGCTAAGATTAGTTACAGATGTTTATGATCTGAGCTTTTTGATTGATCAGGTGCTGGAAGAGATCACTCCTTATGCCGCCGAACAAAAGATCACCGTTCAATATCGTCAGCCGGATCAGTTTCTGTTGGCGAAAGTCGACCCGGATCGCTTTAAACAGGTGCTGACCAACCTGTTGTCCAACGCGATTAAATTTTCTGATGAGGGAGGTGAGGTCTTTGTCGATCTCTCCAAGTTGGAGAGTCAGGTCAGAATCGGTGTTGCGGACCGGGGGCAGGGTATCCCCAATGCTTTCAAACCCTATATTTTCCAGCGCTTTGCTCAGGCCGAACAAGGCTATAAAAAACAGCGGGCAGGCAGCGGTCTCGGGCTTTCGATATCCAATGAGCTGATCAAAGCCATGGGCGGTACGCTTGCATTTAACTCTATCGAAGGACAGGGCAGCTATTTTTACTTTGAACTGGCAGAGGCCAAATCACCGGCCACTCAGGAGTTATCACATGATGCTTGATGTTCTTTGTGTCGAGGATGATCCGGATATCCGCTTCATACTGGAGTTAGTTGCAGCAGAGCAAAGCGATATCTGCTGCCGGTTTGCGGAAGATTCTGCCAGTGCCAAAAAACTGATCCAGCAGATGCCACCTCAGCTGATGTTGCTGGACAGGATGCTACCGGATCAGAATGGGCTCGATTTCCTCGCTGAGCTACAAAATGACCGTTCAATGCCTTCCATTCCCGCCATCATCATGTCCGCGCGATTAGAAGACCTTAAAGTCAGAAGTTCTGCTCTGGCCGGGGTTATCGGTTTTATCGAAAAGCCCTTTGATGCACCACGCCTGTTTCAGCAAGTCATTCAGATCTGGCAAAACTATATGGCCCAACCCGGATAACAGGCGGAGCGCTATGTTCTGGGGATAACAATAACGACATGGCTAACTTCATCAGCAATGTAACATTTCAGAAACTTATTCTGTCATCTTCAATCATATAGCCTTGTTTCTACCTGAGGAGTTAAGGATAGTCCTGCTACCTTTAGCGCTTAACCTTACAATTACCTCAGAATAAGAATTTAAAGGCCTGTTATGTTCTTTTATCTTTGGATTGCCGTCGCTTTCAGCCTGCTTTCAGGTATTGCGCTGGCTCTTTGGTTGGTCAAACTTCACAGAGATCAGACACGCCTTGAACTGGATACTCCGGTTAACTATTCCGCGCTTATCAGTAGCAACGGGCAGATAACGCCTCTGGATACCACGTTTGCCAATGGCGAAATGACCAAAACCCAGCTGCCACTATCCCGTCCACAGCGTCATACCGTTATTTCTGAAGCTCAGATTGTGATGAGTGAGCAACAGGCTCGTTCTCTGGTGCTAAGATCGTCAGGCATTCAACCAGGCAAACTGGCGATCCGCCTTCTGCCTTTCCCCAACAATCAGGTCATGATGATTGTTAAACACTGCCAGGATGTGCAGAAAAAATCCCTGAACAGCAAAAAGAATGCCTCCAGTAATTTAATATCCGATTTAGGTCAGATCACATACCAAAGTGAGCTGGGAATGGCTCTGGTAGACAGCGACAACCGTATCATTCAGGCCAATACCAGTTTCAGTCGTATTCTGGGGCTTGAGATCGGAAAGTCTATCAGCGAGGCACTGGACTCTCCTTACGTAAGCTTTTTTGATGACCGAGGAATCCCGCTTACCTATGCTGGTTTTGCGCCGATACAGGCTCAGCTTCTGCAACACAATGTTGAACGCCAGCTGCTGGAACTAAGGGATAAAATCGGAGGCAAAAGTCGTTGGGTGCTGATTCACGCCCGTCCGGTTCAGATCAACTCCGGTCAGATTCTGATCAGCTGCAGTGAGATAAATCTGCCCACAGATCAGATCCATTCCCATGGTACAGGTCAGCTACAGGATCTGATTAACAGCCAGTTAAAAACCGGTGTATGGGAATGGAACTGTGAGAAAAACGAAGTTTTTTGGGACAGTAACTGTTGTGAAATGCTGGGTTATCTGCACAGTGAGGTGACCACGGATTTCATGACTGAAATCTATCAGGCCGATGACCGGCAACGTGTATTAGCCGATATTCAGCGTTGTCTCGAAGAGAAAGCTCCTTTTGTTATTCAGCAGCGCATGCGTAACGCAAAAGGGGAGTGGGTCTGGATCGAGTCCCGAGGTTGTGTTGTTGCGACCGATGCTGAAGGTCAGCCAGTTCGCATGATCGGCACCAACAGCCTGATTCAGCAACAGAAAGATGCTGAATCCGCCAATGTAAAAGCTCAGGAAGAGCAGAAGAAACAGATCCGTCAGATGGCGCACTTTGACCACCTGACAGGACTCGCCAACCGTTCTCTGTTTGAATACCGGTTGAGACAACATATCAGAAGCCATGAATCCAAAAGCTCAGATACTAAGGCCAATGCAACTGCGCTGATCATCTTCTCAATTCACGGTATCAAAAGCATTAATCGGGAATTTGGCCACGATACCGGTGATCTGATGCTGAAAGAGGTCTCACAACGGCTGACCCTCGCTTTGTATAATCAGGAAACCGCTGCCCGCATCGGCGGAACTCAGTTAGGTTGCATCCTGAAGCATCCTCTTGATGAGGCTGCTCTGATCGACAGGGTAGAAACCCTGCATAGTGAACTAGCGCGCCCATACGCTTACAAAGGCACTGAATTAGATATCCGTATCTATACCGGATATTGCCTGCAGACCACAGAGGCCCTGAGCGTGAAACACTGGTTTGATCAGGTTCAGACCGCACTGGCTAACGCACTTAAGAAACCAAACCGGATTGCCGGTTGTTCTTCTGTAAAAGGCACTGTGATGAACAAGGCCGAAAGCGAGTTCTCCTAGTAACTTTCTGCGCACTTTTCGAATAGGCATTATTTACAGAGAACTGCATAGAACCGTTTTATACAGAAGCCCCGGTAAAAGTGTTGATCCCGATTACAGATAACCTCAAACTAAGCGGCTAATGCTAACAGCCTCTTTTTTGAGGTTTTTCTTTATCGAGATTACGATTTTCATGCCATCTTCCCATCCAGATTCTGCCGTTCAATGTCCGGCACTTTTCATCGCAGCACCGCATTCCGGCTGCGGTAAAACCACCATTACCGCTGCTATTGCCCGGGCTTATCGTCTACAGGGCAAAGTGGTTCGTGTCTTTAAAACAGGCCCAGATTATCTGGACCCTCAGATTCTGAGCCAGGCCTCCGGTGAGCCGGTTGAGCAGTTGGATATGTGGATGGCCGGTGAAGATTACTGCCAGCAGATGCTGTTTAATGCTGCCAAAGAGGCCGATCTGATTCTGGTCGAAGGGGTGATGGGGCTGTTTGATGGCACGCCATCCAGTGCTGATCTGGCGGAACGCTTTGGGATTCCCCTGGCTCTGGTGATGGACGTAAAAGGCATGGCTCAGACTGCTGGTGCCATGGCGGTTGGCCTTGCCGGCTATCGACCTGCGTTACAGTTTGCCGGTCTTATTGCTAATGGCTGTGCCAGTGAGCGCCATCGTGAGCTGATTGAAGAAGCCTTACCGGAAAGCTTTCCGATTCTGGCCACTCTGGCTCAGGATGAGCAGATGTCACTGCCTGAGCGTCATCTGGGACTGGTTCAGGCGGAAGAGGTGGCTGACGAGCTGGAAGTCCGGATGAACTACGGAGCATCACTGCTTAAAGGCCAGAAAATTCTGGATCTGCCAGCTGCGGTAAACTTCTACCCAACGGAAGAACAGGTGCAGGATTCCGCTCTAAAAGAAAAGCCCCTTCAGGGTAAGATGATCGCCGTAGCCAAAGATGCCGCTTTCAGCTTTATCTATGACTCCAATCTGCGCCTGCTGCAACAGTTGGGTGCCGATTACTGCTTTTTCTCGCCGCTTAAGGATACTGAACTGCCTGAGGCGGATGGTTTGTGGTTCCCCGGAGGCTATCCGGAGCTGCATGCTAAAACCCTGTCAGAGAACCTTTCACTGGCTAATCAGATCAAAGCTTTTCATCAGTCCGGCAAACCGATACTGGCGGAATGCGGAGGCTTTCTGTACTGCCTCGACACCCTGACAGATCTGGATGAGAACACCTATCCTATGTTGGGGTTGATCGGCGGAGAAGGGGCGATGCGCGGTAAGCGGGGCTGTCAGGGCATGCAAACCGCACCACTTCCAGAAGGGGATATTCGTGGTCATGCACACCACAAATCTTTGAGTCATAACACGCCTGAGCCGCTTGCTCATGGCCGCCGACAGCGTCACCCGGCTCCGGGAGAAGCGATCTATCGGGATAAAGGACTTACCGCTACCTATCTGCACCTCTTCTTCGGGTCGAACCCGACCGCTGTCGCTAATCTGTTCAGCGGAACATAAGGTATTCTTACGGAATAACACTTTTTTACCCATTGAAAGCTTTACCCACTGAAAGGAATTCAGATGCCATTTCCCATTGAAGATAAGCTGGTGATTGCGGTTTCCTCCAGCGCTCTGTTTGACCTGTCCGAGTCCGATCAGGTCTTTCGGGAGCAGGGGCCAGCCGCCTACAAGCAGTTTCAGGAACAGAACCTGAACAAGGTTCTGAAACGGGGCGTGGCCTTTCCTTTCATCCGGCGTTTTCTGAGCTTTAACCAGCGTTTCCCCACTGAGCAACCGGTTGAGGTTGTTTTACTGTCCCGAAACTCGCCTGCCACGGGCAAACGGGTATTTCGCTCGATTGAGCATTATGGCCTTGGAATCTCCAGAGCAGCCTTTGTCAGCGGTGCCTCGCCATTTTCCTATATTCCGGCTTTTAACGCGTCTTTGTTTCTCTCCGGCAACGAGACCGATGTTCGATCAGCGGTTGTAGCAAGCTATCCCGCTGGCTTGGTATTGCCCTCCAAGGTGAAAGACGACAGCTCAGATTCAGAGCTGCGTATCGCTTTCGACTTTGACGGAGTTTTGGCGGATGACGAATCAGAAGCGGTTTTCAAAGCCGATGGTCTGGAGAAGTTTCAGGAATACGAACAGCAGAACCAGAACAGGGTGCATAATCCCGGCCCTTTAGCCGACCTGTTCCGAAAACTCGCTGCCCTACAAGCTCTGGAAGAAGCGGAGCTGAGTAAAGATCCAAACTATGAGCGGGTGCTGAGAACCTCGATTATCACCGCCCGAAGCGCGCCAACCCATGAACGGGTGATAACGACGCTGGAAAGTTGGGGCGTTTCTCCCAACGAAACCTTCTTTCTGGGCGGAATGGATAAGAGCCGTATTCTTGATATTTTCAGACCGCACCTGTTCTTCGATGACCAGACCAGTCATCTCAACGCCCGAAATCTGGCGATGGTGCATGTGCCTTTTGGCGTGGCGAATGCTGCTGGGAATTCAGTTCCGCAGGCAGAGGATGTTTAGCTTTCCCATGGGAAAGTGCTTCGTCGTTCCCCTAAGAACTATCATTGGCCCTTTAACTGTCTTACCAACTAATATGTCGTTATTTGCTAAAGCCCGATAATTTTGATCCAATAGCCGACCTTAGAAAAAAGAGCCCCAGAGAAAACAGCGCCACTCAGGAAACAAACACTCTCTTGTTTCTGTTTTCCTGATCTTCACATTGTTCCATCCCTTCCGGAGTATTCGCCATCATGAACAACTAAGCCTGTTTACCGATTTTTATGGTGCTACAGGATTAGTGTGTCTGCTTTGGCTGATACTCGCGTTACCCTAAACTCTTCTTGCTGTTTTTTTACTGAACTGAACTGAATTGATCTAGACCTAGCTGAACTGTCTTTATCACGGTTTAGCCGTGTAAACGCTGTTGGCGAGGTCAAGTTTTTTAAAGGTTTGATCATTTAAAGGCTTGATCAGCGTTTTCTTTCTGTTCCGTGCCTGTATCAGTAAACCATCAAGTCCCTGTAGCCGTCTGTTTCATCGCCTTTGAGATTAACTCGTGGGCATGAATCGTTAAGATAATGCAGAGGGCTTGTTATGCCTGATTTAAAACAACCGAATACACAACACAATGTTCAAACCGCTCTGATTACTCATCAGCTGACGTACCAGCTGCCAAACGGGGATCGTCCGTTTCCCGAGCTTAACCTGACGCTCTCCGATGGCATTACAGGCCTGGTTGGTCGCAATGGCTGCGGCAAAACGCTACTGGCACAGCTATTGGCAGGTACTGTTGAACCCTCAAACGGCCATATCGATTACTGCGGCCTTACCCCCGAGCAGATTGGCTACTTCTCTCAGCTGGATGAGTTTGAGTCAGCAGGCGACACTATTTTATCGATCGCAGACTATCTGGGGCTATCGGAAAAGCTGGAAGCCCTTGCAGCTATCGAGCAGGGAAGCAGTGATGCCCATTGGTTCGAATGCTTAGGGGATGACTGGTTAATCCGGGAGCAGCTGAATGAACAGCTCCTGGAGCTGAACCTGCCGCTAAATCCCGAGTATCCGGTCAGCCAGCTTTCTGGTGGTCAACATACCCGATTAAGACTCTGGCGACTTTTCAGGCAAATGGATAGCTACCGACTATTGATTCTGGATGAGCCCACGAACCATCTCGATCAACAGGGAAGAGAGTGGTTGATTAATCAAATAAGAGCCTTTCAAGGCTCGGTGCTACTGATCAGTCATGATTTCACTCTATTAAACAAAGTTGATCGCATCTGGGAGCTGGATAGCAGAGGTATTACCGAATACGGCGGTAATCTGATTTTTTATCAGCAAGAGAAGGCACAGCAGAGTGCTGCGTTACAGCGACAGAAAGCTGATCTTGATAAAAGCATCCGCAAGCAAAACGCTGAACATCAGAGAAATCTGGAGAAAGCTCAACAAAAAGCCGCTCAGGGCAAACGCCTGAGAAAAAGCGGCAGCCAGAGCAAGTTACTGCTTGATGCCAAAAAAGAGAAAGCAGGCGGGCACCTGAAACCCCTGAACCGTCGACAAGCCATTCACGAAGAAAGATTGAACAGCCATAAAGAAAGCCTTCGGGAGAAACTTGCTGAGGAGATCGATATTCAGATCTGTTTGGATGGTAATGGATCGGGAGCCGCCAGCCAAAGCCGAAAATCCATCGCCAGACTTATCTCCTATCACTTACCTCGAGGGAGTAGCCAGCCGATCAACCTCCAGCTTTTCAGTACAGATCGCTGGTATCTCATGGGCTCTAATGGCAGCGGCAAATCGACTCTGTTCAGGCTCCTTGCCGGGCAATTGCCTGAACAAACCATTAATTCTTCAGAGCAGAACCCATCGAACTCGAAAGTTCAAGAGCAGAGTTTCAGCAGTCGCAGGGAGTGTTTTCTCTATCTGGATCAGCATTTCAATCTGCTGAGTAGCAGAGGAAACCTCATTGAAACCTTGAGAAACGCCAGCCCGGAATTAACAGAGTCCGAAGCCAGAACTCTGTTAGCCGGTATAGGTTTCCGGCGGGATAAGGTGTTTCAGAGCACAGAATCTCTCAGTGGGGGCGAGAAGATGCGTCTCGCTCTTTTGCTACTGGCACAAACTAACCAAACCCGTGATGAACGCCCATTTCTGCTGCTGGATGAACCGGACAATCACCTCGACCTGAATGCTAAACATCTGTTGGCTGAAGCCTTAAAAAGCTATTCCGGCGGCTTTGGCCTTATCTCTCACGATGTTGCTTTTGCTCAAGCCTGCGGTATCACATCGGAGTTCGAGCTGGTGGACGAAACAAAACTGATTAAACCTTGAATATCCCAATATTTTGTTTAGGGTTATAACCAAATTTCTGCAGAGCATTTGCTCTGATTCAAACCCGAGAACAAAACTATAAGGATTTATGATGTACAATCAGGCCCAGAACGGCTTGTTCAAAGGGATGAATCCCCGAATGACGCAGGTTTCGATACTTATGGTACTGATCACTTTGGTGATGGGTAGCTTGTTTAACGAAACCAGTGCCAGGGGTATTGAAGCGGCGCGTAGCTGGCTAGATCCCTTTCTGGAATGGTATTACGTGCTTCTCGTCGCCTTTCTGCTGTTTTTTATGATCTGGCTCGGAACCGGGCGTTATAAAAAGGTGCGCCTTGGGCGAGACTGGGAACGCCCTGAATTCACCTTCTTTGCCTGGATCAGCATGCTGTTCGCTGCGGGCACAGGTGTCGGTATTCTGTTCTGGTCAGTAGCGCAGCCGATTATGCAGCTGGGAGATAACCCTTTTGTTCTTCCCGGAACCCCGGAAGGGGATGCTGCTGTTGTGGCAATGCGCCTGTCTTTCTTTCACTGGGGGGTAAACGGCTGGGCTATTTTCTCCTTTGTCGCGCTGACCATGGCTTATTTCTCCTACCGCCATGACCTGCCGCTGACAGTTCGTTCCGTGCTTTATCCCATTCTGGGAGAGCGGGTAAGAGGCCCACTGGGTGATTTGGTGGATCTGTTGGCGGTATTCGGTACGGTTTTCGGTATCGCCACCACGCTGGGGCTGGGTGTTCAGCAGATGAATGCTGGCCTGCATCAGGTATTTGCTCTGGAAAACTCCACCACACTTCAACTGACCGTTATCGCTGTGATTATGTTTATCGCGACAGCATCTGTGGTATCTGGCGTATCCCGTGGTGTCCGCATGCTCTCTGAAATGAACTTCTGGCTCAGTATCGCAGCTGTCCTCTTTATGTTGCTACTCGGCCCGACCCAGTATCTGATCGGTGTCACCATTGAGGCAACCGGTGACTATATTCAGTCGCTGATTCGCATGACCTTTCACACCAATGTGACACAGGGAGACAGCTGGCAATCCGACTGGACCGTATTTTTCTGGGGTTGGTGGCTAGCCTGGTCACCTTTTGTCGGCATGTTTATCGCCCGTATCTCTCGGGGGCGTAGCTTTGGTGAGTTCGTCATGGGGGTACTACTAGTGCCGACCATTATCACCATAGTCTGGATCGGGCTGTTTGGTGGTACAGCTCTGTATCAGGAGCTGTTTGGGGCCGGAGGTGTCGTCGCTGCCGTACAGAATGATGTATCAACCGCACTTTTTGTCACTGTTGAAGGTATGGAACTGGGTGTCTTTACACCAATTATTTCAACCCTGCTCATCGTACTGATCGGCACTTACCTGATCACTTCAGCTAACGCGGGAACCCTAGTAATTAACACGATTCTGTCCGGAGGGGATGAAGATCCGCCGTCAGCACATCGTATTTTGTGGGGCATCTTTCTGGCATTGCTGACGGCTGTACTGCTGATCGCCGGAGGACTGGATACACTCCAGTCTGCTGTTATTACGGCTGCAATGCCTTTTTCCGTTGTTGTTATCTGCATGATTATCGGTTTGTTGAAAGCTCTTTCGGATGAACGCTTTGCACCACGCCACGGTGAGCTAAGCCCATCTCCAGCTGAGCCTTGGGCGATTACGGATGATATTGAGAAGGTTACGGAA
This sequence comes from Oceanospirillum sanctuarii, assembly GCF_002150805.1. GTDB lineage: Bacteria > Pseudomonadota > Gammaproteobacteria > Pseudomonadales > Halomonadaceae > Oceanospirillum > Oceanospirillum sanctuarii. The sequence goes on from NZ_MTBA01000001.1 coordinate 700,483, forward strand.
GAGGCCGAACAGAAAGCGGAAGAAAAAGCCCTGAAGGAAGCTGCTGAGAAAGAAGCTGAACGTCTGAAAGCTCTCGAAGCAGAGCGTCACCAACAAGAAGGGGAAGATGCACTGTTAAGGCGTTGAGTCCAGTTTAAAACTCTGATTAAAGCCCTTCGTGTACAGCAAGTTGCAGGTGCCCGAGGGCTTTTTTTTAGGTTAAAATTCAAATACTGTACAAAAAAACAGAACTATTATTTAACCGCATCCTTTTGAGTTCTTGATACCAATCTCCGTTATGCCTGAATCCCCGTCAAAGCCTTATAAACCGCAGCCTGCCGATGAAAAAGCAAAACGCTTCTATCGAACAGGGCCTGATCACAGGCCAAAGGATCAGTACTGTGATTTTATCCAGTTAAGGCGGCGTTTTGATTTTCGCTCCATTGAGTTGGGACGCTGGGTCACAGAAAAAGAGAAGCAGGATGCAGCAGGGCGTTTCTATGATGCCCTGTGTGATCTGATGCTGATCTTACATGTACCGGAGAGCGTGATCTCGATGCGGGGATCACTGGCGCTGCACTACGGAACCGGAGGCAGACCTGGTGTTGCAGCTCATTACGCACCCAACCAGAGAGCCTTTGCTCTGGCCAAAAATGCCGGTCCCGGCAGTATCGCCCATGAATGGTTTCACGCGCTGGATCACTATCTGGCGGATAAAGCCTTTATCACCGCATCCGGGATACGTTTTGCGTCCGGTCTGTGGCTGGATCAAGGGGCGGGGGAGCAGGACCTGATTCCTCATGCAATAAACCGAAAGCTGAGTGCGTGTTTTGCTGCAATTATGCTGGATGAAAGCGGCGAACAGCCTAGTGAGCTCTTTCGTTGCTCTCTGTTGGCTGATCAGGTAGCTGGTATCAATTATTACAGCCAACCGGAAGAACTCTGCGCCCGGGCGTTTGAGGCTTTTGTGCAGGATGCGCCGATCAAAAACAACTTTCTGGTTAAAGGCACCAAGGCGTCTTTTGAAGCCCAGCATGGGCTTTATCCGTCAGGTGCAGAACGGGCACGAATCAATCAGGCCTTCAGAGAGTATTTCAGCCTGCTGGGCAGGGCAGTGAAAGCACAGGAAGAGCGTTCAACACTCTAATAACCAGGAATACAGTCAGTAATCCTGCCAACTAACATAAACCACCTCAGCAGGAATACCATCTCTCAGCATCTGCTCCAGCCATAACCTCTGATGATCCTGCAGCCGATCACCGGGGGCTTTTACCTCGACAAAGCGGTACGTCTTTTCATCAGGATTAAAGACCACCAGATCCGGTAAACCCTTCCGATGATGACGCAGATCCAGCAGCAAATGCCGGAACAGGGCTTCAAGGTGCTTTGCCGGAATCAGTTCAAGACTCAGTTTGATCAGAGTTTCATTCAGAACAGGCCAATGCATCAGTGTGCAACTGATACCCTGTTTTTGCTGATAACAGCTGAGAATATCCTCTTTGTAGTCATCTGAATGGGTCAAACGGTGGAAGATCTCATCCATCCGCTGTTGTCGATCCTGATAAAAGTCTTCCCGATAAAGGTCTGCAGGGCCGGACTGGAAGGGGTTAAAAAACGCACCGGGAACAGGTTCAAACAGGGCAGGCCAGAACAGAAGGCTGAACAAGCCGTTTATCAGACGGCTTTCCACATGAAAAGCGATCTCGCCCTGTTCAGCCAGATGATCAACCAAAACAGGCTCAACCGAGCGGTTAGGATAGGGTTGCATAATTAAGTGCTTCTCCGTCAAACGGACTTTTTTACTGCTTTTGACGCTTTTATTCAGTTTGCGGGCAACGCGCTTCAAAATCCGCTTCAGCAACAACCTCTGTTCCGGTTTGCCTGTGCTGAGCAACACAGCCTCAAGCTCGTTATACAAGGCCTCATAGCCTCCTTCGCCGGCGACCAGCTTTTCCATCAGCCGGAAACGGCGAATAACGGCCTCATCCTCCTGGCTGTTGCGATAGCACTTAAGAGCCAGCTCGGGATAACCACTGCGCTCGGCATGGTGACCCAGCTGAAAACAGATTTTGTGATAGCGGCGCTGCAACCATTCAGATCGATTTGCTCCTTCATCAGACAGATATGCCTGATGCTCTGCTACCAGCTTATCCAGCGAATGAGCCAAATCTTCCAGAGGATCGGATTCGAAGGCCAAAGCCTCAGCGTTTGTTTTAATCACATCTAACTGCTGCTGAATCTGATAAAGCGCCAAATAGATATCCACTTCCTGCCGTTGTTTAAAGGCTCTAGATTCCGGCGTAAAGTCAACACGTTCATATTGCTGGATACCCAATTCAGTCAGCACAAACTCTGACCAGCTCTGGTAGAGATTACCGAAAAACATCAGACGCAGCCGCTCAAACAAAGGACTGCAACGCAGTGCTATCAATAGGAAAGGGGCATCCGGCCACCAGTGGGTTATTTCCTGCAGTTGATGCTTTTCAGAAAGATTTGCAGACAAACCTTCTGCCAAAAGCAGCAGCTCCTGTTTGCTGTGTTTGGCCATCGGGGGTGGCAAAGCCTGATCAGAACCCTGATGGCAATGCTTAAGTAGAGCCAGTGCTTCAGGCTTGCGGCAGAGCCGGGTTAGCTCTGGCAGAGATACTGTAGGGGTCAGGCTGACGAATCCGTTGTCCTCAAGCAGCCTCAAAACATTGTTGAAACCTTCAGCATCACCCACTTCCGGATAGTTCAGGCTGTCATCACGGAACCAATCACCTTTACGCATGATCAGACGGATCAGCAAACCCTGCGCCTGCTCCGGCAGTTGCAGGAACTGCTCAAGCAGAGCTGTCTCATCTGTCAGAAGCAGATCCTTATAGTGCAGCAGGCACCAATCGATAACCTGACGGGCATTCACCAGATAATAGAAAGGGTCATCCAGAGAGGATGGGGTAGGAATGAAAGATCCGGAACTGTCAGTTGTCATCTTATCGGCGAAAAGGTGGTGTTAGTGGTTGAAATTCAGCGAATTAGCAGGTTACATGACCAAAGCAGTATAAAAGATGCCCGTAGGGTGTGTTTTTATCTGAAAGGGACTTTAAAGGCCAACGATGGCCAACCTAAAGCGTCAGAAACAGCAAACCACTCAACAATAAAAGCTGTAAGGCTGAACTATGAATCAGGATGCTAACTTACAAGATATCTGTGCTCAACAGATTCAACGCTGGCTGGATGATGGCCAACTGCTCAGTTCGATCACCGCTGCAGAACTGCATCAGGCTACTGAGGCTCCCTATACTCAATGCCTTGAAGCTCTGAGAAACTTCACTCCCGGTGGTACTGCCCCAGCGGCTCTGCCATCCACAGTTCCACCACCGCCCGCAGCCTTACAGGAAGTCTTCCGCCAAAGTCAGCAACAGATCTGGCAAACCCTCTGGCAGGAACAACAGCACGCACTTGATCAGCTGAAGCAGAATTTTTCCCATGAGAAAAAGCAGCTCCAGCAAACCGCCGATGAACGACTGGGGATGATCGAGAAACTGGAGCAACACCTTTCAGAAAAGGATGCCAGTATTGCAGAGATGCAGGAAAAGTTTCATCAGCAGCTCAGTCTGATTCAGGAGCTAGAACAGCATAACCATGATCTTGCCCGTGAACGTGACGTGCAGAAGTTCAATACCGATCAGTTAAAGCGCCAACTGGATGAAAAAGAGCAGGAAGTTCTCCAGCTTGAACAAGCCATAGCACAGAGCCGCGAAGAGGCTCGACTGCAGGAAGAGAAATCCCGCGCAGATATTCGGGAAGTTGAACAGCTGGTTGCTGAGCGTTCTCACTACACCAAAAGTCAGGAAGAAGAGGTCATCCGTCTGCAACAGCAACTGGCGGATGCCGAAAAATCCTACGCCAAGCTTGAGCTGCAGCTCAGCAGTGAAAGAGCCGATAACGCCTGGAGTCGTGACCTGAGTACCGAACAGGCACGCGAGATCAGTCAGCTCAGCCAACAGTTGAATGAGTACGAAACTGAGATCCGTCTGCTGAAATCCCAGTTGAAGGCTGCCGATCAGAAAATGGAGCATCATCAGGAAGAGTTGCGCAAAGAGCAACAAACTCTGAATCAGGCATTAACGCTATCCGATGAACAAGCAAAAGAGATTGCCGAACTGAGTCGTAAGCTTGATGCCGCTGAACAGGAATATCTGAGAGTCACGAATCTCTACCAGGAAGCAAAGAAGCAGGGTTCTCAACTTCAAAAAGAACTTAAAGGAATGCTCGGCCGCTGATGCGGCCATTTTTGAATCTTGGATTAGACCCTAATCTCAACGTCAATCATTCAATGGGCTAATTAGCGCAAATGGTCAGATCTCGTCAGATTCGTTTCGTGTTATTTAAGTAGAGCCGTATGTAATATCTCATAGGATAAAAACCAATAATTAAAAGGGACTTTATCCTATGTCTGCCTTTCTTGGTGGCCGGGCAGCTCAGGCTCAGGCTTACCTTCAGCCCACGTTCCTCTCCAAACTTTTTCTTTATCTTATTTCCTTTCTGTTTTTAATCGCGATAAGCCGACCGGCAGTTGCTATTGAACTGACGCCTGCAGAACGTGAGCTAATTCAACCCGGACAAACCATCGAAGTCGCCGTGATGTACGACTTTGTACCTTTTTCCTATGTTGAGGAGGGGACATTCAAAGGCTTTGTTGCAGATCTGCTTAAGCTGATCGAAAAGAAAACCGGTGCCACTCTGAAGCCAAGGATCGGGGAGTGGGGCGATAACCTTGAGCGTCTGAACCAGAAACGGATCGATGCTATTGCTGATATCTCCTTCAAACCGGAGCGAACCTCTTTCGCCCTGTACACCACACCATATTTTGAAATCCCTATTGCCGTTTTTACCGACAAGTCTTTCGGCCGCTATGAAGGTTTGGCAGATCTGTCAGGAAAACACGTCGGTGTTTTACGGGATATTTTCTATCTGGCAGAGTTGAGCCAACTGGAAGATATCAAAATCAGTACCTATGACGATTACGAGCAGCTGACCCGTGCCGTTGCACTGGGTGAGATCGAAGTAGGCCTGCAGAACCTGACTTCCGGTCTCTACTACGCCTCCAAGAATGCCTATATCAATATTCACGTAGCTGGTGAGTTTACCGTAAAGAATCTGGGGCGTGAGGATCTGCGCTTTGGGGTACGTGTTGACCGCCCTGCGATTCAATCACTGCTGCAAAAAGGGATGGACAGCATCACGCCGATGGAATGGCGTCAGCTGACGGATCACTGGCTTGGCATCTCTCCTGCGGATATCTCCGGCAAGCAAAGCGGCCTGACATTAACTCCGGAAGAGCGTGAGTTTGTTAAGAACAACCCCATCATCCGTGTGCAGAACGAGACCAACTATCAGCCTTACAACTTTTTTGAGGATGACCTGCCAAGGGGGCATTCCATCGACCTGATGAAGCTTTTGGCTCAAAAAGCTGGCTTTGAGGTTGAGTTTGTCTCTGGTTACAGCTGGCAGGACTACATGCAGATGATCAAAAACGGTGAGCTGGATGTGATGGTAAATATCGCCTACAGCACGCAGCGTGAAGAATATCTGAAGTTTACCTCACCCTATTTAAGACAAGCGCAGGGGATCTATTACAAGAAAAACGAAGAGGTTATTAACTCGTTAGAGCGTCTTGAAGAATCGACCATCGCAGTTCCGGAAGGCTTCTATATCTACGATATCCTGAAAGAGGACAAGCGCTTTAAAGTACTGCCAACTCAGGACAGCCTGGAATCCCTGATGATGGTCAGTACTGGTCAGGCAGATGCCACCATCGAGAGTATGACGGTGGCAGAGCACCTGCTGCACAAGTACAACGTGCCGGGTATGGCGGTAACCTCGCCACCTCAAATGGCGACGACCGAGCCCATTTCCCTGCGTCTTGCGGTAAGCCAAACCAATCCGATGCTGCATCAGATTCTGGAAAAGGCGATCAACAGCCTTAGCGATCAGGAGATGCGCAAACTACAGTACAAATGGACCGCCAGCCCGACGGAAAGCCAGCATTACCTGCACCTGACCAGTGAAGAGCTGGACTGGATGGAAAACCGTGCGGCCGTGCGCATCTGTACCGTAGGCGATAACCTGCCCTATGAGAAAACCACTGAAAAAGGTTTGCATCTGGGGGCTTTTGCCGACCTGCTGGAGATTATGCGCAAAAACGCCGGCATGAATGTTCGTCTGGTGACTGTGCAGAACTATCGTGAAGCGATGCAACAACTCCGAAGCGGTGGCTGCGATATGGTTTCCCGTGTTGCCCCCGGATTGGTTCAGTCAGATGTACGTATCAGCCAGCCTCTGCTGGAGAGTCCACTGGTCATCGCAACCCGTCTGGATGAGGTTTACGTTGATAGTATTGCCAAAATTATGCGGGAAAAAGTTGCCATAGTAGGTAACAGCCATATCCATGCCTTCCTTGAGTATCACCATCCGGATCTGCAGTTGATGCCTTACCAGTCTATGCAGGCGGCTCTGAATGCAGTTGCAGAGGGACAGGTGTTTGGGGTTATCGATACACTGCCGGCAATCAGTCGCATGATAGCGACTGAACACCGAACGGATATCAAAATCTCCGGTGAGTTGGTCAGCCGATATCCAACACTGCTGGCAACCCTGAATGACAATGCCACCTTGCTGCAGATTATCAATAAAGCCATTCAATCCGTTACCCCTGAGCAGTTTGAGCAGGCTGCGAATCAATGGCTGCAAACACCTGTGCTGACCGAACCGGCTGATTATCAACTGGCAAAACAGATCGGAATTGGCGCGGCAGGTCTCGTTGCGCTGATTTTCCTCTGGAATCGCAAGCTAAGTAAGCTGAACCGGGAAATTCACGAAAGCCGAGATCAGCTGATGCAGGTTCACGAAGAGTTGAAAGAGAAGAACCACCTTCTGGAACAACTCTCCACCACAGATCAACTCACTGGCCTTAAAAACCGACATTATCTGGAAGGGGTTATGCAGGAACTGGTGAAACACGCCAATCGTGAGACAGATCCTCAGCTCAGCCTGTTACTGATGGATATTGACCACTTTAAACAGGTTAATGACCAATACGGTCACCATAGAGGCGATGCCGTATTAACCACCTTTGCTGAGCTTCTGAAAGGATCTGGTCGTGATAAGGATATTATCGCCCGCTGGGGTGGAGAAGAGTTCTTAGTGGTTTGCCCGGATACTTCTCCTGAAGAAGCTCATCAGCTGGCGTGGACAATGCTGACCAGTATTCGCCAACATCGATTCGAGGAGATCGGACACTGCACCGCCAGTATCGGCATCTCCAGTTGGCAAAGTGGTGATGATTACGACATTCTGTGCCGCCGGGCCGATGATGCGCTTTATCAGGCTAAAGAGATGGGGCGCAACCGGGTTTGCACTCAGATAATTCCTGAAACAGCCCCTTCTGAGCATAAAGAAGCCGCACTCAGTGATGCCTGAGTAATCAATCTCCTGTAAATCAAAAAGGGCTTTCACCAGTGTGAAAGCCCTTTTTTCTTACTATCGACACCAGATCAGCAGATATCACAATCCGGCAGCACAGGTGTATTCAGCTGTTCCGACACATTTGGGTTAGCAGTCTGCAGTTCATCCTGTTCAGCAGGTGCCCAGCGTTGTTGGATTGGCAGCACACCGGCCCATACCGGCCAATCGAGATCGTCCTCATCATCCACTACGCCCTCAGCTCTTATCTTCATGGATACTTCGTCCAGTTTCACTCTCATGATGCCGGTCGCTTTAGCTTCCTGCTCCGTTACCGGGCGCAAGAGGTCCCAACGGCCGGGGCTAAGCTTTTCAACGAAAAGCTTGAAGTGGCGCAGTTTCTCATCCGGATCGGTCACCGCTTCCGGAACACCGTAGATCATGGCTGATCGGTAGTTTACCGAGTGATGGAAAGCGGAACGGGCCATTACAAGGCCATCAAGGCTTGCCAGCGTAATACAGACTTTCTGTTCGCCTTTGCCACTACCGGCAATGTTGGCTGCTTTACTGTGGCCGTGCCAGTACAGGTAATCACCTTCACGCCAGTGGCAGGTAGGAATCACACGTACCTGGCCGTTAATCTGAAAGCCGACATAGCAGAGTAGTGACTGATCGATAAAGGCCAGCATAGCGTCACGATCATCCTGCGCGCGTTTAGGGCCACGCTTAACCCGGGTCAGTTCGGTTGCACTTAAGGTAAGGTCTGCTGAAACTGATGTGTGCGGGCAGCCTGAAGCAGGTTTGTTTTGAAAAACAGATTGAGATTCAGAAACAGATTGTGATTCAGGAACAGTCTGGCTGTTTTCGGATGATACGTTCTGAGGCATGACATTTTCTCCTGTGCTGTCGTAAAGCCTGTACAAACTTTAACGGCCACAGGTATGATCAAAAATATCCAGTTTTGATATTTTTTAGCAGTCCAGATTAGAGTCTGAGATTAAGATCTGCTGCATCCGTGGAAGTACCCTTCATGCGCCAAAAACGAAATATCATCAGTAGCTTACAGTTTCTGCTGAATGATGATGACGGCCCGCTCTACCAACAACTCTATCAGCAGATTTTTGAACATATCCGTCAGGGGCGGCTGCAGCCTTCTGATCGCCTGCCCGGTAGCCGTGCACTGGCAGAAAGTCTTGGGGTTTCCCGAAGTACCGTGGTGAACAGCTACGAACGCCTGATCGCCGAAGGGATACTGGTCAGCAAAAGCAAGAGCGGAATCTTTGTTGCTGAAGATGCCTTACTGCTGCTGGATCAGCTTAAAAGCACTGGCAGATCGGAAGATTCGACAGATGATACAAACCTGGAAACCTCGGAAAAGCAGGTATTACCGTTAAGCTTTAACTCCGGCATAGACCCGGAGGCTTTTCCCCAACAGGCCTGGCTGAAAAGTATGCGCGCCAGCTGGCGTACACCTGACCCCATGGTGCTGGGGGATAACTGTCCAACAGGGCTGCCTGCGCTCAAACAAGCGATTGCCGATTATCTGTATCAGCTGCGGGGATTAAGGTGCCGGCCGGAGCAGATTCTGATTACCGCTGGCAGCCGCGATGCACTGACACTGATACGTCACACATTGGAAAAGATCAGCCCCGGGGTAAATTGGCTGTGTGAAAACCCAACTTACCCGCCGATTCGCGAGCTTATCCGTAGCTGGAAACAGCCTCAGCAGGCCCTTAGTCAGCTTGAAATCGACGAGGAGGGTTGTCTGCTGCCTGATCAGACAATCAGCCCGAATCGCAGGAGATTGACTGCATCAGTACTGACACCGAGCCGTCAGTATCCGATGGGAATGACAATGAGCAGCTCAAGGCGGCAAGAATGGCTGAGTTATCTCCAGCAGGAGCAGGGCTGGCTGATCGAGGATGATTACGACAATGAGTTCCACTACAACGGTAAGAGTGGCATTCCCCTGATGCAGGCGGACCGTAGCGGGCGGGTTCTCTTTGTCGGAAGTTTTTCCAAGGTGCTGTTCAGAGGGTTAAGGTTGGGCTTTATTGTCGCCTCTCAGGAGCTGTACCCAAAACTGCATCAAAGCCGGATTGAGCTGGGTGCATCCGCGGCGTTACCGATGCAACCTGTTGTAGCTGAGTTTATGCAAAATGGCGAATTTGCCCGCCATATCAACCGAATGCGCAGACATTACCGGCAAAAACGCGACTATCTGCTCAATCTTTGTCAACAGAAGCTGAACCCCTGGTTTGAGTGGCTGCAACCGCAGGGAGGCATGCATCTGCTGATTTTCCTGAAACCCAGCTTGCTGGCCGAGTCTCAGGCGAATGATCAGGCGTTGGATCTGATAATTGCTCAGGCGATGCGCCAGCAGAATATTCGTATGCATCCACTGTCGGATCACTTTTACATTGACGAAGGAGAAGGAGAAGGAGAGGTAGGAGAAAGAGGGATAGAAGAACTCTGGAAAAAATCCGTAGCTACCCCTGCATCTAAGCCCGTACCTAACTCAGTACATCGGGGCTTTGTGCTCGGCTTTACAGGGCCGGACGAACCGACCCTGCAACTAATGGTGGAGGCTCTGGCTCAAACAATGACAGAGCTATTCACAGGCCTTAAATAAAAGAGCTTGAGCAAAAGGTCTTGAGTAAAGATCCCGATAAAAGCGCTCGGACAAAACCTCCCAAAGATAATGACTAGGGCAGATCAAATACCAGAGCAAGCACCTGAGATTCTCCGCCGTTAATCAGCTCAAGACCCGATTCTTCACTGATCATGGCGCCATCTCCCGGAATCAGCTTTTGTGATTCATCTTGCCCCGCAACACGAATCAGTAGCTCGCCATCAACCAGGTGTATATAGAGATTACGCCCCGGTTTTATATCAAAGCTCTGCTTGGAATGGGCGGCCAAAACCAGCTGCGATAATTCAGCATCCTGTTTAATCTGCAGGCTGCCATTATCGCCATCCGGTGAGGCGATCAGGGTCAGCCCCTCAGACTTACCAAAGTCTTTTTGCTGATAGGAAGGCTTGCCGCCGGTACTGTCAGGGCGAATCCAGATCTGCAGAAAGCGCAGTTCATCATTTTGCGAGCCGTTAAACTCGCTGTGATAGATACCGCTGCCTGCGGACATCAGCTGAAATTCACCGGCAGGCAGGCGCTGGCTGTGACCTTCGCTGTCCTTATGCTCGATAATGCCTTCTGTGACGTAACTGATAATCTCCATATCCCGATGGCCATGGGTCTCAAACCCGGCACCGGGGGCGACACGATCATCGTTAATCACTCTTAGAGCTGAGAATCCCATGTGGCGTGCATCGTAATAGCTGCCAAATGAGAAGGTATGCTGGCTGTCCAGCCAGCCAAAGTTGGCTTTGCCGCGCTCGTCGGCATGACGAATCTGAATCATAGTGACCTCCGGCTGCCTGAACCTTTTGATGCGAGCCTTGGTTAAAGAGTCTCGTGTGAAGAATCTCGTGTTAAGAGTCTGAGGTGACGGAACCAAGGTGTCAGAAAAGGCTTTGCAGGCAGTGAATATTGAATTGAGGCCACTATAAATCGACTATAGCGAACATAAAATCGCGATTAATCGGGGCTATCTTTCTATAAAAACGAAAACAGCCGATAACCCTATATTTAAAGGCTACCGGCTGCGATCTGATTCAGATTCATTAGGCCTGCTTAAGCGTTTTACGGAAAAACTTCGCGATCAGGGATGAGGCGTTAACCAGAATAATACCTGTGATAATCAGGCCTGCACCCATGACAAAACTTGCCTCGATGGTTTCTCCCAGAAACCAGGCACCCAGCAACACACCAAACAGAGGTGTCAGGAAGGAAAGGGTTCCCAACTGAGATGCCTTGTATTGTGTCAGCAGCCAGAACCAAAGCAGAAAGCTCAGAAAAGCGACAATTACACCATGGAAGGCAAGGCTCAGCAGCACATCAGTTGTCGGATTGAAATAAGCCTGATCTGCGTAGATCGCCCAGGCAACCAGTATGATAAAGGCACCCACCAGCTGATAGAGCAGGGTTTCCTTAGCAGGGAGATTCGATAACCCGGTTGAGCGAACCACTACTGTGGTCAGTCCCCAGGCTGCTCCACCACACAGCGCCAGAAAATCCCCCCAGAGCACATCGCTGTTGATCTCCTGAGTCTCACCCTGACCCAGAAATGAAATCACGATTCCAATGAAAGCCATAATGATACCCAGCCACTGCAGAGCAGACATGCGCTCACCGGCAACTTTCCAGTGCAAGCCAATGGCTGCAAAAATAGGGGAGGTATAGAGAAAAACTGCTGCATGACCTGCAGAGGTATAGTTCAGTGCTTCACCCAGCATCAGGTATTCCAGAGCAAACAGCGTCCCTATGGTCATTGCCGGAATACGATTCTCCGCTGAAAGGCGCATTCCCTGACGGTTATAGATCATCAGCATGCCGATCAGAACAGCGCCTATACCGGAGCGTAAGGCGATCTGAAACACCGGAGCCAGATCCGTCGCCACAGCCTTCAGCAACACCTGCTGAAAGGCCATCACTAAACAGAAGCCCACCATCAGGCTGAAGGCAAAGAAATCCATCGATTTACGGGTACCCATAACACTCACTCAACTTACTAGCTCTGAGACAAATTAACTCGGAGACAAACGGTAAACAGAGACTCCAATAGTCTGAAGTCAGGAAGAGGGATGCATTATGGTTTGTCTGATAAAATCTATATAACGCAAATCAGACACAGGGTATCGAAGAGTGGTCAGTCCAGAGAAAAAAAGCCCTTTTATACATACACCACTGCATTTTGATCAGCTTCCGGAACCGATTCTTTATCTGGAGCGCACCATGCCGTCTGATACAATTTACCCTTCTCACCGGCATCCCTGGGGGGAGTTTGTTTACTCCTTCAGCGGTGTTCTTGAGTTAAAAGGGGAAGGGCAGGTGTTTCGGGTACCATCCAGCTACGCCCTTTGGTTACCGCCGGAAACTGAGCACCACGGCCTGAATCGTCATGAATCCTTTCATTGCTCGCTGTATATCGAGAAAAGTCTGTCGCGAAAGCTACCTCAGCAACCCTGCGCACTTATCATGACACCTCTGATTCGGGAGATGCTCAATCATCTTAAATCCAGGCCTCCGGTATCGCCTTATTCAGAAGCCGAGAGCCGGTTTATTCAGGTCATTTTTGATCTCCTGACCCAGGCTGCCAGCACAGGCAGCTATCTGCCTCATTCCACCGATCCCCTGTTAATCCGGCTGCTGACGATTTTCGAGGAGAACCCAGCCATTCACTCCTCGCTCAAAGAACTTGCGGAACAACTTGGCACCACAGAACGTACGCTGGCCCGCAAGGCTCAACGGGATTTAGGGATATCTCTTGCCGAATGGCGTCAGCGCCTGCGCGTTGTCAGGGCTATGCCCAAGCTGGAAGATGGCGAGAAGGTGGAGAGTATCGCACTGGAGCTTGGCTACAGCACGTCGTCTGCCTTTATCGCCATGTTTAAGAAAATGATGGGAGTCACCCCTGATGAATACCGTCGAGGCATTGGGCAGGATGTATCTCAGAGTTCCGGATATAACACTGTCAGGACGGCTGACCGCGAATAACCCCATACGGACTACTTGATAATGCGATTAATTCTCAACTATTCACTTTTGTTATTGATATAGATTATCATTTACGCCTGATAATAATTTCAAGACATCCCGGATGGGGATGATTGGGCGCATAATGAACTGCAGAGCACATCACAGCATCGCGGAGCCGGTAAGCTCAGAGTCCGCACGCAAGAAACTCTCAGAAATGGAACGGGACCGATCCATTCAGGGGCTTCTACAGCTTATCCGCCACTATCTGCCCAGCATGGTGCTTGATCTCCAGCCAGCTTCCGACAAGGAGCTAACGGCTACCGAGGCAAACCACAAATTAATCGGCCAGCTTTATCAGGCTATTCAGCAATCGGAGCCAGATGCAGGCCGTTTCTACTGGAGTGCACAGTGCTGGAATATGCTGTGCTGGCAGCCGGTTATTCTGAGTATGGTTTCAGCCAGCCAATTCAGGCTCATTACCGATGTGAACCAGATGGGCCAGAGAGTTCTGGGCGCTGGGGTCGCAGGCCTGTCCATTCCCCATAGTGCATTCGCCATAACACCTGAATCTTATTCAGAACATTCTGATACCGAGAGCTCTACTGCAGAGAGCCCTGATATAAAGAATAAAGATCTCTCTTTGATACACACAAGCGGATCAAAGCTCAGAGAGCTGCTCGAAAGCCTGTTAGCTCTCACCGCAGAACACTTCCCCCTCAATCAGAATTTGGCCAGACGCCTTTTTGCCGACCGTATGCTGAGCACGCTTTTACTTCTCCAGCGTCTTAACAACCAGGGTGTGTTTAACGAAGCCAGCAATCAGCACACAGAAGCTCTGGCACAGCAATGGCTTGAAGCAACAGAGCTTAAGGGGGCAAGCGGCCTGATGCGGATCGACTTTACCTTCAACACAGCCAGCAACACCGCCAACGACACAGATAGGGACACCCACAATCAGGCTAATGAGCGTCTCGCTCTGAACAGGAAGGGATGCTGCCAGCATTTTCGTAAAAGCGATGGAAAAGTCTGCGCCAGTTGCCCGAAGAATAAAATGCCGGAACGTATTCAGCTCATTCAGCAAAGCTGGCGAGAGGCGGGTTAAGTAAAACCCTATCTGTTTCATCAGATATCGACACCAAAAAAGACTCACTCAATGCCAGTGTTAACGACACCAACCAATACAAAGACTATTTAAACGAAAGGCAGGAAGAAGCATGTTGCACCTGAAGGATATCCGGGTTGAGCGGCAGGGGAGAACCATCCTTGCCATTGACGATCTGGCGCTTAACGAAAACGAAATCACCGTAATTCTTGGGCATAACGGCTCGGGAAAATCGACCCTGATGAAGCTTCTGGCCCGTCAGATCGGCCCTGATCAGGGACAGATCCTGTTTGACGGAGCGCCACTACAGGCGATGAGTCAGAAAAAACTGGCCCGAAATATCGCTTACCTGCCACAACATCTGCCGGTTGCCGACGGACTCAATGTCAGAGAACTGGTTCGGTTGGGACGCTTTCCCTGGCGGGGCCTGCTGGGTCGCTGGCAAAGTGATGATGAACACATTATTGATCAGGCGATTTCCGATACCGATCTTGATGCTTATCAGGGCAATACTGTCGATCAGATGTCCGGGGGCGAACGTCAAAGAGCCTGGATCGCCATGCTACTGGCTCAGCAAACACCTTATATGCTGCTGGATGAGCCTACCTCTGCACTGGATCTGTCCCATCAATACGCGCTGATGAGCCTGCTTTACCGGCTAAACCGGGCAACAGGCCGGGGCGTGGTGATTATTCTGCACGATATCAATCTGGCCGCGCGTTTTGCCGATCGTATTCTGGCCCTGAAGCAAGGGGTCGTCATTTTCGACGATAAGCCTCAGGCACTGATGAATAGTGAAAGTCTGACAGCGCTTTACGACCTGCCGATTCAGACTCTTCAGCATCCTCAGGGGCACGAAGTCGCCATTGTTGCTTAGCATTCTAAAAACTCTAAAAAACTGAAAATCTCCGAACTTCCATGAAAGCGCGAGTAAATCATGACCTCATTCTCAATTAAACAACTCAGCCAAAAACTTACTGCAGGACTGGCTTTTGTCTTAATCGCAACATCACAGGCCTTTGCTGTGACAGTGGAAGACAGTCTCGGCAAACATGAATTTTCACAGCCAGCGACACGAGTGATAACCCTGAACTGGGGCGCAACGGAAGAGGTTCTGGAACTGGGTGTTACTCCTGTCGGTATCGCGGATATTCAGGGATACAAAACCTGGGTCGCAAGACCGGAAGTTCCCGACGGTGTGATTGATGTTGGCACCCGCGCAGAACCTAACGTGGAGCGTCTGGCTGAGCTTAAACCGGACCTCATCATCGTTGGCAGCATGCAGCAGGATATGGTTGCAAGACTCAGCCCGATCGCGCCCGTCCTCTATTTTGATAATTATCGGGCTGATCACAGCAATATTCAGGCGATTGAGCATTCTTTTATCGAGTTGGGGAAAGCCCTGGGCAAAGGGGAAGAGGCAAAAAACAGACTCAAAGAAAGAGATCAGATACTTGCCGACCTTAAGCGTAAGGTCTGGCAGCACTTTAACGGCCAGCCACCAAAGGTTGGGGTTGCCCGTTTTGGAGATGCGAATCACGCTCGTGTTTACGGTGACAATTCCATGCCGACAGCAGCTCTGGATGCTCTTGGCCTGAAAGCGGCTCTTGATATCCCAAGCACTACATGGGGACAGGTGCAAAAGCCGATTCGGGATCTGGCCTACCTTGACGGTGTACTCCTGTATATCCGACCGCTACCGAACGAAGATGAACTCTTCAAACGTCCGCTGTTTCGTATGATGCCTTTTGTATCAGAAGGCCGTATAGCCCCCGTGAAAGCAACCTGGACCTACGGAGGCGCCCTGTCGATCCGCTATCTGGCAGAGCACTTTGTTGATGCCCTGACCTCCATGCCAGCAGATATTCAAACAGCAAAATCCCACGGAGCTGCTAACTGATGGGAGGACAAACATTGTCCCGGCATCACTCCGGACAAGAATCTTTAACGACGGCATTTTTCTCCAAAGCCGCCAGGAACCCCGTAACGGCCAAACCTGCCATGGGGTTTGCGCTGGGTATTATCGCGCTCTTGGCCATCAGCTTATGGCACCTTCAGACCCGGACCCAACTGCCATTAGCAGATCAGATAGGGCTGTGGCTTGGAACTCCGGCCGAGAGCTTCAGCAGCTTTGAGTATCTTTACAGTGATATGCCAAGGCTGTTGATGGCGATTATGGCCGGTGCGGTTCTTGGCCTTGTGGGCAGCATGATGCAGCAACTGCTGCAAAACCCTCTGGTTTCACCCATGACTCTGGGTGCCTCCTCTGGCGCCTGGCTAGGACTGGTTGCGGCTTCTGTTCTCGTTCCGGGTCTTGCGGTCATCTACAGAGAGTGGTGGGCGCTGTCCGGTGCGGTTCTGGCAACAGGGCTCTGTCTTCTGGTGGCACGCCGATCCGGCTTCAGAGGCCCGCCTATTGTGCTTTCCGGCATGGCAGTCAGTTTGCTCTTTGGTGCACTGGCTTCAGCATTGGTTCTGCTGAATGATCAGTATGTACGCAATCTCTTTATCTGGGGGGCAGGGGATCTTGCTCAGGGCGACTGGAAAGAAGTCCTCTGGTTGCTGCCCCGACTGACACCTGTGCTATTGCTGCTTATTTTTGCTCATCGTCCACTGATGCTGATGCGATTAGGGGATCAGGGCGCCCGAAGCAGAGGCCTGTCTTTAATCCCTGTGATGATTGCTCTGCTGCTGATCGCGCTATGGTTAACCGCAAGCGTGATATCCACTGTCGGTCTGATCGGATTTATTGGCTTACTGACGCCTCAAATTGCACGACCGTTCTGTGGCCAATCCGCAAGGCAGGAGATGCTCGCCAGCGCACTCATTGGGGCCTTCCTGCTTTGCCTGACCGATATCATCGCCTTAAGAGCGACGGACTTCTTCGGTCAACTCGTTCCCAGTGGAGCGGCTGCAGCACTGATTGGCGCACCTGCTCTGATTATTCTGGCGATGAAACGCAAAAACAGTGAGAAAACGCCGTCAGAAGCGATTCGACATGACAACGCCTTCTCAGATCACGCTCAACAGCCTTGGCTGCTGCGTTCACCTAAAAAAGCCCGGAGCATTATCGCTCTGACAGCGATAGCCATTCTCTGTCTGGCATTTTTTGTCTTTCCGAAAACGGTACTGAACGCGGGGCAGGCCCAAACGGTTTGGGGCTGGTTCTGGCCAGAGGGCTATCTCTGGCAATTACGTTGGCCAAGGGTTCTGACCGCTATGATGGCAGGGTTTGGCCTGGCGGTTGCCGGTACGGTGCTTCAGCGCCTGATTCGTAACCCTCTGGCAAGCCCGGATATTCTGGGGCTTTCAGCCGGGGCAACCCTGAGCATCGTGGTTTTTATTCTGATTTTTGGTGCGCAATGGCTGATTTTCAGCCCGTTAATCGCTTTTGGTGGCAGCTTTGCGGTACTGGCTCTCTTGCTGTTTCTGGGTAAGAAACAGTCCTTTACGCCAGGAATAATGGTATTGACCGGGATAGCTCTGACAGCTCTGCTGGATGCCATTCTGCAATTTACTCTGGCAAGCGGCACTGAGGAGGTCTTCTCGCTGCTGTTATGGATGTCTGGCTCGACCTATAAGGTTACAGACCAGCAAGCCATCATTCTCACCGTTGGCGTACTGATACTCTCAGTCTTAACACTGGTCTGGCACAGAGCGCTGACACTTATTGCGATCAGCGATGATGTTGCACAGGCACGGGGCATTAATCTGGGTAAAACCCGGGGCTGGCTGCTCACCCTGATTGCCGGTATCTGCGCGCTGATTACCGCGGTTATCGGACCGGTCTCCTTTATCGGGCTGTTGTCGCCCCATCTGGCGAATCTTTTGGGGGCAAAGCGCATTCTGCCTCAAATAGTGCTTGCCTCAATTGCCGGGGCGTCGTTGCTGGTTTTATCGGACTGGGTAGGGCGGGTTGCCCTTTATCCGGTACAGATCTCAGCAGGGGTCATAGCCTCTCTGATCGGTGGTAGCTACTTCATCTATCTGTTAACCCGTCAAAAACTTTGATCCATCATTCACTCAACCACTATTAAACAACCACGGACACAGCGGGAGCTATCAATGCAACCTCCCCCTGTGTCCGTTTCACTATGAACCCCACAGGAAATTCCATGTTCCGACTTTTTGAACGTTTAACCGAGCCATTTCCTCAGGTGTCACCGTCACTTGAGGAAAAAGGGCTGATTACTTTTTATCGGCAGTACAGTCAGGGCTATACCGGTGTGCTTCTGGCGCTGGGTTCACTGACAGCAGCCATTGCCATTATTGAGCTGATCCTCTTTGGCTTTATTGGAGAACTGGTGGATTGGCTCGGGCACCGGGATCCTGCGACGCTCTGGCGGGAAGAGTCCTCAACACTGATCAGCATGTCGATACTGGTATTAGTTGCACTGCCTGTTGCGGTTGTTCTGCACTCGATGCTGTTCCATCAGAGCATTACCGTTAATTTCTCTATGGCTGTTCGCTGGATGGCACACCGCAGGCTGCTGGATCAGAGCTACAGTTTTTATCAGGATGAATTTCCCGGGCGTTTAGCCGCAAAGGTCATGCAAACCTCAGAAGCATTCCGGGAAAGCCTGGTAAAGCTGATGGAATCCCTGCTTTATACCGTGATCTATGTAGGCGGGATGCTTTATCTGATGGCCTCCGCGGATTGGCGACTGTCTATCCCTCTGTGCATCTGGGCGATCTGTTACCTGTCACTTATGGCGCGAGGGTTGCCGAATCTTAAAGCACGGGCGCAGGAGCAAGCGGATGCGCACTCGGTGATGACAGGGCGTCTGGCTGACAGCTATACCCATTTCAGCGCGGTAAAACTCTTTTCCCATGCCGGTCGTGAGTCCGATTATGCTAAAGAGGGCATGAATCAGTTTCTGAATGCGGTTTACCCCCTGATGCGGGTCGTTACCAGTCTGAATGTCTCGGTCTGGCTGCTGAATGCCGGGCTGATTTTCGCCACAGTCGCCTTAGCCCTTTGGCTTTGGAGTCAGAACAGTGTCACCACCGGGGCAATCGCTGTAGCGATGGCGCTTACGCTCCGACTCAAAAACCTATCTCAGTTCATTATGTGGGAAGTCGCAGCCCTGTTTCGTAATATCGGAGCAGTTCAGGATGGCTTTAAAACCCTGGCCCGACCAAGTCAGGTTCAGGATCATTCTGATGCTGAGACACTGAAAATAGGGCAAGGGGAGGTTCGCTTTAACCAGATCAGTTTTGCTTATCAAGCTGAAAAGCCAGTCTTCCGGAATCTAAACCTGACAGTTAAGGCCGGAGAAAAAATCGGTCTGGTGGGGGCATCCGGTGCAGGAAAATCCTCTCTGATCCATCTTTTGCTTCGCTTTTACGATCCGGATCAGGGTGATATCTCCATCGACGGCCAAAATATCCGCCGGATGACCCAGGATAGTGTTCGGGGCGCTATTGGCGTTGTGAGTCAGGATACAGCTCTGCTACATCGATCCGTCAGGGAGAACCTCTTGTACGGGCGCCCCGAAGCCACCGAGGATGAAATGATAGAGGCCTGTAAACAAGCTCAGATTCACGATGTCATTATGGATCTGGTCGATGCCGAAGGCAGAACCGGCTACGACGCGTTTGTAGGTGAACGGGGCGTTAAACTTTCCGGCGGACAGCGTCAGAGGATCTCTATAGCCCGGGTTCTGATCAAAGATGCCCCTATTTTAGTGTTGGATGAAGCGACATCTGCATTGGATTCCGAATCAGAAGCTGCAATTCAGGAGCAACTGGAAACACTGATGCAAGGGAAAACGGTGATTGCTATTGCACATCGATTATCAACCCTGTCCGTGATGGACCGCCTTATTGTGCTCGACAGAGGTGAGATCAAAGAGGAGGGTAGCCATAAACAGTTAATAGCAGCTGATGGCCTGTACAACCGCCTCTGGAAGCGACAGACAGGAAATTCTATCTAGTGATTGATAATTATTAACATACGTTAATGATAACGATTTTTATTTAATGTATCGTACCCCTCTCAACACAGGAGGGGTATTTTTTAAATGACGTTCAAAAAGCATTACTTAGCACAAAGCATCAGCCTTATTTTGCTAACCTCAGTTGCCGCATCTGCCTCTGCAGAAGACCAGGCCGCTGTGAAGCTGGACACCCTGGAAGTCAACGCTCAGGACAATAATCCTGATAGCTATACCGCACCGGACGCGGCCACAGCCACCAAGATGAATCTCTCATTGCGTGAAACTCCTCAGGCGGTCGCCGTCATTACCCAAGCCCAACTGGACGACTTTAACGCTAACGATCTGAATGCAGCGCTGGACCTGACTGCCGGGGTAACCGTTGAACGTATCGAAACTGACCGTTCTTACTACACCGCCCGTGGCTTTGATATCACCAATTTCCAGTTTGATGGCGTTGGCCTGCCGACCAATACCGGTAACCTGTATGGCGATATCGACAGCGCTATTGCTGAACGAATCGAGGTTCTCAAAGGCGCTAACGGCCTGATGTCCGGCACAGGTAACCCGTCGGCAACGGTTAACATTATCCGTAAGCGCCCGACGGAAGAGTTTGCTGCATCTGCCAGTGTTTCCGCTGGTTCCTGGAGTCAAAAACGTCTGGAGGGTGATATCTCAGGTAGCCTGACTGAGTCCGGCAATGTCAGAGGACGCCTGGTTGTCGCAGGACAAGACGGCGAGTCTTATCTGGATCGCTATGAGAAACAGCGTAGCCTCTTTTACGGTGTCCTCGAAGCCGATATCAGCGACTCCACAACAGTGACTCTTGGCCATTCAACCCAGGACACACATGCTGACAGCCCTATGTGGGGCGCATTAACCCTCAATGACACCGACGGTAATGCTTTTGATTATGATGTTTCTGCCAGCACAGCCGCGGACTGGGCATTCTGGGATAACAAGGTTGATAGTAGTTTTGTCGAACTGAAACAGGATCTACCCGCAAATTGGCAGGGCACCGCTGTACTGAACCGTACAAAACGGGTCTCAGACAGTAAGCTGCTCTATGTTTATGGCTCTATCGCAGCCGATGGTTCCGGTGCGGTTGCCTATCCCTCGCTGTACGACAAGACGGAAACAGAAACCAGCCTGGATATATACGCTACGGGTCCTTTCCAGTTTGCCGGACGCAGCCATGATGCCATTGTAGGTATTCAGATTAATCGTTCAGAATCTGAGGAGGAGTCCGTTTACGCCAACCCTCGTACCTCTGGTACCAATCTTGATGATGTTCTGAACGGTAATGTTGCAGAAGTTGCTATTGATGGCTCAACCAGTGGCGGCAAGTGGGATTATGCTGGTGAAAGCCTCTATGGAGCAGGTCGTTTCTCGATAACGGATCAGCTGTCCGTTGTTGCCGGGGCAAGAATCAGCCAGCTCGAGATTGAAGGTGAGTCCTACGGCAAGACCAAAAACAGCTCTTTCAAAGGTGAAGTTACCCCTTATTTAGGCACTGTTTTTGATCTGACCGACCAGCACTCACTTTACGCCAGCTATACACAGATTTTTGATCCGCAAACGGAGCTTGATGTTAACGGTGACCAGCTTGATCCGGTTAAAGGTTCGAATGTCGAGTTTGGTATCAAGTCTGAATTCCTGCCGGGTATTATCGCAACGGCTTCGGTTTTCAAAAGCCAGCAAGATAATGTGGCTGAAGAAGTTGGCAAACACAAGAACCCTGACGATAGCGAGGGAGATGCATATTATCGAGGTATAGATGGGGTGACCAGTCAGGGCTTCGAGGTTGATATCGCTGGTGAACTGCTGCCAGGATGGCAGGTTAGCGCAGGCTACTCGAAGTTCAAGGTCGAAGATGCCGATGGGGAAGAGGTGAAGAAGGAAGTCGCCAAGGAGATGTTTACCGCATCCAGCCAGTATCGTCCAGGTGTCCTTCCTGAACTGAAAGTCGGTGCTAATGTTAAATGGCAGGGTGAAACGGAAAACACCAAAGTTACCCAAAAAGCTTACACACTGGTTAATCTGATGGCTGGTTACGATCTGACCAAGAACCTTAACGCTTCTCTGGCAATCAACAACCTGACCGATGAAAAGTACCTGAACAGCCTCTATTGGGATCAGGCTT
The DNA here is from genome assembly GCF_002150805.1 of Oceanospirillum sanctuarii. Taxonomy (GTDB): domain Bacteria; phylum Pseudomonadota; class Gammaproteobacteria; order Pseudomonadales; family Halomonadaceae; genus Oceanospirillum; species Oceanospirillum sanctuarii. The sequence goes on from NZ_MTBA01000001.1 coordinate 722,685, forward strand.
TCTACGGTGCTCCACGTAACTTTATGGCAAAGGTTAACTGGACATACTAAAAGCTCGCACTCAACGAGCAGGCAAATAAAAAGGGAGCCCTTGGGCTCCCTTTTGACGTCTGACTCGCGCTTCACATCGAGCTGATTACTCTTCAGCAAACATGCTTTGATTCAGCGGGAAGTGATTCAGATTATGGATCTCTTTCCAGTAACGCTTAAAGTCCGGGCCGTCTTCATGACTGTAGTTCAGATTTCGGAAGAAACCCGCCAGCTTAGTGAAGTGCTCACGGATCGTATCCTTGTCATCCATCTTCGGATGCTCAAACAGACAGCGTTTCAACAGACGGAAAACCCGCATCTGACGCTTCATCGGTGTGGAGGCGTCCACATCATCAAAAGCATCCTGCTGCAGATACACCTGATCCAGACACTGGGCGCGATTAAAGGTCAGGAAATCCTGCAGTGTGACACCTTCTTCACCGGTTACCTGCATCATCTGCTGGATATCTTCACCCTGAGTCAGCAGTTTTTGCATCTGCTTCACATCATCAACCCACTCAGCATCCAGATGCTCGCCATACCAGCTGCTAAGCTGCTCCAGATAACGGGACCAGGAGATCAGTGGGTCAACAGCCGGGTAAGCACGCTTATAAGCCCGGTCAGCACTTAAGCCCAGGAAGGTTTTAACCGTACGCAGAGTAGACTGAGTAACAGGCTCTTCAAAGTTACCGCCGGCAGGAGATACCGTACCGATCAGGGTAAGACTACCTTGCTCACCCTCGTTATTTCGAATCAGGCCAGCACGCTCGTAGAGGCTTTTCACCGAGGAGTCCAGATAAGCCGGGAAAGCTTCCTCACCCGGAATCTCTTCCAGACGACCTGAGGTTTCACGCATCGCCTGAGCCCAACGGGAGGTGGAATCAGCAATCAGCAGGGCGTTATAACCCATCTGACGGTAATACTCACTCAAAGTAATGCCGGTATAGATAGAGGCTTCACGAGCCGCTACCGGCATCGATGAGGTATTACAGATGATGATGGTACGATCCATCAAAGTGCCACCCTTCGGATCCGGCAGGGCAGGGAACTCAGTAATCGTCTCCACAACTTCACCAGCACGCTCACCGCATGCAACGATAATCACGATATCAACATCGGAGAAACGTGAGATCAGACTTTGCAGAACCGTCTTACCGGCACCAAAAGGTCCCGGGATACAAGCAGTACCGCCTTTGGCAATAGGGAAGAAGGTGTCGATCAGGCGGATAGAGGTCAGCAGTGGCTGTTCCGGATATTCACGCTCGCTGAAACGCTGAGCCAACAACGGCTGACAAACAGGAATGCGAACCGGCCATTTCTGCTGCATGGTCAGCTCGTGCTCTTTGCCTGAAGTATCTTTAATACGGGCTATCGGTGTCGTGGTAGTGAAAGTACCTTCCTGAATCCAGGTGACTTCCACTTCGCCCCTCTGGTTAAAGGGCACCATAATCTTGTGCTTAAAACGGCCTTCCTGAACATGACCAACAGGGTCGCCGGCTTTCAGGCGACTGCCAACTTTAACGGTCGGCTGGAAAGCCCACTGTTTCTGACTGTCGATACCTTCAACCTGCAGACCACGGGGCAGGAAGAAGCCATGTTGTCCGGCAATAATCTCCAGCGGGTTCTGCAGACCATCGTATACCTGACCCAGCAAGCCAGGTCCAAGGGTTACAGAAAGCATCTGACCAGACTGACGAACCGGATCACCTACCGCAACACCACGGGTATTCTCAAATACCTGCACATCAGCTTCACCATGACGCACACGCAGTACTTCTGCTTGCAGGTATTCCTGACGCTCATCCGACGGTACTCGCGATGGGCAGATATAAACCACTTCGTTTTTAATCAGAGGGTAGAAGTTACCCTGCTCATCCTTTTCCAGTTTCAGGGTAACAATATCGTCCCTGACACCGGTTACGCGGGCTGTAATCTTTACATCCTTCATTAGGAAAGTTCCTCAAAGGCTGATTCTATATGTTCCCTGATGACAGGTGCGTCAATCAGCACCTCAGCCATAGACTCAAAGGCTTCAAGCGCCTGATCGGCATCATTTTGGATCTGTTTCTCTGCCAGTCCCCAGCGGAGTACAAAGCAGATAACCGTTTCAATGGAGAAATGATGGCTTCGTTCGATGCGCAACAGGTTCTGCCAAAGCCAATTATTAACCTGACGTTCAACTTCCCCGGCCGCACCTTTCTGCATCAGTGGTTGGAGTTCAGCCAGAAGGGGAAGAGCCGTTTCCAAACCAAAAGCCGGTTCATGCCAATGCTGACGGATTCGCATCGTCCAGCGCCCCAGGCCATAAAACTGTTCCGGCCCTTTATCGCCCTGTTGTCGCTGACGAAGCGCCGCTAGCAGGCTTTGCCACTCCAGACGGCTCTGAATACACTGACGAATCTCTTCGGATTCAATCTGAGTAAGCTGATATTGCCACTGATATACCAGCTTCTGATCAGAAAGCATCTCCGGCTGTTTAGAACCAAAGTAATAGAGGCTTTCTGCCAGTTTTAACTGTTGCTGATCTTCATCCGTAAGCATGGTCAGGCGACGATCCAGGGCAATCCTTGAGATCGGCATCTGTTTACACTTCGCCAAGGTCGGCAGGTCAGGCAATGCGGTAACCAGGGTGTAGTAGCTCACTAGCGGATTACTCCCTCAAGCAGTGCACGGAAGCGGGGTTGCAGGTGTCTCAGAAGGAGCTGAGAAACTGCAGAATCGGTAAGATCCACCTCAACCTCTTTACCTACCAGACGAACCCGAATACCTGAGCCGGTATGGGTGTTAAAGCTGACCCCATCCCGCAACAGCTCAACAGACAGCGACTGAACAAACTGACTCAAACGGCCTGTTTTGTATTCATCTGCATTTCGGCGTAGCTCATCCAGTCCAATCACATTTTCCGGCAACAGCACTTCAACCTGCTCAGCTTCATCAAGGCCCGCTGATTTGGCGGTACGTCCCACCAGCTCAAGAACCATACGCTGAACAAATTCAGGATTATTCATCTGCTGTTCGATAAGACGTTCAACCTGATCGGTAAAACTGCGCGCCAGGCTTTCCTTAACATCCAGCAGGAGATCACGGGCTGCCATTTTCAACGCGTCTTCACCAGCCTGTTGCTTCTGGGCAACATCACGCTTGGCTTTGCTGATCATGGCATCCGCTTCTTCACGGGCCTGTTTCAGTAGCAGGTCAGCTTCTTTTTCTGCATCACGCAGAATCTGTCCCGCTTCTGAACGGCCTTTATCAACACCCTCCTGACGAAGCTTATCAATTAAGGCTTCGATACCGGATGAGGCGTGATTCTTTTCAATCTCAGTCATAGCGGACTTCTCCCTGTTTTAACCGGATCAGGCTGGTACGCCAGCACTGATAACCAGAGCGAAGATAAAGGCGAAAACCGCAAAACCTTCAACGATAGCCGCTGGAGCCAGAGACATACCGAAAATTTCAGGACGGATCTTCGATACATTGATCGCAGAGGCACAGCTTCGGCCCTGATAGATGGCACTGAACATCAGAGCCAGACCACACAGCAGACCAATCGCTGCCAGACCCGGAGCATTACCCAGCGTCAGTTCACGGTTCAGAGCAAACATCACAACGATGCCGTAAATCGACTGAGAGGAGGGCATTGCAGAGATACCGATGTAACGCCCGTGACCCGTTTCTGTTTCCAACAGCGCTCCGGCAGCGGCCTGACCCGCCAGGGAGCAGCCAATCATGCTGCCTATTGCACCCATCGCCATAGGACCGTACAAACCTGCCCATCCCAGGGCCAAGATCAGGTTATCCAAGGTGTTACCTCCTGTTTTGAAAACGGCTGGAAGGGGTAACCTTCATCAGCCAAACTCCAGTTATAAAATTCGATCAGATTAAGACGTAAGCCGTGAATGACACCGCTTACTACGGTAAGGACGAAATTGAGCAGGTGGCCTGCCAGTAAGATCAGAATGTGCAGCAGTAAACCGATACCCGGCAGTGCATTACCGACATCCGCAGCCAGTTGATTAAAGGTGATGGCCAACGAGGCACTAGCCAGTCCCAGTGCGAACAAACGCAGATAACTGAGCACATCGCCGAAGATTTTGGTGACATTGGTCAGCGCCAACAGGCCGGAAATCAAACGACTGACACTGAAGCCTGTATCCGGTGTGGAAAAGAGCAATACCATCGCAAGGCCAGCACCAAATACCGACCAATCCAGAGTAGTGAACTCAGTCAGCCAACCTGAAAGCGCCACAGCAACCGATAAAGCCCATCCCAAAGAAGAGAGACTTTGATTACTGCCACGTCTCACCCAGGCCATCAGCAGGTTTGCCAGCACCAGATGCAGCGCACCGATAGAGATCGATAGCTTCATCATGGCGTCGAAGTCATTCAGATCGAGCAGCTTCATCTCACCTAAAAGGGAAACAGGCGCTGATGCACCGAAATAACTACCGACGATCACGCCCCAAAGAACACCAGCTCCCGTCAAAGCAGCGCCCATGGCTCTTAAACGACGACCGGTTTCAGTGGCTTCCATCGCTTTCCATTTCCAGGCGATTACAGCACCAAACAGCAGGGAATAACCTGCATCGGACATGATGATGGCGAAGAAACTGACAAAGGAGAAAAAGACCACGCGGGACGGATCCCAACTACGGTAATTTGGCGTTTGGAAGAAGCTCACCACTTCCTGTCCGCCACCGTAAATCTCAGGGTTTTCCAACAGAGTAGGCGGAGTCTCATCATCTGCCGGATCCTCTTCCAACAGAACCAGACCATGCTCCTGAGCAAAAGCTTCTAATTCAGGCAGATCACGAACGGCAACCCAACCCTGAAGAGCAAAAACTTCACCGTAGTCACGAGTCTGACCAGAGACCTCATCCAACAGCGCCTGATTCTCTGTGCTGGCAACGCTTTGCTGTAGCAGGAAAATCCAGCGGGTAAGGGCTTCACGCTCACCTTCAGCGGCTTCCAGCTGAATTTCGGTTTCTTCAAGCTGCTCTTTCAGTTCACTGAGGGGCACATAACCGGTATGGGTACGGGGAACCGGCATGATGTTGGCGTCAGGTTCATCCGGAGCAATAACCACGATATAGGTATGACGGTTATCCCGATGCACCTGCATCCAGGGCAGATGAGAGGCTTCGACATCCTGCATCTTGTAGTTCGGTATCAGATAGAACCAGAGCTTTTCGTGATTCAGATCCGCAAGATCCGGCAGGGTAAACTCACCCCAGGGTTCCAGATCTTTGATGCGCTTATCCAGAAAGTCCCGTTTCTCACTTAAACGAATGCGATTCTGACGGTTCTGATCAACCTGATGCAGTACCTTATTAAGATCCAACTGGTTATCACGGGTAACCTGACGGCGCTTCTGAGGGCTACTCAACAGATACTGCAAAGAGCGCTTGAGAAGTTCCGGGTTGGTGTCTTCGACATCCGCACTTTGTTTGGCGGAAATCTCCGTTAACGGAATCACATGCATCAAACCAAGCGCCTGAATCGCATCCAGGGTTTCGGTCTTGTCCTGACTCATGCCAATAACAGAGGCTTTTTTAAGCTTAAGAATACTCATGCCATACCTGCCTTAAGCCGCTTATTCTTGGCAATTTTCGAGGTCACAACACCGGCGCGTTCACTGTCAGACAGCGCAATACGGATTTTGCGGATGTTTTTCTCAGCCTGAGGGATCAGAACCTTATCAAACAGGTTAAGACGTTGTGTGGTTTTGCGAAGACCGACCTCAAGCAGCTCCAGACGTTTGGTCAGAACCTGCTGTTTGAGCTGCAGCTCAACACTTTGCTTTAGCAGAATAACCAAGGGATCAAGCCAATGTTCTGTCGCCAGAGAGGAATAGGGGCGAACCTTGAGTGCAACACTCTCAAGCTCCGGTAGGCGTATTCCTACCAGATTGATCTGCCGGAGCGAAAAATCCTCTATCACCACCAGATCGCTCACACTGCCCTGATAATTGGACAGCATCGGCAGTTGTTCGCGTACCTGTTGACGAAGGCTCAGCAAGGTATCTTCAAGATCAGCCTGCGCTTTACGGGAGTTAGCCCGCTCAGCCAGAAGCTGTTTCCGTTTGAGATCCAGAGCGGGAACAAACTTCCGGTAGGCTTTAACTTTGCGACCTTCCTTGTTGAGGGTACTTTTATTCAGTGCCAGCTTACCCACGCTTTAACTCCTGTCAGGCGTTTTCGGGGGAGTGTTCTTGTTCGCTTGTTGGCGAGCTACCATCGGATTTTGGAAAGTACTTATCGATCAGATTCTGCTTCATCAGCAGCTCTTCTTCTTTAAAGCACTGCGCCAGAATCGACCAACCGGTATCGAGAGCTTCCTCTAATGGCATACTGACATCGATATCCATAAAGGTTTTCTGGAACAGGCGACCGAACTTGAGTACCCGCTCGTCAAATTCACTCAACTCGAAGGACATCGCCTGTTTCTGTTCAGCATCCTGAGAAGCTGCATAGAAACGAATCAGGGTATTCATGATCTGGCTGTGATCCTCGCGGGTCACTTTGCCGATCACGTGCTGCTTCAGACGGGAAAGAGAGCCAAAGGGGTCAATCACGCCATTGTGCAGATAGAACTGGCCTTCGGTGATATAACCTGTGTTGTCCGGAACCGGGTGGGTCACGTCATCGCCCGGCATAGTGGTTACCGAGAGAATAGTTACCGAACCAGCACCTTTGTAGTCACAGGCTTTTTCATAACGACGAGCCAACTGGGAGTAGAGGTCACCAATATAGCCACGGTTGGACGGCACGTGCTCCATGGAGATACCCACTTCTTTCAGAGCATCGGCATAAGCGGTCATGTCCGTCAGCAGCACAAGAACACGTTTACCTTCGTTAACGGCGTAGCGTTCAGCCACCGCCAGCGCCATATCCGGTACCAGAAGCGCTTCAACAGTCGGGTCAGAGCCCTGATGCACAAACATCACGGTGCGGGCAGAGGCTCCGGCTTCCTCAAAGGTTCGCTTAAAGAAGTGGTAGTCATCGAAGATCAGGCCAATACCACCAAACACTACGATATCCGCATCTGCCTGAGCACCAATACGTGCCAGCAGCTGGTTGTAGGGTTCACCTGCGACAGAGAAGATCGGAATTTTCTGACTTTCAACCAGACAGTTGAACACATCGATCATGGGCACATCGGTGCGGATCATTCGGGATGCAAGAATACGGCGGGCCGGGTTTACGGTAGGGCCATCAATCTCGATACGGGGCTCATCGGTGAGAGCAGGACCGCCATCGATTGGCTCACCGGTACCGGAAAAAGTACGCCCCAGAATATTAGGGGAGAAGGTCACTTCCATTGGACGACCAAGGAAGCGAACCACAGAGTGCGTTGAAAGTCCCTTAGTGCCAGAGAAAACCTGCAGAGAAACTTCTTCACCATCCAGCAGAATCACCTGAGCGGTGCGGGGCAGAATAGCCTGTCCTTCATCCTGACTTTCGATCAGAGCAAGATCGCCAAAACTGATCTGGGACGCACCGCTTTCAGAGGTAGGCACATGAACTTTGACGATATCGCCAACAATTTCAAGAATTCGGGAATAGCGAATCAATAGCTGGGACACAACTACCTCCATGTATTGTCAATCGGCTTAAAAGGCTGCCAAACCAAAAAGATAGCACATTACGCAGGTGCAATATCGATTAAGCATACCCTAAATAATTAAGATGACTCCAAGATTACGGTTACAATTTGTCTCAGATATTGATCTGAGCCATACCGTGAAATCTAATAAGGGTCTCCGGTAACCCTTTTACGATTCAATATCTTAGAGATCAGGCTTCCTGCCAGAGATCTTATTGTACATCAGCAGGAATGGCCGCCTGAGTCACGACGCGGTTTCTACCGGATTCTTTGGCCTGGTAGAGTGCTTCATCACCTTTTTTGTATGTCTCAGAGACCTTGGCAGCACCCTGTTTCAGATAAAGACCAAAGGAGGCTGTCACAAAGGCAGATGCCGAGTTGTAACGGTGTTCGATCTCAAGAGACTCGATCGCCGCGCGGAGTGATTCAGCAACATCTTCAGCCTGCTGCTGGTTGCCGGCTTTGTAGAGCAACGCAAACTCCTCACCACCGAGGCGATACGCGAGAGCAGACAGCTTCTTGGCAAATGCAGAAACACAACCGCCAATTCTGATCAGAACATCATCACCAGCCTGATGACCATAGTTGTCGTTGTAGCCTTTGAAGTGATCCACATCGAAGATCAAAAAAGCAAGATAGCCATCCGATTGAGCAACTTCTGCGGACACGCCTGCAAACGCTTCGTTAAAGTGGCGGCGGTTATAGAGCCCGGTCATCGGGTCTGTTACCGACAACTCCTCGATATACTTTTTATCCGTAATATCCTGACGAATCGCCGTATAGCCAACAATGATACCGTTGGCGTCAAAGAGGGGATCGATATGCACATCCACCCAGTAATGAGTACCGTTTTTTTTGCGATTTTTTAACTCGCCCTGCCAGCTTTTGCCGGCACTGATGGTTTGCCAGAGCTCTTTATAGATGGCGTTTTTCATATCCGGATGGCGAACAATATTGTGATTACGACCAATCAGCTCTTCACGGCTGTAACCTGAGATATCACAAAAAGCCTGACTCACACTTCGGATAATGCCAAATTCATCGGTACTGGAAGTGATAATGTAACGATCGACAGTTTCCGCGTAGTTCTGAATCTGCTTATATCGGATACGGTTACTGACCTGAGTAACTAAGCGACTGGCCAACTCCTCCCGGGAGAAAGGCTTAACAACAAAATCGTTTACGCCGGACTTCAACAACTTGGCATCAAAAGCAGGTCCTTGCTCGACCAGGGTAAATAGAACAGGTAAAGCCAGCTCATCATGTTCGTTTCGGATTGCGCTGACCAGGTCTAATCCGGAGCCATCATTGGCCAGTTGCTGATCACACACTACCAGTGCGATATCTTTATGAATTTCAAGCTCGGCTTTTGCCTGTTCAAGACTGGAAACAAAAATCAGGTTGAAACGATAGGGAAGCAGGTGATTTGCGACTATGGATGATTCTTTGTCGCAGCCATTGGCAACCAGTACCTTCATACCCTGAGTAAACAGCATCAATTCCGCCAGACGAACCGCATAGGTAATATCATTGCGGCTCTCTTTAATGACATAGTCGACTATGGGCAGAGAGGTGATAGAAGCCTGCAAACTATCGGCAAAAGAACCGGTCAGAGAAACAACAGGAATATCCAGACCAATCAGCTTGTAGATCACTTCGCCGCTGCTGGCATCGGGCAGCACGAGATCTGCAATCGCTACAAAGTATTGATTCTGTTCCAACAGCTCAATCATCTCCGCCATGGTTGCCGCATGATGCACTTCAAAATAGTTATTAACTGCCAGTTCACGGGAGATGGCTTTAGCAAAAAGTTTACTATCTTCAATCAGCAAAAGTTTTTTCATAGTGACCCAAACAAAGTCTTGTCTAAAATAGAGTTAGGAGCCACCTGGAACAGGCTTTTGCTGGCATCCATTTGATTCATGCTAAAGTAGCGAAATATTAAAAAAAAGCATCATCGAATGTTTTTTTGTTTATAAGTATCTTATCATGCAAATCCCGTACATCTTGCAAGGTTTTATTGCTCACTAGCGCTTGATTTTTAAGATTTATTTACTCAGAGATTGCGATGGTTAAAACAGCGACAACCCGAACATTAACCCAAAGATTGACGGGTTGCCTGAATCGCCCTCTGATCCGCAACTCCCTGCTGATCACGACCCTTTCAGCCCTGATGCTGCTTTTTCTGGCGGCATACCTGACCGTAGACAAACTTAAGAAGCTACAGCTTTTCAGTCACGATCTCCAGCAGGCTTACGCACTGCAAAACACCGCGATTCTATTGGCTAAGCGCCGTGGTATTCAGGCTATTATTGGTTCCGGCGATATCGAAAGCAGCCTGCTGGCAGATAAAGCCCGCCTTGATCACATGCTGACCTACAGCCTGAAACCCCTACTGCACGACGGCGAACATCTGGAAGGTCTGCCGTTAAAACACGCCGATGAACTGAGAGACTGTCTTGCCACTAACTGCTTCGGCAACCGTGCACTGGCAGGTGAAAAAAGCTTTAACCTGCACTCGGTATATATTCGTGATCTGCTGGAAGACTCTGAAAACATACTACTCACACTGGATCGTCATCCGGACACCCTTAATGACGGTCTGATCCTTAAATCGACCCAGTTGATCATCGATACCTCTTTTTACGCAGAGTACGCAGGTCAACTAAGAGGGCGCTTTTCTGCTCGCCTTGCGGAAAGCAGCCAGCTGGACCCCGTTCAGCTGCAACAAGCCCGAACCGCCCTTCAGGAAAGAAGTCTCGATTTCAGAGAACTGGCCCGTGATGCGATTGTTCAGGAGATGGGGTTAGCCAGTTACGCTGCGAGAAATTACCGTCACTATCAACTGCTTCAAGAACGGGTCGACCAGCTGATTGCCGGTGGTGTCAATGTCAGCAGCACCGACTTTTTCGATACCGCAACCCGCTTTATTGAAGACATCCACTTTCTGAGAGACCAGATTCATCAGCATCTAAGTAATCGAATCAGCAACAGTATTGACCAACAGAACCAGCAGCTGGTCAAAATTGGCGTAGGTGCCTTTGTCCTCTTTATGGGTCTGATCAGCCTCTTATTGGCTAGATTTCATGCTGAGCACCAGAAAACCAAAATTCGTAATCTTGAACTGGGCTTTTTGAAAAAAGCTCTTGATCAACATGCCATTGTCAGCATGACAGATGCCAAAGGTGATATCACATACGTCAATAAAAAATTCAGTGCCATCAGCGGCTACGAACCTGAAGAGATTATTGGTCGTAATCATCGCATCATTAACTCTGGTGTACATAAGAAAGAATTCTTTAAGAAGCTCTGGGACAGCGTACACAACAATAAACCCTGGTCCGGCGAAGTATGTAACCGCACTAAAGAAGGCGATCTTTACTGGGTTTTTGCCACCGTATTGCCGCTTTACAACGACAAAGATGAGCTGGTATCGATTATTTCGGTGCGTACCGACATTACCAACCAGAAACAGAGCGAAGCACTGCTACAGAAAGAGAAAGAGAAAGCGGACGCTGCAAACAAAGCTAAGAGTGATTTTCTGGCTAACATGAGCCATGAAATTCGCACCCCGATGAATGCCATTATCGGCATGACCCACCTGGCACTTCGGGATAGCACTGATGAGAAAAACCACAACTATCTGAACAAGATTAAGCTCTCAGCAAACAACCTACTGGATATCATCAACGATATTCTTGATTTTTCTAAGATTGAAGCAGGCAAAATTCATATAGAAGAGATTCCTTTCTCACTGAACGACACCCTGAAACAAGTCGTTGAAGTCAGTCAGGTCAGAGCCAACGAGAAACAGCTTCCGATCCGTTATTTCGCACCAGAAGATCTGGTTGGAGAGTGTGTTGGTGATCCACTGCGTATCAGTCAGATTCTGCTTAATCTGCTGAGCAATGCCGTGAAATTTACCGACAACGGCTATGTGGCACTGGATGTCCATCAATCGATTATTGACGATGAGAAGGTATCACTGACCTTCTGCGTCAGTGATACCGGTATCGGTATCTCAAAAGAGAAACAACGCTCCTTGTTTGAAGCCTTCACTCAGGAAGATACCTCAACGACCCGCCTGTACGGTGGAACCGGGCTTGGACTCTCTATCAGTCAGGAACTGGCCAGACTGATGGGCAGTCATCTGACCGTAGAATCCGAACAGGGCGAGGGGAGTAGCTTCAGCTTCACTTTAACTCTGGATCGCTATAAAGCCGATGAAACGCCGCAAAGACCCCTGAGCGAATTGCGCGCCCTTTATATCGATGATGATCCTATTGCTCTTGCGGCCATTAAACGCCTTTTTGAAGCTCAGGGTATCCAACTTCACTGCTCCGATGATGCAAGAAGCGGTTTTGAGTTTGTCATGAAGCAAGCTCAGGATCCGCAAACGGCCCTTGACCTGGTGCTGGTTGATCAACAGATGCCGGAGATGGATGGCACCACTATCGCCCGCGAATTGCAGCGACAACTCGCGGGGCATCAGCTGCCGAATCTGGTGCTGCTGACAGGTCGTGATGAGCATGATCTGCAATCGATTCTTGAAGAGAAACTCTTCGATACTATCTGGCTTAAGCCGGTATCTGCCTCAGAGATTCTGGATAGCCTGCAAATGTTGTTTAAACAAAACCGCAAGGGACTATCCGGCACACTCAATACGCCTCTGAACGAAAACAACATCCACCAGCTGCTCGGGGCAAAAGTACTGGTTGCCGAAGACAACCTGATCAATCAGGAAGTGATTACCGGCTTGTTAGAGCCTTATGGTCTGGAATTAACCATCGTTGAAAACGGTCAGGAGGCGATAGACGCCATCAAGGAAAACAGTTACGACCTGATTCTGATGGATGTCCAGATGCCGGTTATGGATGGCCTGGAGGCAACCCGCCAGATCTGCAGCCTGGGACTGATCAAACAGCCTCCAATTATTGCAATGACAGCAAACGCTATGGAAAGTGACCGTCAGGACTGCCTTCGTGCAGGCATGTCAGATCACCTTAGCAAACCAATTGACCCATCACGGCTGCAAAGCATGCTTTATCAATGGCTTAAAAGGGAAGAGGGCTCAATCGCCATAATTGAGAGCAAGAAACAGCTGCAACCGGATACCAACGACCAGCAGATGCCCCCTTGCTTTATTGAGGGCGTAAATATGGCCGTTGCCTTTGCATCGGCAAATAAAGACCCGCGTCTGCTTCAAAAGCTCTTCAGCTCATTTGTTGACCAGTACCGTGAAATAGAGTTGGCTGAAGCCCGTCCGGATGAACTGGCAAGGCAGCTACATACCCTCAAAGGACTTGCGGGAACCCTAGGTATGAGTGAGCTTCATATCCTTGCCTCAACACTTGAACAAGAACATAAAAAACAAGGCCACATCGAGCCAGATCGGATAAAGCTGATCGTTCGTGAAGTTTCCCGACTGATAGCTTCTATTGATAACTGCCTGAATGAACATGGCGAATCACCTAAGATGGAAGAGATCATAGAAACACCAGACATTTCACCGGCTGAAAATGATCTTTCCATGCACCAACCCAGAATTGAAAACGAGCCTCATACCAGAACCAGTGAGATCGCCGATAAGCTACTGGCACAGCTGTCTGATGGAGATTCCGAGGCTCAGGAAACTGCTCTTGAATTTATGCTCGCGATGCAGGAGACAGCACAAGCCGCTGAAGCCGCTCAGATTCTTGAACTGACCGATAGTTTTGATTTTGATCGGGCGCTGACAATTCTGAAATCGTTGGAACTGAACTAAGCAGTGAGCTAAACAGGTTAAGCTGTGTTCCGAAGCTGGCAAAAAGGAAAAACAACAAGCACTGTGGAAGGAATATGGCAAAAGTTATTGGCATCAAGCCGAATTTACACAGCTTAGCCCCTCTATCTACAAACCGCCCAAACATTGCATAATGTATATTATGTTAAATTAGATGATAATACAGCAGGTATTCAACCAGATCTCTTGCCAACTCCTTGCCTATCCAGACTATAACCTGAACGCACATCAGTCTTGCTTAGCCGTAGACTCATCCATGAGTCATTCACTCACTTTAGCTTACGGCTAAAGCGGCTTATTTTTTCTTCTTAACGTCTTTGTGAATCTCTTTCACGACCCCTTTTGCCAACGGGATCAGAAAAATATCACTGTTCTCGATCTCATCTGGGGTAATGCCCATGATGTAGGCATTGCTCAGACGAAACTCTTCTTTAGAACGGTAGCTGACATAAGTTTGCCAGAATGGCTTATCTTTACGGTTACGGGCATCAATCTGCAGGTTCAAAACCGGCTTAACCTCATACACCTTGGTATTCATTAGCTTGCCACCAAGTGTCGTCTCAGATTTTGAGCCGTAATAGATATTGCCGTAAAGGTCCATGGTTGCACCCTTAAACTTCTTATAGGTGAAACGCACTTCGCTCAGCTCAGCGTTATCGTTGTAAACCATGTTGATATCAGCATCTTCAGACGCAACCAACGGAATACCTGTCGCCTGACGAATCCCCTGAACCAGAATCTGTTCAAACTCTTTCAGCTGAGCTTCAACTTTTTTCTGTTCTTCCGGATCCATCGCCTTATCCAGCGAATCAGCCAACTTCTGCAGCTTGGTCAACGCACCAAGATCGCCGCTTTGCGCTTCATCAGCACCATCGCGCAATGGCTCAACATCGATACGAATCGTTTGCAGGTGAACATCACCTTGATAGTTATGGGTTAATGGCTGACTGGCACAGCCTGCAAGCACTAACGCTGCCGCAATTGCAAATACGCGCAACATTTTCGGGTTCTCCTGGAACATTTATTTTTGGAAGTACTATTTCACGTTTTCAAGCGCAAAATATTAATCAAACTATAGCCATTTTTTATTTTTGAATCATTGAGTTATCGCGGCTTAAGCAATAAATGTTCATTTTTACCGCCACATTACAGATTCCTATACCACCAAGCTGAAAATTTCCTCAGAAATGGAAAATCTAACCTGACGCAGATCATGTTATGTTGTAACATTAGCTTTCTGATCAGGCTGAGTTTTAAGTCCCAATACAAAACCTGCCTCTACCCGTCTTTTAATATCTGAATCTTTCGCACCGACTGCTTACTGGTGCAGGAGTTTACTGTTTCATGTACCGGATCTTTGCTGATCAAATTCATGCTGTTTTTGTAAAGAGCATTATTCTTCTTGCGGCGGTTTTATGCGCTGGTATCGCAACAGCCGCTGATAAACCTTTGGTTTTTGTCAGTGTGACGCCACAAAAATACCTGCTGGAAAAAGTGGCGGGAGATACCATTCAGATCGAAGTATTGGTTCAGCCCGGTCATAACCCCCATAGCTATGATCCAACAGCACGTCAGATGGCACGACTGGCTAAAGCCAAACTGCTGATGACCACAGGGGTGCCTTTTGAGCAGGTCTGGCTACCAAGAATTCGTCGCTTAAACCCTGAAATGGCTATCATCGATACTCTGGAAGGTATCGTTGAACAAAAGCCGGCTTATCCTGAACATAAAGACGATCAGCATGATGAAACTGCTCATGATGATCACGACGAACATTCCCATGAAGCCCATGAACATGAAGAAAAGCACGGACATAAAGATCATGACCATGAGGGACACGACCATGATAGTGATGATCCTCATGTCTGGATGGACCCGATAAAGGCAACTGCACAGGCTCGTATTATGGCCAACGCATTGAAAGCGGCTCAGCCTCAGCATGCAGCAATCTATGAGCAGAACTATCAGCAGTTGGCTTCTGAATTTAAAGCCCTCGACCACGAGATCCACGAAGCTCTGGAAAATTACGAAGGTCGCACCTTTATGGTTTTCCACCCGGCGTGGGGACATTTTGCAGCCCGTTATCATATTGAGCAGGTTGCCATTGAATACCAAGGCAAATCCCCTTCCGCCCGCCAGCTGGTTAGCCTGTCAGAGAAGGCCAAAGCCGAACAGATTAAAGTGATTCTGGTGCAGGAACAGTTCAACCAGAAACCGGCAGAAAGAATTGCAGATAATATCGGTGCACGCGTGGTTAAAGCAGATCCCCTGCCTGAAAACCTGCCTCTTGCGATCCGTCAACTCAGCCAACAACTGCTGGAGTCCTGGCAATAATGGGCCGTTTTGCGAAAAATATTGTTGAGTTTGATAGCGTCAGTTTTCGCTATCAGGCCTCCCCTGTTCTGAATAAAGTCACCCTCGCGGTTCGTGAAGGTGAATTTCTCGGGCTGGTAGGCCCCAATGGCGGCGGTAAAAGTACGCTGCTCAAACTCATCATGGGGCTGATCAAGCCCGACGAAGGTTCGGTGCGTATTTTTGGTACATCACCAAAGAAAGCCTCGCGCCGCGTCGGTTATGTGCCTCAGTTCGCAAAATTCCCTAACGATTTCCCGATTACCGTTGAAGAAACCGTGCTTATGGGGCGGATTCAACCCGGTCGTCTCTGGCAGCGCTACAGCAAAGAAGATCGGAAAATTGCTCACAAAGTGATGTCGGAAACCGGTGTAGCCGAGTTCGCGAGCCGTACCATTGATCAGCTCTCCGGCGGTCAGCTGCAAAGAGTTTTGATCGCCCGTGCACTGGCAACAGAACCCGAACTACTGCTGTTAGATGAGCCAACGGCCAGTGTCGATTCTCATCAGGAGAAAGGTGTCTTTGAACTCTTCAAAGAGTTGAATAAGCGTATGTCGATCATCGTGATCTCTCACGATATCGGTTTTATCACAGATTACGTGGATCGGGTTGCCTGTCTGAATAAAGAGCTGCTTTGCCATGAAACCCACGCCATTACACCGGATGTGATTGAGCAGATGTACGGTGATCACGTGCACATGATTCACCACCACTCCCACGCGATCTGACGGCTAACGCTACCTGAGATAACAATGATGGAATTCTTTTCAGCCCTGACTGAACAAACTTTTCTGCAGAACGCTCTGATTGCCGGTGTTCTTGCCAGCATCGCCTGCGGCCTGATCGGCACCTATGTGGTTGTGATGCGTATCAGCTACCTTGCAGGTGGTATCGCACACTCGGTTATGGGCGGCATGGGGCTGGCCTATTATCTTGGCGGCTCACCTTTCATTGGCGCTCTGATCGCTGCCGTTGTTTCTGCCTTAATTATCGGTTGGGTGAAACTCTACTGGCAGGAACGGGAAGACACCTTAATCGGCGCACTCTGGGCATCGGGTATGGCGATAGGCGTACTCTTTATCAGCCAGACGCCGGGCTATCAGGTGGATCTGATGAGCTATCTGTTCGGTAATATCCTGCTGGTTGCTAAGGGGGATCTTTGGCTGATGGCGGGAATGGATGCCGTAATTATCGCGGCAATTGCCCTGCTCTATCGTCCGTTTCAGGCCGTTGCCTTTGATGCCCAGTTCGCCCGCCTGAGAGGCTTGCCGGTCAACTTTCTTTACTTGCTGCTGCTTTGCATCGTGGCTCTGACCGTTGTTCTGATGATTCAGGTTGTCGGTCTTATTCTGGTAATTGCCCTGCTGACACTTCCTGCTGCTATCGCAGGCCACTACACCAAAACACTGGGCAGCATGATGGCTTTGGCATCGCTTCTTGGTCTTGCCTTTACCTCTGGTGGTTTGGCGATCTCTTATCAGCCAGATCTGCCCGCCGGTGCCTGCATCATCCTGCTGGCAGCTGCAACTTTTATCATTTCTGCTATAGTAGCCGCCCGTAAAAAGCCTCTGGAGACTGAAGCAGAGGCCTGATTCTCTAAATTCTGACACCTAATTTTTAAGGCTCCATCATGACAAGCGCAGCGTTTAACTGGAAACAGGTCGAAAAGGCCGAACTGAATCAAACCTTCGATCTGGACACTGCACTTAGCCATCTGAAATTCAATGAAGACGGCCTGATTCCTGCCATTGCCCAACAGTTCGACAGTGGTGAAGTGGTGATGATGGCCTGGATGAATCTGGATTCCATTAAAGAAACCCTTAAAAACCAGCGCGTTTGCTACTGGTCCCGTTCCCGTCAGGCCTACTGGCGCAAAGGTGAATCCTCTGGTCAGGTACAACACCTGAAAGAGATGCGCGTTGATTGCGATGGCGACACCCTGTTGCTTCTGGTTGACCAAATCGGCCCAGCCTGCCACACCGGTCGCCGCAGCTGCTTTTATGCGGTAGCGGATGAGGCTAGCTTGCGTGTTGATTCCGAGCCTATGATCAGCCCGGAAGAACTTTACGGTAAGTAATTCACGCTACTTCACCGGATCAAGATCCGTCGGTATCAGACTATGAAATACCTGCTCAAGCTTTTGGTGCACTTCTATCGCTATGTGATCAGCCCTTTGCTGCCCAATCGCTGTATCTATTATCCGACCTGTTCGAGCTATGCTCTTGAAGCTCTGGAAACCCACGGCGCGATCAAGGGCACAATTCTGGCGGTTAAAAGGATTCTCAGCTGTAATCCTTTGGCAAAAGGCGGATACGATCCGGTACCGGAAAAAGGCTGCTGGAGCAACGGTGTTCACCAGTGCGAACACTCTCATTCTGAGACGTCTGAAACCGACTCAACATCGACTGGATCCATCAACAAAAGCGCTGACACAATCAATAAAAGCACCGACTCCATCAACGATAAAATCACTGACGACATACAAGACACCAATACTCATGGCAAGAATTGAATCTCCCTGCATCGGCATCTGCAGCACCACTCTGGGTGACGAGATCTGTCGTGGCTGCAAGCGTCACTCTGATGAGATTTTAAGCTGGGGGCAGGCTGAAGCCAGTGAGCGCGATGCGGCTATGCATCGTATTGAATCCCTCACCGAAAAAACCGTATCTGAGTTTTTTGTGTTGCTTGATAAAGATCAACTGCAACAACAACTTAGCCAGCGCCGAATCCGCTATACTAAGCGCTTTTCGCCCGAATGCTGGATCGTTGATCTGTTAAGGGTCGGCGCAGGCCGTATTCAGGATATTGAAGCCTACGGCATTACACTTACGGATCAGGCCAGAAGGCTTTCGCCGGATACCGGGCGACACAACACGACATCGCGTCTTCTGGAACTCATTTACCAGAAGATCAACCGAACCATCTTAGAAGAAACAGACAGGCTGATTTGTGAAAAATCCTGATTTGCTCGAAGAGATCTACCAGTTTTTACCTTGCTCCACCCCTGCTCTCTGGGTGGAACAGGCCCTTGAAAACCTTGATATCCTGCTGATCGACCACGCTCAGTGCGAGAAAAAAGCAGCATCTACAGCGATGAATCTGATGTATCGCTACGTGGACAAGCCGGATCTGTTGAAAAAAATGTCTCAGCTGGCCCGTGAAGAACTGCTTCACTTTGAGCAGGTCGTCACCATTCTTGAAGAGCGAGGCATCCGCTACGAGCACCTTACAGCGGCTCGTTATGCTTCCGGCCTTCGTCAACATATCCGCAAGGGTGCTGATGAGCTGATCGATGTGCTTATCATTGGTGCCTTTATCGAAGCACGCTCCTGTGAACGCTTTATGGCTCTGATTCCCCATCTGGATGAAGCGCTGGGCAAATACTACCAGTCACTGGTTCGCTCCGAAGGTCGCCACTATCGCGATTATCTGGATCTGGCTCAGCAATACGCCTCAGCTCCAATCGACGAGCGCATCGCTTTCTTTGCGGAAGTGGAGAAAGAGCTGATCGAATCCGATGATGATACCTTCCGCTTCCACAGCGGCCCGGTTGTTATCAAGCAAGACCTGAAACAGGATCAGGCACAACCAGCTTGAGCCGTTCAATCAGTCGTTACGCATTGAAATGATCAAGAAAGGCGCTACCGGATATCCGATAGCGCCTTTCTGGCTTATATAAATATGCTACCAACCCTTTTCCACTCAGCCCCTTTTGAAAGCGCTTTGCAAAGGCAATTTAATGGCTTTAGATTTTAGTGAAACCCTCATTCTTGCCATTTTGGTTTTATTTACTGGCATGCACCTCAACAAGAAGATCCCTTTTTTCAGGAATTATAATATTCCGGAACCCGTCACAGGTGGCGTTTTAGCCTCTCTCGTCCTTGGTTTGATCTATGCCATTACCGGAATCGAAGTAAAATTTTCTCTGGAGCAAAGAGATGCTCTTTTGATTGTCTTTTTCACTACCGTTGGACTTTCAGCCAAGTTCTCCACTTTGCTAAAGGGCGGTTCTGCTCTGGTGGTGCTGCTGGTTCTGGCAATCGTGTTTTTATTTGTTCAGAACCTCACTGGTATCGGTGCTGCTCAAATGACTGACCAGAGCTCACACATGGGGCTGCTTAGTGGTTCGATCTCTCTTAGTGGCGGTCACGGCACCACCATCGCCTGGGCACCCGTTTTCTCTAACCAATATATGATTGAGAATGCACTGGAGATCGGAATCGCCTGCGCTACTTTTGGTCTGGTGTTTGGAGGTTTGATCGGCGGCCCTATTGCACAATACCTGATCAAAAAGCACGATCTTAAACCCTATACCGAAACTGCTCCGGTAACTGTCGGCATTAAGCATGATGAAACGAAGAACACCAGCATCTCTGTCGACAGTATGCTGGTTGCTTTATTTGTTATTAGTCTTGCAATTAGCCTAGGTATTCAGCTGAACAGTTTGGTTGAAAGTATCGGCTTAAAACTACCGATGTTTGTAACAGCTCTGTTTTCAGGGATCTTCCTGACAAACACCGTCCCTCTGATATTCAAACAAATTCAGTGGCCAACGAATACGCCGACACTTTCTCTTGTCTCGGACCTGTCTCTTGGCTTATTTCTCGCCATGTCACTGATGTCGCTGCAATTATGGTCTCTGGTAGACCTCGCGCTGCCATTGATTCTGGTACTGGTTTTGCAGATCCTGTTTACGGTGCTTTTCTCTATCTTTGTTGTATTCCGGCTTTTAGGGAAATCATACGAGTCAGCAGTCATGACCTCAGGTTATGCGGGCCTTACCCTGGGAGCAACTCCGACAGCCATCGCCAATATGACAGCGGTAACTAAAAAATTCGGCGTATCCCATAAAGCCTTTATTGTTGTCCCTCTGGTAGGCGCTTTCTTTATCGACGTTTGTAATGCCATGATTATTAATGGCTTTCTAATTGCCTTAGGGTAATTAGGACTTCCAGCGCTACCGCAGCAACTAACAAAAAAACCGCCTTATGGCGGTTTTTTTGTGTCGATCTAATTGCTGGTAAATTCTACAACGATTTACCCGCTGAAACAGATAAAATATTAAGCGTTACTTATAGCTGGTCGCCAACTCGCCGATTCGCTGCAGCATCGCATGCAGACCATTGCTACGCGTCGGGCTCAGGTGTTTATCAAGACCCAACTTGGCCAGAAACTCCGGCTGAGTTGCCAGAATATCTGCCGGTGTGCGGTTATCGTAGATACGCAGAAGCAGGGCAATCAGTCCGGATACAATCGCGGCATCACTGATCGCATTCAGCTTGATCTTGCCATCTTTAAACTCGTGATGAATCCAAACCTGAGACTGGCAGCCATTGATCTTATTCAGATCTGTTTTCCACTCTTCAGGAAACTCCGGCAGCTGCTTACCCATGTCGATGATGTACTGATACTTGTCCATCCAATCATCAAAAAACTCAAACTCATCAACAAGATCTAACTGTGCCTGATTGATTTCGGACATAACGCAGCCTTCCAGTAACTTTCGGGTAAAAGATAAAACCAGTCACCAACACTTTAAAACGTGCTAGAGGTGATCCTGATAACGACAAAATGCCTTCTAAAACAATGCTGTAATTTATCACAACGGGCAGAGGGCATTATAGCAGCGCGCGCTCTAACCGTCAGTTACAGGTAACGTCTCAGCGCGCCGCCAACCCATGATGATAGGCTAAAGCCACCCACAAACTGGCACCTGTCGCCAAAATCTCATCATTGAAATCATAGTGCGGACTATGAAGAGTACAGCTTCCCGTCGTTGGACCATTGCCTAACCAGAAGTAACAGCCCGGAATCTCCTGAAGGAAATAGGAGAAATCTTCCGCGCCCATACTCGGTGGTAATTTGCTCTGAACAAACGAATCACCAAGCATCCTTTTTGCAACCACTTCCAGGCTTTGCGTCGCCTTAGTCTGGTTTATTGTTGCCGGATAGGTTCCGCCAAAGGCGATTGATCCGGTTGCACCGAAGCCTGCACAGGTGTGCTGTACCAGATCAGACATTCTCTGATGTAGTAACGCATGGGTTTCATCATTAAGGGCTCGGGTCGTCCCCTTTAGGGTGACACTGCCGGGAATAATATTGGTCGTCGTTCCCGCATTCATTTGGGTCACACTGATAACACCGGATTCCAACGGACTGATATTTCGACTGACAACGCTTTGAAAAGCCGTAATCAGCTGGGCTGCGATGACAGTAGGGTCCACGCCTAAATGAGGCATAGCACCATGACCACCTTCACCCTCAATCAGCACTTCGAAGGTATCCATTCCCGCCATCACTGGACCATCATGAACCGCTACATGACCCGCCTCAAGCCCCGGCCAGTTATGCAGACCAAAGACATAATCAGCCGGATAATCTTTGAAAATCCCCTGATTCACCATCACCCGGGCGCCACCCTGCCCCTCTTCTGCAGGCTGAAAGATCAGGACGACTTCACCACAGAAATCGGGATGCTCAGCAAGGTATTTGGCAGCACCGAGCAACATCGTTGTGTGACCATCATGACCACAGGCATGCATCTGGCCGTCATGGCGAGAGCGGTGCTCAAATGTATTTTTTTCCTGTAATGGCAAGGCATCCATGTCTGCTCTTAAAGCTATCGTAGGCCCCGCACCACCCTGCCCTTTGATACGCGCCATAATGCCGGTTTCCGCCCAGTTCCTGGTAAACTCAATCCCCCATTCAGCGAGCTTTGCTGCAATCAGATCCGAAGTTTTTTGCTCAAGGTAAGCCAGCTCAGGGTGAGCATGAATCTGATGACGCCACTGAATCATCTCTTTGTGACGTAAAGAACCAGCCTCAATCACAGGCTTAATGATTTGGGCAGAATTTTTATGTAGGTCGGTCATAAATCGCTCTTTCTTATTATCTCTCGACGGGCATCAGCTATCAGAGGTTTCATCCTGAGCTGCAACACCATCAAAACGGTTAACTGCATCATGCCACGCTTCATCTTCAGCATGGAAATAGATTGCCGTCGTTTCCAACTGGCTGTGCCGGGCTGTTTTACTGACCAGCCGTAGGTCAACACCCTTATCTGCCAGATGGGTAATAGCCGTGTGCCGGAACCAATGCGTCGATGCCTGACGCATTCTGGCTGCAGATTCCGGAAAATTAGCGTCAATCAGATCAGCGGTATCCGCGAGGATTTTCTTGCTTAACCGGTAGATCATATTCGGGCTTACGCCTTTTGTGCCCCGTGTTGAACGAATAAAAGGGCTTTCATCATCAACCTCCGGCTCCGCTGACAAACCAAGAAATCTTCGATAATGCATTACCTGGCGGATCATAGGTTCAGGAACCGGAACCTCAGCATACTTTTTACCTTTACCTAACACCCGCCACCACCATCGTCCACGCCTTTGAAAAAAGTCGTTCATATTGCAGGCGGCAACCTCACTGGCCCGGGGCGCCAGATAGTAGAGGAAGTAAAACAGCGTTTTTTCCCGCACAGATTCACGTTCGTTTTTTTCGCCAGATTCCACATCGATGCCAAAACTCTCGGAATAGCGCTCGAAAATATGCCGAATATCATCCTGCTCCAGATAGCGTTCAATTTTCTTACTGCGCTGCATCGCCTGATTATCGGTGCTTTTATGACGAATCAACGCAAAGGGGTTGCCTCTGAGATAATCCGCATCTCGCAGGTAATTAAACAAGCCTTTAAGGATCGTCAGCGTTTGTCTTTGACTCGTTGCACTTAATCCCGTCTTAAAGGGTTTCCAGTCCGGGGAAGTTCGGGCGCAAGGTTCACCACACCAAAAATCAACGGGTTCAGGCTGTTTTATAAAGGCCTGATAATCCGCAATATCCTGCCGGTTCAGATCCGACAATGCCTTACCTTGCTGATACCAACACCAAAGAATAAGGCGTTCAGCCTCACGGCGATAACTGCGAAACGTTTCGGGTGAATCCTGATATTCCAAAAGCCAGCTCTGCACGGCTTCCAGGTCTGTATTGGCGACAATTTGTGGTGCTACGTCATTTCGGTTTGCTCCAAAACGGCCACTCAAAACCTCTGGTAGCTCCACTTGGTTCGCTATCAGCTTTTCCAAAGGCATCAAAGCACCTGAAGGGCCGCTAATGCCCTGTTCGTTACCAGATTGCCTGCCCAGTGAGCCAGCTTGAATGAATTCAGCCATTTCTCGTTACCAACCAATTTCTCGTTACTAGCCGATAGTTATCGATCGTTAAACGCTGTCGTTCGTTAAACCGCTATTTTCAGCCATCAAGACTGCACCAAGCCTCAAGGCAACTTATCAGCCCATTCTAGCAGTGTAATTTTAAAAATTCACGGTTATTAGAGTTACCGTGAATTAGCAGCAATATTGATTAAATTTATTATGTAATGCATAATACGTAATATTGACTGTAAGTCTTAATGTGTGCGTTACCGGATTAGGAAAAAGCGAAAAATGGCAAGAAATGGCATTAGTTATAGCGACGTAAAACAAGCCATCGACGAGATGCAGTCAGAAGGCCTAAACCCCACCATTGCAGGATTACGGGAAAGACTGGGCACCGGCAGCTTCACCACCATCTCGGAACACTTAAAACGCTGGAGAAGCGAAAGGCAGCAACAACCCATGATTGCTGGCGACACCCCTGCCCCAGACAACCTGAACAGCATGGTTCAGGCGGTATGGCAGCAAGCCCGCGAAGACGCGACAAAAGAACTGGAAAGCTACAAACAGGAAATTCAGAAGACCCTGGATCAGGCCGAGGAAGAAAAGCAGCAAGCCATAGAGCAAGCTGTAGCCACAAATGAACGCAACAAATGGCTGGAAGACAAAAATAACGCCCTGCTCGAAGAGATCAGAGAATTGGAAAAACAGAAAGGAATTCTGACAACCAAGATCGAGAACAGTGAAGATAAAAACAGAGAGCTGAGAACTCACTTAGAAAGCGCAAAAGCGGATCTCACCAGCCAGCAACAAAGCCTGGAAGAACTGAAAGAGAAGCAACGCAAAGAACTCGCTCAATTTGAAGAAAGAAGCCAACAGGAGAGACAGAAGCTCCAGGACGACCTCAAGGAGACACTTAAGCTATTCGAACAACAGCTCAATGAAGAGAGAAAACGCAGCGAAGCATCCGAGCAACACTGGATCAAACAGATTGATAGCCTGAGACAGCAGCTGAAAGACAAAGACGCAAGAAAGGATAAACTGGAGAAAAATCTATCTGAGCAAAACAGAGCAAATAGCGAACAAAACAAAGCCACAACATCTGTGCTGAGTGCAATTCAGACAAGCCTCGAGAACAGCAATCTGCAAAACAAAGAAAACCAGAGCTCGCTAACAGCCCTTATCAAAGCGGTAAAAGAGATCGAAAGGAACACCGATAAAGAAATAAAACACCTACGAAATGAAACCGAAGAGAACCAGAGAAATCAGGAACAATTGTTTACTCAGCTCACAAACCAAATAAAAGACCTCGAAAATACCACCCCCCCCCAAAAAAGCACTGATTAAACAAAAAAGAGCCGGCAATGCCGGCTCTTTATATATCAGAGAGACCAACTCAACTAGAAAGACATATTGTAAGCAAGCGAGAACACATTAGCGCTTGTCTCGTAATCAGCATCCAACTTACCTCGGGACGCATCCTCAGAAAGCGAACCATCCCTCACGACACTAACATCATCAATCATAACGTAGGTATAGGCAGCGGTTAGCTCACTTCCACCTGCAAACTTATAACTCCCACCTAGCGATACCCACTGACGGTCACCATCTGGGGTTCTAGCCGAACGATAAGCTTCTTTTGCAGGCGAGTTATCCTGCGCATAACCGCCCCGAAGGGTTAACTGATCAGAATATTCATAAGTCAAACCTGTTGAATAGAACCATTGATCCTCAAAGTTGAACGTCAAAACTGAGTCAGGCTGCTTTATGCCGTCATCACCAGGCGCGAAGGCAATCCGCATCTCATCCAGAACACCCCAACCTGTTTTCATAGCTGTAGCGCCTAGAGTCAGACGCTCACCCAGATCCTGCTCAAGACTCATCGTGAGAACAGAGGGGAAGCTCAGTTCATCAAACAGATAAGCTTCATCCACACCCAATGCTGCGAGAGTCGGACTGACATTGGTATAATCCGCATCACCTTCGAATGTGTACTCAACATCACTTCGGTAACCTACACCAATACGAGTGCCATCAATAGGCTCCAGGGCGATACCTATAGAGTATGCATAGGCAATATCATCAGCCTCTAACTCAGCATAACCATCCCCTGAAGAGCTATTACCACCGCTAAAATCGGTTAAGCTTGAGGCCAGCAATACGCTCCCCTTATGCACCTGCACACTGGCACCCACAGCGCCCCAGCCACCAAGCTTTTGAGCCAGAGAAAGTGACAACGCGATATCCTGAACAGCCGTTTCCGCAGAATGATATCGACCAGCCCAATCCTTACCGTACTTACCTGACAACCCAAAAGGCACATTCAAAGAAGCTCCAAGCGTGGTACTGCTTGTCACAGGGAGCGCAAAATACACCGAAGGAACCAGAGTTGGGTTCACCACGTCATTCGGCGCCTTACCGGACAGTGTGTTTCCACCCGGGTCCGAAGCCGAGTTAACCGTGACATCCATACTTGGCATGACCAGAGCTCCGGAAGCATAAAGCTCTACACCCTTAGCATTACTAAATAACGCAGGGTTCCAGAAGCTGAAAGAAATATCCTGATTACTTGCTGCAGCACCTGCCAATGCATTACCAGAAGCCGTTGCACTGTGATCATTTAATGCAAAACCTGCAGCTGAAGCTTGCTGTGCAGTCAAGCCAGAGCCTAAGGTAAATAACGCTAATTTGATGCTGCTTGCCAGCAATTGTTTTTTAATCATTTTCATTGTGAACTCCGTTCTTATTTTTGTCTGATCACAAATTACTGGACAACATTAGTATTTAAAGCACCGCCAGATGCCGATCCCTGAAGCGCTTTACCGCCAGATTTCAGGAATGAAATAACCTGGGTCTGCATCTCAGTTGTTGCGGCAGCTGCTGAAGTAGCATCCTGAGTTACACCAGTGGCAGCTGATGGATCCAGCAAAGATGTGTGCTTACCCACAAGGAAGTTTGTATAAACCTTAAGATCAGTTGTACTAGGTGCAATCGCCAATGATGACTTAGACAACCCAAGGGCAGAGATCAGCGGAGAGGTACCACCCAGCGGGAAGCCATTTGAGGAAGTGCTATTTGGTACTGTTTGGTCAGCCAGATTTACACCGTTACCAACAACCTGGGTAACAAGAACCGGAGTATCAGAGTTAATTTTGGAAGCCCAAGCAATAGCATCAGCTGAATCTATTACTTGCTGCGCACCAGCAACAAAGCCACTCAAGAATGTCGGATATGCAATATTTGCAAGATTATTGTAGGTCGCAACTTCATCTGATTTAAGCTTCTTAAGGGCATCAGCTGTATAACCCAAAGCAGGGGCCACTGCCTCAGCAAAGGAATCATTTGCCCTTAATGCTGTTTTGACAATAGGGCCAAATGAACTGGAATACCCCATGATCGCTGCAGCCTGAGTACCACCAACGGTAAGAGCTGCTGCGTTAAATTCAAAGTTAGTATTCGTTGTGTAGGAGTCAGACGCACCAAGTACACCGGTACCGATAATAGAACCTAAAGACACACCCAGCAGCGATACTTTATCATCATCAAGGTTTAACGCATTGCCCTCTAAAGCACGGCGTAGCGTAAGGACATCACTGATAGACTGCTTCAAGTTATCTCTTACTGTGCGAAGAGCCCCTAAATTAGCAAAAATTAATGGACTACCCTTTACATATTTATCTCCAGCACCTTTATCGGTAGCAGTTACTTCATAAACTCCGTCCGAATCAAAATCTATACTTCGGGAGCCATGCAATGGCAGATCAATGGCAACTAACGCAATACCCTGTGCGGCAAGGTTTCCAGCGATAGCAGCTGCTGTTTCTTTATATGAGGTGATGCCATGCACATAAACAGCCACAGGCCAACCATTGGCAGGTGAAGTCCCGCTTGGCGTGGAGATAAAGACATTGACAGTTTGATCTGACTGCTTGACTGGAGCGTAGTTACCTGGGCGCGGAGAAACATCATCGGAGTTCTTCCAACTACTGGTCAAACCACCAGTGGATGAAGGGGTTTCAAGGTAATAAGGCAGAACCAAACTGCCCGATGAAATAGTAGGATTTCCACCTTTGGCAGCTTCTGCCTCAGCCTCAGTCTTGCCTGCAGCCAGCAAGTAGTTCTTCAGATCAGCAACCGTAGCCACAGATGTAATGCTCGGATTCGCGGTATTAATTTGCGCCATAACCTCCTGCATAACTCTACCGACAGACTGAGTTTTGAAACTGCCTGAATAGATAGTCGTTGACGTGCTGGTGTAGGCACTAAGAGTCGTGTTAGCAGCCTGAAGAGAGGTCTGAATAGCCTGAGTCTGCGTAGGCTGACTGCTCAGATCAGCATTACTGGATAGAAGTTTGTAACTGGAAGAGCTCTCCACAGCTCTGCCCAGGCTATCTTTGAGATTATTTTTTATGGCAAAGAAATATTCTGCACTAGGCCTAAGAGGCTTTAAAGGGATAATCGCAATGCCAGTACTTGTTGCCTTGGTAATGTAATCGGCTCCAAAGGCTTTAAGTGAAACAGTACCTGCAGCATCCTTTTCAACCAGAACAACCGTTGACGCGGACTCAGCAGATGTTGAATCAAGCGTTACAGAGCCAAACTTCTTACTCGGCAAGGCTACTTCAATATTAATCGGTGAGCTTAAACCCCAGCCATCTAAACTATTAAGAGACTCGTATATATCACCGGTTTCTGGGATATTAATCAGCCCAGTAGATTGAGACATCAAGAGATTAGTAGGTGTCGAAATCTTTCCCACTGCTGGGTCAAATGCAATTGTAGTAGCAGGAATACTGCTCACCTTAGGCGCTGCACTTTGATCAATATTATCCGAGTCTAGACAACCGGTGAGGGTCAGCGCGCTGGAAATAGCGGCTGCTAAAAGTGTTTTCTTCATTGCTGTACCTTCACTATTTTTATTGTTCGCCAGCAAAGCCTTCTACTGACTTTTTATCTTTTGTTGCAGCTGTTGTTTTTGTTATCAGCACGCAATCAAACATACGTTTGACTAGATTTGCATTCAAATGGATCTTTGTCAAACCCTCAGAAACCTAAAAAACTCTTTAACGCTATACAGTTAGGTCATATTCAGCTTTCAAACACACCCAGCACAAAAAAGGATTAATAAACATACAGATAGCTATTTTTTGAAACGCAACAAAATGACCAGATGGTCACAAAACATTTAAAAACAAGGAAAGGCATTCTGAAAACAAAGACGATAGGTAAGCGGTAAGCGGTAAGCGGTAAGCGGTAAGCGGTAAGCGGTAAGCGGTAAGCGGTAAGCGGTAATATTCCGAAATGCAGACTATAGATGAAAAGGTTTCTATAGGTCACCGCGGCAGGACTCAGCCAGGAGTTGGTAAGGAAAGAAACAACTCATGGAGTGCGATTGAGTAGAGAAGGAAAGCCTATACCCTGCCAGCGGTGTCTGAATGCACAGCCCAAAGGGCTGTGCATAACAACCTCAAAATTAGAAGTTGTAGTTCGCCATAAAACGAATTGTGCTTGTATCAACAGCTGGAGCAGCTGCAAAGCCATAACCAGCGCCTAACATGCTGTATTCAGCACCAACGGTCACACCAGAGGCGGTTGTAGTTTTAACGTTAGCCCAAATGGCGGTAGCATCATCTTTACCTGCAGCATCCGGCGAATACTGGTCAAAGGCAGCATTAAAGCTCATGCCATCACCCATTGGCAGAGAAACAGAACCACCGAATGCAGTGTAAAGATCACTGTGTGTAGTGAAAGAGCCTTTAACAGTCATACCGCTCATGTCTGCAACGACACCGCCTGTGATTCGAGTTGATCCGTCGGTAGAATTGTCACCTGCATCTTGAGTCATATCAAAAGCACCAACAACCTTCAGACCACCCATATCACCAACAAATTTCGCAGCCAATCCAGGCACAGCAGAATCAGTCACACCAGCATCATAAGCACCAACTGTCAAAGAGCCAGCACCTAGGTCCATTTTAGTGGAGACCTGAGCAGCTCGTGTGGAAGGTGCAGAAGAAAGCGCGTTAGTATTTGGGTCAAGCGCAGGGAAAAGCAACTCAGTCGTCGCTGACGGCTTCCAAGTCTGACCAACGGTAACACCATCAAAAGTAACATAAGCATGGCGCAGTCGAGGCTCACCTGTCTTTACAGTACTTGCCTTACTAACCGTGGTCGTAGCCGTTGTATCGCCATCAGTTTTGTAAGAGCCGTTCAGGTCAAATTCAATGTGAGCTTTTGCGCCTGAATCGTTCTTGGCAATAAAGCCTAGGCGCGACTCGGTACCACCTGCTGAAAAATCCATATCTCCACCATCAGGGGTGGTTTCTGTAACATGAATTTGGATACGACCGTAAACATCGACATCTGCAGCTTGAACAGAAGTAGTCATCGCTGCTGCAGCCAGAGGAAGAAGGATAGTTCCTGCAATTTTGTGCTGAAGTTTCATGTTGTTCCTTACCTTTAGGTTGTTGTTATTAGTGAGGCAAATCAGACGGAGTTTGTCCTAACCTTTGCCTCACTCAAAAAGAATTTGTTTTTGTTATCGAGAGTGTGGCTTGGCTTCTCGTCGGGATTGAGATTCTGAGAATTTTAGATTTCTGTCAACCGCGCTTTTCGCACCAAAAGAGACCTCCCAGCCTGACGCCCAGCACACTATTGGTTCAAAAAATTAGATCCGATTAATTTTTTTGTAATAAAAACATGCCCAATTAAACTACCTTACAGTTGTTTGAAAACACTGACCAGCCAGTCGCAATTCATAAAAAAAAATCCCTCCAAAGGAGGGATTTTTAAATTTAGCAATAAATCAATTACGACTAAGGTATTGCTTTATCGACATTTTCTTCAGCCTGGACACCGTACAAATTCACCAGAAACTTAGTGACCCCAGGATGAACAGGCGAAATTTTTGAAGAAAAATCGAAGGATCGATCTTTTGATAATCCCTGCAAAGCGGGATGCATTTGCTTTAGACGTTCAAAGTTTTCGAAGAGGACACGACTTAATTCATACGCCGCAGCATCTGGCACCGACTCGGAGGCCACCAAACTTGCCGTTAAAGTGATTGTCGATATCGGGTTGGGGTTTCCGCGATACATAGCACCACTAATCTCCCCTGCACTATAAAAAGGATAAAGCGAGGAAAAACTTTCGATCAGCTCATCCGGTAGCGGGATGATTTTGCTATCGCAAAAAGTTGTTGCCTCTGATACAGAAGCATTAGGATGACCCACAATATAGACAAAGGCATCGATCCTACCGGAACACAGAGCCTCGGACATATCAGATGCTGAGAGTTCACTGGCGACTTCAAAGTCGTTATACCCCCAGCCCAAAGTACTTAAGATCAGATCCATGGTACGACGCTGACCAGACTCCGGATTCCCCAGATTCACCTTTTTGCCCTTCAGATCCTCAAAACGCTCAATACCACTATCTTTTCTAGCGACAATAGTTAGCGCTTCAGAATGCAGATTCAGAATCGTACGCAAACCTTTATTTGGACCTTGAGGGGCAAAAATTGAAGACCCCATCGCTGCATGATAAAGCCAATCAGGCTGCACGATAGCCAGATCCAACTCCCCTCGTCTTAATGCGTTCAGGTTGTAAGTAGAGCCCTGAGTACTTTCTACGGCGCAGCGGATACCGTGACGATCCCTGTCTTTATTGAGAAGCCTGCAGATCGCGCCGCCAGTCGGGTAATAAACACCCGTTAAATCACCTGTACCCATGACAATAAATGCGGAATCAGCCTTAACAGGGGCTGTTAATACGAATAACAAAAGAACGACTAATACCTTAGGCATATAGGGACTTCCGGAGTGCGTTATAACCAGTAAAAACCTAGGGTTAACTATAAAGGTAAAAAACAGATACAACAAAAAAACCAGCCGAAGCTGGTTTCTTGTTTACCGCGATGAACGCTGTCTATTTAAAGTAAGCGTTATCAGTCACCGTGTGGTCCGTTACATCGCGCACGCCGGTTAGCTGAGGAATTTTTTCCATCAAGGTTTTCTCAACACCGTCTTTAAGCGTCAGGTCAACTGCTGAACAACCCTGGCAACCACCGCCAAACTGCAGAATGGCGACATTGTCATCTGTCAGTTCAATCAACTTGATTTCACCACCGTGCGCGGCAAGTCCTGGGTTGATATCAGAATAAAGCACGTAGTTAATCTGCTCAGCCAGAGGGCTATCCGCACTGACTTTTGGCATTTTTGCGTTTGGCGCTTTAATCGTCAGCTGACCACCCATACGATCCGGGTTGTAATCAACAACCGCTTCTTCCAGATAACTTGAGCTGGTCTTATCCAGGTACACAGGGAAAGGCGCACCTTCCTGTAAAACATCTTCAGCTTCTTCCTCTCCGGGACGGCAATACGCCAGGCAAGTTTCTGCATAAGGAGTACCTGGCTGAGTCACAAATACACGTACACCGATGCCGTCGGCATCCTGCTTGCTCAGTAGGTCACCAAGATATTTCTGAGCGCTTTCAGTAATTTCAATAATGGCAGACATGAATCGTCACCTAAATTCCACAATGAATGATTAAGGGCATTTTAGGGCAAAAACCTTGGGATTTAAATACCCAACCATTTTAATCAGGCTTTATCTTTGTTCCTTAGTCATTTCTGACTGATTATTAAAATTCTGCACGTTGTCGCAAAAATATTTCAGGGTCAGAAAATAAGGTCTTTGATAAGGTTTGCCGCTGTTTAAAAGCCCGGAATTTCTGTCTCAACAGTTATGATCAAACTCACGAACGGATATAAGTATCTGATCTGACAAGGATCTCTTAAAACTGTTTTTTATTTGATAGAATGCGGCAATCTTACGCGATTGATTCAAATTCAGCGACTAATAACACCTCGACATCAACAAAAGTCGCTCAATTTCATCTCGTCTAACCAGTTTATACCCGTTCGGAGCACCCTGAGAAATGAGTCTGGAAACACGCATTCAAACCCTAAAAGCCGCCCTTAAAGAGCGAATTCTGATTCTGGACGGCGGTATGGGCACCATGATTCAGGGTGAAAAGCTGACTGAAGAGGATTTCCGCTCAGAGCGATTTAAAGACTGGCCGTCAGATATCAAAGGCAACAATGACCTCTTGGTTATCACCCAGCCGGAACTGATTCAGCGCCTTCACAAAGCCTATCTGGATGCCGGTGCGGATATTCTTGAAACCAACTCTTTTAACGCCACCCAGCTGTCTCAGTCTGATTATGGTATGGAAGAGCTTGTATATGAGCTGAACGTTCAGGCTGCCCGGGTTGCTCGTGCTGCTGCTGATGAGAAAACAGCTGAGACTCCTGACAAACCGCGCTATGTAGCCGGTGTTCTCGGCCCCACCAGCCGAACGGCATCCCTCTCTCCCGATGTAAATGATCCGGGCTTCCGTAATGTTGACTTTGATACGCTGGCCGAAAACTATCGTGAAGCCACCCGTGGTCTGATTGAAGGTGGTGCGGATATCATCCTGATCGAAACCATTTTCGATACCCTGAATGCTAAGGCTGCAATCTTTGCAGTACAGGATGTATTTGAAGAACAGGGCTTTGAGCTGCCGATCATGATCTCCGGCACCATCACTGATGCGTCTGGCCGTACTCTTTCCGGTCAGACTACTGAAGCCTTCTGGAACTCAATTCGTCACGCCAAACCTCTGTCTGTTGGTCTGAACTGTGCTTTGGGTGCGACCGAACTGCGCCCGTACCTGGAAGAGCTGTCCAACAAAGCAGAAACCCACGTCTCTGCCCACCCTAATGCCGGTCTGCCCAACGAGTTTGGTGAATATGACCAATCCGGTAAAGAGATGGCAGTTATTGTTGAAGAGTTCGCTGCCAGCGGCTTCCTGAATATTATCGGCGGTTGCTGCGGTACTACGCCTGAGCATATCCAGGCTATCGCTGAAGCCGTTGCTAAACATCAGCCACGTCAGATTCCGGAAATTCCTAAAGCCTGCCGTCTGAGTGGTCTTGAGCCGTTCAACATTGAAAAAGACAGTCTGTTTGTCAACGTCGGTGAACGTACCAACGTTACTGGTTCTGCCCGCTTTAAGCGCCTGATCGTGGAAGAAGACTACGATACCGCTCTGGAAGTGGCTCAGGAGCAGGTGGAAAACGGCGCTCAGGTGATCGACATCAATATGGATGAAGGCATGCTGGAATCCCAGTCTGCTATGGTGACCTTCCTGAACCTGGTGGCCGCTGAACCTGAAATCGCCAAAGTACCGATCATGATCGACTCTTCCAAGTGGGAGATCATCGAAGCGGGCCTTAAATGCGTTCAGGGTAAACCGGTGGTGAACTCCATCTCCCTGAAAGAGGGTGAAGAAGCCTTCCGCCACCACGCCAAGCTCTGCATGCGTTATGGCGCAGCCATCATCGTGATGGCATTTGATGAAGTCGGTCAGGCAGATACTTTTGAGCGCAAAATTGAGATCTGCAAGCGCTCTTACGATGTGCTGGTGAATGAGATCGGCTTCCCGGCGGAAGATATCATCTTCGACCCGAACATCTTTGCTGTGGCTACCGGTATTGAAGAGCACAACAACTACGCCGTGGACTTTATCGAAGCCACTCGCTGGATCAAAGAGAACCTGCCACACGCCATGATCTCCGGCGGCGTATCTAACGTGTCTTTCTCTTTCCGTGGTAACAACCCGGTGCGTGAAGCGATTCACTCGGTATTCCTCTATCACGCCATTAAAGAAGGCATGACTATGGGTATCGTGAACGCCAGCCAGTTGGCGGTGTACGATGACCTGCCTGCCGAACTGCGTGACTACGTTGAAGACGTGGTACTGAACCGACGCGAAGACAGCACCGACCGCCTGCTGGAAATTGCCGAGAAATACCGTGGCGACGGTGCTCAGGAGAAAAAAGAAGATCTTGAATGGCGCTCATGGCCAGTCACTAAGCGTATCGAACACGCTCTGGTGAAAGGTATTACTAACTTTATCGTCGAAGATACCGAAGCTGCCCGCATTGAAGCTGATCGCCCGATTCAGGTAATTGAAGGCCCTCTGATGGATGGCATGAACGTGGTCGGCGACCTGTTTGGAGCCGGTAAGATGTTCCTGCCCCAGGTGGTGAAATCAGCCCGAGTCATGAAACAGGCTGTTGCACACCTGATTCCGTTTATTGAAGCGGAAAAATCCGGTGAAGTGGAAGCCAAGGGCAAGATCATCATGGCCACCGTTAAAGGTGACGTACATGACATCGGTAAAAACATCGTGGGCGTGGTTCTGCAGTGTAACAACTACGAAGTGGTTGATCTGGGCGTAATGGTTCCAGCAGAGAAAATTCTGCAGGCAGCAAAAGAGCACAACGCCGATATCATCGGCTTGTCCGGCCTGATCACCCCATCGTTGGATGAGATGGTTCACATCGCCAAAGAGATGGAGCGACAGGGCTTTGATATCCCGCTGATGATTGGTGGTGCCACTACCTCCAAAGCACACACGGCGGTTAAGATCGAACCTCAGTACAAACGAGGACCTGTGATCTACGTGACCGACGCCTCCCGTGCCGTGGGTGTGGCCAGCAACCTACTGAGTGACGAACTGCGCGATGAGTTTGTTGCCGGACGCCGCAAAGAGTACGAAGAAACCCGTATCCGTAACGCCAACCGTCGCGCCAAGGCAGACCGTATCAGCTACGAAAAAGCCTGCGACAATAAACTGGCGCTGGATTGGGGCAACTTCAAGCCGGTTAGGCCGACGTTCACTGGTGTTAAAGCCTTTGACGATTACGATCTGAACATCATTGCAGAGCGCATCGACTGGACGCCGTTCTTTATGTCCTGGGATCTGGCGGGTAAATACCCACAGATTCTGACCGATGAAGTGGTCGGTGAAGCCGCAACCAACCTGTTTGCGGATGCCAAGGTGATGCTGAAGAAACTGATCGATGAAAAGCTGATTAAGGCCCGAGGCGTGATCGGCTTCTGGCCAGCCAACACCACTCAGGCGGATCAGATCGAAGTTTATGCCGATAAAAACCGCAGTGATGTTCAGGCTCTGCTGCAGCACATCCGTCAGCAGACCCCAAAACCGGATGGCAAACCTAACCTGAGTCTAGCGGACTATATCGCACCCAAAGACACCGGTCTTGAAGACTACATTGGCGGTTTTGCAGTTAATGCCGGTATCGGTGCAGAAGAACTGGCTAAAGCCTATGAAGATGCCGGTGACGACTACAACTCCATCATGGTAAAAGCTTTGGCCGACCGTCTGGCGGAAGCCTTTGCCGAACACCTGCATGAACGAGTTCGTAAGGAGTTCTGGGGGTATGCCAAAGATGAAAATCTGGATAACGAAGCGCTGATCAAAGAGCAGTATCAGGGTATCCGCCCAGCCCCAGGTTACCCAGCCTGTCCGGATCACACCGAAAAAGAAACTCTGTTCAACCTGCTGGATGCTCCAACCCACAGCGGCCTTGAACTGACCGAAAGCTTTGCCATGACTCCGGCAGCAGCAGTAAGTGGCTGGTACTTTGCCCACCCGGAAGCGAAATACTTCGGCACCGGCAAGATCGATCTGGATCAGGTTGAGCAACTGGCTGAGCGTAAAGGCAAAACCACCGAAGAGATGGAGCGCTGGCTGATGCCGGTTCTGTCTTACGATCCGGCTTAATCGGTTCGTCAGAAGCAATTAAGACGTTTCGTTGCGCACTCTGCTGACTCTACCCTCCTTTCAGCGGCAACGTGAGATTTTAAAACTCGCGCTGCCGCTAATCGGCGGCATGCTCTCCCAAAGCCTGATCAATCTGGTGGACTCCGCCATGGTCGGAGCCCTTGGCAGTACCGCTCTGGCCGCTGCTGGCGTTGCCGGCTACACAGCATTTGTTATTACCGCTCTGATTCTCGGTATATCCTCTGCGGTGCAGTCCACTACGGCTTATTTCTACGGCGCCAGATGCAAAGATTCACAACACAAGACATTAAATGCCGGGCTAATTCTCGCGCTACTGCTTTGCCTCCCCCTGATCACTTTTTTTTACCCCATCACAGGGCTCCTGCTTTCATACATCAACTATGACGGCGCAGTTGTTGAACTGGCAGAGCCCTACCTCGACTGGCGAGTGATCGGCCTGCTGGCGGTGGGGCTAAATCTGGTTTTCCGGGGATACTGGAACGGGGTTCATCATTCTAAGATCTACTTCAAAACCATCATCTTTATTCATATCAGCAATATTGCCATCAGTTATCTGCTGATATACGGCAAGTTGGGATTACCCGCCATGGGCGTAGAGGGTGCAGGTCTTGGTACTTGTATTTCTCTCTTTCTGGGCACTCTTGTTTGGCTGCTATATACCTTAAGAAAAATTGGCAACCGGGCATTTTTTGATCAGGGTATTGATACCAGCATACTGAAACAGCTAATCAACCGGGCACTACCCAACTCACTACAACAAACCCTGTTCGCTTCAGGCTATCTGGTACTGTTCTGGATTATCGGCCAAATAGGTCCGCTTTCAGTGG
The DNA here is from genome assembly GCF_002150805.1 of Oceanospirillum sanctuarii. Lineage (GTDB taxonomy): Bacteria > Pseudomonadota > Gammaproteobacteria > Pseudomonadales > Halomonadaceae > Oceanospirillum > Oceanospirillum sanctuarii. The sequence goes on from NZ_MTBA01000001.1 coordinate 760,085, forward strand.
CTGTTGGTCACGTTCTGGTCAACCTTTCTCTGCTGATGATCCTTCCTGCCGTAGGCCTTGGGATGGCGGCAACCAGCTTGGTAGGTCGCTCACTGGGACAAAAGGATGATCAGGCAGCGCAGAACTGGGGCACCGATGTTGCAAAAGTTGCGGTTGTGTTACTCCTCCTGATCGCAATGCCATTGGCACTGTTAGCTGAACCTGTACTGGGACTGTTTTTGATCGAACCGGAAGCGATTGAACTTGGCACTCAGCCCCTTCAACTGACTGCCCTGATGATGGTGATTGATGCTTCAGCTATCGTACTCACCCAAGCGCTATTAGGAGCAGGAGCAAGCAAGATGGTGATGCAGGTCTCCGTGACGTTACAGTGGGGCGTCTTTTTGCCCCTTGCTTTTATTTTCGGCAGTTACCTTGGCCTTGGGTTAGCGGCTATATGGTGGGTACAACTGGTCTACCGCTGTCTGAATGCCACCGGATTTATCTGGCTTTGGAAGGTAAGGGCCTGGTCAGCAATCTGAAGAAGCCGACATTAAGAAAACCTTATTTTTTATTTCGAAAAGAAATAAACATATAGATATAAATTCATTTTAAGAATAAGGGAAGACTGCTATTGTGCTGCAAATCATGCGGTTAGTATCTGCGTCAAAACCAGATTACCCAAGCCGTTTTACCGTGACTTTAGGCACTTTATTGGCAACCCTGTCGTAGGAAATTAAATGTATAAGTACGACGATTACGATCAGAAATTAGTTGATGAGCGTGTGATCCAATTCCGGGATCAAACCCAGCGCTATCTTGATGGCAAACTGGAAGAGGCTGAATATCTGCCGCTACGTTTGCAAAACGGTATCTATGTTCAGCGCCACGCACCTATGCTTCGTGTTGCTATTCCATACGGCATGCTGAATTCTGAGCAGCTTCGCAAGCTGGCCTATGTTGCCCGCACTTATGACAAAGGCTACGCTCACTTCACAACCCGTCAGAATGTTCAGTTTAACTGGCCTGCACTGGAAAACTGCCCGGATATTCTGGAAGAACTGGCTAAAGTTGAGATGCACGCTATCCAGACCAGTGGTAACTGTATCCGTAACACCACCACTGATCAGTTTGCCGGTATCGCTCAGGACGAAATTACAGATCCGCGCCCATGGTGTGAAATCGTTCGTCAGTGGTCGACCTTCCACCCTGAGTTCGCCTTCCTGCCACGCAAGTTCAAGATTGCGATTAGCGGCACTCAGGAAGATCGTGCAGCTATCAAAGTACACGATGTAGGTCTTCAACTGGTCAAAAACGACGACGGCTCACTGGCTTTTGATGTTTACGTTGGTGGCGGCTTGGGTCGTACTCCAATGATCGGTGATCTGGTTCGCCAGAATCTGCCTGCTAAACACCTGCTGACTTATCTGGAAGCCGTTCTGCGTGTTTACAACCAGTTTGGCCGCCGTGACAACAAGTACAAAGCCCGAATCAAAATTCTGGTTAAAGCTCTGGGTGTCGAAGAGTTTGCTCAGCGCGTTGAATCCGAGTGGGAGCACCTGATTGACGGCCCTTCCACCCTGACCGAAAGTGCTATGACGAAAGCAGCAAGCTTCTTTATCGACCCTGCTTACGAAAATGCACCGGATATCGGCAATTTCGAACAACAGCGTGAAGAAAACAAAGCTTTCTCCCGCTTCGTGACCAATAACACTCAGGCTCACAAGAAAGACGGCTACATTGCTGTAACAGTTTCTCTGAAGAAAACCGGTGTTGCCCCAGGTGACGTAACCGATGCCCAAATGGATCTGGTTGCCGATCTGGCTGACAAATACAGTTTTGGTGAACTGCGTGTAAGCCACCACCAGAACCTGATTCTGTCTGATGTTAAGCAGTCAGAATTGTTTGAACTTTGGCAGATTCTTGAAGAAAACGGTCTGGCGACGCCTAACATCGGCAAACTGACCGATATGATCTGCTGTCCTGGCGGTGACTTCTGCGCACTGGCTAACGCCAAATCTATTCCGGTGGCGGAAGCGATTCAGCGTCGCTTTGACGATCTGGATCACCTGTATGATCTGGGTGATATCGAATTCAACTTCTCCGGCTGCATGAACGCCTGTGGTCACCACCATATCGGCAACATCGGCCTGCTGGGTGTCGACCGTAAAGGTGAAGAGTTCTATCAGGTTTCTCTGGGCGGTCGCTCAGGCAATGATGCCAACATCGGTAAGATTCTCGGCCCTGCAGTTAAGCAGGATCGTATCCCGGATGCTATCGAAGCTATCATTGGTGTTTATGTTGAAAACCGAATCGAAGGCGAGTCCTTTGTAGAAGCTTACCACCGCATCGGTCAGGCGAAATTTAAGGAGCGTGTTTATGCCTAAGATTATTCTGAACCAGGAAATCGTTGAGGATAACTGGGTTAAAGTCGACCTTGACGCTGAACTGCCTACAGGTGGCAAAGTACTGCTACCCTACCCGCTTTGGATAGCCGGCGAATTCGATGCTTCCGCGTTTGAAGCCGTTGGTGTTTGGGTACCAAATGACACTGTTTTCGGTGAAGAAGCCCTGAAGCTTGCAGATCTGCCTTTGGTAGCAATCAACTTCCCGGTATTCAGTGATGGCCGAGGCTACACCCTGGCTCGTCAACTGCGTGAACGCTTCAACTACCAAGGTGAACTGCGCTCAATTGGCGACGTTCTGCAGGATCAACTCTTCTTTATGAGTCGCTGCGGCTTCAACAGCTATGCTGTTCGTGAAGACAAGTCGATTGAAGAAGCTCTAACCAGCCTAAAGCCATTCAGCAATGCCTATCAGGCAGCACTGGACAAGCGTCAGCCGCTATTCGCCGAACGCTGGAACTAAGCTTATAAACTCTGGTTCCAGACATTAAAAATGCCCTGCACTGCAGGGTATTTTTTTATCTATCGAACCCCAATCAAAAATCCCAAGCACCACGATGGCAAAGACATTCAAACTTATTAGTGTCGGGACACGTAGGAACAGCCTCTGTCGTTACCCTCATACGCCAATCTAAATAATCGCGCACACGCAGATCATCTCGCCTTTTCATCCAGTCAAAAATAGCCAATTTTAATGCAAGGTAATAATTGCGCAGGTTACGCTTCAGCTAAACGGTCATCACATTTTTCCAGTACATGATAGAAAATGTGTCAACCTGATTCAGGGCGGGACACAGCAATAAAAAAGGGAGCCAGAAAGCTCCCTTTTTTATTCAAACACCTAAAGTTATCTAAGCAACGGACTTTGTTGAATCCCCTGATACACATCCCGCTCAGTGTTATCCGGACGCTCAATCAATAAGATTTCAACACGACGGTTTTTGATACGATTTTCCTGACTGGTATTCGGCACCAGAGGACGGGCATCAGCATTACCAACCACGTAGAGGAACTCTTCTTCCAGGTCAGTCAGCCAGGTTAGCTCGTGAGCCACAGATACAGCACGAGCCGCTGACAAATCCCAGTTAGAACGGAAGCGATCGGTATTGATCGGCTGATCATCAGTGTGACCGCCAACGATAGTGAACATATCGTATTCTGAAATCAACTGACCTACTTTCTGTAAAACAGGAACTACAGCCGGTTCCAGATAATCACTACCTGATGTAAATGCTGACTCATCCGGGAAGCGAATAATAATATGATCCTCATCCCGCTCAACAATAATCACACCTTTCTCGATCTCATCTGTGAAGTTGGTTTCAAGACGGTTGCCGATACTTTCCAGCTGGTTTTCAACCTCAGATTCATCAGCTTCTGTCGATGGCTGAGGCTTCAGGGGCTCGATGATATTCTCATTCTTAGGTGGATTATCCGCCGGAATGATACTCAGAGGATTCAAATCCTGCAGACCAAATGAGTTCTGCATCGCTTCTGCAATACTTTTGTAGCGCTCAACATCCGTCGTAGAGAAAGACAGAATAAGAACGAAGAAAGTCAGCAGAAGGGTCATCATATCCGCGAAGGTAACCATCCACTCAGGAACAGCCTCATTCTTGGCTTTTCTGCGTCTTTTAGTATTAATGTTCATCACCCTAATATCCTCGCGTTCGCTTATGGATATGTAGCTTTAAATTTCTTCTGACATTGACATACCAGAGCGCAGATATTCTGGCAGATAAGTTTCAAGAAGCTCGTCCATAACCGTAGGGTTAAGACCTTCCTGGATACCCAGAACAGACTCAGTGATCAGAGACATGTTAGCCTCTACCTCAGCACTCTTAAGAGCCAGTTTGTCAGCAAGAGGCATCATCATCAGCTGAGCAATAAGAGATCCGTACAGGGTTGTCAAAAGCGCTACAGCCATACCAGGACCCAATTTGGACGGGTCATCAAGGTTATTCAGCATCTGAACCAGACCAACCAGTGTACCGATCATGCCGAAAGCAGGAGCAGAACCTGCCATCGCACGGAAAATTTTCTCGCCCAGCTCCTTACGATCAATAGACATGCTCATCTCATTCATCAGAACTTTCTGGATGAATTCAGGCGGATGCCCATCAACACAAAGCTGGATACCTTTGGCAAAGAAAGGGTTTTCGATTGGCTCATCTTCCAGACCCAGAAGACCATTACGACGGGCGATCTTGGCCAAATGGTTTGCCAGCTGAATGATTTCGCGAGGATTATCGTTGCTTTCGAAGAAAGCAACTGCAAAACCTTCTTTAATTCCAGAGAAGAAACTGGCAATTCGGTACTTAACCAAAGTTACCGAGATGGTACCACCGACAACAATCAGGATACCTGGAATGTTAATAAAAATACTGGGATCATCGCCCTGAGCAATACCCAAACCAACAAATGCAACACCTGTAATAAGCCCAAGAAGCGTGGCGAAATCCATTGACCCAACCTTATTTGTGACATTCAACAAAGTTAAACGGAAGCATAACCCAGTGATTGTATGATTAGTAGCCCTTATAACTGACTTTTCAGTAGCTTAAGGGGTATCGGCAGACAATTCAGATACTTTACTGCGATAAGACAAGTAGCAATCGAATTAAGCCAATGTGCTCAATTATTTACAGATATTTCACTTCCTCTGGAAGCCTGAGAAAAAACTATAGATACAGTTTTACAAAGTAGCCTTATACTTAGGAAACCAACATAAAAAGTTTTTACCACCTTCCCTGAGGTCGTTTGCAGCATGGCGCTTTTTATTTCAACCTTTATTCAGTTCTTCTTCCTATTTGCTCCCTTCTTTGTGGTTTCAATGTTTCTGGCACTAACCAGAGGGCATACCACTCAGGAGAAACGGGCGACGATTAATCGCGCAGTATTATCGGCCGCCCTGATCAGCTTGGTACTCTTCTTCTTCGGCACCACACTCTTTGAAGTACTGGGGATCACACTGGACTCCTTCCGGATTGGCGCAGGCTGTCTTCTTTTCTTGTCTGCCGTAAGCCTTGTTAAGGATGGCGTCAGAAACCACGCCACTGGTGTTCCAGAACAAAACAGCGATGATATTTCCGTTGTCCCGCTGGCCATTCCGACTATTATCGGCCCAGCCACCATTGGTGCCATTCTGGTTTATGGTGCTGAATTGAAAACAACAACAGAAACCCTGATCGGAGTCAGTGCTCTGATGGTTGCCCTAATGTCTCTGGGCGCCCTTCTTCACGCTTCCAGTCAAATTGAGCGCATCCTGGGAAAAACAGGTCTGAATATTCTCAGCAAAATGACAGGGCTGATCCTGAGTGCAATGGCTGCTCAAATCGTGTTCTCGGGTATTAAAAACTTCCTGAACCTTTAACTCATCTATAGCGCTGGATCAGGATTTCAATTGATTTAGAGATTCTGACCAGCCCTCCGGTTGGCTCAGCAAGCCAACAGGGTTTATGATTGAGCAAACATGTTGATACAAAGAGATATTTACCTATGAACCAGGACATTTCCTCTCTGCGCCGCGTTTTTGATCAGGAGGCACTGACTGAACAGGATCTGGCTGAGAATCCATTTGATCAGTTCAGCATTTGGTTTGATCAGGCGGTCGAAAATGAACCTTTCGACCCTAACGCTATGACTCTGTCGACTATTTCACCGGAAAACCGTCCTGCATCCCGCATCGTACTCTTGAAAGGTATCGATTCCCGCGGCTTCGTTTTCTACACCAATTATCAGAGCGAAAAAGGCATGCATCTTGCAGGCAACCCTTTTGCTTCTATTGTTTTCTGGTGGGGTCAAAAACAGCGTCAGGTAAGAATTGATGGAACTGTAGAGCGCATTTCTCCACAGCAATCTGAGGAATACTTCCACAGCCGACCAATCGAAAGTCAGATTGGTGCCTGGGTTTCAAAACAGAGCGCTGTGATCCCTAACCGCGAGTGGCTTGAGCAACGTTACGATCAGTTCAGCGAGCAATTTGCCGGTGACGATCCTATCCCACGCCCACCACACTGGGGCGGCTACCGTATCGTTCCTGATCTGTTTGAATTCTGGCAGGGTCAGCCAAGCCGACTTCACGACCGTTTCCGCTATGTTGTTGAAGGTGGTAAATGGAATATTGAGCGCCTGTCTCCATAATCCTTCAGCCAGAAACAAAAAAACCGACAACTCCCGTTGTCGGTTTTTTTACGCCTTCGCTATGCGCTAAATACCACTGGTATTCTCGAGACGATGTCGCTGCCACTCACTTTGTGGCTCATTCAACGGCATCACCGCATCAATCACCTGTTCTTCAGCATTATATTGACACTGGAATCCCAGATGCCGCATCAAGCCGCGCATCGGATGATTCTCCACCAGAATCTTTCCGATCATCTCAAGCGTCCCCACACTTCGGGAATACTTGATCATCTTCCGCATCAGAAGCGCGCCTAGCCCCTCGCCCTGCAGGTCATCACGAATCAACACCGAAAATTCTGTACGGATATTATCCGGGTCAGTCCAAACCCTGACTACACCCAATATTTCCCGCTCATCATCTTCTTTAATCTCTTCTGCGATAAACGCCATCTGACGGTCATAATTGATAATGGTCAGGTTGGCCAAATCACGCTTGCTCAGTTCAGCCTTATTGTGGAAATAACGGAAACGGATACTTTGCTCGCTCAACTGCCCATGGAACTGAGACAATGCAGCAGCGTCTTCACCACGAATCGGTCTGACTTCAACCAAGCGCCCCGTCTTAAGAGTCACCGTCTCACGCAGCTCCTCTGGATAAGGCATGATAGCGTGATAGCTTGGCTCACCAAGATCTATTTTTACATCCACTACAAGCATTTCATCGCGATTGATAATCAATGGATTGATCTCAAGCCCCTGCAATTCAGGAATATCCGCGGCTAACTGGCTTAGCTTAACCAGCACTTCCGAGATAGACTCGATATCTTCCTTCGGGTTATCACTATGCTCTTTGATCAGGCGATATGCGTGTGATCGCTTAATCAGCTCATTTGCCAAAGTCATATTCAACGGCGGCAAAGCAACATGACGATCCGCAAGAACATTTTCTTTATAGCCACCGATACCGAAGAGAATAACCGGTCCAAACACGGGGTCACGGGTGATCCCCATATTCAGCAGCATAGAATGCTTGCCCCGATGCATCGGCTGAATGCAGTATTCATAGATAGTGCTATCCGGAAACTTCTCATGCACTTTATCTCTGAGACTGATAACGGCCTTACGCATCCCTTCAGGGCTTTGGATATCCTGCATCAAACCTGCTGAAACCTTATGCGGATGCTTGCGGTAGACAAAAGGTTTGCAGTTGGTTTCATGAACAATCTTAACCGCCAGCGGCTGGTTCTGCTGTCCGGCAATAATCGCGGCGGCATTTTCATCTTTAGCATACCAGCTTTGAGTTACCGGAATACTGTAAGCGGCCAAAACCTGTGTACTTTCCTGATGGGTCAGTGCATTACGCCCCTCTTTACGGGCACGTGAAATCAGTTTACGGGCACTTCGGCGCACCTCATAAGGTGTTTCGTGAGGGATACTTGGAGGCGCTTCCTGCAACAGAGCCTGACTGCGGCGATAGTTGACCATATGCATAAAGGCCTGAACTGCATGTTCAGGCGAGCTATAGGTAGGAACCCCCGCCAGATTAAACTCTTTACGTGCTGGGCGCGCCTCTTCCATACCCATCCAGCATGTCAGAACGCTCTTTCTGAATTTACCGCGCTGATTGATCACCGCAGCTGCCGCATCGGCACTGGGAGCCAGGCGGGTTGGCGCATGGATCGCCAAAACCGCATCAACTTCCGGCGCATTGGATAATACTTCCAACGCCTGAACAAAACGTTCTGGCATTGCATCACCGCCAATATCGACCGGATTGGCATCAGACCACCCCATGGGCAAGCACTCATGAAGCTTGTCACGAGTCTCATCAGAGAGTTTTGCCAGCTTACCTCCCGAAAGAAGCAGTTTATCAGCAGCCAAAATACTGGGGCCTATACCATTACTGACAATTGCCAGCCGATCACCGGATACAGGCTTAATACGGGAGAGTGATTCCAAAGCATCAAAAAGCTCTTCGACATCATTGACGCGAACAACACCCGCACGATTTAACGCAGCAGTGTACACCTGGTCCCGGTTAACCAACCCTGGCGTATTGAGAATCGGCCCTTCAAAAGAAGAAACGATACGGCCACTTTTGATAGCAAGAACCAGCTTATTTCGGGAAGCTTCACGGATCGCCGTCATCAGGTGACGGGAGTCGCTGATATATTCAAGGTGCAACAAAATCGCCTGAGCATGACTGTACCGGTTGATGTAATCGATCACGTCCGCGATCATGACATCGGCGCTATCTCCCAGAGTCACCACATGAGAAAAGCCAATCCCACGGCCATTAGCCCAGTCGATCATGGCGTTACCCAGCATTCCAGACTGACCGATATAGGCAACCTTACCCGGCTTAACATTGCCGGATGAATAACTAGCATTCAGCTTACGCCCGGGAACCAAAACGCCCAAGCACTCAGGCCCCATGATGCGGATACCAGATTCACGGGCAGCAGCCAACATATCGTCTTTCAAGGATAGATGACGAGGATCAACAAGACTCTGAGCACTGTTTGTTCTGGAAAGACCGCCGGTTAAGACAAGAGCAGCCTTGACGCCAAGATGCCCCAGACGCCCCACAAGATCAGGCACGACCTCAGGTGGCGAGCAAATCACAGCCAGTTCAGGAATTTCTTCTAACGCCTCAGCACGGGGATAACACTTCTCACCAAAAACCTCGTCATACCCCTTGGTGTTGACCGCGAAAATTTTACCGGGAAACTGCCCATCCTGCAGATTACGGATAACCTGGCCACCCATGCTGAACTCTTTTTCGGACGCACCAAAAACTGCAATGGATTTAGGTTCAAAGAAATATTTTAAAAAACGAGTACCCACAGAAAACTTCTCCGCATCTCATTGAATGCTGCACTGCATTATCGACTATATGCCAGTATCTCCCATATGCTCGCTTTATTAAACTTGTATGGATAGGGAGGGTTTAAATTGATCACATCATATATCAGTCACTCAGAGTGCATGCTTCATGACATGGGGCCTTGGCATCCGGAAAGCCCACACCGGATTTCATCAATCAATCAACAACTTGAACGTAGCGCACTTGCTCAGGAATTGCAGCATTATAACGCCCGCCCTGCCACTGAAGAACAGATTATCCGTGTTCACCCAAGAGCTCATGTCCTCTCCCTTGAGCTGAGTCAACCGGAAGAAGGCGCCCCGCTTGTTCAGATTGATGATGACACCCTGATGGGCCATCAGACCATGCATGCCGCCACAATGGCGGCAGGTGCCGTTGTTCGCGGCACCGAACAAGTACTGAAAAATCAGGCTGATAATGTTTTTTGTGCCGTACGCCCACCCGGTCATCACGCAGAACGCGTCGAAAGCATGGGTTTCTGCTTTCTTAATAACGTCGCTATAGGTGTTGAACACGCACGTCACAATTTCGGCATCAAAAAAGTAGCCATCATTGACTTTGATGTTCACCATGGAAACGGAACCGTCGACATCTATAAAGACGACCCGAATGTACTGGTTTGCTCCAGCTTTCAGCACCCCTACTTCCCATGGCGCTTTGCCAATTCAGAATGGGACAATATTGTTAACACCCCATTAAACGCCGGCTGCAACGGACCTGAATTCCGTAAATTAGTCGAAGACACCTGGCTACCTGCATTGCAGATGCATCGTCCGGAGATGATCTTTATCTCAGCAGGCTTTGATGCCCACAAAGACGACCCTATGGGTGAGGTTAACCTGGTGGATGATGATTTCTTCTGGGTCACCAAAATGATCATGGATGTCGCCCGGGTCTACTGCGATGGAAAGATTGTTTCCGTTCTGGAAGGCGGCTACAACCTAAGCGCACTGGGCAGCGCCGCCCATAAACATATTGAAGCTCTCAAAGGCCTGTAACAAGCACAGGCCGCAGGATAAAAACTGACCGCCATCAAGAGTTTTGAATCTGGCTAACGGAATGATTCAAAAGGGAAAAGAAGTGGTATACTTTCTAAGTTCATAATTGTTATACCACCTTTTATCCTATTCTATGGACAGAGCTAGCCAGTACCGTGTCAGGAGTGCTTGATGGATCCGGTGTTATTAGAAAAATTAGAAAACTGCAAAACACTACCCTCTCTTCCTGCAGTGGCGTATCAGGTTATCGAGCATGCTAAGCGAAGCGATACTGACTCTGCCCTTATTGCCGGAATCCTTGAGAAAGACCCGGCTCTGGCAGCCAAAGTGGTTGCCCTGTCAAATTCTGCCGCCAACATGGGCGCAAGAACCATTGATTCCGTAAAAGATGCCATCACCCGCATCGGTCTGGATATGACCATGACTTTGGCTCTGAGTTTCTCCTTTGCCAAAGCGATGTACGATAGCCAGACCAATACCATGGACCACCAAAGCTATTGGCGTCGCTGCCTCGTGTCTGGCGTACTGGGTCGTGTCCTGGCCTGCAAAATGGGACAGATCAAACCTGAGCGCTTCTTTCTTGCAGGACTGGTGCAGGATATTGGCATGCTGGCACTGAACGAAATCGAGATGGACCGCTACGGCGTGATCTTCCACAGCGCAGATAATCACTCTGAACTGGCCAAGTTTGAACGCAGTGAGTTTGGAACCGATCACTCCGAAGTAGGTGGTTGGCTTCTAGACCACTGGGGCATGCCTAACTTTTACGTCAATCTGGTGAAAAACAGCCACAGATCTGCCAAAGAAGATCTGCATATTGATGAACAGATCGTAATTTTCTCAGGCCATTTTGCCGAGCTCTGGGCACAGGATGAAAAGCCCAGCGTCATGAGCAAACTGATCAACGAAAGCAATAAGTGCAAACTCTTCAATACTCGCCAGATCACAGAGATTGTTGACGAAGTCTCTGCTCAATTGCCAGCGCTGAATGAAATTTTCGAAACCGATGTACAAACATCGTTTTCCGTTGGCCAGCTGATTGAGGATGCCAAACAGCAGCTCGTTGTTCGTAATATGAAGTTGATGCAGGATCTCGCCAAAGCCCGCAGCGAAGCCTCAGAGGCAAAAGCCAGTGAAGAACAACTCAAAGAGCAGCTGAAAAAAGACATTCTTACCGGCGTCTTTAACCGGGCTTACATCGAGTCTATTTCCGCCAAAGCTTTTAAGCATTCAACTGAAAACTCCCGCCCACTGACCGTTATGTTCCTGGATATTGACCATTTCAAACAGGTTAATGACAGATACGGCCATCAGGCAGGTGATACTGCATTGAAGCACTTCGCCAGAACCCTGGTGAAAGCTGCAGGCAAAGGGGGTTATGTTGGCCGCTATGGTGGTGAAGAGTTCGTTATTGTAATGCCAGGGGTGACAACCGATATCGGATTAACAATTGCGGAACGCATCAGGGATTTCCTGCATCGCAATCCGATTAAAGTAGCTGCAGGCATTATGATCCCTATCTGCGCTTCAGTGGGTATAGCCACCCATATTCCGGGTCAACGGGAATTCCCAACAGCTGAACGCCTGATGGATGCCGCAGACAAGACGATGTATCAGGCGAAGAAGAGCGGAAGAGACAGAGCTTTAGTCTTTGGAGCAGCCTAATGCTGATTCAGCTGCTCCTTATCCCGTAAAATTCCATTCCAATCTTCCCCGAATACGAGTTTGATCAGCCCGAAGTCAAACCGGTTGATCCAACCTTCTCAGCTTATCAACTAAGGCATCACCACTTATAGATGCTTCAGCAGCAACATACTGAATTGCAAGATCTGCAAGGGATTGACAAGCACCACTAAACTCCTCAGCTTTTGCCCTGATCTCTTCCATCTGCACCTCAAGACCCGAACACTCCGAGCGAGTAATTTTCTCTTCCAGAAGGGCATAGACGTTTTGCTTGAATATCACCTGAGCGATACGCTCTACGGCCGAATCTGCATGATCAACCACCAGAGCGACTTTATCTGAGGTTTGTGCAGAGCTTAATTCCAAAGAATTAAACAACTGTAGAAAGTCATCCAATTGCTCTGTAACCTCGAAGCTTAATGCACTGCTGCTGGATGTAGCCTCACGAATCGAGTCAACCTGCTGATTCAATGAACCCAATACGGAATGGACTTCTGCTGCAGTATCCTTAGTCCGGTTGGACAGCTTCTTCACTTCATCAGCAACAACTGCAAAACCACGACCCGCCTCCCCTGCTCTTGCCGCTTCAACGGAAGCATTCAAGGCCAAAAGATTGGTTTGATCCGCAATATCTCCAATCAGATTTAACGCCTTGAATACCGCCTCACTTGCTTCACTCAGTGCTTCCGTCTTTCTTTGCAGAAGCGTGATCTGCTCAGTGGACTGATGTAAATTAGCACTCATCTGCTTAATTGAGGCGCTACTCTCTTTGGCAACTTCGCTATTTTCTTTGGCGATCTGATCAACATCAGCAATATCAGCCTGAATAGAACGGACATCGGATTCGCTATGAAACAGGTCTGCACGCAAGGATTGCAGATTAATATCATGAATCTGGCTGGTCAGACTGTTCTGTTCCGTAAAGCTCAGGTTCTCTTTGATCGCCAGAATTGCCTGATTAATGGATTCCAGAGACTCAGAAAAATCCCCGGGCAAACCAGTCGCCTTTGCCTCACGGGAAAAGTCCTGTTTATTAACTCGAATAAAGCAAAGCTTCACTTCTTTGAAATAGGTTTCAACAAAGTCGAGCAGTTCATTTACCGCCCAGGCCATCTCCCCCGCCACGCCATACTCTTTAGTATGAGTCGCCCTATGATGCAGCTCACCAGAGGCCGCACGATTAAGAACCTCTGTTAAAGAAGCCAATGTTTGTTTATGGCGTGCATGGCGATGCAAATACCAAAACAGAGAGAGATAAAAGACAGAGGCCACAAGCAGCAGCTCTAATGAAAAGGATTCACGGACAAAGGAGATAACTAGCAGGGAGCAAGGTAGCAGTGAAACGAGTATAAAAAGTGTTCGGGCCATACTTAACTCCCTGCTTCTTTTAACGGGACTGTAACTGCATTACAAAACGTTCATAGCTGATCTGCTTACCTTCCAGCAGCTGATTCAGAAATGCGAGAGAGTGCTTACAGGCCTCCACTGGAGAATGCCGCTGTTCAATCTCGTTCATTTTCTGATAGATAGGTTCGATCACCTTGATCGCATCAGGATTAGGACGGCGACGGACAGAGAAGTACCCCTGCACATTACCCTGCGCATCAAAATCCGGCGTTATATTGGCAAAAACCCAATAAAAACCACCGTCCGCAGTGTAATTTTTTACAAAACCGAAAAACTCATGTCCTTGTCGTAACTCTTCCCAGAGAAACTTAAACACGCCTTTTGGCATATCCGGATGTCGAATCAGATTGTGAGGTTTATGAAGCAGATCCTCTTCCCCAAACCCTGCCACCCGCATAAAGGTGCGATTAGCATAGGTGATTCGGCCTTTGAGATCTGTCTTGGAGATAATGAGATCATCTCCGTTGAGGAGTACTTCGGAACAATTAGAAAGTGGTTGAGCGAGCATTTCCCTGCCTCTTTGATTTGTCATTATTGTTATACCCAGAAGAAAGGGTAAGACAATAATGCGCTCAAAAGGGATTTTTTGAATGACCCAAGTCAATGTAGGGATATTACATTAACGACGAAAAGCCATTCTAGCCCACTCTTGTTACAGAATTTTTTCTAGGTATTGCCAGAAACCCAGAAAAATCATCTTTTTGAACACCCCTTACTTTCGTATTAAGACTATATATTTAGACAAAAACCGAGAGATAAGCGCTGTCTAAAAAAAGCAGATGAAATCCGAAAAAATCTCCAATTAACGGAAAATCCCCGTAAATTGGATATTTGCATCCCTCGCAGCCAATAGCGCTCTCAATGACTTGGAGTGAAACTCACGGCGATAAAGCACCATAACCACCAGGATCGTGCTCAACATAAAAATGTAGGGGTGCCAGAACCAACAAAGCACAGAAAGTGCAAAGTAATAGGCCCTTAAACCGTAGTTGAATTGGTTTGCGGCCAGATCGATCAAATCTGCTGCATGCTGAGCATAAGCTTTACGCCCCTGAGGAGTAACATCGGCATCTTCCGGGTGAGGTGCAGAACCGATCAGGATTGCGCAAAAATTATACTGACGCATCGACCAGGTAAAGGTGAAAAAGGCATAGACAAAAATAGTAATCAGCAGCAATACCTTAAGCTCCCATTCAATTCGGGAGACTGAGGCAGCAAAAGGCAACTCAGAAAGCACGCCCATTGCCTGCTCTGTTGCCCCAAGCATGGTAAACAGGGCTGCCAGAATCAGAAGACTACTGGAAGCAAAGAATGCACCGTTACGCTCCAGATGAGTCATAATCGTGGTATCTGCAATGCGCACCTCACGCTCAAGTAAGCGCGTCATCCAGTCAACCCGGTACGCATGCATCACCCGGGCGAGACAAGCCTTACGGTTCATCGCATTTTTAGAAAAGAAGTAATAGAGCGTCCACCAGAAAACAAACCAGGCAAAAGCGATTGTATCCTGTAGGGTTAAATCCAAATAGGTCTGAACAAACTGCACGTGAACCTCTGCAACGCCATCAATTCTGAATAATTATTCCTGAACACCAAGCTGTTCAGGCAACAAAAGTATCTCCTATAATACACTCTTTATGTGAGAACCACCGTGCCTTACTCACTGATTCAACAGGTTATTTTACTGCCACTCGCCCTACTCGTACTGAGCTCAGACCTTGCGAAGGCTGAAGACTACCCTGCCCAAAGCCCCCTACCAACTGGGCAATCAAGTGAATCGCTACTGCTTATAGAAAGCATCAACAAACACTTCAACACTCATTTCAGCTACAAACCTGATCGCGATGACCTTTGGCTGACTCGGGAAGCTTTCATCAACCGCGGTGGCGGTGACTGCGAAGATTTCGCCTTAGCCAAATATCAATCATTGATGGAAGCAGGCATGCCTGCGAGTGACTTCCGCTTTGTCTACGCCTACCAGAATACCTCCGGCATCCCACATATCGCCCTGATCCATCAGCCAAGCAGCAAAGTGCTCGACAGTCTCACCTCAGACACAGCCAGCATGCGGCAACGGACAGATCTTAAGGAAAGGTTTCGCTTCAGCGGTACTGGCTTTTACCCGACAAATACTCAAAACCTGAGTCGTGCGGAGCTGAAAACCCTTCAGCAGTGGCAAGCCATCATTCGCAGAACAGAAGCATTGGCCCTGAGAAACTTAGCCGAAGCCAAATACACCCCATAAGGAAGAATGACGCACTATGAATATCAAAATGCTGGGCACAGGTGTACTTGCCTATCTGATTTGGGGCTGCTTCCCGCTCTTTTTCTCTTTGGTTGCCCACATCGCACCGATGGAAGTTATTTCCGCCCGGGTGGTCTGGTCCTTCCTGTTCTGTCTGATCCTGGTATTAGGGCTCGGCAAACTCACAACGCTGAAAGAAGCTCTCTCGGTAAAAGCACTGATGTGGTCAGGTGTCGCCGCTATTCTGATCTCAACCAACTGGCTGATCTTTGTTTACGCGGTCAGTATCGGACAGGTTATTCAGTCAAGCCTCGGGTATTTTCTGACCCCCTTGGTCAGTGTATTTCTGGCTCGTTTTATCCTCAAAGAGCAGATTCGACCACTTCAGGGGGTATCCATTGTACTGGCCTGCATCGCAGTCGCTTTTGAAATCTACCGCGTTGGCGCACTGCCCTGGATTTCACTACTACTAGCCTCCAGCTTCGGCCTATACGGCCTGGTCCGTAAACAAGCCCCCTTTGAAACTCTTAACGGTCTCTTTCTGGAAACTGGCTGGCTAATCATCCCGGCAATCATCTTTCTGGCTATCATCGGTGGTACGGGTCTCAACCCTATCCCTCAACCGACGGCTGAAGGCCTGGACTTTACAAACACCTACCTGATGCTCTCCGGTATCGTAACTGCCGTACCTTTATTACTCTTTTCAGCCGCCGCAAGACAGCTACCACTAACCGTTATCGGCTTCATTATGTATATCAACCCAACGATGCAGTTCTTTACGGCCATCTATATCTTTGATGAGCCCTTCTCGGGCTTACAGATGGTTGCCTTTGGGCTGATCTGGCTGGCCGTTATCGCCTTTTGCTACGATTTGTATCAGATACAACGTAAAAATAAGCTGACACCTGTAAAGAGTTAGCACCCGGATTTAGCACAACTTCAGACATTTCGCATATGAAGCCACCCCCTCAAAATGTTACCATTGAGAAATTAAGTAACACTTTTTTGAGGATACAACCATGGGTGGCTTTTCAAACTTATTTATCAACCTAGTTATGACTGCTGTAGTGGCGGTAATCGCAATTGTTGCTTCCGTGGCTCCTGATGTAATTCTGCCTGCAATCGGCCTGACCCCGGGCTTGGCTCTTGTTTTCGTTCTGTGGCAGGCAGCTGTTGAACGACCTACTGTCTAAGCAGTTTAGATCCGTTCAAAAGACATAAAAAAGGCTCAACCCGAAAGGTTGAGCCTTTTTTTATTGGCCAGCATTTAGCAGTGTAGAATTAGCTGCAGCCTAGCGAGGCTGCAGCTAATAGCCAATAACACCTAATAACAGCCAGCGCTGTTAAACCAGTTCTGCCCAAAGGTCGTGCTCATCGGCACCGATGATGCGACCACGAACTATCTGACCAGGCTCCAGACCGGTCACATCAGGCATGTGTACTTCACCGTCGATTTCAGGAGCATCGCCTTTGGTACGTCCAATAGCACCATCAGGGCCTGCATGGTCGATCAGAATATCCATCTCAAGGCCGATCTTCTCCTGCAGTTTTTCAGCACTGATTTCAGCCTGAACTTCCATAAAGCGCGCCAGACGCTCTTCTTTAACCTCTTCAGGGATCTGATTTTCCAGCTCGTTAGCCGGAGCGCCATCAACTGGCGAGTAAGTGAAGCAACCCACACGATCCAGACGTGCTTCGCGCAGGAAGTCCAGCAGGTATTCAAAGTGCTCTTCTGTTTCACCCGGGAAGCCGACAATAAAGGTACTGCGGATCACAATTTCCGGGCAGATCTCACGCCATTTTTTGATGCGCTCCATAGTTTTCTCGGAGGCAGCCGGGCGCTTCATCATTTTCAGCACTTCAGGGTGGGCATGCTGCAGCGGGATATCCAGATAAGGTACGATAGCACCCTCTGCCATCAGAGGGATCACATCATCCACACTCGGATACGGGTACACATAATGCAGGCGTACCCAAACACCCAGCGAGCCAAGTGCTTCACACAGCTCTTTCAGGCGGGTTTTCATCGGACGCCCCTGCCAGAAGCCCAGTTTGTACTTCTGATCAACGCCGTAAGCACTGGTATCCTGAGACACAACTAAAAGCTCTTTAACGCCCGCATCAACCAGACGCTGCGCCTCATCCATTACCGAGCCTACAGGTCGGCTATCCAGATCACCACGCAGTGCAGGAATAATGCAGAAAGTGCAACGGTGGTTACAGCCTTCAGAAATTTTCAGATAAGAGTAGTGACGCGGTGTCAGCTTAATACCCTGTGGTGGAACCAGATCGATAAAAGGATCATGATCTTTCTTAGGAGGCAGATATTCATGTACCGCACTAACCACCTGCTCATACTGCTGAGGACCGGACACACTCAGAACTTGCGGGTAAGCATCCAGAATCTGGTCGCCATCAGCACCCATGCAGCCTGTCACGATAACTTTTCCGTTCTCTTCCAGAGCCTCGCCAATGGCGGCTAAAGACTCAGCTTTAGCAGCATCGATAAAGCCACAGGTATTCACCACCACAAGGCCAGCGCCTTCATAGGATGGGGAAATTTCGTAACCTTCAGTACGCAGCTGTGTCAGGATACGTTCTGAGTCAACCAGCGCCTTAGGGCAACCCAGACTGACAAAACCAACTTTAGGATTTTCTGTGGACATTCAGGACCTCGGAGAACAGATGAAAAAACCCGCGCATTCTACCTCAGCAGGCGTTTAGGGTGTAGTAGCAGTCGAAGCTTTACTTCCAAACAATTTCGTTAAAAAATGCGTTTTGACGTAAAAGACTCAAGCCAGAGGAAGAAAATGCTTTTTAATCTTATTGACGATGATACTGCGAAAAAGGATGTCAAAGAGGGCAATCCACAGACCATGGGACTCGGCTCCTCCCTGCAGGATCAACTGAAGCAGCTTCCACTGGTTAATCTGCCAATGAACAAGGTCATTCCTGACCCTGAACAGCCCCGCAAAAGTTTTGATGACGAATCCTTGCTGGATTTGGCACAAAGCATCGAAGAAAACGGCCTTCTGCAACCGATTGTCGTACAACCAGAAGATGAAGACGGCAGCCATCGCATCATCATGGGCGAACGCCGCTGGAGAGCTCATGACTACGCAGGAAAAGAATCGATTCCTGCAATTATACGCCCTGCCAGTGACAGCACTGTTTTGGCGCTCCAGATTATCGAAAATAACCAGCGGGAAGATATAGCACCATTAGAAGAAGCCCGCGCACTGCAGCGTCTGGTAGAAGTATCCGGCAACAAGAAAGAGGTAGCTCAGGCGTTGGGACGTTCTCCGAGCTGGCTCTCCAAGCGACTTTCCCTTCTTAAAGCGCCGGAAAAAGTTCAGGCCTTTGCTGATCAACAGGATGTTAAAGACATCAACACCCTGAACAGCCTTTCGAAGCTTTATGAAGAGTTTCCGACTGAAGCCGAAGCTCTTATGGTTGATGTGTCCGAGAACGGTGCAGAAGGCGGCCTACGCAGCCGCGTTGAGCAGAAGCGCCAGGAAATGCAAACACCTGCTAGCGTTCAAACCCAAGGCGATGCGACGCCCTCAAACGAATCACCAGCAGAATTTGACACCGATAGCTTCCCTCCTAACAAGCAGATATCTTCAGATAAATCCGGCTCAACGGAAAAACCTCTGGATCGCCAACTGCTCCTGCAACAGCAACTCAAACTTTCACCACTCAGCGCCCTTGCTGGCATTGAGAAACTCAACATCTCGTTTGCGGAGGTTGAGCAGAGCTTCCGCCGCTATCTGCAGACAGCCGATTTGAGCCAGGAGTTTTCTCAGCAATGGCAGGATTTTCTGGCTACCTTGCCCAACTAAACATTTATTAGACAAACCTTAATAAAAAGAGCCATACTTAATCCTGATAAAGCGGGTTCGCACACTCTCTTTCGAACCCGCGACAAACCCAAGAAAAACAAGAGGTTATCATGGCACTAACCACACAGGATTTTGTTGCTGCAGCGAAAGCTGAAATCACCGAATGTGATGTTCAACAGGCTGCAGAGAAAATTAAGCAGGGTTCATTAGCGCTGGACGTTCGCGAGCCGCAGGAGTTTATGCAAGGGCATATCCCTTCTGCTATTGATGTTCCACGAGGTGTACTGGAGTTTCGTGTTGATGCTCACCCTCAACTGCAAAACAAAGATCAGGAGATCATTGTTTACTGTCAGGCTGGCGGCCGTGGTGCACTGGCAACAAAAACACTTCAGGAAATGGGCTTTACCAAGGTAATCAACATGATTGGCGGTTACGCTGCCTGGAGCGAAGCCGGCCTTGATCAGGATAAAGATCCTGCGGAATGGAGCTAAACCCTCCATGAAAGGTTAAAACCTCAATCCCACAATCTATCAATCAAAGTGTCAGCCACAAAAAAGCCGGAGATTTTTCTCCGGCTTTTTGCGTTCAAACAGAGAAGCTAACTCGTTAGCGCTCGATCTCAGTCTTACGGGCACGGGTCAGGAAGCGGTCAGCAGTCTTACTGATACTCAGAGAAACCATCTCCCCCAGACGATCAACCAAGCCTGCTTTTACTTCGTAGCTAACTTCATAGACATCTGCATCATCACAACTTTCCAGCAGATATTCATCACTGGTTTTCAGACCATCAATCAAGCCCAGCTCCAGTGCCTGTTTGCCGTACCAAACATCACCGTTAGCAACCTTAGACAGATCCAGATCCGGGCGCTGTTCATGGATAAAATCTTTGAACAGAACATGGGTTTCTTCCAGATCCTGAACAAACTTCTTACGACCCTCTTCGGTGTTCTCACCAAACACTGTCATGGTGCGCTTATACTCACCAGCAGTCAGCACTTCGTAATCGATATCGTGCTTTTTCAGCAGTTTGTTGAAATTAGGAATCTGAGCAACAACGCCGATAGAACCGATAATCGAGAAAGGCGCTGCCAGAATCTTATTCGCTGTACAGGCCATCATATAACCGCCACTGGCCGCTACAGCATCCACACAAACAGTCAGGTCGATATTCTTATTGGTAATACGCTTCAGCTGTGAAGCAGCAAAACCATAGCTGTGCACCATACCGCCGCCGCTTTCAAGCTTGAGTACAACCTCATCAATTTCCGGACGGGCAATGGTCAGTACCGCACTGATGGTCTCACGCAAAGAATCGACATCAGAGGCGCGGATATCACCGTCAAAATCCAGAACGAAAACACGCTTACGGGCTTCTTCAGATTCAGGTTCATCTTTCTTATTTTTTGCTTCTTTCTTACGGGCTTTTTCCGCTTTTTTCTCAGCCTTCAGCTCTTGCTCAAAGGCGTCCTTGTCAAAAACAGCTTCCTTAACCGCTTTAGTCGTTTCAGAAAGCTTTTCATTCAGGTGTTCAATCTCAAACTCACCCTCGCCTGACTTGCGCTTACCCTGAGCGGCGGCGACAATCAGCAGAAGAATAGAACCGACAAAAATTATCGCTAAAGTCAGTGTCTTAGCGAAAAACAGACCATACTCTGAAAAAAATTCGTACACGGATCACTCCATCTCTTTTAATACGCGGAGCAAGCATACAGGATGCGTTTCTGGCTGTGTATTCTTTCCTTCAATATTGTCACCAACAGGGTTGATTCAAACGTATGTTTGAAATATGCTCTTTAACAGACGGTCGCAATCCCGACCAGAACGATAAGAATTTATAAAAGGTAAATGCTATGACTGACGTTGGTAAAGTGATCGAAAACCTGAAACAAGGCTTTAAACCTGAAGCAGCTAAAGGCATGAATGAAGTATTCCAGTTCGAAATCAAAGACGCTGGCGAATACTACATCGAGATTAAAGATGGCGAGTGCAACGTTGGTACCGGTGAACACGACGACCCATCTGTTACCCTGATCATGGACAAAGACACCCTGAAAGGCGTTCTGAGCGGCGAAGTAAACGGCATGACTGCCTTTATGACCGGCAAAGTTAAGGCTCAGGGCAACATGATGCTGGCGACCAAGCTGAACAGCCTGTTCTCCATCTGATTTATCCGTATTGCTGACTTAATCAGCAATACGAGTAAAAGGCTTTCCGATACAACCGGAAAGCCTTTTTTATTTGGAACCTTGAACCCTATCAGTTACGGGTCAAGGTACGCATGGTAACAAACTCTTCAGCGCCAGTCGGGTGAATACCAACAGTGCTGTCAAACACCTCTTTCGTTGCACCTGCCTTAATAGCAACTGCAATACCCTGCAACACTTCGCCCGCATCAGTACCCACCATGTGAGCCCCGACAACTTTTCTGGAATTCGCGTCAACCACCAGCTTCATCAGGTGACGCTCATCAGAGCCCGACAAGGTGTGCTTCATGGGACGGAAAGAAGCACTATAAATTTCAACTTTATCAAAAGCGGCTCTCGCTTCTTCTTCCGTCATACCGACTGTTGCGATATTCGGATGACAGAAGACAGCCGTTGGAATATTGCTGTAATCCATAGTCTTAGCAGGTAGTTCAGGCTGGAACTGATTGTTCACAAAAACCATTGCCTCAGCCAGAGCTACGGGCGTGAGCTGCATACGATTGATCACATCGCCCAGTGCAAATACAGACGCAGAGGACGTTTGAAACTCCTCATTGACCAAAATCTCACCGCCTTTACCCAAATCAACACCGGCCTTATCAAGATTCAGGCCATCTGTCTTAGGCACTCGACCCGTCGCACATAACACCAGATCAACTTCGAGAATCTCACCGGTAGTCAGCGTAACTTTCAGGCCTGTGCTTTGCTTTTCGATCGAATCGATATTGGCGTTCATGTGAAACTGAACGCCCTTCTTGCTAATCTCTTCAGAGGCAAACTGACGCACCTCTTCATCAAAACCCCGCAAAGGCTGTTCACCGCGGTAAACCAGATGGCTTTGAGCGCCCAGGCCATGGAAAATCCCTGCAAATTCTACAGCGATATAACCACCACCCAGAACCAGGGAACGTTTCGGGAATTCATCCAGATAAAAAATTGCATCCGAACTAACCGCATGTTCACTACCCGGAAAGTCAGGAATAAACGGTGAACTACCGGTTGCAATCAGAATTTTCTCTGCACTGTAGGTTTTGCCCGCAACACTGACTTCATGGGCACTTTCGAAGCTAGCGTAGCCTTCGATCAACTCAACTCCGGAGTTGACCAAGAGATTATGATAAATACCATTAAGACGTTCGATCTCTTTCGTTTTATTGTCACGCAGAGTTGGCCAGTCAAAGCTGGAGCCGCCCACTGTCCAACCGAAACCCGCTGCCTGAGCAAACTCTTCATGAAAATGAGAGCCATAGGAGAACAGCTTTTTCGGGACACAACCGATGTTGACGCAGGTACCACCCAGAAAGCGACCTTCTGCTACAGCTACTTTTTTACCCAGACCAGCCGCTGTTCGGGCCGCACGTACACCACCGGAACCTGCACCGATAACAAACAGATCGAAATCAAACTGACTCATATTAAACATCCCTAATCATTCAAACTTTTTGCAAGTGTATCACAGGCTTAGCGGTGCCCCGGAAACAGAAAAACCGATCATAGGGATCGGTTTTTCTGATTAGACATCGGGTTCAGGAGGAATAGATCAGGCTTCCTGACCTGCTACGCCGATATTGTGGTCCGCCATGATGGATTCAATCTCTGGCAAACTTGCCGGATCATCAATGGTGGATGGCACCTGATAGCTCTTGCCATCGGCAATCGAACGCAGAATACCACGCAGAATCTTACCGGAACGCGTCTTAGGCAGACGATCGACCACGATGGTTTGTTTATAGCAGGCAATGGCACCGATCTCTTTACGCACCAGAGCTGCCAGCTCAGCTTCAAGGGTAGCATCATCCGCATCATAGCCATCTTTGGTGATCACCAGGCCAACGGGCAGCTGGCCTTTCAGCTCGTCGTTGATACCGATAACAGCACACTCAGCAACACCATTATGAGAGGCGATGATCTCTTCCATTTCTCCAGTCGACAAACGGTGACCAGCAACGTTAATCACGTCATCTGTACGCCCCATGATGAAGACGTAACCCTCTTCATCGATATAGCCACCATCACCAGTCAGATAATAACCGTCAAAGGTACTCAGGTAAGAGCTCTGGAAGCGCTGTGGGTCGCCGTAAACTGTTGCCAGACAACCAGGAGGCATAGGTAATTTGATGCAGACACTACCCTGCTCGCCTGCAGGCATCTGATTGCCTTTGCTATCCAGAATCTGAACATCAAAGCCTGGGGTCGGAACCGTTGCCGAACCTGCTTTAGCAGGGCGAGGCTCAATACCCATCTGGTTGGAAGCGATCGCCCAACCGGTTTCAGTCTGCCACCAGTGATCCACCACAGGTACACCGACCAGCTCCTGTAACCAGAAGAAGGTTGGTGGATCAAGACGCTCGCCCGCCAGGAAGAGGTTTTTCAGTGACGAGATATCGTACTTTTTAAGCTCTTCACCATTCGGATCTTCTTTTTTAACCGCGCGGAAAGCTGTAGGTGCCGTGAAGAAGGACTTGATCTTGTACTCTTCAATCAGACGCCAGAAAGCTCCGCAATCAGGAGTGCGCACCGGCTTACCTTCATAAACAACCGTTGTACAACCTGCCAGAAGCGGCGCATAAACAATATAGGAGTGACCAACAACCCAACCTACATCCGATGCAGCCATAAAGACTTCACCCGGGTCAGTGTCATAAATAGCTTTCATGCTGTATTTCAGCGCAACAGCATGGCCACCATTATCACGTACAACACCTTTTGGCTTACCTGTTGTGCCTGAGGTGTAAAGAATATAAAGAGGGTCTGTCGCTTTAACAGACACACACTCTGCAGGCTGAGCATCAGCCACCAGCGCCTGCCAGTCGTAATCACGGCCTTCAATCAGCTCTGCAGTTTCCTGAGGACGTTGCAGCAATACGCAGAAATCAGGCTTGTGCTCAGCAAGCTCAATTGCCTTATCCAGCATCGCTTTATAAGGAATCACCTTCTGGATTTCGATGCCACAGGAAGCTGAGACAATCGCTTTAGGCTTAGCATCATCAATACGAACCGCAAGCTCATGGGGAGCAAAGCCACCAAACACAACAGAATGCACAGCACCAAGACGGGCACAGGCCAGCATGGCAACAACGGCTTCAGAAACCATCGGCATATAAACGATAACGCGATCGCCTTTGCCAACACCTTTTGCTGCCAAAGCACCGGCAAACGTTGCTACCTGGTCTTGCAGCTCTTTATAGGTGATCGACTTTTTAACATCGGTCACCGGAGAATCGTAGTAGATGGCAATCTGGTCACCACGACCGTTCTCTACATGGTAATCAACAGCTGCATAGCAAGTATTCAGCTCACCATCGATAAACCAGCGATCGGTACCAAACTCATCTTTTCCCAGAATCTGTTGCGGCTTAGTGAACCAAGGGATGTCCGCAGCTTTCTCTGCCCAAAACTGCTCAGGTTGTTGGATGGACTTTTCGTATTGTGCCTGATAGGTCATGTGGCAAGACCTCTTTTAGTTGTTATTGGTGTGTTGTACAGGTTTTAGAGCATCAACTTTTGAGGGGTTTAACAATTGTCGACACCAACCCATAAGGATCGTCGACAACTTTAATGGATAAAGTCCACTTTGAAACTAAGACAAAAGGTGCATCCTTCTGAAAGGCCTATAAACATTACCTTTTAGCCCAGCCAGTAAGGACTTAACAAAACTAAAGTGTCGACAACCCTTAGAATCAGCAGCACCTAATACTAAAGATGAGAAGCGCTAATGTTGACAATCGAATTAATGATTACAGGTTTGCTTTCATGCGGAGAGAACTCCCTTTATAATCGGGAGCTTTGCGGAAATGAGACTGATTATTTGTTGAATTCCACAAAATATACTAATATTAATTACAACTAAATTAGTTCTAGCGAGTTATAAAACGATGGCAACTTTCGAGGAATCAATCCAAGAAAACGTTGATCTAGTGGCAATGCGCGATAATGCCAAGGAAGCTACCGCACTGTTAAAAGCACTGGCCAACGAAAACCGTCTAATGATTTTATGCTACCTGAATGGCAAAGAGTTATCAGTGAGCGAGTTGAACGAATCATTAGATCTGAGTCAGTCTGCACTTTCCCAGCACCTGGCCGTTCTGCGTCGGGATGAGTTAGTTAAGACCCGTCGCGAGTCCCAGACAATCTACTATTCGCTGAATGGTGATCGGGCAAGCACCATTATCAGAACACTACACCAGATGTACTGTCCGGCTTAAGTTCTGAAACAGCAAAATAAACCCTGTGTCGCTGACATGGGGTTTTTTTATGGGCAAAGAATATTTTAAAAAAGAAATAACAGGAGATATAAAACAAAGGGAATTGAGAGAATGGAGGCCGAGGTCGGAATCGAACCGGCGTACACGGAGTTGCAGTCCGCTGCATGACCACTCTGCCACTCGGCCATTCTCTATAAAAGATAAGGACAGAAACAAAAAAAGCGCCTTTAGCGCTGCGTTGCTGTCATTGAAACGATTAGGATGATTATCGCTTCATGGTGCCCGGAGCCGGAATCGAACCGGCACGGTGTTACCACCGAGGGATTTTAAGTCCCTTGCGTCTACCAATTTCGCCATCCGGGCTTATTGGCGCTTATAAAAAGTCATTAAATGACTGACACAAGCAATATTTTCGAGATGGAGGCCGAGGTCGGAATCGAACCGGCGTACACGGAGTTGCAGTCCGCTGCATGACCACTCTGCCACCCGGCCTTTTCTCAAAACTTAAGTGGAGCGGGAAACGAGACTCGAACTCGCGACCCCAACCTTGGCAAGGTTGTGCTCTACCAACTGAGCTATTCCCGCTGAACTTGGGATGTATTATATACGTGCAATTCCAAGCGTCAACACTTTTTTTCACAACTTTTTGTTTTTATTACAATTATCCGGCTAGAGCGCTCAGAATAGTCGTTCAAATCACATACCGGACTTAAGATCAGGCCAAGCTGCCTTAAGGTACTGAACCATCGACCAGATCGTCAGAACTACGGCACCGTAGAGCAGGATCATACCGACAAACGCGATATCCGTGCCCGGCTCCTGACTTAAGAGGACGAAGATCGACAACATCTGCAGCGAGGTTTTTGCCTTACCTATCATAGAAACTGCAATACTCGCTCGCTTCCCTAACTCTGCCATCCATTCCCGCAGTGCAGAAATGACGATCTCGCGGCCAATAATGATCAGAGCTGGAACTGTCATCCAGAAGCTGGCATGAGCATCGATCAGCAAGCCTAAAGAAACAGACACCATCAGCTTATCCGCAACAGGATCAAGAAATGCGCCAAAAGGTGTTGATTGATTCAGGCGACGGGCAAGAAACCCATCCAGCCAATCTGTCCAGGCTGCCAAGGCGAAAATACCTGCAGCAATGTAGAGATTGTTTTCAAATGGCAGGTAAAAAACCGCGACAATCAATGGAATAAAGGCAATACGCAACGCGGTTAAAATATTCGGTAACTTCATCAGGCCTACTACTGTTCTGGGTGTAAGTGGAAATAGATCTGCTCGGCCAGTGATGCGCTAATACCCGGAACCTTTGCCAGTTCCTGAATACTGGCATCCAGAGCTTCTTTCTGACCACCAAAATGTCTCAAAATTGCTTGTCGTCGTTTTGGCCCGATCCCTGGAATCGACTCAAAGCGTGATGTCCTTCGGGTATTATCCCGTCTTTGCCGGTGGCTCACAACGGCAAATCTGTGTGCTTCATCCCTGACCTGTTCGATTACGTGAAGCGCTTTCGAATCCGAGTCCAGATCAATGATCTGATCATTGGTTTCAAGATAAAGCGTTTCAAAGCCCTGCTTACGGGTTGTGCCTTTTGAAACCGCTAAAAGAATCACATCCGTGACGGCTAACTCATTAAACACTTCCCTGGCTTGCTTGAGCTGACCCTTACCACCATCCAGCACCAGAATATCTGGTTTTTTGCCTTCTCCTGAAGCCAGACGCTTATATCGACGAATCAGCGCCTGACGCATTGCAGCATAGTCATCGCCCGCTGTAATTCCCTCAATATTGAACTTCCGATACTCGCCTTTAATTGGCCCTTCCGGCCCAAGGACAACGCAGGATGCAACGGTAGCCTCACCAGAACTGTGACTGATATCAAAACACTCCAGACGCTCAGGGCGTTCCTCAAGGCCAAGAGCCTCCTGCAGCGCTTTAAAGCGACTGTCCATAGTCCCCTTTCGTGCCAGATGACTAATCAGAGACTGCTCTGCATTGGTCACCGCCATCTGTAACCAGCGAGCACGATGGGATCGAACCTGACTGGTGATAGCAACTTTTTTGGAATAGAGACTCTGGAGTGCTTCAGCCAGCATCTCAGGCTCCTGAAGCGGCAGATTGGTAATCACTTCTGCCGGAACTTCACGGGTACCACTACCCAGATAGAACTGGTTAATAAACGCCTGCAGCGTTTCTTCTTCATTATCTGACAAATGGTCTGTCGGAAAATAATGCCGCGAACCCAGCACACGCCCGGAGCGAACAAAAAGCACAGAGATCGCAAGACCTCCCGGACGGGAAACCATGGCGAACAGATCCGCATCCCCCTGTTCGCCGTACACATACTGCTGCTCCTGAATCTTACGCAGCTGAATCAGCTGATCCCTAAAGCGGGCAGCCAGCTCAAAATTCAGTTTCTCCGCAGCCTGATCCATTTTCTCCTGAAGGTCTGCAATCAGCTCAACACTCCTCCCCTTGAGAAACAAAGCAGCCCGTTTTACATCTTCTGCATAGTCGTCCTTACTGATCAGATCAACACAGGGCGCACTGCACCGTTCAATCTGATGCTGCAGACAAGGTCGGCTACGGTGACTAAAAAAATTATCGTCACACTGCCTTAATCTAAACACCTTATGCAGAAGATTAAGTGTCTCTTTTACTGCATTGGTATTTGGGTAGGGTCCAAAATACTGACCTGAACGACGTTTCTTTCCCCGGCTGTATTCGATCTGCGGATAATCCGAAGAACTCAGAAAGATGTAGGGATAGGATTTATCGTCCCGCATCAGAATATTAAACGGCGGTCGATTGCGCTTGATTTGAGTCTGCTCAAGCAGCAAAGCTTCAGTTTCACTGCCAGTGACCGTAAATTCGATCCGGTGGATCTGCTCAACCAATGCTTTAGTTTTTAGCGTTAAGCCAGTCGTGCGAAAATAGCTGCTGACCCTGTTTTTAAGGTTTTTCGCTTTACCGACATAAAGCAAAGCATCGGAGCTATCGTACATTCGATAGACTCCGGGGTGCTTAGGAAGGGTTTTCAGGAAAGATTTGGCATCAAACTCAGACATCAGCTCACAGGGATTCCGTGTCGATCATCTTATGACGGATCGCTAAATGGGTAAGCTCTACATCACTGGAAACCTGCAGCTTATCGAAAATACGATAACGGTAGGTGTTAACCGTCTTAGGACTCAGAAACAACTTGTCTGATATATCGCTGACCTTTTGACAGTTCACTACCATCAGAGCGATCTGCAACTCACGATCAGAGAGGCCATCAAAAGGGTTCTCATTGCCCGGACTCATACGACTCAAAGCGACTTTCTGGGCAATTTCAGAGCTCAGGTAACGCTGACCATGATGAACCTGTCGAATTGCATTCACCATTTCTGCCGGATCAGTTCCCTTGGAAAGGTATCCCGATGCACCAACCTCAAGGGCACGAGTGGCAAAGGTCTCTTCAATCAGAGCAGACAAAGCGATTACTTTGCAATCCGGCAGCATACGGACAATTTTACGGGTGGCTTCCAGCCCCCCGATGCCCTGCATCTTGATGTCCATCAGGACAACATCCGGCTCTAACTCACGAGCCATAGCAACGGCTTCTTCGCCACTACCTGCTTCGCCTGCAATCTCGATCCATTCCTCATCAGCCAGCATCTTGGAAACCGCCGCACGAACAATATGATGATCATCAACAATCAGCAGTTTAACCATACTTACCTCAACAGGAACGTTTTTGAAAACAGAGAGTTATCGAGAAGCCTTATAATAGCGACAAACATTAGCCGGACAAGATCTCTGATAAATTTGCATCAAAAATAATTAATTAGCAGTACAAATGTCTATAGGTCGAATGACTGAAAATGTGACCTAGTGCCCAATACGGTAATGGCGTAGTTTATTCGCGATTGTAGTGTGAGAAACACCCAATCGTTTCGCCAGTAAACGACTACTCGGAAAATCCGGATATAAGGTTGCTAAGATCTGCTGCTCAACCCGGGCAGTAATATCGCCCCAGTTACCATTCAGATCCAGCGGCTGCGCATCTGTGTTGTGCAGGCTTGGCAATTTAATATGCTCAACATCTATCACTTCGCCTTCACAGATCGAAACAGCCTGGTAGAGAACATTTTCCAGCTGACGGACATTACCCGGCCAATGGTATTGGCAAAGCGCAGCCTCCGCAGCCTCACTTAACTCACGGCGGGTCGTACCTATCTGGGTGCAGGCTCGATCAATAAAGTGATTCGCAAGATCCGGGATACCCTCTTTGCAGTTACGCAGAGACGGAATTTCCAGAGTTAAAACATTCAGACGATGGAAGAGGTCCTCGCGGAACAGGTTCTGCTCACAGAGTTCCGCCAGATCTTTTTGCGACGAGCAGACAACCCTCACATCAACCTGAATCTCATCTTCACTACCCACACGACGGAAGCTTCCATCCTGAAGAAAACGCAGCAGCTTCACCTGAAGATGCGGGCTCATTTCACCAACTTCATCCAGGAAGATACTGCCACCTGATGCCAGATCAAGCAGACCCAACTTGCCTTCTTTGCGAGCCCCTTCAAAAGCATTGGGGCCATAGCCAAACAACTCGGTCTCAGCAAGATTATCCGGCAGACTGGCACAATTCAGCACCATAAAAGGGGAACGCCCTCTTGGACTGCTCATATGACACGCCCGGGCCAGCATCTCTTTACCAGTTCCAGTCTCACCCTGAATCAGCAGAGGTGCATCAAGGGGAGCCATGCGCTTGGCTTCGCGAATCATCGCCTGCATCTTAGGGGCCTGAATCTGAAGCGCTTCAAAGCCAAAGTCTTCATGTTTCTGCAGGGAATAGATCTGGGCACCGAGAGACTCAACCGGATGCAGGGTGATCACTGCACCCGCTGGCTCCTTACCGGATAGTTTCTCTTCCATATAGATGGGATTTATATCAGCAAGATAGGCATCGCCCCGAATCTCTACGCGAACTCCGTTCAAGCGGGATTCAAGCTTAGGCAGCAGAGTATCCAGGTCGAGGTTTTTAACCCGTTTGCTCAGAGAGATCCCGGACACTTCATCAACACGAAGACTGAGAACACGCCCGGAAGCTGCATTCGCCGCTACAACACGACCATCAATATCAACAGACAATACCGGCAGATCGAGGGATTGAAGAAGAATATCCAACTCGTAATGACGACGCTCACTGGGAATCAGATTGATACGGCGTATTTTCTGTACACCAGAAATCTTCTCCAACCGGGTACGAACACTTTGCAGCTGCATATTCAGCATACCCGGCATATAAAGGTAGATAGCATTGCCTTTATCGCCACCAGCTTCCGCACGAACCACATTGATCCGGAACTCAACAAAGACTTCGAGAATATCCCGCATGATACCAACGCGGTTCTGGCAGACTATTTCTAAGCGCATTCTTCAACCCTTCACTGGCGACTGCTTGTGTAAACCATTCTATACAGACTAACGATAAAACACACGTTTAATAACTCAACCCCGGAAATAAACACACTCAGATACAGGTCACTCCCGTACCTTTTAAACCGCAATAACCATTCGGGTTCGCATCCAGATACTGCTGATGATATGGCTCAGCAAAATAAAATTTATCTAACAGAGCAATTTCTGTTGTGATCACTCCTAAACCAGCCTCATCCAGCTTCACCTGAAAGCTCTCACTGCTTGCCCGTGCAGCATTGAGATCATCCTCGGACTGACAGTAGATTGCTGAACGGTACTGAGTGCCTCTGTCGTTGCCCTGACGCATCCCCTGGGTCGGATCATGACTCTCCCAAAACAAAGCCAGTAACTGTTTAAGGTTAATTTTTTCAGGATCATAAGCAATGGCAACCACCTCGGTATGTGCAGTTTGACCACTGCACACCTCTTCATAGGTCGGAAATGGTGTATAGCCACCGGCATAACCGACGGCAGTCTGCAAGATACCGGGTTGCTGCCAAAACAGTCGCTCTGCTCCCCAGAAACAACCCAACCCCAGAATAATTTTATGGGGATAGTGCATCACTTCTGTAAGCTCACCGCTCAACACCCGATGCGGTATTGCGACCGGAAACAGATATTCAGAACGACCTTGCAAGGCGTTTTCAGAAGAAATCAGCTGCTCTTTCAGAGAAAACTGCCTATCACTGGATTTATCACTACTCAACATAAAAGCCTCTCCGGTATCATAGGGAAAAATTCTATAACTTATTGATTAATATAAACCATCGTGAGGCAAACTCCATGAGCATTAATACGGACTCAATCACTGCAGATCAGGCATGCCCATGCCAGTCAGGCCAAACTTTCGGTGAATGCTGTCAGGGTTTTATTGCAGGTGATGCGCTCCCTGAAACCCCGGAACAACTGATGAGATCCCGCTATTCTGCTTATGTTCTGGCAGATCTGGACTATATCGAACAGACCACACAAAAAGATGTGCGCCCACAGTATGACTTTGCAGGCCTGAAAGACTGGGCGGAAAACTCAGAATGGCTGGGACTAAAGGTTCACGACACAGAGATGGACGGTGATGAAGGGCGCGTTCGCTTCACCGCTCGCTATCGCGAGAAAAACGGCATTATTAACCACTCGGAAGACTCAAAGTTTGTCCGCGAGGATGGACGCTGGTTCTTCGTACACGGCAAAGACTACACCCCTCCGGCCGAGAAAAGTGTTGGTCGAAATGATCCCTGCATCTGCGGCAGTGGCAAGAAATTCAAGAAGTGCTGCATGTCCTGATACTGCAGCGTAAAAAACAAAAAGCCGGCTCAATAGCCGGCTTTTTGTTTACTGGAAAATATAGCTTAGCGCGCTTTGAATAAACGGTGGCAGCTTTTACAGGTCTTAGCTGCTCGATCCACATACATGCGTGCATCTTCCTGATTGGCGTATTTAAGGCTATCGGCAATCTGCTCCGTCAGATCAACAAACTCATTCATCTGTTTTTCAAAACGAGGCCAGTTGTCCCATACCCGATCAAGGGCTTTGGTATCTCCCTGATGAGATCGAACACGGAACATCTCAACCAGAGGCTGGCTCAGCTCAGCAAGATTATTCGCTTCAGACTTAGCTGCTGCCGCATCAAACTTCTTCTGAATCACAAGAAAGCGAAGCTGTTTAAAACTCGCTTTGATATCTTCGAATTGATCCTGACGAGCCTTAATCGCTACATCCGGATTACTGTAATCCGCTGCCAGAACACTACCGGAAAAAATAAACCCAGCCAGTATAGTGAGCCAAACTTTCATAACTAAACTCTTACCTTTGTCTTGATAACACCAGAACCAATACGCTAACTAACACGCATCAGTTTCAGCCCCCAGAGGATTGAAGGGTTGATATTCCCCAACTGTTCAACTTTGACATCGCCTTTGATGCTATAGCGCTTGTCCCCTGTATCACGCATTACGGGGTGCATAAAGCGTGTGCCGAAACGATCCCGGATCGAAGAAACAACCGGCTTACTGCTCTCAGGAGACTTACGCTTAACCACAACACCCATCTCTCCATTAACCAGCTCAACTGTAGCCCCAGGCGGGTAAACACCCAGTTCAGACAGAAAAACATTGGTCAGGGATTCATCGAAGAAGCTACCACGCTGCATAAAGAGCTGCTTCAGGCTTCGCTGAGGGGTCAGAGCCGGACGATATTGACGCCCGGAGACCATGGCTGAATAGATATCCGCAAGGCCGACAATTTTTGCTTCCAGACAGATCTGATCACCACGCAGTCCTCGAGGATATCCACTCCCGTCAATCTTTTCATGGTGCTGCAGAACAATATCCAGCCAAAGCTGATTCGTAATACCTGCAGTTTTCAACAGGTCATAACTTTCCTGAGGGTGCTTGAGAACACGGGATTTCTGCTCGTCAGTCAAAGGACCTTTGTGCTTCTGCAGACTATCCTGATAGGAGTTCATCGCAACGTTTGCAGTGATGGCCGCGCCAATCATCGCCAACTGAATATCCTGAGGTAAATCCAAAGAGTCGGCAATGATGCTGGAGATAATCGCAACGTGCAGAGGATGTTTAATCGAGTAGTTAAACTTGTTAGACAGATGGATGGAGCCCAGCAAAGCATCTGCGTTAAGTTTAATAAGCCCCTGGATCTGGGATGCCGAATCATACAGACGGCGCTCAAGACGGCCTTCCTTAAAACTACCATCACCAACAATGCCGCCAAATGCCTGCTCAAGCTCAAGACACATCTCCTCGAGCTCATTAAAAGGGTTGGTATCTTTCGCATAAACCACTGGTGATGGAAGATCGCTTGCTGCAACTTCATCAGCCTCAGTCGGCAGTTCGTCTAAACGATAACCAGACGAGATAATAGAATTAAGGCGGGACTGAGTGGAGATAACGTGACCTGAATCCATCAGCAAGCGTCCTGTGGCATCGTAAACAGTCCATGGCAAAGTGTCCCCAATCATAAGGTCATCTGCCGATACTTTTATCAGATCGCCTTTATCGTTTATTGCCATAGTGTTTAACCTTTTGAGAGAAGCATCCTGTGCATGATACGCCCTCCTCCATGAGGTAAAAATCATTATTTGTCATTATGTTAGCGTGATTTAGTGTAACAATACACCGGTTAAAGGTGACGCAGCGCACAATTGTATTATCTTCAATACTATTTATGTTGCAGGGTTTGTGTACACGTCTAAGATAGCGTTAAACTGTGCCAAAAAGAAAATAAGGTCAACGAGATGAAAGGCATACGGCTGATTAATCGGGTTAAGATACTGAATATTCTCGATAAGATTGATTTCTTCAGTGCTTTTAATCCGGGCGAAAAGAACATGATTGTGGACACCCGAAGCCGTTTTGTAGCGGCTGATAAAGGGGAAAACATCATCGTTCAGGGTGAAAGGGATTCAGCGTTCTACATCCTGCTTCACGGTAGCGCTCATGTTTCACTGGAAGAGAATGGTAAAAAACTCGCCGACCTTCAGCCAGGCGATTTTTTCGGTGAGGTGTCATTTCTAACCAACACGCCCCGCACCAGTAATGTGGTTGCTGATGAGACCTGCATTCTTTTCCGCTTCGATAAGAAGGTGATGCACTCACTCCCACCACTCACCCGAGAAAAGATTAAAGACAAAATTATTGCTAAACTGGTTAATCTGCTGGCCGCCAAAAACGAAAGCCACAAATAAACAAAAGCCACATTGAATGTGGCTTTTTCGTTTCTACGGGTTTGTTCAAAAACGACCCAGACTAACCTTTGAGCCAACCGTAATCCATCTCATCATTACCCGAAACGCGATACTCTGCAGCAACTGCACCGGAATAATCGCAAGCATCAATCCGCTGAAAGATTTCTCCCAGCGGCAGTTCTCCAGTATTAGGCGCACCACGGCCCGGTTTATCAGCAAACTGAATATGCCCGATTGAGGAGGAGAATCCCTCAATTTGCTCCACAACTGGCTCATTCATCATCGCCATATGATAGATATCATATTGCATAAAAGCATTGGGATGAGCCACAGCGTCATAAACAGCCTTCATATCCGCAAAACTGTTGATCAGATAATTCGGCATATCAAGATTATTGATCGCCTCAAAGGTTACCTGAATCCCTTCATGCAACATAACCTCAGCTGCATATCGGATATTTTCCACATAAGTGGCTACAACTTCGTCAGGCTTATCATCATGATCAAGATTGCTTGCAAGAACATTGATCCGACTAACTCCTAGAACCTTACCGTACTCAACAGCCTTAGAACACGCTGAAATAAAGCTTGGTTGCCGCTCCCGATGGCAACTAAAACTTTTTCCACCAGAAAGAAGCTCACCAGCCGGAACATTAATCAGATAAACACTAACACCAGCCGCATCAGCCCATCCCTTAAGATCTTCAGCGGCCCACTCATAAGGGAACTGGATTTCTACCTGACTAAAACCAACATCTGCCGCCTTCTGGAAACGTTCTTCCATAGGATGATCAGAAAACAAAAGGGAAATATTCGCAATTAACGGATTACTCATCACTATTTGATATCCAGATAACGCTTAACCAGCGTGGAAGGGTCCTGCCCACCAAAGCCATCTTCACTGTGCGACTGCATTAACGTTTTAGCCAATTGCGTCATCGGTCCATCGGCAGATGACTTCTCAAGATGGGCCACCGCCATTGAAAGATCTTTCAGGAGGGTATCAACATGCCATTTTGGCGGTTCAAACCGGCGCTCTGCCATCTCAGGAGCCAAAATCTGTAAAGGTTTAGAATCGGCAAAGCCACCAGAAAAAGCTTCCGCGAGTTTGCTGCTATCGACACCAGCCTTTTCAGCAAAAGCAACAACCTCAGCAATAACCAGTGCATTACAGCTGACAATCATCTGATTACAGATCTTTGCGTATTGCCCGGAGCCACTCTCCCCCATATAGGTCACTTTGGATGAGAGATTAGCCAGCACTGGCCTGATCCGATCAACAGCAGACGAATCACCACCAGCCATCATTGCCAAAGTGCCAGCCTGAGCCCCAGGCACCCCACCTGAAACAGGACAGTCGATCCAGCACACACCTCTGGATTTAGCTTGCGATGCTAGCTCACGGGTAACTTCCGGATCGATACTGGAACAATCAACGAGAATAGAGCCGGAAGAAACCGAGGACTGAATCTGCTGCCAGACCTCGGCAACAGCTGAGCTATCCGTCAGGCAAGTGAAGATAATTTCGGCGTCAGATACTGCATCCTGCGGACTATCGGCAATAGTTACACCAAGTTCTTGCAGAGGCAGGCATTTTTCAGAGGAACGGTTCCAGACAGTCAGGTCGAAACCTGCAGAGAAGAGGCGATGACTCATGGGAAGCCCCATGAGCCCAATGCCCAGAAAAGCAATTTTCATCAGGACTTGTTCACAGTATTCAGATCGTAATCAACTGTAACCTTGTTGCCGCGATTTTCATAAACAACCGCGCGACAAAGCTGCTTAACCAGCTTGATACCACGCCCATGCATAGCAGACTGACCTGCATCCCCCTGATTAATAGTTTCATAGTTGAAGCCTTCCCCAGTATCTTCAATCGTGATGCGCAGGAAAGACTCATCGTGTAAGCGCAGCTTGCTGGCAGTAATTTCGATGAAGCCTGATTCGAGGGTTTCAAGACGATCCTGTCGCTCAGACAGGTATTTCTCAAAGGCGTCCGGCCCGGACTTCAGACTGGAATCCAGCTTGAGCAAACCGTGATCAAGTGCATTATTCAATAGCTCTGCCATGATCAGGAAGAGCTTCTGATTGTGCTGCTCAACTCCTTTAAACTGACCAAGAGCACCAAGGATCATAGGAGTCAGATCCAGAGCCTTAACTTCAGAAACACCAAGATGGAAGTTTACACGCCAGTCGAGGCCATCGGCTTCAGCGACAGAGGTCAGAATTTCAGTTTGCTGATGATCACTGAAAATCTCCATGCCAGAAGAGTCCTGTGCAGGCATATCAACCAAGGCCAGAGTC
This sequence comes from Oceanospirillum sanctuarii, assembly GCF_002150805.1. GTDB lineage: Bacteria > Pseudomonadota > Gammaproteobacteria > Pseudomonadales > Halomonadaceae > Oceanospirillum > Oceanospirillum sanctuarii. The sequence continues at coordinate 797,544 of NZ_MTBA01000001.1, forward strand.
ACATCATCATGAGGGTTTTCCTCCCCCATAAACTCTTCAAGAGCGAAACGGATATCATCCAGACGATTTTCAGGATTGTGCAGACATCCCAAAAGACGCTCAATGCCAAAGAACTCACCATCGCTGTTCTCTGCTTCGATCAGACCATCAGAGAAAAGGATGATCTGGTGACCAGGACGATAAGGAATAATCTCACTCTTTACTTCGTATTGATCGGCCGTCAAGACACCAAGCGGCAACTGAGTCGATTCAAAGGTATCGGAAACATGGCCGTGAGAGTCCACGCAATAGAAGGTCGGCAAACCGGCATTCCAAACTTCTGCGTATGATTCACCTGGATCAATCATCACAATACCACAGGCAACAAAACAACCTGTCGGCATCGCCTCTTTGATCCGGCGATTCAATTCTTTTGCAATGGTCTGGAGTTCAAATCCTTTGTACACCATTGAATAAAAGGTGCCGGAAATCGGTAGTGTATTGATAGCGGCTGCCAGACCATGTCCAACAGCATCACCAATCAAAAGGTAGAGTCGGTTGCTTGGAGAACGGGCCGCACAGAGCACATCACCACTAAACTGTTCAGCGGGAGTAATCATCGAACTGATCAGTGGATCTTCCAGTCCTTTGCTTTCTGCCATGTGCTCCATGATATGGCGCGATATACGGCGTTCCGCCTCATCTTTCTCTACATATTCCTGCAACGCTGTGTTCTGGCTGTGCAGAGTATTCTGCATATCCACAATACGCTTGATGGACTCAATCTTTGTATTGAGGATTACCTGATTAATCGGTTTAAACAGGTAATCAGCCCCACCGGATTGGTGGCCCTTGATGTAGTACTCTTCTGTCGCTGCAGCGGAGATAAAGATGATAGGCACCCAACGAGGAGCAGACATCTCCTGCAACTTCTGAGCCGCTTCAAAGCCATCCATACCGGGCATCATTACATCCATGAGCACCAGATCTGGTTGTTGCTCTTCAAAAACCTGCAAAGCATCCTCACCATTTTCGGCAGTTACTACCTCATGGCCAGAACGCTTGAGCATTGCCTGAAGCAATACAAGGTTGGCTCGCGTGTCATCAACAGCAAGAATACGCATAGTCAGATCACCGATCAGGAAATTTCAAACAGCTTGTCAAAGTTGGCGATCGCCAGAACGTCTTTAGCCAGCTGGGAACAGTTGTGCAGAGAGATCTTCGTGCCCTGCATATCCGCTTTCTCTTTAAACTGCAGAAGCATACCCAGCGCTGAACTGTCGAGATAATCAACCTGGCTCAGGTCCAGAACAATTGCTTTAGCCTTGTCATCAAGCAATTGCTGGTAAGTTTCACGAAAAACCTTATGGGCGTTAAAGTCAAAACGACCATTCAGACGCATTGTGCTCTGCGCATCAGTAGACGAAGTTTGAATATTCATTATTACTCCCAAAAACTCTATTTATAACAATACACTGCAATCAATTATTCACGGTTCGGGCTAGCTGTACAGGAATTAATTTCAAAGGATGTACAAACTCTACAGCTCCAAGTTTTTCCGCCGCTTTTGGCATTCCATAAACCACACAACTGGCTTCGTCCTGACCAAAAGTTCTCGCTCCGGCATCTCTTAATCGTTTCAGCCCCTGGGCACCATCAGCCCCCATTCCGGTTAAAATGACACCAGCAACAATATTTGCATGTTCAACAAGGGAGTCAAACAGAACATCAACTGAAGGCTTATGACGGTTTACCGGTGGACCGGAGTCAAGTTTAACGACAAAACGCCCACTTTCCTTCACGACTTTCAGGTGACGATCACCGGGTGCAATAAAAACATGGCCAGGCTTAAGGACATCACCCTCTTCAGCTTCTTTTACCTTTAACCGGCTCAATGAATCCATGCGCTCAGCAAAAGTTTTAGTAAACCCCGGCGGCATGTGTTGGGTGATCACGATTGGAGGGGATTGAGCGGGCAAAGGCATCAGAAAGGCTTTGATTGCCTCGGTACCGCCTGTTGAGGCACCTACAGCAATAATCTTACTAAGCGCTTTAGGGGAAAATAAAACCGGCTTATCTTCAGAATTTTGATTAGCGATTTTCTTGCGGATACCTGCAAGACGAGGTCCCGCCTGAGCGGCAATACGGATTTTATCGCAGATAATCTCACTGTATTGCTTCAGCTCGCTGGAAACACCCACTTTCGGCTTGGCAATAAAATCGATAGCACCAAGTTCCAGAGCGCGAATAGTGGTATCTGAGCCCATTGTGGTCAGCGTTGAAATCATTACAACCGGAGTCGGACGCAAGCGCATCAACTTCTCCAGAAAATCCAGACCATGCATTTTTGGCATCTCAACATCCAATGTCACTACATCAGGATTCACCTGCCGGATAATCTCGCGGGCTTCATAGGGATCCTTTGCCATTCCGGTAACAGTCATATCCTCTTGCTCACTGATAATCTCTTTCAGAAGATTACGAATGAGTGCAGAGTCATCGACGATAACAACCTCAATCACGATGTTTACTTCCTTCAATCATCACGGTTAGTCAAACAGCTCGATATCATTCGAGACAGGCGTTTGACCAAGAGACTTGCTGTACTGGTTTTCGATTTCCAGCACTTCGCGGTCAACACCACCACTACGCAGGCGCTTCATCAGAACTTTGCCTGTCTTAGGAAAAAAGACAACCTTTCGGGGGCAAGTATCCAACAAATCCTGAGCGACAATTGGGATTGATTCAAAACCCAGGTAATCGATCACAAACTGCGCGTTACGCTTACCTACGTTGCTGGTAGTCATCGACTCTACAACGTTGCCACCACCAAAAATCTTGGCTTCCAGATTTTCACGACTGGCACCGCGTTTGAGAATTTCGTTAATCAGCATCTCCATGGCATAACTACCGTATCGGGCTGATGCACTTAAGGGGTTAAAAACATCTGAATTCCCCGGCAACATAAAGTGATTCATACCACCAATATGAAGCTTGGTATCCCTGATACAGGCAGAAACACACGAACCAAGCACGGTACTAATCGCCATATCCGTTGAGGTTACGTAAAACTCACCGGGTAAGATCTTCGCAACCTGACAGTTAAATTTTCTGTCGAAATAAATTTTGGGTTGCGATGCTTCATGCAATATTTCCATGGCACTTCCTACCGTTTAACTCATTTTATGCGCTTTCACATAGACCGTGTGCTTGCGTAGCTTGAACAGGTCAGAGGCATGGGGGAAGCTCTCCGAATGTCCGGCAAACAGTAAGCCATCTTCTCTCAGATGCGGCAGGAACTTCTTAAGAACTTTATATTGAGTCGGTTTATCGAAGTAAATCATCACGTTACGACAGAATATGATGTCGAACTGCTGATCAAAAGGCCACGACTCACTCAGCAAATTGAGATTAAAGAAGTAAACAAGATCCTGCAATTCAGATTTTACTTTAACTAAACCTGAATTATCACCCTTCCCTCTAAAAAAAAACGACTTAAGTCTTTGATCGGAAAGTCTTTCCACCCTCTCGAAAGAATAGACCCCACGCTGAGCTTTTTCGAGAACTTTAGTATCCAAATCAGATGCGAAAATCTCCACCGGTGGATTATAAGTACCAAAATGCTCAATCGCAGCCATCGCGATTGAGTAAGGTTCTTCACCAGTCGACGCCGCACAACACCATATTCTGAAACTCTTCTTATTCTTATGTTCAGTGAAATACTCTTTCAGAATATCAAAATGGTGTGACTCTCTGAAAAATGATGTCAGATTCGTGGTCAACGAATTAACAAATTCCTGCTGCTCATGACTATCAGGGTCATTCAGTAGCTCTAGGTACTGCTGAAATGTGCGCAGATTGTTTGCCCTTAAACGTCGGGACAAACGGCTGTAGACCATATCTCGCTTTGTTTCGGCCAGATTGATTCCGGCACGCTCATAAATCAGTTTCTTAATGGTAGCGAAGTTATCATCCGTGAAATGAAATTCACGATCCGGGCGGGATGTGTGCATCGTTGAATCCTAAAAAATAGGCTGCCAATCGGCAGCCTAAATCATACAAGACTTAAAAGAATCAGAACTCTTCCCAGTCGTCATCCAGGCTTGGTTTCGCCTTTTGCGGAACCGCTTTAGGTGGCTCTTTAGCCGCTGGTTTTGCCTCTGCCTTAGGAGCCGCAGGAGATTTAATCTCTTCTCTTGCAACCGGAGCCGGAGACTTAACCGGTGACATCACAGGGCTTTGATAAGATGAATCGGCACTCAGCTTAAACAGACTTACTGAGTTAACCAGTGAGCGAGCCTGTTCTTCTGTCGATTCAGCTGCCGCTGCTGCCTCCTCAACCAGAGCAGCGTTCTGCTGGGTCACCTCATCGATCTGGGTAATTGCAGTATTCACCTGTTCAATACCGGAGCGCTGTTCCGCAGAAGCCGCTGAGATTTCGGTCATGATACTGGTCACCTGACCAATGGCATCAACGATATCTTTCATTGTTGAACCGGCATCATCAACCAGCTTAGAGCCCTCTTCGACGGTGTCTACCGAAGTCACGATCAGCTCTTTAATCTCTTTAGCGGCACCAGCACTGCGCTTCGCCAGGTTGCGAACTTCAGTCGCTACCACTGCAAAGCCTCGACCTTGCTCACCAGCTCGCGCAGCCTCAACAGCTGCGTTCAAGGCCAGAATATTGGTCTGGAAGGCAATACTGTCGATCACACTGATAATCTCTTCAACCTGCTTAGAGTTATCACTGATGGTGCGCATGGTGCTGACAACCTGACTAACAACATCACCACCTTTCTGCGCGATACGACTCGCACCTTGGGCAAGATTATTAGCCTGAGAAGCATTTTCTGCGTTTTGCTGGACTGTTGAAGTCAGCTCTTCCATAGAAGCGGCAGTCTCTTCCAGACTCGAAGCCTGCTCCTCAGTACGCTGAGACAAGTCGTTATTACCGGCAGAAATCTCGCTTGCTGCAGTGTTAATTGCATCAGAGGCTTCTTTAATCTGAGTAACAATACTTGCCAGTTGATCGACAGTAGCATTCGCATCATCTTTCAGCTGACCGAACATGCCTTCAAAGTCCTGCTCGATACGCTCAGTCAGGTCGCCTTTCGACATTGCACTCAGTACACGGGCAACCTCAGACAGACCTTCAGAAGTTGTCTCCATCAGGTTATTCATGCCGCTTGCCAGATCCAGGAAGAAGCCGTCTTTGCCACTGGTATTGATGCGACGATTGAAGTCACCACGAGACGCACCTTCCACGATATCGGCAATTTCAGCCTGAGCCAGAGTTTCATTGGTTGTATCAGACCATTCAACAACCGTACCCAGGCGCTCACCATGTTCGTTAAAGATAGGGTTGGCAATAAAGGCGAAGTAACGACCCGCAATGGAGATCTTCGCACGGTGAGTATTTTTAAGCGCTGCCAGCATGTGTCGCTGATGCGCCGGATCTTTATGGAACACATCGATGTTCTTGCCAATCAGGCTGTCTACAGCAAACTCAGGAAGCTCACGTTGGATCAGCTCCTCAGACTCACGGAACATGCCACGCAATGCATCATTGATGTAAATAATATTAAGATCAGTATCCGCCATCATCACGTTGCTGGACACGTTATCCAGAGCGTTACGGATACGCTGATTGATATCAGATAGCTCACGCTGCTTACGGTTGATCTCTTCTGCTTCTGCTTCACGACGCAGAATATCTGTCATATCTCGCCATTCAACGACAAAGCCCTGACGCTGATCTGGCGTTCCGATTGGAGTCACTTGCAGGTCAAACGTACTTTCACCAATTTTCAGTGTCGCGCTATGAGTATCTGTCAACCCGGACAGCATTCGACGCTGCATTTCCGGATTCTTATGGAACACATCGATATTCTGACCCAGAAGGTTAGCGGCATCGAAGTGAGGCAGCTCTTTCTGAATCTCAGATTCGTTGCGCTCCAGCATTTCCAGAATAGACTCGTTGATATACACAATGTTGAGATCCGCATCTGAGATCATCACATTAGTGTTTACAACATCCAGGCCACGACGAATTCGCTGATTCTCATTCATCAGCACAACTTGCTGTTCTTTCAGCTCTTTCTCTTTCGCTTCCTGAGCCAGGGAGTCAGTCAGGTCACGCCATTCAACAATAAAGCCTTGACGCTGCTCCGGTGTTCCAATTGGAGTCACCTGTAGATCAAAGGCACTCGCCCCAATCTTGAGCCTCGCACTATGAGTATCCGTCAAACTAGCCAGCATACGACGCTGCATTTCTGGATTTTTGTGGAAGATATCGATGTTCTGACCCAGAAGGTTATCGGCATCAAAGTGAGGCAGCTCCTTCTGAATCTCTGCTTCATTACGATCCAGCATCTCCAGAATGGATTCGTTCATATACACAATATTGAGATCCGCATCAGAGATCATCACATTGGTATTCACAACATCCAGACCACGACGGATGCGCTGGTTCTCACCCATCAGTTCGGCTTGCTGCTCTTTTAACTCCTGCTCTTTCAATTCCTGAGCCAAAGTATCAGTCAGATCCTGCCACTCAACGATGTAACCATTTCGCTCGCCATTATTGGAGATCGGGTGAACAACCAGAGAGAAAGTCGTCTCGCCAACATTGATGCGGGCTTTATGAGCACCGGTCAGGCCAGTCAGCAATTTACGCTGATAGCCAGGATTACGGTGGAAAATATCAATATTCTTTCCAACAAGATTGCTGGCATCGAAATGAGGCAATGACTTCTGCAGCTCGGACTCGCGTTCACGAAGCATACGTTGGATAGAAGCATTGACGTAAATAATATTCAGCTCAGCATCAGCGATCATCACGTTAGTGTTAACCACATCCAAGCCACGCTTGATACGCGCCATCTGGTCAAACTGACGGAGCTCTTTCTGACGCTTTTTACCAACATCCGCCTGAGCATCAACAAGTGCCCGAACAACAGCACCAATCTCATTATCGACAACAGGATCAGAATGAGCCGGCTTACCATCAGAGAAGTGTTTGGCAATTGCCATTAACTGATGTAACGGCTGCTCTACCTGAGCCAAGACCGTACGGGCACCACTGAAGAGAACTACCAGAGCAGCAGCATGAAGCGCTAATGCCCAGTAAAGTGTGTTTTCACCCTGTCCCAGAAAGGTAACCAGCGCCCCTGCTGCGACAAGACCGCCTGCTGCGAATGCAACACTTAGCAGTTTTGACCGTATTGATGTTTTTGTACTCATTGCCCGTTCTCCAACTGAACCTGCATCTCGAAACTGAAATCTGTTAAATAAACCGCTGTTACTCAGCTCTGGCCCGAGTTTTATCGACTAAAGCCATCTCTTCACTGGACATCAGCTTTTCAATATCTGCAATGATAAGCATCTGCTCATCCACAGTAGCCAGGCCCAGAATGTATTCCGAATCAAAGTTGGCTGAAAAATCCGGTGGATTCTTAATCTCGTCTCCCGCCAGAGAAACAACATCAGATACACCGTCAACAACCATACCAACAACACGATTCGCAAGATTAAGTACGATGACGATGGTGAATTCATCGTAATGTGCTTTGCCAAGATTGAACTTAATCCGTAAATCGATAATCGGCACAATCACACCACGCAGGTTGATCACACCTTTGATGAACGATGGGGCATTAGCAATTTTTGTTACTGCACCATAACCCCGGATCTCCTGAACCTTAAGGATATCGACAGCATAATGTTCATCCCCAAGGGAGAAAGTGAGATACTCCTGCCCCAAAAGACGACCGTATTCACTGTTATCCTGATTTTCAGCTATCTGTTCTGCCATGCTCAAACCCCTTGTACCAGCATGCCGCTAGGCTTCTTCTTCGCACGCTTCTTATGCATGCTGATCAATTCTTCTACATCAAGAATCAGAGCTACCCGCCCTGTTCCTAAAATTGTGGCACCAGACACACCATCAACTTTCCGATAGTTTGCCTCAAGACTCTTAATCACAACCTGAGACTGGCCGACGAGATCATCGACAAACAAGCCAACCCGTTTACCGTCCGATTCCAGAACAACCATAATGCCCTGCTCGTAGTCATTAAACTCAGCCGGCATGTTCAGCAGCTCACCCAGCTTAATAATCGGCAGATACTCATCTCTGACATTGATAACAGCGCCTTCTCCAGAGACCGTCTTGATGTCGTTCGGATCAGGCTGCATCGAACCTATAATGCTGGTCAGAGGTACAATATAAATCTCGTCACCCAGAGCCACCTGCAGACCGTCAAGAATCGCCAGGGTCAGTGGTAAGCGGATGCTGATACGGCTTCCGATTCCTTCCATCGATTCAATTTCAAGACGCCCACCCAGCGAGGTGATGTTTCGTTTTACAACATCCATACCTACACCACGGCCTGATACATCAGTTACCGCAGCAGCAGTGGAAAACCCTGGAGCAAAAATGAGCTGCCATACCTCTGAGTCCGGCATATTCTCAGAGACCGCAATGCCCTTCTCCTGAGCTTTGGACAAAATTCGCTCGCGGTTCAGGCCTGCACCATCGTCCTGCACTTCAACAACAATATTCCCACCCTGATGGGATGCTCGCAGCAGAATGGTGCCGGTCTGGTCTTTACCAGCAGCAGCACGGGCTTCCGGAGACTCGATACCATGATCAAGACTGTTGCGGATCAGGTGTGTCAGAGGGTCGGTAAGCTTCTCAATCATACTTCGGTCAAGCTCGGTGTTTTCACCCACCATCTCCAGCTTAACCTTCTTATTCAATTTACCAGCCAGATCACGCACAACCCGGGGGAAACGACTAAACACGATGCTTATCGGCATCATACGGATCGACATCACCGAATCCTGCAGATCTCGGGTATTACGCTCCAACTGAGCCAGGCCGTTGGCCATTTTTTCATGCAGGATAGGATCGACCTCAGAAGCCATCTGAGCCAACATCGCCTGAGTAATCACCAGCTCGCCAACCTGGTTAATCAGCTGGTCAACTTTCTCAACACTCACCCGAATAGATGAATCCGCCCCCCCCCCTTTTACCGCAGCTGCGGCAGCCGGTTTAGCTGATCGACTCTTGGCCGTTTCAACCTTAGCAGGAGCAGGCTTATCAGCGGACTTGGCCGATGAGTTTTCCTGTTTCGCAGCCGGTTGGTTCTTCAGTGGCTCAAAGAAGCCGTAGCCATCAAACTCGGTTCCCTGATCACTTTTGTCTGACTTTTGCTCTTTCTCTGAGCTTTTGTCAGAGGACGAAGACATTTCTTTAGCGGAAGACTCTTCAGGCTCATCAAAGAAACCATATCCTGGATCAGCATCTGATTTATCTGAGTCGGGCTGGGTTGAATCTTTCTTATCGGATGAGTCAGACGACGCTTCTTCAGGCTCATCATCAAAGAAGCCAAAACCCGGATCGTCATCTTCCTTAGCAGCCGCTTGCGGGGCTTTATCATCCGAAAGTTCCAGATCATCAAAGAAGCCGTATCCAACATCATCGTCCGATGATTCATCAGAACCAACCGTTTCAAAAAAGCCAAAACTGCCATCATCCGCAGACAACTCTTCTTCAATGGAAAGATTATCTTCCGGAACCATAAAGGTGATCAGATCTTTCAGATCATCCTTCGCAGAATCGGTTTGCAGCGAGAACAGCCAGTCATTCGAATCTTCGGAAGGGGCATCGATAATCGTCAGATCACCCAGCTCTTTTAAAGAATCGAACAACATATCCAGCTCCTGATCGGGAGCAGGGAAACGAATCAGATAGGATTGAGTCAGGGCACTTTGAGTAGCTTCAGTCTGTGGAGGAAGTTCTTCAGCAAAGGTCTGGCCAGACTGAGGCTCTGATTGAGGAAAGTCACCACCTTTAGCAATCGCAAGCTGACGGTTCAGTTCTTCAATAACGGCTTTAGCGGGCTCCTGATCAGGCTCTTCACCGTTTTGATGAGCCTCAAGCATTCCACCAAGAACGTCCCCAGCCTGCAGGGTGACGTCCACCATTTCATCTGTCAGATCAGTTTCACCCTTACGAACCAGATCCAGAAGAGTTTCCAATTCATGGGTGACGGCGGTCATGTCATTAAAGCCAAAGGTACCGCTATTCCCCTTAATGGAGTGTGCAGCACGGAATACAGCGTTCAGGTCATCCATATCGGGTGACTGAACATCCATATTCAGCATCAGGCTCTCCATTGTCGCGAGATGCTCAGCAGTTTCTTCAAAAAACAGCTGATTGAACTGGCTTAAATCAAATGACATTACGCACCATCCGTCTCTGTTGCCTAAAGCAAATTAGCCCAGTACTTTCTTAACAACTTCCAGAAGTTTCGCCGGATCAAACGGCTTAACCAGCCAACCGGTTGCGCGGGCAGCGCGACCTTTCGCCTTCATATCGTCACTGGATTCAGTGGTGAGCATCAAAATCGGGGTACGGCTGTATTGAGGAAGAGTCCGCAGTGACTTAATCAATGTCAGACCATCCATTTTCGGCATATTCTGATCCGTCAGGACCAGATCAAACTGTCCGGACTTGGCCTTATTCAGACCATCCTGTCCATCGACAGCTTCTACCACTTCATACCCTGCACCTTTGAGAGTGAAAGCCACCATCTGACGAATTGAGGCTGCGTCATCCACCGTCAGAATTTTCTTGGCCATAAGTTCCTCCACCACCTAATCATTAAAATAGTTCAATGTCCCCGGAATCCATGTTTCCATGAGCAACCGGGTTATGTTTCATGTTATCAATCTTTGTGCGAGTTTCCTGAAGCTTCTCGCGAATATGCAGTAAAATCTCTTCCGCTGTGCGGGCACTATCTTCTTTTGTAAGGTGCGCCAGATCATCCATCAGATCATGAATCGCATCCAGGCGCGTTTCTGTGTGATCCAGCAGCTGACTGGTCATATCCTGGAATTGCAGACCTGTTGTGGCCTGCTGAATATTCTCTTCAACTTCAGCAGCCAGAATACTCTGGGAAGACAAAGCCTCTGAAGACTCGTGATTAATTCTCTCAAGCTGCTCCAAAACCTGCTCGATTCTGCGCTTAGACTCACTGGCAAAGCCCATATCCACAGACGAAATTCGCTGAATAGACGTATCAGCATTTGAAAATGAGCTGTGCAGGTCTGTCATTAACGAGCGGATCTGGTCACTAAAGTGCGTTGTTTTCTTCGACAAGGAACGAACTTCATCGGCCACAACAGCAAAGCCCCGACCGGCCTCGCCTGCCCTTGCAGCTTCAATTGCTGCGTTCAGAGCTAACAGGTTGGTCTGATCAGCAATATCGTCAATCTCATCGAGAAGTTTAACGATGCCGCCAATTTTACTGGCCATATCGTCCATAATCTCCACCAGCCCCATAGCAAATTTACTTGCCTGAACCGCGTTATCCATGAAGATCTCAAAGGTTTCAGTTGTATCATGGATAAAGCCTGAGAAGATCGAATCAACATCTTCCCCAGCGGACATATGTTGAGTAATACGATTAGTCAGAGCTTGCTGCTCCTGGGTTTTCTGATGAACCTGAGTAAAATTCTCAATCAACTGACCAATAGCGGTATCAAGGAGATTTTTAACCTGAAGAATCTCTTCGCGGGACTCTTTGAATTCAACCGAAAGACTGGTGGAAAAGGTGTTAAAAGTATCAGCAGTCTGCCTTGCGAGCACTGGAGCAGCATTAACGGATGAATCCACCACGTTGGACGTGCGATTCATCAACCAGATTGCAACCAAAGCAGCAATAATGGAAATGACAAAAACAAGATGTGAATTTAATGATAGAAGGCTACCTGCACCCCAAATAACAAGCGCAGCAACAAAGCCAGAGACCAATGAAGCAGCAGAAACGTTAACAGCTCCGGCAGTAGATGTACGATGACCCATTTATAACTCCTGTACTCTAAATAAAGCGCACCGTTACCGGGCTGACAAATATTAAACCCGCATAAAAAATGTATCAATAACAAATATTAGCAGTAACAGATTGTTTTATAAGGCTACACCTTAGTCGCGAACAAAAGCCCTAACACTGTACTTTAGTCGCGTTTAAAACATCCACTTTGTCATTGATTCTGCAGCACTTTTTCAGCTTAGTTCAAATATACTCGATTGTGGTAAAGAAAAAAGCGTTACTTTAGATTTTCTTTAAGCCAGCCAGCCAATTCTTCATAAGGCATAGGCTTACCATGAAGCCAACCTTGTTGCATCTGAGCACCGCCTTTTACCAAATAATCTGACTGAGCATCTGTCTCAACACCTTCGGCGATAACACTTAACTGCATGCTTTGTGCAATCGATAAGATAGCATCAACCAAAACACGGTCACCCTGATCTTTATCGAGATCAGAAACAAAACTCTTATCAATCTTTATCGTCGTTAACGGTAATTGCTTGAGATAACTTAATGAGGAATAGCCTGTCCCAAAGTCGTCAATCGCAATTTCGAAACCCTGCCCCCGCAAACGATTGAGCTTATCGACAGAATCACCACCCGGATCAAGAAACAGAGACTCGGTAACCTCAAGGGTAACGAACTCTGTAGGCAGGTCATATTGCTGAACGATATCAACAAAGTGCTCAACATGAGGCTCATCAGTTCCAATTTGCTTAGATGACAGATTGATCGCAACCCCAAGACTCGGATACTGCTTTCTCAAGCGGGAAATCTCTGAAACCGCCTGATTGAAGACCCAGCCACCCAAAGGAATGATCAGCCCGGTCTCCTCGGCCAAAGAGATAAACTGATCCGGGGGTACACGCCCCTGCTGAGGATGATTCCAGCGCACCAAAGCCTCAACCTTAACTGCTCTCCCCTGCTGATCAACCACAGGCTGGTAATGAAGCTCAAACTCACGATTCTCCAGCGCGGATCGCAGGTCATTCTGTAGCAGCTGACGACGTTCCGCTTCCTGCTGCATCAGAGGTGTAAAGAAACGATAAGTGTGACGCCCAGCAGATTTAGCAGCGTACATCGCCTGATCCGCGTTTTGCAGCACTCGGGTCAGTTCTTCACCATCATCCGGGAAAATTGTTACACCGATACTGGCCGAGATATGCGCTGCTTTACCATTAAGATCAAAGGTCTTGGAAAGCGACTCGATAATCTTTTCAGCAACTTTGCCAACATCTTCAATCGCCGCGATAGAAGGCAACATTACCGTAAATTCATCACCACCCAATCGAGCCACAGTATCTGATTCACGGGTGTATTTTTTCAGGCGCTCGGCAACCATCTTCAACAGGTTATCGCCAGCTTCATGGCCTAAGGTATCATTCACTTCTTTAAAGTGATCCAAGTCGATAAACATCAGAGCACCGCGATCCTTCGGATAGCGCCGTGCTGAAGAGATCGCCTGAGTCAGACGGTCATTGAAGAGCACCCGGTTTGGCAGTCCTGTCAACGCATCATAGTTCGCCTGATAGCGGATCAGCTCTTCTTTTTCTTTGCGATCCGTGATATCCGAGAAAACCGCTACATAGTTCTCCACTTCGTCAAAGCGGTTTTTAAGGGCTGTGATCGAGAGCCACTCCACATAAAGGCCACCATCTTTCTTACGATTCCAGACCTCACCCTGCCAGCTACCGGTGCTTTGAAGGCTTTGCCACATCACAGAATAGAAGTCGGCAGACTGCTTACCGGAGCTCAGCACTGAAGGATTCCGTCCTAGCACATCTTCAGACTTATAACCGGTGATACGGGTGAAAGCCTCATTGACCGAAACAATCCGATTATCAGCATCGGTAACAACAATGGCTTCTGCAGTGCTTTCGAATACCGATGCCGCCAGCTTAATTCGCTGATTACTCAAATATGCTTCGGTGATGTCTTCTCCAAAGCCCGCAATATTCTTTACTTCACCGGAATTATCGTAAGTTGCGAAAGAGAGGGTTCTCAGCCAGCGGGTATTTCCATCAGGATGCTGAATCCTGAATTCAAGCTGAACCGGTTTTTCCGAGACTTCAAAAATACCGGAGAGAAGATGGCGATCTTCCTCAACCACATTAGCAAACAGGCACTCACCACCAGTCAGCACAAAATCTGAGCGCATACCGGTAATCGCCTGATAACCGGGACTTAAAAACTCAACATCCTGTGCATCAGGATGAGCTAGCCAGAAGATACCGGGAACATTCTCAGCAAAAAGACGGAATTTTTCTTCACTCTCAGCCAGTGCCGACTGAGCCTCCAACATGGAGGTAATATCCACCATATCGACAACAAAACAGTCATCACCTTCAAACCGAATCAGCTGCAGACCGATCAGAAAAGTAGTGATTTGCCCATTATCGACACGGCGAAGTTTGAGAGTGTAATTACTAAGCTGTTTATCTTTCTCAACCCTCTGCAAAACCTCCTGACGATCTTCCGGCGCAGGATAAAGCTCAACAATCGACCGTCCCAGAAGCGCTTCAGGCTCAATCCCCAGCATGCGTTTAGAGGAAGGATTACAGAACAACACCTTGCCATCAGAGGCTCGGGTAATCATGATCAGACTTTGCGCCGCATCGGTAATGGCAGATAACTGTGCTTCCCGCTGCTTCAGCTCTCGTTCAATTTTCCGACTGGACGTCACATCCTGAAAAGTTCCGAACACACGAATCGGCTTTCTGTCTGCGCTCAACTCGACAAAACCTTCCGAGTGCACCCAGCGCTGATCAAAATCTGCACGCATGAGACGAAAATCAGCCTGATACCTGCCACCGCGACTCATCGCTTCTTCGATAGCAGACTCAACTATTGGCCGGTCATCCTCATGCACAAACTGCATGTAGCCATTTTTTTTGAGGGAAGGATCGCCTCTTTCAAGCCCGAACAGACGGTAAGCCTCATCAGACCAGAAAATATCGTCCTTAGTGATATTCCAGGACCAGTTACCGATTCGCCCCACTCTTTGAGCCTGATCCAGCATCAACTGCTGATTCTCAATTAAACCTACCGCTTTAAGCTCTTTAAGACGCAACCACAGGATGACGAAAATAATGGCGATTAACACCCCCGCCGCCATCTGAATCCAGAGACGAGAAGAGCGCTCAACAAAGGTGTCACGCTTAATCCCAGCAACAATCTGCCACTGAGCACCAGGCAAGGAAAGACTGTAGGTAATATCTGAAACACTGAACAGGGAAGGCGAGCCATAAAACACAGTCGCAGGCTTGTTATCCCGTACCGAGCGAACCGCAATCTCCATCTCTTTCGAGAGCTGCTCAAGACCAGATGTTTCGTAGAGTTGATTCAGAGAGATGGGAAAAAACAGCAGAGCGGTGCGATGCTGACGCCCACTGCCCTGCAGCGGCAACCAGATATGCAGAAAATCGATCCCATCAGCCTCTGTCACCGGTCCCGAGATAAACACCTCACCGGTTTCGACCGCTTTACGGGCAATTGCAAAATCCTGAGTATCAACTTTGATAAAGCTATCCAGCAGATCAAGATTGATAGCATCAGGATAACGATGGGTGTACTGGAATTCACTGGAGATACGATAAACCGTATTCACCATAGAGTTATTGCTGAGAAACAGGTTAGCGGTATCGGCAAAATTAACCTGAGAGATTTCCGGCTTAATGGAGAGGTAAGCCGCCAAACCCTGCATACTGGCAAGATTGGATCGAATGACACTTTCGATACTTGCACCCGCTTCAGAGATACGCGCACGAGTCTCTAAAACTCGCTTCTGACGCAGTTGCTCCAGATAAGAGGACTCGACATAGACGGCACTCCCGATAACGGCAAGAGTCGCCAAAGCGGCAATAAACCAATTAAGCAGATAGGCACGACTGTTCACAAAGGAAGCCTTAATTATCTATGCGAGAAGAGTGATTTCATCCTGTTCTGAAGCAAAATCCTAACAAAATCAAAAAGTAAGTGATACTTTCTTCATCGTTAATTCAGACTTGTCAGTTGGAATCTTGATCCTGATTAGGAAAACAAAGCAATTCCTGAACCACTTCTGACGGAGAACTCCCCTTTGAATGCTGAAAAATCATCGACAGCTGCTCTTCGGACAAGCCCTGCCCATCCAGAGAAACGCAATAATCAGACGGCGAGATAATCAGCAAAGGTGCCTTTGAAAATGCATCGGCATCCGCAAGGTAACCCAGCAACTCATGGAGCGGCAGATCACTGATTTCAGAATCACAGATCATTAGCTGATAGGGATTCTGGAGCGCCGCCTCAAGAAAACAGATACCGGTATCAACAAACTCCAGGTCAAGCCCCACCAAAAGCTGCTCCAATTCAGGGCAACAATCATCCACTGAATCCCGCGAACTAAGAACCAGAACCCTCTGGTTAGCTGAAGCATGACCAATCAAACCTGAAACTTCTTCATCCGCCTCTTTAGCTGCAGGCAGGCACAGAGAGAAACATGTGCCCTCTCCCTTAACACTGGAAACATCGAGACTTCCTTTCATCAGCTCTGCAAGTTGTCGGGTAATCACCAGCCCCATCCCCGCGCCTTCAATCTCACTGTTTTCAGCATGCAGACGGTTGAAGGATTCAAAAAGATGAGACAACTCCTCTTCCGACATGCCGACGCCGGTATCCCTGACATCCAGACAAACCTTTCCATCAACCTCAGGATGAATCAGGACTGCTACAGAACCCTGGGGTTTGTTGTATTTAATCGCATTGGACAACAGGTTGAGAATAATCTGCCTCAAACGCCCTTCATCAGCATAAACCTCAGCATCAGGCTGACCATTAGCATCAATCTCAATAACGATCCCCCTTGCTGCCGCCAATTGATGTGTCACCGAACAACACTCTTCCAACAAGTTCTTCAATGAAACCTGTTCTGGCTGCAGATCAATCCGCCCTGCTTCGATCCGCTCCAGATCCAGAACTTCGTTAATAAGACTCATCAGGTGACCACCGGCAGTCTGGATTTCGCCGATAAATCCTTTTTGCTCTTCATTCGAAATCAGATCCGAAAGCAACCCTGTAAAGCCCAGAATCGCATTCATCGGAGTTCTTAATTCATGGCTGACACGGGATAAAAATTCGGTTTTTGCCCTACTGGCTTTTTCCGCGGAATCTTTCGCCCGGATCAACTGTTGCTGAGCGGCAACAATACGGGCATCGCTATCAATTGCCGCAATCAGATTCGAGCAAGTGGTAAACATCGGCTGCAGGAAGCTCACCAACTCCTGATCATAACCATTCTGACGGTTAGCAATACCGATCATGCCCACCAACTGCTCTCCTTTCATCAGAGGGACCCCCATAAAGGATTTCATGACCGGATGCCCGTGCGGCAGCCCTTTGGCACGAGAGTCTGAAGCTGGGTCGTTACTGATAACCAACTCTCCGGTCTTCAGCGAATATCCGAATAAGGTCTCCAGATTGTGGAATTCCATGCCATCGTTACGGGTCTTCTGATAGAGCGCCTGCGTCTCCTCATCCCATGAGATATCCGTAATACTGTAGGTTTTCAGATAGGGTGCTCCATCGGCTTTGAACAGCGCCTGACCGATAAAACCGTATTCACTTTCGGTAAGACTTAAAACCTCATCAAGCAACGTCGTGAAGATCTGCCGGCGATCATCACCAGCGAAGTAGCGCAGTTGAGAGGTATAAATAGAAGCCAACAACTGGTGATGCCGTTTAAGGCTTTTCTGGGTTTCCAAGCGCTCAGTAACATCGGTATAAACCCCAAGCATACCCAGCGTTGTATGATCCTGATCCTGAATCGGAAGGCGATTAATCTCGATATAACGCAGCTTGCCGTTATTCATATAGTAGCGACCGCTACCACTGACGATCGGTAAACCCGATTCAACAACCGCCCGGTCAAGACGCTCAACCAACGCGGCCTGCTCTTTGTTAACGTAGATATCTTTTTCCGTCTTGCCGATGATCGCTTCCTCTGGCAGCTCAACATCTTCACAAAACTTACGGTTTACCCCGGCAATAGTCAGATTGGTATTCTTCCAGTACACACCAATCGGTATCGTATCCAACACCAGACGCAGCATATTTCGCGTGGCAAGAAGCGCCTTTTCTCCTGCCTTACGCTCGGTAATACGCTGAATATGGCCAATAATGCGATTAACCGAACCCTGCTCCTGCAGGGGCGTCCCCTGAATCAGTAACCACTCCATCTGATGCAGGTCACCCTCAATCCGGCACTCAATGGAAAATGACTCACGCGAACCGATAGACGCATGTATCGCACGATTTAATTCTGAGCGGTCATCAGCCTGCAGACGACTGAAGAAGATACCCAAACCAACAGGACTTCGGTCCGTCTCAAGACCATTCAGGCGAAGCGCCATCTCTGTCGCTGTCACCTGATCTGTGCGAACCTCCCACTCCCAGGTGCCAATAAACGCAAATGACTGACTCATCTCAAGTCGCTTCTGGGCATTCAGCAAAGAAACTTCAGAGGCTTTTTGCTCACTGATATCCCGCACGATAACGGTAAAGAAGGAGGCGCGACTGGTTTGCGTCTGAGATATGGATACTGTCACCGGAAAAGTACGGCGATCCGCACGAATCCCGGTCGCCTCAATCGCCTGCCCACTGACACTGGCCAGATAATCGGCGGTCAAACGCTCCCGACCTTCCAGCCAGATAGAGTCTTCCAGCAGATGCCCAACCAGTTTGTCCTGCAAGCAACCGAAAATACGGGCGGTAGCAGGATTACCACTCAAAATGACACCACGGCTGTCTACGGTAAAAATGGCATCCCATGCAGTATCAATAATTGCCCGGTGCTTGGCTTCACGGTCAGCGATTTCGAGCGTATTGCTCTCATGCATGCTCTGAAGCTCTTCAGTAAGCGCTTCTCGGGCTAGCTGCTCTTCACGGCTCCGGGAAGCGGCCCAATAAGAAAGGATAAAAAAGAAACTGAGACTGATCAGGATAACCAGTCCTAAAAAGCTGAGGAAAATCCACTGCATCTTACGCAGAAGTTTCAGACCTTCTTCGGCAGACTGCTCCATCGCCAGCCCCATCTGGAATTGTGTATCCCAGATCCAACCTCCAATCTTTTGCTCATGATCTCGCCCGGAAAAAGGCTCGCGAACATAGAGTTCGAAATTCTTGCTGCCGATTTTGGCGGCCAGAGGTGTCTTTTCATGACTGGTTGCTGTGCCCTCAGCCAACTCACCCAACAGAGTTCCACCAGAAGCTTCAACTGAAGGCAAAACCTCCTGATGATCGCTTCTGCCCGGCGTCAGCATGATGCCTTCACGGTTAAAAGCGTAAGCTTCGCCGGTTTCTGAAAATGCCGACTTACGAAACACCTGATTAAAGCTCACCGTGGGATCGACTTCAAAAACCAACACCGCAACCGGCTTGCTTGAGGAGTCCTTTACCGCCGCCGCCACATAAACAGAAGCTTCATCCTGCCCCATCAACCTTACCGGATGAGTAATTACCGCCAGCCCACCCCAGGCTTGTTTCAACAGGTAAGGAAAGGCCATCAACGGAGTGGTTAAACCAAGGCGTTCCGGGTCATCACTGGCAAGAATCGTATTTCCGGGTCCAATCAGATAAAAGTGCCTGATTTCAGGATCCGAGATAACAGGGCGCAGGTAATCCCCTAAGGCGAACTGGCTCAGCTTTTTAAGGGATTCCCCCTGACCTTCGGTGATCACACGGACATGGCGGTTCAGCTCTGGCTGACGCGCCCAGGAATAGACATAGCTTCTTTTGGACCGCCCCCAGGCAGAAAGACTCTGGTGAAGCGTGCCGATCTGACTTTTCAGATTCTGCTCAACCCGCTCATAGTAGAGGGATTGCAGGTGACTATAACTACTGTACGCCGTGATGCTCAACAGGCCGCAGACCAGCAGCAACGCATAGAACTTAGTCCATGGAATATTAAAAGTGAACTTTGACAAAATTCAGTCCTTGTTGGCCCAGCCCAAACACCCCTGAAATCGTTCGGCACACACAGGTATAAATTAATCATAGGGCAGATACACGGGAATTGTAGCCTATTAAGCAACACCCAAGAAGTCATTGAAATATAACTTATCTTTCGGATTTTATGAGGATATTGTGAAAGACAGGAAATGATTGAAATGTCATCCTGCTGTCACAGCATTGTTACATTCAATCCTTAGTTTAATGATCCATATCAAGTTCTGACTGCACATCAGAGATAAAAAATCAAACGACCACATGGATCTGAAACATGAGCAATTTTGAACAGCAGGATGATCTGAACCATCCGGTAACCGACACACCGGAATTTACCCGAATTATTGAAGAAGGCCTAAGTCGCCGTCAGTTTATGGGCGGCGCTGCCCTGCTTGGCTTGGGCACTCTGGCCGCAGGCTGCACACCACTGGGCATGAGTTCTGGTTCGGCCAGTTCAAAAGCGATGAGCCCTGAAATTGGCTTTAAAGCGATCCCGGCTTCTACTGCGGACACCATCACAGTTCCTGATGGCTACCGCTGGGAACGCCTGATCTCCTGGGGCGACCCTCTGTTCTCAGACGCAGCAGAGTTTATCAATGGCGGCAAAAACAACGCCTATGATCAGGAACGTCAATTTGGCGATAACAACGATGGCATGAGCTTTTTTCCGCTGTCGGAAGATCGCGCCATCATGGCGATCAACAACGAATACACCAACTATGAGTACCTGTTCCCGCATCAGGGTAAACAGATGACCCCTAGCGATGTTCGCAAAGCACAGGCAGCACACGGAGTTTCTGTGTTTGAAATCCGCAAGGTCAACGGCAGCTGGAAAGTGGTTAAAGACAGCCGCTTCAACCGTCGTATCCATGCCAATACGCCAATGGAGCTGACCGGCCCTGCAGCTGGCAGCAATCTGCTGAAAACATCTGCTGATCCATCCGGCACCAAAGTTCTCGGCACTTTTAACAACTGCGCCAACGGCCAAACCCCATGGGGTACTTACCTGACCTGCGAAGAAAACTTTAACGGTTATTTTGGTAGTGATTCATCCGTTGATCTGGGATCCGATGCGAAACGTTATGGCATCGGTGCTAAAGACGCGGGTTATCAGTGGCACAAACACGACAGCCGCTTTGATTTGTCACTTAACCCACAGGAACCTAACCGACACGGCTGGGTTGTTGAAATTGATCCGCAAAATCCGGACAGCAAACCGAAGAAACGCACCGCACTGGGCCGCTTCAAGCATGAAAATGCAGCACTAACCATCAATAAGGATGGCTATGTTGTGGTGTATCTGGGCGATGATCAACGGGGCGAACACCTTTATAAGTTTGTCTCGAAGAACCGCTATAACCCGGATAATCAGGCTGCCAACCGTGATCTTCTGGAAGAAGGCACGCTGTATGTTGCCCGCTTTGATGCCGAGCCGGGCAAAGTTGCCGGTCGCGGCGAATGGCTTGAGCTGACCTTTGGTAAAAACGGCCTGACTCCGGAAAACGGTTTTGCCGACCAGGCCGAAGTACTGGTATTTGCCCGCCGAGCGGCCACACAGGTTGGTGCAACCACTATGGATCGCCCGGAATGGGTTGCAGTCCATCCATCAGGACAACAGGTTTTCTGCACCCTGACCAACAACAAGAACCGTGGTAAAGAAGGCCAGCCGATTGGCGGCCCTAACCCTCGCGCGAAAAATAACTACGGCCAGATCGTTCGCTGGCAGCCTGAAAACAATGATCACACAGCATCCGGCTTTAACTGGGATCTGTTCGTGATGGCGGGCAACCCGGAAGTTCATGGCGACACCGCTTATGGCGGCTCAGCAAACATCAATAAGGACAACATGTTCAACAGTCCTGATGGACTGGGTTTTGATGCCGCAGGACGCCTCTGGATTCAGACCGATGGCAAATACTCAAACAAGGGTGATTTTGCCGGTATGGGGAACAACCAAATGCTGTGCGCAGACCCTGCAAGTGGTGAGATTCGCCGTTTCCTGACAGGCCCTGTTGCCTGCGAGATTACCGGCCTTGCATTTACACCAGACTATCGCACACTCTTTGTCGGCGTTCAGCACCCTGGGGAAGATCTGCAACCCTCTCACTTCCCGGATGGTGGCCAGAATACACCCCGCTCATCGGTCATTATGATCCAGCGTGAAGACGGCGGAATTATCGGCACTTAAGTCAAAACTTTAGTCCATTCAATACCTCTCAAGGGCAGCTTTAAGCTGCCCTTTTTAGTATTCTTCCTCTATATTTGTCAGTGGCCGCCCCGTGCAGCTACAAAAAAAAGCAGTTAGAATAAAAAAAATACACCTAATTATAATTATGAACGTAATCAACAGATTACGGTCGAACCACCCCATAAATGGCAAGTAACTATCGATCAATCAGACCTTTGACGATTGAACAACAAGATGGACAAAACAGGAGCTACCCTTGTTGAATGACCTGATCTGGATACCACTGTTACCCTTATTGGGAACCCTGGTACCACTCTTTGCATCGAGGTTTAGCCGCAGTGCGTGCGCTTTCCTTACTGCAGGCCTTCCCGCCCTTGCTTTAGTTCTGGTTTTACAGCTTGCGCCTCAGGTGTTTGAAGGTGAAACCGTTCGCCAAAGCTTCGGCTGGATTCCTCAGATGGGACTTGAGCTTGCGTTCCGTTTAGATGGTTTGGCACTGCTCTTTACCTTGCTGATTTTGGGGATAGGTTTACTGGTCGTGCTTTACGCACGCTATTACCTGTCGGAAAAAGATTCGATGGGTAAGTTCTACGCTTATCTGATTCTCTTTATGTTCGCCATGCTCGGCGTGGTGATGTCAGACAACCTGATCCAGCTATGGATGTTCTGGGAACTGACCAGTATCAGCTCCTTCCTGCTGATCAGCTTCTGGGGGCACAAGACCGAAGCCCGCAAAGGTGCCCGTATGGCACTGACCATTACTGGTGCCGGTGGCCTGGCTTTGCTGGCGGGCGTTCTGCTGATCGGTAACGTTGTCGGCAGTTACAGCCTGCATGATGTTCTGGCCAGTGGCGATCTGATCCGCGAACATGCGGCTTACCCGGTTATTCTTGTTCTGGTTCTGCTGGGCGCGTTCACCAAATCTGCTCAGTTCCCGTTCCACTTCTGGCTGCCACATGCTATGGCGGCACCAACCCCGGTTAGTGCATACCTGCACTCAGCAACCATGGTTAAGGCGGGTATCTTCCTGATGGCCCGTATGTATCCGGTACTTTCCGGTACAGAGCTGTGGTTCCTGATTGTAAGCATGACAGGCCTGGCGACACTGCTTCTCGGTGCCTACGTTGCCCTGTTCAAACATGACCTGAAAGGCCTACTGGCTTACTCAACCGTCAGTCATCTGGGTCTGATCACCTTGTTGCTGGGCATGGGTACGGAGCTTGCTGCAGTCGCAGCCCTGTTCCACATCATTAACCACGCAACCTTTAAAGCGTCACTCTTTATGGCTGCGGGTATCATTGATCACGAATCCGGCTCGCGGGATATGCGTCAGCTGAACGGTTTGTGGAAATACATGCCGTACACCGCGACATTGGCGATGGTTGCTGCTGCAGCAATGGCCGGTGTGCCACTGCTTAACGGCTTCCTGTCGAAAGAGATGTTCTTCGCAGAAACTCTGCATCAGGATTCTCTGGGTTCTCTGTCTTGGATGGTTCCCGTCTTTGCAACACTGGGCGGTGTTTTCTCTGTCGCCTACTCATTGCGCTTTATTCACGATGTATTCTTCAACGGCGAGCCGATCAATCTGCCAAAAACGCCTCATGAGCCACCGCGCTACATGCGGGTTCCGGTCGAGATTCTGGTTGCGCTGTGCCTGTTAGTGGGTGTTCTGCCGACCTTTGTAATCGGTGATCTGCTTTACACAGCGTCTGCGGCAACTCTGCAGGGTGCTGTACCTGAGTACAGTCTGGCGATCTGGCACGGCTTTAACTTCCCGCTGTTGATGAGCTTTATTGCACTGGCTGGTGGTATTGCGGTTTATGTTAATCGTAAGGAACTGTTCCAGTTCCAGGCTCAGTTCCCTGAGAACGATCCGAAACTGGTCTTCGAAGCTATCATTCAGATGATCCATAAGCAGATTACCCGCTTTATGGAACTGGCAGAGAACGGCTCACTTCAGCGTTACAGCTATATGATGCTGAGCCTGGCCATGGTCATGATGGCCAAGCCTCTGCTGGATCTGAACGCAACCGCAGGCCATCGCCCGCAAATCCCGGTTGATGCGATCTCCATCACGGGTGCTGTCCTGCTGGCAATCGGCGCGCTGGCAACTGTGATCTGGAACCGTCAACGTATGGTGGCCCTGGTAGCGCTTTCCGTTGTTGGTTTGATCGTATCTCTGATGTTCGCTAAGTTCTCAGCACCGGATCTGGCACTGACGCAGCTGGCTGTGGAAGTGGTAACCGTAATCCTGCTGATGTTGGCACTTTTCTTCCTGCCGCAGACCACGCCAAAAGAGTCCTCGCCCAAGCGTGTAGCTCGTGATCTGGGTATTGCTGCTGTAATCGGCGGTGTCATCGGTACCATCAGCTACGCCATGATGACCCGTCCGCTGGAAAGTATCTCTACCTTCTTCCTGGAAAACAGTAAGACCGGTGGCGGCGGTACCAACGTGGTGAACGTGATTCTGGTGGACTTCCGTGGCTTCGATACGCTGGGCGAGATCACCGTATTGGGTATTGCGGCACTGGGTATCTTCAAACTGATCGCCCGTATGCGCCTTTATATGCCTGCCAGTGATGGTGATGGCCGTCCATGGTCGAAAGACAGCCACCCTCTGATGCTGTCGGTGGTTTCTCAGAGCCTTCTGCCTCTGGCGCTGCTGGTATCCGCTTATATCTTCCTGCGTGGTCACAACATGCCGGGCGGTGGCTTTATTGCCGGTCTGATCACCTCTGTAGCCATTATTCAGCAGTACATTGCTCACGGTGTTGACTGGATCAAAGCCCGTATGAAGCTGGATTATCAACTGATGATCGGCAGCGGTATCACCATTGCGGCTCTGACAGGTCTGGGCAGCTGGTTCTTTGACCGTCCGTTCCTGACCTCCTGGTTTGATCACTTCCATCTGCCTCTGGTGGGCGAATTTGAGCTGGCAAGCGCCATGCTGTTCGACCTCGGGGTATATCTGACCGTTGTAGGGGCAACCATGCTGATTCTGGCAAACCTCGGTAAATTGACGACCAGTGAACGTCCTGTACTGAAGGAGCACGATTAATAATGGAAGGACTATACGCTTTCTGCGTAGGCCTGCTGACGGCCTGCGGTATTTTCTTAGCCCTTCGCGGACGGACTTTCCCCGTGGTTGTGGGCCTGACACTGCTTTCTTATGCAGTTAACCTGTTCCTGTTTGCCAGCGGCCGCCTGAAACTGAATGCGGCTGCGGTTCTGGGACAGTCCGAGCAATACAGTGATCCACTGCCTCAGGCACTGGTTCTGACTGCGATCGTAATTGGTTTTGCAATGACAGCCTTTGTTGTAATTCTGGCAATGCGTGCCCGGGCCGATCTGGGTAACGACCACGTGGATGGCCGCCTGCCTGAAGCGCCTAAGCCACGTCTTCCTCGTCGTACGGGGGGACAATAATGCAGCATCTGGCTATTCTTCCGATTCTGATCCCTCTATTTACCGGTGCACTGCTTCTGCTGCCACCGTTTAAAGACATTCTGAATCGTCAGCGCGGACTGGCTCTGGTTTCTGTCACCGCACAGATTATCTTTGCCGCCATGCTACTGATGACCGCAGCAACTGAAGGCACCCAGATGTATGTTCTGGGTGACTGGCAGCCGCCTTTCGGCATCGTTCTGGTGGCTGATCGTCTGTCTACTATGCTGGTGCTGCTGACTTCAGTGCTTTGTGCCGGTGCATTGCTTTACGCCTGTGCCGGTCAGGACAAAGGCGGTCAGTACTTCCACCCTCTGTTTATGTTCCAGGTGATGGGGATCAACGGTGCGTTTCTGACCGGCGACATCTTCAACCTGTTCGTATTCTTCGAAGTTCTGCTGATCGCATCCTACGCCCTGCTGGTTCACGGTGGTGGTAAACAGAAGACTCAGGCGGCGGTTCACTATGTGATTCTGAACCTGATCGGTTCCAGCCTGTTCCTGTTTGGTCTGGGTATTCTGTACGGCACGCTGGGCACCCTGAATATCGCTGATATGGCAATTCAGGTACGTCATCTGGGTGAAGCAGAAGCGATTCTGGCCAAAGCCGGTGGTTTGTTGCTGCTGTTGGTATTTGGCCTGAAAGCAGCCCTTCTACCACTGCACTTCTGGCTACCGCGCACCTACTCGTCCGCTTCAGCCCCTGTTGCAGCCCTCTTCGCTATTATGACCAAGGTTGGTATCTACAGTATCTTCCGCGTTCATACGCTGATCTTTGGCGAAGAGGCGAATCTGCTGGCAGATATCGCACTGCCTTGGCTCTGGCCAATGGCGATGGGCACTCTGGCAATCGGTACTCTGGGTGTTTTCGCAAGTCCGACACTGCGTGTTATGACCGCGAACCTTGTGGTGATCTCAGCAGGTACTCTGCTGATTGCTGCAGCACTTCAGTCCGAGAAAGCAACCTCTGCAGCACTGTACTACATGTTGCACAGTACGCTGGTTACCGGTGCACTCTTCCTGATTGCAGATCTGATCTCCCGTCAGCGTGGTAAAGCGGAAGACCGTTTCGTGAAATCCCGTGCGATGGCTCAGCCTAAGCTACTGGGTTTTGCCTTTGTGATTGCCGCTCTGGCTATTATCGGTCTGCCGCCACTGTCTGGTTTTGTTGGCAAGGTTCTGATCATGCGTGCTGCTGAATCAACCGCTGAGATCATCTGGATCTGGCCGCTGATTCTGGTAAGCAGTCTGATGGGGCTGGTTGCTATCTCCCGTGCAGGTACCACCCTGTTCTGGCGTGTCACCACCGCACCATCCAGTGATGATAAAGCACATCCCTTTGAGATTGCGGGTATTGCGCTGCTGCTGGCCGCTTCACCGCTGCTGGTGATCTTTGGTGGTTTTGTCACTGAGTTTACCGCCGATGCCGCCCAGCAACTGCACGATCTGACCCAATCCGTAAATGCTCTTCTGCCTGAAAGCACCCTACATACCGGAGGCGATCACTAATGTTTACGGTAAGAGAATCCCGTTTTCTGCCGATGCCATTTCACAGCCTCCTGCTGTTGGTGGTTTGGCTGCTGCTGAATAACACACTGGCCTTTGGCCATATCCTGCTGGCTCTTTTCTTTGGCTGGTCGATCCCGAAACTGGTGTCCATCCTGAAGCACGGACACCCGACCATCAAAAAGCCCTGGCTGACAGTACGCTACTTCTTCATGGTGATGATGGACATCATCGTTGCCAATATCGAAGTTGCCATGATGGTGCTTGGCCCACTGAAAAAACTACAGCCGGGCTTTGTCGCCATTCCACTGGATATCACCTCTGATCTTGGAGTGACGCTGCTGGCCAGTACTATTTCCCTGACCCCGGGTACGGTCAGTGCCGAAATCTCTGAAGATCGAAAATGGCTCTACGTTCACGCATTGCACATGGATGATCCTCAGGAGCTGATCGATCAGGCCAAGAAGCGTTATGAAGCACCGCTGAAGGAGATTCTGGGATGTTAAGTTGGGCTATTAATTTTACCGCTGCGATGATCTGTATAGCGCTGATCCTCAACCTGTGGCGAATGGTTCAGGGCCCAAGCATTCAGGATCGCATTCTGGCACTGGATACCATGTGCATTAACAGTATTGCGCTGATCATTCTGTACGGCATCAACATGGGTACGGGTCTTTATTTTGAGGCAGCACTGCTGATTGCGATGATGGGCTTTGTAAGTACATCCGCACTGTGCAAATACCTGCTGCGTGGCGACCTGATCGAATAAGAAAGATCAGCACCCTAACCCTAATGCAATAAGCAGGAGCCGGGCTCCTGCTCTGAAAATTTAAGGTGAAATATGGAAACCTGGCTGGAGGGCATTGTCGCCCTCATCCTAGTATTCGGAGGCGCTTTCCTGCTGATCGGCTCGATCGGTCTGGTTCGTCTGCCTGATATCTATACCCGCCTGCATGGGCCTACCAAGGCAACAACACTGGGCATTGCAAGTTTACTGCTGGTTTCGGCAGTGGTATCCAGTGTTCTGCAGGGAACAATCTCTGTGCATGAATTGCTGATCACACTCTTCCTGCTGATCACAGCACCTGTTTCGGCCAATATGATCGCCAAAACTGCAATGCACCATGATCTGCCCGCTTGGAAACGTACTCAGGGTCAGGAACTGATCGAGCCTGCCAGCCGTCAGGCTGCTCCTGATGATCATCAGGAAGAACGCGACACCAAGCTACCTTAGGTGCCGTTCCTCCACTCTGTTGCAGAACAGAGCTGATCATCAAACAAAAATAACCCCGCAAGTTACGGCTTGCGGGGTTATTTTTTGCCTGTTTTAAACGCAACCATAGACCTGACAGTCAGATTAAGGCAAAATCCAATTCATACACACGTTTGAAACACTGATTTGTTTGTAGATCTGTCAGTATCGGCCGTCTTGCCAGAAACCCTCTTCCGGCACCAAAGATCCGTTACGCGTCTCAAAATCAACCTGAAGCAACTATGCTCTGATTCACAGGCTAATCCTGAACAAGCCCTGAATCTCAGTTCGTTATGAGATGAATTTCAACGAGCCAAAAGCTATAGGTTGCACTGACTGATACAGGTGAAAGTTAAAATGCAAAATAATGTTGTGATCAGCGGTGCTGGTCTTTGGAATCCGGAAAACAGCATCAGCAACGAAGAGCTGGTGGAAAGCTACAACGCCTATGCAGCGCTTTACAACGAGCGTCACGCTACAGAAATTGAAGCGGGTGAGCTAACAGCAAAGCCCTTCTCAAGCGCTGAATTTATCGAGAAAGCCTCCGGCATCAAATCCCGCTACGCGTTTGTTAAAGAAGGTATTCTGGATCCCGAGCGTATGCGCCCGGTTCTTGAAGAACGCTCCGATGAAGAGCTGTCTCATCAGGCAGAAATGGCAGTAAACGCAGCCAAAATTGCTCTGAAAGAAGCAAACAAAACAGCAGACCAGATCGATGCCGTAATCGTGTCCTGCGCCTACACTCAACGCTCCTACCCAGCTATCGCCATTGAAGTTCAGCATGCACTGGGCATTGAAGGTTTTGGCTTTGATATGCTGGTAGCCTGCTCAGCAGCCACTTTTGCTCTACACCGCGCCTATGAGATGGTTGCCGCAGGGACGGCCAAAGCCGTTCTCGTGATCAATCCAGAGCTGACCTCACCTCAGGTGAACTATATGGATCGTGACAGTCACTTTATCTTTGGTGACGTAGCCACAGCGACCATTCTGGAGCAGGAAAGCAGCTGCAATTCAGAGCACGCTTACCGAATTCTGGGCGTTAAAGCACAAACCAGCTACTCCAATAATATCCGTTCAAACTTCGGTTATCTGTCCCGCGTAACCGATGTAGACCCGTACTCTGCAGACAAGCTGTTTCACCAGAACGGCCGTAAAGTGTTTAAAGAAGTATGCCCGATGGCAGCTCAGCACATTACTGATCACGTTGCAGCAACTGGCAACGACAATAGTGATATCCGCCGCTGGTGGTTGCATCAGGCGAATATCAATATGAACACCCTGATCGGTAAAAAATTGATGGGACGCGATCCATCTGCTGATGAAGCCCCTATCGTGCTGGACCAATACGCCAATACCGCATCTGCGGGTTCTCTGATCGCCTTCAACAAGAACCACAAGGATCTGGTGAAAGGTGATAAAGGTGTTATCTGTTCCTTTGGTGCCGGTTACTCCATTGGTAGTCTGGTGATTGAAAAGCTTTAAGCCGTTCATCCGGACGCTCTTAGCATCAACAAAAAAACCGCCATTAAGGCGGTTTTTTATGCAATATTCTTCATTACCTGAACGATTAGCGATCCCGGCTTTTGCTCTTTTCGAACTCAGATACCAGTTTATAAAAGCCAAAAGCGACCATCAGAATACCGATAGCAGCAAAGCCATTCGTCAGCTGAGAAACAAACTCATCACGGCTTATCGCCAACTCTTCTTTGTAAACCAGAGGTGCAAACAGGGTCGCCATAAAGAAGGGGGTAAAGTAAAGAAACATCCCTACAGCGGACAGGCTGATCCAGAAATTTCTGCGAACAAACAGAAGCACCATCGTAATCAGCAGCAAATAAAAAGACACGTCTTCAAGCATACGCATCAGAAGTGTTTCAGCAGAATAATCCATATTTATCTTCCCCAACCCCGTTGTTCAGAATCATCAGACTTATCCCTTGATGACAAGCGATCAGCACTCTCACCCTCTGGGCGGCTGCGGTTTATTCGACTCTCAAAAAGGTCTCGGTTACGCTGAAACTGAGGCGGCAGACTTGAAGCAGGAGGCGCGGACACAGGTTTACGGGCTTCCAACTTCGCCTTAAGAATGGAAGCCTGACTGAGAATCGCATAGCCACACATCACAACACCGATGTAGCGCAGATAATCAATAATTGGCAGATAACTCAGCAGTTCGTAGTCATACATCAGGTCTTTGGAAGCGAAGACAACGGTGTAGATATAGTGAGGCGCTCCCATCAGAAACAAGCCGATAAAAAGCGTTTTACCCTTCTCACTTTTAGCCCGAAACAGCAGCAGATACGCTGCAACCAGAAGTGCATAAAGGGCGGGGTCGTTAGCAAGGGCCTTCGCCACTGCTTCCTGCACACTGCCATCCATAGAAATTCCTTTGCATTTATAAAGCTTTAAAGATGAAACTGAGTTACCGAAACAGTCACCCAGTTTTTTAGAGCAAACAATTTAAGAACAAACCGAGCCTTCTGTCCAAAAATTAAGTCTTCGTTGAATTAATTATCGCCCCTCAAGCTTTAAAACAGAAAAGTCATCCGGAGAACTGGTTCACAAGCTTCCAATCACTTACAAATCGATACATTCCGCCAAAAGCTATCCGGCCAAACGGCACAGAACCAGAAAAACCTTCCGCAGCCCCTTTAAAATGTACTTTATAAGCGGGATATAAATTGCCATTCAGAAAACAGACCAATAAAAACAGCGAGTTAGCCCACAGTAGAGTGATTGCACCATATCTGCATTTCTTTTAAATTCGGCACAACTTAAATTCCCAGGACTCCCCACAATGAAGCAGTTTGATAAGGATATCCGTGTCGCGGTCAACCCGACCGACCCGATAAGCCTGCGCGCCGCCCTGAACCGATACCAAAATCTGCTGCAAAGCGAAGACGCGTTTCAGAAAGGCATCACCCGCCAGTTCAATATTGAGTTTGAACATGCCGAAGGCCGTCGCCTGCAAATATCCGATGCCGGTGCCAAAAAAGAACTGCTGAGCCAGGCCTTCCGCCTGATCCGTCACGAAGGGCTGCCGGGCAGAATTGAAGCCGACAGCGAGATCTACATCAGTGAACCTCTGTTGTTTGCCGCTGCCCTGAATCTGATAGAACAGAATCCTGCTCTGAATAAAGAGCTGAAAGAAGAGCTGATCGCCACCGCAGAAGCGATCGTCGCCTACGCCCGCAAGCGTAACGACAGCAGCGATTTCTGGGTCGATGACATGTACGCCTTTGGCCTTGAAGCCCTGTACATGCTGGCTCTGGAATACCCGGAAACCCTGCCGCTGTACACCAGCTTTGTGATCCCCTACTGGGATTACGAACACCTGAACAGCCTTGATGGCACTGTGCTGCCTTTTCTGGAAAACGAAGGCTGGAGCGACAACCTGCTGCGCGCCTATCTCTGGTGTGACAACCCCATGTTCCGCAGCCGTTTTAATTTTAACGGCCAGGATGAAGAAGATTTCGAGTCTCTGGCGGAACACCTGCGTAATAACCCTGAACGCTACAACCGTTTTAAAGCGTTGCTGAAAGAACGTCTGCTTGAGCGCCCACTGCTGGCCTATCACGATGACAGCTCTCTGGAAGAGCTGCACCCGGTACTCACTTTTTATCAGTCGCTGGACTTTAACTGGCCGGTGGACGTCGACCGCTATGACGAGGACGAGTGGTACGACGCCGTTAATCAGCAGCCCTTTGGCGGAGATACGGGCAACACGCTGGAAGAGGAAGCACTGGTCCTCTACCAAGCGATCAAAGCAGACGCCACCCAGCCTTTGGTGGTGGTCGCCAATGCCCACCTGCAAAACGATGAGAATGGTGATGCGCTGCATGAACGACAGCTGCTTAATCTGCTGGAGTTTATCGGCTCCCGCCCTCAGGGCCAGCAGCTCAGAGCCTATATCGAGCATAACCTGCAAAACCCTGATCCGGTTGAGCTGTTAAACGGACTGGCCGCCCTGCCCTGCAATAACGAGGGTTATATTGGCGAGATCTACCACGAAGGTTTTCTGCTGAATTTTTCCGACTGGATGGAGCTGCCCTTTGAGATCCGCGAAGTTCAGGAGGGCTTTCACCTGTTCCTGAAAGAGATCCGGCACGAGTTTTTAACCCCCGGCGCTGAACTGCCCGCTCTGGAGCGTCTTTCTGCCGTCGAGCGTCAGGAAGGTTTCCTGCGGCTTGCGGAAGTGTTCTGGCGCTTAATCGGCAAACCTGAGCTGTCACTGGAGCAGCGCCGGGATCTGAGCAATAACTTCGGTTTTATCAGTGAAGAGGCTTTTGCCGAGCGTTTTGAGCAGCAACCGGCGGATGACAGCCAGCATATCGCTGAATTTACCCAGGAAGTGAGATACCTGACCGCCGACGTGATCCGCTTACAAAGGCTGCAGCAACTGGATGAAGCCGCACGCCAGCGTTTAAGCGTGCTTCAGCCTGACCTCTGGCCTGTGAATGCCGCTACCATCACCTACGCCGCCTGGTGCACCACCAACGTCAATCTGCCCGATGGCATCTGTGAAAAGATGGGCCTGTGGCTGAGCCGTGAGCTGATGCCGTTTCTGAGCAAAGCACTGGCCGAGGAGTGTGAGAGCGATGAGGATGATAAAGAATCCTACAGCCACAACCGGGCACGACAACTACAAAAGCAGTTGCCTGAGCCGCTACTGAGCTATCTGACCGTTAACGACGGCGAAAGCGTTGAGCAGAGCCTCGCCTCTGGCCGTCATCAGGCGATGACTGAACAGCTGAAAAAGATCCTGATGATCGGCGGTGGCCGCGAAGGTTGTCGTTTTTCCGATCAGCAACCGGCATACCACCTGTTCTGGCACCGCAACGGCTTCCAGTACGGCATTCTGGCGCTGTTTTACAGTCAGATCGGCGGCTGGATGTTGAACCTGCCGGCAGAAACCGCTCTGCTGAGCCAACGTCTCTGGCGTCTGCTGCTGGCAGTCGCTCCGCAGGCGGTGATTAAACAGGTGATAAAAACCTACAGCGACTACCCGCTTTATCACGCTATTAACGATGAAAGCCTTGAACATGAGGTTTACCAGCAGCTGGAGAAAACCGGTGCCGACAGCGCTGATCTGGAAGTATTTCAGCTGTTAAGTGACGCCCGGGTTGGCGGTTACCGTCCGGCGCACAGCCGTTTCTGGCAGCGCTATGTCGGCATGCTGGATCACTTTGCCGATATCGACCCGGACAGCAGCTCCATGATGGAGGCCGCTGCCCGCAAGCAATACGCCGCCTTTATTACCGCCCTGCAAAAGCGCAGTGAAGCGGAGCGTATTCAGTTCTATCTCGACCTTAAAAGCCGTCATCAGGAAACAGGACTTGAGCACGCCCTCAACCTGCCCTGGGATGATATCAAACACAGCTTTGAACAGAGCCTGACCGGCTATCTGATGCTGCACAGCAAGGTGGACTCCAACCTTGACTGGGAAGAAGAAGCGGCCGCCAAGCGCCAGCAGGGTCAGGAACTGACCACTCAGGTACTGGCGTATCTGAACGCCGAAGAAAAACCGGATCGCAAGGCGCTGCAGAAAACGCTGAAAGACAAGTTGGAACAGCGCCTGAGCTCCTCCTCCGCCGGTGATAATGTCGCCGGTCCCCAGCCCTATATCTGGGCTTTGTTAGCAGACGAACAAAGCAACCGCCTGCTGGAGCTGATGCTGAACCACAGCGCCCGGGGCCTGAAGATGATCGAACAGCTGGAAAGCGCCTACGTGGCGAATCAGATCGCCAGCGGAAAGCTGCCGATGACCGAGCGCCAGAGCCACGACATCATCGGCAATGTCCGCCACGCTGATTATGACGCCAGTCTCCAGCTGCGCCAGCAGGTCACCCTGTGGGCACTGGAACGTCTGGAAAATCTGGACGTGCCCAAAGCCAGCCTGATCGCCTTTGCCTACGATAACGGCGCACTGGACTATATCTCAGAACAGGCAAGTCGGGGGCCTCTGCCCAAGCTGGATAAGGTGGTCGGCAGCAAAGACCGTCAGCAGCTGGCCCAATGGCTGGCATCAACGGATGCGCTTAAGCACGCACCGGGGCTGCAAAGCATGCAGAAAGACAGCTCCAAAGGCGTCAGCCTGATTGTTATCAGCGCGCTGGAAAAAATTAAAAACCTGCTTCAGTCCGGAAAGGGAGAATAAAAATGGCTACAGGAACCCCATCACACGCCCCAATTCTGGATATTCTGCGGGAAAGCAGCGGCTGGAATCTGCTGCGCTTTGTTCAGCCCTGGTCATCCGCTGATGGTCAGGAAAACGGCCGACGTCTGCTCTGGCAGGCGGAACTGACCGGCAGCGACAACCGCTTGCTGGCAGCAGAACTCTTTTTACAACCTGATAGCGACCGCCATCCGTTTCTGGTTCTGGATGATGATGGCCGTCTGTTCTGCGGTATTTTTGATGCCGTTAACCCAGGCGCAAGTAACATTCAACAGCAACATCTGGATCTGAAGGCCTGCCTCCCTTCCGCGTGTTTTACCCCTTATGAAGCACAGCAAATGCCGGAACAGTTCTGGTTCTCCGGTTGTTTTGACCTGGACGTGCTGAAAAACCTGCCAGACCTCTGGCAGGCGTTTCATCTGGATCAGCTGCAGCTGGAAGGCCGTTATAGTTCGGATGAATGCGATATCGTTTTAGGCTGGCGGATTAATACCGCAGCGGCACTTGCCAGCGCAGACCCCGGCCAACTGCTGGAACCGATACAGGCGTTCCAGCTGCCGGAGTTTCACGCCCACAAACATATGCGGGTAACGGCAGCAGGCGATGCGGAACAACAGATTATCTATCTGACCGAAGAAGAACTACCGGAAGAGCTTCAGCCAGGCTCTGATACCCTCTCCGATAACAGTCCCGATAACAACGCGGCCAGCAAGACATCAGGACGCAGAAGACGCCGTCGCAGACGCGAAGAACAGAAAGCGATCGCCTTTTACCGGATCAACAGCCAAAGCGGTCAACACAGCATCCACCTGCTGCGCGGTCCGGATGGTGCTATCTGCCCGGAACTGCCGGATGTGTTCCGTCCGGAACGGGTGATTACCTTAGGCTTTGCACCGCAAACAGATAGCGCCCCACAAACAGGTGCTGGCCCGCAACACTCAGACAAGCCTTTGCCGCTGGCGATTCTGCCCGCGCCGGAAGCCACTCAGACCCTGCCCCCGGCCTCGGATGATGACGAGATTCGGCTGGTTTACGCTATGCGCATTATCGATCTGAACAGGCTTGAAGTGATCTGGCAGGGCCCGGTTAACGCCCTCACTCAGAAAGAAAGCGGCTGTGACGATGACGAATTTGAGCTGCTTTGTCAGCACTTTGACCCGCTTGCAGCCAAAGCTTCCGAAAACGACGACGAAGAGCTCAGCGAAGCACTGGAAAGCTTCTGCGAAGCTCTGTTTGCCAGCGTTCTGACCGATAACAACCGTCTGTTCTGGCTGAACTGGAGCGGCAAGCTGCAGAAAATTGATCTGCAGGGGTTGCTGGGCTCAGTAGCCTCTCCGGAAAACGCTGCACAGTTCAGCAGCTTCTACCAGCTGGAGAAACAACAGACTGAAATATCAGAGTCCGTTGATAACCCACTTAATCATGTTGCCTACCACCGCTATAACTACCAGCTGCAGGCGGTTGCCGGATCAGCTTCTGAAAACCCGAACCGGTTGTTCTTTGAGATGAACATCAATGAACTTCTGTTCGAACAGATGCAGCATGACGCTGAAACAAGCACGAACCCTTACGCGAATCCCCTGAATACCTGGCGCGTGCCCTACCGGAAGCTGAGCAAACCGGAGCTGATTATTGATACTCAGCTGTTTGCCCCCAAACCCGCCAACAAGATCCTGATTGAAGTGGATTATCTGCCGCTGCCGGAAAGCCAGCTGCAGGGCTGTCAGCAACTGGCGGCACAGTTCCGCCTGCTGGACACCCCGGATACGCCCTTAAAAGGTGACCGCTGCCAGCTGCTGTTTACGGACCGGGATGGCCGTGAGGCGGATGAAGAGAGCTTCAGCCAAACAGCATTATCAGGCAGTGCCGCAGCAGAGTGCGCGCCCCTGCTGGCCGAGGTGGTTGAGTGTTTTATCCGCTCCAAAAACCCGCAGTTTCTGCGTGCGGCAGAAAATCTTCCCGCTCTGTCTTACACCGTCAAAGCGCTGGCGGAATACAGCGAGCAATATCTGCCCTTAGTAAACCAGTACCTGACCGTGATTGATGACGACTGCCCTTTCTTCGCCATTGAAGAGCTGCTGCCGATGATCGACCGCAAATACGGGCAAGGCCTGCTGAAAAGCCGGGCCTATAAAAACTTTATTGACGGGCTGATCTGGCCGTTTAACGGCAAAGATTATTAAAAGGAAACGGTTATGTGCCCTACTTTTCAGCATACCGAGTCAAACAGCACACGGAGCGCTTCAGAAGCCTCGGTTCTGCTGCGTGCGCGCAAGCTGGACTACGTTGGCCTGCAGCAGATTCAGGTGATCGTCAATCAGCAACTGCAGCAGCAGTATGAACTGGCAGAGAGCGAAAACTGCAGCCTGCCTCTGCTCGAACTGTTAGAAACGCCCCAGCGCTTTATCGCCCTGCTGCAAAATGGCCTGTTTTTCGCCGCTGATCTGCTGCCAACGGCAACGACAGCGGCAACCGAAACAGTTAGCAGCCCACGCCTGATTCAGCTGCTGCAGCCGCTGGCCAATCTAAAGCTGACCGGCATGCCCGGTGCCTGTTTTGACCCGGCCCGTAACCTGATCTGGGTCTATGGCCGCATCCGGGATCAGAGAGGTCGCGGACAGCACCTGCTGGGTTACGATCTGGATGCCCTGTTAAAGGGTGATAGGGAAGCCGATCATAGCCAACCCCAGCCCGCGCTGAAGTATTCTATCGCCATACCCTATGACGAGGTTGATGAACTCTCGCCGGAGGAAGCCAGCCTGACCCTGCGCAGCGATGGCAAACTGGCACTTTATGCCCGCAACGACAAAGGCCGTTTTGCCGACCGGCGTCAGGGGCTGCTGCTGATCGACCCGGATGCGGATCAGGACTCCGCCTGTCGCTATCTGCCCTGCCCGTTTAAACCGGTCCCGGATGATATTTCCATCAAACCGGCTCTGTTTTACTCAGCAAGTACAAAACAGGTTTTCACTCCGGCAGCAGATGGCGTAGAGATCACCGAGCACAACGGAGAATCGCTCTACAGTTTTGCTCTGACAGCCATTGATTTGGAAGCAGCAGAGTCTGAAATAGAATCTGAAAAACATACCAGCTGGAGTCAGACGGTTCGCCGGATGACCGGCGGTCAGATCGCTGAACAGGATGATGCTGAAAACATTACCGAGGTATTGAACAATATCGCCGAAGGTAACATCCGCTCCTCAGAAAGTGATGAATGGCAGGATTATCTGACCACCCTGAGCAGCGTTTTTGTTGATAGTCGTGTTTTGGTCGATAGCGGCATTTGTGCAGACAGAACTGACACGAGCGATCAGCTGATCTGGCTGGCCTGGCATGATGGCTGTATCCGCGCCCTTAAACGCAACCCGACAAACGGACAGGTGCAGCTTTCCTCCCTGGCACGGCTACAGAGTTTCAGCGATAAAGCCGTTCAGCCCTATTTTATGAATCTTAGCGGGGGTTTTACGCCGGTTCAGATCAAAGGGCTCAGCACAACAGATAACCTCCGGCAGCTGCATCTTCGTCTGGGTGATGACGAAATGGGGCAGGATTTTTACGCTGACCTCTCTGCCCTTATGGATCCGCAGGGTCAGCTGCAGCTCTTCGATGCCGAACAGGCTTTAAATGACACAGAAGCCGGTATCACGCTGCCTTGTTCGCCATACAGCGCAGAGCCGGTTCAGATCGACCCAACCCGTCAGGCAGTGCCCTCTGTTACCGGTCGGATTCAGATCGAAACCACAGATCTGGATACTAATCCGGGTCGCCTTGATGCCCTGCAGCAGGTTCTGACCCTGATGCCGGAAATCGGTCAACAGCTGAGCCATCGCCAGCAACCCCTCTATTTTGCCTTTGCCGATGTTATGGGCTGCGAACAGAGTGAAGCTCAGTTTTTCCCTTATGCCGTGCTCGCCAAAAACACAGACGATGAGCAACCAACGGAAGGCTTCCGCCTGCTGCTGGAGATCGTTCGCCGGTACACCGACATAGTAAAAGTCTTACCGGGTGCAGCCTCAGATGAAACAGCCTCAGATGAAACAGCAATAGCCGCCCAGGGAGCGCCCTTGCGCGATGGGGTTATCACCCTGAGTGAACACGCTGAAGCACTGCCGGTGGTTGCCCAGTACTTTAATACTCTGCCTGTAGAAGAAGCCTTAGTGGATGCCTTTCACATCAGCCGTACATTGCCGGTGATCCGTGAGCTGCATGCCGATACCGCTGCCCTGACAGACTTTCTTGCTCAGCTGCCCTGGCCTTACAACGACAGCAGCTTCAGCAAACCGGAACATGATCCCTACGATGACTGGGGATACGAGGACTAAACATGCCCTATTTTTTTAATGCCGGATGGACTGCGGCTAATCAGACCTCTCAAGCCTTACAGGCCATAGACAGCCTTATCCCTCAGATCATGGCGATCGATCCGGAGAATGGCGCTCCTAAGCTGTACCGTCTGAAGCTCGAACAGGCCGAAGAACAACTGTCGGTAGAAAAACAACAGTCGGAAGAAAAACAAAAGCCCCCAGAACAGCAGCTGCGCCCGGCGCTGACCGGTTTTGCCACCCTGATGCGGGCCAAAGGCAGCGTGCAGCTGAGCGGTTATTTTAACAAGGCGCCCGGCCGTGAGCTGTGCCGTGTGGCTTACGACACCAACGGCTGCCTGACACTGCTGGACGAGAGCAACATGCAGACACAGGAACTGCAGCACTTCGGCAGTGATGTCCGGGCAGAAGTACTCTCCGACGGGCAGACACTGGTGGTGCTTTATCAGCTGCCGGGGGAACATGTTCACCGGCTGGAGTTCTGGGCATTTGATCAGGCTGGAGCCTTAAGCCGCGACCAGAGCTTTACCCTGGACTGGTACGCTGATGAGCCGGAGGATATTGAATATCCTGATGCAGAGCCGATCTATGATCTGCGTTTTAACGATCTGCTGTTTGCCGGTCCCGATAACAGCATCATCCTGATGGCCAGCCGGGAGACCCGTTATACCGATGATGAATACCACCCGCTGCAGTACCTGATCCGGATTGATCGTAACGAAGCCGGTGACAAACTGCTCTTCCGTGCTCAGGATCTGGAAACACCGCCGGAAGAC
This sequence comes from Oceanospirillum sanctuarii, assembly GCF_002150805.1. Classification (GTDB taxonomy): domain Bacteria; phylum Pseudomonadota; class Gammaproteobacteria; order Pseudomonadales; family Halomonadaceae; genus Oceanospirillum; species Oceanospirillum sanctuarii. The sequence continues at coordinate 837,044 of NZ_MTBA01000001.1, forward strand.
TGGACTCCGGAAAAACCCCGCATCAGCGTAAATGCCCAAACCGGCCTTATGGCCCTGCCTTCGATGCAGATTGAAGTGACAGATGCAGGCATTATCAACTGTATCAATCTGGTGGATCTGAACGCCTTTAACACACTGGAACAGGGCTCCCGTCCGTGGCAGGAAGTGGTGCGTCAGGTTCCGGTACGTCTTATCACAACAGAGGATCTGAACGCTTGTTTTCGTTCAGGCTTTGATCCTGAAGATGAAAGCGATCAGGAAGACTTTATCAACCTGATCTCCGCTATCCGCTTTGCTGATGAAGTACTGCCGGAAGTATCCCCAGCATCTGATCAAGAAAGCTCTGGAGAAGAAAGCAGCGAAACAGAGATCCCGCTCTGGGTAAGCTGGGGCGACAGCTGCCGCAAACTGGTGCTGAGCAAGGACGGCGACACGATCTGGCGGTCCCCCATTATGGGCGCTGCACCGATCAACCGTTTGGAGCCTGAAAAAACGCCCACGGACCGACTGGCTGAGGTTGGCGGTGAATCCACACTGATGGCGCTGGCGGATCTGTCCGCCTCTGTAAACACGTCTGCAGGCAGTGATACTTCCTACCTGCTATTTGAAGACCACTTTGGCTTCAGTGTGCTGAGCTTGTCGGCCGAACAGCTGACGCTACTGAACCACCAGCAAAGCCCGAGTGCAGGCATGACTGATTTTCAGGTGCTGACACAGCAGGAAGTTTACTGGAACCAGCACTGGTCGGAGGCTGAGAACCAAACCGCCGAACAGAAGCTTGAGCTGGCGGCGCTGGGTAAAAACATCATTCAGGTGGATGATCTGCACGATGATGCCGCTCTGCTGCGCGCCCTTGAGCATCTGTGCCAACGTTTTGAGGGAGATATCGATACTCTGTGCAACGGCTCAAGCCTGACACTGGTGTTCAGCGATGGCGAAAACCTCTGGGATGAAGAGGAGTTTTTCAGCAGGGTCATCAAACTCAGTGGTGCCGACCAGTTGATGGCCCGCCTGCTTAAAGCCTTTAACGCCTACGACGGGGCCGACTACTGCTTTACGGATCCCATTTCCCTGCACGGCCGGGAAAACTACGACGGCAAACCGGCCCTGGCGGATTGCGCCCTGCAGCTTGGGCTGTCGGATATCCGCTGGCTTGGTCTGATCGGTGATTATCTCAATGCCATCGACCCGGATCACGAATTCTTCTTTGCCCATACCGGTATCCCTCAGCTGGAAAAGCAGCATGGTGAAACCCCGGAATGGTCCGTTTTTTACAACAGTCTGCCCGCGCCTATGGGCCCGGAAGAAGAGTGGGATGAGGACGATGACGAAGACGACTGTGACGACGAATGGGAAGATGAAGACGAGGACGACTGGGACGATGACGAGCCGGAAGAAAAGCAATGGCCGGATCCCCGCCCGGATGACATCGTTCTAGCGTCTCTGCCAGCCCATCTGCTGCCTCGGCGTAAAGTGCTTCTGGCAGAAGCCCAGCAACGTTTTGACGATGTGATCCAACGTATCGCCAGCTTGTCTGATACCAAAGAAGCGAATCACATGCTGCTGCTCCTGCAGGTGCTGTCTCATAAGGTGGAGATCGACCCGGATATCGCCATCATCACCTTTGAGCGCACGTTTAACGACAGTTTTAAGAGCCAGGAACTGGTCGCCATTGAAGCAGAGCTGGAAGGCTATTTCCGTCACCCTATGGAAGGCATGGTGATGTACAGGGATGGCTATCTGGACCTTAACCAATACCACTTCCTGGAGCCTTTGTTTGCCAAAGCGGTGGAACTGGAAGCCTGGCAGGAGCTGGAGCATTACCTGTTGGGTCAGATCCGTTGGGTAAAAGAGCAGGATCACGGCAACGCCTGGTACGTGGACGATGTGCCTTATGGTAACTACGCTGCCGAAGCTCTGCTGCGCCACGATGTCAGCTACGGGCCGCTGTACGCCGATTATCTGGAAACCATGTTGCTGGATACCCCGGAAGATACCGTGGGCGAATTTCTGCGGGAAATGATTCCGGAGCTGGGTATCAACGAACATACCTACCCGATTCTGCGGGCACGGGCTACCTTTGCTGCCGGTCATACCGGCCATGAGGATTTTGAACAGTGGTGTCACGAGCTGCCGGTGGCCAAGTGGTTAAAAGAGCACAATCTGCTGGAGGATTTCCTGCAGTTCTTTGAAGATGATTACCGAAACTACACCCATGATGAAGACGATATTCAGGAAGAAACCCAACGTATGCGCAAGCTGCTGAGCTGAGAAGGAAAAACCATGTTAACGCTATTTAAGGATATCTTCTGGCGGGATCAGTTCGGCCAAAGCCAGACTATGGGCAAGGAGTCCAAAACTCAGAAGCTGGACCGTGATCGCTATTTCATGGGGCTCAGCCTGCTCTCTACCTTTTACTTTGTCGGATTGTACGGCGGACAGTTTCTCTATCCCTCCTACGACTCAGCCTTTATGGATAACAATTATCAGGTATTCGACCTGATAATTACTCTGTTCAGCCCACACCTTTACTTCGATCCTCTTGTCCTGGTGTTGTGTGTCATGCTGAGTGCCCGAGCCTTTGGACGCTGGCTGGCAGCTCCTGTTGGCCTGATCAGCTTCTGCAATCTGTCGATAATCTCACTGGCACCCAATCTGAAAGATATGGAGCTGGCTCACCCGAATGTCTATCTGACGCTGCTCATTTACGGAGTTCTCTTTCTGGTCTGGCTGATTTTTCAGTTACTGATGCTGGCTCGCTCAGGCTTAAAGCATTATCAGCCGGGGCACCCACTGGTACGCCTTAACCCGAATCTGCCCGCTAAAAAGCAGTTCAACGCCATTCAGTATATGTGGGGCTTTATGCTGCTGGGCACAGCTCTGGTGATCAGTTCATTGGTATTCTCAATGGCGCTCTACATCTTCGGCCATTATCTGAGTATGACTCTGGTCTACGGTGCCATTCTGGTAATCACCCTTGCCAGTCTGGGCTTTTCCTTACTGATTATGGTGAAACGCCTGCGCAATCTGAATAAGAAACCTCTGGGCTGGCTGGCGGCACTTATCCTGATTCCATTAGCCTTTAACGGCTTACAGGCGTTCCTTTATGAGGAGAACTTCTTTGATCTGATGTCGCTCTTCTTTGTCATGTATTTCGCCGTTGCCTTTATGCGCTTTGCTCTGCTGATCGCTCAGGTACTACTGCTTTCTGCTAGCTACAATGGCGGCGCGGATAACGCTGAAGAAAAAACTGTCACTCCTGATGCAGGTGACGCATCTGATAATTCAGCCAAGCTAATGGATGAGTTGAGTACTGCAGAGCCAGCTCGATAATAGCGGTTCTCTACCTCCAAAACAGGAAAAGCCCGCAACTGCGGGCTTTTCGGTCTTTATAGAGAGCTTTTACCACTTCCCGTCACAACGGGCTTGCTTGCCATCGTCATAAAGGTGACCTCTCTGCCATAGTTCCGCCAACTCAGGCTTACTGAGTAGCGGGCTATCGGATCGTTCAGCAATTTCAAAGATCATTACCGGAGAGGTATGCAGCCCACCCTGCTTATAATTCAGGGTTTGCTGACCTTTTCGTCCCTGAAGCCGCATCAACAACTTACCTGCTTTGTCCCTAAGCAGTACCTGACAACCGCTGGCATCATATTCCCAGCGCCCAATCAGCAAGGGCTTAGTGATGTCGTACTGATAGTCAGCCACATAGGACGGATAGACGGGATCAGCAGCTTTGAAGTCATACCCGAGCATCGATTCTGAAGTTTTGCGGATCAGCCGAAACTCACGGATCACATTGGCATAATCCTTCTCACCATTTCGGTAAACAACCTCTTCATCAAGGTTCAGATCAAAGCGCACCGCCAAATTGCCGGTATCCATGGAGGAAAAGAAACTGAGCTGAGAGACAGGAGCGCCCCTATAAGATACTGATGATCGCTCGTTAGGCCCTTAATAAGCCGGAATATCAATCCCAGTACAGGCAGACAAGCCCAAAACAAATAAAACTGCGACAGATACAATAACGGGCGTTTTTAGCGTTTTCTTCACAACGGCAGGCACAAAACCCATGGTTCATCCTTAACAGGGTCAAATTAGAGCAGGAATTCTATCAAGGATTTATCGGCTTCTGGTACCGATCCACTAAAACCTGAGGCGGAAAAGAGAAGCAGCTCACGATACGGAGCTGTAGGGAAGGGTTTTCTCGGGAAAATTATAACAGACCGGTATCCTGCCCGATCTGAGAGACATAGTTACGGGTCTCTTTCGGCGCTTTTTCCAGCCAGCTCCGGCCATATTTCTTTCGGGCTTTACTGACATTGCCCGGCCCCCAGTTATAAGCCGCCAGTGCCATTGGCCAGTCGTTAAACTGGCGATTCAGCTGAGACAGATATCGGGCAGCATAGAAGATACTGTGCTCAGGATCTAACGGGCGGGCTTCCGGATGCCAACGAGGCACAATTTGCGCGATCCCAACCGCTCCGGCAGAACTCACCACCTTGCCGCAGATAATATCTTCACGATAGCGGCATTCCTGATAAATCAGCCGTGCCAGAACACCTGCAGGAATTCCCTGCTGCTGCTCCGCCTTACGGATACTGTTCAGATAGGGGGCGGCGCTTTTCGGTGGTTGCCAGCCCTTGCTGGTTTTAGCATTCTCCGACCAGCCTCTGACTTTCTCAGAAGCCTTCTCCTGCCAGCCTTTTGGCTCACGGGTAACATATTCATCACGCTCGTACTGGCGTTCATTGCTCTGCTCTTTTTTCTTGGCAGAACGCTTTTTATAGGCACCAAACAACCAACGCCCCGCTTTAAAACTTTTTTTCAGCACGCCATAAGCGGTTTTAAGGCGCTTGTAGTTTTTGTAGAGCTTACCGATTCTGAACCACATAACCGATCACACACCTTCAGGAAGAATCACAATGACCTGCTATTAGTCTATGTCAAAGCGCCGGGGTTCCCTGGCTTGTTGATATAAGGGGCTGTTCTGGGAGATTAATAGTAGAGTTTCAGGCAAGAAAAAAGGTGGCTCGTAGCCACCTTTTGGGGATCGGGTCTGCAGACTCAAACCCTGTTAATCCAACACCACCTCACCACTTTCCGGCAGGTTTAACGCCAATAGCTGACGCTCATTATCGTCCAGCAGGCGGGTTGGGCGATTAGCCATCATGTCGTAAACCACGCCGTATTCCAGTACGCGCTGAACATAGATACGGGTTTCTTCGTAAGGAATCACTTCTACCCAGATATCCAGAGGAAGATGACCGCGCTTTTTCAGCCAGCTTTTAACCCGATATGGGCCAGCATTATAGGCGGCTGTGGCGTAGATACGACTGCCATCGAAACGATCCAGCATCTGCGCCAGATAAGCGGTGCCCAGTGCGATATTAGTCGCCGGATTATAAAGCTCTTTGGTCTTTTTCAGGCTTTGACGAATCTTCTTAGCGGTCTGCTTTGCCGTCTTCGGCATCAGCTGCATCAGCCCCATAGCCCCCACACCGGAACGCGCCAGCGGATTGAAGGCGCTTTCCTGACGGGTAATCGACAATGCCCAGTTCAGGGGGATTTTCTGCTTGTCAGAGAATTGCTGGTAAAGATCTGCGTATTCTAGCGGAAATCTCAGCTGCAGATCGTTCCACTTGCGGATCAGCGCCGCTCCGGCAATCGCCTGAGAGTGCCACTGCCAACTACCCGCCAGATGGGACAGGGCATATTTCTGCTCATCATCTAAAGTCGGGAACAGCAGATTCCACTCCTGACGGGCATATTCAAACTCTTCCAGCTGCACCAGTTCGTACATGCGGCGAACCGATGGCAACAGCAGAAGCCCCTGCTGCAAACTGGCGGAGAAGTTAGCCGGCTCATAGTTCAGGTTAAATGGCTGGCCAAGCTGTTCCGAGGCCAGAAAACCATAATAGCTACGATCTACCGCGATCTCGGCAAACAACTGATCCTGCGTCTGACCTGATATATTCTGCTCCGCTACCGCCTGCCAATAGCGCCAGCGACTGGTGATCTTCTCTTCCTCTGGCAATTTAGCGATCAGCGCCTGCACTTCAGGCCAGTTCTGCTGACTCAGCGCCAGACGGATACGCCACTCGGTAATCTCAATATCCTGAAAATCCGGATCAATCTTTGCCACCAGCTCCGGTGCATCATCATAGAAGCGCAACGCCAGACGAACCCCCAGATAGTGATTCAGCTCTGCTTTCTCTTCCGGGGTAAAGTTCAGATGATCCCTTAAGGACAACCAGCGACGGGCCGCTAAGCGCATATCTTTTTGCGCCAAACGACGCACAGCGTAGTCAACAATAATGCGATGGGTATGATTGTTCGGGGAGAAGGTTTTCGGTTTCAGCCAGCGCTCAGGGTTACTACGCACCTGCCACAAAAGACGGGCATTGCGCTTGCCATCCGGCTGGTCGATCTTTTTCTCGGCGTATCGAGCCAACGAGAAATTGCGTTCCCGTACCGCGTTCCAGAAGCGAATCTCAGCAACCGGCGAAGTCAGTCCACCACGACGCTGCCAGTAGGCAAAAACAGAATCACAGCTTTTGGGTTGTGACTCCCCCTGCACCCAGAGTTCTGCCACCTTTTCCAGCTGAGTTGCCAGAATGCCCTGCTTCATATCAGCTTTAAGCATCAGGCACTTGTAATGATTGCCCCTTGGCTGAAACAGTTGATAAGCCTGACGATAACCCGCCCAATCATTACGGGCGGCCAGCGTATTCAGCCACTTCTGTTGCAAACCTTCCGTCACCGGCAGGTGCATATTCTGTTCAACAAAGCGGTTGATCTGCTCTGCCCCCAGAGACTCCAACTGACGGGAAATCACCTGAGCTTCAAGATAGGGCTTTAAGGGATAGGCATCCAGTGCATCCAGATTCTGGCGCACCTGAGACAGACGGCCTTTAGCCACCTGATCGGAAAGTTGTTCAAATAACTGACGCTGTTCTGCCAGTTGAGCGTTGTTATGGAGGGCTGCCGAAACCGGCTGGGAAACAACAAGTAACGCTGCCGCCGTACCCAAGAGCTGGTTACGACCAAAAACGATGGCTCGGGGAATAAAATTCAGTCGGCGGGCCTGCCTGAACAAGGCGGGCCACCTGCCCTGTATCTGCTGATGCATCGGTGTCTCCTTAACGCTCCCTGAAACCTGATCCCGTTCGGAACCAGCCGCTATCCTGAAACCTTCCCTTGGGTATAAATATCCTTAACTACAGGATCTGAATTTCCCACTGAAAGAGACACATCAACACGCGATAACGGACGTTCAGCTTAAGTAAAATCAGTCTGAAAACCTGACATTCAAATAATAATGTAAGAGAAATATAACAATAGCTCAAACGCAGGTTTCAAAAGAGTCTACAAAAAAGCGTGACCGGATGACATAACCCCATAAAAATAAACCTGAAACAGCTAAACGCTGCTTCAGGTTTGCTGATATACCCTAGTGCGCTCTTCACAGATTCCTTACCGTGCTTTTGTTCAGACAAACCGGACAAAGCCTTTCGGAAAATATCCATCAGTTGCCTTTAATCGGTTGCCCGGGTCAGTTCCTGACTAATCTCTGCCACCAGCCTAGCGGCCAGTTTGGCGGTGCGCTGATCTTCATCCAGCAACGGGTTACACTCAGCGATATCAGTCAGTACCACCTGAACATTCGCTGCAGCGGCTTCTTGCAGGATCAGGCGGATGATTTCACACCCGGTCACCGCATCCAGCCCCATAACGGACGGCGCGCTTACACCCGGAGCTACAGCCACGCTGAATGCATCCAGACAGATCGTCAGATAGAGGTAATCCAGCTCTGCCAGATAGTCTTTTATGTCCTGTCGAATGGCTTCCAGATCTGTGGCTTTACAATCACGGTCCAGACGCCATTTGACGCCCTGCTCATGGGCAAATTCAAACAACGCCTGAGTATTAGCTGTTTCATTGACGCCAATGCAGTAGTAATTAAACTCTTTGTTATTGGCATGACACCATTGAGCGATCTGTCGAAACGGCGTACCCGAACTGGGCTGAATATCCGGATTTCGCAGATCCAGATGAGCATCCAGATTGACAATACCAATACGGGCACTCTTCTCTTTAGCGTAAATATGTTGTGCCACGCCCTGGTAACTGCCCCAGGCGATTTCATGGCCACCACCCAGTACAACAGGCTTCAGCTCATTATCCAGCAGGAAGGTGATTTTAGCCGCCAGTTCACTTTGCGCGACTTCCATAGAGGTATCATCACAACTGATATCACCGGCATCCCAAGCCTTAACCGGCAGGTGCCAGGCGGCATTGGACAATGCCCGACGAATGGCAGCAGGGCCTTCTTTAGCCCCCTGTCGCCCTTTATTTCTGCGTACGCCTTCATCGCAGGCAAAACCCAGAATGGCGATAGCATCTGGTTCAAAACCATCCAGCTCAAAACCTTCGGCCTCAAAAGTATCTGCGGGTAATGGGCTGATTTCCTGATGCCAGCGCGTGCTGACACCGGTCTCTTCACTATCAACCCGACCAGTCCATACCGTCATATCTGCGGGGTTACAGGTCATTGACTCACTCCGTTTCTTTCCGAGTCTTGCCCCGCCAGCCAGATTTTTGACGGGCGGTGCATATTAATGCCGTAGCTGAGTTCACTGGGATGCTCGATTGGCCACAACACCAGGTCGGCGTCATAACCCACTTTAAGCACACCTTTGCTGTTTTCTAACCCCAGTGCCTTTGCGCCATGACAGGTGGTGCCTGCCAGTGCTTGCTCCGGAGTCATGCCAAATAACACACAGCTCTGATTCATCGAGAGCAGCAAAGAGGCTATGGGAGATGTTCCCGGGTTCAGATCCGTGGAGACTGCCACGGGAATATTATGTTCAAACAAGGCTTTTATCGGTGGCAGCTGAGTCTCTTTCAGACAATAGAAGGCTCCCGGCAGCATCACTGCAACGGTTCCCGCCTGTTTTAATACCGGTAAATCTTCTTCAGCCAGATATTCCAGATGATCGACAGACAGGGCATTAAACTCTGCCGCCAGTACCGCGCCTTTGAGATCACTCAGCTGCTCAACATGCCCTTTTACTGGCAAACCGTGTTTTACCGCTGCTTCGAATAAACGTCGGGTTTGCTCTGGTGAAAAGCCAATGCCTTCACAGAACACGTCCACAGCATCTGCCAGTTTCTGCTCTGCCACTAAAGGCAGCATTTCATTGATCACAATATCCAGATAGGCATCCGGGTCATGTTTGTACTCGGCAGGAACCGCATGAGCTCCCAGAAAGGTTCGCTTGACCGTCAGCCCGGTATGTTCTGCCAGCTGACCAGCCACCCTCAGCATTCTCAGCTCAGTTTCTGTATCAAGGCCATACCCTGATTTGATCTCTACCGTTGTTACCCCTTCAGCCATCAGACGCTGTAATCGCTTTAAACCTGAAGCGAACAATTCTTCCTCAGAAGCTGCTCTGGTGGCGGTCACGGTACTGACAATGCCACCGCCTTTACGGGCGATCTCTTCATAAGACACACCCTGTAAACGCCACTCAAATTCACGGGCACGACTGCCGCCATATACCAGGTGAGTATGGCAATCAATCAGTCCCGGTGTCAGCCAGCCTCTCTGCCCATCAAGCCGCTCAGTCGCTTCAAACTCCGGAGCTTCTGATGCGGCCCCGACCCAGCTGATACGCCCAGCTGTGACAGCCAACACACCATCCTCTAACTGACCATAGTGTGATGCGGAGTCTGACGCTTCGTAATCCATTGTCGCCAAAGACACGTTGTGTATTAAAAGGTCACAGCGATGAGTACCAGCATTGTTCTGATTCATCACGGTATCCGTTATTGTCATGAGGCACTCTCTTTCTTTTCGCTACTTTCTTATCGCTACTTTCTTTTCGCGATAAGGAGGGGGTATTCTGGTTCGCCCCCCAAATTTGGGTGCTTTGAATTGCAGGTGCTTGGAATTGCAGGTGATACTGAATTTGAATGCCATCCGTTAAACGGATGGCATTCTGTTACCAGCTATCAAAAGGTTAGAAATTCAGGCCTTCGAGTAAGCCATCATCAACCTGATTTGCCAGAGTGACTTTCAGTTTAGGCGTGCGTTCCATTTCGCGCTGAATGGCGAAATTGGCTTCTTTATTCCGCGCCCAGCTGCGTCGTGCGATGCCGTTGTTTACGTCAAAGAAGAGCATATTTTTCAGTCGACGCTCAGCGGCTTCAGAACCATCCAGCAGCATACCAAAGCCACCGTTGATCACTTCACCCCAGCCAACACCACCGCCATTGTGAATCGATACCCAGGTTGCTCCCCGGAAGCCATCACCAATCACGTTATGAATCGCCATATCCGCGGTAAAGCGGCTGCCATCATAGATATTTGACGTTTCACGGTAAGGGGAGTCGGTGCCACTGACATCGTGATGATCACGGCCTAATACCACAGGCCCGATCTCACCAGCTTTAATGGCATCATTAAACGCTTGCGCAATTTCTGCCCGGCCCTGTGCATCGGCATAGAGGATACGAGCCTGAGAGCCAACCACGAGCTTGTTCTGTTTCGCGTCCTTGATCCAGGTGATGTTGTCCTGCATCTGCTGCTGAATCTCTTCCGGAGAATTCCTCATGATGCGTTCCAGCACCTTGGCGGCAATCTCATCGGTTTTATCCAGATCATCCGGATTCCCTGAAGTGCAAACCCAGCGGAAGGGGCCAAAACCATAGTCAAAACACATCGGCCCAAGGATATCCTGAACATAAGACGGATATTTGAAGTCGATACCGTTTTCAGCCATCACATCACCGCCTGCACGCGATGCTTCAAGCAGGAAGGCATTACCGTAATCGAAGAAATAGGTGCCCTTAGCCGTATGCTTATTGACCGCATCGGCGTGGCGTTTCAGAGTGGCCTGTACTTTTTCTTTAAAGACTTCCGGCTCTTCACGAATCAGACGGTTTGATTCTTCGTAGCTGATATCTACCGGGTAGTAACCACCTGACCAGGGGTTATGCAGTGAGGTCTGGTCAGAACCTAAATGAACGAAGATATCTTCAGCCAGGAAGCTTTCCCAAACGTCGACGACGTTACCAATAAAGGCGATGGAGACAACTTCTTCGTTCTCCTGTGCTTTGCGAACACGGGCAACCAGATCCGGCATATTATCAACCAGTTCGTCTACCCAGCCCTGCTCATGACGTTTGATCGCCGCTTTAGGGTTCACCTCTGCACAGACAGTAATACAGTCAGCAATGTTGCCCGCTTTAGGCTGAGCACCACTCATACCGCCCAGACCTGCGGTTAAGAAGATCTTACCTTTCGGGCTTTCACCTTTATTCAGAACTTTACGGAAGGCATTCATCACCGTAATCGTTGTACCGTGAACAATGCCCTGCGGACCAATGTACATAAAGGATCCGGCAGTCATCTGGCCGTATTGGGTCACACCCAGAGCATTAAATTTTTCCCAATCATCCGGTTTGGAGTAGTTCGGGATCATCATGCCGTTCGTCACAACGACTCTTGGTGCTTCTTCAGAAGAAGGGAACAGACCCATCGGGTGTCCGGAATACATGTGCAGCGTCTGATCCGATTCCATCTCACTCAGATACTTCATCGTCAGAAGATACTGTGCCCAGTTCTGGAATACCGCGCCATTGCCGCCATAGGTGATCAGTTCTTCCGGGTGCTGAGCCACCGCAGGATCTAAGTTGTTGTCGATCATAAGCATGATCGCAGCGGCCTGCTGGCACTTAGCCGGATAATCCTCGATTGAGCGCGCTTTTAAGGAGTGTTCAGGCTTGAAGCGGTACATATAGATCCGGCCATAGTCGTTCAGCTCTTTCGCGAACTCAGGGGCCAGTTCTGCATGCCACTCTTTCGGGAAGTAACGCAGCGCATTACGCACGGCCAGCTGTTTCTCTTCCGGACTTAAAATATCTTTTCGTTTCGGTGCCCGATTGGCGTTTTCCGGGTACGGCTTTGCAGCGGGTAAACTCGCAGGGATGCCTTGCTTAATTGTTTGTTGAAAAAGATGGATATCATTCATTGTCAGCGTCTCCTTATGTTTTCCCGGTTTAAGCGTGGTCTACAGATGAATCAACACAGAACGCCTGTGTCTGAACCAGCTTGATCATGGCGTCGATGTCAGGTTTTAACAGTCGGTCTTCTTCCAATTTGGCGACTTTGCTACGGATAATCTGATGGTTGTGCTCGATTTTCTCTGAGCACTTATTAGGGCGTCTGAAATCGATCGCCTGGGCGGCATACATCAGCTCAATGGCCAGAATCTTGTCCAGATTGCCGAGGATCTGATTGAGTTTACGACCGGAAATACTGCCCATAGAGACATGATCTTCCTGCCCCATTGAGGTTGGTACGCTGTCTGCCGATGGGGGGAAACAGAGTGATTTGTTTTCAGTGACTAAAGCTGCGGTGGCATATTGAGGAATCATCAGGCCAGAGTTTAAACCACCGGATTCCGTTAACATTCTTGGCAGACCGTGCATGCCTTCAAGCAGTAAATAACAACGACGATCGGCGATATTACCCAGCTCAGCCGCCGCAATAGACACATAATCCAATGCCATCGCCAAAGGTTGACCGTGGAAGCTACCGCCGGAAATGGCCTCTTCCTGACTGATCACAATGGGGTTATCCGTCACTGAGTTCATTTCAATCTCAGCTAACTCTTTCAGGTGTTTATAGGCGTTTCGGGATGCACCATGCACCTGAGGAATACAACGCAGTGAGTAAGGGTCCTGTACGCGATCACAGTTGGTGTGCGATGCCATATTCTGGGAACCTTCAAAAAAGCCCCGCATTCTGGCAGCAACTTCCACGCAGCCCGGAAATGGTCGGGTCTGGTGCAGTTCTGCTCTGAAAGGTGAAGAACTTCCCTGCATACCTTCAATGCTCATAGCCCCTGCTAAATCTGCTAAATCCAGCAGGTAACGCATTTTAACCAGAGCGGTAATGGCGTGAGACAGGATAAATTGAGTGCCATTAATCAGCGCCAGCCCTTCTTTAGCCTCAAGCTCCATAGGCGCTAAGTTATGAGCTTCTAACAGAGCAATCGCCGGTACCGTTTCTGAACCCAGCCAGAACTCACCTTCACCGATTAACGGTAAAAACAGATGTGAAAGTGGTGCCAGATCCCCTGAAGCACCCACTGAACCCTGCTCAGGTACAACTGGAATCAGGTCCAGCTCTAAAAATTTGAGCATTCTCTCAACGACTTCAAGACGAATACCCGAAAATCCCTGACTTAATGCGTGAATTTTGGTGATCAGCATCAGTTTAGAGATGGATTTGTCGATGGGGCTACCTACGCCAACCGCATGGGTGATCAGCAGGTTTTTTTGTAGCAGATTGGTCTCAGCAGGAGAGATCTGGGTATCACACAGAGGGCCGAAACCGGTATTAATGCCATATACCGCAGAATCTGAGCTTGCCATACACTCAACATTTTTACGGCTGGTGTTGATTTTGTCTTTTGCTTCCTGACACAGCTCAGTTTCAACAGAGCCATTGGCGATGCCGTTGACCAATTCAACATTAAGCGCATCTATCCCGTATTTAAACGTCATTTTTATAGTTCTCCGGTGAAAATTTAGCAGCTGGGAGAACTATATCTTGCAACTTAAGTTTTATAGATAAAGAATATCCGAGCGTTATTCCGGATTTTCCGAACAAAAGTTACCGAACAAAAGACAAGCGCTGCATCGCAGCCAGAGAACTTCTTATATGCAGATCCATGATGTCGACTTAAAACTCCTGAGAATCTTTGTCGCAATTGTTGAATCCGGCGGTTTATCGGCAGCGGAATCAAGGTTAAACATCGGCCGCTCAACCATCAGCTCTCATCTGTCAGACCTTGAGATCCGACTGGGCCTGACTCTATGCAAGCGTGGACGAAGCGGTTTTGAGATCACAGAACCCGGACGTATCACCTATCAGGCAAGTCTCGAATTGCTCAGACAGTGCGAAGCCTTTGCAGCGACCGTTGCCAGTTCCAAAGATGAGCTGACCGGGCGTGTCACCATCGCCACCATTGATAATCTGGTTAACGATCCGCGCTGCGGAATCTCAAAAGCGATTGCAGCCCTCAGAGATAAAAGCGATTCCATTCAGTTTGAAATCAACGTGTGTGAAGCAAGAGAGGTCGAAACATCAGTTATTAGCGGGCGTTCTATGGTGGGACTGGGTGTGAGCCGTCATCATATTCGGGGGCTGGACTACTACCCGTTACAGGACGAAGTGAACTATCTGTATTGCTCTAAAGGGCATCCATTGTTTGATTGTGATGATGACGCCCGTGAAGCCTTGCTACAAAAAGCTGAAATTGTTTCCAGCCACTATCTGAGAGATAAAGAAACCCGAAATGACGGGTTGAACTATCAGAATACCGCCACGGCATACCATGATCAGGGCATTGCACACATGGTGCTGTCTGGACGGTTTATCGGTTATCTGCCAGAGCATTATGCAAACCAATGGGTCGAAAAGGGTCAGCTAAAAGCGATTTTGCCAGAGCAGTATCATTACGAGATCCCTGTGATGCTGATCACGCTGAAGAATGCAGTTTTAACACCACTGATCAAAGAGTTGATTCATGAATTAAAACGCTGCCATAGTGACCTGAAGTCATAACCCACTGATAGTAGTCAGAGCCTGCTGAGCACTCGAGCGTGAGACTCAGCAGGGTTTTACTGAAGTTGCGGAGCCTAAAGTTTGAGCTTAGCAATCAGCCCCAGCATACGGTCAGCGGTTTTACCGTAAGGCGGCATCAGGAATTTCATACCGGAGAACGGCGCCTGATAGAAGACTGGACGCAGCTTGGAGAAGGTCAGAAAGCCTTCATAACCGTGATAATGCCCCATACCGCTGCCACCAATACCGCCGAACGGCAAATCATGCTGCCCCACGTGGAAGAGCGCATCGTTCACAGACACACCGCCGGAGAGGATGTTACCGATATAACGGTTTACCAGTGACTTGTTGTAGCTGAAGGGATAGAGCGCCAGCGGTCGATCCCGGTCGTTGACGTAATCGATCACATGCTGCGGATCGGTATAGGTTTTCACCATCAGAATCGGGCCAAAGGTCTCCCGCTGGTCAATGATCATCTCATCCGTTGAGTTCAACACCAGGGTCAGTGGCAACTTACGAGTGGCCGCATCCGGCTCCTGTCCCGTCAGATTGATCACCTCTGCCCCTTTATCACGGGCATCATCCAGTGTCTCCTGCAGGCGCTGGAAAGCGCGATCATCTATCACAGAGGTGTAATCCTTACTGTGAATATCCGGGCAATGCTGGCTCACCCAGCGTTTTACCTCAGCCACAAAAGCGTTCAGCTGCTGCTCATGGACAAAAACATAATCCACCGTGGTGCAGATCTGACCGGCGTTAAACTGCTTCACAAACATCAGGCGCTCAACGGCTTTAGCCAGCGGATATTCCGGATCAATCACCGCCGGAGATTTACCACCCAGCTCCAGCGTAACCGGCGTCAGATGTTCTGCCGCTGCCGCCATCACTTTACGGCCTGTCTGGCCGGAACCGGTAAACATCAGATGATCAAAAGGAAGTTTTGAAAAGGCGATGCCCACGCTGCCGGTCTCGGTGAAGAACTGCAGCTTGTCCGCAGAGAAATACTTCGGCACCAGCTGGATCAGGAGTTCGCTTAGATGGATGGAGTTCTCTGACATCTTCACCATGGCACGATTACCGGCGGCAAAAGCTGCGGACAGGCCGGAAAAGCTCAGGTTCAGGGGAAAGTTCCAGGGAATAATCAGGCCAACCACGCCCACCGCCTGAGGAATAACGCGGTTTTTCGCTCCCGGATAGAGCATAAAGTCGATCTTACGGCGCTGAACCTTCATCCATTTTTTCAGACTTTTCAGGGTGTGATCGATATCGTCTGCCACCGTGATAATCTCGGCAATCATGGTTTCGTGGTAGGAACGGTTACCGTAATCCTTGTTGATCGCCTCAACAATCTGCTCACGGTTCTCCAGAAGAAGGCGCTTAAGATTGCTCAGATTCTCGCGGCGCTGCTGATAACTCTCCTGCCCGTGCTCACGAAACGCCGCCCGCTGCAGATCAAGTGCTGCCGCCAGCTCCGGATAGTCTGAGGCCTGAAAATCAGAAATTTGAGGTTCCAAGAGTGCTTTATCTTGTACCGAAGTGTTCATAGTCCGTCCTCGCAGGCCAACGGCCAAAGGTTGATCGAATAAGCCTACTATCCCTGATCCCGGTAATTAGGGCTTGATAATTTGGGACACAGGTTTGATTATTCAGGACATCGCTTTTATTCAAATCATCAAAAAACCAAGTACGCTCCGTCCATCATCCCCGAGGATACGCCAATGCGGGAACGCTTTATACGCGCTGCTAGTCTGGAAGGTTTTACCGATTTGGTACGCAGCTACAACCTGAACCCCAATACCCTGCTGGAACAGGTGGGGCTGCTGCCCTCTCAGCTGCGGGAGCCGGACAGCTTTATTCGTTATGAGGATTATCTGACTACGGTGGAGCTGGGAGCCAAAGCCTCGGACGACCTTGTGTTTGGCCTCAAACTGAGTCAGAAGCAGAGTATCGCTACTTTGGGGCTAATGGGCGCTTATATGTCCCGCCAGGAGAGTGTGCTGGATGCACTCAAAATCGCCGAGAAGTATCTCTATCTCCATGTGGAAGGACTCGCCCTGCATCTGAGCCAGATCGATCAGCCAGCCTCAAACGAGGATCAGTGCGAGCTGCGTTTTATCAACCTGAGCCAAAGCGGTGCTGATTATCCGCAAAAGGCGCAGGTAACAGTGGGCGCAATCCATAAAGTGTTTCAGGAGTTAGCAGGCCCGCAATGCAAAATCCACCGCATCAGCCTGCGACAACCTGCTCCCAAAGGCAGCATCGCCCTCTTTAAGCAGATATTTAACTGCGATCTGGTGTTTGATGCTGAATACGATGCTCTCTACTTCCCTGCATCGGTACTGGCCCTGAAACCCGCCATTAACGACAAACTGATCGATCAACTGCTGGATAAAGCACTTTCCGCATCTGCCACCAGTCACAATGACGATCCGGAGCGACAGGCACTGGATCAGGTAGAAAGCGCCATTCGTATGCTGCTCTCCACCGGAGAATGTAACAAAGAGAATGTCGCTACCTGTGTCGGTCTGCATCCCAAAAAACTGCAACGCTTACTGAAAGATCAGCACACCAGCTTTCGGGAGCTACTGGAAGAGGTCAGAAAAAAAGAGGCGATGCGCCAGCTTCAGCAGCGGCAGGTATCCCTGACGACCTTAGCCCTTCAACTGGGCTATTCGGAGCTTGCAGTATTCAGCCGCCGCTTTAAGGAGTGGTTTGGTTTGAGCCCATCTGACTGGCAGAAGCAGTCTTCTGTTTGACGATTATTTGGTTTGACGACTCTTCGGTTTGAACAGAAACCTCAAATAACCTTGCCCTCAAACCACCAGCCATAAAAAAGGCTCTGATCACCTTTCAGCGATCAGAGCCTCTTTTTTAGCTCTCAGGTGAGAGCTATAAAACCAGGGCTTAAGCGTTTTTCGCTTTCGGGTAGCCCAGAACAATCGATACGATCGCCATAGCACCCAGCAACCAGCAGTACTGAACCGCTGTTACCAGCTCCAGCGGAGAGATACCTGCAATAGAAGCTGCCAGCAGCATTTGTGCGCCGTAAGGGATAATGCCCTGTACCACACAGGAGAAGATATCCATCAGACTCGCGCTGCGACGTGGGTCTACGCCATAACGGGTGGCGATATCTTTCGCCAGACTACCGGCAATAATGATGGCAACCGTGTTGTTTGCGGTACACAGGTTAGTCAGCACCACAGAAGCGCCAATGCTTACTTCACCGGCACGGGGATTGTGGCCGTCACCCTTGTTGCTGATACGGTCGATCTGCTTACCGATCCACTCCAGACCGCCCTGAGACTTCATCAGCGCGCCCAGGCCACCAATAAACAGGGACAAGATCATAATCTCCTGCATACCGGTGTAACCGGCATAGATCTCTTTAGACAGGGTTGCCAGTGTAAAGGCTTCCATCTGCATCAGACCGATACCGCCTGCCAGAATGATACCGGTGAACAGCACCAGCATCACATTCAGGCCACTCACAGCCAGAACCAGAACGGCAATATAAGGCAGCACCTGAATAAAGCTGTACTCGCCCGGTGCTTCAACCTGAGCACCACTACCCTGCACAAACAACCAGATCAGGGTCAGAATCGCCGCAGGCAGCGCAATTTTGAAGTTCAGACGGAATTTGTCTTTCATCTCACAACCCTGAGTACGGGTTGCGGCAATGGTGGTATCCGAGATAATCGACAGGTTATCACCGAACATCGCACCACCAATCACAGTACCGATGGTCAGCAGCAGTGGCAGATCAGTGGCTTCCGTCAGGCCCAGAGCAATCGGGGCAATCGCCGCAATCGTACCCATGGAGGTGCCCATGGACGTTGCCACAAAAGCAGAGATCACAAACAGACCCGGCAATACCAGAGATGGCGGAATCACACTCAGACCGAAGTTAACCGTCGCATCCACACCGCCTACAGCTTTGGCAACCGATGCAAACGCACCCGCCAGCAGGTAGATCAGCACCATGGTGATAATGGTGTTATCGCCCACACCTTTAATAAAGGTTTCGATGCGGTCATTCAGCGCACCTTTAGCCAGCAGCAGACCCAGCACGATAGCAGGCAGAATCGCTACCGGTGCCGAGATCTGATAGAAGGCGAAATCCGTTCCGATGGATTGGTAATACAGGCCACTGCCGATAAACAGCGACAAAAACAGCAGCATAGGCACTAGGGCCAGTGCGGAGGGCTGCACAACAGAATTATTTTTCATTTCAAACTCACAACTCAGTGAATTAACAGGGTGACTTACCATCAAGGCAGCGCATTATACGTATCGGCTCACAAATGACTAATAATCTTTGCTTATTGCGAAATAACCATTTAATAGATGATCTTTATTCAATTTCGCTATAAAAAATTCTCATCCAGATCCCTACACATCACCTTCAGGTTCATCAATCTGAACCAAGTCCATCAGTCCTTTTTACCAACCTGATCCCCTCACACCTGATAACAGACCAGACAGAGCAATATTTCCAGTAATTCCTGTGCCGCCGGATTGACGCAAAAACAAATTGTATCCAACATACAAATACAAAAATAACAAATAGAACTGATAAAAAAACCAAGACCAAGGAGACACCATGAAAACCATTCCACAACGCCTGACGGCACTGCGTCAGCTGATGCAGGAACAAAAGCTGGATGCCTACTTTATTCCCGCATCCGACCCACACAGCAGCGAATATCTGGCGGCCCACTGGCAGGGGCGGCAGTGGATCTCAGGCTTTACCGGTACTGCAGGCGCTGTACTGGTAACACTGGATCAGGCGGGGCTCTGGACCGATGGCCGCTACTATATTCAAGCGGAAGAACAACTGGCAGACAGCGGTATCAGGTTGTTCCGCGCCGCCGATCTCGGCGTACCAACACCTGCAGAATGGCTGCAACAGAATCTGCCAGCGGGTAGCCGGGTTGGTTTTGATGGCGAAACACTGTCAGCCAATCAGGCCAAAGGCTTTGCCGATAAAGGGATGAAGCTGGTCTCTCACTTTGACCTGCTGGATATGATCTGGCTTGACCGGCCGGAGATTCCGAAAGATGAAGCCTTTGAGCACAGCGTCGATTTTGCCGGCCTTTCTTTGTCTGACAAGCTGAACCAACTGCGCGCCTGCATGAAAGAGCAGCAGAGCGATTATCAACTGCTGAACGCCCTGGACGATATCGCCTGGCTGTTCAACCTCAGAGGCACCGACCTGCCCTACTGCCCGCTGGTACTGAGTCATGCCCTGATCAGTCAGGAGTCCTGCTGGCTCTTTATCAGTCCGGAAAAACTCAGCCCGCAGCTGGCGCAGAAACTGAAAGATCAGGGTGTGACTCTGGATAGCTACAATCAATGTGCCCAGCAGCTGAAACAGATTCCGACAGGTTCTGTCCTGCGCCTTGATCCGGCGATCACCAACTACAGTCTTTTTGCCAGCGTGCCTCAGGGGGTATCGGTGCAGCAGGGACAACAGCTGACCACCGCTCTGAAGGCGATCAAGAACGAGGTTGAACAGGCTCACTTCCGCAAATGTATGACCGATGACGGCGTTGCCGTCGTACGTTTCTCCCATTGGCTGGATCAGACCGTTTCCACAGGAAGCGTCACCGAGCTGGGAGCTGAAGAAAAACTGGAATCCTATCGCCGTATGATTCCGGGCTACCAGCAGCCGAGTTTCCGCACCATCGCCGGTTACCGAGCCCACGGAGCCAAAATGCACTACGGTGCCACTCCGGAATCCGACTGTACCGTTGAACCCGGTAGCTTCTTTCTGGTGGATTCCGGCGGCCAGTTCACCAACGGCACCACAGATATCACCCGGACATTCAGCTTCGGCGAGCTGTCTGAGCAGGAAAAAACCGATTACACCCTGGTGCTGAAAGCCCATATCGCCCTGTCGAATGCCCGCTTCCGTGAAGGTTGCCGGGGGACTCAGATCGATGCGCTGGCACGGGCACCACTTTGGGAAAGAGGGATCGATTACGCCTGCGGCACCGGCCACGGGGTGGGTTTCTTTCTGAATGTTCATGAAGGCCCCCACAGTCTGAGTCAGAAGTGGATCGATGAACCGCTGAAGCCTGGCATGACCGTTACCATTGAACCCGGTATCTATCGGGAAGGTCAGTACGGTATTCGTATCGAGAACACCCTGCTGGTGGTGGAAGATATCACCACAGAGTTCGGCGCCTTCTACCGCTTTGAACCTCTGACCCTGGCACCTATCTGCACGCGCCCTCTGATGAAAGAACTTCTGACAGCTAGCGAGTGCGACTGGCTGAACCGCTATCATCAGCAGGTTTATCAGAAACTGGCACCGGGTCTGAATGAAGAAGAACGAGTCTGGCTGGCGGAACAGACACAGGCGATCTGACGCTCTGCCTGATACCGGCAGCAGGGACGCTGCCCTTTAGCGAGTGGATAAAGCAATCGAGTGGTGGGATACAGAGACAAGTTAAGAAAAAAGAGGCCAGAGCGCGCAAGCAGATCCGTGCTCCGGCCAAAAAGTCCCATGCTGGGTCCGCGATTACATGGGACAAACTCCAAAGGGATTGGGAAAACTCAGCCTCCTAAAAGGCTTAAAAAATCAGGGTTCCTCAACCGATGCCTGCAAACAGGCACCGATACAGAGGCATCAGTTCAGCACAGCAGTTTCAGCGTCAGTCACCTCCTCCTTATTCGGTTCCGATGTAACCGTAGTCACCTTCAGGCAAGCCACCTGATGATGCTCGTCACCCTGTAATTCTGGGCGTTTCTGACTACATTCTTCGGTCGCCTGCGGGCAGCGGGTATGAAAGGCACACCCTGCCGGAGGATCGATCGGCGACGGCAGATCACCGGGCAGCAGCTCGATCTGCTTCTCTCGCTCTTTTTTCGGGTCCGGCACAGGTACCGCCGACAAGAGCGCACGGGTATAAGGGTGCTGAGGCTGATCGTAGAGATGATCCGTCAGGCCGGTTTCCACCACGCGCCCCAGATACATCACCATCACCCGATCACTGATATGTTTCACCACGCTCAGGTCGTGAGCGATAAACACCAATGCCAGATTCATCTCCTGCTGAACCTGCTTCAGAAGGTTCACCACCTGCGCCTGAATGGAAACATCCAGCGCGCTGACCGGCTCATCGCACACCACAAGCCTGGGCTTCAGAATCAGTGCCCGGGCGATACCGATTCGCTGACACTGACCACCGGAAAACTCATGGGGATAACGGTTAATCACATTGGGTAGCAGGCCAACCTTCTGCATCATCTCCTTCACCCGCTGACGCACCTCATCCGCCGACAGCTCAGGGTGATAGGTATGCAATGGCTCGGCGATAATATCCCCGACGGTCATGCGCGGATTGAGGGACGCCTGCGGGTCCTGAAAGATCATCTGCATCTGATGACGGCTCTGCCACAGCGCCTGTTCAGACATCTGCCCCAGATCCTTACCCAACCAGAGGGCACGTCCTCCGGAAACCGGAGCCAGTCGCAATACCGCCCTTGCCAGCGTGGATTTACCACAGCCGGATTCACCAACAATGCCAAGAGTTTCACCGGGATAGACATCGAAACTGACACCATCCACCGCCTTAACCCAGCGGCGCTCCTGCCATGGCCAGCGAGCTTCTTTCACCGGAAAACGCACCTTCAGATCTGTGACCTGCATAATGGGTTCTAACTGAGACATCAGGCCACCTCCTCGGCTTGCAGTGACAGATGGCAGGCGCGCTGGCGACCACCGGTAAAGCTGATCAGTTCAGGGGCATCCTGAAAACAGGAGGCCACGGATTCCTGACAGCGAGGATTAAAAGGACAACCTTTCGGCAGGCTGAGCAGATTCGGCGGATTACCGGGAATGGTATTCAGCTCACCGGCACGGCTTTCAAGATTCGGCACCGCCTTCAGCAAACCCCGGGTATAGGGATGAGACGGCTGATAGAAGATCTGTTCGGTACTGCCGTACTCCATGGTGCGACCGCCATACATCACCAGTACCTGATCACAGGCACCGGCCACCACACCCAGGTCATGGGTGATCAGAATAATCGCGGTATTAAACTCACTCTGCAGCTCTCGCAACAGGGTCATAATCTGCGCCTGCACGGTTACATCCAGCGCGGTTGTTGGCTCATCGGCGATCAGCAACTTTGGCCGACATAAGAGCGCCATAGCGATCATTATGCGCTGGCGCATACCGCCGGACAGCTCATGGGGATACATATTGATCCGCTTGGCCGCTTCAGGAATCTTAACAGCATCCATCATTTTCAGGGCTTCCACATGGGCTTCCCGTTTGCTCATCCCTTTATGCAGCATCAGCACCTCCCGTAGCTGCTGACCAATCTTCATATAAGGGTTTAAGGAGGTCATCGGGTCCTGAAAGATCATAGCGATCTGTTCCGCCCGAATATGATTCATGGCGGCTTCAGACAGCCCCAAAATCTCCTGATGCTCAAATTGGGCACTGCCGGAAACCCGGCCATTTCCGGCCAGCAGCCCTAGCAGGGAGAAGGCTGTCTGACTTTTACCTGAGCCAGATTCACCGACAATGCCCAGCGTTTCCCCGGCGTTCACTGAAAAGTTCAGCCGGTTCACCGCAACCACTTCTCCATCGGGCGTATCGAAACTGACCTGAAGATCCCGAACCGTTAACAGAGACATATAAAAGCTCCTTAGATAATTGAGGGATCAGCGATCTTTCGGGTCCAGCGCATCGCGCAGGCCATCGCCGATAAAGTTAAAACAGAACAAGGTGATCACCAGAAAGGCTGCCGGATACACCAACTGCCAGTAGGTGACATCCATATTGCTGGCACCTTCCGCGATCAGCGCACCCCAGCTGGTCTGAGGCTCCTGCACACCCAACCCCAGAAAGCTGAGGAAGGATTCAAACAGAATCAGCGCCGGCACCAGCAACGAGGAGTAAACCATCACAATACCCAGCACATTGGGCACGATATGACGGCGAATAATGGCAGGAGTTTTAACGCCACCGGCTTTTGCCGCCTCAATAAATTCCTTGTGTTTCAGGCTCATGGT
Organism: Oceanospirillum sanctuarii; assembly: GCF_002150805.1. Lineage (GTDB taxonomy): Bacteria > Pseudomonadota > Gammaproteobacteria > Pseudomonadales > Halomonadaceae > Oceanospirillum > Oceanospirillum sanctuarii. Next base: position 860,715 of record NZ_MTBA01000001.1, read on the forward strand.
CAGGCCACGCACAATACGGGCAAGGCTCAGCCAGGAGACAGCGCCAATGGCGATAAAAATCAGAATGATATGGCGACCAAACACCGTCACCAGCATGATCACCATAAACATAAAGGGCACGGAATCGAGGATCTCGATCACCCGCATCATCACACTATCGGTGCGGCCACCCAGATAACCGGACACAGCGCCATAAATAGTGCCGATCAATACCGCAACCAACGCCCCCAGAATGCCCACCATCAGAGAGATCTGACCGCCCTGCAGGGTTCGGGCGAAAATATCCCGCCCCAGCTGATCGGTGCCAAACCAGTGGCCGGATGCCAGCGAGGGGCTGCCGAGGGTTTCAATATCCATCAGCACATCCCAGTCGATATCTTCATAGCTGAACGGCGCAATCCAGGGCCCCAGCAGAATCGTCAGCAGCATCGCGGTCAGCGTAATCAGGCTTAGCACTGCAGCCTTATTTCGAAAAAAACGTCGGCGAGCATCCTGCCAGAGACTGCGTCCTTCCATCTCCGGCTCAGTACCGGTTTCCAGCTGCTCCGCAAACTGCTCCAGTGCGTCGCTGTGTTTCATCATCTTCATGTCATAAACCTTAAAAACGTGCCTTTTTGCTCACTAAGCTCTGCAGTCTGAAATCAAGCTGGGCACAATATCCGTACCGGAGGCTAAATTCAGACCGAGCAATCCCCTGCCTGTGTACAGGCATCATCAGAAAAGGATCAGTCAGTGAGCAGCAGTAACGACTAGCTATGCCGGATACGGGGATCGATCAGGGCATAGAGAATATCCACCACGGCGTTAAACAGAATGGTCAGGGTTGCTATCAGCATCGTAATGCCCATCACCATGCCGTAATCCCGGTTCAGAGCACCATTAACAAAGTGCTGCCCCAGACCACCGGTGGTAAAGAAAACATCAATCACCATTGAACCTGTGACGATGCCGACAAAGGCAGGCCCCAGATACGCCACCAGAGGCATCAGTGCCGGACGCAGTGCATGACGCAGTACGATATAAGATTGCGGCAGGCCCTTAGCTTTGGCAGTACGGATATAAGGACTGTGCAGCACCTCGATCATGCTACCGCGCATAATGCGGGCAATGCTGGCGACAAAACTTAATGCCAGCGCCACCACAGGCAGAATCATGTTTTGCCACTGTCCATCATTCCAGCCACCGGCAGGTAGCCAACCCAGCTGTACCGCAAACACCAGCATCAGCAAGGGCGCTAAAACAAAGTTAGGAATCACAACACCGGACATCGCCAGAGACATCAGGATGTAATCCAGTCGGGAGTTCTGTTTCAGCGCCGCCAGTGTGCCAATCAGACCACCTAACAGTACCGCCAGAAGGAAGGCCCACAGACCCAGCTCCAGAGAAACCGGCCACGCCTGAACAATCAGTTCGGTCACGGTAAAGTCGTGATAGACAAAGGAAGGACCAAAATCCCCCTGTAACAGGTTGCCGATGTAGATGACAAACTGCTCCATCACCGGCTTATCCAGATGGAACTTGGCTTCAATATTGGCCAGAACCTCTGGTGGCAGATCTTTTTCGCCACCAAAAGGGCTGCCCGGTGCCAGATGCATCAACAGAAAAGAGACCAGCGCAATCACCAGCAGCGTTGGCACGGCGACCAGCAGGCGCTTTGTCATAAAAGAGAGCATGATAAATCTCCGGGAGCGCCACGCTGGGCGTGACGCGTCACTCAAAAAGGATTAAAACCGCAAACCGTTAGTGAGCCTTGATGTAAACATCCCGGCGATAGTAGTTCTGCTCAGGGTTGGTGAAGTTATAGCCGCCCACATAAGGCTTCTTCAGACTGTCCTGATAACCGGGACGGTACAGAGGCACCAGCGGGAAGTCATAACTCAGCATCGCTTCTGCCTGCTGATAACGCTGGGAGCTGTTATCACCGGTTTTCGCCTTACGCAGCAGATCATCGTATTTGGCATTCAGATACTGAGATGGGCCATTGCCGTCTGAGCTGAAGATATCGAGGAAGGTTGATGCCTCGTTATAGTCCGCAACCCAGCCGCCACGGTAGATGTGATAACCCTTCTTGGTGGCATAAAACACCTTAGGTTCCAGCTTCTCAACGCTAACTTTGGCCTGCAGAACACTCTTCCACATGTTGGAGAGCGCCAGCGCTACCTTCTGGTCATCTTTATAGCTTGGAATCACCATTTTCAGTTCCAGCGGCTTACCCGGGCCATAGCCCGCTTCTTTAATCAGTCGCTTGGCTTCTTTTTCACGATCCTGCTGGGTCATGCTGGCATACGCCGGAATTTTAGGATCAAAACCATCGATCTGAGGCGGTGTCAGGCCATACATCGGCAGTTCACCGTTAGCGGTGACCGCACGGGTGATAATGCTGCGGTTAATGGCATAGGCCAGCGCCTGACGCACGCGGATATCTGCCGTTGGCCCCTCTTTGGTATTCAGAGAGTAATAAGTGCTTTGCAGACTTGGAGCGATCTTACTCAGTTCCTGCGGGTACTCTTTACGCAAACGCTTCAGCTGAGCCGTTGGCAGCTTACGCAACACATCAATCTCACCGGCCAGATAGCGTTTCAGAGCCACACTTGGATCGCTTACCGGCAGGAAAGTCACCTTCTCAAGCACCACTTCATCAGCATTCCAGTAGTGGTCGTTTTTCACCAGCACCATCTTCTCGTTCACCGCCCACTGCTGCATTTTGAACGGGCCGTTAGAAACGATATTGTCCGGACGGGTCCAGGCATCGCCGTGCTTTTCAACCGTGGCCTGATGAACCGGGAACATCACAGGATGGGAAAGCATTTTGACAAAGAAAGGGATCGGCTCATCCAGGGTAAAACGAAGTGTCAGCTTATCGACCGCCTCAACCCCCAGATTTTCCGGTGCCATCTCACCGGCAAGTACCTTAGAACCGTTTTTGATGCGGGCGATATCCGCAAACCAGCCGTAAGGTGATGCGGTTGCCGGAGCCATCAGGCGGCGGAAGCTGTAAACAAAGTCGTCAGCGGTGATGGGATCACCGTTAGACCAGCGGGCATCATCCCGCAGATGAAAGGTGTAGGTGCGGTTGCCATCAGTGGCTTCCCAGTGGGTCGCGATGGCGGGAATGATACGGCCTTTGTCATCCTGTGAGACCAGACCATCAAAAAGATCTTTGCCGATATTAAACGCGGGCTCTGCACCCATTTTGGCGGGATCAACCGAGGTCACCTCGGTGCTGTTGTTTAACGTGATCTCCTGTTTCGCTGCCAGTTTAACCCCTTCCGGGATCACCACCGCGGATGCGGGTTGCCAGGCTGCTGCTGATGCCATCGTCAGGGCACTGAAAAGACACGTCTTCACAAAGTGTTTCTGTTTCATCGATTTTTCCTGAATCTGCTTATTATTTTTGTAGCCGTCTTCAGCTGCGGAACCTCTGTTTTCCGTCGGTCTGCTGAAGCGGTGAAACACACGATACTTTATATTGGATACAATATACAACGAATCAGCTATAGAGATTTTTAATACCCTATTAGAAAATCTCTATCGACATTGATATTCAAACACACTAAACAATGCAGTCCATGTAGCGAAAAAAATTACTGATTTAGAAAATCACGATAAAAACAACTAATTAGCAACCGACTGAAAAACATCACTTTTTGCAGGGAATTAGAATGCTAAATACCGATACCATGCGGGACATTTCAATCAGCGTTCCGCTGGATTACAGCCAGCCGGAAGGCCAACAAATCAACCTTTACGCCCGGGAAATCACCCGCAATCCACAGGCACCTGTCTGCGTTTTTTTGCAGGGCGGCCCCGGCTTTGAAGCACCAAAAGATCCGGACAGCATCTCCTGGCTGGACTTTATGCTGGATCATTTCCGGGTGGTGCTGATGGATCAGCGCGGTACGGGGCGCAGTCACGGCATCGGCCCGGAACTGTGCCAATCCATGCCGGAGCCTGAGGATCAGCTGCGTTATATCAGTCAGTTTCGGGCAGATAATATCGTGCGGGATCTTGAGCAGCTGCGCGGGCGGGAGTTTGGCGGTGCCAAGTGGTATCTGCTGGGACAGAGCTTTGGTGGTTTTATCAGCTGCCATTACCTGAGTGTGCAGCCAGAAGCCCTTGCCGGTGTGATGATCTGTGGTGGTCTGCCGCCGATGCTGCTGGCAGATGCCCCAGCGACCTATGATCTGCTGGTGAAAACCGTGTTTGAGCGCAGTCAGGCCTATTACCGTACCTATCCGGAAGATATCGCCAAGGTAAAACGTATTGTCGAGCTGCTTGAGGCTACCCCCTACCCGCTGGGACGGGATGGCGTGATGACCGCCCGCCGCTTCCTTGATCTGGGTATGTTGCTGGGCACAACCTCAGGTTTCTCCAAGGTTCACGCCCTGCTGGATAACCCCTTTGTGGCGGGTTCCGGTGAGACTCAGCTGCGCTATGGCTTTATCGAGCATATTCGCCAGCAGGCCAGTTACGAGACCAATCCTCTGTATGTGCTGCTGCACGAAGCTATCTATTGTGAACAGAACGCCAGCAACTGGGCAGCAGAAGACACTATGCAGCGCCACGGCGGTTTTGATCCGGCTCGCCTCTTGAATGAATCGGAATCCCCAACCGGTGAAGCCCAACTTGGGGTGAGCTTTTACGGCGAAACCGTGCGCCCGGATATGCTGGAGGATTACGGCCAGCTTCGTGGTTTTAAGGCCGTAGCCGAGTTACTGGCCGCGAAAGATGACTGGCCGAAACTGTACGATCTTGAACAACTGGAGAAGAACACCGTACCGGTGGAGTGTATCGTCTTCGAGCAGGATTATTACGTGGATAAGGGTGAATCCCTGAAAACCGCCGCTGCGATTAACGGCGCGAATGTGTGGCTGCATCCGGAATGGCAACATGATGGCATACGCGCCCACGGCCGCGACGTGGTAGAACCTCTGGTTGAGAGAGTTCTGTCCCGAAGCCGGTAATTCTGGCTTTTAATCCAAGCCAACAAGAAGCAGCATCCCCCTGAAGAGCCAACCGAAACCAGCCGGATGGCTATTCAGGGGGATGATATGACGCTTAGGCTTTTCGACTAAACACCAGCGCTTTCAAGCCCCCTTCAGGGTCAATATCCGGAAACTCCGGCGGATTATCCAATCGGTAATCAAAGGTCACCTCAGGGGCCTCTTCCGCCATGCCTTCAATCAGAAATTGTGAGGTAACCGCAGGATCATTAACACAGGCCAGCACCTGACCGGACTCGGTCAGCAGCTCCGGCAAACGGCGCAGAATTTTCTGATAATCCTTGGTCAGAGCAAAGCTGCCCTTCTGAAAGCTCGGCGGATCAATAATCACCAGATCGTAAGGGCCATACTTACGCACCTTCCCCCAGGACTTGAACAGGTCATGCCCCATAAAGGTGACCTTTTTCAGGTCATGGTCATTTAAGCGGTGATTTTCCCGCCCCCGGTTTAACGCGGCTTTGGCCATATCAAGATTCACCACATGGTCAGCACCGCCTGCTATGGCAGCGACAGAAAAACCACAGGTGTAGGAAAACAGATTTAATACCCGTTTTTGACCAGCCTGCTCCCGTACCCAGTCACGGCCCAGACGCATATCAAAAAACAGACCGTTGTTCTGCTTACCGCCCAGATCCAGCCGGTATTTCAGGCCGCTTTCAGTGACATCCTGCTGTTCGTTGTGGATGCCCCACATCAGCTCCATTGGCACACCTTCCCGCGCTCTGTGCTGCAGCAGCAGTGACGTTGCGCCGCTTTTCTGCCAAACATCAGTTTCTGTCCAGCGCGCCAGCAGCGCCTGAAGTTCTGTCAGAAACTCTTCAGATGGTTCCTTAAACAAACAGACCAGCACCTGCCCCTGCAGCCAGTCAACGGTCAGCTGTTCCAGCCCCTCATAACAGCGGCCACGACCGTGAAATAAACGACGAACTTCGGTGGGTGGAGCTGACAAAGCAGCGTGCAGGATATTTTCTAAAGTAACGAGCGCGTGAGTTTCCATAGTACCTTCAGGGCTGTTAAAGCAAGGCGCGTATTTTACAGGCAATTTCAGTGGGAGGCTAAGTTTTGGTGGAGAGCATCCTTCGGACGGAGTGATTACGGCTCACGGTAGCAGGGTGGAGGTAGTGGAGGTGAAGCGGGCTTTGAGGCCAGCGGCATACCAAAACAGAACGATCATTATGACTGCGTCACGCCAGAGGCTGCGCAGGCGGCTTGGCGGGGGAATTGAGGAGTCTGTGGCACCAGTATCTGCTCAAGGCATAAACAAGGAAAGTCACAAAACAATGCAGATAGAGCTATCTCTGCAGGCTTTCCGTTTTACTACGAATGAAACTCATCCGTTCCTGGGAAGAACGGATGAGTTTTGATAACTGCTTGCGCTGACGAAATGCTTTATTTTGTGCACTTTGTTGTGACCTACTGACCACAAAGTTTACAAGTGATTCGTGCACATAACCTCTTTGCAATAACCAAAGTAACGGCCTGAACAAAATATTGAGATGACTTCTTAGTGACGGATCATCAGCGCTTACTAAAGGGTATGCGCAGCCTTTATTTCCCTGACGACCAGCCCTACCAAAAAGCTGCCAGTCGATTCTGGCAGAATCATGCGGCTCAAACATAATTACAGCAAGACCTCCCTTTTCAAGCACTTCTGCGGGAACAGGAATATCTGTGCCTCTACCAGCCATATTAGTCGATAAGGTGATTTTTCCGGTTTGCCCTGCACAAGATACAATATCGGCTTCAAGATCTAGCTTTTTGGCATTTAATACTTCGAACTCAAACTCATTTTCCTCTAAATACAATGACAACTCTTCTGTATCCCTGATTCGCCGTGTCCCTATCAAAATAGGCTGACCAGTTTGATGTAATCTGGAAACCAAACTCACGAGCCCCTCAATCTTTTCAGCTTTGGATCGAAAGAACTCAAATGGACGAACGTTAAGTTGAGAAGGCAGCCGGGTAGGTATTTCAAGCGTCTTCAGCTGATATGTCTGGTATAACTCGGCTTGAATATTCTGTAGTGTGCCGCTAGCACCAGTAAGATGATGAAATGATTTGAAAAATGTCTGAAAACTCATCTTTTCCATAGTTTTACTTGGCGCTGTAAGCTCTACACCGGCACGTGCTTCTACTGCCTGATGCATACCGTAGCTCCAAGACCGGCCGTGCATCATTCGCCCAGTGGACTCATCAATCAATACGACTTTGCCATCGACAATGACAAAGTGTTCATCCAGTTTGAATTTATCTTTGGCCAAGATAGCTTGCGTCAAAAGGTCGTGTAAACGCCCCCTATGATGCCATAGAGCAGGGAAGCGATTCACTGCTGCCTCAACTTTACAATCACCACTACTGGTAAATCTTGGTGACCAACTATTTTCTTCAAGCTGGTAATCCAAACCTACAGTCAGCTCATCAACAAAATCACATGCAACCCCGACAGCAAGAGACAACATGCTGTTTTCTTCAGGAGAAGAAATAATAAGAGGAGTTGTGGCCTCATCAATCAGAACTGAATCAGCTTCATCCACAATAACAGTATGCAACCCTCTCATAAGCAACTGGGCTGTATTTCCCTGAAGGGTAGACAAAGACATACGAATTCGGCTTGCCAAACCGCCAAGACTTATCACATCACCTAGATAATCGGCCAGCATTTGTTTAGCAGTTCCATAGACAACATCTGCTCGATAAGCCATATTTTTTTCGACTGGCGATAGATCCTGAACGACAGCTGCGACTGTAACGTGGGCTTCATTATATAACCCCTCAAGTAAACTCAGATCACGTTGAGCCAAATAGTCATTTGTCGTGATCACAAAGCAAGGTTTTTTGCTCCAACCCAATACAGAAGCCGCTAAACCAATCGTCAGGGTTTTTCCCTCACCAGGAGCTAACTGCACCAAATAGCCATCAATCATCGCCAAGGCACAACAAACCTGAACTGGATAAGGTCTCATACCAAGTTTGCGAGCACTTACCAACACAAGCTGTGCAAGAGCATTTAGTAACAATGAACGATTTTCTATGAGCTTACCGGTACGAGCAAAACTTGCACATTCTCGTAATTGATCACTTAACTGAGCATTACTTAATGACTCAAAAACATCACAAAGTGCAATAACTTTTTCTGCTTCTACTACATAGCGCTGAACTTGATCCCTATGCTTTCGCTTGTGAATAAAAAGCGAAAGCTTAGTCACCAGATCGCTTTTGGCTTCATGAACAATCTTTGGCTGATGAAATTTGGTCATAATCAAATCTGATAGCGCTGCTGTACCAACTGCAATACTGATTGACGCAGCTGCCAGAACAGAGAACGAGGGGGTAATCTGAATAGAGCCCACCCAGTCATGCCTTCGTACAAGATGACATCTGGGGGACTATCAATATAAGAAATAACTTCAAAAAAAGGCTCAACCGCCTTAACTCGGCCATCTTGAGCGCTGGTCGACATCACAGGTCCTCCAGCTTCCCAACCTAAAGCACCGGAAGGTAGAAAGGATTTTTTGTACGGGTTTAGAATCGTACTCTCCAGATTCAACTCATGATAATTTTGACCAAGCAATTTCATGCCTAAGCTGTTTAGGGGGTAGCCAAAAATATCAGACGCGTCTTCCTGACTTACCACAGCTACAAAGTTAAATCGGCTATTGTCGTATAAAGTACCCAACTCCTCATCAAGACCGATGTATGACCCAAGACGGCTTTTAAGCTTATTCGGAACCCAGATACCATCAAAAGGGGCAACAACACTGAGTCTACTTAGCCTGTAAGCTATTTCTGTAAGTTGTTCACTCAGGAATTTTTTCTGCTGAGTAAGACTATGAATATCAGCTTGCCCCTTATCCAAAGCTTGCCGAATGAGGAGATTCACCTCATTCAATTGCTGGCTGATAAGCATCTTTTCGTGCACAAGGTCATCGTTGGTGAAAGACGCAATAACATCACCTGCCTTGACAGCTTGTCCGGAGGACAAAATCGCAGAATCCAAGACCCCTCCAGAGTCACTATATATCTGAACTGATGTTTCGGCTTGAACAACGCCCGGCGCTTTTACGTTATAAGGGACAGGCACAAAGAAAATTGCAATAACAACCAAACTCATAAGTCCAAGACTCATCATCCAAGCTCGGGGCTTATTATGCCTAATTTCATTACTGGTTAGTAAAAATTTTATTAATTTACCCATAGGAATAAAAACCCAAATAGATAACGAGACAATTGCCATAGCAATACCAAGCCCTATCCAAAGATCAGCGGCATAAATGGCAATAATAAAGACGACTGCTAAGCGGTAAAAGTAACTACTGAACCCATAAAATGTATACCATGCCCTTTCGTAGGCATCGAAAGCAGGTGATTCAGCATCACGGGTTCCTAATAGGTATTTATTAAAATAATAAAGCCATTGATCTGAGCTTTTCTTAAAAAGGTTTGGCAAATTTAGTAGGTCCGAAGCTATATAATACGCATCAAACTTCAGCAAAGGATTCCCATTGAATAACAGGCTTGAGATTGAGCCTATCATCATGACATTGAAGGCAAGACTGTTAATAATTCCCGGAGCTGTATTTGCCCATAAAACAGCAGCAAGCGATGCCAGAAAAAGCTCAACATACATTCCTGCAAATCCAACCACAGCTCTGTACCTTGGTTGCTTAAGTGACCAAGACTGAGATGCGTCAACATAAGGTAGAGGTGTTAAAACGATAAACATTAAGCCCAATGTTGTTGTTTTTCCACCGAAGCGTTTTAGGGCTATTGCATGCCCAAATTCATGGCATAGTTTTAGCCCAAACATGGATATATAGAGGAGGAAAATATTATCTGGCGCAAGGACACCTTGTGTCTGATTTACAAGTGCTGGCCAATTTTCAAATACCGTAAACACCCCTATTGAGGCGGTCAGAAGCCAGAGGAAAAATGCCGTGAAACTGAATATGGGCTTTAGGTAATTACCAAAACGTTCTAAGAGTGGGTCTGGATCAAATAATGGCACTTTAAGATACATGAATGCCATTAGTTTTGAGAGATGTTCTTTTCGTTCTTGAGTAGTAACACGCTCAAAAATTGTTTCTGTGTCAGCTTCAGAGCGAAAAAACAATAAACTTGAATGGTGTAATTGGGATAGTAATTGAATCACATCTTCCTGACCCGGCGCTTGCTCGGGAAACCTTTCAACAAAGTTTTGCCAATGCTCTTCAATGGTCAAGTTTACACTAAGTGAAGATACAAAACGGTAGGCAATCTCCTGCAAACGGAAAAAACGCCCAGAACAGGGATCCTGCAACACATACCAATTTATCCCCCTGAAATGTTGTTTATGGACTTTAGTGCCGGGCTGCATAGCGACTCTCAGCTGTGCAACCAGAAACCAGCTTTCACTAAAGGTATTCGACATTACTTACCACCAGAGCAAAAGGTTCATCTGATTGAACGATTTTCGCCCAAAAACCCAGTATGGTGCCTCGTATCCTTTATCGATCTTTGCAACGCCGGTCATACCCGGTCGCCACCAGGCTTGAGAAGCTGAATCCAGCTTAGCTTTTATCTGAAAACTAGCTCCCTTACTTTGAACTGAAGCCATAGGAACAATACGCTCTACCGTAAATGGAATAGGTTCAAGTGGCTGACTAACCAGAGAAAACTCCCCAGTATCACCAACTGCTATAAAGTGAGCATCACTCTCGTCGACCCACAAAGTCAGGTACAGTCCTTCAACTCGGGCAATCTTAAGTAATGTATCCCCTTTTCTCACAGGTAAACCAATGAGATTTTTTCGCTCCCCTTCAACGACAATGCCATCATACGGCGCAAGCATCACTGCATCTTTGATTTTAAGATTGATGCGCTTTATTTTAGCCTCTGCCTGCAGCCTACGGGCATTATAAATCTCAACATCTACAATGTTGTTATAAGCACGAGCTTTGTCACCTTCTGTAATATAGCGCTGCCTTTCTGCTTCCAGCTCTGTGAGTTGAAGTATCAGGTCCCGCTTTTTCAACTCAATAAGTTTGTCGCCCTTACTTACCGACTCACCAATATCAGAATACACTTCTGAAATCACACCATCTTGACTGGTGCTAATTACCAAAGTTTTATCAGTATTGATTTCTCCAGTTGCCTCAATACGGAACGATATTGAGCCAAAAACAAGCCATAAGAAAATGGCCAACAAAAATAGTGAAATAACCTTTGTCAAAAACCACTCTTTACCGAGAAATAAAGAAAGAAAATTCTCACAATATATAACAGACCTCTCAAAAACACTTAGCGAACTGGTATACAATTCATCAAATTTTGCAGATGAAACACTTAGAATAAATGACAATGAATTCATGAATTGAGGAGAGAGTCGACCACTACTTTTAACAAGTAGCAAGCAACCAAGTGGTTTATCATGAATATCATATATAATTATAGAAACAATATCTTCACATCCCAACGCTCTTTGAAGCTTTTCATGAGCAAAAAAAACAAGACCAGAATCTGAGGAAGACAGTGAAATATCAGATTGCTGATCGAAGGCTTCCTCAAGAGCAGATTCAAAGAGCTTAGTCAGCTCCATATTCCGATCAATACGCTCTACATGGCTTATCTGGCTAATTGATATTGATTTTCCGTTCCGCCAACCAATCACCGCTTGATCAACATCAGTTGAGGCCGCAACCAGATCATTTACAAGCTTGAGACCTGAAAGCTCAAGAGTACTTGCGCTATACAAACTAGGAAGCAAAGAGAGCAGTGGTAAGAGAGAGTCTGTATGCTCCGCATCATCTTGATATTCAATCTTTTGACTTTGTGAACCGGAAGGGAGATCAGCCAATAGCCGTCCCCTGATAACAACTTCCTTCAACTGCTCTTTCTCGTCTGGAAGCAATTCAACAAAAACCAGTTTATCGTCAAACTGAGTTAGCTTAAAAGCCAACAACGTGGATCCTTGGTGCCCAAATGAAGACTCCATAGCAAACCCATTTATCAGGCAGCGGGAAGACATATTGAGAACGGTTTTAGCAGCTAGATCAGGGCAAAAATCAAAAACAGGCTGATTTATTGAATCAAATGAAGCCGTTTTCTGCCGGGTCAGTACGATAGGATCATTTTCTGAAACTAAGATACAGACTCTGTCTGAACTAAAAAGTCTTGATGCAATATTAATGTAATCAGCCCAGAATAATTCCGGCGACTCATATACGCTCTTACTTCTCAAGGAGGACAATCTAGCAAACAGCAGATCCACATTATTCTTGTACAAAACAATTATTCCAAAGATGTTCAGAAAGTCGGGTTATGGATTTTTCTGAAAAATCAACACGTTCTGAAAAACCCTCATGACCAGCAATTTTATTAACAAGAACTAAAAACCTTCTCAAATGCTGAACTTCATACCGATGATGAGAAAAAATATAGGCTAACAATCTGACAAACTGATACCAATAAACAAGCCTCATATCAAAGCTAAATTCATAATTCTCCAAAAAGGCACTTTTCTGACCCTCTGAAAAAACATCATCAATCAAAAAGTCAAGATCTTTCTCAACACTATAAGAACCGATTGAGTCCCAATCAATGATCTTAATCCTTTCTTTTATCGGATCGTAAAAAACATTGTTAGACCAAATATCGCCATGACAGACGACAAGGCTCTTTTCTTTCAAGATAGAGATAGATTCTAACAAGAAATTATTCAGAAAATTCGTAAGGCTCTGAGTTAATAATCCCGACTTTTGGAAATTATGCCAAGGCTGCATGATGTTTTTAGAAAAATAGGCATCAATATCAGAATCGACACCCAGACTGGTAGTCTTTAACCACCCAAAACCTTCTGAAGAGTGACTATGTATTTTAGACAAAGCACTTCCGAGGGCTCGAAAGTCATCTAAATTGCCAGAGGAACCAAGGTTGTTTCCACTAACAAAAGGTTCAATTAAACACCTAGAGTCAGAATAAATAATGCGATTGAAAAAATTAGACCCAGCAAATATTCTTGCAGCTTTTTCAACCGCATCCAGCTGGTATCTACCATGGATAGGAACACGAAAAACATAATCATTAGTATCAAAATTAAACTTGATAACTATATTATTATTACCGCGACTGATGAATAGATCTGTTACTTTCCAGCGAAGCCTACTATTGATCACATACTGAAAATGTTCATCAATCTCTGTAAGAAAGGTTTCAAATTCCTGTTCATTTTCAGATATCTTAATTAGGGGATTTCTCATTTAATTACTACAACGTTACCATAGCTTTGGCACCTGGTCGGATTTGCTTATTCTCATTCTTGAGCTTAATCCGGATTTCTACTAATCCACTAGCAGCATCAGCAACAGGAGAAATAAAATCGACACGCCCATGAACTGCTGAAACATTCTGAACCGAAATTGGGACTGAGCTATTTAGACTTAATCGGCGGGCAAAAATATCTGGTACATTCAGGTTTATATAGAGATTATCAGCATTAACCAAACCAAGAATGGGGTCTCCGGCTTTTACCCACTCCCCTTGCTTAGCAGTTAAGCTAATGACGGTACCATCAAAAGCAGCTCGTAGTTGCCTTTTCTGGAGCCGAAGCGAACTCAGGTGATACTCGATCTCATCACGTAATTTCTGCTCTTTGATTTGCTCTATTCGCCCCTCAACTTGAATCAATTCTAAACTTAAGCTATCGAGTTCATCTCGGCTGATAGAGCGAGTTTGAGAATAGAGCGACTCAGCTACATCACGCTTATTTCTCAATATATCCAGACGCCTGAGCTGGGTTTCCAGTTCACGAGTATCCTTCCAAATCAACCTGTTTCTCTGCTGCTCTAACTCTTGCATCCCACTTTCAAGAGTGACCAAAATTTCCCCCGCCTTTACATCCTGGCCAATCTTAATATCAATTGATTTGACCGTGCCACTGTCTTCCATTGACTGTTCAATCTTGCTATCAGAATAGATAACACCATAAAACTCATCAGCAACCGCTAAGCTAGGCAATATAAATAATAAGAAAAATAGATAACGCATCAATTAATGACTCAAATTATTGTACTTTTCTAATAACGATCCATCAGCAAGGCCTAGTGAAACCTTCGACAGCTGGTACTTTACCTGTGCATCAATCAGGCGCTGACGTTCAAGGTTAAGACGATCCTCTCGGTCATAAAGGTCAACCAAACGAGTGTATCCCATCTCAAACTGCTTCTGCTCAACTTTAAATATATCTTCAAGCATTGAAACACTTTGCTTCAGAGACTGCATTTCTTCATAAACCGTTTTTACTTGGAACAGCTTAGATCGCAAATCATTTTTCAAACTAACGGAAACAGCATTTAAGTCTTCTTTATGCTGCTCTGCCTTTAACAAAGCTATCCTTTTTCTGGATTGCATCTGTTGATTCCCCCCTATTGGCATTTTAAAATCAATACCGACATACCAAGAAGGATATTCATTATCAAGCACAGCACCTGACTCGAAACTGCTATCTAGGTAATTACTTTTATAGCCAATATTCAGATCTAGCGTCGGTAGCAACTCATTTTTAAGCGCCGCAAGCTCTGACTTTTGCATCTTAATATTATTATTTAATATTCTACTGCTCGGCCAATTATTTAATACCGTGTCAAAATAATCGTTGAAAGAGCCATCAAGAGAAAATTCTTTTAGGTCTGGCCTAGTTAGGAGGTTGTACTTTACCCCACCTAAATCATCAGAATGAATATTCATTAATGAGTTTAACCGATATTCAGCTTCATTAACGGACTGTATGGCAGACTCATAAGCGGAACGCTTCTTCAAAAAGTTCGACTTTGCATCGAGGACTGAAATTTCAGGGGCTTTACCAGAGGAAGCCATGAGCTCAACATCCTTCAGCGTTTTCTCTGCATTCCTTAATGCTAGTTCACGTACCTTCAGAAACTCAATCGCTTTATAAAACTGCCAATAAACAGTCATAGATTCTGATATCGCTTTCAGAACTTGCTGATTATACTGAGCCTTACTACTGTCCATTTCTAGCTCAGATTTCTGAATTCTAGACTCAGAAACTGCGGCACCACGACCTCTTAGCAAAGGCTGGTTGTACTGAAAGTTTAGGCCAGTTGTATACTCGCGACTTCCATTCGATGATGGAGCGGTACTAATAATATTATTATCTTTTTCCTGAGCAGAATAACTAACGGTAAACTCACCTCCTGTCGGGAGAGGTTTCCTTATACCCAAAGTCAAATTAGTATTCTTTTCATCAAAATACTTTTCATTATATGAATTAAAGCTGGAGAGCCTTTCACTCGCAGTTCGCTGCAAGTGTGAATCATCATAAGTCAAAGAGGAAAATAACTCTGCTTCATAAACCCCCTGTTCAAACAAGACATTTTCTGATGAAATCTGCTTTTGTATAGCTGAAAACCGAATCTGAGGATTGCGACTAATAATCTGCTCGATCATTTTATCAACCTCTAAATCTATATCCTCACCGGCATTAAAAACCTCATCTGCCTGAAGATCAAAACTAACGCCGACACTAATAAGTAAAGCAAAAAGTGATTTTTTTTGGGTTGATAAGTTGAACAGGCGCATCTAAACCTCGGGTATAAAAAAAGCTCAGGTGCAAAACACCTGAGCTTATTAATCAACGATTATTGAATAGTAGAATCAATTTCTTCGTTGGTAGCAAAGCTTTCAACACCTTTCTTCAGTAGTGCTAAACGCTCAATCTGGGAAAGAGAAGTTAGATGTGAGTAAATTGGAGCCAAGTAACGACGTTCCTTGATATCCAAGAATTTCGTATCTGACAAGTTATTCAGACGCTCTTCATTAATCACGTAGCAACCAGTTACATTCTTAATTTCATCTGCAGCTCGAACGCGCATATTCAGTGGCGTGAACAAGTTGTTCTCGGCAAGGAAATGGCAAAAAGCTTTTGTGAAAACTTCCATCTGCTGCAGCTCACCAAGGTAGCGCTTAACATTTTCGATAACCTCAGTAGGCTGTCCCTGCTCATCAAAAAGAGACTGTCCTTCGGCATCGCTCAGATAATCACTTCCTTCATCGATACAAACCGTGAAGTTATCCTGCTCTGGAGCCTTAGCGAGAGCAAACGGATAGCGTCGGATAATGGCAGGCACATACGAAGCCTGCCATTTTCCTTCAACATCAACAAATAGGTTTTCACCTGCATTCAGGCCAAGCAGCACTACTGGACGGAATTCATCCTGGTCTTTGTCTTCCAGAAAAACGATCGGGTAAACCGAGGCTGCCCGAACAAACTCATGGACCATGACAGAAGCGATATGAAAACCACCTGCAAAACTAAAACTTTCAACAGGCTTAACTTTCAAGCTGGCATGCTTTTCTTTGTTAATTGGCACAAGTTTAGAAAACATCAACATTTCTCTTAAAGTAAGTTATTTAGTAGCTCGGCTTCGATATCAACATAGTAGTCATACAGATAGTCAGCAGAGGTGAAGCCTGTAACTGAAATTTGTCGGTTACCTGTTAGGTTAACAAAACCAAGACCGAGTATACCGCCACTGTTACCAAATGTTAACATTTGTGAATGAATATGATTTCTATTTATTACAGAAGTATCCATTCTCTGATCTTGATCTCTGTCGAACATCGATCCGAGAAAATCTTTTTCTAGCTCTGTTGTCGCAAATTCATTGAACTGACTATCCGCCTGATCGCCAATAAGCGAATCAAACAAGTCTTGTTCCTTTTTCCAACGCTGAGTAGAGCCTGCCGGTACAGTTACCGACCGATCTTTCACACTGCGACTATTTAGCTCCTGCTCTGTGAGAAGAATATCTACAACAAAGACATCGCCAACGGAACTAACAGTTAATCCATGTGCTGTAAGTACCAGAGATGAGTTATCTAACTCAACTGTGCTAATTTTCTCTATTGTTCCTTTAGAAACAACCTCTAAGTCAGAATCGGTCAGTTTTGTGTCAGATATTACAACATCCGAATATGCATCAAGATAAAGGTCTTGATTAATAATATTACTCGTTAGTAATGAAACAGTTCCTGTAGCTTTGAATGATTTACTTTCTCCAGAATTATTAATCACAAGATCTAATACATCTGTTTCTAACTGCGCATAACCCGTTCCGGAATTACTCAGAGAAACCGCTTCAATTTTTAAATTCTGTGCCGTTAGGGCTCCAACCACCAGGTTTTCACCCTTCACTGTTAAAGTGTTTGGATCAGAAATAAAAATTTCATCATCAGAGAGAACCAAGACCTGATCAACATCCACCTGAACAAGAGATTCAGCCTGACCGACTGAGCCACCGTTCAGAATCAGCTGATTAGCGATAATGTTGGTATTGCTACCTTCCACTCGGGTAATAGCTTCGCCGGCCTCCAAAGTGACTGTATTCGCATGAACTGAGACCAAATCAATAGATTTGCTTGCACTCAAATGCAGCTCGCCATTATCAATATCGACGGAATCCACTTGAAGGCTACCCTTCTCATCCACATAGACATCACCCTGAGCCTTTATACTTAGCGCTGTCACATCAGTAACCAGTGATGCATTTTCACTACCAACAGAGTGTGCCACTACATTTAGCTGCTCAGCACTTACATTCGTCTCACTACCAATGGCATGTGATATAGCTTCACCCGCAGACAAATTAACTGTAATCGCACGCACATCAGCTAAAATCAGACTTCTATCTGCCTCAAGGCTCACACTGCCAGAGTCACTTCGCAGTACCGTGTTTAGTTGTTGTGACAGCTCTGATACAGACAGTGCAATATCTCCGGAACTGCGAATATCGCTTCCAATGACAAGCTCTTCTACAACAGCTATCGAACCGTTGCGAATATCAAGCCCTGAAAGAGTACTTTCAGCTTCGGTAAGAGCGCTCACTCCATCGTTATTAACACGTTGAACTCGAACCCCAGATACATCACCAACCAATACAGAGCTCTGTTCAGAAAGATAGAGATCGCCCTCTTCAATCAGCATCCCCAGGGTACTGACTTCAGATTTCAGCATAAGTTCTGCAGACCCAATTTGGTCTCTAGCCACCAGACGAAGCTCATCACTGTAGACGTTAGCTCCGGCTACATCCGAAACAGTAACTGCACCATTGTTTGACTGGATCTGGATATCCCCCCAGCCCGATTGGTTTACC
Source organism: Oceanospirillum sanctuarii (assembly GCF_002150805.1). Taxonomy (GTDB): domain Bacteria; phylum Pseudomonadota; class Gammaproteobacteria; order Pseudomonadales; family Halomonadaceae; genus Oceanospirillum; species Oceanospirillum sanctuarii. Next base: position 878,863 of record NZ_MTBA01000001.1, read on the forward strand.
AAAGTATTATCTGAGCGATCCCCCCCAGTTCTGGCATCTAAAGTTCCCAATTTGATGTCGCTCTCAGCCTGGTACCGGATATTCCCACCAGATGTCTGCGCAATAGCTCCAGAATCCATAGTAATAGAGCCAGTTTCAGCCCTAAGATCCAGTGTTCCCGCATCGGCTATCAACTGACCTTCTGAAGTCAGGTGGATATCGCTGTTTGCCAGCAACGAAGTATTACCAACCACCGTCCTCACTACTGTATCGATCACCAAACTCTGATTAACCGACTCAAGGTAGATATTCCCCAAAGAACTTTGTACCAAGCCAGCCTCAGAGCTTAAATTCAGAGTATTTTCAGCCTTAAGGACAACATGACCCAATGCCTTAATTCCATTTTGAAGGCTGATAAGCTCACTGACCTTGCCTTCAAGACTCATATCACCAATGCTTAACTCAATCTGACCGACAGCCAGAGCTGTAGTATCAGTTAAGAACAAACCGCCACTGTCACTAATTGCACTTAGTGAATTCACAGTTGTTTCTAATCGATTTGTAGCTGATGCAATGTCTTTGGCTGCATGAATGGCTAAACCGCCTGCAATAACATTGGTTGCTTCAGGGATACTCTGGCTATCCAGAACAGCACCCGTAACTGAGTTAAGTGCTACACTTCCCGTTCCCGAGTTGATCAGGCTCAATGCGATATTCCCGCTAGCATCGACTCTGACATCACCGTTTCGGCTTAGAATCGAAGCACCTGACTGCATAATGACATTTGCATCAGATTCTACATAGACACTGTTATTATCCGTAGACAACACACCGTACAATGCTCCGAGTTCGATATCCCCCTTCGCTCTCAGATGTAAGTGGCCAGAGGTCACACTGTTATCGAGCTCAAGTTTGCCCTCTACAATCAGGCCTCCCGAGCGGGCTTCAAGCAACGCGCTACCTGTCCCTACCAGATAAACAGAGCGGGAAGCAGGTGAACCCGGTTTAAACAACAGACTTTCCGCAGACAACACAACATTACCATTATTAATAGTGGTGACATCCTGTTGTGCAAAATCAGTTTTCAGCTGATCAGTCCCAGATACAGTTACAGAATTGACACTGATTGCCTGAACCATATCAATGGTTAGCGCATCAGTTTCATTGATAAAGATGCCATTACTCCGAGCGGATGCTGTCAAAACTGCAACCTTAGTATCCAGAGCATTTACGATCTCATCATCAGAACCAATTCCAACTGTTGCGTTTAAGCGCAAATCGTTAGCAATAAGATCCGTTTGCGAATCACCACCGTCCAAAATTGAACCTGCGATAACACTGATCGCAGCCGTGCCCGCATTCAAACTAGAAAGAAAAACCTGGTTTTCCGCTGTGGCAGCACCAGCAGGCTTAGCAACGTAACGGATGTTGCCATTATTTGTCTGAGTACTAACTCCGTCTGTCATGGTGATGGATTTAGCCGCCAAAACTTCAATGGTGCTGGCTGTTAGCAAAGTACTGATATTTGCTGACTGCCAAATGTCGCCCGCTGCATTCAAGGTAATATTGCCACCCCTGCTAAGCAGGTTGGCATTAACCAAAATATCACCAGTATTGCCCCCCGCTTTCAGCAGCAGGTTACCCGCTGCGCTCAGACCCAGATCATCGGCATCACCTTCGTTCAGCGTAATGCTGCCCGCTACTGTTTCCAGTACCAGTGCTCCCTGACTCACCAGATCCGACAGCAC
>NZ_MTBA01000010.1 GCF_002150805.1 Oceanospirillum sanctuarii
ATGTGAGAGTAGGACATCGTCAAGCGCCTAATACGAAAACCCCGCTTCTAACGAAGCGGGGTTTTTTTATGCATGAAATTTGCGAAAACCCAGTCTTCTTATGAGAAATGGAATGAATCTAGCGTTAGCGTTTACTGATTGTAATCCCCCATTTTTAGTCGGAGCTAAAAGTAGAGATTAGGCAGCCTTCATAGGTGGGCGACCTCCATTTGCTTTGTGGGGGCGCTCATGATTGTAAAACAAAGCCAGCGTGTTGCATAATCCGTACCTCTTCTAAAGTCTCAAACAGATGTTTGCTGACCCAGCTGTATCGTGCCGTCCTGTTAAAACGCCCGATATAAGCATTCTGTTGAGGCTTTACTGGTTGAATATACTCAATGCGGATTGAGTGCTTATGAGCCCACGCCGTAAACTCACGACTGATGAACTCAGGGCCGTTGTCACAGCGGATAACACTCGGCTTGCCTCGCCACTCGATGAGTTGGCTCAGAGCCCTGATCACTCTTATCGTCGGCAGTGAAAAGCCTGCTTCCATTGCTAAGCCTTCGCGTCTGTAATCATCAAGTACATTGAAAAGGCGGTATGTCCGCCCATCCGATAGCTGATCATGCATAAAGTCCATCGACCACACTTGATTCTGTCGCAGAGGTTGTTTCAGCGGTTCAGGCTTATGTCGCTTCAATCGTCTACGAGGCCGTATCCTGAGGTTTAGCGACAGTTCACAATAAATCCGATAGACGCGCTTGTGGTTCCAGGTAAACCCCTTCTCATTGCGAAGATAATCAAAACACAGTCCAAAGCCCCAGTCTGACTCCTCTTCCGTCAGCAGGATCAGCCAGTTCACGATCTCCTCATTCTCAGAATGAAGTCTTGGTTAATATCGGTAACAAGTCTCACTGATTCCAAAGGCTGGCAGGCCAGTTTGATGCTCACCCTTTGTGTGGCGACGGCTTGCTGTGCCATCTCTTTACGGCGAGACGGCTTTACCACTTTTTTTGCAAGGCCTCTTGGACGATCTCGGCCTTCAGTCGCTCTTCAGCGTACATCTTCTTTAAACGGCGATTTTCTTCCTCAAGCTCCTTCATACGAGCCATCAAAGAGGCATCCATCCCACCATATTTAGCCCGCCATTTATAAAATGAAGCAGAACTCATGCCATGCTCACGGCATAGTTCAGGAACGGGCGTACCCGCTTCAGCTTGTTTCAAAATCGCCATAATCTGGCTATCGGAATAACGTGACTTTTTCATGCAAAATCTCCTGCGTATAGATTACGAGAAAATTCTACTTTTGAGCACCGCTAATTTTCGGGGGGGATTACCTGATAATTTATGCATTATAGATTTTTTCTAATACAGAGTATTTCTCTTTGAATCGCTTGTTCATGATATCTTTATTATTTTCTAGGTCTAAACTTGATCTTTTAAAGTTTTTAGCAAGTTTTTCGAAACTGTCATAACTCAAAACATCTACTCTTTCCGCTTCTGTTAGTTCAATGTGGTTTGGTGAACCGGCTTTAACATGAACAGCTCCTCTCCCCATGGCTATATAGCTTCTTGCGGTAGACATACTGCCTCTGCCCTGCAATATAAGGTTGTTGCAGGACATAATAATCGCATTGTACGTAAATACATTTGATGTAGTTGGATATGCTGCATCGATATTTTTTTTCTTAATGTGCCTGAGGTAGCCGAGGTATATATCAATGAAAACCCTAAAATATTTCTTTCTTTTATTAGTAAATATCAATATCTTATGTTCCGGTATAACATTTTCAGAAACAAGCGCTTTAATAATATTCAAAGTATCTTTTAGCCCAATTGCTCCTTGTTTTGCACCTATACAAATTGTTCTCTCAGCTCGTGACTCGTTTTTGTTTTTTTGGTATATGCTTGCTACTTGATCCCAAAGTTGGCTTTTCATAGACTTAAACGCATCCCTGCAGTCATGAAAAACAAAGTTTTGATCTGGTACCAATTTTTCCAGCGCGTTTGAAAAGTATGGTTTCGGTGCGATAATATTTTTTACCTTATGTAGAGCATAGATACAATTTTCATCTAAAAAATTATTTTTCGCAGGAATTAAATTGCCGTATTTATTTTTCGTTTTTAGCCATCTATCTACCTCATCATCTGTTAGATGGATATACGTCCTATCCTGAATGCCATAGTTATCTATTAAGTATCGTAAGGCTGCTGAATTCTTGTTATGTAGTGATATAATGGTAATGGTGTTACATTTTTGAATTTCACTAGGTTCTATATCTTTGTAATGAATAGCCTTAACTGATAACTTTTTTTCTGCAATCAAATTTTGATCATCAAAAGAGGCAACTATGATATTTTCAGAATCAATGCCGCACTTTTTTGTAAGGGTGTCGATATATAGTTCGGTAAATATGTTTTCTACTGAGGCAATGATAATATTTTTCATATTGTTCATATTTATTCCTTTTTAATACAACAGCATTGTTTTATGTTCTCGCTTTGGCTCTTCCCGAACCAGCTTAGGCACGAGAAAACCGGGGAGCTCTTTCTGAAGTTCATGCCAGAGTTCAATCGCTTCCTGATCACTCACGTCAAAATGGCTTGCACCCTTTACTGGGTCAAAAGCATGCAGATAGTAAGGAAGGATTCCGGTATCAAAAAGAGTTTCGCTCAATTGAGTTAAAGCGCTCAACGAATCGTTTACGCCTTTTAAAATGACAGATTGGTTTAATACTGTCATGCCTTGTTCTGTAAGCTGTTTTACTGCATTCTGAACTGCAGTATCAATCTCATTAGCATGATTGATATGCATAACCCATATCACTTTGAAACGGGATTCAGAAAGCATCTCAAGAAGTTCGTCGGTAATGCGTTGTGGAATTACAACGGGCAGACGCGTGTGGATGCGTAGCCGCTTGAGGTGGCGAACCTCGGCAAGTTTCCCGATAAGATTACGTAAACGGTTGTCTGGAGTTGCTAGAGGATCTCCACCGCTAAGGATGACCTCGTTAATTGCAGGTTGTCCCTGTAGGTACTCAACAACCTGTTCAATTCGCTCGTTAGAGAGCCCGTTATCAGCGTATGGAAAGTGTCTTCTAAAGCAATAACGGCAGTTAATAGCACAGGCCCCTGATCCAACCAAAAGAACCCGGCTTTTATATTTGTGAATAAGGCCGGGGATCGGGTTACTTCCACTTTCTTCCAATGGATCCTGTACATACCCTGGAACATCAAGGGTTTCCTGCTGGAGAGGCAGTACCTGCATCAGAAGAGGGTCATATGGATTACCTTTCTGCATACGGTCGCGGTAAGGCTTGGGTACTCGAAGGCTAAACAGCTGATGCCCTGCTTTTGCACCTTCCAGATACGTTTCCGGCAGTTCCAGCTCTTTGATCAAAGCTTCTGGAGAGATCTGACTCTCCTTTAGTAAAATCTGCCAGCTGTTTTCCATAGAGTTTTCGTGTGTTTTATCGGCAGGTAACTGCACAGAGGATTCAGAAACAGGTATCATTGGCAACCAGATATTGTTGATCAGGAAAGGTCGTTTGCCTTTCCGACTAATTAAGAGATATTGGTGATATTTTATGGCGAACTATTCTACCAACGAATTCAAGTCGGGTCTTAAGGTAATGCTTGAGGGCGACCCTTGCTCCATTCTGGAGAACGAATACGTTAAGCCTGGTAAAGGTCAGGCCTTTAACCGCGTTAAGCTGCGTAACCTGAACACCGGCCGTGTTTGGGAACGTACCTTTAAGTCCGGTGAAAGCCTGGAAGGTGCTGATGTTATGGAATATGACATGGAGTATCTGTACACCGATGGTGAGTTCTGGCACTTCATGTCTACTGACGGTTCTTTCGAACAGCACGCTGCAGACGAGAAGGCTGTAGGTGAAACCGTTAAGTGGCTGAAAGAGCAGGAAACTTATGCTGTGACTCTGTTCAATGGTTCTCCTATTTCTGTTACTCCACCGAACTTCATCGTTCTGGAAGTGACTGAAACGGACCCAGGTCTGAAAGGTGATACTGCTCAGGGTGGTTCTAAGCCAGCAACTCTGACAACAGGTGCTATGGTTCGTGTTCCTCTGTTCGTGAACATTGGCGATAACCTGAAAATTGATACCCGTACTGGTGACTACGTAAGCCGCGCTTAAGTCGCTTACCTCTCCAGTTAAAAGAACCGGCTCAGGCCGGTTTTTTTCTTTCTGTTTATAGCGTTGAGAGAATGATTCTCGAGGTTAAGCATGTCCCTTGATAAAGACCTTTGGTGCCCTTCAGCCAGTATAGAAAACCTCAGGCTAAGGGCTGAATTGCTCAAGCAAGTTCGAAACTTTTTTGACGAGTGCGGCGTTCTTGAGGTGCAGACGCCAGTGTTGGGCCGGGCAGGGAGCACAGATGCTTACCTGAACTCTATGACAAGTCACTGCTCTGGCGGAGGTGTCAGCGAACCATTAGACCTTTATCTTCAGACATCGCCTGAATTTCATATGAAGCGTCTTTTGGCGGCGGGTAGTGGCGCTATATGGCAGCTGGCTATAAGTTTTCGCAATGGTGAATACAGTGAACGCCATAATCCTGAGTTTGCCATGCTGGAGTGGTATCAGCCAGGTTACGATCTTAATGATTTGATGGCGGAAGTGCAGTCGCTGATTTCAGAGGTGCTTGAAGTCGATAACTTTAGCTGTCAAAGCTACCGCTCTCTGTTCAGGGCGCATCTGGATGTTGATCCTTTCAGCTCCGAATTGTCAGAGCTACAAGCGTTATCCCATACAAAAACCGGGATTACGGCTGATGATCTGGATCGTGATGGTTGCTGTGATCTGTTAATGAGTGCCTGTATTGAGCCATTACTGGGCAGGGATGAAATTACCTTTGTAATCGACTACCCGGCTTCACAGGCGGCTCTTGCCAAGGTAAAGCAGGATTATGAGGGCGATCTTGTTGCAGCGCGTTTTGAATGCTATTACCGAGGGATAGAGTTAGCTAACGGCTATCATGAGCTGACTGATGCAGAGGAACAGGCTAAGCGCTTTGCCGCTGATAATGAGCAAAGGCGAGAGCTTGGTTTACCTGAAGTAGCGGCAGATCAGCATCTTGTAAACGCATTGGCATCGGGTATTCCTGAATGTGCGGGTGTCGCGCTGGGTTTTGACCGTTTACTGATGCTTAAAGCGGGTGCTGATCGCTTATCCGATGTGATCAGTTTTAGTATTGATAGGGCGTAAAAGTCTTATCAATAATGATGCGTAAGCATAAAAAAAGCGTAGCCGATGCTACGCTTTTTTGTCTTTCACTCAAAGCTTCGGATCATTCTTCTTCAGAAGCTTTTGTTTCTGCGTTTTCACCTGATGAGTCATCAGTATCGGTCAGAAACTGACCAAAGTACTCACCCATACGGGTCGGAGAGCCGGCTTCAAAGCGATCCAGAAACTCAGCCATCTCAGGGCCATACAACATAACGATGGTTGAACCCAGTTTGAAGCGACCCAGTTCCGCACCCTTCTCGAGAGTAATCGCCTGAGGCTGCTCAGAATAGTTGCTGACAGCGACTTCACGATTCAGAGGCGTTACCTGACCACTCCAGACGGTTTCAATACTGGCAACGATCATCGCACCGACAAGAACCATCGCCATAGGGCCATGTTCAGTGTCGAAAATGGCGACAACGCGTTCGTTACGGGCAAACAGACCATCAACGTTTTCTGTGGTTGCCGGATTCACCGAGAACAGGCGACCCGGAACATGGATCATCTGACGCAGGGTGCCCGTCACTGGCATGTGAATGCGGTGATAGTCCTTAGGCGACAGATAGATGGTTGCAAACTGACCGCCCATAAAAGGCGCAGCACGCTCAACATCGCCACCCAGTAGTTCCAGTACCGAGTAGCTGTGCCCTTTAGCCTGAAAAATTCGACCGTAATCAATCGGCCCCAGTTGGCTAACGGTACCGTCTACCGGGCAAGCCATGCTGTTTTCCAGAGAAACAACCGGGCGCACGCCTTCTTTCAGCGGGCGGGTGAAGAACTCATTAAAGTTCTCATACGCCTTAGGGTTTGGCTGTGCAGCCTCTTCCATGTCGACTTTGAATGCTTTAATAAACTGGCCAATCAGCAAATTTTTCAGCCAGCCAATGCGGCTTTGGGCCAGAAAGCCCACCAGTCTGGAGATCAGATGGTGGGGGAGTGGATACTGTATCGCTGCAAACAGCTTCTTTTTATTCACGTATGAACCTTAGGTTTCAATCGGTGTGTCGGAGCGGTTGCCCCATTCGTTCCAGGAACCGTCATAAGCGCGAACCTGCTTAAAGCCGAGTATTTTACCTAATAACCAGGTAAAACCCGAGCGGTGATGAGACTGACAGTAGGTTGCAATCTCCTGATCCATTGTCAGGCCCTTCGTTTGCAGCTCTGTGATGATCTCAGCCATGTCGCGAATACGCAGTTCGTTCTCTTTATCCATCGCTTCAGTCCACTCATAGTGAACTGCCGTTGGGATATGACCGGCACGCTCTGCTTTAGAAGCCGTACCTTCATACTCGCCACGGGAGCGGGAATCCCAAACGGCAAAGTTCTCAGTGCTGATTTTAGACTTCAGCTCATCCATCTCAATGCGCTCATTAAGATTGATATGGTCGGCCTTGTAGTCTGTTACAACAGGTAGGGCTTCTTCCTGCTGTTGAGGTTTGCCATCCGCACGCCAGGCCAGAATACCGCCATTCAGATAGGAGTAACGGGAATGCCCCATCACTTCTAACGTCCACATCAAACGACCTGCCCAACCGCCACCTTCATCATCGTAGGCCACGACATGGGTATCACGACTCAGACCTAGCTCAGAGAACAAGGTGGTCAGCTGTTCAGTGGTTGGTAACTTGTTAGGTACAGGCGCTGAGCCGGTAAACAGACGACGGTAGTCCAGAAAGATTGCCCCGGGCACATGTCCCTGGTCATAACACTCACGGGTGCAGGATACATCGATAATCAGCAGGTCTTCGCTGCCGAGCTTGGCCTCCAGCTGATCAGAGTCGATCAGCAGAGGTAACAGGTTGTTTTCAGAGCTCATTTTCTTCTCCCAAGAGGAAGTGACATTAGTGCCTTGATACCACTCCGGTTACAAAAAATAAAGTTTCATAAAAAATGTTTCTTTAATCTCAAAGCTACGGGGTGCACAATAAATTTCAACTTCTCTGAATATAGAATAAACAGAAAATCAGGCTGTTGCCCTGAGTCAGGGGGATTACACTGCTTAAAGTAATTGCCCTTGCGGACGATAGTTAAAGGCAGACTGCAGCAGTAAACACCAAGTTTAAGGATATCGATATGTTATTGATTATTGGTGCATTAATCGTTTTAGCCAGTGTCGGGGGCGGTTATGTACTGTCTCACGGTTACCTACCGATGCTTTGGCAGCCCTATGAGCTGATCATTATCTGTGGTGCGGCTTTTGGTGCCTTTGTTATCGCCAACAGCAAGCACACTATTGTTGAAGTTCTGAAGAGCGCGCCGAAACTGATCGCAGGTTCTGGCATTAACCGCGCTTTTTACATGGATCTGCTCAGCCTAATGCACGATCTTTTCGCCAAGATCCGTAAGGAAGGCATCATTGCCATTGAAGAGGATATTGAAGACCCGGAGCAAAGTCCGATCTTTACCGGGTACCCTGCTATTGCCAAGCATAAAGAACTGGTGGAGTTTATCTGTGATTACGTTCGCCTGATCAGTTCCGGCAATATGCAATCCCATGAACTGGAAAGTTTGATGGATGCTGAAATTGAAACCATTCAGCATGAGATGGCTGAGCCTGCACATGCGGTGACCAGTGTTGGTGACGCTTTACCGGGTTTTGGTATTGTTGCTGCGGTACTGGGTATCACCATTACCATGAAAGATATTGCCGCTCCGCCCGAAGTCCTTGGGTTGCACATTGCAGCGGCGCTTGTAGGCACCTTCCTAGGTATTTTGCTTTCTTATGGTTTTGTGGGGCCTATGGCAAATGCCATGAACAATGAAGTACATGAGAAGATTAAAGCATTCGAATGTATTAAGGCGTGTCTGATCGCCAACATGAATGGTCTGGCACCTCAGATGTCTATCGAATTTGGCCGTAAGATGTTGTTTTCCAGTGTTCGTCCAAGCTTTAACGAGCTGGAAGAACATGTACGTTCCCGCTAACGGAGTCCGGCATGGAAGAAAAAAATAACATCGTCATTAAGCGGGTTAAAAAGGTCGCAGCAGGTCACCATGGCGGTTCCTGGAAGATTGCTATGGCGGACTTTGCCATTGCCATGATGGCTTTCTTTCTGTTGATGTGGCTGTTGGCAAATACCACCAAAGAGCAAAAAATCGAGCTGGAACAGTTCTTTTCTGATCCTGTTGGCTATATGGATAAGGTTGGGCGATTAAACCCGATTGATCTGGGTGGTTCACCATCTCTGATCCGTCAGATGAATACCAGTGCGGACTCGGATCAGATTGAGCAGGCACAGATGCTAAATAAGGATGATCCAGAACAACTGGCGGCCAGTGTTGAAACTAACAAAGAGGTGATGGACTCGCTGCAAAGTACCCTGATTCAGACCATCAGTCAGAGTGAAACCCTGCAGCAGTTTAAAGATCAGCTTTCCATCGATATTCGCCCGGACGGTCTGCATATCCAGATTGTGGATAACAAGCTACGGCCTATGTTTGATCCGGGCAGCGATAAGATCAAAAACTACTTTGCGGAGATCCTGTTGCAGCTGGCACCGGTTATCTCACAGGTGAACAATAAGATCAGTGTCAGCGGTCATACCGATGCCCAGGCCTTTGGTGATACCGACTATTACAGCAACTGGGAGCTTTCCTCTGAGCGGGCAAATGCCGCACGCCGTATGCTGATCGAAGGAGGTTTACCGGAGAACCATGTGGCGCAGGTGGTTGGTTATGCCAGCTCTCAGCTTTATCAGCCGGAAAACCCTTTTGATCCGATTAACCGCCGGATTGAGATTGTAGTGCTGAATAAACCCGCTGAGCGTGAACTTGCCCCGGATGCTGCTCCGGCTTCTTCTGAGCTAAGCGTGGAAGATGAAGCGGCGCTGGATGAAGCAGAAAAGCTTTTAAACCAGAAACCATCAGAGGAGAGTTCTCCTTACAATCCGCTGGATACCAATACTCGGGTGAAAAGTGGCAGAGCTGAAAGTAGCTATGGCACTGAGCGGCTAGGTCCGGGAGGAGAGCCTGTTACGCAGGAACAGAAGCGACGTGCATCTTCTCAGCCAGAACCAACGCCTGAAAATGTTGCCCCGAAAGAGGTTCTGAACTCGCTGGAGAACCTACTGAAAACGCCGGAGTCTCCCTACGTACCTCCGCCGGAAGTTCAGTAACGTCGGCTCCAACTTGGTGATATAGAAACGTTTTGATAAAGAAAAAGCCCGAGGGTTTATTGCTTAGGCAGCAATCCGCGGGCTTTCTTGTTAGTGTAGGGCCGTAAAGCGCTACTTCATCATCTCAATCAGTGAGGATAAGGTCGAACCAATTGGCGCATCCAGCTTGAGTTGCAATAGCTCATCAGCCCGTGTCTTGCCAAGGGTCAGGGCTGCAACGGGCTTCCCTCGTTGCTCGGCATAACGACAGAAGCGGAAGCCGGAGAAAACCATCAGTGAAGAGCCAATAACCAGTAAAGCGTCGGATCGATCCAGTGCCTCGGAGACTCTCTCAACCCGTTCCTTCGGGACATTGTCGCCAAAGAATACCACATCGGGTTTCAGGATCCCTGAACAGGAAGGACAGCTTGGAACTTTGAAACCGGTGAAATCCACTTCAAGATCCGCATCGCCATCGGGAGCTGTTTCAGCGGTAAAGCGAGTGAATTCCGGATTAAGGCGCGCGCTTTCGGCATGAACCTGATCCCGTTTGACCCGGTAATCACAGTTCATGCAGATCACTTCATCGGATCGGCCATGGAGGTCGACCACCTGCTGACTACCGGATTGCTGATGCAGGCGATCCACGTTCTGAGTCACCAGAAGCTCCACATGCCCCATAGCTTCAAGCTCCGCTAAGGCTCCATGGGCCTGATTGGGCTCGGCATCACGAATTACCGGCCAACCGATCAGGCTCCGTCCCCAGTAGCGCTGGCGCACCAGTTCACTTTTCATAAAGTCGCCGTGTTGCACTGGCTGTTTACGCTTCCACTGGCCTTCCTGATCCCGATAGTCCGGGATACCGGAGTCGGTGCTCATACCGGCACCGGTCAGGATCAGAAGTCGGGGGTGCTGTTTAATAAACTCAAACAGAGCGAGTGATGGATCTTGGGTGGGCGGTTGTCCGGTCATCAGTACTCCGAATTCGGTCGATTAAAATTCGTCCAGAGAATCGATAATACGGTGATAACTCTCAAAGCGTTCAGGGCTGATATCACCCGCTTCAAGCGCGTCTCTCAGGGCGCATCCGGGTTCTTGGCGATGTCGGCAGTCGCGGAACTTACAGGCACCCAGCAGGCCATCAAATTCGCGGAAGCCCTCTGCAACCTGACGTTCATTAATATGCCAGAGACCAAATTCACGAATCCCCGGAGAGTCGATCAGATCGCCGCCATCGGGCAGGTGGAACAGCATCGCAGTTGTAGTGGTGTGCATACCCTTGCGGGTTTGCTCGGAAAGTTCACCGACGCGCAGATTGATACCCGGTAGCAGCACGTTCACCAGAGAGGACTTACCTACACCGGACTGGCCAACAAACACACTCACTTTGTTATCCAGCAGTTGATTCAGCACGGTAAGGCCGTCTTCCTCAACCGTTGAAGCGGTCAGTACCTTATAGCCGATCTGTTGATAACGTTCTGCCATCTCCAGCAGACGTGGCGCGTTGTCAGCATTTAGCAAGTCAGTTTTGTTCAGCAGCAGAACCGGCTCAATACCTGTGCTTTCTGCTGCCACAATATAGCGGTCGATCAGGTTGGCGTGAGCATAAGGTTCAGGAGCAAATACGATAACGATATAATCGATGTTGGCCGCAACCGGTTTCAGCTGGCCACGGGTATCCGGGCGCATCAGCGCATTGAAGCGATCAAGGCGGGCAACTACAACACCATCATTATCCGGCCCCGGACGCCAAACCACTTTATCGCCGGTTACCAGTGCATCAATATTGGCGCGCATGTAGCAACGATGCACCTTACCTCTTGATTCACCAGCAGTGCCTTCCACATCCACCTGACGACCGTAGTGGGCAATGATCTGACCTTCCTGTTCTGCGCCTAATTCACCGGCAGACAGTTGCTCATCAATCTCCTGATCTTTACGGCTGACCCGGGATGCCCGCTCTTTCTGAATCTTTTCAACGCGCCATTTCTGACGACGATTTAATTTACGTTTGCTCATGAATGTCGGTTATCGCTATGTGATGAGATGCTGCAAAATTAACCGGAGATTCTAGCATAAGGTCTGTAGCCCGCTCACTGCTTACTTGGCGCGAAGTGAACAGGCTGTAATGGCAGTAGGGGGTTACTGACTGTCCGAAAAGTAGAGGCTGGTGCTCTGGTGATCTACTGTGTTGTTTTTATTGAATAACTGTTTATCGATGTAGCGGATAGTCATTGAGAATGAAGAAGTGGGTGCGTGTGCTATAACGTAGTGATCTTTGTTCTTAACTATGATTTCTCGATCACCAACAAATGGAGTATTCCTGCTCACTAACTCATAATCTTTTAAAAGTCTTTCAACCCACTCATTGAACTCGCTTTGAGGTCTTAATACTTCCAATGCAATGAGCTTATTTCTGCTGTTGAATAAGCCTTTTATGCTTTTCAGCCTGTATTCTCCAAAGAAGCCATGCCTGAAGCTTTTAGAGTAAAGGCTGCCATATTTTAATACTTTTTTCTGAACGTCATCATTGGGTGATATTTTATGGATGAAGTCTCTGGGGCTCGTGTTGCCTAGGGTTATCCCTAACCCTAGGTTCTGTCCATATGAGTGACTAATAGAAGCAAAAGGGGCGAACAGAGTAAGTAAAATTGCTATTCCTTTAAGCATATCACATTCCGTAATTGATACTTTTTTAATAACTGGCTGTATTTGATCTGTAAAATTAATCAAATAAGATGTGCGGATTATGCCTTTTTTTTATGGGGTGTCAATTAAGTTGTCATTTTGATGTAGGTCAACAATAAAGTTGAAGGTCGCATTTTCACTATGTTGGTATCTGTTTTTGATGAAAGGTGTATTGACTCTTAGCTTTCTAAGTGAGTGAATTAAGGGTTACAAAGATTGCTATTTTTTAGATTTTTAAACTTAAGTTTGCGCTGATGGGCGACGTGTTTAAACTCAGCCTGTATTGATGGAGATTCAGTCATCTACTGCTCTGTATAGCGATATGTTGCGATACAGTTTTTGTCGGCCGTTTTTGCGTGAAATATATTTCAGGGAACATGGAGTAAGGACGAAATGCGCTACTCATTGAAAAACCCTTTCTATAAATCGTCGCTTGCGATTGCGGTCACAGGGGCAATATTGTCCGGCTGTGGCGGCGGCAGCGATGGGGGCTCAAGTGCGAGTGGTGGTCAAACCACCTCGAGTGTAGCTCTGTCAGGTCTTGTAACGGGGCGTGTTGCTGATGGTTATATCATGGGGGCTACAGCATTCCTTGATATTGACGGTGATAAGCAGCTTGATAGCTGGGAACCAAGCCAGAAAACTGAAGTGCTGGATACTACAGACGCAAGTAACACAGCAAACTTGGGGAAGTTTGAGGTTGATCTGGCAACATGGTTCGATGAGCTTAGTGCAGATAACAAAGCCTTGGTACTCGGATATCTGCAGGATGCAGGTCTTTCAACCGCAGATGGCACAGTATTAACTGCAGGTGACCTGATGTCAGCCTTCTCGGTTGTGGTGGATATCCCTGCTGAAGCGATTGATGCGGATAAGCCTACAGAGACGATCGGCTCTGCTATTAAACTGGCAGCACCGCCAAAGCCCAAAACTTCGGGCTCAACTGAAACAGATGCTGAGACCTTTATCAGCCCGATTACCACGGTACTGGACCAGAAAGTAACTGCTAAGAAGAAAGAGCTGAAAGAGAAAGAAGCGCTGGGACTGCCAGTAACAGAAGATGAAAAAGACGTTACCCTGCTGGTTTCAGCTGCAAAGAAAGAGGTTAAAACCGATCTTGGCCTAGCGGATGATGAGACCTCTGATCAGTTGCTGACTGGAGACTATATCGATGCTAAAGCCGATGCTACAAAATCAGAATTAGCTAAAAAGCTGCATACCGTTGCTAAAGTCACTACGACGCTATTGGCTAAAGGTGTGGAAGATACCACTGGTGGCAGCACGTCAGCTACTCAGCTGGATGAAGCGACCCGGCAGGCGATTATTGATGCGGTAACTGAGAAGGTTCTGGCTCAGCTGAAAACCATCGCAGCCGTTTCAGATAAAATTGTTGCCGCAGATACTTCTGGCACGGGTGATGTCAGCTCAATTGATATCAATCAGATCAGTGAAAAAGCTCAGGAAGTTGCTGCAGAAGATTCCTCCGATGACAGCGATGCGGCATCCCTGACCGAAGTGACTGTGGATCAGGATGAGATTGAAGCTGCAAAAGCAGCAACCGAAGAAGCTCAGCAGGAAGAGCCAGCAGAGGAACCAGTCGACTCTGTTTTAACGGCATTCCTGAATGATGCTCCGAAACAGATTGTAAGGGGCACTGCTGATAATACCTTAACCTATCGTGATTTTGCTCTGGCGCGAGCTACAGCGACATGGGGAGGTATTTTTGGTGTAGAGGATAATACCGCCACTATCTGGGATACAGATAGTCAGCAGTGGGTTGATGTTACGGTTAGTGCTGCGTTGTCCGGAACGGAACAAACCCTGACCTTTACCCCAACAACAATATCCACATCTGAAACTCCAGTTGCAGAAAGTGAAGAAACTGTACAAGCGCCGGCAGCCATTACTGCAGATACTCCGCTGACGTTGACGCGTACACTATCTGGTACCGTAACTGATCTAGCTGATAAGTCCATCCGATCTCAGGTCAGTGCAGCAAACTGGAAAAATAAAATTACCATCGGTAGTACCTTTACCAATGGCGACGCTAACCCTCAGCGAGCCCGTCTTGTCGCTCAATCCAATTCTTCAGTAACCGTTAAACTGGCT
Organism: Oceanospirillum sanctuarii; assembly: GCF_002150805.1. GTDB lineage: Bacteria > Pseudomonadota > Gammaproteobacteria > Pseudomonadales > Halomonadaceae > Oceanospirillum > Oceanospirillum sanctuarii. The sequence goes on from NZ_MTBA01000010.1 coordinate 14,122, forward strand.
GATAGTTTAAGTTATAACGGCCTGAATGTTCAGATTGCTGCTGATGGAACTGTAAGCTTTACCGATTCGGCTAATAGCTCCATTACCTCCTTTATTACCGATACGGTAACCGCTACAAATGGTGCCTTTACTGTACCTGCGGATATTGCTGCCCGCTTTAATATCCCCGCCGATCAGCGAGATTGGATAGATGTTGCCGGTGTGCTGGGTTATCAGCTGGGTAAAAATCCGGTTATTTTTGATTGGTTTAACGATACCGCATTTGACCAGATAGCAACGCAGGCGCTTAGTACTGATGGTCTGGTCAGCAGTCCGAATCTGGTTGCCAGCCTTTCCGGCGATACGGTAACGGTCAATGCTGCCAGCCTCCTGATTCCTGAAGGTTATACCTTAAACTCTGCTGAAGCGGTTATTCCAGCCCTTTATGGTAATGGAGACGTTCTTGCCGTTACCGGTAATACGTTTACCTTGGATATCCTGGGTGAAACCGCACGTGTAACACTGAGCTATACCAGTACCACAGAGGGTGCTGAAGATATCATCCAAACAGGTTATATCCATCGTGGTAAAAACACTGCTGGGAACTTAGTTGCAGGCCGTGATTATAAAATACGCTCTAAAGTGCAGTGGAACCCAGCGGCCAATGAAGGCACAGGTGCCTATGAACATGCGCTGGAAGTCCTGCTGCGAGAGTCCCGCTTTGCAGATCTGAAAGCTGCGACATTAGACGGCCAGCCAATTATCGGCACTTCAGAAACTCCGGCCGATTATCAGGTAGAAGGTATCTACCGGGTTTATGGTCCGAAAACTGTTGCCGCAGGTGCCACTCCGGCATTTGATCGGGATGGTGCTGGTGCTACCGAAACCGCAAATATCAGCTTGCCGACAGTACCAACCACCAATCCTGCTGTTCTGAGTTCTGTGACTGCCGGGAATATTGCTTTTGATGGCCAGAAACTGACGTTCACGTCTCTTAAAGCTGCTGACGCTCCAAACGCAGCGGATATCTGCTTCGAGCTGAGCCTGACGGCAGGCACAGATACGTTGAAAAAGCTGGATTGTGCAGGTAAACCAAGTGATACCGGCAGTTACACGATTGATATGACCGCCTTAGGCGTTAACCTGCGTGCCTTTGATAATATTTCAATCACGGGTCTAACTCTTAATGAGTCAATCGACAGTGTAGAGGTTTCCCAGTCTCAGGCGCTGAGTAATGCTAACGTACTGGAAAAAGACAGTCTGGCACAAAAAGCTCTGATGGGAGAAAACCTCTATCTGACGACCCATGCAGCTGACGGCAGCTATACCTACCTGACGGTTAGTTATAACCCGGATACCGGACTTTGGAATATTATCCGTAAGAGTTCCGATGGATCTGATAATACAGATGCACCGGTAACAAGCGCGGTAGTTTCCGGTGGTAAGTTGATTTTCACTTTAGATGGTGTGGAATCAACGTTGGAGCTGAATGCAGTAACGACGGGAGACCTTACAGATGTTAACTGGCTGTTAGGTGGCACACCATCATCATTGACACTGCAAGCTGACGAAGCGGCCTTTATCACCTGGAAAAGTGAGCATGCGGAGAAAGTGCTCTACTCCAGCCTGTTCCGAAGCACACCGTTTACAGCTGACGAAAGTACTAGTTGCTCCGGTAGTGGCTACTTTATCGAATCCGGCTTTGATCTGAACGGCAATAAGCTGCTGGATGAAAATGAGATTGATACAACAGTCAAACATGAAGTCTGTGATGGCTCTGCCAGCATTAACGTCGTGCGTTTGGATGGTTCGACCAACGAGTGTGCTGACGTGGGGGGCACACGTCTGGAAATCGGCGCCGAATCCATTCTCCTTTGTAACAGTGATGGTACGCCGCGTAACTATCCGCAGGCTAAGTCTCTGGCACTGGGCTTTGGTAGCTGGGTGAATGCACTGGAAAGCCATGCAGTTAAAGTCTCAGCTTCCGTGGAAGCTCAGACCGCAGAGTTGGACGCATTGGTATCTAACGATGGTATCGATACATCCATGATGGGACTGCAGTTTGCTATTCATGCGCTTGATGCTGCCCATCGTCAGTTTGTGCAGACCGCCAGCACCACAGAGCAAACCTATGAAGTGGCGACTCTGATCCCTGAACTGGATCGTCCATCTGATTTAGTCTCGTTAGCAGGTACGGTAACCGTGGGTGTTGATGTTGATGGTCAGCCAAGTACTCTGACTCTGACTGGCTTCAGTGCTGGTATTGACACTGACCTGCTGGATGAGACCAACGTGCCGGTGACCACCACGGTAACCATGGACCCAATGTCGGTACCGGCGTTGATGGCAGCGAGTTCCTTCAGTTGGACCATGGCTAATGTGATCGCTACTGCCAACGATGGCACTCAGGATATCGGTCAGGTAACCGCGGCTTCAGTGCAGGCAACTCTGACGACCACAAATGATATCGCTTTGGTAGGGCAGACAGCTGAAGCTGGCCTGTCGAGCGTAAGTTTGGACCTCGGTTCTGAAACGAACCCGATTCGTATTGAAACGCTGAACAGTCCTGCTGGCATTGCCTCTGAACGCGTCTTTACCGGTTCCCTGACATTGAATGCTGATCTTCAGCAGGTCGGTTATCTGCCAAGTCGGAAAATATCGCCGCAGACGATTAACCTCAGTTTCAATGGGCAGCTTGAGTATAACGGTCAGACGCTTGATATTAATTTAGGGCTGAATGCACCTCAGATATATCAGATGGACCTGAGTGGCTTTGATATTGCTCTGGATGAACTGAATACCGGTGAGGTGCTGACGGGGTGGAAGTCAGTAACGGCCATCAATGGTATTGATGAGTATTACTACAATGCTCCTTACTACAGCGGAACTCTGCAAAGCCTGACTCGTTATGAGTTTACCGACCTCTCAGGTGATAGTCGCAGTTATGCGTTGGCGGTAACAGGTACTGGCAGTTATCAGGTATGGCGTGTTCAGAGTACCGCGTGGGGGCAGGTTGAGTATGACCGGTATGGTTATCAAACCTTCAGCAGCTTGGCGGACGCACAAAAAGCTGTGCTTGCCAGTGGCCTGAGCGGTTATTCCTATAACGGCAGTAACTCTGAAACTCAGATCTGGGCTTATCAGCGTGTTTATTCAGCAAGTAATCAATGGGACTCATTAGCTATTGGTGGTTACTATGATCTGAGCGTCGTTAGTCTGCCGGAGGTAGGCGCGGCAGCTACAAGTTACGACCTGAAAGTAGACTATGTAGAATATGATCAAGCACCTTCAACACGTTTTGATAACCACAGCCTCTACACAGCAACAGCGGGTTTCAGTCTGAAAAACCTGAAAGGTTACGATGCAGGTGGAGCACCTACGGTACTGCCTGATGTCGCGCTGACAGTGGAAGCTTCGCGTACCAGTTATACCCAAGGTGATGCCAAGTTCACCCTAAACTTTGGCGGTGAAGAGCTGACGGCTCGTTATCATCATTGGGATCTGTTCGCTGATGGTGGAAGCGATGATATTACCGGTTCGCTCATGGACTTCAGTTTCACCGATAATAATGGTGGCCTGATTGTGATGGAGCCAACAAACTCAGTTGAGTGTGGTTGGGAGTTTGATGAGTACGGCAACTATATCTATCAGGAAAACAGCGAGCTGGCCTGTACCTTAGGTGCATCCCGTTTCCGGCTGATGGTCAATGGTGTTGATCACGGTAAAGTTTGGCAGGATATGAATGGCCAATGGATAGCGGTTCTGGGGGACGGCGATCCAAATATCGACGAAAAACAACAGGACGAGTTTGTGGTGTACACCCCGCAGTAAGCGGGCTGTACCCATTCCCAAATTGAGATATTTGAACCGAATTTTTAAGGATTAGAAAAGATGAAACACTATCCAGCGACGAAAAACGCTTTACCAATGTTTAAGAAAACTCTGCTGGCACTTTCAGTAGGTGCCCTGCTGACCGGTTGCTATGGTGACCAGAATGAAGATCAGGCGGCAGTGAACTCCGGTGCAGAAGAGCGTCAGGTGAGTTCTGAGAAACTATGGAAAGCGAGCCGTTTCCAATCTTCTGTGACAGCTCAGGCTGAAAGCTGTGCTAATGGTGGGATTACCATTAATGCCGGTTTTGACCTCAACAATAACGGCGCTCTTGATGCGGATGAAATTGATCAGACTCAGCAACTTTGTAATGGTGCTGATGCAAGCATCAGTTCAGAAGTGATCGCAGTAGGTGATACGACTGCCTGTAACGCTGCTGGTGGTACGCGCCTGATCGTCGGTACAGAAACCGTCGATATCTGTAATGCCGGTCAGGGCGTTCCGGCCTACGACTATGTAGCGGCTAAAAGCTTAGCAAATGGTTTTGGTACCTGGGTAAGTAGTCTTGAAACCTATGCTGATGATCTGGCGATGAGTATCGAGGAGCAAAGTACTCAGATCAACATGCTGATTGATAGTCAGGGTGTGGATACTTCTCTGGCAGCAGTCGACTTCCTGATTAAGACGGTTGAAGAAGCGGAAAAACAAAGTTTCGCAAATGCGGATATCTCTGTTGTTTGGGGGGAGATGTTGCCTTCCAATATCAGCAGTGTAACTGGCACCATCGCTTATGATGCTACAACCCGTATTGCAACGGTCCAGAACTTTTCTGCCGTGATTATCACGGACTATGACTACAGCAATTACGATTATATGGATCCTGCCAGTTCTCCAGCCCCTATTACTGATGAGGCAACAGTTACGACGGACGGTATTGAGCTTCCTGTCGTATCGGGTGCGGAATTTCAGGTTCAGCTGATGAATGTCGTCGCCAGCACTCAAACGGGTAAGGTGACGATTCCTTCGGGTACGGCAACTGTTGTTACGACCAACAGTGTTGATCGTCAGGCCACAACGGATCAGAATCCGGGTCCGATGAACGTCGTGTTCAATTTTGGTTCTGAGGCTGCACCGGTTCGTCTGGAAAGCATCAATACAGACTACAGTACTGAAACCACTGATCGAGGTGAGATCGTTTTTGAAGGTAACCTTAAGGCAACGGTTCAGACCTATGAATATGGTTTGGCTGGAGTTCGAACAGAGCAGAGCATAGCCTCAATCACAGGGGCAGCGTTTAACGGTCAGCTAAGCTATGACGGCCAAACGGCTGATGTTGCAGTGACTGCTGAAGTAGATCAGGTTACTCAAAACGATACCTCTGAGTTGGAAGCTCAGTTTCCAAGTTTGACTGAAGGAAATATCCTCGCAGGTGCATTTAATGTAAATGTATCAGATCAAACAAGTCTCCTATTGGACTCACGCCCAGAGTTTTCTGATCAGATTGATCTATCTGGTAATGTTACCGAAAGAGTAGTGTCTATTACGGAATATAGTTATCAGAATCCTGATTACCTTTATGATTATCCAGAATGGCGTGGTCAAATTTTTCTTGTCGCCTTTGATACTCCTTCAGGTGGTGTATTTGAGGAAATGCGTTACCGCGTTGATGATGACTTTGCTGGAACATATATAGAAAGGGTTGATTATTCTTCCGGAGAATATGTTCTCAATTATTATGAGTCATTTACCTATCTAAATTCAGAAGTTTATGATCAGGCTGGAGTAATGCTCAGTACAGATAATAGTGAACCCGATCTGTCGACCCTTCCTGACTTTGATGGTGTGGCTGATGAAATTAAAGCATATGAACTATATACGTATTTTGATGGCTCCCAATACCTAGGTAATGTCTACGTTGCTTCTTACTCTACTCTAGATGAGGAGTTGCATGACCGTATTTTTGGTTGGTCAAACTATTACGACGAAAACAACGATATTACTCATGTTGAAGTGTATGGCAATTCGGGGGCTCTGAGAGGGGTTGTAACTGGAGCTCTATCAGTGCCGATTATCCCGGATGGTGAAAGTGCAATAACTAGTAGCTTTGATATTACGGTTGAAGAAGTAGATTTCTATGATGAGAGTAAAAGAAGCTTCGACAATCATGGCCGTTATGTGGTTACCGCGCAGCTTGATCTAAATGCGATTAAAGCACCGAGCACGAGTACAGGCACTCTCGCTGATACTTCTATTGGCGTTAAAGCCGAACGCTTTGGCTACAGTGGATCACTGGGGGATCTGCAATTTAAGCTGGACCACGGTGGCGAGAGCTTTGTTGCCAACTATTACCATGGCGATATTACCGGCCCATGGGGTGACGAAGACTTCCGTTGGGAGCCTAAAGGCTTCAGCTTCACTGATGCTAACGGTGGTCTGATCACGATGGATGATATGGATGATCAGTTCTGGTGGAACTGCCAATATGGTGATTATTACTATGGTGCTAACTCCGAAGCTGCGTGTGCTTTGGGGGCCAGAAGCTTCGATATCAATGTTAATGGTGTCACTCATGGCCGCATGTGGCAGGACAATAATGGTGACTGGATCGTAAAATACAAAGATGGCACTGAAGAGCGTGTATACACCAACCAATAATGGTTATGTATGCATTTGAAGGACTATCTATAAATAATCTATGAATATAAATTCAACCTACTCTTCAGCAGCCTTCGGGCTGCTGTTTTTTTTGGCCTCGGTTAAAGCAGAGGCATTTGAACCCACGCAGCTTTTTTTCAATTTATCCAAGTCAGATATGGCATTGCACACACCGAATCAGATGATTGCTGGTAAGCAGGGGCTAGAGCTGTTTTTGGATTATGAGCATTTGCGGGAAAAAACGGGACAGGAGCATCATCAATACTGGATTGAAGAGTCACAGTCAGCTGCTGTGCGTAAACGCGGTGAGCTAGCAAATAGCCGTCTGGGTTTTTACGGCCAGATGTCATGGCAAAAGGAGGATATTCGCCATCAGGATAAGGATTGGCAGGTAGCTTTACCTCAAGCAACTCAGCAATCACATAATTATGCGGCGTCAGTCGGGATGGGACCTTTTCTTATTGCGACCAGCCAATATAAGAATCAGGAAACTCTGAGTATCGGTGTAGACTCTAGAGAGGGCCTACAGCTCTCTTTTGTAACGGGGGAGAGGGACTTTAATACAGAACTGACAGGCAATCTAAAAGGGCCGGATTTTATTCTTCAGGATCACCAGCGCTATGCTGTAAGAGGCTTAGAGTTGAACCTACAGCATGAACTTTTTGATGCTTACTTTTTAAGTCTCAGCGATAAAAATGAGCTTTACAGTACAAGGTCGTTAAGAATCAGTAGTAGTGACTATTTTGTTGAGTATAGCTATCAGAAAGCTCACTCCCCTGCCCCCCCCGCTGATATGTCATGTAGTGCAAAGCTCAATGCATATCAGCCAACATTGCGCACCTTAACCAAAGAGTTCTGGTTGGGATTTAGTGATATTCAGTCAAAGCAGGAGCAGTTGCTCTTTGGCGGACAATTGACACCTGATACACGGCTTTCCTTTGCACTTAGCTCAAGTAACTTTGTTACTGATATATCGGCTTGTGGCATCCAAAAGACCGCTTATGGCAATGCTTTTGTCACCTTGAATACAACAGCACTACGGCTAAGGCAGAGCTATAGTCTTGCCTCGTTTAATTTGATTCCAGAGCTGGGTTTGGGCCGTGCCACATTTGAGGGGACTTCAGAGGGGCTATTGAACTCGGTTTTTCTTGTGCCTCTTAAAGAGTTTTCAGAGTTACCCTACAAGCATATGGATTATCTGAGCTTTGATTTTCCAGTAAGGTGGCAGTCAGGCGCGCTGACACTTGAATATAGAATGCAGCAGTTGATCCCTCTTAGTATTAAGTATCAAGAAGGCTATGGTGACAGATCGGGATCGGGATCGGGATCGGGATCGGGATCTCCAGACTTCAGCCGCTTACCGGATATGAACCTGCAGAGCTTAACAATGCATATCGCGTTCTAGGATATTTGGGAACTTTCGAAGACACAATTGGGTTTGTCTGATAAATATCCTTATACTTTGCAGTAACTCAAAGCTAACTTTAAACACATTATTCTCTGACCGACGAGGATACTCAGGTTTACCTGGGATTTCAGTCGCTTCACAAGCAAGAGAAAGGAGCCCCGGGCGTTATGACACAGGCAACCGAATCGAATAAAGCGAACAACCTGATCTGGATCGATCTGGAGATGACAGGCCTTGAACCTGAGCGCGATACTATTATTGAGATCGCAACGGTTGTTACGGACTCCGAGCTGAATATTCTGGCGGAAGGCCCGACCTTTGCCATCGCCAAACCTAAAGCCGTGATGGATGAGATGGGGGAGTGGTGCACTAAGCAGCATGGTTCATCCGGCCTGACTCAGCGCGTACTGGACAGCAAAGTCACCATGCAAGAAGCCGAGCAGAAAACCATCGAGTTTCTGCTGCAGTATGTTGAGCCGGGCAAATCGCCGATGTGTGGCAACAGTATTCAGCAGGATCGTCGTTTTCTGGTGAAAGAGATGCCGCGTTTAGAGAAATTCTTTAACTACCGTCATCTCGACGTTAGCTCACTGAAGATTCTGGCGAAGAACTGGTATCCCGATGTGGCCAAAAGTGTTCAGAAAGGCGGTTCGCATCTGGCGATGGACGATATCAAAGACTCCATCAACGAGCTGAAGCATTACCGCGAGCATATGCTGAAGTGATTTTTGGCAAGGCAGTATGGAAATGCTGCCTTGCCTAGTTTGTTCAGAAGCCGAAGTTGTAGCCCACCGTCATTTGAAATGTGGTATCAATTTCTGCTTCGCTACTGTAGCTATAGCCGTAAGAGTTGCCTCTGATTTCGACGGTTGAACCATTAATAACACGGTATTTCGCACTAATATCCAACTTGTCATCAAGCAAAAGTAGTCCTGCACTTAGTCCTAGTGAGAAGCCGCTAAAGTCTAGCTCTAAGCTAGAATTAGGATCTTTGCTGACCCAATTGAAATACCCGCCAAAAGCCCCAGCATATAAATTATCAGAAAGCATCATTTGTGAACTGCCTTCAAGCATGAAGGCATCGTCATCTGTGTTCGGAATATACAGATGAAACCCTGAATAGAGATCATTTTTTAGCGTTATAAACCCCAAGCCTAATATACCGCCACTATCAGATGCTGTTGTTGAATAGGAATAACTTAAAGATGGGATAGAGCTGCTAATAGCCATATCATATGAAAGATTGCCTACGGAGAGTTGAAATCCATCCTTAGCTGATACGGTTGATGCAGAAAGTGATAACGCAGATACGGCGAGTATTTTTTTAACCTTATTCATCCTGAATTTCCTTGGTTATTTTAAAGCGCCTACTCTAATGTATCTTGTTGATCATCATTATTAGACTAACGTATTGTTATTCAAATAAAAAAAGCGAGTCCGGCACGGGACTCGCTTTGTTGCCGGAGGCAACCGTTTACCAACACTTTTTAAACGGTGGCGAAAGCCGATAGGGTCATCTCAGTGGGTAAACAAAACGGAAGACGAATTCTGTCATGCCTGTGGCACGGCTGCGTAGGCCACCACTTCACACAACATCTCTTCGCGGGCTAAGCCTGCAACAATCATCGCCGCACGGTTTGGATAGGGGGCGTTGAAATACTCACCATAAACCTTATTGAATACCGGAAGTTGCTCGCGCGCGGTGACGTAGATTAGCACCTGAGTGATGTGATCCATGGTCAGTTCAGCGGCTTCCATGGTGTGCTTCAGGTTTTCCATAGTCTGACGCGCCTGAGCCTCAATACCTCCTGTCACCACCTGACCTTCTTTATCAATCGGAATTTGAGCAGTTGATAGCTGCCCATTGGCAATAATGGCCCATTCCAGTGGTGCTTTAGAGGCAAAAAGATCTGTCTTTACAGCGTGTTTCATAGCGTTTCTATCCAAAAACTGTGGGTGTTTGTGCCACCTCATACCTGAGGAACAAGGCGGCTTCAGGTTTGTTGAGAAGACCTATAGCCCCTGCTCATCTGCCATCTTTCGGGCGATCTGAGGAGCAGTCCAAAGGGAGGGCAGCAATACCAGAGATACAGGCACTGCGGTAATCACAATAAAGGATTGCAGGGCGCTGATACCGCCCGAGCCAATAGATATCAGCAGAGCTGCTACCAGCCCCATCATTACTCCCCAGAAAACCCGGATACTGGATTGAGGATGATCCGTACCTGTCATCACCATCGAAACCGCATAGGTCATGGAGTCGCCCGTGGTGGCAACAAAAATGGTGGTCAGAATCAGGAACATCACCGAGATCAGACCGCCAAGGGGCAGTTGTTCGGTAATAGCCAGTAGCGCAGCAGGAAGATTAAAGCCTGTAAAAGGGCCGGAGATAACACCAGGATTTTCCAGTTCGAATGCCAGACCGCTGCCGCCCACAATCGTGAACCAGAAGCAGGTGATGACAGGTGCAACAATTGAGATCAGCAGAATCATTTCTCGGATAGTGCGGCCACGGGATATACGGGCGACAAACATGGCCATCAGCGGACCGTACCCGAGGAACCAGCCCCAGAAGAATACCGTCCACCAGTCCAGCCAGCCTGGATCTGCGCGGAAGGTTGCCATAGGAATAAACTGGTCAATGTAGATGCCGAATGAGTGCAGGTAGCTGTCGAAAATGAAGCTTGTTGGGCCAAAAAGCAGGATAAATCCCATCAGGATCGCAGCCAGAATGACATTTGCACTACTCAGCAGCTGAATACCCTTTGTAACCCCGCTGACTGCAGACAGAGTATAGATAGCGATCAGGGTAATCAGAATCGTGACCTGAGTGGCATAGATATTTGGAATTCCGAATAGTTTTTCCAGACCAAAGCTGACCTGCAGACCCAGGAAGCCAATTGGGCCAACGGTTCCGGCAACTACCGCCAGAACACAGGCCGCATCAACTACAGCTCCCAGCGGTCCCTTCATTACGCGGTCACCCAAAACAGGGTATAGCAATGTACGGGGTTTCAGCGGCAGACCTTTTTCGTAATGCAGGTACATAAATACCACACCGGTCAGACTGCCCAGAATGGCCCAAGCAAGAAAGCCCCAGTGCATAAAGCTCTGTGCGAGAGCATTGTAAGCGGCATCGACCGTTCCGGTTTCACCGCCAAAGAGTGGTGGTGGAGAGGTGAAGTGGGCCATAGGCTCTGCCGCTGCCCAGAACACGCCGCCACCAGCCAGCAGTGTGCACATGATGACGGATATCCACTTGAAACGGCTCATCTCAGGACGCTTGATACCGCCCAGTACTACAGATCCTGTGCGGCCTACGGTTAGGGCTAATCCGATAATAAAAGTCAGTAACAGCAGTACCTGCCAATAGGCTCCAAAGTACTTGGTGGAAGTCGCGAAGCCAGCGTTGACCCAGCCTGAAACCATCTCGATATCATATAGGGCGAAAATGGCGAACAGGCTGAGGATGCCTCCGCTGATCAAAAAGACCGGCATATCGACACCGTCGAAGAGTTTTGATTTGCTCATAACGGTCTCGTCCTCATGGTTTTGAACCAGGGTTGTATCGTTCATTATAAGTCTCCTGACGTTCTTTTATTGTTGTCGCTATCAGGGCTCGTCTGCCTAGGCTTCAGAGCAATAGGGGTTGTCCTGTCTTTTGAGAGATGAAGCGCCAATCCCAGGTAGAGTCGGGCTGGCGCTTATCGGTATCAGGCAGGTTTTAGGGCATCTTCGAGGAAGTTGAGCCAGTTACGGCCCATGATTTTGGCCACTTCATCCGGGCTGAAGCCTCGGTTAAGCAAGCCTGCTGTAAGGTTGGGAAAATCCCGGCTGTCACGGAACCAAGACAATGGGCGTGGCCAGTCGGCATTGGATTTGGAGCCTTCACCATAATCCATCTGTTTCGACCATCGGCCGTTGCGCATCCACTCAAGAATTGACAGCGGCTGGTCCTGACAGAGATCGGTACCGATACCGATATAGTCGACCCCCATCAGGTCCGCGGTGCTGGCGACCATGTCGCAGAAATCTTCCAGGGTGCAGTCCGAACCGTTTTTCAGATGGAACGGATACAGACTGAAACCCAAAAGACCACCGGATTCACCCAGCGCCTTCAGTACCATGTCTGACTTGTTTCGCTTGGCTTCGTGGAAGCTCAGCGGGTTGGCATGAGAGATCACAATCGGACGCTGGGATATTTCAATCGCATCCAAAGTGCTGCGCTCGCCGCTGTGGCTCATATCCACCACCATACCGACCCGGTTCATCTCCTGAATCGCTTGACGGCCAAAGCGGGTTACGCCGCTGTCTTCAGCCTCGTAACAACCGCACGCTAGCAGGCTCTGATTGTTGTAGGTCAGCTGCATAATCATCAGGTTTAGCTCGCGCATCACCTCGATCATGCCGATATCGTCCTCAATCGGTGAGCAGTTCTGAGCGCCGAACATCACGCCGACCTTACCCAGTTGCTTAGCCAGGCGGATATCCCCGGCGGATTTCACCGGCATGATCAGATCACTGTTCTGTTCAAACAGACGGTTCCATTCAGCGATCCGCAGCAGTGTCTCGCGGATCTGTTCGTGGTAGACGATGGTGGCGTGCACCATGGTCACACCACCTTCACGCAGCTGTTCAAAGATGGTCCGGTTCCAGTTGGAATACTGCAGACCATCGATCACAATCAGATCCTTATGCAGCGTGTTGTTGTTATTAGGCTGTGATGTCATAAGACCTGTTCTCCGTTATGGGCGGATGTAGGTGGTTTTTACAACGGTGTAGAACTCTTTTGCGTAGGTGCCCTGCTCGCGGGGACCAAAGCTTGAGTCTTTACGACCACCGAACGGTACGTGGTAATCGGTGCCCGCTGTTGGCAGGTTCACCATCACGCAGCCGGTTTTGGCGTTGCGTTTGAAGTGGGATGCGTACTTCAGGGACTCGGTGCAGATACCGCCGGTCAGGCCGAAGTTGGTATCGTTCAGAGTGGCCAGCGCCTCGTCGTAGTCTTTCACCTTGATCACGCAGGCGATCGGAGCAAAGGCTTCTTCGCGATTGATGGTCATTTCGTTGGTGGTTTCAGTGAACAGCGCAGGCTGCATGTAGTAGCCTTCGGTGTCTTCATTCAGTACTTCACCGCCATAGACCAGCTTGCCGCCTTCAGATTTAGCCAGTTCCAGATATTTCAGGTTCTGTTCCATCTGACGGGCATCGGCGACAGCCCCGATATGTACGCCTTCTTTCAGTGGGTGACCGATCACCAGCTTCTTCATGCGCTCAACCACAGCGTCAACAAAGCGGTCGTGAATACCTTCGGTAACGATCAGTCGGGAGGAGGCGGTACATTTCTGGCCGGTGCCACCAAAGGCACCGTTTACGGCGCACTCTACAGCGTTATCCAGATCGGCATCGTCCAGTACTACCAGTGCGTTCTTAGAACCCATCTCCAGCTGGCACTTCACCAGATTCACTGCAGTAGCGGCGGCGACTTTGCGGCCGGTTTCCAGAGAACCTGTGAAGGTCAGGGCGTTGATCTTGCGGGAGTTAATCAGCACATCGCCCACTTCAGCACCCGGCCCCATCACCAGGTTGAAGGTGCCTGCAGGCAGGTTCTGGCGGGAGATAATTTCAGTCAGTGCCCATGCAGACGCAGGAACCTGATTGGCCGGTTTCCAGACTACTGCGTTACCAAAGGCCAGCGCTGGCGCGATCTTCCAGGCACCGGTTGCCGTCGGGAAGTTCCATGGGGTGATAATGCCGACAACACCGACCGGCTCACGGCGGGTTTCAATTTCGATACCCGGACGAACCGATTCAGCGGTTTCGCCCATCTGGCGCAGCACTTCTGCAGCGTAGTAGTGGAAGAACTGACCAGAGCGATAGGTTTCACCCACACCTTCGGCCAGAGTTTTACCCTCTTCACGGGCCAGAATTTCACCCAGCTCATCTTTACGGGCGATCAGTTCGTCACCAATCGCCATCAGAACTGAGTAACGCTGCTCCAGACCGGAAAGCGCCCACTCCTGTTGACCTTTTTCAGCTGCCGCTATCGCAGCCTCGGTCTGTGCCTGATCCGCCTGAGCGTAGTGGCCGATGGTGTCGCTGGTATCCGCCGGGCTGATGTTTGCTACTGTGCCTTTGGCACCGTCTACCCACTCACCTGCGATATAGTTCTTGAATACGTTGTCGGACATTTTGGGTCACCTCCTGAATAGTTGCTTGCATCTTAGGAGGTGTGCCTAAATAATAAAAATTAATAAATAATATTTATTGATAAGTTTTTCTTACCAGTTTGAGTCTGCCTGTTACGTCGGAGCGCTGCCATGTTACCCGAGCTTAAAATTGCCCAATTACGTCACTTTGTCTGGGTTGCCGAGTTAAAGGGCTTTCATGCCGCCGCAGAAAAAGCCCACCGCACCCAGCCTGCTATTTCCCTCTCTATCCGGGATCTGGAAACCAAGTTGGGGGAAAGCCTGTTTGAGAAGCGCAATGCCAAAACCGCGAAAACAGAACTGACGCCTTTTGGTCAGTATTTTCTGCCCAAAGCGAAAGAGTTGATCACCCATCATGATCGGGTTGCTGAAGACATGACCTTGCTGGCGGAGCATCGGACGGGACATCTGCGCATCGCCTCTATCCCTTCTATTGCCACACGGATTCTGCCGGAGCTGCTGCTGCAATTTATGGAGGATTCCCCGGAGCTGCATATCAGCTTTTATGACGGTAACTCCGATGCGGTACTGAATATGGTAGAAAGCCAGGAAGTGGATTTTGGTATCGCCAGTTTGTTTTATCAACAGGAGCACAGCGATAAAACCTTTACCCCTATCTGGGACGATCAGGTAGGCGTGGTCTGCCCGTTTGATCATCCTCTGGCAGATCGTGATGCCATTGATTGGCAGGAGCTGCAGGGTCACCGCCTTATCGGTAACGGTACATCCCGTTTATTGGAGGAGACAGAAGCCAAGTCTCTGATTGGTCAGTCTCAGTTCTATGTTTCTAATATGTTGTCGCTGATTGCGATGTTAGAAGCGGGCTTCGGGGTCACGACTCTGCCCTGGTATGCGGTACCCAGAGACAATCAGAAGCTTAAGTTTATCCCCCTAAGCAGCCCCAAGGTGGTGCGCCAGATCGGTATCGTGCAGATGAATAACAAAACTCTGTCGCCACCGGCAGAAGCACTGATGAACTACATTATCCAACACAGCAGCAACCACTGAGTTGCTGCTCCCTTCTTTAACCTCCCCTGCTATTACTTGTCCGGCCCCGCAAGTCCACTTATTGCGCCAAATCAAACTTACGCATATTTTGTGACCGGGCATTCACTCGGTTTACAGAGCCACTAAACTAAAGGGGCAGATGGCGGTAAGCCCTGAGTATTTAAGGTTTTCTATCTGATTCTGGTCTTAGAAAAAATAATGGTATGTATGGTTTTGATAAGTTTGGCTTATCGGTTGATAGAACCTTTTGATTTGTTCCTTTTGCCGGGTTTAGACCAAGATTGCCTCACCGCGAAAGCGTAGCAACGACTGAAGTCTAGAGACGAGCTAAGCCTGCCGCTTATCTGAGCAGCTCCCCCTATAAGAAAGACTGCCGGTAAGTGCTAAACCATTAGAGGACAACAATAATGACAACCTTGACCACGATTCAAAATTCCCTGCGTGGTGAACATGCGCTGCCGCTCCGGCCGGCAGAACAGGTGATGAAGCTTGAGCGCCTGGGCGCTCTCCACCAGAGCCGCCTCAGTTTTATGCGCAGCATTGTGCGTCGGATGATGCGGGAACGCTGGCAGATCAGCTTTCGCCGTTTCGATCTGGACGATCAGGGTTATGGCACCGCGATCTATGAAATTAAAGCGGCTCACGGCCTGTTCAACTTTGTCATCTTTTCCAACTACCTGTCTGATGAAGCCCGCAACGATCGTGTGGTTGCGACCCAGTGGGATCTGACCATGGCGCTGGTTGATGGTGAGGTGGACGACCTTTATCTGGAAAAACTGCGCCAGAACGTGCCGAAACAGGAAGCCGGTCGTGTGGACTCCCGGGTCTTTGTTCTCTCCCGCGCCAATCGCAGTGCCCGTAACTTCAATTATGTGGTGGATCAGCTTGCTCAGGGTGAGCAGCCGGATGTTCAGAAAATTGCCGAAGTAGGCTACCTGTATCGCACAACAGCCGTTTATGGCAGTGGCAAGCTGGGCATGGCGGATTGGGAAAAAGTACAAACCCGCTACCCTGACTTTGCCCGGCCTTTTGCCGCTGAGATGTTTGTGTGCCTGATGCTGCGTAACTTCAGCCTGACTCAGGCCGAGCATATTGCCCGTCATCGCACCCCTGATACTTTTCAGCCGATGCGTGATGATATTAAGCGTTATTTTGGTATCGGTAACTCCACCGGTTTGGGGATGGCTCCTTATCTGGTGAACCACCCGCACCTGATCAATCAATGGGTTGAGATGCGTGAGCTGGCCTTAGCCCGTGTTCGTGTGCTGGGTCAGATTGACTCGCGGATCAGAGAGCGCTTTGATCAGCTGCTGCAGCGCTGCAGACGTCACACCGAACAGACGGTAACGGAAGACAGCTGGCAGAGCGACAATAACCAACAAGTGCTGGACGATATTCAGGCGCTGTGCCATCAGACTGAAGCAGGAATCAATAGCTGGAATAAGCTGATCGAATGGTCTGAAAACCACTGCTCCCTGCAAGGGCAGGAGCTGCTGGTATCCGTCATTCTGGAGTTGTATCCCGAGCTGGTCGATGATCTTGAAGATTATCAGGCAGCTGAAGAGTTTATGGATCTGGATCCGCTGATGCCGCTGGAGCAGCTGAAAGTGCAGATTGAAACCTGCTACGGCTGGGCGCTGGATATCGATTTTTCAGCACCGGGAGCCAAGGATATTTTCTGGTATCGCTCAGAAGAGAAGATGGAGCCTCGTTTAGGGGAGAGTGCAGCAGATCAGGGACAGGAAAAACAGATGGCATTGGGTGTCGGTTATGCGGTGCGTCGCTGCTATGACCAGCTCTGCGAATACATTGAGCAGAACCCGAATCACACCACCGCCCGCTTTATGGTTGCCTGTCCGAAGCGACGCGGTATTGTGCGTCGTATTCAGAGCATGTGTCGCTGCCTATACGGTGATATTCAGGCCAATCTGCTGGATCGTGACATTTTGCCGATGCACCTGCTACGAGCCAAGCTGGCGTTCTTCGGTGTCAGTAAGTTTGATCCTAAATCGAAACTTTGGGTGCGTAATACCATGTTCCAGGGGGCACCGCTGCTGGAAGATATTGGCAAGCCTTTTAATGATGACTGGTTTATGCCGTTAGCACCGGAGCAGGATTCCGGTTCAGACAACCTTTCAGCCAACCGATAACAGGAGCGCCCTCATGAATATCTCAATGAACGAACTGAAAGCGGCGCTGCGCCGTTGTTTTGAAGCCAGTGGCTACTATGTCGGCAACTATGAAGATGCTGCCAATATGATTCTCTGGCTGGAAAAGCATGGCCTGAACGGGTTGAAAGAGCTGGAACATGCGCTGCCTTTTATTACGGCGGATCAGGATAAACCCCTGAGTGAAGTGGTGTATGAGGACAGTACCTCCGCCATTATCGACAGTAAAAACCGCAGTGCGCTGAACTGCATCGCCGCCTCGGTGGATCTGGCTCATGCCAAAGCTCTGGAAAGCGGTATTGCCACGGTGACGGTACATAACTGCCATAACCGCATGTTTATCCTGAAGGCGCTGACAGACTGTGGTCGTCGCGGCATCAGTGTGGCGGCTTACTGGCGCAATGGCTCTCAGTCGGTGACTGAACATACGGTAGCGATTAAGGCGGGAGAGCGTTATCCGAGCTACTCAAAAGCGGAGACGAGTCTGCCTTCAACACCGGAAGATAAGCAGGCGCTGACGATTATCTGCAGCTCCCGTGTTGACCTGGCGACCTCGTTGCAGAACTCAAAAGGTAACCAGTATGTGCTGCATATCAGTGAGGAAGAGATTCAGCGCAACAAAGAGTTCACCATTGATAATGGCATTGAGATCGATGATCTGCTCTGGCAAAAGATCAACGAAATCGGCGCAAATATTCTGGTTGAAAACAGTGATCGTTCTCGCTTAGGGGCGGGTTGATCCGGGATTTGTCTACCAACAGGGACGTTAAGCTGGCTTGATTATCTTGGTCGGGTATCAAGCTTTGCCATGTCGTAGGAGTACCCCTTGCCCTCAGTTTTGACTGAGGGCTTTTTTGTTTGAGGGCGGAAAGTGGAGCTATCAACGCTGTTAGCAATTTTAGCGGTATCTTTGGGAATTGGTATTCAGGCTTGGGTCGGGATAGGGTTTGGCCTTGTCTCGGCACCCTTGCTTTACTGGATCTCTCCGGACTATGTTCCCGGCCCTATATTAGTTTTAGGGTTTGTACTGTCTGCTTTGGTGACGTTTAAACATTACCGTGAGATTTGCTGGCAAAGGGTGGTTACGGCCTCTATCGCTCGTATCCCTGGAGCATGGCTTGGAGCTATGTTGCTGATAAGCGTGCCTTCCGGGTGGCTGGGACTGATATTAGGAAGTTGTCTGCTCCTGGCTCTGTTGGTAACCCGATATCGTTTCACGGTTAAAATCTCTCCTGTCACTTTGAGGTTTGCTGGTTTTAGTTCAGGGGTAATGGGAACAGCTACATCTGTAGGGGGGCCGCCAATGGCGATGCTCTATCGGGGAATCGAAACACAGATAGCCAGAAATGAGTTGGCGCTATTCTTTTTACTGACCACACCAATATCGATTGTAATGCTAGCGGTTAATGGTTTGTTCAATGCCTCTACACTTGTGATGACATTGCCGCTTTTGCCTGGAGTGTTTTTGGGATATCAGCTGGCAAACGCTTTCAACCACTATCTGGATGAACAAAGCGCAAAAGGAATCCTTTTTGCGCTTTGTTTGCTGGCAGCCCTGAGCGTTCTTGCAAAGGCTGCTATCGACCTTGCGTCGCCGTGACACAATTTCAGAACTTAGATAGCGGCTCCGTTAACACTAACCTGAACGTCGATATTGCCCCGGGTCGCGTTGGAATATGGGCAAACCTGATGCGCGGTGCGTACCAGATTGAGGGCTGTTTCCTGCTCCAGATCCAGGGTTACGGCTAGCGAAACTGTCAGGGCAAAACCACCGTCACTATTCGGGCCGATACCCACTTCAGCTGTAACCGGTGCTTCGCTCAGTTTAACTTTAGCTTCACGGGCAACGTGCAGAACTGCGTTAGAAAAGCAGGCTGCATATCCTGCTGCAAACAGTTGTTCCGGGTTCGTGGCGTTACCGGCACCGCCCATCTCTTTTGGATAAGCCAGACTGACATTCAGCAGGCCATCATCTGTTTTCACCTGACCATTACGACCGGCGGATGCTGTGGCTGATGTGTTGTAGATTGTTTGCATGATGATCTCCTGAAAAAATATTTAAAATTAAGTTGCGTACAATGTAATTGCTGGCAATGTTATTTCGACTGTAGGGTTGTTTGCAAGTATATTGTGTGCAATTTAATTGGTCAGTTTGAGAGTTCTGATATGTCTTCAGGTCATAATTCAAAGAAAAACAAAGAGTTACTTCAGCTCGATAATCAGCTGTGTTTTTCACTCTACAGCGCAGCTAACGCTATGACCCGGGCATATCGCCCGCTGTTAGATGCATTGGATCTGACCTATCTGCAATACATGGCGATGATGGTGCTTTGGGAGGAACAGAGTGTCAGCGTTAAACGGTTGGGTGAGCGCCTGCATCTTGATTCAGGCACCTTAACGCCACTACTGAAAAGGCTGGAAGCTAAAGGTCTGGTTAGCAGGGGGCGCAGCCCGGATGATGAGCGGGTGCGTGTGATCACACTGACTGATGCTGGGCAGGCTTTGAAAATACAGGCCGTTGAAGTTCCGGAACAGATTCTGTGTCAGACCTGTATGCCACTGGATGAACTGAAGCAGATAAAGCAGCTATGTGATCAGCTGTTGAAAAACCTTTCCAGCTGATTGCTCCCTGAGCTTCCAGTTTTGCGCCAGATCATTACAATGCTCCCCTGCTGAAATACCCGACTAAAACCATTGGTTTTTCGTGGGTATTGTTCGATTGAATTGATGCGACGGATTTACGATCCGTTTAGCGGGAGAAACCAATGATTACCGTTTGTGCGCTTTACAAGTTTGTTCGTCTCGACCACTTTGAATCCCTGCGAGAGCCTCTGCATCAGGTGATGCTTGATAATGATGTTAAGGGCACTCTGCTGCTGGCCTCTGAAGGTATTAATGGAACTATTGCAGGCCCAGCGGAAGGTATCAAAGCGGTTCTGAACTGGCTGGCACAGGAACCGGTTCTGGCAGAGATCGTCACCAAAGAATCTTTCCACGAAGAAAACCCGTTTAACCGCACCAAGGTGAAACTCAAAAAAGAGATCGTCACCATGGGGGTTGAAGGTATCGACCCTCGCCACGTAGTGGGTACTTACGTTAAGCCGAAAGACTGGAACGCTCTGATCTCTGATCCGGAAGTTTTACTGGTGGATACCCGTAACGACTACGAAGTTGAAATCGGCACCTTTAAAAATGCCTTGAACCCGGATACGGAGACTTTCCGTGAGTTTCCGGATTACGTAAAAGAAAATCTCGACCCTTCGAAACATAAAAAAGTGGCGATGTTCTGCACCGGTGGTATCCGCTGCGAAAAGTCCACGGCCTATATGAAAGAGCAGGGTTTTGACGAGGTTTACCACCTTGAAGGCGGGATTCTGAAATATCTGGAAGAGGTGCCGGAGGAAGAGTCTCTATGGGAAGGTGAATGCTATGTGTTTGACGGTCGGGTCTCCGTGAATCATCAGCTGGAGAAGGGACAGTACGATATGTGTAACGCCTGTCGTCTGCCGATTACCGAAGAAGATAAAGCCTCAGAGAAATATGAAGCGGGTGTTACCTGTCCGAAATGTTACGGTACTCATACCGAGGAGCAGCTGAAGCGTTTCCGTGATCGGGAAAAACAGATCCAGCTGGCGCGTGCTCGTGGTATCGAACACGTGGGTGGCGAAGCGAAAACCCATGCCGAGTTGAACCGGGAACTGAAGCTGAAACAAAAACAGCAGCAGAAAGAGAAACAGGCAGCGGCTAAATAAGCGGCTACCTGCTAACGGATCGTTAAAGCCCTAGCTCTGTTTTAGCTGGGGCTTTTTCAGTTTGGCCCGAGCGTTAAGAACTTCTTCCCGCTTAAAACAGCCGTCCAGGTGATCATTTACTAACCCCATCGCCTGCATAAAGGCGTAACAGGTCGTTGGCCCAACGAACTTCCAGCCGCGCTTTTTCAGATCCTTACTCATCTGTTTCGAGAGATCTGTCTGGCCAATCTGGCTCAGCGTTTCATAATTCAGCTGATCCGGGCGCTGATCCGCAGTTGGCTCAAAATGCCAGAAATAAGCCGCCAGAGAGCCAAACTCCTTTTGCAGTTCGATAGCACGTTTGGCGTTATTGATGGTAGCTTCTATCTTTCCGCGATGACGGATAATCCCCGCATCCTGCACCAGACGTTCAACGTCCTCTTCAGTGAAGTGCGCGACCTTATGGAAATCAAAACCGGCAAACGCCGCCCGGAAGTTTTCCCGTTTACGCAGAATCGTGATCCAGCTTAAACCGGACTGGAAACCTTCCAGACAGATCTTTTCAAACAGACGAATATCATCCGTAACCGGAAAACCCCATTCGGTGTCGTGGTAGTTGCGATAAAGCTCATCGTCTTCACCACACCACCAGCAGCGGTGTTGTCCGTCTGATGCTGTTATCAGTCCTTTTTCTGTCATTTTGCAGCCTTTTTGAAGCCTTTTCCCTATTGGTCTTTAAAGTGAACAGCTTTATAACTCAATTCTTAATCTTAGCTCTGTCGCCAGCGAATCCTGTTCATCGTCCTCATATGGATAGGTTTCAATATCGGAGCGACTGTTGATGTGTTGAGCCAGAGCCTGGATTTTAACGTGTTTAGTAACCTGGACTTCTGCCCCCATAGCAACATTGCGGATTGTCTGATCAATTTTGAAATTTTTCTGGGTTTCATAGCCAAGGCCTGAGTCATGCCAGTTTTGATCACCATCGCCTTTCAACTGTAACAGGGTCAGGTTGAAATACGCGCTTACGATCCCGTCGTCATTAAAAATGGCTTTACCCCGGAGTCCCCGAAGGTCGCCATCGTAGTGTTTATGGTAGTCATCGCCATCGGAGCCAAAGCTACCGGCCAGTGCTGAAGCATAAAAATCGATCGGTATCAAAATAGGATTAAAGCGAACGCCAGCCTCAGCGAGATTGGTATAGAGCCCTGAACGAATATGCCTTAGGTCGTACCGGTACTGATCTCCATCGTAATAGTGATCGCTGTAATAGCTATCCCACTGATTTTTGTTAGCCTGAATGCTGCCAAAAACGCCGATTAAAGGACCGACATCCAGTGAAGCACCGACCTGGAAACGGTCTCCCTCATAACCCGGTGCTGCTGCTAGTTTTAAGCCGCCGTAATTGGCTGCATAATAGTTTGAGTAACCAGCATTTCGCTGATAAAGATCGTAGCCGTTGTAGAAATTGCCATTATCGTTGCCGTAACCGGCGTGTTGAATATTCGCCCAGGCTTTTAATACATCACTGATATTGAGTCTGGCACCTAGGTTAACCTTGCCGCCGGATATATCCGTATTGGTATCGGTTGCTTCAATATCGATATCGGTATCAATGGCAGTAGTTCTGAACTCGACATTGGCGTATGCCTCAAGAAACCCGGAAAACTGATAGTTGGCACCAATACCTGCAGCTAGATTTGTAATATCGCCGGAGCTTTCATAAGGGGTTTCCTGCAGAGCGAACATGGGTGCGTAGCTGATATCTGTCTGAGTATCTGCCAGGTCGTAGTTGTGCAGGAAATGGTCTGAGCTGCCGACTCCCAGATAAGCATGGGCGTTAAAACTAAATTTACTTTCTTCCTTGTCGTCTTGTTTAGCTTCTTCCTGCTTCTCATCTTTTTTAGGTTGTTCCTCAACCTCTTCTTTGCTTTCTTCTGCGGACTGGTTTTTATCCTTATCAGAGGAGTCGTTAATCCCCGGAATCAACTGTTCGAAGGTTGGTAAGCTGAATATTCCGGGAAGCTGGCTAATTGAAACCGGTATTGCCGTGGCGCTTGCGGTAAAAGCCGCCTGACCGGGTTGAAGAATTTGCATACCGGCACTGTTTTGTAAAAAGCCTCCGCCACTTTCAATGGCAAGGTAAGAACCTTGCTCCCCAAGGGCAGGCGATGCCATTTCAGGTGTGATATAGAAGGCGGTCAGGTCTGTTCCGCGGATACCGATAGTGGCCACAGGTGTTCGAACGATGAAGGCTTTCTTGTTTTTCTGCCCAATTGCGCCGGTAATGGAGCGAAGCCCGCCACGAATAATAGAGGTTTCTACCCGATCCTGATTGCTGTTTTTGAACTGATAGTCATCAAGTGAAATTACGCTATTCGGGCGAACGGCAAAGTAGCCTTTATCCGACATTTGAATCTGTAGGCTGCTGGCATCCTTAGCAACTATCTTGTCGCCCTTGAAAACCTGTTCTCCTTTTACGGCTAATCTTTGTTGGCCACTAACATCGATGATCTCAATCGTGCCATGTACAAACAGGATTTTGCCAATGGGGTCTGCCGCTTTTGCTGCCAGAGAAAAGCACATTAGAATAAGGAGTGTCAGAAGCAGATGCTGCCATTGACGGATTGGGAGTGGGGTCGGGAAGGTCACAGTTCGCTCGCTTTATTAACTTAGAGATTAATTTAACTTTAGAACAAATTAATCTGTGAGCGAAGCTTGAAAATAGAAGTTCAGGTTCAGCCCCTTATTCTGAAATTGCCTTTTGTCCTGAAATCGTTGCATGCCTTTCCAATGCCCAAACCACATGCTCTCTGACCATGTCAGAGTCATCCTGCTCTCGGTTTTTCAGGGCGGTAAGAATCCCTTGCGTTGACGTGGCGTTGCCCAGGGCGACGGCGATATTTCTCAGCCAGCGTTCGTAACCGGCGCGACGTATCGGTGTGCCTTCGGTTTTGCTAAGGAAGGTGCTTTCATCCCATGAAAACAGCTCTACAAGATCGGCGCTGTCGAGGCTGTGTCTCGGGCTGAAGTCGGTTTCCTGAGTGGGTTTGGTGAAGCGGTTCCAGGGACAGACCAGCTGGCAGTCGTCGCAACCAAAGATACGGTTGCCGATACCGGGGCGGAGTTCTTCCGGAATCGAGCCTTTCAGTTCGATGGTCAGGTAGGAGATGCAGCGGCGGCCATCAACAATTTTGTTATCCACGATGGCGTCGGTCGGGCAGGCAACCTGACAGGCGTTGCAGGAGCCGCAGTGGTCTTTGGGATATGCCGGATCTTTTGGCAGATCCAGCTCCACCATGACCTCTCCCAGAAAAAAGAAAGAACCTGCTTTGGGGTGAATTACCATGGCATTTTTGCCGATCCAGCCGAGGCCAGATCTGAGTGCTAATGCCCTCTCAAGAACCGGTGCGCTATCGACAAAAGCCCGATAGCCGTAGGCACCAATCTCGTCTTCAATTTTCTTTGCCAGTTGGGTCAGGCGTTTTCGGATCAGTTTGTGATAGTCACGCCCTAACGCATAACGGGAAATGTAGGCTTTCTCTCCCTGACTTAACAGGCGCGTGGTTTCCACATCGGCTGGCAGATAATCCATGCGGGCGGTGATTACAGTTCGCGTGCCTTCAACCAACTCTTCCGGACGGCTGCGCTTGTTGCCGTGACTCGCCATGTAATCCATTTCACCGTGATAACCGGCTTCCAGCCAGTCTTTAAGATGTGCTTCATGCTCACCTAGATCCGGATCGGCAAACCCTATCTGCTGAAAACCCAGTTCACGTCCCCACTGACGAATCTGATCCCGCAACTGCTGGCGCTGCATATCTGATAAAGGCGCTGGAGTCTGAGGCGCATCGCTTGTTTGAGAAAGGTTGTGAGAGGAGCTTTGATCAGACATGAGGATACGCTGCAGAGGGATATAGGTGATGGTGATCTCAATCCGAGCATTCCGGTGAAAAATATCCACAGGGAGTCGGGAAACGGCTTTGGCAGTTATTGCGCTCGGGCTATAATTTAACCATTATCTGCTGCCGCCTTTTCAGGCGCACAAGCTTAACTTATTCCCCCGGCAAAACAAGCCGGTCACCTGCTGCCACAGGAATGCTACTGAATGATTGTCTGGCCATCCCATGAACGCCTTTATCGTGCCGAACAGGTCCGTGAACTCGACCGCTTAACGATTGCTGCAGGAACCACAGGTTTTGACCTGATGCAGCAGGCGGGGCGAACGGCATTCCGTCACCTGACCCGTCAGTGGCCAGAGTGTCGTTCTGTTACCGTGGTATGCGGTGGCGGTAATAATGGTGGCGATGGCTATGTGATTGCGGCACTGGCTCAGCGCAATATGCGGGTGCAGGTACTGGCAGTAACGGACCCTGACAAGTTGACCGGAGAAGCGGCAGAGGCCTATCAGTGGGCTTTGCAGCACGGTGTAAAAATCGAACCTTGGGCGTCCGATTCTGTAATTACCGGTCAGATCGTGGTGGATGCGCTGTTGGGTATCGGCCTGACAGGTCAGGTGAAAGCGCCTTTCGATGCGGTGATTGAACAGATCAATCGCTCCGGCAAACCCGTGCTCTCGGTTGATGTACCATCAGGCCTGTGCGCGGATCGAGGTATTCCGCTGGGTTGTGCGGTGCAGGCGGATCTGACGGTGACCTTTATTGGCAAGAAAATCGGTCTTTGGACAGGACAGGGGCCTGCATTAGCGGGTGTTCGTCGCTTTGAGCCTCTGCTGGTGCCAGAGTCGGTTCGTGCTCAGGTCAGCGAAACCGCGGAGATGATCTCCCGTGAGGATATCGCTCGTCTGATCAAGCCCCGTCGTCGCACCGCCCATAAAGGTGACTGTGGTCGTATTCTGGTCGTCGGTGGTGATCTGGGATACGCCGGAGCTGTGATTCTTGCGGCGCAAACGGCAGCCCGTTCCGGTGCCGGGTTGGTTAAGGTGATGACCCGTCCTGAGCATGTTGCGGCTTTGGTCAGTCGTCAGCCCGAGCTGATGGTCAGTGGTCTGACTTCCATGCATCAGCTGGATGAGTGGCTAGAGTGGTGTGATGTTGTCGTTCTTGGCCCGGGTCTTGGTCAGGAAGGTTGGGGACAGCAGCTTTGGCAGAAGGTGATGCTGGCGGAATGCGCCAAGGTCATCGATGCGGATGCGCTGAATCTGATGGCGACTAAGCCTGCCTTTATGCAGCAGCTTTCCGAAGCCGCGAAGAACTGGGTACTGACGCCTCATCCCGGTGAAGCAGCTCGTCTGCTGGGTTCCAGTGTCGAAGCGGTAGAGCAGGATCGCCCGGCAGCTGTCCGTGCTATTCAGCAAAAGTTTGGCGGTTCCGTGTTGTTGAAAGGTGCTGGTACGCTGATCTTTAACGGCGAGTTGTTGTCTGTAAACAACAGCGGTAATCCCGGCATGGCCAGTGGTGGCATGGGGGATGTGCTGGCAGGGTTGATTGGTGCGCTGATGGCTCAGGGGTTATCCGGCTATGATGCGGCTTGCCTGGGGACTCAGGTTCATGGTCTGGCGGCAGATCAACTGGCGAAGAAATTTGGCGAACGCGGCCTTCTGGCTGCCGATCTGATTCGCCCGATACGTGTGTTACTGAATCCGGAGTGTGCAAAAAATGACATCTGACGCTTTTGTGTCCGCAGGACAATCCCTACAGGCTGATCCTGTACAAATACAGCTGGCGGATGAAGTGGCTCAGGTTGCTTTTGGTGAGCAGCTGGGTAGAGCCTGCAATGGCGAGGGTGTGCTTTTCCTTCAGGGAACTCTGGGGATGGGCAAAACAACCATGACCCGAGGCATTTTGTCGGCCTATGGCCATCAGGGTGCAGTAAAAAGCCCGACTTATACACTGGTAGAGCCCTACGAAACCGAAACCGCTCGGGTGTACCATTTTGATCTGTATCGTCTGGCGGATGCAGAAGAACTCGAATATATGGGGATTCGGGATTATTTTGATGAGAAAGCGCTTTGCGTTATTGAGTGGCCGGATAAGGGCGCTGGTGTGCTGCCAACGCCAGATATTGAACTGACCTTAACCAAAGAAGGTGACGGCAGAGCCGCGTCACTCGTGGCCTTTACGGTAAAAGGGGCTGAAATTTTGGCTCAGCTCCGTACAATGCTGTAATCTTCCGTCATTACGGAAAACAGAAACTCTTACCGCCTCTGATTGATGCTTATGACTGCCTGTAAAACACATTCTAAAGAGTTCTTTGGCTCAAATCGCCGGATGATTCGCTACGCCGCACAGTTTTGTCTTCTGCTGTTGAGCTGTCTTTTGGCGGCGACACAGGCTTTGGCGGCAAAAATCGAAAATGTCCGTATCTGGCCAGCACCGGACCACACCCGAATTGTGTTTGATCTGGATAAGCCGGTTGGTCATAAGGTGTTCAGCCTTACTGGCCCTGATCGTTTGGTGATCGACCTGGATAATGCCTCTACTAAGGCGGATATCGAGTCTCTGTCTCTAAACGATACCCCAATTGGCAAAATTCGGACGGCGGTCAAAAACGGTTCCGATATGCGTGTTGTTCTGGATTTGAGCAGTAAGGTTCAGCCCCGTAGTTTCCTGTTGAAACCGAACAAACAGTACGGTGATCGCTTGGTTATTGACCTGGTTTACAAAGAGAAAACCAGTAAGCCGAAAGCGGTCACTCAGCCCGCTGCGAACCCAACGGGCGCGCGGGATATTATTATCGCCATCGATGCCGGTCATGGTGGTGAAGACCCCGGTGCGATTGGCCCTGGACGGGTCAGAGAAAAGACCGTTGTTTTAGCTATCGCCAAGAAGGTGCAGTCATTGCTGCAGAAAGAGCGTGGTTTTGCTCCGGCGATGATACGTACCGGTGATTATTATGTCGGTTTGCGTGCCCGTACGGAGCGTGCCCGTAAATTCCGTTCTGATCTTCTGGTATCGATCCATGCGGATGCGTTTAAAGATCACCGCCCACGTGGCTCCTCGGTTTTTGCATTGTCACAGCGTGGCGCAACCTCTGAAACAGCTCGCTGGCTGGCAGACTCCGAAAACAGTGCCGACCTTATTGGTGGTGTTGAAGGTTCTCTGAAGCTGGATGATAAGGACAAGGTGCTGGCGGAGGTGTTGCTGGATCTGACCATGACAGCGACTCTGTCGGACAGTCTGAAGGTTGGTCAAAGTGTGCTGCGTTCCATGGGAACGGTAAACAAACTCCATAAGAGTGATGTGGAACAGGCTGCGTTTCTGGTGCTGAAGTCGCCGGATATTCCCTCGATTCTGATCGAAACAGGCTTTATCTCTAACCCGAGGGAAGCGAAGAACCTGCAAAGTTCAAGCTACCAGTGGAAGATGGCGCGCTCCATCGTCAAAGGCATCAAAGAGCATTTCAGCAAAAACCCGCCGCCGGGTACTTTGCTGGCCTATCAGAAAAGCCAGCGAGATGCCCGTCATTACGTGGTGGCCCGTGGCGATACCTTGTCAGCTATTGCTAACCGCAACAAGGTGTCTGTGGGTAGTCTGAGAAAAGCAAATAAGCTGCGCTCGGATACCCTTTATGTTGGTCAGCGGCTGCAAATTCCACGTTCCTGAGTAACGCGCGGTTAGTACCTGTTGCCTTCGCTACAGGAAAGAAATAATCAGGCCTGAGCCGGTTACCGGCTCGGGCTGTTTTTTTATGCTCAATCCGGTTTTTGATTGAGCGAGAAAGCGTTAACCCGAACCGATCTGAGAGACACGAACAGAGTCCCTATGAGTAAAATCCATATCCTAAGTCCACGTCTGGCTAACCAGATCGCCGCAGGTGAGGTGGTTGAGCGCCCATCTTCGGTGATCAAAGAGCTGGTAGAAAATGCGATTGATGCGGGCGCGACCCGCATCGACATCGAGGTGGAGAAGGGCGGCACCAAGCTGATCCGTATTCGGGATAATGGTTCGGGTATTGAGCCGGACGATCTGCCGCTGGCACTTAGTCGTCACGCCACCAGTAAGATTGTGACTCTGGATGATCTTGAGGGAGTGCACAGCTTAGGGTTTCGTGGCGAGGCATTGGCTTCCATCAGCTCGGTATCGCGACTGGATCTGGTGTCCAGCACTCAGGATACAGGCGAAGGCTGGCGGGTGATTGCGGAAGGTCGTGATATGGCGACTCAGGTAACGCCTGCGCCTCACCCCAAAGGCACCAGTGTTCAGGTTAAAGATCTCTTCTTTAATACCCCTGCCCGTCGCAAGTTTATGCGTACGGAGAAAACCGAGTTCAGTCATATCGAAGAGACCTTCCGTCGTCTGGCGTTGAGTCGTCCCGATATCGCATTAAGCTTGCGTCACAATCAGAAGCCGGTGCATCAGCTACCTGCTGGCACCCGACAGGCGGAGCAGGAGAAGCGTCTGGCTTCGTTGTTGGGCAAAAATCTGATGGATCAGTCTCTCTACATCGATGTGGAAGCGACTGGCCTGCGTTTATGGGGCTGGGTCGGTTTGCCGACCCATTCCCGTAGTCAGGCGGATCAGCAGTATTTCTTTGTGAACCGCCGTGTGGTGAAAGACAAGCTGGTGGTGCACGCCATTCGTCAGGCTTATCGGGATGTTCTTTTCCATGGCCGCCATCCGGTCTTTGTGCTTTATCTTGAACTGGATCCGACGGTGGTGGATGTCAACGTTCACCCGACCAAACACGAAGTTCGCTTCCGGGATGGCCGTCTGGTGCATGACTTCCTGTTCCGGTCTCTGCACCGCGCGCTGGCAGAGGTTCGCCCTGATGCAGAGGGTGCTACTGCTCCGACCAATATGGCTCATGCGGGTATGACGATGCCGGAAGGTTCGCAGGAACAACCGATGCGTGATCAGACAGCGATCGCCTTTAGTGAGGCTCCTGCCTCCGGAGGCTATGGTGGCGGATTTGCAGGCTCTAATGGATTTGGAGGTGCTGTCAGTGGCGCTGCACCTTATCGTTCCAATCCTCAGTCGGATGCCGGAGGAGTATCGGATTATCTGAACAGCTACCAACAGCTGTCTGATCAGGCGCGAGCGATGCCGATTACGGGGCAGGCTGGCTCTGATGAGGCCAATGCGCCTTGGAATAGTGCTTCTTCAGCCTCAATAGCAACTGCTGGCGCTCGACAGGAGATGCCGGAGGATGACCCGACCGGCGCACCGCCATTGGGCTTTGCGATAGCTCAGCTGCATGGCGTCTATATTCTATCTGAGGCGAAAGATGGCCTGATTCTGGTGGATATGCACGCTGCTCACGAGCGTATTACCTATGAGCGTCTGAAGGCGTCTTATCAGGCTGCTGCTGAGGGTGGCGGTCTGAAATCCCAGCCTTTGTTGGTGCCGCTTTCGATGGCGGTCAGCCGAAAAGAGACCGACTGTGCGGAAGAGCATCAGGAAGTTTTCCAGCAGTTAGGGGTTGAATTGCAGGTAATGGGGCCGGAGTCTCTGGTGGTACGTCAGTTGCCAGTCATGCTGATGGAGTCTGATGTTGAGCCTTTGATTCGGGATATGTTGTCTGATCTTTTGCAGTACGGAAGCAGTGATCGCATTCAGGCGCATATCAACGAGATCTTTGCCACCATGGCCTGCCATGGTTCTGTTCGTGCAAATCGTAAGCTGACCTTGCCGGAGATGAATGCCCTGTTAAGGGATATGGAGCGCACCGAGCGCAGCGGACAATGTAACCATGGCCGTCCGACCTGGACTCGGTTGAGTATGAATGAGCTGGATAAGCTCTTCCTGCGTGGGCAATAGATGAGCTCGCTTGCCACTCTTATTTGTGGCTGAACTGATTTTTAGATTTTGAATAGCTTTTGAACACTGGCAAATGCCGAGTAGTGGAATATAACGAATTTTATGACCCAAGTTTCTGATCTACTTTCTTCCGCTGAGAAGGATAAGCCACTGGCGATCTTTCTGATGGGGCCAACCGCCGCAGGCAAAACCGATCTGGCGGTTCATCTGAGTGAAGAGCATAACTGCGATATTATCAGTGTCGATTCTGCGCTTATCTATCGCGGCATGGATATCGGTACTGCCAAGCCGGATGCTGAAACGCTGGCCCGGGCACCACATCGTCTGATTGATATTAAAGATCCGACTGAATCTTACTCTGCGGCAGAGTTCCGTGATGATGCCCTTCGCGAGATGGCTGAGATTCAGCAGGCAGGGAAAATTCCGCTGCTGACTGGCGGAACTATGATGTATTACAAGCGTCTATACGATGGCGTTGCTGATCTGCCTTCTGCGGATGCTGACGTTCGTGCCCGTCTTGATGCCTGGGCGGAGAAGGATGGCTTAAAAGCGCTGCATGATCGTTTGAAAGAGATTGATCCTGTTTCCGCTGAGCGTATTCACCCTAATGATCCGCAGCGTCTTCAGCGGGCTTTAGAAGTGTATGAGTTAAGCGGTAAGAGTCTGACTCAGCACTGGCTTGAGCAAAAAGAGAGTCGGGATAGTTTTCCGTTTCGTATTTTGTCACTGGCGGTCAATCCGACAGACCGTAGGTTGCTGCATGAACGTATCGAGCAGCGTTTCCATCTGATGCTGGAGCAGAACTTTATCGCCGAGGTTGAGGCGTTGCGTGCCCGTGGCGATCTCGATCTGACGCTGCCTTCCATGCGATCTGTTGGCTATCGTCAGGTTTGGGAATATCTGGATGGCCAGTACGATTACGATACGATGATTCACAAAGGTGTGGTGGCAACCCGTCAGCTTGCTAAGCGTCAGGTGACCTGGTTGAGAAGCTGGCCTGAGCTGAATTGGTTGCCGACAGAAGCCCCGAATCTGCGGGATTTGGCCTTGAAAAAATTAGAGTCAAGCCTTATTTAAACTGGTATGATAAAAATTGCTGCAAGTCCGGTTTTGGTAAATACTGAATTACGAAATCCGCAATAGTAGCGCTTGGTGGTTTTGTTAAGGCTTTGCTTTGAAGCTGTATTGTTGATCACCTCAAAAAAACTAAATCTAATAATCAAAAATGAAAATTAGGGAGAGCGGTATGTCAAAAGGGCAGTCTCTACAAGACCCTTACCTGAACATCCTTCGTAAAGAACGTGTGCCGGTATCTATCTTTTTGGTCAACGGTATTAAGCTGCAAGGTCAGATTGAGTCTTTCGATCAGTTTGTTATTCTGCTGCGCAATACAGTAAGCCAAATGGTCTACAAACACGCCATTTCAACAGTAGTACCTTCCCGTAATGTTCGTCTGCCGGCGCAAGAAAAAGCCCCGGGCGAAGCGGGTGCTGAATAAGCTTCGGAGTAATAATTGTTTTTTGAACGTCCTGATTCTGGTGAAGTAGCTGTTCTTGTCCATATTCACTTACCGGATGAGAAAGACCGGGAAGACCCGGGTGAGTTTCTGGAGCTGGTGCGTTCAGCAGGTGCTGATCCGGTTGCCTTGATCGAAGGCAGCCGGCCGCAGCCCAGCCCCAAGTATTTTGTTGGTGACGGTAAACTCGAAGAGATTCGGGATGCTGTTGTCTCCCATGAAGCAGAAATTGTTCTCTTCAATCACGCCTTATCCCCATCCCAGCAACGTAATGTCGAACAGGCACTTCAGTGTCGTGTGCTCGACCGTACCGGTCTGATTCTGGATATTTTTGCCCAACGCGCACGAACTCATGAAGGTAAACTTCAGGTTGAGCTGGCTCAGCTGGAGTATATGTCTACCCGTCTGATTCGTGGCTGGACGCACCTTGAGCGTCAGAAAGGTGGTATCGGTCTGCGTGGTCCGGGTGAAACTCAGCTGGAAACCGACCGTCGTTTGCTGCGTGAACGTATTCGTCAGATCCATAAGCGTCTGGCAAAGGTTCGTACCCAGCGTGACCAGAACCGTCGGGCCCGTCGCCGTGCGGATATTCCGTCTGTTTCATTGGTGGGTTATACCAACGCCGGTAAGTCGACGCTGTTTAATGCGCTGACCGAATCTGAGGTTTACGCGGCGGATCAGTTGTTCGCAACCCTTGATCCGACCTTACGTCGCATTGTTATGCCGGATATCGGACCGGTAGTCTTGGCGGATACCGTAGGTTTTATCCGCC
The DNA here is from genome assembly GCF_002150805.1 of Oceanospirillum sanctuarii. Lineage (GTDB taxonomy): Bacteria > Pseudomonadota > Gammaproteobacteria > Pseudomonadales > Halomonadaceae > Oceanospirillum > Oceanospirillum sanctuarii. The sequence continues at coordinate 47,118 of NZ_MTBA01000010.1, forward strand.
ACCTGCCGCACAAGCTGGTTGAAGCTTTTCGCGCAACCTTGCAGGAAGCTCAGGAAGCGACCTTGCTGGTGCATGTGATTGATGCTGCCGATGAAGACCGCGATGGCAATATCCGCGAAGTGGATAGTGTGCTTGAAGAAATTCAGGCGGATGATATCCCTCGCCTGCTGGTCTATAACAAAATTGATCGTATGCCGGGTTATGAACCTCGAATTGAGCGAAATGATCAGGGCGAACCGGAACGGGTTTGGATTTCTGCGGTCAATGGAGACGGTCTGGATCTGGTGCTGCAGGCGATTGGTGAGCGACTGTGTGATGATATCTTCAAAGGTGAATTGATTCTTGAACCTTCAGAAGGTCGTTTACGCGCGCTTTTATACCAACAGGGCGCTATTATCGAAGAGACGGTCAGTGATCGGGGCCAGTTTGTACTTCAGGTGCGATTGCCTGAAGCAGACTTTATTCAGATGCTGTGTCGGGTGGGCGTTGATCCAAAACGCTATTTCCCGAATTATGGTGTCGAAGACTTCATGTTGGATTCAGATACAGAGGTTTCCTGAGCCTCTGTGTCATCGGTAAGCCATTTTTGCGCGCAGGGAAGCTGATCTGAATTTCCGGGCGCGCCATAAACAATTCATAACTTTAACGGAAGCTGGTAACAGTTTTCTCGGAGAGTGGAGATAGGTATGGCTTGGAATGAGCCGGGTGGCAATAAAGATAATAATCGTGACCCTTGGGGCAACGATAATAAAAATGGTGGCCGCAACGATCAGGGACCACCAGATCTTGATGAAGCCCTGAAAAAGTTTAATGACCGTCTGAGCGGCATTCTGGGCGGTAAGAAAGGTGGCTCCGGTGGTTCCGGCGGCGGTGGTGGCGGTGGTAACTCGTCGTCATCTGCAAGCTTTGGTCTGCTGGGTATTATTCTGGTGATCGCTGCCGGTGTTTGGGCTGTATCCGGTTTCTATCGTGTGGATCAGGCTGAGCAGGCCGTTGTTCTTCGTTTTGGTGAGTACCACGATACGGTGGGTGCGGGTCTGAACTGGAACCCAACCATGATCGATTCGGTACAGACGGTAAACGTAACTAAGGTTCGTTCCCTGAGCCGTCGGGCACTGATGCTGACCGAAGATGAAAACATCGTTCAGGTTAACCTGTCGGTTCAGTACCGTGTCGGTAGCCCTAAAGATTTCCTGCTGAATGTGCGTAACCCTGAACAGAGTCTGGAAAACGCAACCGATTCCGCTCTGCGTCACGAAGTGGGTTCATCTGAGATGAACGACATTCTGACCGAAGGTCGTGAAGCGCTGGCGCAACGTGTTCGTGCGCGTCTGCAGCAGTATCTGGACAGCTACGATGTAGGTCTGGAAGTACGTTCCGTGAACGTTGAGAGCACATCGGCTCCTGATGAAGTTCAGGCGGCATTCGATGACGTGATCAAGGCGCGTGAAGACGAGCAGCGTGTGAAGAACCAGGCTGAAGCCTACTCCAACGGCATCATCCCTGAGGCTCGTGGTAAAGCTCAGCGTATTATCGAAGAAGCTAACGGTTATAAATCCGAAATCATCGCTCGTGCAGAGGGTGAGGCGGATCGTTTTGTGAAGCTTCTCACCGAGTATGAAAAAGCACCTGCGGTGACCCGTGATCGTCTCTACCTGCAGACCATGGAAGAGGTGATGGCTAATACCAGCAAGGTACTGGTTGATGTCGAAGGCGGCAACAACATGATGTACATCCCGCTGGATAAGATGGTTGGTGGCAATGTTGCAAACAATTCATCCCGTGGTAGCGGTATGAGCTCTACCGATCAGAGCCGTTTCTCCAGCGCTCCGTCTCTGAGTTCTGATACTGAGATTGATGAGCTGGCTGATCGTGTATTGCAACGTCTGCGCGAGAAAAGTGCCAATTCAACTGCACCACGTAGGGAGGGTCGATAATGCAATCTAAGTCTTTTCCGGCACTGATTCTGATCGCCATTCTGGCTCTGGTGGGTGCAAACAGTATCTACATTGTTAATGAGACTGAACGTGCGATTAAGCTGAAGTTTGGTCAGATTATTGATTCGGATATCAAACCAGGTCTGCACTTTAAGATTCCTGTGCTGCATACCATCCGTAAGTTTGATGCGCGTATGCTGACCATGGATTCGCGCCCTCAGCGTTACCTGACGCTGGAGAAAAAAGCAGTAATCGTAGATTCTTTCATCAAATGGCGTATTGCCGATGTTCAGAAGTACTACGAAGCGACTTCCGGTGATGAACTACAGGCAGCACGTCTGCTGGCACCTCGTATGGATGAAGGTCTGCGTAACCAGTTTGGTGAGCGCACCATGTACGAAGTAATCTCCGGTGAGCGTGATGAGCTGATGGATGAGCTGACGGTTAAACTGAATACCATTACTCAGGATGAACTGGGTATTGAGATTCGTGATATCCGTGTGAAGCGAATCGATCTGCCGCCAGAAGTAAGTCATGCGGTTTATGAGCGTATGAATACTGAGCGTCAGCGTGAAGCTCGTGAGCACCGTTCCGAAGGTAAAGAGATTGCTGAAGGTATCCGTGCAGATGCGGATCGTCAGCGTCAGATTATTCTGGCAGAAGCTTTCCGTGAATCGGAGCGTATCCGAGGTGAAGGTGATGCGATTGCTGCGGCAACTTATGCCGGTGCATATCAGAAAAATCCGGAGTTTTACTCCTTCATCCGTAGTCTGGAAGCGTATCGTAACAGCTTCTCCAGTAAGGATGATGTCATGGTAATCAAGCCTGAAAGTGAGTTCTTCAACTATATGAAGAACTCACAGTAAGACTGATTCCTGATCAAAGATACCCCGTAGCCTATGGCTCCGGGGTATTTTTTTGTCATTAAAAAGGCGGTTTTGAGGTCACTTTTTTTGTAAAAGCCCCTTCAAACCATGGCCGTAAATCCTAATCGTGGTAGAATGTGTCGAACCGGGTTCGCCCCGGTTTTTTTGTGTGCAGATTCCGGCAAATGGGTGAATTAGCAGGAAAAGACTGCTGAATTACGTTAGCCCATGGAGAGACCTGTTGGATTGGCAAGTTTTATTAAGTGCGTTAGCGCTGGTCTTTGTAATTGAGGGTATCATCCCTTTTGCAAACCCTGCCCGCTGGCGCAAGCTGGTAGCAACGATGGCTCAGGTGTCGGACCAGCAACTCAGAGTAATGGGGATGATCAGTATGGTGATCGGCCTGATTATTCTGTATCTGGCACGGGGTTAATAGTCAGCTTTTATCCTGCTGGCCCCTGTTGAAAAAACAGAGATCATTAACCCGAAAGTCATTGTTTTAGACTAGGATTAACCTGGGTCGGTAAGGCAGAGTTTCGCCGGGCCGATGATGGATAGAGACAGATAAAGAACAGGCTGAATTATGACCATTGCAGATCGTTGGTTACTTCCAGATGGCATGGAAGAGGTACTGCCACCGCAGGCGCGGCAGATTGAAGAGCTTCGTCGTGAATTGCTGGACCTGTTCCATACCTGGGGATATGACCTGGTATTCCCGCCACCAGCAGAATATTTAGAGTCGCTGCTGACGGGTAGTGGCAACGATCTTGACCTGCAAACCTTCAAAGTTACAGACCAGATGACCGGTCGCATGATGGGTATTGCAGCAGATATCACACCTCAGGTTGCCCGTATGGATGCTCACTCGATGAAGCGTCAGGGACCAGCCCGTTTCTGCTACTGTGCAAATGTACTGCGTACGAAAGCGGGCAGCATGTTGGGTTCCCGTAGCCCGATGCAGGTTGGTGCAGAACTCTTTGGTGATGATGGCCTGGAAAGCGATACTGAAATTCTGGGTCTTATGATCTCCGCTCTGGCGACAGCCGGTGCCGGAAAAGTTTATCTCGATATGGGCCATGTCGGCATTTATCGGGCATTAATTCGTGAAGCAGACCTCACAGCAGATCAGGAAAAAACACTGTTTGATGCCATCCTGCACAAGGCGTATGGCGAAATTGATCAAATAGTCGCAAGAGATATTGCTAATGAGTCTGTGAGAGGTATGATTTCACGTCTTGCGCGTTTGAACGGTGGCGCAGATATTCTGGCTCAGGCACAGGTGGAACTGGCGGATGCTCCGGCATCAGTTAAAGAAGCTCTGAACAGTCTGGAACAGATTGCCAACGTCATTAAAAACCAATATCCGAACGTTGAGATCAACTTTGATCTGGCGGAACTGCGTGGTTATAACTACCACACAGGGATGGTGTTTGCGGCATATATTCCGGGATATTCCCATGCGGTTGCCCAGGGTGGCCGTTACGATGAAACCGGAAAGGTATTTGGACGCGCGCGGCCTGCAACAGGCTTTAGTGCTGACCTGAAAATTCTGGCAAAACTCTTACAAAAAAATGATCCCGTATCCGGTGTTTTTGCACCGGCAGGTTACAGCGATGATCAGGAGCTTCTGTCTACAATTCGGGCTTTACGCAGTGAAGGAACCCGTGTGGTAAATGGTTTGCCTGATCAGGATGTCAGTGCACTTGAGATGGGTTGTGACAGCGAACTGGTCCTCAAAGAAGATGGCCAGTGGGTTGTTGAACCAATTAACCGAATTTTTTAATCAGCCTGCATAGGCGAGACTGTTTACAGTCTGAGTTCGAGTGAATGAGAAAGCAGTAATGGGTAAAAACGTCGTAGTACTGGGCACCCAATGGGGTGACGAAGGTAAGGGTAAGGTAGTTGATCTGCTGACAGAATCAGCTGCTGCAGTTGTCCGTTTTCAGGGCGGCCACAACGCCGGCCACACTCTGGTGGTAAATGGCGAAAAAACCGCGCTGCACCTGATTCCTTCAGGCATCCTGCGTGACAATGTGAATTGCATTATCGGCAATGGCGTTGTTCTGGCCCCGGATGCTCTGCTGAAAGAGATCCGCATGCTGGAAGAGCGTGGTGTACCGGTACGTGAGCGTCTGCGTCTGAGCTCTGCCTGCCCACTGATTCTTGAGTATCACGTTCGTCTGGATCAGGCGCGTGAAACCGCTCGTGGTGCTAACAAAATCGGTACTACCGGTCGTGGTATCGGTCCTGCTTACGAAGACAAAGTAGCCCGTCGCGGTCTGCGTCTTGGCGACATGATGAACGCTGAGGTTTTCGAAGCGAAAGTGCGTGAAATCGTTGCTTACCACAACTTCATGCTGGAAAACTTCTACAAAGAAGAGCCGGTTGATGCTGAGAAAGTAATCGCTGACTGCGCTGCGATGGCTGAAGAACTGCGTCCTATGGTTTGCGACTCCACCAGCGAGCTGCACGCTTACCGTAAAAACGGTGACAACATCATGTTCGAAGGTGCACAGGGTTCCCTGCTGGACATCGACCACGGTACCTACCCATTCGTAACCAGCTCTAACACCACTGCTGGTGGTGCAGCAACGGGTTCCGGTTTCGGTCCTCTGTATCTGGATTACATTCTGGGTATCACCAAAGCCTACACCACCCGTGTTGGTTCCGGTCCTTTCCCGACTGAATTGTTCGACGAAGTAGGCGAACACCTGGGTACTGTAGGTCGTGAGTTCGGTACTACTACCGGCCGTTCCCGTCGTTGTGGTTGGTTCGATGCCGTTGCCCTGCGTTATTCTGTTCAGGTGAACTCTATTTCCGGTATCTGCCTGACTAAACTGGACGTTCTGGATGGCCTGGAAACCATCAAAGTTTGTACTCACTACAAACTGAAAGACGGTACTCTGGTTGATCTGCCGGTTGATGCTTCTGCATTCGGTGACGTTGAGCCGGTATACGTAGAGCTGCCAGGCTGGAGCGAGTCTACTGTTGGTGCTAAGAGCATGGACCAACTGCCACAGGCGGCACGTGACTACGTAGCCTTCCTGGAAGAGCAGGTTGGTGCACCAGTTGATATCGTTTCTACCGGCCCAGACCGTGAAGAAACGATCGTACTGCGCGACCCGTACAAAGCTTAATTCCAAAGCTTTATCGCGAGACCGCAAAAACCCGATGTGAAAACATCGGGTTTTTTATTACCTGCGATTTCTATAGCAGGTTAATCGGGTGAAGAGAGGCTTTGTTGTTTTTGTTGGTCGGTTTTATCGGGATGGTAAACTGACATAAATCCTCTGGAATTCTGTTTATGCCTCATCATCCGCCTTCCTTACGTGCCCTTCAGATCTTTGCCGTTGCAGCCCGCTTAGGCAGTTTTAAGTATGCCGCTGAGCAGCTTTTTATTACTCCTCAGGCGGTAAGTTTGCAGATCAAATCCCTTGAGGATCAGCTGGGGTTGGTGCTGTTTGAACGCAAACCTTGCGGGATCGAAATTACCCCTTCCGGTCAGCAGCTGCTGGATTATGTCGAGCGAGGCCTGGCGTTAATTCAGCGGGGCGTGGATGAGGTTTGCGATCAGCATCAGAGACCATCGATCAGTATCAGCTCATCACCCTGGTTTGCGGTGAACTGCCTGTTGCCTCGTCTGCCGGAGTTCGAAGCGGCTCATCCTGAGTGGCACATTCAAGTATCGACCTCTGTACCCTTTCCTGACTTTGACGGGGAAAATCTCGACTTAGCGATCCAATGGGGATTTGGCGATAAGGGTGGCAGGGATTGGGGGTTGGAAGCGCATCTGCTGCTGACCGACGACAAGCTTATCGTCTGTGCACCTGATCTGCTGGAGCGTGTTGCACTGGATCAGGCGGATGATCTTATTCACCATCGCCTGCTGTGTACGCCTCTATCGGTACCTCTCTGGGAGCGTGTATTGGATACCCTGAAGGTCGATGCAGCGGTTGATCAGCAGGTTTTACCTCTGGATAGCCATGCCGGTTTGCTGGAGGCAGCCAACAGAGGCCTTGGGGTTGCTATGATCTCCACCGGCGATGCGTTTGATGGTATTGCCGCAGGACGTTTGGTTGCCCCTTTGGGTGAGCAGCCGATCAGTCGATTGAACCCGGCGTTAATGCCGGGATATTGGCTGGTACATAAAGAGATCGTGCCAGAAAATGCCAGATTAAAGGCCTTTATTGACTGGATGCAGAGCTGGCTGAAAGACCATCCGCGAGCGGTCAGGGCTAGTCTTTCCTGATTCTTGGGCGGTCCATTTTTGATTGTTATGTAAGTTATTTTTGCCCTTGGGGTTAAGTTTTTTTGTTTGTCGGCGGTTGGTTTCATCACCAGAATAGCACTTAGCAGAAAGTTGCTGAGCAACGTAATCTGCCAATACGCTATGTTTAAAACGGCATCTATAACAAAAAGGCTTTCAGCCGTACGACTCCAGGTGACTTATGAATCCGGTACAGTTTTTTGACAATCTTTGGCAGGACTACATCTCCATCACACCTCAGGCAGAAGTGATCCGTAAAGTGTTTGCAGCACCAGAGGAAAGTGCCAACGGTGAAGTGATCAATGATCACGTTGCTTTCCGTACCTTTGCTCATACCCCGCTACAGCTGGATAATCTGGAGCCGCTGGTACTGGCAATGGGCTACAGCCTGCAGGATGAATACAACTTCACCGCTAAAAAACTGCGTGCCCGCAGCTATATCCACCCGGATACCTCGGTGCCAAAAATCTTTATCTCTGAGCTGCTGACAGAGCAGCTGAGTGAAGCAGCACAAAAGATTCTGGCGAAATACACTGCCGAAATCACCGACAAGCCAGCGGATCAGAGTGTGTTCTGGTCAGCCTGTCACTGGAGCGCACCAAGCTTCGAGGACTACAAAACCCTGATGCAGGAAACCGAATACGGTGCCTGGTTACTGGCGATCGGCATTCGTGTGAACCACTTTACGGTCAGCATCAACCATCTGAATGGCGTTGAAGGTCAGGAAGCGACGACTCAGATTCAGCGTGTACTGGATCGTGTTAAAGAATCGGGATATGCGGTCAACACAGTCGGTGGCGAAGTGAAAGGCACTCCTGAAGCTCTTCTGGAGCAGGGTTCCACCATGGCGGATCGTCAGCAGATCGAATTTGCCGGTGGCGAGCGACATGAAATCCCAACCTGCTTTTATGAATTCGCCCTGCGCTACCCGAATGCGGAAGGCGAGGTTTATCAGGGCTTTATCGAAGCTAACGCAGATAAAATCTTCGAATCCACTAACGCTGCCTGATGCATTCTATAAGATGAGTGCTCAGCCTTTTTAAGGTTAAGCGCATGCTGACAAAAGCCGGATCCTAGGATTCGGCTTTTTGGTTTAAAGGCTGCTCAAAGGCTCAGGTAAAAGCCGTCGGTTTTCGATTGTTAAGAAAAGTGTTTTTGTGGAGCATTTACTCTTTTCTGGTGGATGATGCTGTTATAGTGCCTGTTCTCTTATTCCCATACTTTAAAAGGACTTAGATATGGCGCTATTTAAGCATCGTCTGCATGACCTTCCGGCCCGGATTCAGATTGAGATTCCGGAAGCTTCTTCCGGCCCCGGTATTCTTACGGTTATCGGTATTATCATTGGTGTGATCGGCGGTGGCTTTATCATCTTTGGCCCTGAAACCATCTACTACAACCGTTATGAGGGCATGAATCTTCTGCAGATGTTGCAGGCCTATCCGGGGCCGATTGCCAGTGTCGGTTTTCTGTTGGTGACGCTGGGTGGTCTCTGGTCGAGTAATGAAGAGAAAGAGCGTTTGAAAAAGATTGAAGAGTGTCTCTACAGTCAGCTGGCGTTTTCGCCGGAAGATATTCCCGATGGCAAGATGTTGGATTTTGAGCGCAACGAGGATGGTTCTTTCACTGTCAGTCTGGTGGATTTTACGCCGGAAATGCTGGAAGAAGCGGATACTGTGACCCGCCGAACGATCGAGGATGATACTGATGGCTTTGTTGCAGATCGCCCGAAAGATGCTGAACCGGCTTTTGTAAAAGTCGAAGCAGATAGCCAAAAGACTTCCGCGACTGAGCGTGTTTGATCGCTATCCGAATCAAGCCGGGTATTTAGAAGAACCGTTCACTGAACGGTTTTTTTTCGCCTGCCGTTAATTCAAACAACTGTTTGATGTTTTCTTGCGCTTTGTCTAATCTGACGGGATAACCCGAATTTGCTCGGATTCAACGGGCAGACAAAACAAAAACAATAATGACGCAAGAGACCAAACAAACCATGACGGATTATGCCATTGTCGGTGGTGGAGCCGCTGGCTGTCTGCTGGCTGAGCGCCTGAGCCGCGACCCTGCCTGTCAGGTAACCCTTCTGGAAGCGGGGGCGGCCGATACCAGCCCGCTTATTCATATCCCTGCCGGTATTCTGGCGCTGATGCGTAGCAAGCGTCTGAACTGGGCGCTCTATACCGAATCTCAGAAAGAGCTGAATCAGCGTCGTCTGTTCTGGCCGCGAGGCAAAACTCTTGGTGGCAGCAGCTCCATTAATGCGATGTGTTATACCCGTGGCCAGCCGGAAGATTTTGACCTCTGGGCTGAGAGTTTCTCTGGTGTGGGTCAGCATGGCTGGCACTATCGGGGACTGCTACCGCACTTTAAAGCGATGGAAGATTTTGAAGCGGGGGCAAATCCCTGGCATGGGGAAGGCGGCGAATTGTCGGTGCAGTCACTGCGCAGTTTTAACCCACTTTCCGAAGCCTATCTTAGGGCCGGTCAGCAACTGGGGTTGCCCTTGAACCATGATTTTAACGGTCAGGATCAGTGGGGTATCGGCCCCTATCAAGTGATGCAGCGTGATGGCAGTCGTTGCAGTAGTGCCAAAGCCTTTCTCGACCCGGCCCGTGAACGCAGCAACCTTACGGTGATAACCAAAGCTCAGGTACAGCGGCTGAAGCTGAGAAACAATCGGGTGTGCGGTGTGCATTATCAGGTGGCGGGGCAGGAGCTGTATCTGCCGGTCAGCGGCGAGGTGATTCTGTCTGCGGGAGCTTTGCACACCCCCCAGCTACTGATGGTGTCCGGTATTGGTCCTGAAGAGGAGCTTGGCCGGCAGGGCATTCCGCTTCGTCATCAGCTGGAAGGCGTAGGTCGCAATCTGCAGGATCATCTGGATATCAGTGTTAGCTGGCTGGAAAAGGGTTGTCGCGGGATCTCGCTGAATCCTCTGTTCTGGCCAAGGGGCATCAAAGGCATGCTGGATTACCCGAAGCGAAAAGGCGTTTTAACCTCCAACTTTGCTGAAGCGGGAGCTTTTGTTGCCACTGATCCTGATCAGTCCCGACCGGATGTGCAGCATCATTTTCTGCCTGCGCTGGAAGTGGATCATGGCCTCAACCTGACTCCAACTATCCGGCATTTTGGTTACACCCTGCGGGCTTGTTTACTGCGTCCCAAAAGTCGCGGCTATGTGGGGCTTCGCTCCGACCGGCCACAGGATGCACCTCTGCTGCAACCCAACTATCTCAGTGATGCGGAAGGTGAAGATCTGAAAGGTATGGTGCGTGCTCTGGACAGTGCCCGTGAGCTACTCAATCAACCTGTGATCAGCCGCTTAGGTCAGGCGGAGTGGCGACCGGGCAAGGGTTGCCACACTCAGGCAGAGAAAGAAGCCTATATCCGACAGTATGCAGAAAGTATCTATCATCCGGTCGGCACCTGCCGGATGGGGGATGGTGACGATGCTGTCGTGGATCAGCAACTCCGGGTTCATGGCATGGAAAATCTACGGGTGGTGGATGCCTCTGTTATGCCGAATCTGGTTAGCGGCAATACCACTGCAGCGACCCTTGCAATCGCCAGTAAAGCGGCGGAGCTGATACTTCGGCCTCTGGTTTGATAAGTTTTAGCGCTGAGCCTGACCTCCATGGGTGACAGATGAGCTTGGGTTGTTTATAACCTCTGTTAAGTAACGAGGTCAGCGCAAGCATGCTGGCGCAGAGATTCAGAGACAGGAGGTTTATTATGGTACGTTCTTTAGGTCTGGGCATTGCCCTTGCGGGTGTTGTATTTCTGACCGGCTGCTCTTCAGCTGCAGAAGATTATGCCCGCGCAAAGGCGGAAGCTGAGATAGCGCGTGAACAGAAAGCCAGTCAGCAGGAACAACAGTTGCGCCGTGATGCTGACAACGCTTTTAAGGAGCTGGACAAGCAATAACGCTTGCAGTCGCAGAAGATAAAAAAGCCAGCGGATTACCCGGTAATCCGCTGGCTTTTTTGCTTGTGCTGATTAGAGCGCGATTAGTTTGTCGTTATCGGTTGCTCTGTGTCAGCGGCAGCAGTGGATTGAGCTTCAGCGGGTTGCGCATTGGCCACCGGAAGATTCAGTGCCTTACGGGTTGCCGGGCTGTAATGTTTGTTTTCCGGTTTCAGGTCGTAATTCCAGCGCAGGTCCAGCAGCTTTAAGGATGGCAGATCCAGTTCCAGTTTTTCGTACTTACCATCACTCAGAATCAGTTCCTCAAGTTTAGGTTGATCCGACAAGGTCAGAGTCTTCAGAGATGTTTGGTTGATAAAGAGAATTTCCAGATTCGGCTGCGGGGCGATCTCCACTTTTTCCAGCGGATTTCGGGTCAGAGCAAGCATCTTCAACTTAGGATAGGTTCTGATTTTTACCTCGGTCAGCTTATTGCCTAACAGATCCAGATCTTCCAGAGCAGGTAGCTCCGGCAGGTCAATGGACTCCAGATGGTTATCATCCAGATCAATCTCTGTCAGGTAAGGGCTGGCAGGAACGGTAAGTTGTTTGAGCGATTTTCTGCGGCTGGTGATCGACAGCAGTTCCAGACCTTTCTGCTGACTCAGATCCAGTTTATCCACACCCTCTGGCATTCGCAGAACCAGACTGCGCAGATTGTTCAGAGGTTTAAAGGCATCAACCTTCAGATCATTACCGGTGCGGCAGTTCAGACTGAAAACTTCTACCGTGTAGTCCAGCGTATTGGCATCGATGCAGTAGAGGAAAAGACTGCTGTTGCCGAGGGCCTTATACAGATCCGGTAGTGGATTGTGCTTCACGTAAAGACGGGTCAGGTCTCGCTGAGCGTTCAGATCAAGATCCGTCAGCTGGTTATTGTCCAGATCCACTTCCTTAAGATTCGGAGCCTGGCTCAGATCGATGGATTTAAGCTGATGACGACTGATCACCAGTTGTTCCAGTTGAGGTGCTGCACCCAATTCAACTTCCGTCAGCTGACCTTCCTGCAGCCAGAGCTTTTTCAGCCTTGGCAGCTCGGCAAGGGTCAGTTTCTGCAGAGGTGTTTTTCGCACTTCAAGGTTGACCAGGTTCTGTGTATTGCTCAGATCCAGCCAGTTCAGCTGGGAGCGGTCAATATAGAGATCTTCTAACGATGGCGTATAGAGCGTCAGTTTTTTCAGCGCTTTGGTGCTGATAAAACTCAGTTTTTTCAAATTCGGCTGTTTGAGTTTAAGAGCGGTCAGATCCTCAAAACCCAGGGTGACTTCTTCAAGTACCGGCATTGCGGCAATGGCATCAACGGCAATCTCTCCATCAAGGCCATCCAGTGTCAGATGGGTGAGCTGAGGATACTGGCTAAACTTAGCGGCTTTCAGATAACTGCTTGGGAATACCTTAAGACTCTTCAGCTTGGTGTTTGCTCTCAGATCCAGCCAGCTGATCTCGTTCAGCCCCAGATCCAGCTGCTCAAGATTCGGGAAATAAAACAGCTCATCGGCGGACTGAATGCTTCTCAGGCTACAGTCCAGCTGAGTGATTTTCGCCGGATCAGAGATACCCTGTTCCAGAACGCAGGCTTTGAAGTTGTCATCCCGGAACGGAATCTGTTCAACGCTGTAGGATAGATTGGCCTTTGGCTGGGTGGCAACGCAGCCGGTTAATAACGTGGTAAGGGCTATTACAGAAACAAGCAGTGATGTGGGCGCGCGCAACACGACAGATCCTTTTGAGTCGAAGAGAGGTGGGTTTGAACGATGACGAGATGCCAATGTAGAGGATATGCTCCATTCTGTCGAGGTGATGACAGGGAGTCTTCGAGCAAGGCCTCATTTAGAGGGCTGTTGTCGTCAATCAGATCAGTTGGGAGCGCTGAGTCACCACGGGATGCGGATTAGTGTTGGCTTCCTGCTCCTGCAAGCGCTTGCGCTCTTCTCTTGGGGTCAGACCATAGTGGTTGCGATAGGCGGTACTGAAATAGGAGGCACTGGCAAAACCGCAGGACAAACCCACCTGAAGAATTGGCTTGTCGGTTTGGCGCAGCAGCTTGCGGGCATGTTCCAGTCGTAGTTCCAGATAGTATTTGGAAGGCACGGTTTGCAGATGTTTTTTGAACAGGCGTTCCAGATGGCGGCGAGATACACCTACATGACGAGCCAGATCGTCGGCGCTTAATGGCTCTTCGATATTGGCTTCGATCAGCTGTACTGCTTCGATCAGTTTTGGCTGACTGACGCCGATACGGGTTTTTAGCGGGATGCGCTGAGGGTCATCGCCGGTTCGCATACGTTCACACACGAACTGTTCTGAAATAGAAGCCGCCAGATCCATACCGTGCTGCTGACGGATCAGAAACAGCATCATATCCATCGCCGCCGTACCACCACTACAGGTGTAGCGTTTGTCGTCGATCTCAAACAGATTGTTGGTGACCTGAGTATGAGGGAAATCCTCGCGCAAACTTTCGATATCCCACCAGTGAATGGTTGCCTTGTGGTTATTCAGCAAACCCGCGCAGGCCAGGATATAAGAACCGGTTCCGATGCCACCAATCGCAATTTGATTGCTGCGTTGCTGACGTAACCAAGCGATAATGGCATCATTGCCCGTCCGGGCGATGGGGCTGGCTCCACAGACAAAAATAGCATCCAGTTCCGGCAGATCATCCAGACTGTGATCCACCAGTGTCTGCACACCAAAACTACTGGCAACAGCCTCCCCGTCGTGGCTGATCAGCGTAGTTTCATAAAGCTCTTCACCGGTAATCCAGTTCGCCATACGCAACGGCTCAATCGCCGAAGAAAAGGCGATTAAGGAGAAGTTAGGCACCAGCAGAAAGCCGTAGCGTTTGGCTCTGGCCTTGCCGTTTTCCCGTGTGGCGCTTTTTGTGGTTAGTGCTGACTGACTAGGTTGCAACGGGGTGATCTCCTGAATAATTGTCCCAGACAGAATGCTTCGGTGAGCTTTAGCAGAGCATTTGATGGCGCTAAGAATAACGGTTTATCTGCCCGATAACTGCTGGCAGATGATGAAATGTCAGCTTAGAGCAAGTTTGTGTCGCGCTATAACAAATCTGGCTATGTAATCCCGAGCCAGTTTTACCGATACTGTAATAACAGGTTTTCCGGACCTTTCCGGCCTTAAAAACAGACTGTTATGGAAAAGTGTTTTGCGCTTAAGCGACCTTTTCAGCATAGCCTGTTTTCACCCAAGGCTGAGAGACAGGTGCCGATGAAACAGAATAAAAGGCACAGGTTGCCGGGGTGCTGTTGGCATGATTCAGCCAGCAATCCAATAAGCGGCAACCACGCAAAGAAACGATAAACAGCCCCGCCCACTATCGCTTTTACTGAAGGCGTTCAGGTTCAGAGGGCTCACGAGGTAGAGACAGAGATGACAACACAAAACGTAACCCGTGCACTGTTCGATGAAGTAATGGTACCGAACTACAACCCTCAGCAGATGGTACCGGTTCGCGGTGAAGGTTCACGCGTTTGGGATCAGGACAACAACGAGTACATCGACTTTGCCGGTGGTATCGCGGTAAATGCTCTGGGTCACTGCCATCCTGAGCTTGTTGCAACTCTGAAAGCACAGGCGGATCAGCTGTGGCACCTGAGTAACGTGTTCACTAACGAGCCTGCACTGCGTCTGGCGAAGAAGCTGACTGATGCGACCTTCGCTGACAAAGTCTTCTTCTGTAACTCAGGTGCTGAAGCTAACGAAGCAGCGTTCAAGCTGGTACGTAAGTACTCTTACGACAACTTCGGTGCTGAGAAAAACGAAATTATCTCCTTCAAGCAGGGCTTCCACGGCCGTACTCTGTTCACCGTTTCCGTAGGTGGTCAGCCGAAATACCGTGAAGGTTTTGAGCCAGCGCCGGGTGCGATTGAGCACGCTGAATACAACAACCTGGATTCTCTGAAAGCGATGATCTCCGATAAGACCTGCGCGGTTGTTCTGGAGCCGACTCAGGGTGAAGGTGGTGTTGTACCGGGTAATGTTGAATTCCTGAAAGGTGTTCGTGAGCTGTGTGATCAGCACAATGCCCTGCTGGTATTTGATGAAGTTCAGACTGGCGTTGGCCGTACCGGTCACCTGTACGCTTACATGGAAAGCGGCGTGATCCCTGACGTACTGACCACGGCTAAATCTCTGGGTGGCGGTTTCCCGATTGGCGCTATGCTGTGCAGCGACAAAGTTGCGCCAAGCCTGGGCTTTGGTACTCACGGCAGTACCTACGGTGGTAACCCTCTGGCATGTGCTGTTGCGGAAAAAGTGCTGGATATCATCAACACCCCTGAAGTGCTGTCTGGTGTTGCGACCCGTAATGCGATCTTCAACGAAGAGCTGAACAAGCTGAACGAGCGTTTCGGTATCTTCAAAGAAGTTCGTGGCAGCGGCCTGCTGATCGGTGCTGAGCTGATCGAAGCGTGGCACGGTAAAGCTGGTGAGTTCCTGGCGGCAGCTCGTGCTGAAGGTCTGATGATGCTGGTTGCCGGTCCTAACGTACTGCGTTTTGCACCGTCCCTGATCATCCCTGAGTCCGATATCCGTGAAGGGATGGAGAAGCTGGGTGATGCGATTGCTAAGGTACTGGAAGCGGCTAAGGCTTAATCCGGTTCTTATCGGTTAATCCGGACAGGACAAGCAGTCCGAATCGGTATTGCTATCGGGCTGAGAGATCAGCCTGATAAAAAACGGCCACAGGTTTTAACCTGTGGCCGTTTTTGTTTCTGCTATTGGAAGCCTCTTCTCTTCATTCTTTCTTGAATTAACCACTGGATTAAAAGCAAAACTTGCCGTGAGAAATTTTATGTTTAATATATGAATACATATTCATAAGTTAAGGATGAGTTGCCATGACTCACTCGCACAGTGACCAGCATTCACACTCTCATGATCATAGCCATAGCTGCGGTCATGGCCACGACCACTCCCATGTGCCGGAGATGTCCGAGGCTAACGAGCGCAAGGTGCTATTGTCGTTCTTTCTGATTTTCAGTTTTATGCTGGTGGAGGTGGTCGGTGGTCTGATCTCGGGATCGCTGGCGCTGCTGGCAGATGCGGGTCACATGCTGACCGATGCTGCTGCGCTGGCGCTTGCCTATGCTGCATTCCGCTTTGGCCGTAAGGCCGCAGATACCCGCCGCACTTTTGGTTATCTGCGTTTTGAAGTGATCGCCGGTTTTATCAACGCCATTACCCTGTTTGTGATTGTCGGCTGGATCGGCTTTGAAGCCTGGGAGCGCTTCAGCGAGCCGCAGCCGGTGCTGGCGGGGCCTATGATGGCGGTGGCGATTGCCGGTCTTGTGGTCAATATTCTGGTGTTCTGGATTCTGACCCGTGGCGACAGCGAGCATGTGAATATTAAAGGTGCTGCGCTGCATGTGATGGGTGACCTGTTAGGTTCCATTGGTGCGGTTGCCGCTGCGGTGATTATTCACTTTACCGGCTGGACGCCTATCGACCCGATTTTGTCCGTCGTGGTCTCCCTGCTGATTCTGCGCAGTGCCTGGGCGCTGCTGGCGAAATCCCTGCATATCCTGCTGGAAGGTGCACCAGATCATGCAGCGCCTGAGAAGATCCGCAGTCATATCAAAGCGGAAGTTAAAGGTGTAACCGAGGTAAGCCATGTGCATGTCTGGTCGATCACCTCCGGTCGCGCTCTGGCGACTTTGCATGTGCGCCCGGAAGAGGATGGCATGGCACGGGAAGTGACTCAGGCAGTAGAACTGGAGCTGAAAAATAAATTCCGGATCGAACACGCCACTGTTGCCGTCGATTGGAATGAAGGCGGTTCCAGTGTCTGCAGCCTATCGGAGCCTTCTGGCGACAGCCACAACCGTAACCACAGTCACAACGACAACCACGGCCACGACCATTCACATCAGCATCAACATTAATCGGGGAGTTAGAGACCATGTCGGCACAAGATCATTATGACACTCTGTCCCTGCAGGACAGTACCATTCTGGCTGAAACCTTTCGCCTGCTGGGTGACCCCAGTCGGTTACGGATTCTCTTCTACTGCCTGAACGAACCTAAATCCGTGGGAGATATCGCGGAGCAGCTGGACCTTTCCCAAACGCTGGTCAGCCATCATCTGCGTTTGTTGCGTGGAGCGCGATTGGTTATCGGTGAGCGCCGCTCCCGTCAGGTGTTCTACGCACTGGCGGATGATCATGTGCGGGATATGCTGAAAGATATGGTTGTGCATATCAAAGAGGAAGAATTTTAAAATTAGTATTTCAGTGCGACATGGAATGTCGCTGAAATTTATATGATATAGGTCGCTTTCATACAACATTAGTTTGAAGCAAACATTCATGTTGTAGACATCAAAATTCAGTTAGTAGATGATGTTTTTCTAAAATGAAAAAGACAAGGATTAGTCGTTTGTTTGCCAAGGAAGTCCCGCCTACAGAAGCTGAAGAAAACCGAGATTCAATTTTCTTCAGAATATTTTTAAATGAGCGAATCACAGGCTTGGTGATTCTTGGCTCAGTCTTGCTTTCCTTTTTTAGCCATCACTGGTCAGCTTACGCAAATCTCGTCTTCGAATGGTATGTCGTAAGCTACTTCTTCTTTGAATTTATCGCTAAAGCCAGACGGCTGGGCTTAAACAGCTACTTTTCCCTCAGAGCTAATAAGTTTGACTTCACGGTACTTGGCTTAAGCATTTTATTACTGATAACTCCAGCCTTTACTTTTGGCAGCATGACATATCTTCGTGCCCTCCGATTAGTCACTATGTTGAGAGCTTTTCGTCTAGTGCCGAATGCGCATCAGATAATCCAGGGACTTGGGCGGGCATTAAGTGCCGCAAGAGCTGTTTTGCTCTTTATGTTCATCATGATGGTTGTATTTGCAATCACAGGCTATTCACTTTTTTCTCCCTATCTTCCTGAATACTTTGGAACTCCTCTTACTGCTCTGAATACAGTCTTTGGGATATTCACAATTGAAAATTGGGGGGCAATACCTGAATCCGCCCTTCAGTCGGATTTGCCGTGGCTTTTTTATGCAGTGAACAGCTATGTGATTTTGGTATTGGTTTTAGGTGGTTTTATCGCTTTGTCATTAGCTAATGCGATCTTTGTCGATGAGATGGTCAGTGACAACAATGATGACCTTATGCGGGAAGTGGAGCTGCTGAAGCAGCAGAATGAATCCATTATTGAATTATTAAAGCATCACCAGCTTGGGGTTAAAGGAACAGGAGCGGTTCATGGCAAAGAATGAAAAAAGAAATGTAGCAATAGGTCTGTCAACTGCTGAGTTATCAGGATTGCACGCCGAAGCGAGTGCTGAATTTCTTAAGGGCTACCGTGGGTATGATAATAAAACGGGTCAGGTTTTTGCCAAAGGCTTAAAAGGGATCAGTGAAGGTAAAGTAAACCCTGAATATGCCCAGCAGAATATCAAACAGCAGGCAGGTTACAGTGCAGAGGTTGCTGCAACCAGTCGGGATAATGCTGATGCAATCTTGTCGGGAGACCCTGTACGCACTAGTCGCAGTGATGATCTTTCCCAATACGGCAGAAATCATAATGTCGTGGATCGTGTTCAGATTCTGGATGGCCAAATTATTTCGGGTACAGAAACCCAGATGAAGTTTGTCGGCGATCGGGATCAGCTTTTAAAAAATATTGCTGAAGATTCAGCCAAAGGTGACGCAAAATTTGCCCGTTATCGCGGTGTAAAACTGGAACTGCCATCGGAGCAGGTACCCGGAGCCGCTGAGCATTGTCATCAACGTGCCGCAGAACTTAGGCAGCAGGCTGATGACGCTGCCGTCAAAGGTGC
Source organism: Oceanospirillum sanctuarii (assembly GCF_002150805.1). Taxonomy (GTDB): domain Bacteria; phylum Pseudomonadota; class Gammaproteobacteria; order Pseudomonadales; family Halomonadaceae; genus Oceanospirillum; species Oceanospirillum sanctuarii. The sequence continues at coordinate 65,957 of NZ_MTBA01000010.1, forward strand.
CCCCGATGAGGTCGTCAAACAGTTACGGGAGAATGCTGCTCATTACGATGAGTTGGCAGGCAATATCCTGGATTCAGATCTGACTACAGATGAAGCTATTTTCTATCGTGAACATCCTAAGTTAGCTACGGCTCTTGATATCGCCAGAACCAGCCATAGGGCTGGACTTGAGGGGGCTAAATTTGGTGCGGCAATCGGTGGCAGTATTTCACTGCTAACCAATGCGTTTGCTCTGGTAAGTGGAGAGAAAGAGTTTGCCGATGCGTTAGTTGATACCGTTGCTGATACGGCAACTTCCGCCGGAATCGGCTACGCAACCGCTTTCTCCGGTAGTGCCATCGGTGGTGTTATGCAGCAGTCCGGTTCTGAGACTGTTCGTGCATTGTCCGGTACGGCTTTACCGGCTTTAGTCGTTAGTACTTGCTTAGCCTTGGGTGGCAGTATCAATCAATATGTTCAGGGCAATATTGATGCTGCACAGCTATTAACAGATGTAGGTCAATCTGCGTCTGGTGTTATGGCGGCAAATATTGGCGCCACGTTAGGACAGATCGCAATTCCAATTCCAGTTCTTGGAGGGCTGATCGGCGGCATGATCGGCCACACAGTTACCTCCATGTTCTATCGGTCTACGGTTGCTGTGTTCCAGGAGGCGGACGCGGCAGAAGAACGTTATTGGCAGATTAAAGCCCGATGCGATGTATTGAATCAGGCTGTTATCGAATACAAAAAATCCATTGAGGATATTTTTGATAAAAAAATAGCTGAGTTTGGCAATGCGTCGGCAGATGTATTCTTGGCATTTGATTCTTTGCATGAGCTTTCAGCTGATGAGTTTTCAAAGAAAGTAAATGAATTCGCTGAGATAGTTGGTGAAAGCATTATTTTTTATGATATGGAAGAGTTCTCTTCTTTTATGGAAAGTGATGATGTATTTAAATTGTAAGGGGTTGCTATGTTTTTACACCTGTTAGATAGTTTTGAAGAGAAAGAATATTTTTACAAAGTATCTAAGATTTTGTGCATGTCAGATACCTTAGATGAAGAAAAAAAAGAAGAAATTAGACATGCTTCAGTTAGGCGGATGGTTCTCGAGGGTAAAGATAGTGTATCTGATCTCTTTGATATTTTTGTAGAGATGAATCTAAATGAATATGAAAGAAGGGTTTTTAATGGTTTTTTGTTTGAGCTGTCTTTAAGTGATTATGATATTGATCGTATTGATAGTGGTTTGAGACGACGCTTAGGCCAGATTTTATATGATGTTTTAGAAGAAATTGACGATAAAGGTTTCTTTTCAGAAGATGTCGGTGGTTCTTATTCTAAAGCGCTTAATTCATGGTATGACATATTTATAGATAATGAAATGAAAGAGATCGATGATGATCCAAGCTATGATCCATATTTAGACGAAGAAAATTATGATGTTGATAGTTTGAACAGGTTGGTCTTTACAGCCCCTTTCATGATTGATTCTCCTGGGGTTCGCGCGATGTTGGTATCAAGGTTTAAAGACTACTTGTTGGAAGAAATTTCTGAGGTGGATTTTGATTTTAATCAAAAAAAAGCAATATTATTTGAGCTGTTGGCTTTGGCCTTTTCTGATGGAAATGTTAGCGATGAGGAATTTGATTTCATAGAGGCTGTTCGAGTCAAAGTTGATTTGCCAAAAAGCTTTTTGCAAGAACTTTCAGACTGTGTGGCGAGTATTATTAGAGAGTCGGCAAAAGCTGAATTTTTGGTTAACGAATAGGAGTTTTTATGCCTTTGCCGTTTATTGTTGTACTTGTCGCAGGCGCTGCCGGGGTTTATGGTGCTGGAAAATCAATACAGGCTAGTTCTGATAATAGTAAAGCAAGAGAAATAAATGAAAGAGCAAGAAAGATAGTTGATTCTTCTGAATCATCTCTTTCTGAGTTGAGAAATAGAACCAATAAAAACCTTGATAGGTTAGGTGCTAAAAAGATTAGTGCAATTAGTTCTACGCTTACTAATTTTGTTTCTGCCTATAGTCAATTGAAAGGAGTGGATTTTTCAGAAGAGATTGATGATGGTTTTTTTGACTGGGATGAAGCCCCTTCAGTCGAACAAATCAGAAATGATTGTGAGCTTGTGTCTGGTGTTGTGACAGGTGGTGGTTTTGGTGCAGTCGTAGGCTCAGTCGCTGCTTTTGGGACTTATGGCCTCACAAGTTCTTTGGCTGCTGCAAGTACAGGTACAGGGATTGGAAGCCTATCAGGTGTAGCAGCCTCTAATGCTACTTTGGCTTGGCTTGGTGGTGGTAGCCTCGCCTCCGGTGGTATGGGAATTGCTGGGGGGACTATGGTTTTAGGTGGATTAGTTACAGGGCCTGCTTTGCTTGTTTTTGGTGCCGTATTGGGAGCTAAAGCCGAACGTAATTTAAGTGATGCTAAGTCTAACGAAGAGCTAGCGGTTGCATTCTCTAAAGAATGCGATGCTGCATCCGCCAAATTACTAGGTATATTGGCTATTGCTAAAATTCAATCTGATATCCTATCGCTGGCTAGGGCAAGCTGCCGGCGTTTAACGAATGAGCTGGGAGCTATCATTGATCTTGCGGGAACTGATTTCAAGATGTTCAGCCGAGAACAACAGGAGCTTGTTTTTAAAACAGTAAAGACTGCCCAGCTTGTAAGGTGTATTGTGGATATTGCTATAATGGATGAAGATGGCGCTATTTTGGGCGATTCTGAATCCAAATTGACAGAGCTTTCGGATTTTATCTGAACTCTGAAAATTGCCTGCAAATGTAGTGCAGTTTGGGAAACTGCACTTTTTCTTCAAGTGTCCCCAATCTAAAAAAAAGGTCGCATCCCGGACAGAAACTCTTGCGTGCTTCAACAATAATGAAGACAACGCAAAATAGGATGTCTTGAGATGAGTAACGACTTTACCCAATGGCTTGAGTGGATCGATTCACAGCACGACACCATGCTGGCCAATACCATTGCCCTTTCTGAAATCAACTCAGGTAGCCTGAATGCCGCCGGTGTAAACCGTGTTGGCGATGAGCTGATCCGAATTTGCGAGCCTTTAGGTGGCGACGTTGAGCGCATTAAGGTTGCGCCTTATCAGAGCGTCAACAATCAGGGCGTTGTTGAAGAATTCCCTCTGGGCGATGCGATCCGTATTCGCAAGCGTCCGGAAGCTCCGCTTCAGATATTCTTCTGCGGCCACATGGATACCGTATTTGCTATTGATCACCACTTCCAGACCATCACCTGGCTGGATGACGATACGCTGAATGGCCCGGGCGTTGCCGATCTTAAAGGCGGCCTAATGGTCATGCTGACGGCGATTCAGGCGCTGGAGCGCAGCCCGTTCGCAGAGCGTATCGGTTGGGAGATCCTGTTTAACTCCGATGAAGAGATCGGTTCTGCCGCTTCTGCACCTCTGATTGCTGATGCCGCCAAGCGTGTGCATCTGGGTCTTATCTACGAGCCAAGTTTCCCTGACGGCAATCTGGCCGGTGAGCGTAAAGGCAGCGGTAACTTCAGCGTTGTGATCCGTGGCCGTGCGGCACATGCCGGTCGTGAACACCATCTGGGACGTAACGCGATTCGTGCCATGGCGGACTTTATCGCCATGCTGGATGACCTGAACGGTCAGCGTGAAGGCGTCACCATCAACCCGGGTTTTATCGAAGGCGGTGGTGCGGTCAATATCGTGCCGGATCTGTGTGTGTCCAAATTCAATATCCGTCTGGAACGCCCTGAAGATGAACGCTGGTGTCAGAACCGACTGGCAGAGATTGTCGGCAAAATTCACGCCCGCGAAGGCATTCTGATTGAGCTGCACGGTGGCTTTACCCGTAAGCCTAAGGTGCTGACCCCGGCTAACCAGAAGCTGTTCCAACTGGCGAAAGATTGCGGTGCCGATCTGGGTATGCAGATCCAGTGGCTGCCAACCGGTGGTTGCTGTGATGGCAACAATCTGGCTGCAGCAGGTATTCCGAATATCGATACGCTGGGTGTTCAGGGCGGCAAGATTCACTCTGCCGATGAGTATGTCAAAGTCTCCAGCTTTACCAAACGGGCTAAGCTGAGTGCATTGATGCTGATGAAACTGGCCTCTTCCGATGATCTGGGCTGGTTGGGTGTTCAGAAGGAGAAAGTCTGATGCTGGTACTGCGTCCTTTAGCGTTTCACGATCTGGCAGGGCTTGAGCGCCTTGCTGTGATCTCCGGTGGTCGTATGACGACGCTGCCGGATAACCGTGATCATCTGAGCCAGCTGATCAGCAATACTCAGCAATCCCTGCGTAAAGAGGTCGAGCGTCCGGCAGGCGAGAGCTATCACTTTGTGCTGGAAGATACCGAGACCGGCGAAGTGGTTGGCGTTTCCGGTATCGAAGCGGCGGTGGGTATCACCTCTCCGTTTTATAGCTACCGTATCGATGATGTGGTGCATGCTTCCAGCGAACTTCAGATCCACAACCGTGTTCCTGCGCTGCATCTGTGTCAGGACTATACCGGTGCATCCCGTCTTTACACCTTGTTTATGGATGGCGAGCATCGTCAGGCCGAGAATATTCATCTGTTATCCCGCGCTCGCATGCTGTTTATCGCCGCCCATCCGGAGCGTTTCTCTCCGCGTCTGATCGTCGAACTGCAGGGCGTTGCCGACGAGAAAAACCAGTCGCCATTCTGGGAATGTCTCGGTCGTCACTTCTTCAACATGGATTTCAATAAAGCTAACTACCTTACCGGTATTAACTCCAAAGGCTTTATTGCGGACCTGATGCCGCACTATCCGGTTTACGTGCCCATGCTGAATCCTGAAGCTCAGGCGGTATTGGGACAAACCCGTGACGATATGCGTGATGTGCAGAAACTGCTGGAAGAGGAAGGTTTCGAGTATCGCCGCTACGTGGATATTTTTGATGCAGGTCCAACGCTGGAAGCCCGCACCGAATACGTTCGCTCTGTTAGCCAGAGCCGTTGTCTACCACTTGCGATCGGAGAGACAGCAGATGATCAGCCGATGGCGCTGATCAGTAATAACCAGCTGAACAACTACCGCTGCATTCTCGCTCCGCTGAATCCGGAGCAGCCGGTACTGACCGAAGCGCAAGCCGATGCGCTGGAGCTGGCATCCGGCGAAAGTGCACGGGTGCTTTGGCTGTAAGCAGATGGTTTTTGTAAGTGGGTGGTTGTTGTAAGTGGATGGCCATCCGATGGCTTCATCGTCTCTCAATAGAAGGGGGATGAGGTCATCAGCAGGAAGCTGAAATAACCTATAGCTATTAATAAAAAACGGTAACTGCCGGTGTTGCACTGCTGGCAGACAATCTTTCTGAGACTTTTTGAGGAGCAGCCCGCCATGATGGTGGTTCGTCCAATTCAGGCTGAAGATCATGCAGCCCTGCGAGAACTTGCTCGCAAAACCGGTCCGGGTTTTACCTCCCTGCAGGATAACGATGAGCAGGTAGCCGGAAAAATCGAGAGCGCTCTGGAAGCGTTTAAGCCGAACAGCATTCCCGATGAAGCCCTGTACCTGTTTGTGATGGAAGATACCGACACCGGTGATGTTGTGGGTATCTGCGGTATCGAAGCTGCTGTTGGTCTGAGCGAACCCTGGTACAACTACCGTGTGGGCACTCTGGTACACGCTTCCCGTGAGCTGAACGTGTACAACCAGGTGAACACCCTGACCATCTCTAATGACCACACCGGTTATTCAGAGCTGTGTACCCTGTTCCTGAGTCCTGAAGCCCGTCACAGCAAGAATGGCGCGCTGCTGTCCAAGTCCCGTTTTATGTTCCTGGCAGAGTTCCCGCAGCGCTTTAACGAGTACCTGATCGCAGAGATGCGTGGTTACTCCGATGACAAGGGCGTATCGCCTTTCTGGGAAGGTCTGGGACGTCACTTCTTCTCTCTGGACTTTGCCGAAGCCGACACCCTGTCCTCGATGGATAAGGTGTTTATCGCTGAGCTGATGCCGAAGAACACCATTTACACCAACCTGCTGCCAAAAGATGCACAGGAAGCGATCGGTAAAACCCACGAAGCGACGACCCCTGCCCGCAAATTGCTGGAAGCAGAAGGACTGCGCTACACCGGTTATATCGACATTTTTGACGGTGGCCCAACACTGGTTTCCCGTACCCATGACGTGCGTGCCGTACAGGAAAGCCGTTATGTAAAAGCCCACATTCTTGACGAGACAACAGAGCGTCAGCCTGAGGGTGAGCTATATCTGGTCAGTACCACTGACTTCGCTAACTTCCGCTGCTGCATGACGGCAGTTGATGTCGTTGGCAATCACGTTGTCGGACTGCCAAAAGCGGTCGGTGATGCACTTCAGATTACAGAAGGCACCACGGTTCGCATCGTGCCGATGGCCTCCGGCCGTAGCCTCTGGTAATCGAATCAGAGCTGAATGATTTGAAAAGGTGCTGATGACTGATCAGAAATCAGCACATGAAGTGATTACCCGTGAGAAAAGAATTAAGCCTTTTAGGGAGCTAAAACAATGACAGCTACAAACAAGTTTTCTGGCCAAGCTTTGATCGATGGCCAATGGCAAGCGGGTGAAGGTCCGGAATTCACCTCCCTGAACCCGGCAACCGGTGAAGTGGTTTGGCAGGGTAAAGAAGCCTCTGCAGCCCAGGTTAATACTGCAGTAGAAGCAGCCCGCACTGCCTCTGTTGAGTGGGCTATGACCTCTTTTGAAGCCCGTGAAGCGATTGCACGTCGTTTTGCCGAGCTACTGGGTGAAAACAAAGAAGAGATGGCGACCATCATCGCTGCGGAAACCGGTAAGCCTGTCTGGGAAACCCGTACCGAAGTTGGCGCTATGATCGGCAAGATCGCCATTTCTGTAAACGCATACAACGAGCGTACCGGTAGCCGCGTGAGCGCTGTTACAGGAGATCAGGCCGGTGCCCGTGCTGTTCTGCGCCACAAGCCACACGGTGTGGTTGCGGTATTCGGCCCATACAATTTCCCGGGTCACTTGCCAAACGGTCATATCGTACCGTCACTGCTGGCGGGTAATACCGTGCTGCTGAAACCCAGTGAACTGACGCCACACGTTGCGGAATTTATGGTTCAGCTGTGGGAAAAAGCCGGTCTGCCAGCGGGTGTTCTGAACCTGCTGCAGGGTCAGAAAGATACCGGTATCGCACTGGCAGCACATGACGATATCGATGGTCTCTTCTTCACCGGCAGCTCCCGTACCGGTCACATTCTGCATGAGCAGTTTGCCGGTCACCCGGGCAAGATTCTGGCGCTGGAGATGGGCGGTAACAACCCGCTGATCATCGACGAAGTGGCCGATATGAAAGCGGCCGTTCACGAGACGATTCAGTCTGCGTACATCACCAGTGGTCAGCGTTGCACCTGTGCCCGTCGCCTGTTTGTACCTGTTGGCGAGTGGGGCGATCAGTTTATTGCTCAGCTGCAGAAAGCGGTTAGCCAGATCAAGGTGGGTGGCCAGTTTGATGAAGACGCACCTTTCATGGGTAGTCTGATCTCGGAAGCAGCCGCTGACGGCATCGCGGCAGCTCAGGACAACCTGATCGGTCTGGGCGCAAGCCCTCTGGTGAAACTGGAGAAACTGAAATCGGGTACAGGTTTCCTGTCTCCGGGTCTGATCGATGTGACCGCTTTGGTTAACGCGGATAAGCTACCAGATGATGAGTACTTCGGCCCGCTGCTGCAGGTGATCCGTTTCAGTGACTTAGATGAAGCGATCCGTCAGGCCAACAACACCAAATACGGTCTGTCTGCCGGTATGTTCAGCGACAGCGAAGAGCGCTTTAACTACTTCTACGACCGCATCCGTGCGGGCATCGTGAACTGGAACAAGCAGCTGACCGGTGCTTCCAGTGCCGCTCCGTTTGGTGGCGTGGGTGCCAGCGGTAACCACCGCGCAAGCGCATACTACGCAGCGGACTACTGCTCTTACCCGGTAGCGGGTATGGAAGCAGACCAGCTGGTACTGCCTGAGACCCTGTCTCCAGGTCTGAACCTTGACGCCTAACCGACGGATGAAGAACTGATATGAAAGCGTTTGAAGCGAATTTTGATGGTCTGGTTGGACCAACGCACAACTACAGCGGCCTCTCTTTCGGTAACGTAGCGTCTGAGAACAACGGTGCGAATGCGTCTAACCCGAAACTGGCAGCGCTGCAGGGTCTTGCGAAAATGAAAGCCCTGCACGACATGGGCATGGTTCAGGGGGTACTGGCACCTCAGGAGCGTCCTGATCTGTTTACCCTGCGTCGTCTGGGCTTTACCGGATCTGATGCCGAAGTGCTGGCACAAGCTGCGAAAGAAGCACCGCGTATTCTGGCGGCTTGCTGCTCTGCATCCAGCATGTGGACGGCGAATGCTGCCACTGTATCCCCAAGTGCGGATACTGCAGACGGCAAGGTGCATTTCACACCGGCGAACCTGACCAACAAATTTCACCGTTCCATTGAGCATGAAACCACTGGTCGCATTCTGCAGGCGACCTTTGCGGATGAAAACCACTTTGCCCACCATCCTGCTCTGCCGGGTGTTGAGCACTTTGGTGACGAAGGCGCAGCAAACCACACCCGTTTCTGCCACGAGTACGGCGAGCAGGGTGTTGAGTTCTTTGTCTTTGGCCGCAGTGCTTTCGACAGCCGTTATCCTGCTCCGAAAAAATACCCGGCGCGTCACACACTGGAAGCTTCTCAGGCGGTGGCCCGTAGTCACGGTCTGAGCAACAGCCATGTGGTTTATGCACAACAGCATCCGGATGTGATCGATGCCGGTGTTTTCCACAACGACGTAATTGCTGTGGGTAACCGCGACATTCTGTTCTGCCACGAGCAGGCGTTCCTGGATCAGGCTGCGGTTAAACAGCAACTGACCGATGCTATGGGTGGCAGCTTCCGGGTGGTAGAAGTTCCGGCCAGCCGTGTATCGGTTGACGATGCGGTACAGAGCTACCTGTTCAACAGCCAGCTGCTGAGTCTGCCGGATGGCCGCACTCTGCTGGTGATTCCGGAAGAGTGTAAGAACAACGAACGCGTCTGGAACTACCTGACTGAGCTGGAAAGTGGTGACAGCCCGATCGATGAACTGAAAGTGTTCGATCTGAAGCAGAGCATGAGCAACGGCGGTGGCCCTGCTTGTCTGCGTCTGCGTGTGGCCATGAACGAAGCGGAACTGGCAGCATTTAATCCGGCAACCCGTATGAGTGATGAACTCTTCACTACGCTGAACAGCTGGGTAGAGCGTCACTACCGTGACCGTATTCTGGATGCGGATCTGGCTGATCCTCAGCTGCTGATCGAATCCCGTACGGCACTGGATGAACTGACTCAGATCCTGAAACTGGGTTCTGTCTATCCGTTCCAGCGGGTTTGATTGACCCCTGATCTTCCCTGCGAAGATTCATTGTAAGCCTCTTATTTTGCGCTCTTTTGTTATTTGCTGGTTTCAGCATTTATGAGCTTTGCCCCGGCCTGAAAAGGCCGGGGCTTTTTTGTGCCTTTCTGTCTGGTATAGAGACTTTGAACAATATGAAATTCTCGACAAGAGCGTAGACTCGATCTGAACCTGCCGGAGGATTTCCATTGAGTGAGAGAAAGCACATTTTAGTAACCGAGCAAACCGGCTATGACCTGATCGGAGATATTCATGGCCATGGTGATGCGCTGGAACAATTGCTATTGAAGTTGGGTTATCAGGATTCAGGTGCTGGTTTTTGTCACCCGACCCGCAAGGTTATTTTTCTGGGGGACTTTATTGATCGGGGAGAGCACCTGCGTCAGCACAGAAAAGTGCTTGGCATTGTCATGCCTATGGTCGCATCAGGTGCTGCGTTGGCTGTGATGGGCAATCATGAGTTTAATGCGCTGGCCTACCATACCTTTCATAACGGAGATTATCTCCGCAAACATACGCCTAACAATCAACGGCAACACCAGGCTTTCCTCAATGAGTTTGACGATGAGCCTGAGTTAAAGGCTGAAGTTTTAGCCTTCTTTTATCAGTTGCCGCTATGGCTGGAGGTTGATGGTATTCGTGTGGTGCATGCCTGTTGGGATCAGGCGTGCATCGACAAGCTGGATAAGCTGTTAACCGATCAACGCTTGCTGCCGGAGCATCTGGTGGAGTCTTCCACTGATGGCAGTTACCTCTTTTTTGCAGTTGAGCGTCTGCTCAAAGGGGTAGAAGTCTCTTTGCCGGAAGGGATCGTCTTTCACGATAAAGACGGTCATGAGCGTCATGCGATCCGGGTGCAGTGGTGGCGGTCAGATGCTGAAAATTTGGGTGAAGTTGCCTTGCCGCTGGGTGTTGATATCGAATCCGCAACCGGGCTGCCTATACCCAAGGATGTGCCAACCTATCAGCCGGATTTGCCAGCCTGTTTTATGGGGCATTACTGGTGGCAGGGGAAACCTGCTCCGTTAGCGCCGAATATCGCCTGTCTGGATTATTCTGTCGCTAAAGGCGGCCCTTTAGTGGCGTATCGCTGGCAGGGGGAACAGGTGCTTTGCTCTGAGCACTTTGTCAGCTGGAAAGACGATACTGAAATTTAATGGGTTAACAGCTGTTCCAGCTCTTTTTTACGGGCGATGTGATAACGCATTCGCATCATCACGCGGGCGGGTATAACAGGTTTGCAGATAAAGTCTGCAGCGCCGGAGTCAAAGGCCTGCCCCTCAAAAACAAGGTCTTCAAACCCGGTCAGAAAAATCACCGGAATATGCCGGGTTGCCGGGTTGGCTTTCAGCTGCTGACAGATCTTAAAACCAGGGATATCCGGCAGTTCCACATCCAGCAGAATAAGGTCAAATGCCTGTTCTTTGATCAGATTCAGGGCATCGGTGCCGTTAGTGGCACAAAACAGATCAAATTGTTGGGACAGAACTTCACTTAATCCCTGAAGTGCCGACAATTCATCATCAACGAATAAGACTTTATCTGTTTTGTTTAACTCATTAGGCATTTCATTGGTTCCGGGTTAACAATTTCTTCCTGAAGTCGGTAGAATGAAATCTGACCGTTTAGCAGGTTAGAGTAACATTACTTGTTATAAACAGTATATCATTTGATTAATTAGGGTCTTTCACGGATAACCTTTATTTCAGACCTTTCCAGCAGGGTGCTGCTGGTCTGGTGTGACAGCCTTTTTGCCACGGAGTGAGCAGTGAATACAGAAGCCGACATGACTGATCAGCCGGAAGATATGCAGGATGTTCTTATATCCGAAAGAGAATCAGAGTCATCTTTAGTCATTGTTGGTGTTGGTGCCAGCGCCGGTGGCCTTGAAGCGCTGCAGGCGGTTTTCAACAATATGCCAGACGATATCGATATGGCATTTGTGGTGGCCCAGCATCTGTCACCTTCTTATAAAAGCCTGATGGTTGATCTGCTGTCCAAAGATTCGACCATTCCCATTCTGACCCCTACCCATAAACAAAGCATCCAACCCGGCTATGTTTATATCTGCCCGCCGAATAAGAACATCACTGTTGATGAGTTTGATCAGATTGTTCTGAGTGATGTTGATCAGGAACGACACTTTCCGCGTCCTTCTGTTGATATGTTGTTTGAGTCTATCGCGCAGGTGAAGGGTGACCAGGCGGTTGGTGTGATTTTGTCCGGAACCGGTAGTGACGGCACCCGGGGAATTCGGGCGATTAAGGCGGAAAACGGCTTTGCTCTGATTCAGGACCCGAATACGGCTAAGTATGACGGTATGCCCCGTTCTGCTATCGATTCCGGCAGTGTGGACATTATTGTTCATCCGGAGAATTTGGGCACAGAGCTGCGGAACCTGCTGAGTTTCCCTCGTCACAAGATCGATAAAACCAGCATTGTGGTGCCTACGGAGATTTATCGTTCCATACTCCGCACCCTGAAACGACACTGTAAAGTGGATTTCGGTCTTTATAAAGAGACCACGATTCTGCGACGCATTGAACGTCGTATGACGGCGTTGCGCATTCTGACGGTAGAAGAGTATCTGCAGTATCTTAAAGGTGATGAAACCGAAGCGGCCATGTTGTTCAACGACATGCTGATCGGGGTAACCTCCTTTTTCCGTGACCCGAAAGCCTATGAAGTGGTTAAAGAGCAGTTGGCAGATTACATCGAAAACCGTGAGTCGAAGCACCTACGCCTCTGGGTGGTTGGTTGCTCAACCGGTGAAGAAGCCTACTCGGTTGCGATGTTGCTGGCAGATATTCTGGGTGAAAACTTGCATGAGTATAAGATCCAGATTTTTGCTACGGACATTGATAAGAAGGCGCTGTCTATCGCCCGTATGGGGCGCTATCTTCCGGGTTCATTACAGCACTTGCCCCGGGAGTATATGACTCGCTTCTTTACCGCCAATGATGACCAGTTTGAGGTGATCAAAGCGATCAAATCCATGGTGATTTTCTCGGTGCATGATGTCACTAATGATCCACCATTCCTGAAGCTGGACTTTGTTTCCTGCCGGAATCTGATGATCTATTTCACGCTGGAGCTGCAGCGTCAGATCTTCCCGATTTTTCATTACAGTCTGAACAGCAAAGGTGTGCTTTTCCTTGGTCAGTCGGAATCGACCGGTGTATTCCAGGAGTATTTCCGCCCGCTGTCCCGTTCCGCCAAAGTGTATCAGTCGGTATTCCTTGGCCGTAAAATCGCGCCGAAGCGTAAGATGCCGGATCGTTCCGAGAAAGTGCCGATTGTTATTGAAGATCCGGATCGTCCAAAGCGCAAGGAATCTCACGCTGATCGCCTTGAAGGGCTGATCTACCAGCAGATGCAGAAATCCTTCCTTCAGAACGTGGTGCTGATTAACGAGAACTATGATCTGATCTTTACCAAGGGTAATAACCCGTTACTGGTGCGTTCAGAAGGTATCCCGAGCAACAGTATTTATAAGAACCTGCATCAGGCCTTTATTATTGATCTGAGAACCGCCCTGCATCAGATAGATGAAGGCGAAGAGATGGTGCGAACCTCTTTCCAGACGGTTGTCCTGAATAATCAGAGCCGTATGTGCCGCCTGATTGTTACGGATCTGTCCAACATTCAGGGCTATGGCCGCCTGTTTATGATCTTTACTCAGGTTGAAGATCCGGCAGATATGCCTGCTCTGAAAGTGGATCGTGGTGATCAGACTGACCGCATCATGTACGAGCAGGAGCTGCAGCTGAAGAAAACCAAAGAGCAGCTGCAGGCGGTGATCGAAGAGCTGGAAACCTCGAATGAGGAGATGCAGGCGATGAATGAGGAGCTGCAAAGCTCCAACGAAGAGCTACAAAGCTCAAACGAAGAGCTTGAGACCACTAACGAAGAACTTCAGTCTACCAATGAAGAGCTGCAGACCGCTTATGCGGAACTGCGTATGGCCTACGAGGATAAAGAAACCCAGCGTTATGAGTTGATTAAGCTGAAGGGTGAGCTTGAGCATACCAATCGTTTGCTGAAAGATGCCGAGCGTATGGGGGGGATGGGTTCCTGGTTATGGAGCCTGAATAATAAGTCCGTCTCGTGGAGCCCGGGTTGCTACGATATTTTTGGTTTGGATGAAGAGCATTTTACTCCATCTTATGAGGCCTTTATCGGCATTGCTCATCCGGATGATCGTACCCGTCTTGAGAAACATCTGGCGGACTTGCTGAACAATACAGCCAAGCAGCCATTTGTCTTTAAGGCACTGGACCGTAATAAACGGGTGATCATGGTGTCGATGGAATCCGTGGTTTCTTATAACGACCTGAAACAGCCGGAAAAAGTGATGGGCACCATCACCAATATTTCTGAGCGTATCGCCCTGCAAAAAGAGAAAACTGTTTACAAAGAGAAGGTGAATTACCTGCTGAATAACGAAATCAGCGGCAACTATATTTTTTCTGTTGAGGATTTCTCCTTCAGTTTTATCAACCCTGTGTTCAGTGAAGTACTGGGTTACAGTCTGGAAGATATTGTAAAACTGAATCGGGATGAGGTTATGGCATTGGTTCATCCGGATGACAGGGCGGATTTTGAGGCTCGTTATATCAATCTGACGGATTCGCTGAATACCAAGCTGCCACCTTTCCAATATCGTTTTAAACATTCAGTAAGCGGTGATTATATTACCCTCATTACCAATGAAGTCCCCTTTGAGGTAAACGAGTCTGAAGGCTCGATCAGTAAGGTGTTCGGCAGCTTATTTGCGTGGAATGAACAAGGGAATGACAGACTTTAATTTTAAAGACACGCACTACTGGCTGACTCAGTTAGCCCGTTTTAAGTCTTATGTCACTGATAAGGTGGCTTATCAGTATGAAGAGCGGCATGAGCTTTTAGCGATGATCGATCAGTTGGAAGGGCTGATCGATGATGGTGGTGTTTCTGCTGTGAAGGAAGTCCATGCACCGGAAACGTCTTCAGAACTTTATGAGTTTCTGGAGAATGCTCCGGAGCCCATTATCGTCTGTAACACCAAGCTCAACATTATTTATGGCAACCATATTGCCATGGAGCTTCTGGGGCTGGATAAACCCAACTCGCCTGTTCGCCGTTACCTGCTCACCTTTCTGGTAAAAAATGTTGCTGAGTTTCTGAACTGGGTTTCCGGCAGCAGCACTCATACCGTCATTCAGGAGCTGTCCACTATCAATGGCGTGATTGCCTTTGAGGTTAATAAGCAGCGTATCCGCATGAAAGGGGAAACGCTGTTTATCCTTTCCATGCATGTCGCCAGTGAGGCGATGGATGAATCGATTCGCCAGTGGGAGCTTTGGTATCGCAACGCCTTCACCTATGCCCGGGAAGCGATGTTTATTCTTGATGCAGAGCGCAGGTTTATTGCGGTAAATAATCGTTTCTGCGAGATCACGGGTTATACAGAAGATGAAGCTTTAGGCCAGTCACCGACGATGCTGACCTCCGGCAGTCACGATGAAGGGTTTTATAAAGAATTCTATGAAACCCTTTACGACACGGGCATCTGGGAAGGGGTGATCTATAACAAAGCCAAGTCCGGCCATTCCTATCCTCAGGATCTGCGTGCTGTTGCCCTCTTTCTGAATGATGAATCCAGTCGCCCTGATGGTTATATCGGAATCTTTGAAAACATCGAAAGTCGTGTTCGCCATGAGATGGATCTGAAAGACGCTTCAGAAACAGATCCCCTGACCGGCCTGATGAACCGCAATGGTTTCAACAGCACCATGGAGCAGCTGTTTGCTGAAGCCGAACGCAATGGCTATACCCTGACCCTGATCTATATCGATATGGACAGGTTCAAACAGCTGAACGATACCCATGGGCATAGCTATGGTGACGAGATGCTGCGGGTTCTGTCCGGTCGTTTGCGTCATATTATGAAGTCCGATGATATTCTGGCTCGTCTTGGCGGCGACGAATTCGTGGTGCTGCTTGAAGGCGAGCTGACCGAGGCGATGCTGGAGAGCATCCTCAACAAGTTGCTGCGACATCTCGGTGAGCCTTACCGTATTTTCGACACGCTGCACGACAGCAGTGCCAGTCTCGGTGTTGCCCGTTACCCTAATGATGCGCTGAGTATTGATGGGCTTATTCAGGCTGCGGATGCAGCGATGTACCAGGCCAAAAAGAACGGTCGTAATTGTTATCAGTTTTTCGATAAGAATGTGTTTGATCAGGAGTTTGCTCAGGAAGAGTTTATCAATCAGATCAACACAGGTTTTATCCGGGATGAGTTTATCCCCTATTTTCAGCCTCAGTTCAGTCTGATTGGTAAAGAGATTGTTGGTTTTGAATCCCTTTGTCGCTGGCTGACGCCCGGTGGCAAGGTGATTGCGCCCGGCGGCTTTTTACCTGAGATGGAAAAAGATAAAAACCTGATGACCAAGCTGGCGCTGAGCATGATCCGCCATGTTTTCCGCACTGTGGATATCCTGATTCGCCATGACTTCCGCTTACCGGTTGCACTGAACCTGTCGGCGACCCAGTTAGCCTCTCCACGGGTGATAGAGCATCTGATCTTTATGTCGGAGACTCACCCGGATGCTGCCAAGCTGATTGAGATTGAGATCACTGAAACGACTCTGTTTGAGGGTGATCCGGCGATTCTTGATCACATTGAGCAGTTACAGGAGATCGGCTTTGAATTTGTGCTGGATGACTTCGGCACGGGTTTCTCCTCTATCTACAGTCTTAAGCAGATCCGCTTTAAGAAGATCAAGATCGACCGCAGCTTTGTGATGGATATTGGTGACCGTCACAACACCAATCTTCTGGATGGCATGATCGGCCTGATTCAACAGCTGGATCTGGAGATTATCTGCGAGGGCATAGAGACCGAAGAGCAACTAAACTATCTGGTAGCTAAAGGCTGTCGGGTGGGACAGGGCTTCTATTACTCACCTGCGGTATCGACTACCGAAGCCGCTAAGATGCTGCATCTGAACATCTCGGATGTATGACCTTTTATTCAATATCTAACTGGTTTTTGAGGTGTTAAAGGGAAGTGTTCAGCTTCCCTTTTTTATCATTAAAAACAGGCCGGAAATCGCAGGAGAGCTGTTGTGAACGAGGGTGTGGAATCAGATCAGGCCAGGCAGAACTGGACACGATGGCTCAGAATTGAGTTTCTGGTTATCCCGCTGTTTATTATTGCCGCCTTAACGCTCTATTGGGTGGATTCCATTCGGGTAGGGACTCTGGTTCAGCGTATTACCCATGAAGAACAGGAGATTTTCCAGCGCGATACCGTCCATCTGGCGATGGGGTATGGTCGGGTTATGGAGGAGCTGATAGCTCTGAACCGCCAGCTGAATGATGCCGGAGCTGGAGCCTCACCGGATCAGGTCTTACTGATGGGAATGCAGGCGCTGATGATGGCAAATCCCCATCAGATGCAGGTGCGTTGGATTGATGAGCAGGGCAGAGAGCGCATCCGCTTTGATCGTGAAGATGACCAGGTTTTGCGGATTTCTGAGGATCAGCTGCAAAGCAAAGCTCACCGGGACTACACCCGTAAAACACTGGCATTAGCTCCCGGGCAATTCTTTATCTCAGCCATTGACCTTAATGTTGAGCACAATGTGGTTGAGCGTCCGTTTAAACCCACTTTTCGTATAGCCCTTCGGTTAACCAATGCCCGTGGTTTTCTGATTGTGAATCAGAATGCCGGCTCTATCTTTGAGTCCCTGCAGGCGAAAGATGAACTGATCGATACCTGGCTGATTAACAGCGAGGGTGATTGGCTGAAAGGACCTCAGCCTGAATTGGATTGGGGCTTTATTCTTGGGGAGCATCATCATATCCGGGATATTTTCAGCCCTCAGGTCAGCGACCTGATTCTAAAAGAGCCCTTAAGTGCCTCAGTCGCCGAAGATAAAACCATCACCCTGAGTTACAAGCTGCCTCTGCAGGCTTTAACTTCCCGTTACGCTCTGATTGATGATCAGCCGATTCTGATCCGGCAGGTTCAGGCGGGATATTTCCATCAGGCGAATGCCCAAAGTCGTTTTGCACCTCTGACAATGCTGATTCTGTTTCTGGCCTGTCTGATACTCTTTCTGTTTTTGCGACAGTGGCGAAAGGCATCTTTGATCCGGTCTGAGCGTAAAGCCCGTGGAGAAGAGATGGGACG
Organism: Oceanospirillum sanctuarii; assembly: GCF_002150805.1. Lineage (GTDB taxonomy): Bacteria > Pseudomonadota > Gammaproteobacteria > Pseudomonadales > Halomonadaceae > Oceanospirillum > Oceanospirillum sanctuarii. The sequence goes on from NZ_MTBA01000010.1 coordinate 83,524, forward strand.
ACTTCACGGTATTGCTAACCTGTTGCCCCAGCTCACCTGGACCTGTACCCCGGAAGGTAGCTGTGACTTTATCAGTCAGAGTTGGGCGGATTATACCGGCAGTACGCCTGATCTTCTGATCGGCACGGGGTGGGTGGATTTCGTACACCCTGACGACCATGAAGAGTTGTTTCGTTGCTGGACCCATTCGGTGAATACCGGTGAAGACTTTTTTATCCGTTTTCGTATTCGCTCCAAAGCAGGCCAGTACCGGATGTTTGATACCCGGGCCAGAGCGTTGAAAGACAGCAATGGCAGTGTGCTGCAATGGTTTGGTTCCAATACCGATATCGAAGACACCATCAGCTATGAAAAGCGTCTGGAGCAGGAGCGTGAACGCCTGAGAGCAGAGCTGCAGATCAGTGATCAGGAAAAGCAGAAAGCGACAGAGCGTTTGCAGCTGGCAACCCTTGCTGGTCAGGTGGGAATCTGGGAATACGACATGGTGACCCAGATGCTGATCTGGGATGAGCGCATGTTTGAGTTGTACGGCGACCGCTATTCAGCAGAAGCTCTGCCGTTTACCCATTGGCAGCATCGGGTGCATCCGAAAGATCTGCCAGGGGTTGAGCGCATTATGGGAGAGGCGCTGGAAAACGGGGACTCCCTGATTTGTGAGTTCCGGATTATTCGTCCGGATGACAGCATTATCTGGGTGAAGGCAGATGCCTTTATTGTCCGTGATGAAGCCGGTAACCCTCTGCGTATGGTGGGCAGTAACCGGGATATTTCAGAATCCAAGCAACTGATGGCGGAGCTGGAAGAGGCCAATGAACACCTGACAGAAGCGCTGGATCAGGCCAAGAGTGCAACCCGGGCAAAATCCTATTTTCTTGCCAATATGAGCCATGAGATCCGAACCCCTATGAACGGTATTGTCGGCATGCTGGCGCTGTTGAATCAGGATGAGACGCTCAGTCCCCAACAGCGGGAATACTGTCAGCTGGCCTATCAGTCCTCTGAGCATCTGACGGAAATTCTGAATGATATTCTTGATCTCAGCCGGATTGAGAGTGGTCGGGTGACGCTCTCGATGACGGACTTTTCTTTACAGACGTTGCTGCAGGAAGCGGTTGAAGTCTTTGCCTTAAGTGCCCGCCAGAAACAGGTTGAATTAAGGACTCATATCGCTGCTGGTACACCTGATCTTCTGATCAGTGATCCCCTTCGGGTCAGTCAGATCGTCAGCAATATCGTGGGCAATGCCGTTAAGTTTACCCCTGAGATGGGACGCATTGATGTCTCTGTTGCTGTTGTCTCCGGGGCGGAAAATTCACCATCTCCCTCTTTGCTCAGAATTGCCGTGAAGGATACCGGTATCGGTATTTCCCAAGCGCAGCAGGGAGAAATTTTCAAAGCCTTTACTCAGGCAGATGTCAGTACCACCCGACGTTTTGGTGGCACCGGACTGGGGCTGACTATCTGCCAGCAGTTAGCGGAGCTTCTGGATGGTTCGATAGCGGTTAACAGTGAAGAGGGCGAAGGTACGGAGTTTGTTCTGCAGGTGCCGGTTCAGATTTCAGAGCTGAATACACCGGATACCCTAGCGAGTGGTGAGGGTGTTTCTTCTGTGTCGGAAAAGACAACCACCCTTTCCCTCAGTGGTCTTAAGGTACTGACCGTTGATGATCAACCCCTGAATAATCTGGTGGTGGAAGGCCTGATGCGTTATGCCGGCGTTCCGGTTCGTGTTGCCGGTTCCGGTGCCGAAGCGGTTAGCCTGCTGGAAAATGAAGCCTTTGATTTGGTGCTAATGGATGTCCACATGGAAGGTATGAGCGGACTGGAAGCGACTCGTCGTATTCGTCAGCTGAAACAGATCCGGCAACCGCTGATCTTTGGCCTTTCCGCATCTGTTATGGAAGAAGATCAGCAGCGCGGACTGGATGCGGGTATGGATACCTATCTGATGAAGCCCTTCAAACTGGATGATCTGTTCGAAGCGTTATCGGCCTATCAGGAGCGCTTATCTACTCTTAATGCTGTCAGCCTCATGTCCCGGAGTGATAGCGAACCGGCTTCATCCAATAAAGAGGCGGAGTCTTTCAGTTTGCCGGAGTGCATTGACCCGGAAGACTTTAAAGGGCGTTTGAAAGGTGACTACGATCTGTTGATGCAGTGCATACAGGCTTTTGTGCAAAGTGCTAAAGACGAAGAGCTGCCAGAACTTCATGGCAGTCAGCCTTATCAGAGTGAGGCTGTTGCTTTCAGCCATAAGATCAAAGGAGCAGCCCGCTCCATTGGCGATACAGAGCTTGCTGAGACCGCTTTCCATGCCGAGATGTTGTCGAGGGATGAGGCATCCGATCCCATAGAGCTAACGGATGCGCTGAAGGAAACAGAAGCCCTGCTGCACAAGCATCTGGCGTTGTTAAAGCCTGCGATCAGACAGTGGCAGGGAGAGAAAACGGCAGCTACCTTAGCGCCTGATCTTTTTCAGCAGCGGGGTGAAAAACTCTGGGAGCTGGCCGATGCCCATCGTTTTATTCCCACGGATTATTGGCAGCCGTATGTTGCAACCCTGAAGGCACAGGGATATGTCGCAGAAGCAGAAGCACTGGCGAATGCCTTTGTGGCTTTTGATAATCAAAAAATCACAGATCTTCTGGAAAGCCTGCAGACAGAGTCCCGGCATTAGACCGGGAGTGCATAGCCTTGAGCGGGTTTAAGGCTCAGGGCTATGTCTGTTTTAACGCTGCTTCTGGTTAAAGGGGAACTGGCCTCCGGCTCCTTACTTCTCAGAACCTTATTCCCGGTTCAGAGCTTCGAGCAGTTCAATCTCAAAGATCAGATTACTGTTCGGTGGAATCTTGTCGCCAAAGCCGCGTTCGCCATAGCCCATCTCGGCAGGCACCTGCAGTTTGCGCTTGCCGCCAACCTTCATACCTTTTAAGCCTTCAACCCAGGCGGCGATCACTTTTTTACGGCTCAGTACCACCTGAAACGGTTGGCCTTTGTCGTAGGAGTTATCAAATTCGGTGCCGTCTTCCAGCCAGCCTCTGTAGTGAGCGGTGACTAGAGCGCCGCCCTTTTTAACTTCGGTGCCTGTGCCTTCAATCAGGTCTTCGATGATGAGTTCGTTCAGATCGGACATGGTGATTCCTGTTTGGCTGTTCTTTTACTTAGTCGCCGTAATGGCTGATTTCAGACTGATATGGCGGGCAGATTAGGTGTTCACCGCCTTTCTTTCAAGCGAGCGTGAACCAGAAGGATGTCATAGAAGTGTCATGTTCGGAATTTAATATCTGTTCAACCATATATATGTTTTTTCATATATCTCTTCAGGTATGATGAGCACTTACTTTTTTCAGACAGGCAGGCCGATGCTGGACCCCGTGATATTTTTCAAACAACTGGCGGATGAAACCCGACTGAGGGCATTGCTCCTGATCACACAGGAAGAGGAATTGTGTGTCTGCGAGCTGGTGGCGGCGTTGGACGAAAGCCAGCCGAAAATCTCCCGTCACTTGGCGCAGTTGCGTAAAACCGGCTTGCTGGAAGATCGCCGTCAGGGGCAGTGGATCTTCTACCGGTTAAGCCCGCAATTGCCCGAATGGTGCCGGGTTGTGTTATCCACAACCGCCTCTGCCAATGCTGATTATCTGCAGCAGGCTAAGACACAGCTGGCTGATATGGGCGACCGACCGGAGCGGCTGAAAAGCTGCTGCTGATTTTGACTCTGCAAGGAAAAGACGATGGGATTTTTTGAACGCTATTTATCGCTCTGGGTGGGGCTGGCGATTCTTGCCGGCGTCCTGTTGGGTAACCTGATGCCACAGGCATTTGCGGCGGTGGCGGCCCTTGAGTGGGCGCACGTCAATCTGGTGGTGGCGGTACTGATCTGGGTGATGATCTACCCGATGATGGTGCAGATCGACTTTGCCGCCGTTAAAGATGTCGGCAAGCGCCCGAAAGGGCTGCTGCTGACCTTAGTGGTGAACTGGCTGATCAAACCCTTTTCGATGGCGGCGCTCGGCTGGTTATTCTTTAAGGTGCTGTTTGTCGACTGGGTTGATCCGGCCAGCGCCAGTGAGTATATCGCCGGTATGATTCTGTTGGGTGTCGCACCCTGTACCGCCATGGTGTTTGTCTGGAGCCAGCTCACCAAGGGCGATCCTAACTATACGCTGGTGCAGGTCTCTCTGAACGACATCATTATGGTGTTTGCCTTTGCGCCGATTACCGCCCTGTTACTGGGTGTGAGTGATATTCAGGTACCGTGGGAAACCTTGTTGCTCTCGGTGGTGCTCTATGTGGTGCTGCCTCTGGCGGCAGGTGTTTTAACCCGTCGAATGCTTCAGCAGGCAGATACTGTTAATGCGGCAAAAACAGCAGATACCGGAGACAGCCGTGTGCAGTCTTTTCTGGCGGCAGTAAAACCCTGGTCGATTGTTGGCCTGCTGGGCACTGTGGTACTGCTGTTTGGTTTTCAGGCGCAAACGATTCTGCAACAGCCACAAACGATTCTTCTGATCGCCATTCCCCTGATGCTTCAGACCTACGGCATTTTTGCTCTGGCTTATCTGGCCGCCCGCTGGCTGAAACTGAAACATGATATTGCGGCTCCGGCCTGTCTGATTGGCACCTCTAATTTCTTTGAGCTGGCGGTTGCGGTGGCTATCTCCCTGTTTGGCCTGCACTCCGGTGCGGCGCTGGCAACCGTGGTCGGTGTTCTGGTTGAAGTGCCTGTGATGCTGAGTCTGGTCTGGTTTGCCAACCGCACCCGACACTGGTTTGCCTGACGATTATTGATACACGAATTCTTATTCACCGTTTTTTGATTCACCTTGTTAACGATACCGAGACAGAACTATGACCATCAAAGTAGGTATTAACGGCTTTGGCCGTATGGGACGACTGACACTGCGTGCGGCTTTTGACTGGCCGGAGATCGAGTTTGTGCAGATCAATGATCCGGCGGGTGATGCGGCAACGCTGGCGCATCTGATCACCTTCGATTCGGTCCATGGCCGCTGGCACCATGAGGCTTCAGCGGAAGGCGATACGATGCTGATTGATGGCCAAAGCATCCGCTGCACTCAGAACACCGCTATCGCTGATACCGACTGGTCCGGTTGTGATCTGGTGATTGAAGCTTCCGGCAAGATGAAAACCCAGAGCCTGCTCAAGGCTTATCTGGATCAGGGCGTGAAACGGGTTGTGGTGACCGCCCCGGTAAAAGAAGAGGGTGTGCTTAATATCGTCATGGGTGTGAACCATCACGAATACGATAAAGCGCAATACCCGATTGTCACGGCAGCCTCCTGCACCACCAACTGTCTGGCGCCTGTGGTGAAGGTGCTGCATGAGAAGCTGGGCATTGTGCATGGCTCCATGACCACGATTCACGATATCACCAACACCCAGACCATTCTGGATGCGCCCCATAAGGATCTGCGTCGCGCCCGCGCCTGCGGTATGAGTCTGATCCCGACCACCACCGGTTCTGCTACGGCCATCACCCATATCTTCCCGGAGCTGAAAGGCAAGCTGAACGGCCATGCGGTACGTGTGCCCCTGGCGAATGCTTCCCTGACCGATTGTGTGTTTGAGGTCAGCCGCCCAACCACAGAGGAAGAGCTGAACGCCCTGTTTAAAGAAGCTGCAGAAGGTGAGCTGAAAGGTATTCTGGGTTACGAAGAGCGTCCGCTGGTGTCGATCGATTACCGTACTGACCCGCGTTCTACCGTGGTGGATGCGCTGTCGACCATGGTGATTAACGGCACTCAGGTGAAAGTCTATCTGTGGTATGACAACGAGTGGGGTTATGCCAACCGTACTGCGGAGCTGGCGCGTTTTGTTGGCCTGCAGGATCAGTAAGTACCATGACCGAGCAATCACCCAAGCGCCCTCAGACGACTAAAGCCTCGCTGATTGAGAAACTCAGAGCGCTGCCGGAAGGTGTGCGCCAATACCTGATCGTCACCGGTAACTACTGGGCCTTTACCCTGACCGATGGCGCCCTACGTATGCTGGTGGTACTGCATTTTCATGGTCTGGGTTTTTCGCCGCTGAATATCGCCATGCTGTTCCTCTTTTATGAGTTTTTCGGCGTAGTGACCAACTTGATCGGCGGCTGGTTGGGGGCACGACTTGGCCTGAACCGCACTATGAATATCGGCCTCTTCCTGCAGGTGCTGGCGCTGTCGATGCTACTGGTGCCTGCGGATTGGCTGACCGTGTCTTTGATATCTGTACCTTGGGTGATGGCGGCACAGGCGTTGTCCGGCATCGCCAAAGATCTGAATAAGATGAGTGCCAAAAGCTCAATCAAGCTGCTGGTGCCAAAGGGTGAGGAAGCCAAACTCTACGGCTGGGTAGCGGCGCTGACCGGATCGAAAAATGCCCTGAAAGGCATGGGCTTTTTCCTTGGTGGTCTGCTGCTGACCCTGTTGGGTTTTCAGGGTGCGGTGTTGGCGATGGCGCTGATGTTGTTACTGGTCTGGCTCTCCAGTCTGGTGTTGCTGAAGCAGGATCTGGGCAAAGCGAAAAACAAGCCCAAGTTCTCTGAGATCTTTTCCAAAAGCCGGGCGGTAAACCTGCTGTCTGCAGCGCGCCTGTTCCTGTTCGGCGCGCGGGATGTCTGGTTTGTGATCGCACTGCCGGTATATCTGGCGGCGGTATTTGGTTGGGATCACTGGCAGGTGGGCGGCTTTCTGGCTGCCTGGATTATCGCTTATGGCATGGTACAGGGTTTTGCCCCCCGGATTACCGGCCGAGATAAGTCAGCCAAGAGCGAAGGCGATCAGGCCGGAACTGTGCCGGATGGTAAAGCGGCTTTGTTCTGGGTGGCCTTGCTGGCGCTGATTCCGGCGGGTATCGCGCTGATGCTTCCAGCCGCTGACAGCGCAGTTGCAGGTTTTGTACTGATCGCAGGGCTGCTGCTGTTTGGCGCTGTTTTTGCGATTAACTCATCTCTGCACAGCTATCTGATTGTCAGCTACGCCCGGGATGAAGGTGTGTCCATGGATGTGGGCTTTTATTATATGGCCAATGCTGCGGGGCGTTTGCTGGGGACGGTATTGTCCGGCTGGTTGTATCAGGCTTATGGCGAGGGCGCGGCAGGACTTGTGGCTTGTCTCTGGATCTCTGCCGCCATGCTGGCGCTGACGGCGGTGATCTCGATAGCGCTGCCACGACATCAGACTGTTTAGTCTGATGTCGGTACGCGTTTGCTGTTGGGTTTAACGGTAGGCAGATTGAGGCGGCCAACAAAGTGATCCCAGGGTTCAGGTTTGGCTAGCAGGTAGCCCTGAATCAGCTCTGCTTTTTGTTCACTGACAAAATTGAACTGCTCATCGGTTTCCACGCCTTCCACCACAACACGCATATTCAGTGTGTGTGCCATGGCAATGATGGTTCGCACCAAAGGAGCATCTTCGTGATGCTCCAGCGCCTGAATAAAGCTCTGATCCACCTTGAGTTCATCCACCGGCAGATCCTGCAGATAGCTGAGGGATGAATAGCCGGTACCGAAATCATCCAGTGAGATCTCGACCCCCAGCTCCCGAATCTGGCTGAGCTTGCCTTTCACTTCCTGATCCATCATCAGAGACTCAACAACCTCTAAGGTCAGCTGATCCGGTGAGAACTGGTAGCGCTGCAGAAGGGTTGCGATCTCTTCGACAAAGTCCTTCTGTTTCATTTGCAGAACAGAGATATTCACCGATAGGCGAATCGTGTGCCATTGCAAAAGCTGGCAGGCGCGGTGCAGAATCCAGCGTCCCAGTGGCAGAATCAGTTCGGTCTCTTCCGCCAGTTCAATAAAGTGAGCCGGTGAAAGCAGTCCCCGCTCCGGATGTCGCCAGCGCACCAGTGCCTCTGCAGAGATCAGCTTCCTGTCACAGTTAAATTGCGGCTGGAAGAAGAGCTCAAACTCCTCATTTTTAATGCCGCGTTCCAGATCTGAGATCGCTTCGTTGCGGGCTTTAAGGCCTGTGCTGACATCCTGAGAATAGACTGCGTAGCTAAGCCCCGGAGTGGAGCGAACATGCTGCAGTGCCAGTTTGGCACGGTGCTGCAGGGTTTCCGGGTCCTGACCATCTTCCGGATAACGGGAGAGCCCCATCTGTAGTTTCAGGGTGTAACTTTTCCGCTGAACGACCCAGTGTTTGCTTTCCAGTTGACGGATCAGCTGTTCCAGAAACCCAGTAATACGGGACTCTTCACCTTCAATAAAAAGACCTAGCCTATTAGCAGGTAGGCGAACCAGAAGCCCTTCCGGAGACCAGGCTTCAAGCTTTTGCATCAGGCATTGAGAGAACTGACGGAAGATATCGTTACCGCTGTCAAAGCCGTGCAGCTCATTAATGATATGCAGCCCCTGTATTCTGAGAACCACCAGAAATCCCTGCTTCTCGCTGAGCAGATCCGGATATTCATCCTCGATATAGGTCAGACGGGGTAAGCCGGTGATATCGTCAAAATGGGTTTGCTGGTAAAGATCCTCTTCCATGGTCTGACGCTGGAAAGATTCACCAAACTGGGCCACGACTCCCGCAAAAGCTGAGCAGGCGTAATGATCAGAGTCACTCCAGTTACGGGCATGTTGGCTGCCCAAGGTCAGGATTCCCCGCAGCTCGCCGCCCAGATAAATAGCGGTGACCAGCAGGCTGCTGACTTTATGATCCTGGAAGAAGCCGATCAGAGACTGGCTATGATTTTCCTGAATCAGGTGACGGGTATGGGGGATCTCAATCAGAGTTACCGGACGCTGCTGCAGTTGATTCAGGGTTGCTGACATCTCTTTCATCAGCAGTTGGCTTCCCTTCATGGAGGCGTTGCTGGCCTGGCAGGTGAGGTGCTCCCCGGAAGCATCTAACAGCCATACGGAGGTTATATCTGCACTGGTCAGATGACCGGCTTCCATGATCAGTTCCTGCAGGAAGCCTTCCTGAGTGTGCTGCCCCTGAAATTGCTGACGCAGTTTCTGCAGGGCAATTTGTTGTTGGCCGAGATCCTGTCGGGTGCGGGCCAATGCCTGCATCTCTGACAGGCTATGTCGACCCTGACGCATAATGCGTCGAATCAGCAGATAAGTGGCAAGGGTCAGAATCAGCAGTAATGCTGTGACATCCGGCATCAGGCGATGAAGCAGAGCGGTTCCGGGATGGGCTGGATTCCAGTTGATATAGCTCAGCGTCTGCCCCAGTTGATCTCTGACTGCGAAGCTGGCCATATCCTGGATCGGCTGGGGGCTGGCAAAAGCCTGAGCTGTGTCGGTATGAATCTTAAGAACTCGAATGACTGAGTTAGCAATACGCTTGCCGAAGACAAAGGCACGGGGACTGACCTTGGGAAGCTGATGTTCATTCTCCGGCTGAACCGGATGCGAGCCCAGTAACCAGAGTTCATTGTTGATCAGAAAGAGGCCGCTGGCGTTCTGATCCAGTTGGTAGAGCTTTTCCTGAAAGGCTTCAATATCCGGTGGGATGCGCGTGGGAATGCCCTCATAGCTGCTGAGCAGGAGTTTGCGGTTCTGATCGGTGATAGCGGACCAGGCGATATCCAGATTCTCATACAGGCTGAGTCCGAAGTTACTGCTGATCCAGTCGTCATTGGCAAAACCGTCTACAACCCAAAGCTGATAGGCCTCATCCCAGATTGCATAGTCACGCAGCTGTGCTTCCAGCAGGGACTTTTCCTGTCTCAGGCTTTCGATAATGGTGGCTTCGGTATGATGGATATCTTCCTTATCGACCGCTTTGGCTGCGCCCCAGACAGAGAGTCCGATCAGGAAAAAACAGAGGGCGAACAGTACCAGAATCCATACCAGGGTATGGGAGTACTGACGCGACAACTGGGTTTGCAGTGTGTTGTTCAAGGTGTCAGCCCGCAATTAGCTTAGGGGAAAACCGAGCTTCGTTATTTATTGAATTGGTAGCCCAGTCAGGCGGATATTAACATTCTTTTATTATGTATCAATTGAAAAGTTTATAAGTAATAGCTTATTAAACTTGCACCTGAATCCGTTTAAGCGGTTTTTTCCTGCTCTTCCTGATCCCTCGAATCTCTCTAATTTCTCTGATCTGTCTAATGAATTAAGAGGGGCAGAGTCAGTTTATTCACCATCAATCAGCTCGTCTAAAGGATAGCCTCTGAATGGTTTTACGGTGGTCAGAACCACATGGCTACTGATATTGACCATACCCGGCAACACATCCAGCAGCTGATCGTTAATTTCGTTATAGCGCATCATATCCGGTGCCACAATGCGCAGGAAAAAGTCGAAAGTGCCGCTGACGGTATAGCATTCAACCACTTCCGGATGGCTTTGAGCCGCCTGCTGAAAGGTGCGGAAGGCATCGGTACTCTGATCTTTCAGACTGACCGTGACAATCACTTCAACACTTCGGCAGATCTTAGGCAGATTCAGGGTGCTGAGATAGGGACCGATCAGACCAGCTTCTTCCAGCTTTCGCACTCTGTTCAGGCAGGAGCTGGGGGATAGGCCAACGCGATCCGCCAATTCCTGATTGGTGATGCGGGCTTCCTGCTGCAGGGTCGAAAGAATCTTTCGGCTAATCTTATCCAGTTGCATTTTATATGCTCTTTTATCGTTATCTTGGTTGGTCTGTCGTGATAATGCGATGACTCAAGTATGGACTTAACTGATAAGAAAGCCGCACTCTATCGATGTCGAGGGGCTAGTTTGCGTATCAGGATAGCTCAGCGCAAGCCTTTTTGCTGAGACCGAATTTTATTCGGTATGTGTTGTCGGTTTCTGCAATATCTGCATTTTTTACCTGAAATCAGACAGCTCATTTTGTCACTTCAGCACTAAAATTAGCTGCATAAACCGCATTGAGAACGGCAACCGCAATAACCAGAACAACCATAACCGCGAAACAACGTGCGGGCAGGAATAAAGGTAGGAAGGCTTATGTTAATTATTCGTCCATGTCAGTTGGCTGATCTTGAAGATCTGATGGCTCTGTCCAAAGCTGTGGGACGGGGAATGACCTCTATGCCGGCGGATCGTGAAGCCTGGCTGAAAAAGATTGAAGCCACTGAGCGCGCTTTTTCTGAATCGGGTAAACAAGATCCGATGAGCACCTATTTTATGGTGCTGGAAGATCCTGAAACGGGGCGTGTGATAGGTTCTACCGCTATCTATACCGGTATCGGTCTGGATCGCCCTTTCTATTCCTACAAAATCTCCACTCTGGTGAGTAGCTGTAATGATCTGTCGGTAACCCGTCAGGCCCGCGTGCTGAGCATGGTGAACGATTACACAGGTGCGACCGAAGTGGGTTCACTGTTTGTGTCTCCGGAATACCGTAAGCCGGGTATGGGGCAGTTCCTTTCCCGTGCACGTTTTCTGGCGATGGCGGATTTCCCTGAGCGCTTTGGCGAAACCGTGATGGCAGAGCTGCGAGGCTGGCAGGATGAAGCCGGTAACTCTCCGTTGTGGGAAAATCTGGGGCGTCAGTTCTTCGGTATCGATTTTCAGGAAGCGGTAAATACTGTGGCTCTGAAAGGTACGCAGTTTATCTCCGATCTGATGCCGAAATATCCGATCTATATCGATCTGCTGCCTCAGGAAGCCCGTGAGGTGATCGGTAAGCCTAACGATTCTTCAGCTCCTGCGCTGCACATGCTGAAAAAAGAAGGCTTCCAGTTTGCCGGTTACGTGGATCTGTTTGATGGTGGTCCGTCGGTGCAGTGTGCCCGTGATGAGATCCATACCGTTCGTGAAAGCCTGAATGGTGATGTTCGTGTCAGCAGCCACGTTAAAGCTGACGATGCGCTCTTTATGCTGAGTAACGGCAGTGCCGAGAACTATCGTGTGGTGCTGGCTCCGGCGCGTTTAGCCGCCGATGGCACCCTGCTGATTCAGCAGGCCGCAGCAGATGCGCTGCTGTTGGATACCAGTCATGATTTCAGTTCGGCTGAAGTTCGTTTTATGCCTTTCAATCAGAAACGTCAGGCGGCAGCACACGCTGCCTGATCGTTCAGCCTATCCTTAAGCGGGCTCTTCTCTGGCCCGTTATCTGTTTTCGCAGTATTTACAACCGGTTAGCAAAGAGCGCTTGGCATGAAAATAAGCGTATCTGCCGCTGTAGTGATTGTTGCTGAATTCGCGTTTACCCCCATGCGGGTGCTTGTGTTAAGACAAGGGCAAAAGTACCATTAGGCCTTTCGCTTTTTTACGCGTTTTTTTCGGAGACGACAGATGATCAAAGGCAGTATTGTTGCATTGGTAACCCCAATGACCACCTCGGGAGCTATCGATTGGGAAGCACTGCATCGTCTGGTTGAGTTCCATCTGGAAAACGGTACCGATGCAATTGTTGCAGCAGGTACAACAGGTGAACCTACCACGATGTCATTTGAAGAGCACTTTGACGTCATCCGAAAGGTGGTTGAGCAGGTAAATGGCCGTATCCCTGTGATTGCAGGTACCGGTGCTAACTCAACTTCTGAAGCGGTAGAGCTGACCAAATTTGCTAAGAAAGTAGGTGCGGATTACTGCCTGTCTGTAACGCCTTACTACAACAAGCCGACTCAGGAAGGTTTGTTCCAGCACTTTAAAGCGGTAGCTGAAGCCAGCGATCTGCCGGTTATTCTGTACAACGTACCGGGCCGTACTGCGGTTGATCTGCACAATGAGACCGTGGTTCGTCTGAGCAAGCTGGACAACATCGTTGCACTGAAAGATGCCACTGGTGATGTTGAGCGTGGTAAAGAGCTGATGGGCCGTCTGGAAGGTTCTGACTTCCTGCTGTTCTCCGGTGATGACCTGACAGCTGCAGACTTTATCTTGCAGGGTGGTCACGGCAATATCTCGGTAACCGCGAACGTTGCACCGCGTCAGATGTCTGAGCTGTGTGCTGCGGCTCTAAATGGCGATGCATCTACTGCTCACCAGATCAACACTCGTCTGATGCCTCTGCACCGTGCACTCTTTGTTGAATCGAATCCGATTCCGGTTAAATGGGCTGTTGCTGAGATGGGGATGATGGAAACCGGTATTCGTTTACCTCTGACCGTTCTGTCCGAGCAGTACCATGCAACCGTACGTGAAGCACTGCAACACGCCGGAATCATCGGATAACACATCAGGAATAAACAATGTCCAGAAAGGACTTGCTAAAACTGACAGCCGGCAGCCTTGCGCTGACCGGCTTTCTGTTAACAGGCTGTAGCTCATCCGGTTATTACTACGACCGTAAAACCGATTATGTTGATGCCAAAGAGTATCCGGCGATTCAGTTGCCGGCGACGGCGGATGCCTCTCAGTTCAGACAGGCGATGCCGCTGCCGGATATCGCAGCACAGGAAAAACTCGATGATGAGTTTGTTGTGCCACGCCCGGATGCGCTACCTGTTGTTGATGAAGATCTGCCTACGTCTGAACTGCGTGAATTTGCCGGTACAGAAGGTATCTCTTCCCGTCTTTGGTTGTCGATCTCTAACGGCCCTGCTGTTGCCTGGCCGATGTTGCAGCGTCAGTTTGAACAGCTGAACTGGGCGGTTAAAACTGCAGATCCATCCACTGGTCGAATCAGTTTCGTGCCGGATACCCAGATCAATGCTCAGCCGGTTTCGGCGAAGCTGCGTCAGGGACTCCGCGGTGGTTTCAGTGATCTTGAACTACTGAATCAGGATGATCAGGTACGCACCGACAGTGCGGCTAAAGCACTGTTAAGCCAGATTAGTGCTGGCCTTGCGAGTCAGGAATCCGGTTCTCAGAGCGTGTCTCTCTTAGCGCAGAATATCAGCCGTGAGAAAACCGTTGTTCTGCAGGCCGCGGGTGGTCAGGATCCGGTACTGAAACTGGGTACTGATGCTGATCGTACCTGGATCGGTCTGGAAATTCTGCTGACCGACCAGTTTAAAGAGAATGAGCAGAAGCTCTTGTCTGCCGATGCAGCAAAACGTCAGTTTACGATTGTCTGGGTTCCTGAAGAGGAGCGCAGCAGTATTCTGACCCGCTGGGCAGCAAGCCCGGGACCTGAATACCAGTATCAGCTGGTTCTGACAGGTTCTTCTCCGGTATCTATCCGGGTTCAACAGAACGGACGCGCCGTTGATCCCCGTAAATCCCGTCAGGTTCTGGCAGGGGTTCGTAAACTGTTGAACTGATCCGTCAGGCCATCCGGTCTGGTGTGTCTAAGCTTGTATGACAGCGCCCCGAAACCTCTGGTGTCGGGGCGTTTTTGCTTCGGAAAATGCTGTGACTGCAATTCGTTTTGCCTCCCTCGGTAGTGGTAGCCGGGGAAATGCTACCCTGATTGAAAAAAACTCAACACGTATTCTGATCGACTGTGGTTTTGGGGTGAAAGATACCCGCGCCCGTCTTGAACGCTTGGGGTTGGCGCTGGAAGATATCGATGGGGTATTGGTGACCCACGAGCATGGCGACCATATTGGTGGCGTCGGAAGAATTGCCCGTGCCAGCGGTATGCCGGTTTATTGCAGCCATGGCACCTATCTCACCGGACGTCTGGGTGAAGTGCCGGATCTCCGTCTGATCAGCAGTCACAAGCGGTTTGCCATCGGCGATCTTGAGATCGAACCGGTTCCTGTTCCCCATGATGCCAAAGAGCCGATTCAATATGTTGTCGGCGATGGCGATACCCGCGTTGGTGTTCTCACCGACCTTGGCAGTATTACCCCACACATCCGTCACTGTTATGCCCGTTGTGAAGCGCTGATTCTGGAAACCAATCATGACCCTCAGATGCTGCAGCAGGGGCCTTACCCGCCAAAGCTGAAGCGTCGGGTGGGTGGTGCTTATGGCCACCTGAGTAATGGTCAGGCCGAGGCTTTGTTGCAGGAACTGCAACACGATAAGCTTCAGCACGTTGTCGCAGCCCATATCAGTGATAAGAACAATACCGAAGCCTTAGCGAAAGAGAGTCTGGCAAGGGTTCTGGGTTGTGGAGTTGATGAAGTACCTGCGATCGATCAGGAAGAGGGCCTGCACTGGATGAGCCTGAAGCCCGCTTTCTAGTTATTTCTTAGTCTCCCTGCCGGACTTTTGCTTGGCTTATGCCGCACCGCTTCTGTTGAACTTTGTTGCTGATATGATCTGTAGCAATAGTACGAAAACCCTATCTTCCTGTCTGAAATTTGCTGCACTGCCGTTTCACAGAGTGTCACAAAAAAATCATCCGTCTTAAGAAAACCCTAAGCAACTGGTAATACAGTAATTTTTATCCGTTAAGCATCAGCCCTTTGTTTATAAGGGCTTCAGCGATGCTGAAAAGCCTTGCCGTATTCTGAAACCACCTATACTCAGAATGTGTCTTACTTAAAAGACGCAAAAATTCATCGGCAGAGGGAGGACGTCTTGCCATGTATTATTCGGAAGAGTTAGAGGTTCTGGATCTTTGGATCTCAGATATGGAAAACGTTGTTGACTGGGAGTCAGCCTGGCTCACCGAGGGTGTTGATGCTGAATGTTTCTACTCAATCGCATCGGATCCAATCGCACCGGAATAGGAAGCCACGAATCATTCAGTAATTAGCCCGGAACTTATGCAGCCTGTCTGTGACGTTCCGGGCTTTTTTTATTGCTGAACCCATCACTTTTCTGCAGGCAAAAAAAAAGCGTTTATCGATACTGGGGACAGCAGCGATAAACGCGGATTCAAAAGGCAAATGCCTTGAATAATAAGCTAAGTACTAACAACCAAGTCCTGCGTTGGACATCTCTTATTCTGCATAGCGTGTGCCATAAAAAATAAAATCCAATTAAATCAATGTGTTGCTGGGTTGCTGTGGTTGCAGATACTGAGTTGCTGGTATTTGGCACATTTTTCTTCTGGGGGGTGGCGCAATTTTGCTCCTAAATGGTGCGTTATATTTGCTGCATGTGCACTAATGGGTTGAAATTCATCTGGGTCCATTTCTTTTAATCTGTACCTATTAAAAATAAATTTTTTAGGCCTGATCCTTATTGCTCTGACTCAGTATGCTGCGCTGAATCGGATTGCACTAATTACCTGAACCTAGAGATGACGTCATGCAGCAAATTCCTGTTAACCGAGTGCGCTCAGACTCGGAGATCATTGAACGCCCGCAGAAATTCTATGTGCGACTGACCGAAGGCCGTTTTCAGAACTGGCGACGCTTGGTTAGTGGCCCTCTGATTATCGCTTTTTTCCTGCTGGCCTGGTTGCAGTGGGATGGTCAGCCACTTTTACTATTCTCTTTTGAAGAGCGACGTATCTATCTGTTTGGCGGACAGCTGTCTTGGCATGACCTGCCGCTGATGGCGGGGCTGATGATTGCGGGAGCCTGCCTGCTGTTTTTTATGGCTGTGGGTTGGGGGCGTGTCTGGTGTGGTTTCGCCTGCCCGCAAAGCATCTGGACATGGCTGTTTATCCGCATTGAGCAAATGACAGAAGGTAAAGCCAGTCAGCGAGCGAAGAATGATCATTTGCCGTTAACGGGTAAACGTCTTTTGAGGCGTCTGGCCAAACACCTGCTTTGGTTAGCTTTCTCCTTCTTAACTGCGCTTACCTTCACTGGCTACTTTCTGCCGGTTCAGGAGCTGTTTGTCGGCTTCTTCACTCTTGATCTGTCTCTTGCGGTTTGGGGCTGGCTGATCTCGATGGCAGCTCTGACTTATGTGAACGCTGGGTTGGTACGGGAAAAAATCTGTCTGCATGCCTGTCCGTATTCCCGCTTTCAGGGGGTTATGTTTGATCAGCATACCCGTACCGTAAGCTATGACGCTGCTCGCGGTGAACCTCGTCGTCTACGGGGTAAAAACGGACAGGATGATCTGATTCCGGCGCTGAATCTTGCGGTTGCTCCCATGCAGACTGAAATGAAAAAGAGTGCCGCTAACGATAGCTCGATTGCGGACATAAAAGCCTCAGCCGGTGACTGTGTGGATTGTACGATCTGTGTTCAGGTTTGCCCGGCAGGTATCGATATTCGGGATGGGCTTCAGGCGGCCTGCATCGATTGCGGTGCCTGTATCGATGCCTGTGATCAGGTGATGGATAAGATCGGCAAGCCAAGAGGCTTAATTCGTTTTGCGTCTGAGGTGGAATTGGCGCGTCCGGCAGAAGAGGCCGGCAAGCAAACATTGATGCGCCCTAAACTGGCCGGTTATGCCGCGGTTATGCTGTTAGCGCTGGGCGCTGTAATGCTGGGCTTTACTCAGACCAAGGATCTGCTGCTTGAGATTCGCCGTGATCGTGGTGCGCTATACACCCGTCTGGATAACAACCAGATCTGCAATCACTACAAGATCAAAGTGGAAGGCTATCAGCAAGGGGTACAGAGTGTTCGCATCAGTACAACAGGTCTTGATGGACTGACCCTATATGGTGATCAGAGTCTGAACCTAGATGATAATAACGCCGGATGGCGTGCTTACCGGGTGTGTGCCCCGGAACCTGCGGGTCTGACTCAGGAGATTCGTTTTATTGTGGAAACCGATGGTGCTCAGGTGCCTTTGTCCCGAATCGAGAAAACCACGACCTTCCTGACCGGAAGTCGCTAAGATTGTGAGGCTGGAATGATACAGCCGGAAAAGAAAAAATAGCCGGTCTGGCCTGAAAGCAGGGTGTGGAGATATTCACATTCGCCGACCGGCTGAGGAAAAAGGGCTGAAGCATTTGCTTCAGCCCTTTTTACGTTGAGGGTTTTAAAGCTGGTTCATGATCAGTGAAACAAGTGCAGCTGAGGTTGGCGTCGGCTCTGCACCAGCTGAATCAGCAGAATCAAAGCACAGAAGATCAGCAATGGCTGACTGCCAAACTGGGCAAACAGTGTCTGCCCGACCATGCCGTGAACTTCACCCCGGACAATTGCCTGCTCAAACTGAGGCGCACTGGCGACAATACGCCCATGAGGGTCAATAATCGCAGTGACACCATTGTTGGTACTGCGCAGCATATAGCGGCCATTTTCTGCGGCTCTCACCTGCGCCATCTGCAGGTGTTGCAGAGGCCCTACGGAATGCCCAAACCAGCTGTCGTTAGAGATGGTGATCAGCAGATCGCTTTGTTGAGCCTGTTGGCGAACAAACTCCGGATAAACCACTTCGTAACAGATAAAGGGGGCGATCTGCATGCCCTTAGCGCTCAGTAGTGGCTGATCACTGATGCCGGGGGCAAAGTTAGACATCGGCAGGTTAAAGAAGTTAATTGCGCCCCGCAGCCAGGATTCCAGAGGTACGTACTCACCAAAAGGCACCAGCTTTTGTTTCTGGTACAAACCTTCACCAGCACCTTTGACCATGATGCTGTTGTGGTACTGAATAGGTTCGTTGCTGTCCGGGTGAGCCTGTTGAGGGATGCCGGTTATCAGAGCGGTATCGGATGGCAGATCCGCCATAACCTGATCAAAATAACCGTGAGAGTAGCGATAGAGCACAGGTACTGCGGTCTCCGGCCAGACGACTAATCCGCTGCTTTGAACATCGAGGGTCAGGTTGTAATAGAGCTCCAGAAACTTCTGGCGGTATTGCGGCAGCCACTTTTCATTCTGATCGATATTGCCCTGAACCAGAGCCACTTCAATAGCGCCCCGGGTTGAGGGCACTGTCCATTGAATATTGTTCAGCAGATGACCACCGGCAAAAACCAAAACAACCCAGGCGGTAAGCGTCCGGGTTTTCAGCTTTTGTTGAGTAAGCTGAAACAGCAGGCTTCCGGTCATTACCAACAGAAAGCTGGCAAGATAGACCCCGCCTACCGGCAGCCAGGCGGCCAGTGGCGAGTCCACTAAGCCATTGCCCAAATAGAGCCAGGGAAAGCCGGTCAGCAGCCAGCTGCGTAACCATTCAAAGAGCACCCAGAGTGCGGGGAAACTCCAGACCGGAGAGGTTTTAGAGAAGAAGCGCTGAAACACGCCGATCTGCAATGCCGGCAGCAAGGCAAGTCCCATCGCAAAGAGTGTTGTCAGCAGCAGGGCCAGCGGAACACCGGTGAATCCATAGTCATGGATGCTGACATAAACCCAGGAGACGCCGTTGCCAAAAAGGCCTAGGCCAAAGAACCAGCCCAAGGTGAAATTGGCTTTAAAATGGCCGCTTAGCTCTACAGCGGAGCGTCCACCTTTCATGGCAATCAGCAGCAGGCAGATCGCAAATGGAGTGATAAACCAGTAGTTGTAAGGGGCAAAAGAGAGAGGAAGTAACCAGCCTGCCAGTGTAGCAAGCAGATAACGGTGCAGTCCCTGTCGGTTGGAAATTTTCTTGAAAACGCCTGTCAGTGCCATGACCTGATTGAGTCCAATAGTTCTTCGTATCAGGCAGACTATCAAATGGCTATCTGGCTGAAAACATGTAGATTTCCTGACCGCTTCACTCGGCTACTCCGATCTGTCATTTCATCCTTTACCTTACCTATATATTACCTATATAGGCTTTGTCTGATCCTGTCGGTTAGCATTTTGAACAGACAAAAAAATACCGGTGCGGATAGCACCGGTATTTCAGGACTTCTTGCAGAAGTGAGATTAACCCGAGTGGGTGTTCACCTGCAGCAGACGAATGCGTCGGTTATCCGCATTCAGTACCTTAAACTCAAGACCTTCCAGCATGGTGGTTTCGTTGCGGTTTGGCAGATGGCCAAAGCGCTGCATTACGATACCGCCGATGGTGTCGAACTCTTCATCACTGAAGTGTGTGCCGAAGCTTTCGTTGAAGTCTTCAATCGGTGTCAGCGCCTTAACGATAAACTGACCATCGCTGATGGCACGGATATCCATGTCATCTTCTTCGATATCATGTTCATCCTCGATGTCACCCACGATCTGTTCCAGAACGTCTTCAATGGTGACAAGACCGGCTACACCGCCGTATTCATCCACTACGATCGCCATGTGGTTACGCTTTACACGGAACTCACTCAGTAGGCTGTTGAGGCGTTTGGATTCCGGAATAAAGGTCGCCGGGCGGAGAATGTCGCGGATATTGAAAGCACCGGGTTCGCGCTTCAGAATCAGCGGCAGCAGATCTTTCGCCAGCAGAACGCCGATCACTTCATCCGGATTCTCACCGATAACCGGGAAGCGCGAGTGGGCTGAGTCGATAATCAGCGAGAGGAAATCTTCCGGTTGCTGGCCGTCTTTTACCGCGACCATCTGCGAACGAGGAATCATGATATCCCGAACCTGCATCTCATTGATCTGCAGTGCGCCTTCGATGATGTTCATCGCTTCAGCATCCAGCTGAAGGCGCTGTTCCGCATCCCGGATAAATTCCAGAAGCTCCCGGCGGGTTTTAGGTTCGCCGGTCAGGGAAGTCATAATATTTTGAAGCCAGGATCTTTGACCCTGACCGTTGCTCGATCGGTCTTCGCTCATCGTCGTGTGATTCCTTAGTGTCCCGTTCTCTGTGGCCAGTGGATGGTTAGTCCAGATGATAGGGATCTTTTATATTGAGGCTTGCCAGAAGTTCTATCTCAAGAGATTCCATCTCTTCGGCTTCCTCTTCTTCTATATGATCATATCCCAGTAAATGCAAGCATCCGTGAATGATCATATGTGCCCAATGGTCGTTCAGGGCTTTGTTCTGTTCGATTGCTTCCTGTGCCACAACATCAGCACAGACAATCAGATCACCCAGTAAGGGTAATTCAAGTTCCGGTGGTGATTCAAAAGGAAAAGATAAGACATTCGTCGGCTTCTCTTTTCCCCGATACTGATGATTCAGTTGCTGACTCTCTTCCGGCGTCACGATCCGGACGGTAATTTCGTTGCCGGTGTCCTCGTGAGCATTGATCACTTTCTCTGCCCAGAGTTTAAAGTCCGCTTCCTGAGGCAGGTCGCTGTTGTCACAGGCGATCTGCAGGTCGATTATCGCTTCTGTCATCGGCTTGCTCATCAGCTGTCTTTGTCTTCAGATGAGGTTTGGTTTGCAGCAAGTGCCGCTGCGACCGCTTCCTGACGAGCCGCTTCACGGGCTTCACGCTCGGCTTTCTCTTTGGCCGCAACTTCAGCTTCGTGATCGTCGTAGGCTTCAACGATACGCTGAACCATAGGGTGGCGAACCACGTCCTTGGAATCAAAGCGAGTTACGCCGATACCTTCAACACCGTCCAGCACATCCAGTACATGAACCAGACCTGATTTCTGGCCTTTAGGCAGGTCGATCTGGGTAACGTCACCGGTAATGACTGCCGTTGAGCCAAAGCCGATACGGGTCAGGAACATTTTCATCTGCTCCCGGGTGGTGTTCTGACTTTCGTCCAGAATGATAAAGGCGTTGTTCAGAGTACGGCCACGCATATATGCCAGAGGCGCAACTTCGATCACATTACGTTCGATCAGTTTCGCAACCTGCTCAAAGCCCAGCATCTCATACAAGGCGTCGTACAGAGGGCGCAGATAAGGATCGACTTTCTGGGACAGGTCACCCGGCAGGAAACCGAGTTTTTCACCGGCTTCAACCGCCGGACGAACCAGCAGAATGCGGCGGACTTCATCATTGCTCAGGGCTTCAACCGCACAGGCAACAGCCAGATAGGTTTTACCGGTACCTGCCGGGCCTACGCCAAAGTTAATGTCGTTGGTCAGAACCGTACGAACATATTTCTGTTGGTTAGGGCCGCGAGGCTTGATGGTGCCTTTGGGAGTACGCAGGGTGATAAATTCGTCAGCAGAGCCTTCGCTGTCCTGCTGGCTTTTACCAACCAGTTCTGCGATGCCGGAGGTTTGCAGGTGCAGATGGATCGATTCCGGTGTCAGCTCCTCTTTGGCGGTATCCTGATAGAGAGCTTCCAGCAGGTTCGCTGCAGCTTTCACCAGATTCAGTTCACCGGCAAGCTGGAACTGATTGCTGCGGTTGCGGATGATGATATTCATCCGGCTTTCGATCAGGCGCAGATGTTCATCGTGCAGACCGCAAAGATTGGCCAGACGCTGCGCGTCGTTGGGTTCTAAGTCGAGCTTTAAAATATGGGTTTGGCTGTTATTGTTCAAAGCGTTACCTGTAATTGCCCGCATCCTGTTGACCCTGAGTGACCTTGGTTAGCGGTCAGTGTGACTCATGGGTGTGACAAAAGGCTTAAAGCATCATGGGTTTAGAATTAAGTATAGCGGAGGGCGACTGCCGCTTGGGGCAGTCGCTTGTCCGGCCTGATTTCATCTGATCTTATCTGGTCGCACCGGCTATTTGGTAGCTCAGGTTGCTGATTAGTAGCTCAGGTTGTCGATGCGTTCGGCGCGCAGCGAGTTCGGGAACGCTTCTGTGATCTTCACATCAATAAAGCGGCCGATCAGTTCCATCGGGTCTTCAGTACGGAAGTTCACCACACGGTTGTTTTCGGTACGGCCTTGCAGTTCACCGGGATCGCGCTGGGAGAAGCCGGTCACCAGAAGACGCTCGACATTACCCACCATGCGACGGGAGATCTGCATCGACTGCTGGTTGATACGGTCCTGCAGAATCTTCAGGCGCTGTTTTTTGGTCTCTTCCGGCGTGTTGTCTTCCATATCGGAAGCCGGAGTACCCGGACGCGGGCTGTAGATAAAGCTGAACGAATGATCAAAACCGATCTGGGCGATCAGGTTCATGGTGTCTTCAAAGTCCTGATCCGTTTCGTTCGGGAAGCCCACGATAAAGTCCGATGAGAAGCTGATATCCGGGCGGTTAGCGCGGATACGTTCCATCTTGCTGATATATTCATCACGGGTATGACCACGTTTCATCGCGGCCAGAATGGTGTCAGAACCGCTCTGAACTGGCAGGTGCAGGTGGCTTACCAGCTCTGGAATATCTTTGTAGGCTTCGATCAGGCTGTCGCTGAACTCTACCGGATGTGAGGTGGTAAAGCGGATACGGTCGATGCCATCAACAGCAGCCACAAAGCTGATCAGCTCTGCCAGATCGATCTCTTCACCTTCTTCGTTATGACCCCGGTATGCGTTTACGTTCTGACCCAGCAGGTTAATCTCACGGACACCCTGTTCCGCCAGATGTACCACTTCGGCAACCACGTCTTCAAACGGACGGGAAACTTCTTCACCACGGGTATAAGGCACCACACAGAAAGTACAGTACTTGCTGCAGCCTTCCATGATGGATACGAATGCGGTGGCACCTTCTACTTTGGGTGCTGGCAGACGGTCAAACTTTTCGATTTCCGGGAAGGTTACATCAACCACAGAGATCTTGTTCTGCTTGGAGGCGTCAATCATCTCCGGCACACGGTGCAGAGTCTGAGGGCCAAAAATCACATCAACGTGGTTAGCACGTTTACGGATATTGTCACCTTCCTGACTGGCGACACAGCCGCCTACACCGATCACCAGATCAGGGTTTTTCTCTTTCAGTTTTTTCCAGCGGCCCAGTTGGTGGAAAACCTTATCCTGAGCTTTTTCACGGATCGAACAGGTGTTCAGCAGAACAACGTCTGCTTCGTTCTCGTCGTCGGTCAGCTCCAGGTCGTGACTTTCACCCAGAAGATCAGCCATACGAGCGGAATCGTATTCATTCATCTGACACCCGTGGGTTTTGATGAATAATTTTTTAGCCATGGAAAACACCTGTTCGTTTTTGTACGGAAAGAAGTACGGAGTTAAAGCGTAATGGTCGCTTGTCACGTAATGGTTGCCCATCACGCAGTGGCCAGCCATTACGGGTAAAAAACGCACCATTATACGAGCCGATAGCCCCAGCGCATAGCTTTGTAGCGAAAAACTCAAGGGCATAATCGCCTCGTAGGAGGCTTTGATGTCGGCGGCCTTGTAAAGCCGGACTCCGCCCACAAATAGAGAGAGCTATTTGGGGATGCAGCGCGGAAAATTCAAGCAGATCCGCTTGTCGTGCATTCAGGTTGTCAGATCATTTGAGGAGCTTTTATGGCTGATTCTTCGACGGTTTATCGGGTTATTTTTCTGAACAAAAATGAAGTCTTTGAGGTTTATGCCCGTCAGGTTTTTCAGAGTGATCTGTTTGGTTTTCTGGAAGTGGAAGAGTTTGTTTTTGGTGAGCGTAGCCAGGTACTGATCGACCCGAGTGAGGATAAGCTCAAACAGGAGTTTGCCGGGGTTAAGCGCAGCTATATTCCTTACAATGCCATTGTCCGAATCGATGAGGTTGAGCGGGAAGGTGTCCCTAAGGTGAGTGAGTGGAAGTCTGATGGCAATGTTGCTCATTTTCCCGGTCGCCCGGTTCCTGTTCCGCCGGGCTCGTGAGTCTGTCAATTTAACCCAGAGGCTGTATGATCCTTCTACCGATCTTTAAGATGGCTGCACTGGTCTAAAGCAGCAATGATTTTTGTAACAGGCTCGTTCACCATAGGTGAAAAGACCTGAACAGTGGAACTCAGTATGGATAAAGCATTCTGGCATCAGCGATGGGAAGAGGGGCGAATCGGCTTTCATCAGGATGAAGTGCATCCGGCGTTGCCTGCCTATTGGAATAATCTTCCTGAAAAGCTCAGAGTATCAAGCGGCGATGTCGGGCAGGTTGAGCCTGTTGCCCAGAAAGCCAAGGTGGTATTTGTCCCTCTGTGCGGCAAGTCTAACGATATGGTTTGGCTGGCAGAACAGGGCTGGCAGGTTATTGGCGTTGAACTCAGCGAGCTGGCGGTTAAGGAGTTCTTTGAAGCTCAGGGACTGAACCCGGTGCATACTGAGGTTGCTGATCAGTTGAGCTGTTATCAGGCAGGGCCTTATCAGCTTTATTGTGGTGACTTTTTCCACTTGCACCGTCAGCACATGATCGATGTGACTGCGGTATATGATCGCGCATCTTTGGTGGCTTTACCCAAAGCAAAGCGCCATCGTTATGCTTTCCATCTGGCGCAGATGTTGTCTCCGGCCGTTGAGATGCTACTGGTGAGTCTGGAGCACCAGAAGCCATCCGGTCCGCCTTTCACCGTGAAAGCCGATGAGATTGAATGGCTGTTTGGTGCCAATTTTGAGATCGAGCAGTTGGCCCGTCTTGAAGAAGATGACCGTCAGGTGACGGATGTGGTTTACCGCATGATGCGTAAAGGCCTGAAGTCAGTATCCGGCCGTAAGCGAAAAAGTCCCGGGCTTTAATTAATTCGCTTCGGATTGACCTGAAAAGTCAGTCGCCTGATTCAAAAGTAGTATTCAAAAAAATCCCCGGTGATCTGAGATCATCGGGGATTTTTTTCGAGAAGTTAATTTTTAGCGAGCGGTTTATTTTACCGAGTCGTAAAGCGGGCGGAAGCTTTAGTCAGCTTTTGCCATAGCGGTATCTGCCAGTTCGATCATATCCAGAAGGATACGGCCACTTTCCACCAGCTCGATATCCTGATTCGGATCTTCGTTGTGATCCGGAATATCGTTTAGCTCTTCGATTGGCTCAAGACCTTTTGCTTTGCGGCGTTGGTTTTCCAGCGCCAGTTGCTGAGCATCAAGACGTTCGCTTTCAGCCTTGCGGGCAGCTTCGTTCAGACTCACCTGTTTAACCGAGCGCATCTCTTCAAACAGATCCTGCTGAGCTGCAAGATATTTCAGGTCCGGATCTTCTTCTGCCCGTACCTGATGACGCTCTTTCAGTTCTGGTAGCCAAAGTTGCAGAGGGCTGTATTCTTTATGGCGAACAGCCTGAACCTTATCCCAAGGGAGGGCAAACTCAAGGGAGCTTTCGCCCACCTGATCCGCATCTACCAGACTTGGGTACTGGATATCCGGAACTACGCCCATATGCTGGGTGCTTTCACCTGAGATACGGTAGAACTTGGCGCGGGTCAGTTTTAGCTGGCCATGTTCCAGTGGCGTCACGGACTGAACCGTACCTTTACCAAAGGTCTGGCTACCAATCACGATGCCGCGTTGATAGTCCTGAATTGCACCGGCAAAAATCTCAGAAGCAGATGCGCTCAGGCGGTTCACCAGAACAGCCAGCGGGCCATCGTAGGCAACGTTCTGATCCGGGTCGCCCAGAATATCGATACGGCCTTCAGCATTACGAACCTGCACGGTTGCGCCACGCTCGATAAAGAGTCCCACCAGAGAGTTGGCTTCCTGCAGGGCACCACCGCCATTGTTGCGCAGATCGATGACGAGACCATCAATGTCTTCTGCCTGCAGCTCCTGAATCAGTTTCAGAACATCGCGGGTTGTGCTGCGGTAATCTTCTTTACCCTGTCTCCAGGCTTCAAAGTCGACATAGAAAGCCGGGATATCGATAACGCCGATCTTCTTCGCTTGCCCATCTTCTTTCAGGGTTACGATCGACTTTTTAGCGGCCTGATCTTCCAGTTTCACGGTATTACGGACAATGGAGATCACTTTGGTCTGGCTGTTATCTTTGGCGTTAGCCGGAATCACCTGCAGGCGAACGGTACTGGCTTTTGGGCCTCGAATCAGGTCGACAACCTCATCCAGACGCCAGCCGATGACGTCCACGATCTCTTCGTTATCCTGCCCTACACCTATGATCTTATCCGCAGGCTTGAGTTCGCCTGCCTGAGATGCCGGACCGCCCGGTACCAGACTAACCACCTTGGTGAACTCATCTTCGGTTTGCAGCAGGGCTCCGATACCTTCCAGAGAAAGCTTCATACGGATGTTGAAGGTCTCTGAGCTACGAGGGGACTGGTATTGGGTGTGCGGATCGTAAAGCTGGGTATAAGCGTTCATATAGATCTGGAACACATCTTCATCACGAGTCTGAGTGATTCGCTTCAGTTGGTTTTCCAGACGACGATTAAGCGTCTTTTTAGCATCTGCCAGATCTTTGCCAGAGAGCTTCAGGCTCAAAAGACTGTTTTCCAGCCGTTTGCTCCAGAGCTTATCCAGTTCATCATCATTCGCTGCCCAGGCAAAGTCTTCACGGTCAATCATCAGGGCGTCGTTACGATCAAAAACGTAATCTTCCGGGAAGTCTTCAAGCAGCTTCAGTTGGCTTTTTATACGGGCAACAACCTTTTCCTGGTAAAGATTGTAGATCTCAAATGCCGCTGTCAGGTCGCCCTTTTTCAGATCATCATCCAGGCGCAATCTGTATTTGTCGAACTGCTGAATTTCCGGCTGGGTGAAGTAGGCCTTGTTGCCATCCAGCTGCTCCAGAAAATGATCATAGATTTCAACCGAGAGCTGATCGTTAAGCTCAACTTCCCGGTAATGACCGTAGTTCAGGCGCTCGACGATATCCTGAGCAGCCTGTTGCTGTTCTTTAGTCGGTATGAGGTTTTCAGCATAGGCGCTGCTGAAGGTTAAGCTGCTGGCCAGTAACAGGGGCAGCAGGCGGCGGGTAACCGTGGTTATCATTCAACTCTCCGGGCCGGAGGTCTGCTTCGGAACTGAAGAAAACCTGTAGCAATCTTATGATTCGAATTTCTGCTAAATACTTTCTGAGCTAACGCAATGACTCTGCCAACTCTTTATCAATACAGAGAATATGGCTTCTGTTCTCTGAGAATCAAGGTTCAGGACAGATTAACAGATTGATTCTTAAGTCAGTATTAAACGTTTAAATTCACAGAGTCATCTGAAAGGGTAATTTTGTTATAGTACACCATGACGTTTGTTTTGGTTCAGTTAAGAACTGCAAAGGTTCTGGCTGACGCTTAATTTGCCCCGGGGTATCCATGACTCAGAATGATTTCAATCAGCAGCTGCTGACGTTTCTTGATCGCTCACCAACACCGTTCCATGCGACAGAAAATATGGTTGCAGCCTGTGTTGCTGCTGGCTTTGAGGTGCTGCAGGAACGTGACAGCTGGTCTCTGAAGCCGGGCGGACGTTACGTGGTGACCCGAAACCAGTCTTCTGTGATTGCCTTCACTTTGCCTGAAGACAGTAATGCTGTTGAAACCGGTTTTCGTATGTCCGGTGCCCACACCGATAGCCCGTGCCTTAAGGTCAAAACCAACCCGGATATGAAGGGACAAGGGTATCTGCGCTTAGGTGTGGAAGTTTATGGTGGTGCACTGTTGAGTACCTGGTTTGACCGGGATTTGTCGATTGCAGGTCGCGTTTCTTATCGGTCTGACAAGGGGGCAGTAAAGCATGCTCTGGTTAATTTTGAACGCCCTGTTGGTACGGTTCCGAACCTTGCGATCCACCTGAACCGGGAAGTTAATAATGGTGTTGCGATCAATGCTCAGACGCATCTGCCGATTGTGCTGATGCAGCAGGAAGATGATGCCGCAAGCTTTAATGATCTTCTGATTGCTCAGTTAAAGGTTCAGGGCGTGACTGATGTCGAGGAAATTCTGGAGCATGAGTGTCTGGCTTATGATACCCAGCCGGCAGCTCTGATTGGATTTAAGGAAGACTTTATCGCTTCTGCACGACTGGATAACCTTCTCAGCTGCTTTATCGGCCTGAAAGCGCTTCTGGATAGTAATCAGGAGGTACCGTCCCTTCTGGTTTGTAATGACCACGAAGAAGTGGGCAGTCTGAGTGCTTCAGGGGCGCAAGGCCCGTTCCTGCAATCGGTACTCAAACGCATTGCGGGCACTGAGGAGAGCTATCAGCAGATGATGGCGGCTTCTATGATGGTATCCTGCGATAACGCTCATGGCATCCATCCGAATTACGCCAGTTATCATGATAATAATCATGCGCCGTTACTGAACGCCGGACCTGTCATCAAACTGAATGCTAATCAGCGTTACGCTTCCAACAGTGAAAGTTCAGCTTGGTTTAAACTGGCTTGTCAGCAATCAGGTGTCGAGGTGCAAAGCTTTATCATGCGCAGCGATCTGGCTTGTGGAAGCACGATTGGGCCGATCACATCTGCAGAGCTGGGGGTTCGTACTATTGATGTTGGTGTTCCGCAGTTTGCGATGCATTCGGTTAGGGAGCTGGCAGGTAGTCAGGATGCCTATAAGCTCTATGCTGTTCTGAAAAGTTTTAATGCTTTGAAAGAAATAGTCTGATTTAAAGCTAAGTATTTCAATTGAGGCTGGAGATTAGACTCTGGCCTTTTTTGTGCCGACAATATCTGAGGCTGATAACGAAAGAGGTTTTCTGAGAAGAGGCTGGCTACAGTGAAGATAGATCTGGTCAGAAGTGTTGTCGTGTTGTATTGAAAAACAACAGGCGAAAAAAAAACCGGCCTTTAGCCGGATTTGGAAAGTTGGCTCCCCGAGCAGGACTCGAACCTGCGACCAATAGATTAACAGTCTACTGCTCTACCAACTGAGCTATCAGGGAACTGTGCTCAACTTTCGAGAACGCATTATAGGGATAGAAAAAAAACGGTCAAGTCTTTTTTTGAAAAAACTCTAACTTTTTAATGACTTAGCCATGGCGATCATAAAAGGTTACAAAAAAGTCAGAGCTCATTAGAAGTAAGCGGGGGACAGAAAGGGTGCTGTATGTCAAAATTTTCCCCTTTGTTTCAAACTTTTTCAGGATGTGTCGGAAGCGTGCACTATTTCAAAGTTTTTGTTTGTCTTTTGTTCTTTAATACCCTCATAGGAATACAGGGTGTTGGAGCTAATGTATTAGGAAGTGAAGAAGAGCTGGTTCGCTTAAAAGAACAGGCAATTTATTATCTTTCTAAAAAACAGCCCGACAGAGCCTATGAAACTTTGAAGCCTGCTGAGTTGGTTTATGCTGGTGATGCCCAATACAACTACTTGCTGGGTATGGCGGCAATTGACTCAGGGCATCCTGAAGATGCGTCTTGGGCTTTTGAGCGTGTTGTTGCTGTCATGCCGCATCATGCTGGCGCCCGGATGGATATGGCTCGAGCCTTCTTTCAGTTGAAAGATTATCCCCGTGCAGAGAAAGAGTTTCAGTTGTTACAGGCGATGAACCCGCCTGAATCAGCTCAAAAAGCGATAGCCTTTTATCTGGCTGAGATTGATCGCTTATCGGATCGACATCCGAAGTGGATTCTGACCGGAAGTGCCTATAGTGCTGTCGGTTATAGTTCCAATGCGACAGGTGCGCCAAGCGAAGATAACTATATTGCTGCTTTTGCTGAGATGTTTTCCATGACGGAAGACACCGTTCGTCAGCTGTATGATGTGACGGATGGTGAGTTTGAAGCAGCAGATGGCTTTATAGACTTGGGGGTATCGGGAGTTGCAACGTATAAACGTCCAGGGCCTTGGTCCTTTTATGCGGCTCCTACTCTTTCAAGAAAAACCATGTTTTCCAAAAGTGACTACTCCAGTTTGAGTTTGGGAGCAAAGCTTGGGGGGCGCTGGAAAGAGAAAAAGTCGGATTTAAACGGTTATTTGCAGTATAGCGCCATTGAGCAAAGTGGAGGTAGCTCCATTTCGGTGCAGACGGCAATGATTGATTATGGCTATCTTTTGAACAGCCGTTCTCGATTGGGCGGACAGGTCTCTTGGGCTGGTAATAGTTATCAGGATAGCCCCAGCAACAATAGCCAAACGACGGGCATATCGATTTACGGTAGCTATATTTTTGGTCAGTACCGCCCTTTTGTTTTACAAACTCAGATCTCTGTATCTAGTGATGAAGCTATCAACAACCGCACAGATGGAGATAAAGACCTGCTGGGTGTTTCTGTTTTTGGGCAATACATTTTTAACCAGGAGCATATCTTTTTTGGAAGTGTGAACTTTTTGGAAAGTAATTACACGCTAAAAAGGTCTTTATATAACTCTCCCCGAGAAGACACTCAAATAGCCTATGGTTTGGGCTACTTATGGCAGGTGAACAAAGCTATCAGTGTCAAAACCCAGATCAATCATACCGAAACTACGTCGAATATCGCGTTGTATGATTCCGCTAAACAGGATGCTTCAGTTCGCTTGAGCTATAGCTTTTAGCCCTGACATTAGGTTCCTTCAAATGATCACTTCGATAAGACTCAGTTTTCACCGGCTTGCAGTCCTTTTTCTTGCATTTGCTATGTCAGCTGTAGCATCAGCAGCTGAAACCCAGAAAATAGCGGGTACTATCCTATTCGTCCATGGAGATGTTTCTGTTGTTTCGCCTTCTGGTGACATTAGGTCTGCATCTAGGGGAGGGGCTGTCTACGAAGGTGAGCGGATCATTTCTTCTGCGGCTAGCAGTATGCAGCTGAAAATGGTTGATAGTGGTTACTTGGCTATTCGCCCTTCTACTGAGATTCGTATCGATAAGTACCGATTTGAGCAAGACCAGGAAGATAAAGCTGAAACTTCTCTTTTAAGAGGTGGTTTACGCTCTATCACAGGAACTATAGGCAAGACCCGCAAAGAGAGTTTCAAATTACGAACTCCGGTTGCGACTATCGGTATCCGCGGAACCGATCTTGAGGTTTTTTATGTCCCCTCCAGTCGAAATGAGCTTTTGGCTAAGGGGGCATATTTACGGATTAACTCTGGAAAAGGTTATCTACAAACCTTTGCTGGTGTGCAGTTTGTAAACCCGAACCAGACAGGTTTTGTTAGCACCAAGCAGAGTGTGCCTCAAATTCTTAAAACAGCTCCTGAGATTTTTAATCAGCCAGAACTGGACTTTATTCCAGAGGAAAAAGAGGCTGATGATTCTGCTGGCTTTAATGATTCGGAAGAGCGTGCTCAGCCAGATAACAATTCATTAGAGAATGAGTCGCGAGCTAAACAGAGAGAAACGGACTCGGTAGCAGATGCTTTTGAAGAAAATAATGCTCAGATTCCAGCAGAAGATGATGCTTCTTTTGCAGAAACAGATGAGCTTGTTGATTTAGCTTTACCTCCCGATCTTCTTGATAGTTGGAATAGCGACTCAGAGTTATCGTCAGAATCTGACCCTGAACTTCCTGTTGAAGATATTGAACTTGGTGTCATTGGAGAGGCTACTCCTGAAACAGTTGTCGCAGCTCAGTCCGGAATCTTTAGCTATTCAGTCCCATCAACTGGTTTTGGGGTTTCTGAAGGAACCCTTAATACCGCTGGTAGTAAGACAAATCTGACAATCGATTTTGACAAGGATTGGGTGTCCTATGATCTGCAGCTGGATTTTTCTTCGCCATTAAGCCAGCAGCCTGCTGCTGTGTCTGGAGTAAATGGCGGGCTTTGGATTTTTGCTGGCGGTGGAACTGTTAAGGACTTTACCGGAGAGCTCGGACTAAACCTGTCAGGTACATATTCCGACAATATGGTTGCAGATCAGCCTGCCCAGGGTAAATGGTTTGGCTTCTTTACTGGCGATAATGCAGAGGGGCTTTTTAGTTCTTTTGAGCTGGAAAGTGGCGTTTACTCGGTGTTTGGCTTCACCGAATCGTCCTCAAGAACTCCAACAGATTATCTGGCGGGAATGACCACTCTGAGCGGCATCAAGGGTTACATCCTGAGCAACGGTAATACAGTTAATCCTCTCAGTAACTATACCCTTTACCAGAATGGCAGTGCTCTCTCGGCCTTGGTGAACCCCTTAACGGGTGAGCAATGGGTGGCGGCGTCTGCAGCTGCTTCTGAGGTTGTTCTCGGTGATGCAACGGTAACTTGGGGTAGTTGGAACAGCTGGCGTCAGATCAATGATCAGAGCCTGATCGAACAAAGTACACCGATCCAATATATCCACACCAACCAACTGACCGCTGCCACGATTCCGGCAAGCCTTCAGGGTGTTTATCACTTCAACAGTGTCAGTGGACAGGCCTACGATCAGTCCGGTGCTAATGGTGGTATTCAAGCGGGTAACCTGACCATCGACTTTACGCAACAGCAGGCCAGTCTGGATCTCTCAGGTGCTCTGGGTTCGGACAGCTGGGGGGCTTATGGCAGCGACAGTCTGAGCAACCTCTATGTCGGTAGCTTTGCACTGAGTGGCAGTCGTTATGATGGTGTGACCACGGAAAGCCTGAGCGGTAACGCACAGGGGCAGTTTGCCGGAAG
>NZ_MTBA01000011.1 GCF_002150805.1 Oceanospirillum sanctuarii
CTGTACTCTCCTGATCTGTACTCTCCTGATCTGTACTCTCCTGATCTGTACTCTCCTGATCTGTACTCTCCTGATCTCTAACACCTGCTCTCAACCACCTGATCTGCTGTTATTCAGCGGCAAAGCTCTTCAGCGCATCGCCGGTCAGACGATAACCCACCCACTCACTCTGCGGCTTGGCACCGAAAGACTCATAAAAGTCGATGGCAGGCTGGTTCCAGTCCAGAACATTCCACTCAAAACGACCACAGTTTTCCGCAACTGCCTTCTGTGCCAGATGCTTCAGCATCACCTTACCTGCGCCGCAGCCACGGAATTTTGGTGTGATGTACAGGTCTTCCAGAAAAATACCGTACTGCCCCAGCCAGGTGGAGAAGTTGTAGAAGAAGATCGCATAGCCTGCTACCTCACCATCTACTTCGCAGATCAGGCTGAAAGCTTTTGGCTCATCACCGAACAATGCCTGCTCCAGTTGCTGCGGGTTGGTTTTCACCTCATCAGGGGCTTTCTCGTAAACCGCCAGTTCAACAATCATGTCAAAGATACGGGAAACATCTTCACGGGTAGCGGGACGAATCTGAATAGCGGACATAAAACACTCCTAAAATGGTGACTGACCGGATGACTAATGCCTTAATTTCCTGAACTAAGCTCTTAACTCTCGTAAGCAAAAGCTCTTAATTCGTGTAAACAAAAACTCTCAATTCGCTAAAAAGGACTCTTAAGCAGTTGAAAAGCCAATGGATTCTAACAGAACAGGCATTCGTTTTTTTATTTTGAATAAGCGGACCAACAACATAAGACAGCTCTGAAATAAAAGACACAACCTCCGGCGGAAAGGACGCAGCATCGATAAGCCGTGTCGCCTGTGTCGAAGTTTTGCCGGGCATAAACTCAAACAAAAAAGCCGGTGCTCATTTACAGAGCACCGGCAAAGGTCATAGGACTGATTCAACAGCCAAAAAGGGACAGCCATGCAAGCTGTCAAAATCCTTCGGTCCGGCAGACCTCAGCGAAACCGCTGAGAACGGGAAGACAGCAGACCGAAGTAACATCAGTGCAGCGCTAACTCCGGTGGCAAAGCCTGAAACAGGGAGTTTTCAGCTTAAAACCACCGGCGATAATTAAAGCTCTGCGCCTGAGGTATTACGTGGCAGGAAGGCGTGTTTTTCCCACAGGTCATACTGCTTACGGAAGCCATCCAGATCGGTCCAGACTTTCTTGAAGAAGTCGTTTTTCGCACTCTGCTCTTCAACTACTTCGTTCCATGCCGTGTTGTAAGCAGTCAGA
Source organism: Oceanospirillum sanctuarii (assembly GCF_002150805.1). Taxonomy (GTDB): domain Bacteria; phylum Pseudomonadota; class Gammaproteobacteria; order Pseudomonadales; family Halomonadaceae; genus Oceanospirillum; species Oceanospirillum sanctuarii. Next base: position 1,291 of record NZ_MTBA01000011.1, read on the forward strand.
ATCTCGTCGCTCCAGTAGCGGATCTCAACACCGTTCTTCTTGGCATTTGCCAGCACTTCAAACTGCTTGGCTTCACCTTCCGCCAGAGAGTCGGCAACAACAGCTTTACAGGCGGTTTCCACCAGAGCCTGCTGCTGCTCGTCCATTTTGTTCCAGACTTTCTTGTTGATCAGCAGTTCCTGCATAGAGGTCTGCTGGTGCCAACCCGGGAAGTAGTTGTACTTAACGATTTTCTGGAAGCCCAGCATCTGGTCAACCTGAGGCAGGGAGAACTCAGCTGCATCAATTGCGCCTTTCTCCAGCGCGCTGAAGATCTCGCCCGGAGCGATCTCAACGGTGCCTACGCCCATTTTGTCCATGACGTTAGCGCCCAGACCATAGAAACGCATGTTCAGACCTTTCAGGTCTTCCACGGTGTCGATTGGCTTGGCGAACCAGCCGGAAGTTTCCGGAGGAATCATGCCACAAGGGATCGCATGTACGTTGTAGCCGGAAGTGTCATACATCTCCTGGTGCAGCTTACGGCCGTTGCCGTAGTACATCCACGCCATAAACTCACTGGCTTCCGGACCAAAAGGTACAGAAGTGAAGAAAGCTGCAGCCGGCATTTTGCCCTGCCAGTTTGCAGAAGCGGCAAAACCAGAGTTCACTTTACCGGCGGATACCGCATCCAGAATTTCAGATGGTGCAATCAGTTTACCCGGATCATAAACCTTCATGCGGATCGCACCACCACTGGTGGCGTTCAGAATGTTAGCCAGTTTCGTTACCGGCGTACCCACTGCAGGCAGCTGGGTTGGGAAGGCGGTTGGGGTTTTCAGCAGCATGCGGTCTGCCGCCTGAGCCTGTGTGGCACTCAGGGCAACCGGTGCCAGTACAGCGGTCATACCAATCGCTTTGGTCAGGGTCTTCACGGTGGATTGCTTATCCAAAATCATTATCGTTGCTCCAGCATTCGATCTTTAAAGGGTTCTTTTCTTATAAGTTTTGTTTGCGTTTTTAAGCCTTGAGCACCGCAGCAGTCATGTAAGCCTGGGCGCTCTTTAGCTTTGAGCAGCACTCTTTAACCTCAGGAGAAGCATTCTTTAACCTTGAGAGAAGCAGAGCGCTTCCCTGGCCAACGGGTGATCGGCCAGGTTGTTGAAAGATTTTTAATGGTCTATTCGGAACTTAAACGACAGGATCAAAAATCTTTCCGGGATTCATGATGTAATGCGGATCCAGCGCCAGCTTCATCGACCGCATCAGGTCAACGGACTCGCCGCGCTCCTGCAGCAGGTAGCCTTTTTTACCGAAGCCGATGCCGTGTTCGCCGGTGCAGGTACCTTCAAGCTCCAGCGCTTTAGCCACAATCGCTTTCGACAAAGCCTTACCACGAGCCTGTTGCTCAGCATCGTTTTCATCCAGCAGGATAAGAACGTGGAAATTGCCATCACCCACGTGGCCGACAATCGGGCAGGTCAGGCCGGAAGCGATCGCTTCCTGCTCAGCATACAAAACCGCTTCCGCCAGACGGGAAACCGGTACACACACGTCTGTGGTCAGTACAGATGCGCCGGGCTGCAGAGAGAGCCCTGCGAAGTAGGCCTGGTGACGTGCTTTCCAGAGGGCGTTGCGCTCTTCGGTGCTCTCCGCCCATTTAAAGGCGCTGCCACCCATAGAAGCCGCCAGATCTTCCACCAGCTCAACCTGCTCTGCCACAGAACCGGCTGTACCATGGAATTCAAAGAAGAGAGTGGTTTTCGGCTCAAAGCCTTCCAGCTTGGAGTAGCCGATACAGGCCTGCATCTGCAGTTCGTTCAGCAGCTCAATACGGGCGATTGGAATCGCACACTGCATCACAGAGATCACGGTATCGACAGCACTTTGCAGATCATCAAACTGGCAGGTTGCGGCCTTGATGGTGTCCGGGATCGGATGCAGACGCAGCTGAATTTCGGTGATCACACCTAAAGTACCTTCTGCACCTGTGTACAGGTGTGTCAGGTCGTAACCGGCAGAACTCTTACGGGCACGGCCACCGGTTTTAATAATGCGGCCATCAGGGGTAACGACGGTCAGGCCGATAACGTTTTCACGCATAGTGCCGTAACGAACGGCGTTGGTGCCGGAAGCACGGGTAGACACCATGCCACCGATACTGGCGTTGGCACCGGGATCGATCGGGAAGAAGATACCATCGTAGCGCAGGGCCTGATTCAGCTCTTCACGGGTGACACCCGCCTGAACACGGCAATCCAGATCTTCCGGATTGGTTTCCAGAATCTGATTCATCTCCGACAGATCCAGAGAAATACCGCCTTCCAGCGCCATCAGATGACCTTCAACAGAGCTACCGGCACCATAAGGCACCACAGGAACACGGTGCTGATGACACAGCGCCAGCACCTCTGCGACTTCTTCATTGCTGTGTACCATGGCAACCGCATCCGGTGCCATGCAGCCGTAACTGTCTTCGCCCTGACCGTGCTGATCACGCACCGCCTGTGCGGTAATCAGACGATCACCCAGCAGCGTCTGCAGCTGTTCGATTACCTGTGAACGGGTGGCCTGATCGGCATAGTGAAAAGCGGCCGTTTGGCCGGATTGGATCGACAGTTTGTCCGCAGAGGTCATGGGTAGCTCCTGATAGCTCTTGTTCTGAGTGCAGTGTTGCTTATTGCCATCGGCATGATTGCAAAACGAAGAGGTTTGCAATCACGAGGGCGCAATCGTGCTCAGCGTTAATGAGTGCTTAGCGTTCTTATGGCGTTTCCTCTGCATCCATCACGGGATGTCAGGGTCGGCTCACTTCTTATAACTCCCGCCAGCTCTCAGGCTGCAGGAGCGGGTGACAACAACCTTATGACAGGGGCTGATCACCACAGTTAGGGTCAACTGATAATAGAAGCTCCCAATGCGGTAAAAAAATTATTTATTGGAATCCAGTCATTCATAAAACGAATAATTAAATGATGACATTTGAGTAAAATATCTATATTTTCTCAACCCCATACAGAAGAAAGCTCTGATATAGCTGTAAAACTACGCCAATCCGCGGGCTTCAACAGCAAAATCAGACTTTTTATAGCTGCCGATAAAGGTTGCTGATATGGTAATCATTCGGTATAGAAATACTAAACAAGCGGTGACCGACGGGGTTTATCCCTCAGTCCGGCCAGAAAGACTTGAACTGCCAGAGCGCTGAAATGCTGCCGGAGCAGAAAAACTAATACACATTAAAAGATCTGATTAAACAGACAAAAGAGCTAACCCAACACTGCCGGCAAGCACCCACTTGTCACCCTGCGAACGATAGTGAAACCCTATGAACGACAGCCATAACCTTAGCCAGCGCCTGAGCCGGGTAAACCTGAACCTGCTGGTGGCTTTCCATGCGCTCTATCAGGAGCGACATCTGACCCGTGCGGCTAACCGCATCAGTCTGAGTCAGCCCGCCATGAGTCACGCCCTGAAAAAACTCCGCAGCCAGTTTGATGATGAGCTGTTTATTAAAACCTCGGAAGGCATGCAACCGACGCCGCTGGCCAACCGGCTGTTTCAGCGGATCGAGACCGGCTTACTGCAACTGGATGAAGCCATTGTCAGCAGTCACAGCTTTATTCCGGAGAAAGAGGTCAGAGAGTTTCGCATCGGCATCACGGATTTTATGATTAATGAGCTGGTGCCCTATCTGGTGCGGGCAGTGAACGAGCAGGCTCCGGGCATCAGTTTTAATATCCTCTATACCAAAATTTCCAGCCCTGAGATGGCCTATAAGCTGCTGCAGGAGCAGGAGCTGGATCTGGCGATTACCCAGTTTGAATACCTGCCGCAACATACCGGCTGTTACGAGCTGCTCTACGAAGATCAGCTCGTGTGCGTCGCTGATGAGGGCGTTTACGGTGACCGTGAATCCCTGAGCGCAGAAGAGTTTCTGGCACCGCCCCACGTCGCCCTCTCTCACCGTGAGGATGAGCCGATTCTGGTGAACCGTAAGCTGATCTCCTTAGGCATGAAACGTAAGGTGGTGGTTAAAACCCCTTATATCGCAACCCTGCCTGCGATTCTGAGCGGTACCAATATGATCACGGTGATCACCGAATACGGCGCCCGTCTGATCTGTCCGGAATCTCCCCTTAAGGCCTATCAGATGCCGATCGACTTCGATCCGCTTTATGTCTGCCAGATCTGGGAAGGCCGTAAGGCGGACGACCCCGGCATTCACTGGTTGCGCACTGTCGTACGCAACTGCCTGCAGGAAAGAGGGCTGAACTGATGACCTCTCATGAAAATGCCAAAGGCGCTCAATACCTCTACTACACCGATCAACCAGACTGGCAGCAACTGGACAGCCTGATTGCTATTCGACGTGCCCTGCAGGAGCTGGTAAAGGGCATCGGCTTTGATACTGCAAGCCTGATCTATGCCCCTGTGGGCGAACTGCCAAACCGAACCCCGGGACCGGTTTATCCATTGGTAACCGTCGGCAATGACAGCTTGCGTTGGCTGAAGCAATGGCGGGAACGCACCGAGCACACCGAAGATAATCCGTTGAGCCACCGGCTTTCTCCCACCTGGAAGCATACGCTGCAGCACACCCTGCCCCAGCGTTTCGATCTGGCACATCCGGAAAAATGGAGCAAGAACCTGACCATGGCAGATCAGCGTTGGCTGAGTGCTTTATACGAATATGGATTTCAGGAGTTATGTGTAACACCGGTTCATTTCCCCGGCCGGGAATATGTAGCGCTTTCCTGCCTGTCTCACCGCAGCAATCCGACTCCACCGGCATTCTCGGAACAGACTCAGGCCAACCTCCTGTACAGCACTCATCGCCTGGCTCACATCTGTCTGCAGCCGGAGTTCGCTCAGCTGCGCCAGAATGATGGCGCAACGCCCTTGTTGTCGAAACGGGAACAGGAATGTCTTTACTGGGCGGCACAGGGGAAGTCTGCCGTGGAAACGGCCTCAATTCTGGCTCTTCAGCCTGAGACCGTAAGGACTTATCTGAAGGCACTACTGAAAAAGCTGCAGGCAGATAATAAGCCGCAGGCGATCGCTATCGCCTACGAGACAGGATTATTGGGCAATCGGGCAACGAACTAATCGTTGCCCTTACAGTTGCAGAGAAACGTCTTAAGGTCTTCCGGTTTCATCGGTTTGGCGTAAAGATAGCCCTGGAAGCGGTCGCAACCGAAGCGAGACAGAAGATCCGCCTGCGCCTGTGTTTCCACCCCTTCCGCCAGAACCGCCATCTCATAGTTTTTACCGATAGCAATAATGTTCTGCACCATCTTACGGGCAGCATCGTCATTCAGGATATTATCGACAAAACTCTTATCGATCTTCAGCTCATCCACCGGCAGGGTACGCAGCATACTGAGTGAGGAGTAACCGGTACCAAAGTCATCCATAGAGACCTGAATCCCCATATCATGGATCTGCTGCAGCAGCGGCAGTATGTAATCCAGATCCTCAATAAAGAGGCTTTCGGTGATCTCAAGTGAGATAAACACCTTACTCAGACCGGATACCTCAATGGCATCCAGCAGCAGCGCCATAAAGTTGGCCTGCATAAACTGGCGTACAGAAACATTGATGGAGACATGAAACTCAAGTCCGGTTTCCAGCTGAGCCTGTTTCATTTCACTTAATGATCGGCGCAGGACAAACTCTCCCAATCGCGGCATCAGGCCTGACGCCTCAGCAATGGAGATAAACTGATCCGGCGGAACAAAACCCAGCTCTTCATTCTGCCAGCGCACCAGAGCCTCAACCCCATACAGCTTGCCGTTGCTGTCGATCTGCGGCTGATACACCATAAAGAGTTCGTCGTTATCCAACCCCTTGCGCAGCTGCTGCTCCACCACCAGTTTATGCAGATAGCCCGACTGCATCTCGTCCGCAAACACCCGCACGCTGTTCTTGTGCTTTTTGGCTTCGTACATAGCGATATCAGAAGCCCGTAGCAAGCTGTCCAGATCAGTGCCGTGCAGCGGATACTTGGCAATACCGATACTGGCACCCAGAGTAAAGTTGATCCCTTCCACCTGATAAGGGCGAGACAGTGCGGTAATAATGCCTTTGGCCAGAGGCAGCAAAACCTTGTCATCGGTTTCATGGATAAAGATCAGGAACTCATCTCCCCCCTGACGGATCAGGGTTGCCTGAGAGGGAGCATTTTCCTTAAGCCGAGCCGCCAGTTCCTTCAGCACCTCATCACCAAACTCATGGCCGAAGCTGTCGTTAACACTCTTAAAGTGATCCATATCGACAAAAAGCACACTGAACTCAGGAGGGTTTTCCTGACTCAGCCACTCCTCTTTATGCATCGACAGATAACCACGGTTCGGCAACTGAGTCAGAGGGTCGTGACTGGCCTGATAGATCAGATCCTGACGGCGCTGATCTTCTGCGGAAGCGATCAGTCTGAACAGTCGATAGATCACCAGCTGCCCCAGTCCAAAGATCACCAGATAGGAGAAAAAGCTCTCAAAGAAGTCATCATAGATCTTGGTCAGCTTGATCTCAGAAACCGTCCATAGCTGATACTTCTTATCAAAGCGGGCAACACCGACACTTTTCCAGTCGTTGGTTTTAATGCGGAAAGAAACCATGCTTTCGGTCTCTTTCAGTGATGCCAGAGAGACACCGGATTTTTTCAGCAGACTGCTGATCGCACGCTGCATCGCTTCAGCTTTGACCGGTTTGGAGTAGGCTAACTCCATATCAGCCCCTTCTGAAGAGTGGTATTGCGGATAGTGGTCGGCAGCCCGTAGCAAGGTAACCCGGTTGTACTTATCCATGTGGATATCGTTACTGAAAAAGCGGGAAGCCCCTTTAATCCGCAGGCCTGCGGTCATCACTGCCAACACCCGGCCATTCTCATCCCGCACCGCCTTACGGATCGGAATCACCCATTCATTAAGCGCGCCCATATAGTAGGTACGGCCCAGAACCATGGAGTTAGATTCCAGCGCCCGCTGAAAAGAATCACGACTGGCCTGCTGCTGTAGCAGGTTAGGTAAACGGCTGGGGTTCAGATTCGAGCTGATAAAGGTCAGCTTGCCCTGAGGGTTGGCCAGACCAAAACCGACAATGGCCGGATTCAGTGCCAACAGCTGATCCAGTAACGGCTTGGTTTTAACGGTATCGGTAAATTCCGGATCTTTAATCAGCTCAGAACCCAGAACATCGAGAATAATTTCCTGATTCACAAACAGAGAGTGACTGGCATTACTCACCAGATCCACCAGACTCTCCTGCTTCAGGCGATAGCTTTCATTGATATTCAGCCAGCGGTAATAGGAGATGGCGATCAGGAAGAGCAAACTACCGCCAAACAGCAGAATAAAGAGCGTCCAGATGTTTTTGCGAAGTAGTGCCATAGCGGGTCCGTCGGTAAAGGCCTGAAAACCTTAAGGCTCAATACCTTAAAGCGCCCATGAAACAAGATGTTACAAACTTACCGGAGCTTGATAATTCAGTCCAGAAATCCATTCATAAGAATTGTAAATCATAAAAAAGCGGTAACCCTCAGAGAGTTACCGCTTTTTTAATGGAGATCACAAATGTAGGTATGCTTTTGGAAACTTTGTAACAGATGCTTCAGAAAAAGCCTGATTAGTGCATCAGGCGATCTTACGAATATGCTCTGGCCCGATCTGATCAATCGAGGAACATCCCGCCAGAATCATGCAGCGTTCAAACTCTGTTTTCAGCAGAGAAAGTGCTTTAGTCACCCCTTCTTCGCCACCGGCGGACAAACCACGAACGTAAGCACGTCCAAGACTGCAGGCGTTGGCACCAAGAGCCAGCGCTTTAAAGACATCGGTTCCGCGACGGATACCGCCATCGACAATAATCTCCATCTCAGGGCCAACCGCCGCACGCACCTCTTCCACCAGCTCAATCGGTGCAGGAGTGCCATCCAGCTGGCGGCCACCATGATTGGACAGAATCACGGCACTGGCACCGATCTCTTTCGCTTTTACTGCATCAGCAGCCGACATAATGCCTTTGATCGCAAAAGGACCACCCCACTGTTCCACCATATTCCGGGCGTCATTCCAGGTCAGGTTCTTTTTGAACAGCTTACTCATCGCCTCAACAAAAGCGTGAGAATCACCCAGAGAGACCTTGGGCAGCTGAGGAAAGTTACCCATATTGGCACCATCACTCAGCATGTACTGCAGCAGCCACTTAGGGCGCCTCATGTACTGAAAGGTAGATTTCACCGTTAACGTCGGCGGAATACTCAGACCACTGCGGGCATCACGTTCACGGTTACCGCCAACAATGGTATCGATAGTCAGCACCATGGCTTTAAAGCCTGCGGCTTTTGCACGGCGATTCAGATCCGATGCCAGCTGTTCATCATCCAGCACGTAAACCTGAAAGAACTTATTACCGTCACTACTCTCAGAAATCTGCTCCAGAGAACGATTAGAGAACGTCGATGCGGTATAAGGCACACCGAATTTGCTGGCTGCACGGGCACCAGCCAGCTCAGCATCTTTCGGGCACATCATGCCGGAAAAGCCGGTAGCGGAGATATAAAAGGGCTGACTGGTGTGACATCCCATAATGCGGGTCTGAGTGTCGATCCGGCTCACATCCTGCAGCGCCTTAGGCACAATCTGATAGCGCTGAAAACCGCTGCAGTTTCGGGACAGGGTGACCTCATCATCAGCACCACCTTCAACGTAGTCATAAACCGGCGTCGGTACTTTTTTGGCAGCAAGACGCGCCAGATCATCAATGTTGATGCAGGATTTCAGATTACGCATGGGATTCAGTTGCCTTCTTATTTCAGTTAACGCCACGGGAAGCATCCGGTCTTCCTGTGATCCGATAGGGTCGGCAAAATCATACGGTCTGATGGCGAGAGTTCAGATACCCCTCTTTGGGTGAACCCTACGAAAGCTGGCTTTGAAAAGGCTACCCAAGGCGAAAGTAGCCACTTACCCGCTTATCTTGAGATGAAAAAGTTAGCGCTTCTAAGGGAGAAAGAATCAGTGCCAGATCAGGCGCACCGGATCATCAGGATTAAAACGATCGGCAATCTGTGCCTGCAGCAATTCCGCTGAAGCCAGCGCATCGGTCAGGGCATGGTGAGGGGCATAATAGGGCAGATGATAACGGGTTCGGCTATCCGCCAGTCGAATGGAAACCGGCTTTTTACCGAGCAGTCGGGCGAACCAACCCAGCGGGTGATGACGATGAATACGGGCTTCAAGCTCCATCGTATCCACCACGGGAAAAGTCACGCCCTCCCCGATTCGCGCCTTAAGTGCCGCATGCAGAAAAGGCTGTTCAATGCCTCTGTGATGCACCACAGCCACGCGACCTTTCAGGGCTTCCAATAACTGAGGCAACACCCGACTCAGATCCGGTGCATCATCAATATCCGAGTGGGTAATACCGTGAATAACCACAGACTCCGCACTCAGCGGTTTTCCGGGATCGAGAATCCAGTGCCGGGCCTGATTGCAATAGATCCGCCGAAGCGTAAAAGGCACTAGGCCTATGCTGACGATACCGTTCTTTTGCGGATTCAGCCCCGTGGTTTCAAAATCCATCGCCACAAAAGGCACCTGATCCAACGGGGTTTCCGGATCAACACAACCCGCCTGATAGAAATCCCTCAGCAGGGGATGCTTTGCCTTTTGGGCCAGATGCTGAAAACGATCCGGCCAGGCTTCCGGCAAACCGCCTTTCAGCTCCCGTTGCCCATCAGGATTCAGGTGTTTATTCCGGTCGGGAATCAGATGCAGCATGGTTAATTCGCCCGATTGGGTTGATAACGGAATTTCAGGAATTTCTGGGCATCACTCAGAATCTGGAAGGCTTCTTTCAGATTCCGGCGCTCAAAGTGCGACATATTCTCCGGTTCAATATTGTTATCCGGTTCCTGCTCGCCTTCAATATCCAGCGCCTGATGGCGGATACGCACCATGGAGATAAACTCCATCGCATCCCTAAGATCCGGCCCGCGATCCGGTGGCAGAATCTCCGCTTCGATCACATCATCCAGACGATCAAAGGAGTTCTGTGCACGGGAACCCACCGCAAGGGCATGTACCCGAATAAGATCCGCCAAAGGTGCCGTCCCCCGGCGTTTCAGATTGATCGAGTTTTTGTGCTGACCATCCTGTTCCATGACAAAAGTCTTGAAGAAGCCCAGCGGCGGCGTACGGTTCAGCGCATTGCGCGCCATACACGCCAAAAAGCGCTGACTGCGACGGGCACGACGACTGACCAGCGCCTGCAGCTGATCCGCCCACTCAGTACGCCCCCAAACGCCATCCAGATCGAAGAAGATATTGCTGTTCAACAGGGATTCCGGTGTCGGATTGTCGATCCAGTCGATAAAGTACTGCTCCCAGACCGACTTCGGCTGGCGCCACTTAGAGTTGGTTGCCATCACATCGCCGGTGCAGTAACTGTACCCGCAGGCCGCCAGCCCATCACAAACAAAGGTTGCCAGCTGCCTGAAGTAATCATCGTGAAGTGCCGGATCAAAGCTATCATCCAGCACCATGGCGTTGTCCTGATCGGTCACAATCAGCTGCTCATCCCGGGCCATAGAACCCAGCGCCATAAAGCAGTAGGGCACAGGTGGCGGACCTAGCTTCTCTTCTCCCAGCTCCAGAAGGCGCTGTTTGAAACTTCGGCCAATAACCGCCATCGCCGAACCCACCATGCGCGAATTAGCATCTTCGTTCACCATACGCACAAAGCTTGCCTGCACATCCGCATGCAAAGCCGCCAGTTCTTCTACCGTTTGCTGACGAAAAATACTGCTGACCACAAAGAGGCTGTTGCGGGATTCATAGCGCACCAGATCCGACAGGGCAATAACACCAATCGGACGGCCTTTTTTCAGAACCGGCAGGTGGTGCACATTGGTTCTCAGCATCATCAGCATGGCTTCAAAGACATACTCATCGCTGTTAATCATCACCAGCCCCTGAGACATAATCTCTTCCACCGGCGTATCAAAGGGCAGCCCCTGAGACACTACCCGGGTTCTCAGATCACGGTCGGTGATAATGCCACAAACCTTATGTTCGCTGCCGTCACTGGATGAAACCAGAGCCTGTTTAAAGTCATAGGGCTCATCTTCATCATAGGGTTCGCTGGCTTCAGTCTGCAGGATCAGCAGGGAAGAAACCCCTTCATCGGTCATCAACTGCGCCGCTTGCTGAACCGTGGCTGCACAGGAGATCAGCACGGGTTCACGGCCGATCAGCGTTGTAATTCGCGAGGTGAGCAGCTCATTGGCATCTTCCCGACGGGATACAGCCTGACGCAAGCGGGACTGATCGCCCACCTCGAAGAAATCCGCAAACTCTTCATGCTCATCAAACATCGGACGAAAGACCGACTCCGGCATAAAGTAGATCAGGCTGTCTTCAATCGCCTTAACGGGAAAACGCACCTTCTGATTCATCAAAAGACTTTGATAAGCAAAGAGACCGCCTTCACTCATTCGGTTGTAGAGTTCACCGTTGCGGCGGTAGATCTCAACCGCACCACTGCGCACAAAACAGAGATCGGTCACGGCATCGCCCACATCAAGAATCTGGCTGCCCGCTTTGTAATAAGCGATCTCAACATTTCGACTGAGCTCTGCCAGCGCCTCTTCCGGCAAGGATTTAAAGGGCACAAACCGACGCAGAAATTCGTAAATTTCAACCTGTTCAACTTCCATTGCTCACCCCCACCTTCGGTTTATCCGCCGCAGTTTCTATCGATGACTGCTATCTTTGGCTGCTATCGATTATTGCTATCAAGGCACCAAGCGGAAACAGTAAATGCGAAAAGGGCAGGAACGCTCTGCGCCCTGCCCTTTTATATGCTTTCCGGATCAAGCCTTGGGGATTGATAACAAAATCCCGATACCTGAAAGCTTAAACACTCTTAGGTTCTGACGCCAAACCTTTCAGAACCGATATCGTCGCCACCAGCAAGACGATAGTGAACGGGAAGCCGGTGGAAACCGCCATCGCCTGAAGCGCTGTCAGACCGCCCCCCAGAATCAGGGCGATCGCCACCAGACCTTCAAAAGTACACCAGAAGACACGCTGAGGCTTAGGTGCATCCACTTTACCACCGGCAGCAATCGCGTCGATCACCAGAGAACCGGAATCCGACGAGGTCACAAAGAACACAATCACCAGCACGATAGCGATCAGAGAAGTGATTTCAGCCATCGGCAACACATCCAGCATCGCGAACAGCTGCAACGGCAGATCCGCTTCCGTTACGGCTTTATAACCGTCATTCACAAACTGGTTGATGGCTGTGCCACCAAATGCGGTCATCCAGAGTACACAGGCCAGAGACGGAATCAGCAGAACCGAAACCATAAACTCACGCACCGTACGACCACGGGATACGCGGGCGATAAACATACCCACGAAAGGTGACCATGAGATCCACCACGCCCAATAGAACGCAGTCCAGCCGGAAGCAAAGTTGGCATCTTCACGGCCAATCGGGTTCGCTAGTGCAGGCAGATTCTGCACATAAGCCATCAGGTTGGTGAAGAAACCGGACAGAATCGCCAGTGTCGGGCCAACAATGATCACAAACAGCAGCAGAAGCGCCGCCAGTACCATATTGATCTCAGACAGACGCTTAACACCTGCATCCAGACCGGCAACGACAGATACCAGCGCCAGCGCGGTAATACCGATTACCAGCAGAATCTGAGTGGTCGTCCCCATCGGAAGATCAAACAGATAGTGCAGACCGGCACTCGCCTGAGAAGCACCGATACCCAGAGAGGTCGCCAGACCAAACAGAGTCGCAAACACCGCCAGAATATCGATGATATGACCCGGCCAGCCCCAAACACGCTCACCCAGAATCGGGTAAAACACAGAACGCATCGTCAGCGGCAGGCCTTTGTTAAAGGCAAAAATTGCCAGACCCAGTGCCAGAACGGCATAGATCGCCCACGGGTGCAGTGCCCAATGATAGATGGTAGCAGCCATACCCAGCTTAGCAGCTTCGGCCGCATCACCTGCCGCTGCGCCTAATGGAGCCCAGTCAGTACGCACACCATCGGCAACACTGGTTCCCCCCAGTGAAGAGCTGAAGTGAGACAGCGGCTCAGACACACCGTAGAACATCAGACCGATGCCCATACCGGCAGCAAACAGCATAGAGAACCAGCCCGCATAAGTGTAATCCGGGGTTGCTTCGGTGCCGCCAATACGTACACGACCTAAAGGAGAAAAGATCAGAAACAGACAAACCAGAACAAAAATGTTTCCTGCACTTAGGAAAAACCAGTCAAGGTTTGTGGTTAACCAGGAACGCATCGAAGAAAACAGGGGGGCGACCTGAGACTGAAAAATCAGCGTCAGCAGCACAAAAGCAACGATGCTGAGACCCGAGATCATAAAGACCCGGTTGTGAATATCGAGACCGAACGGCCCGATCTGCAGTGCGACATTGTCCTGACCGATCTGGTAATCCGTATCAATAGGATTTACCTTGCCGTCAGGAGTCATAATATCGTTATTATCACTCATGATAAGTTTAGCCTTCTCATCAGGTAGGTGTGGAGTATGCCTCTTCACCCTCAGCTATACGGCTACTTAAAGACTCTGATCAAACAAGAAAAAACAGAAAGGACGACTGTCAAAATCCAGCTGACAAAGACATTAAGATAGAAGAAAAGCACAGGGAGGAAGATAGGAGTTTACTTACATACCTAATGATTATAGCACAAACATATAGACTTTTGGATGGTTAACGTCAGAAACACCTGTCCGGACAGTCACTTAACGCTGCAGGTTGGTTAAAAGACAGGGAAAATCACCCTCGCCCCGCCCTGACCTTGTACCAGAGTTTTTCCAGTAACAGCATCGCATCCTGCGCCTGCTGCAGTCCCAGCTCAAACATCGGTGGCGACAGGTGAGAAAAAGCGGGCATACCGTGAATAGCTCCGGAAGAGATTCCACAGTAGCGGTGCAAACTGGCAGCATCAAACCAGGGGTTACCTATCCCCGCATACTCCCAATCGATCAGCACCAGATGGCCATCCTGCCAGCAACAGTTACCAGGATGAAGATCATGGTGGGTGTAGCACTCCGACACCTTAGGCAAAGAAGCAAACAGCTGAACCAGACGGTTTAACCGTTCCAGCCAGACCACAGGATCTGACTCCCGGTTAAGGCTCTCCTGATAGCGCTGAAACAGTTCAGGGTAGTTAATCCCGGCGATAGCCTTTGCATCCTCAGATTCCGGTAACGGGATCTGCTGCAGCTCACTGATCGCCAGAATCAGCTGGGAAGCGATTTCACCGGAAATGGCATCAGGCCCCAGACTCAGGCCATGATGCTTCATTACACACCACCCCTTATCCGGCTCGTTGCGCAGCACCTGCATCGCCCAGGGATAATCCGCAATCAGCTCAAGGACATGAGCTTCTCGCTCACGGGACACACCAAAAGCCAGCTGTCGCTGAGCGTTAATACGCAACATCAGCACCTGACTTCGGTTGCTGCCTTTATAAAGCCAGTTGCTGGTGCCCGACTGACTTAGAGGCAGCCAGTGTACCGGTACGTTCAGCTGTCGATTGACCTGTTCAAAGATAGCGTTGTGCATGGCGGGTCCAACAAGTTTCCGATATGATTCACAGCCTGAAAATTCAGCTCCCAAACACCGATAAACCCTGCATTTTCTGTGCGTTTCTCTTCAGGATAGACGCACAGACTACGCTCTGACGAGCTGCAAACAGATAATCGGCTTTAATCGCAGGTTGGTAATGGGCAAGCCTGATAGTTGCGGGGCAGTGTAACGCGAACCATAAATTTTCCTACAGAGGAATTCCTACGGTTTGTTGTTTTCTGTAACACCTGCCAGACAGCTATCCTTTAACTCGACTACCGGTTAGGAAGATGCACTATGACACGACTGCATACGGAAATGTTTCAGACTCTGAAACAGAAAAAACTTGTGCGTAAACTTCTGCTGGCAGCAAGCCTGCTGCTGCCTGTGACTCTGGCTCATGCCAGCGAGAAAGCAGAGTTAACCGTTTATACCTACGACTCTTTCGTGTCTGAATGGGGCCCCGGCCCGCAGCTGAAAACTGCTTTTGAAGCCCAGTGCAACTGCAGCCTGAACTTTATCGCCGTAGAAGATGGTGTCAGCATCCTGAACCGCGCCCGTATCGAAGGGAAAAAGACCAAAGCCGATGTCCTGCTGGGTCTGGATAACGTGCTGATCGAAACCACCCGCCAACAGGGTCTGGTTCAGGAGCACAACACGGACCTGTCCGGTCTGTCCGCTGATCTGAACTGGAACGACAAACATTTCGTTCCTTTTGATTACGGCTACTTCGCCTTTATCTATGACAGCAGCAAAATCAGCCAACCGGCCAGCTCACTGGAAGAACTGATCAACTCTGATGCTCAGGTGATCTATCAGGATCCCCGCACCAGCACACCGGGTCAGGGTCTGATGACCTGGATGAAAGCAGTGTACGGTGATGATGCCCCAGCCCAGTGGAAGAAACTGGCGGGCCATACCGTGACCGTCACTAAAGGCTGGTGGGAAGCCTACAGCATGTTCCTTGAAGGCGGCAGTGATTACGTACTCAGCTACACCACCTCTCCGGCTTACCACCTGATTGCCGAGGGCAAAACTCAGTACAAGGCAGCCCTGTTCAAAGAAGGCCATGTGGCGCAGACCGAAGTCGCAGCGATCAGTCGTTACAGCGATCAGCCGGAACTGGCTAACGAGTTCCTGAGCTTCCTGATCTCACCGGAAGCGCAGAAGATTATTCCAGTCACCAACTGGATGCTACCGGTAATCGACAATGCAGAATTGCCTGCTGAGTTTGGTCAGCTGATCCAGCCAAAAACCATCGGCTTCACCCCGGAAGAACTGGCAGAGAAACGCAGCAGCTGGCTGCGCGAATGGCGTCAGGCGGCAAGCCAGTAATCTGACCGACGGATAACCGCAATACCTATGAGCGCTTTAACTGACAGCCGGTGGCTAAAACCGGCTGTTCTTTTTGCCTACAGCCTGATTCTGCTGATTACCGCCCTCGCCTTTTATGGCCTGATCGGTTTCGATGGCGCGAGCCTGCAAACCGGGCTGCTGACCGACCCTTACATTCTGCAGATTCTCAGCTTCTCGCTGGAACAGGCTGGCCTTAGTGCGCTGATCTCGGTGGCTCTTGCCTTACCCATAGCCAGAGCCCTGCACTTTATGCCGCAGCTTTGGGCAAAACGGGCTTTTCTCAGCCTTTGCCTGCTCAGCTTTGTGATGCCGACACTGGTGCTCATTACCGGACTGGTTTCGCTTTTGGGCCGTTCCGGAATCATCACCCCGTTGCTACCGGATAACTTTAACCTCTATGGCCTGAACGGTATTCTGATCGCCCACGTTTATCTGAATACTCCCCTAGCTGTCAGGGTTCTGAGTCAGCAGATGGGGCATATCCCCGATACCAGCTGGCGCCTGGCACAACAGCTGCGCCTGAGCCGCTGGCAGCAGTTTACCCATGTAGAATGGCCCGCGATTAAACCCAGCCTGCTGATGCTGCTGGGCTTTATCTTTGTGCTCTGCTTCAACAGCTTTGCCGTGGTACTGGCTCTTGGCGGTGGTCCGGGTTCAACCACCCTTGAAGTGGCGATCTATCAGGCGCTGAAATACGATTTCAATCTGAGTGAAGCCCTGACTCTGGCCTGGCTGCAGTTCACTCTGGCCGGGCTTATCTTTGCCCTGATCGCCCGTATGGGTAAGCTCAACTGGTTAAGTGCCGACACCGCGAGTCAACGCTGGCAACCGGGTTTAGGCCGAAACAGTGCCCGCTTCCATCTGGGGCTGTATTACCTCAGCTGGCTGTTATTGCTGCTGCCCCTGTTAGCGTTACTGCCAACCGTGATGCGGGTTGATCTGGCAAAACTGGATCTGCCGGATCTGGTCTCTGCGGCAGGTTATTCTCTGCTGCTGGGCTTTGCTGCCGCCCTGCTGGCGATGCTGCTCTCCTGGTTGCTGCTGCTTCCGATCCGGAGCGCCAGCCTCCAGCATCAGGAAAACCGACGCATTCTGTTACAGTGGCTGGCCACTCACACCTTAGTGGCACCGGCAATGGTACTCTCCACCGGGCTTTATATTCTGCTGCTGCCCCGTATCGATCTGGAGCAATGGGGCATCTTCTGGCTGGTACTGATCAACAGCGTACTTCTGCTGCCGTTTGTTATCGCGCAGCTTAAACCCCGGGTACTGCAATTTGATCAGCAATATGGCCGGCTGAGCGCCAATCTCGGGCTTTCGCCACTCGAACAATTCCGGGTCATCTGGCCCTTTATCCGTCCCGTTGCCAAAGGCAGCTTTGCCTTAGCGCTGCTGTTGGCACTGGGAGATGTCGCAGTTTTCTCAATTTTTGGCGACAATAACACTATGACACTTCCCTGGCTGATTTACGGTTATGCCGGTAGCTATCGCATGGCTGAAGCGGCTTTGGCCTCACTTCTCCTGCTGACTATCTGCGCCCTGCTGGTCTTTTTCTTTGAACGCCACCAGACCCGCAACCCAAATCGTTCCGCCGACAATCACACTGATCAGCCGGGATCATAAGGAAAAACCTATGACTGAGACCATCAAACTCAGCGGAACGGATGCCGCAGCCTATCAGGATGCGCTACAGAAAGGCCTGATCGTTGATCAGCTGGAAGTGGTGCTGGATGGCTACAAACTTAATTATGATCTGCAACTGGCTGCCGGAGAATGTCTGGCCATTCAGGGCAGAAGCGGTGTAGGTAAAAGCACGCTGCTACACACTCTGGCGGGGTTCGAGCAAGCCAGAAGTGGTCGGGTTCTGTGGAATGGTGAAGATTTGCTCAGGTTACCGGCCCATCAGCGTCCCGTTAGCATGCTGTTTCAGGAACACAATCTGTTTGAACACCTGAGTGTAATGACCAACCTGAAACTGGGCTTTAGTGAGCCACCGAGTCGCGCTCAGTTTGAAGAAGCCGCTGACGCTCTGGATGTGGCTGATCAGTTGGATAAATTCCCGACAGAGTTGTCAGGTGGGCAACGCCAGCGTATCGGTCTGATCCGTACCCTACTGAGACCGGAGCCTCTGATTCTGCTGGATGAGCCCTTTGCCGAACTGGATCAGCACACTCGTCACAAAGCAGCCCTGTGGACAGCGGTAACCGCAAGAAGCCAGGGTAAAACCCTGATTCTGGTAACTCACCAGGATGAAGATGCCGAGCGCATTGCCGACCGGACTCTGGAACTGACCTATAAAGGTTAACCGGCAAATAAAGCGGGCAGTATGAAGTGAAAAGCTAAGAAGTGAACAAAGAAGAGCCTGAGAGCTGATTGAGCCTGATCAGCTCCAATCAGCACTCAATGGAAGCCGCAGGCTCACTGAACAGATAGCCCTGCGAGAAACGTATCCCCAGAGTTTCCACCACTCTCTGCACCGCTTCTGAATGGACAAATTCCGCTACCACCGGAATACCGGCGTTACGGGCGAAGAAGACAATCGCCCTGGTGATCTCATAACTGGTCTGATCGGTATCGATAGACTTAATGTATTTCGCATCGATTTTGATCAGATCCACATCCAGCTCCAGAATCCGTTCGAAGTTGGAATACTCGGTACCAAAGTCATCAATCGCCAGACGAAAACCTTTCGCCTTGAGTGAGGCCAGCTGCTTGATATGGTTCTTCTTGCCATCAGCACTCACCCCTTCCAGAATTTCCAGCGTAATACGCTGCGGATCGATATTGTACTGAGCGCACTTCTGCTCCAGAAAACCTTCCAGATAGTGATGACTAAGATCATCTTCAGTGATATTGATCGCAAAATCGCAGCTGTTACCGCTCATAACCCGACAACTTTTATCAATTACGGTGCGGGTAATCACCGGCAACAAACCGGAAAGTTTCGCAGGCTGCAGGAATTGGTACGGGCCATAAACCTGATCATCAATCTGCATGCGGATCAGGCATTCGTAATAGTTAATCTCACCGGTTTCGTTATCCCGGATACCCTGAAAATAAGGCACCAGACAATCTTCCGTCAGCGCCCGATGCAACAGGGCGTTCCATTGCATGTACTCAAGACGCTGATGCTGCTCCAGCTCATCTTTCTTGTCCGCGTAGAGATAAAAACGGCCGCGACCGCCCTGCTTGGCCTTCTTCAGCGCCATCAGAGCCTTACGAATCAGGTCGTCATGCCCCACGGCACCGCCATAGGAAAAACTGATATTAAAACTCAGGCCATCCACCTGAATCTGATGCAGAAAGAAACTCTCACGGATTTTGGTAAAGACCGCCTTCAGAAAGGTATCTTTTTCATAGTGAACCGCAAACTCATCGGCATTCAACCGGTAGATACGGGCACCATCAAGCACAGTCGTCAGGCGCTGAGTGATAGCTGAAAGCAGCCGGTCGGCAAAGTCGAGACCATAAGCGGAGTTAATCAGGCTGAAGTTATTAACATTCAGCACCAGAAGCGCACTGTCGCCATCGCAACGATCTAACGCATCCTGCAGCTGGCTTTTATTCGGCAGGCCAGTCAGGGTATCGGTGGTCAGGGCTGCAACATGACGATCCCTTTCCTGCTTAATCTCGGAAAGATCGGTGAACACGCCTACATAGTTCTGCACTACGCCCTGTTCATCCCGCAGCACACTCAGGCTCAACCATTGCGGCCATAAGGAGCCATCCTTGCGCTGATTGATCACCTCACCACTCCAGCGATCCTCGGCCATTAACCCCTGCCACATCGACTGATAGAAGTCGTCATCATGGGCACCGGAGGAGAGGAAATTCGGATTTTTGCCGACCACTTCCTCATGACTGTAACCGGTGACCTGACTGAAAAAGGGATTGGTTTCAATAATCCGGTTATCAGCATCAGTAATCACCACACCTTCAGATGCGCTTTCAATCGCGCGCCCCAGAAGCTGTAAACGGGTATTTTGTCGGGCAAGTTGTTCTTCCTGCTGCTGACGGGCCAGCACCAGACCTGCCATATCAGCCCCAACCTGCAGAATGCGCTGATGAAAGGAAGAGGGTAAACGATGTTCAAAGGAGGAAAGGGCAAAACTACCGACAGGCTCGCCCTCACTGTTGCGGACCGGTAAGGACCAGCAAGCGCAGAGATTGAAGTCATAGGCCAGATCTCTCAGATCCCGCCATCGCTCATCATTAAAAGTATCACGGACAAATACCGGTTCATTTTTCAGAACCGCATTACCACAGGAACCACCACCGGGGCCGGGGCGAAGGCCATTCAGAGCCTCATGACCGACTTCTGGCACACTGGGGGCTGAAAGCACATTCAGACGATAGGAATCTGCATCCAGAATCATAAGGGACGCAACAGAATTAGGTAGTAGCTGCTCGGCAAGACGGCAAAGGTGATCCAATACCTGCTGGCACGGCTGATTGGTGACAACATCATTAAAGACAGATTGCTGAAACGCCAGAATCTGATCCTGTTGCTCAACGGTTACCGGCACCCGCTCCTGACAGCCCGAAGCTTCTTCCGCAAAAGCTTCAGAGGTGTTACTGCCTGACTCCATCATACCAATACCCTTAACCCACCTAACTGCAACCAAAAATCCAACCGGAGCGTTCGCGTGAACCAACCCATCATGGGTCAGCTTCCATCAAATGAGTATTTTAGCAATTTAAGCAAGTTGCCAGATACCGGCCAAAAGCTATAGATTCTGACCAATTCCACAGTACAGAAACTCTAAAACTCGCTAATCAAACTCAGGAAAGTGAAAGAAAACTCCGGCCAGCCCATTTCTTGTTCTAATCTCGTCTGAGGCTGACAGCACTAGAAATACCATTGCTGCCAGTAGCCTTCCAGACGATTTATGTAAGACTTATATTCCTTTTGCATCTTCCCTGTTACAAAAGAAAAACCTCACTATGCTTAGTAAAGCTTGCCTTCTATGAACAGCAGGTTACAGTTCTGTGTCACCCTACTTTTTGCAGGTTTTTTTAATAATTAATACAAATATCAATGCGTTAAAGCTCTGACCGGCTTCGCATGCAAGGATAGCGCTACTTATGTTACGAAAACTGCTTCTGCCAACCATCTTTCTGGTGCTCGGCTATGGCTTCTGGGTTAGTCCTGACTTTAAAGAGATTGCAGCTGGTGTTGCGGTCTTTCTGTTTGGCATGCTCTCCCTTGAAGAGGGCTTTAAAGCGTTTACCGGCGGCCTGCTGGAAAAGCTGCTGAAAAAAACCACTGACACCATCTGGAAAAGCCTCAGCTTTGGCGTGGTATCCACCACTCTGATGCAATCCAGCTCGCTGGTTTCGGTGATTACCATCTCCTTTCTCTCCGCTGGCCTTATCTCTCTGACTGCAGGTGTCGGCATCATCTTTGGTGCCAATCTGGGGACAACAACAGGTGCCTGGCTGGTGGCCGGTCTCGGCCTTAAGGTTAAGATCTCCGCCTATGCGATGCCGATGCTGGTGTTTGGTATTCTGTTGATTTTCCAGAAGAGCAAAGAGCTGAAAGGCATGGGCTATGTGCTGGCAGGCCTTGGTTTCCTTTTCCTGGGTATCCACTACATGAAAGAGGGCTTTGAAGCCTTTAAAGACACCATCGACCTGACAGCCTACGCAGTTGAAGGTTATGCCGGTGTTTTCCTGTTTACCCTGATCGGGCTTTTTGCCACCGTGGTGATGCAGTCCAGTCACGCCACACTGGTTCTGATTATCACCGCGCTTTCAGCCCAACAGATCACTTATGAGAATGCCCTGGCACTGGCTATCGGTGCCAATATCGGCACCACCATTACCGCCATCATCGGCTCTCTGAGCGCCAACGTTGAAGGCCGTCGTCTGGCGGTGGCGCACCTGATCTTTAACGCCGTAACAGGCTTTGTCGCCATCCTCTTTATCTACCAGCTGACGGGGCTGGTGGATGCTGCCAGCGCTCTGGTCGGCATTGCGGCGGATAACTACACCCTGAAGCTTGCGGTTTTCCACACCATCTTCAACACCATCGGCGTGGTACTGATGCTGCCGGTGATCCCAGCCATGGTGCGCTTTCTGGAACGCGCCCTTAAAGCTGCTGAGACCGGACGCCGCTCAGCTCCCAAATACCTGAATGAAGCCGCATCTGATCTGCCGGAAGCAACTCTGGCAGCTGTGCGTCAGGAAACCCTGCATCTGTACGACAATGCTGCAGCTATCATCGCAGGTGGTCTGAGCCTGAAGCTGGATGAGATTCACAGTGACAAGCCACTGGAAGAGGTGATCTTTAAGGCTCGCACGGTGATTCCAACCAATATCGATCAGGAATACGCCGAATCGGTAAAGTCTCTTTATGCTGATATCGTCGATTTCAGCAGTGCTTATCAGGGCGAAATGTCAGCAGATCAGGTTGAAGAGCTTTTCCGCCTGAGAGCAGCCGGTCGGGATATCGTGGAAGCGATCAAGGACACCAAGCACCTGCAGAAGAACCTCTCCCGCTACTTTGTGGCTGACAACCCTTATATCCAGCATGAATACAACACGCTGCGCATGCGTTTGGCTTCTGTACTACGTGAGCTTTACAAAGTACGTCAGGAAGAGAAAAACGATTCCGTTATTATCCTGTCGCTGGACCGTCTGCGACTGGATATGGAAGAGTACGATCACAATCTGAACCACAGCCTCAGCAGTCTGATCCGCCAGAAACTGATTACCGGGCCAATGTCTGTCTCTCTGATGAACGACAGTGGTTACGCTTCGGACGTAACCCGTAAGCTGGTAATGATGGGTGAAGTGCTCTTCTCAAACAGCGATCTGAAGACCAAAAACATTGAACAAAGCCTCTCTCTGGATGACGAAGAACTGACCGAGGTGATTCAGGAACAGCAGGCTGCGAAAGGGGAAAGGAGCAGAGCCTCATGAAAATCAGCAAACTGATCAAAAAAGCCGAAGCCTTTATCCGCTCCGATGAACAGAAGCGCAAAGAGAAAAAAGAGTACCTGAAAAAGGTGATCAAAAAGCTGCGCAAGCACGAGAAGCAGCTGAAGGAAGAGTACGAAGCCTGCAGCGACTTTGAGAAAAGCCGTCAACTAAAGCAGGAGATCGCGCTGGCTTATAACCAGCGCAAGAAAGGCGTAAAAATGCTGAAGAGCCTGAAAAAGAAGAAAAAGACTGACTAAGAGCTGTACTCCCGACAAACCTCCCGACAAACAAAAAGCCGATGTCGCAAACAGCGACACCGGCTTTTTTCGTATCTGTAACCTTTCATTGAGCGTGACACTCAGCAAGGCCCGATCAGGCTGATGCTTTAGCCTGTGCCTCATGCTGGATATTTCGGGTTACCAACCAGCAAACTAATGACAGCACCGCAAATGCGATAAACAGCGGATACAGAGTACCGTTATAGGTCTGGCCAAAGGCCATCCCTACCACCATAGAGATAAAGGTGGTCACGGAACCGATTACCGATGATGCCACACCGGCAATATGCCCCAGAGGCTCCATCGCCAGCGCATTCATATTACCGAACAGCAGACCGATACAGGCAAAAATCATCGCGCCAAACAGCATAAACAGCCAGATAGGAACATTGCCATCCAGCAGGACCAGAAGAGCCAGAAAAACGACGGAGCTGGTAAACATGCCGATCAGCGCTCTATTCGCCAACAGCTTCATACCATAGCGCATCACCAGTCTTCCGTTCATAAACGAAGCAACACCCACGGATAGCGCCAGCACAGCAAAATAAAGCGGGAAGGCTTTCTCAATCTGGAAAATCTCTTTAAACAGCAACTGGGCTGTAGAGAGGTAAGCGACAAAAGCCCCAAAAATCAGGCCTGCACCTACGATATAACCCAGTGTGACCTTGTGGGTCATGGTCTCTTTGGTAT
Source organism: Oceanospirillum sanctuarii (assembly GCF_002150805.1). Taxonomy (GTDB): domain Bacteria; phylum Pseudomonadota; class Gammaproteobacteria; order Pseudomonadales; family Halomonadaceae; genus Oceanospirillum; species Oceanospirillum sanctuarii. The sequence goes on from NZ_MTBA01000011.1 coordinate 25,149, forward strand.
TGTGCCAGACATTACCCAGAGAGAGCGGAATCCGGCGCTCTTTCACCAGAGTTTCCGGTTGGCGAACCGCAAACCAGATCAAAGCGATTAGTGACAAGAGTACAAAGAACTCATAGATGCCGCGCCAGTCAGCAATCATCAGTACACCAGCGCCAATACTTGGCGCCACAGCAGGCATAATGATAAAAACCGCCATTACAAACGACATCACACGCGCCATGGCACGACCTTCATAACGATCACGCACCAGAGCTACCGCAACCACTTTTGGCCCGGAGGCACCAATTCCCTGAATAAAACGCCCCACCAGCATCATCTCGTAGCTTTGGGCAAAGGCCGATACCAGAGAGCCAATCAGGAAGATAATCAGCCCCAGATAGATGGCTGGCTTGCGACCAAAACTATCGGATAGCGGGCCATAAAGGATCTGACCAAATGCCAGCCCCGCGAACAGTATCCCCACAATCCACTGCAGATCTTCCGCATGCACCACGGAGAAATCCTGACCTATGATGCTCATCGCAGGCAGAACGGCATCAATCGCCAGCGCCACCATGGACATTAACAGCGCCAACAGAGCTACAAATTCCGCAAAAGCGGGTTTATATGCGGAGGCATCAGCCCCTGCTCGGGATTGCGGGTTCATAGAAAACCTTTTTTTCAGAATGACGATGCGTCAGAAGAAAGCCGTATGCACCAGAGCGGGAATTGCTCTTAGCCGGTCGCTGATGACTAAGCTGTCATAAGCGTCAGTAAAGCATACTGAGGGAGTCGGACATTCTAGCAAGACCGTGAAGTCATTGCCGGACAAAAATTAGTCAGGATATCTCTTCTGGTCAGAAACACTGCCATAAAGAACAGCGGCTCTAGTCATAAAAGCAGCTGTTCTTGTCTTTGTTTAAAAGGCCGGTATCGCTAGAATAGCGCCTGCAAAGTAAGTATTAACTGGCGGAGAAAGTCATGGGTAACAACCCCTTTATGCAGAAAGTCATCCTGATTGTGGTCTCTCTAACCCTAATCATCATTATGGGCATGCGTCTGCTGGGCATGGCCTAAAGCTCCCTGCTGACCACCGAACCGATTTTAGCTTTGAACAGGTCTTAACTTGCGATAGAGCGTCCGCTCACTAACCCCTATCTTGTGCGCCAGCAACGCCTTATCGCCATCCAGCTGTTTTAGCGCCCAGTTCAGATAACGGCTTTCCAGTTGTTCAAGACCCATAATCTCCGGTTGGTAAAAACCTTTTCCTGTATCAGTGCTCATATCTGAAACACCTTGCATCCCAGCACCCGCTGGCAAAGTTCCCCCAGCCCGCCGACACGCATCCGGCAGATGCTCAGGTTCAATCCAGTGATCATCCACCAGCAGGCAAGCGCGCTCCAGAATGTTTCTCAGCTCACGGATATTACCGGGGAAGGCGTAGGCCTGAAGCAGCAGTAGCGCTTCTTTGGATATTTTGATCTCCCGCCCCTTGGTAAACTGAGGTAGCAGGCTTTCTACCAAAAGCGGAATATCGGCAATCCGTTCCCGAAGGGATGGCAGAATCACCGGAAAAGGGTTGATCCGATAGTAAAGGTCCATTCGGAACTCACCATCCGCCACCTGCTGTTCCAGATTTCGGTGCGTGGCGCAGACCAAGCGGAAGTTGGCCTTTAAAGGCTCGACACCACCAACACGACGGTAAGTGCCGGTTTCCAGCAGGCGCAGCAGCTTTACCTGCAGGGAGAGGGGAATATCCCCCACCTCGTCCAGAAACAAAGTCCCGCCATTGGCAGCTTCCACCAGCCCTGTCTTTCGGCTATGAGCACCGGTAAAAGCGCCTTTTTCATGGCCAAACAGCTCACTTTCAAACAGGGTTTCCGTCAGACCGGAACACTCCACCGGTACAAAGGCTCCCTGATTTCTGAGGCTGCCTCTGTGCACCGCCTGCGCCATCAGTTCTTTGCCGGTGCCGGATTCCCCTAAAAGCAGAACCGTTGTCTCGCTGGGAGCCGCCCGTTCGATCAGCGCCAGCGATGCCATAAACGCCGGCGAGCGGCCAATCAGCCCTTCACCACCCGCCCGAGGACTTGCCAGCTTGCTGTAGCGCATCACCTCCAGAAAGAACTGAGCGGTGCCATCGGCGGACTCTACCGGAAATAGCTCAACATCCACATGCTCTTCCCCCTGAGGCGTGTGATGCAAATGAAAGACTCTTTGCGCTTTCTTGCTCTGCATACATTGCAGCATGGGACAGGATTCCCCCATCTGATCACAGGGGCGATCATAGTGATGGGATACCTCATAGCAGTGACGTTTTGTCGCACTGACATCGCCATAGCTCTGGCGGTATGCTGCGTTCGCTGAAAGAATTTCGTAGTCAGCCGACAGCAGCACAGCGGGATCGGGGTAGCTTTGCAGCATCGAAACCAGCTCTGGTGGCGGTTGACGGTTAAGGTCTGAATCAGATGAATCTGTGGCTGAAATATCGGCTACGGGAATCTGAGAGGGTTCGGAGGGTTTCATAGCGAATCCTGCATTGGCGTTTAAACGTCATAACCAGAAGATGAATCCATTCAGAACGCCAGCCAGACTCTGCAAAGACTTCCAGCGCTCCATTTACTGCTGTCAATTATGACGCCATCCAGCCGGATTTGTCATTTTTGACAATAAAAATAATAAACAGCTGCCCAAAAACAAAATAAAACCCAGCAATATCAATGGGTTATAAAAAACCAAAAAGGGCATACACCTTGCTATACGCTAATCAGACACCTGAAATCCAGGAAAACAGGTTTGATTATTTAGATCCGGAACGCGAGAGATCGCCGACCGCCACTGCAGGATCAGAATGCTATGCAACGGAATACGCTGTTTGTGCAAACAAAGCGGGCTTTTGGCCAACGCTGGAAAACATCTTTGTTTGCCCGACAAAAATTAGTACGCGAACTCAGTATCGTACTGCTGATTAAGCTGGTGCTGCTCTACGGCATCATCAACTTTGTCGTCCCTTCCGCATCTGTCATCAATGACAGTGATGTCAGCACTCGCCTGCTTAATCCTCAACTGCCTGCCTCAGAGCAAACTTCCGCTGACGCTTCCGGCTCAGCACCCCGCTCCACAGCCACTGAGGCAGACCTGTTAAAGGCCGCCACTTCAGAACCTACGGCCTCGACACAACGGGAAACACCATGATTACAGAAGAAGTTGTTGATCTGTCCCGGCTACAGTTTGCGATTACCGCGCTGTATCACTTTATCTTTGTCCCTCTGACTCTGGGTCTGGCTTTTTTGCTGGTCATCATGGAGTCCGTCTATGTGATGACCCGCAAACAGGTCTACAAAGACATGACCCAGTTCTGGGGCAAACTCTTTGGCATTAACTTCGCCCTGGGGGTTACTACGGGCCTCACCATGGAGTTCCAGTTCGGAACCAACTGGGCCTACTACTCCCACTACGTGGGGGATATTTTTGGTGCGCCGCTGGCCATTGAAGGCCTGATGGCGTTCTTCCTCGAATCCACCTTTATCGGCCTGTTCTTCTTTGGCTGGGATCGCCTGTCGCCACGCCGTCATCTGATGGTGACCTTCCTGATGGCACTGGGTTCCAACCTGTCGGCACTGTGGATTCTGATCGCCAACGGCTGGATGCAGAACCCTGTGGGCGCTGAGTTCAGCTACGAAACCATGCGCATGGAGATGACCAGCTTCGCCGAGCTGGTGTTCAACCCTGTTGCTCAGGTGAAGTTTGTGCACACGGTAGCAGCGGGTTACGTCACCGGCTCCATGTTTGTGCTCAGCATCAGTGCTTATTACCTGCTGAAAAAACGTGACCTGCCTTTTGCCCGCCGCTCCTTTGCTATCGCATCGGCCTTTGGTCTGGCATCGATTCTGTCCGTTATCGTGCTGGGTGATGAATCCGGTTATGAGCTGGGTGATGTGCAGAAAACCAAGCTGGCGGCCATTGAAGCGGAATGGGATACCCATCCGGCTCCGGCGTCCTTCACCCTGTTTGGTATTCCGAATCAGGAAACCCAGACCACCGATTACGCCATCAAGATCCCGTATGCGCTGGGCATTATTGCCACCCGCTCGCTGGATCAGGAAGTAACCGGTATTAAGGATCTGATCGAGCAGCATGAAGTGCGTATCCGCAACGGTATGATCGCCTACGGCCTACTCACCAAGCTGCGTGGTGGCCAGACCGATGACGCCACCATCGCCGCCTTCGAAGAGGTGAAAAAGGATCTGGGTTACGGCCTGCTGCTGAAGCGTTATACCGAAAATGTGGTTGATGCCACGGAAGAACAGATTCAGGCAGCCGCACACGACACCATTCCCAATGTTGCCCCGCTGTTCTGGAGCTTCCGGGTGATGGTGGCCTGTGGTTTTGCCATGCTGCTGATCTTTGCGCTGGCGTTCTACTTTAACGCTACCCGCCGACTGGAAAGCAAACGCCGCTTCCTCAGAATCGTCACCTTTGCCCTGCCGCTGCCGTGGATCGCTGCAGAAACCGGCTGGGTGGTTGCTGAATATGGTCGTCAGCCCTGGTCAATCGGTGAGATTCTGCCAGTGCATCTGAGTACCTCCACACTGGAAGCCAGCAGCCTCTACACCAGTATCGGAGCCATTGTCGCTTTCTATACCCTGTTGTTGGTGATCGAAGTCTTCCTGATGGTGAAATACGCCCGCCTCGGCCCAAGCGCCCTGCATACCGGTCGTTATCACTTTGAACAGAATGGCGAACATTCAAACCAGGCCAAGCCTGAAATCGCCGGAGGTGCGGCATGATTCTGGATTATGAAACTCTGAAACTGGTCTGGTGGGTGCTGGTTGGCGTCCTGCTGGTCGGCTTTATGATCACCGACGGTTTCGATATGGGTGCCGGTATTCTGCTGCCCTTCCTCGGTAAAAATGATGCCGAACGCCGCATTATCATCAACACCGTTGGCCCACACTGGGATGGCAATCAGGTCTGGTTTATTACTGCCGGTGGCGCGCTGTTTGCCGCCTGGCCTGCGGTCTACGCCGTTGCATTTTCCAGCTTCTACTTCGCCATGATGCTGGTGCTGTTTGCCCTCTTCTTCCGTCCGGTGGGCTTTGATTACCGCAGCAAGATCGCTGATCCGCGCTGGCGCAGCACCTGGGACTGGGGACTGTTTATCAGTGGCGCGGTTCCGGCGCTGGTCTTCGGTGTTGCCTTTGGCAATCTGCTGCTGGGTGTGGATTTCTATCTGGACGAGTTCCTGCGCCCGCACTACACCGGCAGCTTCTTTGACTTGTTCCATCCCTTTGCCCTGATCTGCGGCGTGGTCAGCCTGACCATGCTGGCAGCACACGGTGCCATCTGGCTGCAGATGCGTGCCGATCAGCCGGTGGCGGATCGTGCCGGTAAAGCGGGTCTTATCATGCTGGTCATTATGCTGATCGCTTTTGCTGCCGGAGGCCTTGTGCTGCTGAACGGCATGCCGGGCCTGCATATCGATATGATGCCCGCCAAAGATGCCCTGCCCAACCCACTGAACAAACAGGTCAGTGTGGTGGATAACGGCTGGCTGGCCAATTATCAGACCTACAACTGGATGATTACAGCTCCGATCACGGCCTTTGTCACCGGCCTGCTGACCCTGCTGCTGGTAAAAGCCCGTCGCTCCGGCCTGGCTTTTGCGACCCACAGCATCACTATGACAGCGATCATCTGCACTGCGGCTTTCTCCCTGTTCCCCTTTGTACTGCCATCGCTGTCAAATCCGAACAGTAGTCTGACCTTGTGGGATGCGGCATCCAGTCATCTGACCCTGAACGTGATGTTTATTGCCGCCATGATCTTTGTACCGATTATTCTGCTCTACACCCTGTGGACTTATAAGGTGATGTGGGGTCGGGTGACCAGCAAACAGATTGAAGGCAATCCGCTGGCCTACTAAGCCCGGAAGCCTGTGAACCGCTTTTATTGTTATAACTGAGAGTTACCGGAACAATCCGGCAGCTCCCAAGGAGAAAAGACTATGTGGTACTTCGCCTGGATTTTAGGTGTATTGCTGGCGATCTCTTTCGGCATCATCAATGCGATGTGGCTGGAATCTGATCCGGCGTTTGATCTGGATAACGATCAGCCACAAGGCTGATCATCCTTACCGGCCAGCTCTCGCCCATAAAGCTGGAAGCTGGCCGGTTTTAAAATAGCGATACCGGAACCCCGATAATGAATATTCCCTATCCCAAATCCGGCTGGACTCAGGCGCTTTCCCTGATCAGTGCCATCGCCATCAGCGTTGTGCTGACCGCCTACCCACGCCTGATTGCTGAATCGATTCACGAAGTGGATCATGGACTCTTCACCCTCTTTATGTGGGCGGTGAGCGCAGGCTTTATCCACGGGGTCGGCTTTGAACCCAAAGCCAGTCTGTGGCGCATCATCTTTAACCCGGTTATCGCCTGGCTGGTGATCATTTACGGCCTGATTCAGTTTCTCTGGGCTTAACGAGCAATCCGATAGTGACCTCTGTCATACTCATCTGCATCCTCCCTCTAACGAGTACGACAAAACTTGAACTCCTGTTGATGACTCACTAGCTTTAATGGCATCGCCAACAGTCACTCAGGGAGGCAGTGATATGACGACTACAGGGAAGCTTTCAGTCAAACAGACCTCACATCGTTTCACCCGCATACTACTTAGCCTTGGGCTATCTACCACAGCCTGCTTCACATCATCCTCACTCGCCTGGGCTGACGCCCTGAACCCTCACTCGCCGTTGCCTTTAATGCTGGCTAAGCACTACCAGCAGCAGGACAATATTCAGGAATACTGGGTCAGCGAAAAGCTGGATGGCGTTCGGGCGTTCTGGGACGGCGAACAACTAAGAACTCGCCAGGGTAATCTCATCAGGCTGCCCAAAGCGATGCAGGATGCACTTCCCAAGGTGGCGCTGGATGGCGAGCTTTGGTTAGGGCGTGGGCGCTTTGCAGAGGTCTCTGGCCTGATCAGACAGCAGGAAACCAGCATTGAGGACTGGGCAGAGGTGCAATACCGGATCTTTGATCTGCCTAGCCAACTCACCTCTTTTGATCAGCGCGTTGACGATATCAAAAGCCTTTGCCGAACCGCAGGGCTGGAATGGCTACAGCCGGTTAAACAGTTCAAACTGCCCAGTCGCGCGGCGCTGGAACATTATCTGGAGCAGCTGACTGAAGAGGGCGCAGAAGGTCTTATGCTGCACCGGGGAAGCGCCCTGCATCAGGCGGGACGCTCTAATGATCTAATGAAGGTAAAGCTCTACGATGATGCCGAAGCCGTGGTACTTGGCTACACCGGAGGTAAAGGTCAGTTTGAAGGCATGATGGGAGCACTTAAAGTTCGTCTGGCGGATGGTCGGGAGATGAAAATCGGTAGTGGTTTTAGTCGACTCGAACGCCAGACACCTCCACCAGTCGGCAGCATTATCACCTATCGCTATAACGGCCACACCGCATCTGGTTTACCGCGCTTCGCCCGCTTTATGCGTATCCGGGATGACTACGGAGCGCTGGAGTTAAAATAAGACAATCTTGGCACGACAAAGAACAACCACAATAAAGAACAACCGCACCAAAGCAAAAAAGGCTCTCCTGCCAAACAGGAGAGCCTTTTTTATAAAGCAGACTTTGCTATCGCTTAAGAACCCAAGCTCTTACGCTCTAACGCTTATAAACCCTAGGTACACGAGTGGTGATACCGGTAAACAGGGTATAAGAGATGGTATCCGCACAGGCAGCCACCTTGTTCACATCGACCTGAGCACCCCAAAGTTCTACCGGATCACCGATTCTGGCATCCGGCTGATCGGTCAGATCAACGGTCATCATATCCATGGAAACCTTGCCTATCACCCGGGTCATCTTGCCATTTACGGCAACCGGAGTGCCATCAATGGCATGGCGCGGATAACCATCCGCATAGCCCATAGCGACCACACCCACTCGGGTTGGTTGTTCGGTAGTGAAACGACGACCGTAACCAATCGGCTCACCGGCAGGTAGTTCACGAACCGCAATCAGGGCAGAACTCAGGGTCATTACCGGCTTCAGGCGAGCGGCATTTTCAGTTTGCTGATCCAGCGGCGAAGCACCGTACAGCATAATACCGGGACGTACCCAATCACCGTGGGTTTCCGGCCAGTGCAGGGTTGCTGCAGAGTTTGCCATGCAGTGCTTCAGACCAAAACGGTCACAGGCGGCATGAAAATTAGCAATCTGAGTTTGGGTGTAATCGCACTCAAGCTCATCGGCGCAGGCAAAGTGTGTCATCGCGATCACTTCAGAGATGTGATCCAGCTGCTGCAAACGCTCAACTGCTTTAGCAAAACCTTCAGCATCAAAACCGAGACGGTGCATACCGGAATCAAACTTAACCAGAACCGGCAACGGCTGAGAAAATGCGTGTTGCTCCAGCGCATCCAGCTGCCACTCACTGTGAACAGCAGTCATCATCTGGTACTTATCAACGGATTCCAGCTCATCAGCGGTAAAGAAACCTTCCAGCAGAACAACCGGTTGTTTAACACCGTTTTCCACCAGCTGCAGCGCTTCTTCAATACAGGCTACGCCAAATGCATCGGCAACATCAGCCAGATAATGCGCGGCTTCAACGGCACCATGACCATAGGCATTCGCTTTAATAATCGCTACCGCCTTACGGCCGGGAGCTAGTTCTTTTGCCAGCAGGTAGTTGTGTTTCAGTGCAGCCAGATCTATTACAGCTTTAGCAGCCCGCGCCATGTGCAGGTCTCCATCTCGTTATTATATTGAGGGTCTGAATATAGGGTTTTGCAGTACAAAATTCGGGAAGAGTCAGAGCCGTCGTAGTCTAGCGTAAACGGTTCTGAACCGCAGTGCCGGAAGGCACTGCGATGGTCTAACGCATCAGTATTAAAGTGCTGAAATCAACGCACGAAAATTAAAGCGCCAGAATACCTTCGATTTCAACATCAACACCTTTTGGCAGCTCTTTAACACCCAGAGCAGCACGTGCAGGGTAAGGCGCGGAGAAGTAACGCTCCATCACTTCGTTAACCTTAGCGAAGTTGCCCAGATCAGGCATGTAGATGTTCAGCTTAACCACGTTCTCCAGAGAACCACCGGCTGCTTCTGCAACCGCTTTCAGGTTTTCAAATACCTGAACGGTCTGAGCTTCAAAAGACTCGGTAACCACTTCCATGGTTTTCGGATCCAGAGGGATCTGGCCAGACATAAACACCAGATTGCCTACCTGAACAGCCTGAGAGTATGGGCCGATTGCTGCCGGAGCGTTGTCAGAGTGGATGATTTTTTTATCCGCCATGGGAAAAGCCTCTTTTGAAACAGTCAGTTAAATTAAAACGTCAGCAAAACTGACGTTTTTTAGTCATAAAAAAGGCAGGCTCACGAGCCTGCCTGAGCACAAGATGTGTGTAAGAGCAGAACAACAAGTGCAAAAGTTCGTTGCCACTGCAGCCTGAACCTTCAGAGCTGCAGCAGCAGAAATCTTAGCGGTAACGGCTTACGTCCAGATCCGCCGGATCGATCTCAGTCTCGTTACCGGAGATCAGGTCAGCCAGCAGACGAGAAGAACCGCAGGACATGGTCCAGCCCAGCGTACCGTGACCGGTGTTCAGCGACAGGTTGCTGAACTTGGTTTTACCGATGATCGGCGTACCGTCCGGAGTCATAGGACGCAGACCAGTCCAGTATTCTGCCTTAGCGATATCACCACCTTCAGGGAAGACATCAGAAACCACCATAGAGATGGTATCCAGACGCTTCTGCGGCATCTCAAGGTTATAACCGGACAGCTCAGCCGTACCGGCCACACGGATACGATCGTCAAAACGTGTGATCGCAACCTTATAGGTTTCATCCATTACAGTGGAAACCGGTGCTGCATCATAGTTAGTGATCGGCATGGTCAGGGAGTAACCCTTAATCGGATAAACCGGCAGATCGATACCTACCTGTTTCATCAGATGGCGAGAGAAACTGCCCATTGCCACCACATAGTGATCCGCTTTCAGCGTTCCCGCTGAGGTCTTAACACCTGTGATCTCACCGGCTTTGTCTTCCAGGCCGTGGATCTCGGTATCGAACATAAATTTAACGCCCATCTCTTTACAGAGATCAGCCAGCTTGTTGGTAAAGGTAAAGCAGTCACCGGTCTGATCGCCAACCATACGCAGAGCACCAACAAACTTCTCTTTAACACGGGCCAGAGCCGGTTCGTACTGAATCGCACCGTCGATATCCAGTTCCTGGAAGTCCACACCAAAGTCACGCAATACCGCGATATCTTTCTGAACCGCTTCAATCTGTTTCTCGGTACGGAACAGCTGAGTCAGACCCTGCTGACGGTCTTCGTAACGGATACCGGTTTCTTCACGCAGGGAATCGATAGACAGACGCGCGTATTCAGAAACACGAACCATACGGGACTTGTTCACCGCGTAACGGCTTTCAGTGCAGTTCGCCAGCATCTGAGTCATCCAGGCGTACTGGAACGGATCTAGAGTTGCAGACATTTTCAGTGGCGCGTGAGTCTGAGTCAGCCACTTCATCGCTTTGAACGGAATGCCCGGAGCTGCCCAAGGAGTGGAGTAGCCAAATGAAACCTGACCCGCATTCGCGTGACTGGTTTCCATAGCGGGAGAATCCTGACGATCAACAACGGTTACCTCATGGCCTTGTTTAGCCAGATAGTAGGCCGTGGTTACACCCACTACACCGCTACCCAAAATCAGAATATTCATAACGCATCCACTCCACAGAGCCCTGGTTTTAATGAACCAGATGGGTTTAAAACATAAGTAGTTATTTTTCAGGCTGGCTGCAACATCAACAGATGATTTATCTAATCAAACGACCACATACCAGCGAATGCGCATAGATTATTATACTTCATTCAAAAAATGACACTTATTTCAACCATCTAATCAGAAGGAAAAACCTTTAATCAGGCCTTGGGCAGTAAAAACCATCTGCCAACACACCACATGACAGACCATATACCCACAAATAGGTACAAATTCTTTAAAACTCAATAGCTTAAAGCAGCCAAAACAGAATCAAACAGGGATAAAAGCACCGATAACAGAAAATAATTCTGCGAAAGGGAGAAAAATGAATGAATAATCTGAAACCGACTCAGAAAACGCGACAACTCAGGATCACAGACAGAGAAAGCAGCTCAAATCGCAGATAAAAGAAAAACGACGCATACAGAAAGAGACCGACTGGGATCAGGTATAGAAGAAGGAATACGATGGGAGCGTAAAAAGGACAAAAACAAAAAATCCGGGCTAAACCCGGCTTTTGTTCAGAACCCAGTGGGTGGATTCTGTGGAAACTGATTCGTGGTTGGTTCTAAGCTCATCCAGAAGACTTTTCAGTCTTAAGGAGAGTCGGCGTCCTTGCCGGCCATACCCCACATCACCTCCATGTGCGTTCAATAATAGGCCGGATCTTAAAGCGCCAATACTGTTTTAAACCCTAAAAAGGCCAAGGGAATTCCCTAGTTCTTTCAGCACGTTAGAAGCGGGTAGAAAAGCCAACCTGGGCTTCAGCACCAAATAACTCTGAATTTGGCAGCTGCGCATTAGCTGACAAAATCTTATTTCGTTTTTCGTAGTATGTGTGAATCCCAGCATGCAGCAACCACTGGCGGTCAAATTGCCACCCCAGCATGGCACTGGTATGAAGATCAAAACCATCAAACTGACTTGTCAACGTTGTATAGTTGCCACCGTTGATGTTCGTAACCCGGAAATACATTGGAGTCGAAAACTGTGCAGAAACCTTATAGCGCAGGCCACTGCTATTATCGATAAAAAAGTTACTCAGTGTATAACTACCAACAAGATTAACCGCCAGTAATTCTTCCTTTACAACTGCGTTATACAAGTCTGTTCGGTCATCATCTGTGTAAGCCGTACTATCCGACTTGGGGAAAACTGTTTCGCCATAGGCCGTCATATCAAACTTAGAGCGGGTGAACTTATTCTGATCGAACCCCACCCCTACAGAGATATCATGCAATTTGGCTAAGCGCCGGCCCACTTGAAGGCTAAAACTGGTTCGAGTCGCGGCCAGATTATTTTCTTGTACCAGCTGATTATTAACTTTCCAAGTCTCTTTGTTAGCCTGAGAATAAAGCGTTCCCATGCCTGCAAACTGCATATATGTTTGTGGCGAGAAAAAGAGTTTTATCGTTGTTTTGGCACTTGGTACCAAAGCATCATAGTCTGTTGCCAAACTGCCCGAAGAAATCGTCGTTTTCTCGCTGTATGCCTGAAGGTCAATACCGGCTCGAGCTTCAAGCTCTACAGGATAATAATTATCAGAAGCAACCGACAGAGCAGAAAAGCCAGCGAAAGCTGCTAACAAGCACGCATTTGTTATCCATTTTTTCCGTGCCATAGGATTCCTTAACTTAACGTTACATTTTTATCTGGTACAAAAAAGAAGGGCTCAAGGCCCTTCTTATCAGGTACTAAGAATTAATTAGCAATCAAATCAGGTAGCTCAGCAGCACAAGCATCATCAGTACTTGGTGCTGTTGAGTTAAACGGTGCAAGTGAACCGGTCCAAGTTTCCAGATCACCAGTCGAATCCAGAGCAAACTGGAACGAATCCTTATCATTCAAAGTGGCTCCGAGGGCAGTACGCTTAATAATCAAAGGCTGATCAGGCACGCCTGGTAGATCTAAGGAGACCGTAACCGAATAATCATTTAATCTGTTCCAACTACCGGCAATATAGAGACCTGTCTTAATTGCTTCCAAATCTTTAAGGTCACTATCGTCCCCTACTGCATTAACACAAAGTGTCACGCTACCTTGAGTATCAACTGCACTGCTTAGCGCTGAGAAATACAAATAGGCATTACCTTGTTTTGTGCTATCACTATCAGCGTAATCCATTTTCAGAACCTGAGCTGCCACAGTTTTTTCTGAACCTGATGTATCGCTAAACAACTCGGTACCAGTGCTGAATGTACTGACACTGGTCGGTGTTGAACTTGCCTTGATCAAGCTATCGAGATCAGCATCTTTACCGAAGTTATTAACATCGAACGTGCCTCCCGTACCAGTATCACCTAAAACACCGGTAATCACCGCGTTATCTGTGCTGGTAATATCACTATTGCTGCTCTTCGCAGCTTTCGCTTCACGTTTTACCTGACCTACTGCAAAGTCAGCAACCCGGGCATTTTTATAAAGATCATCCTGACTACTTGTGCTTGTAATCGACGTCGTATCTTTGAGCCAGTTAAATAATGCAGCTACACGGTTACCAACAGCCTGTCTAGAGTTGGGAGTCATGGCTGAGGTAGATGTAAGGCTGGTAACATCACTACGAAGCGTAGTTTCGGCACTTTCTAGCGCCTCAGCCCAGTTGTCAATTGCCGTCGTATTTGTGTTTGTACTTGCAGTCGGTGTTGTAGTATTTGCTAACAAGGTAGCAACAGCCTCATAGACATACTTACCGGAGGTTGCTGGAAGCTTTTTATCATTAAACTCTTTACCCGCCTCTAGTGCGTAACGGGTATCCAAAACAGTGGTCATAATAGCGACAGCTTTATGCACCTGCATAGCGCGACGGAAGCGCTCGGAGTTAAAACTGTCCCCAGAGAGGAAATCCTCTGTCAGCTGCTCTTTCGTGGCACCAATAAAGGTAAGAATCGCAGCTTCTTGAGCCTCTGTAGCAGAAACGAACAATGAGGTCAGAGGGTTCGCAGCGCCTACATCAGCAGGTGCTCCATTCAGATTTAAATCAACAACCAGAGATCCTGTGAAAGGCTGGCCAGTAGCAACATCATAACCACCTTCGATACGAAGAACCGCATCATCACTTAATTGAGTCGTTCTTAAGCAATAGCGCTCATAAACCTCATTGGCACAATAATCAATCTGGTTACCAGAAGCATCCGGCTTACTCTTTGAGAAGTAACCGTCTTTGTCGGTCAGAGCTTTCTTTTCAAGAACATTATCACGAATGCCGTTGTTATTAAGATCGACATAAACAGTTGCGCCTGAGATATATGGATCCACTACCAAACCAGACAACTGCACGTTACTACCGGAAGAACCAGTATCCTGATCACTGGCACCACACCCTACTAAGGCCAGAGTTACTGCCGAAACAGATGTTGCGAGAAGTTTCTTGCTAAACATTTTATATCTCCCTGATCTTAGAAGGATTCTTCAAAACTAAAATGCATGCCAAGCTGACGAGGCATACTACTACCATCAACCTGAACTGATTCAAGCCCGTAAGTGAAGTCAAGGTTAGCGACGCCACGGAATAGACCTAAACCAAAATTCAGAGCAGACAATTCAGAACCGGCTAAGTTCTTTTGATAACCAAAACGGGCAACGGGTACAAAAGGATTTTGAGGGAAATAGGTAGCAGATATATGAAGATTCTGCTGCTGGTCACCAACCATATCGTTCACTTCTGTAAGATCAAAGCTACCTGAAACCATAAGCGCTTTTGTCTTAGTAAAGAAAGCACCATCAACGGTAAACTGTGGATCCATGATATGTGTTTCATCTAGATCAATTTCGTCACTAAACTCAGTGGCCTCGTTATTCCCTGACAAGCTACCGTACTCAAACTCTGGACTATTTAGGTTCTTGCCAGTAACCCCAATCTGATAGTAATCAGACTGCCAAACAGCACCAATATCTACTCCTAAAGCGGTTGTATCTTTAGAGTTTGCATCTAAGCCATCACTAATGAGATCGCCTACACTTTTATCATCAATACCTGTCCGATCTACCAGAGAAACTTGCTTCGTCAAACTGGCTGAATATAGGTTTCCTCGAATACCGAGAACCAACTCTCCGTTAAGAGGACTTCTTCCTTTTAACTCAAAAACTGAGCGACTAAATCCAGCTCCAAACTGAAGAATATTTGCTCCTTTGATATATAGAGCAGAAGCCGTCGAAAGGTCATTTTCTACTGGAGAATCAAGAAAAGAGATCCCAGCTATTGAAGAAAAAGCTGCATCTAGAGTCACAACACCTTCAAGAGGCTTGATATATATCGCTAACGGCATACCTGGAACTGACACAGCACCAGAAAGCTTCATACTCCCAGACTCACCAAAATCCAAAAGCAGATCATTAAAGTCATTCTGTACTGCGGTAATATCCGACGGTGTCAACGTATTATTTTCTTCTTTAGTATTAAGCTCATCCAGTCTGTCTTGAAGGTCTTCAATTTTGTCTTGGAAGTTGTTCGCTTCACCAAACTCAATACTGCCACCAAATTGTGACCAATAACCTAAACGAACCTTTTCACCATCTTCATGGTCTACGACCAAGTAACCCGCTGCAGGGTTAAAGCGAACACTATTTATCGTCACAGGGGAAGCTGTCTGACCTAGCGTAGTAGCCGCACCATAGGTACCTACGGGCATAGCGGCAAAAGCTGGCGCGGTAACAACACTGGCTACAGCCAGAGCGAGAAGCTGCTTTTTCATGGGCATTCCTTGTTTTTAGAGACTGCTTGATTAATTTGTGGGATTAATTCATTAAAACTTAGCACTAAATCCCTTACAAGACTCTAAACGTATATTATTTCCTAAATAATACTCGCCATGACCTTACCCAAACGGAACTTAGTCACATTTCTACCGATTATTTGATTAATTTAACCTTTAATAACATCCCGTCACTCCAACAGTATCAAAACGCTCTTCTGAACGGTGGCAGGCTGTTCAATAGCTGCTTTCCATAGCGCTTGGTTTGCACTCGTCGATCCAGCATAGAGATTTTTCCGGTATCGGATTCCGTACGCAGCAAACGTCCCACGGCCTGAACCAGACGAATTGAGGCGTCCGGTACGGTGATCTGCAGGAAGGGATTGCCGCCTTTGGCTTCGATCCATTCGGACAAGGTCTTTTCTACCGGATCATCCGGTACGGAGAAAGGAATACGGGTGATCACCACATGGGAGAGGTATTTGCCCGGCAGGTCGATACCTTCGGCGAAACTTGCCAGACCAAAGATAATGCTGCCTTCATCTTTATCGATGCGGCTACGGTGTCGGTCCAGCAGTACCTGCTTGGTGAGGTCATCCTGAACCAGAATGGTGTTCACCAAACTGGCGGGCATCTTGTCGAGCACATCCCGCATCTGACGACGGGAGGAGAACAGCACCAGAGTGCCTTCATCCGTCGACACTTTGTTTTTGATAAAGCTGACAATCTGGCTGGTGTGAACATCGGACTGAGTCGGATCGCAGGCTTCTTCCGGCAGCTCCAGTACACCGTTAGAGGCAAAATCGAACGGACTGGGAACAACCAGACAATCAGCATCTTCCGGCAAACCGGCACGGGTTCGGATACGATCAAAGCTGCCCAGTGCGGTCAGGGTTGCGGACGACAAAACAGCGCCAAAGCATGGCTGCCAGAGATTACGCGCCAGCGTACCAGCGGCACTGATCGGACTACAGGAGACTTCGAGATCGATATCCACCTGCTGATTCTGCAGAGTGATCCAGCGGGCGATGGGCATCACATCCTCAGCCTGAGGTGTAGCGTACATGCCCCACAACTCCCATGCAGAGACCGCACGACTGTGCAGCATGGTTGCCAGTGGCAGCCACTGCTCGCCCTCTTCCCGACCTAAAGCACCGGAAGCTTCCGGGTCCATGGCATCTTTCAGCTGTTTAACCATGATCTCCAGTTTCTGACAGAGACTGGCAAAGCTGATCTTCAGGTTCAGCGCACTCTGAATCAGAGTCTCCGGCACAATGCCGTTCTCAAAGCGATAAACCGGACGGATATCTTTATCCATATTCTCCGGAGAAAACTGGGTGATCTCATGCAGCTGGCGATAACACTCGGCCAGCTCGACTTCCAGATTATTCAGAATTTCGGGCAGCTGATTGAGCTGCTTCACAATCAGCTGATCCTGTCCCAGTTCACTGTTCAGATCCGGCAGGGACTTTTTCAGCAAACGCAGCCACTGCAGAGACGCATTCACACGGAAGCTTCCGGCAAAGTGATCAATCGCTTTATCCGGCAGGTGATGGCCTTCATCAAAGATATAGATGGTGTCCTGTGGGTCAGGCAGGACGATACCGCCACCAAGGGAAAGGTCTGCCAGAACCAGATCGTGGTTGGCGACAATGATATCCGCGCCATCCAGCTCGTTACGGGCTTTAAAGAAGGCACAACTGCTGAAGTTGCTGCAGCGACGGTTGGTACACTGATTGTGATCTGTGGTTATTCGACGCCAGACCGGCTCTTCCAGAGAGTCTTTCCAGCTGTCTCTGTCCCCTTCCCATTTACCGGAAAGGTAATGCTGCGCCATCTCCTGATAAAGCGCTGTGGCTTCTTTTGAGGTGTTGGCCTGCAAAAACTCATCAAACAGAGAAAGAGTATTTTGTGCAGGAGCAGCTTCACTGGCGTCTTCCAACGCCTGCTCCAGCCGGCTCAGGCAGAGATAACGGCTTCGGCCTTTAGCCAGAGCATATTTAAACTGGATCTCAGCATGCTTTTGCAGATCCGGCAGGTCTTTAAAGATCAACTGTTCCTGAAGCGCTACCGTTGCAGTCGATACCACAATGCGCTTGTCACGCTCTTTGGCAACCGGCAGCGAAGAAACCAGATAGGCCAGTGTTTTACCGGTACCCGTGCCCGCCTCAATGGCACAGACATGAGGACCGGACGTACGCACGCCATCGGAGGAGGTCTGAATATTACCCAGTGTACGGGCGATCTGAGCCACCATCAGACGCTGGCCATGACGGGCTCTGAGCTTGCGGTTCTTCAGAAAGGTGGAATATGCAGACTGGATGTCAGATTTGATGGCGTCGGTAAGCATGCTGGCCTCTTTTTAATGAGGCGGCAATTTTACCTGATGCGATCATCCCATAACAGCGAAGACTGATCGGAGTATCTCGCCAGCGGTTCAGGCTATTCGGTGGGACTCAATCTTTCCCGGGGCGGGTCAGACCGTACTTTCTCAGTACAACCTGATAGCGCTTGGTTGTCATATAGCGTTTAAGGGCTTTAGAAAAGCGCTGGGCAATCATTTCGGCATCGGTTCGCGCCCGTGAAAAAGCGAAATAGTTATAGCCTTCAAAGATCGGAGGAGTCAGAAATTTCAATTTAGATTCAACTCCCTGCTGCCGGGCATAAAACTCGATAGCAGGCTGATTACCGACGCCGATCAGTTCAAAATTGGGATTAGCGATCCGGCGCACCAACTCAGATTCGTCACTGACATCACCCTTATGGTTTTCAGCAAGTCCCGCATACTGGTCACCGTAGAAATAGCCGCGCACCCCGAAAAACTGATAGGCACTCAAGGTTTTAAGATCGCCACTGAAGGTAATATCCATATTAGAAGAAACAAAGAGAGAAGCTTTTTCAGAGACATGGGGCTTATCGGTATAAACCACGTCTTTCGCCCGCTCCGGTGTTTTGAAGTACACCAGAACCATATCCACATCACCGGTTTGCAGATTACGCTGCACCCGCTTCCACGGGTAACGCTTGTAGCTGAGGGTATACCCCAGATCTTTAGCGATATCTTCGGCAATATTAACCGCAGCGCCTTCGAGACCTTTATCACCGACAAAATAGTATGGCGGGTAGTCGGCCAAACTCAGACCAACGGTCAGCGTCTGAGCCAGTACCGAAGTGGAAAGAGAGCAAAACAACAGCAGAGAGAGCAGATAACGCATAGATCACTGAGCCTGATAGCAAGAACAAACCCGGCCAGATCCCGCTGACCGGGGCTGAATTAGAGTTTAACCCGCGGTCGCAACTTCCGAGGCGGTGAGAATTGTTTTCAGAGCCTGAGCATGCTCTGCTGCGGTGTGTCCCAGCGATGTCAGATAACCGCCATCTTCCTGGGTGATTAAGCCTTTCTCAAACAAACGGCAGGTTGCCGCGATCAGCTCAGGTTCAGCATTGGAGTGAACCTTAATCCCTTCCTGCATGGAGCTGAGGTTAAACTGGAGTAGTACGTTGATTTCCTGATGTTGCGCTTCGCTTATTAACATAGAGTTCGCCTCTTTTATTGTTATTTGCACATATCGTGTTGTTCAAACGTCAGGCCTACTCTTCTACTCTAGCAAGTTTCCCTTACAGGTGTTAGGGAAAAATACGCATCCCAGAGACTGCTTTAGTCCTATATCCTATGCCCTAAGCGCGATGCAAAAACAGCGCGATGCAAAAACAGAACAATGCAAAAACAGAGCAATACAAGAGCAGCATTCATTCGCCAGCGATCAGGCATAAAAAAACCGGAGACTCAGCTCCGGTTTTTTATCTAAGCCGATCAGTGGCTATCAGTCGATATCGATCAGGCTGATATCCGGCTGCTGGCTCTCAATCTTCTTACCGATAAACTCTTCGATATCCGGCAGAACGAAAGCGTCTTCCTCACCGATAAAGCTGATGGATACGCCCAGAGAGCCGGCACGGCCGGTACGGCCAATACGGTGCACGTAATCTTCCGGGTCATCCGGCAGAGTAAAGTTCACCACGTGGCTGACGTCATCGATATGAATACCGCGACCCGCTACGTCCGTGGCGACCAGCACCTGGATCGAACCGTCACGGAATTTCTCCAGAGTCGCGATACGCTTGCGCTGCTCCACTTCACCGGACAGCATCGCAACACTAACACCCGCTTTTTTCAGCTGATCACACAGATCACGCACACGATCACGACGGTTAGCAAATACGATTACGCGATCCCAGCCCTCTTTACGCATCAGGCTGATCAGCAGCTTCTCTTTATCGGAATCCGCAACGATGTAAGCGTGCTGCTCAACATTTACGTTGGTCTCTTCTTCAGATTCGATCTCGATGCGAACCGGCTCGTGAGTCCACATCGCGGCTAGGTTTTCCACGTCCTGCGGATAGGTCGCACTGAACAGGAAGGTCTGACGCTCTTCTTTCTTCGGTGTCGCGCGGATAATGCGCTTCACATCCGGGATAAAGCCCATGCTCAGCATGCGGTCCGCTTCGTCCAGAACCAGCACTTCCACTTCACGCAGATCCAGATCGCGCTTCTGATGGAAGTCCAGCAGACGACCCGGTGTTGCCACCATGATGTCGATCTGACCTTTCAGTTGCTCACGCTGTTTCTGGTAGTCCATACCACCAACTATAGAAACAACATTGAAGCCACAGTACTTGTTCAGCTGGTGCGCATCTTTGGCAATCTGCATAACCAGCTCGCGGGTTGGCGCGATAATCAGGGCACGAGGTGCACCATTTTTCTGCAGACCCGGTGCTTCCTCTTCCAGGAAGTAGCTCAGAATACTGATCAGGAAGGCTGCCGTTTTACCGGTACCTGTCTGAGCTTTACCGATCAGGTCTTTACCCAGCAGGGTGTGCTCCAGAGACTGTCCCTGAATCGGTGTGCAGTACTCAAAACCAGCCTCATGGATCGAACGCATCAGAGGCAGCGGCAGATCGAAATCGTGGAAACGATGCTGACCTTCAACTTCCGGCACGACAAACTGAGCGATATCCCAGTTGCTGCTCGGCTTTTTCTTTTTGAAAGGCGGACGACGGCGGCGCTTATGGCTGCGTTTGGCATTTGCCGATTGAGAGTTGGATTCGTTGCGCTGCTTATCGTTGGTTGATGCGGAAGGTTTCTGATTTTCGGATGGGTTTGACACGGGTTTCTCTACTCCTGAAACCCTGAACGCATCAGGGTTTTGTCATTAATCTGTTCACCGTTGCCGGTATTGTCTCAGTTTTTGGGCTTCGACACATTGTTTTCTCTGCTTAAAAGCAAAGCCCGTTTTAGGCCAAATCTGCTTTTGGCAAAGTTCGCCTGATGCGAAATGAGCCCCGAAGCCTCTTCACAAGTGGATGCAAACAGGAAAACGTGGAAAGCATATTTCCGTGCTCAGGGAAAAAACCATCCCCGAGCTAAATGGGGCCGTAGTTTAATCCACTTTTTCCCTTAATGGGATGTAATTCCCTGGATAAAGTGCTGCCAGATTTTCTGACAGCCCGGAAGCTGTCACCATCTGTCCGTGATGACGGCGCAGTTCCCGTGGCTCACGGGCACCACAGGAGTGTGCAATAATGCCTACTTCGGTAATCAGGTGCTGGTGATAACTTGCCACCCGCACCGACTTATCCTGAGGATTCAGGCCTTCCTGCAGATCCGGATCATGCGTGGTTACGCCTGACGGACAAGTATTTTTATTACACTGCAGCGCCTGAATACAACCCAGCGCAAACATAAAGCCCCGGGCTGTCACCGTAAAGTCAGCACCAATAGCAATCGCCCAGGCCACATCCGTTGGGTTTACCAGCTTACCGGAGGCGATAACCCGTACCCGCTCCCGCAGTCCAAAGGCTTTTAGCATATCGACTAACAGTGGCAGGCTCTCTTTCAGAGAGAGACCCACGCTATCCATCAGCGGCATAGGCGCAGCACCGGTTCCGCCTTCAGCACCATCGACGGTAATAAAGTCAGGGGCTGCTTCCTCGCCCCGGTGGTTGATCTCGGTAAAGAGCTCATCCAGCCAGGCGTGACTACCCAGCACAAACTTGATGCCCACAGGCTTACCGGTAACACGGCGCACGCGATCAATCATATCCAGCAGATTCGCCGGACTATTGATATCCGGATGACGGTTCGGACTGATGGAGTCCTCCCCCACTCTGATACCGCGAATTTCCGCAATTTCAGGGGTTACTTTCTCACCCGGCAGAATGCCACCTTTACCCGGTTTCGCGCCTTGGCTGAGTTTGATCTCAAACATGCGAACCTGTTCCACAGCAGCGACTTTTCTCAGCTTTTCATCGCTCAGCTGACCGTGCTCATCCCGCACGCCGTACTTGGCAGTACCGATCTGGAAAACAATATCGCAGCCACCGGACAGATGATAAGGAGACAAGCCACCTTCACCTGTGTTCATCCAGCAACCCGCCATCTGCGCACCCGTAGACAGCGCCTCAACCGCAGGACGGGATAAAGCGCCAAAGCTCATACCGGAGATATTAACGATGGATTTGGCGTGAAACGGCTTATCGCAATAAGGACCGACCTGAAGCGGCGGCGACTCTACCGCATCCTCTTTCAGGGTCGGATACGGGGTGTTCAGAAAGATAACCGCACCGGGCTTATGAATATCACGACTGGAACCGAAAGCGACGGTGTTATCAACATTCTTTGCCGCCCGATAAGCCCAACTGCGCTGGGCGCGGTTAAACGGCAGTTCTTCACGATCCATGGCAAAAAAGTACTGACGGAAAAACTCGCCCAGATGTTCGAAGAAGTAACGAAAACGTCCCAGAACCGGAAAGTTACGACGGATGGTGTGCTTAGTCTGATGCTTGTCCACATAGTACATGGCACCAACCCAAACGATACCGGCAATCAACAACATCAGAAAACCGATCACCAGAATATCCAAGACAAAAACAGCAAACTGATCCATGGGAGCTCCTTGTTACTCCTTGAAGGGCAAAATTCCACTGCCCCGATAATACCTGATTTCACCTTCACTGCATCTCACCACCTGCATCAGATCAATTATTTATCAGTAGGTTATTAAATAACGATACCAGCCATGCAAAAGGTATTGATAACCCTTCTCATTTGTATTCTAATAATCACACCCAATCCGAAAACAGGCGTCACCATGATATGACGCTACAAAAACAGTTATAGGAACTCACATGCAAAAACGTTCACTGACTCTGGCTATCGCTCTGGCTGCCGGCATTTCCGGATGCAGCCTGATGCCTGCACAGGACAACGCAACTGCTGAAGAAAAAGTTGTAAAAACTTATACCGATATCGCTTTCGCTACTTTTGACGACGCATACCTGACTGCCGTTGAGCTGCAGAAATCCGTTGATCTCTTCCTGGCGAATCCGACGGCACAAGGCCTGGAACAACTTAAAGCTCAGTGGGTTATCGCACGTGCACCTTACCAGCAAAGTGAAGTTTTCCGCTTCGGCAACGCAATTGTTGATGACTGGGAAGGTCAGCTGAACGCATGGCCACTGGATGAAGGTCTGATCGACTACGTTAACGATGGCTACTATCAGCACGAACTGGGCAACCCGGGTGCTGAACTGAACATTATTGCTAATAGCCAGGTTCAAATCGGTTCTGAAACTATCAGCTTTGCAGATATCACTGCAGACAAACTGGCCGATATCAACGAACTGGGCGGTTCTGAAGCTAACGTAGCCACCGGTTATCACGCTATTGAGTTTCTGCTGTGGGGTCAGGATCTGAACGGCACCCGAACCGGTGCTGGCCAGCGTCCTTACACCGATTACGTTCAGGGTGCAGATTGCACAGGCGGCAACTGTGACCGTCGTGGCGCATACCTAAAAGCCGCTGTTGATCTTCTGGTAGCAGATCTGGACTGGATGCGTCAGCAATGGGCTCCGGGTCAGTCTGATAACTATCGCGCAACTCTGCTGGCAGATTCCGCAGATCAGGGTCTGCGCAAAATGCTGTACGGCATGGGCAGCCTGTCTCTGGGCGAACTGGCCGGCGAGCGTATTAAAGTGGCGATGGAAGCTAACTCTACCGAAGATGAGCACGACTGCTTCTCTGATAACACCCACTACTCACACTACTACGACGCAAAAGGTGTACAGAACGTTTATCTGGGCGAGTACACCCGTGTTGATGGCAGCAAGGTTAACGGCACCAGCCTGAGCGACCTGATCAAAGTAAAAGACGCTTCACTGGACGAAGCGATGCGCAATCAGCTGGCGAAAACCGATGCCACTCTGCAGGAGATGGTTGATCTGGCAGAAGGTCCTCAGCAGATCAAATTCGATATGCTGATCGCTCCGGGCAACCAACAGGGTGTTCAGCTGCTGACCCGTTCAATTAACACTCTGGTTGAGCAAACCCGTTATATCGAGCAGGTTGCCAACACTCTGAATGTTGATGCTCTGAATCCTGATACCGCTGATCACGAGTTCTGATACGTTGCGTTAAACGCACACTATCACTCGTAAGCACAACATATCAGTGAAAACCGCAAACGGCCTTCGGGTCGTTTGCGCGTTTAAGAAACTGATAAAAAGTGATTCAAATCAAAAGCCGAATTAAAAGACCTGCAAACCCGCTCCGGTTCTCCTAGGCAGAAGGTATAAGCAGGCAGCCTGATGAGTATGCCAACTATGCATCATAACCTGACCACCCGAAAACTACTGGCCACTCCCCTGTTAGCCAGCGCACTACTTACCGGCACTTTGTTAGCAGCAAGTACCGCATTGAGCACTCCTGCCTTCGCAGAAGGTGATCCACAACAGAATCCACGTCTCGGCGGCATGACCAGTGTTGCCCAGAGCGACCGTAACGCTTTCTCACGACCTGCAGCAAACCTATCCCCTCTGCGCCAGCTGGACTTTAAAGTCGGCAACAGCTTCTTTAAAGCGCCCTGGGTGATGGCTCCATCCAGCACTACTGCCCGGGATGGTCTGGGGCCGCTGGTGAATACCAATGCCTGTCAGAACTGCCACCTGAAAGATGGTCGCGGCCATGTTCCAGACTTTAATGACAAACGAGACGCGATGACCGAACAAGCGGTCAGCCTCTTCCTTCGCCTGAGCCGACCGGCGATTTCTGAAGCAGACCAACAACAGCAGGCCAAATTCGGCCCGTTACCGGATCCGGTTTATGGCGGCCAACTGCAGAATATGGCAATGCCGGGGATCACTCCGGAAGGTGAGATGAAACTCACCTACAGCCAAAAGACCCTTACCTATCCCGATGGCAGCCAAACTCATCTTCGCACCCCTCATTACGAGCTGATCAACCCGGCATACGGCAAACCGGCTGAAGACTTACAGATGTCTCCCCGCATCGCACCGCACATGGCAGGTCTGGGATTACTGGAGCTGATACCGGAAGAAGCAATTCTTGCCAATGCAGATCCCGAAGATAGCGACCAGAACGGTATTTCCGGCAAGGCTAACCGGGTTTGGGATCGTCAACAGCAAGCCTCGAGCCTCGGTCGCTTTGGTTGGAAAGCCGCAGAACCAACGCTGAAACAACAAAACTCAGGCGCCTTTGCTGGTGATATGGGGTTAACCACATCCCTGCACACCGATACCGATTGCACCCAACATCAGCCCTGTGAAAAAAGTGCCTCCGGCGGCATTCCGGAAGTACCGGATAAAACCCTGAATCATGTCACTTTCTATACCCAGCACTTAGCTGTTCCTATGCAGAGAGAAACCAGCTCTGAGGCTGTGCAGCAGGGTTATCAGCACTTCAATACTGCTGGCTGTAATCAATGTCATATCGAGAACTGGAAAACCGGTCAGGCTGCAGATCGCCCTGAACTGTCGAATCAAAAGATCCGGCCTTTTACCGACCTGCTGCTGCACGATATGGGCGAAGACTTAGCCGATAACCGTCCTGAGTATCTGGCCAATGGCCGGGAATGGCGTACCGCGCCACTTTGGGGAGTCGGCATCAATAAGGTCGTCACCGGACAGGAAAACTATCTGCATGACGGACGTGCCCGCACTTTAGAAGAAGCGATACTATGGCATGGCGGTGAAGCGGAAACCGCTAAGAACAACTTTATGTCACTACCGCAGAATGAACGCCAACAACTGATCCGTTTTCTGGAGTCACTTTAATGTTCAAGCTTTTCTCGACACCATCGTTAGCACTGCTACTGGGTACAGGTCTGGGAATGTCGACCCCGGCCGCTGCCGATTCTTCTGAAAAACCTGCATTTGATTACGACGCCTACACTCAGTCCGTTGAGCAGACTCAGGAACGACAGATGGCGGTATTTATTGCCCGAAGTGAGACCTTTCATCAACTGGTGTCCCAATCCTGTAAACCGGGCGCTCAAAACCTCAGCCAACCGATGAAAGACTGGAATGCCCTGCCAAAACTGCAACAGGCATGGCTGAACACCTCAGAGGAATGGCAGCGACTACAGGTTTTCCCTCTGGGACCTAATACCGATGTTACCGTGCGCCTGAATCTCAGCTTCTGGCCGGATAAAAAGAACCTGGTTGAACGCAAAGCCCGAACTCTGTTGAGTCAGGGCGAAAAAGCAGATCTGAAACAGGGTGGCATTGCGATGCAGGGTCTGACCGCCAGTGAATACCTGCTGTTCGATCCCAATCACCTGAAAAAATCCAGCCCACAGCAATCCTGCAACCTGCTTAGCCAAGTTGCGGCACAAAGCGAAGCTAACGCCAGAGCGATGCTGACCCGCTGGAATGAGAGTGATTTTCTGGTTGAATGGCACGATGCTTCACTGGGTAATGATACCTTTGCCAGCACCACGCAGGCAGCGGGTTACCTGATTGCAGGACTTGCGGAACAGTTAGAAGCACTCACCAAATATAAACTCGAAAAACCATTTCGTTTGAATGACGAGAAAGCCAGGGCGAACGGCTATCTAGCAGAGAACTGGCGCAGCAACCAGAGTCTCACCAACCTGGCGACGAACTTTGCCCAGATCCGGGCTTATTATCTGGGACTGCCTGCAGGCGACACCGGCAAAACCATTAACGGCCCCGATCAGTTATTACGCCATCAGGGCTTTGCCGGAGAAGCGGATCAGATCCTGGCTCATCTGAATCAAAGCCAAAGTACCCTCGATACACTGGTTAATATGGGTTCCGCTGTTTATCTATCTGCAGAAGGCAAGGCTCTGGCGGAGCAACTGCATCAAGAGATCAAACAACTGGAACGGGCACTGAAAAAGCCGCTGCCGCACTTCCAGCTGACCCAACGCTTTAACTCCGCAGACGGGGACTGATAATGACGAATATGTCTAACAAGCTGGAACCGAACAGCAGCCTAAGTCGTCGCCGGTTTATTCAGGGACTAGGCTCAACAGCATTTGGCATTACCACAATGGGCAGCGCCCTTCTGTCGGTATCAGCCCATGCTCAGGCAGCGCCTGAAGATTCGACAGCTGCAGTTGCTGTTCAGGACAATCAGCTGCATCTGGCCAGCAGCGTAAAAACCGACAGTGCAGGGCATCAGCTTCTCAGCCTGACGGGCAAGCAGCCTGTGCTACAGAAAAGCGGCTGGCGCGGCCATCAGGCGATTGCATCACCCGATGGCCGTTTTCTGGTTTCTGTGGCTCGTCGCCCGGATACACAACTTCTGATCGAAGATCTTCACAGCAAGCAGAACTATTTTGTCGATGCCGATGCAGGCCGCCACTACTACGGCCATGGTCTGTTCACACCGGATGGTCTCTGGTTTTATGCGCCGGAAAACGACTACGACAATGTGCGTGGCGTTATCGGCAAGTACGATGTGATGGCTGGTTTTAAAAAGGTTGCCGAGTGGGACAGCCATGGCGTAGGTCCGCACCAGATCGCCTTTCTTCCACAGCAAAATGATGAGCATCCGGTAATGGTGATCGCCAACGGTGGTATCGAAACCCACCCGGACTACCCGCGCATCAAGCTGAACACCGAAACCATGCGTCCTAACCTCAGCTATCTGAATGGCAAAGGCGAGTTGCTGGATCAGGTTGAGCCACCGCATTTTCAGTTGTCACTACGCCATCTGGATGTCGCCCCGGATGGGCAGGTCTGGGTCGGAGCTCAATATCAGGGGGAAATTTTTGAAAGCCCGAACCTGATCTTCAGTCATCGTATGGGTGAATCCCTGCAAGCGGTAGAAGCCCCCGCTGAACTCTGGTCTCAGCTGGATGGTTATATCGCCAGCCTCAGCTGCCACAAGACACTGGATACCGTCTGCATCACAGCACCAAGAGCTAATACTGCCACCTTCTGGCAGCGGTCTACGGGCAAACTAATCCGAACCCAGACGCTTAGTGACTGCTCCGGTGCCTGCTCTCACCCACAACTCCCGATGTATTACATCAGCAGTGGTGATGGTGATCTGGCCGTCTTTGATGCCCAAACCGGTGAGAAACTCTGGCAACAGCGTTTTGAAGGGATTCATTGGGATAATCACCTGACCTGGACGGGAGCGCTGCAAGGCTAGGTAGTTTAAGAACAGATCGAACGACAGAGCCAGAAGTCGCAACAGCTCTGTCGTTCATCTTTTCTTGCCGACTGTTCAAGTGAAGCACCTGATTACCTGCAACTAGCGGCTAAAAATCGAAAAATAGCCGCTTCTTTACACCTCTACCGGCTGTTTTCATTGTGTCAGGGATGCCACTGACCTAAAATGCTCGCCCTCAGGCGAAAGCCGACTCAACAACTTCCCCCGCTTCCGGCGCTGAACATCATCCCCGATACAAACGACAGGTGAGCTCACTATGACACGTATGAAGAAAACCCGCTCGCTGAAAGGCAAAGCCAATATTCGTACCGGTAAAAAAGAAGACTTTAAAAAATGGCGTGAAGAGCAAAGCGCTCTGGGTAATCGTCCGAAAACTGCGGCTCAGAAGAAAAAAGCCAAGCAGCGTAAAGAGCAGGCAGCTAAGAAAATGGAACGTCTTGGTGTGAAAAAAGACGACTGACCGGATAAGCGGCAATCGTTAACAGATAACCCATAAGCCCAGAAACAACAGTCACCGGCCTTAAGACCACAAGCCATAAGGATCTCTACTGTGAAAATTGTCAGCTTCAATATCAATGGACTCCGCGCCCGACTGCATCAGATTCAGGCGATCATCGACCAACTGCAGCCGGATGTGATCGGCCTGCAGGAGATTAAGGTACACGATGATGCTTTCCCGTTAGCAGATATCGAAGCAACCAGTTACCACGTAGAGTTCTTCGGCCAGAAGAGCCATTACGGTGTGGCTCTGATGTCGAAGAAAAAACCGCTGTCGGTACGCAAAGGTTTCCCAACCGATGATGAAGATGCACAGCGTCGTATGATCATTGGCGACTATGAAGCGGCAGATGGTTCAGTGGTAACCGTGATGAACGGTTATTTCCCTCAGGGGGAAAACATCAAACACGAGACCAAGTATCCCGCTAAGCGTAAGTTCTATGCCGATCTGCAAAACCTGCTGGAAAGCGAATACAGCAAAGATCAGCAAGTTGTGGTGATGGGTGACTTTAATATCTCATCTACCGACTGGGATATCGGTATTGGCGAACAGAACGCCAAACGCTGGCTACGTACCGGTAAAACCAGCTTTCAACCGGAAGAGCGGGAATGGTTTGATCGCCTGCTGGGCTGGGGCTTCGTCGACAGCTACCGTGAACAGCACCCGGAAGATAACAGCCAGTTCAGCTGGTTTGATTACCGCAGCAAAGGTTTTGATGACGAACCGAAACGCGGCCTGCGTATCGATACGCTGCTGGTCACCGACAGCCTGATGCAGAAATGCGAAGCCACCGGTATCGACTACGAGATCCGCGCGATGGAAAAACCATCGGATCACTGCCCGGTCTGGGCTGCGTTTAAGTTCTGAGTCAGAACTTAATAATCCGATCTGCAAACCGGAAAAGCGAAGCCTCAGGCTTCGCTTTTTGTTTGGAAGCTATTTTTCTACCCATAATACGATTGTTTGCCTCTTAGAAACTTCCGCCCGAGCGCCTAACGCGCTACCCTAGCCTCTCTTTCAAACATTAACTTTTTTATCCATTCGACGAGGGCCTTTGATGATTGTTCTTTTCTCCGCCAATACTGTTTTAGCAGGTCAGGCCGCTTAATCAGCCTCCCATTATTTTTCAGAGGCTAAGCCGCTGATACCTGTGACCCGATATCCTCGCTCAATGTCTTACGAGGGAAAGGTCAGGCTTATTTACGTCCGGAGATTTATCTCCCGCAGCCCCACGCCCTAAAACCTTTTGGCCCGTTCATTTCATCTTTGTTTAACAAAGACTTCATTTAACAATGACTTCTGGAACGGAAAGACAATGTCTTCAAACGCTAAAAAACCAAGAATTACACCATCCCGCCTAAAGCGCCCGGCTACTTCGGGTAACAGCCAGCAAGATTCCACTTCTAAAACGCCGGTTCATACAGAGCAAACACTGGAATCGACCTTAAACCTGACTTCTCTGGGTTGGGGTCACTTTTTTCAGCAACAGCTGACACTTGAAGAACTTGAGCAGCAAACCCCTTTTCGGGTAACCGAGGTGCACCGAAACCGTATTGTGCTGCAGAGCATTGCGCCATCAGCCAGTGGTAAAAACAGCCTGCAGGAAGAGAACCTTTCCACTCTGTTCTGGAAAGATCTACCCGCTCAGGAAAGACCGACGGTTGGTGACTGGTTACTTCTCAATACCGATAAGCAACCGGTACGCCTGCTGGATCGCTTTAGTCTGATTCAGCGTCTGGCTGCAGGTGCCGAAACTGCTCAGCAGCTGATCGCCGCCAATATCGATACCCTGCTGATCGTCACCTCATGCAATCAGGACTTTAATCTCAGCCGACTGGAACGCTACCTGAGCCTTGCGGCAGAAAGCGGTATTCAGCCGGTTATCGTACTGACCAAAAGTGATTTGTGTGCAGAGCCGGAAGACTTTATCCGTCAGATCCAAAGCCTCGATAACCTCTTGCCCGTGGAAAGTGTAAATGCCACGGATCCGGAATCAGTAAAGCGTTTACTGCCCTGGTGTAAAAGCGGACAAACTCTGGCGCTGACCGGATCATCAGGTGTTGGAAAATCCACACTGGTTAACAGTCTGACCGGCAACCATGAGCAGGCGACTCAGGACATTCGGGAAGATGATGCCAAGGGGCGACACACTACCACAGGACGCAGCCTGCATCTGATCACCGATGGCGGCTTACTGTTGGATACTCCGGGAATACGGGAACTGAAACTGTTCGACAGTGAATCCGGTATCCGACAAACCTTCTCAGATATCGAATCACTGGCCGAACAATGCCGTTTTGCGGATTGCCTGCACCATGATGAACCGGGCTGTGCTGTGACAGCAGCTATTGAATCCGGCCAGCTGGAAGCACGGCGACTGGATAGCTTTCACAAGCTGATGGATGAGCAGGAAAGAAATCAGCAGAGCCTTGCGGAAAAACGGGAGAAGGATCGGGCATTTGGTCGTTTTATCAAATCGGCCAAAACCTCCGCCAAGCAGTTTAAGGGGCGCTAAGTCACTAAAAGTCTATATCAAAAGCCCTGAAGGATGTTCAGGGCTTTTATTCTCTGAGGCAGGTTCTAAAAATACCCCGCTCAAGTAGCTCGTGAGCTCTCGATAATTACCGAGTGATATTCTTCATATCTACCGCGTAGATAATTGCCTCAATGCGTCGGTTGGTGCTGTGTGCCATCTCGTTATCCGCCGGATCCAGCAGACGGGATTCACCATAGCCTTTACCGGTAACCCGCTTAGGATCTACCTTAAACTCGTCAACCAGAACCTTGGCAACGGCTTTAGCACGGGCATCAGAAAGTCTCAGGTTGTATTCGAACGAAGCCGGAGCGGATGTGTGGCCACCAATTTCCACTGCTGTTTCAGGATTTCGGTCCAGAAAATCAGCAACTTTCCTAATCTCCTGATAATACGCAGGATCAACTTCAGAGGAATCGTTCGGGAAGAGCACGTTAAGCTGCATCGAGACCACAAACTGCTCGGCAATCGTACAACCATCCTCATTCACCAGATATTGCATCGGTGTCCCCGGACACAGATCCAGACGATCAATCACGCCATCTTTATCAATATCCGGCTCAGGCACAGAAATAATCACGGTATGAACCGGCTTATGGGGGTTAATAAAGTCCGTTTCACTGTTATAGAACTGATAGCGAATACCCGCTTTGGTCCCTATATCTGTGAAAGAGGTTTTCATACCCTGATAAACAGCGCCTTCAGCAAACACAGACCATTGAGATGCCAGAGGAAAACTCCCCCCCAGACCTGCATTGATCACCGAATGCCCTAGCCCCGGAGTCACACTTTTAAAACCAGCGAAGGTGTAGAGATGATTCTTTTCGGTAAACCGATACATCAGATCGATACCCAGGCGACGCTCATTACCACCGGTTGCTAAAGATGAAGCCCTGTGGTAATCCTGCTGTCCCCATTCCAGACGAGCGCCCCAGGTTGGCGTAAAAAGAACACCAATTTCGATACC
This sequence comes from Oceanospirillum sanctuarii, assembly GCF_002150805.1. GTDB lineage: Bacteria > Pseudomonadota > Gammaproteobacteria > Pseudomonadales > Halomonadaceae > Oceanospirillum > Oceanospirillum sanctuarii. The sequence goes on from NZ_MTBA01000011.1 coordinate 57,124, forward strand.
CGGCCCCTTACCACCATCGATATAATCGTAATCAGCATCAGTTTTCTTTTTAGTGTCAGTAGCCACAGCTTCATAAAAGCCACCAACATAAACACCCTCCTGTGCAGATGCCAGCACAGGAGACAATCCTAAACCTGCCAACAGAATAAAGCTGCTGATTTTCATAGACACTTCCCGCTGATAAAACGCAAACATGCTCTTCTTGTTGCTCTTAATACCTGAAATAAAAAACAATCCATTATCCGGCAGATTGTAACATTTTGTTAGGACTCACTTTCTCACTATGACAAGGATTTAACAATCTGCGAGTGGTTTTTGTCGCTTTTGGTAAGGATTCCACCCGGAGAGCATGAAGAAAGCCTGAATAAAATATTACTTTTTCAAAAGCCAATACAATAAAGAGTACTTTATAAAAAAAAGAGAGCCTATTGGCTTTCAGACTGCTGACAAACCCCGGTTATTTTTGACCGGGGTTCGTTTTTCAGGGCTCATCAGATACCTAATGAGCCTGCCTGACGACCCGATCTCAGATGACTCGCTCGCTTTTGATGCGTGCTATCTCGCCCTTGTTGCTTATTTCACACCTAAAACGACCTGCTCAGGCCGCTTTACTGCTCATCAACGCTATTTTCTTCATATTTTGGGCGGCTGCCGCCAGTAAACACTGCCTTTTGACACGATTCAGCCCCCGATAGCGGGCGTATCGGTAACCGTGAAGCTCTTTGGCATCGGTAGATCTTTTTCCCTACTGGGTTCAGCCGGTGCTGATCGATCCGTTCTTTACTGTCTTCCCAGACGTGGCGCGTCACTGTTTTAACCCCTTTCGCATTTTGTGTGCACTGAGCTCGTCTTGGGCTGGTCAGGCAATGTTCCGGGTTGGATTGGTAATGCCGATAACCTTCTCGATTCGTGGTGGTATAGATCAGCCGTTGGCCTTCCGGACAGGTGTAATGATCCTGCTTGGCATCATAGTGATATTCCCGCTTATAAAACGTGCCCTTGCGGTGGGTCGGGCGGTGGTAGCCGATTACCCCATACAGCTGGCGTTCTTCCAGCCCTTTGCAGATGGCTGCTGTAAAGTAACCCGCATCGACCCCAACCGCTTGGATGTCGAAGCCAAAGCGTTCCTTTTGCCGATCAAGCCGTTTGAGATAGGGCTTGCTGTCATGAACATTGCCCGGTGTGACGTGCACATCGGTGATGATGTTACAGACGCCATCCACCGTACGGTGATCCAGATAGTAAAAGCCTTTGGGCTTGCCGTCGCGCACCATGTACCCGCTGTCCGGGTCGGTGGTACTTTGCTTAATCGTGCGCGTTTCGGGCGTTTTCGAGCGCGACGGTAAGGGCTTTTTTCCATGGGCTAAGCGATCCTCCTCAACCGCCTGATCCAGTACGCCAAGATAGTCTTTGGCGCTTTGCTCGGCTTTCACCTTAATCGACTTATTCTTGTTGGCATTGGCTTTGAGATGCGTGGAATCGGTGTAAAGCACGCGTCCGGTCACCAGCTTTTTGCGCATTGCCTGCAGAACGATCTCATCAAAGATCTGCTGATACACATCGGACTCGTTAAAACGTCTGCGGCGGTTCTGGCTGAGTGTCGAAGCATCAGGGACTTTGTCGGTCAGGTTCAGACCGAGGAACCAGCGATAAGCGACATTCACCTGCACATCTCGGATCAGCTGACGCTCACTGCGGATACCGTAGAGGTAACCGAGAAACAGGAGCTTAAACAGCAAAGTCGGATCAAGCGCGGGGCGGCCGTTATCAGCGCAATAGAGATCTTTGACCAGATCATGGATAAAACTGAAGTCGATAGTGGCTTCAATTTTACGGAGTAGGTGGTCATCGGGGACGAGTTCGTTGATACACACGAACTCCAGTTCGGACTGGGTTGGGGTTTTGTCTTTTAGCATGTTGCTATTATAAAAAGTCCCCGCACGAGGCGAGGACTTTGTCAGCAGTCTGAGAGCCTATCGACTCTCTTTTTGCTTACCCCCAATCGACCGGAGTCTCATCAGGATCCAAGAATTCATCGCCGCCGTTATCTCCGTCGGAATTAAACTCTCCAAATTCAGAACCATCGGAAACTTGTTCATTCTCTATGAGAGTAGACCATCCCTGATCCCCAGAAGGCTCTTCCACACCATTTTCAAGAGCATCGATTAGTCCTTGAGGTTCTTCCTCACCGAACATAAACAAGTCATTTGAACCAGAATAATCATCCTCATTCTCAGGTGCTCCAAAATCATCAGGAGAACTAGACTCTCCAGCTTCATTAAACGGAAGTTCTGCTGCTTCTGTAGCAAACACCTCACCTCCAATGATTTCTTCAAGCTCATCCTTGCTAACTAAGAAGCCTGCTTCATCAAAAGTGATAAGCCCATCATCTCCAATATTTTCAGATTCAAAGCTTGCCACAAGTTGATCCCCAGCGAAAAAGCTTACGCTATCGCCCGAATCATATTCAAAACAGCCATTATCCAGTTCACCAGATAACCCAGAAGAGGTTTCGTAGCTCATTCCATCCAATGGTGCTTTTGCAAAACTGGCTGTACTAATGGAATCATCAACATGCTCTTCAAACACTGTTTGATCAGAGTATTGTTCGAGCATTCTCTGGACATGATCCATTGCATCTTCTTCAGAGATAGCATCCCACCCAGCTTCTTCAACTGCAGATCTAACTTCATCCTCAGAAGCAGTTTTAAGATCCAATGTGACACCTTCAAACAAAGCATGAACTTCAGGAGTAATCGTAATCCCATTATCGGGATTGCCATCCTGATCTAATGATTGAAGGAATACAGCCATATTCTCAACATATTCATCATTAAGATCAGCTCTTGAAACATCAGCCATATCCTGAAGGAACACAGCTCCTTCAGCTAAATCACCTGCATCAGCAGTACCTATCTCAACATCCCCTATCTTGAAGGTAACCTGATCTCCCTCTTTATATTGGAAAGAGCCATTTGCATCGGTAAGACCAGAGATCCCAGAGGTTGTTTCATAGATAACCCCTTCCATAACACCATCGATAGCTTGACCAGTTTTATACCCAGAATCATTCGAAGTTAAATCAGATTCATTAACTGTCTCATCAACATCGAGTTTGCCATTTGGTTTGAATTCAACCCAATCAATATCCTTGAGATCGACCGCATTAGCTTCAGAATCAAAATATTCCGTTGATGCCTTAATTAAATACTCTTCCACAGCTGAACCAAACTCTGACTCTATGTCTTCGAAGTATTTTTTTGGGTCCGAGTAATCTTTAACATCCCCGCCATATTCATCAATCTTAACAGTAGTGCCATCCTCTAGTTTGAGGATTACATGAGAAATTCCATGTGCGCCGATAACTGCTGATGGTTGATCAGTGGAGTCAGAGTCTTCAGTACTCTCGCCAGAGCAGGATGAAGTATCATCGGTTTCATCGCTAGCTATAGCAGGCTTGATAAAGAAACCAGAGGTTGCTGATGAATCAACACCATTGTCGTTGTCGCCCCCTTTATCTTTGCCATTTCCACTACCTTTACCTTTGTTTTCATTACTCTGAGACGTATCTCCATCAAAAACGATGTGAGTAAAACTATCTCCCAAATTGCTAATATCGATCTGGCCACTACTATCAAACGAACCGCTTCCGACTTCAACGAACCCCTGACCATCTGCATCAGGTTTATAAGCAGTCCAGTTTCCGCTAATGCTGTCATCTAGATCAAACCCTCGAACATCAAAACTTGTTGAGTCAAACTCCCCACCAAGATCGACTACTAGGGATTCATTGTTTTCAATGGCAGCATCCTGATTACCTTCATCTTTGTTCTTATTACTTACGCCATACCAATCTTCACCATCAAATTCGACCTCAGAAGTTTTTGCCTGAGCAGACTGAGTATTGCCATTACTAACCCAGCTGTTAAAACCATTACCTTCATAGGCGCCGTACTCATAATCCTGGCCTGAGTCTGAATCACAATCAGAATCACTGTCCGAATCGGAGTCACTATCGGAGTCTGAATCGCTATCGGA
>NZ_MTBA01000012.1 GCF_002150805.1 Oceanospirillum sanctuarii
AAGTAAAAAAGTTTCAAAAAAACTGAATATTTTCAAAACGATGCGATTCTGGCCATCGAGGTAACAAATCTTCATGTTATGGCGCTTGCTTTCCAGGGCTGAGCTTTTAATCTACCTATTCCGGTTAACAGTGAGGTTGTCGTGAATCGTATTCTGTTAAAGCTGAAAGAATCAGCGCTTGTTCCTTTGTTGCTTCTGTTGATCACTATCCCTGTAGCCCATTTTGGCTATAACGCTTTTTCTCCGACAGTCAAAGACCTGATCTCTCTTGCTCCTTATATCGTCTTTACTGCCGCAGCGACCCTTTCCCTTGTTTATGGCCGCCTTCGGGTACTGATGACCTTGCTGACACTGGTGACAGCCTACTGGAGTTTTACAACTCTTCTAAGCACCGTGGGCCAGAGCTGGGGAAAGTTCAGTATTGAGATGGTATTCAATTCAGTAACCATTCTTGGCCCTCTGAACATTGTGCTATTCGCTTTCTGGCAGGAAAAGGGCTCTATGGTGACGGACCTGCCGACCAAGCTTATGGTTCTTGGTGCACAGGTATTTGCTATCTGGCTGGTATGCGAATATCAGCACCAGCCAACCCTCTTCTTTATGACTCAGATGATCTGGCCATCACTTCATCCCGACTGGGTAAATGTTTCTCCTATTGCCTACTACATTTTTATTATCGCTTTCCTGGCTATGTCAGGCCTGATGCTCTGGCAGCCCTCTACTATCAACGCCGCCCTGTTCTCAGCGTTGATCATTCTGTTTATTGTCAGTCAACAACTTCTGATTCCCGGCTATCTTTCTGTCTTTATGTTCCTGGCAGGCCTTCTACTTGTCGGTGCCATTATCCATGAAACCTTCAATATGGCTTTCAAAGATGATCTGACTGGCCTACCGGGTCGGCGAGCCCTTAATGAACAACTGGCGAAGCTTGGCCGTAACTACACCATCGCTATGATGGATGTGGATCACTTTAAGAAATTTAACGATACCTACGGCCACGATATCGGTGATCAGGTTTTGAAGATGGTTGCTGCGAAAATCCGACGGGTGACAGGCGGAGGTAAGGCCTTCCGCTATGGTGGTGAGGAATTCACTATCCTGTTCCCAAACAGAGATGTTCAGTACGCGCTGCCGCACCTTGAAACAGTCCGTGAAACCATCGCCAACTACGCGATGAAGATTCGCGATGACAATCGCCCAAAGGACGATCAGACCGGAAAGAACAAGCGCGGCAAGAAAGCAAAACAGGATAGCTCAACCGTTTCTGTGACCATCAGTATTGGTGTTTCTCAACGGGAGGGTGCGAACAAAACACCTGAGCAAGTGGTAAAAGCTGCGGATGATGCTCTGTATAGAGCTAAACACGCAGGCCGCAACAAGGTAAGCACCTGATGCCCGGTCGTCTGATTGTCACCCCATTTAATACCGACACACTTTTGAACGAGCCCTTGGTGATCCGACAGCCTCTGATCACCAGTTACAACCTGCCACCCAAGGGCTTTGTCAGCATTATCAAGCAAGGCATTGTCGATAAAGAGCTTTGCGAAGGTTATTGGGGGTACAGCCCTCAGTGGCTAAAGGTACTGGACAACAGCCCTTACTCTGCCCGGGTTGAATCTTTGGATGAAAAGGCGATGTTTAAAGATGCTCTTGAAACTCGCTGTATTGTTCCTGTATCCGGATATTATGAGTGGCAGCAATACACCCGCCATAAGCGACCATTTGCTGTTCGCCGCCCTGAAAACCGCACTTTTTTGCTGGCTGGAATCATGACCCGCTACGCGACTTCAGAAGCTACTGGCTACGACACCTTTGCCCTGCTGACTTTGCCCAGTAATCAGATGATCGGCAATATTGCAGCCCGCATGCCGGTAATTATCCCACGGGAAGAAGCGGATACTTGGCTTGATCCAAAAACCGATCCAACGCCCTATCTGGTCGCCGCTGACAATGACTACCTCGACTACTACCCTGTTGCCCCTCTGGTCAACAATCCGGTCAACCGCTCACGCATTGTCTCTGAACCCAGCGGACATCGATTCCGCTACACCAATGAATCTTAATTCCCGTATGAACTGATAGCCGAACCGCAGAGTTTGGCTTGATCTTCTGCGAACCAGCACCCACCATCAGGGTCAATAGAAGGAATTAACTCTATCTGTCACCGTTAACGGCGGACATTCCGCTTGGATAAAAGCGAGTAATCCATGTCATCAACAGGCTCTAACCGACCACCTAAACTGTTACAGCGTCCGAAACCTATTTTGATCGGCTGCACCCTGATCTCTTCACTTTTGCTAACGGCCTGCAATCCTATGTCTATAAAAAGCACGACCGACAACAGCACCTATAGCGCACAAAATACAGAATACCAGCCATTAATCATCAGCCAGAATGATCAGCGCAGCTATCGCACCCTGACGCTGGATAACCAGCTGAACGTGATTCTGGTTTCCGACCCGAAAGCGGACAAAGCCGCCGCAGCTATGAACGTTGCCATTGGCAGCGGTCAGGACCCGGAAGACTTTGCCGGTCTTGCCCACTTCCTTGAGCACATGCTGTTTCTGGGCACTGAGAAATACCCTGAAGCCGGTGAATACCAGAGCTTTATCAGCAAGCATGGCGGCAGTCACAACGCCTTTACTTCATATAAAGACACCAACTACTTCTTTGAAGTGGACAGTAACTATCTGGAACCAAGCCTTGATCGCTTCGCCCAGTTCTTTATTGCCCCCCTGTTTACCGAAGCCTACGTGCAGCGCGAGAAAAATGCAGTGCACTCTGAGTACCAGTCAAAACTGCGTGACGATGGCCGCAAACAGTTCGATATTCTGAAACAGGCACTGAATCCGCAGCACCCCTACAGTGGATTCAGCACCGGTAGTATCGAAACTCTGGCGGATAAAGAGACAAGTGCACGAGACGCCATGATGGCGTTCTACCGCAAACACTACTCCGCTAACCGCATGTCACTGGTGATTCTGGGTAATGATTCGCTGGATGAACTGGAGAAGATGGCGCGCAACAAGTTTGCTGCCGTTGAGAATCACAATGCAGAAGCTTTCAGCGTCGATAAGCCGCTGTTTGCCGAAGGTCGTCTGCCGCTACAGCTGGATATCAAACCCTTGCAGGCACGCCATGCACTGAAACTTCAGTTTCCGATGCCGGACCCGGCTCAGCATTTCACCAAAAAACCCGCTTCGTATCTGGCCAGTCTGATCGGTCATGAAGGTGAAGGCAGTTTGCTGTCCTATCTGAAAGCCCAGGGCTGGGCCACAGGTCTGTCCGCTGGCAGTGGTATCAGCACCGGTGAAGAGTCCCTGTTCTCTATTAGCATCAATCTGACCGAAACTGGTTTCCAGAACAGTGATGCGGTAACGAATGCAGTCTTTGGCTATATCAGCCTGCTGCAGAATAAAGGTATCGATCAATGGCGCTTTGACGAACAAAAGGCACTGTCTGAGCAGGCATTCAACTTTATGGAAGCCAGCTCCCCGATCCACTTTGTCAGTGGACTGGCCTTTAATATGCCGCGCTACCCGGTCCAGCAGGTGCTACACGCCCCTTACGCCATGGAGAACTTTGATGCCGGACTGGTGCGCCAGTATCTGAGCTATCTGACGCCCGAAAACCTGCTGCTAACCCGCATCAGCCCGGATGTTGAAACCGATCAGGTCTCCCCTTGGTTTGAAGGTGATTACCGCCTGACTGCTTTTGACAGCCAACAGATTAAACCGGTATCTACCGAGCGGTTCCGCCTGCCGGAGGCCAACCCCTTTATCGCCGATACACTGGGCATGAAGGCTGGCCTCACCACCATGGAAAAACCAGCAAACATCAGCGATACCAAAACCACTACGCTTTGGTACAAAGCTGATACTGAGTTCAATACACCCAAAGCGCAGCAGTATTTCAGCCTGCAGTCACCGGTAAGCATCGAATCCGCCGAAACAGCGGTACTGACTCAACTACTGGCCAGCTGGCTGAATGAAGCCAGCAACGAGTTTGCCTATCCTGCCAGTCTTGCAGGCCTTGATTACACAGTTTACAAACATGTTCGCGGCATCACCTTCCAGCTGGGCGGTTATGACGACAAACAGGATGTACTGCTGAAAGAGCTGCTGGATACTCTGACCAAAAAGGCGATCAGCGAAGAGCGTTTCGCCTTGGTCAAACAAAGCCTGATCAAGCGCTGGCAGAATGCCGATAAAGCGCCCCTGTACCGCCAGATCATTGGTGAGGTGGGTTCCGTGCTAATGCAACCGGGCTGGAACGAAAAACAGCTGCTGGCGACTATCGAACCACTAACAGCAAAAGATCTTGAGCAGTTCCGCAGTCACTTCCTGTCACGGCTGCATCTGGAAGCGATGATTGTCGGCAATATGACAGAAGCTGAAGCCAAGCAGAATCTGCATTTGGTAACCGCTACCCTGAAACCCACGCTGACGGAGCATCAGGTACCGCGCCTTACCGAGATGAGTCTTGAAGGCAAAAACCTGACGCATAAACCGGAACTGAGCCATAACGACAACGCCTGGCTGAAGTATTACCAGCCTGCCGAGACTGACGGTGCAGAAAGCTATTCATCTCAGGCCCGCTGGATGCTGCTGGCCCATATTCTTCAAAGTCCTTATTACCATGAGATGCGTACCCAGCAGCAATTGGGCTATGTGGTTTTTGCCAGTTACCACCCAACCCTGAAAGTACCGGGGCTGAGCCTGCTGGTGCAGTCACCCAGCCATACGCCGGAGCAGATTCAGTCTCTGAGCGATGCTTTTATGGGCAACTTCGCCCAAAGCTTTGCCGCTATCAGCGAACAGGAGTTCACTGAGCAGAAAGCGGGTCTGCTGGCGAATATTCTCGACAGCGATGACCGCTTGCAGGAACGTGCACAACGCTTGTGGCGCGAGATGGCACTGGACGAGATCAGCTTTGACCGCAGAGAACAACTGGCAGAAGCCGTAAAGGCACTTCAGGTTGAGGATCTGCGCCAGCTGTTGAATGAGATCGCCGATCAGAAAACCGGCGTACTGACCGTGCAGTATCAGTCCGGCAGTAAAACCTTTACCGAGGCGGACACACTGCGCTCGGAGCTTAAGGCGATTCAGCGTTAAGCCGAGCTGCTGAAATGCCGGTACAAAAAAAGCGATAACACGCAGGTGTTATCGCTTTTTTCATTTTTGCAGCCTTGCCAAAACAAGCTTGTGTTAAAAGAGAGCACTTTTAAAACAGGTGCGAAGGCACCAGAGACTCCACATACAACACCACATCTTCCAGAATATTCTGATCTCGGGGTGACAGTTCGGTCTGGCTCAGTTCCACTAATCGCTGGTTAAACTGCTCTGGCGTCAGACTGCTGACCGCCGGATCATTGATGCGCTGCCAACGGTACTCGTCCCACTGCTGCAGCTCTTCACCGGTGAGCCAGTCTTTATAGTTACGGGCTTTGTAGCGGAAGAACATCTCTTCCAGACGAGAGTCCTGAAAGGTGGGCTGCAGTTCAGACAGCGCCTCTGCCGGTGTTTCGCGGATCATCTCCATCTGATCTTTATCATGGTGACCAAAGAAGCCGCCGCCATAAAGCATCAGATCCGGATCATCAGAGCCGCCTTCAAACTCAGGTGCGCTGAATACCGCCTGCAGTTTCGCAGTCAGATCACCCAGGCCAGCCAGTATCTTCCAATGCCCACGGCAGGTATCCAGACTGATGCCGGTACGGGCTTCAACCTTTTCATCCACCATACTTACCGGCAGCACCACAGGGCAGCGGTTAATGTGGATCACTTTCAGCGGAATACGCGGCTGATCCAGCTCGCTCTGCGCGGTAAAGACCCGGCGCTGAATCTCTTCAGCGGACAGACTGCCCAGCTCGGAAGGATCCGCCATCAGGTCGTAACAGATGATGCCGTTTTTATTGGTCGGATGCTGCGCCAGCGGCACAACCACAGCTGCATTACCCCGAGCAGCACCGAACATACCTGAGATATGCAGTACCGGTTTGCGGCTGACCAGATCCAGCTGATCGGAAACCTTATGTTTATTGCGCAGATCAAACAGGTGCTGATACAACTTAGGCTGCTTATCGCGAATCAGGCGCGCCATAGCGATAGTCGCCCGCACGTCGGATACGGCATCGTGCGCTCCCTCGTGGGCGATGCCATTGGCCGCAGTCAGATGTTCCAGCTTAAAGCTGGGCTGGCCCTGATCGTTTAACGGCCATTCGATACCGTCCGGACGCAGGGCATAAGCGGTACGCACCACGTCAATCAGATCCCAGCGCGAGTTGCCGTTCTGCCATTCACGACCGTAGGCATCATAAAAGTTACGATACAGGGTGTGGCGGGTCATCTCATCATCAAAACGCAGGGAGTTGTAACCCAGCGCACAGGTGTTGGGCTGACTCAGTTCCTGATGAATATTGGCAATAAACTCCGCCTCAGGCACACCATTACGCTGGGCATCCTGTGGCGTGATGCCGGTGATCAGACAGGCATCCGGATGAGGCAAAAAGTCATCTGCTGGCTGACAGAACCACTCAACCGGTTCTGCAATTTCATTCAGATCCAGATCGGTTCGGATACCAGCAAACTGTGATGGTCGGTCTCGGCGGGGGTCGGCACCAAAACTTTCATAATCGTGCCAGAATAACGTGGGCTGTGAACTCAAGGTTCAGGTCCTTACTTTTATCAGGGCCTGTAGCCTGTAATCGGCTCAGCTCCGGCAGATCCGGAGCTGAGATTCGGGTGTCGAATCAGGGCAGATTACGTGGCCAGGATACATTTAATTCAATCTGAGAACGCTGGGGCAGACAGTGATAGCTGATCTGAATATCGTCCTGCTCAGACTGGGTATAGCGACGGATCACTTCAACCAGCTCGCTTTGCAGGCGAGGCAAGAAATCAGGCTGATTTCGCTGCATGCGGTCCTGAGAAATCATAACTTTCAGTCGTTCCCTGGCGATATCCGCAGACTGACAACTCTCTTTCTGGAAAAAATCACGCAAACGCTTCATCGCCGACCTCCAAACATCCGGCTGAATAATCCTTTTCTTTCGAGTTCCGTAAATCGCATCGGAAGCTCCTCACCCAAAAAGCGGGCAACCGTATCACTATAGGCCTGACCGGCATCGCTGTCACTATCATGCACCACAGGAACCCCCTGATTCGATGCACGCAGCACAGCCGGTGACTCAGGGATCACACCAACAACAGGAATGGCCAGAATCTCTTCAATATCCTGAACCGACATCATATCAGCGTGCTCAACCCGCTCAGGGTCGTATCGGGTGATCAGAAGGTGTGAACGAACAGACTCGCCTTCTTCCGCCTTACGGGTCTTGGAATCCAGCAGACCAATAATGCGATCCGAATCCCGCACGGAGGAAACTTCAGGGTTGGTCACCACAATGGCTTCGTCGGCGTAATACATCGCCATGACTGCGCCACGCTCGATGCCTGCCGGAGAATCACAAATGATGAAATCGAACTCCTCTTTCAGAGTCTCGATCACTTCACCAACCCCTTCGTAGGTCAGTGCATCTTTATCCCGGGTCTGAGACGCAGGCAGCATAAAGAGGCCATCAAGACGCTTATCTTTAATCAGTGCCTGACTTAACTTGGCTTCACCTGTGGTGACATTGATCAGGTCATAAACCACCCGACGCTCGCAGCCCATCACCAGATCAAGGTTTCGCAAACCTACATCAAAATCGATCAGCACCGTGCGATGACCCTGCATGGCCAAAGCGGTTCCGATGGATGCACAACTGGTGGTCTTTCCAACACCACCTTTTCCGGACGTTACCACGACTACCCTAGCCACGCGCCCTTCCCCCTTTAATAGTATTTATTATTTCCATTGAGATATCGGTTCTATATATACAGATAAAACAATAAAGCAGTGTAAATCGGTTCTTTATGCACAGATTCGTTATAAACGCCTCTGTCAAACGATAACTAAACTCTGATCTTCTAAACGCAGCTCAACCGGAAGATCACTATTTTCCGGCCACTCGCAGGCATCAAAGGTCTGAAAGACACCTGCGATAGAAACCAGCTCCGCTCTGAGCTGCTGACACAGAACTTTGGCGTCTGTATCCCCCTGTGCCCCAGCGATGGCTCGCCCGCGCAGTGCCCCCCAGATCTGGACATTACCATCAGCAATCACTTCGGCACCTTCATTAACCGCGCCCAGAATAACCAGATCGGCGCAACTGGCATAGATTTGCTGGCCGGAACGAACTGTTCCGCGCACAAATCGGGTCGGCAATCGCTGGATACAACCCTTATCTTTAGCCACTTCTTTCAGGCGACGCTCGGTCAAAGGCGGAAACCAACCTAAACCCAAAGCCCAGGCGGATTTCTTAATCGCTTCCTGACCGCAACGCACGGCAATAGGAATCAGCCCATTGCGCTTGCAGACATCAACAATCATCTCAAGCGCCACTGGCAGTTCTTCTAACTGATCAAAAGAGAGCAGCACCGGAGTCTGACGGAAAAACGCGGGCGCTTTCTGAGTTTGACGACTCAATTCCTGTTCGATTTTTGCACAGTCAGCCGTCATCAGCTCCAACGTCGTGATCGTCAGATTACCGCCCTTAAACTGGAAGGCTGCTTGTTGGTCCCGCTGGTCTGGATGCACAGAAAGCTCGCTGAATATTTCAGTAGATATGTAAATTTGTGTGAACTGAAACCATTATACAAGATGATCTGATTCCAGATGCAAAAAAAGCCGGCAATTGCCGGCTTTTCATCACGCAAAACAGTTAGCACATGTGCTGGCCGCCATTTACTGCCAGATTAGCACCTGTGATAAAGCCACCATCTTCTGCAGCCAGGAAAGAAACCGTGCGGGCAATCTCTTCCGGCTTACCAAAACGCCCTACCGGAATACCTTCCATAATCTGATTACGGATCGGCTCATCGATCTTCATAATCATATCGGTTGCGATATAACCCGGAGAGATAGTGTTTACGGTAATACCTTTACGGGCCGTTTCCTGCGCCAGCGCTTTGGTGAAACCGTGCATACCTGCCTTAGCTGCTGAATAGTTGGTTTGACCCATCTGCCCCTTCTGACCATTGATCGAAGAGATATTGATGATGCGACCAAACTTCATTTCCAGCATGTTTTCCAGACAGGCTTTACTCATGTTGAAAACACTGTCCAGGTTGGTTTGCAGAACCTGATGCCACTGCTCCCAACTCATCTTCTTCATGAAACCATCACGGGTGATACCAGCGTTGTTAACCAGCACCGCAATCGGCCCCAGGGTTTCTGCCACTTGCTTGCAACCTTCCTGACAGGAATCAAAATTGCCGACGTCGATGTGCACGGTCTCAAAATCGTAACCAGCGGCTTTTTCAGATTCCTTCCAAGCCTGTGCTTTTTCCTGGTTCGTTGAGGCCGCCACAACCTGATAGCCATCATCAGCCAGACCACGGCAAATTGCAGTACCGATACCACCGGTACCCCCTGTTACTAAGGCGATCTTCTTACTCATCTTACATTCCCTCTGCTTGTAGATGTCGCTCTCGCATTCCCTGTTTTACTGACCCACGGTGACAACACCATGACAGAAAAACAGAGTTTTACCGAAACATCCAAACCACGTGCCGGTGACATACCGGCATCATGCCCGGACAGGCAAAAATCCTTGTGTGACTATCGAAATACGCTTTTTATTTGTTTATTTTGATTTTCAGCGTAAAAACTTTTGACATTCAATTATTTAGCCCTATAATGCACTGCATCTGATGCGGGGTGGAGCAGCCTGGTAGCTCGTCGGGCTCATAACCCGAAGGTCGTCGGTTCAAATCCGGCCCCCGCTACCAAATTCAGAGAAAGCCAGATTCTTCGGAGTCTGGCTTTTTTTATGCCTGCTTTTTACGCCTAAGGCCACATTACCGCTGGCAGCAGTCATCATCCCTTTCTCTATCCTTCTTCCCTGCACCATGAAAGCGCTTAGTAACCGATTAGCTCTTCAGTCTAGTGCACAATTCTGAAATAGCCTTTACAAAAATACGGCTTTATTGGCTGGCTAAGCTATCAAAGGGTAACGACTGCGACAAGCAAATATGACCAGCAAGTCACCATGCAGCGCAGCATAATACTCACTATATAAAGCCTAACTAATTGTTTCCTATCAGCATTATCGGATTCCGGTCTTTAGGTCTTATTGCGATTTACTTAATATTCCCGTCAACCTAATAATGATTACCGGCAACCCCAACAGCCGACGGAGTTTCATCATGGAAATCACTGCCAGCCAACCCTCTGAGTTACAGCAATATCTGAGCCAGGCTATCGCCATCGCCCGTCAGGCTGGCGAGCTGATTCGCTCTGCCCGAGAGGAGCAAAGCTTCTCACAGGATTACAAAGCCGGGCACGAACTGGTAACCAGTGCCGATCTGAAATCCGACCAACTGATCCGCGCCCTGCTGCAACTGGCCTTTCCTGATCATGACATTCTGTCGGAAGAATCCTCTCCGGATTACTCCGATACCGCAGCTCTGCAAAAACCTATGTGGATCATCGATCCGATCGATGGCACGGTAAACTACGCTCACGGTTTACAGCAGGTGGCGATTTCCATCGCTTATGCCGAACAAGGAGAAGTTAAAGTCGGGGTTGTGTATAACCCGTTTCTGGATGAGTTATTCACAGCGGTATCCGGCGAGCCCGCACAACTGAATGGTGAGGACATTCAGGTCAGCGAAACCAGAGAACTGAAAAAAGCCCTGATCGCCACCGGTTTTCCTTATGATAAATCCCTGATACCGACACTACTGCCGCGCCTGCATCAGGTACTGAATAACTGTCAGGACATTCGCCGCATGGGGTCAGCGGCAATCGATATCTGTTATGTCGCAGCCGGACGCTTAGACGGTTACTACGAAACTGTATCACCATGGGATTTTGCGGCAGCGCGTCTGATCGCTTTGCAGGCAGGGGCTTTAGCAGGCCATCTCGATGGCTGTCCGGATAACTTCCCACCAGCCCTTTACGGCGAGCAGATGCTGGTTGCTAATCCGACACTTTATCCCCTACTACAGAATCTTCTGCAAAAGCCTGCCTGATCTGCGTCTTTATCTATTTGCGAGGCAGATATACACCTGCCTCACAGAAAGCTACACAAGAAAACGCTCTTTAAAACCCTTTAGATGATATGGTCTTAACCGTCATACAAGGGTGCGGAAAAGAGGTTCGAGTATGACAGAAAAAATAAAGCCAGAGATAAAAACTATAGCAATCAGGATGCTATAGCTGACGCTCTGATAACAGGCAATTAAGGTATTACAAAAGAACTTTAATCCTTATAAGATATGCGGACTTTAAACCCAACCCACCCAGAGGCAGCTATGTTCGCCGTTGCAAACACGGATATCTCATCGGAAGAGATCAAACTGCTGGCAACAGCTTTTAATGCGCATCAGCCCATTGCGATCATCGATCGTTCCGGCATCATCATCAAAGCCAATGAGGCCTTTGCTGAGCTGACCGGTTATGGTCTGAATGAGCTGGCTGGCCGCAATATTCGTATGCTGCGCTCTGAGAAACAGGGCGACCACTTCTATAAAGAACTCTGGCTGGGCTTAAAAGATAAGGGTTTCTGGGAAGGCGAGATGTGGAACAAGACCCGTAATGGCGATGTTCCCCACCACGTTAATATCACGGCAGTTCAGGATGATACCGGGCGTTTTACCCACTACGTTGCTTTCTACGAAGACCTGACCACAACCTACGAGCACCAGCATTATCTCGAACGTAAAGCTCAGGAAGAATCATCCCTGAGTATTCTGATGGCGCTAAGTCTGGATAGCGTGCCCATGCACGAGTATCTGGGTCAGTCTCAGGCCCGTATCATGCACCACCACAACTGGCAGTGGCGTTTTCTCGCTTTATACCAGCCAACGTCTATCGGCCTGAAACCTCAGATTCAGCACGGCGGCTGCGCCAATAATCCCTGCATAAAGATCCCCATGACACTGGAACTCTGTCAGAAGGTGATCGACCAAGGCTCTCCGCAGATTCTGCCGATGAATATAGAAGATACAACCCACTGTATTATCGAGCAGGATCATGTGGCCTATGCGGTGCCGCTGCAGCATGCCGGACAGCCCTCGGTTCTTCTGCTTTATCTGCCGGAACGTATTCTGAATACCACAGAGAACCGTACTTTTATCCACCGTATCGTACATGTTCTCGGCATGGGGATTAACAAACGTCTGACGGAACAGGCTTTGATTGAGGCTCGCGACAAAGCAGAAAAAGCCAGTCAGGCCAAATCCAATCTGCTTTCCAGCGTTAGCCATGAGCTACGCACCCCTCTGAATGCCATTCTGGGCTTTACCCAGCTCTTGCAGGATGAGCCTATGGAAGAAGAGCAGAAGGAATCTGTAAACGAAATCCACGTTGCCGGTAAACATCTGTTGGCGATGGTGAACGACATTCTCGATCTCGCCCGGATTGAGTCCGGACGGGTCCGCCTTAATACCGAGGTTGTTCCTCTGGCCAAGGAGCTGGAAAGCAGCCTGCTGCTGGTTCAGCCTCTGGCGGAAGAACATCAGCTGAAGCTGGAAGTGGACCTGAGCGCCAACCCCGATCAGCAGGTACTGACCGATCGGGTTCGTATCAAACAGGTGCTCTTTAATCTGCTCTCCAACGCCATTAAATACAATCACCACGGCGGCACAGTTAAGATCCGCCTGCAGAACCGGGATAAAGGCTTTGTCCGTATTCAGGTGATCGACAGCGGTATCGGTATTCCGGAGGATAAGCAACAGGATCTGTTTGAAGCCTTTAACCGTCTGGGCGCAGAAAGCACCAATGTCGAAGGAACCGGAATCGGTCTTGCGCTCTGCAAACGTCTTGCAGAGATGATGCACGGCCAGATCGGCTACAAACCCAATCCCGATGGCGGTAGCATTTTCTGGATCGACCTGCCGGACAGCCACCCCAAAGAGGAACCTCAGGATACCGCCAGCCGGTTCAATATCCTCTGCGTCGATGACGACCCGATTCATCTGAAGTTGCTGGAAAATGCCCTGCAGAGTCGTGAAGATATTCGTCTTTTCACCGAAAACAATGCCAGCTACGCCGTAGATCTGGCACAGAAGCACCCTCTTGATCTGATACTGATGAATACCGATATGCCGGATCTGAGCGGCCTTGAAATGCTGGAGATTCTTCAGGTCAGCCCACAGACGGCTACCATTCCTATTGTGGCTATCGCGGAGGATGCCCAGCCCGAAACGGTTAACCAGCATCTGCAGGCAGGATTTGCGGAATACTTCACCAAGCCGCTGTCCATGGACAAACTCCTGCTGATTATTGAGCAGCTGCAGATGGAGCAGGAAAACCTGATTGCTGTCAGCAGCAGTTAAGTCTGAAATAGAACCTAAGGTCGTCCCCAGCAAAGACACTGTATAAAAATATAGTTCGATTTCTTATACTAGCCGGATCGTTATCTGCATCAGGTGCATCCGGCTATGTCATCGCTATCCAATCTTCTGTTACCCGCACTATTACTGATCTCTGCACTGGCAGGCTCTCTTATCAGTGTCGCCATCCTGCGTAATCGTCACCAGCAACAGCTGGAACGAGAACTTGAGATTCAGGCCGAACAGCTTCAGCAACGCTATCAGTCAGCCATGCAACAGATGCAGCTGCAGCTGCAACACACTCAGGAAACCAGCAGCGATCTGCGCCAGCGCCTGCAAACCAGCGAAGCCGAACTAAACCGCCTGCAGCAACTACAGCAGAGCCAAAGCCAGCAGATCGCCGATGCTCAGGCGCAAAACCATTACACCAAAGAGCTGCAGCAGAAACTGGCTCGTATGGAACAACGCTTTGAAGAGGAGCAGCAGCGCCGCCAAAGCGTGGAACAGGACAGCACCGCCCAGCAAACCACACTCGACAACCTGCATGAAGTGGTGGAGCGCAGCCAGAATCAACTGGCCAATAAAGACCAGCAGATCAGTCAGCTGCAGAAACAACTGCTGACTCTGGAACAGCAACTGGCGACCACCCGTACCCGCTTGGAAGAAGAGCAGAAAGCCTCACAGGAAAAGATTCAGATCCTGAACAGTGCCGAACAGAAACTCAGCCAGCAGTTTGAAAACCTCGCCAACCGCATCTTTGATGACAAGAGCAAGCACCTGAACCATCAGCACCAGCAAACCCTCACCAGTCTGCTGAATCCTTTTAAAGACCAGCTGAACCAGTTCCGTCAGCAGGTTCAGGACAGCTACGGTAAAGAGGCGCAGGAGCGCGCCATGCTCAAGCAGGAGATCCACAGCCTAAAGGCTCTCAACCTGCAGATGAGTCAGGAAGCACTGAATCTGACCAAGGCACTGAAAGGCGACAAAAAAGCCCAGGGCAATTGGGGCGAACTGATTCTGCAGCGGGTACTGGAAGAATCCGGCCTGCGGGAAGGTCACGAATACGAACTGCAGGCCAGCCGTCGGGATGAGGAACGCCAGCTCTATCAACCGGATGTGATTGTGCATCTGCCGGACAACAAAGATGTCATTATCGACGCCAAGGTTTCCCTTAACGCCTACGAATCCTTCCACAACAGCGAAGATAAAACCGAACGCCAGCAGTATCTGAAAGCCCACGTTGCCGCAATCCGCAATCACATCAAGGGGCTTTCTGCCAAAGACTATCGCGAGTTGAAAGGGGTTCGCAGCCTCGACTACGTGCTGATGTTTATTCCGGTGGAAGCCGCCTTTATGACCGCCTTTGATGCCGAGCCTGATCTGTTCCGCGAGGCCTTCGAACACAATATTATGATCGTCAGCCCCACTAGTATGATGGTCGCCCTGCGTACCATTCAGAATATCTGGCGTTACGAGCGCCTGAATGAAAACGCTCAACTGATCTCCCGCCGCGCCGGCCGCATGTACGACAAACTGCGTGGCTTTGCCGAAGATATGCAGAAGCTGGGCAACCAGCTCAGCACCGCCCACCAGACCTATGACAATGCCCTGAATAAATTCAGTCAGGGGCGCGGCAGTCTTGTTGGACAGGCGCAGCAACTGGCCGAGCTGGATATCAACATCAAAAAGCCCCTGCCCCAGGAGCTGACCGATATGGCCTCTGTCGACCTGCCGGATCTGACCAAGAACCCATAATGCCAGTCACTAGCGCTTAATCCTCGCCACAGACTGAATTTTTTTCATTAAAACCTGAGGGTTAGCCTGAAAAATATGGCAGAAAAAAGACTGCGCACTCTGCAATCTTGACTATAGTAAGGTTGTGGGCGGAGTTAGACATTGCAAACGCTCACTACGCTCCGGTAGTGCTTTCCTGCGCGATCATCAGCAGAAGCACATCACTTCGCCGGGTTTCACACAACTCTATTAACTACAGATAAAACACTTAGTTTAAAACCAGAAGTAAGCTTTAAAACCGTAAGACCGTAAAACTGAGTACCACAAAGCTGATGGCTTAAACCCTTTGCTTTGAAGCTTTGTAGAAAGTCACTTTATTGTAAGCAAGGCTTTCCTCCTTGCCGCTGAATACGCGTTAGGCGGACAGAGAGAAAAGCAGCAGAAACGATCCGGAGGGAGCGTTTATGTTAGAGGCGATGCTCACTGAGGTTTACGGGCAATGTCCCTATTGCGGGTCGGCACTGGAAACAGCTGTTGATACCACAGGAGGTGATCAGGATTACTACGAAGACTGCCAGACTTGCTGCGCTCCTATACATATGCAGGTACACGTGAATATGGAGGGAGAATTGCTCAGTGTTGAACTAAAACGGGAAGATGATTCCTGACTGTAAATTTTTAACCGCTAAACCTTTTAATTTAAATTGAACTCACACTTATTGATTGTCTGACACGCAAAACCAAAGCTTTACGTTTCACCCGTAATTTTGACCATGTTGTTTCGAACGCTGTTTTCAGGACTAGCTGAACACATGGCCGACACGAAATGAAAAGAGGTTATTACCGTGACATTCGACACCAGTTAACCGACCTCAGCGTCATCATGGAAGGAAGCGTTCCTTCAAAAGACCGAACGACCTAATTCACTGCCAAAAAGATAACAGGGAACCAAAAAGCGATACCAGTTACTGCCATGGCCAACGGAATCTGAGATTCAGATGCAGAATCCGTTAACTCTCTTAACCGCTGTACTTAAAGAGGAGAAGAGATTTTTTGATGAAGCAATATTTACAAGGTAATCAACATTGATCGGTATTACTCAGTGATCAAAGTGCAGCCTAACAAGTCTGTACAGTACAGAATGCAAGTGTTTAATACCCAATAAAAAGTCCCGTGTAGCCGTGTCTATTCGGGACTTTCTTATTTCTGATCAGCTCATTCCCAAAACCATCTCCGCTCGGCTTTGATCGCTTTTCCCTATCACCGTCATCAGTGCAACCCATTAGTCCCTGAGCAAAAAGCTTGGTTAAAATCTGCCCTAAAGCATCACGGTTGTTTTCAGACTCTGTTAAGATTTCGCCATCACACTGGCAGAGCTATCAGCGTCAGCGAAACGAATCCGGTATATGAGCTGGAATTTACCACCGCTGACCCCATATAGACCTGCAAGCAACAGGATCACCACCCGATCATTTTTTAAGTATCAAAAGAGCCAAGCAAGCGGCTCGCTGGGAGAGCACCATGAGCGACATCCGTCACGAGAAACTGATTATTCTGGGTTCCGGCCCTGCTGGTTACACTGCAGCGGTTTACGCAGCCCGCGCCAACCTGAAAC
The DNA here is from genome assembly GCF_002150805.1 of Oceanospirillum sanctuarii. Classification (GTDB taxonomy): domain Bacteria; phylum Pseudomonadota; class Gammaproteobacteria; order Pseudomonadales; family Halomonadaceae; genus Oceanospirillum; species Oceanospirillum sanctuarii. Next base: position 16,732 of record NZ_MTBA01000012.1, read on the forward strand.
CTGTGATCATCTCAGGTATGCAGATGGGCGGCCAGCTGACCACCACTACTGACGTAGATAACTGGCCGGGTGCGTTTGACGGTATTCAGGGCCCTCAGCTGGTTGAAGATATGCGTAAACACGCCGAGCGCTTCGACACTGAAATCGTTTTCGATCACATCAACGAAGTGGAACTGACCCAGCGTCCGTTCACCCTGAAAGGCGACAGCGGCACTTACACCTGTGACGCTCTGATCATCGCTACCGGCGCAAGCGCTCAGTATCTGGGTCTGCCAAGTGAAGAAGCCTTCATGGGTAAAGGTGTTTCTGCCTGTGCAACCTGTGATGGTTTCTTCTACCGCAATCAGGAAGTGGCTGTTGTGGGTGGTGGTAACACTGCGGTTGAAGAAGCCCTGTACCTGTCCAACATCGCTAAGAAAGTCACCCTGATCCACCGTCGCGACACCCTGCGCTCTGAGAAGATCCTGCAGGACAAGCTGATGGAGAAGGTTGCCAACGGCAATATCGAAGTGATCTGGAACCACACACTGGATGAAGTTCTGGGTGATGACATGGGCGTTACCGGCCTGCGCCTGAAAGCTACCGAAGGCGATGCCACCCAGGAAATCAGCGTAATGGGCGTGTTTATCGCCATCGGCCACAAGCCAAACACCGGCATTTTCGAAGGTCAACTGGAGATGAACGGCGGCTACCTGAAAGTACAATCCGGTCTGGAAGGCAACGCCACCCAAACCAGCATCGAAGGTGTTTATGCTGCAGGTGATGTAATGGATCACGTTTACCGTCAGGCGATCACCTCAGCCGGCACCGGCTGCATGGCGGCACTGGACGCAGAACGCTTCCTGGATAGCCAAGGTTAAGTCAGCATATTCCGCTGAACGCCAGAAACAAAAATCCCCGCTAATACGCGGGGATTTTTTATGCCTGATAAAAACCAGCCTTAACGATTCAAACGCGCTTCCACTTCTTCCCGTAGACCACGGGATTCCGCGTAGCGGCGGTTAAAGGCGGCGAAGTAGTTTTCCACAGCATCAACCGCTTCACTCTCTCCTGCCTGTCGCAGCAGTTCAATACCGACTTCCACGGTACACAGATGCTGGTCACTGGCGGGTTTACGCAGGGCGTAACGGGTCAGGCGGTCAGTTTTTAACGGCAGTACCGGCAGGTTATCCAGATACGGGCTCTTGCGGAAAATCCGCCGTGCCTGTCGCCAGGTGCCATCCAGAATAATAAACACCGGAACCTTCTCCGGTGACTTTTCCCGCTCCGGTTCGAAAGACACCACCCGATGGGCGTAATCTTCCATATCATCCGGGAAGATAATAAAGGGCTGATACTGTTCATCAGCCAACAGCGCCAGCAACTTAGGATCAGGACTGGTGCGGTACCAGTAAAACACCTGAGTTTCCGGCAGACAGTCCGCCAGCAAACGACCTGTGTTGGTCGGTTTGTAGATCTCCTCCGGATGCATAATCAGCCAGACCTGAGCCCGGCAACTGACGTTTTCCGGGCGCAGATCACAGATGCAGAAATCCTTCGCCATCAGACAACCGGTACAGCGGTTCACCCGGGAACCCCGGGCAGCAAAAGGCTTACGCGGCATATCCGGCGCAGGTGGCATAGGCAGAGAAAACGGCTTGGACATTCAGTAACTTTCCGCGGAATGAGTTTTTAGAGAATAAGCGTTAGAGGTTAAAACAAGTTACGCATTCCCATGCGAGCGTGGGAACGAGTTAAGGCCCGACTACCGGTTATGCAGAACAACGCCGGGCAAAGGCTTCAATCGTGCTGTAAACCGGGAATACCGGACAGATCTTCAATGCCGTTCTCCAGCAGATAATCCACCAGTACCGGCATGGCACTGCCCGCAGGATCGCGCAGATAAAACGCTGGCGTATCCGCCGAAGCCTTGGGATCAACCACAATACGCGCCACATGGTAAGGCGCAGCACTGGCCAGGAACGAGGCTGGCTGAACCTGCAAAGACGTCCCCACCACGATCACCAGATCCGCAGTTTGCGTGATCTCATGGGCAATGGGGTACATGGGCACATCTTCACCAAACCAGACGATATGGGGGCGCAGTTGGCTGCCTTTGTCGCACATATCACCGGGATAGATATCGCTCTGCCCCAGATTAATCACCAGACGTTCATCCAGTGTGCTGCGGGCTTTACCGATCTCGCCGTGCAGGTGCATCACTTCGGTTGAGCCGCCCCGCTCGTGCAGGTCATCAATATTCTGGGTGATGACGGAGACCTTAAAACCCTCTTCCAATCGGGCGATCGCTTTATGGGCCGCATTGGGTTCGGCTTTACGGATCTGCTGACGGCGTTCGTTATAAAAGCGCAGTACCAGTTCAGGATCACGCTGCCAGGCTTGGGGCGTTGCGACATCCTGCACATTGTGGTTTTCCCACAGGCCATCACCATCGCGAAAGGTTTTGATGCCACTTTCCGCGCTGACACCAGCACCGCTTAGTACCACAATATGTTTTTTATCCTGACTGCTCATACGCTCTTAAACCCTCTCTGCTTAAAGCTTCTCTGCGCTAATCTTCGCGACTTTATCCTACTGGGCTATTCATGGTCCTACGGGTCAAACACCCACTGATACACCTGCTGCCCACTGCCCAGATACTTACGCTCAAAGGGCGTCAGTACAGGATCAGGCGTAATAGCGACAACCTGTGACGCAGCCTGTTCCAGCATGGAACTTTTAATACCGCCCAGATCTTCATCCAGAGTTTCACTGGTAGGCAGACGCAACAAACTAATCGCCTGTGCCATCTCCTGTACATAGATCAGCCAGTTACTGCGACACTCAAAACGGCCACCCAACTCGGCGATATAAGGCAGCATAGGCCCGCCCTGCCAGCGCAGTTTGAACTGACTCTTCTTCGGATAAGGGTTCGGGTACAACAGATAATGACGCACAGGCTGCCATCCGGCATCCACCGCCAGTCGCCAGAAATCCAGCAGGTTAGCGCGCACCAGCAGAGCATTATCCGGCAGTTCCCCCAGTTTACGACTGAGACGATCTTCCGACTGATCGACACCAATCACGGCATGATCCGGGAACATCTCTGCCAGATGACGCGTGCTTTCACCCACACCACAGCAGCTGTCCAGAATCAGAGGTTTGTTCTGACCACGCAGCCAGTTGGCAGCCTTGTTGAAGGCATCCAGATTGTGCTGCTGATAAGGCTTTTTGAACGGCACCCGACAGTGTTTAAAGACACGATCGACCAGCTCCTCGTGGGGGCCGTCCTGAGTGGTATGGATCTCACGGGAGTTTCCGAAACTCTTATTGCCGTGGGGGCGATGCTTCATCGTTGTGGCTCCCTGAAGCCTGCTGGCTTCTTCACCTGTGAATTCAAATTCATGCCGGGGTTTCGCCCTGTTCAAAGCGACGCAGCATCTGGATCTCATCCGCCCAGATCTCAGGCTCAATGGTTTCCAGCACCAGCGGAATGCCGTCAAAGCGTTTGTCCTGCATCATCCAGCAAAAACCTTCCAGACCAATTTCACCTTTGCCCAGACTGTGGTGACGATCCAGACGGCTGTTCAGCCCGCCCTTGGAATCGTTCAGGTGCATGCCGTACAGATAATCAAAACCCACGGTGCGTTCAAAGTCGGTAAAGGTGGTATCGCAGGCCTCTGCGGTGCGTATGTCATAGCCTGCCGCAAACATGTGACAGGTATCCAGACAGACACCTACGCGCTTTTTATCCTCAACCTGATCGATGATTGCTGCCAGTTGGTCGAAGTGCCAGCCGAGGTTACTGCCCTGACCGGCGGTACATTCGATCACGGCGATAACACCTTCGGTCTGCGCCAGCGCCCAGTCGATGGACTCAGCGATACGGCTCAGACAAGCCGCTTCATCGATCTTCTTCAGATGGCTGCCGGGATGGAAATTAAGATAGGTCAGTCCCAACTGCTCGCAGCGTTGGAGCTCATCCAGAAAGGCATCCCGGGATTTCTGCAGCGCTTCCTGCTCAGGATGCCCCAGATTAATCAGGTAGCTGTCGTGGGGCAGGATCTGCTCCGGCTTAAAACCGTGCTTTTCGCAATTGTGTTTAAACTTGCGGATGGTCAGATCATCCAGCGGCTTGGCCTGCCAGCGACGCTGGTTTTTGGTGAACAGGGCAAAAGCATTGGCACCGATCTCTTTGGCATTCAAAGGGGCGTTAAAGACACCACCACTGGCGCTGACATGGGCACCGATATACTTCATTACTGAACTCCTGAGGCGATAAAAACTTAAAGAATGATCACTACGCAATCGGGGTTAAACCAGAGCTTATTCCCCAACGGAATAACCTAAGGGCAAAAGGCGGCATTGTACCTGAAGCCCCCGTCATTGTCCGTTTCCGACAAGGCTCCAGACAAGAAAACAGGCTGTCTATGAAGTCATTTCATTCCTCTTTCAGCACAAAATGATCTGTACTCATACCTGCGAACCAAAAGAGTGCGCTTGATAAGAAAAAATCCATAAAAACAGAAAACTAGCCATTTTCTACCTATTAGTAGACTCATGGCTTTTGCTTTACTACGGATCGTCAAAGCACCTCTGCAGTAGGCGTAGCAGAAACGGCAGGGTATGCTAGGAAAAATTTTTCCTCGGGAGACTAGGATATGTCTGCAACAACCCCTTCTCTGATTAATGCTCAAGAGCTGTGCCAGCAACTGCAATCTTCCGATGCCCCTGTGGTACTGGATTGCCGTTTCTACCTACAGGAACCGGCAGCCGGTCAGGAAGCTTTTCTGGAGCTGCATATCGCCAAGGCACAGTACGCCGATCTGGATCAGCATCTGTCCAGCCCGGTTGAAGCGGGAGTAACAGGTCGTCACCCACTGCCCACCAAAGAAAATTTTGCCCGCCAACTGCAACAATGGGGCATCACACCAGAACGCTCTGTTGTGGTGTATGACCAGAACAATGCGGCTATGGCCGCAGCTCGTGCCTGGTGGCTGCTGCGCTACGCCGGTATCGAACAGGTTCAGGTATTGGATGGTGGTCTGGATGCCTGGCTGGCGGAAGGTCTGGCGACAGAAACCGGAGAGCAAAGCAGCGATTTCGCTCTGAGCGAACTACCGGAACTGAACTGGCAGGATGAAAAACTGATCAGCGCGCAACAGCTACTGCTGAAAAAACCGGTACTGCTGGATGCCCGGGGTATCGAGCGCTTCGCCGGTGAAGTCGAGCCGATTGATCCGGTTGCAGGCCATATTCCCGGTGCACAATGCGTACCTTTCACCGAACTGGTGGATGGGCAAGGTATGTTCCTGCCTGCGGATCAGCTGAAAGAGAAACTGAGCGCGCTGGATACGGATGCAGCGACTGCTGTCTATTGCGGCTCCGGCGTCACCGCCTGCCATCTGGCACTGGCGGCAACCATTGCAGGTCTGCCGGAACCGCGCGTTTACGCTGGCTCCTGGAGCGAGTGGATCACAGACAGTGTTCGCCCGATTGAAACCGGTCGGGAGTAAAAGACCGCTACAGCCTTAACCCACATTCCCACGCAGAGCATGGGAACGAGTCGGATAAGGAAATGACACAATGGCAATATTCTGGCTCCCACGCTCTGCGTGGGAGCCCATCACATCAGAACGACTACCACTGCCCCACCACATAACCCAGCTTATCCGGCAGCCAGAGCGCAATACCCGGCACCAGCATCACCAACAGCAGACTGCAGGCCATGGCGGCGATAAAGATCAGCGCCCAGCCGATGGTATGTTCCAGCCGGATACCGGCAATACGGGTAGTCACCATCAGGTTCACCGCGACAGGGGGCGTAAACTGACCAATGGCGATATTCATCGCCAGCAGGATACCGAACCAGACCGGATTCCAGCCAAAGTGCTGCATCAGCGGTAGCAGAATCGGGATCAGAATCAGGTAGATAGAGACCGCATCCAGCAGCATACCTGCCAGCAGAACCAGCAGCATCACCAGCAACAGCAGTACCCAGCCGTTATCGGACAGTGACAGCAGGGCTTCCGCCAGATGCTGGAAAGTCCCTAACGTGGTTCCCGCCCAGGCGAAAATCCCCGCCAGCGCGATAATGAACATCACCACACCAGAGGTGACAGCGGCTTCGGTAATCAGCTCAAACAGAGTTTTAAAACTCAGATTGCGATAGACCAGAGTACCCACCAGCACACCATAAGCCACAGCGACAACGGCAGCTTCAGTCGGGGTAAATAGGCCGGAGCGCAGGCCGCCAAGAATAATCACCGGGGCTAACAGTGCCGGAATAGCCGCTTTGAAGCTCTCTCCCAAAGGCGGACGTTCCGATTCGTTCGGATCTTCCCAGCCGTGTTTGCGGGATAACCACAACGCAGGCACCAAAAGCGACAGACCCGCCAACACTCCGGGGAACAGACCCGCTGCAAACAGTGCCCGCAGATCGACGCCCGGTACAACAATCGAATAGAGAATCAGCGCAATAGAAGGTGGAATCAGAATGGCTGTGGATGAAGACGCAGCAATCAGAGTGGCGGAAAAGGGCTGTGGATAACCGGCTTTACGCATACTTGGCAGCATCACCATAGCCACCGCAGCAGCATCAGCCGGGCCAGAACCGCTCATGCCACCCATAATCAGGCAGACCAGTACCGCAACCACTGCCAGACCACCGTGACGGGGACCGATAATCGCCTGGGCAAAACGCACCAGACTCGCAGCAACACCAGCACGTTCGAAAATCAGGCCGGTGAGAATAAACAGCGGAATCGCAATCAGCGGATACTTGGCAACACTGTTATAGGTGTTGGTGCCCAGAGTCGCCAGCATATCCGGTGATAAACCGGTCACGATGCCGACAACACCACCCAGGCCCAGCGCAATCGCCACCGGTACACCCAGCAGCAGCGCCAGCAGGAAGCTGACAATCATCAGAATATCAGGACTCATGGATCACCTCCTCATCCTGCTTGCCCTGCAAGCGGTCGAACAGGTTCTGGGTCATTCGTACCATAATGGCCAGTGCCATCAGCGGCAGCCAGACCACGTAAATCCAGTTAGGCAGGCCAAGACCCGGCGACAGGGATTCCCACTGATACTCTTCCAGCGCGAACTGAGCGCCGTACCAGAGCGTAATACCCAATACGATCATCCCCGCCATCCATTGCAGGAGATACACCAGCTTCAGCGCCGACTTTGGCAGGTGATGTTCAATCAGCTCAATACGGATGTGCTGGTTATGGCGGGCAGCAACGGCGGCTCCGGCAAAGGTTAACAGCACCAGAAAAAACACCGAGAACTCTTCGGTGAAGGCAAAGGAAGCATCTGTGGCATAACGCACAATCACGTTACCCAGACTGATCAGGCAGATGGCGATCAGCGCCAGACTTGCCAACCAGGCCTCCGGACGGAATTTTGGACGACGGGACATAACAGCTCCGCAAAACAGCAACAAACGCGTGTAAAACCGGCTAAAGCATCTGGCCGAAGCCGGTTCTCGGAAACAGCAAAAGCGGCTTGCCCTTGCAGACAGCCGCTTTTGTTAATCAGGTTCAGGGATTAGTTGCGGTTAGCAACGGCTTCCTGAGCCTGTTTTACCAGCGCTTTGCCGATACGCGGTGTCCACTTTTTGTACACAGATTGAGTTGCCGCCACGAAAGCTGCATGCTGTTCAGGGGTCAGATCCGTTACTTCAACGCCACGGGCTTTGATCTTCTCCAGCGTTTCCGCCAGCTCCGCACGGGACTTTTCGATCTCCCATTTTCCGGCATCGATAGCCGCCTGCTTCAGCAGCTTCTGATCTTCCGGAGAGAACTGACGCCATACACGGGTGCTTACCGCAAATACCAGAGGGTCCGCCATATAACCCCAGCGAGTCAGATTGGTCTGGCCAACCTGATCGATACGGGCAACATCAAATACCGACAGAGGGTTTTCCTGACCATCAACAGCACCTGTGGTCAGCGCAGGTTTGGCATCGGCCCAGCTCATCTGAGTTGGGTTAGCGCCCAGAGCGGTGAAAGTATCCTGGAACAGCGGAGAACCCACGACGCGGATCTTCAGGCCTTTCAGATCAGAAGGCTCATCCACTTTCAGCTTAGAATTAGACAGCTGACGGAAACCGTTTTCGCCCCAAGCCAGAGGTGTTACACCGCGTTTTTCAATCGCTTTAAATACCGCCTTACCCGCATCACCCTGAGTGATGGCATCAATAGCCGCATGATCCGGCATCAGAAATGGCAGAGAGAAGAGATTCAGTTCAGGCACCTGTGGCGACCAGTTGATGGTCGAGCCCACAGACATATCGATCAGACCGGAACGCATCGCAGAGAATTCTTTGGTCTGATCACCGGAAACCAGCTGAGCGTTGCTGTAGATCTTCATATTGATGCGCCCTTCAGAGCGTTCTTTTACCAGCTCGACCCATTTATCAGCAGCCTGCCCCCAAGGGAAAGCAGAAGGCAGTACGGTAGAAACGGTATATTCTTTTTTGTATTCCGCCTGAGCGAAAGGGCTGATCAGCAGACAGGTCGCCAGCGCAGCCATCAGGGTACGACGTTTAAACATATTCATGTCCAGATTGTTAGCTTGCAGGATAGGTTCGCTTTGGTTGCCAGCTGCTTAAGGGTATTGAGCTGTCAGATAGCGTGCGGCCTGCCGGTTGGTCAGCATAACCTTGTGGGTTGTGTTGCCGCCGGACGTTATTAGGGGTAGAGGAAAAACCGCGTGCCAGATTATGGCGGGGGGACAAAGTCCGCGACAAAAGAAATATTTAAACGCTTGATAATTAATAGAAAAACACCCCACAAAAGCGGGTATTTACAGATCAGAATATGCCCGAAAAGTATAAAACACAGATAAAGAGCACCCCATACGGATACCCTTATCTGCCAAACTTTTCGGAGCTGTTACTCAGAAAGTACGCTGAACAACTCGACAAACTGGCCAGTCAGCTTGTGTTTAGGCACATAGTGAACCAGAGGTTTGCTCAGCTGATGGGACTCACGCATTTTGACCGATGACATCAGGTGTACCGGCAGCACCGGATGCCCCTCTTCTATCAGTTCATTGACCAGCTGCTGTGGCAGTTTCGCCTGAGGCTGCATCTGGTTAACAACGATGCCTTCCACCTGCAGATCCGGGTTATGATCCGCGCGCATCTCATCGATATTGCCCAACAGTTGCCCCAGAGCCTGACGGGAGAAGGCATCACAATCAAAAGGAATAAGGCAGCGTTCGGCACCGATCAGCGCAGAGCGGGAGAAGAAGTTCAGCGCGGGCGGCGTATCGATAAAGATCTGGTCATAGATCTCAGCCTGCTCCTGCAGCATCTCTTTCAGCTTGTAGATCTTGTAACGGGATTCAAGTTTCGCCTCCAGACTCTCCAGCTCACTATGAGCGGGCAATACATGCAGATTGTCCCACTGGGTCGGCTGAATCAGCTGGGTCATCGGCTTGCGTTGAGAGGAGATCATCAGACACTGCTCAAAGAAATCAAACAAAGTGTCATCCATCTCCTGCACAGTTTTACCGGTCAGGTAGTGGCTGGAATTTCCCTGAGGATCAAGGTCTACCACCAGAGTTTTCAGCCCCTGACAGGCACTGATCGCCGCCAGATTGCAGGTAATACTGGATTTGCCAACGCCACCTTTCTGATTGAATACCACGCGGATCATAGACCTTCCCTCTGCTCTGATCGGTTGAGACTTCTGCTTAGATGAATGCTTATTGATTTGACGCTATTTATCTATTTCGGCAGTGCAACATAATAACTGAGTGTATTCATTTTCCGGCGGCGGGTCGAGTCTGATCCCTGCGTAAAAAAGCGATAAAAATACAGCTATGATAATGGACAGAAAAGACACAAAAACCTGCACAAAATCCACGTTTGGCGGGTATTCAGCCATAGCCGCGCTGTTTGGTAAGTGATAACATTCTTCGCTTAATTTTTCAGGGCTCTGTTTTGTTTTAAACAGGGTTCCTCAGAGTTTGGCTTCCAGGTAGTTCATCACCTCTTGGCCATCCCCAACGAGCTAGGCTATCGCGTGACTTTTCGGTCATACGGGCTATCCAGTATCGTCGCAGCAGCATAAATTGCGACACCGTAATGAGGAGTGGGGCTTGTCACAGTTACCGGTAATTATTGGTTTTGGCGGCGTTAATGCTGCAGGTCGGAGTTCAGGTTTTCAGAGCTTCCGCCGCACCGTTTTAAACAGTCTTGATAATGAACAACAGGCACAGACTCTGGTGAGTCTTGCCTGCATGATGGGACTGCTGACGGAACAAGCGGGTCAGTGGATCACATCAGACGGTGAAAGTCTGGATCTGAACGCGGCTGCGGATCGCGTACGTTCACAGGTACTGGATAACACCCTGATCCGTAAAACCCACCCTGATCTGTTTGATGTGGATGCGATTCCTGCCAATGCACGGCTAACCATCAAACCGGACCAGGAAGCGATCAGCTTTACCCTGCGCCCTCGTCAGATGCCGGAAACCACACCGGATAACTGGCAGGTTGAGACGCTGGAAAACGGTCAGTACCAAATCACCATTACAGGCAGCTTTGAAGCCCTGATTCCTGATGGCCGTGAAGCAGGCGTTAAAGCCTCTGCACAGATGCCGACGGGTTTTGATCCGGGTAAATTCTACCGTTCTGTGCACCACCCGCGTGGTCTGCAGATGGCGGTATTTGCCGCATCTGACATGCTGGGCAGCACAGGTCTGGACTGGGATGCGGTAAAAGACACCCTGCGTCCGGATCAGATGGCGGTTTACGCCGGAAACTCTATCGGCCAGCTGGATCAGTTTGGCTGGGGCGGTCTGCTGCAGAACTTTGTTAACGGCAAGCGTGCTACGTCCAAGCAGATGCCTCTGGGCTACGGCCAGATGCCTGCAGACTTTATCAACGCTTACGTTCTGGGCAGTGTAGGTTCTACCGCTGGCCATCTGGGTGCCTGCGCCAGCTTCCTGTACAACCTGCAGGCTGCGGTAACGGATATCCGTCTGGGCCGTCGTCGTCTGGCGGTTGTCGGCACCAGCGATGCGCCAATTACCCCTGAGATTATCGAAGGTTTCCGCGTGATGGGTGCGCTGGCAGACGATGCCAGCCTGATGGCTCTGGATGCACTGGAAAAACTGGTCGACGCCGATTACCAGAAAGCCTGTCGTCCGTTTGCGGAAAACTGCGGTTTCACCATGGCAGAAGGTGCTCAGTACCTGATGCTGACCGACGATACTCTGGCGCTGGAACTGGGCGCTCAGATCTTCGGTTCGGTACCGGAAGTGTTTGTTAACGCAGATGGCTTTAAGAAATCGATCAGTGCCCCAGGCATCGGCAACTATGTCACGCTGGCAAAATCAGCGGCACTGGTTCGCTCTGTGCTGGGTGAAGAATCCCTGCGTCAGCGCAGTTATGTTCACGCCCACGGCACCAGCACCCCGAAAAACCGTGTGACCGAATCCCACGTTCTGAATGAAGTCGCCAAGGCGTTCAGCATTGAAAGCTGGCCGGTTGCTGCCATCAAGTGCTACGTGGGTCACTCTCAGGGCACGGCCGCCGGTGATCAGACCATCAGCGCATTGGGCACCTGGGCGCACAAGATGATTCCGGGTATCGCCACTACCGATAAAATTGCGGATGACGTGCACCAGAGCAATCTGGAATTCTCTCAGCAGGCGATCGATCTGGCAGAACGTCCGATGGATACTGCCTTTATCAACGCCAAAGGTTTCGGCGGCAATAACGCTACCGGTGTGATCTTCTCGCCGGAAGTGACCTTGCAGATGCTGGCCAAGAAACACGGTCAGGCCGCCATCAGCGCCTGGGAAGATAAGGTACAGCAGCAGAAAGCCCGTGCCGCAGAGTATCAGGCTGAAGTGGATGCCGGTCGTTTCAGTGTGGTGTATCACTTCGGTGATCGCGAAGTACTGGAAGGCCCTGAGCTGCAGATGACCGACAGCAAGCTGCATATTCCTGGTTACGCTCAGGATGTATCCCTTGAGCTGGATAATCCGTTTGCCGATATGAGCTGATTGTCAGCTCATAATAAAGCACTAAAAAAGCCCGCCTTTCTGCAATGAAAGGCGGGCTTTTTATCGACTGTCGTTTTAGAGCAAGACACTAATCAACAATAAAGAGCGCGTCGATCACTTCTCTCGCCAGAATGCCACCCAGCTGCTTCGCAGCCAGATGCTGAGCGCGGTCTTCCATACCGGATACGCCTTTTGCCTCGCGATCAAAAGCCCCCATGATGCGGTTTTTATCATCACGGATCTGCACCTGCGAGCGGGCAAAAACATAGTGGGTGCGGTTCACTTCTTTGCTGCTCATGGTCAGAGAGTAGGTCAGACGCAGGTCCGCATCGGCATCACCGGAGGTGGTCAGACGCAGGCCCAGCTTGCTCATCTCTTCTGCCAGCGAGGCATCCAGAGCACGAGCCTCGGTATTACCCGGAGACAGAGTGATCTTCAGGGAGCTGATCAGACTGTTCAACTCCTGACGTAGCTCCACCAGATCCTCATCCAGTGCAAAGCGACTGAAGCCGGTTTCCGCAACAAACTTCAGCTGATCCACCAATTTGTCCCGCTTAGCGAACAGCGCCAGCACTGGCATCGCTTCACGAACCTGATCGATCTGACTGATCGGCTGACCATCTTTGGTTTCTGTTGCCGGCAGTTCTTTCTCTTCCAGCTCCAGATCGATGGCCGACAGCTGTTCCGCCAGCTTGGCTTCTGCGGCACGACGATTCAGTTCCGCCAGTGTGTAATGGGTTTTCGTTTCCGGATTCACCCAGCTGTCACTCCAGCTCAAACCTGGTAACTCAACCTCAGGAATACGGCTGCGCACCTTGTCATTCACCTGCTCGACAAAGCCCGTTGTCTCGCCGCCTTTCATCTGCAGCTGAGTTTCCGTCGTGAATTCGCTGCTGATCAGCACCTGCATCTGACGAATCAGATCGGCACGGGCGCGCTCTTTGGAATTCTCAGCGGCATTGGATTCGCTGCCGGTGTTATCCGCACTGCCCACACCATAGACGTAACCGGAACGCTCCGGCAGGGTATTCACCCAACTCGGCATACCGCCATTGCTCTTCTCCGGTGCGGAGGAACAGCCGGACAAGACTACCCCGGCAAACAACAGCGACAGTAAGCCACCTTGTTTGCCGAAGATACGTTTTCCGGAGGTCTGTTTAATAGAAGCCAAGTTCTCACTCCTGTGGAATCTCAGTAGATCAGGTTATTCGTTCAGCGTAATGATAAGTGTGCCGCAATTAGCGGCTCATCACTTTCTTGATCTTCTTCTGACCGTTCCACACTTCACGGTTAGTGGTCATGTCGATCAGCTTCATATCGACCTGATAGCTGGTAACACGGGTATCATCCAGCTGATCAACAAAGCTGTTGATGCTGCCAGACAGGGCAAAGTTAGCACCGGTTTCCTGCCCCATTTGCGCCTGAGTTTCAGAAGACGCATTCAGCTCCTGATCGCGACGCTCTTCACGTACTTCATCACGCTCATCACCGCTGACCACAAAGTCCACCTCACCGGAACGCAGCAGCTCACGCTTGATATCGTTGATAAAGGTTTCGGACGGGATATGCTCGCTGGTTTTATTACGGATCGAATGGATCACAACCGTAGGGCGGCGAGCATCTTCAGTGCTCATTTTATAACGGCTCAGCCATGGGAAGGTCAGCATGTCCTGCATCATCTCCTTGGCTACCAGACGGGAATCTTCATCATTCCAGCGATCCGTCAGCGCGATCTCCTGATTTGCATCCACACGCTCAACCGACGGACCACCACAACCCGCTAACAAAAGAGCACTACCCATCAGTGCTGCTGCACCCAGTTTCGCCATCATACGCATATCATTTCTCCTTGAAGCTTGGATTGATGGCCGTTTATTGCGGTTCGGCCATCTGTAACAACCTGTGTTTGGTCGCACGATATTCAATCATGCGCTTTCTGTTAATCTGCTTTTTTCTTAAACGGCAGGAAGGTTCTCAAGGTCAGAATCTCAAGCTCACCTGCTTTAAGATCGACATTGTATTCCTGACGGATTTTCTGCCCTTTCACGGAAACACTGTTCAGAACAACTTTATGCTGTCCCGGTTCCAGTTGCAGACGCTGCACACGGATATGGTGAGGCAGAGACAACCAGTTTCGGGTATCAGCATTGGTGGTGCTGGCGGTCAGTAATTTACCACCCAGAATACCGAGGGCACCCATATCTTTTACCGCCTGCTGGGTAACCAGATTTCTCAGGGTCTCTCGCGCCATGGCACTGTTCAGCTCTGCCTGGGCCTCCAGAACCTGCTGTAATAACCCCAGCATAGCCACGGAATCCGCTTTAATCATAGGACGACTGATATCACCCTCTGCCGAGGAAACCGTCACCTTCGCCGACTTTAACGGCGCATAGGGAATCGGATAATAAGGCACAGCAATACGCACACCGCCATTACCCAGCACATAATCCAGACCGGTATCCTCCACCAGCGGCCAGACTGGTTGCAGGGTCGTTGCCTGACTGTTTCCTAAAACACCTTCACTGGTCAGGATAGAACCGTCGGAAAAATCCCGAATGATGTTATAAAGCCCCTTGTCGGCATACAGCAGATAGAACCAGGCTGCCTGTTCTCTTTGCTCACGCTGATTACCCACTGGCACAGGACGAACCACCAGCTGACGACTGTCACTGTTGATCATCAGGTGCATATTCAGCACCTTGCGCTGTGGAGACAGATCCACATGCTGCAGGATCAGCAATTCCGCTTTATCCGGCTGATAGTTGTAGGCGGTGCCAGCACCGCTATCGGCACCGCCACCTGAAGTGGTGGCCAGAAGCTCACCGGCTCCGGTTTTCTCATCGTCCGCATTAACCCGGGGCTTTTTGCTATCCGTTTTTTCAGCCGCCTGCTCTGCTGATTCGAGACTTTTGGTTTTCACCAACTGACGCCAGCGATCCCCATAACCACCAGCTTTCTGCATTACCCGAACCACATCACTCCAGGCCTGACGAGTCATCGCCTGATCCAGCCCATACTGCTCGGCATAGCCTTCTTCATACAGGGTCGCAGAGCGCTGATAGCTGATACGGGCGTTATCCAGTTCTCCATACTGTTCGTACAGCGCGCCCATCACATAATGGGCAAAGGCCTGATCTCTGAATTTAAGCTCATCGGGATTGATCGGATCACCGTTCAGTTGGCGGAAGACCTTGGCGATCTTGCTGAAGAGTTTTTCCTGCTCCGATTTCGCCTGATCATAATCCCCTGTTTTGAAGACATTTTCATCCAACAAAATCTGTATCCGGCGGTTCTCGACCCGGGCGCTGTCCAGCAACTGATCCTGCTTGCCGCCGGCTTTTTGCTGCTGCGCCAGCATCAGATAGTTGAGCATTTTGGTGTAGTGCAGATAGATACGCTCGTAGAGCTGGCCCTTGTAGGAAGCATTACCCGGATGGGTCATGGCAGAAGCCAACCAGTCTTCGGCACTGGTTCGGTAAAGGGAATCGGAAATAAGGTAGGCCTGCTCAAGCAGTTTGTTACTTTCCTGATAGCGACCATCGAGATGCGCGATCATGCCCCGTTCAAGAAAGTGCAGCAGACGGTCGCTGCCTGACGGCGAAAGAACTTCTTTAGCACCATTATCCGCACCGGTATAATTTTCCGAGCGAATATCATTCAGTACGCCTTCCAGTCCTTCACCGTATGTACTGCATCCAGCAAGAACGAGAAAAACAGATAGCACCAGCAGATTCTTAATTGCCAGCAAATAGCGCTTGATCATGGAACTGGATCTCTTTTTTAACAAACTGAAAAACACGAACATCCCTTCTATCAGTTCACTTTTGATATCTGATCCTGAGTTTTGTACAGCCAGAAAGCTCAAGCAAAGGAAGATCTTGAGTTTATCTACTTCTGCCCGCTGAAACAGCACCTAAAAGGCAGGCATACCAGGTAAAATGTTCTGCTAATTCCGCTGCAGAAAACTGCGCAAACCAGACATCCACTGCAGACGGAGTTCTTCACTCTCGTTAACCATGTGATGCCGGATTCCGGGATAACGGCAGACCTCCACATTAGGGAACTTCTCCTGCAGGGTACTGATATTGTTCTTCCAGTCGACGGTTCGGTCCTCTTCCCCCTGCAGAATCAGGCAGTTAGCCGATACCGGATCAGCAGCTTCAATGGCCGGAATCCAGCGGGATAACGCCCGCACCCAGTCCACCGCCAGATAGTTGTATTGCAGAGGTTCTTCCTTCAGAAAATGCAGAAAGTTCTCATCGTGACTGTTTTTAGAGAAACGCCGCTTCATTCGGGAGATAAAGGGAGACAACAGATAGAAACTGATCAGCCCCTGAGTCCAGTTCCAGGGTTTAACCAGCGGAGCCAGCAACACCGCTTTATCGATGGCAAACTCTTCTTTGAAAGGGCTGCGCAATAACCAGTCGATAATCACAGCACCACCGGTACTCTGTCCCACCAGATTCAACGGTTTTGTCCGTTGCTGGGCGGTCAGCTGCAAAACCTGCCAAAGCGCCCGGCTGTATTCATCAAAGGAGATAATGGATGCTCTTGGCCCGGATGACAGACCATGCCCCGGCAAGTCCACGGCAACCACCTCATAACCCTCTTCCAGCAGAAAGCGGATCAGGTGGGTGTAAAGACCGATATGGTCATAGTAGCCGTGCAGCAGATAGAAGCAGCCTCTGGAACCCTCATTCTCTTCAAGCCGAGGCGTAAAAATCTGATAGACCACCTCATAGGTATCTGAACGCACACAACCCCAAAGATGCTCTGCCGCAGGCAGGCGACTTAAGCCATAAAAATCACTGTAGGTTTGCTTAATACCATCGATGACCGCCTTTTCCGGTGCAACCTCAGCCAGCAAGCTTTTACGCAGGTCGCCGGCATAAAAAGGATCAGCTTTCAGGTGTTGTGCGGTCATGATTGAAGGGTCTTCCCAAGTCTGAAATTGAAGCCAAGGCTTTTGAAGCTACAGCATCCTACCCCAGAAGCCTGCGTTATAAAAAACCTGCCGCGCAAAAAACCGGATCAGCCGAGGCGCACTTTGTGACCTATCCGTCGCAATGGTGTTATTCATTAGGCGTACACCTAGGGACAAATGCCGTCACTTTCAGGTATCTTTACGGGTCACTGTATGACCTGTGTCATACATCACTCCCTCTGAAAGACGGCACATCGGACAGACGGAGTTCCCTAACAGGCGCAAAAAAGCCTGACAGGAATAACAACGGAATCGCGCAACTCCCACGGCACATGGGACAGCCATCAGATTCCTGCTAATGACAGCACCTTTTTAGGTCCCTATTGACCTTTCTAGGCACAACTAAAGATAGAGGCACTTTCCATGACTGAACGCGTTCAGATTGGCAACTTAAGTGTTGCAAAAACGCTTTACGATTTTATCAACAACGATGCAGCACCCGGCACAGGTGTTGACGTTGCACAGTTCTGGGCTCAGTTTGATGCGATTGTCCACGATCTGGCGCCTCGCAATCGTGAACTGCTGGAAAAACGCGAACAGATTCAGGCACAAATTGACGAATGGCACCGCGCCCGTAAAGGCCAGGCCTTCGACCTGAACGAATACAAATCCTTCCTGGGCGAGATCGGTTATCTGCTGCCTGAAGGTGAAGACTTCTCCGTAACTACCGCGAACGTAGACCCTGAGATGGCCACCATGGCCGGCCCTCAGCTGGTAGTACCGGTAATGAACGCACGTTTTGCGCTGAACGCGGCCAACGCACGCTGGGGCAGCCTGTACGATGCACTGTACGGCACCGATGCGATCTCTGAAGAGGGTGGCGCGGAAAAAGGCACCTCTTACAACCCGGCTCGCGGCGCAAAAGTGATTGAGTTTGCCCGTAACTTCCTGAACGAAGCCGCTCCTCTGGCTTCCGGTGACCACACTCAGGCAACCCTGTACGCGGTTAAAGATGGCGCTCTGGTTGTTACTCTGAAAGACGGCTCCGAAGTGGGTCTGGCGAACGCTGATCAGTTTGTTGGCTTCAATGGTGCGGCTGACGCACCTGAGTCTGTACTGCTGGTTAACAACGGCATGCACTTTGAGATTCAGGTTGACCGTACTCACCTGATCGGTAAAGACGACGCCGCTGGCGTTAAAGACGTGGTGATGGAATCCGCTCTGACCACCATTATGGACTGTGAAGATTCCGTTGCTGCCGTAGACGCAGACGACAAGGTTGTGGTTTACCGCAACTGGCTGGGTCTGATGAAAGGCGACCTGACCGAGGAAGTAAGCAAAGGTGGCACAACCTTTACCCGTCGTATCAACGGTGACCGCGAGTACACCGGTAAAGACGGCTCTCCGATTGCACTGAAAGGCCGCAGCCTGATGTTCGTGCGTAACGTCGGTCACCTGATGACTAACAACGCAATTCTGGACAAAGACGGTAACGAAGTACCGGAAGGTATCATCGACGGCATGTGCACCTCTCTGATCGCTCTGCACGATCTGAAAGGTCTGGGCCAGTTCAGCAACACCACTACAGGCTCTATGTACATCGTTAAGCCTAAGATGCACGGTCCTGAAGAAGTGGCATTTGCTAACGAACTGTTTGGCCGCATCGAAGACGCACTGGGTCTGGAGCGCTTCACTCTGAAAATGGGCATCATGGACGAAGAACGTCGTACCACGGTAAACCTGAAAGAGTGTATCCGCGCGGCGAAAGATCGTACCGTATTTATCAACACCGGCTTCCTTGACCGTACCGGTGATGAGATCCACACCTCCATGGAAGCTGGCCCTATGATCCGCAAAGGCGACATGAAAGCCGCTGCCTGGATCGGTGCTTATGAGAACTGGAACGTGGACGTGGGCCTTGAGTGTGGCCTGAGCGGTAAAGCCCAGATCGGTAAAGGTATGTGGCCGATCCCGGATCAGATGGCAAACATGCTGGACGTTAAAATCGGTCACCCGATGTCCGGTGCGAACACCGCATGGGTTCCTTCTCCGACTGCAGCAACTCTGCACGCTCTGCACTACCACAAGGTTGACGTTTTTGCCCGTCAGGGTGAAATCAAGGTGCGTGGCCGTGCAAATCTGGATGACATTCTGACGATTCCGGTTGAGCCAAACCCAAGCTGGTCCGCAGAAGAGATTCAGCAGGAGCTGGACAACAACGCACAGGGTATCCTGGGTTACGTTGTACGCTGGGTTGATCAGGGCGTTGGTTGTTCCAAGGTTCCGGATATCAACGATGTAGGCCTGATGGAAGACCGCGCAACCCTGCGTATCTCCAGCCAGCACATCGCGAACTGGCTGCATCACGGTATCTGCTCTGAAGAGCAGGTGATGGAGACTATGAAGCGCATGGCGGGTGTTGTAGATCGTCAGAATGCTAACGATCCTACCTACACGGCGATGGCACCGAACTTCGATGGCGTTGCTTTCGAAGCGGCCTGCAAACTGGTCTTTGAAGGCACCACGCAGCCAAGTGGTTACACCGAACCGCTGCTGCACGCTTGCCGTCTGAAGCTGAAAGCACAACAGGCTTAATCGCCGGTTAGACGCTTAAAGCTGACAAAGCCCCGAACCTGAAAAGGTCGGGGCTTTTTGGTTTATAGAGGGGTGGATTAAGCCCCAGCCTCCAACACCAGTAACTGCCGCTTGCGGGCGATGCCCCATCGATACCCTGACAGATCGCCATTCTTACGCACTACCCTATGACAAGGGATAATCAGAGCAACCTGATTCGCTCCGCAGGCGCTGGCCACGGCACGCACGGCACTGGGCATACTCAGCTTTTCCGCTAGCTGGCTGTAGCTGAGGGTTTCACCATAAGGGATCTGTTGCAGCATCTGCCAGACCTGTTGCTGAAATGCGGTTCCAGCCAGATTAAGGGGTAGCTTGGGGAAAGGATTCTTGCCTTCAAGCGCAGCGCAAACCTGCCGCAGATAAGACGTAAGATGATCAGCTTGCTGCCAGTGACGATCCGGGAAGTTCGACTCAGCATCCTGCATCAGAGCCTCCGGGGAATCTCCGATATAGAGCAGAGATAAACCGGCACCGGCTTCCTGCTCGGCAAGCATCAGATGACCTAACGGGGATTCTGCGAATTGATAAAACATGGGAAGCTCCTGACGATGACTGCCGGAGCGGGAAATCTGTCGGTTAGGCAGACTGAACCTGACAACGGCCGTTGGCTTTGGCTTTATAGAGGTAAGTATCGGCGGCAATTATGCCTTCCTGCAAGCTGCCATCCTGCTCTATCTGAACGACACCCGCACTCAGGCTGGTGTTGATCTTACGACCCAGCACGATTAGCGGCTCTCCAGTCAGCACACTGTTGAGATACTGCAGCTGTTCAATCAGTTCGCTCTCATTCAGGCTGGAAAGCAACGCAAATTCTTCCCCCCCCATGCGCGCCAACAAGGCCTCAGGCTCAAAGTGATCGGATAACATACGAGCGATATGCACCAGTACATGATCACCAATATCGTGGCCGTAACGGTCATTCACCTGTTTAAAGAAATCCAGGTCGATAATCACCAGTGTTTGAGGTTCCAGCTCCAGACGGCGGCTTCCCTCTTCAAAAAAGGCCCGACGGTTGGACAAACCGGTCAGGGTATCGGTATTGGCCTGCATGCGCAGGTCGCGCTCCAGTGAACGGCGGCGATGCACTTCCCGCTCCAGAATCGCATGCTCTTCCGCCAGCGCTTTAAAGAGACGGTAGTTTGGCAGGCCGATCAGCGCGGTAATTGTCAACGGCGCTAATACAGGCAGCGCCACAGCGATCGGATTTTCAAATGAACCCGGACTGGCGATCAGATAGAAGCAGTAACAGAGCGCTGCGGAGAAAAGTGTCGGCCAGAGTGTCGCCCTCATAAGGTAACCCACCAGTCCTCTCTGGACAGTGCGTCTTGCTTTCTCAATCAGAAGCGTACGGTTACCACCTGGCATATCGCCACCCTATTACCTGAATTACTTGGTGCAGCATTATTCATCAATCTGCCCACGGATGCACCCCCGCATCCGGGGAATATAGTATTAAGTCACATTTTTACTGTATGTTTAGCTTTACTAATAAACTCTTTTTTCCCCTTGATAGACATCAAGCAAAATTGTTTCGTTCACATAGAATAAACATCTGCAGAAAACAACAACAAAGCACAAATAGCACCCAAAAAGGTATATATCGCCATCTATCATGGAAATTAATACATCGTAGGCGAAACAGTTTTGATTTATCACGACCTTGCTCACTTCCCCCCCTCGCCAACATAGGGTATAAGCCATGCAGCCGGAGCAAAGCCTGAGAGCTGTCGCTGCCCTGCTTTTTTCTTACGAGGTCTGCTATGAACCCCATCCTGACACCAGAACTGGAGCCTGAAGCTCAATCCGCCACGCTGATCAGCCAGCAGGATATCGATACCATCTGCTCAGCGCTTTATCAGGATGGCTGGGGAGTAATCGAGAACTTTCTCAGTGCACCCTTTGTTGATCTGCTGAAAACAGATCTTCTGGCACTGGATGAGCAGGAAAAGTTTCATAAAGCAGGTATTGGCCGCGAGCTGGACTTTGTGCGCCGGGAAGATATCCGCTCAGACCGCATCTGCTGGCTGGACAATATCAATGAGACCCAGAACCTCTTTATGCAGATGCTGAATCAGCTGATGACGGCCGTGAACCGACGCCTGTTTCTGGGCATGAACCACTATGAAGCTATGTACGCTATCTATGAACCGGGACAGTTCTATAAGAAGCACGTGGATAGCTTTAAGGGTCAGCGCAATCGCATTATGACACTGGTGTTCTACCTCAACCACGACTGGACTGCGGAGAAAGGCGGCGAGTTTGTGCTGTATCCGGAAGAAGGCGAAGAGCCGATCACCACACTGCAGCCAAAGGCTGGCACTGTTGCCGCTTTCCTCTCGGAAGAGTTTCCCCATGAGGTGCTGACCGCCCACGACACCCGCTATAGCATCGCGGTCTGGTTCCGTATTCGGGATGGTGAAATTCCGCTCTGATGCCTGAGGTCAGAAACAGGCCCGGAATCCGAAAATAACGACCACCGAAAGCAAAACGCCGCATCAATCAAACTGATGCGGCGTTTTTTATTCAGGATATAAACCCTATCAGCGGTTTCGACAGCGGTTGGCCGGAAACATCAACGCTTCCATCAGATAGGCTTTAAAGTCCGCCGGATAATCCTGTTCCTTCAGCGCCTCTTCCATACAGGCCAGCCAGGCATCCCGCTCCTCGATACCGATATCCAGATGTTCATGGGCACGGGGTATGGCAATAGAGCCATATTTTTCACGAAACAGTTTTGGACCACCCAACCAGCCGCAGAGAAAGCGGAACAGCTTATCGTTGGATTCCGTCAGGTCGTCATCGTGCATCTCAAGAATGTGTTGCGCCTGCGGTAGGGTTTCCATGGCACGGTAAAAAGCATCAACCAGCTTTTTGATTCCGGCTTCGCCACCAGCCGTCTGAAAGGACTTATCACCATCGCCGTAAGCACGGTTATCAACCGCGCTTTGTTTATCTTGTTCTGTCATTCACCTGGCCTGCTTAAGCTTCTGATTTGACGACAATTTTGCCTGTTTCCGGATCAAAAGGGATATGCCCCAGCTCAATCCAATGCAGCTTTTGCGAACGCTTTAGCTGCTTAAAAGCATACTCCAGCTTTGAAGCCAGACTTCGGTCACCCACAGGCTGCTGATGGCGGAGGCGAAAGTTCTTTCGCCCTCGCATAAAACGTGCGCCCTTGCCGGATTGATGCTCGGCAAAACGGCGCTCAACATCCGTGGTGATTCCGGTATAGAGACGCTCACCATCGGTTTCGATCACATAGAGAAACCAATCAGCCACCGGCCTTTTTCACCTTAAAGCCTTTATCGGTCAGCAAGGTCATCAGCAGATCACGCTGATCACCCTGAATCTCAATCACATGGTCCTTAACCGCGCCACCCACACCGCAGCGGGTTTTCAGCTCTTTAGCCAGCTTTTTCAGTTCCGCAGAGGTTACCGGTACGCCTTCGATCAGCGTCACACCCTTGCCTTTACGCCCTTTGGTTTCACGCTTCAGGCGCACAATGCCATCACCTTCCGGCACCACATCATCGGCCTGCTTGCAGGTACAGCTATCCACCGGCTGCTCGCAATCCGGGCACAGGCGGCCAGTTTCAGTTGAATAGACAAGGCTTCGTAACTTATCAAATGACATTGTTTTATCCACAGGCTGAAAAAATAAACACAGGGCGCAAGTGTACTGAGCCCAAGCCACAAGCTCAATCAGCGGCGCTGGCGAGCGCAGCAAACTCCCGGCTGATCTGCTGCACCAGAGCTGCAGGCATTTTGGGGTGGGCTGTTGCCGACATCACCAGAGCTACAGAAACCGAGGTCAGTTCCGGTAACAGAGTGCCTGCTTCGATCAGGGTCAAATCTTCCGGCGCACTGGAGCGTATCATGGCACTAATCATGCTGTTGCGGCGCACCATCTCGGAGAGAAACAGGGTGCTGTTAGCCACCGCCAACACCTGATAATCACGCTCCAGTTTATCCAGCCCATCAAGGGCGGTACTGTGGAATTTACAGTCCGGCTCTGCCAGCGCTAGCGGCAGGCAGTCATAATCCTCGGGTGATTTCCCCGGTGGCAAAACCCAAAC
Organism: Oceanospirillum sanctuarii; assembly: GCF_002150805.1. Classification (GTDB taxonomy): domain Bacteria; phylum Pseudomonadota; class Gammaproteobacteria; order Pseudomonadales; family Halomonadaceae; genus Oceanospirillum; species Oceanospirillum sanctuarii. Next base: position 40,375 of record NZ_MTBA01000012.1, read on the forward strand.
GCCCTGATCCTGATACAACAGATAGCCTTCATCGGTCTCGGCACGGCGAGTCATCACCGAAAGATCCAGCTCACCGGCATCCAACTGGGGCCGCAGGCGACTGCTGGAACCGCCAAAAACCTGCACCTCAAGCCCCGGCAGATGCTGATGAATCAGGCCGATCAGTTTCGGCATCACAGTGACCAGATAATCATCCGGACAGCCGACCCGTAGCGGTCGACGTTCCGGTTCCTGCTGCAGCTTCTGCAAGGCTTCATCATGCAGGTTAAGAATCCGGCGGGCATAGCTGACCAGCGCTTTACCATCAGCGGTTAACTCCAGCGCCCTGCCCTCACGATCAAACAGGGTTTTGCCAAGGCTCTGTTCCAGCCGTTTCATCTGCTGGCTGACCGCTGCCTGAGTGCGGAATATCTGCCGGGCCGCCCGGGTAAAACTGCCGGTATCCACCACAGCGATAAAACTTCGGAGCAGTTCAGTATCCATATCGTGACAATCACCTGCGTCGTTAAAAACTAAAAGACTAAAAATAGTAGAGGCTAAAAGCACAAGAAAGAGAGCTGAATAGTGGCAAAAAAACAGATCGCCCACCAGCAGCATAAGCCTGCGTTATGGCTGGCTTAAGTTTTATTCGTTTGTTGCCTGAAAGCTTCAGGGGCACACTCGATTCAACTTCTTAATCAACAAACCTTGTTACCAACAAATGCTCTCTTACCGGATTCAGAAAAGGAGATCTCCATGGCTAAGCCAGTACTCGTTATCGGCAACAAAAACTACTCATCCTGGTCTCTGTGCCCCTGGCTGCTGCTGAAGCAGTTTGGTATCGACTTTGAAGAGATCCGCATTCCTCTGTTTACCGAGCAAATGCCGCAACTGATGTCCGAACACACGCCCTGCAATAAGGTGCCGGTAATTAAGGATGGCGACTTGGCGGTATGGGATTCTCTGGCGGTGTGCGAATACATCAATCTGCGCTTTCTGGATGGTAAAGGCTGGCCGGAGGATCTGCAGCTGATGTCGCTGGGGCGCGCTGCGGTAGCCGAGATGCATTCCGGCTTCCTGGTGCTTCGTCATGAACTACCGATGAATGTTCGCCGCAGTTATACCGGCTTTAAAGCCAGTGAAAACGCGCAAAAAGATATCGACCGCATTATCGCCCTCTGGCAACAGCTGTTGGAGCGCTCCGGTGGCCCTTGGTTGCTGGGTGAGTTTTCTATCGCTGATGCCTTTTATGCTCCGGTCGCCAGCCGCTTTAATACCTACGGTATTGAGCTGCCGGAAAATCTGCAGGCTTATGTCGATCAGGTGCTGGCCCTTGAGACTTATCAGGAGTGGCTGCGTGATGCCAGGGCGGAGAAGGAAGTAATTCCGGAGGAAGAAGTCGAGCTTTGACACAGTTACGAAGAATAGGCACGAAGAAAAGCGGCTTAGCGGAGCCGCTTTTTTCGTTCCCGTTTGCGCTTTTGGCTGGCCTTGTGCCACTGCTGCATCTTCTGCAGATAAAACGGCACCACTAAAAGCGCCAGCACCACAACGATGCCGTTGATGTGGTTGTGGATAAATTCTTCCATCGGCTTTTGCCCCTTTAGTTCAGGTGTCTCCTGTTGTTCAGACAAATTCTGCCGGAATAAAAAAACCCGTACCAGCAAATACCGGTACGGGTTCGGAATCATAGCGCTTAAGGCTTATAACACCCGAAGGGTTATTTTACCTTAGGATCCAGCTCACCGGTCAGGTAGCGCTGATACATGATTTCCAGAGACTGAGCGTTGATCTTGCTGGCGTTGCCCGCAGTACCGAAGGCTTCGTAACGATCCACACAAACCTGAACCATCGCATCCATAGACGCTTTGAAGTATTTGCGTGGGTCGAACTCAGATGGGTTTTCTGCCAGGAAGCGACGGATCGCACCGGTAGAAGCCAGACGCAGGTCTGTATCGATGTTTACTTTACGAACACCGTGTTTGATACCTTCAACGATCTCTTCAACCGGAACACCATAAGTTTCAGGGATTTCGCCACCGAACTCGTTGATCACTGCCAGCCACTCCTGAGGTACAGAAGAAGAACCGTGCATTACCAGGTGAGTATCCGGGATACGCTCGTGGATCGCCTTGATGCGGTCGATACGCAGAACGTCACCGGTAGGCTTCTTAGTGAACTTGTAAGCACCGTGAGAAGTACCGATCGCGATAGCCAGTGCATCAACACCGGTTTTCTTAACGAAGTCAGCGGCTTCTTCAGGGTCAGTCAGCATCTGGTCCATATCCAGAGTACCTTCTGCACCTACGCCATCTTCTTCACCAGCTTTACCGGTTTCCAGAGAACCCAGGCAGCCCAGCTCACCCTCTACAGAAACACCACAAGCGTGTGCCATTTCAACGGTGCGACGGGTTACATCAACATTGTACTCGTAAGACGCAGGCGTTTTGCCGTCGTCCATCAGAGAACCGTCCATCATTACGGAGCTGAAGCCCAGCTGGATAGAACGCTGACAAACGTCAGGGCTGGTGCCGTGATCCTGGTGCATACAAACAGGAATGTGTGGAAACTCTTCAATCGCCGCCAGAATCAGGTGACGCAGGAAAGGAGCACCCGCGTACTTACGAGCGCCAGCAGAAGCCTGAACGATAACCGGAGAATCGGTTTTGTCTGCTGCGATCATGATCGCACGCATCTGTTCCAGGTTGTTGACGTTAAAGGCTGGTACGCCGTAACCGTGTTCGGCAGCGTGATCCAGCATCTGGCGCATACTAATTAAAGCCATGATTGTTTCCTTTTTAAATCGTCAAAGAATCAATAAAGAATAGCAAAGCGATACTCAGACAGGTTGCAAACATCGGCCTGAAATCAGGCAGATCCGAGTCTGAAACCTTCCGGCGCTGTAATGGGCGCTAGTGTATCGCGAAAAAGCCGGTAAGGCTCGGTCTGTCTACCCTGAATTCTCTCAGGACAGCCAAAATTCAGCCACCGGCTTTCGTGTTATTTATTCAGCGTTGCGGATTAATCGCAGCAGCCATTGCCACAGCAGGTATCCACATCACCGGCCTGCAGCTTGGCAGCCAGTTCCAGTGCCGCAACCGCTGGCAGGGTTTTACCTTCCACGTACTCCAGGAAAGCACCACCACCGGTAGAGATATAAGACACCTTGTCTTCGATATCGTACTTGTCGATTGCCGCCAGAGTGTCGCCGCCGCCAGCAATCGAGAAGCCTTCGCTCTCAGCAATCGCCAGAGACAGAGCCTTAGTACCTTCACCGAACTGGTCGATTTCAAATACGCCAACAGGACCGTTCCACAGGATGGTTTTAGCGTCTTTCAGCTGAGCCGCCAGCATTGCAGCAGTTTCAGGACCGATATCCAGAATCATCTCGTCATCAGCCACTTCGTTCACTTTCTTAACGACAGCTTCTGCAGACTCGCTGAACTCTTTCGCCACAACCACATCAACCGGAACCGGGATAGACGCTTTTTCCATCAGGCCTTTGGCCACAGGAATCAGATCCGCTTCGTACAGAGACTTACCAACATTGTGGCCTGCCGCTGCGATAAAGGTGTTGGCGATACCGCCACCCACGATCAGCTGATCGCACTTGCCGGACAGAGCATTCAGTACTTCCAGCTTAGTGGATACTTTAGAACCACCCACGATAGCCGCCATTGGCGATGCCGGGTTTGCCAGTGCTTTTTCCAGCGCATCCAACTCAGCAGCCAGCAGAGGGCCAGCACAAGCAACAGGCGCGAAACGAGCTACACCGTGAGTCGATGCCTGTGCACGGTGAGCCGTACCAAAGGCGTCCATCACGAAGATGTCACACAGAGACGCGTATGCGCGGGACAAATCGTCCTCGTCTTTCTTCTCGCCTTTGTTGAAACGTACGTTTTCCAGAATAACCAGCTCACCCTCGGCAACTTCAACACCGTTCAGGTAATCTTTTTCCAGACGCACTTCACGACCCAGTTTCTCAGACAGGTAGTTCGCTACCGGTGCCAGAGAGAACTCTTCTGCGTACTCGCCTTCGGTCGGACGCCCCAGGTGAGACATTACCAGCACCTTAGCGCCAGCGTTCAGAGCACGCTCGATGGTTGGCAGAGACGCACGGATACGCGCATCGGAAGCTACCTTGCCATCTTTAACCGGCACGTTCAGATCTTCACGGATCAGTACGCGTTTTCCGGTCAGTTTCAGATCGGTCATTTTTAATACGGTCATGAGTTTGTCCTGCCGTTAGTGTCACTTCAAAAAGAGAGTGTCGTTTCAAAAATAGGGTGTCATTTCAGAAATCGTGAGTCTTTACCGCCACCGGCAGCATTTCAGCCTGCCCGCGGGTTTCCGGAATCATCCGGGAATCTTTCCAGATCTGACTATAAAGAGACCTGGCTGCTCTTATGCTCGCTAGCGGCTCTTCAGCCAGCTCAGGGCAGTATCCAACATACGGTTGGCGTAGCCCCACTCGTTATCAAACCAGCATAGAATTTTTACCATGCGCTTGCCGGAAACCCGTGTCTGGGTTCCGTCCACAATGCCGGAGCGCGGATCGTGGTTGAAGTCTACCGAGGCATGGGGTTCTTCGGTATAGCCCAATAGACCAAACAGCTGTTTCTGCGCCGCCTCAGCCAGTACCCGGTTTACATCTTCAGCGCTGGTATCGGTCTGTACACACAAGGTCAGATCCATCGCCGAGACGTTCATGGTTGGCACCCGCAAGTGCAGGGATTCAAACTTGCCGGACAGATGCGGCAACAGACGATCAATACCTTTCGGCAAGCCGGTATCCACCGGGACGATGGAGCTCATCGCCGCTCGGGTCAGACGCAGGTCAGTCTGATGATAAGCATCGATCACTGGCTGATCGTTCATCGCGGAGTGAATCGTGGTAGTCACGCCATGAGCGATACCAAAGGCATCATCGATCAGTTTCAGGATCGGAATCACACAGTTGGTGGTACAGGATGCGCTGGAAACGATGGTTTGTTGCTGGTTCAGCTCATCCTCATTCAGACCGTAAACAATGGTGGCATCCACGTCGGCTTCTGCAGGCTGAGAGAACAGCAGCTTCTTGGCACCACTGTCGATATGACGCTGGGCACTGGCTCTGTCTTTAAAAGAACCGGAGCATTCCAAAAGCAGATCCACATCCAGTTCGCCCCAGGGCAGCTGCTCAGGTTCCGCCTGACTTAACACCCGAATCGGCTGATTATTGATCAGCAGCCCCTGCTCATCAGAGCTGACAGGCACAGGGAAACGACCGTGGGTAGAGTCATAACGGGTCAGGTAGGTAATGGTCTCAAGATCAGACAACTCATTCAGCGCCACCACCTCAACATCGGCGCAATCCTGACGCTCATAACAGGCGCGCAGCACACACTGCCCGATACGCCCGTAACCGTTAATGGCCAATCTGAACTTAGACAAAGCTCCACCTGCTTGAATTCAGTATGAAAAATCTCAGCGACTTGCCGGAATATCTTAAAAATAACCGCGAACCGCTGAAAAAAGGTGCCGTATTTTCCCGCATATAGCGCTGCAGCGCAAACTTAGACAGAGGTTATTCGCCAAACTTCAGTTCGGCCATTTTCAGATAGCCCTATATACAAATTCCGATACGAAAAAAGGCAGCCCGAAGGCTGCCTTTTTCGCTAAAAAGCGGGTAACTGATCGTTAAACGATTAGTCGTCCAGCTCTTCCAGCAGTTCTTCAACGGTACCCACGATATTGTCGGTAGTGAAGCCGAACTCTTCAAACAGCTGGTCAGCCGGTGCAGATTCACCGAAGCTTTCCATACCGATGATCGCGCCTTCCAGACCCACGTACTTGTACCAGAAGTCTTTGTGAGCCGCTTCGATAGCAACACGGGTGATCACGTCAGCTGGCAGTACAGATTCGCGGTATGCAGCGTCCTGAGCGTCGAAACGATCAGTAGATGGCATAGAAACAACGCGGATCTTCTTGCCTTTAGCGGTCAGCTCTTCAGCAGCAGACAGCGCCAGCGCAACTTCAGAACCAGTTGCGATCAGGATCGCATCGGCAGTGCCTTCGCAATCTTTCAGCACGTATGCGCCACGGGCAATGTTCGCCAGCTGCTCGTCGTTACGTGGCTGGTGATCCAGGTTCTGACGGGACAGAATCAGGGAAGTCGGGCCATCGTTACGCTCAAGAGCAGATTTCCATGCTACAGCGGTTTCAACTGCATCACATGGACGCCATACGCTCATGTTTGGCGTGCCACGCAGACTTGGAACCTGCTCAACCGGCTGGTGCGTCGGGCCATCTTCACCCAGACCGATAGAGTCGTGAGTGAATACGTAGATAGCGCGCTGCTTCATCAGCGCCGCCATACGTACGGCGTTACGGGCGTATTCCATAAAGATCAGGAAGGTTGCGCCGTAAGGAACGAAACCACCGTGCAGAGCAACACCATTCATGATGGCTGCCATACCGAACTCACGTACACCGTAGTGCATGTAGTTACCGGAAGCATCGTCAGCAGTGATCGCTTTTGCACCATTCCAGAAGGTCAGGTTAGAAGGTGCCAGATCCGCAGAACCGCCCAGCAGTTCAGGCAGCTCAGGGCCGAAGGCGTTCAGGCTGTTCAGAGACGCTTTACGGGTGGCAACAGTCTCGCCTTTTTCCTGACAGGCTTTGATGTAAGCATCAGCTTTATCAGCGAAGTCAGCTGGCAGGTCGCCAGACATACGACGCTTCAGCTCAGCCGCCAGTTCAGGGTAAGCAGCTTCGTAAGCCGCGAACTTTTCGTTCCACGCGCTTTCAGCTGCTGCACCTTTGTCCTGTGCATTCCAGCCCGCTGCGATATCTGCAGGGATCTCAAATGCAGGGTGCGGCCAGTTCAGGCGCTCACGGGTCAGTGCGATTTCATCATCGCCCAGAGGTGCGCCGTGGCAATCTTCTTTGCCTTCTTTGTTTGGTGAACCAAAACCGATGATGGTTTTACAGATGATCAGGCTTGGCTTGCCAGACTCGGCTTTAGCCGCTTCGGTAGCCGCTTTGATCTCATCCGCGTTGTGACCGTCAACCTTGATCACGTGCCAGCCGTAAGCTTCAAAACGCTGTTCAGTGTTGTCGGTGAACCAGCCTTCAACTTCACCATCAATAGAGATGCCGTTGTCGTCGTAGAAGGCGATCAGCTTGCCCAGACCCAGAGTACCAGCCAGAGAACATACCTCGTGGGAGATACCTTCCATCATGCAGCCATCACCCAGGAAGGTGTAAGTGTAGTGATCCACTACCTCATGACCGTCACGGTTGAACTGGCCAGCCAGCGCTTTTTCAGCCACTGCCATACCTACCGCGTTAGCAATACCCTGACCCAGAGGACCAGTAGTGGTTTCAACCCCCGGCGCGTAACCGTACTCAGGGTGACCTGCGGTTTTGGCGTGCAGCTGACGGAAGTTTTTCAGATCGTCGATGGACAGATCGTAACCGCTCAGGTGCAGCAGAGAGTACAGCAGCATAGAGCCGTGGCCGTTAGACAGTACAAAACGGTCGCGGTTATACCAGTTCGGGTTGCTTGGGTTGTGTTGCAGGAAGTCGTTCCATAGTACTTCAGCAATATCAGCCATCCCCATTGGGGCGCCGGGGTGACCGGACTTGGCTTTCTGAACGGCGTCCATGCTCAGGGCACGGATGGCATTAGCTAAATCAGAACGGGAAGGCATGCTTTCCAGACTCCAGGGTGCGTGGCAAAGGCCACAAAATATGTTTCATGATCCGCCCCTTTCGTACAGGTATCAGGCTAAGTCTTTGACCTTGTTCAGTTAACTAAACAGCATCAGAAAAAGAGACTTACCCAGATAGCCACACAATCGAAGCAAACCACCGGAAAATAGGCGCGTATTGTCGCTGATCTGGCCTCAGGCTTCAAACCCCAAGGACTTATTTATCTGCAGGATCCTTCAAGTAATGAATAATCAGATCCCCGTGAATGATCTTAAGTCGTGTTCAGGTGGTATAAATGAATCCCGCACAGGTGAATTTTAATAAATTTCACTGTGTATAAGGTGAATACAGTTGCTACAATTACCGATTAACTTTAAGCGCGTCCAACGGAGTGGTTCCATCCAACATTTTTGTCTGTCTTTGCGATGTTCTGAGCGGGCTTAAGTGAGCTTCCTAGGTCAAACGCTACTGTCGGCAGAACCGGCCAAAAGCTGGGGCATGCTGAATCAACCAACAGCTAAACGTCGTTAGCTGTTACAGGAGGTCGGGCCGTTTTTCCCTTGAATCAATATTCAAACAAAACTGCCTTGGCTAATTCCTTATTTTCAACTCCTTTGAGGGTAATAAGAGAATCATGAGCGAATACTCTTTATTTACGTCTGAATCTGTATCTGAAGGCCATCCGGATAAAATCGCTGACCAGATTTCTGATGCCGTGTTAGATGCAATTCTGGCGGAAGATAAATACGCCCGTGTTGCCTGTGAAACCATGGTGAAAACTGGTGTTGCCATTGTTTCTGGTGAAATTTCTACATCCGCTTGGATCGACCTGGAAGATCTGGTTCGTGGCGTTATTAACGACATTGGCTATACCTCTTCTGATGTAGGCTTTGATGGCAGCACTTGCGGCATCATCAACCTGATTGGTAAGCAGTCTGTGGATATTGCACAGGGTGTGGATCGTCAGAAACCTGAAGATCAGGGTGCTGGCGACCAGGGTCTGATGTTCGGCTATGCGTCTAACGAAACTGACGTTCTGATGCCGGCTCCTGTGACCTTTGCTCACCGTCTGGTAGAGCGTCAGGCTGAAGCCCGTAAAAACGGCCAGCTGCCTTGGCTGCGTCCGGATGCAAAATCTCAGGTAACCTGCCGTTATGAAAACGGTAAAGTGTCTGCGATCGATGCGATTGTTCTGTCGACTCAGCACAATCCGGAAGTCTCTCAGAAAGACCTGCGTGAAGCGGTTATGGAGCTGATCATCAAGCAGGAGATCCCTGCTGAGCTGCTGACCAAAGACACTCAGTTCCACATCAACCCAACCGGTAACTTCGTAATCGGTGGCCCTGTGGGCGACTGCGGCCTGACTGGTCGTAAGATCATCGTAGACACTTACGGTGGTATGGCACGTCACGGTGGTGGTGCTTTCTCCGGTAAAGATCCATCCAAGGTTGACCGTTCTGCAGCTTACGCTGGCCGTTATGTAGCGAAGAATATCGTTGCTGCGGGTCTGGCTGACCGTTGTGAGATCCAGGTGTCCTACGCGATTGGTGTTGCGGAGCCGACTTCGGTATCCATCAACACCTTCGGCACGGGCAAAGTATCTGACGACACCATTATTAAGCTGGTTCGTGAGCACTTTGATCTGCGTCCTTTCGCAATCACCCGTATGCTGGATCTGCTGCACCCTATGTATCGTCTGACTGCGGCCTATGGCCACTTCGGTCGTAACCCATTTGAGATGACTGTGGGTGATGACACCTTTACAGCCTTCCCTTGGGAGAAGACTGACAAAGCTGACGATCTGCGTGCCGCTGCCGGCCTGTAAGATCTTACTGAAGCCAAAGGGTAAAACCTCTGGCAGCGGAAAAGACCTAAGGCTCTGAACGAAAGATCCTTTCGTACAAGCCTTCGCCCAACCGTCCAATCGGATTGGGCCGTCAAAGCAGGAGCTTGCTCCTGCTTTGCTGCATCTGAATTTTGGTCTGTTGGCTGACTGTTTTCTGAACAGATGCCGGCAGATGGTCGCAACCGGCAGTTCCGGCTGCGACACACACACAAGACTGAGGGGCGCTGCAACGGAGCCTTCTCCGCTACGCTCAGTCTCGTGCCAACTTAAACTTGCAAGGGCGCCCATTCACCCGAATGGAGAAACCTATGAGCTTCAATGACTACAAAGTCGCTGATATCACTCTTGCTGACTATGGCCGTAACGAGATCCGCATCGCAGAATCTGAAATGCCTGCGCTGATGGCGATCCGTGAAAAGTACCGTGCAGAGCAACCTCTGGCGGGCGCTAAAATCATCGGCTGTATTCACATGACCATTCAGACTGCGGTTCTGATCGAAACACTGGTCGCGCTGGGTGCTGAAGTTCGCTGGTCTTCGTGCAACATCTTCTCCACACAGGATCACGCTGCTGCGGCTATCGCTGCCGGTGAGATTCCTGTATTTGCCTGGAAAGGTGAGACCGAAGACGAGTACGTTTGGTGTCTGGAACAAACCATCAATAAAGATGGCAGCCCTTGGGATGCAAACATCCTGCTGGATGATGGTGGTGACCTGACCGCTCTGATCCACGAAAAATACCCGGCAATGCTGGACAGCATCCACGGTGTTTCTGAAGAAACCACCACTGGTGTTCACCGTCTGATCGAAATGATGAACAAAGGCACTCTGAAGGTTCCTGCGATCAACGTAAACGATGCAGTAACCAAGTCGAAAAACGACAACAAGTATGGCTGCCGTCATTCTCTGAACGACGCGATCAAGCGTGGTACCGACCACCTGCTGTCCGGTAAGAAAGCACTGGTTATCGGCTACGGTGACGTAGGTAAAGGTTCTGCTGCATCTCTGCGTCAGGAAGGCATGATCGTATCGGTCACCGAAGTGGATCCTATCTGTGCAATGCAGGCCTGCATGGACGGTTTCGAAGTGGTTTCTCCGTTTATCAACGGCCAGTTCGACGGTACTGATGCGTCTATCAACGCACCTCTGCTGCAGAAAACCGACCTGATTGTTACCACTACCGGTAACTACAACGTATGTAATGCCAACATGCTGAAAGCCCTGAAAAAAGGTGCTGTGGTATGTAACATCGGTCACTTCGACAACGAGATCGATACTGCGTACATGCGTCAGAACTGGGCATGGGAAGAAGTTAAGCCGCAGGTACACAAAGTATTCCGCGACGCTAAGCCGGGCACTGATGTGAACCTGGATAGCAGCGACTACCTGATTCTGCTGTCTGAAGGCCGCCTGGTGAACCTGGGTAACGCTACCGGTCACCCATCCCGTATCATGGATGGCTCTTTTGCTAACCAGGTACTGGCTCAGATCCACCTGTATCAGGCTGGCTTCGCTAACCTGCCAGCAGAAGAGAAAGCGGCGAACATAACCGTTGAAGTTCTGCCTAAGCAGCTGGATGAAGAAGTAGCACGCTACATGGTTGAAGGCTTCTCTGGTGTGATCACTCAGTTGTCTAAAGAACAGGCTGACTACATCGGCGTACCGGTTGAAGGCCCGTTCAAGCCGGAAAGCTACAAGTACTAATATTCTGCCTCAGACAATCCGGCCGCGCTCTGCATAGCCGGATTGCATAGCCAGCATAAAGTACCCAAGCCCCGTTTTATCCCTGTGGATAAAACGGGGCTTTTTTATGCCCGAAGACCGGAAGAAACTCTCTGCGGCTCTTCGATTAAGACATTGCTTAAGTAATTAGTTTTTAACAGTTTTTCATTTCTATGAGTTTTACTCATAAAGACAAAAAAAACTTTCACTGGCGTGCCCGCAGCAAACTCTGTAAAAAGTAATAAGAAATTAAGCAAACAAACTTTTTTGGAATATAGCCATGAGCCAGCCAATCGATATCAGTTTTGAGTTCTTCCCCCCTAAAACCCCACAAGGCCAGGAAAAGCTGCGTGTTGTTCGGGACGAGCTGGCGGCTATGAATCCTAACTTCTTCTCCGTAACGTATGGTGCCGGTGGTTCCACTCAGGAACGCACCATCAATACCGTGCAGGAGATGCGCGAAGCCGGTATCAATACCGCACCGCACCTGTCCTGTGTTGGCAGCAGCACCGACAGCCTGCGTGATCTACTGAACTTCTACATCGAGAAAGGCATCGACCGTATTGTTGCCCTGCGTGGCGACCTACCTTCCGGTATGGGTTCTCCGGGCGAGCTGCGCTATGCCAATGAGCTGGTTGAGTTTATCCGTAAGGAAACCGGTGACCACTTCCACCTGGAAGTTGCAGCGTATCCTGAGACCCACCCCCAGGCGGCAAGCTTTGAAGCGGACCTGCTGAACTTTAAAAAGAAGGTGGATGCCGGTGCGAACAGTGCCATCACTCAGTACTTCTTTAATGCCGACAGCTATTTCTATTATGTAGAGCGCTGCCAGAAGCTGGGTATCGAGATTCCGATTATTCCGGGCATTATGCCAATCACCAATTACAGCAACCTGGCTCGTTTCAGCGACGCCTGTGGTGCCGAGATTCCACGCTGGGTGCGTAAGCAGCTGGAAGCTTATGGCGATGACAGCGCCAGCATCCGTCAGTTTGGTGAAGAAGTGATTACTCGTCTGTGCGAACAGCTGATCGCTGGTGGCGCACCTAGCCTGCACTTCTACACCATGAATCAGACTGAGCCTAACCGCGCGATCTGTAAGAATCTGGGCCTGTAATCAGGCGTAGAGAAACCTCTTTCTCTTACTATTTTCTTGTTGTTTTCTGACAACTTTGACCGGGTATACAGAACAATTTTCTGTCTGCCCGGTTTTTTTATGCCTACCAAAAGCAATAACGGAACAATCTCTCAAAAATATATTTAATTTGCTCAATTACTTTTCATCGCTATTATTTCATCTACAATACCTGTTAAGAAACGTATCCGATATGTAACAAGCTACGTATAAGATTGCTGAAAAGGCTGATGGCCTCCCCCACAGGGTCAGCAGTCCCGCAGTGAAAGAGGTACCCGCTATGAAAAAATTATTGAGCATCTGCCTTTTGGTATTCAGTGGTCAGCTGATGGCTGCAGACCTGACTCCCCTTCCGGAAACCGCTCAGGACAATGGCTGGGATATCCGTCTGGTAGGCGTGCACTATCATCAGGCCACTGATCAGACCGAATTTTACTATCGTGTACGGGTCGACCAGGGCGCAGCAACCTTAACCAGCTGGCACCTCAAGCTTAAAGAACGCTTTGCGGGTCTGGTGATGCTGAACAGCCGTAATCAGCAGCTGCACTGGCACAAAGATCTGAAACCGGGCACAGTTGAGATGATCAGCTTTAAAGTAAAAGGTGAGAGAACCACACGGGTATCGAACTACACCGTTCAGTCTGGTGAGCTCTTTGCGGAAGGCAGGATTGACGCCCCAAGTCTTGCACCTTTGGCATCAACCCCGATGACAGCAGCGTATCCTTAAGATGCTTTGCTTTCGTTTGAACTTTCTTCCTGCGATTTGATTTCTTCAGAAGATGTTTGGGAAGCTGAAGCCTGAACATCTTCCGCTTTTTTTTCCGGTGCCGGCAGCTCTGAGAGTCGGTCAACCTGACTTTCTAGCCATGCTGTAACCTCTGCGTGAACCTCATTCACATGACGGCCTTCGGTCTGAATTAGCGGGCCAAACACGACCTTAATCGTGCCGGATTTTTTCTGCAGCGGGCTTGAAGTCCAGTGCTCACCACCGTTATGCGCCACCGGCAAAACAGGAACACCAGAGTTGGTCGCCAACATAGCACCACCCTTTTTATGGTTGCCACGGGTTCCGGGCTCAGTTCGGGTGCCTTCCGGGAAAACCAGAACCGACATGCCCTCTTCCAGCCGGGCTTTACCCTGCTTCAGAACCTGCTTCATTGCTGCTGCTGGCTTGCCACGATCAACGGCGATAGGGTTCAAAGCTTTCAATCCCCAGCCAAAGAAAGGAATCTTCAGTAGTTCACGCTTGAGCACGGTACTCATCGGTTGAGCAACTAACTGCAGGTAGATGGTTTCCCATTCAGACTGGTGATTACTCAGGATCACCATTTGCTGATTCTTGGGCAGGTTTTCCAGCCCTTCCACCTCAGTACGTATACCGCAGGTAATGCGCAACCAAACCAGAACAAACCAGTTAAAACGGGTAATCAGCCAGGCTCTGATGGTAAAAGGTAAAAAGAAGCTCAGAGGGGCGGTGATACAGCTGGTGAAAATCAGTGCGAACATATAGCCCACATAGAAAACGATGGCTCTAAGGGCCGTAATCATACTGAAGGTTCCTCTTTCTCATCCGCAGCCTGCTGGTCGGCATCTTTCTGGTCAGCGATCTGTTCTATCGCCTCAACCAGTGCCGGACGCCAGCTACGCTGTTTAATTCCGTAGTGATCCATAATTTTCTGGCAGCTCATCTCGCGATGCAGCGCCTGTTTGCCTGCCAGCCCCATAGCTGTGGCAGACACACCACGCACCATTTCAGCACCGGTCAATAAACCACGCTCCTGCGCCAGCTCAATCACCTGCTCTGCAAAATGAGCACGACTGATCGGCTCCACACCAGCGTAGTGATAAGTTCCCCAGCACTCAGCGCCAGCATCAAGTTGCTGGATCATGGCAACAATGACGCGACTGGCATCGGAGATAGCGGTAGGAGACAAGGTAATATCAGCAGCTTCCTGCATATCCTGCGGTTTATCCGCTTCTGACAGGATTCGGTGAACCCAGTCATCAGCGCTTTCTGTACTCGCCTCAAACAGGGTACCAAGGCGAAGGATGATATGGCGCTTCAGAAGTTGACGAACCGCTTCTTCTCCCTGCCATTTGGTCTCACCAAAGGTATTCAGGGGATGAACGGTATCTTTCTCATGGAAGATACCGTTACGCACTTCGCCAATCACTTCATCAGAAGAAACCTGAATCAGAGCGGCGCCCAGATCCAGACAAATATGCGCCAGATGATCCGGCAGAATTGCATTCAGCTGCCAGGCTCGATCCGGGGATTGCTCAACAAGAGTCAGGTCATCAAACTGCAGAGTATTAACGACAAAATCGGGTGCTGCTTCAGTCAGCTGACGCTGGAGTTCAACAGCATCATTAGCATCACCTTCGAAGACACTGCAACGCAGTCCCCGAATCCCCTGAGCATAACTGAGAAAGCCCTTGGCCAGACCAGATGCTTGCTCCGTCAAAAAGATATGCATGTATCCCCCGCTCCCACGAACCTGTGCTTGCGGCTTCTGGAGAGATCCATAGGCCGCTGATTATTCAGATGTAACGTTATCGTCGTTAGGCTTAGAACGGGATATCGTCATCGAAGTCATCAAAGCCTTGTGCCGGTGCACTGGCCGGAGAACCGAAGTTACCGCCCTGAGGCTGCTGAGGCGCTTGTTGAGGAGCGGCCTGGCTGTAATCCGGTTGCTGATATGGGTTAGCCGCTTGCTGAGGTGCCTGCTGCTGGAAATTATTCTGCTGTGGCTGAGCCATAGGTTGTGCCGCAGGATTGTTGCCATAACCACCTTGGTTGCCACCCATACCGCCCTGAGCACCGCCCATGTTAGCGCCACCGTTGTAACCACCGCTGTTGTCACCGCCACGACCGTCCAGCATCTGCATCTGACCGCTGAAGCCATCGATCACGATCTCAGTGGTGTATTTGTCATTACCGTTCTGGTCCTGCCACTTACGCGTCTGCAGTTTACCTTCCACGTACAGCTTGGAACCCTTCTTCACATACTGACTGACCACATCAGCCAGCTTGCCGAAGAACACAACACGGTGCCATTCAGTCTTTTCCTGACGCTGGCCGCTGTTTTTATCCATCCAGCTCTCACTGGTTGCCAGCGTTACATTGGCTACAGCACCGCCATTTGGCAGGTAACGTACTTCAGGGTCCTGGCCGACATTACCAACCAGAATGACCTTGTTAATACCACGGGACATAATTTACTCCAGAAATCTGTCTTCAATTTTATCAGGCGATGGCTGCTGCCAGCGCCTGATCATCAAAGTGTGCTTTATCAATTTTCATATAGGCTGCTTTTTCATCAGCGATGACAACAACCTCTTCAACGCCCGGCAGTGCCAAAAGGCGTTCTACAAAACCTTCTTTATCCTGTATCCAATGCTCTGGCAAAGAGACCGCTTTACCGGTCAAATGCTTAGGTGGAGCCATCGGCAAAACTACCGCAGCCCAAAGTAGCGCCAGCAAACCACAGGCCATCAGCACCGCATCAATTCCCCACTCTCCGTAGAGCCAGCCACCGGCTGCACCACCAACGAAAGCTCCAAGAAACTGGCTACTGGAATAAACCCCCATAGCAGCCCCTTTCTGTCCAGCCGGAGAGATCTTACTCACCAGCGATGGCAGACTCGCTTCAAGCAGGTTGAAAGCCATAAAGTAGAGGAATAACAGAACAAAAAGCGCATTACGGCTTTCCGCCGTAAGGCCACCCATCAGCAACTGAGAAGCCGCGACAAGGGTGATCGCAAAGATGAAAATCGGCTTCATCTTGCGTTTTTTCTCCGCAACGATGATGAAAGGCACCATCGCAAGGAAAGAGAGAATCATAATCGGCAGATAAACCATCCAGTGGCTGGCAGTGGCAAGACCCAGCTCTACCATGCGCAGCGGCACCACAACAAAGGTTGCCGTCATCACCAGATGCAGAATGAAGATACCAAAATCCAGTCGCAACAGCTCAGGGTGACGGATGATCTTCTTAAGCTGACCTTTCTGTACACCGGTATCACGGTGCTGATCATAACGCTGAGGGGTTGGCACCCATTTCCAGATTACACCAAGTCCCATGCTGGCAAGGAAGGCAGTAAACCAGAACAGACCTTCAAGACCAAAAGGCTGAGAAATCAGTGGTCCCAGAACCAGCGCAACAGAGAACGAAATACCGATACTCATACCAACCACAGCCATCGCGCGCATGCGCATCTGCTCACGGGTCAGATCGGATAGCAGCGCCATAAGACTACTGGCAATGGCGCCACTGCCCTGCAGGCAGCGACCAATAATTACGCCATAGATGGTCTCAGACATCGCGGCAACAACACTACCGGCGATAAAGAGCAAGAGACCAAAAACGATCACTGTTTTGCGGCCAATTTTATCGGACAGGAAACCAAACGGAATTTGTAGCAGAGCCTGCGTCAGGCCATAACCACCAATCGCCATACCGATCAGTGCAGGGGTCGCCCCTTCAAGGTCAGAACTGTAGATCGACAGTACCGGCAGAACCATAAAAAGTCCCAGCATTCGCAGCACATATAAGCCCGCCAGTCCGGTAACCGCACGGCGTTCACCGGTTGTCATCGACTCAATACTCATCCGGCTTGTTTACCCCATAGAAATCGAGAAAATTCACAGCACTTCCATTAGTGCTGTTTTCGAATAGCCGGACATTTTACTCCTGATCAGGGGAGTATTACCACCTCGATAAATTCAGAGGCAGGCTGCCGAACCCCTGTTCTAACATCCAGTGTCTCTCTATAATGCTTAGCCCTGAAACATTGGTGCTCTTCCATTTCATCAATGCCACCTTTTCTCAGATTCAGCGGAAGGTCCATGGATAAGATACTGGTTCGCGGTGCTCGTACTCACAACCTGAAAGACGTCAACATTGAGATCCCACGGGACAAACTGGTGGTGATCACCGGCCTGTCCGGATCAGGCAAGTCCTCTCTTGCTTTTGATACCCTCTATGCAGAAGGCCAGCGACGTTATGTTGAGTCACTTTCAACTTACGCCCGCCAGTTCCTGTCCATGATGGAAAAACCGGATGTTGACCATATCGAAGGTCTGTCTCCCGCTATCTCCATTGAACAGAAATCCACCTCCCATAACCCGCGCTCCACCGTGGGAACGATCACCGAGATTTATGATTACCTGCGCCTTCTGTTTGCACGCGCAGGCACGCCACACTGTCCGACGCACGCTCTGCCGTTAGAAGCACAGGAAGTCAGTCAGATGGTGGATCATGTTCTGGCATTACCCGAGGGCAGCAAGCTGATGCTGCTGGCTCCGGTTGTCAGAGCTCGTAAAGGTGAACACCTGAATCTGCTAGGCGAGCTGCGTAGTCAAGGTTTTGTCCGTATCCGTATTGATGGCACTGTCTACGAACTGGATGATGTTCCTGTACTGGATAAGAACAAGAAGCACACACTGGAAGTTGTGGTTGATCGTATTAAGGTTCGCCCGGATCAACAACAGCGTCTGGCAGAGTCTTTCGAAACCGCTCTGCAGCTTGCCGATGGCCTTGCCATCATCCACTTTATGGATGGAGAACAGCCGGACATCAGTTTCTCGTCAAAATTTGCCTGCCCGGAATGTGGTTATGCCATTCAGGATCTGGAACCACGTCTTTTTTCTTTCAACAATCCGGCAGGGGCTTGTCCGACTTGTGATGGACTGGGGACGCACCAGTTCTTCAATCAGGAGAAGCTGATCACCAACAATGAACTCAGTCTTGCGGAAGGCGCAATTCGGGGCTGGGACAGAGGCAGCGTGTATTACTTCTCTATGCTCTCCTCTGTAGCAAAGCAATTTGGCTTTAAGCTGGAAACCCCTTGGAAAGATCTGCCTGCAGAACACCAGAAACTGGTTTTACAGGGCACCGGCAGCACCAAGGTCGAGTTCGTCTATATCAACGATCGCGGCGATAAGGTTACCCGCTCGCATCCCTTTGAAGGCGTTATTCCTAATATGGAGCGTCGCTACCGGGAAACAGAGTCTCAGATGGTTCGGGAAGAACTGGCTAAATATCTGAGCATTCAGCCCTGCCCAAGCTGTGATGGCGCACGCCTACGCGAGGAAGCACGCTTTGTGAGCGTTGCCGACAAGCATATTCAGGATGTTGTGCAGATGCCAATTGGCGACGCTTTCAGCTACTACGAGACACTGCAGCTTGAAGGGCGTAAAGGTGAGATCGCCGACAAAATTCTGGCCGAGATTCGTCAGCGACTACAGTTCCTTGTCAATGTAGGTCTGGATTACCTGACTCTGGAGCGTAGCGCAGAAACCCTGTCAGGCGGTGAGGCGCAGCGAATCCGGCTTGCAAGCCAGATCGGAGCTGGTCTTGTAGGTGTGATGTACATCCTTGATGAACCCTCCATTGGACTACATCAACGGGACAACGAGCGCCTTATCCAGACCCTGACTCACTTAAGAGATCTGGGCAATACGGTAATCGTCGTGGAACACGATGAGGACGCTATTCGCTCAGCAGATTATCTGCTGGATATCGGTCCGGGCGCAGGTGTTCATGGCGGCCAGGTCGTCGCAGCCGGAACTCCGGATGAGGTTATCGCGAATAAGAACTCAGTGACCGGCCAGTACCTGAGTGGTGAGAAAGAGATTGCTGTACCTAAATTCCGTATTCCAGCGCACCCTGAGCAACAGTTAAAGCTTAAAGGTGCGAAAGGAAATAACCTGAAGGATGTCGACCTGACGATTTCTGCAGGGCTATTCACCTGTATCACTGGTGTTTCCGGCTCAGGGAAGTCAACACTGATCAATGGCACCCTGTATCCACTGCTCGCTCGTGAGCTAAACCGGAATACAACGCTAACACCTGCGCCATTCGATGAGATCGAAGGCCTGGACCTGTTTGATAAGGTTATCGATATCGATCAAAGCCCAATCGGCAGAACCCCACGTTCAAATCCAGCAACCTATACCGGTTTGTTTACGCCAATCCGGGAACTGTTTGCAGGCACACAGGAAGCACGCTCCCGTGGATACAAACCGGGAAGATTCAGCTTTAACGTCAAAGGTGGTCGCTGCGAAGCCTGCCAGGGCGATGGTCTTATCAAAGTTGAGATGCACTTCCTGCCTGATATCTATGTACCTTGCGATGTTTGTAAGGGTAAGCGTTACAATCGAGAGACATTAGAAGTTCGCTATAAAGGCAAAAGTATCCATGAAGTGCTGGATATGACCATGGAAGATGCGCTGGAGTTTTTCAGCGCGGTTCCTGCTCTTGCACGCAAACTTCAAACGCTAATCGATGTGGGTCTTTCCTATATACGACTGGGGCAAAGTGCCACAACGCTATCAGGCGGTGAAGCTCAGCGGGTCAAGCTCGCGAAAGAGCTATCCAAACGGGATACCGGTAAAACCATCTACATTCTGGATGAACCCACTACAGGTTTACACTTTGCTGATATTCAGCAGCTACTGACGGTACTTCAGCGCCTGAGAGACCACGGCAATACCCTGGTAGTCATCGAACACAACCTTGATGTGATTAAGACAGCGGACTGGCTGATTGATTTGGGACCAGAAGGCGGCAGCGGCGGTGGTCAGATCATCGCCGAGGGCACACCAGAGCAACTGGCCAAGGTGAAACACTCACACACCGGACGCTTCCTGGCGCCACTTCTTATGAAGAAATAGAGAAATCAAAGCCGCTCAAAGAGCGGCTTTTTTATGCCTGAAATTTCTGACTAAAATTCAGGCATAAAAAAACCGGCCATATAGGCCGGTTTTTGGTGAAGCAGAGTAAAACTTACTCTTCTTCAGCTGCTACTGGGCGATCTACCAGTTCAACGTACGCCATTGGCGCGTTGTCGCCTGCACGGAAGCCGCATTTCAGGATGCGAACATAACCGCCAGGACGATTCTGGTAACGAGGACCCAGATCAGTAAACAGCTTACCTACAGCTGCATCAGAACGAGTACGTGCAAATGCCAGACGGCGGTTTGCTACAGAGTCGTTCTTAGCCAAAGTGATCAGTGGCTCAATGTGGCCACGCAGTTCTTTAGCTTTAGGCAGTGTAGTTTTAATCAGTTCATGTTCAACCAGGGAAACAACCATGTTCTTGAACATAGCCTTACGGTGTGAACTATTACGATTAAATTTACGACCACTCTTACGATGACGCATTTTTCAGTTCCTTACCAAACCGTGATGACTGAATCAGGCAGAAGCCTTATCGTCACCCTTCAAACTTGCTGGCGGCCAGTTTTCCAACCGCATGCCCAGAGACAAACCACGAGACGCCAGAACGTCCTTGATTTCAGTCAGAGACTTCTTACCAAGGTTCGGGGTCTTCAGCAGTTCTACTTCAGTGCGCTGGATCAGGTCACCAATGTAGTAGATGTTCTCGGCTTTCAGACAGTTTGCAGAGCGAACAGTAAGTTCCAGATCATCAACCGGACGCAGAAGGATCGGATCGATTTGATCTTCTTCTTCTTCAGGTTCTTGCTCTTTGTCAGTCTCTAGATCAACAAAGGCAGCCAACTGCTCCTGAAGGATAGTCGCAGAACGACGGATTGCCTCTTCAGGATCTAAAGTGCCATCTGTTTCCAGATCGATAATCAGTTTGTCGAGGTCAGTACGTTGCTCAACGCGAGCGCTTTCAACAACGTAAGAAACACGACGTACCGGGCTGAAGGTCGCATCCAGCTGCAGACGACCGATAGAACGGCTTTCGTCTTCAGGGGATTGGCGTGCATCAGCTGGCTCATAACCACGACCACGTTGAACACGAAGCTGCATTTTGATTTCAGCATCTGCATTCAGGTGAGCGATTACGTGCTCTGGATTAACGATTTCAACATCATGATCCAGCTGGATATCTCCAGCTGTCACTGCACCAGGACCTTTCTTATTCAGCGTCAGTACAGCTTCATCGCGGCCGTGCAACAGAATTGCAACATCTTTAAGGTTCAGAAGGATTTCAATTACGTCTTCCTGAACACCTTCAACCGCACTGTACTCATGCAGAACGCCTTCGATCTCAGCTTCTACTACGGCACAACCCGGCATAGAAGACAAAAGAATGCGACGAAGAGCATTACCCAGAGTGTGACCATAGCCACGCTCAAATGGTTCGAGAATTACTTTCGCACGAGTAGCGCTTACTTCTTCGACCTTGATTTCGCGTGGACGGAGAAATTCTGTCACTGAACGCTGCATAGAACTACCTTTACTTAGCTGCCAGATGAATACTCAGAGATTACTTGGAGTACAGCTCAACAATCAGGGACTCGTTGATATCTGCAGACAGTTCAGAACGCTCAGGCTTAGACTTGAACGTACCTTCCATCTTCTTGCTATCAACATCAACCCACTGTACGTCAGTACGCTGAGAAGCCAGTTGCAGCGCGTTCTGGATACGCAGCTGGTTCTTTGCTTTCTCACGAACTGAAACAACATCACCTGCTTTAACTTGGTAAGAAGCGATGTTCACCGTGCGGCCATTTACCTGAATAGCCTTGTGGCTAACAAGCTGACGTGCTTCAGCGCGAGTGGAGCCAAAGCCCATACGATAAATAACGTTGTCCAAACGACTTTCCAGAAGCTGCAGCAGGTTTTCACCAGTTGCGCCCTTCAGACGAGCTGCTTCTTTGTAGTAGTTGCGGAACTGCTTTTCCAGTACGCCGTACATACGACGAACTTTCTGCTTTTCACGCAGCTGCAGACCGTACTCAGACAGACGTCCACGACGCTGACCGTGCTGGCCAGGAGCCGTTTCTGATTTACACTTATTGTCAAAAGCGGTTACACCGCTCTTCAGGAATAAGTCTACGCCCTCACGACGTGAAAGCTTGCACTTAGGGCCAATATAACGTGCCATCTAATCCGCCTCCTTACACACGACGTTTCTTGGGTGGGCGACAACCGTTGTGCGGAATAGGTGTCACGTCAGTAATGTTGCCAACTTTGAAGCCAGCAGCGTTAAGCGCACGAACAGCAGACTCACGGCCTGGTCCTGGACCCTTAACTAAAACATCAACGTTTTTAACACCATATTCGGCTGCTGCAGCTGCAGCACGTTCACTAGCTACTTGAGCTGCGAACGGGGTACTCTTACGAGAACCACGAAAACCCGAACCGCCGGCAGTTGCCCAAGATAGGGTGTTGCCCTGGCGATCAGTAATCGTAACAATCGTATTGTTAAAAGAAGCGTGGATGTGTGCAACACCGTCCACTACTGTCTTTTTAACTTTTTTACGGTTACGTGCTGGGTTAGCCATAATGTATGTTTCCTGTAAAAAGCTTCACAAAATTACTTGCGAATCGGTTTACGCGGACCTTTACGAGTACGCGCGTTAGTCTTGGTGCGCTGACCGCGAACGGGAAGGCTACGACGGTGACGCAGACCACGATAGCAACCAAGGTCCATCAGACGCTTGATGTTCATGCTAATTTCGCGGCGCAGGTCACCTTCAACAGTGTACTTGCCTACCTCGTTACGAACCTGGTCCAGAACGTCTTCAGACAGTTCAGCAATCTTAGTGGTAGGCTCAACACCTACTGCAGCAAGAATGCTTTTAGCAGTGGTTCCACCAATACCATAGATATAGGTCAGCGAGATCACCGCATGCTTATTGTCGGGAATATTGACACCTGCAATACGGGCCATTCAGCTATCTCCGATATACGAGCAATCGCTCTTTCAGTTTATTGTCCACGAAGGGCGCAAAAGAATACTCCTTGATATCAGAAATATCAAGGAGTATCGCCTTTCGTAACCCAAAGTCAGGATTAACCCTGACGTTGTTTGTGCTTAGGCTCAGTGCAGATCACACGCACTGCGCCGCGGCGACGAATGATCTTGCAGTTACGGCAGATCTTTTTTACGGATGCACGAACTTTCATCACCAACTCCAGTTTAAGGTCTTAGCGCAGCATGCCGCCGCTACCGTAACCTTTCAAGTTCGATTTTTTCATCAGGGACTCATACTGATGACTCATCAGATGCGACTGCACCTGAGCCATAAAGTCCATGACCACGACTACAACAATCAGCAGGGAAGTACCACCGAAGTAGAACGGTACACTCCAGGCAACTACCAGGAACTGTGGCATTAAAGACACAGCAGTAATGTACAACGCTCCGAACAATGTCAGGCGAGACATTACACCATCAATATAGCGAGCTGAGTGCTCCCCGGGGCGGATGCCAGGAATGAACGCACCTGATTTCTTCAGGTTGTCAGCGACATCTTTGGGGTTGAATACCAGTGCTGTATAAAAGTAGCAGAAGAATACAACACTGAGCGCAAAAAGCAAGATATACAACGGTTGACCTGGTGCCAAAGCTAAAGAAGCTTCCTGCAACCATGCCATACTTTCATTTTGTCCGAACCACTGACCAATAGAGGCCGGGAACAACAAAATACTGGAAGCAAAAATTGGCGGGATAACACCAGCCATGTTCACTTTCAGGGGCAGGTGACTGGATTGGGCAGCAAAGACTTTACGGCCTTGCTGACGTTTTGCGTAGTTCACAGTAATGCGACGCTGGCCGCGTTCCATGAATACAACAAATGCAACAGTCAGTACTGCCAGAACGGCAATCGCTAACAGAGCCAGGATATTGATGTTCTCCTGACGCGCCTGTTCGAATGACTGGCCGATGGCGCCTGGTAGACCTGCAACGATACCAGCGAAAATCAGAATGGAAATACCATTTCCGATACCACGCTCGGTAACTTGCTCACCAAGCCACATCAGGAATATCGCACCTGAAACCAGGGTAACAACTGCTACAAAGTAGAAGCTGAAATCCGCCGCAAAAGCGACGCCCTGACTAGCAAGACCAACTGCCATACCAATCGATTGCACCGTTGCCAACACAACTGTGCCATAGCGGGTGTATTGATTGATTTTGCGACGGCCGGCTTCCCCTTCCTTCTTGAGTTGTTCAAGAGTCGGGGAAACCACCGTCAGCAGCTGCATGATAATCGAGGCAGAAATATAAGGCATGATGCCTAGTGCCAGGATCGACATGCGTTCGAGGGCACCACCTGAGAACATGTTAAACAAGCTCAGAATGGTACCTTCGCTCTGCTGGAATAAAGCAGCCAGTCTCTCAGGATTGATACCAGGAACAGGGATATGAGCGCCAATGCGGTAAACCACGATGGCGATAAACACAAACCGTAAGCGGGACCAAAGTTCCGCCAAACCTTTTTGTGCTCCTGCTGGTACTGATCCTGATTTAGCCATTATTCTTCGACCTTTCCGCCTGCGGCTTCAATTGCTGCACGTGCACCTTTGGTTACTTCCAGGCCACTTACAGTAACTGCCTTGTCAATCTCGCCAGACAGGATAACGCGAACGCGTTCGATGTTATCCTTGATGATATCAGCTTGCTTCAGAGCAGCGATATCGATCACAGCAGCATCAACTTTAGCCAGTTCGTGCAGACGAACTTCAGCTTTGAATGCAGCCTGACGTGAAGTGAAACCAAATTTCGGCAGACGACGCTGCAGTGGCATCTGACCACCTTCGAAACCTGGCTTAACAGAACCGCCGGAACGGGATTTTTGACCTTTGTGGCCGCGACCACCAGTCTTACCCAGACCACTACCGATACCACGACCAACACGTTTTTTAGCTGGCTTGGAACCCGGAGCCGGGCTCAGAGTATTCAGATTCATGATTACTCTCCCTCAACACTAACAAGGTAGTTAACCTTGTTGATCATACCGCGAACGGATGGTGTATCTTCCAGCTCAACTGTGTGACCGATACGACGCAGACCCAGACCTTTAACGCACAGTTTGTGCTTAGGCAGGATGCCGATCGGGCTACGGGTAAGAGTTACCTTGATTTTTGCCATGATACTTACCCCAGGATTTCCGCAACAGTCTTGCCACGCTTAGCTGCTACATCTTCAGGAGCGTTCATGTTCGCCAGACCTTTAACAGTCGCACGAACAACGTTCACTGGGTTAGTAGAGCCATAGCACTTAGCCAGAACGTTTTGTACACCAGCAAGTTCAAGAACAGCACGCATCGCGCCACCAGCAATTACACCGGTACCTTCAGATGCTGGCTGCATGTAAACCTTGGAAGCACCATGACGTGCTTTCACAGGATACTGCAGCGTGTTGCCGTCCAGCTGAACCTGAACCATATTGCGGCGTGCTTGTTCCATTGCTTTTTGAATAGCAACAGGCACTTCGCGAGCTTTACCACGGCCAAAGCCTACACGGCCATTGCCATCACCAACGACAGTCAGAGCTGTGAAGCCGAAAATACGACCACCCTTAACTACCTTGGCGACGCGGTTAACCTGAACTAAACGTTCCTGCAGCTCACCGCCTTTCTGTTCGATATTCGCCATCGCTTTTACCCTTAGAATTCCAGACCGCCTTCACGGGCAGCATCTGCCAGCGCTTTAACACGGCCGTGATACTTGTAGCCGGAGCGATCAAATGCAACCTTAGTTACACCTGCTTCTTTTGCGCGTTCAGCAATCAGCTTGCCTACTTTGCCTGCCGCTTCAACGTTGCCCGTTGCGCCATCACGCAGAGTTGCATCTACAGTAGATGCAGCAGCCAGAACCTGGCCGCCGTCTGGGCTGATGATTTGAGCATAAATGTGACGCGGGGTGCGGTTCACACACAGGCGGTGTACGCCGAGCTCACGCATTTTGGCACGTGCACGACGCGCGCGACGTAAACGAGACTCTTTTTTAGCGCTCATAACCCTGCCTTACTTCTTCTTAGCTTCTTTGCGACGTACTTGCTCGTCCGCATAACGGATACCCTTACCTTTATAAGGCTCAGGTGGACGGTAAGCACGAATCTCTGCAGCAACCTGGCCCAGCAGCTGTTTATCAGCACTTTTCAGTACGATAACAGTATTGCTTGGCGTCTCGGCACTCACACCTTCAGGTAGCTTGTAGTCTACCGGGTGGGAGAAACCTAGAGCCAGACTCAGTTCACTGCCCTTAGCCTGAGCACGGTAACCAACACCAAGGATGTTCAGTGTCTTAGTGAAACCTTCACTAGCACCAACCACCATGTTGTTGATCAAGGCACGAGCGGTACCCACCTGTGCCCATGATGCTTTCTCAGACGCCGGGGCAAAGGTCAGCACGTTATCGTTTTGTTCAACTACTACGTCTGCGTGCAGATCCAGCTTCAGTTCACCCTGCTTACCTTTAACAGTAACCAGCTGACCTTCTTGCTTGAATTCAACGCCGCTCGGCAGTTCAACAGGACTTTTTGCTACCCTGGACATTTCGATCTCCTAGAATACGGTGCAGATGACTTCGCCACCAACACCGGCCTGGCGTGCTGCACGGTCGGTCATAACACCTTTAGAGGTGGACACGATCGCTACACCCAAACCACCTTCGATCTTCGGCAGAGCTTCAACGCCTTTATACTGGCGCAGACTCGGCTTACTAACACGCTCGATTTTTTCAATAACCGGCTTGCCTTCGAAGTACTTAAGTTCAACAGTCAGTGAAGGCTTCACGTCACCTGCAACAGAATAATCTGTGATGTAACCTTCTTCCTTCAGCACACGTGCCAGCTCAACCTTCAGTTTTGATGAAGGCATGGAGACGGACTCCTTAGCTACCATTTGTGCGTTACGGATACGAGTGAACATATCCGCCAGTGTATCTTGCATGCTCATTAGGTTCGCGCTCCTAAATATACGCGGTTACCAGCTTGCTTTACGCAGGCCAGGAACATCACCACGCATGGCAGCTTCACGCAACTTGATACGGCTCAGGCCGAACTTGTTGTAGAAGCCATGCGGACGACCAGTCACACGACAGCGATTACGCTGACGTGCTGGGCTGGAGTCACGTGGCAGTTTCTGCAGCTGTTGCTGTGCTTCCCAACGATCTTCTTCAGAAGTCGCTGGGTTAGCGATCAGTGCTTTCAGTTCAGAACGCTTTGCAGCGAATTTCTGAACCAGCTTGGCGCGCTTCAGCTCACGCTGAACCATACTAACTTTTGCCATGATCCTACCCTTATTTCTTGAACGGGAACTGTAAAGCACTCAGAAGTGCTAAACCTTCCTCGTTAGTTTCCGCAGTGGTAGTGATAGTGATATCTAAACCGCGGATACGATCCACTTTGTCGTATTCAATTTCAGGGAAGATGATCTGTTCACGAACACCCATGCTGTAATTGCCACGACCGT
Source organism: Oceanospirillum sanctuarii (assembly GCF_002150805.1). GTDB lineage: Bacteria > Pseudomonadota > Gammaproteobacteria > Pseudomonadales > Halomonadaceae > Oceanospirillum > Oceanospirillum sanctuarii. The sequence goes on from NZ_MTBA01000012.1 coordinate 67,932, forward strand.
CAAACGATTTCGGGTTCAGACCACGGAAGTCACGAACACGCGGAATAGAAATGTCTACCAGACGATCCAGGAACTCCCACATACGATCAGCGCGCATGGTCACCTTGCAACCGATCGGCCAACCTTCACGTACCTTAAAGCCAGCAACAGATTTGCGTGCTTTAGTTACGATTGGTTTTTGGCCACTCAGTGCTTCAAGGTCTACCAGTGCGTTATCAATCAGCTTTTTATCGCTGGTTGCATCGCCGATACCCATGTTAAGAGTCACCTTTGTGATGCGGGGAACCTGCATCACATTTTTGTAACCAAACTGCTCCTGCAACTTGGCTACAACTTCTGACTTATATAACTCTTTCAGTCTCGCCATGATGTTACCTGACTCGATTAGGCGTCGATCTCTTTCTGGGTCGACTTGTAAATCCGAACCTTGGAACCATCTTCCAAGACCTTGAAACCAACGCGATCTGCTTTGTTAGTTTCTTTGTTATAAATGGCAACATTTGAGGAATGGATGGGCGCTTCGCGCTCAACAATACCACCTTGTGTGCCTAACATCGGGTTTGGCTTGGTGTGACGTTTAACCATATTCACACCTGAAATAACAATGCGACCATCTTTAAGAACACGCTTAATGGTGCCGCGCTTGCCTTTATCCTTACCCGCAATGACGATTACCTCGTCTTCACGTTTAATTTTACGCATAGCCGGTCTCTCGCTCCCTACAGCACTTCTGGCGCCAAGGAAATAATCTTCATGAACTTTTCGCCACGCAGTTCACGTGTCACAGGGCCGAAGATACGGGTCCCGATCGGGGCATCGTTAGCATTCAGCATTACTGCTGCGTTACCATCGAAACGGATCACAGAACCGTCCGGACGACGAATACCCTGACGTGTACGAACTACTACAGCCTTCAGGACTTGACCTTTTTTAACCTTACCGCGAGGAATTGCTTCCTTAACGGTAACTTTGATGATGTCACCAACTCGTGCATAACGACGCTTAGAACCACCAAGCACCTTAATACACATTACACGACGAGCGCCGCTGTTGTCGGCCACATCAAGCATGGTTTGCGTTTGAATCATCGGTTCTTCTCCAAACCAAATACGCTAACTAAACTTCGATTTGTGCCAGAGCTATTACAGCTCAACAGCACGCTCATCGATGCTCACCAAAGTCCAGGTCTTAGTCTTAGAAATAGGACGACATTCCTGGATCGTAACTACATCACCCATGTTTGCAGAGTTATCTGCGTCATGAGCGTGCAGCTTGGTTGAACGGCGGACATACTTACCATAGATGGGGTGTGCTACACGACGCTCAACCAGTACAGTGATGGACTTGTCCATCTTGTTGCTTACCACTTTACCGGTAACGGTACGGGTATTTTTTTCTGTATCAGCCATCTTAGTTACCTGCTTTTTCTTTCAGCAAAGTCTTAACGCGAGCGATGTCACGACGAACCTGTTGCAGCAGGTGAGTCTGATTCAGCTGACCAGTGCCTTTCTGCATACGCAGTTGGAACTGATCACGAAGCAGAGTTTCCAGCTGTTCGTTTAGCTCTTGAACAGACTTTTCACGTAGTTCTGCTGCTTTCATTACATCACCGTCCGCTTAACAAAGGTGGTTGACACAGGGAGCTTAGCAGCTGCCAGTGTAAATGCTTCACGAGCCAGCTGTTCAGATACCCCTTCCATCTCGTAAAGGACACGGCCTGGTTGAACCTGGCAAACCCAGTATTCAACGTTACCCTTACCTTTACCCTGACGCACTTCCAGAGGCTTACCAGTGATCGGCTTATCAGGAAATACGCGGATCCAGATTTTACCACCACGCTTGATGTGACGCGTCATAGTACGACGTGCCGCTTCAATTTGACGTGCGGTAATACGGCCGCGACCTGTTGCTTTCAGACCGAATTCACCGAAGCTCACATTATGTCCGCGAGCCAGACCGCGGTTGCGGCCCTTCATCATCTTGCGGAACTTGGTACGCTTTGGCTGTAACATTGTCTATCTCCTACTTGCCTTTTTTCTTAGGCGCGTTCTGCTTTGCACGAACTTCTTCGATGCCGCCCAGGATCTCGCCTTTGAAGATCCAGACTTTTACACCGATCACACCGTAAGTGGTGTGCGCTTCAGCAGTCGCGTAGTCAATGTCAGCACGCAGCGTGTGCAGAGGCACACGGCCTTCGCGATACCACTCAGAACGTGCAATTTCAGCACCACCCAGACGACCAGATACCTGGATCTTGATACCTTTAGCACCAAGACGCATTGCATTCTGTACCGCACGCTTCATAGCGCGACGGAACATAACACGACGCTCCAGCTGGCTAGCTACAGATTCTGCAACCAGTTTGCCGTCTAGTTCAGGTTTGCGAACTTCTTCAATGTTGATATGTACAGGCACGCCCATCATCTTAGTGACTTCGTTGCGCAGTTTTTCAACATCTTCGCCTTTCTTACCAATCACGATGCCCGGACGAGCAGTGTGAATGGTGATACGAGCATTCTGAGCTGGGCGCTCAATCTGAATACGGCTTACAGAAGCCTGCTTCAGACGATCCTGCAGGAACGCACGAACCTGAAGATCGTTATTCAGGTTGTCAGCGTAGTCACGACCTTCTGCGAACCACGTAGAAGTGTGATCTTTAACAATACCCAGTCGAATGCCAGTTGGATGTACTTTCTGACCCATCTGGTCGTCTCCTACTTATCTGCTACCTTAACCGTGATATGGCAAGTGCGCTTAAGAATGCGATCAGCACGGCCTTTAGCACGTGGTCTGATACGCTTCATGGTCATACCTTCATCAACAAAAATTGTTGATACGCGCAGCTCATCGATATCCGCACCTTCATTGTGCTCGGCATTGGCAATTGCTGATTCAAGAACTTTCTTAACCAGCGCCGCAGCCTTTTTCGGGCTGAAGGTCAGCAGATTCAGTGCATCTGCTACTGGCATTCCGCGAACCTGGTCAGCTACCAAACGCGCCTTCTGTGCGGATAAGCGAGCACCCCGTAATTTAGCGGCTACTTCCATCTCTTATTCCCCTCGGCTTAACGCTTGGCTTTCTTGTCTACTACGTGACCACGATAGGTACGAGTAGCAGCGAATTCACCCAGCTTGTGGCCTACCATCTCTTCAGAGACAAGTACAGGCACGTGCTGGCGACCGTTATGAACTGCAATGGTCAGACCTACCATTTCTGGCAGGATCATGGAACGACGAGACCAAGTCTTAATAGGACGACGCTCGTTGTTTTCCAGTGCAGCTTCAACCTTCTTCAACAGATGCAGGTCAATAAATGGACCTTTTTTCAGTGAACGTGGCACAGCTGTATCCTCTTAATAACTGTTACTTAGAACCGCGACGACGGACAATCAGTCGATCAGTACGCTTGTTCTTACGTGTCTTATGACCTTTAGTCGGCACACCCCATGGGGTTACTGGATGACGACCACCAGAGGTACGACCCTCACCACCACCGTGTGGGTGATCAACAGGGTTCATTGCAACACCGCGAACAGTTGGACGAACACCACGCCAGCGTGTAGCACCTGCTTTACCCAGGCGACGCAGACTGTGCTCAGAGTTACCAACTTCACCCAGAGTTGCACGACATTCAACCAGTACTTTGCGCATTTCGCCGGAACGCAGACGCAGAGTTGCATAAGCACCTTCACGAGCTACCAGCTGAACTGCAGCACCAGCAGAACGTGCAATTTGTGCACCTTTACCTGGTTTCAGTTCGATACAGTGGATAACGCTACCAACAGGGATGTTGCGCAGTGGCAGAGTGTTGCCCGGTTTGATCGGAGCATCTACGCCAGACTGTACAGGATCACCTGCTTTTACACCTTTTGGTGCAATGATGTAACGACGCTCACCGTCCGCATACTTCAGCAGTGCAATATGCGCAGTACGGTTCGGATCGTATTCAATACGCTCAACAACCGCTGGGATACCGTCTTTGTTACGACGAAAATCTACCAGACGGTAGTGTTGGCGATGACCACCACCAATGTGGCGAGTGGTGATACGACCGTTGTTGTTACGTCCGCCAGTTTTCTGTTTTTTAGCCAGCAGTGGTGCATAAGGAGCACCTTTGTGCAGATCACTGTTAACTACTTTAACAACGTGGCGACGACCTGCTGATGTGGGTTTAGATTTAACAATAGCCATTGTCCCAACTCCTCGCTTATTCAGCGCCAGCAAAGTCGATTTCTTGACCTTCCGCTACAGACACATAAGCCTTGCGGAAACCTTTACGACGACCGATACCACGGGCAGTACGCTTAGTTTTACCTTTAACGTTTACAGTGCTAACACCGGTAACGCTAACTTCAAACAGAGCTTCTACAGCCTTTTTGATTTCTGGTTTAGTCGCATCAGCAGCTACTTTAAATACGTACTGATTGTTTGCATCAGCAACGATAGCCGCTTTTTCAGAAATGTGAGGTCCTAGCAGAACCTTGAAAATGCGCTCTTGGTTCATCCCAGCTTCTCCTCGAACTGACGCAGAGCAGGTACAGTTACCAGCACTTTTTCGTAAGCTACCAAGCTAACCGGGCTTGCTGCTGCAACATCAACAACTTCTACGTTAGGGATGTTACGAGCGGCCAGGAACAAGTTAGTATCAACTTCTGAAGTCACGATCAGAACTTTGTTCAGATCCATGTCATTCAGCTTGTTCACCAGAATTTTGGTTTTTGGCGCATCTACAGTGAACTCTTCTACTGCAACCAGACGCTCTTGGCGTGCCAGCTCAGACAGGATGCTGCGCATTGCTGCACGGTACATCTTTTTGTTCACTTTCTGCTCAAAGTTCTGAGGCTTAGCTGCGAAAGTAGTACCACCGGAACGCCAGATTGGGCTACGAATAGTACCCGCACGAGCTCGACCAGTACCTTTCTGACGAAATGGTTTAGCACCACCACCACTCACTTCTGAGCGGGTTTTCTGTGCACGAGTGCCTTGACGGGCTGCTGCCAGATACGCAGTAACAACCTGGTGTACCAGAGCTTCGTTATACTCTTTACCAAAAGTTGCTTCAGATACTTCAACGGTACCTGCTGCTCCGCCTGCAAGATTCAGATTCATTCTCTTACCCCTTAGCCGCGAGCTTTAACTGCTGGACGAACAATAACCTGACTACCTGGAGCACCAGGAATACCGCCTTTAACCAGCAGCAGGTTGCGTTCTGCATCTACACGAACAACTTCCAGACTCTGAACAGTTTTACGCTCAGCACCCATGTGACCGGCCATTTTCTTACCTTTGAAAACGCGACCTGGGGTCTGACACTGACCAATAGAACCTGGAGCACGATGGGAAAGAGAGTTACCGTGCGTGGCATCTTGGGTACGGAAGTTCCAACGCTTAACAGCACCTTGGAAACCTTTACCCTTGGAAGAACCGGTCACATCAATCAGTTGACCAGCTTCAAAGAGGGATACGTTCAGCTCACCACCAACTTCAGGTGCTTCTTCACCTTCAGCCAGACGGAACTCAACCAGACCTTTACCAGCCGCAACACCCGCTTTCGCGAAGTGACCTGCTTCTGCTTTGGTCAGATGCTTTGCTTTACGCTCACCAGAAGTAACCTGGATCGCAGCATAGCCGTCTTTTTCAAGCGTACGAACCTGTGTTACGCGGTTTGGAGAAACCTCGATAACAGTTACAGGTACGGATACACCATCTTCGGTAAATACGCGGGTCATACCGCTTTTCTTACCGACAAGACCGATAGTCATATTTCGACTCCTTAGTGTACGGGGCTATCACCCGCTATGGCTGCACTTTTCATTGCATTCCACTGATAAATTGTGTGTCGTCTCGCGACGAGCGCCTAATTTTAAAATTGGCTAATTAGCCAAGACTGATCTGCACATCAACACCAGCAGCCAGATCCAGCTTCATCAGTGCGTCTACTGTCTTTTCTGTAGGCTCAACGATGTCAAGAACACGCTTATGAGTACGAACTTCGTACTGATCACGCGCGTCTTTGTTCACGTGAGGAGAAATCAGAACAGTAAAACGCTCTTTGCGGGTCGGCAGCGGGATTGGACCATGCACCTGAGCACCAGTACGCTTTGCAGTATCAACAATCTCCTGCGCGGACTGATCGATCAGACGATGATCGAATGCTTTCAGACGAATTCGAATTTTCTGGTTTTGCATTCCAAAAACCCCAGTTGGAAACGAGCGTAATGAGCTCACCCTTGATAAAAAGGAAGCGCATTGTAAGAGGAGGGAAATCAGATGTCAAGCATAGACGAAAAGGGATCACCGAATTAATCGGGATCCCTTTCCAGCCTGAATCAAGGAGTAATATTACTCGATGATTTTAGCAACAACACCAGCACCTACTGTACGGCCGCCTTCACGAATCGCGAAACGCAGACCTTCTTCCATCGCGATAGGAGCGATCAGAGTAGCGCGCAGCTGAACGTTGTCACCTGGCATTACCATTTCAACGCCTTCTGGCAGCTCGCAAGCACCAGTTACGTCAGTAGTACGGAAGTAGAACTGTGGACGGTAGCCTTTGAAGAAAGGAGTGTGACGACCACCTTCTTCTTTGGACAGAACGTATACTTCTGCTTCAAATTCAGTGTGAGGCAGGATAGAACCTGGCTTACACAGAACCTGACCACGCTCAACTTCATCACGCTTAGTACCACGCAGCAGAGCACCAATGTTCTCACCTGCACGACCTTCGTCCAGCAGCTTACGGAACATTTCAACACCAGTACAAGTAGTCTTAGTAGTTTCTTTGATACCTACGATTTCTACTTCTTCACCAGTGTTAACGATACCACGCTCTACACGACCAGTTACTACAGTACCACGGCCAGAGATAGAGAATACGTCTTCGATTGGCATCAGGAACGGCTGATCGATAGCACGCTCAGGCTCAGGGATGTAAGAATCCAGAGCTTCAACCAGTTTCTTAACAGCAGTAGTACCCAGCTCGTCAGCGTCTTCGCCGTTCAGTGCCATCAGTGCAGAACCTGCGATGATTGGAGTGTCGTCACCTGGGAAGTCGTAAGTAGACAGCAGGTCACGGATTTCCATTTCAACCAGTTCCAGCATCTCTGCGTATTCTTCAGTACCAACGCCGCCACAATCTTCAGCCAGCAGGTCAGCTTTGTTCAGGAATACAACGATGTAAGGTACACCTACCTGACGAGACAGCAGGATGTGCTCACGAGTCTGAGGCATAGGACCGTCAGTCGCACCACAAACCAGGATTGCACCGTCCATCTGAGCAGCACCGGTGATCATGTTTTTAACATAGTCAGCGTGTCCTGGGCAGTCTACGTGCGCGTAGTGACGATCAGTGGAATCGTACTCAACGTGAGAAGTTGCGATGGTAATACCACGCTCACGCTCTTCAGGAGCATTATCGATACCGTCGAAAGCAACCGCTTCGCCACCGAAAACTTCTGCACATACGCGAGTCAGAGCAGCAGTCAGAGTAGTTTTACCGTGGTCAACGTGGCCGATAGTACCAACGTTTACGTGCGGTTTGGAACGTTCAAATTTTTCTTTAGACACAGCTAAAACCTCTTTTCATATTTAGCGGTTATTTATGATTAATAACAGCTTCAACAATGCTTGAAGGTGCTTCTGCATACTTCTCAAACTCCATGCTGTAGCTGGCACGGCCTTGAGTTGCAGAGCGCAGGTCGGTTGCATAACCGAACATTTCACCTAGCGGTACCAGGGCACGAATGACTTTCCCCGAAACGGTATCATCCATACCTTGAACCAAACCACGACGACGGTTCAGGTCGCCCATTACATCACCCATGTAATCTTCAGGTGTTACCACCTCAACCTTCATTACAGGCTCAAGAAGAACAGGATCTGCATTGATACAACCTTGTCTGACAGCCATAGAACCTGCGATTTTGAACGCCATCTCATTGGAGTCCACATCGTGGTAAGAACCATCAAACAATGTAACCTTAACGTCGATCATTGGGTAACCGGCCAGAACACCATTCTGCAGCTGCTCAGCACAGCCTTTGTCTACGGCAGGAATGTATTCTTTAGGCACCACACCACCTACGACCTCACTATTGAACTCGTAGATCTTTTCGCCGTCTTCACCTTTGTCAACCAAAGGCTCAATACGTAGCCAAACGTGACCAAACTGACCACGACCACCGGACTGACGCACAAACTTACCTTCCTGCTCAACAGAAGAGCGGATGGTTTCGCGGTACGCGACCTGTGGCTTACCAATATTAGCATCCACCTTAAATTCGCGACGCATGCGGTCAACGATAATATCAAGGTGAAGCTCACCCATACCCGAAATCAGGGTCTGGCCGGTTTCTTCGTCAGTTTGTACGCGGAAGGACGGGTCTTCCTGAGCAAGCTTACCCAGCGCTACACCCATCTTCTCCTGATCTGCCTGAGTTTTAGGCTCAACAGCAACAGAGATAACAGGCTCTGGAAACTCCATACGCTCAAGGATGATTTTGCCATCCGCATCACATAGGGTGTCACCGGTAGTGACATCTTTCATGCCGATCAGGGCAGCGATATCACCTGCACGAACTTCTTTGATCTCTTCACGGTCATTAGCGTGCATCTGAACCATACGGCCCACACGCTCCTTCTTGCCTTTGACAGAGTTAAATACACTGTCGCCGGAATTCAGGACACCGGAATAAACGCGAACAAAGGTCAGCGCACCCACGAATGGGTCGGTAGCAATCTTGAAAGCCAAGGCAGAGAAAGGCGCAGAATCATCTGCCTCGCGGGTTTCGATGGTTTCACCATCGTCCAGCGTACCTTCAATCGCCTTAACTTCCGTTGGAGCTGGCAGATACTCTACAACAGCATCCAGAACCGCCTGCACGCCTTTGTTCTTAAATGCAGAACCACAAAGCGCCAGTACGATTTCATTATTCAGAACACGGGAACGAAGACCTGCCTTGATCTCTTCGATCGACAGCTCTTCGCCTTCGAGATACTTGTCCATCAACTCTTCAGATGCTTCAGCCGCAGCTTCAATCATCTTCTCACGGTACTCTTCAGCACGCGCAACATGCTCCGCAGGAACATCACGCAACTCATAAGTCATACCGTTATCGGCTTCATTCCAGTAGATAGCCTTCATGCGCATCAGATCGATAACGCCTTCAAACTCTTCTTCTGCACCGATATTCAGCTGAATCGGAACCGGTGTCGCATTCAGACGACTCTCAATCTGGTCAACCACGCGCAGAAAATCCGCGCCGGTACGATCCATCTTGTTAACAAATACAATACGGGGAACCTCGTATTTGTTCGCCTGACGCCAAACCGTTTCAGACTGTGGCTCAACACCAGATGAACCACAGAAAACCACCACAGCACCATCAAGAACACGAAGAGAACGCTCAACTTCAATGGTGAAGTCTACGTGCCCAGGCGTGTCAATAATGTTAACTCTGTGTTGATCAAACTGTTGATCCATACCTGACCAGAAACAGGTAGTAGCAGCAGAAGTAATGGTAATACCACGCTCCTGCTCTTGCTCCATCCAGTCCATAGTCGCCGCGCCATCGTGCACCTCGCCTATCTTGTGAGACAGGCCGGTGTAGAAGAGCACACGTTCAGTTGTGGTAGTTTTACCAGCATCAACGTGAGCACAAATACCGATGTTACGGTAGCGGTCAATTGGGGTCTTACGTGCCACGACATATCTCCCGTTATATTAGAAGCGGTAGTGCGAGAACGCCTTGTTCGCTTCTGCCATGCGGTGAACGTCTTCACGTTTCTTAACTGCAGCGCCTTTACCTTCGGCTGCATCAAGAATTTCACCAGCAAGACGCAGATCCATGGACTTCTCGCCACGGCTACGTGCTGCATCAACCAACCAACGCATGGCCAGAGCCAGACGACGGGCAGGACGCACTTCAACGGGTACCTGATATGTAGCACCACCCACACGGCGGGATTTTACTTCCACCAGAGGCTGGATAGATTCAAGTGCTTTTTCAAACATTTCCAGCGGTTGCTCTTTGCTGCGCTCTTCTACTTTATCCAGAGCACCGTAAACGATTTTTTCAGCAACAGATTTCTTACCGCTAACCATTACATGGTTCATAAACTTCGCTAGGCGCTCATTACCGAACTTAGGATCCGGGATGATCTCACGCTTCGCTGCGACGCGACGTCTAGGCATTGATAAGCCCTCTTCCAGGTCTTCAGGTAAATCCGGAATTTACTCCGGCCTTACTCTTATCAGACAGAAATTAAATTATTAAGACTTAGGACGCTTGGTTCCGTACTTGGAACGGCCCTGCTTACGATCTTGAACGCCAGAAGTGTCCAAGCTACCACGAACTGTGTGATAACGAACACCAGGCAAATCCTTCACACGACCACCGCGGATCAGAACAACAGAGTGCTCCTGAAGGTTGTGACCTTCACCGCCGATGTATGAAGAAACTTCAAAACCGTTAGTCAAACGTACACGACATACTTTACGAAGCGCTGAGTTAGGCTTCTTAGGAGTAGTCGTATATACACGAGTACATACACCGCGTTTTTGCGGGCAGCTTTGAAGAGCAGGTACGTCACTCTTCTCAACTTTACGCTTACGAGGTTTGCGTACCAACTGATTGATGGTTGCCATGAAAGCAGACTCCACGTTGTACACAAAGAAGACAGTGGTTAAACCACCGCCATACTAATTTAAGGAGGCGCATTGTATGTTGCCTCCCAGATACAGTCAAGGCCGGACATCATCCGGCCTTCACTCACTTCACAACAAAGAATTATTTCTTATTCTTCGCTGTTCAGCATCTCACTCAGAGCTGCTTCAACTTCGCTGGCAGTAGGGCCAGCTACAGCTGCTTCAGCTTCCTGAAGTTTTTGCTTACGGTTGTTGTGGTAAGTCAGACCGGTACCTGCCGGAATCAGACGACCAACAACAACGTTTTCTTTCAGGCCACGCAGCTGATCGCGCTTGCCGGTTACGGCAGCTTCGGTCAGTACGCGTGTTGTTTCCTGGAAAGAAGCCGCAGAGATAAAGGACTCAGTTGCCAGAGACGCTTTAGTAATACCCTGCAGAACGCGATCGAATTTAGCCGGGAATTTGCCCGCTTTATCCAGAATCTCGTTCTCTTCCAGAACCTGAGAAACTTCTACCTGATCACCGTGGATAAAGCTGGAATCACCGGATTCAGTGATTTCTGCTTTACGCAGCATCTGACGGGCAATTACCTCGATGTGCTTATCGTTAATGCCTACACCCTGCAGACGGTAAACTTCCTGCACTTCACTGGTAATGTACTCAGCCAGTTTGCTGACGCCCAGCAGGCGCAGAATATCGTGCGGGTTAGATGGACCATCAGAGATCACTTCACCACGCTCAACCTTCTCACCTTCAAACACGTTCATCACGCGCCATTTCGGGATCAGTACTTCATAGGTCTCACCGTTATCCTGAGTAATCTGGATACGACGCTTACCTTTTGTTTCTTTACCGAAGGTCACAACGCCGGAAACTTCAGCCAGCAGTGCAGGCTCTTTCGGACGGCGCGCTTCAAACAGGTCGGCCACTCGTGGCAGACCACCGGTAATATCTTTGTTACCACTGGATTCCTGAGGAATACGGGCAATAATCTCACCAACACCGACTTCTTTACCGTCTTCTACGGTAACTACCGCATTACCTGGCAGCAGGTATTGCAGCGGAGTCTGAGAGTTAGGCATAGACAGTTCGTTGCCCGCCTCATCCAGCAGCATAATCATTGGACGCAGGTCTTTACCAGCAGCCGGACGTGCAGATGGGTCGATTACCTCAATAGAGGACAGACCAGTCAGCTCGTCCTGAGTACGGGTAATAGTAATGCTGTCTTCCATCTGGATGAACTTCGCACGACCACCCATTTCTACAACGATCGGGTGCGTGTGCGGATCCCATTTCGCCAGAATCTGACCGGACTCAACTGCATCACCTTCACGAACACTGATTTCAGCACCGTATGGCAGCTTGTAGTACTCACGCTCGCGACCGGTTTCATCAGCTACTGCCAGTGCACCCGAACGGGATACAGCAACCAGCTTGCCGTCTTTACGCTCTACAACTTTGATGTTGTGGAAACGAACGGTACCGCCGTGTTTAACCTGTACGTTATCGATCGCAGAAGCTCGGGATGCCGCACCACCAATGTGGAACGTACGCATCGTCAGCTGGGTACCCGGCTCACCGATGGACTGTGCTGCGATAACACCAACAGCCTCACCCACGTTAACCAGGTGGCCACGAGCCAGATCACGACCGTAGCAGCTCGAACATACACCGTAACGGGTGTCACAGGAGATCGCAGAACGAACGATGATTTCGTCGATACCCATGGTATCCAGACGGTCACACCAGCCTTCGTCCAGCAGAGTACCGCGAGGAATCAGAACCTCACCGGAATCATGCTTAACAACATCCTGAGCAACAACACGCCCCAGAACACGCTGTGCCAGAGGTACAACGATGTCACCACCCTCAATCAGAGGATGCATGGTCAGACCGTTTTCGGTACCACAGTCATGCTCAGTAACAACCAGATCCTGCGCCACGTCAACCAAACGACGGGTCAGGTAACCGGAGTTAGCGGTTTTCAGTGCGGTATCCGCAAGACCTTTACGAGCACCGTGAGTGGAGATGAAGTACTGGAGTACGTTCAGACCTTCACGGAAGTTCGCCACAATCGGCGTCTCGATGATGGAGCCATCCGGCTTAGCCATCAGACCACGCATACCCGCCAGCTGACGAATCTGTGCAGCACTACCACGAGCACCGGAGTCGGCCATCATGAATACTGAGTTGAAAGAGTCCTGCTCTTCCTCATTACCTTCACGGTTAACAACAGTCTCTTTAGAGATACCTTCCATCATCGCCTTAGCAACTTTATCGTTTGCTTTGGACCAGATATCGATAACCTTGTTGTATTTCTCGCCCTGGGTTACCAGACCGGAAGAGAACTGCTGTTCAATTTCTTTAACTTCTGCTTCGGCTGCAGCAACAATCTGTGCTTTTGCTTCCGGAATAACGAAGTCGTTTACACCAATGGATGCACCAGACAGAGTTGCCTGACGGAAACCGGTGTACATCAGCTGGTCAGCAAAGATAACAGTATCTTTCAGACCAACACGACGATAAGAATTGTTGATCAGTCGAGAGATCGCTTTCTTAGTCATTGGCTGGTTAACCAGACCGAATGGCAGACCTTTCGGCAGAACACGGTACAGCATCGCACGACCAACAGTCGTATCAATAATGGAAGTCTTCTCTTCCATTACATCTTCTTCGTTCAGAACGAATTCGTGGATACGGACTTTAACTTTCGCCTGCATGTGTACTTTACCAGCACCCAGTGCACGCTCAGCTTCATCAACGCCGCTGAATACCATACCTTCACCCAGCGCATTGATACGGTCACGGGTCATGTAGTACAGACCCAGTACAACGTCCTGAGAAGGAACGATAATTGGCTCACCGTTCGCAGGAGACAGTACGTTGTTCGTCGACATCATAAGTGCACGAGCTTCAAGCTGTGCTTCGGTGGTCAGAGGCAGGTGAACCGCCATCTGGTCACCGTCGAAGTCAGCGTTATAGGCCGCACAAACCAGTGGGTGCAGCTGAATCGCTTTACCTTCAATCAGCAGAGGTTCGAATGCCTGAATACCCAGACGGTGCAGTGTTGGTGCACGGTTCAGCAGTACTGGGTGCTCACGGATTACCTCAGCCAGGATATCCCATACTTCCGGCAGCTCACGCTCAACCATCTTCTTCGCAGCTTTGATGGTTGTCGCCATACCTTTGGCTTCCAGACGTGCAAAGATAAACGGCTTGAACAGTTCAAGTGCCATTTTCTTTGGCAGACCACACTGGTGCAGTTTCAGCTGCGGACCTACGGTAATTACCGAACGGCCAGAGTAGTCAACACGCTTACCCAGAAGGTTCTGACGGAAACGACCCTGCTTACCTTTGATCATATCTGCCAAAGATTTCAGAGGACGCTTGTTAGAGCCTGTAATCGCACGACCACGACGACCGTTATCCAGCAGGGCGTCAACAGACTCCTGCAGCATACGCTTCTCGTTACGTACGATGATGTCCGGAGCGTTCAGATCAAGCAGACGCTTCAGACGGTTGTTACGGTTGATCACACGACGGTACAGATCGTTCAGATCTGAAGTCGCGAAACGACCACCATCCAGAGGAACCAGTGGACGCAGATCAGGTGGCAGTACAGGCAGTACTTCCATGATCATCCACTCCGGTTTGTTACCGGACTTGAAGAAGGCTTCCAGCAGTTTCAGACGCTTGGACAGCTTCTTGATCTTGGTTTCACTGTTGGTTTGCGGAATCTCTTCACGCAGGTGATTGATCTCTTCCTCGAGCTCGATGTCTTTCATCAGCTCCTGGATCGCTTCAGCACCCATACGAGCGTCGAAGTCGTCACCGAATTCTTCCAGTGCTTCGTAGTACTGCTCGTCGTTCAGAAGCTGGCCACGTTCCAGAGTGGTCATACCCGGATCGATCACTACGAAAGATTCGAAGTACAGTACCCGCTCGATGTCACGCAGAGTCATGTCCAGTAACAGACCGATACGTGATGGCAGAGACTTCAGGAACCAAATGTGTGCAACAGGTGACGCCAGTTCAATGTGACCCATACGATCACGGCGCACTTTAGCCTGTGTAACCTCTACACCACATTTTTCACAAATAATACCGCGGTGCTTCATGCGCTTATATTTGCCGCACAAACACTCGTAGTCTTTTACCGGACCAAAAATTTTGGCACAGAACAGACCATCACGCTCCGGCTTAAAGGTACGGTAGTTGATGGTCTCTGGCTTTTTAACTTCGCCAAAGGACCAAGCGCGGATCATGTCTGGCGATGCCAGCGTGATCTTAATCGAGTCGAATTCGTCGCTTTGTCCCTGTGCTTTCAGCACATTAACTAGATCTTTCATCGGCCACTGCTCCAAATGGAGTTACTGATGCGGGCCGCAGCCCGCATCGGAATTCATCTGCTAAAACCTGTTTGCTAATTAGCTTTCCAGGTCAATGTCGATACCCAGAGAACGGATTTCCTTCACCAGTACGTTGAAGGATTCTGGCATACCCGGTTCCATGCGATGGTCACCATCTACGATGTTTTTATACATCTTGGTACGACCGTTCACGTCATCCGACTTAACAGTCAGCATCTCCTGAAGGGTATAAGCCGCGCCGTATGCTTCCAGTGCCCACACTTCCATCTCACCGAAACGCTGACCACCGAACTGAGCTTTACCACCCAGAGGCTGCTGCGTTACAAGGCTATAAGAACCTGTGGAACGGGCGTGCATCTTATCATCGACCAGGTGGTTCAGTTTCAGCATGTACATGTAACCTACGGTCACAGGACGGTCGAACTGTTCACCGGTACGGCCATCGCGCAGCCAAACCTGACCACTGTCAGGAATGTCTGCCAGACGCAGAAGTTCTTTGATCTCAGGCTCTGGAGCACCATCGAATACAGGCGTTGCAATAGGAACACCCTTACGCAGGTTCTGAGCCAGTGCGATCACTTCTTCGTCAGTCAGGCTGTCGATATCTTCTTTGTGGTTGCCAACCTGATTGTAGACTTTGTCCAGGAATCCACGGATTTCCTGAACCTGGTTGTCACGCTGTTCCAGCAGCATTTCGTTGATCTTGTCACCAAGACCTTTTGCTGCCATACCCAGGTGAGTTTCCAGAATCTGACCCACGTTCATACGGGATGGTACACCCAGCGGGTTCAGTACGATGTCTACAGGCTCGCCTTTCGCGTCGTACGGCATATCTTCAATCGGCATAATCGCAGAGATTACACCCTTGTTACCGTGACGACCCGCCATCTTATCACCAGGCTGGATACGACGTTTGATAGCAACGTAAACCTTAACAATCTTCAGAACGCCCGGAGCCAGGTCATCACCTTGCTGCAGCTTCTTCTTCTTGTCTTCAAACTTCTCGTCCATCTCTTTACGGCGCTGCTGCAGCTGCTCATCAGCCTGTTGCAGAGCTTCGTTCAGAGATTCATCTGTCAGAGACAGTTTGAACCAGTCTTTACGTGGCAGTTCAGCCAGGTAATCAGAGGTCAGCTTGTCGCCTTTCAGCAGCTTAGGACCACTCAGTACTTCCTGTCCTTCCAGCTGACGACCCAGACGCTCAAAAGTAGCCTCTTCAGCGATGCGGTATTCTTCCTGCAGATCTTTACGAACTTCGTCCAGCTGAGACTGCTCGATAGAACGTGCACGAGCATCTTTCTCAACACCGTCACGAGTGAAGACCTGAACGTCGATTACCGTACCCTTGGTACCGGTCGATACGCGCAGAGAGGTATCTTTAACGTCAGATGCTTTCTCACCGAAGATCGCACGCAGCAGTTTCTCTTCAGGAGTCAGCTGAGTTTCACCTTTAGGTGTTACTTTACCGACCAGAATGTCGCCAGGGCCTACTTCAGCACCGATGTAAACAATACCGGACTCGTCCAGTTTACCCAGTGCGCTTTCGCCCACGTTCGGGATATCGGACGTGATCTCTTCAGGACCCAGCTTAGTATCACGGGATACACAGGTCAGTTCCTGAATATGGATCGTAGTGAAACGGTCTTCCTGAACAACACGCTCAGAAACAAGGATGGAATCCTCGAAGTTGTAACCGTTCCAAGGCATAAACGCGATACGCATGTTCTGACCCAGAGCCAGATCACCCAGGTCAACAGAAGGACCATCGGCCAGAATATCGCCACGGGCAACCACATCACCAGGGCGTACAATGGCACGCTGGTTGATACAGGTGTTCTGGTTAGAACGGGTGTACTTAGTCAGGTTGTAGATATCTACACCTGCTTCACCTACGTTGGTTTCTTCGTCGTTTACGCGAATAACGATACGGCTTGCGTCTACAGAGTCGATTACACCGCCACGACGTGCAACAGCACATACGCCGGAGTCACGGGCTACGAAACGCTCCATACCGGTACCAACCAGCGGCTTATCAGCACGCAGAGTAGGAACAGCCTGACGCTGCATGTTCGATCCCATCAATGCACGGTTAGCATCATCGTGCTCAAGGAACGGAATCAGTGCCGCTGCAACGGATACAACCTGACGCGGAGATACGTCCATCAGGGTAACCTGATCCGGAGTCATAAAGGTGGTTTCACCTTTGTGACGTACCTGTACCAGTTCGTCTACCAGCTGACCGTCTTTAATGGTTGCAGAAGCCTGTGCAATGATGAACTGACTTTCTTCAATTGCAGACAGGTAAACCAGCTCGTCAGTCACCATGCCATCAACAACTTTACGGTATGGAGTTTCCAGGAAACCGTAATCGTTGGTACGGGCATAAGTTGCCAGCGAGTTAATCAGACCAATGTTTGGACCTTCAGGGGTCTCAATCGGACATACACGACCATAGTGAGTCGGGTGTACGTCACGTACTTCAAAGCCAGCACGCTCACGGGTCAGACCACCGGGGCCCAATGCAGAAACACGACGCTTGTGAGTTACCTCAGACAGCGGGTTGTTCTGATCCATAAACTGGGACAGCTGAGAAGAACCAAAGAATTCTTTGATTGCTGCAGCAACAGGTTTAGCGTTGATCAGGTCCTGAGGCATCAGGCCTTCGCTCTCTGCCAGTGACAGACGCTCTTTAACAGCACGCTCAACACGAACCAGACCTACACGGAACTGGTTTTCTGCCATTTCACCAACCGAACGGATACGACGGTTACCCAGGTGGTCGATATCGTCAACTTCACCTTTACCGTTACGGATGTTGATCAGCTCTTTCAGCACATCGATTATGTCATCGTGGCTCAGAACGCCGGAACCTGTGTCTTCTGAACGACCCAGACGACGGTTGAACTTCATACGACCTACCGCAGACAGATCATAACGGTCTTCGCTGAAGAACAGATTCTCGAACAGAGCTTCTGCAGATTCTTTCGTTGGTGGCTCACCAGGACGCATCATGCGGTAGATTTCTACCAGAGCTTCCAGCTGGTTACGGGTGCTGTCGATACGCAGGGTATCGGAGATGAACGGGCCACAGTCCAGATCATTGGTGTACAGAGTTTCAATAACCTTGCAACCTGCCTGAGCCAGTTTCTCAAGAATCTCGTTGTTGATCTCAGCGTTACATTCGCAGATCAGTTCACCGGTCTTCTCATCAACCATATCTTTCGCGATTACGCGGCCGAAGGTGTACTCAACAGGTACTTTCAGCTTGTCCAGACCTGCTTTTTCGATCTGACGGATATGACGAGGCGTGATACGACGATCTTTCTCAACAATAACGTTGCCATCATTGTCGCAGATATCGAAGGACGCGGTTTCACCACGCAGGCGTGAAGGAACCAGTTCCATGTACAGACCATCACGCTCAAAGAAGAACTTGTTGGTGTCAAAGAACATGTCCAGCATCTGCTCTGAGGAGTAGTTCAGAGCGCGCAGCAGTACGGAGGCAGGCAGTTTACGACGACGGTCGATACGAACGAATACGCTATCTTTCGGATCGAACTCGAAGTCCAGCCATGAACCACGGTAAGGAATCACACGAGCTGAGTACAACAGCTTACCGGAAGAGTGAGTCTTACCTTTATCGTGGTCGAAGAATACACCCGGAGAACGGTGAAGCTGAGATACGATCACACGCTCAGTACCATTGATTACAAAGGTACCGTTCTCAGTCATCAGAGGCATTTCGCCCATGTAGACTTCTTGTTCTTTAATATCCTTGATTGCCTTGTTTGATGACTCTTTGTCATAAATGACAAGGCGCACTTTTACGCGCAGAGGTGCTGCGTAAGTTACACCACGCAGTTGACACTCTTTAACATCAAATACCGGCGCGCCCAGACGATAGCTAACATATTCCAGAGATGCGTTACCGGAATAGCTTTCGATTGGGAATACCGATTTAAACGCAGCGTGAAGGCCTAAATCCTCCCGCTGTTCTATAGTTTTATCTTCTTGCAGGAAGGATCGATAGGAGTCCAGCTGGATGGCCAGCAAATACGGCACATCCATGACATGGGGTAGTTTACCGAAATCCTTGCGGATACGTTTTTTCTCAGTATATGAGTAAGCCATCAGTATTCCCCAGCTTGTTCATCTGATCAGGCCACGACAAGGATCTACAATTCCTGTGATCACTGTCGATAAGTCTTCACACCGCTGATTAAGCAGTAACGTGTTTAAAAGCAGTCAAGGATATTATGAACAGAAAAAGGCCGGCGGCGAATCGCCACCAGCCCACTGCAATTTTCAGCAGCGTCTGCTGTACTGCAAAGCTTATTACTTCAGCTCTACAGTTGCACCAGCAGCTTCCAGCTCGGCTTTAGCTGCTTCAGCGTCATCCTTAGATGCGCCTTCTTTAACAACAGCAGGAGCACCGTCAACCATAGCCTTAGCTTCTTTCAGGCCCAGACCAGTGATTGCACGTACTGCTTTAATTACGTTAACTTTCTTGTCGCCAGCAGATGCCAGAACAACGTCAAAGTCAGTCTTCTCTTCAGCAGCAGCTTCGCCGCCAGCAGCGCCACCAGCAACTACAGCTGCAGCTGCAGAAACGCCGAATTTTTCTTCCATTGCTTCAACCAGTTCAACAACGTCCATTACGGACATTTCTGCAACTGCATTGATGATATCTTCTTTAGTCAGAGCCATTATCTTAGCTTCCCAACGTTGTAGAGCAATTGTCGCTCGTTAAAACCAAAATTCTTTATCGATAGAATAAACAGTGCAATTAAGCTGCTGCTTCTTCTTTCTGATCGCGAATAGCTGCCAGAGTACGAGCCAGCTTGCCTGCAGATGCTTCTTTCATAGTCATCATCAGACGTGCGATAGCTTCGTCGTAAGTCGGCAGAGTTGCCAAACGGTCAATATCACCCGCTGCGATCAGCTCTCCTTCGTACGCCAGAGCTTTAACTTCGAACGCTTCTTCAGATTTAGCAAAATCTTTCAGAAGACGTGCTGCCGCACCCGGATGCTCCATAGAGAAAGCGATCAGGGTTGGGCCTACGAAGCTCTCTTTCAGGCACTCAAAAGAAGTACCTTCAACAGCTAGGCGAGCCAGCGTGTTACGAACAACACGCAGCTGTACACCGGCTTCACGGGCATCTTTACGCAGGGCAGTCATTGCACCTACAGTAACACCACGTGAATCGGCAACTACTACAGAAAGAGCAGAATTGGCAGCTTCGTTGACTTCAGCAACAATTGCTTTTTTGTCTTCGAGACGTAGTGCCACTTTGTTTGCTCCTAAGCTTAAAACTCAGTTAAGAGTTTAATTACCACCACCCCTTTTCAGGGAAGTAACGATGGTTGGGCACCAGAAAATCTGGCGGGCCATTCCATCTGCGCAGGACTCAGATCGAAATCTAAAATTAAGCCTAAGCTCCTGCGGTCTTTGACGAAACTCTGATGACCGCTAATCAGCAGCCCTCAGAGCCCCGCAAAGTTCAGTTTCTATCTTAAACCGCCAGATCAGACATATCGATAGTCAGACCAGGACCCATGGTAGAAGACAGAGTAATTTTCTTCAGGTAAACACCTTTAGAAGAAGACGGCTTCAGTTTCTTCAGATCAGAAACCAGCGCTTCCAGGTTACCTTTGATAGCGTCAGCGGTGAAATCCACTTTACCGATACCAGCGTGGATAATACCGTTCTTGTCAGTACGGTAGCGAACCTGACCAGACTTAGCGTTTTTAACCGCGTTAGCAACGTCAGGAGTTACAGTACCAACTTTAGGGTTTGGCATCAGACCACGTGGACCCAGGATTTGACCCAGCTGACCAACAACGCGCATTGCATCAGGAGAAGCAATAACTACGTCATAGTTCAGGTCGCCGCCTTTCATTTCAGCAGCCAGCTCGTCCATACCTACAGCATCTGCACCTGCTTCTTTAGCAGCTTCAACGTTTGCACCCTGTGTAAACACAGCAACGCGAACGTCTTTACCAGTACCGTTAGGCATAACAGTAGCGCTACGAACAACCTGGTCAGATTTACGAGGATCAACACCCAGGTTAACAGCAACTTCTACAGACTCTTTGAACTTAACAGTAGACAGTTCAGCCAGCAGAGCAACAGCTTCAGCAACAGTGTATGCTTTTTCTGCGTCTACTTTTTCACGGATCAGCTTAGCGCGCTTAGTTAACTTAGCCATCTTACAGACCCTCCACGTTCAGACCCATACTACGGGCAGTACCAGCGATTGTACGAACTGCTGCATCCATATCAGCTGCAGTCAGGTCAGGCTGTTTAGTGGTAGCGATCTCTTCAAGTTGAGCGCGAGTCACAGTACCAACTTTCTGAGTGTTAGGACGTGGACTACCGCTCTTCAGGCCAGCAGCTTTCAGCAGCAGAACTGATGCAGGAGGAGTCTTAGTTACGAAAGTAAAGCTACGGTCAGCATATACAGTAATAACAACAGGAATCGGCAGACCCGCTTCTACTTCTTGAGTAGCAGCGTTGAATGCTTTACAGAATTCCATGATGTTAACACCGTGTTGACCCAGAGCTGGACCAACTGGTGGACTTGGGTTTGCCTTACCTGCACCAACCTGCAGCTTGATATAGGCTTCAACTTTCTTAGCCATTTTTTTCTCCTAATTGGGTATAACGCTTTTCAGCTTCCCGTGAAGGTGCAATGCACCTGAAATTTTTAGTCTTTTTCTACCTGGCCGAACTCAAGCTCAACCGGAGTAGAACGACCGAAGATCAGCACAGAAACCTGCAGCTTACTCTTCTCGTAATTCACTTCTTCTACAACACCATTGAAGTCCGCAAATGGACCATCAATAACACGAACCACTTCACCTGGCTCGAACAGCGTCTTAGGACGCGGCTTATCTGTACGATCAGCAACACGTTGTAGAATGGCATCCGCTTCACGCTCGGTGATCGGAGCCGGCTTCTCAGCAGTACCGCCAATAAAGCCTAAAACTCGTGGCGTTTCTTTCACCAGGTGCCATGCAGAATCATTCATTTCCATCTGCACCAGAACATAACCCGGGTAGAACTTACGCTCAGACTTGCGCTTCTTACCGTCGCGCATTTCAACTACTTCTTCTGTCGGCACAAGAATCTCGCCAAACAGATCTTCAACACCGTGAAGCTTCACACGCTCCTGCAGAGAACGCATAACGTGCTTTTCGTAACCTGAATAGGCATGTACAACATACCAACGCTTCGACATGTCTATTCCTCGATCAATTAACAACCATAGAGACTAACCAGCCTAAAAGGGTATCGATACCCCAAAGCACCAGCCCCATAAACAGAACTGCAGCCAGAACAATCAGGGTTGTCTGAGTTGTTTCCTGACGGGTCGGCCAGACAACTTTGCGGATCTCAGTGCGAGACTCTGCAGCCATATCGATAAAACGGCGACCTTTGTCTGTCTTTAGGGCGACAAAACCAGCGATTGCAGCAACAACCAGGACACCAAGAACACGATATAAAGGCGAATACTCTTTAAAATAGAGATTTCCCGCCACTGCAACAGAGACAAGCAGAACAACCAAACCCCATTTAACGCCATCAAAATTAGACGACTGGGCTTCCGCGTTGCTTTTCATGATGAACTCCTTAGATTTCGGCGGCTGCCGAGAAGGATATACCAGACGGGGAGATACTGGCAGGCCAGGAGGGACTCGAACCCCCAACAGCCGGTTTTGGAAACCGGTGCTCTACCAATTGAACTACTGGCCTAACACTTGCTCGCTGAGCCAAAAAAACAGCCCGAGCATTCTACTCTTGAGTATCGCGACTTGCAAGCCGAAATACTAAAAGCTACACAGAAAAAAACAGACGGATAAACCGTCTGCTTTTTAAAACTGGAGCTCATGACCGGATTTGAACCGGTGACCTCTTCCTTACCAAGGAAGTGCTCTACCGACTGAGCTACATGAGCCTTGGAGCGGGCAGCGGGAATCGAACCCGCATCATCAGCTTGGAAGGCTGAGGTTCTACCACTAAACTATGCCCGCAAGAAATGGTGGAGGGGGAAGGATTCGAACCTTCGAAGGCGAACCGGCAGATTTACAGTCTGCTCCCTTTGGCCACTCGGGAACCCCTCCGAGCTTAAACCTTGATGACAACTCAATACTACAGCTATCAGGCTTTTCGCTTGTGCCTCTTGCGGCAACGGGGCGTACTATACCAACCCCTTTACCCTCTGGCAAACCTTTTTTTCACTTTTTTTTCTTTTTTATTCAAAGCAGTAGCGCAAGCCACGAATGACGAGGCTTTCGTCAATTTCAGTATTGGTAACAGATCCGGTTCTCATAACCTTTTCTGCATCCCCACCGGTCAAAACAAATGCGCTACCGTCACCTTCTGTCTTTATCAGGTCGGTCAGAAAGGAGTAAACCAGTCGATTTATTCCATGGTCGACGCACTCTTCTGTATTTAAACCCAATTTTTGCTCAGAAGAATTTCCACCGAAACCAACCTGATCTGTATTTTTTCCAAGCGCCTGCTTCATTAGCCGGTAACCCGGCACAATATAACCACCAGAATGATTACCTGAACTATCAACAAAATCTGCAGTGATTGCTGTCCCCAGATCAACAACACCAAAAGCCCGGTTCCTTTCCACCCACAAAGCTAACATAGCAAGCCAACGATCAACTCCTAGCCGGGATACATCTTCATAAGCAACAGATAAACCTCTATGCTCCTTTCTGACCTTTGCGATCTGTACACGCGCCGGTATCGATTGCCCCCATGCTTCAATTTCATGGGTACGGGACACTGTGGCAATACGTACTTCGTCAAATTCATTGCAGGGGAGAGAATTTAAATCGCTGACATAGCGGATCTGAGAGTCATGACCGCGCATATATTTGATACGCGTATTACCGACATCCACTAACAAGATATTATTGAGCTCTGACACTGACTTCTCCACCTGCGAACGTGCGCAAACTTCCGTCCTCCAGACGAACGCAAATGTTGCCGCGCTCATCAAGCCCTTCAGCTTGCCCTTCTATCTCTAGAGCCCCCAGGAAGACTGTCACTGGCTTACCTGTTAAAAAGTCATATCTGTCCCACTCTGACAATGCGCTCCCGAAATCCCCCATAACGATCTGATTAAGGCGCTCATAAATACGTCCAATGAGCGCCGTAGCCACTTCTTCACGACGGGCATCCGTGTGCTGATCAACAGCGGTGAAGGGTTGACCTATATCCTCTTCCGGCAGGCTTGCAGCAGTGAAATTGATTCCTGTGCCAATAACGACATTGCACTGACTCGAAAGATCACCATCAACTTCAATCAAAATACCGGCTAACTTTTTCCCGCCCACATAAATATCGTTGGGCCATTTAACCTTAACATCCTGCACGCCTTTTGATTCCAACACCTGAGCCACGCTGATACCTACTTCAAGGCTTAGCGTCTCAAGGGACGCTGCCCCCACAGGCAATGCCGCCGCGCAGGACATATATAAATTCGCCCCATAAGGACTAATCCAATTACGCCCTCTGCGCCCTCTGCCAGCAGTCTGTTGCTCAGCAAGGGCAACACTGAAGTTATCCGGCCACTGTGTAGCTTTTTCTGCGACAGCTTGTTGTGCATCTGTATTGGTACTACCAGTTATTGCATTCAATCTGATATCGAGCCCTTCAACCTTAAGTAAGGCCTCGTTAAGCGGCTTAAATGAATAACTCAAGCGATAGCCTTTGCTTTGCTCTCGCTCGATTCTTAGCCCTACTGACTCGAGTTTTTGCAGCCGTTTCCAGATAGCGGCTCGGCTCACACCCAGTAACTCAGCCAGCTCAACACCACTATGCCATTCACCATCAGAAAAAAAGTTAATCAGCGTAGAGTTATCCACATCACCACCTCGTTATTGATTGCTATAACTATACCTTTCTGCACACTTTTGATCAGCCGAATAGCAATTTGTAAGAAAAAAACCGTCCTACTGCTTTCACCCTTCGGCATTTATAACCGACGATCAACCCAACCAGCCTAAACGCCCAACATAAGCCTTTCTTGCGGGCATAAAAAAACCCCGTCTCATTGAGACGGGGTTTCGTATTAG
>NZ_MTBA01000013.1 GCF_002150805.1 Oceanospirillum sanctuarii
TCGTTCGACTTGCTCAACCGAGGCTGCGTATTTTACAGAAGCAATCCTCGATGTCAACACTTAATTTTTAAAAACTTTTCAAAAACAAGATGTTAACTGTTGTCGTGAGACTTGCTCCGTGACAACGAGGGCGAATTATACGCACAAAACGGAGCAGCGCAAGCCCTGATTGAAAGAAAATGTAAAATAATTACAAAAACTTAGAAGCAACCATTTTGCCTCCCCCCCCCTATATAAAGCAAAACCCCGATCCGGATTCCGGATCGGGGTTTTGCTTACAGATAAGAACAGAGTGCTATGCCTCTGCTCTTTGTCGAACTGCTACTTATAGAGCTATTACAGAATAGCCAGCAGCTCAACTTCAAATACCAGCACGGAGTATGGAGGGATTGCGCCCGCACCACGCTCACCGTATGCCAGATTCTGAGGAATGGTCAGACGCCATTTAGAACCAACAGGCATCAGCTGCAGCGCTTCAACCCAACCAGCGATTACGCCGTTAACCGGAAATTCTGCAGGCTGATCACGAACAACAGAGCTATCGAACACTTCACCGTTGATCAGTTCACCGTGGTAGTGAACACGTACTTTGTCAGCTGCTGCAGGCTTGTCACCTTCACCAACTGTCAGAACTTCATACTGCAGTCCAGACTCAGTTACTGTCACGCCTTCTTTCTTTGCGTTGTCAGCCAGGTAGTTCTCACCGGCTTCTACAGTTTCTTTGTGTGCTTCTTTTTGCTTTTCAGCCAGACGCTGCTGGATCACTTCAAAAGCTTCGTGCAGCTCCATATCAGTCAGCTGACTTTCTTTGCCTTCATAAGCTTCACGCAAGCCCAGAACAACCTGATCCAGTCCTAAACCTTCGATACCACTACTTGCCAGCTGCTCGCCCATCTGGCGACCAATGCCGTAACCTACTTTTGCTTCAACTGTATTCAGTTCGCTCATTTTAAGGCTTACCCTTTGATTTCATTAAAATTCCATCTTAACACTCATCCCCCATAGATTCATCCATCCGACCAAACACAGAATATCCCTCAACAGGTCACGGTAGATGATTTTTCTGTTTTTATCTTTTTAGCCAGTTTGATAAACCATGAAAGTTTACTTTTACGTAAACGTCTCTTATATTCCGAGACACATCACATGGTCTCCCGGCCTAATGCAACGTCTAAAAATAGCTATATTAGAAACGGGATACCTGTTTTGTGTGCCTTACCGGGTACCGCACAATCAGGTCACAGGCAGGCGGCTTTTCGCCCGATCAGCCGTCACTGACACAATCGGTACCGCCTGTACTTCTGACACGATCAGATGACTAATGACAAAAACAATAAAGGAAAGCTTATGGCTACTTCAAAACAGTCCGCAAAGCAGTCCGAGGCTCCGGTGGTTCACAATCCTGTCTTTATCGATGGCAGCGATTTAACAACCCCTACTCTCAAAATCCTTCGTCAGGATGGTTCCATCTACGAAGGCGCAGAACTGCCAGATATCGACAAAGAACTGGCACTCAAGATTTATGACACCTTCCAGTTTATCCGTGCTCTGGATGAACGCATGATTGCTGCCCAGCGACAGGGCCGTATCAGCTTCTATATGACCCAGATTGGTGAGGAGGCTGCTGATATCGGTAGTACCGCAGCGCTCGCCCATGACGACATGATCATGGCGCAGTACCGTGAGCAGGGTGCACTGGCATTCCGTGGTTTCCCGCTGGATCAGTTTATGCATCAGCTGTTCAGTAATGAAAAGGATCTTGGTAAAGGTCGCCAGATGCCGATTCACTACGGCTCCAGCGAACTGAACTACATGACCATCTCTTCCCCGCTGGGTACTCAGCTGCCGCAGGCCGTTGGTTACGCGTATGGCTATAAACTGGAAGAGAAAGACAACTGTGTGATCTGCTATTTCGGTGAAGGCGCTGCTTCTGAAGGCGACTTCCATGCAGCGATCAATATGGCAGGTGTATTTAAAGTGCCTGCTATCTTCTTCTGCCGTAACAACGGCTATGCGATCTCCACCCCATCCAGCGAACAGTTTGCCGGTGACGGTATCGCACCACGAGCGGTTGCCTACGGTCTGAAAGCGATCCGTGTTGATGGCAACGATGTACTGGCGGTTCTGAAAGCCACTCAGGAAGCCCGTAAGCTGGCGGTTGAGCACAACCAACCGGTTCTGATCGAAGCGATGACCTATCGCCTTGGCGCACACTCCACCTCTGATGATCCATCCGGCTACCGCAGCAAGAAAGAGGAAGAGAAGTGGCGCGAGAAAGATCCGGTTCTGCGCTTTAAACACTGGCTGATTCAACAGGGCTGGTGGAGCGAAGAGCAGGATGCCGAAGTGGCCGATGCCAAACGTAAAGCTGTAATGGCCGCCATGAAGGAAGCTGAGAAAGTTCCGGCACCTCATATTGATGATCTGATTACTGATGTCTACGACACCCCGCCTAAGCACCTGCAGGATCAGCTGGATGCGCTGAAAGCACACATCCGCAAATATCCGGACGCTTATCCGAAAACCGCTGGGAGAATAGACCATGAGTAATATGAATCTGCTCCAGGCGATTAACAACGCACTGGATATCGCGATGGACAAAGACAGCAAGGTGCTGTGCTTTGGTGAAGACGTGGGTCACTTCGGTGGCGTGTTCCGTGCCACCAGTCATCTGCAGGAAAAGTACGGTAAAAGCCGCTGCTTCAATACCCCTCTGACCGAGCAGGGCATTATCGGCTTTGCCAACGGTTTAGCCTCAGGCGGCCACAAGCCGATTGCTGAGATTCAGTTTGCCGACTATATCTTCCCGGCATTCGACCAGATTGTGAATGAAGCCGCCAAGTTCCGTTATCGCTCCGGTAATGAGTTTAATGTTGGCGGTCTGACGATTCGTTCTCCTTACGGTGGCGGTATTCACGGTGGTCTTTATCACTCACAGTCTCCGGAAGCTTACTTTACCGGCACTCCGGGTCTGAAAGTAGTTATTCCACGTAACCCGTACCAAGCCAAAGGTCTGTTGCTGGCATCGATCCGTGATGACAACCCAACTATCTTCTTCGAGCCTAAACGTCTCTACCGCGCCTCTACCGGCGAAGTACCGGAAGAAGATTACGAACTGCCGCTGGGCAAAGCGGACATCATGCAGGAAGGCACCGATATCACCGTATTAGGCTGGGGCGCTCAGATGGAAGTGCTTGAGAAGGCCGTTGCTATGGCGGCGGAAGACGGCATCTCCTGCGAACTGATCGACCTGCGCACCCTGATGCCGTGGGATGTGGAAACCGTCAGCCAGTCGGTTCAGAAAACCGGCCGTCTGCTGATCAGCCACGAAGCACCACTGTCCGGTGGTTTTGCCGGTGAGATCGCCGCCACGATTCAGGAAACCTGTTTCCTCTATCTGGAATCGCCGATCGCCCGTGTAACCGGTCTGGATACCCCGTTCCCACTGGCTCACGATAAAGAGTACATGCCGGATCATCTGAAAAACTACGAAGCGATCAAACGCAGCGTGTCATTCTGATAACCGCAGGAGATGAATATGATTCAGGAATTTATTCTGCCGGATATTGGTGAAGGCATCGTTGAGTGTGAACTGGTGGAATGGCTGGTAAAAGAGGGTGACATCATCACCGAAGATCAGCCCGTTGCCGATGTGATGACCGACAAAGCACTGGTTCAGATCCCGGCTATGCACCACGGCAAAGTGGTTAAACTGCACTACAAGCAGGGTGAAATCGCCAAGGTTCACGCGCCACTGTTTGCCGTTGAAGTGGAATCTGAAGCGACAAATACCGCTGAAGTTGCCAATGACACCGCTGCTGACCAACCACAAGCATCATCTGCCTCTGCTACAGGCGGCAAACGCACCAAAGACTTTATCCTGCCGGATATCGGCGAAGGTATTGTTGAATGTGAGCTGGTGGAATGGCTGGTTAAAGAAGGCGACTGGGTGGAAGAAGATCAGCCCGTTGCCGATGTAATGACCGATAAAGCGCTGGTTCAGATCCCTTGTATGGATCATGGCCGCATCAGCAAGCTCTATTATAAGCAGGGTGAAATCGCCAAAGTGCATGCCCCTCTGTTTGAGATCGAGATCGAAGATGACAGCCAGCCTGCTGCACCTGTTGCCACCGCCGCAAGTCCGGCGACTGAAACTGCTCAGCCGGTAGCAGAAGCATCAGCTTCTCCTGTGGCACAAGGTAAAGCACTGGCAAGCCCTGCTGTTCGTCGTATCGCCCGCGAGCATAATGTCGATATCAGTCTGGTTCAGGGTTCCGGTAAAGATGGCCGCGTACTGAAAGGTGATATTCAGGCTTATGTCGATGCCGGTCATCAGAACGCAGCAACAGAAACTGCTTCTGTGCAGGCTGCAAGTCAGCCAAGCTCGCAGACACCAGTATCTCAGAGCAGTGCAGAAGATCGTGTTGAGCCAATTCGCGGTATTAAAGCAGCGATGGCAAAACAGATGGTCAGCTCCGTCTCCACCATTCCGCATTTCACCTACGCGGAAGATATGGATATTACCGACCTGATCGCTCTGCGTAAGAAGCTGAAGCCTGGTATGGAAGCCAAGGGTATTAAGCTGACACTGATGCCGTTCTTTATGAAAGCGATGGCGCTGGCGATTCAGGAATATCCTGTGCTGAACAGCCGTGTGAATGATGACTGCACTGAGCTGACTTACCTCGGCAGTGTGAATATCGGCATGGCGGTGGATACTCCAATCGGCCTTCTGGTGCCTAACGTGAAGAACGTGCAGAATCTCAGCATTAAAGAGATCGCACTGGAAGTTGCGCGCCTGACCGAAGCCGCCCGCGCGGGTCGCGTCAGTCAGGATGATCTGAAAGGCGGCACCATCAGCATCTCCAATATCGGAGCGCTGGGCGGCACCGTGGCAACGCCAATCATCAATAAGCCGGAAGCCGCTATCGTGGCGCTGGGTCGTACTCAGTCTCTGCCGCGCTTTGATGCCCAGGGCGCTGTCACCGCAAGAGATATTATGCAGGTCAGCTGGTCTGGCGATCACCGGATTATCGACGGTGGCACCATCGCCCGCTTCTGCAACCTGTGGAAGCAATATCTGGAAGATCCGACCAGCATGCTGGTAGATCTGCACTAATCCTGAAAAGGTTAGTGATGTAGGATGAAAGCGAACAGGCACCCGAAGCATTTCAGGTGCCTGTTTTGCTTTATAAAGAACACTTAATAGCAAGGCCGCTTATGCCGGATAAACGCAAAAAACAGCAGTCAGCCACAGACCACGAAATCGGAAAAGCCCACAGCAAATCCGAGTACGACTCCCAGCTACAGCACTTCTATATCAATGAAGAGCAGTCGATCTACCTGATGAGCCATCAGGACGCCCAGAAGATCAAAGACTGGGTCGACCTGTGTGAAAGCCAGCTGATTCAGCACGGTTTCAGCCAGATTGAGTTTATCGGCAAGGGCGCTTACGGCTTTGTTTTTGGCGGCCTGTCTCCGGCGGGCAATCCCTACGTGTTTAAGTTCTCCCGTATCAACCTGCCTCAGCACGTTCAGGATCGGCTGGAAGAAGAAGCCTGGATGCAGCAACAGCTGGATCACACCAATATTCCGGCGGTGATCGAATACACCCGTATCAAAAAACAGTCCGTGCTGATTATGGAGCGGGCAAAGGGCATGGATCTGGAGCAGTTCAGCCTGAAGTATGGCCCCCTGCCACCGCGCCTGGTGGTCAGTATCGCCGCACAACTGCGAGATATTCTCTGGTCGATGCGCCAGTTTGTTGATCGTAAGCCGGATGGTCAGGGCAGTATCAAACCTATCGTACACGGCGATATCAAACCTTCGAATATCGTGATCGACCCGGAAACCGAAACCATCAAGCTGATCGACTGGGGCTCCAGCGTGTTTGCCCAGCTGGATGCTCAGGGGCAGCCGGTGGGCGACAACGGCATAAGTATGATGAGTGCTGACCACCAGCACACCAACGCCAAGTTGGGGGATGTTTATTTTATTGGCGAAGAGCAGCTCAATGGCTCCCTCTCCTCCCCCCGGTTTGATGAACAGGGCGCAGCGGGAACCCTGTACGCCATCGCCTCCGGTCAGTCCTGCCGTTACGGCCATAAAGCGATTCCCGCCACCTCACTGGGTTTACCGGTGGAGTTCGCCCGCACCCTGCAGACCCTGCTGGATGATGATCCGAACAAGCGCCAGCAGGCGGGGGATTACTTTATCCGCGAGATGCCTAAGATGCGTCATCTGGTGTTTGCCGAGGATCAGTGGCCAAGGCCAAAACCTCTGGTTCCGGTCTGGAGCCACCAGAAAACCGTCGCCATCGACACCGTGGTGTATAACTCCCGCAAAACCTTTCTGCGGGAAGAGCAGCAGGATCACTATCTGGCGGATGTAAACGATGTCGAGCTGGAGAAATACTATAAGAACTTTATGCATGGCATGGGCAAAACCGAACGTGCTTTTCTGGCCAGTATCAGCCGCTTAGGTAAGTATCCGCTGGTGGGCGGTCTGGGGATTCACTGGGATGAGAAAGGCGTGCATATCGATTCCAGCCTCAACCTGTATGAGCCGGAACTGCAACCGGCCTTTACCGCAGCCGTGAATAATATGGTGCATCTGGCACGCTCGATTCATCGGGTTGGCGTATTCAAATGCTGTATGTTTAACGCCCGTGTCACCCTGCATATGGAACGGGATAATCCCGACGAGCCCTTTAAAGCACCGCAAGGGGCTGAGATTCCCTTTGAAGTCACCCCCGCACCACCGGTGGATGAACCCAGCCGATTGCACTCCTATTTTGAAGACGGGGAAGACCCGGAAGAACTACTGGTACTGCCCGCCCCGATCCGAAAACAGGTAGAGCGCCTGAACCAGATCCGGCACACCGGCTGTATCATCTTTGAGAGCCTGCCCAAGCATCTTAAGTTGCACAGTTATTATGTACTGCTGGATGAGAGCAAAGAGGAAGAGTTTCGGGATGCGCTGCGGATTATTCTGGAGAATATTCCGCTGATTGATGGACAGGGGATTTCAGGGTTTATGAAACTCCCCTACAAAAATACACGCAGCTTTAGTCATCTGGAGTGCCAACCGGATCATTTCTACCCGAGGAACCCGAAAGAGCAGTTGTGATGGGGATTTGGGAAGGCAAAACAACCTCTCCGGTTGGAGAGGTTGTTGGTCCTAACACCCTGTTAAGGGGCTGATTAATGTTTGGCTAAAATGTGAAGCGAAGCGAAACCGAGCCAAACGTTAGCAGCCCCGCTTGAATAGTTTGTTATGTAACTTTACGCCATACCAAGAAGTTTATATATAGGAATACAAATTTCCTCATTTTCTTCTTCTGTCATTTCTAGCCAATCGGTCATCCTATTAAGTAGTTCATGCTGTTTATGAACGAATTGTATAAGAGCGTATTGGTCTATTTTTACTTGAGGGGGAATAGTGTTGATAAGTTGTGCATTAGCACAACATAGTGCTATTGACTTTAAACCACATAAATTGTTCGAAGGATCACAATAAAAAAACAAAGGTAGCTTATCAGCCAATTTTTTTGAAAAGTGAACAACTTCTGGAATCTCAAATAATTCACGAGAATCTGATTCATATCCGAAAAATGAGATTTCAACATTACTTTTCTTTTTAAAAGCTAATTCACGTGAAACGTGAAACCTATCAAATTGACTTACGACTTCTGAAATACCACCAGATTCAACCCACTCTTTTGAAATAACGATATGAAAACTATCTGTATGCTTAGTGATTACATCATTGATTAGCCAATATTTCTCCAATTCCTCAGTGTAATCAGTAACATCAGGCAACATAGAAGTAATTAATTTTTTACTATCGACTAAAACTTGATTCTTAGAAATAGACATTTTCCATGCTGAAGGTGTACTTTCTGTTTTATTTGCATCAAATAATTCCCAATAAACATCGTTCGAATCTGGGTCACATAACATGATGAACACAGGCAAGGGATAATTTAATAAATAATTTATATGTTTTAGCTCACCACGGTAAATATAACCCCATCTATTTTCTTCTTTAAAAAAGGATTTACCATATTTAATTTGAACTGCAAAAGTTTGGCCCGTTACCGTACCGTTAACATCGACAACATCAACTTGACCATCTATTCCAAAATCAAATTCTTGTGGTGTTCTTTTGAAGATCCAACCTAAACTTTCAAATACTATTGTTGAAACCCGTTGTACACCTAATTCTCCTTTTTGTGCTTCTACAGAATATTTTGGACCTAACATTTTTACTACCAATGTGAATATTGAATGAGACTAGTTACATAACTCCGCAATATACGGCAAAAATAGCTGGCTATACTTTGTGAGAAACGAACAAAAGCCAGTTGTTTTTGTCCGATTTAATTGCTTTGTTAAGTGTCTTTTCTAGTGAAAAAACTACTAGCAGCCATACCTAATACACTAAGAGCAATAGTGAACATTAGCCCTATAAACCATTTGTTCTGGTCATACATTCTATCTATTTCTGCTTTAGTTTGTGTTAACTCTGCCTTTATAGATTCTTCAGCGTTATTTAAGTCCTTTCTTAAAATTGGGACTGCGAGTGCCTTAGCCGGATCTACCGTAATTGCAGCTTCAAGGGCTTCAAGCTTCTTGCTTACACTATCTAAATTGGCCCCCATAAGCTTGGCTTCTACTTTCCAACCGTGATCATTTGGAACGGTTGAAATAGTCTTAATACTTTTAAGAGCACCATCAACTTCAGCACGGAGTGACATTATTTCTGATTTTAGTTTTGAGTTTTCTGACTCTAATTTCGTGATTTTTTCGGTTAAATCAGCATTGGTCAATGTTATTTTATCTTCTGAAATTAGCCCAAATAGCATGGCTATGGTAATTGCAGCGGCAATAGATGAGGCCATCCCTGCAACTATTGTAGATAAAGCTCGTGCCTTATTTTTATTTGCTTGATTGGAAGCTCTCTTGCTCTTGTATAAAGTTGATTCAACATTCTTCAGTGAATCGTAGGTAGGCAAATCAAAAACTTGAGAGGCATCACCTTCTTTTGTATTTACTAGAAATGTACTTTCAACACCGTCCTTAAATCCGTATATGAAAGCTTGAACTCTCTCACTCAACATCTTTGAATATGAAGTTACTTGTTCAAGTGCTTTATCTAGATTTCTAAGATCTCGTTTTATTTCAAATATCGCTAATACTTGATTGGTATCAGGATCTTTTATGGCTAGATCGATTCTAGCTCTTGCTGAACGGCCAATAGCAAGGCCAACCTCTAGCACAATAGATGACTTTGGATAACCCAACTCTAAAAGTCTATTAATTAACTTTTGCCTAACTTCTTCTTCCGAGAGTTCCACTTATCCTCCTGACACTTAACATTTTAATCATAGGCATGCGCGTTTAGCCGGTATCAATATACCGACAAACATAGAGGAAGGAGTTTAATAAGAAAGGAAAAATCCATTTCTGATCTGACTGCTTCCCTGCCAACGCGCCTGCGTTTATTCACTATGCAAGCATCTGTTTTCACTGCCTGCTGTCCAACATTCATAATTCTTGCAGCTTATCTAATTCAGCTACTCCGGTAAACGCTCATTAAGTCGGACACTTCCACAATTTACAGGCAAAAAAAGGAGCCGTGATAACTCACGGCTCCTTCTGGTGGATCAGGTCAGATAATTACTCCGGACGGCGCGGCATAAAGGCGTTTTCTTTCCAGATTTTGTACTCTTCCCGGAAGCCCTGCAGATCGCCATAGGCTTTGGCGAAGAACGGATCAGCAGCGGATTTCTCTGCGGCAACCTCTTCCCATGTTTTACGGAACAGATCCAGCATGTCGTCGCTCCAGCGCATGTTGTGTACGCCTTTGTCGTTGACGTTTTTGTTCATCGCGGCGAACTGAAGTGCTTCGCCCTCGGCATAGGATACCGCCATAGCTGAACGACAGGTGGTTTCTACCAATGCCTGCTGGGTTTCGCTCATCTTGTTCCAGGTATCTTTATTGATCAGGAGTTCCAACAGGGTCGCCTGCTGGTGCCAACCCGGATAGTAGTTGTACTTGGCGACTTTATGCAGGCCGATCATCTGATCGATCACCGGCATGGAGAATTCGGTAGCGTCAATCGCGCCTTTTTCCATCGCTGGGAAGATCTCAGAGCTTGGAATCAGAGAGGTGTTCACACCCAATTTCTGCATCACTTCACCACCCAGACCAAAGAAGCGCATTCTCAGCCCTTTCAGATCTTCAGCACTCTCAATGGGCTTGCTGAACCAACCGGAGGTTTCCGGTGCAACAACGGCACAAGGGATCGCATGCACGTTGTAGCCGTTGATGTCGTACATCTCCTGCCAGAGTTTGCGGCCATTGCCATGATAAACCCACGCCATATACTCACCGGCTTCCGGACCGAAAGGCACCGACGAGAAGATCGATGCCGCCGGAATCTTACCCACCCAGTAACCCGGTGAACCAAAACCCGCGTTAACCTTACCCGCTGCTACCGCATCCAGAATCTCAAAAGTGCCAATCAGCTTGCCCGGCTCATATTTTTTAACGCGAATCGTGCCGCCAGAGGTTTTATTCAGCGTCTCTTCGATATAGGTCGAAGTTGTACCCACACTCGGCAGTTTGGAGTTAAACGCGATAGGCATTTTCAGCATAATTTTCTGATCTGCAGCCTGGGTAGGAAGCGCAACGGCAGAGGCAAGACAAACCGCCAACGACAGGGTTTTGATCGGGTGTTTCATAAGGGTTAGCTCCGATTCTTCTTTATATTTTATTGGCTTAGCTCTTTGTAAGAGCAAAATCACCAAAGTCTAATCCTGCAAAACCCGGTCTGAAAAATGATTAGATCGAATCAGATCATTAGCTTTTCTGATGGTTGTAAAGTGTCAATAACAGCAAAGGTGTCGATAACTACAACTGCAGGCTAAATAGTGAGAACCAGAGCTCAAAGTTACATAAGAGTGCATAAGGCTTCAGAAAGCCTGCTGAAATTGTCATCCAAAACCTGTATAAAGCTTTTGCTCTAAGCCTGAAGCAGGCTTGAGTAAGCAACCCAAGTTAGCTAAGAATTAAAAACAAGGATGTCATCATGACAGATACCCTTCCGAATGGAGCTGAGGGACAACCTCAGAACACTCCGAATCTGACCGCAACACCCGCAGCAGACACCATGATCAACCGTGTGCTGAACAGCAAAACCGTACCGGTGGTCTTCTCCGGTAAGAAAATGGAATATTTCAAGCTTTGGCTGGTTAACCTGCTGTTAAGCATTATCACGCTGGGCATCTACAGCGCCTGGGCAAAAGTACGTAATACTCAGTACCTGTATGGCCACACTCAGATCGACGGTCATCGTTTCTCTTTTCTGGCAAAGCCGATGCAAATTCTGATCGGCCGTATTATTGCGGTTGTGGTATTTGCCATTTACGCCGTGATCTCCAGCCTGAACCCGATTCTGAGTCTGGTGTGCTCTTTACTGCTGCTTTTGGCTTACCCGTGGCTGATCAACTCCGGTGTGCGTTTCAGCATGCGTAACACCTCCTACCGTAACGTGCGTTTCTCTTTCCACGGCACCTACGGCGGCGCATTTGTAACCTTCCTGCTGCTGCCAATTCTGGGTGCTATTACCGCGTGGCTTGCGATGCCGTGGGTTCTGAAAAAAATCAATCAGTACATCTATGCCAACATCAGTTACGGCGGCAAACCGGTTGAGCTGAACGCTTCAACGGGCTACTACTACAAAGCCTCTCTGATCACACTGGCACTGGCAGCGGTTGTCTTTGGTCTTGGCTACCTGCTGGCTGAAGCCAGTAACCTGATGTACCTGATGCAAAGCGGAAGTGTTTCCATTGCAGCGGTGATGCCTCTGTTTATGGCTTTCTATCTGATCGCCTTAAGCCTGATTGCCGGTGTGTTTTATGCTCTGCTGTTTAATCATCTGGGCAATGCGATGAAGATTGATAACATCGCCTCTTTAAAAACCAATCTGAGTATTCCGGCTTACTGCTGGTTAAATCTCAGCAACAGCCTGCTGCTGATCTTTACTCTGGGCTTAGCTTTCCCGGTGACTCAGATACGGAAAAATACCCTGCTGGCCAACGCGACTCAGGTTGAACTGCAGCCAGAGATCGACCGTTTGGTGAATACTGTGCAGGATGATGAGAAAACCTTTGGTGAAGAAGCAGCTGGCGTGTTTGATGTCGATCTGTCTCTTACCTAATGAACCTGACTTAACTGATCTGGTCTGGTCTGGTTGATCTGACCGGACCTGAATAATCAGAATAAAGGGAAAATTATGACTGTTTCCTCTGAATCAAACGCTTTGGCAGATGCAGAGCAGCATCCGCAAGACGGTGTTCAGGGAATCTTTCAGCAGGCCGGTTGTGCAGCAGCACAACCGGCCTTTGCCGTTGTGGATTCTGACGGTGGGGTAAAGATTCTCAGCACAGATCAGGATGTTCTTGAGCAGCATCCGGCAGATGCCCTTGGCTACAGTTCGGTAATTCCGGGACTACCTGCAGAGCTTCATCTGCCCGATGGTGCCCGCTTTATTCCGGAAGATGTCAGCTATCGCTGGCCGGGGCTGAAGCCGGAAGCACATATTCCCGGCTGGCTGGAGACCCACTGGATAGCGGTATTTGCCTCTGTGGTCATTCTGCCGTTTTTCATCTGGATGATGATCTTTAAGGTGATTCCGGCGGGTGCCAGCATAGGTGTGGCTCTCTTACCAGACAGCGTGGCGGAAGAATCCGGCGAACAAACCCTGGCGATTCTGGATCGTTTCTATATGGAACCATCGGATGTGTCTGAAGCTCAGCAGGCTCAGATCCGTCAGCAATGGCATCAGGCGCTGGATGCT
This sequence comes from Oceanospirillum sanctuarii, assembly GCF_002150805.1. Classification (GTDB taxonomy): domain Bacteria; phylum Pseudomonadota; class Gammaproteobacteria; order Pseudomonadales; family Halomonadaceae; genus Oceanospirillum; species Oceanospirillum sanctuarii. The sequence goes on from NZ_MTBA01000013.1 coordinate 12,866, forward strand.
CTCAATATTCCACGGGACAACTACCGCCTGAATTTCCGACGCTGGAATATGGGGGCGAACGCCATGGCGTTGCCTAATGGTGATGTGATCCTGACAGACGATATTGTCGAGCTGATGGCCGACCGTCCGGAACAATTAACGGCAGTTATGCTGCACGAGATTGGTCATGTGGAGCACCAGCACAGCATGAAGATGATGGCTCAGGCCACCGCGACCTCTATGCTGTTTGCTCTGGTCTTTGGCGATATTGAAGGTGCCGGAGAGATGGTGATCGGCGCCAGCGCCAGCTTGCTGCAAAGTGCTTTCTCACGGGATATGGAGCGGGAGGCCGATGCTTTCGCCTATACCCAGCTGCATAAACTAGGGCAATCGCCGACGGATTTTGCTGACGCCATGAGCAGCCTGATGCACAGTCACGGCGCGTCTGAATCCGACAGTAAAGATGACAGCTCGCTGAGCAACTATCTGAGCTCGCACCCTGCGATTCATGAGCGTATTGAAGCAGCCCGGAACTGGAAGCCTGCTCAATAAGGAGCCCGTTGTAGAACGGATCCGGATAAAACAAAAAGCCGAAGCAGAATTATCTGCTTCGGCTTTTTTACGTTACAACGTGGGTATCTAATCAGGGATGCTTCTTCCGATAGGCTTTTAGTGCTCTGAGTAACCAATCCTGACTTCGCTCAGCCTCAACACCCGGGCAGATCACCTGATAGTAGCGACCACTGAAGGTGCTTTTACTGGCGGATAAGCGGATAAAATCCTCTGCGCTTTCGATATCGTCACGGAAATAATCATATTTGGTGCGAATATGATCCACCGCTTCCTGACCGGTATGACGACTGCCATTACGGTCATAAATGCAGTCGGTATTTTCAACGTAATTCAGCAGATAATTGATCTCCTGCTGAGTTTTCTGCTCAACGTCTGCTTTCGCCAACCCTGAAGTCATCAATCCTAAACTCACTAACCCTGAATTCAACAGCACCAGCAGCGACACCCTTCTAGCTGCCGCAGATAAACGCTTTTGTTTAGCTCGCGATCCGACACTCACCATAAAGCACCCTCCCTATCTCCAAGCCCCAGCTCCCCCGGTCACTTAGCTTTGCCTTGCATCGCTGATCAAGCCTGATAACGCGCCAGAAACATTGCCACGGTTTCCTGAATAGCCCGATCCCGATCTGCTTCAGACACTTCTGCCAACTGATAAAGCTGCGGATAAAAGATAAACGCCTTCAACTGATAGACAAACTGCTGGCTGGCAAAAAGCGGGTCTTCTACCTTGAGCACACCAGCATCGGTTGCCGCCTGCAGAAACGGCTCCAGATAACTCAGACAACCAATTTTTTCCTGAGTTAAAGTCTGCGCCAGCATCGGATCTTTAAGCAGCTGCATAAAGCCGATCTTAGCTACCCGCAGAAAAGGTTGGGATGACATCAGCTTGGCTTCGCAGAGAGCGATATAACTCAACTGATCGCTAATCGGTTGCGAAGCATCAAAGACCACGGCAGCGCCTTCAGAAAGCTGACCAAACATACGGCGCATAATCGCCTGAAACAGCTCTTCTTTATTGGCGAAATGGTTATACACAGTGCGTTTGGAAACACCGGCAACCTGCGCCAGCTGATCCATACTGGTCTGTTCTACGCCAAAATCGTAAAAAAGTTGTTCAGCGGCATCCAGAATCTGAAGGCGCTTTTTGTCGGAAAGTTTCATGGTTGTCAAAGCGTTACCGTATACACACAAGCGGGTTAGTTGCTGCTAGTGTACTGCAGCGAAGAAAAACTTACACCAAGCAGTTTACTTTTTGCCATTCAAATGTAAACTGCACCGTGTAGTTTACTTATTTTAAAACTCTGATCAGGACTTTTCTGATCAGCAGTAAAATCGAAATCAAAGAGCGATGCTATGACACCATTCAGATGGATTCTGGCGTTTTGCCTGACTCTCTTAGCCGGAGGTTGCATGATGAATGCCGAACTCGTTGCCAACACAGACAATATGAAACACCCGAATGCAGCCCGTTATGAAGATGGCAAATTCCACAACAGCGCCAAAATTGAGACTGCAGGCATCGGAAAAACAGTGGGTATATTCTGGCGCTTTATGACGGCGAGCAAAGTGGATGCAGAACCTGAAGTGAATCTGCCGGTTAAAGAGATCACCCGTGAGCAGCTGGATCAGCTGGCGGATGATCGCTTCTGGCTGATCAAGCTGGGGCACTCCTCCATTCTGCTCAAGGTTTATGGCGATTACTGGCTGATCGATCCGGTCTTTGCCGAGCGCGCCTCGCCGTTTTCCTTTATGGGGCCGAAGCGTTTTCATCAGCCGCCTATTGAGCTGAAAGAGCTGCCACCGATTAAAAAGGTGCTGATCTCCCACAATCACTACGATCATCTGGATAAAGAGAGCATCGCCCATCTGGCAGAGCTAAGCGAAAGCTTCTACGTGCCTTTGGGTGTCGATGGCGACCTGAAAAAATGGGGCGTGGCGGAAGAGAAAATCAAAAGCTTCGACTGGTGGCAGGAGGAGCGTGCCGGCGATCAGCTGATCGCCTTTACGCCAACACAGCACTTCTCGGGCCGTGGTATGAGTGACGGTAACTCCACACTCTGGGGTTCCTGGGTGATTAAAACCGCTAACGAGTCTCTGTATTTCAGTGGAGACTCCGGTTATTTCGCTGGTTTTAAACAGATTGGCGAGACTTACGGTCCCTTTGATCTGACCCTGATCGAAACCGGTGCTTACGACAAAGACTGGGCCAACATCCACATGACGCCGGAAGAGAGTGTGCAGGCGCATCTGGATCTGCAGGGTAAGGTGATGATACCTATTCATAACGGCACCTTTGATCTGGCGTTCCACGCCTGGTACGACCCGCTGAATCGGGTAACAGAAGCGGCGGAAGCCCATCAGGTCAGCCTGAGTACCCCTGTGGTTGGCGATATTCTGCAGGTTACCTCACCCGCTGTTGAACAGCGCTGGTGGCAGGGTTTACAGAACACCCAGCTGGCAACACTTTGATCACTCTAATTTTCTGAGTTTTCGTATAAAAAGCCGGTGCGACCTCTGAACAGGGTCACACCGGCATTTTTTATTTCGGTAATTTCAGCAGCCTAAAACCTACAATCAACCTGCAACCAAACTGCAGATTAAAACCGGCTGGCTTAATCCAGCTGCCAGTGGAACATACCGGAATCCTTACCCAGAATTTTTGCCGGATACTCACCACTGGATGCCTTACCCGCCAAACCGTAGCAAACGTGAATGGGCAGCAGATGCTCTTCCCGTGGGTGGCAGAAACGGGCTCCCGGTGCCTGCTCCCAGTTAAGCAGTCGCTGACGACGTTCTGGTTCGCTCAGATCACCGGCACAGGTTTCCAGCAGCCAGTGCTCAAAACCCTGATTCAGGTCGGTAATCTCCTGCGATGGTGCGGCAAAAAAGGCGCGCATATTGTGGAAGGAGAAACCAGAACCCACCACGAGCAGGTTATCCCACTCTACTCCTTTCAACGCCTCGCCCATCGCCAGATGCAGCTCAGGATCCAGGGATGCTGACAGGGACAGCTGCACCACAGGGATATCCGCCTGCGGATACATCATCTTCAGCGGGACAAACATGCCGTGGTCATAACCACGCTTATCGTCCAGACGGGATTCAATACCCGCTTGTCCTAATGCCTGATGAATCCGGCTGGCAAGCTCCGGCTCACCGGGAGCCGGATACTGAATCTCGTAGGACTCTTTCGGAAATCCGTAATAATCGTAAATCAGCTCAGGACTTTTTCCGGAAGTGATAGTTGGAACTGCCTCTTCCCAGTGAGCACTAACAACCAGAATCGCCGATGGTTTCGGCAGCACGGTACTCAACTCATTCAGACGATCCACCATCTCCTGATGACCCGGATCACCTAACAGCGGCATAGGGCCACCACCGTGGGAGATAAAAATAATATTGGATGCGTTCATCACACCCTCCTTAAAGAGAGAATAACGGTTAAAGAATGCCCGGGCCTTTTGGCACGATACCGTTCGGATTCAGTGCCTTGATGGAGTAATAACCCGCTTTGATATGCTCGATATTCACAGTATCCGCGATGCCATCCAGTTGCAGAATCCGCAGCATATAGGCATGCAGATACGGCATCTCTTTCAGAGTGTTGCGGTTACATTTAAACAGACCATGGTAAGCCGCATCGAAACGCACCAGCGTCACAAAAGTACGCACATCGGTCTCGGTAATAGCATCGCCAAACAGATAATCACGGCCATCACTGAGGCGCTCTTCCAGTTCATCCAGACAGGTAAAGACTTTCAGATAAGCTTCATCATAGGCTTCCTGAGAGGAGGCAAACCCCGCCTGATAAACACCGTTATTCAGGTTGTCATAGATATGAGCATTGAGCTGATCGATTTCTGAGGTCAGATCAGAGGGACACAGATCAGGGCCCGTCGCACCCAGTTCATTAAAGGCCGTGTTCAACATACGTAGAATATCGGCGGATTCATTATTCACCATGCGATCCTGCTGCTTGTCCCACAGCACAGGTACTGTGGCACGACCGGTAAACACAGGATCCGCTTTAGTGTAGATCTGATGCATATAGTCGGCGTCGTTCAGGGTGTCGGTATCAGCCCCTTCGAAGCCACCAAAACGCCAGCCCTGATCCGTCAGCTGAGGATTAACCACAGAAACAGAGATCATCTTATCCAGACCTTTCAGCTTCAGCGCCATCAGAGTTCGGGAAGCCCACGGGCAGATATAAGCCACATAGAGATGATAACGACCGGCTTCTGCTTTAAAGCCTGCGTCACCGGTTGGGCCTGCGCTGCCATCCGGTGTCACCCAGTGACGGAAGGATGAGGTCTGACGGATAAAACGTCCCTGCTCATCTTTAGACTGTACCGGTTGCCAGTTTTCCTGCCATACGCCATTGACTAACATCTCTGCTTACTCCTGATTCTGTTTGAGTCTGGTCTGAGTACTTATTTGGCCTGCTTATTTCTTTGCTCTGCTTTGCAGCTTATTCAACATAAACCGGGCGCGGCTGCCGGAGAAATCCCGTAAACCGCGCACCTGTTCTGTTTTCAGTCCGGTGAATCCGATTACTTCAGCTTGTCAGCAATCAGGTTATCCAGTGCCAAACGACCACCACCCTGAATCGCCAGTGCCAGACCGATCACCGTGAGTACCAATCCATACTCGTAGCCGTTGTTAGCCATAAAGAGACCGTTACCGATATGAACACTGAAGATAGCGATCAGCATGGTGAAGGCAGTGACCAGTGCTGCAGGGCGGGTCAGCAGTCCCAGCACCAGCGCCAGTCCACCAAAGAACTCGGCACTACCGGCCAGCAGCGCCATCAGGTAACCCGGCTCAAGACCGATACTTGCCATCCACTGACCTGTGCCTTCAAGACCATAACCGCCAAACCAGGCGAAGAGCTTCTGCGCGCCGTGTGCTGCCAGTACCAGACCGACTGGAACCCGCAGTACCAGAGCTGCCAGACCGGCATCGGATTGCAGCAGTTTTTTAACGATTGAGTTGTTCATACCTGTATCTCCAAAATTAATTCTTTGCGATTGAGTCTGAACCCGTGGCGACCCGACCTTTAGTGTTTTCGGGCTGCTGTTGTTCAGCTGATGGACACAGTTTACTTTCACTCAGATAAGAGATTAACGGGGGCAATGTTGTATTATTATCAACATATCATTGATAATAATTCCCGCTTAAACAGTGGCATCCTTAAAAAGAAACACGCTCAAACAGAAACCCCATCAGAAAAAAACTGGAAGGAGTATTACCGCCATGGACAGAATTGACGCCATGCGTGCTTTTGAACTGGTCGCCAGCGAAGGCTCCTTCACCAAGGCGGCAGACAGATTGGACACCTCGCCTCAGTTGGTAAGCAAATATGTGGGTCAGCTGGAGCAGCGCCTGAACGCCCGCCTGTTAAACCGCACCACCCGCAAAGTCAGTTTGACCGAGGCCGGTAGCCGCTACTTTCAGTGGGTACAGCAGGTACTGCAGGATATTGATGAGATGGAAAGCCAGATCGGCGATATGCAGGAGGAAGCTCAGGGTCAGCTACGCATCAGCGCGCCGGTTTCTTTTGCCATTCAGCACATGGGCTCTCTGGTGACGGAGTTTCAACAGGCTCATCCCGGGGTCAGCATCGACCTGCAGCTGAACGACCGTAAGGTGGATATCGTCGAAGAAGGTTTTGATATCGCCCTCAGGATCGGCCATCTGAAAAGCTCTTCGCTGATTGCAAAGCAGATCGCACCGATTCGGCTGGCGATGTGTGCGTCACCTGAATATCTAAAGCGTCACGGCACACCCGAAAAGCCGGAAGATCTGAGAAAACACCGCTATCTGCGCTACAGCTATATGGAGAATGAAACCAGCTTTGCCGTGAACCAGTGGCTGAAAATTCCGGGGCGGGACAGCAGCGGTGATCTGATCTGCAATAACGGGGATCTGCTGGTAAAAGCGGCCATCGAAGGTGCCGGTATCGCCATTCAGCCGACCTTTATTTCCGGTCAGGCCATTGCCGAGGGCCAACTACAGCGCCTGCTGCCGGAACTGGAACCGGAACCCATGGGGCTGTATGCGGTGTATGCCCACCGTAAACTGCTGGCCAGCAAGGTGCGCTGCTTTCTGGACTTTATTGATGGCTACTTTGGCACGCCACCCTACTGGGATGCCTTTGATTCCGAATAAGCGCGAAGCCTGAACAAAAAAGCGGCATTCAGAACAGATCTGAATGCCGCTTGGTATAACGCTCAATGCAAAAACAGCGGTTACGCGCTTTCCGCCATAATCCGCTTACGGGCGGCCATAACGGTTTGCACGAAATCCTCATCACTGCGGAAGAGTTTATCCATCACCTTGCCGAAGGATTGGGTAAATGCCTTCTGAGCTTCGGAACCATTTTCGATCACCACGGTAAAGTGTTCAGTTCCGAAAACATCAAAGTCGACAAAGTCCGGCAGGGCTTCAAACTCAGCTTCCAGTTCGTTTTCAACCACAGCTTTGACCACTGTACTCCAGCCGCTGGCATCCATCTCTATCGGCAGAAGATCCGCCAGATGCGCCGCCAGACGCTGCATGGTAGCGGTCTTCAGCTTGAAGGAGACGTTATAGAGACCAAAACGGGAACTGGTGCTGAACAGTTCTTTGGCGGGTAAACGTACAACCGCTTCGTCGGATTCAGCAGCATCATCCACCTCAGGTTCCGGCAGCAGAGATGCGTCAAACGCCTGCCACTCGATCTGATCGGCCACTTCCTGCAGGGCATTCATTACCGTACGACGGGTGGAGAAAAGACCGGTCAGCACTTCGCCAAGTTCATTCACCTGCTTAGCAGCAGACCCTGTTGGCACAATCACCAGCAAACAGGAGGTCATATCGCTTTCCGGCTGCAGAATCTCCAGCAACTCAGGGGCACGCTGGGCTACCACCGCCATAATAAACTGCTGCCAGTTGCTGCCGTGGCGCATATCCGCTTCCGGCACCGCCTGCTGCATATAAAACGCCAACGCCTGGGTCTGTTCGTAATCCAACTGAACTGAAAGCGCCATACCTTTGCGTTCCATCTTCTGACGCAGTATTTTTCGCATTTTCAGGCGCTTCTCCTCATCTGCCAGCAGTGCCGCCTGTTCGGCAAACAGCCCGGCACGACTAACATCAGACACATTCAGATCAGAGCCAGACGAATCAGCGCCTGACGAATCAGTGGCGGTCTGTTCAGCTACGGTCTGCTCAACAGTCTCGGCGGGCTTGCCTAAAGCAGCCAACCGGAAGTTTTCAATGCGCTCAGCAACTGCCTGAGGTTTTACCGGCACCTGTTTCTTAGCCAGATCATCCCGAGCGGCCTGTACCGTGCCATCACCCAATACAGCATCAATAATATCCAGCAGCGCAGCGGCTTTGTCTTCATGCATCAGCAGGTAGCCGACGGCATTCATGCCCTCGGCATCTATCTGCGCTTCCTGCACAAAACCTATAGTGCCACCGGTTTCCTGCTTCAGTTCCGGATCGATCAGATAAGGATCTGAACCCAGTTCCAGCAGGCGTTTGAACATTCCGGCACGCCCCGCAAAAGCCGCTTCCAGCAGTGGATGATAACGGCGGGAGCCCATCAGATTAACATCAGCCCCCTGCTTAACCAGATACTCAACAACGGCTACTTTTGAGCCTTCTACCGTGTGGTGAACGTCGTAACATTGCTCACCGTTAATGGCCGCAAGAATCGGTGTCATGCCCTCTTCCGTCAGCGCATTAACATCAGCACCCCGGCTCACCAGTAACTCAATCACCGCCTGAACACCCATCTGACAGGCAGTCATCAGAGGCGTCGCACCACCAGCACCCGGATCGGGATCCGGCACCTCTACGCTGACACCAAGATCCAGCAGTGCCTCTACCGTTGCGGTTCGGTCACGGGAAGCAACAAAGCTGTAGTTAGAAATACATTTGTGAATCGCATTGGAGTTATCAAAGCCACCCACATGATGAATATCGACACCTTTCTCCGCTAGCCAGCGCAGGATGGATGCCCGCCCCGGCATAGCAGAGGCAATGGCAAGGTTATTCCCCAGACGATTCACTTCCTGCAGGTTAAAGCCGGTTTTCTGCCACAGGTACTGAACAAACTTAAGACTGGTGGCTTCATCGATCTGGCGCGGGAAACGCTGAATAATGCTGGTGACGGCCGATTCGTTGAACGAGCCCACAGGTTTTGCCGGATCAGCACCATAGCCAATCAGAAGATCAAACAGAGGCTTAGCCTGCTCAAAGTTGCTTTGATTGTGGTAGAGCACCATAGCAAACAGATGAGTTGTATCGGGATGGGTTGGTTCAGGCTCCGCAACCTGTGAATAGAGATGATCGACAGAGGCATCTGCCTCCAGCAGCATCTCAACAGCATTCAGCCAGATCAGGCGCGAGCGTTCATCGGTGCCGCACTGACCGTAGCGGAAGCAGCATTGAAAGAGCAAAGTCCAGAGGGTCGATTCATCACCATCTGTGTACTGACGCTCCAGATCAGGATCACGTTCGATCAGCTTACGGATCAGCACTTCATCCAGATCCTGACCGTTGTTTTCCTCTTCCATCGGCAAGAGGCTTTTCTCCACCAGAGGAATCAGGGTGCTGTGGGCACGCATCTGCGGGAAGCGATCCACCAGATAATGTGCCAGCGCCCAGCGTTTTTTATGCAGCGCCAGGGTGATTGGTGTTCCGGCCTCGCGATATTTTTCCGACGGATGCACATGCAGGTTTTCGATCTCGTAATCCGGATAAAGAGCAACCAGATCACCAATCAGTTCATGATCCTGCAGATAGTGAACCGCACTCAGAATCACATCCGGAGAGATTTGGGCTTTTGGTGTCAGCTCCAGCAGAAGCTTAAGGACAGGCAGGTTACGGAACTGAATCGCCAGTTCAATCAGGGTTTCTTCGTTGCCCTCTGCATCGGTATAGCAAGCATCCAGTTGCAGGCCTAAATCCAGCAACAGACGGAAGATCGCCTCTTTATCCTGGGATTTTTCCGGGGTTCTGTGCTGGAAACCGACAAAATAGTGCCATGCGGTTTTAGCAGTGATCTGAGGATCACTCATCCCTGCCAGCATACGTTTCAGCAGTGACAGATCGGCACAATACTCAAACAGCTGATCCAGATTTTTAGCCGCTGATGGTGGAGCAAAGCCTCGGCTTAACATCAGTTCCACCAAAGGCATATCACGATAGCGCAACGCCAGATCCAGAGCAGTTTCACCCCGGCTATTGGTCATTTCCGCTGACAACCCAGCCTGCAGTAAAAGATCAAACATGGCGGCTTTTTGCGCATCGTTTGGTTTTACAGACAGGTGACTCGGGTGGAACATGGTGACCCAAAGGCTGTCATCCATGCGGCAGGTTTCATTAACTTTTTTGCCCGGCAGAATGCGGTTCGGGTTAACGCCGCCATCCAGCAGAGCGCGAATAAAGGCGATTCGGGAGGTCGACAGAGCAAGAAAAAGCGCACTGAAGTTTTCTTCTTCACCGGGATTACCGCTCTCAAACTGATCGCGGGCTCCCGCTTCCAGCAGGAAAGCGATCTGGCGGACAAAGCCATCGTCATCCTGATTACATACTGCATAGAGCGGAGAACAGATGATGCTCTTGCCAAAGCCCTGATTCAGGTTAAACAGCTGGTTTACATCAGCACCCTTGGCAATGGCTTCTTTTGCCAGCGCGCAGGCATCTTGCAGATTGGGATTGAGCAGAATCGGGCCGATAACCGCTTTACCACTCAGATCCGGGTGTTGTTTCAGATATTGGCGGACTTCTTTTTCAGAAAGCTCGGAAAGATCCAGCGTGTCATCCACCACCAGATTGTCTTTCAGCTGCTCTTTTTTCAGCAGCAGACGGCCGATATCTCTCTGATGACGACTGATATCCGCACCCAGTTCCACTAAGCGCGTCACCAGATGACGCTGACTTCGGCTTACCGCCATATCCAGCAGGTTGCCCATCAGGTAGCGACGCTCCAGCGCCAGCTCAAAGCCGTTATCCGCCATATAGTTGAGCACCGACAACTTGGTCAGCTCATGCAGATCAGAACGGAACAGGCGGAACAAAAGCGCATCGGCGTATTCTTTGTCCTCAGTACCCTCATAGCGCTCAATACCGGATTCCAGAATGGCAATAATGCTGTCAGCCGGGATATTGTTTTTGCGCTCCAGGATATGCCAGAACACTCCCGGGGATTCCATCAGCTTCAGGCCATGCTCGCGCATCAGCCTGAGCACGGCCTCCACCTGCTCTTCCTCACCGGAATACAGGGCATTTCCCAGCAGGTTAAATTCACCCCAGACAATATTCAGATCCACACCCAGCTCGTGGCTGAGCAGAATCATATCCGCAGAGTTCATCGCCCGGGTCAGGAGAGTACTGGGCTTACCGCCATCATCGGTCAGGCACTTGGTATCAGCGCCCAACTTAATAAAGTGGCGGATCATATTGATCAGTTCGGGGTTACGCTCACGTAGCGCAAATTCCAGAGGGTAATAGTTGAAACCGTCATCCTTAACGATCTCTTCATTGATATTGTTACGGGTAACAGCCTTACTGACACGCACCAGATCATTGGCACGAATCTGATCCGCAAGGGAGCCGGCCAGAAGATCCTTGGCCTTATTCAAAAGTTCCATGAAGTGTCCTCAGTCACATCCAATATGAGCAACCTGCCCGCAAGACAGGTATTAAAAAAGGCCCGATTCACCCGAACCTTTAGTCAACAATAAGTCACAATGTGAGTTTGCGACTTATCAAACATCCATTTCGGAAACACTATATCAAAACATCGGGTTAGATACAGAACGAGCAAAGTACAGAACGGTCAAGGCCAAAACAAAAGACCAATACCCAAGACCAAAGATTAACCGCGAGCTGCTTCTCGCTCTTTCTCTTGTTCAATCAGATCAGCACGGTACATACGATCCAGATCCAAAACCTCAGAAAAGTTCAGGCAGGCATAGGCCTGTTGTTCGCCATCACACCAGATCACCTCATCGTTATAGATCACAATTCCCAACCCGTGCTCTTCATCCCAGGCGCATTCAAAGCAGAAGCCGATGGCGTTGTTTTCCGGTGGTAACACGATAATCGAGGTCAGACGGATGAGTGAGAAGACATCGCTTTTCAGCATGATCTCCTCGGTCAGCTCACCAAAATCTGAAGGATAGACAGGATCCTCTTCATCAAACACATCGAGGAATTCCGAGCGTTCCAGCAATGCCGGATAGTGCTCTTTCAGATACTCACTCACCAGCTGGTAGTAGAGGCCTTCTTTGGCTAAAAACGCATCAAGCATCGCCTGATCAGTACCTTCCGGCTGCCCCGTGGCAAAGAGTACTTCAGGATCACTGGGAATCTGGTGCCAGCCATTGGCAAATTTCGCTCGCCCACTACGATAGAAATCCTGTTGTTCAAAATTGACCGTTAAAGCATCCATTGAATAATCCTTCCCAAAGCTATTAAATTGCCACCATTTTAAGCAAAAGCTCTAAAAAGACACTAACCTTTTGAAACTCATCATTATTTTTGCCGACAGATTCACAAAAGCCCGAAACGAATAAAAGAAGAATAAGAGAAGATTAAGAAAAGAATCCAAACAAGATTCGGAAGCAGTAAGGCCTAAAAACAAAAAAGCGCTGCCAGAGCAACGCTTTCAGAATTTACCAAGATGCGATCAGATCATTCAGACATCATCTTTATGCAGAATGGCACCAAACTCATCGGAGTACACAAACTCGCCACGCTTCAGATCATCAGTGTAGCTCTTCAGCCATTCACTCAGGCTATTCGCCAGACGGTCACGCTCTGACATCTCATGCCACATGGTGATGATCTGATCCTGAACACCACCTTCTGCAGGCTGGGTATCCACACAGAAATGGTCACCACAGCCGTTATAGGTAAAAGGCACCCAACCGGCATTCCACCAGTCGTTGCGAATCCCTTTTTCCGCACGGGAATGGGAACCGGCAAACTCTTTACCATCCAGCAGCTTTTTCCAGACGCCCCACTCTTCCGCGATACGCTCCGCTGACAGAAACTCCTGACCATCAAACAGATAACCACCTTCTGAATCCTGACCGTTGTGGATCGCCAGCAGTTCACGAAGCTCCTCCGGCAGATCAAAACCCAGCGCCTGCTCAAGAGCAGTCAGCTGCTCAGCAGTTGCTGGCGGGTTCAGGTCTTCCAGACCTTCGGGATAGTTGGCTTTCAGCCACTCAGTCAAAGACTGCATACTCTGCTGGATACTGCTCACAAGAACTCCTTAGCACAGCCTAGAGGCTGATCTTAAATACGGATAATTAACTTGGTTGCAATAAGAACACAGCCACAGCGCGCAATCCAGAAAAGACAAACTTTCCCTCTTCAAAGGTCTCTGACAGGCGGTTCGAAAATTCTGATTTGCATTCAAAAAGCTCTAATCAGCACTTCGAAAGAGACACATAAAGCCATCTCTTAGCCAGCGCCTTCTGGCGCAGTTAACACAGGAAAGCTCGGTATCATCCAGCCATTCATCTTCGTCATCAGCAACAAAACCATTACAGGCTTGCGCTGCCTTCCGGCTGGCAATCAGATCCGTCGCCGGATAACGGAATATCCAGCGCTCTCCCTGTAGTACAAAGGCATCCTCCTCGTCCGGGCACAGCCCAGCGCCAATAGAAAACTCTGACATTAGTACTCCTTTAACTCCTGGCGACCAGCATTGCGCCACTGCCCATCCTCGCCCTTCGCAACCAGAAGGGTCTGCTGATGATTAAGCAACACCGCTTTAATTTTTCCGGAGAGATACACCTGCTCGTCAAGAGCAAGCCGATAGCCGGTCAGATCCACCACCGCAGAAGCCGTTGTCTGTTCAATGATATCCCGCACCGGCCAAAGCCCCTCTGCTGCCGGTAGTTTCAGCCGACCTTTGTAGCGACCATCGCTGCCGGTCATTCTTAAACCGATTGCTGCCAATGCCCCGATAACACCATCCCCTGTGCCACCATGTTCTGACAGCTGAACACCCAGCTCTTCCGCCAACTGGTAGGCCATCGCTTTGGTGAGCACACGTTTTTTTGCATTCAGCCCATAGGCCACCAGTGCGGACCAGTCGCACCGGTCAGTCTCATTTAACAGCGCCAACCCCGGATCGGAAGCAGGAGCTGATTCCGCCAACAGATGCTCAATTGCCAGAGCACGGATCGCTTCCGGATTCGGTTCTGCGCTGTAAATCCGGAAACACATGGCGCTGTTGTGAGAGGTATAGGGAATGGATTCGTGCACAAACAGCTGATGGCGGGTCACCATACTTGCACGGCCAAGGCCCTGCTCCTGAATCAGTGCAGCGATCTCTTCAGCAATCTCACCGGTGCCCTTGGTGCCGATATCATCGGTATCATCGATCGCCAGATAGAGGCAGTGCGCATTGTTGTCCTGATTCATAGTCCGGTTTCCTTCTGATTCTCTTCAACAGGCTCGGATTTGTTATTCGAAGCTGTCACAAGACCATGGTGCGCCAGTTTGCGCATAACACCGGGCACCAGCAAGGCTGCCAGCACACTGAAAAGCCCACCACCCAGTAATTTCCAACCAATCTGTAGCAGAATCACGTCACTTTCCGCTCCGGCCAGCCATAACCCCAGCACACCTTTCAGCAACCAGGCCAGCATACCCGCCAGTGCTACCAGCACCGCCTGCCAGAGCGTCCAGGCGGCCATCGGTAATAACAGCAGCGCCATTTCCATTGTTAGTGCCGGTAAAGCCATCTTCAGAAGAATCAAGGGGCCACCCTTGCCCACGCCCATCACCATAGCCAGCAAACCGGCCATAAGACCGCAGTAAAGCACCGCCCCCCGATGAGGTACCAGTCCACGGGCCAGCAGAAATACCAGCACCAGCAGAAACATCGAGTGGCCGGTCAGCCCGAGCTTAAGCCGCACCATCGCTTTAAAGGCCACCAGCAACAAAGCCAGTGCTGCCAGTAACAGAGCATCCGCAAGAGAAAATGCCTGCAGCGGATTAAGACGCTGCCATAAGCTTTTAGCCCCGGAGGCTGCAGAAAAATCAGCATTGTTCATTATGAAATCTCAGAAGTTGTTTCAATGTTCTTTTCAGGCGTTCTTTCAGTCGGATTCGGATTACTACAAGTCCGCTTCTGCTGGCTAAACGCCGGATAGCAGGTTGGTTGGGGATTTCCTCGATAGCCCCGGCTTTTCAGCGCCAGAGCCTGCTGGCGGGTCAGCCGGATCAGCTGAATCAGCAGCGGCTGAAGGACTGTATTCATCAGATCCCGCCAGCCACCGGGCTGCCAGAAGTGTTTCGGGCGGATTAAGGCTCCTCTCAGGATCTGCAACTGGTACAGTTGCTGGGCTTCACGGCTCAGGCGGGGAATCAGCGCCAGCGTTGCCGATAGCACCAGAGCACTGCGGGCAGGCATTACCGGTCGTAACGCCACCACCAGCTGATGTGCCTCTGTGGACAGGAAAAACCAGAGCCCCGGCAGAAAGGCCAGAAACAGACGGGCAGAAACCAGTAAGGCATCCGGCCAGCTTTGCCAGCCAAAACGCAGCAGATAAAACAGATAAAGCAGCACAAACTGCAGACTCATCAATTTGAATAGCCGCAGCCAATGTTCAGCGCCCTTGGGCTGACACACCACCAGCAGTGACAGCACTCCAGCCAGCACTACAAGCCCGACTACGGGTAACATAAAACAGGCTGCAACCAGCAAGGGGGTCAGCAGAAGTTTAAGAGTGACCCAGTGGGTTTCTGTCAGAACAGCGCTGAAACCTTTGATCGCTATGTACTTATCTTCACATTCTTCATCAGCAGCTCTGTTGTCAGGCTGATCTGACGCAGCCTGTTTTTCATAAGAGAGTGCCTCTGAATCTGAAGACTGATTTTCTATAGGCCGGACGTCTGCCGACAGATCCACAAGACAATCCCCCTGAATCTGCCAATGGGCATTGCCTCCGGCAAACACCCTGTGACCGGTAACCAGTATGCCGCAGCCTGTAGTCAGTAAGCGGGCCAACAGCTTCTGCAGAGCAGTTAACGAACGGGCATCCAGTCCGGCACAGGGGTCATCCAGTATCAGCAATCGAGGCATCAGAATCGCCTGGGAGGCGATCGCTACCAGATGCTGCTGACCATAGGAAAGAGTATAGGGAGAGCGTAACGCCAGTTTCTCCAGCTGCAGATCAGCGAGCATCTGAGCAACCCGCCTTTCAGTCTCAGCAACCGGCACTCCCGCCCGCAACAGTGAAAAGGCCAGTTCCTGCTCAACTGTGTCAGCAAAAATCTGACGGGCTGGATGTTGCAGGACAAAACCCAGTTCGCCCTTGCGGCTCTGTTTTCGGCAATGTGCTTCAGGCGGGTGACCTAAGCAGGTGATCCGGCCTGTTTTTAAGCTGCGGATGCCCAGCAAAAGATCAACAAAACTGGATTTACCACTGCCGTTACAACCGGTCAGCTGCACCAGCGTACCGGGGTTTAACGCCAGAGACGGGCCATAAAGACTGCGCTCAGTATTTAGCGCCAGCTCAAAAGCATCACAGACCAGCAGCGGCTCAGCTGAAGAGCATTCAGCTGAGCCGCTGGGCCAGGAGAAATCACAACTGATACTGTTCACGGGGAAAAGATCGGAATAAGCAGAAACACCTTTTCCATGATCCTGCTGATGGCAAACCAGCCTCTTAGAAACAACGCCCGAAGAAGCAGTGTCCTGATAAACAAAAGACAACTGCCGGTCGGCCAGATCCTGCCATACATCGGTCCTGTGCTCGGTGACGACAACCGCGATGCCATCAGCCAGAAGATCCTGCAGTAACCTTCTGAGCTGCCGGAAACCGTCATCATCCAGCTGCGCCCAGGGTTCGTCCAACAGCAGCACTTTCGGGCGTACCACCAGCTGAGCGGCAATCAGCAGACGATAGCGCTGCCCCAGCGAAAGCTCCCGTACCTGTTGCGCCTGAGACAGGTGCAACCCCACCTGATCGAGTGCCGCAGTCACTTTCTCAGGCATCACAGCAGCCTCAAGCCCCAGCTGCTCCATTACCAGCGCAACCTCTGGACCGACCTGATCACGTATCAGCTGAAGATCCGGGTCCTGCAGAATCAGGGCAACCCGACCAGCTGCCGACACCCGTCCGGCATCCGGCGTGATCAGCCCAGCCATCAGCTGTAGCAGGCTGCTTTTACCGCAGCCGGTATCCCCCTGAATCAGCGTCAGTTCACCGGGCTGCAGCTGCAGATCAAGACCGGAGAAAAGCTCCAGCTCTGACCGGTTGAGACTCACCTGCGTCAGAGACAGCACGGTGGTTGCCTGAGCATTATGCATAGATCAGATACGGCGAGATCAGAGTTCAGCCTTCAGACTGAACATCCACTGACGACCGGGAGCCGGCAGATCCTGACTCTGATAATAGAGTTCATCAGTCAGGTTGGTGATGTTCAGCTGCCAGGAGAAACCTTTAACAGGCAGCGGCTGCATCAGGTTGAGGTCAAACAGGTTGTAATCATCGATCTCAACCGCGCCTGTATTATCGTAATAGACCTGCCCCATGATACGCTGAGCATCCAGACGGGCACTCAGCTCAAAAGGTAAACGGGCTGTCAGGGAAGCTTTAACCATGTGTTCAGGCCGGTTCTGCAGCTGATCCCGGTTCTGATCATCTTCACCCACATTTACCGCATCCAGATAGCTGTAACCCAAATCTAATGCCAGCGCGTCCAATGCCCGGTTTTGCCATAACAGGTCGATCCCCTGAAAACGGTACTCGGCATAGTTGCGGTAAACGCCGTCGGTATCCTTCTCGATATAGTTCTCCATATCGCTGCGGTAGATCGCAGCAGACAGAGTATCTTTAGCCGTTACAAAATAGCGGCTGCCCAGTTCGATATGGTCGGTTTTCTCTGTATCCAGGTTCGGGTTTGCAGCACTACCCTCATACAGATTACGGATCGAAGGGAAACGGATCTTGCGTGCCAGAGCGGCATTCAGACGCAGGTCTGCACTCAGATCCTGATACACCGAAATTGTGGCGGAAGGTTCAGTTTCTCCCTGAACATCACTGCGGTGCAGGCCAAGCCCCAGACTGCTGCCGAAATTGTCAGACGGTTGCCACTGATATTCAGCCACCAGATTATAGAGGTCCTGGGATTCATCGAATGAGGTGGTAGTACCGGTTCCTGCTGTGGTTGCCGCCGCTGTTCTGGTCAGTGAAGCTGCACTTGTTCCTGAGCCGCCACCAGAACCACTTCCTGAACCACCACCGGAGCCAGAGCCAGAACCGCCACCAGAACCACTTCCTGAGTCTGAACCACCACCAGAGCCTGATCCGGAACCGCTGCCTGATGCGCTGTATCTGGTTTCATCAGCATCATATCCCTGGCGCTCACCAATAAGCCCCAGAGTGAAAAGATGATCTCCACTTTCCAGTAACCATTGCCCGTTAAAACCAAGATTTCGTGAGCGGGAGTCTGTGCTGCGGGTGATAACCTGATAGGTTTCATCCTCATATCGCTGCAACAGCTTGTCATGCTGATTCAGATAAACAAAACCCCGCACACCATTGTTGCCGGATAACTGATGGGAAAGGCTGAGTTGGATACCGGCATTGTCCAGGTCATCGACCCGTTCAAAGCGAACAGTACTGTCGGTCAATGCCCCTGCACGACCCGGCTTGCCCTTCTCAGCCTGACCCAGCTCCGCAGTCAGGCCAATTTTGGTCTGGCCACTGATCTGCCAGTTTGCAGCAGTGTATAGCTGATCGCTTTTTACATCGCTGTTTTCTCTGGCACCGCCATCTTCGTAGGGAGCGGTATCATAATCATCCGGCACGGTAAATGCGTCCTGACGATATCCGGTATAAGCCAATAACCAGTCACTGTTCTGACCTCGGCCAGCCACGCTCAAACCAGCCTTTTTGCGTCCATCATTGCCCATTCCCAGTTCAGCGGATATACCCTGAGACTGAACACCCGTTTTTGTGATGACGTTAATCACCCCTGCATTGCCACCCGGCCCGTAGAGCAGGGAAGAAGGCCCCATAGCCACTTCGATACGTTCAATGCGGTCAGCCGGAATCAGCGTCGGATCAAACTGACCGTCATAACTACTATTAGCCGGTACACCGTTAATCAGCAACGTGACATGGCGGGTACGAAAACCACGCATATCTACCCTAGGAACGCCATCCGGGCCAGTTCGAACATACACACCGGGCAAACTGTTCAAAGCCTGATCCAGGGTTTCAACACCCTGTTCACGAATCTTCGCCCGATCCAGCGTGTAACGGGTGGTGGACTTCTGTTGTGCCGTAGGCATGCCACCCCGGATAACAATCACATCCTGAAGGTCGAAAACATTGGTCTGCTCTTCAGACACATCGTTTGCTATTGCCGGTGTCGCCAGCATCACTGCTAACGCAGTCGCAGTTAAGCGCATGGTTATTCCCTTATTTTCTCAAGCTGTTTTTTCAGGTGATCTGAGCCACCCTGATGGAAGCGACCGGCGAGTCTAGAGAAACCGCTCTAAGGCAGATATAAGCCCTTAGTTTTAATTTTTCCTTTACTTTTCAGTGTATTACGAAAAAAAGGAAGAATATTCCAAAGACAAAACAGCATAAGAAAAAGATGGATCTAAACGACCAAAAACCACCCCAAAATCCCACCATAGGCACTTGAGGGATAAAGAATCACCTTAACCTCCTATCAGAGAAATTCGGGACAAATAATGACAAACAAAATGAAAAACATTCAATAAATCTGCATTAGTGGTTTTCTATAAGATATTTCAGACATAAAAAAACCGACGTTGATAAACGTCGGTTTTCTAAAACTCATAATTAAGGTTATCAATGGATAAAACTGCCATCGATACCCTAATCTGAATCTGACAACTCAAAAGTTATGAGTCGTTTTCTCATCGGCACTTACAGTGACATTAGTGGTGCCGAAGTAACTCAGAGTTTCAGCAGTTTCAGGCTCGTCGCCAGCATTGCCGCAAGTATAGGTAATTGTGTATTCACCCGCCTCCAGGAAACCTGCTTCATAGCTGTAGCTGGCATCGGAAAACTTAACGAATGCAGTCGTCAATGGGTCAGTGCCAGTACCCTGCAGATCAACCGGGCTTACATCAGCACCTGAGTAGACATAAACAGCACCATGATTGGTCGCGGTATCAGCGACATATTCACCACCACATTGTGCTGAGATAGACGTTGAATTCACGGTTCCTGAGATACTACCAACCTGAGTATTATCAACTAGCCGTAATGCAGGACCTAGCTTGTATTTACCATTTGCCTCTGTGAGGCCTTTGCGCAGATCAAAATCAATGGTGAAGCTGTTATTGCCGCCAGCTGCCACAGTAAATCCGTTGATAAGTTTCAAACCGCTTTTATCACCGCTAGGGATCGATAATTCTTCTTGGGCACCATTTTCTGTGAGACGAATATAGGTATCAACTACACCATTCTCAGCTTGTACACCTAATCGGATCCACTGATACTCACCAGCATCCAACTGAACATTTTCCAACAGATTGGTCGACTTGCTCCCAGTCAATTGCAGTAAATCAATATCTCTTGGTTCGTCTAACGTAAATTTAGTTGTACTACCTGAACTAGAGTGCACTTCTACACTTGTAAAACGAACAACTACTTCAGCAGCTGTATCCACAGGCGCATCCGTTACCCCAAGAGTAAAGCTGCCTTTATCACCGGAAGTATCACCGCAGCCAATCAGAAAAAACGGTAGTGCAGCTGCAGCTAAAAATGGATATTTCATGTCTGTTCCCCTTCAAATTTCTTTGAAGAATTATCGGTAATTAATCCGACAGTTAAAACGATAAAAAGTGGCAACAGGTCTCGTTTTAACAAAAAGACAACCGGCTAACCTTCTGTTGTTAAAAGAGTTTTACACCGACTTTCTTTTAGAAACATTGGAAACAATCCAGAAAAATTTATTTTTCAAACAGCTTAAGTGTCCATTTGCGCATTTAGGGAGTGTTAAGAAGACAACTTACCAACGCTCTTTATGAATCCGCTCTTCCAGAGACTCACGGGGCAACCAACCAAAGCTTTCCAATTCAGGTTTGTCTTTGAATTTAGAGACATAGCCAAGGCACAGATAGCCGATAATATCGATCTCTTCGGGAATCCCCAGCGTACTTCTCAGTACGTCATCATGAATGATACTGACCCAGCCCATGCCGATATTTTCGGCCCGGGCCGCCAGCCAGATATTCTGAACCGCACAGACGGCGCTAAAGAGATCCATCTCAGGCTTAATGGTTCGCCCCAGAACAACCGGGCCGGTTCGGCTTCGGTCACAGGTGACACAGATGCCGATGGGGGATTCCATAATGCCTTCCAGCTTAAAGCTGCGATATTGCTCCTGACGCTCGCCGGTGAACTGCTGAGCAGACTCTTCATTAGCAGCTTCAAAGCCTGCTTTGATCGCTTTTTTGGTCTCAGAATCCTGCACCAGAACAAAGTCCCAGGGCTGCATAAAACCAACACTCGGCGCGTGGTGTCCGGCTCTCAGGATACGCTCCAGAACTTCTTCAGGGATGGGATCAGGCAGGAAATCACGACGAACATCCCGACGGGAAAAGATCACTTTGTAAAGCGCGTCGCGCTCTTCCTGACTGATATTCATACCGCTAACCCCATGAATCTATTCAACAAATAAGGCGGCGATTCTAGGGGTTTAGCTCGAAAAGTACAAAAGAAGGGTAAGGGGAAAAGTAAGGATATAACGGGAAATACTCGCTTAACCGTTCAACGCCATCTGTAAAAGCAGGTCTAACTGAACAGAAGCATCTCCTTTGTCACTATTTTCAGGCTCACCATTACCGCCCAGGCGTAACGCCGGAACCGGGTAATAAATTTCGTCGGCGGCCAGCACGCCTTTCAGTTTCCGGGTCTTCAGCAAACGCGAACGGCAGAAGAACTCCTCAATCACTTCCTCATCGCAACAGAAATCGTTGAAAAACTCCTCAAGGGACCAAACCAGAGAGTCAGACTGCGAGGTGTGCGGATCGATAAAGGCAACATCAACCTCATCTTCTTCCTCATCCAGTCCTTCGTCTTCACCGGTCAGATTACGGAAATAGAGGATATCGCCAAAAGCACTAAGAGCGATGGGCAAACGGTCCATATCTTCTTCGTCATACATCAGCCAGCCCCAGAGATTGTCCTGATACTGTTCGGGATTAATCAGCTGGATAAGACCATCACCGTAAAAGCCAAAACCGTGGGTCTGCCAAAGCTCCAGCAAGCTGGCAGGCAGATGATCACGATAACGGGCCAGAATCTCGGCAGATGCCTGCTGCAGGTTCTCGCCGGGAGTATGGGTATCAATAAAAGTCTGTAACTTGATCGCCATGGGTAAAAATCCTTTTAATAAATAACGCGCAAAAACAGTAAAGCCTGCCGGATGCTCCGGCAGGCTTACTGGCTAATAATTCAGCTGTTAAAGCTGGCTGAGAATGGTTTCATCGGTGATTTTATCGTCTTCCACCAGCATAAAGGCTTTGGAAAGTACGATGGAGAGACCATTATCCCCTTCAAACGGCAGGAAAACCTGATCGACATTTTTGTCCTTACCCCGACCCGGCACGATACACAGATAGCGGTCATTCGGCGCAATCAGGATGTTGCCGCTGCCGATATGGATCTTGTAGGTATGGCGGGTACCGGTTACCAGCAGGAATTTGCCATCGATAACCACTTTGTCCCGGATCTTAAGCCTCGGCAGCAAACGCTCCAGTACCGTTTTACGGGTTTTTGCCACTTCGCTCAGATCACCAAAAGAGTAGCTCTGCCAGTAATCACGGTATTCGCGACGGCCATCAGGACCGCCATCCTGCCACTGAGGATCGTTACCAACACTGGCAACACCGACAAACAGATCCAGATCCCGCATCACTTCCGACAACACCAGAGGCGGGATATCCACCATAGGGATCGCCTCGTCCTCCGCGTTAACAAAACGCAGCTGATCGGTGGCTACGTAGAACCAGATACCGGCATCATTAAAGTTGTCGTTATCATCCAGAATCTCATTGATCCAGAACTGGGCCTGCATGTTATAAGCTGGCAGCGGTTTACTGGCGATTTCGCCGTCACGGCCATCGTCGTAGGAACCCAACAAAGAGTACTTCCAGCCGCGCAGTGCCGACAGAGAGTTAAACTGATGCTGCTTCAGGATATGCGCCGCCATTCGGTTGGAATAAACCCGGGTATTGATCTCAGCATCGGTCAGAATATAGATCTCACGGTACGCCTGCTTCACTGGCTGTCGGATCTCCAGCTGATCCAGCCGGTCACGCCAGGCCAGAACCTCATCCGAGATTGAATCCAACGGATGCCACAGCGTGATACTGGTGACCGCGTTAAAGCCATTTTCATCGGCAAAAATCGATTCGCCTTTGGCATTCTGCCACTGACCGTTATGGCACAGCGCCGGTACGCCATCCAGATTCCAGATCAGACGACTGGCAAACAGGCTGATAAGGCCGTGGTTCAGATAGTATTTGCTGAAGCTTTCCGGCTGCCAGCTCATCTGCTCCAGATACAGGCGGTCGATACGGTCCCGCTGGGTGGTGGAACCCTGTTTTACCTGCTTGGCCAGATCCTGCATCTTTTTCAGACGGGCTTTATGTTTGCTGCTGTCTTTGACAAAAGCAGGAACCGACTTTTGGCTGGCGCCATCCGGTTTAAACCATTGCAGGGTGGCAGTGCCGACACCGGTATGACTCAGCACCAGCCGGTAATCATCGAACAGCTCGGTTCGCTGGCCGTCGACCAGACCAAAGTCCGGCGCTGCAATCTCTTCGATCTGCGCCGGGGTAATGCCCTGTTTGGCCGCCTGTTCTTCAATATTTTTCTGGATCAGCTTCTGGGTATTATTCTGGCGGATTCGCAGCTTAAGCCGGGACAGATGGCTGATGCCTTCAAGCCCTTTGGACTGCGCCAGGGCATAGATACCAGCGTTACCCACTGCCGCCGCTGCAGGGCCACGTTCCGGGATTTTCTGGAAACACTTTTCCGTCAGCAGGGCGATATTTTTCAGGGTCTGGCTATCGTGATAACGGCTCAGG
Organism: Oceanospirillum sanctuarii; assembly: GCF_002150805.1. GTDB lineage: Bacteria > Pseudomonadota > Gammaproteobacteria > Pseudomonadales > Halomonadaceae > Oceanospirillum > Oceanospirillum sanctuarii. Next base: position 36,519 of record NZ_MTBA01000013.1, read on the forward strand.
CTCCACAGAATACCCTTGAGCAGGTTAAAGCTGTGCTCCTCGATATACTCGTAACCCTGATAGGTGTAATCCCGGCCATTGCCCAGTTTGATGGTGATATCTCGCTCTTCAATTTTGATCGCCGCAATGGCAGCCAGCCACTGATTGACCTGATTTTTGAAAGCAGCTGAACCGATACTGTCCATCAGCGGGTTAGCTTCGGTTAGAAACTTTTTCGAGGGTTTACCGGATGTCGCAGTGGATGTGTGATGGAAATAGAGGTGCCATAGCGCCTGTTTTTCCTGCTCCATTTTTGCCAGATCATCTGCGATCAGCTTGCCAACCAGACCAGTGCCAAGCTCATAAGGCACGGCGTCAACGTCACTCAGCATACGCTGCAGTTTTTTGGCCGCCTTCATAATATCCGGGCCCCAGTGGCTGCGGTATCCGCTTCCGGTCAGCTCGGCTTTCAGTTCTTTGTGATCCAGAATCTGACGCAGATCCTCCACCAGATCATCACTAATGCCACAGCGCTTACCGTGTTTCTCCAGCAGCATCACCAGGGCACTGAAAGGCCGGAAACGCAGGCGGGATTCTGTCTTTTCAGGGATATCCATCATGTACATCAGACGGAACAGGGCATTAAACGACAGCGCCTCGGGGCACTCAATTTTAGTGCGCAGCAGAGCATCCAACAGACTCTGGCGGATATTGTGACGACGAATCACAGGCAGATCCGCATCGTAGGGTTCCGGCTGGGTATAGTCAGCTTCCTGACACATTACAAACACCACAAAGGCCAGTTTTTCTGCGGCTGGTGCTTTGCTCAGCGGCGCATACTCGGGGCACTCTTTAAATGGCAGCTTGGTGGAGGGATAAATACGACGACAGTTTTTTGTCATGTAGCTTTCGATCAGCTTCAGAGTAGCCGCCATTTTTTCAATGGCAGCCGCATCGGTATATTCCGGTGCCAGAGACTGAGCGGCGGAAAAATCCTGAAAAAGTTGTATCGCTTGGGGTGCAGCGGCATTCATTTGTGGGGTATTCCTTACTGTGCTCGTTTCACTTAAAACTTAATAAAACGCTGAATTGATCAGCCACCGACCAGGGGCGTTAACTTAACAAAGGAGACCAGAGTGCCGGCTTTGATCTCAACTTCCTGCTCAAGTGTTTCCGCCTGCAGGTCATCGATCAGAATAAAAAAGCCATTGCCCTGAAAAGCTTTCAGAGCGACGTCGATCTGTTTGTCCAGATCCACCAGCTTACGGCCCTCGCCTTTTGCCTGGCTGTTACCATTTAACTGGCGTTCAAGATCGGTGGGCTGCACCAGATGGAACCGGGCCCGGTCACTGCCGTATTCCGCCGCTTTACGGTTGTATTGCACCACTTCCTGAGTCACTCGCTCAGTAATAATGTCCTTTACGCTGACCCTTACCCGGTCGAAGCTGATCTTCAGCTCATTGGCAACGGTGCCAAAGGCGTTTTCATCTCGAATGTGCAGTACATGCGTTGCCAGCATCCTGTGTCTCCATTTTGTTTTTAACGTCAGATTCTTGGGGTTGATAAAACCAGCTTGATAATCCAAAGCGATGGCCAAACTCGAAACAGAGATCCTCTAATCCGTCGCCGAGGCCAACAGCGCAATCACACGATCTGAGTCCGGGTGAGAAAAGGTATAGAAATGACTGCCCCACCACTCATGCCCAGCTTCAAAATAGTTGGAACATTCGGTGGACCAGCTCCAGATTTCAGCCGCCTCATCAAGATCGGATAAGAAAACATGGGCTATCTGCCAGAAGAGGCTGCAGGCATCGGCATTACTGAGCTGCAAGTTGTACGGTGGGGAAAGAACGGCATCGCTGAATCCGGCTTTTGGTAGCCTGCTCAGCTGTTCCCGGGACAGGCGGGTATTGTCTGTTTCAGGATCACCTTCCCGGAAATACTCATTCAGATAGTTAGAGTGCCGGCCACGAACCAGCAGGCAGTTTTCGTTGACCAGAAATTGATTGCCCAGAAAATCAGTCCGGCCGATCCGGTGGCCGGTTAATTTATCGACAGAGACATCAACGAAGAAAAAATCACTGCGCTCATGGTGCTGGTAGTCCGGTAACTTCAGCAGCTCGTTGTAATACTGGTCCCACTGCTCGCCGACCGCCTGCAAAGCCAAAAGTGCCGCCTGACGATAGGTCTCGGCATTACATTCTGCGCCAGCGCGGTTCAACACCACCAGATCAACGACACCTCCTGCTTCCTCGAAGGAATCCAACAGGGCTTGCTGTTCCGGTGGCAGCTTTTCAATAAACATGGGGTCCGTCCCTTGGCGTAGTTATGGCTGAGCGTTAGGGCTCAAGATAATAATTCGGGCTGTTATCCAGATCCGGATTCAGAATCTGGAAAGTAAAATCATCCGCAAGATTCAATGCAGACAGTGCCCGCTTTAACTCAGGTGATTTAGCGGCTTGGGCAAAGTCCTGCAGAAACGGAATCAGTTCCGGGTTGTCACTGTCATTCCAGTCTCCAGCCATCTCAGTGGCCAGAGGCTCTGCTTCCGGCCAGCGGCCTTCGTTAATGCCGGAGATATCGTAAAACGGCCAGTCAGCGATCTCATCATCAGCCGCCACTTCATCCATACCGACAATCTGATCGCCTTCAAACAGGAAGGAGATCTCGATGGTCTGAAACCATGGAAAAACACCCAAGTCGACGATTCTCAACTTACGGCCTTTTACCGCTTCGCTATGACTGAGCTCTTCAGATAACTGTTTCAGTTTTGGCTCGAGAACCGACTTAATGGCTTCGACACTGTATTCCATAACAACCCCTTAAATTGTTTCTATTCAATAGGTTACAAAATCATTTCAGCCGAAGCGCCAACTAGAGCTACTATACTAGAAAAAGCGCCGACTGCATCCGGTTAACTAAAAAAATGGTGCTCTGGTCACAGTTTAAAGAATCAAACGCAACCCGTATCGGGACAATCAAAAATAAAAAAGCCGAAGTCCGGATTTCAGGACTTCGGCTCAAGTTTCACTTCATCTGAATCTGACCGGTCTTTTCAGATCAGGCGCTCAGGGCTTTTGCCCTTGCCGCATGCAGCTTTTTGTAGCTGTCGATCAGGCGCAGATGTTTGTCGATGCCTTCCAGCTGCATATTGGTTTCGGTCAGGCCGTAAAAACGTACGGTACCTTCGATGGAGCCTTCCACGGCATCCATCCGCTCGTCACCAAACATACGGCGGAAGCTGTTCTGAAAATCTTCGTATTCCAGCTCTTCATCCAACACCACTTCCAGTGCCGCATTCATGCCCTGATAGTACAGAGAGCGGTCCAGAGTGTTGTCGTTGTACTGCAGGAACATCTCCACCAGCTCTTTGGCATCTTCCAGCGCGCCGAGGGCCAGACAGATCATGAGTTTCAGCTCCAGAATGGTCAGCTGGCCCCAGATAGTATTTTCATCAAACTCGATGCCAATAAAGGTGATGATATCGGTGTAATCATCCTCTTCGCTCTCTTCCAGACGATCGAACAGGGCTTCCAGCTGTTCGTCGTCCAGACGGTGTAGGTTGAGGATATCCTCACGGAACTTCAGCGCTTTATTGGTGTTGTCCCAGATCAGGTCTTCCACCGGATAGATCTCTGAGTAGTCCGGCACCAGAATACGGCAGGTGGGCACACCCAGCTCGGTACGCACCGACTGATACACCTCTTTGCCCATCGCTTCGAGAATGCCGAACAGGGTTTTGGCTTCTTCTTGATTCGAATCTTCGCCATCGTGCGTAAAGTCCCACTCACAGAATTCGTAGTCGGCTTTGTCGCTGAAGAAACGCCAGGAGACCACACCGGTAGAGTCGATAAAGTGCTCAACAAAGTTATTCGGCTCGCTGACCGCGTTGCTTTCAAAGGTCGGCTTGGGCACATCATTCAGGCTTTCGAAACTACGGCCCTGCATCAGCTCCGTCAGGCAGCGTTCAAAGGCAACTTCAAAGTTCGGGTGACCACCAAAAGAGGTCAGCACACCACCGGTGCGCGGGTTCATCAGGGTGATACAGGCCACCGGGAACTGACCGCCCAGGGAAGCATCTTTTACCAGAATCGGATAGCCCTGCTCTTCCAGCCCTTTGACACCTTCAACAATCTGCGGGTACTTCGCCAGCACTTCTTCAGGTACATCCGGCAGCACCAGTTCCTGTTCCAGAATCTGGCGTTTCACCGCACGTTCAAAAATTTCCGACAGGCACTGCACCTGCGCCTCTTCCAGAGTATTACCGGCGCTCATGCCGTTACTCAGATAGAGGTTTTCGATCAGGTTGGACGGGAAATATACCGTTTCACCATCGGATACCCGTTCAAACGGCAGGGAGCAGATACCACGGTCGGTACGGCCGGAGTTGGTATCAAACAGATGGGAGCCACGCAGCTCACCTTCCGGATCATAAATATCACGGGTGTAGTCATCCAGAATCGCTTCCGGCAGGCTGTCGTCTTGGCCGGGCTGGAACCACTGCTCATCCGGATAGTGAACAAAATCACTGTTGGCGATTTCTTCACCAAAATACTGATCGTTGTAGAAGAAGTTAAAGTTCAGACGCTCCAGAAACTCACCCAGTGCTGACGCCAGCGCCGCTTCTTTGGTGGCACCTTTACCGTTGGTGAAACACATCTGAGAGGCAGCATCACGAATATTCAGCGACCAGGCATTAGGCACGATGTTGCGCCATGAGGTGATCTCGATCTTCATCCCCATATCGGCCAGCAGCCGGGTCATGGTGGCGATGGTTTTTTCCAGTGGCAGATCTTTACCCGGAATCTCGGTACAGGCGTTTTCATCCAGATCCGCCATCAGAAGCGCCTGAGCGTCCTCTTCCAGGTTCTCCACTACTTCAATGACAAACTCAGGGCCGGTCTGAACAACCTTCTTTACCGTACAGCGGTCGATGGAACGGATAATGCCCTGACGGTCTTTCTCCGAGATATCTTCCGGCAGCTCAACCTGAATTTTAAAAATTTGGTTATAGCGGTCATTGGGATCAACAATGTTGTTCTGGGACAGGCGGATATTGTGGGTCGGAATATCCCGCGCATTGCAGTACACCTTAACGAAATAAGCCGCGCACATGGCAGAAGACGCGAGAAAATAATCAAACGGCCCCGGCGCTGAACCATCACCTTTATAGCGGATCGGCTGATCGGCGATCACGGTGAAGTCATCGAATTTGGCTTCTAAGCGGAGATTGTCGAGGAAATTGACATTAATTTGCATGAAACGGGACTCAGTCAAGACAGCTGCCGCTGGCTGATAGCTCAACAATCGCTATCAGCCAACGGCCTGTGGAAAACAGATAATGCGCACGGGCGCTGATTGCCCGCTATTATCCATTTTTTAAGCCCCGCGTCTTGGTTTTGCTACTAAACCAGAACCATCTCCTGTAAAGACAATTAGCCTGCCTTGGCAATCAATAAAGGTTGCTGGTGCGCGTAAGCACCGTCAAAACCTTCTTCCCATGGAAAAAGGCCAGCGGGATCCGGCCAAACCATCTGCATCACCGGGTAAGGCTTGGGTAAACCATCGTAATACCAATTGGCATAACCCAGAAATTCGCCGTAGTGCTCAAGCCCCACGGGTATAAAGGCGACATTCAGTCCCTGCAGAAAGTCCTCATAAGGACGAAAAGGCTCTATCGGCTCACCCTCACCGTGAATATGTACTGCCGCGATATTCAGCATCTGATGGGATGTCTCGGGTGGCAAGCCAACCACTATCAGCTCCGGGTGGTTAGCATTATGAAAATGACCCAGGGAGAAAGAAAACGGTGGCAACTCTTCTTCGCCTGCAATATACAGGTTGTGCCATCCCACCTCCGATAAGCTGGAAAGTAACTCCTGATCGTAATCATCTTGTGCAGCAGGTGGGGTGAAGTCGCCGGGAATCTGTTTCAAAAACATCGGGATTCGTCCTTGTGGTTGCCATCCTTCGATTTGATGCCGGTTGATCGGCTATCTGAACGCTTTCAGACTAGCAATAAACGGCAAAGTTAGCCCAGTCACAATGACAATCGGATTAGCTTTTTAAGACCTGGTTAAAACAATAAAACTGAATATTTGCTCCTGTTTTCTTATTCGTGTAAATTTCCGGAAGGAATAAAGAATTTTGCCGCAGGTCAATGCATGGACCTGAATCGGGTTAGCTACAAACCTGACGGTAAACAGGGATCGTTGAGCTTTCTACATGACTAAAAAAACCATTGCTGCAGAGCATGTCCGTATCGGCATGCGTATTGTTGAGCTGGATATTAACTGGCTCGAATCCCCTTTCTGGCGTCGCGGTTTCACCGTAAAGACCGAAGAAGAGCTGATCAAACTCAAGCGCGCCTGTAAGCAGGTGGTGATTGATATTGAAGCGTCTGCCCGCCACTCCCTGACCCATTTCCGTAAAAGTCCGGTTGAACCCGCCAAATCCCGCAAAAAACCAGAGGCTGAGAAAGCCACCAAGGCAGAAGAGAAAGAAAAAAATGTCCGGGAAAACCGCAAAGGTCTGATTGCTGCTCCTGAGTTGCTGAACCGAAAAGAGCTACAGATTATTGAAGGTAATATCGCCATCGCGGTGAATGAAACAAAAGATCTTTTCACCCGGGTGAATGATGGTAACCGGGTCTCCTTCAAAAAGCTCAACGATGCGGTTCACAAGCTGATGGATGATGCATTGAACGATGCCGCCTCTCTGCTTTTACTGTCCCGCCTGAAAGAAAAAGAACAATCTCTGGCGGAGAAATCCGTCAACGTCTGCATTCTGACCATCGCATTCGCCCAGTATCTGGAGCTGGATCAGCACACCATCTATCTGCTGGGTATGGCGGCGCTACTGCATGATATCGGCATGCTGAAAGTACCCAACTACCTGCTCAGTTACGAAGGCAAGCTCAATAAAGCTCAGAAGCAGGCGATAGAGTATCACGTGATTGAAGGCATGAGTTTCGTGGGTTTACACAACGAGCTTTCAACACTGCCAGAGCTGAAAGAGATCATCGGCAATCATCACGAACGCTATGACGGCACCGGATATCCCCGAGGGATCAAGGGAGACAAGATTCCCCATCTCGCACAGATTCTGGGCATTACCAGCACCTATGAAGCGATGACACGGGAGCGTTTCTACAGTGACGCAGCTAACCCGACACAAGCGCTGTCCCGAATTTACAGCTGGAGGGAAAAGCTGTTCGATGCCAAGTTGGTCAATCGTTTTATCAAGGCGTTAGGGGTTTACCCGCCGGGCTGTCTGGTGGAACTCATGAATGGCCAGATCGCCATTGTTACCATGATCAATCCTGAAAACCGTACCCGACCTGTTGTTCGCGCTCTGAACAACAACCTGCAGGGTTCAGAAAATGTCCGCGCAGAAATCGATCTGATGCGTGAAGAGAATGCCCAGATCAGCATCAAACGTACATTGGATGACACTAACCTTCAGGAGCTGGGTGTTCTGGCACAAACTGCCTGACTTTTGAGTATCTGTACAAGGGGGAAAGCCCCCCTTGCTCCTACTCACCTGCCTTACCTGTGCTCAGCCTGCCCCAACTCATTTGCCGTTTTTAGCCAAAGAGCGATCTGCTGTTCATCAGTGAAACTGGCGCTGGGAATCAGCAAAGGCTGTTCGTTTTCTATGCCACAAAACTCCAGAGTAAAACGATTCAGCTGCTCAAGCACAGGAGCCGCCTGTATCTCAGCATACTCTTCAGGGGCATCCATGGTCAGAATCAACCGGGCAGTTTTTCCTGTCAGTAGCGGCGTTGGTAGCGGGCTATCTGCTTCATATTTAAAGGTCTGCCCCGGCAGAAAAACCCGGTCGATCAGGCCTTTGAACTTAGCCGGTAAACCGCCCCACCAGATCGGCGACACAATCAGGATATGATCCGCCCATTGCAACGCCGTCAGAAAATCATTCAGATCAGTCTCTAACGCCTGCATTTGGTCATAACCTTCATTCAGGCTGGGATCAAAATTCATGTCACTCAGATTAAAACGCCGGATCTCACACTCTGCTACGGGGCTGCCCAAACGAACACCGGTTTCATAAGCATCAGCCAATTGTTGATTCAGGCTTTTCTGCTTTGGGTTTGCGTTCAGAATTAAAAGGCGACTCATGTTCAGTACTCCATTGCATATTTTGAATGCGATGAGTCTAAGCTCTGCCCCTAGGGGCAGAGTCAAGAGTCGAAATCAAAAGACAAAAAGACAGGCGGTCAGGGAAACCCGGTAAATGACTATGAGTGATTTGCAGAACTTTGAGGACATTGATTAAGTGAACTAAGGCAGAGATCAACACTTGCCAGCTTTTGATTCAGCACGTCCTGCTCCTGCAGCAGACGCGCCTTCACCTGAAGCAGAAACTCACCGATCTTCTGCCAGTCCGGTTCACCATCACGGAATAAAATAACGCTTTTCAGCTCATTGAGCTTAACACCCAATTTTTTCGCCTCGACAATCAGTTTCAGTAACTCAAGATCACTCGGACGATAGACCCGATAGCGGCCCCGTCGGGGCGGCGAATCGATCAGCCCCATCTCTTCGTACAGCCGGATCGCCTTTACTGACAACCCGGTTTGTTTGGCGGCTTCTCCGATATACATCACAAGCCCCCATCGCTTGCCTGCTGGTGCTTTTCAGCACAACGCCGACAAACACAAGCCTTGCGGCGTTTTTCCGGAGGAATCTGAGACAGCAGAGACTCCGGAAAATGAATATCCGGATCATTGCACCAGCAGCTACGCGCGACATCTGCCGCACCCTGATTCAAACAGGAATTAGCTTCCCCGCACAGAGGGCAAACCAGAGGATCAAGGTTCGATTCCGGTAGCGTATTCACACCGCCAGACGCAAGCGTATCTGCCCTGGCAGGATCAAAGGTGCCAACTTCAGACAGGGTGCCAACTTCGGAAAGGGTGTCAGCTGCTGGCGAAGAAGTGTTGTGTTGCGTTTGATCTTTAAGACTCATAGGTTTCCGTTAGTCGGTTAGGGTCAGGTGTTCAGCCAGAAAGTCCATCAGCAGGCGGATTCGCCGGTTATGTTGTACATCCCGATGACAGCACAAATAAACCGGCAACGCTGGCAGTGTCAGCCCGACATCAAGCGCAAGCAGCTCAAAACGTGCCGCCAGAGTTTTGTGGCTAATCAGAATACCGCCATCATATCGCGCCAGCTCCAGATGCAGGGGCTGAAAGTCCGTACGCAACAGAAAGTCTTCATTCTTTAATGGCCAGCCTAACTGCGCGGAACCCTGTTCCAGTTGTTTGTCCCTGTCGTAGCCGAGCAGCCGATGCTTGAGCAAAGCCTCCGGACAATCAGGAACACCGTACTGGTCGAGATATGCTTTACTGGCAAAAAAGCCAAGGGATACTTCACCCAGCCTGCGGGCCACCAGATCCTGCTGTTGCGGAGCAAACATACGAATAGCGACGTCAGCATCCCGCTTATCCAAACTGGTCGCCTGATTGCTGGCGACAACCTCAACAGAAAGCTCAGGATTCTGCGCCATAAAAGCGGGCAAAATTTCCGGCAGATAATACTGCGCCACCAGCTCGTTTACTGATAACCGTACCCGCCCCGTCAGGGACTGATCCTGACCGCTCACCTGGCGCTCAATACCCTGTGCGATCTGCTCCATCTTTTCACAGGACTCGATCAGACTTTCGCCAAAATGTGTCAGCGTCATGCCCTGAGTACTGCGGTCAAACAGGCTTTGCCCTAACCGCATTTCCAGCAATTGCAGTTGCCGGGACAGCGTGGGCTGTGAAAGATTCAGGCTTTCAGCGGCTTTATTCAGACTTCCGCAACGGGCGATCTGCAACAACATCTGCCAGCTTTGCCAGTCAGTAATCGTCATAGGTTATTCATTTTCGTATATTGGCAGGCAATTATTTTCGATTCACTATCCCAGAAAGAATAATAAAATCAAACATCATCGACCATCAGACAGAAGAAGCAAGGACAGGGACAATGGCTACCACTCAGAATCAGACAGCAAAGAAAGCCTTAGTGCTGGGCATCAGCGGTAACTTTGGCTCGGCCATGGCGCGGGCTCTGCATAACAGCGGTTGGCAGGTGACGGCTCTACTGAGAGATCCCGGAAAAGCCCCGGAATGGCTGGCGGCTGAAAACTGTATTGAGGGAGATGCGGAAGATGAAAGCCTGCTTTCTGAGATTGCGCTGGATATGGATCTTTTGGTGTATGGGGTGAATCCCCCCTACCACCGCTGGTCAGAACTGGCTGAAAAAATGCTGGAGCCCAGTATCAGAGTCGCCGAGCGTTTCGGTCTGACACTGCTTTTCCCGGGCAATATCTACAATTTTGCCCCAAGAGACGCCCTTATTAACGAAGATACAACCATGGCACCGCCTACCGAAAAAGGCAGAATTCGGGTTGCGATGGAAAAAAGACTGAAACTGGCGTCACAACAGGGAGCCAAAGTTATCATCATCCGTGCCGGTGACTTTATTACGGATAAGCCTGTCGAACCCAATCAGGCGGCGACTCAGGACAGCACCTGGTTCAGCCAGATAGTCAGCTACAAATCCGGCCGTCTGAAGCTGAAGCTGCCACATAACAGCCAGCACCGGCATTACTGGAGTTATCTGCCGGATCTGTGCGCCAATACCGCCACTCTGTTACATCAGATCCATACAGAAGCGACTGCAGGCTTAGCTTCGAGTAACTGGCTTGTGATGCATGATCCGGGCTTAGTTATCGATAAAGCTGACTGGCTGGAAGCCTGTCATCAACTGGGAATTCCGGTGCGGACAAAAAGCTTCCCCTGGTGGCTGATCTCTATGATGAGTCTCGTCAGCCCCCTGCTACGGGAGGTCAATCAGATGCGCTACCTCTGGCAGCAGCCGGTAATCGCTGATGGGCAGCAATTCAGAACGCTTTTAGGTGATAATTTTCAATCGACAACGCTCACCAAAATCCTGCAACAGAAGCTGAAACTTTTGGGCAAAGAGTAAAGACACGGGGCGCTTCAGGGCTCTGACCAGTCAACCTGAAAGATCTGATGGTTGTCCCGGAAACCTTTAGGGGCAACGGAGCCTGCTGAAACCAGTCGCTGCTTTTGCTGCTGACAGCTATTAAACACAACTTCACTGAGCAGAATCTGTTCAGGTTCAGCATGGGAGCATAATCGGGCTGCAAGCTGAACCGCACTGCCAAAAAGATCCCCATGTTCTTCGATGGGTTCACCGGCACTCAGGCCAATGCGGACATACAAGGGCTCATCCGGATTCTGTTCATTATGCTGACCAAACGCCCGCTGGATACTGATCGCACAGGCCACCAGATTATCGATAGAGTTAAAGGCGGCCATAAAGCCATCACCGGTATGCTTAACCTCACGACCCTCAAAAGCTCTTAAAGCATTGCGGGTCAGTACGTTATGCACGTGTAACAGATGCAAAGCCTTGGCATCACCGAACAGGGTATTCATCAGGGTAGAATCTTTCAGATCGGTAAACATAATGCCACGAAAGGCACTATCCACCGTCGCAGGTTGTTTTGAAACAGGTTCCGGATCACGCACCCGCCCGAGAAAGGCTTCGACTACAGATGGATCCACCTCAAGAATCTCCGCTGGCACATCACCATGGGCTTCATCGTGAGCATGTTGAATGGCAGATTTATCTGGTGCTTCCACCAGACAAAAAGCCGTACTGCGCTCCTCATCAAACCAATAGGTGAGAAACTTAACACCGTACGCATCCTGAATATTGAGATCCTTCTCATGGGCCAGTGCCAGCGTATGTCGGGTTGCCCCTTCGATAAAATGACGATCCAGAAAGATTGGCATAAGCCTACCCTCAGTCGCTAACGCAATAATTGAAACCAGACGTATTCAATAAGCGTAGCAGGATCAAGCAGATGCAAGCGGTTTGATGAAGGTGCAAGTAGTTCGATGAAAGGTGCAAGCAGTTTGATGAAAGGCGTCGATCTGGCAAAATAGGCCTTTAGCCATCAGCCCGCAAAGAAACAGGCCCTTCATGTCTGCACCGGAATCGCCGGAATTTTACCGGCAACAACATAAGAAACGACTCAGCTGGATGCCCTGGCTTTACTACCGGCTTAAGGCCAAACACCTGCAATGGGCCAAACCCTGGCAGGAAGAACTGCAGCAGACGCTGATGCAACTTGAGACTCTGGAATTAGCGGATAAAGTGTTTATCTCGCCGGATGCGGCCCTGTTTGCCGAACCCGGTCGCGCCATTAAAATGGGTGAGGAAAGCTTTGTTGCCGCCAACTGTTTTCTGCACGGCCCTCTGACTATCGGCCGGGAAGTGGCGATCAATCACGGCTGCTCCTTTGATGGCGGTAAGGCGGGCATTAGCATTGGCGATCAGACCCGCATCGCCAATCAGGTCAAGCTTTACGCTTTTGATCACGGCATGGCACCGGATATGCCGATCTATCAGCAAAACAACACTTCTCAGGGCATCACCATTGGCAAAGATGTCTGGATCGGTGCCGGAGCAGGCGTGCGCGATGGCGTCAGCATTGGTGATCATGCTGTGATCGCCATGAATGCCATGGTGACCCGGGATGTACCCGACTTTGCCATTGTCGCCGGAAATCCGGCCAAGGTGATCGGAGACCGCAGAGACAAGCCGATTGGCTATCGGGAAAAGGCAACGGGCATGTCCGCCTGATCAGCCATAAATACCCTTCGAACACAGTCATCAAGCAAGCTACTTAATTACAGATTCAGACCAGGAGCCATTATGCCGTTACATATCTGCTTTATTCACGGAAAAGAAAGCGGCCCCTGGGGCAATAAAGGTCAGCTATTTTCCCGTATCGCCAACGAGCGAGGCCACGAATTCAGTGCACTGAATTATCTGACGGCAGAAAACCCCGATGATCCGGAAAGCCGTGTCAAAATGCTGAACGCCTATCTGGCGGAGACACGGGTTCCTTCCAAAGAGCTGGTGTTGGTGGGTTCCAGTATGGGTGGCTATGTGGCAGCCAGAACCAGCCAGACCTACAAAGCGGCAGGCATGTTTCTGATGGCTCCAGCGCTTGGACTGGAGAACTATCCGGTTCAGTGGCCTGAAATTAAGGCGGATTCGGTTTATCTGGTACACGGGCTTTTTGATCGGGTTATTCCGTGGGTCAATTCCAACGACTTAAGCCAGAAGCTGGACTGCAAGATTCATCTGGTCGCCGATGACCATCGATTAGGCGACAGCATGAATTTTATTGAGGAAGATTTTCTCGCATTTCTGGAGCCTTTAGAAATGGCGCTGAAAGACTAAAGCATCCCTCTATCACTTCTCCAAACAGAAATGCCTGATGATGTCCCAACAGAGACAAACATCAGGCATTGCATTCCAAAGAATCATCCAGACTTTTTATTCCGATTAGCGAGACTAGCTTCCAACCAGTCCGCCATCCTTTTTGGTGATCACCACCAGTGAAGGCCGGGGCGGCATTTTGGGTTTAAAGTCCGGCCAGCGGGTGACAGGATCAGCAAAGGTGGATTCCCGGGCAAAAGGCGGATAATCCTTAGCACCATCGCAGCCCGGATGCTGAACTGAGACAAACAGGGTTTTATCATCCGGCGTGAATGCCGGACTCGCCATCTCAGCTCCCACAGGAACCCGGAAGAACATACGTGCTGCTCCCCTCTTCTTACCGTGGGTTTCAACCGCCCATATACCATCCGTTGAACCGGTTTTGCCCCAGTTGTCTCCTTGATCGGTGGTGACCCAAAGTCGACCGCGACCATCAACTGCGAAGTTATCCGGAGCAATAAACCAATGGTCTTCCGGTTGATTCTGCCCCTCCTGATTAACCTCAGCTTTAATCGTACCGGGGCTAAGGGGATGGGCATCATCGATATCACTGGTATCTGTTTTCAGCATCACCTTCCAGCTGTAATGCTCACCAGCATGATTACCCTCTGGCGGACTCAGTTGAAGAATCTGACCGTCAAGATGCTGATGGTTTTCGGTGTCTGCCAGCAGCATCAGATAAACACTCTGATCCTTTGGATTTACCGTTACATCTTCCGGCCGGTTCAGAGGTGTTGCCCCTAAAAGATCTGCCGCAAGGCGGGCATCCATCACCACATCAGCCTGACTTTCAAAGCCATTTTTTCGGGTCAAAGGCCCATAACCATGGCGGAGAGGTAACCAATTCAGAGTGCCACCATCTTCAAAACGGGCGACATAAAGAGTCCCTTCATCCAGGAGCCCGAAGTTTGCCCGACGGCTGTGTGGATCGTACCGTCCATGACTAACAAACTTGTAGAGATATTCACCGTTCTGGTCGTCAGCGGAATAAACCACCACACGACCATCTTCGTTGATGGTGACGGCAGCCCCTTCATGTTTGAACCGGCCAAGGGCAGTTCGCTTAACGGGTCGGGCATGAGGATCGTATGGATCAAGCTCAACGATCCAGCCAAAACGATTCACCTCGTTAGGCTCACGCTCAATATCAAAGCGTTCGTGATGCTTGCCCCAGTCAAACCACTTACCGGGAATACCGTAGCGTTTGAGTTTCTCTTTTTCCGGATGGTGCTTTTTCTTACCGCAGAAATAGCCGTTGAAGTTCTCTTCAGCAGTCAGCAAGGTTCCCCAGGGGGTCATGCCTCCAGCGCAGTTGTTCAGCGTCCCGATAACGTGTCGCCCTTTGGGATCGTAGGCCGTTTTCATCCGATCATGGCCAGCTGCGGGACCCGAGATATCCAGTACACTTTTCAACGGACTGATTCGACGGTTATAGGGACTAAAACGAACCCGCTGCCAGCGGCCTTTACGATCTTTTTCAATCTCGATAACGCTCAGGCCGTGGGCCGCCATCTCAATCTCACATAGGGTGCGCTCATAGTCACTTTTCTTACCCTGATGTTTATTGCCTTTTTCATGCTCCGGAAACATCAGCTTGCGGGTGGTGTACTCGTGATTAACCGCCAGCAACCCGCGATCCGGGTTATGAGAACCTCTCGGCAACGGGAAGAAGCCAACATAGTCATTGTTGTAACCAAACTGGCGAGCCTGAGCAAACGGTGTCTGCTTCATCGGATCAAACTCCGGTGCATCATCCGTCACAGGGTCTCCCCAGCGAATCAGAATATCCGCCCGATAGCCTTCTGCCACATGGTGAGTACTATCGATGCCATGGGGCAGGCCGGAAAAAGAAAAATCCTGACCCGATGCCTTTTCTTGCTTTGATCGATTCTTTGCCCGCCGAATCTCAGATTGAATGCCAGCAGCTTCTGACTGGGTCAACTCAAGTAGCTGGTTGATATCCGGGTGTTTCACCGGACTGATGCGCATATCTTCATCAGCATCCCATTGCTTAGTGATCATAGCGATTTCCTTTTAAGACAAGTTTTCCAGCGGTTTGAACTCTGAAAACTATGCTGCAATCGCGAAATGACAGAAGCATGAAAAGCGGTAAAAAAGAAACAGGGATAGGACACAGATCAAAAAGCAGTCTGGCGGGTGATGCGTTATTAAAGACAAGAGAAAGGAAAGATAAAATTCAAGGCAAAAAAATGGGGACATCCCATGTCCCCTAAGAGCAACAGCCTGTTCGGCCTGTGTTCACTTAACGATTGAGTCACCCAAAAGTTAAGAGACCTTGGACTCTGCCTCCTTTTCGGAGCAGAGAATATGCAGTTGACCCGGACCCTGATACTTCATTTCTGCGCTGTACAGCAGGGCCTCGGTCACAATTCGGTTCAGCGGCATATCATCACTTCTTGCCGCCGCAGTAATAGTGCAGCTAAGTTCAATTGCGCGATCTGAGAGACGTATCTCCCGCTGCAGTTCTCGCTGAATATCTTTGCCGATATATTCCAGTTGCTCACTGTTCAAGGGTTCATCGGCCATGATCAGCTGAATAAAACGATCGCCTTCGTAGCGATAGCTGATCTGTTGGTACAGATATTCCAAGTTAGATAAACGATCGAAATCGATCATAAATACCGCTGCGACCCGCCCGGTAAACGCTGGTGTTGTTTTATCTATTTCAAAGGCTGAGCGGCACAACAAACCTGTCAGGGAGTCATAATTTCCTAATTTACTCATCGGACCTCCATTAGATGGCTCCGTGGTGGCGAAGACGGGAGAAGGTTGTTCGATGGTCATAGTGAAATTCCTTACACATTTAATTTTATTATTTTCAGATGGGGAGTCAGTGCAGGCCCTTTTCCCTGTGCCCGTTGATTACTGAATCGCTACCAAAGCAAACCCATCCTTAAAATCTGACCGATTCCTGAATAACCGGACATTGTGTGTAAGTTTGAGTTAAAGTCTGTAATCCAACCACTCGGTTCACTACCATTTTCATTCAGGGTTTTCCCTAGGGCATAATCAGGCGGTCAAAGGTATACTGGAATCATACGGCAGACTGGATATGGCAATGGAAGAAACCAAAAAAATATCACTTATAAATCAGCTAGTTCGCTTGGTTATTCTGCCGCTGTTGCTAACCGTTATTCTGCTCTCTGCGTTTCAGATCTACCTCTACTACCAGTCAAGCGTCAGTAACACCCAAACCCATGTTGAGAAGCGTATTACGCTGATTCTGCCGGTGCTTTCCAAAGCTCTGTATGATGCCGATACAGAAACCATCGATCTGATTGGCGACAGTTTATTTCAGGAAGCCTACGTGGATTATCTGATGATTTCCGATCAGTTCTCCCGTATCTATCTGCGCAGCCGAAACAACAATCAGAATTCGACATTGTCTCCCATCGTGATCAGCAAGCCTCTGAGCTATACCAACGCTCAGGGACAGCGACTGTTACTGGGTAACCTGAATATCCACTACAACCCAGAGATCCTTCTGGAAGGCAGAACTGAGTCAGCGGTTTCCATTGTGATCCTGGGTATTCTGAAATTTCTGCTGCCACTATTGGCGCTGATTATTTTCCTGCACCGAAAACTACAGAAGCGCCTTGATGTTCTGATCAACGAAATATCGGTCTCCCGCCCGGACCATCTGCGCCAGATCACCCAGAAACAAACCGACCCTAAAGAGATTCAGGAGCTGGTCAGCGCCTACAACCAACTGCAGGAAAATAACTTCCGCTACCATAACCGCCAGCAGGAAGCCCATGCCAAACTGATTGAACGAACTAACGAAGTGGCTGAAGGCCGGGAATCAGCCCGCCTTTTGACCAACATGCTGCAAAACAGCCAGAAGCGTTATCGTGCACTTTTCCACCGTAATGTTGATGCGCTGTTGATTGTGGAAAGCTTTCGACTGGAAGATGAAGAACGCTATCGCATCATTGATGCCAATCAGGCCGCAATGAATGTTCTGGATCAGCCCCTTGAGCAGCTAATCAAACAGGATTTCGAAGTGATGTTCGGCTCTAAACCACTGGAACATGGCAGCTATCGTCTGGATGAAAGCTCCCTGCCCACACCTTTGCAGAAAGCGGGACTACAGATAGAGTTGCACTTCAATATGGTGATGTATGACAAGCAAGGGCTCTACTACGTCACCCTCAGGGATGTCAGTGACAAGATCCGTGCAGAGAAGCTGGAAAAAGAAGCGGATGAACTGATGAACTACCGCCAGAACCAGATGGCGATAGCCGAGATGGCGACCACCATCGCTCACGAGATCAACCAACCTCTGGCAGCTATTCAGAACTATGCTCTGTCTGCCATCAACTTCAGCCAGAAAGAAAACGTCAGCAGTGACAAACTGCACCACAGTCTTGAGCACCTGATTCAGCAGGCGGATATCGCCTCCCAGATTGTTCAGCAGGCGCGTAGCCATCTGGGGCGGAACGATTACCCTCAACAACAGTTGGATCTGGTGAAAGCATTACAGGAAAGTCTGGATCTCTGCCGCCTCAGAGCAGATAAGCATCAGGTTGCCCTGCACCTGAATACCGATCTGAGTGAAGCTCCTGTAATCGCTAATGAAGTTCAGGTAAAGCAGCTGATGATCAATATGCTGTCTAACGCGATTGAGGTGCTGGCCGAACAGGAAAGCGGGAACGGCAGGGTGAGCATCAGACTCAGCAAAGAAGATTGTTATTACATGATTCGGGTCAGCGACAACGGTCCCGGCATTGAGAATATCGAACGGGTGTTTACCACTCACTACAGCACCAAAGAAAAAGGTTTGGGGATGGGACTGGCAATCTGCCGCAGTATCGCGGAGATGCACCATGGCTCTATTTCAGCCCGGAATCCCGAACATGGCGGAGCAGAATTTACCCTACGGCTGCCCACACAAATAATAACGCCGGAGAAAAAAGATCCGGCAGCGTCTGAAAGTCATCTTCAGCCCTGACACCGGGTTGTAGTCAGCTTCAGGAGACCAAGACTTGCAAACACTTCCACAAAAAATTCATATTATTGATGACACCGCATCTGTGTCGGCATCCCTGAAGATGCTGTTGGAATCCTATGGTTATGATGCTGTCACCCATGCATCCGGCGAAGAATTCCTTGAGGAGATGACACACAAAACCTCAGAACCCAGCTGTATTCTGCTTGATGTTCGTATGCAGGGAATGAGCGGTATCGAGCTGTTTCAGCAGCTGGAATCTCTGAATATTATTGCGCCCGTCATCTTTATCACAGGTCATGCGACAGTTCCTATGGCGGTGCGCGCCATCCAGCTGGGAGCCTTTGATTTTCTTGAAAAGCCTATCGATCACAGTCAGCTTGTTTTTAAAGTTGAAGCGGCTCTTAAGAAGTTCCGTGAAACCAAAAGCGCTCTCCAGATCGAACAGGAAAGCCACAAGGCGCTGGAGTCCCTGACCAAGCGGGAATACCAGATTCTGGAACTTCTGGTTAAAGGCTGCGCCAATAAAGAGGTCGCAAGAGAGCTGAATATCACGGTGAAAACGGTGGAGTATCATCGCAGCAATATTATGCGCAAGACAGGAGCAAACTCATTGCCGGAACTGGTCAGACTGCACCTGACCTACCAGCAATAAAATAGCCGAATCCAGTCATACCGGGAAACCATCATCTTATGCCTACCCCAGCCCAGTTTCAGGTTTCGTCTTTTATTGGTTTCAGGAACCGAAAGCGGATCGCCTCTTCGCTTTCAGGGTTTATTCGTACCTGCTGTTCTATTTTCCTGCTCAGCTCTCTTATCATTACGATCTTGCTGATTGCCTGGCGACCGGCACAAGCTGATCAAAGCAATAGCACTCAAAGTGAGACCGTTTTTCTGAGTAAGGCAGCCCCTATGCAGGTGGTACTTCTGATCAACAATCAGGAAAACCCCTTTTGGCAACTGGTTGCTAAAGCTGCGTCAAAAGCAGCAGAGGACCTGAATATCAGCCTGCAGGTGATTTCGGTTAACGGTAACCCTCTTCGTCCGGTCAGGGTGCTATCCGCGCTGGTCAATTCCAGCCGAAAACCGGATGCTGTGCTTTTCCCCAACATTAAAAATACCGGCAAAGCCGTTCTCGATCTGCTGGAAAAACACAAGATCTACAGTGTCATCTACGACAATGGCTTCTCCCCGAAAGATAATATGGGCCGGCCGGGGCAATATTATCGCTACTGGCTGGGGCAGATTGCCGTTAATAATTACGAAGCCAGCCGGCAACTGACCCATGAACTGATTGAAGAGGCTTTGCAGCGCTTTCCGGATCAGCGCCCGCTGCCGATGATTGTTCTGGAAGGCAATACCTCCTCTCAGGCCAATGCCCAGCGACTTCTGGGCATGTTTGATGCGCTGGTCAGTTATAAAGAGATGGTTGAGATCCGCCAGATTTTTCACACCCGCTACAACCCCAAGCACGCCTATAACGCGACCCTATCCGCTCAGCAACGCTATCCGGAAGTACGCGTCATCTGGGCTGCAAACGATGCCATGGCCGTTCGGGCAGTGGATGCGCTTAAGGAGGGCGATCAGATCCCCGGACGGGATGTTCTGGTGACCGGATTCGACCTTCTGCCGGAAGCCAGACGACGAATCCAGCGGGGCGAGCTTTTTAACAGTTATGGCGGCCACTTTATGGCTGCGGCATGGGGACTGGTTTATCTCTATGACCATTTGCATGGCGCAAGCGAACGCTACCAGCAGCTGAGTATCCCCCTCTACTCCGGAAAATACCCGTTCAAAGTTGCAGTACCGGAAAAAAACGGAAAACTCTGGCTCGAACCGGGACGGGATTTCGCCAATATCGACTTCACCCTTTTCAGCCACTATCTGCAGGAATCAGAGCTGTCTGAAGGCAGGAAAAAATACCTCTTTGAAGCAGGCAACAATCAGTAACCGGAAAGCCTGATTACTGGTTTGCCTTTCACCAGACTCAACCTTAGACTGTTGTTTTTGCGGTAAAAAATGGAATAGCAGTTATGGGCTTCTTTGGTCGGAACAAATCAGACAGCAGCACAACCAAAGTTTCTATCCAACGGGAAGGTTTCGCCCATATTCGCCAGATCAGCGAAGCGGTAACCACCATGCCCTGGGGGATTTCTTTGCTGTCCCTTGCCTGGACTGCAGGTCCTGTTACCCTGCTCGCCGCACAGCTAAGCTACATTCTGGGTTATAACAAAGCGCCTACTCAGGAAAACCTGATCTTCTTCTTTATCTACACCGTCATTACCGGTGTGGCAGGTATTATCGCTCAGATTACCTATCGTCTGACCCGCGTGCCGAAACTGGAAGAGGAAAAGCGAAGGGTTTCACTGGTTCTTGAGCAACTACCCGAACTTCGTTGGCAGATACTGGATCTGCATACCCACCAGCATGACACTGAACAGCGCCAGCGTTATGTCGCCAAACTCCTGCTTCAGAAAGCTGATCTTGATCCGGAATCGCTGAAACAGGCGGTCTTCGACCTGACTCAAAACAAAGCCTTCGCCCGGCTGATCAGCCAGATCGAAATCTATCGTCAGGTGGGCATGGATCGCCGAATCGATGATCTGGTGGAAAGCCAGCGTTTTCTCATTCGTCATGTACTGGTTCAGCTGGAAACGGTTGAACCCGATGCCATTCCTATTATCCGTACACGTTTACAGGGCGACAGTCCGGATCAGAAATTGGGCATGCCCCGTCAGGAAAACTTTATTGAACGTATTTTCGCAGCCATCGAGGAAGAGAACGACCTGTTGATGTCCGACGAGGATGTCGAAGAGATGGTGGTTCTGGCCTTTGAGCTGTTGTGCGGCCGTAAAATCTCCATGCTGACCTTCGCCTACCGTGGTCGCTGGGAGCTAGCTGATGCTCTGGATCGCATGGAACGAAACCGCAGTGAATACCGGATTGCACAGGCAACCGGCCTGAGTCGTATCCGTGCACTGGCGAACTTTATTAACCAACAGTATCTGTCTCAGCGCACCAGTGAAGACGAAGAAGTTGAACAACTCCAGATCAACCAGTCCGCAGACATTCTGGTGGAAAGTGCCGAGCACTATATGGATGAGTGTGCCGAGCGACTTGCAGAATACTGCCGCAAAGCCCGTCGTAAAAAAGCCAAAGTCGATAAAAACTGGATTCGTGAGCAATCCCGTCAGCTGGGCGAAGCATTGAATCTGTGGAAAGAGATTCGTCGCTCATACGAGCGCATCGGTCGCATTCACGTACAGTTGCTCAAAGCTTCCGACCGTTGGGAAAAATTTGTTGATACCTTCTCTGTCAGCGACAACAAACTGCAGATCGGCACCGGCCACCGAGGTCTTCGGGTGACAGAAAAATATGTCTATCTGGATGAAGAAGGCATCAGTGAAGTCTGCGCCAAGCTACATGACTTTATGGTGAAACATAAGCTGACACCGGAAGATCAGAATCAGGCTCGCAACAAAGCGCTGCGTGGTCGAGTGGAACGCTCTTCGCTGCCGGAAGACCATATTACACCTGAACTTGCCAAGCAGCTGGCTATTGAGATCGCATTGGCTCTGGAACCTCATATTCATCTGAGCCGTCCGGAGATCCAGCGGGCAATTTACAGCACCAATGCCATCTATATGAACGATATTGAGCCCGGCATGAGTGCTGCAACCAAGGCTGCTATGGGAACCGCCATGGCCAATGAGAAGCGCCACGATCTCTCTGTAGCGGCTGAACGTCTCGCATTAGCGCTGGTAAAACACTATCAGGTGGAATTAGGGGAAGATGCTATCGCCTTCCTGCGTGATACCTATCATGCCCGCGAAAGCCGACTGAATATGCTCAATCAGTTTGCCAAACCAAGAGAACGCAAAATCAGCTATCTGAACCTGCGACCACCCGTGGTTGCTGCCCCTAAACGAGATTGGTACAAGGCTCTGATTGAAGCCCGCCGACTGGCGGAATAAGCCTTCGGGCAATAAAGCATCGATGGAAAGATGCATCCTGTAACGTATGCCTACAAAAAAGCTATCCTTAATGGATAGCTTTCACGGCAAAATAACTGACTCAATGATTTAATGAGTTATTGCTTACGGTTCTACAAGGGAAAGTCGATGTTTCAGCGGATTAAGCAGATTGTTACACCATGCCAGAGCAGCATTTCATCAGGTTCTACATCTGATAAGGCAGGCTTCAAAAACTTTGTAATGCTGTTAAAAGGGCTGACATTAACCAGTATCATCGCACTGACAACCGGCTGCTCCAACATGCGGGAGCAAAGCGTATCCCCCTGGGAAGAGTTTGATCCTGATTCCGATGAAGCGATCGTACTGGTCAGCCTGCAGCTGGATGAACACGCTACTGCCATTAACCAGCAAGGCCTAATGCCTCACCGAGGCCCTTCCCGCATGGTATTTGCCATGTATGCAGAAACGGAATCCCTCTTCACCCTCAAGAGCATCCAGCTGAGCCAACCTGCTGATAATCCGCGCACTCTTTACTTCAGCAATACCAAAACCCTGAAAATTGAAGAACCCGGCATCTACTTTTATGGCAATGTGCTGAAAATGGGCGGCAAGGTGTATCTGGACTATATGCTGAAACAGCAACAGATTGACCGGGCTTCCCAGCGCTATCCAAAGGTTTTTGAACAGCTGGAAAGCAAAAATTTCTGACCGAGCCAGTACCGCTTGAGAGAATAGAGCTTTCAGCCCGTATAAAGTGATGACCGGCTTAACCGCCGGTCATATTCATAAAGCGAACCACCTGAACATCACCATCCGTTGTAAAGTGATGACGCTCCGGCTTAATCGACATACTCTCCCGAATTGCCTGCTTCACCGGCTCTATCTCCCCCGGATTTGCACGGATAATCGCTCTTAGATCCACTGAGTGCTCATTCCCCAGACAAAGCAGTAAACGCCCTTCAGCGGTTACCCGTACCCGGTTACAGGTGCCGCAGAAGTTATGGCTGTGGGGCGAGATAAATCCAACTTTTGTTTTCAGCCCCGGAATGCGGAAATAGCGAGACGGCCCGTCTGTCTTTTCGGTAGTCGGCACCAGCTCATAGCGCTGGGCAATCACTTCACGGACTTCATCACTGGAGCAGTAGGTTTCTTCTCTCTCATGCTCAGAGATCTCACCCAACGGCATCTCTTCGATATAGCTGATATCGATGCCACGCTCGATGGCAAACTCCAGCAGATCTAAGATCTCGTCATCATTGCGACCTTTAAGAATCACGGCATTGAGTTTGATACCTTTAAAACCCACTGCTACCGCAGCATCGATACCAGCGATTACCTGAGTCAGATCCCCCTTGCGGGTCAGTTGACGAAACCGCTCAACATCCAGAGAGTCCAGAGAGATATTCAGACGCTTCAGGCCTGCAGCTTTCAGATCCTCAGCCATACGCCCCAGCTGGGAACCGTTTGAGGTCATGGCAAAATCGGTAATCTGCGGCAGATCGCCAATATGCTCGATCAGCTCCATTACATTTCGGCGCACCAGAGGCTCACCACCGGTCAGGCGGATCTTGTTCACCCCCAATTGAGCAAAAGCTTCTGCCACCAGAGACATCTCTTCCAGTGTCAGTACCTTTTCCCGGGGCAGAAAGGTCATCTCTTCACCCATGCAATAGACACAACGGAAATCACAGCGATCCGTTACCGACATGCGCACATAGGTCACCTGACGGCCAAAGCCATCAACCAGCTTTTCCTGTTCAGACTGAATCGAAGTGGTCATACATCCCCCTCCTTCCAGCGGCGGGCGGCAGCAGCATCTGAGCTTCTTTCAGAAACCCAGTAATCGCCATGACGGGTGTTCTCTTTTTTCCAGAAAGGCGCGCGGGTTTTCAGAAAATCCATGACGAAGTTGCAGCCATCAAAGGCTGCCTGACGGTGGGCAGAAGCCACCGCCACCAGCACAATAGGATCTCCCGGAGTAAGTCGCCCGACACGATGGATCACATGCACCGCCTGCAAAGGCCAGCGCTCTGCGGCCTCCTGAGCAATCTCTTCCAGCGCCTGCTCGGTCATGCCCGGATAGTGCTCAAGGGTCAGCGCCAGCACATCCGGTTTTTCATTAAAATCCCGTACCAGACCACTGAAGGTAACTATGGCACCAATATCAGTACGATCAGCAGAGATCGCCCGGTTCACTGCACTCAGGTCAAATTCCGCTTCCTGAACACTGATATGAATCTGACAACTCATCAATCTAGCCTCCCGTGACCGGTGGGAAGAAGGCTACCTCGTCACCTGCCTTGACTTCGGCAGAGGCTTTCGCCATTTGCTGATTCACAGACATCAGCAGGTTCTTCGCCGACAGAGCTTCCGCCCAATCAGCATGGGAGGTGATCAATAGCTCCTTCACCTCCGCAAGGGTCAGGCTGTCGCTGTCCAGAGGCACAGAGATCTGCTCGCAACCCAAAGCTTCTCTCAGACCGGCAAAGAAGCGTACATCAACAACTGATGAGCCTTGTGTGGCTTCATTTGTAGCCTGAAGGGAAACCTCAGCTTGCGAAACGTCCTGTTGAACACTTGCGGAATCACTGGCCATCTGCCAGTGACCGGACTTACCTCCTTTTTTCTCCAGCACTTTTGTGCCGGAGATCACCATGGTTTTGTCCACGGCTTTACACATGTCGTATAGGGTCAGGGCGGCAACCGAGGCCGCGGTCAGAGCTTCCATCTCCACACCGGTCTGCCCTGCCAGTTTGCACAGGGTTTCGATACGAATACGATTATTTTCCAGCTCAGGGGTCAGCTCAACCTTCACCTTAGTCAGCATCAGCGGATGGCACAGGGGAATCAGGTCAGCCGTTTTTTTCGCTGCCTGAATACCAGCAATACGGGCGACTGCCAGCACATCACCTTTTTTATGTTCACCGGAAACGATCATACGCAGGGTTTCTGGCTGCATCTCGACATAGGCTTCTGCCACAGCTTCTCGGGCGGTGACCGCTTTTTCGGTCACATCCACCATGCTGGCTTCACCCTTAGCATCAATATGGGTAAAGCCTTCAGGGTGCAGGTCAGAGACTGGGTTGTTTGCTCGCTGAGTCATAATTTTTCTCTCTACTTCCCGCGCGCTGAAACCGATGCTGAAACAAGCAATCGACCAGAGGCGGTGATCATTTTTATTCTTTAAGGCTGTTAAAGCGCATCAATTTATTAGCGGTTAGCCGCTGTTTGCAGACATTTCTGTTAAAAAGTAACGGTCAGAGCAAGTCTGCAAAGGGATAGATATTGACTGTATCCCCGGGGGCGATAGCCGCATGGGCATCACCAATTTCAATCAGACAGTTGGCTTCGGTCATCGAACGCAGAATGCCGGAGCCCTGAGTGCCGGTTGTCCGCACCTCAAGCTGTCCATCACTGTTAAAACCAAAAATGCCACGGTGAAAGTCGGTGCGACCTTCACGGCTGCGCATCTTTTCACCGGCAAGGGCAGGAATTCCCTGCAGCTGCCAACCGGTTTCACCCTGCAGTTTGCGTAGCGCCGGTTGCGCCAGCTGCATAAAGGTCACCATCACAGCAACCGGATTGCCGGGCAGGCCAAAAAACCACGCCGATCCCGAAGGATTATTGATCAGATCTTTACCAATACGGCCAAAAGCAAAAGGCCGACCGGGACGGATATTCATACGCCAAAAGCCGATCTCGCCCACCTGAGCCAGAGCAGTTTTGATGTAGTCCGCGACACCGACAGAAACACCACCGGAAGAGACCACTACATCGGCCTTCACCGCTGATTCAGCCAGAGTCTTGGCTAGCACCGCTTCCTGATCCGGCAGAATGCCCAGATCAATGACATCACAATGCAGTTTTTTCAGCAGCGCGATCAGGGAATACCGGTTGGTATCGTAAATACTGTGCGCCGGTAATGGCTGCCCCTGCGCCACCACCTCATCACCGGTGGAGAAAACCGCAACCACAAGAGGCTTAAATACCGCAACTTCTGTCAGACCAAGGGAAGCGATCAGCCCCTGATGGGCCGGAGTCAGGCGAGTGCCTGCTTTAACCGCAATCTGCCCAGTTGCCAAATCCTCTCCCGCCTGACGAATATTGTCATTCAGTCGCAGGGATTCCGGCTTTTCGATCACCACCCTGTTGTCACCAGACTGGCAGATCTCACGCATAACAACACTGTTGGCTCCCGCAGGCACAGGTGCACCCGTGGTAATGGTGACCGCCTGACCGGTTTTCAGCTCACCTGCAAAACCGTGACCGGCCAGCGCCTTACCCACCAGTTCATATTCAGACTCAAAAACCTCACGGCCATCTTCC
The DNA here is from genome assembly GCF_002150805.1 of Oceanospirillum sanctuarii. Taxonomy (GTDB): domain Bacteria; phylum Pseudomonadota; class Gammaproteobacteria; order Pseudomonadales; family Halomonadaceae; genus Oceanospirillum; species Oceanospirillum sanctuarii. Next base: position 63,095 of record NZ_MTBA01000013.1, read on the forward strand.
GGCAGCGCCAGCGCAAAACCATCCATCGCCGCATTGGTCTGTGCAGGTACATTGATGGGGGAAATCACATCTTCTGCCAGTACACAGCCTGCAAGCTCAGCTATCGGCTGTTGAATAATCTGAGGCTTCGCTGCAGCGTCAACCGCATCCAGCAATGCCTGTCGCCCCTGCTCAACACTCAGCTGTCCCGGCTGATCAAAGCAACTTACCGCAGCCTGAGACGTATTCAGTTCCAATGTCATCACAGAGCTCCCTGTTTGCTTGTAGTGTCGCCATCGATGCAGCTCTCAGCATCCAGAGCCTGACGCTGCTGCTCCACTTGCTGTATCACAAAGTCAGCGATCGCTTCCGGATCATTCAGATCCAGCAAAGGCAGTGCATTAACCGCTTCGCCCGAATCCACCAGATTCTCTTTCAGCTTAGTGACATCATTCGTGGCGATAGCAATAATATTGGTGTCATCCACAGCAATTACCGGCTTACCGGTTGCCGGGCGATGTATCTCAATTTTTGGAAAAGGGATCGCCTTAAAACCCTCAACCAGAACACAATCCAGGCGGTGCAGGGGTAAAAAATCGATCATCTCCTGCAGATCAGGATCTTTTGCCGGTGATTCGTCACTCACAGGGAAATCCAGCATCATCGCCATGCGCTGACTTGAAGCCACCAACATAGGGGCTGCACCAGCCTTGCGCAGTTCAAAACTGTCTTTACCCGGTTGATCTACCTCGAAAGCATGATGAGCGTGCTTCACTACAGCGCAGCGGACACCTTTCTGCACCAGAATCGGTAATAATTTCTTCAACAGCGTGGTCTTTCCGGAACCGCTGAAGGCCGAAAAACCCAGCACGGGCAGGGGAAAATTCAACATAACCCTTCCTATTTGGCTCAGCGCTGAGCTCGCTTTCAGCGCAGGGGTTCGATACCCGAACCTTTTTGTCGTGTTTTATCAGTCTAGTTCAGCAAGGAATATTCCACGGCAGCGCTGAAACGGGTCAAAAAAGTACCAATAAAGTCCATATAGTCCGGAGCAAGGAAAAATTTCCATAAAAAAAGCAGCGACTTAGCGCTGCTTTTCTGTCTTTCCGGATTGAGAATTATGGACTGCGTATTGAACTTAAGACCCTGGTAGATACTACTAACTTGTCAGAGACGCTGCTCCAGCTCCTGAACTTCCTGCTGGGTATTCAGATTCATAAAATCTTCTTCCGGGCTGTCGAATGGCACCACCACCATACGATGCTGCATATACCAACGGTCAATCTTACGTTTACCCTCAGCCAGCCAGGATTCAAGACTTGGTAACAGACTTCGACGCATCAGAGAGATTACCGGCTGAAGACGCTCGCCATCGTGAACTACTGCCACATCCACATCGTTCTTAGCGACCGCCTCGTTCAGCTTCTCAACAACATCCTTTGGCAGCAGAGGAATATCGCAGGGCACAAATAACACCCAGTCAGTTTTGGCGTGGGTCAGACCGGTCAACATTCCCATCAGAGGACCGTGATACCCCTGTTCGATATCTTCCACAACCTGATGTCCCAGCGCCTGATACTCTTCCAGACTGCGGTTGGCATTGATCAGAACAGACTGCACCTGCGGGCTTATCTGCTCCAGCACATGATGAATCATTGGCCGGCCCTGAAAGTTTACCCAGCCTTTATCCATGCCTCCCATACGTTGCCCCTGACCTCCGGCCAGAACCACCGCTGTAATCTCACGGGTGTCGGATAGGATTGATTGTTTGGTCATTGGCTGAGGCACTCCGGACAAAATCCCTATATTAAGATCTGACATAGCGACTCCTCCGCCTATCAAAAAACATATATCTGACATTCACTATAAGCCACCTAGGGAAAACCCGTGGACTTTTTTCGTGACGTTACGTAAAGGGCAAACGAACCCTTAGCCCTCAATAGAGGAAGCAGCTAACGTGCCAGAACTGATGCTCCACCGGGTATTACAAAGATCCGTCAGTAAGTTCTTCTGGTGAGAACTCACCATAATAACCGCACCTTTATCAATTAAATCAGTGACTAAGCGATGCATCAGCTCAACGGAATCATCATCCAGATTAGCAGCAGGCTCATCCAGCAAAAGCAGATCAGGCTGCAACAGCCAGGCTCTCAGCAGGGCGAGTCGTTGCCGCTCTCCACCGGAAAGGGTCACCGCATCCTGATATCGCAAGCCCTCAAGCCCCGCCAGCTTTAAACCCAGCTCAAGAGCTTCACGGGCCGCCGGACGCTTATCCGCCTTCAAAGAACGAATCACAAAGTTAAGGTTGCGCTCCACACTACCGGCAAAAAGATACGGTGTCTGATGCAGATAACAGATACGCTGATCACCCGCCCCGGAAGAGTCATGACAGCGAATCTCCCCATCCTGAACCGGCTCCAGACCTGAGATCAGACGCATCAGGGTGGTTTTTCCGGAGCCATTGGCTCCCTGCAGCCAGATATGCTGCTGGCCATCCCAACTCACCGTATCAACCTTGAAAAGAGCTTCAGCCTGATCCGGCCAGCTCTGAGTTAAACCTTCGATACTAAGCAAACAATGCACAGAGTCTGAAGGGGATTGTTGATCGGCCAACTTGCCCGAAGGACGGCTTTTCTCGGATTTATCGGAGCCAATCCAGGGTAGAAGAGATCGTAAAAAGCCTTGGGTTGAACCGGAATCCGGGGTCATCTTTTGCCTGTTAGCAACGGAAGATCGCTCTGTCACAACGGATGGTTTCTCTATCACATCAACACCTGTATCAGCGGCTGGCCAGCTGACCCTTACCTCGTAGTAATCCCATACCCACATTCAGCACCATGGCGAGAATAAAGAGCACCAATCCAAGCGCCACACCCTGCGCGTACTCCCCTTTCAGGGTTTCCAGTGCAATCGCTGTAGTGATACTTCGGGTGTAATTCAGAATATTACCGCCCACCATCATGGCACAGCCTACTTCCGCGATAATACGGGCAAATGCGGCGATAAAGCAGGCATATAGCGCATAGCGCACTTCCAGCATCAGAACCCAGAGGCAGCGCAGCGGGTTTGCGCCCAACATCTTGGCCGTTTCCCAGGCACGCTTATCCGCCCCCTGAAAGGCACTGTGACTCATGGAAACCAGCAAAGGCAAACAAAGCAGGAACTGACCAACGATCATCGCATCCTGAGTAAACAACAGACGCCAGTCACCCAAAGGCCCAGCGCGGGATAACAGCATAAAGAGAATCAGACCCACAACAACAGTTGGAACAGCCATAAGAGTGTGTGTCAGAGAAAGCAGAAGCCACCGACCGGGAAAACGCCAGTAAGCCAGAGCGAAACCGATCAGAGTCGCCGGAATAATCGCCAGAAGAAGTGCAGTAAAAGAAACCCTGAAAGATACGCCGATAATGGTCCAGAGCGCTTCATCGCCTGATACCAGTAGTTCAACCGCCGCAGCAAAGGTCTCGGTCAGAGAAGCCATTAATGGATGCGCCTTATACTTATCTTATTTTTCTTTTGATTGGTTGTTAGCTGTTCTGTCATTTTGCCTCCTCCGGCAAAACACTTGGCGATCAACTCACTCAGAACAGATCACCTTAAAACAGCAAACCCGCCGGTGCTATCAGTCACAACCGGCAGGTCTTATCTCATCTCGTTTACTGATACTGCCGCAACAACCCCAGCGGTATCAGATAAGTCGATCAGAGTTACAGCCACCAACGCAGGAGAACATCGGCAGCTGCATTACGCTTATACCAAGCGTGCTTACTTAGCGTTAGCGATAAACAGACGCTCACCGTGCAGGCGGAAGTCGCTAATACGCTTCTGAGTTTCCTCAGATACCAGCCAATCGCTCAGCGCCTGAGCACCTTTAGTGTTCAGACCGTCGTATTTAGCAGGGTTCACCAGAATTACCTGGTACGGGTTGAACAGACCCTTGTCGCCTTCAGAAGCGATTTCCAGATCTACTTTGGTTTTGTAAGCCAACCAGGTACCACGGTCAGTCAGAGTGTACGCCTGCAGCTCCGAGCTGATCTGCAGAACTTTGCCCATACCCTGACCCACTTCACGGTAACCTTCAAACGGCAGTTTAGTACCCGCCTGCTTCCATAGACCCAGTTCTTTCTTGTGAGTACCGGAATCATCACCACGGGAAATAAACAGAGACTGAGTCGCAGAAACTTTAGCCAGCGCCTCTTTAATGCTATTAGCAGACTTAACGCCAGCCGGATCATTCTTAGGACCAACCAGTACAAAGTCGTTGTACATGATGCCGCGCGGCTGAACACCGTGACCTTCGTTTACAAATTTGGCTTCAGCTTTAGGAGCGTGGGTCATTACCAGATCCACATCGCCATCACGTCCCATACGCAGCGCCTTACCGGTACCTACCGCAATCACCTGAATAGTTGCGCCGTTAGCTTTTTCAAACTCAGGCAGCAGGTAATCCAGCAGACCAGAGTTATAGGTACTGGTTGTGGTCGCCAGACGTACAATCCCCAGGTCTTCCGCATAAGACTGGATTGATACGGTTGCCGCCAGCGCAGCCAACGCCGCCGAACGGATAAAGGTTTTCAGTGTGCTCTTTTTAGTTGTGCTCATGCTAGTTGCTAGTCCTTTAAATGCTTCAAAGTGCAATGTTTGTTATGATCGGGCACCCTCTGGAGCAAGATAGATGCCAGAGTGCCTCATCCCTGATAAACACTGACTCGCAAGTCAGATTAGATCAAAGTAGATGACTGCAATAGTAAAAAAAACAATAAAACAGGGTCATAATGACCCAGATAAAACACCCTCCGGACAATATGACGCACCGCATCTTCTCCAGCACAAAACGCCGGAAAAACTAAAAGTGACAAAGATCACTCAAGCGGCCCTGACAGACTGATCAACTCCATAACGATCAGATTGCACAGGACAGTCAGAAAGAGATCCGAGAAATGGAACAGACAGGTCGGGGCAGGAATAATTCCCGACTATTTTCGCTGATGGCAATAAAAAGGCTTAGAGGTAACACGTTATAAAAGCAGCCCCATAAAAACAGTCACCGCGAAAATAAATAAACAACAATACCGAGCGAAGAAACGAACACGATGGTCTCCATGGATAAAAACTCCCGCTTTTCCGCCGCTGACTCTACAGGCACACAGTCAGCAGGCACCCCCTCCGGCGCACCAACTTTTGGTCTGGGTGGATTAAACGCAGGCGCAATGGCTCCAGCAATTTCGGTTCTGATCGTTGATGACGAACCGGGCATGCGCAACTTTCTGATCAAAGCTCTGAACAAACGCTTTGCGCTGGTGGAATCTGCCGACAGCATCGAAACCGCTGAAGAGATTCGTAAACGCTGCCACTTCGACCTGATTATCTGCGACATCAAACTACCGGGACGCTCCGGTATTGAGTGGCATGAAGCGATCTCCGGTGACGAGCGCCGCAGCGATATCATCTTTATGACCGCATACGCGGATCTGGAAACCGCCATCGAAGCCCTTCGTGCCGGTGCCAGCGACTTTATTCTCAAGCCATTCCGTCTGGAACAGATGATGGCTGCCATCGACCGCTGCGTTGAGCGCCGTCTGATGGCCCGTGAAAACTTTGTCCTCAAACGTGAACTGAACACCGTATACAGCTCGGGCAGCGCCATGCTGGGTGAAAGTCAGGCGATTCGTGATGTCGACAGCATTATTCGTCGTGTCGCTCCAACCCCTTCTGCAGTTCTGATTGAAGGTGAATCGGGAACCGGTAAAGAACTGGCTGCCCGCGCCCTGCACGAAAACAGTGGTCGAAGCGGTGCCTTTGTACCGGTGAACTGCGGCGCGATTGCAGCGGATATTCTGGAAAGTGAACTGTTCGGCCACACCAAAGGTGCCTTTACCGGTGCTCAGAAAGCCCGTGAAGGCCTCTTTACCTTCGCCAGCGGCGGTACACTCTTCCTTGATGAGATTGGTGAAATGCCACTGGGCATGCAGGCCAAGCTGCTGCGTGTACTGGAACTGAAAGCGGTCAGGCCTGTGGGCAGCGAGCAGGAGATCAGTGTTGATGTCCGTATCGTCGCCGCAACCAACCGCAATCTGGAAGAGGAAGTTAAAGAAGGCCGCTTCCGTGAAGATCTTTATTACCGCCTGAATGTACTGACGCTGACGCTGCCTCCACTTCGGGATCGTCCGGAAGATATTCCAACACTGGTGCACAACTTCTCCCGCAAGCTATCCAAGGAACTGGGTCTGCCACCTGTGCCTCTCACCCACGAAGATATGGCCGTCATCTCAGGCTATGGCTGGCCCGGCAATATTCGTGAACTGAAGAACTTTGTTGAGCGCTGTATCCTTTTGGGTCGCCTGCCCATCGAAAGCTTTGCCAGAGGGGACAGTATGTCCCAGAGCAGCGAAATCACTCCGACCGAAGGGCGCGGATATCCCTCCAGCTGGCCGATGGATGAGGTGGAGAAGCACCATATCCTGCAGGTACTGAGCGAGTTTCAGGGTAATAAATCAGCCGCCGCCCGCCAGTTGGGTATTTCTCGTAAAACATTGGATCGGAAATTGCAGGCGTGGGATGAAATTCAGGGTGCCGAATCCTGATGTCATCCATCAAGCGACAGGCGAAGCGACCCTGGTACATGCGTTCATCAATCCGAATTAAAATTTTAGGCCTGAGTATTGCGCCTCTGGCACTGACTCTGGCCACCCTGATTGGCATGACCAGCTACTGGGTCACTTCCTACTCCACCGATCTGCTCGACCGCAAGGTACGGGCAGATCTGTCTGTCGCCGAAGGTATTCTCAATATTCTTGAGCAACAGGATCTGAGCAATCTGAAACAGCTCAGCCTGAGCCAACAGCTGCGCGAAAGCGTGCTGCGCCAGCAACCAGCGCGCATCAGCCAGCAACTGTACAACTTCAAGATGCTGCATCAGCTGGATTTTGTCCGCATTATCCCGGCCACAAAACTCAGCGAACGGGTATTGAAAGAACCCAGCCTTGGGCAGATCGCCTCTCAGGTACTGGCAGGCAACGCCAATGCTGGCTTGCAGCTGATCGGCCCTGAGGAGCTGACCTTTATCGATCCTCAGCTGATCGATCAGGTTCGTATCAAGCTGCTCAACACGCCAATGGCACAGCCCACGGATCGCAACTTTGAAAGCCGTGGCATGTTTATCCGCGCCCTGCACCCAATCACCAACGACAATGGAGAGCTGATTGGCCTGCTGGACAGTGGCCGCCTGCTAAACCGCAACAACAATTTCGTCGATGAGATCCGCGATCTGGTCTATCGCCCCGGCACCCTACCAGAAGGCGGCTTGGGCACGGTGACCCTCTTCCTCGATGATGTCCGAATCAGCACCAACGTACCGAACAAAGCGATGCCTTCTCCATCCGGCATGGAGCTGGTGGAGGTCTCAGCCCCCCGCGCTGTGGGCACCCGTGTGTCCAAAGAGGTGTACCAGAAGGTACTCACCAAAGGTGAAAGCTGGGTAGATCGCGCCTTCGTGGTAAACGACTGGTATATCTCCGCCTATAACCCAGTGGAAGATCTGGCGGGCAAGCGCATCGGCATGCTCTACACTGGCTTTCTGGAACAGCCCTACAAAGAGATTCATAACCAGACCCTGCTGAACCTGATTCTGGCTTTTGCCGTGGTCGCCTTTATCTCGGTATTTCTGGTACTGCGCAGCACCGGCCTGATCACCCACCCGATCCGCCGCATTCATAGCGTGGTTCAGGCAGTAAAAGCTGGTAAACGCCAGCGCATCGGCATGATGGATACGCAGGATGAGTTCAGCGAACTGGCAGAACAGTTCGATACCATGCTGGACCTGCTGGAAGAGCGAAACCGCCAGATTCAACAGGCTGCCGAGGTTCTGGAACACAAGGTTCAGTCCCGTACCCAGTCCCTGCAGGATAAAACCCGCGAGCTGGAAGAACATATTCGCCTGCTACAGGCCACCCGCGCCCAGCTGATCACCAAAGAGAAACTGGCCGCTCTGGGTGAGCTGACCGCCGGTATCGCCCATGAGATCAATAATCCCGCTGCGGTGATTCTGGGTAATATGGATCTGCTGCAGGCTTCCCTTGGGGAAAATTCTGCTGAAGTGGAAGAAGAGATCGAGCTGATCGTCCAGCAGGTTTACCGGATACGAGCACTGGTGAACAATCTGCTGCAGTACAGCCGTCCCGGCGAATACACCCAGTCGATGTCACCACTGAATATCAATCAGGTGGTGGAAGATACTCTGCTGCTGGTGCGCCACACCCTTGAGAAGCAGAACCTTGAGGTGAAACTCAGTCTGCACGCCAAAAGCTCCGCCGAGGCTAACGTGCAGCAGCTGCAGCAGGTGTTCGTCAATCTGGTGATGAATGCCGCCAACGCCTCCCAGAGCTTTAAGAACATCCATATCCGCAGCCACGACTGGTACGAAGATCAGGTACTGAAAGGGGTTGTGGTTGAGGTAGAAGATTCCGGCATGGGTATCGCAGATGAGATTCTGCCCCATATCTTTGATCCTTTCTTTACCACCCGGGATAACGGCACAGGCCTTGGCCTGTCGGTCAGTTACGGCATTATCCGCCGCTATGGTGGTGATATCCGTGTCCATAGCGTTCTGGGTCAGGGCAGCACCTTCAGTGTCTACCTGCTGCAGAAAGCCCGCTACAACGACAGCGACCACGCCACCGCAGAACAGCTGCTGGCAACCCTGTCCGAGGCACAGAGAAAGCGCTGATCCGGCGCTTTCTCTGTTATCCCCTCGCCTGATCTGCTCGCCCCCACGCTTTTACTCGCTCCCACGCTCTGCGTGGTAGCGCCAAACCATAACTCCTATGCATTCCCACGCGGAGCATGGGAACGAGCCTATATGACGGGCACGCTTCGCTTTGCACCATCCTACGGCTTACATTAAACCTGCTTGTGTGGACCTCTCTTATCTACCCTACTCACGCAATCACTCTAAACTTTGGTCTAGCCAGACCTTAATTCGCCGTGAATCATTTGGTTTTTCCAAAAAAGACTTCTAATATAGCCGATCGCGCTGGTTCACCCTTTTTATTCAGGCTATTCACCGCTCCATTTAAGAAAATCACTATGTCATCAGAAGAATCAACACAGATCAGCCACTCGGCTAACCGCTTTGTCTTTCAGGCATCGCTGCCGGTGATGTTTGGCTATATTCCGCTAGGCATGGCCTTTGGCGTGCTGTTCAGCGATCTGGGCTATCACTGGATTTTTGCCACCCTGATGGGTGTCTTTATCTTTGCCGGAGCCGGACAGTTTCTGGCGGTGGGTCTGCTTGCCAACAGCGCAGGGCTTATGGAGATGTTTATCACCATCTTCCTGCTCAACTCCCGACACATGTTCTACGGCATCTCGCTGGTGGGAAAAATTCCCAACAAGGGCGCAAAACGTCTCTATCAGATTTTTGGCCTGACCGATGAAACCTACTCCCTGCTCACCTCAACCCGCCTGCCGGAATGGGTTGATCCGGCGGAGTTTCAGTTCAAAGTCACCCTGTTTAATCAGATCTACTGGGTGATCGGCTGCACGTTAGGTGCCTGGCTGGGTGGCCAGATCACCTTCTCCACCGCAGGTATCGAGTTTGTACTGCCCGCGCTCTTTATGGTGCTGACCCTAGAGCAGTACAAAAACCTGAAAAAGCCCGCGCCTTTTCTTCTCGCGCTGGTGATCGGCATAGTGACCCTGCTGTTTATCAGCCGTGATCAGATGCTGTTAATCTCAATTCTGCTCAGCATGAGCGTTCTGTTAATGATTCACGCAGGTAAACGATGGAATCCGCAGGCTATCTCTTCACAGTCATCGCAGTAATGACTGCGGCCACCTTTCTGACCCGGGTACTGCCTTTTGTGTTGCTCTACAAGGTAGCGGATCATCATATTCTGGTGTTTCTGGGTAAGTACCTGCCACCGGTGATGATGGTGTTGCTGGTGGTGTACACCTTTAAGAATGAAGATCTGGCCAGTACCGGTTTTCTGCCGGAACTGGGGTGCTTAGCGCTGACGGCAGCGCTGCACCTGATGTTTAAACACCCACTGGTGAGTATTCTGGGGGGAACCGGAGCTTATATGGCACTGGTGCAGATGGGGGTGAGTTAACGCCCTGTTAATGGGCGGATTACGCTTGGCTAAACTTAGCGAAGAATGAGCGCCAGCCAAGCAGTAAGGCGTCCATTTTAAACAGCTTGTTATATGCCGTAATCTCGCTCTACTTTTGAAATACGAACCTTAAATGACTCGTACCATAACTTACGACCAGTTTTTTGAGCTTCTAAATGCTCAGTATTAGCTTTCCAATTTTTGATAGACTCTAAATCTGTCCAGTAAGAAACTGTAATACCAACTTCCTCTCTTGCTGACTCAGCGCCTAAATATCCAGGTTGCTGCTCAGCTAATTCAGCCATTCTATTTGCAGTTTCACCATAACCGTTATCTCCTTCCGTACGAATCGAAGTAAAAATAACAGCATAATATGGTGGCTTTGGGGTGTTAGCTAAAAGGGACATCCGAACTCCTTAGGCATATAACGCCGGCCACAGCGGCTGGCAAAGCTGGCGGTTTTTGTGCCGCGAAGCGCACAAAAAGTGACAGGTTTAACAGTCCGTTGCTGGCCTTTGTTATGCCATTTTATCATTTTGCATCTTGAAGAGAATTTAGCTCAAATATCGAATCAGAAAGCCTCGTCCCTGCACCTACAACGCGAGCTAAAACTTTAAGCTGCTCCTGCACCACCTTATTTTTAGACGGTTCTGGATAGTTAAAAGTATGATCAATCTCTCCCCAAACTTCTTCAAACAAAGTTCGAACCTGAACTTCGCAGGTGATATTGCTATCCGCCCTAGGTTTAAACACATAATGCACGCTGGTGTAAAAACTTTCCTTAAGCTTGGGAGAAACCCCTAAAGCCTCGAATGTTTTGGAATATTCAGGATCCCATGTATATGCTTTTGGCGGTTCAAATAGGGCGAGCTCTCCGGAATCAACATATTTCATTAGAGCTTTATGAATTGCTTCAAACTGTCCAATATAAAGGTGGAGTATTCGAATACCGCAAATATCGGTGATTCGTTCTTTTATGTTGCCTTGTGTAATAGGTCCTTTCTGCTCATCCTCAGGCAACAGTGAATCTTCGTGATTCTTTCTCTCAATCTTGCTTTTTAGGTGATCAAGATCCTTAAATCTTGACTTATAGCTGTGCACCAGATTTTTTAGCTCAGGATCTCTGTTTATATAAGATAAAAACTTGTCATGAAGTAACTCATAAGAATGCATATCGTCTTTAATGAGCTTGATTGCATCGTCTAGATTGATATTTTCCATATCAGAGTAACTCCAATCTTTCCAAAACGTCATCGGCAAGTTTTATATAGCCTTTTTTTGTTTCGTAATAGCTGCCTGCATTACCCTTTATCGTATTTTTTTCCTCACCTAAGTTTGGAAGATTTGGAACGTCCCACATTGGGGACTTATATTTTTGGGCCATTGTCGGGAGGGTGCCATGACCATGAATTACAGAGCTACCACCTATTGAAGTGTCAAAATAATTATGACCATTGTTTAGCAAGCAGTCAGCTGGGATGAAGTTTTTTATAGTTTCTGGAATTTTCTTTGCGTAGTTATAATGTGCAAGGGCTATGTTTAGCTCGTTAGGTGCGTCAGACCTTTTTTTTGCATTGTAGACAGTGTATCCCAGGAGCTTTACAAATTTACTAGGAAAGTATTCTCTTTTGCTGTCTGACAGCAAGGAATACATGGTATTGAATTCCTTACTCCATACGGAAAGCGCATTACCAATATTTCTAATACCATAGTCAGAAAACATATCAGGCGCGCAAGGAATCAGTATTGAGTCAGCGCTCGATATGATTACTTTGTTAAGAGAACCTAGACTAGGGGACGTGTCAATAAGTGTAATGTCATAACCATATTTTTGAGCATAGTCTTCACATATTTTTCTTACTGAAGTAACAATTCTTATTGCCTGTGGCTCACCCAGGAATGCTTCGCTCCAGTGTTTTGCTAATTTGTTTTCGAATAAGTGAAGGGTTAATCTCCCTGGTATCAAATCTAAATTTTGTCTTAGAGATACAGGTGTAGATAATTCTTTTTCTTCTGATTCGCCGTCCTCGATTGGTTTTAACAGATAATGTATCGAATGATTAGCTTTTTGAAAGGACGCAAACTGCTCATCACTAATTTTTGATTTGGCAGCTTTGTAATCGCTAATATATTCGTCTTCTGAATTCCATATTTCTTCTAAACGCTCTTCAGAAAGTCCATACAAAGTTAAATTGGACTGCGGATCAAGGTCGATAAGTAGAACCTTCTTACCTTTCTCAGATAAAGCTGCACCCAAGTGGTAGGTCAAAGTAGATTTTCCAACACCACCCTTGTTGTTAAATACCGATACTATTTTCACTTATTCTCTATCCTTAATCTTTTTAACTATCTGAGTAATTTGACCAGTGCTTGCGATTGCATAACATTTTGATATCAGGCATGCTCGTTTTGACGATTTCAATATACCGTCGAAAAATAAGGAAAAAGTTTGATTAGAAAGGAAAAATCCATTTCCTGATCTGACTGCTTCCCTGCTAAACGCGCATGCGCGTTATCACAATTAAACGTTGCCTGTTATCCCAAGCATGATTTCCATAATTCATTGATTTTGCAGCTTATCCATTTCTAGCACTCCGGTAAACCGCGCATTAAGTCGGACAAAACGAGCACAGTTTGCGAGAAAACAGAAAATATACTGTATAAATCATCAAAAATTCACCTGAAGGGATTTATCGAATGCTGGCGAGATATGAATTTCAACGCGGAGCGTTGGAACTGGAGAGGGGAACGCAAAGCGTGGAACGAGCCGAATATAGGCCGCACATGCGCCCCAAACGCCAAAACGCCCCGGCGCTTTTCAGCGGCGGGGCGTTTCAATCATGCCGAAGGCAAACCTACCCGATTAGCTCTCTGCGCCGTTCCAGACCATCTTGCCGCATTCACTCAAATCATACCCGCCGAGACTATCTGCCAGTGCGCGGCCTTCATTACTTTGCATATAGGTAAACAGCTGCTGGAACAGGCCACGGAAATAAACGCTGCGCGGTACAACCAGATCAAAGGCTTCTTCGCACACCGGAATAAAGCTGAGACCGTATTCACGGGCGGCACTCAGGCTACCCGGCCCGACATCGGCATCACCACGGCAGATCATGGAGGCCATTTCACGCTCACTGAACGCCTGCACGGAAACATTCAGGTCGGATTCCTGCATCTGCTGGCCGGTCAGCCACTCCTGCAGAAAACGTTGTGAACCCGCGCCTTCCTGACGGATCGCCCAGCGCATGCGGTGCATCGGCAGGCTGCTGGCATCATCGGTTTCAAACTCAGGGTTTACGATTAAGCCCTGCGTGCGTTTAAAGGCATGGATCAGCACCCACTGACGATAATGGGAGAACTGACGCACCAGCCCCGGGTGGCGCAGATGGCTCTCTTCTGCCCGCCCCCAGTGAATCGCCGCTACATCTGCATGCCCCTGAGAAAGCAGACTTAGCCCCATACGGGTGCCGGTCACGCTATAGCTGTACAGCGCCTTGTTACCCACCACAGAAGGTAGTCGCAGCATCATCGCCTGCAGGAAAGGATCATCACTGCCGGTCAGCAGCAGGCGATCTGCCATCAGACCGCTATGGCAGGATTCCAGCAGCCAGCGATCCACCAGTTTCTTCGGAAAAAGCCACTTACCTGTCACCTTGGTCGCCGGAATCTGACCTTCACTGGCCAGGGCATAAACTTTCTTCTCGTTCAGATGCAGGTATTCAGCCACCTGCTTTACGTTCATAAAAAGGGTATCGGCGATCACTTCAGACATAGCGTTCTCTCAGGTTCAAAAAGCGTGGGGTTCTATTTGAAATCGGGTTAAGCCGGTCAGGCTTATTAATCTTTTTTTCTGGACGGCGATTTAGGGCGAACCGGCGGCGGTGCGTCCCAGTCGAAGCGCTCTGCGCCCTCGTACAACATAAAGTGCTGCCCCTTGGCGCGGGCGATCAGCATAATACCCAGCTGTTTTGCCAGCGCCAGTCCCATGGCGGTCACACCGGAGCGGGACAGAAGTACGGAAATGCCCATACGGGCGACCTTAATCACCATCTCAGAGGTGAGACGGCCCGTGGTGTAAAACACCATCTGCTCACGCACCATAGGCGTAGGATTTTCTGGTGAGGACGTCAGCCACTGTTTACCCGCCAGCGTATCCACGGCGTTATGACGACCGACATCCTCTGAGAAGGCCAACACTTCTGCGCGGTTTTCCTCTTCTGTATCAGCATTCAGCGCACACAGTGCACAGCCATGTACCGCACCGGCAGAGCGGTAGGTTTCGTTATATTCGTTGAGGGCTTTCAGCAGACGATAGATATCGCTTTGGGCGACCTTAAAGCTGGGCAGCTGGATAGTTTCCAGATCATCCATCAGCGCACCGTATTGCGTACCCTGACCACAGCCTGTGGTGACGGTTTTATGGGCCAGTTTCTCTTCCAGCTCCTCACCAATCTCATCGGCAACCACCACAGCGGCTTCCACATCCCAGTCCACCTGCACGGCACGAATCTGACTGAACGCTTTCACCATGCCCTGATTGCGCAGATAGCCCAGCACCAGTGCTTCCGGCTCTGCACCTAAGGTCATCAGGGTGACGATCTCGCGTTTATTGAGATAAAGGGTAAGCGGGCGCTCACCTGCGATGGCGATCTCCCGAATCTGGCCGTATTCATCGAATACCTGAGTGGTTTGTGTCAGCTCAGCACTGGCCTGACTGATGACAGCTGCTTCAGCGTTTTGCTTATCGGTCTCTATCATTGTCATATCGGGTCACGTCACTTTTATTATTCATTATTCGGTAGCGCATCTTTTTTTCGGTAGCGCATCTTGGGAGCGTCAAAATGCCCACCATGAATTCGGTTATAGAAAACAGCAAAGATCATTCCTGTTTTATCTATCGACGGGCTAAAAAAAGAAAATCAGGGATAAATAATGACCGTAACGGAGAAGAAAAGTGCGCCTAAGGGAAAATCAGCGGCAAAGGGAGACAAAATTAGCAAGTTCGAAACAGGCAGAACCCATGGGTCACGGAGGGGCTTTTAACCGGATTAAGTTTCAGGAAATGGAACTTCAGAAACCGGAATCGGGAAAATAAATCAGCGATCAATTTTTTCTGCCAATAAACACCCGGTTCACTCAGACAGAGCTTGTCTGCTGCGGCAGCAAATCACCGAAAACGACAAAATGACACACATAGGACATTTTGTCCTATGCGTGTCATTTCAGGCTATGCGGCCATCTAAACAAGCAGCCATCCAAACTAATGGACTAGATAAAGCCCTCGATCAGATCAGCTCGCCACGGGCCGGGTAATCATTTTTCAGTACGAAATCCAGCGCCCCCAGCATCTCTTTAAAGTGCGGACGGGCAAATGGCATGGTACTGACATTACCCCAGTACAGCGTGCCATCCGGACGAACCAGATAGATAGCAGGCTCGCTGAATACCGTTGGCTCTTCCACGCCGATAGAAGTCTTGCCCTTACCGGCAGAGGTGTACAGCCCCCAGTCTTTCACCTGCTGCGCGGTCAGTCCATAACCTATGGTGATGTTCGGCAGTTCCCATTCGTTTTTCACCGCTGTTGCACGCTCTTCAGTGTCGCTGGACAGCGCCAGTACAGACACACCTTTCGCGGCAAAGTCTTCCGCCAGACGGTTCAGTTCCGTCAGGTAGTTTCGGCAGATCGGGCAGTGATAGCCGCGATAGAAAACCACCATGGTGAAGTTTTGCGGATGCTGATCTTCCAGACTCCAGCTGTCGCCACCCACAGTGTTTACATCAAGCGCGGGGACAGGCTGACGAGGCATTAAAGGCGTAACCATATTCGTTCTCTCCAAAAGTTGAATCACTCTGCTGTCGGGGTCATTGCCCGACAAACCTGTGTCGATGGAGAAAGCATAGGTGAACTTTCTGTACGATCAGTACGCAGTTTTGCTATCTTTAATAGCAGTTCGTACAAAACAGATCATTCACCTTGGTTATTTGACGGAATCTTTATGGATCGACTCAGCGCCCTGCTTAACCTCTTCCAACCGGAAGCCCGTCATGTCAGCCAGAGCAATCTCAATGACGGGGCGCTCTCTGTCCCGCAGGATGACTGCAGCAGACTCTATCTGGTGAAGAGTGGTCGCCTGCAGCTGACAACCCCATACGATGAGCAAACACTGAACTGCCAGTGCGGGGATCTGATCTGGCTCCCCAGAGGCGATGCTCATCAGCTGGCCGAACTGCGTGAAGAGCTGCGGGAAGATGGCATCAATTTTGATCAGCAACCCGCTGCGGTCGTGACTCAGATCGATATCGCCTTTTTACATCGCGAGCCAAATCAGGAGTTGAACCTGCTGCAAAGTACCCTGCCCGCTCTGCTTTATCTGCCTGCCAGTGAGAGTCAGATCTCCAATCTGAAACCCTTAGTGGAGCTGATGTTTCAGGAAGCGGGTCAACAACGCTGCGGCCATACCACGGTGGTTAACCGGCTGGCGGAGGTTCTGTTGGTGAATCTATTGCGGCATCTGATGGCGAATCAGAAAGTCGCCACCGGTGTGCTCGGCGGCCTGAGTGATCTGCGCTTGGCTCGCGCCATGACCGGCATTCACGACACCCCCGGCGAGAACTGGACATTAGAAGAACTCGCCAATACCGCAGGCATGTCCCGCACCGCCTTCAGTAAACGCTTTCGGGAAGTGGTGGGTTTTACCCCCGCGGATTATCTCGCCCACTGGCGGATGAGTATCGCCTGCAAGAAGATCAGCAGCGGTACAGAGAGTATCGCTGCCATCGCCGATGAACTGGGCTATCAGAGTGAGACCGCCTTCCGGCGGGCATTCCGGAAGGTCACCGGCCATCCACCGGGGTTTTATAAGAAGGGAGGGAGTTTTAGCGAGATCCCTAAGGAAGATACTTTTGAGGCCGAAGCGGTTACATAACCGCTTTCAGCCAGTGAATTGAAAGCAGTCGTAAAAAGTAAACTGCCAATCAATAACTATACTTCTTCAAACTCAATACTGTAGTAATCTAAATTTTGCACCGCTTTGAATACTTCGAAACGTCCCGAGGAGCATGCATGTAGCCCTGTGACACTTTCCTTAGTTAACTTTGAGGCCAGACCAATCAGACAGCTGTTTATTGCCCCAGGTGCTAGTTTCATTAGATAAATGACTTCAGGATTTTTACTTAACCTCGCTAATTCAATAGCAATAAAAACTCTTTCGCCATCATCTGAAATATCCATTAAATCAAAAACACAGGACCCATTTTCATTAACTTTAAAATAAGGTTCCGCTTTTACCCTATCTCTCAAATTCATGTTATCTATTAGACTGAAATCAGGAAGTATCACCCTGTCCGCCTGTTCCAGTCTGAGAACAACACGGTGTTCTTGTTCATAAATCCATTCATCACTTTTCTGAAAGAAAACCTCATAAAGTATACGGTCTGCTCCCTCAGCGATTATGTTTGAATAATCATAGTCGAACTTGTCGTTTCGATATCTCAACCCCTTTCTATACGCGACAGGCATGGGTACTCCATCAAAAGGGGACCACTCCTCATCCAATGAGGAGTTTATTAAGGGATCAGCCCTGAATAAATTTTTGAAAATTGAGCCATTAGGCCCGAACGATAGTATTCCAGCAACAAGCCCCTTATGTTCATTGGCATAATGAGCCCACATCAGCAAGTTTTCTTTATTTTCAGTAAAACTAATAACACCTATATGGTGCTTTCTTAGATCAACATACTTGGAAAAAGAGATTTCTCCATATTCAGGATCCCAAGTCATGGAGAATTCAAAATCATTCGCTAGCTCGTCTAAGCTAGATCTACAAAAAACCGCTTCAAATGGATCATTCAAAACACTTGGTTGCGACAGGCGAATGTACCCTTCTTCGAAGATGCCTCGCGGCTCGCCCATGTATTTAAATAGCTGTTTCAAGCGGCTCTCCTTGTCAAAACTCAGCGAAGAATATGAAGTCTATACTACTGCCAAAAGGCAGGTAAAAGTCACTTTCTGATAACAACAAAGCAATGTCGTTTTATTCCTGACATTAATTAATTCCCTATCCCCATCCGGCGGCAGTGGTAGACTGGCATTCAAACACCTGTTTGATACAACCACTAATCGCTAGGTTCTCCCATGCCAATACGCAAACGCTACAGCTATACCGATGATCAGGGCTTCCATGTGGAAGGCGCTCGGGTTGGCCGGTTGAATCTGGGGATTAACACCTCCTTTATCCTCTATCGCTTGGGGGACACCCTGATCGATACCGGCCCGTCGAATCAGTGGCCGGAAAGTAAGCACTTTATGGAAGAAGCGCCGATCAGCCGGATTCTGCTCTCTCACCACCATGAGGATCACAGCGGGAATGCCGCCAACGCGGCTGAGTTGCTAGGCGTAACGCCTTTCGCCCCGACTCAGGCAACAAACAAGTTCAGTCAGGGTTATAAAACCCCGTTGATGCAGCGGGTGATCTGGGGTGATCCCAAGCCGGTGAGAACTCAGCCTCTGCCTGAGATCATAACACTCGATGGCTTTGGTGAACTGCAGGCAATCCACACACCGGGACACGCAAAAGATCTGCACTGCTTTTACCTGCCCCAGCGGCGCTGGCTGTTCAGCGGTGACCTTTATATCTCCAAGTCCCTGCGCATGATGCGGGAGGACGAAAACCTGACAGAGATTCTGTACAGTATGCAAAAGGTGCTGGAGCTGGATTTTCAGGTGATCTTCTGCCCACACCGGGGGATTCTGGAACAGGGCAAGCAGGCGATGCAGGAGAAGCTGAGCAATATGCTGAACCTCTGCCAGCAGGTGCAACAGCTTAGAAAAGAAGGTTTAAAAGAGAAGGCGATCAGCAATAAATTGCTGGGTAAAGAAGAACTCGCCTGTTACCTGAGCGGCTATAACTTCTCTAAGATCAATCTGATCCGACAAGCGTTAAAGGTTGATCTGAGCGAGTTTACAGCCGTTCCTCTGAGCTAAAGCGAAACCTGAGCTTAGTCAGTACCGGCGCGGGTTGCTACATCCCTATCTGACACATTAACCTGATCAAAATAGCGCTGCAGGATCTTCTGATAACGACCATCCGCCTTAATTCGCTTCAGCGCAGCCTCAAACTGCTCAATCAGCTCCTGATCAGAACCTTCGCTAAAGGCCATATAAAGACTGCCGGACAACGGCTTTATGCTGAGTACCTGCTCAAAGTCATTGGGATTGGCATCACTTCTCATGGCGAAGTTGAACGCCGCCTCATCATAGGCGATCAGAGGAATACGCTGGTGTTTCAGCTTCCGGATATTGAGCAGGTCTGAGCCGATCACATCAAGGTGGGCAAAACCCTCGGAACGCAGGTAGGTATAGATAACATCCTGTTGACTGACACCAACTTCATAGCTTTTGGCATCGTCCAGACTGGTGATACGAATCGGATTCTGGCGCAATTTGTAAATGGAGGTTCGGTAAGGTGCGATCTCGCCAACCCAGTGAAACAGCTCTTCCCGCTCCGGAATACGGGCGATGGAAAAGATCAGTACATTTGGCTGGTTCAGGGCTTTACGGTACGCCCTGACCCAGGGCATAAACTGCAGATCGTATTTCTGCCGGGGGTAGTCCAGCTCCTGCAACACCGCCTGCAGAACCTCTACCGACATACCCTGAGGTTCACCTTTCACCTGATAGTTATAGGGCGGAAAGCTTTCCGTCACGACCGTCAACTGAGGAAAATACGCGCCTTTGCCATAAGCCTGCACCGAGGCCAACAGCAAGCCCAGACAGACAACAAGGCTTTGGAATAGCCGATTTTTTTCAGATTTAGCCGCCATTACAACCATTTCAGACACCCTCTTATTGTTGTTTCCGGAATCTTCGCCCCGGTCAATCCATCTGCGATTAAGAGATCTGTCCCTGTATTTTTCAGTACGCCCACAAAGTCGCAAACCCTGCTACAAAATTACGACCATTGAACAATGGGCAACGCTAACACTTTGCGGCAGATGTGACCACCTGCCACTACAAGTTTGGAGTTTTTTCCTAATATCTAAAACTGGCATAGTTTTTTTATTACAAAAAAACTGAAGCCATAGAAAAACAGTCATTAGGAAGCACAGGGACATTCTCGCTGCCCCAACTTGTCCCATCCTGTCCAAAAACCCTTTTTTCTCTGGGTATTATTACGACTGAAGCTGCTTATGCTCCTGCCAAAAACTGGCACCACGCTTGCAATGTATAGGGTAATTATCCGGCCTTGACGGGGTCACCCTGCACAGTTCGTAAGCCGATTCCGTCAGCTGCCATGTACCGGATAATTTTGGGGTTGTTCTGCGCCGGCCTGACAGATTCGTTCTGGCAGGTATTTCGGAGTTCCGAGACGGCGCTTTTTTATCTGATCTTTTGATATGCAAGATCATGGAGTCCCCCCACCCAATCGCGGTAAACCTTCTTACACCTCCGAGAAGCCCTTTATCAGGTCTATTAAATCGGTATGCCCAGAGTCTTTCTGGAACCCGCAGCTCATTGGACACCTTCTGAATGGCTGCGGGCTTTTTTTTGCCTGAAAAAAAGTTTCTGCCGAATTACTGCCCAATAATCACTCTGCCCACGCCATACATAAGCACTCACTCACACAAAACAAGTCTTTGATATTGCAGTAAAAATCCTACAGAAAACCATCAGCCCCCGGATAAAAACCCGGCTTTTCCTTCTGAGACCAAAGCCCTTTTCT
The DNA here is from genome assembly GCF_002150805.1 of Oceanospirillum sanctuarii. GTDB lineage: Bacteria > Pseudomonadota > Gammaproteobacteria > Pseudomonadales > Halomonadaceae > Oceanospirillum > Oceanospirillum sanctuarii. The sequence continues at coordinate 83,907 of NZ_MTBA01000013.1, forward strand.
GACCGACAAACGCCAACATCAGACAAAACTTTCCTTGACGGCTTTTTGCTCGCTTTGTATTTTGTATCCAAAATACAAACAAGAACACTCATAGAAGAGGTCGTCACAATGAAAAAAACAATAACTTGTCTACTTTCCGCCGCTCTTTTGGCCACCACCCCTGTTAAGGCTGACACCCTTGATAACGTGGTTGACCGGGGCGAGCTACGTTGCGGTGTCGTGCTGGATTTCCCGCCGATCGGCTACCGTGATGCCAATAACAATCCCGCTGGTTTCGATGTGGACTACTGCAACGATCTGGCCAAGGCATTGGAAGTAGAAGCAAAAATTATCCCGGTCACCTGGTCTGAGCGTCTGCCGATCATCGCCACCGGCCGTGCCGATGTGGTATTCGGTGCAACCTCCGACAGTCTGGCGCGTGCACGTACCGTGGGCTTCAGCATTCCTTACGCGATCTACTTCGCTCAGGGTGTGGTGAACAGCAAGGTTGAGATCAACAGCTTTGAAGATATGCGCGGCAAGCGCGTGGCAGCCGCAATCGGCACCGTTCCGGAGCAGGAGTGGCTGAAGATTGCTAAAGAATGGGGCGAAGAGCACCTGTATCAGAGCTACCAGTCTGAAAACGAAGTCTTCCTCGCGGTTGCTCAGGGTAAAGCCGATATCGGTATCACCACCAACACCGCTGTAAAACCGATCACCAGTCAGTTCAAAACCCTTAATGCCGGTCCTCGTATGCCCTGGACTGCGGATTACACCTCAATTGTCGGTAAGCGTACCGATGTCACCTGGCTGAACTACCTCAATCTGTTTGTTACCCATCAGGTTCGCTCCGGTCGTTACGACGAGCTTTGGGGCAAATATGTGGGCAATAACGTGCCTGAACTGCGTATTCCGGGCGTGATGTACTAACCCCGGCTCTGTTCTGATTCGTTAAAGACCAAAGCCCCGCCCGGCCTCCGGGCGAGGCTTATTGAGGTAACCCTCCATGTTTGAATACAACTTTCACTGGCGACCTGTGCTGAAAAGCCTGCCGGACCTGCTGCAGGCCGGTCTGCTGACCCTTGAGGTCGCGGTACTGTCCATGGTGATCGGCATCACCATAGGTCTTTGTCTGGCGTTAATGCGAATGAAGCTGCAAGGGCCACTGAAGTGGTTTGCAGTCAGCTGGATCGAAGTCGCCCGCAACACTCCGGTGCTGTTTCAGCTGTTCTTTTTCGGTTTTGGCCTGGGTGCAATGGGTGTCAACCTGCCCCCCTACGTCATCATCGTCACGGGGCTGAGTTTTAACTGCGCCGGTTATCTGGCGGAGAACTTCCGGGGTGGCTTTCAGGCGGTGCCGGATACTCAGATCAACGCGGCACGCTGTCTGGGCATGAACTCCTGGCAGGCTTATACCCGCATTGTGATTCCCCAGGTGTTCCGCATCGTTTACCACCCGATCACCAATCAGATGGTGTGGGCGGTTCTGATGTCGTCACTGGGCATGATGATCGGCTTCCGCGAACTCAGTGGTGAAACGCAATTCTTCGCCAGCCGTACCTTCCGCATCTTTGAATATTTCGCGGTAACGGCGGTGGTTTATTACGTGATTGTCAAAGTGATTCTTGGCTCTTCCCGACTGCTCTCAGCCCGTCTGTTCCGGTACTAAGAGACTGTAACCATGCAAGAAACAATAACTTTTTTCAGCGGTTTCGGGGCATCAGATCTCTGGTTCCTGGGTGACGCTGCCTTAAAAACACTGTGGATCTCCCTGCTGTCCATCAGTATCGGTACGGTGCTGGGAGTGATTTTTGGCTGGATGCTGCACGAAGGCAAATGGATGGCTGCAGCGACCATAGGCTCGATTCTGGATATTTTCCGCTCCGTGCCTCTGATCATTCAGCTGGTACTTTTTTACAACTTTGCACCCATCGTGGGGCTGAGCCTTGACCCTTTCGGCTCCGGGGTTGTGATTCTGACTATCTACACCGCCGCTCTGGTTTCCAACGTCGCACGGGGCGGTATTGAAGCGGTGCCGGTATCCATGCGTAAGGCATCACGCTCGCTGGGTATGAGCTACTGGCAGGATCTGTTCCATATCGTGTTACCGATTGGCGGACGGGCGGTATTCCCGGCCTGGATCGGTGTGGTGCTGGGCGTGATGAAAGACAGCGCACTGGTTTCGGTACTGGGCTATGTGGAGCTGCTCAAAGCCAGTCAGATTCTGATCACCCGTACCCAGGAACCCTTCCTGATTCTGGCACTGGCAGGCGCTTTCTACTTTGCCCTGTCTTACCCAATTTCCCGCTACGCGGCCAAGTTTGAACAACGGTGGGCACAATGATTGAGATTCGTGATCTTCACAAACACTTCGGCGATCTGCACGTTCTGAAAGGCATCGATCTGGACGTTAAAAAGGGCGAAGTGCTGTCGGTAATCGGCTCTTCCGGTTCCGGTAAATCCACCCTGCTGTACTGCATCAACAGTCTGGAAAAGATTCAGCAGGGCTCAGTAAAAATCGATGGTATCGATGTACACGCAAAAAGTACCGACGTGAACAAACTGCGTCAGAAACTGGGCATGGTGTTCCAGCAGTGGAACAGCTTCCCGCACCTGACCGCGATGGAAAACGTAGCGCTGGCACCCCGCATCGTTAAGGGCAAATCCAAAGAGGAAGCCCTGCATATTGCGGAAACTCAGCTGAAACACGTTGGCCTGGGCGACAAGCTGAAGAACTACCCGTCAGCCCTCTCCGGCGGTCAGCAGCAGCGTCTGGCTATCGCCCGCGCTCTGGCGATGGAGCCGGAATACATGCTGTTCGATGAAGCCACCTCGGCTCTTGATCCTGAAAAAGTAGGTGAGGTTCTGGACACCATGCGCCTGCTGGCAGAAGAAGGTATGACCATGATCTGCGTAACCCACGAAATGGGCTTCGCCCGCGACGTATCCGACCGGGTTGCCTACTTCCACCACGGCGTGATGGAAGAGATAGGGCCACCGGAACAGATCTTCGATGCCCCGGTTTCTGAGCATACCCGGAAGTTTTTGGCCAACGTGCGCTGAAAGCTGGCAAACGTGCGTTAAAGAGCTCGCCAACGTGCGTTAACAACCTAAACGACTTTATCAACCAACATTTCAAATAAGAACGTAAGTCTGACATTTGGATAGAACAACCCCGTATCTGAAACATACGAGGCCACATATAAGGTAAAACACAAATGAATAACGCTATTTTCACCGGAACCATGCCTGCCCTGATGACACCCTGCAAGGCAGACCGTACCCCGGATTTCGATGCGCTGGTTAAGAAAGGCCACGAGATGATCGAAGCAGGCATGTCCGCCGTTGTTTACTGCGGCTCTATGGGCGACTGGCCACTGCTCAGTGACGAAGAACGCATGGAAGGTGTTGAGCGATTGGTTAATGCCGGTATCCCGGTTATTGTGGGTACAGGTGCCATCAATACCAAATCTGCTGTTGCACACGCGGCTCACGCGGAAAAAGTCGGCGCAGCAGGCCTGATGGTGATCCCCCGCGTACTGTCCCGCGGCCCTGTGATTGCCGCTCAGAAAGAGCACTTTAAAGCGATTCTGGAAGCCTCTCCCAGTATCCCTGCCATCATCTACAACAGCCCGGTTTACGGCTTCTCCACCCGCGCGGATCTTTTCTTCGCACTGCGTGCCGAGCACCCGAATCTGGTGGGCTTTAAAGAGTTTGGCGGTGACGAAGCAATGCGTTATGCCGCCGAGAACATCACCTCTCAGGATGAAAACGTAACCCTGATGGTGGGTGTGGACACCGCTGTCTTCCACGGCTTTGTGAACTGCGGTGCAACCGGTGCCATTACCGGTATCGGTACCGCTCTGCCGAAAGAAGTCCTGCTGCTGTGCGCTCTGTCTAAGAAAGCTGCTGCCGGTGATGCCGAAGCGCGCCAGCGTGCACTGGAACTGGAAGCCGCCTTTAACGTGCTGGCAAGCTTTGATGAAGGCCCGGAACTGGTACTCTTCTTTAAATACCTGCTGGTTCTGAACGGTGAAGAGGAATACCGCCTGCACTTCAACGAAACAGACGAACTGAACGCTGCACAGCGCCGTTACTGTGAAGACCAGTACAACCTGTTCAAATCATGGTTTGCTGACTGGAGCAAACAAGGTGGAGTAATCGCAGAATGCATGTCGTAGACAGCCATACCGAAGGCGAACCGACCCGCGTCATTCTGTCCGGAGGGCCCGATCTTGGATCGGGCCCTCTGGCCGAGCGCGCAAAACGTCTCGCTACAGAACATCAGGATCTTTACCGCTCGCTGGTTAAAGAACCTTACGGACAGGAAGCCATGGTTGGCGCCTTGCTGGTGGAACCGGTTGATCCGGAATGCGTTGCCGGTGTGATCTATTTCGATGCCGCCGCGGTGATCGGCATGTGTGGTCACGGCACCATAGGTGTCGCCGCAACTCTCGCCTATCTGGGTCGGATCGGTATCGGCACCCACAAGCTGGAAACACCGGTGGGCGTGGTTGAGATCGAACTGACGGATAAAAACACCGTTTCTGTCACTAACGTGGACAGTTACCGTCTGGAAAAAGACCGCACGATTCAGGTGGAAGGCATCGGCCCTAATGGAGCATCCGTTGAGGTTAAGGGCGATATCGCCTGGGGCGGCAACTGGTTCTTTATGGTCAATGACAGCCCTGCTGCAGTTCGTCCTGATAACCTGATGGCGCTGACACAAACCGCAGTTGCGATCCGCAAAACGCTGGAGAAAGACGGCATTGCCGGAGGTGATGGCGGCATCATCGACCATATCGTGCTTTTTGGTGATGCTCTGACGCCGGAAGGCCACAGCCGTAACTTTGTCCTCTGTCCGGATAACGCCTATGACCGCTCCCCTTGCGGCACCAGCTGTTCCGCTCGACTGGCCTGCCTTGCAGCAGACGACCTGCTGCCACCGGGTCAGGAGATTCTGCAGGAAAGCGTGATCGGCAGCAGCTACCGCATCCGTTACCAGCCCGCACCTGAAGGCAAAATCAGCCCGACCATTACCGGTCAGGCCTTTGTCACCCGGGATGCCACCCTGATCTTTAATGAGCAGGACCCGCTGAGAAACGGAATCGATCTGGGCATTTAACGCATCTGTTTAATAAGAATAACTTCAGGGATCACCGCTTCCATGAATCAAAGCGAAACCTCTTACGATGTGATTGTGATCGGTGCCGGCATTATCGGCATCAGCAGCGCACTGAAACTCCAGTCCGAGGGCCACAGGGTTCTGGTACTGGATCGCAGTGGTGTTGCCAAAGAAACCTCTTTCGGTAACGCAGGGGCGTTCGCCTTTGCCGATATTGTGCCGCTGGCAACCCCCGGCATTATGCGTAAAGCCCCGAAATGGCTGCTGGACCCGCTGGGCCCGTTAACCATTAAACCGGCCTACGCCCTGAAGATTATTCCCTGGATGCTTAAATTCTGGCGCGCCAGCTGGCAGGACAAATATCAGGCGGCGATGACCGCTCAGGCCAGTCTGATGGCGTTGTCAAAAGCGGCTCTGGAGCGTCAGATCAAAGCGGTAAACGGCGAAGCCATGATGCGCCGTGAAGGTCAGCTGCAACTCTACGAAGGCGAAGCGGAATTCAACGCCAGTCTCCCCGGTTGGAAAACCCGCATGGAGCATGGCGTAGTGTGTGAACTGCTGGAATCACCGGAAGCGATCGCCAGGATACAGCCCGGTATCGATCCCCGCTTCACCCACGGCGGCTTCACGCCGGAATGGATCAACACCACAGATCCGGAAGCCTGGACACTGCACCTTTATCAGGCGTTTACCAAAAAAGGTGGCCGCTATGAAAATGCCAGCGTCAGCCGTCTGATCCCTCAGGGGGATGGCGTGCTGCTGCAGCTGTCTGACGAGGGCGCTCAGCAAAGCAAAAGCTACAGCGCCAAGCGTGTTGTGGTGGCTGCCGGTGCCTGGTCGAAAACCCTTGCCGCAAGCCTTGGGGAGAAAATCCCGCTGGAAACAGAACGCGGCTACAACACAACCCTGCCGAAAGGTGATTTTGAGCTGAACACCCATGTCACCTTCAGCAACCACGGCTTTGTGGTCAGTAAGATCGGTGACCAGATCCGTGTCGGCGGCGCTGTTGAGCTGGGCGGTCTGCACCTGAAACCCAACTATAAACGCTCCCAGGTACTGCTGGATAAAGCGGCCCGCTTCCTCCGTGGATTCAACAAAGAGGATGGAAAACAGTGGATGGGCTTTCGTCCCTCCATGCCGGACAGTCTTCCGGTGGTGAGCTACTCCGCTAAAACAGATCGCGTGATCTACGCCTTTGGCCACGGCCATTTGGGACTGACTCAATCCGCGGGTACAGCCGAGCTGGTAGCTGCTCTGGTGAGCGGTGAAGAGCCACCGATTCCGGTTGCCCCTTTCTCGGCAAATCGTTTCTAAAACAACAATAAGAAGCGGCGGTTAGCGTTGGATTCAACCATTCGCGCCAAACCGTCGCCTGAACGCTGGCGTTTTACCAGCAACAGGAGCTAAGCGATGCGAAGTTGTAAAACACTGCATGTGATCTCCGCCCACGCCGAAGGCGAAGTGGGTGATGTGATTGTCGGTGGCGTACTGCCACCACCGGGGGATACCCTATGGGAGCAACGCGCGTTTATCGCCAAGGACGAAACCCTGCGTAATTTTGTCCTGAACGAACCCCGTGGCGGTGTCTTCCGCCACGTCAATCTTCTGGTGCCACCCAAGCATCCGGAGGCCGACGCCGCCTTTATTATTATGGAACCGGAAGACACCCCGCCGATGTCCGGCTCAAATTCGATCTGCGTGTCGACGGTTCTGCTGGATGGTGGCCTGATTCCGATGCAGGAACCCTTTACCGATCTGACGCTGGAAGCTCCCGGCGGACTGGTTAAAGTCCGCGCCGCATGCCGCAACGGCAAAGCGGAACGTATCTTTGTACAGAATGTCGCCAGCTTCGCCGACAAGATAGGTGTCAGCCTTGAAGTTGACGGTATCGGAACTCTGACCGTGGATACCGCCTACGGTGGTGACAGCTTTGTGGTGGTGGATACCGAACAGCTGGATCTCGACATCAACGAAGCAAACGCCAAAAAGCTGGCGCAGCTGGGGGTAAAAATCACCAACGCAGCCAACGAACAACTGGGCTTCAGCCACCCGGATAATCCGGATTGGGATCATATCTCCTTCTGCGCGTTCTGCGGCCCACTGACCAAAACCGAAACCGGCTTTAAGGGCCGTTCTGCGGTAGCGATCCAACCAGGTAAGATCGACAGATCCCCGACAGGTACCGCGGTATCCGCCCGTATGGCGCTGATGGCGGCAAAAGGCATGATGCAGGAAGGCGATGAATTTGAGGCGGAATCCATTATCGGCTCAACCTTCACCGGCAAGATTCTGAAGCATACAAAACTTGAAAGCGGCCACCCCGCCATTACCCCCCAAATTAGTGGTCGGGGTTGGATTACCGGTATCCATCAGCATATGCTGGACCCGGATGATCCCTGGCAGGAAGGTTACCGGTTAAGCGATACCTGGGGAGCCTGATCCATAAAGACTCACGACCCTGTTAAGGCTCATGACTGTGTTAAGACCCACTACACATCAGGAACTGCTGTGCGCGTCCCTTCCTTACCTGTGTAGTTTTGCTAAAGAATCCCACTACCTGTTGGGTTCTTTAGCTTTTTTGTTTATGCCCTTTTCATTCTGAGCAACCGGGCATTGAAAGAACTGCGACAAATAAATAACGACAAACAAACATCAACAAAATCACTAAGTAGAGCGTCCTATGTCGAACAACATCACCTTGTCACTTGAAGACGTAAAAACACTGAGCCTGTCGGTGCTGACACAGAACGGCTACAGCGAGGCACATGCCTCAGCCATTACCGATGTAATCTACGCTTGCCAGCTGGATGATTGCCACTCTCACGGCCTGTTCCGACTCTTTATGTGCGCTGAAACCATGCGCGGCGGTCAGGTCGATGGTCATGCCCTCCCCACCATTACCGAACCCGGCCCTGCGGTGGTTAAAGCCGATGCCAACAAAGGGATCTCCCTTCTGGCGCTGAACGAGGCGATGCCCCTGCTGGTGGAGAAAGCCAAAACCAATGGCATTGCCGCCCTTGCCATCAACAACTGCTTCCACTTCTCTGCCCTCTGGCCAGAGGTTGAGATGCTGTCGGCTCAGGGCTTAGCCGGGATCGCCATGGTGCCAAGCCATGCCTGGGTCGCACCGGCCGGTGGCACACGGGGCACGCTGGGGACTAACCCTCTGGCCTTCAGCTGGCCTCGTCTGGAAAAAGATCCCTTCACCTTTGACTTTGCTACCAGCCAGTTTGCCCGTGGCGAGATCGAACTTTACCGCCGTGCCGGCAAGCCCCTGCCAGAAGGTGTTGCCATTGATAAAAACGGAAAGCCAACCACAGATCCAGAGGCCGCGATGGAAGGCGCTATGCTGACTTTTGGCGGTTACAAAGGCTCTGCCCTGTCCATCATGATTGAGCTGATGGCCGGGCCGTTAATTGATGATCTGACCAGTCTCGAAAGTATGGCGGCTGCTGACGGTAATACAGGTGCCCCATACCACGGCGAGATTATTCTGGCGATGAATCCTGAGATGCTGAGCGGCGGTAAAGTGGCACAGAATGATGAACGCGCAGAGCGCCTGTTTGCAGATATTATTGATCAGGGCGCACGCTTGCCGTCACAACGTCGTTATCAGGCTCGGGAGCGTAATCTGGAACGCAACGCGTTGGAGATTCCGGCACAGCTGTATCAGGATATTCTCAAACTGAAGGGCTGATCTCCTTAGCTGGGCCCCTTCTGCTTCTATTCACGCGTCCTCGATTCCCTACACTGTCGATTTCGTACCTATAAAACCTTTACCCCTAAACAGAAACGCCCCTTGCGAAGTGATTCGCAAGGGGCGTTTTTGTCGGCTTTCCTTCTCTCGGGGTCACACAACCCCGTCCGACAAAACTATTTCCTTAGTCTTCCACTATATGACTTATAGCTGAAGATCAGCCGGTAACAAGGCCGCAGGAATATCCTGATAGCACACCGGACGCAGGAAACGGCGGATCGATAGCGTGCCAACCGAGGTGGCACCGAAGTTTGTCGAGGCCGGATAAGGGCCACCGTGCACCATGCTGTCACACACTTCAACCCCCGTTGGGAAGCCATTCGCCAGAACACGACCCGCCTTGCGCTCCAGAACCGGCATCAGCTGACGACCCAGTTGGGTATCGCCTTCACTGTCCGCATCCAGATGTAGAGTACAGGTCAGCTGCCCCTGCAGGCTGTTGGCAATCGCCAGCATCTCTTCTTCAGAATCTACGGTGACCACCACACCCAGCGGGCCAAATACCTCTTCCGCCAGAATCTCATTCTCCAGCCAATTGCTGCCGGTGGTTGAGAACAGATAAGGGGTGGCATCACGCAGATCACAGCTGGTGGTCAGCACTTCGCGCACACCTGAGGTGGCTGAGATACGCTTCTGACCTGAACGATAAGCTTCTGCGATGCCATCGGTGAGCATGGTTTGTGAAGGCACGTCTGCCAGTGCTGAACGGGCTGTTTCCAGAAACAGATCCGCTTCTGCCCCTTTTTTCAGTACCGCAATACCCGGATTGGTACAGAACTGACCCGCTCCCATGGTCAGCGACTGAACCCAGCCTTTTGCCAGCGCATCACCACGATTGGCAACCGCCGCAGGCAGGAGGAACATAGGGTTTACCGAACCCAGCTCACCAAAGAAAGGGATCGGCTCAGGACGGGCAGCACACTGATCAAACAATGCACGACCACCCGCCAGAGAGCCGGTAAAGCCTACGGCTTTAATCAGCGGGTGCTGCACCAACGCAGAACCCACAGCGCGATCACCACCCTGAATCAGGCTGAAAACACCGGGATGAATACCGCATTTCTCAACGGCTGCAGCCACCGCTTCTGCCACGATTTCACCAGTGCCGGGGTGCGCACTATGACCTTTAACTACAACCGGGCAGCCTGCCGCCAGAGCTGCAGCGGTATCACCACCTGCGGTAGAGAACGCCAGCGGGAAGTTAGAAGCACCAAATACTGCAACCGGTCCGATAGGTCGCTGGATCATTTTCAGATCCGCACGGGGCAGAGGCTGACGATCAGGCATAGCTTCATCGTGACGCTTATCCAGATAATCCCCTTGCAGAATGTGCTGGGCAAAAAGACGCAGCTGACCAACGGTACGACCGCGCTCCCCCATCAGACGTGCTTCCGGAAGGCCAGTTTCGGAACAACCGATCTCGGTAATGGCATCGCCACGGGCATCAATCTCATCGGCGATGGCATTCAGAAAAGCAGCGCGGGTTTCACGACTCGAGTAACCGAACTCGTTAAAAGCAGCTTCTGCCGCTTCAACGGCAGCATTAACGTGATCGGGCGTACCTTTGGCAAAGGAAAATGCCTGACCGCTGGCAGGGGAAGAGAGAAAAGCCTCTTCACCGGCAACCCATTGTCCGGCGATTAAGTGTTTACCGTGGGGCTGAAAAGACATGGTTGATCGCTCCTGTTCTGGACTTTTGTTTTAAGGATTTTTTAAGCGTCAGGTTTTAGGCATCGACAGCTGTTTAGCACTGAAACCAACCTGCCCACCATTTGCAGTACTGAGAAAGCAGGAGGTACTGATTAGAGAAGTACTAGGCAAAACAGCTGAATGATCCTGACTGCCTCAACTAAAAAAGGATATTGTATCCAATATACATTACAAAATAGAAAGAGAAAACCAGAGCCCTGAAAAAAGCCTACTAAGGAATGGGTCTGAGTTGGAATCTTGGCGTGGATCATAAAAAGCATTCAAAAAACATTTTTAACCTTTTTAAAGATACTGTTTTTATGTATCTTAATTTGCATCAGCCACAAACGGTGCAATCCGAAGGAAGTGAAGGATGACGAACGCCCCTCTGCTCGACCTTAACGACGTACTGGAACGTCTGGGCGGCGACAAGATTCTTTGTGCCAGTCTTTTTCAGGAATTTATCAGTCGATATCAGGGTGTCAGTGATGAGATCCGTAGCCATCTGGAAAATGAAAGCTGGAGTTGTGCGGTCAATGCCGCCCACCGTCTGAAAGGGGTTGCCCTGAATATTGGTGCTAAAAAGCTGGCAGGTTGCGCCTCAGATCTGGAAGCGACCTTAAAAGCCTCACAACAGCCGAACCAGTCGATTCAGACGATCAACCTGAGTCAGTTAAATGATCTGGTGCCGGAAACCTTCGCAGAACTGGAAAATCAGGCACAACGGCTTCAGCAGGAAACCTCTGCCGAATCCGCCGATACCCTTTCACAGGCTGCGATTCAGGAACAGCTTCTGGAAGCCAAAGCCTGGTTTGATACCGACTACGGCAAGGCTTTACGTCTTGTCGAACAGCTGGCACCCCAGTGCCCCGAAGATGAGCATCAGGAAGTGCACCAGCTGCTGGGGCTGATGAAGCAGTTTAATATCATCAGCGCCCGAAAAGCCCTGCATCAGATGGTCTGATCCGCTTTTGATACCAACACTTTCCCCGCCGTACATTCAGGACACCGACCTATGAATGCTCAACCCCCGGAAATATCCGCAAACGAGTCTTTTAAGCATGCCTCGCCCGTCTCAACAGCTCAGGCAACCGTGCTGATCGTTGATGACTCACCGATCGATATCAGCTTTCTGGTCAGTGGTTTGGCGGATAACTTTGCCATTATTGTTGCCAACAATGGACTGATGGCGCTGGAACTGGCTCAGGAACGTCAGCCGGATGTGATTCTGATGGATGTGTCTATGCCGGAGCTGGATGGCTACGAATGTTGCCGTCAGCTCAAACAGCTGGAAAGCACCCAGCATATCGAGGTGATCTTTGTTTCGGCCCACAACAGCGTGGAAGAGAAGATCAAAGGTTATGACGCCGGTGGTTCTGACTACGTGGGCAAGCCGGTTATTCCAGACGAGTTACAACAGAAGGTGCGGGTGGCGGTTGAACATAAACGCCAGCGTGAGCAGTACCTGCGCACTGCACGCCACACCGGCACAGCGCCGCTTAATCAGCTGACAACGGCAGAAGAGCAATCGGTGCTGGTAGAGTTTATGAAAGCAGGGTCAAGAACCGGTTCCGCCTCAGAGCTGGGGGAATACCTGCTTAAAGCGATTGAAAGCCTGGGTCTTGCCGCCTGCAGTTATCTCAATTTCTCCAAGGGAGAAATCATCCGGGCAACTGAGCGTGTGACACCGCTGGAGACAGATCTTCTGGCTCAGATTATCGGTTCCAAACGGGTACTGGAAGATGACCGCCGTCTGATGATCGCCTGTGATCAGGTCGCGGTGCTGATTCGAGAGATGCCGGAGGAAAAAGAAAGCGCAGGGCGTTTCCGTACTCACCTGGAAACTCTGATTCAGGAAGCAGGACACTTCCTGCAGATGATCGAAAACCGCACCCAGCTGGCTGGGCTGATGTCGGATATGCAGAATTCCATTCTGGAAGTGAATCAGGAGCAGGAGCGCATCGAGAAACAGAGTCAGGATCTGTTCGATACCCTGTTAAGTGATATCCATACCGCCTTTGATGATTGGGGCTTAATGGAGTCTCAGGAGAAACAACTGCTGAGTCTGATCCATCAATCCATGACCAATATGCAACAGTGTTATGAATCCGGCACAAATAAAGACGAAACTTTGCGTCCGGTACTGGATCGCCTGATCGCAATGAGCTGATAATAGATCAAGCGAATGATTCTAAAAGAGCCACTAATTAAGTATCAGCTTTAGAATCCGGTTTTAACGACCCCACAGGCTCAATCGCGTCATATCAGTCGCAGACGAGTTCATCACTTGTACACGTAGGCTCGACCCAAAAAAACCTACTCGCTAGAAAACGTACCTGTGATATTGAACCGCCCGGCATCCTCTCTAAAGAGAAGATCCGGGCGGTCTTTTTATCTGCAATCCGAAGCCTGCCTGGAGCAGAGATAAGAAGAGGAATAACCCATAAGCTATTCAGAAGGCATCAGCCCGCTTCTTCTTCCGCAGCTCTTTTAGCAGCAATCAGCTCCAGCATCTGCAGCTTGGTGTTTTCGATATGAGAACGCAGCATCTCACAAGCCGCCTCTACGTCACCGCTACGGGCCAGATCCAGCAAAGACTGGTGGTCTTTCTCTGCATTGGCTGACTTATTCAGCTCATCAATGTGCATGCCCACATAGCGGTTGGACTGCACACTGGCACGCTCCAGCAATGCTTTAGTCAGTTCACGGCCGGATGCCTCATACAGTCTATTGTGATACTCCTCGTTTAGAGGTCCCCACTCGGCAACCTGACCGGAAGCGTAGGATTTTTTCATCGCTTCCAGAATCTCTTCACACTCGGAAAAGTCCTGCCCGGTCATATTCGGAATAGCGCGGCGGAACAGATCCACTTCGAGCAACATACGCACATCAAAGATCTCAGCAATCTCCTCCAGCGTATGTTTGGTTACCGTCGCACCCCGGTTGTTCTGGAATACCACCAGACCTTCCGCATCCAGACGTTTCAGCGCCTCACGGATCGGCATACGGGACACATCATACTCATCGGCGAGCAGCTCCTGACGGATCAGCTCTCCTTCCACCAGATCGCCTGACAGAATGCGCTTACGCAAGTCAGCAACGATCACATCTGGTAAACTTTGGCGAACAACAGCCCTCTTTTGAGCCACGTCACTCCCCCTCTCTTTACAGAAACCTGAACCCTCGCACAGATTTCGGGAAACACACAACAATTCAGATTTTGGGATACAGTATCCAAAATACAAATCACTTTGCCGCCATTATACCTACCTTATGGACGGATCGGTGAATTTATTAGCGTAAACTTCAGTCTAATATTGCACTGCACTTACTGCTTTCATTATTTACAGACCTTGATTTAGCGATTCCATATCCGGTCAAAATATCTGAAATCCCTCTAACTACTTCTCCGCTCAGAACTTTTCTCCCTTTTTTCCCTTAGCTTCCCCAAAACCTGTGGCTCACTCCTTGCCTTAAAGAACCTTCGGGGATCTCTATCTATATTTAGCCTTTGAATAGCTTCGCTTCAGGAGCTGGCCGGTCAGGTCATTTTCAAAATGAGAGCCTGAGGCTGAAAACCCCAGAATCATTTAAGACGGTCTAACCTGAACGAAGGCTATAAGAGATAAAGCTGTGACACCGAATAAAACCGGGTTCAACCCACAACTGATTAAACACTGCTACAGGAAGGGATTTTCCAATGACTGATTCAAAGAATATGAAGCTACTGGGCATTGAACTTTCACCACTGGAACTGCGTTCCGGTCGCTGGGTACTGCAGGAATGGCAGATCGATCAGATCTGGCCTGAACCTCAGGACAATCCCCCTGCGGCAGGCGCACAGGAGCAAAGCGCCAAAGGCAATCCCGTGACCTGGCTGCCGTTTGAATTGCACCGGGATGAGCGCAGCGCCTACCGCTTTAACCTCAACTCTGTCGTGCCTCACCTGTTCGTACTCTGTGATGACTCGGAAGGTGATGAATGGCAGCCGATGCAGATCACCGCCTGTCAGGATCTGGCCGCCTCTTGGCTGGATGGCGAGCAGAAGGTACTGGAATACCCGATGCCGGAAGCTCTGCAGTGCTGGATGGAAGCCTTTATTACCGAGCATGGCGAACTGATCGAAGTGAAGAAAAAGAAACGCTACGCCGGTGAAAAGCGCCCGAAAGATAACGAGCAGGGCACCGAATCAGCAGACAAGTCCACCCCCAATGGCTGCATTGCCAATAACACCACCTCAGCAGAAGCAGGAGATCACCCGTGAGTGACAAGGGTTTCTTTTCCCGCTGGGCCCAGCGGAAACAACAGGTACAAGAGGAAGAAGCTGCCCAGCAGGCGGCTCAGGAAGGCGCTGAGGCGGAACAGCAGGCACCAACTGCAGAGCTGAATCAGACCACCGAAGAACTTCAGCAACTGCAAAGCCCGGATGATCAGCTGCTGGCTGTCGATCAGGTAGAAATCGACACTTCGAATCATGCCGTGACTGACGGTGAAAACCCGCTCTCTGACGAGGATATGCAGGATGTTAATAGCATCGATGGCAATACCAACGTCAGCGCCTTCTTCAGCGAAGGTGTCAGTGAAAAGCTGCGCAAACAGGCACTGAAAGCGATGTTCCTCAAGCCTGAGTTCAATGTTCGTGATGGCATGGATGATTACGATCTGGACTATACCGACGTCAAAGAGCTGTCCAGCGATGTTGCAGCAGGCCTGCGTAACTGGTTCAAAAACAAAGACCCTCTGGATCTTGAAGGCCAGCAGGAAGCTGGTGCAGAAGCCGCAGCTGCGGCTGTTGAAGGCGCAGATTCTGTTACCTATGACGCGAACGGCAGTAATGAAAGCGTAACGGACGAGGTACAGGAAACTGGGTCACAAGGTGGCGCATCGGATACGAGCCGACCCTCAGACGAAAGTATGACTGACGAACCATACCCTGAGACAGATCAAAATAAAACTGACCTTGCGTCAGGTAAGACGACAGTAGCGGATTCTGCTCCTGAACAGAATCCGACCTGATAAGGCAAAAACAGCCGCGACAGATTGACGCTAACGTCAAGCAAGGTAAGAACACCTTAGACCAAAGTCTGAAAAGCATTAAAAAACAAGGTGATAACAGGGGTTAAGGGAGATTCTGGCGAGAAACACACTCCTGATGCCCTGAGAAAAAACAGGGACAAAATGGGGCGATTTGAATAACAACCCAATTTGTCCGGACAAAATGTCCCAAAAGGATACAAAACAACATAACGAAACAGAGCAAAGCAGAACCAAGCGCTTTTTGTTTTCGGAATTCCGGGTCTGGCACTTGCTCCAGCAAGAGTCGATAAAGCTGAAAAATGATGACCTGAATGGTCAGGCAGGCATAAGCCGGTTATTCCAACAATAAGAAAACATTGCCGAGAAATGGTCTCCGCTTTGCTCAGCTCTTCCAAGCTTCTGAAACCAACCGTGATTAGGGTTTCAGAGATGACGACAGCAGGAAGAGATAACAGCGGATGAGGAAAAGTAATGACAGCTCAGTTCACTGAACAGCAGCGCCAACAACAAGCAAGCAACCACCAGGCACGCACCAGCGCACTTGGTGCTTTGTCACGCCCGCAGAATCTTGCTGCCCCGTCAGTTAGCTATCAGGCTGGCGGCCATCTGTTGATTATTGGTGCCGATGACCTGACCCGTTTGGCCGCCTGCGAACTTCTGTCTCAGTCAGAAGACGGCACTATCAGCATCAAAGCAGACTCAGGCGTTAAATCCATCAGCCTGCTGATTACCGATGCAGTACAGAATCCCGGTAACGATGCCCTTGAGCAGGCATTGATCCAAACTGAAAAACTACCGGTTGCTTATGGCAACCTGAACGAGCTGAAAGGTTATCTGGGCGAGTTTCAGGCCCTGATCAAGCCAACAGCCACAGACACGGCTAATGCCGACAGCATTGAAGCGATGGATCTGGCACCTGCCCTGATTCACCGCAGCCACTTTGATCTGGTACTGGATCTGGGGCGTGAGCCTGCACTGGCTCAGGAACTGTCACCACCGGGTTATTTTGCCGTGGGTTCTGATTCCGAAAGCACTCTGGCATCTGTGCTGGAAGAACTGCCGAATTTTGATGGCGAGTTCGAGAAACCGCTTTATTTCCGCATCAACAACGATATCTGCGCCCACGCAGGTCGCGGCAAAACCGGCTGCACCCGCTGTCTGGATGTCTGCCCAGCAGATGCAATCTCCAGCATCAACAATCAGATCGAAGTCGATTCCTATCTTTGTCACGGCGCAGGCAGTTGTTCTACCGCCTGCCCGACCGGCGCTATCAGCTATGGCATGCCAAAAGCCGAGATGATGGCAGATTACCTGACCCGTTTGCTGGCGCACTATCGTGATCAGGGCGGCGTTCAGCCGGTGATCCTGTTCCATGCAGATGAGCAGGAAGTTGCAACTGAGCAGCTGGCTTCCAACATTATTCCGGTGGCACTGGAAGAGATCGCAACCGTCGGTATGGAGCTTTGGCTGCACGCCTTTAATGAAGGTGCATCCCGCATCATTTTCCTGACGTCAGATAACGGGGCACACCGCACACCCGCCAGCCTGATTCAGCTGCTGGATCGCGAAACCAAACTGGGCAACCAGATTATCAGCGCCATGGGCTATGGCGAAAACAGCCTGAGCCTGTGTGCGGATATCGCACAGCTTTCTGAAGACAACTTTAATACACCAGAGCAAGACGGCATTCAGGTCGCTCCCGCTTCTGTTACCGCATCTGTTTCTGCCTCAGGGGTTCAAACCCTTGGTGAAGCGCCAAGCAAGCGTCAGCGTCTGATCAGCAATATCAACCGTCTTCAGCAGGAAGCACCTGCTGGTAGCGAGAAAGTAGAACTGATTCCACTAACAGCCAGTGCACCTTTTGGCCAGATCAGCATTGATGCGGATGCCTGCACCCTGTGCTTCTCCTGCGCCAACATCTGCCCGACCTCTGCATTACAAACGGGCGGCGAAACACCAGCTATCCTGTTCACAGAGAAGGATTGTGTTCAGTGCGGCCTGTGTGAAAGCGCCTGCCCTGAAACTGCGATCAGTCGTGAACAGCGCTTTATCTTTAACAGCGACGTTCGTGACAACCCGCGCACGCTGCACAAGGATGAAGCATTCTGCTGTCTGGATTGTGGCAAGCCATTCGCCCCTACCAGCACAGTAAACAAGATGAAAGACAAACTGAAAGATCACGCCATGTTCGCCGGTGAAGCTCTGCGTCGTCTGGAACTGTGTGAAGACTGCCGCGTTAAAGACATCTATCGCGGCTTAGCAGCTGACCCACAAGCTCAGCTGAATCTTTAATCAGGAGGGACAGACGATGACTACAGAACAGAACCAAGCACTGGCCCAGCCTGCAATCAGCGAACACGATCTGCTGCGTGCAGACATCTACAGCCTGCTGGCAGCACTGCTGCGCGGCGTCCCCACTGAAGAGATGATTCAGTGGCTGAACGAACTGGAAACCGATGAGCATGATGGCTCGGATATGGGTAAAGCCTGGAGCGGTCTGCAACTGGCCGCCCGCCACGTTCAACTGGAACAGCTGGAAGACGAATACCAACAGCTCTTTATCGGCCTGGGTCGTGGTGAGCTGGTGCCTTATGGCTCCTGGTATCTGACCGGTTCCCTGATGGAAACCCCACTGGCGATCCTGCGTCAGGATCTGAAGCTGCTGGGTTTCGAGCGCGAAGAGAACGTTAAAGAGCCGGAAGATCATGCTGCGGCTCTGTTTGAAGTAATGGCGTTTCTGATTATGAGTGGCGCGGGCAGCACCACTCAGAAAAGCTTTTACGAGCGCCATCTCGCGGAATGGGTTGGACGCTTCTTCCGCGATCTGCAACAGGCAGACTCCGCTGTCTTCTACAGCGGTGTAGCAACTCTGGGGCGCGCTTTTACCGATTTCGAAACCGACAGCATGGCAGCCATTAAAGAACAAGCCGTTGAGCTGAAGTAACTCTTTCAGCCGGGGCAAACCGATTCAGATGCACCACTCGGTGGTGCCTGATGAAAATACAGACAGGGCGACAACCCTGCACCGTGGAAAATAAAGCTCTCAAAAGGAGCAACAGGTCAGAGCAAGCCTGATCCTGTGATAAGGCAACGAGGAGAACGCAAATGAGTGAAAACAATAATAAGGTCACATCACCACCTGATCAGACGGAGGGCCTGCAGCACGCGGGCCGTCGTCAGTTTTTAAGAACTCTGGCCACTGGCGGCGCGGTAGCAGGTATCGCAGCGGTAACGGCTTCTCAGGCGATGGCTGCCACTACTCCTGAAGTAGGTGTAAAACCTGCTCCGGAAGAGAAAAGCGGCTACCGGGAAACCGACCACATCCGTACTTTCTACGATACCCTGCGCTAACGGACCGGAGAGCACCTAAATGAAACTGACCAAAAAAACCGCCACGGGCGCAGGCAAGACCGACAGTAAAGGTCTGGGTCTTAGCCGTCGTACCTTCCTGAAGAACACAGGTATCACTACCGGTGGTCTGGCTGCTGCCGGCTTTATGGGCAACGGCATGATCCGTAAGGCCGAAGCGAAAACCGAAGCGATTTCGCCAAATGCGCCTAAAGAAGTTAAACGTACTATCTGTTCTCACTGCTCTGTAGGTTGCGGTGTTTACGCAGAAGTACAGAACGGTGTATGGACCTATCAGGAACCGGCATTCGATCACCCGTTCAACCGTGGCGCTCACTGTGCAAAGGGTGCGTCCCTGCGTGAGCACGGCCATGGCGAGCGTCGTCTGAAGTACCCAATGAAGCTGGTTAACGGCAAATGGCAGAAAGTCAGCTGGGAAACTGCAATCGACGAGATCGGCGACAAAATGCAGCAGATTCGTGCTGAATCCGGTCCGGATTCTGTTTACTGGCTGGGTTCTGCAAAGCATAACAACGAGCAGGCATATCTGTTCCGTAAGTTTGCGGCGCACTGGGGCACCAACAACGTTGACCACCAGGCTCGTATCTGTCACTCCACCACAGTAGCCGGTGTTGCGAACACCTGGGGCTATGGTGCGATGACCAACTCCTTCAACGACATGCACAACTGTAAGTCTGTGATCCTGATTGGTTCGAACCCGTCGGAAGCACACCCGGTTGCGATGCAGCACATCCTGCTGGCGAAGGAGCGTAACAAAGCTCAGATTATTGTTGTTGACCCACGCTTCACCCGTACTGCTGCTAAAGCAAACGAGTACGTACGTATCCGTCCGGGTACTGACGTTGCTTACGTTTGGGGTCTGCTGTGGCACATCTTCGAAAACGGCTGGGAAGACAAAGAGTTTATCCGTCAGCGTGTTTACGGTATGGACGAAGTTCGTGCAGAAGTGGCCAAGTGGACACCAGCGGAAGTTGAGAACGTAACCGGTGTTGGCGAAGCGCAGATGCGTAAAGTTGCCAAGATGCTGGCAACTAACCGTCCGGGTTCTGTTGTTTGGTGTATGGGTGGTACTCAGCACACCACAGGTAACAACAATACCCGTGCATACTGCATCCTGATGCTGGCTCTGGGTAACATGGGCGTAAGCGGCGGCGGTGCTAACATCTTCCGTGGTCACGACAACGTACAGGGTGCTACTGACCTTGGCGTACTGTCTCACACCCTGCCAGGCTACTACGGTCTGTCCGGCGGTGCCTGGAAACACTGGGCTGGTGTTTGGGGCGTAGATCTGGAATGGCTGAAAGGTCGTTTCGATCCGGCTCAATATCGTGGCAAGCAGCCAATGAACAACGCTGGTATTCCGGTTTCACGTTGGGTTGACGGCGTACTGGAAAACAAAGACAAGATCGACCAGAAAGATAACATCCGCGCAATGGTTTACTGGGGTCACGCTGTGAACTCTCAGACCCGTGGCGTTGAGATGAAAAAGGCGATGGAAAAACTGGATATGATGGTTATCGTTGACCCGTATCCAACGCACGCTGCAGTTATGCACGATCGTAAAGATGGTGTTTATCTGCTACCAGCCTGTACTCAGTTCGAAACTTACGGTTCTGTAACAGCGTCTAACCGTTCGATTCAGTGGCGTGATCAGGTTATTGAGCCTCTGTTCGAATCCAAGACTGACCACGAAATCATGTACCGCTTCGCTAAGAAGCTGGGCTTCGCGGATCAGCTGTTCAAGAACATCAAGGTTGAAGGCAACATTCCGGTAATCGAAGACATCACCCGCGAATTCAACAGCGGTATGTGGACGATCGGTTATACCGCACAGAGCCCTGAGCGTCTGAAAGCACACCAGCAGAACTGGCACACCTTCGACTTCGATACTCTGAAAGCTGATGGCGGCCCTGCAAATGGTGACTTCTACGGTATGCCTTGGCCATGCTGGGGTACTCCGGAGATGAAACACCCGGGTACTCCTCTGCTGTATGACACAAGCAAACCGGTTGCTGAAGGTGGTCTGAACTTCCGTGCCCGTTTCGGTGTAGAGCGTGATGGTGTAAGCCTGCTGGCTGAAGACTCCTACCCTGTAGGTGCCGACATCAAAGACGGCCACCCGGAGTTCACCGACAAGCTGCTGAAACAGCTGGGCTGGTGGGATGACCTGACGGCAGAAGAGAAGAAAGCCGCAGAAGGCAAAAACTGGAAAACTGACCTGTCTGGCGGTATCCAGCGTGTTGCGATCAAGCACGGTTGTGCGCCGTTCGGTAACGCGAAAGCCCGTGCTGTGGTCTGGACCTTCCCGGATAAAGTGCCACTGCACCGTGAGCCTCTGTACACCCCTCGTCGTGACCTGCTGAGCAAGTACGCGACCTGGAAAGACGTTGAATCTCACTACCGTCTGCCGACTCTGTACGAGTCCATTCAGAAACAGGACTTCTCCAAAGAGTATCCGATCATTCTGACCTCCGGTCGTCTGGTGGAATACGAGGGTGGCGGTGAAGAAACCCGTTCTAACCCTTGGCTGGCAGAACTGCAGCAGGAAATGTTTGCTGAGATCAACCCTTACGATGCCAACAACCTGAATGTTCGCGATGGCGCAGACATCTGGGTAGAAGGTGCTGAAGGTGGTCGTATCAAGGTGAAAGCCATGGTAACCCGTCGTGTAGATCGCGGAGTTGTATTCATTCCGTTCCACTTCGGCGGTAAGTTCCAGGGTAAAGACCTGACCGACAAGTACCCTCAGGGTTCCGCACCGTATGTTGTGGGTGAAGCGGCGAACACCGCAACCACATACGGTTATGACAGTGTGACTCAGATGCAGGAAACGAAAGTGACCCTGTGTAAAGTGACACCGGCTTAAACCCTGTAGCGCGGCGGATTGGCCCTAAGGGTCACTCCGCTGGAACCACCAGTGAGGCTTTGCCTCCGTAAGGAAAAGAATCATGGCTAAAATGAAATTCCTATGTGACTCCGAGCGCTGCATTGAGTGCAACGGCTGTGTCACTGCTTGTAAAAACGCAAACGAAACCGAATGGGGCATTCAGCGCCGTCGTGTTGTAACACTGGACGATGGTGAGCCAACAGAGACCTCAATCTCCGTTGCCTGTATGCACTGTACTGATGCGCCTTGTATGGCGGTTTGTCCGACAGACTGTTTCTATCAGACTGACGATGGCATCGTACTGCACGATAAAGATCTGTGTATCGGTTGCGGCTACTGCCTGTTTGCCTGCCCGTTTGGTGCGCCACAGTTCCCGACTGAGGGTGCATTTGGTGAGCGTGGCAAGATGGACAAATGTACTTTCTGTGCCGGTGGCCCTGAAGAGGATCCTATCGTAGAGAAAGAGAAATACGGCGCTAACCGTATTAAAGAAGGCAAACTGCCTCTGTGTGCTGAAATGTGTTCCACCAAAGCCCTGCTGGCAGGTGATGCTCAGGTTGTTTCTGACATCTTCCGTGAGCGTGTGGTTTACCGTGGTCATAAAGATGGTGCCTGGTCTTCCCTGGAAGGCGGCGCAGCGACTCCAGGCCAGATGAGCCAGGAAGAGATGGCTGCACGTGCTGAAGCGTTCGCAACGGATGCTACTTTCGCCAGTAACACCAAGGGCGATATCATCGCTAAAGCCTGATTGGTTTAGCCTGAGCTGCCGGGTTTTCCGGTAGCTCTATTGGCTCACCTCAGGTGTTTGACTTAAGAGTTGGATCTTATGAACACATATACGACACAGACAGGCAGCACCCTGCGCGGTGCACGCTCTACAGGAATTAGTCCTGTTCAGCGCCTGAAGATGGTCGCCATCAGTCTGTTAGCACTTTTGTGCCTGACACTGAGCAGCACCCTATGGGCCAGCACAGAAGCCTCTGACGCAGAAAATCGCGTAAAGGGTAACTTTGCCGGTGCCGGTTACTGGCGCGAAGTATCGGACGGTACTGAAGGCTACACCACTTCCAAGGGTCGCGAGCACGGAAAGCTGATCAATGTCAGTGGCGAAACCTGGCGTGACTGGCGTAACCGCTGGGTAAGCCCAGGCGGTCTGTACGCGATTGGCGGCAGCCTGGGTCTGCTGACTCTGGTTTACCTGCTGATCGGCCCTCTGAAACTGGATAAGCCCCGCACCGGTAAAGTGGTTGAGCGCTGGAAGCGTTTTGACCGCACCATGCACTGGTTCGTAGCGATTACCTTCCTGATTCTGGGCTTTAGTGGCTTCCTGATCATGTACGGCAAGCACTTCGTGCCGGATCTGTTCGGTTATACCTTCTGGAAGAACCTGATTGCGTTCTGCAAGCTGGCTCACAACTATATCGGCCCTATCTTCTCATTGGGTCTGATCGTTATGCTGATCAGCTGGATGAAGCACAACTTCTTCAACAAGGTTGACCTGAAGTGGTTCCTGCAGGGTGGCGGTATTATCGGCAACAAACACCCAAGCGCAGGTTTCCTGAATGGTGGTGAGAAAGGCTGGTACTGGTTGCTGTTCTTCGGAGGTCTGACGGTGGTAGGTTCCGGTCTGGTACTGGACTTCCCTATCTTCGGTCAGCTGCGTGACACCATGCAGTGGGCTAACCTGATCCACGGTGTTTCTTCTCTGCTTCTGCTGGCAGCTTCTTTCGGTCATATCTATATCGGTACGATCGGTTCTGAAGGTGCACTCGAAGGCATGAAGACCGGCTACGTGGATGAGACCTGGGCAAAACAGCACCACGATCTCTGGTACGAAGAAGTCAAAGATCAGGCAGTTGATGAGAAGGAAGTACGCTAAGTACAGATTCTTTCAATCGATCGTGACTGATCAGTAAAAAGAGGAGCCTGGCTCCTCTTTTTTTGTCTCAACTTTATCCGCTGACTTCGACCAAAAACTGTTCAGCTCGCCCAGGCTTCCGGGCTAAGGTCGACATAGTCACCACTACCGTTGCGGAAAAGCCTTAACTCAATGTCACTGAGCTGAGCATTACATTCTGACAACTGCTCGACCAGCCATTGATAACCCGCCTTAAATGCCTGTTCCTGAGCCTTTCGGGCAGTATCGCCCTCCTCGAAACCAAGAAGATGCGGCCAATCAAAGGTTCGGAATTGAGGCAGATGATCAAACTCCTCAACTGGTGACAGATTCCAGAACCCTTCGATAAAACAGGCAATATCAAGAAAAAAATCGCACTGAGTCTGGCCTGCATCGGCACAGGCGCGGGCGTTTTTCTCCACCAATTCTCTGAAAGCAGAGCGATAAACATTAAGAGTATTCAGAACCAGCTGTTCTGAGCTTTCTGTATCCTGCATGGTTTAAATCCTTTTTAACCGTTCCGGATGATGATCAGGGTGTGCCCATCATGGGCACACCACTACAACTGCGCTTCCACTATCCGGGCCATCGGCTGATAAACCAAACCACCGGACTCTGAAATCTCGCCATTCGGCTTGAAACCGAAGCGCTGATAAGCAGGCACAGAAGTGAGAGAAGCGTTAACCGTAACCTCTTCCTGGCGGGCATGATCAAAAGCTTCAGCCAGAAGCTTCTTACCGATCCCCTGCTTCTGATATGCAGGTTCAATAAAGAACATAGCGATATGACGCCCTTCTTTCAGTTCAATGACACCCACCGGCTGTCCGCCGTCTTCGGCAACAAACATAAGGTTGTCTTTCTGCATACGATCCGCGAAGGATTCAGGGGTCGTCACACTGGCAAAGGTTTTAGCACCTTTGAGGGAAAGGGTATCCGCAACGGAATACCTGAATGAACGCAGACATACTGCGCTGACGCTTTTCAGATCCTTCTGGGTCATCGTCCTGATAATCACGTTTATATCCTCTTGATACTCAATCCAATTGAACTCAATCAAGTATTAAAGCGAATAAAAGCGCACCTGAAAACCTGTGAAATACTGGCAGCATTAGCCTGACCTCTGATAAAGACCTAGCCTTTATTTTTTCAGCTTAAAGGCTCGCTTTTGTGGTACCTATCTGCAACTCAACACGATTGCGCCCCGTCTTTTTCGCCACATAAAGTGCGTTATCAGCAACTTTCACGGCCTCTTCAAAGCAGGCACCACTTTTTACCTGAGCAAGGCCGATGCTGATAGTCAGGGTTAAGGTACGATCCTCTGCCACCTGAAGAGGGCTACGGGCAACCTGTTCCCGGAAGCGATCAAGCTTCTCGAGACAACTTTTTAGCTCACCACCGGGGAAGAAAATAGCAAACTCTTCACCACCGAAACGACACAGGGAAACCTCATTGCCAAAGGTATTTCGCAGTTTCTCAGCAAGGCAGATCAAAGCATGGTCACCACACTCGTGACCAAAGGAATCGTTGATTTTCTTAAAGAAGTCGATATCGATCAGAGCGACAATTCCCTTAAGCTCTGAATGCCGCTGGGAGAGATAATGCTCTACCTCCTGACTGAACCCCCGACGATTAAGCAGGTTTGTCAGAGGATCCCGATCTGCCAATTCCTGCAGTCGATGCTCTTTCTCTACCTGATCGGAAATATCCCGTTCAATGGCAGCAAAATGGGTAATCTGGCCATAGGTGTTTTTTAACGGGAAGATCTTCAGATCCAACCAGTAAGGAGTGCCATCTTTACTGAAATTCTGGATACGCTCGTGAATCCAGTCTTTGTTTTCCAATCCTTGCCGGATACGTTTACGGGTATCATCAGAGGTTTCCGGTCCCTGAAGAATACGCGGATTCTTGCCCATCACCTCTTCCCGGGTATAACCACTCAAACGGGTAAAGGCGTTATTAACATAGACAATCCGGGGCCCCGGCTCATCAATCGGATCGGCTTCGGTGATAACAACCACGTCATCAGAATTGGCGACCACAGACTCAAACGAGATCTCAGACTTCATCCCCGTAATGTCGATAAAACTGACAATCACATGTTCAATACTGCCGGATGAAGAAAACTGAGGATTTGCATTGCACAGCACCCAGGTCACTTCCGCAGTGGAACTGTCGCAAATACCCACTTCAAGATTTGCGATGCTTCTGCCTTCAGAGATTACCCGATTGACGGGAAAATCCTGATGGGTCATCAGACGATTCTGGCTATCCACAAAGCGCCAGCTGGGATCAAGAGTATCCTTACCCATCGCCTGCGCCTCTGTCAGACGCAGAAGTTCCAGTGCTCTGGGATTGGCATAGAGGATTTCAGTGGTAGCACTATGAACCACAACCCCTTCACGCAAACCTTCTAACAGAGACTTTGGGTCGAGATCTTTTAATTCCAAGGCAGTTCACCTGTCAGAGAAAGACTGATTGGGTTTCGGTAAAGACTTATTTTGAGTGTAGCTTAAAGCAGGACACCGAATGTTTGATTCCAGACAAATCAGATGAAACCGGTTATTTATTACTAATACGTAAAAAGCCCGCAGCAGGTGCTGCGGGCTTTAACATTCGGCAGGTCACAGAGACTTAACAGGTGATATCCGGGGACATACAGCAGGGTATATAAAGCAGATCCTGTTTGAGCTTTTTGATACAACGGGTGGCGATAGGTGCCAGTTCATCCAGCTCTTCCCGCAGATGCTCACTGGCGCGAAGTGGTGTGCCATGCAGAAACGCATCGATATCACTGGTGCTGGCTTCGAAAGCCTCCACATAATGTTCCAGATCCCGATCCAACTTAGCAAAACGCGCCTTGTGCCAGCTTTTAGCTGCTTCTGCCGCAATGGTGTGGCCCACCTTCAGCATCACATCGGCCTTGCCTTCGCTACCATCCGGGGTGTGCAGAAACATCACCAGCCGGGCACCTGTCCTTTCTATCGGTGTCATCGCATCCTCCTGATGCTTATTCGCATTTTTTGTTGTTACGGGTATGGCTAAAATGAGTTTAGCCCAGTGTTTTTAAGGGGTAAACGAGCAGAAAATAGGCAACTTAGTAGCCCTGAATAGCACCCCCCGAAAGAAATAAGGCTATATACCGAAAACTCGCAGTGTTGACTACGGGCTATGCCAGTGAACACCTTGTGCTGATTACAGAGTGACCGCCTGAATTGCAGCCTCAACCAGTTGACCGGTGCGGGGAGAAACTCGATGCTCCAGCAGAGTCGCGAGCTCTTCCAGCTGAGCTTTAGTAAGACCTGTGTTCATTGCCATGCCGATATGAGCACGCAGCTGTGGGTCTGTACCTGAGGTTGCCGCCAGAATCGCTACCGTCAGAATTTCGCGGTCCTGATGGTTCAACACGCCACGGGCGAAAACATCACCAAACAGATGCTTCTGCAGGAAGGTGTTTGCCACAGGAACAAAGTCGAAAAGAGGACCGGCAACAGGGCGACCTACTAGCTCGGTCTGAACCTCAGTGCCGGTTTTCAGGGAATCTTCCGGCAGGTCATTGGGTTCAGCGCCAGCAACATCTTTCTTGCCGGCGGCTTTACGGGCTTCGACTTCACCCATCAATGTCGCCAGCGCATTAAGGGATCGTGGGAAACCACTGTAGGGATAAAGATGCACAAAGGACTCTTTCAGTTCATTGATCGATACACCGTTATCCAACGCCTGATTGATCGCAACTTTCAGGGAACCTAAATCACCCTCAGCAGCAAAAGCTGCTCCCGCAGCCAGCTGCTGATAACGACCACTGAGTACTTTGAACTCCGGCAGCTTAGGAGCCACCGCATCAACCGCTGCCTGATACTGGGCATCGGTCACCTTCTCTTTCCAGTTCACCGCTTCGCCCTCTTTGCTGCCGGTAACAACGAAATGAGTCATCGCAGTATGAGGGGTGGCACCATGCCAGTGATCCACATCTTCAGGACACCAGACCGCCTCGCCTTCATTAAAAGCGATCACCTGACCCTCGCGAGTCGCGGTAATAGCTGTGCCTTTGGTGACGATCATGTGCTGGCCTGCCGGATGGTCGTGCCATGCGGTACGGGCACCGGGCTGAAAGGTCACGAAAGCGCCTGAATAAGGCACCTTGTCCTGATCGGGAAACGTAATTTCAACATCAACCTGACCGGTGAATAAGTTCTCCGGGCCAGAGAAGGTTGGCAGACTGCCAGCGGGATGAACAACCTGATCTTTCCCAGCGACAGCCTCGCCGGAAAGCAGGGCCAGGGTCAGTAAGGCTGCAGGAGTTAAACGGGATTCGGTAGACATAGAGACCTCCGTAGATCGCTCTTGGTGTTATCAAACGGGATATAAATTCGATAACTCATTAGAGCGCTCTCGGAGGATTAAGCGGTAGAACGATTGCCTCAGATTATTGCTCGATTCTCTGACGCCCTCTTCTCTGACACTCTCCTGAAATGCACCATGTCCTTTAAAGAGCCTAACCCTGCAAAGCCGCGGTTTGCTGTTTAGAAATCAATAAGATAGATTGAAACGCGATTCATCGGTTTACCACCCACCCGTTATACCAAGCGAGTCTGTAATGTCTGTTCAGGTTACACGCCCTACTCATCTGATCGATCTGGCTGTTGGCCATCCGGAGCCGGATCTGCTGCCTGTTGATCTGCTTCGCCCCCTCACCCTTGAGACGCAAAACCTGACCTATGGTGAGCAGGCCGGAGCCGCGAGTTTCCGGCAACAACTCGCAGGCTGGCTGACGGAGGATTACGGGCAGCAGATCAGCCGGGAAGAACTCTTAGTCACTAACGGCTCATCCAACGCGCTGGATATGATCTGCTCGCAGCTGACTTCAACCAGCCAAGCCAAACAAACGGTCTTGGTAGAAGACCCCAGCTATTTCATAGCCCTAAAGCTATTTAAAGCTCGTGGTTTTGAGGTTGTCGCCCTGCCGATGGACAACGAGGGTATTGAACTGAGCGCGCTGGAACAGGCGATCAAAGAGCACAGCCCGGCCTTTATCTACTCCATTCCGAGCTTTCATAACCCGACAGGGCTGACCCAGAGTCATCAGCGCCGACAGGCACTGGTCAAACTCGCAAAGGATCATAACTGTCCGCTGATCGCCGATGAGGTGTATCAGTCGCTCTATTTTACCGACAAGCCTCCCGCGCCTTTGGCTTGCTACGATCGTTCGGCACCTGTTATCTCCATCGGGTCTTTCTCTAAGATTCTGGCACCGGGGCTGCGACTGGGCTGGATTCAGGGTAATGGTGAACTGTTTAACCAGTTAAGAAGCTCCGCACTATTACAAAGTGGCGGTGGACTGGCACCGATGACCTCTGCCTTAGTAGGTAACCTGATCGCCAAAGGTGATTTCCAGAGCAACCTTACCCTGTTACGGGAGACCTATTCTGCAAGGGCAGAAGTGCTTTATCAGGGCTTGAAATCCACCTTTGGAGATCGGATTCAGGTCAACAAACCTGAAGGCGGTTACTTTCTGTGGGTAACCTTTACCGATGGGCTGGATGTATCTGCCGCGCGGGAACAGGCCAGAAAAGAGGGAGTGAACTACCTGCCGGGCAATCTTTGCTCCGCTAATGGCGAGTTTAGCAACAGCATGCGGCTGTGCTTTGCCTGGTACAGTGAAGCGGAACTGAAAACCGCCTGTGAAAAGTTAAGTACTGCGTTGGCACTGGCCTAAAAACGGCTACAGGTCAGCGATTTGGGACAGGGTTTCCGGATGACGCTGAACCAATTTAAGTAGCGTTACAGCCTGACCATTTGGCGCACTTCGGCCTTGCTCCCAGTTTTCTAATGTACGGGATGATGTATGCAGTAATCGGGCAAACACTCCTCGTGACATATTAAACTGCTCACGAATACTGACGATCTCATCAGGGGAGATATTTAACTCACTGATGTCATTAACCTGATGAGTTTTTAGCGTAAGCTTGCCCTCTGAGTGTTCTTTAGCCTCAACAAGAGCAGAGCTTAACTCCGCAAATAGATCACGACTGCCCATGGCGCCATGCCTCCATAAAAGCTTTTAACTGTTTCTTCTGATCAGCGGTTAAATCTGACATTTCATTCTTGCCATAAATCGTCAGCAGATAGAAACGTCGTTTTTCGTCGAGAAAGTAATAGATAACACGGGAACCACCGCGCTTCCCTTTACCCTTACTGGCAACCCGTATCTTTCGCAAACCACCTGTGCCCTGAATAACGTCTCCCTGCTTAGGGTTAACCATAAGCTCAGCCTGAAAAAGGCGAAACTCATCATCAGTAAGGTATTCACTACGATACTTTTCAAATAGGGTTGATTCGACAAATACGCTTTTCATTCAAAGAGTATACGCAGATCACGTATAGACGGCAAACCTATACGCGATCTACGTACCCGAATAAAAGTGAGCATTTGGCTCAGAGAAACGCCATTACTTCATCAAAAGGGACATCGACCACTTCTGCCCGTAGCGTTCCGTTTACCGGGATCTCCAGCGGGTGGGTGGGAATACTGGACTGCAGCGGCTTACCCAGCGCATTTTCCACCTGGTATTGGTAGACGGGATCCGTCTCGTCGTCATTAATCACTTCGTAATAACTGAAGTTCAGCCCTTCGATCCGCCCTCTTTCATCTTCATGGGACAGCCCGTAACAGGTGTTGATGATGATCTGCTCGTCGGTTTCCGTAACCTCACGGGAGATAATCGGCGTATGGCCTTCGTAACACTCAAACAGCAGCTCTGAAAAGTGATATTCGCTGTAACGGTGCAGCTTATCCGCGTCCGGTTCGGCATTCAGAGGGCGAAAATAAACGTAAGGTTCACACTCCTGCCCGTCACGGTATTTCAGTTTGATGTAGTCGCCATACTGCTCCGAAATCTGAAAATCTGATGTCGGCAGCACCAACTCCTGATAGAAAAAAATATACTTAATATCATCCATAAAAAACCACAGAACTATTTGTTTTGATTGGAGAAAAGTAATCTCAATAAGACTGGAAAACCAGAGAGGTTTCACAGTTTTGTGACAGGTTACGGGAAAAGTCGAGCAAAAGCTCTTATAGGGTAAGGGATTCTTGGGTATGAAGTTAAGAGAAAGGAAAAAATTAGGGAAATTTGAGACTTGTACCCACGCTCTGTGTGAGTACATCAAGTCAACGATGAGCAGACATATACTCCGTTACCGCATGAGCCAGCAAGCCGGAACGAGTCTCACCGTGTTTTTTCGCGTACTGGTCGACAGCATTCAGCAAGCGCTCCGGAATGGTGATGTTCACCCGTTTGGATTTCACCGGCAACTTAGAGAGATCAATATCCACCAGCGCCCAGATGCCATTCGAGTAATCTTTGTTCTGCTGATGAGCTTCCATAGAAGTCGGCACAGGAATCGCTTCGCCATCCATCAGCATCCCTTCCAGATGGCATTCAATGGCTTCCCGTGCCATATCGATGGCTTCTTCAAGGGTTTCTCCGGCAGAGAAGCATCCCTCTACATCCGGCACGGTCACACCATAATCAGAGTCGCTGTCTTTGTGAATAACGATAGGGTATCTCATATTATCTCCACTCCCAGCCCGCCTGACGGTAGATACTGCGAACAGTGCCGATGGGGTAATAGTTAGAACTTCCGCCGGTAAATATCTTCCATTCCCTGCACATGATTTTCCAGTATTCCAGCTTCATGCAACATTCGATATGGGTTTTTCCTCGCGGCATATTGTCGGTGAGATTCATTAATTGAACACCAAGAACAGCAAGCTTCATCTTCAATAGACTCAGCCATGGGTTCCTTGCATTTTCGGCAGATTTTCTTTGATACAGAAATATCTTCTCCATCGAAAATAAAGACTGAACCGGCTTCATCTCGCATGTATTTGCTAGGAAAACTTTTCCCTATAAATGACTGGAAAAATCGACACCCAATCTTTGCTGCCAACTCTTTAGCTTGATCTATATAGTCCGGAGCAGCTTTTGCCCCTGAGATTATGGAAGTTACACACTCCAAGGGGACGAAAAAAATCATGTTCCCTTTCACATCCTCGACAAACTCGTTAGGTACGATCACTCTGCGCTCTTGCTCGTAACTCCAACATGTCTGCTTTGAAAAGTATGCAGAAGCCATTATCATTTTGTGAAGAAAAAAAGTGTGCCTTGGTTTACAGGTAGCGAATGCTCTCTGCAACGACGGGGTTATCTCCTTATTGGGTGTATCTGTGTAGGTTACATTAGCAATAGAAATATCATCAAAACTCTTTTCAAGCTGCTCTTCATCAATCTCAATTACAAATCCCCTAGACGTGTGTGCATAGTGAGCCCACATGGGCACCACTACCGGACTTTGAGAGAAGCAAGTTGTAGGGCACTGAGGCATTTCACCAATAGACTCTTGATAAAACGCCAGAAGCTGGGGAGAGAGGTTTCTATCAATACTAAGAAATAGTTCGTAAGGATCGTTATAGTCTTCAGGGAGAGAACATTTAAACCCTACATACCCTTCTCGATTGAATGAGAGCTGCAAGATATCCGGCCCCATATATTTATACAATTTCTTAGTCATAAGAATCTAATCCCAAAATTTTCTCATCTAACCTACAGACTTCATACATAACCAAATATCAGGGAAAGGCTTCAATAAGAAAGGAACAAACTCCATCTCAGATCAGACCGCTTCCCTGCCCGCGCACCTGTGCTATAACCACCGGACCAAAACCCGGCTCTAAAATTCCACTTAGCATATCAGCTTATCCTTAATCAGATTGTGACAAAACCCAACCACAGCTAAAGTCGCACGCGCAGTGCCAAAACCTGCTAGAATCGCGCCTTTTATTTCTCTCGGCTATCTCACTGGTACTCTGCACTCTATGTCTTTTATCTCCCTTGGCCTGTCGGGCTTTTTCCAACGCGCGTTAGATGAACGGGGTTACGACACCCCTACGGATATTCAGGCGCAGGCGATTCCTGCTGTGCTGGAAGGTCGTGATCTGCTGGCGGCGGCGGAAACCGGTTCCGGTAAGACGGCGGCGTTTGTTCTGCCCCTGCTGGAAAAGCTGCTGGACCATGAGGGGCTACGCAGCAATCAGGTTGCGTCTCTGGTGCTGGTGCCGACCCGTGAGCTGGCGGTTCAGGTAGAAGAAGCCGTAAAGGCGTACACCGCCTATTACCCGCGCCGGATCAAATCCCTTGCCGTGTACGGTGGTGTGTCTATTAATGCCCAGATGCAGGCGATGAAAGGCGGCTGTGATCTGATGGTGGCAACGCCGGGTCGTCTGATCGATCTGATGGAAAAGAACGCAGTGCAGCTGGATCAGGTGCAGCATCTGGTGCTGGATGAAGCCGACCGCATGCTGGATCTGGGTTTTGCCGAGGAGCTGCAACAGGTGCTGAGTGCCCTTCCGGTGCAGCGCCAGAACCTGCTCTTCTCCGCGACCTTCCCGAGTGAAGTGGATGCCCTGATTGATCGCCTGCTGTTTAATCCGGTTAATATCGAGATCGAGCGGGAAAACAAGCTGCCGGACACCCTGATTCAGCGTCCGATTGAGGTCGATAAAGAACAACGTACCGCCCTGCTGCGTCACCTGATCGGTGAGATGAACGGTGCTCAGTTTCTGGTATTTGTTGCCAGCAAGCGTACTGCCGATAACGTCACTGGCAAACTGAAAAAATATGGCTTCAGTGCCGAAACCCTACACGGAGACAAGGCTCAGAAAGAGCGTAACCGCTCACTGGCTGCTTTTAAGTCCGGTGAAATTCAGGTACTGATCGCTACCGATCTGGCCGCCCGGGGTATCGATATTCCGCAGCTGCCTTTTGTGGTCAACTATGACCTGCCCCGCTCTCCGGCTGACTATGTTCACCGCATTGGCCGTACCGCCCGTGCCGGTGAAGTGGGCACCGCGTTCAGCTTTATCGACCACGAAAGCGATGCTCACTTTAAGCTGATCGTTAAACGCAACAACCTGGATATCACCCGCGAACAGATTGCAGGTTTCGAGAGAAGTGCTGAAGCGCCGGAAGGCACTGCACCAGCCAAAGGCCAGCCGCCGGTTAAAGGCAAACGTAAGAGCAAGAAAGACAAACTACGTGAAGCCGCCGCCCGTGAACAGGCTGCCCAGAACAGCACTAGCCAGAGTAGTGACAAACGTAAAACTGCTAACCAAAACAGCAGCGACAAAGGCGGAAGCATCTGGGCTAAAGCCACTCTTAAGCGTCGCTAACCTATCCGGACGCTAAAACCGAGAAGCAGATACCAAGACAAAGCAAGACAAGGATGTTTTATGTCTGATGCCAAGATCAGAGAATTAGCAAGCGCAGAGTCAAAGGATGGGGTTCAGGTTAATGCAGACCTGAGCCTGCTTCCACCATTAAGCTATCTGAGCCAACCTTTTAATCGTGGCTTACGGCTGGTTTTCAGCCTGATGTGGCGCTTTCGCTGGCTAACATTAACACTGCTCGGCTTTGCCTATCTGGCAGGCATTGTGGTGATCAATATCCCTATGCTGGATATCCCGTCAGATACCTCCGCGCTGGTGGTGATGTCACCAATGATCATCCCACTATGGCTGTTGGCGGCCTATCTGTTACCTGCATTTCTGCTTCTGACCTTTTTTGCCCGCAACCCTAAAACACGGTTAGGTTTTACCTTATTGTTCAGCAATATGGTGCTGGTTCCGATACTGTCGTATCTGTTCAGTGATACCCGATTGCTGCTGATTGTGGGAGATAACGGATTTATTGCGCTCTTTATCGCTCTTTTTCTGGCGGTGCCCTGGCTCTATTTTCGCTATCGGGATCGACTGGAGAGACACGCCCACTGGAGTACACCGGCACTATTACTGGTGATGGCGCTGCTTTACTGGGAGGGAGCAATCGGCTTCTCGACAACTCAGGTCACCCAAGAGCAATACACCCTCAGCGGCTGTAAGTCAGAGCGCCCGGTGAATAAACATGGCGTGAAAGGAGATCCTGTCTGGAGCTGTCGGCTGGATCTCAGCCTGAATGGTTTTGAGTACTCCTTCCCGGATATGCGTTTGCCGGATATCTACCTGAGCAAGGAAGGCCGTGATTCACCGGAGCGGCATCTGGAGATTCGCCACGGCCTGTTCGATCACTTTACTCTGAGATAAGGTTCCTATCAGGGAGCCTGTTCAGGTAGGAAGAAGAATAGATCAGGCGTGACAGAAGCCATTTTTACCGGATTTTTTCACCCGATACATCGCCTTGTCCGCACGCTTTATCATATCTTCCGAACAACAATCTCCCTCCGGATAGAGAGCAATCCCGATACTGGCTCCGACATTCACTTCTGCCTGAACACCACCATCGGTTTCAATCTGAAATACGGGTTTCAGAGTCTCCAGCACACAGGCCGCAACGTGTTCGGCATCCTGCGCCTGCTTAAGGTCGTTCAGCAGAATCAGAAACTCATCACCACCGATGCGGCCAACGGTATCAGACTCCCGAACCAGCGCCCGCAGGCGATGCCCTACTTCTACCAGAACCTGATCACCACAGGAGTGGCCGTAGTTGTCGTTTACCGCCTTAAAGCCATCCAGATCGACAAATAACAACCCAACCTTCTGGCGGCGACGATCCGCTTCCGCCATCGCCTGATTGAGACGATCTTTGCACAGGCGAATCACCGGCAATCCGGTCAG
Source organism: Oceanospirillum sanctuarii (assembly GCF_002150805.1). Lineage (GTDB taxonomy): Bacteria > Pseudomonadota > Gammaproteobacteria > Pseudomonadales > Halomonadaceae > Oceanospirillum > Oceanospirillum sanctuarii. The sequence goes on from NZ_MTBA01000013.1 coordinate 119,315, forward strand.
GGCGTCAAAGTGCGCCAGCTGTTTCAGCTCTTCCTGAGCGGCCTCAGCCGCTTTGATGGCATCATGCAGGTCGGTAACATCGTATTCGCTGACCAACAGGACATAATCCCCCGTGATCGGGTGGCGACTGGTTCGGATATCCACGTTATGGCGGCGTACCCCGTTGCGGGTGATCATCAGATGTTCCTGACAACCATCCTCTTTCGCCTGTCCCTGACTCAGACGGTGAAGCCCCTCTTCAGGATTGAGGAAACGACCCACAAAGGTGGAGAGGTTTTCCTGCTTGGGCTGATAACCATAGAGTTTGGCGGCAGCAGGATTTTCAAACAGAGGTTCGCCACCCATAGAAAAACTGGTGACAGAAACCGGGGTATAACGCACCGCTTCGGCAAACAGCAGCTGCTCCGGCTGCTCACCCAGATTCACGTTTTCAGAGATATAAGCCACGATACCTTTATGACGATCCGGCCCCAGCAGCACCGCTTTATGGCGCATCAGCAACATACGGGGTTTGCCGTTGGGATAGGTTGTCCAGGGGTCAGTGGTCATGCCTTCAGCTGCAGCTTTGTAGAAGGTTTGTTCGGTGCGTTTGCGGGCACCTTCGGTATCCGCAGACAGATCTTTAGCGATCAGGTCTTCAACCTTTTCCAGCCCCCAGAACTCCAGAGCCTTGCTGTTGCCCCACCAGAAGCCGTGTACATCCAGATCGAAAATCCAGATGATATCGGGGACATGTTCCAGAATTTCGATCTGCTGATGGTTTTCAAAAACCGGCAGATGGCTGTACTTATCAGATGCTTGTGCTGGCATGACCTTCTCACTGAAACACTGCTAACCGAAAAATAACTAACCTGTAAGAAGATAAAAGTATTTCCATCAAATGGCGAGTAGAAACCGGTACTCTGCTGATTAAAAACAGCTTTCCCGCTGACCGGAAACAAGTTTTAAGCTTGAATCAGTGCACAATTCCGGTGAAAGCAGGTTGCCGCCTCCCGCAGGTTATCTGCTAGTATGCATCTTCTTTTGACTAATGACTCTAGCTGCAGCTTGTCTGGCCGTGCCCTATCAGTCATTTGCTTTTGGCCTTAACCGGCTAACGGGAATTTTTACTTTAGGATCATCAACTCATGGATGACGATTTACTCATCACCCTTCTCTTTATTGTGCCGGTGGCCATACTGATTATGGCGTCCCTCGGGCTTGCGGCCTTTGTTCGCACCAATAGCCAGCAGGATGAACTCAAGCGCCTGCAAAATGAGCTTCAGGAATACCGATCGGTACTGAAACACTTTGATGGTGTGCTGAAAAATCAGCAACTGAACCAGCAGCAGCTCAGAGAACAGCTGGATCAGCTAAGTAGTGGCTTACCACCTCAGTCGGCACCGGAAGATACCGTTATCCCGCAAAATGCCGAACCGGAAGCCATTCAGCCGCTGTCACCTGAGATCCTTGCAAGTGACTCATCCAAATCGATTGATTCTGCTCCCGTTGCCCCTTCTGCTGACGAACCAGCACCTATTGAAGAGCCCGTTGCAGCCCGGACTGAAGCCGTTCAGTCCGGACAGAATGACTGGAATGAGGTTCGGGAATCCTCTCAGCCAAGCCATACTTCTCAGCCAAGCCATACTTCTCAGCCAAGTCATAACGCTGACAAAGACAAAACCGGCTGGCTGGATCGCCTGAAAGAGAACGCTCAACAAAACTGGATGATCTGGCTGGGGGGCATCTGTGTCGGTCTTGCCGGTGTCTTTATGGTGGGTTACTCCATCGAGCACGGTATTCTGGGACCGGAAGCCCGTATTATTCTGTCACTACTGGCAGGTCTTGGCCTGCATGGTCTGGCGGAGCATCTGCACCGCAATAAAGGCCAGAACAATGTCTTTGCCGCACTGGCGGGTGGTGCCAGTATCATTCTCTACTCGGCACTTTTTGCCACTTTTAAGCTCTTCCCGGACTTCTCGCCCATGGTTGTGTTTGCGGCCATGGCGTTGGTTTCCTTTGGCACCATGGCGCTTGCACTGCGACAGGGTCCAATTCTGGCAGCACTGGGGATGCTGGGCGGATATATCGTACCGATACTGATCAATACAGGTTCCGGCGAGATCGAACTGGCTCTGGTGTACAGCGCCATGCTGACCTTCTTCAGTCTCTGGCTGATCAGTTATGTGGAACGTCGCTGGCTCTGGATCGGTGTTATTGTCGGCAGTCTCTTCTGGTGGCTGGCGTCACTGGCGACGTCTCCCATAGAAGGTGCGCGATCTCTTTATCTGCTGACCGTGGCTTATCTCTTCCTTGCAGTACCACGTTTTGACTGGACACTAAAACAGCTGGACTGGCCTGAAGATCATCAGGGCACCATCAAAAGCCTGTGGCAATGGCTGAAAAACCTGAAAGATGCTGAACTGCGCGAAGCTCAAATTAGTGAGTTGCGCCAGAGCACAGGCTGGTTCCAGGGAATCCTGCTGTTACTGGTCACTCTGGCACAAGCCTGGAGTCTGCTGATTGAAGGGGTTGATGATGCCAGTCCAATCAGCCTGTTGCTGCTTCCGGCACTCTTGATTCTGGTGGCGGCACGGCGACCGCTGTTTACTCTGTTACCGGTTATCGCTCTGGTGACGATTCTGATTGCAGCCTTGCTTCCTCTGCTGACTGAAGCACAGGATCAGATCATGTTGGAAGCAACGACCTATACCATTCAGTACGGCCTGATTGTTCGCTTTATTCTCATCAGCATGCTCTTCAGCGGCACTGCCGTTTGGCTGATTCGTCAGCGTTATCCGTTACCGGCATACTGGGCTGCACTGGGTTCTCTGACACCCATTGTGCTGCTAACCACCGCTTATTACGCTCTGAACAGCTTTACCGAAGAGTGGACCTGGGGTTCTGTGGCAGTAGCGGTCAGCATCGCTTACCTGTTACTGATGCGCTGGACTCTGACCAAAGGTTCAGAGATTTATAGCGATAGCTTTAAGGTGGTGATTACCGCATCGGCGCATCTGAGTCTGGCACTGTTAGCTGTGATCTGGCTGGCAGATGCCACTCTGACAGTTGCTCTGGCAGCACAGCTAGTGAGCCTGTCATGGCTGCAACGCCGCTATCAGCTGACCTATATGCCTTGGGTGATCCGTGCCGTGCTGACGGTTGTTGTACTGCGCCTGACACTGAACCCCTGGGTACTGACTTACGACAACGGCAGCCACTGGTCGCTCTGGACTTACGGTGGCTCGACGCTGTTTGCAGCTCTGGCGGCCTGGTTGATGCAGTCAGATCTTAAGATGCGCGCCTGGCTGCAGGGAGCAACCGCTCACCTGCTGATTCTGACCATTGCGGCGGAGCTGCGTTACTGGCTCTACGATGGCGATATTTTTGTTTCCGAGTACAGCTTCCTTGAAGCCAGCCTGAATACCCTGATCTGGGGCGGTGCAGCTGCAGTTTATCTGTATCGCGCAAGAATCAGCGAGCATCTGGTGCGCTTCTATGAAATTCTGGCGACCGTGCATCTGGCCGCTGCAGCAATCAACTACGGCGTTTTCGTTTTGCTGGACGGTAACCCGCTCTGGAGCTATCAGACTCAGGTTGGCGATACCCCTATCTTTAATCTGCTGCTGTTGAGCTATGGTGTACCAACACTGATCGGCGTAGCCCTTTGGCGTTTACTGCCGACTCGCTTTGCCCGCTACGCCATTATGTTTGCCGGAGCCAACCTGCTGCTGTTCGTTTCTATGGAGATACGACACCTTTGGCAGATTGGCGAGGTTGGGCTAACGAACCCTATGGCATTGAGAAACACCACGTCAAACGGCGAGCTCTACACCTATTCTGTGGTTTGGCTGCTGATGGCCTCTGCGGCACTGTTGCTGGGTAGCTGGCTACAAAAGAGCTCTCTCTATAAAGCGGGGATGGGACTACTTCTGGCCGTCGTGGCCAAGTTGTTCCTGATCGATATGTCGGATCTGACCGGACTATGGCGTGTAGCCTCCTTTATGGGGCTGGGTCTGGTGCTGTTGGCATTGGCCTGGTTACACCAGCGACTCAACCGCAATCTGGTATCCGATAGTGATCCCTAACGTCTGATAAAGTTAGAGACAGTTAAGCGGTTGCAGCTTAAAGCCCTGTTTGGCTCGTCCGAACAGGGCTTTTTTGGATGATAGCAGAGCATTTCCGGCTTTTTTCCCTTACGCCATGGCATAAGGTGTGCTTTTATTTGGTCAGTAATTTTAAACCTGTTTGCTCTTATGTTTTTAAATCCGATTTAAAGCCAACTGCTGAGCAAACAGCGCCGGACAATTTATCTCTTAAGTCATCAGAAGAATAAGGTAATCCCATGTCACAAATTATGGATAACAAACCAGCAGAACCTGTAGAAGTCCCTCTGAACATTGCCGTTCTGACGGTTTCTGATACCCGTACACTGGAAACTGACAAAAGTGGCGACACCCTGATCAAATGCCTGGAAGAAGCCGGTCACAAACTGGGCGATCGCGCTATCGTGCCGGATGATGTTTACAAGCTTCGTGCAACCATCTCTAACTGGATTGCCGACGAAAACATCCACTGCATCATCAGCACCGGCGGTACCGGCTTCTCAGGCCGAGACAGCACCCCGGAAGCGGTTGCACCTCTGCTGGACAAGGTGATCGATGGTTTCGGTGAAGTTTTCCGTATGCTGTCTTACGAAGAGATTAAAACCTCTACGATCCAGTCCCGTGCTTTGGGCGGTCTGGCCAACAACACCCTGATTTTCTGCTTGCCGGGCTCTACCGGTGCTTGCCGTACCGGTTGGTACAAGGTAATTCAGGATCAACTGGACAGCCGTCACCGTCCTTGCAACTACGTTGCACTGCTGACCAAAGGCAATGCTCAGCACGTTTAATTCTCCATAATATCAAACCGGTCTCTACCCTTAAGTCGTTATCAATTAGGCAGAGACCGGTTTGTGCTATCTTAGCCCGCAAAGTTTATAGAATGACCTCACAGCCCAAGACAACGGAAATCGGAAGTTATGTTGCTTAAATCGAGAAAAGACGCCTGCGATCAACCCGGCCTGATGCCTGTGGATGAAGCGATCAGCCGAATTTGCGCTGAGATCCAACCGGTTGCTACTGAAGTAAAACCGCTTTCTCAGGCACTGGGCTGTGTGCTGGCGGAACCTGTGATTTCCAAAGTTAATGTACCCGGCATGGACAACAGCGCCATGGACGGTTACGCCCTGAATATTCAGGATCTGAAGAAAAGCCCGCTGCGCATCAGCCAGCGTATTCCTGCCGGTCAGCAACCCGAGCCTCTTGAGCCCGGCACCTGCGCCCGCATCTTCACCGGTGCGCCTCTGCCTGCCGGTGCAGACACTATCGTGATGCAGGAAAAAGTGAAGGTTGATGGCGATATGGTCAGCTTCCACACCCATATCGATGCACCCCGTCAGGGTGATTTTGTCCGCAAAGCGGGTCAGGATATTCAGCAAGGTCACGCCCTGTTAAGTGCAGGCAGCCGTCTGGATGCAGTCGCCCTTGGACTGGTGGCGTCTGTAGGTCAGGCGGAAGTTGTGGTCTACAAAAAGCCGAAAGTGGCGCTGCTGAGTACGGGTGATGAACTGGTTGAACCGGGCTCACCGCTGCAGGCCGGTCAGATCTTTAACTCCAACCGCTATATGCTGCTGTCTCTGCTGACTAATCTCGGCTGTGAGGTGATCGATAGCGGTATTATTCCTGATAATCGTGAAGCCACCGTTAATGCCTTGCAGGAAGCCGCCTGCAAAGCAGATCTGGTGATCAGTAGCGGCGGTGTTTCCGTCGGTGAAGAGGATCATGTTAAGCCTGCTATCGAGCAGCAGGGTTCTCTGAATCTTTGGCGTATGGCGATGAAACCGGGTAAACCGCTGGCTTTTGGTCAGATCGATACCGCCAAAGGCAAAACCCCTTTTATCGGTTTGCCGGGCAATCCGGTTTCCTCACTGCTGACCTGTCTTGTGGTTGTGCGTCCCGCTTTGGGCGTGCTTCAGGGTCGTGGTGAAGTGCCAGCTCCGGTTTACCGCCATGCGGAAGCCGAGTTTAATATTGATGCTGGCCAGCGCCGTGAATACCTGCGGGTACGTCGGGTTCGCCTGCGTCCGGGAGATCTGCCAAGCCAGCCGATGCGGGTAGAGCTTGCCCCATCCCAAAATTCCGGCGTACTGACCTCTTGCCAATGGGCGGATGCGTTGGCGATTGTTGAACCGGGTCAGAAAATTCGCGAAGGCGACTGGGTGAAATACCTGCCGATGGATTACCTGATGCTGGCGCCTTAGATCTGATTTTCAGGCAAGATTGCCACCAAAACAAAAAACGGGATGCCATCACAGCATCCCGTTTTTTATTAAAGCAGTATCAATAAATTACAACCACTTCCGATCAGAGGAACTTCTCACCCGCTGCAGCGGTAAAGGCCATCTCTACCAGATAACCCGGATCAGCCAGTTCTGCTTTCACACAGGCGCGGCTTGGTGCGGTGTTCTCCGGGAACCATTCATCCCAAACCTCATTCAGCGCTGCCAGATTGGCAAAATCGGTAATGTAGATCGTAACCGACAGAATCCGGCTTTTATCGCTATCCACCGTTGCCAGAGAGGCTTCCGCCTGTTCAAAAATCTGCGCCACCTGACCTTTGATATCTGCAGTCAGGTCTGCTTCCGGTACTTCAACAAAGTTTGCAATACCGTTGTAAACCGTCGCGTCAGACCAACGCTTGCAGGGGTTGATGCGATGAATATCCATAGAAAACCTCAACAGGAATAAGGGGTTACAAAATCAAATCGTTACTGTTACTTAGAATATCACGCCCTACCGGAAGCTGTTAGCTGAGCCTGTTTATCAGGTTTTTCTTTGCTCTGTGCACCAACCTGCTGCTTACTAACCCGCTGTTTATTCACAAGCCCCACAAAACTTGCCAGCAGGGTTTCAATTTTTTCATCCAGCGGCCAGCCAGTATTGATACGGACATAATCCTGATAGAGATCCAGCGTGGTAAAGGCTGGTCCGATACGCAGATCCAGCTCTTCGGCGATCGCCTCTTGCCAGAGCTGTTTACTGTCCAGCCCCGGAATCTGCAACCAGAGCACCATGCCGCCGGTGGGCTGGCTGACCGCACAGCCATCAGGCAGATGATCCAGCAGATACTGCCGGTAGTTTTTTAGATTCTGCTGCAGCTGGGTGCGGATACGGTTGAGATGGCTGTGATACTGACCGGTATTGATAAAGTCCGCCAGCCCCGCCTGCACCGGCGTACTGACACCAAAGTGATTCACCCCATGACGGCGCTCGTAAGCAGTAAAAAAGCGCCCCGGCAGACACCAGCCGACACGAAAACCGGCACTCAGGGTTTTCGATACCGAACCGCACCAGAGCAGATAACCGCCTTTGTCCCAGTATTTCGCCGGTAACGGCAGGGTTTTACTCTGCCCCAATTCGATATAGATATCGTCTTCGATTACCGGGGTCTGATAGTGATTCGCCATCTCTGCCAGCCGCTGCTTCTGATCTGCAGTCATACTGATGCCCTGGGGATTCATATGGGAGGTACTGAACAGCCCCGCTTTGACGGTTTTGGCTTTCAGCAGCGCCTCAAACTGATCCAGATCGATACCCTCCGTGGTCGAAGGAATCTCAACCACCTTACGGTTCAGCCCTGCCAAGAGCTCTAGTAAACCGCTGAAACAGGGTGAACTGATGGCGATGGCATCACCGGGATCAGATACGGTTTCCAGTGCGATACGCACCGCATCAATACAGCCATTGGTGATCACCAGATCCCGCGCACTCAATGGGAAGCCATAGGCAGAAAAGTGTTCTTCCAGCGCCAGACGCAGTGCAGGATCACCCTGTCGGTCGGGATACGCATGCAGCTGCACCGAGAGTCGTTTCAGGCCTCGTTTAAGACTGCGCTGCAGGGCCTCGGTGGGCATCAGATCCGGTGCTAACTGAGAGATCCCCAGCGGACCCGGCTCATAGATGCCCGGCTGATAGTTAATGCCGGATTCCTGAAAGGAGATGCTTTTCAGCTGACTTCGAAACTGCGGCAACTCCGGGGTTTTGCTGGCCAGCAAAGGGCGGGAGACATAAAAACCGGACTGAGGTTTGGCGATAATCCAGCCCAGCTCTTCCAGATGGTGATAGGTATTGATCGCGGTAGTCATGCTGACATTAAACTGCTGCGCCAGCTTTCTGAGGGAAGGCATACGGCTGCCATGGCCCAGTTTTTCAGACTGAATATCGGTAATAATCTGCTCGGCAATGCCCTGATAACGCACCTTCCCACCCCTGTTTCTCTGAACTGTACGGCTCAGATTAGCGCCACAGCCCAAAACTGTACACTTTTTATTTTCAAAAATTGATTCTGTTATCTTTTTTGCCGATCCCGGAAACTTACTCCTCAACAGCAAAGCGTTTCAAAGCGCTATTTTCTGAGGAGGACAAAACCATGCGCCTTAACGACCTGCTTCTGGGTTTGAGCATTATGTGTTTATGGGGCTTTAACTTTTCCGTGATCAAACTGGGGGCGGATCAGATCAACCCGATTCTGCTGACCACCCTGCGCTTTACTTTCGCCATGCTGCCGGTGATCTTTTTTATCAAACGTCCACAGGTGAAACTGCGTTATCTGATGGGCTACGGCATCACCTTTGGCGTGGGTGTCTGGGGCATGATGACTTCAGCCATTACGCTGGGTGTTAGCGCCGGAATGGCGGGCGTGCTGATGGATCTGAGCCTGATTGCGAGCCTTCTGATCGGCTGGCTGGTGTTGAAAGAGAAAATCTCTGCTCGTCAGACATTGGGAGCTGGCCTGATTCTTTTGGGAGCAGTGGTCAGCCTGAGTCTTGAAGATGGCTCTGTGCCTTTGGCGGGACTGCTGCTGATCCTGATCGGCGCTTTAAGCTGGGCGGTTATCGGTCTGATCGTAAAACTCGCCAATACCCAGCAGGTCTTTGCCTTCAGTGTCTGGGGTATGCTGTTTGCGCCCCTGCCACTGGCGACGCTGGCACTGGTGACTTACGGCCCTGAGGTGTTTGTCGCCCTGCCGGAGCAGATGAATGGCAGCGTTTGGTTTTCGGTTCTGTTTCAGGCCTACCCAACGACCTTGCTGGGTTACTGGCTCTGGAATCGCCTGATTACCAAATACCCGCTATCAACAGTCGCCCCGTTAACCATGCTGACCCCGGTGTTTGGCCTGTTAGGCAGTATGATTTTCCACGGCGAAGTGATCGACAATACCAAGCTATTGGCCTGTGCGCTGATTCTGGTGGGCTTCCTGATCGGACAATGGCAGCAAAGCTGGTTTAAGCGACAGCCAGCAGTGCGCTTGGAGAGTTAATAAGGAGTTCATCGATATTTAATAAATGAAAAGGCACTAGTACCCTCGGGGGTAGTGCCTTTATCTATGGATTAGGGCAGGTAAACGCCCTGATAAAACCCCTGAATTTTCAGTGTCAGAGTGACGGCTTCAGTTCCCGGGTTATACCAGTACCAGCCATGACTGCCTTCAAAAGGCGCGGTAAAACTACCCTGAGCAGAGGCGTAACCCTTGGCTTCCCAGAAGCTGGTGAAATCCTCTACAGCCAGAGGCTCTTCGCCATGCATATCAAAATCCAGCTCACCGCCCTCTGCTTGCCATTGGTAAATAAAGCGCTGTCCCTCATGCATCATCGCTTTCACCTCCAAACCTTTTCGGGGTGGGAGTGTCAGGGTTAGTTGATCGGATTGAAGCTGAGAATCCGTCTGCCAATGCTCACCCCCAGCGGACGTAGCTGAAGAGGTGATTGAAGAGTTCGTTAAAGGTGCATTCGCCTCTTTTGCTGCCAAAGGTTCAGCCGCATCAGCCTGCGTTAAACCCGTTAATCCCAATGCCGCTCCCAGACCGGTTGGATCGCGCTGAAATTCCACAGGCAACACAACGACTAAAAGAACAACAAGGGCGACGACAAAAGCAACCAGTGTTTGCCTGATCAGCTGGGCCTTACTGGCGGTTTGGGGAATATCCTGCTGAATTGTCATTTCAAACACCTCCTTCAATTACAAACCCGGTTAACTGGTATCCGGCCAGCAAAAAACCAAGAAAGATCAGCCCAAGATTGAGGTAGGCTGACTGTCGGTTAAACACCGAAAAACTACGCCAGAGATTCACCAGCGCCAGCATAAGAATCAAGGCCAGCGCCTGTCCCAGTTCAACACCGATATTAAAGGCGATCAGATTGGCAAAGAGGCCTTCGCTGTTGAGTGAATATTCCTGCAGCTTGGTCGCCAGACCTAAGCCGTGAACCAGACCAAAGAGAAACACCGCCCAGCGGATATCCGGCTGAAGCCGGAACCAAACCTTATAAGCCCCCAGATTATCCAGCCCCTTGTAGACCACAGATAAACCGATCAGAGCATCAATCAGCCAGGGATTCACCTGCCATTCAGCCAACACACCAACCAGCAGTGTAATGCTGTGTCCCAGGGCAAACAGAGAAACGGTAATCGCGACATCACGGCTTCGGTAAAGCAGGAAAATAACGCCGAGCAGAAACAACAGATGATCGTATCCGGTGACCATGTGTTTCGCACCGAGATAGATAAAAGGCAGGATTGCAGCCCCTTGGGTTTGCTCGATAAAAGCACCATCCTGACTATCAACACCATGGGCAAAGGCCAGAGGGCTGATCAGGCCCTCAAGACAAAGAAGTGACAAAAGGAGTAATAAGCGGAAAGCCATAAGCTCAACCCTGTTGGTTAGAACATCCGGGGGTTAAAACATCAGAGTGGTTAAAACATCGGATCAGGAACGAATCCAGAGTTGCTTTATAGCTTGTTCCGGAGATTAAACCGATACCACTTGAGTGCCATGGTCAGACTGGAGGGTAAGTCTAAGGATGTAGAGATGGCTCTGGGCCAGGGCAAGAGTTAGGGCAATAAACAGACTAATGGATCATCGGATCTGGTCAATCAGCCAGGCTTCGGCTTCAGTGTTATTAAAGAAAAGTGCCTGCCGGGCATGGGGAATTTCAAGTTCAGTACAGTGAATATACTGATCGATTAAAGGTCGTAAAACAGGGTCTGCAGAGACAATAGCAACCGGTATCAGAGGATTATAACGGTTATTCCGCAGGGCAAACTCAACGGCGATCAGAACATCTTTTTCGCCAACGTCATAGCTTTCGATTTCATCAAAGCTGATCAGAATAGTATCGATCTCTTCATACTGAGCAGAGCCTATCGTTGCACTATTCGCCTCAATCAGATCTTTAGAGGTGAGATTGCCAAAATAGCGGGTCGTCAGACGCTGAGCTGCCCAGTGATTCTCAAATGCCATAAAGTGATGCCAATTCAAATATCGATGAAAAGCCTGAATCAGTAACTGCCCGTTAAACAAGCAGTTACTGATTAAGCTAGCAGATTAACTCAACTTGGCAAAACCGTCACGGGTATAGTTTTCACTGCCCTCAGCAGTGACACACAGGTTATCTTCGATGCGGATACCACCATAGGGCAGCAGCTTCTCAACCATCGCCCAGTTGATCTGGTCAGACGCCTTGGATACTTTCAGCTCTTCCAGCAGCTGCGGAATAAAGTACACACCCGGCTCTACCGTAATCACGTAGCCTGCTTCCAGCTTACGGGTCAGACGCAGGAAAGGATGCTCTGCCGGTGGCTCTTTCAGGGTGCCGGATGCATCCTGCTGCCAGCCGCCCACATCATGTACCTGCAGGCCAAGAAGGTGACCCAGACCATGAGGATAGAAGGTACGGGTGATACCCTGCTCCAGCTGTACCTCAGGGTTGGCGTGAACGATACCAAAGCGATTCAGCAGATCCGCAATCATCAGATGCATCTGCTCGTGCAAGGCGACGAAATCGCTACCAGCACTGATCTGATTGCACAGTTGCAGCTGCAGATCATCCAGACCTTTCACCAGATCAGAAAACAGAGTGCCTTCCTGAGTGAACGTACGGGTGATATCAGCAGCATAGCCGTTGAAGCTGGCACCGGCATCGATCAGCAAAGTGCGGTGTTCACCTGGCGCAGAACGCTGCTGGAACTGGTAGTGCAGTACCGCAGCGTGCTCGTTCAGGCCAACAATATTGTCATAAGGCATATCGCGCTCATTATGAGAAATCGCGCTCAGGTACGCCTGATGAATCGCATATTCACTCAAACCGGACTCAAAACCACGTTGGGCCGCACGATGGCCTTTAACTGCCAGATAGTTGGCCTCACGCAGGCAGTGTTGTTCCCACTCGGTCTTAACCGCGCGGCTGAAGTTAATAGCATGAATCAGTGCTTCCGGATTGTGGCTGATATTGTCGCCGTCAACACCCTGCTCGCTGATCAGAGCCGTACGGGCCTGACCAACCGTCGCCAGCATCACCGCTTTATCGTCATAAGCGATCCACTCAAAAGCCAGCGCCCAGTCCGCCGATGGCAGATCCGGTGTCAGGTGCCAGAAATCCTTTGGCGTGTAGTAGAACATCAGCGGCTTCAGCCCCGGGCGAACCAGCAGCCAGCAATCCGGATGCTGCGTCAGGAATGGAGCCCAGTGAACAAAGTGCGGGTTGGGACGAAACGGATAACGGGTATCGTCCAGAAAGTGTTTGTGCAGACTGCCGGAGCCGATCAGCAGCTGATCGAACTGATGGTCCTGCAGAAATTTTTCGGTACGGGACTGCAGTTGTGACAGGTGAGCAAAATAAAGTGCAGACATAAGAAAACCTTTTTATCGAAACCTTTTATCGAAACCCTTTTGATCGATCTTCTACCATTCAGGGAATCAGAGGTTTAACAGCAAAATTCCGGAAATTGTTTAACGAACCCGCCCTCAGACGGAGAGCGAGTTATTGGCGATAGCTTCTTCCAAAAGCGTCCACAGCTGACGGATATTGGTCTGAACATTCTGACGGTTGCGGTACAGGCGAATCTCCATCGGCACATGCCACTCTTCACCTCCGGCAAGACTCAGGCTGCCATGCTCCAGGCTGCTCTTAACCAGACGCTTAGGCACCCAGCCAAAACCAAAACCCTCTTTAATCATGGCTTTAACACTAATGGAATGTACGTTCTCATTCATGGTCACCAGTTGAGGTGGCTCAGGCTGCTGCTGGACAAAATGATCCAGTACCGAGCGCATGAAGGAGTTTTCGTAGTAACCGATGTAGGGTAAAGGCTTGGCCTTCTGGCCCGGCAGATAGTAAAGCGGGCGGCCATCTTCATCGTTAGCCGTTACCGGCACCAGCTTTTCACGGGCCACGGTCAGGCTCTCAAAGCGCTCGTCATCCAGATCCCGTGCAACCTTCATGGTGGGATGCCAGAAACACAGCACCAGATCGCACTCGCCCTGAGACAAAGCATTAACAAAATCAGCGCCAACCCAGGAGGTGGATTTGAGATTCAGATCAATCGGCAAATTGTGCTGCTCAGAAAACGGCAACAAGGCAGAGTGATACAGGGTCAGATAGAGAGTCTGTGTGGTGGCAAAGGTGAGGCGGTTACTCTGCTGTTCACGAATTTCGTTACAACGCACCTTGGTTTCCCGGGCGATGCGAGACATCTGTTCGGCACCCGCCAGAAACACTTCGCCGGCGGCTGTCAGCGATAGCGGCAAGCTATTACGGTCGATCAGGGTGGTGCCCATCTCTTCCTCTAACAGCTTAATGCGGCGACTCAAAGTCGGTTGGGTGACATTACGCTCGTCAGCCGCCCGGGAAAAATGCCGGGTACGGGCCAAAGCGATAAAGTCATCAAGCCATCTAACTTCCATAGCGTACCTTAAAGGACAAACCGGCCTGACTCGGGACAGTGCCCAAAATCAGGCCAGTTAAATAAACAACCATCGACAGCTTACAGGTCAGCCTGCAGCCACTGGTGAATCGGGTAAAGCATAGATTCACCCAGTTTGATGGAGCGTTCCGGTGACCAGCCGAAGTCCGCATCCGGGCGGTTGTCGTAATCCTTGAAAGGCATCTCCAGAGTCATCGACGGGCAATTAAACTCCCGACCAACCCAGAAGGCTGCAATGGTAAAGGTCTCAGGACCAAACTTGCCGGGCGGATAGCCGCGCTCCAGCTGAAAGTCCGGGTTGATCTGTGCCAGATCCTGCTTAAAGCGGTCTTCCTGCGCCAGAATCGTGTCAGGCAGATGTGGAGCACCTTCCTGACCGGCGATAAAGTTACACGGCAGCGCTTCATCACCGTGCAGATCCAGAAACAGATCGACACCGGTCTGCTGCATCAGACTACGAACCGCCAGAACTTCAGGGCTACGCTCAGCCGTCGGTGTTTCCCACTCACGGTTAAGGTTAGCACCACAGGCGTTGGTACGCAGGTGTCCGCGAATCGAACCGTCCGGATTCATATTCGGCACAACATAGAATTCTGCCTGCTCCAGAATCGATTGCGCAAGAGCATCATCTTCATCCAGCAGGCGAGCGATAAAGCCTTCTGCACACCACTCAGCCATGGTTTCGCCGGGGTGCTGACGGGCCGTAACCCAGATCTGCTTCTTAGCAGGTGCTTCAGACTCTGTAGGCTTACTGATTTTCAGCAGATTCAGATCATAGCCGTCCAGCGTGGTGCCGATATCATGCACCTCACACAGTGCGGATTGCTGCGCCTGAGCGATCAGATCCAGATGCTGCTCCCAGGTATAAGGAGCAAAGTAAGCAAAGTAGATGCTGTTCTGCGCCGGTGTATGCTGAATCACCAGTTCGCCGGTATCGGCTTCATAAGCCGTATCCACGCGGAACCAGGTTTCACGGTCGTATGAGGCTACCGCACGGTAATCCGGCCAGCCATCGACATACGCTGCCTGACCCGCATTCAATACCCGCAATGTCAGTGGCTGATTGGCAGCGCCCTGTACGCGAAAATGAAACCATTGGAAAAAATCGGACTGGTTGTCCTTACGGATACTCAGCTGAATATCCTGCGGATTGGTCAGGTCCAGTACCTCAATATTACCGGCATCGAACTGACTGCTGATCTTGATCGCTGATGGGATCATAAAGCTCATATCCACTCCTTAAAAAGCCTCCGGCTGTCTCTGCCTGCTTTCCAGCGCCATCATCTATGAGCGCGAAACAACAAACAGGAATCAGACCGGAGGCTGATATTTTTTGTGCTCTGAAAGAGGATCGACAACCCAACCTTATAGTTGGGCCGTTAGAACCGGACGCTTAAATGCGGCCCTCTTCCACACCATGACAGGCCACCTGACCACCTTCATCAGTCGTGATCAGCTTCGGAATCTCTTGCTTGCAACGCTCATTCGCGTATGGGCAACGGCCGTGGAACACACAACCACTTGGCAGATTCACCGGGGTCGGTACCTCACCCTGCAGTTTGATATGTGGCGGACGGTCATCTTCCAGACGCGGAATCGCCGACATCAGTGCCTGAGTGTACGGGTGACGTGGCTTGGCGAACAGTGTCTTGGTCGGTGCCAGTTCACACAGTGAGCCCAGATACATCACTGCCACACGGGTGCCGAAGTGCTCAACAACCGCCAGATCGTGAGTAATAAACAGATAGGTCAGGTTACGTTTTTCCTGCGCATCCATCAGCAGGTTCAGCACCTGCGCCTGAATCGACACGTCCAGAGCCGAGATCGGCTCATCCGCCACGATAAACTCAGGATCAACCGCCAGAGCACGGGCGATACTGATACGCTGACGCTGACCACCGGAGAACTCGTGAGCAAAACGCTCGCCCCAGCTTGGGTCGATACCGACCGAGAACATCACCTCATGAACCTTGTCACGCACCTGCTGAGCAGACCAGTCAGGGTTGTGCAGGCGAACCGGCTCTTCCAGGGTCTGGGCGATGGTCATACGCGGGTTAAGAGATGCGTATGGGTTCTGGAAGATCATCTGCATCTTCTTGCGGTACGGCAGAAGCTGCTTGTCATCCAGATCATCAATACGCTCACCACGGTAGCTGATAGAACCGGCAGACGGTGTAATCAGCCCCATTACGGTACGGGCAACGGTGGACTTACCACAACCAGACTCACCCACTACGCACAGAGCTTCGCCCTTCTGGATATCCAGATTCACACCGTTAATGGCGTGAACAAACTCCTGCTCACGAACAATCTTGCCGCCTTTGAATTTCAGCTGATCCAGAAAGTCGCCGGAGATGTTGAATTTTTTGTATAAACCACGGATCTGCACCAGAGTCTCAGGCTGCTGATCCGTTTGCTCAGTGATTTTGCTATCGGTCATGTTATGCGCCCTCTGATGCCTGTTCTGCTTGTTTCAACTCGGCCACCATGTGGCAGGCCACCTGACAGTTACCGGAAGCGGTATAACCCGGCAGCTGTTGGGTACAGGCATCACGAACATAGTCACAACGTGGGTTGAAGGCACAACCCGTTGGAATTTTCTGCAGAGACGGCATAGCACCACGAATCTGATTCAGACGCTGACCCGGAATCGCCATCTGCGGCAGAGCGTTCATCAGACCCTGTGTATAAGGGTGCTGGGCATCGTTGATGATCTCGCGGGTCGGCCCCTGCTCGATAATACGACCGGCGTACATTACGATCGCTTTCTGGGTAACCTGAGACACCACACCCAGATCGTGAGTAATCAGAATCAGGGCAACGTTGTTACGCTCACACAGCTCAACCATCAGCTCCATGATTTCGGCCTGAATGGTTACATCCAGTGCTGTGGTAGGTTCATCAGCGATAATGATATCCGGATCCATCAGCAGACCGATGGCGATCACCACACGCTGACGCATACCACCGGACAGCTCATACGGATACTGGTCGATACGGGTTTCCGGAGATGGAATCTGTACCTGCTGCAGCTTTTGAATCGCAATGGTACGGGCGTTTTCTTTACTAATCTTACGGTGCGCCTGCAGACACTCAATCATCTGCTGACCAATGGTCAGAACCGGATTCAGAGTCATCATAGGGTCCTGGAAGATCATGGAGATACGGTTACCGCGCACATCACGCAGCTCTTCCGGGGACATATCCGCCAGGTTTTTGCCTTCAAACAGGATCTCACCACCGGAGATACGTCCCGGTTTGGAGATCAGGTTCAGGATGGAGAAACCCAGTACAGATTTACCGGCACCGGACTCACCAACTAAACCGAGACGTTCGCCGCGATCCAGAGTGAAGTTGATGTTGCGCAGCGCTTTAACTTCACCGCTACGCAGACCGAAACTGACTTCAAGGTTTTTAACTTCTAATAAAGGCATCGTCTTACCCCTTATACAGTTTCGGGTTGAGTACATCACGCAGCCAGTCGCCCAACAGGTTCATCACCAGAACCAGAACAACCAACACAATTCCCGGAATCACGGTGATCCACCAGGCACCGGAGAAGATATATTCGAAACCGCTGGAGATCAGAGAACCCAGAGAAGGCTGAGAAACCGGCATACCCAGACCCAGGAAGGACAGAGAAGCTTCAGAAATAATCGCGTTAGCCACCTGAACCGTAGAGATCACCAGAATCGGACTTAAGGTGTTCGGCAGAATATGACGGAACATAATCCGCATCTGTCCCAGCCCCATAACTCGGGCGGCATCGACATACTCTTTCTTCTTCTCCGCCAGAACCGAGGCACGAATCGTACGGGCGTACTGCGGCCACTCAGCAATACCGATAACCAGTACCAGCATAATCCTCGCCAGATCCTGATAAAGCTCGGTGCCGAAACTGGCCTGAAACACCGCCAGAACCACAATCGCAACCATCATTGTTGAGAAAGACAGCTGAACATCAGCAAAGCGCATCAGAATGTTATCAACACGGCCACCGCGGTAGCCCGCGATCAGACCGATAATGATACCGATGGTCGCCTGCAGCAGTACTGCACAGATACCGATGGTCAGAGAGATACGGGTGCCATACAGAATCGTCGACCAGAGGTCACGACCCTGAGCGTCTGTACCCAGCCAGAACTGCTCGTCGCCCATCTCTTCATCCCAGCTTGGAGGCAGCTCAGAGTTCATAATGTCGATCTGGGTAGGATCATACGGATCAAAAGGTGCGATTGCCGGAGCAAACAGCGCCATGATCACGTAACCCATAAAGATGGTCAGACTGATCTGAGCCACACGGTCTTTGATAAAGCTGTGCCAAACGTGCGTTTCTTTAAAACGCTCCCATGCACTCGGTGCTTTTTCCGGCACAGGCATCTTGTTGGCTGAAGTTTGATTTTCAGTAGTCATGGTCATTCCGCCTTATTTCTTGCCCGCCAGATTCACCGTAGGATTCACTAAGCCGTAAACCAGATCCACGATGGTATTGGTGATTACAAAGATCGCACCTACAACAATCAGGTAGGCCACAATCAGCGGGGTATCCACACGGTTAATCGCTTCCAGGAACAGGAAGCCCATACCCGGCCATTGGAATACGGTTTCAGTCAGAATGGTGTACGCCACCATGGTTCCGATCTGAACACCACCAACAGTAATCACCGGCAGCATGGTATTTTTCAGAGCGTGCAGGAAGTAAATACGGCGCGGGTTAAGACCCTTAGCCCAGGCAAATTTCACGTACTCAGACTGCAGCACCTCCATCATCTCCGCGCGGATCAGACGGATAAAAAGCGGCAGCATAATAGAAGCCAGAGAGATACACGGCAGCACCAGGTGCGCCAGACCATCCCAGGTAAAGAAACCGGATTCCCAGCCCCAGAACATCGGCTGAGTTTCACCACGACCGAAGGAAGGCATCCAGCCCAACTCGATAGAGAAGAAGTAGATCAGGCCAATAGCGGTCAGGAACACAGGTACAGAGATACCGATAATACTGAAGCCCATTACCGCCTTGGAAAACCAGCTTTGAGGGTTAATGGCAGAGTAAACCCCCAGCGGAACCGATAAAAATACAATAATTAGAGAGGCACCAAATACCAGCTCAAGTGTCGCCGGTAGTTTTGCCAGAATCACATCCAGGGCAGGCTCTTTAAAGAAATAGGAGGTGCCCAGGTCACCTTGCAGCGCATTTTTTACAAAGCGGCCGTACTGTACTAAGAAGGGATCATTCAGGCCCAATTCATTACGAAGTTGCTGACGTTCGGCTTCTGAAACCGATTGGCCAACCATCTCTCGCAATGGGTCGCCCAAGTTATCCTGAATGGAGAAGCTGATAATACTGATGACAAACATCACTACTATCGCCTGAGCCAGTCGTTTTATAAAAAAAGCAATCATGGTTATTCTGCCTTTATGACGTCGCGTATCCCTGCGTCGTTTTATTCTTTATATATCTGAGGGAAAGTATCCCCGAAGGAACACAGGGCCAGCCTGACTCTCGGGGGAGAGAGGCCAGACCGGCCGAACTTCACATCGACTTAATAAGCCGTGATCTCAGTTGCCGTGATTATTCTTCAATAACCAGGTCACCCAGGTATGGGAAGTCCATAACGTTTACTACCGGCTCAATGTTCACACCCTTACGAGCGGCCCAAGCCAGGTTCTGCCAGTGCAGAGGAATGAACGCGGCATCGTCATACAGCATCTGTTCGATTTTCTGCATGATCTGAGCACGTTTCTTAGGACTGGTTTCGGTGTTCGCCTGCTGCATCAGCTTGTCAGCTTCAGGGTTGCAGTAGTTACCGCTGTTGTACTGACCCAGACCTGTTTCAGTATCAGGACATGCAGTCAGGAACTCGAAGAAGTTGTTGGAATCTTCGGTATCTGCGTGCCAGCCGATCATCATCATGTCTGCAGCGCGAGCATCAAACTCACCCCAGTACTGAGCTTTTGGCAGAGTTTTCAGGTCAACTTTGATGTTGATCTTCGCCAGCATAGAAGCCACAGCCTGAGCGATTTTCTCGTCGTTCACGTAGCGGTTGTTAGGCGCCATCATAGTGATGGAGAAGCCTTTCTCGTAACCCGCTTCTTTCATCAGCTGCTTCGCTTTCTTCAGATCATAACGAGGCTTCAGCGCTTCGTTGTGACCCAGATAACCCCATGGGCTCATCTGAGCAGCAGGAGTTGCGAAACCACGCATGATTTTCTTAACGATACCCTGTTGGTTGATTGCGTAAGCAACAGCCTGACGTACACGGGCATCTTTAAAGGCTTCAACACGTTCCTGATTCATCTGGAACGTGATGATACGGGTACCGCCCATAGTCACCAGGTCAACATTCTTGTTGGACTCGATACGCTTGTGGTCGGTTGGTGGAACCGGAGCGATGAAATCAACGTCGCCGGACAGCAGAGCTGCAACACGGGTCGGCGCTTCTTTAATCGGGGTCAGTACGATCTTATCAACGTTGCCAGGAGACTGAGTATCCCAGTAGCTGCTGTTACGATCGAACTCAACTTTTACACCCTGCTGACGGTAGCTAACGGTGTAAGGACCAGTACCGGACAGCTGACGGGATGCGAAAGAGTTGCCGTGTTTAACCAGCTTGTCTTTAGGCTCGCCGTTTGCGTCAGTACCTGAGTAGAACTTGCTGTCCATTGGGAACAGGTAAGTAACGTTGTTCAGGATCAGCGGGAAAGGCTCTGCTGTTTTCAGCTCGATGGTGTAGTCATCGATTACTTTCAGCTCAGAGAAAGGTGCGAAGATGCCTTTAAAGTCAGCAGATTCGCGCAGACGGTTGAAAGTAAACTCAACGTCTTTAGCGGTGAAGGTATTTCCGGAGTGGAATTTAACACCCTTACGCAGATGGAAACGCATAGTCAGATTGTCGATACGCTCCCACTTCTCTGCCAGACGTGGTTCGAAGCCCAGTTTACGATCCCAACGTACCAGAGGATCGAAAGTCATGTGGGACAGCTGGAGTGTGCCGCCGGAAAGCTGCTCATGTGGATCAAGAGACACAGGGTCAGCGTCGTATGCCATCTTCAAAGTTGCTGCGTTAGCACCAGTCATGAGCCCCAGGCTCAGGACCGCACCAGCCAGCAGGGATACGGATTTTTTCATCTTGGATTCCCGTTAGTTATTATCTTTGTCGGTGATTTCAGGTTCAGCCGGAAAGTGCTGCCAAACCCAGTTGTGAATCAGTTCACACAACTGTCATCGGAAAAAAGTCTAATAGAAGGTTCGGGGTCTACCAATTTGAATAACGAAAGATGCCATACAAGATCCGTATAAGAGTTTTCGATCTCCCTAAAATAGGGCGACAAAACAGTATATTTACCTGCAAAGGTGCGATTAAAGTGCAAAAAAACCAACATTTTGCACTTATTGTCTAACTCAGGATGCAGAAAAATCTTCAGATTTTCTTTCGCCCCCGTCGATTTTTCTCTGTTTGCTAACCTGACAACCACTTCTGACCGAATTTACAGACTAAAACTTGCCCTTAAACACGGCCTTACCTAATATCCCGCCCGCCAATACATCCTTATAACGGTTTTGTATCGGTAGCCTCTGTAGCTTTCAGGCAAACCGATTTAATTTGTGTATCAGGCTTTTCAGCCTCAACTGCTTTCGGAAAATCCATGGAATTCGACTTTATTCGTGATCGTGACGGCCAGTGCAGCCTTGAACTGAACGGCGAGCAAACCGCTCTTGAACGCTGGTTTAACGCCAAAGAACGCCAGTCTCTCTGCACACTGGATGACCTGCTGGAAGTGATTGCGGATATCAAACAGGGTAACAAGCGGGAGTACACAGGTTCAGACCCCGAGTTTCAGATCACCCTGACCAAAGATGACTGCCTGATCACAGCCAACTGGCTGCTGTTTGAGGAAGGCCTTAAAGACAACGAATACGAAAACACCAGTCTTGAAGAACAGGATCTGAACAACGACGAAAACGATGCCAGAGCTGAGTGCGGACTGGATGATTTCGCGTATCTGCTGGAAGAGTGGCGGGAGTTTCTGCGCGAAAACCAGCGCTGATCCTTCTATTTCCCTCATTCTCAGAATGCCTCAAGTCTGGGCTAGCTTAGCAAAATCGATTATCCTCTTATTTAAATTAACAAAACCTAATTTAATATAAACGATAAAAGGTTATCCATGACTACACTGCTTAACTGGCTCGACACTCTGCCCTGGGGCATTCTGATTATTGGCTCACTCACTCTGGGCCTCGCCCCTTTCTTTCCTGAACCCCATCTGGTTGAAAAACTACGTATGCTGGTTAATGGCGAACTGAAAGCATCTATCGACTGGTTTGACCTTGCCATGCACGGCGCATTTCCTTTTCTGCTGATTGTTAAACTGCTGGCTACGGGATTCAGGCAAGTGGCCTGAATCAAAATCCTCTCCGCTCGCTTTCTCTGATATGCTTCTGAAATCACTGGCCTTTTCATCTCATTTTTATATCGGCCTACTGTTTTCAGGAGCACCCTATGTTTACTTTGCACTCCCGTCTTGAGCAGGACACCATCCCGGTTGCAGACTTCCCGGTTTCCCGTCTGGTAATGATGAACGACGCCCGATTTCCATGGTTTATTCTGGTGCCTCGTATCGGCGGCATTACCGAGATCCATCAGCTGGACAAGTCTGATCGCCAGCAACTCATGGATGAATCCTGCATTCTGGCTGAAGCTCTGATGACTGCATTCCACGGTCATAAAATGAATGTCGCGGCTTTAGGCAATGTGGTGCCTCAGCTGCATGTGCATCATGTCGTGCGTCAGGAAGATGATGCCGCCTGGCCAGCGCCGATATGGGGTGTTGGCTCGCCAGAAGCGATGAGCGATGAAGAGGCTCAATCCCGCATTCAACAGCTGATTCCTCACCTTCAAAAAGCGATGCCAGAGCTTCAGCTGGTGTAAATAAAGAGCCTCAGCTGGCCTGAACAAAGAGCTTCAGCCGGTTTGATTTAAAGCTTCAGCTGATGTGATTTGGAGAATGATCTGCGTGTCTGACAGCAAAACAAAACAACCCATTTTTCTGTTCGACTGGGGTGACACCCTGATGGTGGATTTCCCTGAAATGACAGGGAAGATGAAGGAGTGGCCTAAGGTTCAGATGCAACCGAAAGCCGATGAGGTCTTAGCAGAACTCAGCAAAAGCGCCCGACTCTTTGTTGCAACAGGAGCTGCCGATTCCGCAGAAAGCGATATCCGGGCTGCTTTTGACCGGGTGGGTTTATGCGCTTACCTTGAAGGCTATTTCTGCCAGAGCAATCTGGGGATCGGCAAAGGCACTCCCCGCTTTTATCAGGCCATCATAAAACAACTGGGAGTAACACCCGATCAGTGCACCATGGTGGGCGATCACTTTGAAAAAGATATCGCACCGGCATTGGAGGCTGGCCTTAAAGCGATCTGGCTGACTGATCAACGTGGGCCAGCTGAACACAGGAGGCGGCAATTCCTTAAGATAAAAAGCCTGAATGAGTTACTGCACTGATTCGCCTGACCGACGTATAAGCACCCTATGAGCGAATGCGTCGCTAAAATTTCTGTAAAACCCAAGGGAAGTCCGCGCTGATGAAGATACGCTTTATCGACAACATCTCTCAGATTGACGATGCCGACTGGCAGCGGCTTCTGAATACGGACAACAACCCCTTTATCGGCAAAGCCTTTCTGCTGGCTCTTGAAAGCTCGGGTGCCGCAAGTGAAAAAGGCGGCTGGAAGCCCCACCATCTGACCGTAGAATCTGATGACGGCCTGATCGCCTTTATGCCGCTGTACCTTAAGACCCACTCCTACGGCGAATACGTGTTCGACTGGTCCTGGGCCGATGCCTATCAGCGTTATGGACTGGCCTATTACCCAAAACTGGTCACCGCCATACCTTATACCCCAAGTCAGGGTGAGCGTCTGTTGGTGGCCGATGGTATACAGAAGTCCGATCTGCTCCCCCTGATTGTTGACGCTGTAAAAGCCGAAGCAATGCGATTAGGCGCCTCCGGCTGGCATCTGCTTTTCCCCCAGGAAGATGAACACCAGCTGCTGGCAAATCAGCAACTGCATACCCGCCTAACCTGCCAGTTCCACTGGTTTAATACCGACAACTGGCAGGATTTTGATCAGTTTCTGGCAAGTTTCAGCTCGAAAAAACGTAAAAACGTCAAACAGGAAAGGCGCAAAGTTGCCGAACAGGGATTCCGCTTAGCGCGTGTTGAAGGCACAGAGATCACGCCAGAACAGCTGGAACACTTCTATCATTGCTACCACATCACCTATCTGCAACGGGGAAGACAGGGCTATCTGAACAGAAGCTTCTTCCAGCAGTTAGTTGAAACCATGCCAGAACAGATGATGCTGGTGATCGCCTATGATTCGACAGATGCCCCGGTGGCGGCAGCACTGTTTTTTCATGACAACGCCAGCCTTTACGGACGCTACTGGGGCAGCAAGGTTGAAGCTGACAGCCTGCACTTTGAGGCCTGTTACTATCAGGGCATCGAATACTGTCTGGAACGCGGCCTGAAGCATTTTGACCCCGGCACCCAGGGTGAACACAAGATCAGTCGGGGCTTTCACCCGATCCTCACCTGGTCTAACCATTGGCTTGCAGAGCCGGGCTTTGATGATGCGATACGGGATTTTGTCGAAGAAGAAGCCGAGCATGTTCAACAGTACGCAGAGCACGCCTGCGACATGCTGCCGTTTAAGGAATAGGCCTGAGCGGATAGCATTCACCCTCAAACCGGTTAGAATGAAGCCAACACATATTCCATTCTCACAGCAGAACAAGATGACATCTTCACAAGACCCTCTTCTGGCAAGACTGATACAGTTAGCCACTCAAAAGCCGGAAATCAATGCACTTTGGCTATATGGCTCAAGAGCTAAGGGCAACTATCGCCCGGACAGCGACTATGACTTAGGTGTGTTATTTGCTGATCATATCGATGACCCCTTCGAGCGTCGATTACGTCCGGAATTACTCGCGCTGGATTGGACAAAAACGTTAGGTCTTGATGAAGATCTAATCAGTCTCATAGATATTCAAAACGCCCCAATTCCTTTGGCGATGAATATCATCTCCGGTGAGCTTCTTTACTGCAGTAATCGTGATGCAAGGCTGGCCGCAGAAGGGCGAATCATGTCCAAGGCTGAGTTAGACTATCAATATCATCTGAAGCATTTTGGAATCTGACCCGTGGCAGACACCTACTATTTATCTGCGATAGAACAAAATACGAAGGTATATCATGCTGAGCTCAATCAGCTTCATCAGATTCTGTCCGAGCGAAACCTTTCAACCTTTGAATACCGCGCTGCAGAACGCTCTCTGCAGGTCAGCATTGAAGCTGCCATTGGGGTTGCCAAGCACTGGGCAAAATCACTGACAGGCAGTAGCCCCAGCGATGCTTACTCTGCTTTTGAAATCCTGTCTCAACATCAACATCTTTCGCTTGAACAACTGGGAAATTGGCGCAAGGTCATCGGTCTGCGTAATGCCCTCGTTCACGATTACCTCAATATCGATCCAGGCATAGTGCGCTCGGTTATTTCGCAGGGATACTACCAGCAGATTTTCGAATTTATTACTCTGGGAATTGAGGCGTTAACTTCGGCAGACTGAAGCCATCATCGCGTCATTTTCTACACAAACACCACAACAAACAGCGCCAGCGTAAAGCTCCCCATAAAGGCTTCGGTCGCCGCGAAAAAGCGGCTCAGCCCTATCGGAGTGATATCCCCATAGCCCAAAGTCGTGAAGGTGACGACGCTAAAATAGATGGCGTTGATAAAGCCAAAAAAGTTATCAGCGAAGCTTTTTCCGGTATCCAGCTGCAATAGCTGCCCGCCATCGTTAACACCGTTTAAAAAGAAGATCACCGCGAAGCCAAGAATCAGAAACAGGGAAAACAGAATCACCCGAAGTGGTCGCTCACCATAGCCACAGAAAAGATCAACTACACGGGATACAACTCGGGGAACAGAGAAGAGCGGCATCTGATAACGACGCATCACCATTTCACGACGGAAGAAGTATCCCGCCTGTTCAAACAAGCCCTGATTTTCCAGTACTCGCCGAAGGTGACGGTAGATATCCTCAGCCTGCTCGAAATAATCCAGTCGCGTGGCACGGGCTCTAGCTTGATAGGCTTCCTGCTCCTGCAGCAGATAGTGCCCCCAATGCACGTTCTCCAGTCGGGCATCGTCAAAGCGTGCTCCCAACAGGTTAGCGCCTTCAAGGTTTGCGCAATGAAGGTTGGCACCCCGAAGATCTGCTTTCATCAGAGAAGAGTGCCTGAGGTCAGCATGAAACAGATGAGCGTTCTGCAGATTGGCGCGATAGAAATCGGTAAAACGCAGATCATAACCCTGCTTACTGCCATCATGGACCAGATTAACTCCCTCAAGCTGAGCTTGCTTAAGGGAAAGCCCCTGTAAAGAAACATCAGTTTGCGCGAAATGTTCTAGGCGGGCTTTCAATTCAGGTTCGGTCTTAACACGGCGGGCATCATGCCAATAGCAAAGGTCATCGTGGGCAGCGGTCTCACCGCATGTCATGCCGTCTGGGCTGGTGTAGGTGCAGATGTACTGACTCTTTTCTTTCATGACAATCCTCCCTCCCCGCCCCCAAAATACACTTTCAATTAAAGATCATCATTCCAAAGGTTATCCAGTTGAAAATCTTGGGTGGTGTAATGCGGGTCGGTTTTCCAGATTACAGGACAGCCCTCCAGCTGGAAAAAAGCTTTGATCTGAGCCTTAGTTTCAGGGGCTAATAAAACCGGATCACAATAAATTCTGTGACGATTTCGGCTGATATCGAAAAGTACTCTTCCTCTGGGGAACGCAAAATAATCCTGATCCAAAACACGAAGAGGGAGCTTTGCCCGATACGGTTCTCGCTCCCAAATAAACCAATGTTCAAACGGAGAGTCGAGTATCATGACTCCACTTTTTGCGTGAGGGGATTCATATTCCCAAAGCCCGAATACCTCACCATCCCCATTAGTATTGCGAATAAACCAGAAAAGCCCTGTTCGTGAATGAGCCATTCGGCAGCTATCAGTCATAAAGCTTAGCGGCCTGATTGAGAGCGCAGGCTAAGTCATCCCTTAATGACTGCGGTTTAAGAACTTCAACCTGATCCGCAAAGCCCTGCAGCCACCAACGTAAAACTTCTGTAATTTTTAATTGCGCCGACAGACGAAACCAACCCTCTTTCTCAACATCAGGAGCAATCACCTGATCCACTGACAGCGGAGTTTCTTTAAGATGTAAAACAGCAGCCCGAGTAAAACGGGCTTCAAATCTGACGATACTAGGATCTTCACCATAATCAGCACATTGCATCTCTGCATATTCGCTCGCGTTAAAACCTTCCATCCGCTTGGCCTTCAACGACAGAGATTCAGCACTTCGGATCCTATTGCAGGCAAACTGTCGTATCTCCTCATATCCATCGCAAACAGCAAGCAGATATATCATAGCTCCCCGGCAGATAATCCCCTGTGGGTGCAGGCGGTAGCTCATCGTCTCTTCTGGCTCGTCCCGTTTCCAGTAACCAATCTCCAACTGCTCTTCAGTAAGCAGACTTCGATAAACGATTCTGAGGAGTTCCAGATCATATTCTGGAGGGAGGAGTCTCTGGCTTGTCTGTATCACAGCCACTTTATCCGTCCAGCGCTCGTAGCCGCCTTGCCCCGGCTTACGACTATTCTCCATTGAGATTTTCATTAATTTACGAGCTTTTTTATGCAGATCCAGATCCGGCAACAGATATTTAAGATGCTCGCTGGCCAGTAACGTCGAGATAACATCAGAAGGTAGTGGAAAGAGCCATTGCGAGTTTACTTCGTAAGTACCGGGCCTTCTGCCCTGCGGCTCTACGACACAATCCACAAAATCAGCCAGATTCCCCCTCAGGTCTTTATTCACCAGATCTGCACTGGCGTCAAAACCACTATTGGTTAGTTCATCCGATATTTGTTTCGCTGTCATTGGTTTTTGCGCTGAGGAGAGTATTCTCAGAACTTTCAGTGATCTGGCGATAGAAACCGACATAACAACTCCTGTTTTTTCCAATCCGGTTTTTCTGAGATCCCAGCGGCTTAAAATAAAACCTTTATGCGCCCAAATCGAACGGACAAAAAAAATATTTATTGATTGCGAATCCCGCATTTTTATCGATAAATATTATCGGATAAATAACCCGCCAAGGAGTGTTAATCGGCATGTTTAGCAATGAGTTATTTAATACTTTCAGGTTGCTCAGAGAAAAATATGAGAATAAACCTGAGTACAATCTATTCAAAGTACTGCGCAGTGAAAGTGATGAGGTTCGACTTCATTCAAGATTCTTGTGTCACCTGCTTGATCCCAACCAGAATCACGGTTTGGGAACCAAAACCCTCTATCTATTCCTGAAAACCTTAAATATTGATCTACAGGAATCTGAGCTGACCGGCGCTGAAGTTTATCCCGAGTATCAGAACATCGATATTCTGATTAAAACCCAGACGGGGAAAGCGATCATAATTGAGAATAAGATCTACGCCCTTGATCAGCCAAAGCAACTATCCCGTTACTATCAGATCATGGAGCATGAGGGATTCACTGATGAGAATATGACCATTCTGTATCTATCATTAGATGGACATGAGCCCTCAGAAGACAGCACATCTGAAATCCCAAAAGACTTTCTTGAAAGCGATAACTACAGCTGTATTTCTTATTCCGTCGAGATTCGCTGCTGGATCCAGTCCTGCATTGAAAAGTCTGCAACAAAACCAGCGTTACGTGAAAGCCTGATCCAGTATCTGAACCTGATTGAGGAGTTAACCGGTATGACTGAAAGCCAACAACACATCGATGAACTAAAGAGCCTGCTCAATCAAGATAACAATATTGCTGAGTTCCAGGCATTACAGCATGCATATACAGAATGCCTGGTGGATTATCAGTTGGATATCTGGAAAAAAATATTAGAAAGGATTCAGTCATCGCACCCAGATATGAGCGAAAAAATAAACTATGACGGTGACTTTTTGCGCTTTGATGATGCGACTAAAAAAATTATCCAGAAGTTTCACTACAGTAGCAGGAGCAATAAATGGTATGGGGTTAGTTTCACTTTACCCAAAAGCTCCGCACAAGCACGGGTTGAGATAGAAGAGCACCTCTATTTAGGCATTGCATGCTCTCAAAGTGAGTATCCAGAAGACTATGCAAAGATCATCAGCATTCGTAATTCAAAATCCATTCCCAGCGAGACGGAAGCGGAATGGTGGCCAATGTATAAATACACAAGCAATGATATCAATTTCGCTGCACCAAGTATTGATGACTTAACCAAGCTATCCGATGAAACTGAGAGAGAAAAACTAGCCTTTTCCATTGCTGATAAACTCTATGAGATTTGGCTTGCCTTCTCAGAGGAGCTGAAAAAAAGCTAAGCCCTACAACCCCAAAAGGCCATACAAATATTCACCTGTATGGCCTTGCCATTAGGACGCAATGGATAGATAGAACTAATCAGCCACCCAACCGGCATCAAGCAAACTATCTACCGTCGAGAAAAGCCCCAGCTCTTCATCCCGTTCACGGCTTAATACCCGATAAATATCCTGCAGAGCATCAGCCAGCTCTATATATCCGGTATAGCCCCCAATATGCTTCAGCCAAACCTTGTTATCCGGGGACATAAAATTCTGGGTTTCAAAAAGCGCCTGAGTTGCAATTTTTGCACCGTCGCTCCACTCTTTCGCCTTAAATTTTGCTCCAACACCTTTCATCATTTCGTCTCCATTAAGATGATCATCCCCACTACTCTAATGGGCTTGTCCTTCCAAATTGAACGTACAAAATTTAAAACTTAATACTGCGCAGATACCCCAAGATAGAAACCAGAGAGAGATTCCGAGCGGGTACTGATAGAACGATAGCCCAACTTAACGCCAACAAACTCATGTTTCAGCATAAAAGCGGTATCGTAATCAGATACACCACCTGCCCATGCGGGGCGAAATTCAAATCCCCAGAGTGGATCAGGATGAATCAGAATCGGTGTACTCAGATATAGATAGGAATTGGATGAATCGCCCTTGACCTCCATGGAACCAAGACCGAAATCCACCTCAACGATATCTCCAAGTGACATGCGATAAAGCCCGTAGATCCGGTTCAGATCGAGACTGTCTTTAGGGTTTGTTTCGGTAAAGGCCGTGTTTTCCAGAACCAGCGCCCATGCGGCATAACCACCCTCAAGTCGGTAGCTGATCGCCGAAACATCAGAGGAGATCGGGTGATAACTCAGATCCATGCGGGCAAAAGGGATGGTGGCTTCACCTGGCTGACGAAGCATTGAAGCGCCATCAAAAGAGAAGCCATCATCCGGGCCATCAATGCGCTCAAAGCTCATCTGGCCACCATAAACAACTACAGCCATCATGATGTCGCCGACAAGCTCCGAGAAAAAACATCCGAAATCAGCATTCATACCATCACAGTCAGAACTTTCATCGGAACCAGAGCTACCGGAATTGGATTCAGACTTGGAAGGAATACTTCTCTCAAAATCGTCCAGAGAACCAGCCATAACAATAGGTGAAAATGGCGCAATCCATAAAAGACTCAGAACGAGCGCCCTGATCAGGACAATTGGCTTTGACATAAAAGATATGGGCTTGGGCATCGGTCATGAATCCATCAGTTCGTCGGCTGGCGAAGATTATCCATAGCATTCTTACGGGTTTCAAACCTTTCCACTTCCGGTATCTGATGCAGCACTTTAAGCTTCTGCAGGGTATAAGCTACCGGATTCTGCAGCCCCACAACACTGACACGGCAGCCCGCCGCCTGACTTTGCGCCAGCAACTCCTCTATCACCATAGCGGTTGATGATCCTATGAAAGGCACTTCGCTCATATCCAGAATCAGATGTTCATAATTCTGATAGGCCATCAATTTCTGACTCACGCCTTTGGCAGCAGCGAAGCTGATCGGGCCTCGCAAAACATAGAGCAGCGTTTTACCGCCGGAGCCAGCCAAAAGCCTACGCTCTTCATCGCTTAGTTCCTGTTCTGACTCATGGCCCTGATAGATCTTCAGGTTTTCCAGCTGTATCTCGGAAAGGCGTTTCACCGTATAGACATTGGCGATAAAAACTCCGACACCCACAGCAGTAATCAGATCGACAAATAAGGTCAGCCCCAGAACCAGCAACATCAGAAAACTGACAAAGGGCGGGGCGGTATGAATCCGTTTAAGGAAACTCCAGTCGATAATATCCCAGCCGACTTTCAGCAGAATCCCCGCCAGCACCGCCAAGGGAATATGCTCGGCGGCACTGCCCGCCCCCAATACAGCTATCAGCAATACAAGAGCATGCACCGCACCGGAAACGGGTGTGGAGCCTCCAGCCCGAATATTAACCACGGTACGCATGGTTGCCCCCGCCCCCGGAAGGCCGCCGAAGAAACCCGCAATTAAGTTGCCAAGCCCCTGCCCGATCAACTCTTTATCGGATTTGTGCTGCGTTCGGGTCATATTGTCCGCCACCAGAGAGGTCAACAGAGAATCTATAGAGCCCAGCGCTGCGAGCATAACCGCTGAAATCAGCATTTCACCGATCAGTTCCGGTGAAAAAACCGGCAGATGCCATTCAGGCAAACCGGAGGGAATTTCACCAATCGTATCCACAGCGAGTGCTGGAGGCAGGCTTAAAGCCGCTAAAGTGCCCAGTAAGAGCGCCATCAGAGGCGCCGGAATAATCCGCCCCCAGCTTTTGGGCCAGAGGATATTCAGCAGCAAAGTACCTGCGGCAATAAGCAACGCCGGAAGATGAAGATTCTGAATCTGGTTAGGAAGCTGACTGAGTGCGGTTGCCACGCTTTTGGCGGAATCATGGCCAAACACAGGGCCAAGTTCGATGCAGATAATGATGATACCTATCCCGGTCATAAAACCTGAGATCACAGGAAAAGGTACCTGAGTGATGTATTGCCCTAAGCGTAGGGCACCAAAAAGAATCTGAAAGAGACCACTGAGCATCACCACTGTAAAAGCAATGGCAGGGCCTGTGACGGGATCGAGAGCAACATACTGGGTATAGACCGCAGCCATAACCACAGTCATAGGACCTGTAGGGCCGGAGACCTGAGAAGGCGTCCCACCAAAAAGCGCGGCAAAAAGGCCGACAAAAATCGCCCCATAAAGACCCGCTATCGCCCCTGCCCCCGAGGAGACACCAAAAGCCAGCGCTAACGGCAACGCCACCACCGCGGCGGTAATACCGCCGTACAGATCTCCTTTCAGGCTTCGTGCATCTAGTTCCGGCAGGGCCATAGTGTGTCCTTTATCTGATTGTTTTTGTTGTTATCGCTTTGGCTGCAAACCAGTGTATGCCCATAGAGACACCCAACCAATAGTGTCTATGGCTAATAAAGCCGGAAAAATCGGTAGCGATTGCGTTTAAAACAGGGAAACTTCTTTAAAAACAAGCCATAAGGCACTGCAAACAGAGGAAACAAACCTCTCCCCCCTGTACGCTGGCTTACTGAACGCATACAATTAGCGGCATTTTAAAACATGAATTAAGTCAGAGACCGTATCTATGCGCGCCAGTCAAATTCTTATCTCTACACTAAAAGAAACCCCTGCAGATGCAGAAGTGATCAGCCATCAGCTGATGTTACGTGCCGGTATGATTCGTCGTCTGGCTTCCGGTCTGTACACCTGGCTGCCGCTGGGTCTGCGTACCCTGCGTAAAGTTGAGCGCATTGTCCGCGAAGAGATGGACAAGGTTTCTCAGGAAGTTCTGATGCCTGCGGCACAACCTGCTGAGCTGTGGGAAGAGTCCGGTCGCTGGGAACAGTACGGCCCTGAACTTCTGCGCTTCAAAGACCGTCATCAGCGTGATTTCTGTGTGGGCCCAACCCATGAAGAAGTTATCACCGATATGGCTCGCAAAGAGATCAAAAGCTACAAACAGCTGCCGGCAAACTTCTATCAGGTACAAACCAAATTCCGTGATGAGATCCGTCCACGCTTCGGTGTGATGCGTTCCCGTGAATTCATCATGAAAGATGCCTACTCCTTCCACAGCACTCAGGAATCCCTGCAGGAAACCTACGATGTGATGTATCAGGCGTACTGCAACATCTTCGATCGTCTGGGTCTGAACTACCGTCCGGTACTGGCAGACAACGGTTCTATCGGTGGCTCCGGTTCTCACGAATTCCATGTTCTGGCGGACTCCGGTGAAGACGATATCGTATTCAACACCGAAGGTACTTACGCGGCGAATATCGAAAAAGCAGAAGCAGTTGCTCCCAAAGCAGAAGCGGATGCACCGACTCAGGAGATGACGCTGGTTGATACGCCAAACGCCAAAACCATCGATGAGCTGGTAGAACAGTTTGGTCTGGCGATTGAGAAAACCGTTAAAACCCTGATCGTTAAAGCGGATGAAGAAGCAGAAGCTGACTTCGTTGCCCTGATCGTTCGTGGCGATCACACCCTGAACGAGATCAAGGCGGAAAACCTGCCAATGGTTGCAGCACCTCTGACCTTCGCCACTGACGAAGAGATCAAAGCCGTGATCGGTGCAGGCCCGGGTTCTCTGGGTCCGATCAACCTGAGCATTCCATGCATCGTTGACCGTGCAGTAGCGGTTGCTTCTGACTTTGGCGCTGGCGCTAACATCGACGGCAAACACTACTTCGGTATCAACTGGGGTCGTGATGTTGAGCTGCCGCAGGTTGAAGATATCCGTAATGTGGTTGAAGGTGATGCAAGTCCAGATGGCAAAGGCACTCTGTCTATCAAACGCGGTATCGAAGTGGGCCACATCTTCCAGCTGGGCACAAAATACAGCGAAGCGATGAATGCCACGGTTCTGGGTGAAAACGGCAAGCCGATCCCTATGATCATGGGTTGCTACGGTATCGGTGTGACCCGTGTGGTGGCGTCTGCTATCGAGCAGAACCACGATGAGAACGGTATCATCTGGCCGGAAACTATCGCACCCTTTGATATCGCCATCGTACCGATGAACGCTCACAAATCTGAGATGGTTCAGGAAGCCAGCGAGAAGCTGTACGCTGACCTTAAAGCTGCGGGTTATGACGTTCTGCTGGATGATCGTGACAGCCGTCCGGGCTTCAAGTTTGCAGATCTGGAGCTGATCGGTGTACCACACCGTATCGTGATTGGTGAGCGCGGCCTGAAAGAAGGTCAGCTGGAATACCGTGGTCGTCGTGACAGCGATAACACCATGATCGATCAGGCGACAGTGATGGAATTCCTGAAAGACGCGTTCGCGAAAAACGCTCAGTAATACCGCCGCCTGAAAAAACCGGTTTACCGCTTCAGATCAGGTAAAACCGGCATAAAAGCCCGCACAGTAATGTGCGGGCTTTTTTATTGGGAAAACAACTACTAAGCTGAAAACTAATCCCATCGGATCCTTTCCTAAGGGATGATATTCATTCATTTGTTCAATATACTCATACGCTAATAGATGGTTGAAAAATATATTTTCAACTCCGGTAACGGCAAGCGATTAAAAAGATCAGAAAACGGCTCCCTTCGGTAATGACACAGGATTGCGCATGACACAGGGTTACACAGGCTTCATCAATTTTTCAGAACTGGGTCAGGATACTCAGCAGGACGAGTTGAATCAGGCTCTCAGCACACTGAAAGCATCCGGTGCCAGCCAGATCAGTTGCTGGCTGGCGGAAAAAAATGCCGATCGGATCCCTCTGATTCAGAGTCTGTGCAAAACACAAGGATTGCAACTTGTTGGTGCTGTTTTCCCTGCTCTGATCTTTGATGGCGCCCTCCGAAACGAAGGCTGCCTGCTTAAAGCCCTGCCAGAGTCCTGCCAAACCACCCTGATCAGCTGTGAACACCAGACCCCTGAGGCCATTACCGATCAGATTACTCATCTTGAGATCAGCCAAACGGGCAAACAACCGAATCTGTTTCTGGTTTTTGATGCGCAGCAACCCAACATCAGTGATATTCTCGATCAGCTATACCTGAAGCTACACAACAGTGTTCGTTACAGCGGCAGCAACGCCGGTAGCGAAACCTTCCAGCCGATGCCCTGCCTGTTCGATCAGGATCAACAAATGGGTTATGGCCTTTGGGCGCTGCTTTACGAGACCGAATTCGATACCGCTCTGGCGCACGGCTATAAGAATTTTGAGCCAATCACAGCGACCTCCACAACCGGCAACCGCATCCACAGCATCAACTGGCGTAACGCTTTTGAGGTCTATCAGGAAGAGATCGCCAAACGCTATCAGCAGAAAGTGACGGCAGACAATTTTTATGACTTTGCCACCCACTTCCCTTTTGGCATTATGCGTATGTCGGGTCAGCCTCTGGTGCGTATTCCTGTCGCCGTTGAAGAGGATGGAACTCTGGTTTGCGTGGGTGATATACCGGAACACACCGTTATCAGTCTGTTACAGGGCGTTGAAGCCGATGGCACCGAAACCCTGGATCTGTTAGCGAAACAACTGCAAAAACCGGCGCCGGAGTATCAGGTCTTTTATTGTGCTGGCCGCCGGATGCATCTGGGTGAAGAAACCAACCGGGAACTGAAATTACTGACAGAGCACTTCCCGCAAGCCAGCCTGAGCGGGGCTCTCTCACTGGGTGAAATTAGTAACGATGAAGGACAGGGTTATCCCCTTTTCCACAACGCAGCGATTGTTTGCTGCCCCTGGGTTTAACCCACAGGTCTGAACACCGGACAAACCGGACGTAATGAGGAATTCCATGAGCGATCAGAATCTGGCCATTCTTTACGAGATGGCACTCCTGATGGGATCTGAGACCAGTGAAAAACCACTGGTACAGAAGTTTTTACAACGATTGCTCTATCACACAGGGATGCCCACCGGTCTCTTTATCAGCAATATTGAGCGCCGCGAGCAGGCTTTCAGCTTTAATGTCAGCCAGAGCCTCGCAGACAAGGCTTTCTCGCCAGACTCCACAAAGCGCTTTACTCTCGAATATGATCTTCCCCTGAAAAGCAGCTTTAAACCTTCAGACGACAAGATCCGTGCCCTGCATCCGGTTTTTGAGCACTACCAGTCAATTTTGCTGCTGCCAGTAGGTGAGAAAGACGCTTTTTTGCTTTTCACTACCCAGGAAGAACAACCTCTGCCGGATCAGCTGTTCACCCCCATTCTGGCTAATTTTGCCAAAACTCTGGAGCTCTGCCGCAGCAACGCCCGCTTCACCGAGAAACTGCAAAACGAGATTCAGGAGCGCCAGCGTACCGAGAAGATGCTCAAGCTGGTTCTGAATCACATTCCTGCCGGTGTTTACTGGCAGGATACTCAGGGCAATATTCAGGGGGCTAACCGCTGGTTGCTGCATGATCTGGCCAGGCTGCCTGAACAGAATAACGACCAAGCAACGGCTAACGCCGAAACCGATATTCAGCACCTGCAAAACATGGTCAGTATCAGTCAGCTGCAGCAGGATGACAGTCTGGTGATCGAGCAGGGTCATGAGATCCAGAACAAGAACTACTACCTGCACCGTAACGATGACAGCTATCTCTGGGTTGAGCTGAACAAGGTGCCGATCCGGGACGAAGATCAGAACATCACCGGCCTTCTGGGCACCTATCGGGATATCACCGGCCGTAAGCTGATGATGGAAGAGCTGTTACATGCCAAAGAGAATGCAGAGCAAGCGAATCGTGCAAAAAGCTCTTTCCTTGCCAGTATGAGCCATGAGCTGCGCACGCCGCTTAACGCGATTCAGGGCTATACACAGCTGATGGAGATGGATGAGGATGACCTCACAGAGGAGCATGTCGAAAGCCTGCAGGAGATCCGAAAAGCCAGTAATCACCTGCTTCAGCTGATCGATGAGATTCTGGATCTTTCGAAAATTGAAGCTGGCCGTATTGACCTAAAAATTGAACCTATCAACCCCATCCCTGTGATTCAGGAAACCCTCACCCTGAACAAACACATGGCTGAGCGTTTCGGCATCAACATATCCACCCTCTTCCCGGATAATCTCAATCTTTCAGTCATGGGTGACAGCCGCCGCGTGAAGCAAGTACTGCTTAATCTGGTGAGCAACGCCATCAAGTACAACCATGACAAGGGTGAAATCAAAATCAGCATGGAGCAGGTGGACAAGCAGTTTAAGATCCATGTGACCGATACCGGTTACGGCCTGACCAGTGATCAGCTGTCGCGACTCTTCCAGCCCTTTGAACGATTGGGCATGGACTCTTCCACCCGACAGGGAACAGGCATTGGTCTTGTGATCAGCCAGAAACTGGCGGAAGCGATGCATGGCTCGATTGAAGTCGCCAGTATTCCCGGTGAAGGCAGTACTTTCACTCTGGTGATGCCTATGGCTAAAGGCAGCCAGATGCCCGCTTCTCCGGAGCAGGTTGAGATCTCAGTTGCCGATATCATCTCCCGGGGCGGCGAGAAAACCACCACCCTGTACGTTGAAGACAATGCAACCAACCGCATGTTGGTGGAGAAGATCTATGGCAAACGCCATGGGGATCGCCTACTGACGGCTGCCACACCAGAGGAAGGATTGGAAATTCTGCGTCATGAATCCCCGGATCTGGTGATTCTGGATATCAATTTACCGGGTATGTCTGGCTACGATCTGCTGCGCCATATTCGCAGTGAGGGACTGGATGCCAATCGCCATATGGTGGCTCTCTCTGCCAATGCGATGCCGGAGGATTTCAAACAGGCAGAAGAAGCCGGTTTTGATGCCTATCTGACCAAACCGCTGAATATTCCGGAGTTTAACCGCCACCTGAACAAATGGCTGGAAAAATAGGTCTCTCTTCCAGAAAAATAGTCCCGCCAACCGGAAAAAAGAAGCCTCTGAAAGAGCTATTCTCTTTCACATAAAAAAGCCCCGAGTCATTCGGGGCTTTTCTTTTCCGGACTTTTTCCAGAGAACTCGCAGGCTTTATTTAAGACCAAAGCGGCGAATCAGGCCGGAAAGATCTTTTGCTTCACCTTTCAGCGCAATACTGTCAGACACCATATCTTCATTAGAAGAGGTTACGCCGTTGGCCGCTGCATGAATCTGTTCCAGACGCAGGTTCATCTCTCCGGCTGCACTGCTCTGCTGAACCGTAGCCGTTGCGATCTGCTGGTTCATATCCCCCAGACGGCGAATGGTATCGCTCAGCTCCATCAGAATATGTTCCGCTTCTTTAATCTCATCCACAGTACCGCCTGCCTGTTCTTCACAAGCAGTCATCAGACGGCAAACATCCTGCGTTTCCTGCTGGAAGGTTTGCAGCAGCGCCTGAATCTCAGCGGTAGATGACTGTGAACTTTGTGCCAGATTACGCACTTCATCGGCAACAACTGCGAAACCACGCCCCTGCTCACCGGCACGGGCAGCTTCAATGGCCGCATTCAGCGCCAACAGGTTCGTTTTCTCGGCGATACCGTTGATCACATCCAGAATCGACTCGATATTGCGACTGCTCTGTTCAAGAGCAGTAATCACTTCCATAGAAGCACGAATATCTTCCGCCATCTTACTGATGGACTGCTCAGTACGCTCGACGATAGCGCGACCTTTCTGACTCACCTCGTCAGTTTCCTGAGCAACCGTCGCCGCCTCAGCACAACTCTGAGCCACCTGCTCGGTAGCAACGGTCATCTGCTGCATGGTACCGGCTGCATGGGAGATATCATCCAGCTGGTGCAGAGTCTTATCGCTGACATCACGGGCTTTCTCAGCCACTTCACTGGTATGCGCATGGATATGCTCAGAAGCATTTTCCAGACGGTTAACCACAGTTTTCATGGTCAGGCTGAGGAACTTTTGAGTCAGCTCTAACTGTCCCAATTCATCATATCTGCCAGTAAACACTCGCTGAGCAACAGGGTTAGCAAAGATCTGCTCACTCTGTTTCGCCAGACGGGAAATCGGTGCAGACAACCAGCTGGCAGCAATACCACTCACCACACCGGCACCACCAATCATGGCCAGTAATTTCAGAGGCGACATACCATCAAACAGCAGAGAAACTAATGCCAGCATCGGCAGAGTGGTCAACCAGATAACAGCCCAAGTTCTGCGGAAATAACTGGTTGAGAAGAAGCCTTTAAAGCGGGACCAGAGGCTGACATGCTGCCCCTTATTGATCGCCTGATAGAGCTTTTCAGCACGATCCACCACTTTACGGTCAGGGCAATGACGAACAGACTGGTAGCCAGTGATCTCCCCTTTATCAAAAATAGGGGTAACGTAGGCATCAACCCAGTAATGGTCGCCGTTTTTAGCGCGGTTCTTCACCACACCAATCCAGGGTTTACCTTGCTTGATCACATCCCACAAATCCTGAAATGCCGCAGGAGGCATATCCGGATGACGAATAATGTTGTGGGCAGCCCCCATCAACTCGTCTTCGCTGAAGCCAGCGATCTCAACGAAGTAATCGTTGTAGTTAGTAATCTTCCCTTTTTTATCCGTAGTGGAAATAATGCAACGGTCTTTATCCATTAACCGTTCTTGGCCGGAAACAGGGAGATTCCGCTTCATCGTTTAACCTCGTCATCACAGAGCTGTCAGACTTTCTTCATCAAAGCGTAACAACCCGGGATTTATCATGCCGGATAAGATAAACCGTGTGGGTACTACAGTACTATTTCTTCAGTACCACTTTACAGTCTAGCCTCACTTTTACCGTTGTCCGGTGCTTTTCACGCCAAAGCTGCCCCAGAAGGGCTGATGTGGGGGGCGCAAATTTTAATGGATCACCGTAAAACGCAAAAGCCCCTGAAAAATGTAACCCTTAAGATTTACTCCTAGAGCCTTAACTCCGAGAATTTAAAAAGCGGATAAAAGCCTGTTATATCCATTTAAATTCAACAAGTTGCATTTAAAAGCTCATTTTCTCTCTCTCAGATACCGATACATTTTTTTACAAATTTCCCGCAAGGAGTGTTACTAATCCGGACATAAAGAACACTTTTCGTTCTTCTTTCACTATCTGAATAGTATTTATTAGAGAAAAGTATTATTTAGAAAAACAAAAGAGTACTAACTCTATTAAAACCACTTATAACAATTGGTTTTACCTGACAGAAAAAATCGTCTTTACAGACTCTCTATTTCTCTGGAGGTATTGATATTTTTTTGACATCATCGCCCGCAATTTCAGACCGGAACTCATGGGTCACGGAAATTGTCGCGCAGCTAGCCTGACGCGCAACATACCAGCACTGGAACCGGATCTTCCCCACATAACTGCAAGGACAAAGCAGATGCTCATCTCTTTACGCTCCCGACTGCTCGCCATTGTGCTTCTGATCAATGCGGTAGCCGTCATCAGTTACACCCTCTATACCTTTAACGCCCGAAAGACAGATCTTTATCTTCAGATCGATGCTCAGTTGGAACTGGCCGCCCGCACCGCTGCCCACCTGACTAACCAGAATATTTATGATCAGGTCGCAAACGGCACTTTTACCCAGGCACAGTCCGATGAAATCCAGCGTCAGGTTTATGAACTCATCTCAGAAACGCCGGTTGAGTACATCTACACCATGGTGCTGCAGGATGACAAAATTCTCTTTGTGATGGATACACCGGACGAAGAAGAGTACGTCAATAATGAGCTGCCTGAGATGCTGCCGGAATATGAAGAACCCAGCGATGGCCTGCTGCAGACTTTCCGCACTCAAACCAAGATGTTTGATGAGTACAGCGATGAATGGGGCGAGTTCCGTTCCGTATTTGTGCCCTATACCACTGCCAGTGGTCAGCGCTTTGTTGCTGGCGCAGATATCACTATCGGTCATATCAACGCTGCGCTACTGGACACTCTATTGGTTTCCTGCGCTCTGGGTCTGATTCTTTTCGTACTGGGTTCCGGCATCACCTATCTGCTGGTGGCTTCTGTGCTGAAACCTGTGTCTCAGGCACAAACAACGCTACGTGAGATCGCCTCCAGCCGAAACCTGTCCTTACGCGCTAAAGGTGGCAAGGATGAGATCGGTAAGCTACTGAACGACTTCAATCAGCTAATGGACGAATTACAGGATGCGATCCGCACCACAACGGACAACGCCCGGGAAACTGCCGCCATATCAGACCAACTGCAAAGCAGTAGCAAAGAGATGGAGCAGCGCACCCAGAAGGTCCACAAAGCGGTGGATCAGGTTCGCCAGCAGGCAGGCATCACAGATCAGCTGATTGCCGATTCCGATCATCAGCTGGGCGAAGCGATGACAAGGGTTTCCGACTCCGTTGAACGCCTGAATATCGGTCAGAGCGCCATCTCTAAAACCACTCAGGCGATCGGGAGCACGACGGAAGAACAAACCCGCCTGTCTCAGGAACTAACCCGTCTTTCTCAGGAAGCCGAAAATGTGAATGAGGTGCTGTCAGTGATCAGCGGTATCGCAGACCAGACCAACCTGTTAGCACTGAATGCAGCAATTGAAGCAGCCCGCGCCGGTGAACATGGTCGAGGCTTTGCCGTTGTTGCCGATGAAGTTCGTCAGCTGGCAACCCGCACGCAGGATAGCCTGAACCAAACCAGCAGCATTATTACTGCCATTATTGATGCCATCACGCTGACCGCCGGCCAGATGCAGAAAAGTTCAGCACAGTTTACTCAGCTTCTGAGCGATTCAGATCAGGCGATGCAGCATGTGATCAACAGCGCAGAAAGCATGCAGCATACCCAGCAGAGTATGCGCCTGACTGTTGAACAGCTGAAAGGGGTTCTGGAACGCAATCAGGAAGTGGTTAGTCAGATTGAGCTGGTCGAGCTGCAAACGGAAGACAATACCGAAAGCACCGAGCAGATTCTGGATGCCGCCGATCGTCTTCAGCACTCTGCCCGTAGTCTGAATCGCCAGCTGGCTAAATTTAGTGCCTGATACGATTCAGGCCTGAAACAGCACATCAATATGCGAAAAGCCCGACTGTAATTACTGCAGTCGGGCTTTTAATTTTTCTCAAACAACTCAATGAGAAGCAGAGAACTGATAAAGGACAGATAAAGATCAGACTTTCTCTGCAACCTTAGCCAGTACACCATTCTGATAATCCACCATCGCCTGCTGAATCTCTTCAGCGGTGTTCATCACGAAAGGACCATACTGCACGATAGGTTCTTCCAGAGGTTTACCGGCAACCATAAGCACACCAGCTTTATCGGAGCTGACAAGCTTCAGGGATTCACCCGTAAAGGCCAGAAGCTCACCACGATTCAGTGTTACGTTCGCCTCCGGCACCTCAACAGAGCCTTCATAAACGTAGATAAAAGCCTTGTGCCCCGCTGGCAGGTCATGTTCAAGCTCCGTTGCCTGCTGGATGCGGAAATCAACCATCAAGGGCTGAGTCGCCTCTCGCTGAATCGGGCCTTTAGTCCCTTTTGAGACACCGGCAACAACCCGGCGCAATACATCATTGTCATCCTGCACCTCTGGAATCTCCTCAGGAGCAAGATCCTGATAGAAAGGCGCTTTCATCTTTTCATTAGCAGGCAGATTCAACCAGAACTGAAAGCCCCAAAGCAGACCGTCTTCCTGCATCGGCATTTCAGAGTGGATAATGCCCTCGCCTGCTGTCATCCACTGCACGCCACCTGTGGTCAGCATACCGACATTACCCAGATGATCTTCATGCTTCATAGCACCGTGGAGCATATAAGTAATGGTCTCAAACCCGCGATGCGGATGCGGCGGAAAACCGGCAATATAATCATCAGCTTTATCCGAACGGAACTCATCCAGCATCAGAAAAGGATCCAGATGACGCAGTTGAGGCGTTCCGATAACACGATTCAGGCGAACACCAGCACCATCAGATGTCGGCATTCCTTTTACGCGGTTCAGTACTTTAAATTCAGCCATGACAGGCTCCTTTCCCGAAGAGTTTCGATTCATTGACGACACTATAACCCCGAGAAAAACGATAGAAAATTGCTATTTATTTGACCTGTTATTCGACTAAATCGAACAGTTAACGCCGATAGAGATCTGCCATCACTTCTTATTGACCCAGTAAACACCCAGAACCGTAATCGCCATTCCGATCAGCGCTACGCCGGTCAGCTGCTCATCAAATAGAATCCAGGCCTGTAGCGCGGTTACCGGCGGCACAAGATAGAAGTAACTGGCAGTTCGGGTGGCCTCTCCCATCTGAATCATCAGCATAAGCAGTAAAATCGCGCCTACCGATAACACCAGCACAGACCAGATCAGAGCACCGGTAAACTCCGGATGCCACTCAACCTGAGTATTCTCTGTCAGCAACGCGATGGGCAGCATCACCAGCAAACCGGACAGGTACTGAATAAAAGTAGCGGCTAACAGAGGCTG
This sequence comes from Oceanospirillum sanctuarii, assembly GCF_002150805.1. Lineage (GTDB taxonomy): Bacteria > Pseudomonadota > Gammaproteobacteria > Pseudomonadales > Halomonadaceae > Oceanospirillum > Oceanospirillum sanctuarii. The sequence goes on from NZ_MTBA01000013.1 coordinate 162,479, forward strand.
CGGCTGACAAAAGTTCTTCTGATAAAGCGTACCCAGCGTGATTCCCGCCAGTGCCAACAAGATCCAGAGCAACTGAGTGCCGGAAATATCGCCATTGTGCAGAAAATCTGACCGGCCTTTGCTCAGCACCAAAGCCACACCCACAATGCCTAAGCCGAGCCCCAACCACTGTTTCACGCTTGGAGCATTGCGGAAAGCCAGCGCCATAATACCTGCGGTCAATAGCGGCTGAAGGCCGACAAGAAGTGCTGCAAGACCTGCCGGCATACCCAACTCAATCGCAGAGAATACACCTCCGAGATAGGCCGTATGTACCAGAGCCCCGGTGATCAGCTGCTGCTCCCAGAGTTCAGGGCGTTTAGGCAGGCTTACTCTGAACAGGCGCATCAGCAGCATAAAGACCAGCAGGTTTCCGGCCATACGCCAACTTAAAAAGGTAAAGGGCTCGCTGTAAGGCAGACCATAACGAGCACCGATAAAACCTGTACTCCAGAGCAAAACAAACACCCAGGGCAGCAAGGTGATCAACAGAGTTTTATGGCGTTCAAACTGAGCAATTAAAGCGGTCATAGTTATTCCTGACAGATAACAAAACCTCTGCAGCCGTAGAATTTTCAATGGCACAGGAAGGTTTTCATTTGATCTGTACTATAAATCGGGATAAAAACTAAAAAAACAGACAGATGCCTTCGACAAAAAAGGGTACAGATGACCAAGTTTCGCTACCTGAGCCTCGCAGACCAGTTTATTCGCCAGCTAAGAGAAGGCCGGTATTCCGCAGATGAAAAGCTGCCCTCTATCCGGCAGATCAGTCAGGATTTGAATGTCAGCAAGGGAACAGCGATCCGCTGTTATGAATATCTGGAAGATCATGGCTGGGTAGAAGCCAGAGAAAAGTCCGGCTTCTTTCCGGGGCGAAAAGCCCTTGAGCAGCTGACAGCCAGTTCAGCGCAACATGCACACCAGCCTTCTGCAGAAGCGTTGGCAGCGATCAGTCCAAAACGACTCGATAACAAGAGTCTGGGGCTGGAGATTGTCCGATCCGCAGGAAGAACCGATCAGATTCCTCTGGGAACCGCCAACCCCTGTGTCAGCTTTCCCGGAGTGAAGCGCCTTTACCAACTACTGAAAAAAGAAGTTGGTAAAGAGGAGCTGGCACTGACGGATGGCTTTATCTCCCATTATCAGACTCCACCGGGGGCTGAGAAACTGCGCAAGCAACTGAGCCAGTTGTTGCTAAAGCGCGATCTTCACTGCACACCAGATCAGATCATAACCACCAACGGTGCACAGGCTGCGGTAAGTCTCGCACTGCAGGCAACGTCACAAGAGGGGGATATTGTGCTGATCGAATCCCCCTGTTTTTACGGCATTCTGCAATGCCTGGAAGCTTTTGACCGTAAGGTGGTTGAGATACCACAGGCCACAAGCGGCGGGCCGAATCTGGATCTGGTGGCGGCAGCACTGGATAAGTGGCCGGTGAAGGCGATTATTGTGCAACCAACCCTGAACAATCCAACGGGGAAAAGCATGTCTCAGGAGAATCGGCAGCGACTGATTGATCTGGCAAACCAGCACGATATCGCCATTATTGAAGATGATATCTTTGCCGATCTGGATTATCGCGGCAGTGCCCCAAGCCCTTTGAAAGCAATTGATACCCAGGACCGGGTACTCTATTGCAGCTCAATCTCTAAAACGGTTACGCCAAAACTCAGGCTTGGCTGGCTGGTTGCTGGCCGTTGGCACGAGCGCTGCCAACACCTGCAGTTTGTCAGCAAGATGGGCTTACCCGCGCACACACAGAATGCGCTGGGTAGCTGGCTGGAAGCCGGGCTCATGCAGCGTCACCTGAGACTGATCCGTAGGCGTTATCAACAACGACAACAACTTTTTCAGCAAGCGATGCAGGCTTATTGGCCGGAAGGCATTGAGTATGAGGTTGCGGAAGGCGGCTTTCTGGCGTGGATAAAGTTCCCCAAGCAATGCGATGCGATGACGCTGTATCAGCAGGCACAGCAGGAAAAAATCAATATTACTCCGGGTCCTCTGTTTGGCAGCGCCAAAGCCAACAGACACTTCATTCGTATCAATTTCGGCCTGTATCAGGATCAACCGGAATACCGACAGGCGATGCAGCGCTTGGGGGAACTGATCCGACAGGCGATGGCCAGCTAAGTTCGCATGGGGATAACAACTGAAAAGGCTGCTCGCGCAGCCTTTCAACTTTAAGATTACTTACCATCCGCCCGAGGCGACACAAGGGCAGGAAGAAAAGTGAAAACGTAAATCCCGAATGCCAGCGCCCAAAAAGTCGCCGCCATATCGTACAGAAAAGCTTTGTGCACAAAGGCCATAACAAACACCCGCACAATGACAGCAATCAGCAGCGCATAAAAAGCGATCACCATGCTCTTAGGAAGCTTTAGAGGTCGCCCGGTATGCCCCAGTGAAACCCGCGCCATCATGCCTAAAGTGAGCAGACCGATCCCGCCAACAGTCAGGGCGTGCACATAGATAAAAGGGGATAAACCGGTTAAAGGCAGGGTGGCACGCAGCAGAAAACCCAGCGCGATCATCAGATAACCGGCATGCAGAATCCAAAGCAGCGGGTTACTCAAAAGCTTACGGTCAAACCAGCCCCCGACTCTCAGCAGTAGAAGCAGCGCCAGCAATCCAGATAGCCCATAAGCCCAGATCGCCAAAGGCTGCCAGAGATCATTCAGAAAGGTGATTACTGCGACAGGCAGGATCAGCTTTTCGACAAAGGGGATCTGCTTGCCACTGTAATCCGGTGTCGCTCTTTCGGTGAAAAAAGGGATCACACGCCCACCGATAATCAGCATCACCAGCACGATAATATTCAGCGCACCATAAATCCCCAGATGCGCCATTCCCGGAGCGATGCCAAGGCGGTCAAAATGCACCAGCAGGTTCATCAGAATCAGCAAACCGCAAAAGACAATAAACACCATATTGCGCAGATTGGCGCTCTTCAGAATCGGTATGGCTATCGCAAGTGTCAACAGAGGGTAAAAAGCCAGATCGATTAGCGCGATAACAACCGGCTCCAGAGGTAGAAAGGGTGCAATTCGTCCGGCAATCCACAGCAACAACAGCGCCATCAAACCGTGACCACTGAGCATCTTCTGACCGGTCCAGTTACCCACCGCCGTCAGCAGAAAGCCGCTGATAATGGCAGTAGCAAAACCAAAGATGAGTTCATGGCTGTGCCACAGCACACCGGGATAGTAGTTAGATACCGAGGCCGACGGAAACGGTACACCTCGCAGCTGAAGAACCCAGCCGATCATCAGCACAATGGCGAACAGCACACCAAACAGAAAGAAGGGACGAAAGCCGATGGAGAAGAACGCCTGATACGAGACCTTAAAATCAGACCGGTAAGAGAGTTGTGATGATGCCATAAAAGCCTCCGATAAATTCGGAGGCCATTCTAGCGAATACCTGAGTAATTTACTTGGCTTAAGTCAATACCGACCACAGTTCAAAAACTGCTAATTAACAGGCCAGAACCGGATCATGAAGACCCCATCAAAGAGAAATGCAGCCCCAGGAGAATCTAGCGAATCTCGAAACCTGTCATCACCAAAGGCTTGGCGTCGACGATATCAAGATGATCCACACGGGAGAGCGGTGATCCCTTCCACAGCCAGTCGATCAGATCCATCACCTGACTTTCCGGCCCCTGGACATGCACCTGAACAGAGCCATCTTCCAGATTCATCACCCAGCCTTCCAGTTGCCGCTTCTGTGCCTGCTGCAGAGTATTTTTCCGGAACCAGACCCCCTGAACACGGCCGGATACGTTAATCGCTTTTACCAGCGCCGGTTCAGATCCCTGAGGTGCAGTTGTTGCGTCATTCAGCATTAAAGTCACCCGTGATAAAACATCAAATACGGTCAGCCCTTATCCGTAGCCCGACTTTTTTTTGGTCAAACCTTATTTTCGGATAAGCCCATTAAGAGCCTATTTCTCAAACAACTGCTGTGCAGGCTTGGACAACTCGGCCTCTTCCCGCTGCAGATAGCATTGCAGAACATTTATAACAGATGATGACAAGGTGACAAATCCCCCCTTCGGCGAGGTTGATGCCGCCCCCTTTTCATCTGCTTTAAGTGCCACCGGAACCGGCCAGGGCAACAACGTCAGCAACTGCCACTGGGTCAACCCGGAAAGATCCCGCCCCAGCTGCCAGTAGCTGGATGGCAGGCCTTTAACGCCCGTCTCGTTTTTAACCCGAATCAGCAGGCCATTATCCTGCAGCACCTGCATCAGCTCACGCTGCTGGCGGGCACTTAACGGAGAAATCACTTCCTGCAGCTCATTTTTGGTTACGGGTTTATTCAACTTCCAGCGCTCGAACAGTAGCTGAAGTACCTGTATTGCCACCATAAAGGGATTCCGGTTAACCCGTTTCCAGTCCGGCTGATAACGCTGAAGCGCCATCACCAGAGTCGCGCCCAACAAGAGGATGTTCCAACTGATATAAATCCAGAGCAGAAACAACGGCACAGCAGCAAATGCTCCGTAAACAACCTGATAGGAAGGTGACTGGCTGACAAACTGAGTGAAAATCCACTTGGCCAGCTCAAAACAGGCGGCGGTAAACAATCCGCCGATCCAGGCGTTCTTTAGCGGCACATGAGTCTTAGGCACAAAATGAAACAGCATCATAAAGGCCAGCGACGAGGTAAACAGTGGCAGAAACTGCAGAAAAACAGCAGTGATACCCAGAGAGTCTGTGGCACTCAGGAAAAGCTTGTGGGACACCACAAAAGAGGTGACCGCCATACCCGAGCCCATCAGCAGAGGCCCCAGCGTCAGAACCGACCAGTAGAGCAGAAAGCTACTGGCACCCTTTCTGTCTTCAGCCACAGACCAGATGTTGTTAAACGCGCGCTCGATCGCCTTCATCATCAGGATCGCGGTCACAATCAGAAAAGCGACACCAACAAAGGTCAGGTTACGGGCCTGCTGAGCAAAGTCCGCCAGATAGTTACTGACCATCTGACTGCTCTCCGGCAGAAGGTTACTGAAGAGCAGTTCCTGAATACCGGAACCGGCTTCATCAGTACTTGGCAGTGCTGACAGAATGCCAAAGGCCACGGTCATCAGAGGCACCAGAGCAAAAAGTGTCGTGTAGGTCAGTGCTGCAGCGGTTTTCTGACACTCCTGCCCGATAAAGCGGCGAATCACAAAACGGATCAGCCCCGGCCAGTCTTTCCTTAGAATCAATGTCATTTAAGCCGCTCCTTTTCGTTAGCTGGACATATCGTTAGAATAGGCGCCATTCTACCCTATTTGATCAGGATCAAGGATATCTCATGCCTGCTGTAACTCTTTATCACAACCCTCGTTGCTCCAAATCCCGCGCTACTCTGGAACTGCTGCAGGAAAATGGCGTTGAGCCAAGTGTTCGTCGCTATCTGGATGAGCCGCTGTCTGATGCAGAAATCCGTACCCTGCTGAAAAAGCTGAATGTGTCTCCGATTGAGATGATGCGTACTAAAGAAACTGAATTCAAAGAGCTGGGCCTGAGCAAAGAAAGCGATGATGAAACACTGATCGCAGCGATGGTGAGCACTCCAAAACTGATCGAGCGCCCTATCGCCGAAATCGAAACTGCTGCCGCTATCGGCCGCCCTCCTGAGAATGTTCTGGAGCTGCTGGCATGAGCCAGCCCTTCGTACTGGTACTCTACTACTCCCGCCACGGTGCAACCCGCACCATGGCGGAAGCGATCGCCCGGGGTATCGAATCGGTTTCCGGTGTAGAAGCCCGTCTGCGCACAGTACCTGAGATCTCTGCTGAGTGTGAAGCGGTGTCTGACACCATTCCCGCAGAAGGTGATCTTTACTGTACTGATGAAGATCTGCGCCAATGCTCCGGTCTGGTTCTGGGTAGCCCGACCCGTTTTGGCACCATGGCGGCTCCTCTGAAATACTATCTGGAAACCACCAGCAATCTCTGGATGAACGGCGCTCTGATCGATAAGCCTGCAGCGGCCTTTACTTCAACAGCAAGCCTTCACGGCGGTCAGGAAGCAACGCTGTTGTCGATGATGGTTCCCTTACTGCATCACGGTATGATTCTGGCGGGTATTCCCTACAGCCAGACAGGTCTTCTGGAGACCAGAACCGGTGGTACGCCATACGGTGCAAGTCATGTTGCCGGCAAGTCCGGTGAAAACCCGGTTGATCCAACCGAGCTGGAACTCTGCGTTGCTCAGGGTAAACGCGTTGCAGAACTGGCACTGCGCCTGAACTGATCCAAATTTTAAAACCGATTCACAGGAGATACTGTGAGAAAGATGATGAACCGCCTTGAAGAAGGCAAAGATATTTCAGGCATGGCCAACAAAGGCCGGCTCTGGGCATTGCTCAGTTACCTGTCGATTATTGGTTTTCTGATCCTGAATAGCTTTCTGATCACCAAAGACGGCGCACCTCTTTATGTGATCGCCCTGTGGGCGCTGCTGCCAACACTGCCTCTGCTGCTGTTTGTGCCAGGTATCTGGTTGCGTAACCCGCGCTCTCACGCCTGGTTATGCTTTGTTAGCCTGCTGTACTTTATGTACGGTGTGGATCAGGCCTTCCTGCCGGGCCATCAGATTGTTGGCCTAGGGCTTTCCATCTCCTCGATCATCCTGTTTATCGCGGCCATGATGTTCTCCCGCTGGGAAAGTCTGCGCCTGAAGGCAGGAAGCTCATCTGAGACTCAGGAATCATCAGAAGACAAGGGTTAAGCAAGAAGTTGTCTTGTAGCCCAAGGGCTTGGCAATCAGACTGAAACAGCCCGATTCCATCAGCCTCATAATCGAAAAAGCCAGACAGAAAAATCTGTCTGGCTTTTTTACGCGCTTCTGAAATTTGATCCAACCAGAATCAAACCCTGACAATCAAAGCTTACGCTTAAGGTCCTTACGGGGCTCAAAGCTCTCATGATTGGCACTGACCACCTGATTACGACCACGATCTTTCGCGCAGTAGAGCGCCTGATCCGTCAGGTCCAGCATATCGTGTTCGGTAACTCCACTTTCCGGAATCAGGCTGCAGACACCAACACTGATGGTAACGACATCTGAAATCGTCGATTTGTGGTGCGGAATTGACAGAGACTCCACAAGCTCACGGCATTGGTTAGCAATTTTCAGAGCGCCAGCTTCCGGAGTATTCGGCAGCAGCAGAATAAACTCTTCCCCACCAAAGCGGGCAAAAAGATCCCCGGGACGGTTAATCACCGAGGCAACTAATTCAGCGATACTACGCAAGCATTCATCACCCTGCAGATGGCCATACTGATCGTTATACTGCTTAAAGAAGTCCAGATCGAACAGCACCAGAGAGATCGGCTGCTTTTCACGCTTGGTCCGCTTCCACTCCTGAATAAAACTTTCATCAAAGAAGCGTCGATTGGAAATCTGTGTCAGGCCATCAGTCTGAGAAAGGTGCGCCAGTTTTTTATTAGCTTCCTGTAATGCATGATTTCGTTCATCAGCCACTGTCTCAATCTCAAAACTCCGCTTGGAGAGCATGCGCAAATAAGCAGCAACGAGACCTGTGATCATAAGACCCGCCATCATAACGACATAAGCAAGCTCACTCTTACGCTCGTTCATATAGCCTTCTGAAGGAGCAACCACCAGCTGCCAGTTACGCCCGCCTACATCATTGATCATGTAACGCTGCTGCATATCCATCACAGGTGGCGTTACCGGCTGACGAACAAAAAGCAGAGCCTGATCACTGCCCTTTTCCTGCAGCGTCGCCATATCCAAGAGGGCGATATGCAGGCCGGAACTACGCCCGCCCATCAAAGCTTCCTGCACTAAGCGATTCAGGGTGAACTGGCCTGCCACAACACCTTTAAGCTCTCCCGACTGGCCACTGGCAAGAGACTCATAAACAGGTAATACCGCAAGCACCCGCTTACCGGTCAGGCCCTCAGCTTTTAGCTCCATGGGCTCTGTAGCGGCTAACTCTGAACTGTCTGATGCTTTATTAATCGCGGAAAGAAGCGCTGGGTTAGAGGACAAATCAAAACCGGTTCGTACCTTGGTCATCCCTTTATCAGCCTGATAGACCACAGGGAAATAGCGTCCACGTACAGCAGCAGGCATCCAACGACCTTTGTCAGAAACCTCCTGAATGGCAAATCTCGGATCTTCAGCTTTTTGTGACAGCTCAAAAGTCGCTCTGTCGCGCTCATTAACCAATGGAGCCCATTGCAGGTAATGCAGCTCAGGATGTCGGGATAGAGTGCCATCCGCTACACGGCGGAACTCTTCCGAAGAAACCGAAGAGGAACCGGTGAAGAGCCCCTGCATCACGTAGAGGGCTTCAAAGTTAACAAACAGCTCCCGGGAAACCTGATAAGAGAGCTCTTTCATCTCACCTTTCAGCTGAACCCGGATCGCATCATGCCGCAACACACCAATATTCCAGGCGATCAATGCAGAAATGATAAAACCCGCGATCAGGGTGATATAACTCAGCCTGTTTGAATATGCCTTCATTCGCTTCTTATCCTTATAGCAAAACCAACTGCAGACGAATTTTCGCCCTCTGTTTTGAGTATATGCCTTTTCTATCGGCTGCACCCCACGGAAATAGAGGGCTACAGCCTTTTTTTAACAAAAAAACCTGCAATCTTTTTTTAAAGCAACATCCAGTTAATTCGACTTCTAATTAAAAAAACTACAGAAACATCAACCGCAAAACCTTTGGTAACAAAGACGTGTATTCCGGTAACACCAAAGTCTAGGAATCACGTGGCACACAAGATGCTGACACTCATAACCTGTTGTTTTAGAATGACAAACTGATTGTTGGCATACAATATGTCTCCATCTGTTAGTTGTGGGTATTCGACGTATCAGCAAACAACACCCTGGTTTGAGATACGTTTCAGGTGACGGACCCGCCTGAAGAATTGCATTTACTAAGCACCACGACTTCGAGAGCTATTCAGGACATAACCCCATAGCTCTATTAAGGCCAAAAGCCTAAAAATAAGAACGGAGTACGCCATGAACGTATTTAGCCATCCTGATTTTGACGGACACGAACGTGTCCTGTTTGGTCACGATCCCAAATCCGGCCTTAAAGCCATCATCGCCATTCACAACACCAATCTTGGCCCTGCACTGGGCGGCTGCCGTATGTGGCCCTACGCCAGTGAAGGTGAAGCCCTGAAAGATGTTCTTCGTTTGTCCCGCGGCATGACCTACAAGTCTGCTCTGGCAAACCTTCCTCTCGGTGGTGGCAAAGCAGTCATCCTAGGCGATCCCCGCCAGCAAAAAACGCCTGAATTGCTCAGAGCCATGGGCCGTTTTATTGAATCTGCCAATGGTCATTACATTACGGCTGAAGATTCCGGCACCAGTGTTCCTGATCTGAAAATCATGACGGAAGAAACCTCCTACGTAGCAGGTGTTATGGAGAAACCTTGTGCAGATGGCCATCTGCGCAGCGGCGACCCATCACCTTCTACCGCTTACGGTGTTTATCGCGGACTGATGTCTGCGGTGGAATTCCGCATGGGACGTACGGATCTTTCCGGACTGAAAGTTGCCATTCAGGGCGTGGGCAATGTGGGATTCCGACTGGCGAAACATCTGCACGAAGCAGGTGCGGAACTATGGGTCACAGACATCTACGATGACATGGTACAACGCTGCGTTAACGAACTGGGTGCGAAAGCAGTCTCATCTGATGAGATCTACAGCCTGGACGTTGACGTATTTGCACCTTGTGCAATGGGTGGCATTTTAAACGATGAGACGGTAAGCCAACTAAAAGCCAAGGTTGTCGCAGGCGCTGCGAACAACCAGCTTGAGTCACCAGTTCATGGCAACCTGCTTCGGGACCGAGGCATCCTCTACGCTCCGGATTATGCAATCAATTCCGGCGGCATCATCGATGTGTGTTACGAGCGCATGGGGAATTTCGACCCTAAAGCGGTTAACGATCACATTGAATCTATTCACAGCACCCTGATGGAGATCTTCACCCGGGCTGAAAGCGAAAAACAACCTACCCATGTTATTGCGGATCAGGTTGCCCGAGAACGCTTCAGCAAGCCGGCAGAGAACCTTCAGAGCGCATAAATCAATTTCCCTGAATCAGTTATTGCCGACTATCCTTTTTGAGTCGGTGTACTGAGCTTTTGCTTAAAGAAAACCGAGGAGAAACTCGTGTCTAAAACAACTACAACAAACGCCACAGGGCACCAGGGCCTGCACTGGTCATCCCGTTGGGCATTTATCATGGCAGCTACCGGTTCTGCGGTAGGCCTGGGCAACATCTGGAAATTCCCTTACATCACCGGTGAGAATGGCGGCGGCGCTTTCGTACTGGTTTATCTGGCCTGTATCGCAGTGGTTGGCCTGCCAATCCTGATGGCAGAAGTTCTGCTGGGCCGTAAAGGTGGTAAGAGTCCTATCGCCAGTATGCGCGATCTGATTCGTGAACATAATGCGAAAGCTGGCTGGGTTTCCATCGGTACTCTGGGTACTATCGCAGCCTTCCTGATTTTGTCCTTCTACAGCGTAATCGGCGGCTGGGCGATCAACTACGTGGGTTACACCTTCAGCGGTGACTTCATCGGTCAGGACGGTGATGCTGTTGGCGGTATCTTCGGCGCTATGCTGGGCGACCCTGCCACCCTGCTGTTCTGGCACAGTATCTTCATGGCCTTGGTTCTTTTCATCGTTGCACGCGGTGTTAAAGGCGGCTTGGAAAAAGCTGTTACTTACCTGATGCCTGCTCTGTTTGTACTGATGCTGGTAATGGTGGGCTATGCAATGACCACTGACGGCTTTGCACAGGGCGTAAACTTCCTGTTCAACCCGGACTTCTCAAAGCTGACCTCTGAAGGCGTTCTGAAAGCTCTGGGTCACGCGTTCTTCACCCTGAGTCTGGGTACCGGTGTAATGATGGCCTACGGCTCGTACCTGGATAGCGACGTTTCTATTGCCAAAACCTCGATCACTGTTGGAGTGATGGATACCGTTGTAGCTCTGGTTGCCGGTATGGCGATCTTCCCTATCGTTTTCTCTAACGGTATGGAGCCAAGCGCAGGTCCGGGTCTGATCTTTGTATCCCTGCCAATGGCATTCGGTAGCATGTCTATGGGTACTCTGATCGGTACTCTGTTCTTCGTACTGCTGGTATTCGCAGCTCTGACTTCTGCAATCTCTCTGCTGGAACCTTCTGTAGAGTGGCTGGAAGAGCGTAGCGGCTTCAACCGTGTAACCGCAACTCTGGTTGCTGGTGGCGCAGTATGGTTCCTGGGCATTGCAACTGTTCTGTCTCTGAACGTCTGGTCTGGCGTACACCCTCTGGGCATGTTTGCTGCCTTCGAAGGTAAGACTATCTTTGATCTGCTGGACTACATCACTGCTAACATCATGCTGCCTCTAGCAGGTCTGCTGGCTGCGCTGTATGTTGGCTGGGTAATGAAGAAAGAAGATGTTGCTGCTGAACTGAACATGTCTCAGGGTGCCCTGAACCTGTTCTGGAACGTAACCCGTTACGTGACCCCTCTGGCAGTAATCATTGTTATGTATAAGTCTATCGCGGGTTAATTCTTAGCCTCTGATTGAGCAACATCTGCTCAATCAACAGACTGATGAGCCCCGGCTTTCGTAAGAAAGCCGGGGCTTTTTTAGTGCTGACAACTCACCCTTCTGTTTACCGCTCCCGCACTCATCACAATCCTTTGCACCTGGAACTTTCTCATACCCCTAATCCGGAAGATTCCCGAAGCCTTTATGACAGGCATTAAAAAAGGCAGAACTCCCAGAGTCCTGCCTCTCTTTAACGACTTAACTCAAGCTGCCAGTTAGGTGTCCAGCTTGGGATTCAGCAACGTCAGAACTTCATCACCCTGCAAACGACGATCACGATACTCAGTACCAACGCGCTCCAGCAACACTTCTGGATCAACCTCAGGATTGCCAAAATAGATTCCCATACGCGCTTTGACCTTTAGCTCAGGCCATTCAGGGTAGGACAGACGAGCGATTGCCCGCATCAGGTGAGAAACCAATTCCTGCACAGAACCTTTAGTCGCAAGAGGAAGCAACAGGCACAGCTTCTTACCGGAGAAGCGTGCAGCGTATTCCGGCATCTCAACAACACGCTTCACAATCTGCCCGATATGCAGCAGAACACGCTCACCGGCTGGCTGACCGTACTTCTCATTGATATCCGCCATATTCTCAAGATCAAGCAGCATAAGACCGAACGGTTTTTTTGTCTCAAGGGCTTTGGACATCACGCCGTGCATATAAGGCAGGAAATACACCCGCTGCAGCAAGCCGGTTGCTGGATCTAACATAGAATCCATCTGAGCTTCAGCCAGCATCTCATGCATCTGATCTGTTTCAGCCATACGTTCTGTAACATCATGACCGGAAACCAGAATCATATCTTTCTGGTCAATCTCAACGCATTGCAGCTGCAGGGAATAATCACGCATCCCAGCCAGCTTAGACACCAGAACGGTATTCATCGTCATGCTTTTGTGATCAGACGAAGAAAGGTTATCGAGAATAGCGGTAAGTTCAGGAACTGAAAATTCCGGAAAAAGATCATGGGGAGAGAGTTCACAGATTTCGCCATCAGCATAGCCGAGAGCCGTTTCTGCTGCAGAGTTGCTGTACACGAAGTTGAGGCTTTTAGGATCAAGTAGTAACAACAACTCCCGGGACTGAGCAATTGCAGCCCCGATAAGTTGATCTGAAACAACCATCATCGCACTCTCCTTAACCTTTTATTCTTATCAGGAAGCTAAAGAAAATACCTGTAACCACTTCCTAATAAAAGCATCAAAAGGTAACGCTTTGTCTTTATCTGTCCTCAGATAAACAGTGGGATGGCTGCTCCGGAAGCAGAAAATTCACCGCGTTACCAACGTAGCGTCTCTTTAACAAAAGGGATGGTCAACTTCCTCTGAGCCATCAGGGACGCATGATCCAACACCGACAACATATCGAACAGTTCGCGAAGGGTTCGCGGGCTTCGATGCAAGATATATCTCGCCACTTCATCTGTTAATTCTAGCCCACGCTCGCGTGCCCTGAGCTTAAAGGCAGCAATTTTTTGCTCATCATCAAGCTTATGCAATGCAGAGGTAACCCCCCAAGCCAGACGAGAGGAGAGATCCGGTAATTTAACCCCCAACTTGGCTGGAGCCGCATCAGCAGAAATCACCAGAATTTTTCCCGCATCCCTTAAGCGATTAAAGCAATGGAATAGCGCGGTTTCCCACTTGGCTCGCCCCGCAACCAGATTCAGGTCATCGATACAAACCAGATCCAGAGACTCGAGACCTTCAAGCAGATCCGGAGACAAGAGCGCCAGCTCATCAAGGGGAAGATAAACAGAACGGAGACCAGCAGCATCGGCCTGATGACACAACGCCTGCAGCAAGTGGCTTTTACCGGAATCCTGAGGGCCATACACATACTGAAATGACTCGCCCTGCCCTTCAATAAGTGCACGCAGAGCATCCAGAAGATAACCATTATCTCCCGGAAAGAAATTAGCAAAGGTCGCATCATCTCTCAGACCTATGCTCAACGATAGCTGTGAAGCTTGAAAATCAGCCATATTTCAATGACTTACCTTAGAAAATCCATCATGAGGAATAAATTAGCTGCTTTGAACAACAAAAGAAAGTCTCTTGTTCATTTATACAGCAATTTACCGCCCATTGTCCTGCATGAATTAGACCAAATTCAGCCACACATATAACAATCAGCAAAACAGCTAACGCTTAGAGCCACTCAGAACCTGAATCAGAACCAGCCGGCAGCGACTGCAAGGCGGTATGCCAAGCCAGCACTAGCCGCAACCCAAAGTAATTTAACCCAGAGAGGAAAACGAAGAGAGGTTTCTTCACGCATAACGGCAACTCCTTTTGTTCACGCGTTTGTCGTAGATCAATTTTAGCCAAGACGAACAGGAAAAATAACTAGGATGAACCCCAGCTATTAGCGGTAATTCTCCTTACCGATACCATCCTTGTCGGCCATCTGAGCAAAAGCATCAGCAGAAAACAAATTTTGAGGCAAAAAAAAACCTGCTCATTGAGCAGGTTTTTAGAATAGTGGCGGAGGGACAGGGATTTGAACCCTGGAAGGGCTATTAACCCTTGCCGGTTTTCAAGACCGGTGCTTTCAGCCGCTCAGCCATCCCTCCAGCA
>NZ_MTBA01000014.1 GCF_002150805.1 Oceanospirillum sanctuarii
CGCCGATGGTAGTGTGGGGTCTCCCCATGTGAGAGTAGGACATCATCAAGCTCTTATCTTAAAAGCCCGTCTCATTTGAGACGGGCTTTTTTCGTTCAAAGCTAGTGGTTTTCCACAGAAACTATTAGCGGAACATCCGGCAATAAAAAGCCCCTGAGTCACTTATGACGCAGGGGCCTCATACTGTCGAATGAAAAACCGAGATTTATTCGTCTGAGGTTATCTCAGCAGGTTCCGGTTTGGGTTCTATCTTCAGCTGAAACAGGCTGGCTTCACCCAGTCGGCTGATATTATCTTCCTGATCTTCTGCGCCTTCACGGACGATGACGTGTCCACCCTGCCCATGCTGACCACCGATAACACTACCCACCAGATAACTTGGGAAGATACTTGAGTCATTCTCATAATTCGGGTTATGGATCAGGCCGATCATCTGGAAGCGTCCCCGGGTATTACGCAGTGATTCCAGAGAGTCTTCAATCAGCTTCTTGTGAGACAGTTTACTGAAGAGACCATCAAGAATGATCACGCTCTCTCGGGAAGCTCGTTCACGCTTACGCTGAGGGCTTGCCACCAGACGCATATCCCGTTCAATAGCGAATTCCGACAGCTTAACCAGCCACATCAGAGAGACGGCTTCACGCTGTCCTTCACTCATCTGCTCATTAAGACTGAAAAGACGACCATGGGCACGGATTGCAGTATGGCGTAGACGAATCGCGATATTTCGGAAAAGCGAGCGATAGATACGACGACGAATCAGTTCCTGTAGGTCTTTCTGCTGTTTGTCTTCGCTATAGCTTTCAGGGTTCTGCTGCTGACGTTTACGGCTGATTTCCTGATGGGTTTCAATCTCGCTTAGAAGGCTGGCAACCATATCGGAAATCGCCTGCTCATCAATCACTTCTGCCTGAATATCAAAGTGTGCACCTTCATCGCTGCTATGGCTCTTGGCGACTCGTTTCAGAATCTGAAGGTTACCGGCGGCATCGGCAATAATACGGCTCAGACGCTCCTGCAGGCCCGCTTCAACCTGGTTCTGAGATGCACGCAGCTGTTCAACACGGCTCTCATGCTGCTTCAGCTGGCTCTTCAGGGTGACTTCAAGACTGAGCAGGTCGTTGAGTGACTGATCACTGAAACCTTCCTGATCTGGATCCTGAAGCGCTCCAAGACGAGCTTTCTCTGTTGCATTAAACAGCTGTGCTTCTTTCAGAGACTGAGACAGCAATTGCTTCAGCTGTGTCATAAGTTGAGCGATCAGTTTCTCCTGACGGCTTAACTCTTTACCCCGTTCGTTCAGCTGCTCTGCACGAAGGGATTCAATCAGCTGTGATTGTAAACTCTGCAGCTGTTCGACAGGCTGTTCATCATCTTTCAGTTGCTGCGAGTAAGCTGCAAAGAGTTCATAAAGAGGGCTGTCCTCAATCGCTTCTGTTAGCGGTATGGTGTGCTTAGAGTTGTAATCCAGCTCACGCAGTTGCTCCAGCCATTCCATTGCCAGCTCGTCGATCAGTTTCATCAGGCTTTCTGAACGACTGATCTGATGACGAAGATCTTCGATTCGTTGCTGCAGCTCTTTACGCCCTGTCTTCAGCTGTTTGATCTGCTGATCCAATGTCGCCAGTGTTTTATCCAGCTGACTGTCAGCGCCCTTGCTGCCGCGCATCGCCAGATAATCTTTAATACGTTGGAAATTCCAGCGCATACGACGGGTGCAGCGTTCCTGCTGGGCGATCAGTTCAGCTTCGCGTTCTGCGTGGTTTGCCATAAAGCTGACATCATCGCTGGCAACATAAGCGCTCAGTCTCTCCAGACGGCTCTGCTCGCCATCAGCAAATATCTGTTCCAGCTGCGAGGTCAGAGATTTCAGTTGCTGTTGCAGGTGTTCTTTTTGAGCCGAGGTCTGGCTGACACCTTCTTCCAGTTGGGCGATCTCAAGTTCAGACTGGCTGACACGGTTCTGTAGCTGTTGATACTGTTCTTCACCACCGGCCTGAACATAGTTTTCTGCTTCCAGCGCCTGACGCTGAGACTGGTGCAGAACCTGCTCCAACTGTTCGATTCTTGGCAGCAGAGGGTTCAGCTGAGGCTCTGTCTCTTTGATCTGTTGAACAGCCTCAGTCAGCGCGGTATCACCCCCCAGTTC
The DNA here is from genome assembly GCF_002150805.1 of Oceanospirillum sanctuarii. Classification (GTDB taxonomy): domain Bacteria; phylum Pseudomonadota; class Gammaproteobacteria; order Pseudomonadales; family Halomonadaceae; genus Oceanospirillum; species Oceanospirillum sanctuarii. The sequence goes on from NZ_MTBA01000014.1 coordinate 2,150, forward strand.
CAGATAACGCTGGAAGTCAGCAATAGTACTCAGAGATTCCGGCGTTAACTGGTTTTTCAGGTGTTCGGCATCCTGATTGAGTTCGCTAAGCTCCTGACTCAGTTGTTCTAGTTGGTTAGGGCTGTTTTCGCGGATTGCCTGAACGGCCAGTTCAACTAAGGCATAGGATTCGCCATAAGGGTTGTACAGCTCAATCTCGATGCGGATCTCTTCCTGCCGTTGCTGCAGGTAAGCGATGCGTTGTTGAACCTGTTCTCTCAGCTGACTGATGCTGTCCGGGTCTGTTGCGGCTTTCACCGCCAGCGTTTCATAGCCCAAAGCAGCACCCATGAGTGGCTGGCCAGCATCCAGACAAGCTTTCAGGCCGGATTCGCAGAATACTGGTAGGGCAAACTGCTTCTGCAACAGGAGTTTAGCGGCTTTCTGTGCTTCTTCCTGATCGGTCAGTACCGGTGCAAACAGAAAGGCTGCAGCCTGAATCAACAGCGGCTGTTTTTTGCTGCTATCCGGTTCCAGTTGCTGAAGCGCTTCATGCAGAGGGCGAGGGGTTAAGCCCTGCTCCTGAAGCAGAGTCAGTGCTCGCTGCTCCTGATCGCTGGCCGCCAGTGGGTCGGTATCTAGGTGCTTGATATAATGATCCAGTCGCGGCAGCTCTTTTTCGATCTGGCTGGCTTCAGCCGCCAGTCCCGGATAAGCCTTTTGGGCTTCTTTCAGCCAGTCTGCCGGTTGCTTATCGGCATGTTGCTGACGGAAAGCATCCAGTGCCTGTGCAGAACGCTGATGCTGTCGGATCTCGCTTTCCAGTTGTTCCAGATGCTGTTTGAGCTGACGTTCCTGTTCCAGAAGCTGCTCTTTCAGACCCACCGGTTTCGCATCGCCGAACAGATGCTGGAAGTGATCCCGCTGCAGCGCCAGAGGTTGCAGCTGTTGCTGTACCTGACGTGCCTGAGTCAGTGCGCTTTCAAGGGGCTGCTTTTGTTGCAGTAGGTTTTGGTGCTCTTCCTGAATACGCTGAATAAAGCCTGTTGGCGACTGGCCGGGATAAGCGGCATTAAAGGCTTCCCATGAGCTGCGGTTCTGCTCCAGCTGTGTAAGCTGATGGTTCTGTTGCTGAGTTTGCTGCTGCAGAGCGATCAGTTTTTTTTCCAGTTGCTGCTGGTGATCGGACTTGTTTTCCAGTTGTTCACTTAACTCTGCCAGTTGCTCCTGAAGTTGCTCCTGACGGGCTACTTTCTCTTCCAGTAACAGAGTTGGATCACTGCCCGGATGTAGCTGTTTAAAGGTCTGCCACCAGTTGTCCACTTCCTGAAGCTGGCCGGTTTTACGCTGATGTTCACTCAGTGCCTGCTGAGCGGAATCAGCTTCCTGCAGCGTTTTAGCCTGAGTTTCATCGGGTTGTTCCAGCTCGTCTTCTGTGAACAGGCCTTCACTGAGAGCATCACGGTAATAACTCTGGTTGTCGATAAAGGCTTGAGAGCGACTGGCGAAAGACTCTTTCTCCTGCTCGGCCTGCTCCAGTTTCTCTTCCAGCTGCACCAACTCCTGCTGGCTGTTTTTCAGAAAGAGTTTGTCTGCCAGATAGTCTTCCCGGGCGCTGTTGCTGTCCCAGTCGAGGAAAGTCTCACTGGCGTCCTCAAGACGCTGTAAAGCTTCAAGGCGAGCGGCATCATCAGAGAAGTTCTGACTGCCTGCGATCAGCTCACGGGCTTTTTCCAGCGGATACACATTGGTTTTGCGATCACTGACCCAGTCCGCCATCGGGTGATGCAGCAGACGTCGGGTCGGGTTACCGCTGAAGCCTGCCTGATCCATATAGGCCTGAGCGCGATCCAGCGGGCAATCTAACAGACGGGCAATCAGCTGACCGGTAACCACAGGCTCGGTTTGACCCGGTAACAACGCCAGTTGCAACGCATCATCGTTTCCACTGATATTCGCCTCTGTGCTCGGAATACCCGGCAGTGGCGATTGGGCGATATGCAGCAGAGTATCCCGGCTGGTGGCCATGCGTGCCTGTTGCGCACGCAGCTCTGACTGAGCTTCCTGCAGTTCGGCTGCCTTCTCGTTCAGGCGCTGCAGCTGATCAACTTTGCTTTGGGCTTTAAACTGATCCTGTTCGGCGGCATCGATACGATGGCGAAGCTCCGAAACCTTCTGCCCCGAGTTAATGATCACATCTTCAATGAACTCTTCCGCCTCATCGGTTTCGCCCTGAGTGGCACCGGCGAGAATCTGAGGTGCGAGTACTTCATAGAAGAACGCCTGATCCGGCTTTTCACCCTGACGGGGACGGATGGCGTTAAAGATCTGGCTCTTATCCGCACCACCTTCTTTCTGGAAGCCTGCTAACTGTTCCAGTTCTTTGCGGCTGATATGGCGACTGATGGATTCCAGCCACTCATCACGGGTAGACGGGCGGATGACTTTGATGCTGCGGGCGTTATTGAGAAAATCCCGGTTGCTGGCCAGACGTACTTTGCCATCGAGAGTAGTTTCCCGAATCGGGCACTCTTCCAGTGAACCCTGGAAGTAGTAAAAGTGACTGTCACTATCGCTGTGACCGTAGAGACCAAACACCCAGTTTTCACCGGTTACCTCTTCGCCAGCCTGAGCCAGCAGATCATTTTGCTGACGATCCTGCTGTGCGGCACTTCTGAATTCAACACGGATATGGCTCCAGGGACGCTCCTGACCCTGAACACGGGCCGGGCTCATTTTGCGGCGGGTGTTGGACATCAGCTTACGGTCGCGGGACAGCATACCGATCAGACCGTCACTTAGGGTGGTTTTACCAAAACCATTTTCCATGCTCACGGCGGTGGATTGGCCGTGCAGGTTCAGCAGCAGGTGGCGCATCTTAGGTTCCCAGGGACTGGAAACGTCGCCGTGCTTGTTGAGCAGGTTAGCAATTTCAATTCGGTTGATCACAGACATGCTTAGTGCTCCCCGGATGGAAAGAGACCGTCAGCAAAATCGACGGCTGGTGCAGGGTTAGGAAGAGACTGAGATGAATCGCTGTTATCAGGATCACTGTCAGCAGAATCTGTATCCTGAGCGGTTTCATCTGCAAGGCTGAGATCATTCAGCAGATGGTGAATATGGTGCACGCCGATCTGCTCCGCCTCCAATGCTCCCAGCAGAGTTTGCTGGTAGCTGTTGCCGGTAGCCTGATCGGTTTCCTGCTCATTGGAAGTGCTTTGTTCGCTGTTTTTATCACTGACCCGCTGCAGATGACCGGCGGCTTCCAGTAGTTCGATAAAGGCACGCACCCGGCGGGGGATATCATCACCTTTCTCATCCGCCAGCGTCTTCACCACCGCAGAGAGTGCTTCGGTGTGGGTTCCGGTCTGACGCAGCTGTTCAATATGCTGACGCATCGCTGCAGTCAGTTCCTGAGGGGCAACAACGGCTTCCTGATAGAGGCTGACATCGGTCAGAGAGCGGTTATTTCGGGTGTAGAGCAGCCCCATGAGCAGTAACCAGAGGTGCATAAACCAGAGAGCAACTTCCTCCTGGGTTTCCTGACGCAGGCGCAGAGCCTGATAAACCGGTTGCTGGCTGAAAAGCGCTGGCAGATCCGCATCCGGCAGGCGTTGCAGGACAAACATCTGACTGCCGGCAGCGATACCCGGGTAATCTGTGGCATCCAGAATGGTCAGTTGCAGACCCTGACCGCCCAGAAACTGGCGCAGTTGGCTCAGTTCTTCTTCGCTGGACTGGGCCAGCAAGGCGCAAACATCCCGTTCTGAAATCAGGCCCGCCCGTGACGGACGGCGATTACGGTTGGCCGGACGGCTTTCGGCCATGCGATAACGTAGCAGGTAGGCGTAAACTTCGCCCATTTCACTCATATTCATCGGTTAAATTCCTGATTCCGGTGCGTTTGGACCGGAATGGGCGGTCTGTTCGGTATGACGGATTATCTGGTCTGCGGATGGCTCTGAGATTCGAAGCATCAGGGTTGGGTTGTCGCCCTGCAGGCGTCGTCCATCCGGCAATGTAATATCCAGGGTTTTATCGGGATCCAGCGCGATCACAAGGTTCTGCTGCAGCTGGTCGGGATCAACAAACATATTCAGCAGCTGAGGCAGGAAATCCTCGTCGCCAATCCGGCTCCAACCATCCTGAATCGCATCTTCAAGGGATAGCGGGCGCTCCGCCAGATGCTGCCGCAGAGCCTCACCATGGTAACTGAGGAAACGGTGCAGAGCTGTATCCTGACGTTCATCGTCATCGCTGCCATCAAACACCAGTGCTTCTTCACTGCGTTCGCTGCGCTGATCCTGCAGTAGTTGGGTAAAGTCGTTAACGGACGGGAAGCAGGCTTCCACGGCAAAGGGCATGGTGCGTTCGACAACGGCCTGAGTCAGAGCCTGTGCCGGTGGTTTGCGGGCAATATCCAGAGCCAGCTGGCTGAAGTCGATGACACCCATACTCCGGATACGACCATCGGCGATATCGGTGAGCAGTTCTGTCAGGCGACGACTGAGGTTCTCAATCGCATTCAGCACCCGGTTAAGGCTCTGGGTCAGCATCAGCAGTTCCCACTCCTGCGGGTGTTGCTTCTGCCATTGCTCGAAAGCTTTTTGCTGCTCCGGGCGACTCAGCAACTGACGGCATTCCAGAATGGTGCGTTGAATACTGTTAAGAGCATTGTGGTAGTGACGTTGATTTTCCTGAAACGCCTGCAGTTTACTTTCACGGGTCGGGTTTTCCCGGATACGCCGGATATCCTGAGTCAGGCCGCGAATAGCCAACAGAATCGAGTTACAGATATCCGGTACACGGGCGTAATCGCCACGGGTGATTGCGGTCAGCGCTTTAGCAGCATCGTATTCACTATAGAGCAGGTCTTCCACCTGACCCGCCAGATTCACCGCCTGACGGCCTGCGGCAGTTAAGCGTACATGGCCGGTCTGGGGCTGACGCTCGACCAGTGAGGTGCGCTTGGTACTGGCCAATGTCTGGCGGGTTTCACCCTGGCTTTCCTGTTGAGAAGCGGCCCGATTGATGTAGTAAAGCTCGCTGGGCGTAGACAGGGTGTTGATGACAAAGGTCAGGTCATCGGCACTCAGGTTTGGATAAAACTCGCGGATGAAATTCCGGCATCGGCTTTGGGAGACAAAAGCACCATTGGTGATGAAGTCTTCTTCCAGCAGGAAGTCGAGCAACAGGCTGGCCAGATCGAGCCAGTATCCATCCTTGAGTCCGGGGCGTTGCTCCTGGGAAACCCGAACGTGGGGTGACTGGCGTTCGTGGTTGCTGTCGTGCAGATCCAGCAGCCGAACCGTTGTCACCAGAAGATTGATCCAGGGGGTCATAGTTAACGCGTTGCCTGTAGTTTTCGTCTTTTAAATGCGTTTTAAGTGCCTTTCAGCCGGTTTCGGCAGCACTTAAATCTGAGCTGAATTGGGTCTCCGCCAGACGTGGATTTTACGTCGCGGAAACCGTCCATTATGCCACAATCCAATGCTGCCAGGCTAAGCGTAAACTGATCAGAATAACCAGTAATACAAAGACACGTCTGACCCAGACATTGCCCATGCGGATCGCGGAATGAGAGCCGCACCAGGCACCTAACATCAGGGTTGAACCCATGGCGATACCCAGTCCCCAGGCCACATGGCCCAGCCAGGCAAAGGTGACCAGAGAGGTGAAGTTGCTGATGAAGTTCATGGTGCGGGCTAGCCCCAGTGTTTTCAGCATCTCCATACGGTAGAAGTGCAGGGCGCTCGCGGTCCAGAAGGCACCGGTCCCGGGGCCTGCGACGCCATCATAGCCTCCCAAAATAAAGCCGTGGATACCCTGAAACAGACCGCTTTTCTTTTCCGCATTTTCATCCGGAGTCGCAGGGCGGGAGATCAGGGTGTAGATAGCTGTGGCGATGATGATCAGCGGCAGGGCTTTGGCGATAAATTCAGCATTAAGGATGCTGGCGATGAAAGTGCCTGTGGTTGCGCCGATCAGGGTACCAAGCGCCGCTACTTTCCAGAGTGCCGGATCAAAAAGCCCTTTGCGAAAGAAGGTGATAGTTGCCGTTAAAGATCCAAAACTTGCGGAGAGTTTATTGGTGCCGAGGCTGAGGTGAGGTGGTATGCCTGCAGTCAGCAGTGCAGGAATGGTGATAAGACCACCGCCGCCGGCGATCGCATCAATAAAGCCAGCCAAAAAGGCCACCAGCATCAGAAACAGCAGGTGGCCCAGAGTTAAGTTTTCCGCCAGGGGCAGGATAATGTCCATAAAGTCCGCATCGTCAGGGTGCGGACGGGGGACAAGTTACAGATGGCGCTGTTTGTCTTCGTCCGCAATTGCGTTGAGTACATCCACCACCAGTCCGCTTTGCTGTTCCATCGCTTCCAGATGTCTCAGGGCTGTGACGCAATCACCGGACTGAGCCGCAGCAACGGCAGCTTGTCCTTCGCGGTGAACCGCTTCATGGGGGGCTTCGAGATGGCTGAAGTTATGCAAGCTGGAGAAGCGCTCGCGGCCATCGCCCTGATAATACCATTTTCCCAAACGGCACTGGTGGTGATCGGTAAAATCTTTTGCAGATTTACGGTTCAAACCCAGATACGCCTGATAAACCTCATTTTTATAGACAATGTGGTCGAGCTTAACGGTTTCGATAAAGCCAAGCGTGGTGGACGTATCGATGGTTTTCTTCATGCTGCGTGAGAGGGCGACAACGGAATTGATCAGGGTTTCCGCTTCGCCAACCGCTGTGTTGATCTCACTGGATTCCTCATCCATCGCTTTGGCGCTGTCAGCTGTTTTGCGGGTCTGTTCTTCAATCACAGAAACCAGAGTGGTGATCTCAGAGGTTGCATCGCTGGCTCTTTGGGCAAGGTTGCGTACTTCATCTGCTACCACTGCAAAGCCACGGCCATGCTCTCCGGCACGAGCCGCTTCAATTGCAGCGTTCAGTGCTAGCAGGTTGGTCTGTTCTGAGATGGTATGAATGATGTTAACGAACTCAGAGATACGACCGGACGCATCATCGAGTACAGCCACCTCTTTATGAGTGGAACTGGATTGCAGGCTGATCTCCTGCGCTTGCTTGTTGATCTCGGAAAGCAGGCTCAGGCAGCGGTCAAACAACTCGTTGGAATCTTTCAGCGAGAGGCTTTCTTCCATCAGGGACTCTGCAGAGTAGGCGACCTTCTCTCGAACTTCGTTCAGGGAGCTGTGGCCGGAACCCCAAAGGGTATGAAACCTCTTATTCAGCGCTTGCTGTTCAGAGTCTGCGGATTGCGTGTCTTGCTGCTGGTTTAGCTGTTGGCTCAGACTCTGGTTTTCCGACATCAGGGACTGGTTTTCCTGTTCCAGTTGACGCAGGCGACGCTCTAATTCATCTATTTTTTGTTTATTGCGGTTCCACATAGGTTGCTCCGGGCCTCTGTAGGGCCTTGATGTCCAAAGAATTCTTCCGTGATTATTACAATGTAATAAAACGCTAATCTTAACTTAAAGGAACTTGAATGTAAGATTTGTTTTGTCGCAGCTGATAATGAACTGACCGCATGATTAGGTGATGGTCGGAGCGCACGATATAAGGAATGGATTAGGTGTTGAAGACAGGGGTACAAGGCACTGTTAATTCAGCAGGGTTAACAGAGCACCGTTAATAAAGCACTACAGGAGGTGTAGTGCTTCGGGGTTAGCGGATCAGGTCAGAAGATTTAAAGACCTGATCTATCAAGGCGTTAATCAGAGATGTTCAAGCACGGTGACTTTTTCCGGCTCTGCCAGCATGGCGGCGATAGTGCCCGAGATCTCGTTACGCTCCGGTGAGCGATTCCAGCGCTGCCAGGCACTGTGGTCACGCCAGAGGGTGAAAATAAAGCGGTGATTAGGATGCTCTGCATCCTTCAGGGATTCCCCTGAAATAAACCCGTCAGCATGTAGCGCTTGCTGAAGAATGCTGCGGGAGAAGTTTTCGTAGTCTGGTTCCAGTCCGGGGATAATGATGCGTTCTATCATTACCTTGATCATGGTGTTCTCCTTAGTTTTTCTCTTGCTTACTGTTTTTCTTATTGCGTTTGTGTCGTTGTAAATTTCCGGTCGAACTTATGCGCTATGACTCATTGAGTTGAAGCCTCTAAGTTGATCCGGGGGGCGGGTCTGGTAAACTTCCCGCCTTTATTTTTTCAGGAATCGATCATGTCTGAACTGACCTATACCCATGAATTAGACACCTCAGGCCTGATGTGCCCGGAACCTGTGATGATGCTGCACGGCAAAGTGAAAGAGATGGCGGAAGGTGATGTGTTAAAAGTGATCGCCACCGATCCATCAACTACCCGTGATATTCCTAAATTTTGCCAGTTCCTGGGTTTTCCTCTGCTGGAGCAGAAAGAAGAGGACGATCTCTTTTTCTACTACATCCAGAAAACCGCTTAAGTCATAAGGCCCGGCTGATACGCTTCTCTGTTCGCCTCATGAATTAAACTGGCAGCCCAGCATCATGCGCTGAAGTGCTGCCAGTGCCTCAGGCTCTTCCCGTTTAATCTGGTTCGCTACCTTGTATTGAAAGTAGTAACTGGTGCCTTCCAGTTCGCTGAACGGGAAAAGGCAAGGGTCACCGGGCAGCACCGGTGTATTGGTAACCTTATTTTCATCGACCAGCATTGCCTCGACCCGGCCGTCACTGAACAGCGCCCAGCTGTAAATCTCCGATAACTGATAGATGGAATGCTCCGGTATCAGGGTTAATGCATGGGTGCCTGTGGTATCCGGTAGTTCCTGCATCACATAGACCTCGTCAGAGGGCACAAACTCATAGGCATCCAGACTGGCTCTTAGCTCCTGTACTTTATGCTCCGGTGGCTCACTGAAGACAACTTCAGATTCCGGATCATAGTAGCCCTGCCAGAGCCCTCCTTTAGGATCATCCGCCTGTTCCGCTGAAATCACACTGGTCAGCCAAGGGATAATGCCGACGACATGCTCGTCTTTCTGCATGCCCCAGCCCAGAAGGGGAACGGCAAACAGGCTTCCCGGATCGTGGGGGTGAGAGTACACCATGCAGAGGTGGTCGAGTTCAGGCACGATACGAATCAGCTGCTGACTGGCAGGATCGTCGATCGGCTTCTTGCTGAAGAGGCTGATCACATTATCCCGGTTAGCTGTTTGAGCGGCGCTGTGAGTCATGTTGCCTCCTTCTCCGCTGGGGAGCTGGTGGTCAGAAGCGGCAGCTTTGATTCATTCGTATCATTCAGAGCTGCCCTTACTAGAAAAAATAGTCGATAACTTATTGTTTGAGAAGTTGATTTTTAATTGGCAAAAATGGAGCAGAGGTTTGCAGTCCTGATATTTAAGCCTTCAACCTCTCTGGGGAAAGAGGCCGCATTGGCGTAAAAGACGGTTCCAGACCGCAGTATGTCTCTGGTTGGCCTGTTGAAAGGATTGCCACAGGGCTTCAGGTTTATCCATCGATAGCCAGCGGTTCTGATAGCTTTTCAACTCAGGAGTTGCGTACTCTTTTGGCAGGTTATTAAGGGTGGCATCAAAAATCTGATTCACTGATGGCAACAGCTGATTCGCCATGCGGCTGTGATGAGCAATCACCGGCTGGATGCCCTGCAGGTAGTATTTATGCAACACGTTATAGAGGTTTTTGGAACGCGGTGTACTGCCGCCATTAAGGCAGACAGGGCGTTGGGCAAGTTTGGTTTCCAGAAGCAGGGAGACCCGATTCAGTGAGTGGGTACTGACCTGCAGGGATTTCAGCAGGCTATGGAGAATAGGCTGGCTATTCAGTACCTGCAGCTGCTGCTCAAGGGTGTTGTTTGGCTGAGGGTTATCGGTGACCTCTGCGAGCTGTTTTAAAGCTGCTGCTACACTTTGGTATTCCGGACGGGCATCCGGCAGGAACGCCTGCTGAGACTGGCTCAGTTGATTGGTCAGTTCATCACCGGCAAAAAACAGCTGATGGCTGACTAAAGGGCGGATTTGTTGTTTGTGCCGGTATGCGTCCTCAAGCCGTTGGATAAAATCACTGTCCTCAGCCAGCCATTGCTCACGTTTCTGATAGCAGGGTTCCAGTTTCTGCCAGAACGCTTGCTCATAGATAAAACGTTGTGACGGCATCATCACCTTGCCGAGATTGCTGTTCTTCTGGTTGATCAGTGACATCAGACCACAACGCTGAAAATCCCAAACCTCCACTAAACCCTGCTCAAAGCTTGGAATCTCAATAAGGCGACTGCGACGATCAGGATAGGCTATTGCGGGAAGCGAGGCTGCCTCTTCCGGTTCCAGATCGAGAATATTGCTCACCCGATCCAGGTAATCCTGATAGCGGTAACTGAGGGTATTTTCCTGCTGACAGCCACTGATGAGCATGACAAATAAGACTAACAGGGTGATGGACAAGAATCGTGGGAAGGGGTTGCTGCTGCCCTGAAGACTTGAACGGAGGCGGGTTTGCGCAGATAAGTTAATGTTCACTTTTCGCCTCCGTTATCCTGTTGCTGACGGTTATACGGCCGTTGCGTGTTTCCGGTTTGTGACGAAAAAACGCCAACCCAGAAGCACCGCCGCCATGCTCAAACCGGCAATCAGGCCGTACCAGAAACCGGCAACCCCCATGGCAGGAACAATCAGATCGGTCAGCGAGAGGATATAGCCCAGTCCCATACCCACAACCCAGTAGGAGAAGAGGGTAATCGGCATAATGATCTGGGTATCTTTATAGCCGCGCAATGCTCCGCTTAAGGCAACCTGTAGCGCGTCTGAGATCTGGAAGATCGCCGCCAGATGCAGAAGAGTAATCGCCAGCGCAATGACTTCTGCCTGATCGGTGTAGAGTGTTGCGATCATTCCCGGCAGGAAGTACATGATGCCTGCCGTGAAAAAGCAGGCGAAAACCGTGCAGCCAGTGCCCACAAGACTGATGCGCTTGCCATAACCGTAACCGGCGGAGCCAATACCGTTACCGACGCGCACCGTCAGTGCCATCGCAAGGCTTAAGGGCACCATAAAGGTTACCGAGGTGACATTCAGCGCGATCTGGTGTGCAGCTACCTGAGTAGAGCCCAATCGGGCGATAAAAAGTGCGATGGTGGTAAAAAGCCCTACCTCGAAGAAGATCGCTATACCGATAGGAATGCCTACACCGGACATCTCCTTAATATCGGACCAGCGCGGCAGTGCAGGGTGGTCCAGCAGCCGGGTCTCTTTATAGCGATGATTAAAGCGGATGTAGCACCAGAGCAGAATCACACCGGTCCACATAGCAATCGCCGTTGCAAAACCACAGCCCATGACGCCCAGAGCAGGAATCGGCCCCATGCCGTAGATGAGCACCCAGTTGGCGACCAGATTGAACAGCAGCATACCCACGCTGATCAGGAGTACTGGGCGGGTAAAACCTAAACCCTCGGTATAGCTACGCATGGTCTGGTAGAAGCCGAGTGCCGGGAAACCGATCATAATCCCCAGCATATAATCCCCCACCAAAGGCACCAGATGATCCGGCACCTCCATTAAATGCAGAATATCCGCGTAAAACAGCATGACGCCGATACTGAGCATGCTGATCAACAGTCCAAGCCAGAAGCCCTGAAAGGCAAAAGGGCCAACCTTTTGCGGGGTATCTGCGCCTAACCATTGGGCGATAAAGGGTGTCAGGCCCAGCAAGACACCGCTCAGGAAGAGAAACAGAGGCATCCAGATACTGGTGCCCAAGGCTACTGCAGCCAGGTGATCAGCACCCAGACGGCCAACCATCAGGGTGTCGATAACGCCCATGCCGGACTGAGCCAGCTGAGCGCCCATAATCGGCAGCGCAATCGCCAGAAGATATTTGATCTCAGTAGAGAGTGATGGAAAGACAAAAGTCTTTTTTGCTGATGTTTGCATATCTGGTCTGAAAATCCTTGGCGGTAAAAGCACTGCCCGATAAAAAGCGGATAAAGATAACCGGGTTGCAGGTGAAACCAACCGGGCAGGGGATTGTACTCAGTCGCCCCCGCTTTGTCTTGAGTAGGGGCTGCGTGATCAATTTTATTTCCGATTGCTGCCAGCGCGTTAAGTGACTTGTTACGGATCAAAAAGAGTGTAGAAAAGCCCGGTGTTTTTTTCCGGATACCCTGCATAAGCCGTATAATGCGCCCTTTTTTCCGTCGTTAGAAAATGATTGTTGAGGTTACTGTGAGCGAGCAACACCGTTGTGAAGATCTGATCCGGATTTTTGACCAGCTTTTTCTGGAGTCAGAGCAGACCCGTCTGGTGAAGGGGGATGATGAACCTATCTATCTTCCGGCATCCATGACAGGGAATGAGCATCAGGTGATTTTTGCCCATGGTTTCTTTGCCAGTGCCATGCATGAGATTGCTCACTGGTGTGTTGCCGGTAAAGAGCGTCGCTTACTGGAAGACTATGGCTACTGGTATGAGCCGGATGGCCGTTCCGAAGAACAGCAGCGTCTGTTTGAAAAGGTTGAGGTGATTCCTCAGGCGATGGAGAAGTGTTTCTGTCTGGCTGCAGGTTTTCGCTTTCGGGTCAGCGTAGACAATCTGAACGGCTCTCCGGGGGATACCCGAAGCTTTGAAGAGAATGTTGACCGTCAGGCAGAAAAGTATCTGACAGAAGGTCTTCCTGATCGTGCTCAGCGTTTCTTTGATGCACTGTCCTGCTTTTATCAGACAGGAGCCCGAACCGGCTTGTCTCCAGTCAAAGCCGATCCTGAATTAAACAAGGCTGAGGTTGCTGAAACTGAATGCTAGGGCGCTTTAGAGTCCTGATTCTAAAGAGGTTTGATGTTGATCAATAAATGAAAACGATTTGCAATAAGTATTGCATTCGGAGTTTTTATTGGGTTAAATACCAATTATTCTCATTTCGATGATTGATTAGAACTGCAAAACTTTTTCCGTCAGGAGACACGTTAATGGCTCAACAAGGTTTCACTCAAAAAGCATTTAAGAAAGCGGTTGCTGCTCTGGTTCTGGCTGCAGGTTCTGCTGCCGCGTTTACTGCACAGGCTGCTGATGAGATCAATATCTATTCTGATCGTCAGGCGTTCCTGATGAAGCCGATTCTGGATGCTTTCACTAAAGAAACCGGCATTAAAGTTAACGTGGTATTCGCTAAAAAAGGCCTGATTCAGCGTCTGAAGAGCGAAGGTGCAAATAGCCCTGCAGACCTGCTGCTGACTTCTAACGTAAGCAACCTGACCCGTGCGGTTGACGCTGGCGTGACTCAGAAAGTTGACGATGCGGTTATCAATAAAAACGTACCGGCTAAATTCCGTGATGCTGATGGCCAGTGGTTTGGTCTGACGACCCGTGCCCGTGTTGTCTACGCATCTAAAGATCGTGTGAAGCCGGGTGAGATCGAAACTTACGAAGATCTGGCTGATCCTAAATTCGCTGGCCGTATCTGTACCCGTAAAGGCGACCACACCTACAACATCGCTCTGATTGCTTCTATGATCGCTCACCACGGTGAAGCTGAAGCTAAGCAGTGGCTGGAAGGCGTTAAAGCAAATCTGGCGCGTAAGCCTCAGGGTAATGACCGTGCACAGGTTAAAGCGGTTAAAGAAGGCGTTTGTGATATCGCTGTAGGTAACAGCTACTACTACGGCAAAATGCTGACTAACGACGAGCAGCGTGCCTGGGCAGAGTCTGTCAACATCGTTTATCCGAATCAGGGTGATCGTGGTACTCACGTAAACATCAGTGGCATGACCATGACCAAGAGCGCGCCAAACCGTGACGCAGCTCTGAAACTGATGCGTTTCCTGACCGAAGATGAAGCGCAGAAGATCTACGCAGAGCAGAACTTCGAATATCCGGTTAAGCCGGGTGTTTCTGCCAGCAAGCTGGTCGACAACTGGGGCGACTTCAAAGCTGATGATCTGCCACTGTCTGACGTAGACAAGTTCCGCAAGCGTGCCGCTATGGTGGTGAACGAAGTGGGCTACAACAACTGATCAGCGGATGCTGAAATCAGTAATCACTTTGGCTGATGTTTGCCCGGGCTGTTATTACTGCCCGCTGGCAGATGTCGCCAAAGTTGTTATAACAGGCCGGCCTAAGGTGCTGTTATAATTAGAAATTCCGGGGCAGCCATGGCTGCCCTTTTGTGCGTTCTGAAAAACACTTTTTATCGTTTCTGACAGGTAGGCGCGGATGGTTTCGCAAGCAGAGGAAAATACAGTAGTGAGTGGTCGTTCCCGACTGGCGACACTGTTTCAAAACCGCTCGGGCAATGGCTACTGGCAGTTTGCAGTATGGCTGATTGCGGCCATCGTCTTACTGCCGGTTCTGGCTGTACTCTGGCTGGCGTTTTTCCCTGAAGAAAACATCTGGCCTCATCTGCTTTCTACTGTTCTGCCGGATTATGTCATCACCACGCTTGGTCTGATGCTGGGGGTCGGTGTTCTGGCCGCGTGGTTGGGGGTGTCTACCGCCTGGGTCACCACCATGTACGATTTCCCCGGTCGTAAAGTCTTTGAATGGGCGCTACTGTTGCCCTTCGCGGTCCCTGCCTATGTGATCGCTTACGTTTACACCGATATGCTGGAGTACTCCGGCTGGGTTCAGATGGGATTGCGGGATCTTTTTGGCTGGCAAACGGCGCGGGATTACTGGTTCCCTGAGATCCGGAGTCTGGGTGGTGCTGTGGTGATGCTGGCGCTGGTACTGTATCCCTACGTTTTTATGATGGTACGGGCGACCTTTATTGAACAGTCCGCGTCTTTGCGTGATGCTGCCCGAACTCTGGGTTGCAGCCGTCGAGAGGTGTTCTGGCGTGTATCCTTGCCCACTGCTCGTCCTGCTCTTGCCGTAGGTTTAGCGCTGGTGCTGATGGAAGCCCTGAATGACTTCGGTACGGTGGATTATTTTGCGGTGCGTACCCTGACTGCGGGTATTTATGATGTTTGGCTCAATATGGGCAATATCGGTGGTGCTGCTCAGATTGCCAGTGTGATGATGATCTTTATTCTGGTGCTGATCGGCCTTGAGCGTTATTCCCGTCGTCGTCAGAAACAGTTTTCCCGTGGCGATCGTTTTAAAGCCTTTCAGCGCACCCGTCTGACCGGCCGCAAGGCGGTTGCCTGCTGGCTGATCTGCCTGATTCCTTTGCTGTTTGGCTTTGTCGTGCCTGTACTGTCGCTGGCCCGCCATGCGGTGGTTTATTTTGATGTTTCCTGGACACCGGACTTTTTCCAGATGAGCTGGAACAGCTTTATGCTCTCAGCGGTAGCGGCTATCGGTACTATCCTGTTGGGTTTGATTCTGGCTTATGGTAAGCGACTGGTGAAAGCACCGAGTGTGCAGAAGGCGGTGCGCCTTTCGGGCCTGGGTTATGCTATGCCTGGTGCTGTTCTGGCGGTAGGTGTGATCATTCCTCTGGCTGCTTTTGATAACACCATTGATCGTCTGTTTGAGAGTTGGTTTGGCATCTCTACTGGGTTGCTGTTGAGTGGCACCGTATTTGCGGTGATCTTTGCTTATATCGTGCGTTTTCTGGCGGTATCTGCCGGAAGTATCGAGTCCAGTCTGGATAAGGTAACGCCGAGCATGGATATGGCGGCCCGTTCTCTGGGCTACAACACTCTGCAGATTCTCTGGAAAGTTCACGTGCCTATGATAAAACCAGGTGTTCTGACAGCGGCACTGGTGGTGTTTGTGGACTGTATGAAGGAGCTACCGGCGACTTTGGTGCTGCGTCCTTTTAACTTCGATACCCTGGCGACCCACGTTTATCAGTTTGCATCCGATGAGCTGCTGGAAGAGTCTGCCTTGTCGGCGTTGGTGATTGTACTGGTGGGGATTATTCCTGTGATTCTGCTAAGCCGCTCCATTATTGCCTCCCGTAATGAGAAGCCGCAGAGCTGATCCATGACGCGAGCAAACAGCAGATAAAAAAACGGAGCAGCCTGATTCAGGTGCTCCGTTTTTTTGCCTGATTGAACAGACCTTACTAAGAAGTCAGAACTCTTCGCTACCGCCACTCAGTGTCTGATGTACAAACAGCATGGAGAGTACGTTAGCTTCCGACTGATACGGATCCATACCACGTTCGGCCATCCACTCGTTACGCAGATCCTGCCAGTTGTCGTAGCCAACTTCGTAGAGGCTGGCGGCAGGCTCAAGGGCAAAAGGCGTATTCATCTGATAGCTGTCGAACAGCATATCCAGCCAGTGTTCATCTTCGCCCGCACCATCCACGTAAACGATATCAGTATCAATATCCGCCTGCAGTTCGCGAATCACCTCTAAAGCGCTGACACCGTGCAGCATCAGATCATCAATGTCGATTCCGGCATCATCAAACTGATGGCTACTAGTGTCCAGCCAATCATCTTCCGGTGTGATCAGGGTGCTTTTTACCTGGCCATCCGGCGTCGACCAGCAAACCGCGATGGGAAAACCATCTTCATCGGGGCTTGAGCACTCAAAGTCGATAAAAATCGGAAACTGGGTCATTAGCTACCTCATTAGCAGGGCTGAAACTATCGGGTAAACGGAAAAAACGACGCGCATTGTCACTGGTTTTGTGGGCAAGATCCAGCTCAGAAAGCTTCATGTGCTGGCTCATCTCTTTCAGTACCCAGGGAAGGAAGGCGGGGCGATTGGTTCTGTCTTTCGGCTTCTTATCCATGTTACGGGGCAGCAGGTAAGGCGCATCGGTTTCTATCATCAGGCGGTCGGCCGGGATGTTATGCACCAGCTCCTGCAGGTCGGTGCCACGGCGTTCATCACATACCCAACCGGTGATGCCAATATAAAGATCCAGATCCAGATAACCGAATAATGCTTTCTGACTGCCGGTGAAACAGTGGATAACGCCATCGGCGATATGATCGCGATAACTTTTCAGAATCTCATGCTGGCGCTCAAAGGCATCCCGCTCATGCATAAAGAGCGGCTTCTGAAACTCAATGGCAAGTTCAAGCTGGGCTTCAAAAGCTTTTTCCTGCTCCTGAGGTGTCGAGAAGTTACGGTTGAAATCCAGACCGGTTTCGCCAACGGCAACACACAAAGGATGCTGCAGCAGATCTTTCAGATTCATAGGAGTCTGGCTGGTAAATTCGGAGGCATCGTGGGGATGAATACCAACGGTGCTGCGCAGCTGTTCGGGAAATTGCTCACAGAGCTTCAGGGCTTCTTCTGATGAACTCAGAGAGGTGCCGGTAACGATCTGAGTCAGTACGTTGGCTTCCAGAGCCTGTTCTATAATTTCACTGTGTTTGCCGTGAAAACGGTCACTGGTCAGGTTAACGCCGATGTCGATCAGAGCGGCAGGGGCTTTTAGCAGTGAATTTTGTTTGCTGTCACTCATTAGTTTCCTGAATCCTGATAGAAATAAGGTGCGAATTTAACTACTATTGACTTCCCAAAGGAAGAAATCCGGCATTGATCGCCTTTAATCTGAGACCACAAAATTGGAGTAGCCCATGGCAGGGGTATTAGCTAGCGTAGATTCCCGTACACAGTTGGTAGGTGAAAACCGGTTAGAGCTTTTGATGTTCCGTTTGCTCACGGGGCAGTTGTTCGCCATCAACGTGTTCAAAATTCAGGAAGTGATGCGTCTGCCTGCACTGTCCAATTTGCCGCACCATCACCCGTATGTAGTGGGTGTAACGCACCTGCGTGGCCAGACCGTAACGGTTATCAACCTGAGTCAGGCGATCGGTATGCCTGCTCTGCAGCCTACAGAAGAAAGCAATCTGATTGTGACCGAGTATAACAACTCTGTTCAGGCTTTTCTGGTAGGTGGCGTAGACCGCATTATCAACATGAACTGGGATGAGATCATGCCGCCGCCGCGTACCACCGGCCGCTCTCACTACCTGACTGCCATTACCCGTGTTGAAGAGAAGATTGTTGAAATTATCGATGTAGAGAAAGTATTGGCTGAGATCTCGCCATACCTGATCAGCGTGGATACTGAAAACCTGGATGATCAGATCCGTCAGGCTGCCAGCAAAATGGAAGTTCTGATGGTGGATGACTCCTCAACGGCTCGTGCTCAGGTTAAAGAGACTCTGGGTCATCTGGGGATCACCATTCACGAAGCCCGTGATGGCCGTGAAGGTCTGGATAAGCTGCGTGCTATGGCCGATGCTGGAGAAGATGTTCCGAACAAGCTGCTGATGCTGATCACGGATGCCGAAATGCCGGAAATGGACGGTTATCGTCTGACCCGTGAGATTCGAGAAGATCCTCGCCTGAAAGATCTGTTTATCACGCTGCACACTTCATTGAGCGGTAGCTTTAACAAGGCGATGGTACAGAAGGTGGGTTGTGATGACTTCCTGTCCAAGTTCCAGCCGAAGCAGTTGTTTGATCTGGTGGTGCGTCGTATCTGTGAAGTTGAAGGCCTTGAAGCGCCTGCGGCATCAGAGTAATCACTACACTGAATAACAAAAAGCCCGCAATCCATGCGGGCTTTTTTGTGTCTGAATGTTTTATCTTGCCGTTCAGAACATCATCAATTTTATGATGATTTAAGCATTAGTCTGTCTGAATCGGAACTTTCTTTTCCAGAATCGGTTCTGCCATGCGCTCACTGAAGATTTTACGGATCTCCTCGATACGGCGGCGGTTGGCGCCAAGGTCAGAATAGCCAATTCGCGACGCGGAGCGTACCGCGATAACGCCCGGTA
The DNA here is from genome assembly GCF_002150805.1 of Oceanospirillum sanctuarii. Classification (GTDB taxonomy): domain Bacteria; phylum Pseudomonadota; class Gammaproteobacteria; order Pseudomonadales; family Halomonadaceae; genus Oceanospirillum; species Oceanospirillum sanctuarii. The sequence goes on from NZ_MTBA01000014.1 coordinate 20,773, forward strand.
CCTGAAAGTAAAACTCGACGTCATCAATAAAACCCATCAGCGGCGTGCGAAAGTCTGCACGCAGATAGTGAGCATGTTCACGGGTCACTATGATGGTATCTGAGCGTTCTGAGAGCAGACCTTCCATCTGGTCATAAGCCAGTGACTGTTCTGCGGTGTAGAGAATTGGTGGTACTTTCTGGCTTTCCGGAGTATCCGGATGAGAGGCAACACAGTTGGGCGTGCCTGGGCATGGCTTGAGGCGGTTGTTTTCCACCCCCAGGTTAGGAATATCGTGCATACAACCTGTTAAAAAGGCGATAATGGTTCCCAACATAACTGTTTGTCTTAATACGGGAAAATAAATCATTCGGGTTTCCTGTCTGATCATCCTGATACGACTGTTTAAAGTAGCAAGTTTTAGGTGGATACCTCAACATCGGATCCGTTTTTTTACAGATAATTCCAAAGTTTTTTACAGGCATTTCATGGCGTTAGTTAGATTAGAAAAAGTCAGTATTGCATTTGGTCATCATGCGTTGCTGGATGAAGCCTCTCTGGTCATCAGCAAAGGCGAGCGAATTTGTGTGGTTGGCCGTAATGGCGCCGGTAAATCCACCATGCTGAAGCTGGTTTCCGGCGAGCAGACACTGGACTCAGGCTCTCTGTGGTGTCAGCCAGGGCTGAAAATTGGCCAGCTGGCGCAGGACCTGCCGGCAGCCGGTGACGATACCGTTTTCGATATTATTGCTGATGGCATTCCTGATGTTGGCAAGCTGATCCGTGATTATCACCATCTGGTGATGAACATTAACGGTGATGACGATCTGAAAAAACTGGAACATCTGCAGCATGATCTGGAAAGCAAAGATGGCTGGGCACTGAGTCAGCGTGTTGAATCCATTATCTCCCGCCTGAACCTGCCTGCTGATACGCCGATGAAATCCCTGTCCGGTGGTTGGCGTCGTCGTGTAGCACTGGCCCGCGCTCTGGTGAGTGAGCCTGATCTGCTGCTGCTCGACGAACCGACTAACCATCTGGATATCGAAACCATCGCCTGGCTGGAACAGCAGGTGAGTGAGTTCCGCGGTGCGGTTCTGTTCATTACCCACGACCGTGCCTTCCTGCAGAAACTGGCAACCCGTATTGTCGAGCTGGATCGTGGCAAGCTGACGATCTGGGAAGGTAACTACCCAAGCTTCCTTGAGCATAAAGAACACATGCTGGAAGTAGAAGAACGCCAGAATGCTGAGTTTGACAAGAAGCTGGCGCAGGAAGAAGCCTGGATTCGTCAGGGCATTAAGGCTCGTCGTACCCGTAATGAAGGCCGGGTGCGAGCACTGCAGGATCTGCGTAAAGAGCGCTCTCAGCGTCGTGAGCGTCAGGGCACAGCCAATATCACGCTGGATAAAGCGGAATCCTCCGGTAAGCTGGTGGCTGAACTGGAAAATGTCAGTTACAGCTGGGGCAATAAGCCGATTATCCGCAACTTGACCACTCAGGTGATGCGTGGTGACCGTATCGGTCTTCTGGGCCGTAACGGTGCGGGTAAATCCACCCTGTTGAAGCTCTTTTTGGGGCAGCTGGAACCTCAAAGCGGCAACCTGAAAATGGGTTCTAAGCTGGAAGTGGCTTATTTTGATCAGCTGCGTGCTCAGCTGGATCCCGAGCGCAGCGTGATGGATAACGTCGCGGAAGGACAGACCAGCATCACCATTGGCGGTCGTGATAAGCATGTAATGAGCTACCTGCAGGATTTCCTTTTCAGCCCTGAGCGTGCCCGTACGCCGGTTAAGGCGTTGTCAGGCGGTGAGTGTAACCGTCTGCTGCTGGCGAAACTCTTCACTAAACCTGCCAATATGTTGGTACTGGATGAGCCAACCAACGATCTGGATGTGGAAACGCTGGAACTGCTGGAAGAGCTGATCGCCAGCTTTGACGGTACTGTGTTCCTGGTGAGTCACGACCGAGCCTTTATGGATAACGTAGTGACCAGCGTTTTCGCCTTTGAAGGTGACGGAGTGGTACGTGAGTACGTTGGCGGCTACAGTGATTGGGTGCGTCAGGGTGGTAAATTCCCTGAAGAGATCGCGGGTGGTGACGGTAACAGTTCGCCAGCTACTCCTGCAAAGGCAAAAGAAGAGCCTAAAAAGGTTGCTGAACCTGTGCAGGAGAAGCCGGCTGCTAAAGGGAAAAAGTTGAGCTACAAGCTGCAACGTGAGCTGGATCTGCTGCCTGCTGAGATTGAGAAACTGGAAGCCGAGCTGGAAGAATTACACACCATCACAGGTGATGCGGCTTTCTATCAGGGTGATCCCGTGAAGGTGGCCAAGACTCTGGATAAGCTTCAGCATAAAGAAGGTGAACTGGAGAAAGCGATGGATCGCTGGGTAGAGCTTGAGGCGATGAAGGAAGAATAAGCTTCTTATCTCGTTCAAAGTTGTATCGCTTACGTGAAACGAAAAAGCCCGGAACAGAATGCTGTTCCGGGCTTTTTTGATCGTGTTATAAGCTCAACTTCGGGGCTTATTTCTCGTCCTGAATGCGAACAGCCAGAACGTCACACTTGGCACCATGCAGAACGCCAGTGGAGGTTGAACCCAATAACAGAGACAGGCCGTGACGACCGTGGCTGCCGACAACAATCAGGTCAACGCCTTGCTCTTTAGCCATGCGGTGGATCTCTGCATCCGGGACACCAACCAGAATATGCTGCTGCTCAGCAGGAATATTCAGAGGCGCACCCAGTTCAGCCAGTTTGTCTTTGGCATGTTGCTCCAGCTGATCCTGAATAGTGGTCAGATCCATAGGGATGTCGCCACCATAAGCAAAGCCCAGTGGCTCAAGGGCATGGATCAGGCTGATTTTGGCGTTATTACGTTCTGCAATCGCCTGACCTTTCTCGATCACCTGACCGGATTCATCAGTCAGATCAACGGCGATCAGTACGTGTTGGTATTGGCTCATTTTTTTGTCCCCTTGCTAAAAAATCCTTATCTGACTGTACTTTATCCCTTGTCTATCGATTAGTATAGGCCGCAATTCGATTAACAAAACGATCAGCAACACAGTTTTGGCGTGGATCATAAACGGGATCTTTTTCCGATAATCCATTGAACTTTAATTGTTCTGATTAACCCAGATTATCGGTTTATTCCGATGCCCACAGAGGTGTTATATGAGTACCTGGCTTATTGTCGTTCTTATTTTTGCGGCTGTTCTGAGTCCTATCGCCTGGATCCTGCCATCCAAACGTCAGCGTTATCAGATGCACCTGCGTCAGGTTGCTCTCTATGCCGGGATTAAGGTTCGTCTGGAACAGTTCGAACTTCTGGGAACTAAAATCAACGCGGTGGCCTATCGCATCATGCGTGACCCGGAAGAAAAGCAATCAGCGCATCGTTTCCGTTTGGGGCACGGTCCCCGTCTGGACAAGGAAGAACTTGAGTACCGTGGTGATGAGTTTATTCCCGGCTGGGTATGGCTGGAGCCTGCAACCCCGGCATTAAGCGAAGAACAGGAAGAACGTTTGAAGGCGCTTCTGCAGGTTTTGCCTCAGGATACGATGATCTTTGAATCCGGCACTGCAACCATGACCCTTTGGTGGCGTGAAAATGGTACTCCGGAGCAGGTAGAAGCGTTAGCAACTCAGATGACTGAACTGAAAGTCTGATCTCACTCTTATGTCTCAGAAATTGAATGCAGCACTGCAACAGATGTTGCCCGCGGCTCGGGTAAAGGCTGTTTCGTTACCTGAGGCCGAAGCAATAAAGCTTTGGCTGGTTGATCCTGAGCCCGTTGATCGGGCCTTCACACCGGATGAAATTGTCGCCATTCTTGAGCATGCCCCTTACTGGGGATTTTGTTGGGGTAGCGGTCTTGCCCTTGCCCGTTATATTCTTACTCATCCGCATGAGCTTGCGGGTAAACGGGTAATCGACTTTGGCGCAGGTTCCGGTGTAGTTGCGGTTGCCGCGGCTAAGGTGGGGGCTGAAGTGATCGCTTGCGATATTGATCCTGTTTCTCAGCTCGCGTGCCGGGAGAATGCACAGCTCAATGACGTTGAGTACGAAGTTGCAGATGATCTGCTGGCACTACCTGAAAAGGGAGCGGATCTTCTGATTGCGGCGGATGTGCTCTACGACCGGGACAATCTGCCCTGGCTGGATACCTTTTTCCGCTTTGCTGATGAGGTGTGGGTCGCGGATTCCCGGGTGAAAAACTTTAGTCATCCCCGATATGAACTGGCAGATATCTTCACGGCGAGTACCCTGCCGGAACTGGGAGAACCCTATGAGTTCTCCTCCATTCGTTTTTACCGCTCTGTTTAATAAGAAAGCTCAGGCATTTCGTATCGGTCGTACTCGGTGATATCGCCATTACAGATCATATCGGCCAGATATTTTCCGGAGCCGCAGCCCATGGTCCAGCCAAGGTTATGGCCGCTGTTGATCCAGAGATTGTCATAACGGGTTTTCCGGATGCAGGGGAGGCCTGATGGTGTAGCGGGTCTTAAGCCTGTCCAGAATCGGGCCTGATCAAAACCACCGGCTTCAGGGAAGAGGTTTCGGGCGTGCTCCAGAATACGGTCGCAGCGTTTTACGTTCAGTTCACGGGAATAGCCCCCCAATTCACCTGTTCCGGCCACCCGGAGTTCATTGCCAAGACGACTGAACACCAGTTTATTGGCTTCATCGGTCAGACTAACATTTGGTGCATTTTCCGGGTGTTCCAGTGGTACCGAGATGGAATACCCCTTAATCGGATAGATGTTCGGCCAGACTTTTAATGGTCGTAGCATTCGGGCTGACCATGGCCCCATACAAACGATCAGGTGATTTGCCGTCAGGTGACGGTTACCCAGCTCGCCATTGACCCGGACATGGATGCGTCTGCCTTCCCGAACCAGCTGCATAATGTGAGTGTTCATCGCAAATTCAACGCCCATCTCTTTGCACACCTCAGCCAGCTGCTGGCTGTAGGCGCGGGCATCGCCGGATTCATCGGTTTCGGTATAGGTAGCGCCAACGATTTTTTCGTTACTCAGGCGGAGAGTCGGCTCAATATTGAGGGCTTCTTCGGTGGAGATGATTCTTCGGTTACAGCCAAAGGCCTGCATCTGCTCAATGCTTTTCTGGCTGACCTCCATTGCTCTTTGGCTGCGATACAGGTGCAGCACCCCCAGCCGTTTCTGTTGGTAGTCCAGTTGGTGCTCTTCCTGAACCTGCCGGGTCAGTTGTTGCGAGTAGGCGGATAAGCGCATCGCTTCAAGAAGGTTGTTGCGCCATTGCCCTGGCGTGCAATGAGCCAGCCAGCTGCCGAGCCAGCGCCATTGCTGAATATCGATACCGGGGCGGAACAGAAGAGGCGCATCATCCCGAAGAAGATCCCGAATCACAGAGAAGGGAGCAGAAGGCTTTGCCCAGGGTTCGGCATGGCTGACGGCGATCTGTCCTCCATTGGCGTAGGAGGTTTCATTGCCGGGGATAGGCTGACGATCAACTACCAGAACCTTATGCCCCGCTTTGGCGAGCCAATACGCAGTATTGACCCCGATAACGCCACTTCCTAATACAATACTGTCGTACATAAGGCTATTCCCTCGCAACGGATAAAATCTCTTGTCTTTTCATCAGTGTAGACGTTTTTTGGGGAGGTGAAGGGGCGGGTAGAATTCTGTTCTACAGGTTTGAACGGGCATGAAAAAGGCCGGATCGAATCCGGCCTTATCGGAGGGGGGGGAGATACTCAGATAATCGAATCAGGCGGAATGAATGGTGGTCTGGTTACGACCGTTGCGTTTTGAGCTGTACAAAGCCTGATCTGCCAGTTCCAGCCATTGATTGTACTCGGTCATCTCGTTACTGATCTCACAAACCCCAAGGCTTATCGTGAACTGAATCTCCTGACCTTCGTAATTTACCTTGGCCGCTTCCAGAGAGATCCGCAGGCGTTCTGCCATGATTACGGCTTGCTCGGCATTGGTTTCCGGCAGGATGATACCGAACTCTTCGCCACCGTAACGGCCGGAGATGTCGGTTTCCCGCTGCAGTTGCATCAGAGTATTGGCAACCAGCTTGATCACTTCGTCACCCGCCTGATGGCCGTAGGTATCGTTCACTTTTTTGAAGTGATCGATATCGAACATCACCAGAGAGGAGGCGGTTTGGCTGCGTTTGAAGCGGCGGAACTCCTGATCCAGGCGCTCTTCCCAGTGTCCCCGGTTGTTAAGTCCGGTCAGGCGATCGGTACGGCTAAGACGGGCCAGCTCCTGATTCGCCTTTTCCAGCTCAATCTTACTAGTGGCGATATCGGTTACGTCATAAATCAGAATCGCCGCATGGGTTACGCTCTTGTCCATGCCGGTCAGAGGAATGATAGTGACGTTCTGATACATCTGATCAGACTTACCGGTTAAAGGGCGATAGCTCTTAAATTTGAACAGATGAGGGCGTTGCTCCCAGGTCGAGTACGCGCGACTGTCCAGTGTAAATACTGATTCCAGCTTTCGGGTCAGCCATTGCTCGGGCAGTTCCGGAAACAGGCCAAAAATATTACTGCCACGGGCGCGGGAGGTGCGAACGCCACTGTGGTTTTCCATAAAACCGTTCCAGAGCTGGATATCAAAGGCTTTATCAACCACCACCAGACCCACATCGACCGTTTGCAGCATCTGCATCAGCCAATGCAGGCGGGACATATCCAGTTCCTGATTGTCATTCATCATTTCAGATACCCCGCGCGTTCTGTCAAGGCTGGTAAAGAGTCTTCCGTCAGCACAAGGATAAGGTCGCATTCAACCTGATGATCCGGGATACCGTAGTCAATTTCGATGGCCAGTACTTTCTGATCTTTCGCTGAGGTTCCCAGAAGCGGAGGCAGGGCTTTTTTCTGCCCCAGAATAACCGGGTGACTGTAGCTGAATTCAATGTCCAGCTGTTCAGCAATTCCTTTCAGACAGGCGCCGATCAGAATGCCGGACAAGTCCATCAGAACTTCAAGATCGTTATTACTGGTACCGCCTGAGGTCATTTGGTCGTATTGCATCAGACGGGTCATATGAGGAAAACTTTCGTCGCCCACCAGCAGAATCGCTTCACCGGCGATGCCGGAGCCATTAAAACCCTGTGACACCCCTGACAGCGAGATAGCGTCTTTGGAGGCAAGCACAGATTTCAGGTCGCGATAGGACTTCAGGTGGACTTTGGGCACCGGTAGATGGATAAAGGTGTTCAACAAACCTGCCAGCAGGCTACCAGCTTGTCCCATAGAGACATTGACCACTTCCTGAATCAGATCGGTCAGAGCCACTTCTTCATCGAAGCGCGCCAGTTCTGATGCGGTTCGAGGAACGGAGCTACTGATAATGCCGTACTGAACCAGAATCTCGGTGATCTTTTCGGTGGTGACCGGCTTTTTGATGAAATCCAGTGCGCCCAGAGCCATTACCCGTTTGTGGGCTTCCGGCTGAATATCACCGGAGACTACCAGCACCATAGTGGGCAGATCTTCTTTACGGATAGCTTCCAGAACGGCATAGCCATCCATGACGGGCATGTTCAGGTCGAGAAAGAGAATATCAGCTTTACCGGCTTTGATGGCTTCAATCGCTTCTTCGCCATGGTTGGCGAAGCTGATTTCAACATCCCAGCCGCCGGGCAGGGCGCGGGCCATCTGCTTGCGGGCGAAGCTTGAATCATCACATATGACGATGGGGGTAGTCATCAGCGGTACAGATCCTTTAGCTGTTGCATTAAACCCTCAGGTTTAGTTTATAGACCGGTTCAGCGTGCGGTGCAGACCAGTTCTTGTTTTGTTTACAAAATGATACATATCTTCTGCATCTAACAATAGAGCCTAACAGAAAAAAAAGCGCTGTGTGAAAAGAGTGTTACAAAATGGCGCGCTTTGTCACAAAATGTAGGCTGTTATTGTTTTTCTGTTGGCGGAGGATAACCTGCAAGAAAAATAAGGGTATAGTGCCCAAAAAGATGTTGTTTTTATTCATTTTTTCCAGAGTTAGCTCTTTTTATATTTTAGGTCGACCTAATAATGCGTGACAAATCTATTCTGACCGATATCGACTCATTGACGATGTCGCAGCGGCTTCGTTTTTTGTTTGAGCAGATCCGGGGTTATGAACTGCTTGGTAGCCGCGAACATCCGGCCGACTTCAATCTGGTACGGGCAGAATATATCAATACCCGCGTACGTTTTCTGGCGCTGCTGTTTTCTGTGCTGACGCCGCTGTGGATACCCGTGGACTATTTCATTCTGCCTGAGAGTGACTTTGGCATGATGGTAATAGCCCGTATGCTCTTCTCTCTGTCGCTGCTGGCGCTCTGGGTTAAGGCTTCTTATGTCTTCTCGTTAGGCCATGCCCGTTTTCGGCTGGTGGTGCTGATGGTGATGCCGGCACTTTTCCACCTCTCGACCCAGTTTATTCTCGGCAATCACCTCGATGATGAGCGGCTGGCCTCTTATACCTTCCTGCCGTTTCTGATTATTGCGATTCACTGTGTTTTCCCTCTGACCCTGAAAGAGGGCTGCCTCCTCGCGTTCTTTACCATCTTTACGTTGTCTCTGGACGAAGTGGTTCAGCATCAGGTGTTTACCCTCACTTCGCTGAATAACCTCTGGTTGCTGGCCGTGATTATGGGAATTGCTATCTGGGCGCAGTTGTCACAGCTGCACATGCAGCTGAAACTGTTTGAGCAGGCAACAACCGATGCCCTCACAGGTCTGCTGACCCGGCGTTCTTTTATGACTCAGGCGGAGTCTGAACTCAGCCGTGCTGAACGCTATAACCGCACACTTTCCATTGCCCTGATCGATCTGGATCACTTCAAAGCGGTGAACGATACCTTTGGTCATCAGGGGGGGGACAAGGTGCTTATCTCCTTTGCCAAACAGCTCAAAGATGCGTTAAGGACCACGGATATTATCGGCCGTTATGGTGGCGAGGAGTTTATTATTGTTTTGCCCGAAACACCTGTAGAAGAAGCACGAAAAGTGATACAGCGGGTGCTGGATACTTGCCGCGAGACTGTGATCAGCCATGACAATAAAGAGATTCGCTTTACTGCCAGTGCAGGCTTAGGAGAGGTCCTGGTAGATGTGCAGTCCTCAATCCATTACGTCGATCAGGCGCTTTATAAAGCCAAAGAGGACGGGCGGGACAGGATTGTTCTGGCTGCCGGTGAACGTGAGTTGCTGGCTGAATAGCGCATAAAACACATCAGAACCCGGTCATTAGCACCAAAAAGTAAGGCTGCATCACTGCAGCCTTCTTTGTTTCTGTTTTCTGATTATTCGATGCAGCATCATTGAAATTCTCAGGATGCTTTAGCAGCCTTGCGGGCTCGTTTCTCATGGTACATCGCGTGATCCGCCTGCAGCAGGAGTTCATCTGTTGTGGTCGCATCGGTGGGGTAGGTGGCATACCCCACGCTTGCTTCAAGGTGAAGGTTTACCACGCCGAGATTTGCGCGTTTTTCGTTGAGCGCATCCGTCAGGCGTCGTTTGATCGCCAATGCACCGCTGATATCAGTATTGGTCAGCACCACAACAAACTCATCGCCCCCTAACCGGATCACCAGATCTTCCGGTTTGACTCTGTGCTTCAGAACCGAAGCAAAAAACACCAGAGCCAGATCGCCCGCCTCATGGCCGTAGGTGTCATTGATTGCCTTAAAACGATCCAGATCAATCAGCATCAGTGTCAGTGGTTGCTCGGTACTGCGGCTTTTACGGATCAGATTAGGCATCTGTTCGTTAAAGTAGCGACGGTTAAAGAGACCAGTCAGAGCATCGGTATAGGAATGCTCCCGCAACTGATCGTGATAGTCCTCAAGCTCCTGTGCCAGCTGATTAAAGCTCTGAGCCAGCTGAAAGGGTTCGCGCAGCTGAAACTGATCGGAGTTAATCCGGTTCACACTCAGATCATCTTTGATCGCGTCCCGTATCTGATAGGAAAGATCCTTCATGGGGCGCACGATTCTGAGGCGAAGAATAAAAAACAGAGCACTGCAGAGCAGAACCACGATAGTCAGCGTAGTGGCGATATAGACGTTAAAGGTATGAGACAGTGGAACCTGCATCGGCTGGTCGCTGAAGCGCAGATCAATCACGCCGTGAATCGCACCGGAATAAGAGTTTACGTGGCAGGAGAGGCAAGCTTCGGTCGCTCTGATGACATACAGATATCTCAGCTGGTTATCCTGATGGATAATTTGAGTTTGACCGGTGCGCATCACCTCTGCCAGTTGCGGATCAGCATTAACCAGCTCCTGACTGGCATCAGTTGCGCCGAATTGATCTTCGATGATTTTGCTGCGTACCAGAAGCACCTGTTTTTCCTGGCGGCTCAACTCGAGTGAATGGATAAAGTAATCCATATCCTGCTTCGTCCAGCCCTGTAGCATTCCCTGCCAGAGTGCTTTAAAGATGATCTCTGCCTGTTGTTCAGCCTGGGTAGTAGCCAGCTCCTGAATGGTTTGTTTTTTCAGATAATTGGACAGGAGGAAATTAAAGAGCACGCCAGTCAGGGTGACACTGATAAAGGTGTAGAGCAGAGTCTTGTAGGTTGAAGTCTTATGGTAGGCAGCGGGCAGCTGCAGGCCATCGGGCTGCGTCATAGCGGCAAGTCCATTGTTCTTGTGTGGGGATTAATAAGTATAACTTTTACACGTTAATCATGAAATTAAATAAAGGTTATAACGGGCTGCGCTATTAGTATAAGTATGTGCTTAAGTTGTTCGGTTTTATTAGCTTGTAGCAGAGTTTAGTTATGGTTTGGAGGGCGATTGAGCGACCGATTTTAGCCCGGTTCAGTGAGGACAACGGATTAGAGCGGAGACTCTTGGTATTACGTGTTAGAATCGCCGCCGCTGCGGATTCGGATTAGCCGGGGCGGTTGTACAGAAGTCAGGATTGTCAGGTTAAGCGCCCCTCCAAAACAGATAGGCTTAACCGCTAGCTGTGCAGCCAGTTACTTTGGATTTGATCTCGTATTAATTGCGATTTCACGCTAGCCGGAATACTCATGTACAGCATTAAAGAGATGTTTTACTCCCTGCAGGGAGAGGGTGCCCATGCGGGACGCCCTGCAATCTTCTGCCGCTTCACCGGATGTAATCTTTGGTCCGGACGGGAAGTTGACCGTTCAAAAGCACAGTGTAATTTCTGCGATACTGACTTTGTCGGCACCGATGGCAATCTTGGTGGCAAATACCCTGAGCCCGCTGATGTGATCAAAGCACTGCTTTCACTCTGGCCTGAAGATAGCGGTGTCGCACCCTATGTCGTTTGCACCGGTGGTGAGCCACTTTTACAGTTGGATGAAGCCCTGATCGATGCGCTGCACGATGCCGGTTTTATTATCGCTCTGGAAACCAACGGTACGCTGCCACTGCCCAAGCCGATCGATTGGGTGTGCGTCAGCCCTAAAGGTCAGTCTGAACTGGTTTTGAAACAAGGCGACGAGCTGAAGTTGGTTTACCCTCAGGAAGGGCTGACACCGGAACAATTTACCGGCCTTAGTTTCAGACACTTCTATCTGCAGCCTTGCGATACCTCCTGCCTGACAGATACCCAACGTCAGAATTTATTAGCTGCCGACACAGCAGAACAGGCCACCGTTAACTATTGTTTAAACCATCCTCAATGGCGGCTTAGCCTTCAGACCCACAAGCTATTAGGAATCGAATAACGTGGAAATCTATAAAGACTTTACCTTTGAAGCGGCGCATCTGCTGCCAAATGTTCCGGATGGCCATAAATGCGGTCGTCTGCACGGACATTCGTTTTTTATCCGTATTGTGGTGAGCGGTGAGGTAGATCCCCATACCGGTTGGATTATCGACTTTGGCGACATCAAAAAGGCGTTCAAGCCGATCTATGACCGTCTGGACCACTACTATCTGAACGATATCGCAGGTCTTGAAAACCCAACCAGTGAAAATCTGGCGAAATGGGTCTGGAAAGAACTTAAGCCGTTGCTGCCGGAACTGAGTCGTATCGAGATTAAAGAAACCTGCACTTCCGGCTGTATCTATATCGGTGACTAAGCTTTAGAAACCGGGATTCGGTACGGTATAAAAAAGCCCCTGAGATCACAACCGATCACAGGGGCTTTTGCGTATGGGGGGCAGAACTCTCAGGACGGGTTTGTTTTATCGCCTGCATTGTCGGCGTTATTTGAGCCGTTGTTCGTCACGCCATTGGGCTTTTCATCCGTTTCTATATCCATCTCTTCATTCTCCCCAGTACCTTCCTTTGCGGTTCCGAATGGGGAGGTCTGGGCAAAGTAATGACGGGCTTTGCCATTTTGTTTAGCTAGTCGCATCGCCTGATCCGCACTGTGCAGCGCCTGATTGGGACCGGAGTCGCCCGGGTGAATCAGCGTAATACCAATCGATGCCGTTACTGGATAAAGGTCAGAGATACCGGCTACCGGCAAAGCAATATTGTTCAGGATCTTATCTGCCACCATTGCGGCTTCATCCTGACTGCTGATATTGCGGATCAGAACCGCAAACTCATCTCCACCAATGCGGGCAGCGATATCACTTTCCCGGGTCAGAGCGCATAGCTTCTTAGCGGTGTTTTTTAGAAATTCATCCCCTTTGCCGGAGCCCAAACGCTCGTTAATGGTGCGGAAGTTATCCAGATCGACTACCAGAAGCGCTGCAATTGAGGGTTTCTGATCCATCTCTTTCTGTAGCGCTTCAAGGGATGATGAAAGACTTTGACGATTGCAAAGATCTGTCAGAGGGTCTGTATAGGATTGCTGGCCGAGCTGTTTTTTCAGGCCGCTGATCTGCATGCGCAGATATTCCGGCTGTCTCAGTAAGTAAAAACTGATCAGGTAGCTGGTCAGAGCGGCAACGGATAAAAGAATTAGCGACAGCAGGAAGTTATGGGGGCTGCTGTGTTCCGACAGGCCGATTTTAAGGATCCAGAAACCGTTAGGAACCTGAATACTCTCCTGATGCCAGAAATCCCCAAGCTGACTGGCTGAAGCCTGAATCATTTTTGTTTTACCCGTACCTATCTCCTTAAAAGAGAGTTCATAGGCGTAGCCCTGTTTTTCCAGTTCATCAAAGCGAGCGACCTTAAGCAGTTCTTCAAGATGAATCAGGGCAGAGGCAAAGCCCCAGAAGTTTTCCTGACGACCATCTTCCACAAAAACAGGTTGGCGACCAATAACTGCAACGCCACCCTGAATCAGTTCAAATGGACCAGCCAGTGTGGTTTTTCGGGTGCTGATCGCTTTGCGTGCCTCATCCCGGCGGCGGTCATCTTTAAGAATATTATGACCAATGGCCCGTTCATTACCGGCAAGAGGGTAAATATCGGTGATGATGCCATTAGGTGCGAGCTGGATATTGCCGACACCTGGGGTTGTGGCCAGAATTTCCGGGGCGTATTCATGAAAGCCGATGCGACTGCCATTGTTCAGGCGGATCTGAACCTCCAGCATTCGGGTTGCCATCAGGGTTAACGCCAGATGCTGTTCAATCGCATCTGATTTTGAGGACACAAGTGCTGTCAGCTTAAGATCTTCACTGAGTTCATCGGCTTCGTTATGCAGTTGTACCCAAAATAAGCCAATCAGAAAAACACCGCATGCAATCAGCAGTGCCAGCAGGTTAACCCGCAGGGTTTGTGTTTTTGAGAGTTTCTCAACGGTCATGATTCCCCGTTACCTGACTGTGTCAGGAAAAATAAGCTGTTGATTAATAATACGCTCATTAATGGCTTCTGTGGTCAGAGGGCGGCTGAAAAAATAGCCCTGACCCAGATCACAGCCCAGTTCCCTTAGCGTATCGAGCTGAGACTGGGTTTCGATGCCTTCTGCTACGGTGATTTTGTCCAGCTCATGGCAGAGATTAATAATATTCTTCGCCAGAATCCGGTCGTGCTTGTTGGTATCGATATTCTGGATAAAGGCGCGATCCAGTTTTACCTTGGTAACCGGTAAACGCTGCAGGTAGCTGAGAGATGAGTAGCCGGTACCAAAGTCATCGAGTGAGAAATCGATGCCGTGGCGCAGAATCTCTTCCATGTTGTGAATTGCCCGGTCGATATCCTTCATCAGGCTGGTTTCTGTTACCTCAAGCTGAAGCTGTGAATGCGCCAGATCATTATCGTAGATGGCGGACAGCACCAGACTGTTCAGGTTTTTCAGGCTCATCTGTTCGCTGGCAAGGTTAACGGCGACCGGCAGATGGGCATCTCCCATATAGGGTCGCCAGGTTCCTATCTGACGGCATACCGCCCTCAGCACCCACTCGCCCACAGGCAGTATCAGCCCTGTGTCTTCTGCGATGGGAATAAACTCTTCCGGTGATATCGGGCCTTCATCCACGTTCAGGCGCAGCAAAGCCTCCAGACTTTTCAGTTCACCGCTCTGAATATCAACAATGGGTTGGTACTCAACATGGAAGCGGTTTTCGCTCAGAGCGTGCTGCAGATGTTGCTCCACTTCAAAGCGGCGACTGGTTTCGCTGGAATACTCCTTGGAATAGTAATTGATGGTTTTTTCCCGTTTGCTGGAGGACTTGGCCTGTTCCAGTAAAGAGTCCGGTGTTGCGCCCGTGGTGGGGTAGTGACTGACCCCGAGTTTCAAAGGTACATGCAGTACAGCGCCATCAACCCGTATCTCCTGTTCGCAGAGTTCCAGAATACGTTTGGCCAGATTTTTATGGCTGTTGGAAGTGGATCGGCCATGGCTTTTTTCCACACTGAATACCGCGAGCTTCGCGCCTTCAAGGCGGGCAACTGTGGTGGAAATAGGCAGGCTGCCTCTGAGGCGAATGGCGGTGTAGAACATCACCTTATCTGCCCACTCTTTGCCCCGGGCGTGGTTCAGTTCCGCAAAGCGACAGAGGTGCACAACACAGACATTGATCTGGCTGCCATCGGAAACACTCATCAGAGCCTGATCCAGACGATCAGTAAACAGGCTTTGATTTGGCAGGCCGGTTAGGGGGTCGTAGTAGGTGGAGTTAACGGCCTGATGTTTAACACTCAGCAGTTCGGCATGATGCCGGATCTGGGTTTCCACCAGTTGTGCGAACAACAGGAGTTGCTGAATTTCGTTATCGGTAAAGCCCCGTGGGCGTCGGTCCATAACACAGCAGGTGCCTACAGGTTGGCCATTAGGACCTTTGATAGGAACACCAGCGTAGAAACGAATATAAGGATCATTTTTAACCAGAGGGTGGTTTTTGTACCTTTCGTCAGCGTGAGTATCCTGAATAACAAAGTAATTGGCCTGCAGGGTTGCCGCGCTGCAGAAGCTCTCCTCAATCGGCAGCTCCTGCTTATTCAGCCCGGTTTCCGACTTAAACCACTGCCGGTTTTCATCAATAAAGGAGATCGCCGCGACCGGAGCGTTAAAGGACAGGGTCATCAGCGCAATCAGCTGATCGTACTGATCCTCCGGTTCGGTGCCGATAATCTCAAGTTCAGCGAGTTCCTTCAGGCGCGGTCTGTTATCGATCGCGGTATTCACTAGAGGGAAATCCTTTGGCTCTGCACTCATCGCTTAAACCTCACCTCAAATGCTTTGGGCTAGTTGTGGCTTGTGGGCTTTATTCAGCCAGCCTGATTTTGGCTCTTTAATCTTAAAGCAGCGAAGTCTGTCTATCAGCGTAGCTGCTTTTGAGTCATAAATTCCCTGCGACTTTGTCCTGCGTTATCAAGGTTTAATACAATATTAAAAAAGTATCTTTATTGCACTTAAAAAGTGCATTTCTTCTCTCGTCTATGGACGCGACCTGGCAAGCTGCTTAAGTGTGCAAGAGGCATTTAAGACTCTTTTGGCAGCAGGTGTTTTCAGGATGTTATTGAGGGCTTGTTAAGAACTAAGCGGCAGCTGAGTGGTGTATTTGATCTCTTCCATCGCAAAGCTTGAGCTGACATCGCTAAGACCCTCAACGCCGGATATCAGCTTTTTATAAAAGCGATCAAAGGCTGCAATATCTTTTGCCACCACTCTGAGCAGGTAATCCCACTCTCCGGCCATTCGGTAGCACTCCATCACTTCATCAAAGGCAGTGACCCGTTCGGCAAAACTTTTCAGCCAGGCATCATCGTGGCGCTGGGTTTTCAGATGAACAAAAACAGAAACCCCCAGATCAACCTGGGCAGGTTCCAGCAAAGCCACCCGCTGGCGAATAATGCCTTTTTCTTCCAGTTTGCGGATGCGTTTCCAGCAAGGTGTTACAGAGAGATTAACCGCATCGGCAATCTGCTGAACCGGTGTGGTGCAATCCTGTTGAAGAATTTTAAGTATGGTTTGGTCTGTTTTATCCATTTAGATTTATCTTTATTGGTTACGCTGGAGAAAAATTTTCTCTTTCGGTGCTGTTTCTCTCAGCATATAGCAAATTTTTTCTCCCGGTCTCTTTTTATAATTTTTCCGTCAGCTTTCCAGCGGGTTTACACCTTATTTCAATCAATAAAGATAACAACGGAGCAATATCATGAGAGCCTGGGTCAGCCAATCTATTGCCAGAATTAATGCCGATTTTCAGCGTTCAGCAGATACCCATCTGATTAAACTCGATCTGCCGGATTTCGCTGGTGGCCAGCTTGATGGTGTCGATCTTTATCTGAAAGATGAGAGTACGCATCCCACAGGCAGTCTTAAACACCGGCTGGCGCGTTCTCTGTTTCTATACGCACTCTGCAACGGCAAGATCACCGAAGGTACACCTGTGATTGAAGCATCATCCGGCAGCACCGCAGTTTCCGAGGCTTATTTTGCCCGCATGATCGGCGTGCCTTTTATTGCTGTGATGCCTCAAAGCACCGCGAAACGTAAGGTTGAGCTGATTGAGCAGTACGGTGGCCGATGTCATTTTGTTGAATCTGCCACTGAGATGCATAACGCAGCCGTCGCGCTGGCTAAAGAGTTGGACGGATATTTTATGGATCAGTTTGCCAACGCTGAGCGAGCGACGGACTGGCGGGGGAATAACAATATTGCTGAAAGCATTTTCAGTCAGATGGCCTGTGAGCGTTATCCGGTTCCCCGTCATATTGTGATGAGTGCAGGAACCGGCGGTACTTCTGCGACCATAGGGCGTTATATCCGCTATAAAGGGCTGGATACCGAGCTGACCGTGGTAGACCCGGAACATTCCGTTTTTTATGACGCTTACCAGAACAATAATCGTCAGCTGACCGCCAACAGAAACAGCCGTATTGAAGGCATCGGGCGACCTCTGGTTGAGGATTCCTTCCAGCCGGATGTGATCGATCAGATGCTGAAAGTGCCGGATCTGGCCAGTGTTACCACCATGCTCTGGTTATATGACACAACCGGGCGCAAAGCGGGACCTTCCACGGGAACGAATCTCTGGGGTGCTCTGCATCTGGCACGGCAGATGATCGCACGGGGGGAGAAAGGCTCTGTAGTAACCCTGATGTGTGACAGTGGCGAGCGCTATCCGGATACCTATTACAACCCTGAGTGGGTGCGTGAGCATATCGGCCGTTAGGAAATATCGTTTGATAAGGGGATACGGAAGAAGGAATTAGACAAGGGAAGGCGAGGGAATAAGGAAAGACAAGGCATAAGAAAAGTGGACAGGGAAAGATTCAGGCAACTTTAATCGCGGTTTGTTATCTGAGAGTTATCAGACTGTTAGCGAACACTGTTCTCAAGCGGAACGATCCTATACCGTAATCGTATGAGGTTTGAGCCGTTACAGGTTTTAAAACAATAGCTATCAAATCGACAAGCGCTCAATAAGGAATAACTGCCCATGACTGAACGCGAGCCCAGCCCGAAGCTTTCTACCCCGGATATGGCGAACACCAGTAATGGACTGCCATTAGTGTTAGCGGGACCTGTGCTGCGCCGTTGTACCTCCGAGACGTTAACCTTCTGGTTGGCGACCTCTCAGCCCGTTGCCGGGCAGGTCAAGCTGATGCCTGATTCCTGTGATGCACTCACCATTACGGCGGAACAATGGCGAAGGGGTTGTCGGCAGATTCAGGCAGCGGAGCATCTCTGGTTTCAGATGGCAGAGATCAAACTCCATAACCCGTTACCCAAGGATTGCTGGATCGGCTATGAGCTGAGTTTTGCCCCTTTATCTGCTCCTGAACAAGCTCTTGATGGTGTGGCTGACAATGACTTTATCAGCTGGCGACAGTGGGCACCTGATCTGGCTTATCCGGGAAAAGAGACTCCGGGTTTTGTACTGAAAAGTCGCCTGAACAAGCTGCTGCATGGCTCCTGCCGCAAACCGCACCATGAAAGTGGTGATGGCCTCTGGCGAGCGGATGATGAACTGGCAGCCAGCGACCCGATGGAATGGCCAGCCCTGCTGATTATGAGTGGCGATCAGATCTATGCGGATGACGTTGCCGCTCCTTTTCTGGCCTCTATCCATCAATTTACTAATCAGTTGGGCTTTCCCGATGAATCCCTGCCTTGCTCAGATGTCAGCTCATCTCATCAGCTGCATACAGATCAGCCGCATTACTATCAGCGGGAAGCACTACTACCGGATACCGAAGGCGGGCAGGCGGTAACAGATCTGGTCTTTGGTGGCGCGCGAAAGCCGGTTTTTACTTCCGACAACGCTCATAACCATCTGATTACCTTAGCAGAAGTGCTCTCTATGTATCTGCTGGTCTGGTCGCCAGCGGGTTGGCAGAATTTGGCTGTGCCCGGCGTAACGGATCTGCCGCAAACCCTGTCACCGGATCAGGCGGAGCGTTACCTGAAAGAGAACCGTGAGCTTGAGCACTTTGTCAGCGGTTTATCTAAAGTTCGCCGCCTGATGGCACACTTGCCGGTGGCGATGATCTTTGATGATCACGATATAACCGACGACTGGAACCTGACCGCCGCCTGGGAGCAAACCGCCTACGGCCATGATTTCTCCCGCCGGATTATCGGCAATACTCTGATCGGCTATCTCTTGTGTCAGGGCTGGGGCAATGCGCCGGAGCAACTGCCGGAAAAACTGATACAGCTGACAGAAACCTGTCTGGCAGCCCCCGGTAGTGCCCCGCATAATCAGCTGATTGAAGAGCTGATCCGCTTTCCCAACTGGCATTATCAATGGGATACCCAGCCGGTACTGCTGGTACTGGATACCCGAACCCATCGCTGGCGCTCAGAACGCTCGCTGGATCTGCCATCGGGTCTGATGGACTGGGAAGCGCTAACGGATCTGCAACAAAGCCTGATCGGCCATGATGCGGTGGTGATGGTGTCACCGGCACCTGTCTTTGGGGTCAAACTGATCGAGGTGATCCAGCGTATCTTCACCTGGTTTGGCAACCCCCTTATGGTGGATGCCGAAAACTGGATGGCGCACAAAGGTGCCGCCTACGCGCTGATGAATCTCTTCCGTCACCCTAAAACCCCGAAGAACTTTGTGATTCTCTCCGGCGACGTGCATTACTCCTTTGTTTATGACATTGAGTTACGGGGGCGAGAGCGTGGGCCGGATATCTGGCAGATCACCAGTAGTGGCTTTAAAAATGAGTTTCCGGCCACGCTGTTGACGGTTTTTGATCGCCTGAATCGATGGCTCTATTCACCTCGATCTCCTTTGAACTGGTTTACCAAGCGGCGGAAAATGCGGGTTATTCCTAGAAAGCCGAAAACTGCTGATCCCGGTGAGCGCCTTGCCAATGGCGCTGGCATAGGTTTAGTGGAACTTAATGATGACGGCGCACCGATTCGGGTGGAACAGCTCTGTGCCGATGGCCGAACCGTAGGCTTTAAACTGCAGCACGATGAGGCCCGCTGGGAGTAGCTTTAATTTCCCCGCGGGGGGATAGTCAGCCCTGCTGAAATCGCATATAACAGAGGTATTAACAGACTTTTTTGCTTTGATCCGGAGTGTCTCTATGGAACGCTTTAATTTCTCCCGCTGGAAACTGCTGATGCAGCAATGGGGGCTGGCTGAACATGGCCCACTGTTTGAGATGCTGCAGGATGCTTATCGCAAAGAGGGGCGTTATTACCACACCGAATACCATGTGGATGCCTGTCTGAAACATCTGGACCGTTTTCGCGCTGAACTGCAATATCCGGATGAGGTTGAGCTGGCGCTCTGGTTTCACGATGCCGTGTACGACCCTTTCCGGCAGGATAATGAGCTGAAAAGTGCCCGATGGGCGCAGGCATTTCTGCAAAGCCAAAATGCCGATGCCAATAAAACCGAGCGGGTTTATCAGCTGATTATGGCGACCTGTCACGGGGCTTTACCTGACACTGATCTTCAAGCGGCCTCCCATCCTGATCAAAACTGGATGCTGGATATCGATCTGGCGATTTTGGGTGCGCCCTTTGATGGTTATCGCGCCTACGAACAAGCTATTCGCAACGAATATCGTGAAGTGCCTCTGGCTATCTACTGCCAGAAACGGGCTGAGCTTCTGAAGGGCTTCCTGCAGGAAGCCTCTCTTTACCAAACAGAAGTATTCCGCATCGAGCGTGAACAGCAGGCGAGGGATAATCTGAGTTGGGCTATTGAGAGTCTGGTTCAGGGGGCAATCCCCGGGGCATAAACAGCGTCTTCTCACGGGTTATTTTCCGTGTTTAGGCTCAAGATCCACGGAGTTTTGACCAATCGCATTGTTTTAAACCGCATAAATCAAGAGGATATCCCACCTGCCGGTTTCGGTAGGCTGACACTCAGATCCTAAACTCTTGTGAATACGACGGCGGTTGCTATGACTTCCTCAAAAGATGCTGCAAAAACCACTTTGAGAACACTTAAGGCGGGCGAGATCGCGCCGGGTATGCGTTTGCAGTATTACGAACACGCTGCGATGGATCGGGCACACCATAAATTTACCGCCCTGTTGGGGGCTTTGCCGCTGGTGGATGAACGGGCTTTTGGCAATCTGCTGGAACAGATCTATCAGGAAGCAAAAGAGCATTTCGAACAGGAAGAACGCTTTATGCTGGCAACGGAATTTGATCAGTATGCGGGTCATAAAGCTCAGCATGATGCCTTACTGGACGTATTGAATGCCCATCGGGCCAACCTGAAAGCCGGTGAGCAACCGAACGCGGTTGAGCTTCAGCTGGAGATCTGCCGCTGGCAGGATCAGCATCAGCAGGATTGGGATTACCCGCTGGCGGATTTCCTCCGTTGCCGTGCCAGCTGGATGAACAGTGAATCCAAGGTGATCTGATTCAAAGAAAAACCTCAGTGCGCTAACACTGAGGTTTTTTTATGCCTGTTAGTTGTCTTTTCAGTCTGGGGCCCAGCCAATCTGCTTTTAGCCATTCAGCAGGCGATCCCCAAAGTGCTGCACCTGTTCCTGCAGCCAGACCCGGCCAGGTTCCTTGGCAAAGAGCGGGTGATAAATCTGCGTCATCTGCACACTTGGCAGCCCTTCCGGCGGTTCGGCCAGAGCTACCGGAAAGAGTTCACTGAAGAGTAATCCCATCTGATAGGGTAGGGTCATAATCGCCTGAGTCTGGGCGACAATTTTTGCAGCCGCCATATAGTTTACGGTTCGGGCGATACTGCGACGGCCGAGTTTAGACTCTGCCAGCCAATGGTCGATAGCATTAGCGTTGCTGCCCGCCAGATCTGAAAACACGATGTGGGGGCGCTGAATATAATCCTTCAGATCCAGCTGTTCCGGCAGGTCAGGATTGCTCTGGGCTAACAAACAAATCTGCTGCTCGCTGATCCAGTTTTCCACCACCAGATGCGCAGGAACCTGCTCATTCGCATCCATGCCGACCACCAGATCCACCTCACCGGTTTCCAGGTCAGAAAGAAAAGCATCTTCGTCGATCATGCGGGCTTCTACGGAAATATTGGGGGCAATATTCTGAAAGTGGCTGATCATGTCGGGAAAGACAACCGCCTCGAAATAGTCGGTACAGGCGATCACAAAAGCCCGCTCACTGTCGGCGGGATTAAAGTGTTCCGGTGGGCTGAGGCTACGTTCAATCTGCCTTAGGGCGTTGCGTACTTCCGGTAGCAGTTCCAGTGCCCTTGGGGTTGGTTGCAGGCCGTTTTCGGTGCGGATCAGCAGGGGGTCATCCAGCTGTTCCCGCAGTCGGTTCAGGGCGTGACTCATGGCGGACTGGCTGAGAAAAACCTTTTCTGCCGCACGACTGACATGACGTTCGGTCAGCAGGGCTTCAAAAAGCACCAGTAAATTCAGGTCAAACTGACGCAATGATTTCATCAAAACAGCCCTCAACGCCTTATCTTTTCTTAATTATTAATTTGGTGCATATCGATATTATAACTATGCGTTTCACTAATGTTTTCTGCAAGCCTAATCTTTAAAAAAGCCAACGAGGTGAGCCAAAAGGGCCGCACCGAAGAAAGTAAATTGGCAATTAACAACCCATTAAAAACGCTACAACAAGAAAACGTAGAAGTTGAATTTAGGAGAGTTACCCATGTCTGCAACCGCACCTCAACATACCGGAAGCGTCGCTAACGCTGATCTGCCGCTGTACGGCGAACTGGGCATGACCTTCATGCAGTTTCCGCTGGTGCGAGATATCCAGGCCTCTCTGGCTGATGTCGTTGTCAGTGGCGTACCTTTCGACATGGCAACCTCCGGCCGTCCGGGTTCCCGTCTGGGGCCTCAGGCGATCCGTCAGGCATCTGCCAACCTGATCTGGGAAGGTGCCCGTTGGCCGTGGAAATTTGCACTGGATGATCACCTGACGGTGACTGACAGCGGTAACGTCCGTTTCAAACACGGTGAGCCACAAACCATGGTTGACGGTCTGGAAGCGCATATCGGCGCTATCCTGAACGCTGGTAAAAGCGCGCTGACCTTTGGTGGTGACCACTTTATCTCTCTGCCGATTCTGCGTGCTTATGCGAAAAAACATGGCCCGCTGGCGATTGTTCATGTGGATGCCCACACAGATACCTACTCCGGTGGCAGCCAGTACGACCACGGCACCATCTTCCACCATGCGGTTGAAGAAGGTCTGATCGATACCGAGCATTCTATCCAGATTGGTATCCGTACTGCCTATACCTACGAAGGCCATCCTTTTGAAGTTCTGGATGCAGCCTGGGTGGGTGACAATGGCCCACAGGCGGTTCTGGAGAAGATTCGTGCCCGTGTTGGTGACAAGCCGGTTTACCTGAGCTTTGATATCGACGGTATCGACCCTGCGTTTGCACCGGGTACAGGTACTCCGGTTGCGGCAGGTATCAGCATCGATTGCGCACTGAAAATTGTTCGTGGTTTGCAGGGCGTGGATCTGGTAGGTATGGATCTGGTGGAAGTTGCTCCGGCCTACGATCACGCGGAGATCACAGCTCTGGCTGCAGCGACTCTGGCACTGGAATACCTCTACGTGCTGGCAGCTAATAAGCAAGCCAAAGCCTGACAACTCAGCCGCTATGAATTAGCGAATACCAAAAGAGAAGGCCAGCATCTGCTGGCCTTTTTGTGTTTGGCGTTCTCTGAAATCGGAACCTAACGCATCTCAAACAGCTCCTGATGAATCGCGCTCTGGTGAATACCGTGCTGGTGGAAGTCAGTTCGGATCGCCTGTCCGAACTGTTTCGGGCCACAGAACCAGAGGCTTGCTTCACGCCAGCCGGGAACCTGATCCCTTGTTTGCTCCGGTGTCAGTCGTCCCTGTTGGCTGCTGATTACCAGATGCAGATTGACATCTGCGCCTCTGGCCAGAGCCTCTACCTTGCGGACCAGATCGGCATCCGGATGCTCCATGCAGAGGAAGAGGTCGATAATCTGACGATCCTGTTGCTTGTTCTGAATCAGATGCTCCATGCGGGCGATAAAGGGTGTAATGCCGATGCCTGCGGCGATCCAGATCTGCTGTTCTTTGTTATCGGTAAAATCAAAACAACCGTAGGGGCCTTCGATCTGCACGGGTAAACCGGTGCGTAGGCGCTGCTTCAGTTGACTCGTCCAGTCACCCAGCTCTTTTACGATAAAGGTCAGTTGTGAGTCGGCCGGATTCCACGCCGAAGCAATCGTATAGGGATGCGCGCCTTCAGCGGGATCGGAAGTCACAAAGGCGAACTGACCCGGAGTATGTCCCGGCCATTTGCGGGTTTCCTGATCCAGCGTAATCTGACCTTCCAGAGTGTTCTGATACTGATTCAGACTTGTGATGGTGCCATCGACCTTACGCTTCTGGCCGACCCTGCCTGCCAGAACCATAACCGCAGACCAGCTGCCGCCAATCATCGCCATCAGCGTCAGCCAGCCGATGGGCTGAGACCAGTAGTCATACTTCACCAGAATCAGACTATGGAAAACCAGCAAGAGGTAAGCCAGTGAGATCCAGAGGTGAGTTTTACGGAACAGGCGATAGGGGAAGCGTTTGATCAGAGCCAGTGCGATAAAAATCACTACCCCGTAGAAGGCCCATTCGCCAATGCTTTCAGCTAAACCCCGTTGGCTGTTCAGCCACTCCTGCAGGGCGGGTAAAACCTGCTCACTGTGGGGGCCTCGTTCCGGTCGATCCAGCCAGCCCCAGCCAACCATCCACTTAGTGCCCTTCGCCATCCACCAGTGCAGGGTTGCAATAACCAGAGCACCTATGCCCAGCCATTTGTGCAGGCGGTAAGCTTTGTCCATGCCGCCCAGCCAGGGTTCCAGCCAAACCGGACGGGTCGCCAGAATCATGGCAACGCTCATCACCATAATGCCCAGCACACCGGAATATTGCGTAAATACCTGTCGGAATGAGAAGTAGCTCAGAGGTTCCGGCAGCAGAGTATCGGCCATAAGCCAGAGCAGGGTGGTGATGCTCAGCAATCCCCAGAAAGCAGTTTTATATCGGTTCATCATTAATCCCAAAAAAGTGCGGTTCAGCCGATGCCTTTCGGCAGAAAGAAGATCGTGTTGGGGCGGATTATTCCAGCAAAGAAACCGGCAGGAGAAGGCTTTGAGCCGGTGTTTTACCTAACTTTACTCAGGTTTGTAATTCTTAAAGTTGAAGCTTAACTGAGGCTTAAAAAGACGGGCTTTATCGGTCGTTTCAGCCCTTTTGATGGATTAAATCCGGCTCTATATCCTGAGGGGTATAGCCCCACCTGCGGACTCCTTTCTACACTGGCTGACAAGTAATGATCAGATCCTGCCGGATCTGCACCGAATTCAGCTGAGGTAGACAATGACAGTTAAATCCCCTGCGACCCGTGAAGAGTGGTTCGAACTCAGTAAAACCCTGACGTTGCATGGTCAGTCCTACATCAATGGTCAGTTTTGTGATGCCGAAAGCGGCGAGACATTTGCCAGCATCAACCCGGCAACTGAAGAGCACCTGACCGACGTTGCCAGTTGTGATCAGGCTGATGTTGATAAAGCCGTTGCTAACGGTTTAGCAGCTTACCGCAGCGGCGAATGGGCGGAAGCCTCTCCTAAGCACCGTAAAAAAGTGCTGCTGAAACTGGCCGCACTGGTTGAGCAGAACAAAGACGAGTTCGCGGTTCTGGATACCCTGGATATGGGTAAATCCATCTCCGAAATGACCGCGATTGACGTGCCGGATGCCATCGACTGCATTCAGTGGACTGCTGAATCTATCGACAAGGTTTATGGCGAGATCGCACCGACAGCACCGGGTTCTCTGGCGCTGATCAGCCGCGAGCCGGTGGGTGTTGTTGCTTGTATCACCCCATGGAACTATCCGCTGATGATGGTGAGCTGGAAGATCGCTCCGGCACTGGCGGCGGGTAACAGTGTGGTGCTGAAACCTTCGGAAAAAACCAGCCTGAGCGCCCTGCGTCTGGCTGAACTGGCAACTGAAGCCGGTATCCCGAATGGTGTCTTCAACGTCGTGACCGGCTACGGCCACACCGCTGGTAAAGCGCTGGCGCTGCATAACGATGTTCACGTACTGGCCTTCACAGGTTCTACCCGCGTTGCCGGTATGCTGCTGGGTTACGCTGGTGAATCCAACATGAAGCGTGTCTGGCTGGAAGCAGGCGGTAAGTCGCCAAACCTGATCTTTGATGATTGCGACAACATCAAAAAAGCCGCTGGCGGTGCTGCAGCAGCTATCTTCTCCAATCAGGGTGAAGTCTGTATCGCCTGCTCCCGTATCTATGTACAGAAGAGCATCAAAGACGAGTTTATCGCCGCGCTGGTTGAAGCCGCATCCCGCTATCAGCCTGGCGACCCGCTGGACCCGAACACTAATATGGGCCCTCTGGTCGACAAGATGCAGCTGGATACCGTCAGCCACTATATTCGTTCCGCACAGGAAGAGGGTGGTGAAGTGATTCTGGGTGGCGAGCCTGAGTATCAGGAAGGTGAAGGCTTCTTCGTAAAACCGACCATCGTTACCGAAGCCCACAACGGCATGACCTTCGTAAAAGAAGAGATCTTCGGCCCTGTACTGGCGGTTTGTGAGTTTGAAACTGAAGAGGAAGCGATCGCACTGGCCAACGACTCTCAGTATGGTCTGGGCGCAGCTATCTGGACTTCTAACCTGTCCCGTGCGCACCGTGTCAGCCGTAAGATTCACAGCGGCATGGTTTGGGTGAACACCTGGGGTGAAGGTGATACCACGGTTCCGTTTGGTGGCGTAAAAGCTTCCGGTAACGGTCGTGATAAATCCCTGCACGCGCTGGATAAGTACTCCGAGATCAA
The DNA here is from genome assembly GCF_002150805.1 of Oceanospirillum sanctuarii. Taxonomy (GTDB): domain Bacteria; phylum Pseudomonadota; class Gammaproteobacteria; order Pseudomonadales; family Halomonadaceae; genus Oceanospirillum; species Oceanospirillum sanctuarii. The sequence continues at coordinate 47,365 of NZ_MTBA01000014.1, forward strand.
AAACGTCTGGATCAATATCGACTGATCCCGGCTGTTTTCTCCTCATTAAGAGCCTGGTCGTGATCAGGTCAGAACCGGCCTGATCACATTCCGGCAGAGGCGTCCCTGTTCTAGCTTCTGCCACATCCAGAGTGCCTCACTCCCGTGGGTTCACTCTGGTCTTAGCACCCTTTAGCATCTTTTGGGTGCTTTTTTTGTTTAAGACCCTCCCGTTGTTTCCCTACTTTTAGAAGATGAAAACCGAAAAGCCAGATCGAAATGAGTGCTGATTTAAACCGTATATTTCCGGTTTGATGATAAACCATGCTCGTTTTGTCCGACTTAATGCTCGGTTTACCCGTGTGGTAAAACTGGATAAGCTGCAAAATCAATGAATTATGGAAAGCAGTCGTGGAATAACAGGCGCCTGCTTATTTGCGATAACGCGCATGCGCGTTTAGCAGGGAAGCGGTCAGATCAGAAAATGGATTACTCCTTTATTATCAAAGCCTTTCCTCAGTTTTTGTCGGTATATTTAAATCGTCAAAACGCGCATGCCTGATATTAAGCTGTTATACATCATGGAAATAAATATGCTTACACCTCCAACTGACAATTTATACAAGTTCATGGCGATTTTTGGGCTTGTTATTGTTTTTTCATCTGCTACTTTTTGGTGGAAGGCTTCTGATGAATTCGATCAGTTTTTTGAGTCAAACACAGATTATGTGAATAATATTTTTAAAGGCGGAGACGCCTATGAAAAATTTGCCGATGAGACAAATAAAGGTATTGAAATCTATAATAGTGTTCGCGGCGATTGGAGTAAGCTAACCGAGCAGAAGAAGGAAGAATTAGCCATTATAGTGAAGGAATCAGAAAAACTTAGAGATGAGGCAGACCAAATCATCAATGGTAATCCAGCCAAAAGAATTGCATTGCAAAGTAGAACTGAAAGGTATCAGTTAGCTAAAGTGGTTAGCTTTATTGGTATAGCTCTTGGGTCAATAGTCTCGGCTCTAGGTTTTTTTCTGTGGCATACACGTTTGCAGAAATATATTGATGATCTTCACCGCAACCAAAATGTATAACAAAGCGTTTAAGACGGATTCACAACGCATGGCATTTTCAGTTTTAACTGGCTTTTGTGTATACGGAACAATTAATTAAGTAGGGTGGTCGCGTTGTTCACCACTTAACGCGGCGTTAGATTTTCAAGGAGGCATTATGGAAATTAAGGACATTTTACCAATTCTTGGTGTTGCCCTTGGCTGGGGCCTTAGTGAGTTAGGTGGCGCAATTAAAGCTCGTGCTGCGCGTGCTAGAGCGATAAGAAAATCTATTACAGCTTTATATAAGCTGAATTTCGAAATGCTACAAATAAAAATGGCACAAGAATTTTATAAGAATAATAACCCTAGCTCGTTGGCTGAATGGGAAAGAGGACGCCAAAGGTCATTTGAACAATATTCTGATGTAACTGACGAAACCAAGAAAAACATCGATGAGGCAGTATCTCTAATATCCCAAGAATATCCACTAATAGCATTTCGTCTTGGAGAGGCCATAAATAAGTATAATTTCCTGAGAAATAGAAAGCTTGATTCTTTCGTAGAGAAGCAAGAAGTCTACATGAAAATGCTTTCTGGTTTTGAGCTTGGTCAGATTGCATCTCAACATATAGTGGAAAAAACAATTTTTAAACTCGCATTTAAAGTTGATATTGTACTATGGGCACAATTAAAGCTAGACACTAAAAAATTTAAGAAGAATGTTAAGAACGGTGATCTAGTTCACTCTAGCCAAATTTTTAGTAGGAAAAAATCTAACAAGTCAAGTCAGCAGGACGCTGCAAGCGGTGCCTCTGCTTGAGGCGTTAGCCCCTGAAGGATTCGAGATCGTGAATGATTCATATTGGAGCTTTGTAGATGAAATATGGGATTCCGTCAGCATTTATGATGGAGGTGACGTATTTCTCAGAGAATTCAACAAAGCTACAGAAAAGCAAAAAGTTTTATTTTCTACACATTGGACCCAATCTGAAATAATGAACGGGGGTTAGGCCAGTTTTTCTCTAATGATACTGGTGTTCTAGCTCCTGAAGCAGTTGAAGGGTTTAAAGCTCTTGGTATGCCAAAGTGTGCTGACACCTTAAAAAGAGCAATGCTATTTTTTTGGAGAAGATTACCCAAGAGATAGAAATACGAGAGAAGACTATTTTGAGAAGTTTTACGAAGACTTTGGTGAAGATAAGATTCCACTAGAAGAACTAGAGGATATTATGGCGACTGAAATCGAAGACGAAAACGGTGGCTTCGAGAGTGCTGCAAACACTTATGCAGAAAGAGGCTAACAAGGTGCAGCAACGGACTGTCAACCCCGTCACTTTTTGTGCTATTCACACAAAAATCGCCAGCCGCTGTTGGCGGCATTCCCGTCCCCAAAATCCTAGAAACACCAAAACCACCGCTCAACCACCGGTGGTTTTGTTGTTTCTGAAACCCTGAAAATCAGGCTTCCAGTGTCGCTGGAGCATGACTGTTGTAGCGTAAAAGCCTCTGGTAACTGTCCTAATCAGCACAGAACCAGTCTGATCTTCAGCTTCTGATACAGCCAGAATGCTTCTCTTCCCCGTTATAAGCGTAATAGATCCGCTGTTTATAAAATCCAATAAAATCATATAGATACTTTGCTCTGTTGGATTCTGTAAGATTTCTATTTTGATCTGTATCAGAAATCCTCAAAGATTCAGGTGATAAATAGCTTTGGGTTTCTATACTCGCTGAAACTTCAACAATAAGAATGCTCACAATTTTCTGAAAGGTGTCTCATGTCCCAGTCCATCGGTAATTTAATTCGGCAAAATTATATCCGGTCGGCGCTGGTGCCTATTCTGGTGATTGAAGTGATGTTGATCGTGCTCTACTTCGCGATCAACGCTTACATTACTGATCGGTTCGGTGAGCTAACCCTACAGGAATCGCAAAACAACCTGCAGGAAGTAATCGACAGTCAGGCGAATAACATCGATCTGCAGCTGAACGAAATCTCCCGAAGTCTGCAGATTCTGCGAGATGAACAGCAGGAGATTCTGAATAATCCGCCGCGTAATATCTCAGCCAATTTCGGTCTGAGTGATGGCGGAGCCTGGGTTAAACAGGAAGATAATGGCGGTTCTGCTGTAATTGTCTCATCGGTACAGGCACTAACCGAAGATATTAAAAATCGGGTGCAGCACAGCGAAGGCTTTGACCGTCTGTTCAAGAGTGTGACCGACCATAATCCCCGCATTGTGGCGACCTATTTCACCAGTCATTACCACATGACCCGCTATTACCCATATTTCGACGGCATCGAGACGGTTCTGCCGGAAAACTACGATATCAATAACTACAACTTCTATTACGAAGCCAACGCGACCAACAATCCGGATCGTAAGGTTGTCTGGACTGGAGCGTATCTTGATCCTGCTGGGCAGGGCTGGATGATCAGTGGCTTGGTGCCTATCTATCGGGGTGTTGACTCTGAAGGTGCTAGCTTTGAGGGTACTACGGGCATCGACGTTACCATTGATAGTCTGGTGAGTAAGATTCTCGATTTGAAACTGCCTTATCAGTCCTCGGCTTTTATTCTGGATGCAGAAGGCACTGTACTGGCGATGCCGGAAAAGGTTGAAACCGTTCTGGGTCTGCAGGAGCTGAAAAGCCATGATTACAAAGAAAGCATCGAAGGTGATGTGTTAAAGCCAGAGGACTTTAACCTGCTGCGCCACCACAATGCGGATATTCGTTCTGCCGCTAAAGCGCTGGTTGAAGGGGATAAGGATCGTACCTATTTCCAAAAGGATGGTCAGGGCTACTACCTCTATAAAAGCCCGGTGGATCTGACCGGCTGGCAGCTGATGGCACTGGTGCCGGAAGAGGCGATCAGAGGCGCGGTTCAGTCTCTGGAAGACCTGTCTCAGTTTATTGGCTATCTGGCCGTGGCCGGTATGCTGCTCTTCTATGTACTCTTCTTTATCTACCTGATTCGTAATGCCAAACATACTGCTGAAGATCTGGCTCAGCCTGTTATTACACTGGCTAATAACACCGCCAATCTGGGTAAGACAACGAAGCTTCAGGAGGTCAAACTGACCGGTATTGACGAGCTGGATCAGCTGGCGACCCGCTTTAATGAGATGAACCGCGAGCTGACTGCCCGCACTGAGCAACTGATTCTGTCTGAAATCCAGCGCCGTGAGAGCCAGAGTAAAGCTAATACCGACTACCTGACCGGATTATTTAATCGCCGCTACTTTACCGAAACTGTCGAAGAGCGCTGGCAGCGGGCGATCTCGGAGGATTCTTCAGATAGTTCTTCAGATAATAGCCACGACAAGCGGGAGAATATCCTGCTGGCGATCGATATCGATCACTTTAAGCGCATCAATGACACCCACGGTCACGATATTGGCGACGAGGTGCTGATCGCTTGCGCCAGAGTGCTGAAAGAGGCTGTTGGTGATCAGGGCGTTGTCGCCCGTATGGGTGGTGAGGAGTTCTCGGTTTACGGCTATATGAATTATCGGGATGCCGTGGCACTGGCGGATAAAATTCGTAAAGCAGTTGAAGCGGGCAGCTTTACCAGTAAAGGGCTTAAGCTAACTGTGAGCATCGGGTTAGACTCCGGCAAGGATATCGGCTTCAGTGACAGCTTCACTCTTGCTGATAAAGCGCTGTACGCTGCTAAGCGGGATGGCCGCAATCGTGTGGTTTCCAGCTCTACTCTTTTCCATGAAGAGGAGAGCCATCACGGACATTGTGCCTGATTGTTTGATTTTCCCTATTCGCAAAAACCACCGAGCATCTGCCGGTGGTTTTTTCGTTATGAGGGCTTAGCTTTTCAGTAAGACTTAAGAGCGGTTTACCCTAAGATATTTTTTGTATATTGTTTTTGCCTAATAAATGGCGAAGATAGCTCATGTGGGTTATGAAAACCTTCGCGTTTTCCCTGATGAATAATTTGTGTCCACCACTTTGGCAAGGAAGCAGTCATGTTCGATATCCTGTTCGCAAGAACTTTCTTAATTGTGGGCGGGATGCTATGCCTGACCGCTTTAGCCGCAAAAGTGAACCGGGCTTATGAAAGCTTTCTCGAATTTCTACTCAATATTATCGTGACGTTTTTCACGTTAATTCTGATGTCGCTTGTTCCTGATTTTTATCCCACAAACCTGATTCTGGTGGCTGTGTTTTCCCTCAGCATCGGCTGGCAGCTTGGGCCGACTATTGAACGTTTTGGTTTGCGCTATAAGCTACGTCAGTCTTTAAAGGATGCTGGGACACCGCTGGCTAAGGGAGAGAAGGCTACCCGTGAGCAACGAGAAGCCTTCGAAGCCTCGTTTGATAAAGATAAATACCACGAGGCCTGGCAGAACAAAGTCTCAATGGCCTTTTTGGGAACCGCTTTGGCGGTTATAGCGACTTCGGGAATTGTCTTTCTGACCGATTTCGATTTCGGTTTTCTGGGTGGGATTCTGTTTGTCTGCGTGATGTTGCTTGCGGTGATGGGGCTTGCGAATCTGATTTTTTTCCGCTCGAAACTCTTCTCTCTGATTCAGGCCTATATCGGGGCTGTCGTTTTCACACTTTATCTGCTGTACGACTTTAACCGTCTTGAGAAACACGCAGGCGATGATAGTTGGTCAACAGCGATAGAGATCTCGGTGGATATCTATCTGGACATTATTATCCTCTTTCTGGATCTGCTGGAGATTCTGGCGGAGTCGGATTAAACCGATAACTGGGCTGAGAGGTTAGAGGTTAGAGGTTAGAGGTTAGAGGTTAGAGGTTACTCAAACGACTCTAAAAACGGGATCACGGTCAGGCTGGCAATGGCGATAATAGCGATAAGGCTTAAGATAAAACGGGCGGGTGCTTCGAAGAAGCGCTGGCCCATTGTCGGCACAGGATGCTGGCGTACCTCTTCCAGCCAGTCCGCCTGAATATCATCCAGAAGTTCTCTTGCAGCCGGATAGTCATCTTCATTTCTCAGCCAGATTCCCGCGAGGGAGATACCAAAACGTCCCTGGCTGGTCTCGTAGTAGTCCACTTCTGCTTCATCAAGACGTGCCCGTACAAAGTTGGCTTCTTCGTCTGTCACGCCGTTAAGTTTAAAAAGCAGTTTGGCCACGATTTTTCCTTTAGAAGATGAAAGTATTGAAGGGCAGTGTAAGGGGCTGAATCTTAGCTTTGTTAGCCGCTATCTTCCACACCTGTAAACGTAAAACGCCCCGATCTCAGTGAATGAGGTCGGGGCGTTTAGGCAGAGCAGAAGCTCAGCTCTGTTTCAGCATCTGCGATTAAACGCGGCCGCTGAACTTACGCTCTTCGACGTTAACCTTGATACGGTCACCGGCAGAGATATGCTCAGGCACCTGTACCACAAGGCCGGTACTCAGAGTCGCTGGTTTGGTACGGGAGGTTGCAGACTGACCTTTAATAGAAGGATCGGTTTCTGCAATCACCAGCTCAACCGTGGTTGGCAGTTCAATAGCAACCGGGTTGTCGTTTACCAGCAGTACGTGAATACCCTGAGTCTCTTCAGTGATAAAGCCCACTTCGTCGGCAATCGCGTCTTTACGCAGGTTGTACGAGGTGTAGTCCTCGTTATCCATAAATACGTATTCTTCGCCATCGATGTAAGACAGCATGGATGGGCGACGGAACAGGTCTGCCAGATTCAGCATGTCGGAGTCTTTAAAGGATTCGTCACGCTTGGCACCGGTTACCACATCGTACATACGCATACGGTAGATGCTGCCGCCGGCACGGCCCTGAGGCACGGAGCGCTCGATATCACGGACAATCCAGACGTTGCCGTCCAGTTCAACTGCTGCGTTTTTCTTGATTTCACTTGCCTTTGGCATGTTGTAATTCCTCAGAACGGGATAGCCATAACCTGTAAAGCAGGCAAGATTACTACAATTTGTGATCAGATCGGGAGCAGTTTTTATTGCCTGGTTTGCTATTCGGGCAGCTATTGTCCGGTGGCAAAATATTTTCCGTAGATTTGGTGAAAACTGCCATCCGCTTGCATATCCGATAAGGCCTGCTGCAACCGACCTGCGGTACTGTTCGGATCGACCTTGTTCAGGGTGTTTTCCGGTGTGATTGGCTGGTCCGGATCGAAAGCGGGATTAGGAATCAACCGAATATTGTCGGACTTTTTAGAGAAGCCTAAGTACATTTTCTGTGCAACATCGCAGCAGTTACGATGAACTTTCAGCTTTTGGGCTTTATCCGGGTTGTTCTTCAGGTAGTACTGAACCGCCAGCAGGTTGTAGGCGTGAAAGTCTGCTTTATTGTTCAGGATCAGATCTACCATCTCTCCCAATGTGTAGTCGTGGGGTTTGCGCAGGTGAATACCATAGTCTGCAGCATTGTGATCGTAGCCACCGTAGGAGACCACCATCACCATATTGCGCTTGGCCACATCATGCAGACTAAGAACTTCCTGCTCATCTTTGCGGGTAAGGCCGATATTACCGTCTTTTAAACCATTCTCGATAAAGGTGATGGTTTCTTCCCTGCGGGTGGTAAACGACAAGCCCGGATAGAAATCGATATCACCGGCGCGAATCAGATGCATGATGCGACCTTTGGGCTGGCGCACCACTTTAAGAGTACAACCGATACGCTTAGTTGCCTCGACATACAGATCCCGATAGAGGCCGGAGCTGTCAGGCATCTCAGCAATAAAAGGAGGCTTGGCGTTGGTGCGGTAGCCCATGGTCAGCTCGCAGGCATGAGTAAGCTGAACAGAAAAAAGAGTCGCCGCCAGCAACAGCAGGTATCTCACCATAGAGATCCTCCGTGGGTAAAAGATGAGTTGGTTACTAGCTAACAGTTTAGGCGAATCATAGTCCACTGCCATACCTCTTTATCTGCCAAAAACCGTTACCGGAACAACATTTTTTGATTACAACGTGATCACAAATTACCCCCTGGTGGGTATATCTGAAGAAAGGGGGCTGAGCGTATCTTTAGCCATAAATAAGATTCCGTGAAAAAAGTATGAAAGCTGATACACAATTTCAGCGGCTTGCTTCACGAAAGAAGAGATACCTTTTAGACGACTACTCCCTCGGGAGAGAATGCCGGAGTCAACATTATGACCGCACCTTCACATACCACTTCTTACTACGCCGCTTCGGCGAATGATAAATCCCTGCGTCCTGAGCTTCTGGGCGAAGTTGCTGCTGATATCTGTGTGATCGGCGCAGGTTTTACCGGTCTGTCCAGTGCGCTGCATCTGGCAGAGCGTGGTTTTAATGTTGTGGTTCTGGAAGCAAGCCGTATCGGTTTTGGTGCTTCCGGCCGTAACGGCGGCCAGATTGTACACAGCTACAGCCGTGATATGGACTTTATCTCCCGTCACTACGGTAAAGAAACCGGTGACAAGATGGGTTCTATGGCCTTTGAAGGCGGCGAGATCATCCGTGGTTTCGTGAAGAAGTACAACATCGACTGTGACCTGAAAGATGGTGGTATCTTCGCAGCCTGCAACAGCAAGCAGATGAAAGAGCTGGAAGAGAAGAAAGCGCTGTGGGAGCAACACGGTCACACCCAGCTGGAACTGCTGGATGCTAATTCTATTCAGGATCATGTTGGCACTACCCGTTATCCTGGCGGTCTGCTGGATAAATCCGGTGGTCACTTCCACCCGCTGAATCTGGTGCTGGGTGAAGCCGCTGCTTTTGAATCTCTGGGTGGCACCATCTATGAAGCGTCTCCGGTGACCCGTGTAGAAGAAGGTGAAACCGCTAAAGTTCACACTGCGCGTGGTTGTGTTAACGCTAAGTACGTGATCGTTGCCGGTAACGCTTATCTGGGCGGTCTGATTCCTAAGCTGGAACAGAAAGCGATGCCTTGCGGTACTCAGGTAATTACCACTGAGCCTCTGACCGAAGCTCAGCAGAAAGCGCTGCTGCCAAAAGACAACTGTGTTGAAGACTGCAACTACCTGCTGGATTACTATCGTCTGTCCGGTGATGGCCGTCTGATCTACGGTGGCGGTGTAACTTACGGTGCCCGTGAGCCGGATAAGATCGAATCTCTGATCGTACCTAAAATGCTGAAAACCTTCCCTGAACTGAAAAATGTGAAGGTGGATTACGCATGGACCGGTAACTTCCTGCTGACCCTGATGCGTCTGCCTCAGTTCGGCCGTATCGGCAGCAACATCTACTACGCACAAGGCTACAGCGGTCACGGTGTAACCAGTTCTCACCTGGCGGGTCGTGTTCTGGCGGATGCGATTCAGGGTCAGGCAGAGCGTTTCGACGTGATTGCGAACCTGCCACAGTATCCGTTCCCTGGCGGTCGTATGTTCCGCGTGCCTTACACTGCGATGGGCGCTGCGTACTATAACCTACGTGACAAACTGGGTATCTAAGCTGCGTGACAAACCGGGTATTTAACCCGGGCGAAATCCCGGTACCTGATCCCGCATCAGAACCGGGGGCTAAACCCTAATAAAGCGGATGCCCGACAGGGTGTCCGCAACAAGAGCTCAGTCATCTCCCGACCCGGCAGACCCCTGTGGGAGTTGAATTTTTAATACTAATAATGAATGTCGTGGGCAAGGAAACGGTCCGCGGTGGATTACTGCGTTTTGTATCTATCGATTAGTAGGATGTTTTGCCGTTTGTTGAGCAATTTTCTGAACCAAAACAGATTGTTGAACGAGCTGTAGAACTATGCGTTGAAGTAGTGCAGGCAGAACAACACAACACCACCTGAGGAAAGAAGGGCTTTCTGACCACAGGGTATAAGAAATATAAACAGGTACATTTATGAGTAGTGAAATTGTTCATCCAATTATGGATCGAGAAGCTTCCGGCATGGGTATGCAACGAACCCCGACCATCTGGATCACCTTTTACGGACTGATCTTTGCCGGTTTTGCCTACCTTTCAACCCTACATGTGGAAGGCGAAGCCTACGGTTTTCACAGTATTCTCCCCGTTTGTTTTATTCTGATTGTTGCGGCGGTTAGCCGTAAAGCCCTTGAAGCCCTGTTCGCTGGTGTGGTTGCCGGTCTGTTACTGCTGGACCCGGTTAATATCTTCAGCAGTCTGGGCGAAGTTTCCATGAATGTTGTGATGGATGAGACCATCGCCTGGATCGTGCTGGTTTGCGGCATGATGGGCGGTCTGATCAATATTCTGGAACGTGGTGGTGCGGTACTCAGCTTCGGCGATATGCTGGCCCGTCGCGTAAAAAGCAAACGTGGCACCATGCTGACCACGGTTTGTCTGGGTATTCTGGTCTTTATTGATGACTATCTGAACTCTCTGGCGGTTTCCTCTTCCATGAAGAGTCTGACGGACCGCTACAAAATCTCCCGCGAAAAACTGGCCTTCCTGGTGGACTCCACCGCTGCTCCTGTTTGTATTCTGGTTCCTATCTCCACCTGGGCGGTTTATTTCGCTGCGCTGCTGGAAGAGAACGGTGCTGCCGCTGATGGCAAAGGCATGTCTCTGTACATGGAAGCGATCCCATACATGGCTTATGGCTGGGTTGCTCTGCTGGTGGTTTTCCTGGTGGCTTCCGGTCTGCTGGGCGATCTGGGCGCGATGAAAGACGCTGAAGCCCGTGCTCAGAACGGTCAGCCTGTTCCTGAGGGTATCGAACAGGACGGTTTTGATACTGCTCACGTTAAAGCGGTTAAGCCGATTGTGGGTCTGTTCAACTTTATGGCTCCGATGGCGGTTCTGGTCGCGGCAAGTGTTTACTACGAGATCGACCTGCTGCTGGGTGCTCTGGTGGCATCTACCTTTACTATCGTTCTGTACTACTGGCAGAACCTGATGAATTTCACCCAGCTGGTGGAATCCATGGTGGATGGTTTCCGCGTCATGCTGCACCCGATCGCAACTGTTTGTGCGGGCTTTATGCTGAAAGAAGTGAATGATCAGCTGGGCATGACCACCTACATCATCGAAGCTCTGTCTCCGATTCTGACACCTGAGCTGATGCCTGCTCTGATCTTTGCTGCGATGGCTGCGGTTGTATTCTCCACCGGTTCCAGCTGGGGCGTGTACATCATCACCTTGCCAATTGTTGTACCTATGGCGATGACCATGGATGTAAATATGGCGCTGGTGGTGGGTGCTCTGCTGTCCTCTTCTGCTTTTGGTAGCCACGCCTGTTTCTTCAGTGATTCTACTGTGCTGTCTGCGCAGGGTTCCGGCTGTACCCCAATGCAGCACGCGATTACACAGATCCCTTACACCGTGATCGGTGCGGTTCTGTCCTTTATCAGCTTCATCATTCTGGGGTTCTGGTTGGCTTAAGCGCTTGATCAATAGCGAACGGCTAACAGGAATACCGGGCGCGTAACCCACTGCAATGCCTCACTGAGGCGGTTGCGCCAGCCCCTTAACCCGGCTGAAAAAGCACAAAGAAACCCCTGATCCGGCAACGGATCGGGGGTTTTTCGGGTTAAAGGGTTTCATCACGGGAGGGCATAAAGCGCCTCCCGCTATAACTCAAAAAGGCTTAGCACGACTTTATTTGCACTGATGTTTATAGCGGCATTTCGTGTAAGGAGCCCGTGCGGAGATAGGCCGTGAGCTGCAAGAGCTCATCAATAAGGAAGATAATAATGACAATACGTTCGCCGAAACTGGCGTTTTTTCTGGTCTTTATGATCAGTTTTATCTGGGGAACCGAGTTTGTACTGATCGATCTGGCGGTCGCCGAAGTACCGACTCATACCTTTAACGCGGTTCGCTTTGCGATTGCTGCGCTGTCACTGGTGCCTCTCTTGTATTTCAGCAAGGAGAAGGTGCGTCCTGATCAGATTAAAAAACTGCTGCTGACCGCTCCGGTATTGGGAGCCATGCTCTTTATCGGCTTCTATGCACAAACCGAAGGTCTGCGTTTTACCACGGTATCCAATGCGGGCTTTATTACCGCGTTAAGCGTGCCCCTTGTGCCTGTACTGGGTTTTCTGATCTTCCGTCAGAAAGTCCGTCTGATGGTGGGGCTGGGGGTTGCTCTGGCGACTCTGGGGCTTTATCTGCTGACCATGGGCGGCTCAGCCTATGTCTTTAACAAGGGCGATCTGCTGGTGCTGATTTGTGCCTTTGGCTTTGCGGCTCATATTGTGCTGACCGGCCGTTGGGTTGGCGGTATGCCGGTGATTACGCTAAGTATTATCCAGCTGTTGGCGGTATCGCTTTACAGCGTAATCGGTGCCGCCATTGGTGAGCACCCGATCTTCTATTACGCCGGAACCGAGCCAATCACGGGTTGGGAGCTGTTTAGTAAACCCATCGTAATTGTTGCCATTCTGGTCGCATCCACGCTGGGTACTGCCTATGCCGTTTGGGCGCAGTCTGCTTGTCAGAAACTCCTGCCGCCGCACAAGGTTGCACTGGTATTCGCACTGGAACCGATTTTTGCTCATATCACCGCCTGGATTGTTCTGAGTGAGCATCTGGGAATCATGGGGCTGATAGGTGCCGCCTGTATTGTGATCGCTATGGTGATCTCTGAACTGGGTGATGATGAACATCAGCCGGAGATTCAGGCGCTGGATCAGACGGCTGCGCCTCACTGATCGCCCTGAGTGTCAGCCGATATCAATGAACAGCTGTTTCATCCAAAAATTCAGCCCTAAAAAAACCGAAGCCTGTATCAACAGGCTTCGGTTTTTTGTTTTGGACTTGTCACGGGAAGCTTATGGTTACTGACTAACCTTGTTTGTCAGTACTCGCTTAATGCTTTCAGGTGATGGATCGACTCAACCTCTTCATCGATCTCTTCCAGACGCTTGGCCAGATCATTCATGTGCTCAATATTGGTACTTACCTCCGCACCGGTGCGGGTGGAGGAGGCGACCATGCTGTCGATATCTTCGCTCAGTTCGGCAGAACCTGAGGCGATCTCCTCAACAAACTGGCTGGTGCGGTCAATAGTGCCCTTGATGCTGATAATGGAACCAGACACATTGTTGATGGTTTTTCCGGTTTCATCGACGCTCTTCTGGGTATTTTGCGACAGATTACGTACTTCATCGGCAACCACGGCAAAGCCCCGTCCGGCATCACCGGCACGGGCCGCTTCAATAGCAGCGTTCAGGGCCAGCAGGCTGGTCTGGTCGGCGATGTCCGAGATCACATTCAGCACCGACATCACCTCATCCGCGTTGTTCTGCAGAATATCGACATCAGAACGCAACTGAACCCGGTCGGTTTCCTGTTCCCGAATCAGAGTGTTGAAGTGGTTAAATCGGTGCTGCACATCGCTCAGCACCTCGCGGGAGGTTTCTGTGTAGTTTTGCAGGGAGTCGAAGCCGCCCATGATGGAGTTAACCAGAGGTTTGTACTCCGCCATACGGTCGATCAGCGTTGCCTGCAGTTGGTTGATCTGACGCAGGCTGTTCAGGCGGGACTCCATAAAGTACATGCGGAAATGGCTGTAATACTGTGGGAAGTTGTCCGCGTATTCATCATTAAAGCGATCACCTGCCTCCAGTTGGTAGAAGAAGATCGCTGTCAGGGTTTGGTTCATGTGAACCCCCAGCAGCTCACCAAAGGTGGAGAAACCTGCCGCAGGGATCTGACTGAAGCTGGAGACCTTATTCAGTTCCGAGGCGTTGTTGAGGCGGCGCAGAATACAGTCATTGGCCAGCATAGCGACCGGTGCCGGTTTGTTAGCGGCGTACTGGCGGTATTCCTGATCGGTCTGACCGGCAAAGCCGTTGGCCTTAACCAGATGCAGGGTGTCGCCAAAGTGCAGATCGCAGAAGAAGGAGATCACACCTGCCGCCTGATCGATGCCTGCCACCGAACGCACAAACAGCTCGCCGCCGATCTCAACACCGAAAGAGTGACCGACAAGGTGCTGATCTAGATCAGAGGGTGAGCAGCGGAAATGCCCGCAGAGTGCATCCACCAGCGAGATAGCCCTGTTTTCCCCCTGACGCATCACGCTCTGAACACTGCGGGTGTGGGCATCTGCTTCAATGATCGTAAAGCTGGTACCGGTTTTCTGGAAGTTGTGGCTCTTAAAGATGCCGTAACGCACCTGAGGTTTCAGTTTGCAGAAGAGGATCAGCGCCTTGCTATCGACAATTTGCTGACCATCAAAAACCGCTGCCTGTTGGAAATCCAGCTTGCCACCGGCAGAGCCACCGACAAAGTAGCAGGGCAGTTTGTTACTGGCGTAAAGCGCCTGCATAAAGAAGTTTTCGCTGGCGGTCAGACCATCAAAGAAGGTCAGTGCCAGCGTATCCTGTGAACGCACATCGAAAGGCAGGTTGATGCGCTGAATCTCCTGCTCAATCTTCTGAGTACGCTGCTGTTCGTTCATCTGAATCTGGCCGCGCTTAATATCGTCACAGTGCAGATTCACGCTGCGTAGCTCAACGGCGTCAAACAACTCATGGCTGAAACTCTGCAGCACTATGTTGTCCCACTGTCCGTCTGCACTGTGGTAGAGGCTTTGGCCGCAGGAGCTGAGTTCGCCAGCGGTCATAATGGCCACAAACTCTTTGGCGAATGGCATCGCCTGCTTCAGGCTGCGGGCGGTTTGTTCGAAGGGAAGCCAGGGGGAGATAAAAGCGATAACCAGTGCGGAGCCGCCACCGTTAAAAGCCAGTTGCTCCAGTGTCTGAGCATTGGCCTGACTCTGACGGATATTGATCACTTTGACCGGTGCTTCAAAGTGCTTCTGACTGCCTGTTGATTTGCTTTTTTTATTCCAGAACATCGTTGAATCCCCCTGCGTATTTCAGCGATTGGGAAAATCATACATTTGAAATTCAGGAAAATTTCACTGGGGTGTACGCAAGTATGAGAAAACAATGCTGAAGTATGAGCCTGATACTTGCCAGGCTCGTACAAAGGGACTTTTAGCCTGGTAGGCTGGGTTCAGATTTCAGCGGTATCCATCAATCGGGTACGAACAGAAAGACCGTTAATCGCGATCCCGTGAATCATGGCATCAACCGTGGTGCAGGCATCCTTTAAAACGCTGATCTGGTAGCCTTCTGCCATTTTCGACAGGGCGGTATGGGTGATGCAGTTCTGGGTCATCATGCCGCAAAGCAACAGCTCCTTTACTCTGAGATCAGTTAGCAGACCGGACAGCGGCGTCTGCTCAAAACTGTCGGCAAAGTGCTTGGTGATAACAGGGGCATTGGGAGCCAGTTTCTGAATCTCCGGGTGAATATCAGCGCCTTCGGTTCCGGGATTAAAGAAGGGGCTGTTTTCGTTACCTTCATGACGGATCAGAATCACAGGGATCGATTTTTCCTGCGCCTGTGTGATGGCGGCTTTCATCTTTTCCAGAATCACATCTGTATTCCAGAGTGGGTACTTACCGTCGGGGAAGTAATCGTTCTGCGGGTCGATAACCAAAAGGGCTTGTTCAGACATGGTGCTCTCCGTCCTTCTTTCTTAATTGAGTCTTTTGCTCGCTATTCTGAAAATCAGTTCTTGCCGTTAAAGCGATGAAAGTAAGTTTAGGATTTTGCAATTAGCCTGATCAGTGTCTGAATTGACAGATTTAAGGTTAAATATGACATTCTGCTTTTGGTCTTATCTTTGTCCCGCTGAAAACGAGGTGTTGCTGTGGTATCCGTTGCCATTCTTGTTTATCCCGATAGCTTGAAGTCTGCCGTTTATGGTTTGCAGGAGATGTTTATTCTCGCCAATCGTGTTGCTGGCGAGTTGGGGCAGCAGGTAGCGTTTGAACCACAGCTGATCCGTTTTGATGAGCAAGGCTTCAATGCTGATGAGGCGATACTGAGTCAGGGGTTTCAGGTGGTGATTTTACCTCCGGGACAGCGCAGTGAGTTCTATCGTGAGCCGCCTGCAGCACTAACCGATTGGATCCAGCAGCAGGCAGATAGCAAGAGCCTGATCTGCTCTGCCTGCGCCGGGAGCTTTATTCTGGCGGCAACCGGATTGCTTAATGGCAGGCGTGCGACCACTCACTGGGGCTTTGAGAGCCTGTTCCGGCAACAACATCCTGAGGTGACTCTCGATCTGGATCAGATCATTGTTGATGAGGGATCACTGGTCACTGCCGGTGGCATGATGTCCTGGCTAGATCTGGGTTTTGAAGTGATCTCACGGTTTACCGAACCCGGGGTTGTGCCTTTATTGGGGAAATATCTGGTGGTGGATACCGGACGCAGGGCGCAGAGTTTTTATCGTCGCTTCCGACCGGATCTGCAGCATGGGGATGAGGTGATCGTATCGGCTCAGGAGAAAATTGCGGAGCAATTCCCCGCATTACCATCTGTTGCCGAGCTGGCGCAGCAGGTGCATCTGGGGGAGCGCACCTTTCTGCGCCGTTTTGAAAAAGCCACCGGACTAAAACCAAAAAACTATATGCAGCGCTTTGCCATTCAAAAAGCCTGCGATCTGTTGGAAGAGAGCCGGGTTCCCTTCGAAACCATCGCCCGGGATGTCGGCTACGAAGATGCCGGAGCCTGCCGCAAACTCTTTGTCCGTATCATGGGGTTAACCCCGGGGGAGTTCCGGCAGCGTTTCAGGGAGTAGTCTTAAGCTGGCTTTTAGGCAGGCTCAGAAGCGGACTTTATAAGTAAGTAGTGCACCGCCATCCAGAGTGGGTTGCATGAACAGAGAAGGCGGTTCGTCATCTGACATCCAGTCAATAGCGGCAAGACCAACGATAGCCAGGTGCCATGCGATCATATTGTTAGTAAACACTTCGTCTTTGCTGACCTTATCTTCATCCAGAGATATGTTGTAAAAAGCGATGCTTTCCCCGATCAGAAGACTCCCCCAAAACTGATGGTCACTGGTGGAGTTGACGGCTCCTAAGGGGAAAAGCAGAGCGGCAACTACCCCATAGGTGTTGGGCGATTCTGATGCCAGCCAGGCATTCGTTGCGATAAGCCCTTCAGCAAGGCCTATATAGAAAAGGGTTTCTCCGACCGTCAGCTCATTCTGTTCAGAATCTTTTGTTGTCAGATTGCTTTCAAAAGAGTCAGGGTAGTCATTGGAAAACGGGTATTGAGTGACTGTACCTGATGCCAAAACGCTGGATGCGGAAAAAAACAGAAATAGGGACAGAATGAGTGGTTTCACTGAATGCCTCCAGGCAAAAGAATCTTTTTATTATCAATTGCTTTTGCCCGAATGTCAGTCCTGAGCGCTCATTTTTGGTGCGTGGAAGGGTTTCAGAGGTTGATTGAAAAGGACGGGCATCCTTGCCCTGGACACTATAGAGAAAACGAGACTTCACTTTCCAGGCTATTAACTTTCTAGGCTATTAACTTTCAAGACTATTCAGGTGGCTCAGGAACAGGGTAAAGATTTCCGACTGAGTCGAGGTGTTCAGGCGGCTGTGAATGTTCTTACGGTGAACTTTAACGGTGCCGACACTGATGCTGAGAATATCAGCGATCGCTTTTGAGGAGTGCCCTTGCAGGATCAGACCGAGAATCTCCTGCTCACGCTGAGTCAGTACGCCGCTGGCGAAGGTTTTCAGCGCCTGTTTGATCGGGCCTGCGGACTTCTCATACTGTACAAATTCGCCGGATTGCGCCTGCCAGAACTGCTGGATCAGAGCTTCAATCACCGGGAAGATACTTTTCAGACGGTTCAGCTCAGCACGGGTGATGGTGCCCAGTGCTGTTTTGCGTCCCAAAGCGATGGCACAAGTCGTGTTCTGGGTCAGAGGGATCGTGAGATTCACCTCATCGACTAAGTCGAATTTACGGTAGCAGGACTGGTAGTACTCGGTCTGGTCAAAGGAATCCGGTGCGATATCCACCAGACGGGAGACGTTCGCGCCCATACCGCCACTGATGCTGTTGAACAGAGGATCAAGGATATAAGCCTTTTCGATATAAGCCTTCAGTGTCGGGCTGTGCTCTGCAGGATCTTTGGGATGCAGAATAATCGGCTTTAAAGACTTTTTATAAGTCACGACCAGAATGGTGTCGAAATTACAGTGGTTGCTGAGCACCTCTTCAAGTACCGGCATAAAGCTGGGAACCTTGATATGGTGGATCAGCGATGCGATATCCCTTGCACAGGTGGGCGATATAAGCTCCGGATGATTCTTGGTTTGCATGGGGGATGTCACTCCGGTTGCAGCAGTGTGTAATGTGGGGTCGGTTTGTCTTGTCGGTCTGGTTTGGCTTGTAGTGTCAGACGCTGTAGCTGAGAAAAACCTGCTTCTGATTATCCGGTTTGGTTGGATTAATTGCATGGTTTTATTGTTGTTTTTATGGGTTTGAATTGTATTTTTATGAGATCGCCCGGGCAGTTGTCCGGGCGATCTTATTTCAGGCGCTTACAGCTGATTCACAGATTCCAGTGTCAGATCCAGACACTGTTTCGCTTTGGCGCACAGCTCATCCACTTCTTCACGGGTGATCACCAGAGGTGGTGACAGAACCATACGGCTGCCTACGGCGCGCATGATCAGACCATTGTTGAAGCAGTGCTCACGGCAGATGTAGCCCACATCGATATCAGATGGGAACAGCTCTTTAGTGGCTTTGTCTTTCACCAGTGCGAAACCAGCAATCAGACCCACACCGTTGATATGACCCACCAGTGGGTGATCCTGCAGGGTTTCACGCAGTTTCTCCTGGAAGTATGGGCCGATATCGTTAGCCACGTACTCAACGATGTTCTCTTTCTTCATCAGTTCGATGTTAGCCAGAGCAACCGCTGCAGCAGCCGGGTGACCGGAGTAGGTGAAGCCGTGGTTGAAGTCTTCGCCCATAGTATCCAGCGCTTTAGCGATACGATCGCCCACTGCAACTGCAGAGATTGGCAGGTAACCGGAAGACAGACCTTTCGCCATGGACATGATGTCCGGGTTGATATCCAGAGTCTGGGAACCGAACCAGCTACCGGTACGACCGAAGCCACAGATCACTTCGTCAGCTGCCAGCAGAATGTCGTACTTCTTACAGATCTTCTGAATTTCAGACCAGTAGTTCGCTGGTGGCATAATAACACCACCTGCACCCTGAATCGGCTCACCGATAAAGGCCGCAACATTGTCCGGGCCTACTTCAAGAATGCGCTCTTCCAGTGCTTTAGCACAGGCCAGACCGAACTCTTCTTCGGTCATATCGCCACCTTCACCGTACCAGTAAGGCTGACGGATATGCTCAATGCCACCCACCATAGGGATGCCTTGCTTGTGCATACCGCTCATACCGCCAAGGCTTGCACCACCCACAGTACTGCCGTGGTAAGCATTTTCACGGCTGATCAGGATGTTTTTGTACGGCTTACCCTGAGACGCCCAGTAAGTACGGGTCAGACGGATAATGGTATCAACCGCTTCAGAGCCTGAGTTCGCGAAGAAGATGCGGTTCAGATCACCCGGAGTTACCTCAGCAATAGCCTGAGCCAGTTTTGCCGCCGGTACGTGAGTGGTCTGGAAGAAAGTGTTGTAGAACGGCAGGGTTTTCATCTGCTCGTAGGCAGCGTCGATCAGTTCCTGACGACCATAACCCATGTTCACACACCAAAGGCCAGCCATGCCGTCCAGCATCTTCTTGCCTTCACTGTCCCACAGGTAAACACCCTCTGCTTTAGTGATAACACGGGCACCTTTCTTGTTCAGAGCGCCGGTATCGGTAAATGGGTGCAGGTGGTGTTTCGCGTCCAGTGCCTGCCACTCTAGGGTGTTGTTGTTTTCAGCAGCCATTTGCTAATCCTCTGGTTATTGCGCGGTAACGGCATCCTGCGGTAGCTGCGGATGCTGTTGAACTGAGCTTATGAATTCTTAATAAAGCTTTGCACGATCAAAGTTGGTCAATTGAAGCTGATCGCGAAAGCATATTTTGTGATCAATATTTGGGGTTTAACCCAAGGTGTCTTAATCAACTTGATTGCATTTTGTGATCACAAAAAAGAAAAGTCAAACAATCTGGTATTAAATTTTGATCACAAAAGAAGTGGTTTTGGCTAACCTGCTGATTTTTATGGGGTTATCTCGCGAGTGGTGTTTTAGCGAAATTACCCGTGATTCAGGGATGTTGATGCTTTCTGCGGTAATTGAGCCGTCAGATCGCTTTTAAAATGTGATCACAAAAATAGAGAGGGTTTGGTTTGCTGCCAGGAGTTGAAATAGGAAGGGGAGTCAGTGTTTTTCTAACCTTATGATTTTGAAGGTTAAATTTTGGTCTTAACGGTTGGTTGTAGCAGCTGGTTTTAGTGGTTGGCAAATGGTGTTGCTAAAACTGTTGGTAAGGGGAGGTGATGAGCCGGAGTGGCTCATCACCTCTTTTTTTGTGCAGGGCTTTTTCGGTTTGCCCCTTAAATCGCGTCAGCAGCGGCCTGCTCGATAAAGTTGTACAAAAGCTCCGGCGTACCGGCAAAAGCAAAACCTTCACGAATATCTGATGCAATGGCCATCTGCAATGCCAAAGCGTCTTTCTTAGTAATCGCTTCCAAGGCTTCATTATGGCGATCAATGGTGTAGTGCTCTTTGAGGCGGGAGTTGGCCAGCTTCATAAAGGGCCCCAGCTGCAACCACAAACTCTCAATCAAAGGCAGGGTAACCTGATGGGGGTTGGCGGTGTAGAGTCTGCGGTGGAAGCGCTGGTTGCGGATGGTGATCTGCTCCAGGTCGCCATTGTCCTGTGCCTCATCAATCTCTTTATCCAGTGCGATCAGCTCTGCCAGCTTTTCATTATCGATATAGGGCAGGGCGCGGGCTGCCGCGTGGGACTCAAGGTTGATGCGGGCTTCGCATAGTTCGCTGAACTTCATCGCCGTCATCTTGGGTACGATCACACGACGATTCCCCTGAATCTCCAGCGCATTTTCTGCTGCCAACTGGCGCAGGGCTTCACGAACCGGCATAGGGCTGACATCCAGTATGGTGGCCAGCTCCCGTATGGTCAGAGCACGGCCTGGGAGTATCTGGCCGTTCATTACTGCGTTACGCAAAGTGCTATATACCCACTGGGTGATAGTTACAGCTTCGTCGCGCTTGGTTAATGTAATTTGTATCGGTGATTTCTTGTCCATTATTGGCCGCCTGATCCCGTATCTGTTCAAGACTCTGCTTGTTTGTTGTTTTTCTGAATGGAGTGTTTGGACATCGTCCCGGCTTCGCCAAATCCGGAGCAGTAATAATGCCGGATTAGCCCTGCATTTTGCAGGGGCAGGGTATCACAAAAAAGGTGCAATCCCGGGTTTGTGATCACCAATTTGGTGCGAAATAAAATCTTTAATCGGATTGATTGACCGGGTTATTTATTTGTGATCATATCAATACCACGAAATGTGATCACAAATAAATAAAAGTTTACCTGATGCAGGTCACACTGCCTTTAATTAGAGGGCTGGCATCAGGGGGTAGCTAAGCTGAATTTATTTGGCCGGATGACAACCTCAAACCTGGGTTCAGGTCATCGGTAAGCGTTTCGAAAAAGTTTTATAAGAGAGATAAAAAAATGTCTGCAAATTTTAATGGCGATATCAAAAGCTTCGTACCGACCAGTGCTGAGCACAACGAGTTCGATCTGTTCATCACTGATCTGAACGGTAACCTGCGCGGAAAACGTATGCCGGGCAGCGCTCAGAAAAAAGTATTCAAAGAGGGCGTTAAGCTACCGCGCTCTGTAATCGGCTTCGACCACTGGGGCGATGACGTACTGGAAAACGGTCTGGTATTTGAGACCGGTGACAGCGACGGTATCTGCATGCCGGTTCACCCTGAGCCAGTGAATGTGCCTTGGGCTGAAGCGCCACGTAACCAGATTCTGGCAATGATGTTTGATCCCGATGGCAAGCCGTTTGATGCGGACCCGCGTCAGATTCTGCTGAACATTGTTGCACGCTTTAAAGAGCTGGGCCTGACCCCGGTTATGGCTACCGAGCTTGAGTTCTATCTGCTGGACGGCAAGTCCGAAAAACGTCAGGTCCCAGAGCCACCGGTTCTGGCTGAAGGCCACGGTCGTCGTCTGTACGACACTGACTGCTACTCCATCGAAGAGATGGATGGTCTGGCTTCCTTCTTTGGTGAAGTACGTAGCGCCTGTATCGAACAGGGCATTCCGGCTGACACCATTATCTCCGAATTAGGCCCCGGCCAGTTTGAAATCAACCTGATGCACGTTGCTGATCCGGCTCTGGCTGGCGATCACGCCAACCTGTTCAAGCGTCTGGTGAAAGGTGTGGCCCGTAAGCACGACTTCGGTGCGACCTTTATGGCTAAGCCTTATGCCGACAAGAGCGGTAACGGTTTCCACGTTCACTTCAGTCTGATCGATGAAAACGGCAACAACGTGTTTGACGATGGCACTGATGCCGGTTCTGACCTGCTGCGCCACGCCATCGCCGGTCTGATGGAAACCATGGCCGACAGCATGCTGATCTTCGCGCCGCACCTGAACTCTTACCGTCGTTTTGCAGCCGGTGCACACGCGCCTACCTTTGCAAGCTGGGGTTACGAGAACCGTACCGTAGCACTGCGTGTACCTGAGAGTGAGCCGGTAGCCCGTCGTATCGAACACCGTGTATCCGGTGCAGATGCGAACCCATACCTGGTGCTGGCTTCTGTTCTTGCCGGTGCTCTGTACGGTATCGAGAACAAACTGCAGCCACCTTCCCCGATTGAAGGTGATGCTTATGCCGAAGCAGAAGAGCGTGATCTGCCGCGTCTGCCGACCCGTTGGGATGATGCCACTGAAGCTCTGAAAGAGAGTGAAGTGCTGAAAGAGTACATGGGTGAATCCTTTGTACGTGTGTTCTCCGCTGCCAAAGAGCAGGAACAACGCAAGATTCAGAGCCGCATTTCCGATGTGGAATATGAGGCATACCTGTAAGCCGTCTGAACCGGTCTGCAGGGAATTAACGTGATTAAGGTCGCCGATGACATCTTGGGATGCCATCGGTGACGGTAAACGAATTCAGACCGGAAGATCTCCGGATCTCCCGGCTGGAAAATTTAGGAATACGAATGAAATAACCCGTAATACACACTAGAAAAATAAATGCACGACACCTTGATCGGACGTGCTTTCAGAGGAACTGAACATGACAATAAAAAAAGCCCTAACCCTTTCTGTATGCTCTGTACTGTTAGCCGGTAACGCGGTTGCCAGTGACAAAGTTCTGAACATCTATAACTGGTCTGACTACATTGAGCCGGAAGCTGTTTCGCGCTTTGAAAAAGAGACAGGCATCAAGGTTAACTACGATGTTTATGACAGTAACGAGGTTTTGGAAGCCAAGCTGATGGCGGGTGGTTCCGGTTACGACCTGGTCGTACCAACCGGTGCTTTCCTGGAGCGTCAGCTGCAGGCCGGTATCTACAGCAAAATCGACAAATCCAAGCTGACCAACCTGGCGAATCTGGACGCTGCTCTGGTTGAGAAGATTTCCAAGCATGACGAAGGCAACCTGCACAATGTGCCTTACGCATGGGGAACTATCGGTCTGGGTTACAATGTTGATGCTGTAAAAGCCCGTTTGGGTGATATGGAATTTGATACTCTGGATCTGATTTTTAACCCGGAAGTAACCGCTAAACTGAAAGACTGCGGTATTGGTGTACTGGATTCACCGGCGGAAGTGATGTCTATCGCACAAAACTACGCAGGTGTTGATCCGAACTCTGAAAGCAAAGCAGACCTGAAAAAAGGTGCTGAGGTGCTGGAAAAAGTTCGTGGTGACTACAAGTACTTCCACTCCGGTAAATACATCTCAGATCTGGCTAATGGCGATGTGTGTGTCGCACTGGGCTACAACGGTGACATCCTGCAGGCTCAGAGCCGTGCAGAGGAAGCTGGTCAGGGCGTAAACATCAGCTACGCGATCCCGAAAGAGGGTACGCTGATCTGGTTCGACCTGATGGCAATTCCTGCTGATGCACCGCATCCGGAAGCTGCACACAAATTTATTGATTATGTTCTGAAAGGCGAAACGGCAGCGGGTATCTCCAACTACGTTTACTACGCCGTTCCTAACAAAGCAGCTGAGCCTCTGCTGAACGAAGATGTGATCTCCAACCCTGGAATCTATCCTTCTGACGCGGTTAAAGCCAAGCTGTTTGCTCAGAAAGCGCACACTGCAAGATTCGACCGTCTGTTAACCCGTACCTGGGTCAATATTAAAACAGGCCGGTAAAGGTCAGAGGCCTTCCGCCTTTGTGGCGGGAGGCCTTGAACAATAACAATATTAAAAGAGTCGAGTGTTTTATGACTTCTCCGCAACATATAGATCCTAGCCAAATCAGCGAACAGGCGACCATCAAGGTTCCTAACTGGAAAAGTGATGCCAAGCCGTTTGTTCAGATCGAAAACATTACAAAAAAATTCGACGATTTTACCGCGGTAGACAACATCTCGCTGGATATCTACAAAAACGAACTCTTCTGTTTGCTGGGTGGCTCAGGCTCTGGCAAAAGTACGCTGCTGCGCATGCTGGCAGGTTTTGAAGCGCCGACCAGTGGTCGCATTCTGATCGACGGCGTGGACATGGCAGGCATTCAGCCATGGAACCGTCCGGTTAATATGATGTTCCAGTCTTACGCACTCTTTCCTCACCTGACCGTCGCGGAGAACGTGGCATTCGGTCTGAAGCGTGAAGGTGTTCGCGGAGCTGAAGTTAAAAAACGTGTTGCCGAAATGTTGGATCTGGTTCAGCTGGGTCATCTGGGCAAACGTAAACCGAATCAACTGTCCGGTGGTCAGCGTCAGCGTGTGGCTTTGGCCCGCTCTCTGATCAAACGCCCGAAACTGTTACTGCTTGATGAGCCTCTGGGCGCTCTGGACAAAAAGCTGCGTGAAGAAACGCAGTTCGAACTGATCAACATTCAGGATGAGCTGGGTGTGACCTTTGTTGTGGTAACCCACGACCAGGAGGAAGCGATGACGCTGGCCTCCCGCATCGGTGTAATGAATCACGGCGTTATCGTACAAACCGATGAACCTCAGGATGTTTACGAATATCCGAACAGCCGTTTTGTGGCGGAATTTATCGGCTCGGTGAACCTGTTCGAAGGTCAGGTTACCGTTGATGAGCCGGATACTGTGTGTGTGACCTCACCGGAAGCCGGTGCAGAACTTTGCGTAAACCACGGCATCAGCTGTGCGCCAAATCAGGACGTTCACGTTGCCGTTCGTCCGGAGAAGATCCGTGTTACGGAAAACCGTCCGGATCAGAAATACAATTGCGTACAGGGCACCATTCTGGACATCGCCTACATGGGCAGCCTGTCGGTATTCAAAGTGAAGTTGGCCAGTGGCAAAGAGGTTCGTGTAACCCAGCCTAACACCAACCGTGAATCCGGTGGCCGCTTCACCTGGGACGACAACGTCTATCTGTCGTGGGATATGGACAGCTGTGTGGTGTTAACGTCATGAGTACTTCCAAGATTGCGTGGATCAATGATTCCTACGGGAAGATGACGAAGTACAACTTTTTCAGCCGGGTAAACTGGGGACGCTTCTCTGTTGTTTCCGTGCCTTACCTGTGGCTGGCAATCTTCTTCTTCATCCCGTTTGTGGTGGTGTTCAAAATCTCTCTGTCTGAGGCGGCCATTGCGGTTCCGCCTTATACACCGATTCTGGACTGGAACCTCGAAGAAGCCTACGTCACCTTAAAGCTCAGCCTGAGTAACTATCTCTTCCTGCTGGAAGATGATTTCTACCTCAGCGCTTACCTGAGCTCCATCAAGGTAGCGGCGATCTCGACCTTCTTTACCCTGCTGGTGGCGTTCCCGATCGCTTACCTGATGGCTCGTAGTGAAGGTTCTATGCGTGCCCTGCTGTTGGCTCTGGTGATTCTGCCTTTCTGGACCTCTTTCCTGCTGCGTGTTTACGCCTGGATGGGACTGCTGAAAAAGAACGGTCTGATCAACGAGACACTGATGAGCATGGGGCTGATCGATCAGCCGCTGATCATGATGCAGACCGACTTCGCGGTTTATATCGGTATCGTTTATACCTACCTGCCCTTTATGGTGCTGCCGCTGTACAGCGCACTGGAAAAAATGGATATGACCCTGCTGGAAGCGGCAGAAGATCTGGGCGCACGCCCTTATCAGAGCTTCTTCCTGATCACCCTGCCTCTGGCGATGCCGGGTGTGATTGCTGGCTGTCTGCTGGTGTTTATCCCGGCGGTGGGTGAGTTCGTGATTCCGGCTCTGTTGGGTGGTTCCGACACCCTGATGATTGGCCGTGTGCTCTGGGATGAGTTCTTCCTGAACCGTGACTGGCCGATGGCATCTGCTGTAGCCGTAGTAATGCTGATTATTCTGGTACTGCCGATCATGCTGATCCGCAACAGCCAGGGCAAAGAGGGGGCCGTATAATGAAACGCCGTTCACTATTTCTGAATACAAGTGCGGGTCTGGGTTTTCTCTTTCTCTACGCTCCGATTATCGCGCTGATCGTTTACAGCTTTAACGCCTCCAAACTGGTAACGGTTTGGGGTGGCTGGTCGCTGAAATGGTACGTGGAGCTGTTCAATAACGAACAGATTATCGATGCGGCTCTGCTCAGCTTTGAGATCGCCTTTATCACCGCCACGTTGGCGGTGGTGCTGGGCACCATGGCAGGTTTTGTCCTGAGTCGCTTCGGGCCGTTCCGCGGCAAGATGATTCTGTCCGGCTGGATCTCCGCACCTCTGGTAATGCCGGAAGTGATCACAGGTCTGTCTCTGCTGCTGCTGTTTGTGGCGATGGAATCGGCCTTTGGCTGGCCGGCAGGACGTGGCACCGGCACCATCATTATCGCGCATACCACCTTCTGTATGGCGTATGTGGCGGTGATCGTGCAGGCACGTTTGTCCTCTATGGATGAGTCTCTGGAAGAAGCGGCGATGGATCTGGGCGCTAAGCCATCCTCCCTGTTCTTCCTGGTGACACTGCCTCTGATCTCTCCGGCGATTATCTCCGGTTGGCTGCTGTCCTTTACCCTGTCTCTGGACGATCTGGTTATCGCCAGCTTCGTATCTGGCCCGGGTAACAGCACCCTGCCAATGGTGATCTTCTCCAAAGTACGTCTGGGTGTAACCCCGGAAGTGAATGCTCTGGCAACCCTGATGATTCTGGTGGTTGCGCTGGGCGTGATCGGAGCCATGTACCAGATGCGCCGTCAGGCTCGTCTGCTGGCTCAGCCGGATAACTGATAACGGCTTTCGGCAGATAATGACGAGTGCTGTCGTCCGAAAATAACAGCGTTTTCGTCTGAAAATAGCAGTGCTTTGCCGGATCGGGTTGCGTTGAACCTCATCCGGCAGACAAGACCTTATTCTGCGTTACTTTTATCCATGATTTATTTCAGGCATCTGCTTTCCCCTGTTTTTAAGGGGAGGCGGATGTCAGGGGTTGTTTCGGCCTTTTTACGCCGGAATCCCCCTTTTATTACTGCAACAATACAGCCCAACAGGTGCTTAAAATGAAAATTGGTATTTTGGCGACCGGTATTACGCCAGATGAGTTACTGAACGAGTATGGTTCTTACGCGGACATGTTTGTACAGCTGTTCCAACAGTCTGGTCACAGCTTTGAATATCAGGTTTTTGATGTCCGTGAAGGCCGCTTCCCGGGTGGTGCGACTGACTGTGACGGCTGGATCATCACAGGCTCCAAGTTCAACGTGTATCAGAACCTGCCATGGATGCAGCAGCTGAAAGAACTGATTCTTGAAATCCACGCGGCGAACCGTCCTATGGTGGGTATCTGCTTCGGTCACCAGATCGTTGCTGACGCTTTCGGTGGTCGTGTTGATAAATACGCCGGTGGTTGGGGTGTGGGTCTGCACAGCTACGAAGTGAAGCCTGCGTTTGATTTCCTGAAAGGTGCTCCTTCCTCGTTCTGCATCAGCGCGATGCACCAGGATCAGGTGCTGTCTCTGCCTGATAATGCTCAGGTATTCGCTTCCTCGGATTTCTGCAGCTTTGCGGGTCTGGTTTACGACGACCGTATCCTGACGTTCCAGGCGCACCCGGAATTCAATATAAGCTACGAAAATCAGCTGATCTCCCTGCGTAAGGGGGCTGTGATCCCGGATG
Organism: Oceanospirillum sanctuarii; assembly: GCF_002150805.1. Lineage (GTDB taxonomy): Bacteria > Pseudomonadota > Gammaproteobacteria > Pseudomonadales > Halomonadaceae > Oceanospirillum > Oceanospirillum sanctuarii. The sequence goes on from NZ_MTBA01000014.1 coordinate 75,374, forward strand.
AAACCGCAGAGCTGGGTCTGGCGACGGTTAACGAGAAAGACGCTCAGACCGATTCTGTGATGGTGGCGCACTGGATGGCAGACTTCCTGACCAAGCGTGCTCCTCAGGCCTGATCAGGCTGTAAACCAACGGGGCAGTCGTGACTGTTCCGTTGGCACACGATAATAATAAGGCGGTAACCGCCACGTTCCTCTGAAAAACTAACTTCCAATAATAACGATCCGGCATCCCCCCATATTGTCGGCAAACCCTATTCTGGGCAGCGTTTGTGCTGCACGAGGTAAACGAATATGCCAGTTACTGCATCCATGGCATCGACTCCTTCTGCCGCTGAAAACCGTGGCTTTTCCCGTTTCGCGTCCCTTTCTGTCAGTCAGCGAATTACCCTGACCCTCGGGCTGATATTGCTGCTCTTTATGCTGACCTCTGCCAGTGCTTACTACAGTTTTAACTCCGTCGGTCGCGATGTGGGTGTTGTCGTCAATAAGGCTTCGCCACGGGTTTATCTGAGTGGCAATCTGCGGGGCAATCTGGCCGAAACCAAATACCTGTTACTTCAGCTACTCTCCGGGCAGCAGGCCGATAAAACCGTTATTGAAAACCGTCTTAATGCTCTGGGGCAGGAGTTTGAACAGGACTTCGGCCAGCTGAAAACCCTTGGCGTGAAAGGTGTTGCTGAGGCGGAACAGCTGAGCGCTGAGATCTTCCGTTTGGCTGCCCGCATGGTTCAGGCACAGGTGACTTATCATCATGGGCTGGAGATTGTTGAAGCCCAGAGTCGTGATTTTAAATACCTCACTTCTGAGATGGGCTACACCCTCGAAGACCTGCTGTTTGAAGAATACCGTTACGAATACCTGTCGCTTCTGAAACCGATTCGTGACGATATCGCCTTTATGAATACCGGCGTGCGTGAGTTGCTGCAGATGAGCGACTATCAGGCAGCTCAGGCCGCAGCTGTTGATATTGAACGTAAACTGGCTTCCATCGACAAAGCGATCGCCAAAACACCGGCACTGGATAAAGAGGTCGCCACCATCCTGAACGAAACCTGGCAGCCCTACAAAGAGCAACTTGTTCAGCCTGAACTCAGCATGCAGCAGCATCTGGCAGCGCTGAAAGCGATGCAGGAATCGGAACAGCTGCTGAGTCAGATCGAACAGCTGGTTGCCCAGAGTGAACAACAGATCGCTACCTTTATTCAAACCGCCCGTGAACAGGCGGGGAGTGCAACCGCCAGCACGCTGGAAACTCTGGCTCAGGGCAAAAGCATTATTGTGATAGGTGCACTGGCAGCTATGTTGCTGTCACTGGTGCTGGGTATTCGCCTGATCCGTTATCTGCAGAAAGCTCTGGCGCGTCTTGTAGGTGCGATTGGTCGTATTGCCGAAGGGGATCTGACCACCCGTGTTCCTGTGGAAGGTAACGACGAGATTACTCAGGTTGCGGTCAGTACCAACACACTGGCGCAGCATCTGCACGATTTGGTAGATCAGATCAGCCATACCGTTCAGTCAGTGCATGAAGCGGCTCAGATCAGCCAGACCATCGGTGAGCAAACCCTGACCGGTGCCGAGCAGCAGAGCACCCAGACCAACCGTCTGGCTGCGACCGCTAGCGAGATGGAGGCCAGTGCCCGTGAAGTGGCGGAACATGCCGAACAAACCCGGGTTAGTGCCCAGCAGGCCGAAGAGGTGCTGCACTCCAGTCATCATGATCTGGAAGAGAGTCGTCAGGCGATTGCTCATCTTGCGGATCAGGTTCAGGTCTCCATGCAGCAGGTTGCCGATCTTAAAGAGCGCAGCGATGGCATCAGTGATGTGATCGATGTGATTCGCTCCGTAGCTGAACAAACTAACCTTCTGGCGCTTAACGCCGCTATCGAGGCAGCCCGTGCCGGTGAAGCAGGGCGTGGCTTTGCGGTAGTGGCTGATGAGGTGCGTTCTCTGGCCTCCCGTACACAGGAATCTGTGGGTGAGATCGAAAACATCATCCTGCGTCTGCAGGAAGGTGCTCAGGAAGCCGCCAGCACCCTGTCCGGTTGCAGTGAAGAAGCGACTCAGTACAGTCAGCAGCTGAATACCAGCCTTGAAGCGCTGCATCAGGTGAGTGATACCGTGCACTCCATGAGTCAGATGAATGCGCAGGTGGCCACCGCGACCGATCAGCAGAGCGTCACCGTGGCGGATATCAGCCACAGTCTGAGTGAGATTCACACCATTACCACCCAGACCACCGATGGTGCGGAGCGTTCTTCTCACCAGAGTGAGCGCCTGCTGATCCTGTCGGATAATCTGGCCGGGCTGACTGCGCGTTTTAAAGTTTAAAGATTTTGGTATTTGAGGTTCCGTATTTGAGAATGTGGTTGTTCAGATACCGACATTGAGTAACAGGCAGAAGGAAACACCCTCCATGATCAAACTGGGGATCTTAATTACCGACACCGGCCCACAAGCACTGCTGCAGCAGCACGGCACTTTCGCCGACCTGTTCGAGCGCCTGCTGAATGCTACCGATGTCGCTTTTGCCTACCGTCGCTACTCGGTGATTGATGGCGAGTTTCCCGTCAGCACCGACGAATGCGATGCCTGGCTGATCACAGGCTCAGTACATGGGGTTTATGATGATCTGCCGTGGATGGGGCCGCTAAAGGTTCTGATCCGCACCCTGCATGAAGAGAAACGCCCGTTAGTGGGTATCTGCTTTGGCCATCAGATCATCGCTGAAGCCCTTGGGGGACGGGTAGAAAAGTTTGATGGCGGTTGGAATCTGGGCATTAAGCAGTATCAGGTCAGCGAGCAGTTACCCTGTTTTACCGGTGATGGTAACAGCGAGTCGGTTACAGCGTTCGCCATTAACGCCATCCATCAGGATCAGGTGCTGGATATTCCCAAGGATTGTCGGGTGTTTGCCAGCGCCCCCCGTTGCGCCAATGCAGGTCTTGTCTGGGGTGAGCATATCCTGACATTTCAGGGACACCCTGAGTTTCATCGCCAGTATGAGGACGATCTTCTGCGGGCAGATCTGGGCGTGGTTTTCCCGGATGAAGAACTGCAACCGGCCCTTAACGGCCTTGCGGCAGATGCACTGGATGACGCCCAGGCAGGGCAGTGGATCGCCCGCTTTATTCAGCAGGCGGTGAGTCGTTAATTTCTGATTGTTCCCTCTTATAACGCCAGCTTCTGTTTTCAACAGTAAGCTGGCGTTTAGCTTTCTGCCGCGTCATAAATCACTGTCAGCCCATCCTGTTACATCTCATTTACGTCTCTGCACAAGTCCGCACATTTACCTGAAATCTGATTTACATGATCGGTATAGCCTAGTTTGGAATCGAAAAATGCCTGCGACAGATGGGCGCTGTTCAAACAAGGATAATAAAAATGACAACCAATCTAGATATGTTGATCAAAGGCGAAAAAGTAACCGGGCAAGCGGCTGCTTTTGATGTACTGAACCCAGCTACCGAAGAAGTGGTAGCAAGCTGCCATGCAGCAAGTGAAGCTCAGCTGAATGATGCCGTAAGCGCTGCGCAGGAAGCATTCAAAAGCTGGCAGTACTCCACAGATGACGATCGCAAAGCGATGCTGCACCAGATTGCTGACAAGATCGAAGCCAATGCCGCAGAGCTGGCAGAGATCGTTGTTAAGGAGCAGGGCAAGCCGATGTTTCTGGCGCAGGCAGAAGTAGGTGGCGCAGTCGCCTGGACCCGTTATGCCGCAGAGCTGGATATTCCGGTAGAGGTGATTGAAGACACCGATACCAAACGTATTGAAGTACAACACAAGCCGCTGGGCGTTGTCGGTTCCATCACCCCGTGGAACTGGCCGCTGATGATCGCTATCTGGCATATCGCGCCTGCCCTGCGTGCCGGTAACACCGTGGTATGTAAGCCATCTGAGCTGACGCCACTGAACACCCTGAAACTGATCGAACTGATGAATGAAGTGCTGCCAGCGGGCGTTGTGAACGTGGTGCTGGGTGGTGGTGAGATCGGTGGTGCTATGAGTGAGCATCAGGGCATCAACAAGATTATCTTTACCGGTTCGACCCCAACCGGTCAGAAAATTATGCGCAGTGCCGCCTCTAATCTGAAGCGTTTGACGCTGGAACTGGGCGGTAACGATGCGGGTATTATCCTGCCGGATTCCAATATTGCTGCTATTGCTGAAGGTATCTTCCAGACCGCTTTCCTGAATATGGGACAGACCTGTGCGGCGCTGAAACGTCTCTACGTTCACGACAGTCAGTACGATGAAGTGTGTCAGGCACTTACCACGATCTGTGAAGCTCAGTCCGTGGGTAACGGCCTGCATGAAGGCACAACCTTCGGCCCGGTTCAGAATGTGATGCAGCTGAACAAGGTTGTTGAGCTGGTGGAAGATGCCAAGCAGAACGGCGCGAAAGTGTTGTGTGGTGGTGCTAAAACCGAAGGTGTCGGATACTTCTTCCCGCCAACGATTATTGCAGACGTGACCAATGGCATGCGTATTGTCGATGAAGAGCAGTTCGGCCCGGTACTGCCGGTGATTCGCTACAGCGATGTGGATCAGGCGGTAGAGATGGCTAACAGCAGCTCTGTGGGTCTGGGTGGTTCTGTCTGGTCAACGGATGTTGCTAAAGCGCAGCAGATCGCTCAGAAACTGGAGTGTGGAACGGCTTGGGTGAATGGTCACGCAGAGGTACTACCGCATGCGCCGTTCGGTGGCTGCAAAATGTCTGGTTTCGGCGTGGAGTTTGGACAGGCGGGTCTGCTGGAGTACACCCAGCCGCAAACGATCAATATCAACAAGTAAGGTTTTACTTGGAAAGAATTCCGGCATCTGCTGTGGGTCAGCAGATGCTGGTTTAATCCCTGGCTTCTTGTTTTGCCACATTGGCCATCTCACTGAGATGGCCTTTTTTCTTTCTTTACTGGCCAAATCTTTGTTCGCAAGCAGGGCAGGTATATTTTCCAAATTTTCGGAATCTGCCTGTGACTTCAGTTAATAACGAGAGATGGTTATTTGAAGAGTAACAATTGGAGCAAAATGGGCCTTCAGCTTTACCATCTTGAGGTTCAGCAAGGTAATAATACCCATCTCTAAAGACGACCTCATCTTGTCTTGCCAGGGCAGATTGAAGCTCCTTGATTTTTTGCTTTAATTCAAGATTTTCGTCCTGAGCTTCGACTAACTGAATTTTTACCTCTGACATAGCTTCTAGCAATTCAGCGATTTTGAGTTTTATTTCAGCATCCTTTATTGCCGAAGTAGCACCTTTGAGCTCTTTCGCTAAATCTATAGCGACTTTAATTGAAGTTATTCCTGCTGAAATAGCACCTAGGTCTGGCATTGACTGTTACTCCTTGTATGTTTGATCCTGCGAATAGACTAATGCTTATTGAGGCCTATAAGTAGGTGGAAATAGCGAAAGGCTCACTAGATAGCATCTAACTTATCAGTAAGTATTCTTGGTGCAAGCCTGCAACTGCTCCGAACTCCGCTGATACAGCTCCCTTAACAGGTCGATCTCTGGCCGCCAGTCAGAACTCTCTTCCTGAATCCGCTGTTCCAAGACCTTAAATTCTACCTGCAGGCGTTTTAAGCCGAAGTTAGCGCAGGAACCTGCCAGCCGATGGCAGAGGCCTGCGGCGGTGGCGTTGTCGCCAGCATTAAGGCTTGCGGTCAGTTCCGCAAACAACCGTGCGTACTGTTCGTGAAAGCCTGCAACCAGTTCCCGGAACTGGTTGCTGCCGAGCATACTGATATGCTGCTCGATCACCTCAGGGGCGAGTAGGTCTGATTCTGCCTGATCTGCAGCCGGTTGATCAGAGACTGGTTGATGAGGCATAGCTTGATCCACCGGATCGGCAGCACCGCCTTCCAGTCCGAAACGGCTCTCCAGCAGGCGAACCAGCTGATCATATTGCAGGGGTTTAGCCAGTACGCCATCGATATCCCCTTGCTGATAACGCTGCTGTTCCGAAGAGGTCAGCGCTGCGGTCAGGGCAACAATCGGCACGGCAGCTTTTGCTGGATTCGGATGCTGGCGCATGCGCCGTGATGTCTCAACACCATCCATATCCGGCAGGTGAATATCCATCAGCACCAGATCGTAATCATGGTCGTGGTGCAGGGAGAGGGCGGTAAAGCCATCATAGGCCACATCAACACGGTGACCATCGCTTTGCAGCAGACCAGCAGCGACCCGCTGATTGATCTCGGTATCTTCCACCAGCAGGATGCTAAGGGGCGCTAACTTAGGTGGTCGGTTCTGTTGAGTCGACCGCTTGGCAGATAGAGCAGAAACCTCAGATTCCACACGCGGATAGCTAAGTTCCACCCAGAAGGTTGAGCCTTTCAGCGGCTCACTCTCAAAGCCGATGCTGCCGCCCTGCAGCTCCGTCAGCTGTTTACAGATCGAGAGACCCAGTCCTGTGCCGCCATAGCGACGGGTGACACTGTTATCCGCCTGACTGAAATGCTGGAAGATTCTGCCGTGAAAATCCGGTGCAATACCGATGCCGGTATCCTGAATCTCAAAGCGCAGGCTGGATAACGCATCCGGGGCAAGCACCCGCAGAGTCACGCCGCCGCGCTCGGTAAACTTGATCGCATTGGTGCATAGGTTGAGCAGAATCTGACAAAGGGCACGTTTATCGCCCATCAGCCCTTGGCCGGATGCCATAAGCCGTTGGCTTGCCGGATCAGGCTGCAGATCAAAGTTCAGACCTTTCTCATCCGCCATAGGGCGAATAACGGCGCTCACTTCATTCAGCGCCTGTTGCAACCGGAACGGGTGCGGATCAAGAGCCAGCTGTCCGGCTTCCGCTTTAGTGAAGTCGAGTACATCATTCAGAATCGCCAGCAGGGATTGTCCCGAGGTGTAGATGGTTTGCAGTTGTGCCTGCTGATCTGCGGTCAGTTCTCCCCGCATCAGCAGCTGAGCCATCCCCAGAATACCGTTCATGGGTGTGCGGATCTCGTGGCTCATGGTGGCCATAAACTGAGATTTGGCTTCGCTGGCAGCTTCGGCTTTCTGGCGGGCGAGGGTGGCTTCCAGTCGCGCCTGTTCCGCCTGCTCTCTGTGTTTGCGCTCGCTGATATCGGTGACCGATCCCTCGTAGTAGAGAATCTCGCCATCCTCATTGGTGACCCGCCGTGCGGAGATGGCAACATCTACCTCTGTCAGATCCCGCTTCAGCCAGACCGCTTCCATACTGTGAATCCGGTTATCCCGCTGCAACAGGGCAGTAAAGTGCTTCAGCTGATCCGTTTCCTGAAAGCAGTCATCCCGTACATTGCTGCGTTCTGCCAGAAAATCCGCCGGACAACTGAAGCCCAACAGGGCACAGAAGGCTGGGTTTACCGATAAAAACTCCCCCCGTGCTGTTGTGCGGAAGATCCCTTCAACGGCGTTTTCAAACAGGGAACGGAACTCCTGTTCGGATTCTTTCAGGCTCTGGTAGAGCTTGGCGTTTTCGATGGAGATCGCTGATTGTGCCGCCAGAATGCGCAGGGTTTCCAGATTCTCTTTGGTGAAGACATCGGTGCTTTCCCGGTTCTCCAGATAGAGAATGGCGGTCAGATTACCGTGGTAAAGAATCGGCATACAGAGCAGAGAACGGGGTTGGTTTTCCCTCAGATAGGGATCGTACATAAACATCTCATGTTCCAGCGCGTTGCTGAGTACCACCGTCTCCTTGGTGCGGTAGACGTAATGCACGATATTCACCGGCAGCTTGCTCTGTTCCTCTTCAAGACGCAGGCCGGAGAAAAAGCGGGGCGTTTCGTGAAGATCCGCTTCTGCTTCGATAAAGAGTTCATCCTCATGGCGCAGCGCCAGAATCGCCCGCTGGCCACCGGCATTCTCCATCGCCAGGGAGATCAGCCGACCCAGCAGACTGGTGAGTTCGATCTCATCGGCGATGGCGTGGGAGGCCTGAATCACGGAGGAGATATCCAGAATCTGGTTCTGACGATCACCGGTGACCGGCTTAACCGGCTGCACCGGTACTTCAGACAAGCGCTCCGGGCTTGCCAGTTGGTGCTGACGGCTCAGGTGATCCGCCTTGGCCTGCGCGCCCAAACGCTGATACAGCTTCAGGGCGTGATGCAGATAGGTTTCGGCAATGACCGGCTTCTGCCAGCTTTTGTAGAGGCGTGCCGCCAGCTCGTAACTGAGGGCTTTGTCCAAAGGCACACCGGCACTTTCTGCGGCAACAATCGCTTGCTCATACAGATCCATCGCTCGTTTATAACGCTTTTGCACCCGCGCCAGTTCCGCCTTGATCAGCAGCTGGCGATGCTTGTGGTTTTCCGGGCAGTGTTTCGCCCAGAAACTGACCTTTTTCAGATAGCCCAGAACCCGACTGAAACGTCTTTGCTGCACCAGAACACCGGAGCTGGGCACCAGTGCCAGATGAGTCAGGGCGGCAATAAAGTAGAGCCAGGAAGAGGTGTAGGTGGCGCTGATCGAGGCGATATCCTCTTCGCAGGCTTTGCAGTGATACTCCGCTTCCTCAAGCTGACCGAACAGATAGCAGAGCAGGGCTTTGTAGAAGTGGTGCAGACAGACCGCTGTTCTGTGGTGGTTGCGGGTGTGCAACTCCAGCATGGCGGTTTCCTGATTGTAACGACCGTTCAGCTCGGTAGGGTTGCGGCTGGCACCTCTCAGGTTGTCCAGTGTCTGCAGAGCGTAGCGGGAGTAATATTCCGACTGCTTCTGGCCGTTAGCGATGATCTGCTGCAGGTAGCGATCCAGTTTGGGATGAATCTCATCCAGATTCTCCGCCAGTGGTAGCTGATACTGAATAAAGCTGGCGATGCAGTAGGTGCTCCACTCCACATCACCGCACTCAAGACCGCTCTGATAACCCAGTTCCAGCGAGGGCAGGGTGTTGCTCAAAGGCTCTTTCCAGTGGCGCACGTAGGTATCAAACAGGGAGAGTGTTTTGTGATGTGTCAGCCGTGATGAGCGCTTCTTGTCGATCTCAAGGGCAACCTTACCCAGCTCGTAACCCTGCTGAATACGGTTGTACTGACCGCAGAGCACGCCGCCGTAGCCAGCAAGCGCCTGAGCGGAGGCGTTACTGAGGCCGTAGCTCAGGGTCAGCTGTACCTGACGCGCCATGACAATAGGGCGCAGGCCGGAGCTTGAGAACTTAATCGCCCCGAACATACTCGCCATAATCGGTAGCGCCGCCTGAATATTGGCGTCTTCCAGCTCTGCAAGTTCCGGAATGCTGGTTAAAGGCTGCTTACGCAGTTGCAGCTGGGATTGCAGATCCGCCAGCCAAAGCTTTTTACGATCCGGGTTGCGGGGCAGTTCGACCCCCAGCAAAGCCAGCACCTCATAAGCGGTATCCAGCGCCTGATCAAACTGGTTCAGGGAGATATGTGCCTGAATCTGTAACTCGTAGGCTCGCACCTTATCCAGCAGAGGCACATCGGATTCCAGCACCTCGCGGATATGCTGCTGCATGGTGATAAAGTCCGACAGGATATAAGCGGCTTCTGCGGCGTAGTTACTGAGAGTGAGCCTGAGCGATTGGCTTTTATCTGCTGTTTGGGTATGACCAGCGGCCAGCTGATCCAACAGCGACAGCCCCTGTCGGAAATACTCAGCAGCGGAGCCGAAGGCGGCAGCACTGCGGGATTGTTCACCAGCACGAAGATTCATCTCCACCAGCTCAAGCTGGCGCTCGGGGGAGAGATGTTCGTGCGCCATATTGAGATGGTTGGTGATCTCAAATAAGCGGCGGTATTGCTCCTGTTCCGATAAACCCTGCTGCAGGAGTTCACCCACTTCTAAGTGCAGCTTTCCCCTTTCCTGATCCTGAATCAGACTGTAGGCCGCCTGCTGAACCCGGTCGTGTACAAAGCGGTACTGAATCCCCTCGGCGTTGATATCACTGCTGATGCGGTAGTTATCATTCAGGGGAATGATCAGGCGCTCAGCTAACGCAGGCCAGAGATCTGTTGCGGTATCACCGGGTGTTGCCCGATTCACAATGGCAAGGGTTCTCAGGCTGAAGGGGTTACCGATGCAGGAGGCCAGTCGCAGAATTTTCTGGGTAGCGGGATCAAGCTGCTGAATCTTATTCACCATCAGCCCGACGACATCATCGGACATCTCCTGGGCTTTAAGTGCGGCCTTGTCCCAGTGCCAGCCGTTCTGATCGGAGTGGATCAGACCTTCATCCTGCAGGGTGGTGAGAAACTGACTCAGGAAGAAAGGATTACCCTGAGTTTTCAGCAGGCAGATGGTCGCCAGCTCATGACAGCGCTCCACCGGATAGCTGAGGGTGTCGGACAGAAAGGCTTTAATCTGCGCCAGATTCAGTGGCTCCAGATGCAGCTCTGTTAGGTGCCGTTTAACATGGGAGGGACCGGACAGCCCTGAGCGCTGTTTATCAGATAGCCCTGAGCGGCTTTTATTAGCAAGCCTCAGCTTATCCAGCAGCAACTGCAGTGGCTGGTTTGCGGCCAGCTCTTCATCCCGATAACTGCCGATCAGTAGCAGATGATTCAGACCGGAATCCTTGCCGGTTTCGCTGCCGTATTGCGCCTTGGTCAGAGCTTCCAGCAGTTCAATAGAGGAGGGGTCTGCCCAGTGCAGATCATCCAGAAACATCACCAGGGGGCTCTCTTCGCTGGCAAAGGCGCGCAGCAAGCGCATAAACATGCGGGAGAAGCGGTTTTTCTCCTCAGCCGGAGCCAGCCTTGGCGCTTCCGGTTGTGGCCCGATAATCAGTTCCAGTTCCGGAATCAGATGGATCAGTACCTGTGCGCTGTGTCCCAGAGCTTCGATGATCAGAGAGCGGGAGTGGTTAACTCTTGATTTAGGCTCTGTCAGCAGCTGGCGAATAAAACTCTGCAGCGCCTGTACGATGGCGGCATAGGGGCGGTTATGGCCGAACTGACCAAACTTACCGCTGATAAAATGGCCTTTCTGCTCGTTCACCGTCTGACGAATCTCATGCACCAGACTGGATTTGCCGACACCTGCATAGCCCGAGATCAGCACAATACCGCCCTGACCTGAGGCGGTTTCATCGTAACGCTCGTTCAGCTGGCGGATAAACTCATGGCGGCCATAAAGCTTCTGGGGCAGCACAAAGCGCTCCGGCAGGTCGTGGCTGGCCAGCATAAAGTTCTCAACCTGCTGCTTCTCCTGCCACTGCTGCAGACAGGTTTTCAGGTCGAAGCTGATGCCGTGGCTGGACTGGTAACGCTGGTCAGCATCTTTCGCCACTAGCTTGAGTACGATCTGTGACAGCGCCTCCGGCAGGCGGGGATTGATCTCCAGTGGTGACGGCGGTTGCTTGGCGATATGGCGGTGGATCAGTTCCAGCGGGTCCTGCGCGGAAAGCTTGCCCTGAAACGGCTGACGACCGGTAAAGAGTTCATACAGAGTAACCCCAAGGCTGTAGAAGTCGGTGCGGTAGTCGATGCTGCGGTTGATACGACCGGTTTGTTCCGGTGCGATATAGGGCAGCATGGCGGGTTTGATGCGGCTGTGCTGCCAGCTGATCTGTTCCCGCTGCAGGCGGCTGGCGCGGGTAAAGTCGATCAGCTCAATCCGGTTCAGCATGGGATTCAGCAGAATATTGTCCGGGCTGATCTGCTTATGGATTATCTGCTGCTGATGCAGACGGCCTAATGCTTCTGTGATCTGGATGGCGATGGGCAACCACTGATGCCATTCCAGCTTGCGGTTCTGTTGCAGCGCCCGCAAAGATAAACCGCCGTGATCGGCAAAAAGACCAAACGTATCGGGGGATGAAGAGCTGTTACTTTGCGAGCCAGAAGTAGAACCAGTGCCTGCTGAATGCTGCTCATCCCGATAGAAACCCAGCGGGCGGGTGATGCCTTCAAGAGCCAGATCCCGCAGAATATCCTGCTCATGAATCAGCAGCTGTTCCGCTTCCTGTCGTTCGCTGTCGGAAAGACCGGAAGCGATACGTTTCACAATGACCGGTTGCTGATCCTGATGGCGAATCCCCCGGCTGACGGTAAAGCTCTGCCCCTGATGCAGGGTGCTGACCAGCTGAATGCCCTTCAAGAATTAGCCCATCTTTCCGGCAAACATATAACCTGCGCCGTGGGCTGTCAGAATAAAGTGAGGATCTGAGGGATTATCCCCCAGCTTGCGCCGCAAACGGCCGATCATCACATCCACGGATCTGTCGTTGGGTGTCCATTCACGGCCGTGTACGGTATCGATCAGCTGATCCCGGGAGAGTACCTGTCCGGGGTGCTTCAGCAGGGCGTGCAGCAGTCGGTACTCCCCTTCCGGCAGACGCTCTTTATTGCCTTCCGGGCTTTGCAGCTGGCGCTTGTTGCCATCCATCACCCAGCCTTCAAACTGAATCAGAATCCGCTCTTTCGGGGTGTTGGTATCCTGTTCCGGAGCTTTCAACCGCCAGAGAAGGTTTTTCACCCGCACGATAAGTTCCCGGGCGTTAAAGGGCTTGGCGACGTAGTCATCGGCACCCATCTCAAGGCCGACAATACGGTCGATATCATCAGCTTTGCTGGATACCAGAATAATGCCAACACGGGAGGTGGCGCGTAGTTCGCGGGTGAGAGTCAGACCGTCTTTACCGGGCAGATTGATATCCAGCAGTACCAGATCGATCTTCTGCTCGATGACGCGGTCGGTCAGGTCGTCGGCCTGTTCCGTTTCGCTGACCTGATAGCCTTCGTTGCGGAAGTAGCTGACCAGCAGTGAGCGGGAGGCCTGATCATCTTCAACCACCAGAATATGGTATTGGCTCTGGGGTTTTGTCGCCGAGCAGTTTTGGGGCTTTATTGTCATTTTAGTAGCTTCGTTATTCTTCTTTTGAGCCTGAGTCTAGCAAACATCCCTAAGGGACACCAAATAGGCAGGTTTAGCGCTTGCTTAGGTTTTATCCTTTCAAATCATGCGGTTATAAATATTTATTTAAAATATTTGTTATCTGTTACATCTGGCTACAACTTCCTACATTTGATGAAAACTCTGTTTACACCCGGGGAGTAACTTACCTAAAGCAGAGAATTCGACTCGGCTGTTTTGCTTTCAGTCTTTTGCCCTTCTGAGTGGCGCTTGTGCAGCATCACTCAGAAGGGCCAAAAAAACGATGAGCTTGAGTAGATAATAATAAGTAGGAGTGTTGCCCTTGAAGAAGAATAAGATAACCCGTGCGCTTCTGGGCGCCGGTGCTTTGACTCTGATGAGTCTGTCACCGGCACAGGCTCAGGACGCCGACGGCGCATCCATTATTCGTGAGCGCTGTACCGCCTGTCACATCGATTCCGGTGACGCGGACAAGCCGTTCTCACGAATCAGCGAGCAGAGGAAAACCCCGGAAGGTTGGATGATGACTATCAGCCGTATGCAGAAGCTTCGTGGTGCTGTGATTCCGGCGGATGAGAAGCGCGCTCTGGTGAAGTATCTGGCGGACAATCAGGGTTTGGCTCCGGCTGAAACTGAGGGGCTGCGCTACGTGCTGGAGAAAGAGCCGAACGTGCTGGAATCCTTCGATCCCCTGATTCAGGAAACCTGTGTCCGTTGTCACTCCGGTGCCCGTATCGCCCTGCAGCGTCGTACCGAAGAGGAGTGGAAGTGGCTGGTACATTTCCACATGGGACAGCAGCCAACGGCTGAACTGCACGCTGGTGCCCGTGACCGTGACTGGTTTGGTATCGCGCTGAATCAGGTGGCTCCTAAGCTGGGTCAGGATTATGCGCTGAATACTCAACAGTGGAGCCAGTGGCAGGCGGCGACCAAGCAGCCGTTAAACGGCAGTTGGGCGATGTCCGGCTTCCTGCCTCAGAAGGGCAACTTCAATGCTGATGTGGTTGTCACCCAAACCGATAAAGATCACTACGAGCTGACCCTGAACGGCCAGTACGAAGATGGCTCCAAGCTGTCCGGTAGTGGTAAAGCCGTGGTCTACACCGGCTACGAATGGCGTGCTTCAGTCACCGTTGATGGTGTGAAGATGCGTCAGGTACTGGCAGCCTCTGCCGATGGCAAAACCCTTACCGGTCGTATGTTTGAGCGCGACGCGGATGTGATGGGTGGCCCGGTAACAGCGGTTAAAGCCAATGCCATCACCAAAATCTCTCCTTCCTATATCAAGCAGGGTGAACGCAAGCTGATCACCATCTCCGGCAACCAACTTAAGGGCAGTGTGGCTCTGGGTTCCGGTGTGAAAGTGATCCGTGTTGAATCCCGCGATAACAATCATCTGACCGTGCTGGTGGAAGCGAGTCGTTCCGCTGCTGTTGGCAGCCGCAATGTGCAGGTGGGTAAAACTTCCTCCAAAGCTGCGTTGGCGGTTTATGACCAGCTGGCCCGTGTTGAGATCACTCCGGTTGAATCGATCGCCCGTGTTGGCGGCGGTGGAGGTCTGATTCCTAAGCAGAAGTCCTGGTATCGCGCGGTAGGTTACGCCGCAGGTCAGGATGGTAAGCCGGGAACAGCAGATGATCTGCGTCTGGGCTACATGCCTGCGACCTGGTCTCTGAAGCCATTCGATGAGATTGCCGAACATGATGACGACATCAGGTACGCCGGCACCATCGACAGCCGCGGCATCTTCACCCCGGGTGATGCCGGTCCGAATCCGGATCGCAAAATGTCCACCAACAACGTAGGTAATTTGGCGGTGGTAGGCACCGTTCAGGATGGTCAGCAGACCGTCTCTGCCCAGACCCACCTGCTGGTGACGGTACAGAAATTTGTTCAGGCTCTGATCGACTAATCCGATCCGGGCAGTGATACACCTCAGAACAGAAGCACCTCCGGCAACTGGCCGGAGGTGGGATAACAATAAGTGAGGTCAACATGGGTTCCTTATCCCTGGTTAAACCCAATCTGCATCTGGTGGATGTGGAAACGCGCAAAATGCTGTTTCACATTCCCACAAGCAGCCTGTTTGAACTTGAAGGCCTTAGCCGCGAGCTGATCGAGCTGTTCGCGGATCAGGAGAATGTCACTGCAGGCATGATCCGTGATCGCTTTCGGGGTCGCTACGCCGCTGATGATGTCATGGAAACCATCGAAGAACTGAAGGCGCTGAAAGTGCTTTCCGATGGTGGTGTTGTTCAGATCAACCATGAGCCGCAGCAGGTGAAACAGTTCCCGCTGACAACCATCGTATTGAACACCAATACCGGTTGTAACCTGAGCTGCACCTACTGCTACAAGGAAGATCTGACCACGCCGTCCAAGGGCGACAAGATGTCGGTGGAAACGGCGATCAAATCGGTTGAGATGCTGCTGGAAGAATCCCCGGATCAGCGTCAGTACAACGTGGTCTTTTTTGGTGGTGAGCCGCTGACCAATATGCCCCTGATCCGCGAGGTGGTGGCCTATTGCGAAGCCCGCTTTGCGGAGCTGGAAGCCGAGGTGAGTTTCACCATGACCACCAACGCCACCCTGCTGACGGATGATCTGGTGGAGTGGTTTAACGACCATAAATTCGGTCTGACCATCTCCATGGATGGCCCTAAGGCGATGCACGATAAAAACCGCATCACCGTGGGCGGACAGGGAACCTATGATGTGGTGAAGAAGAAGGTGGGGCAGTTGCTGGCCCGCTACGATTCCCGTCCGGTGGGCTGTCGGGTCACCCTGACCCATGGCATTACCGATGTGGAAGCGATCTTCGACCACCTGCACCATGATCTGGGCTTTGCCGAGGTGGGCTTTGGCCCTGTGACCTCCGGTGATATCAGCGCCTTTAACCTGAATGCTGATGAGATGAAAACCGTGTTTGAAGGTATGAAGCGTCTGGGACGTGAATACCTGAAAGCGGCGCTCAATCATCAGAACTTTGGTTTCGGCAATATGCACCAGCTGATGACGGATCTGCACGAAGGCAACAAAAAGCAGCTGCCGTGCGGTGCCGGTGTCGCCCTGTTAGCGGTGGACACCAAAGGTGGGATCAATCTTTGTCACCGCTTTACCGGATCTGAACTGCCAACCTTTGGCGATGTGGATGCCGGTATCAACAAACCTCAGTTATCCGCTTTTGTGGAGCAGCGTCTCGACCGGACAGATACCGGTTGTGAGACCTGCCGAATCCGCAATATCTGTTCCGGCGGTTGTTATCACGAAAGTTATGCCAAATACGGCGATGCGAGCACCCCGTCCTATCACTACTGTGATCTGTTGCGTGACTGGGTGGATTTCGGTGTGGATGTCTACACCCGCATCATGCTGGAGAACCCAGCGTTCTTTGATACGTATGTATCTCCAAGAAGGAATTCCCGATGAAACATCTCAAATCATTTAACAAGAAAGCAAAAATGCTCGACCGCACTGTTTCTCCGGAGCAGGTGGAAGATGTTGTAGCGATGCAATCTATCGTGGGTTGTACCTCGGTTAACGATCCGGGCTGGGAAGTTGACCCCTTCGGTGGTCTGGGCTCCTTGTGCCAGCCGATGGAAGCGGATCTGTACGGTTGTGCCGATGCCTGCTGGTGGCCAGCTCAGGTGCCGGACACCATGAGCTCGCACCCGAACTGGTCGCAGGATGTGGTTAAGGCCGACGAAGACTGGCGCAAACTGGACAGCATTTTCCCGGAAGAATAAGCGATCCCCTCGGGGAATGACCGAAGTGGATTGTGGAGAATAACAAGATGATAAAACCCGTATTTTCAAGACTGACAGGTGCGGTACGCACCGCTGCACTGGGCGCTGTTCTGGGTGCCGGTGCGGTTTTAACCGGCTGTGCCGGAATGCCTGGAATGGACAGCGCAGGTAAAACAGAGATGAAGGCCGGTGGCCATGAGTACATGCTGACGGTAACCCGCCCGAATAAGCTGCATGTGGTCGATACCGAAACCGACAAGCTGCTGCACAGCTGTGATGTACCGGGCACTTTTGGTAACGGTTCTATTGCGATCTCGCCGGATGGCCGTACCGCTTACGTGCTGTCGAACATGATGGAAGATGTGTACGGCATCGACATCACCAACTGTGAGATCACCTTCGCGGCGAAGCAGTCCTACGCCAATATTCAGGTGAAGACCTTTATCTCGCTGGCGGTGAGTGCAGATGGTAAAGAGCTGTACACGGTTCAAAACCCGGTGCGTAAACATATCGACCGTTTTGAAACCATGCCGCCACGACTTGCGGTGTATAACACCAATGCTGGTTTGAATGCCAAGCCGGATCGTACCTTCCCGGTGGATCGTCGTATCACCAAGATCGCCGCGATGGAAAATGGCGAAGTGATTCTGGGTGGTGGCGATATTAAAGCGATCAACCCGGATAACGGTGAAACCCGTCTGATTACACCGCTGCAAAACTGGGAGCGGGCACCGGACAAGTGGGTTCCACCGGATGCTTTTGCGATGCACAGCATGGGTGAGCACGTTGGCGAGTTCATCATGCCGTACTTCACCATTCGCTGGAACGGTGAGCCGGGTGATGAATCCAAGGCGGATTTCCTTTGGGGTCATGTGCGCATCGACCTGAAAAATGGCGATCTGGAATCCATCGAGACGGTGCCGTTTGAGTTTATCGTCTTTAACTGGGTGACCGACCCGAACAACAAGGATGTGATGTTTGGCTCTTTCAACCAGCTGTCCAAACATAACGTGAAAACCGGTGAGACTCTGGGTGTTCACGGTATGGATCACACCTACTACAACATCAATATGACTCAGGATGGTCAGAAGATTTACGTAGGCGGTGCCGGTAACACCATTTCGATTCATGAGCCGGATGGCCTGAAACGAATCGGTTATCTGCAGATGCCGGGGGATATGTCCACCTCAGACCTGCGTTTGGCGGTGCTGAAATAAGCCGCAACCCTGATGCCGGAGAAGCTTTTGCTTCTCCGGCGTTTTGCTTTTTGTGGTAGGTTCGTGGTGAGTGTAACCACAACGATAAGAAATAATGACCCAGCCCGATTGGTCTCTGATCAGGAATACTGAATGATCCGTTGGATAACCCGAATTATTGATACATCCGGTTCTGTCGCTGACGAAGGCCCCATGCTGTCGTCTGGTGCTCAGCGCAACCATGAAACCAGTTTGCGCTGGTTGTTCAGCTTTATTCGTCCTCAGAGAAAGGCGATTACGGGTTTGCTGGGGCTGTCCCTGCTGGCCACGGCAATGGTGCTGCTGCAACCCTGGTTGACCAAACTCCTGATCGACAACGGCCTTCTGGCCAAAGATTACGGCGTGCTGCTGCAGATAGCAGGCGCTATGATGTTGGTGGGTATTTTCAACACCTTGCTGTCCGGTTTTAATCGTTATTGTCATACCCGTCTGTCCGGACAGGTTCTGTTTGCTCTGCGGGAAGATCTGTACGGTCATCTGCAGAAGCTGTCTCCCGCGTTTTATTCCCGCCGCCGCATCGGTGATCTGATGTCCCGTCTGGATGGCGATGTCGCCCAGATTCAACGCTTTGCGGTGGATGCGCTCTTTGCTTCTGTCTCCGGCATTCTGGGGCTTTTGGGCGCGCTGGTGATGATGCTGATGTTGTCCTGGGAGCTGTCCCTGATCGCACTGGTACTGGTGCCCCTTGAGATTCTCTGGCTGCGCTGGATGCGGCGTAAAGTCGAGCATCATACCCGACGTTTGCGGGAGCGCTCGGCAGATCTGTCAGCTTTTCTGGTGGAAACCCTGCCTGCGATGAAGTTTATCCAGTCTGTCGGGCAGGAGGGCGCAGAAGGTCGCAAACTGCAGGGGCTGAGTTCAGGCTATCTGGACCAGCTGCTGAAACTTCAGGTGGTGGAGTTTTTCACCCAGGCGATTCCCACCACGCTGGTTTCTATCTCCCGTGCCGGTGTTTTTCTGTTGGGTGGCTACTGGGTGATTCAGGGCGACTGGCAGCTGGGGGCGCTGATCGCGTTCTCGACCTATCTCGGCATGGCTATTGGCCCGGTGCAGAGTCTTTTGGGCCTGTATGTTTCCCTGCAGCGTATGGTGGTGAGTCTGGATCGAGTGATGGAGCTGCGCTCAGAGCCAGTATCCGTTGCCAAGGATGACAACGCTGAAGAGCTGCCTGCTTATGTGGGAGCGCTGCGTTTTGATAATGTCAGTTTCAGCCATCAGGGGCGACCGAATAAGGTGCTTGATGGCGTGAGCTTTAATCTTGCAAGCGGCCAGAAAGCCGCCATCGTCGGTGCTTCCGGTTCCGGAAAATCCACCCTGATCGATCTGCTGCACCGTCATTATGATCCGGGTGAAGGCGCAATTTTTTATCACGGTGTTGACCTTAAACACTGTGACCTGTCGGAACTGAGGCGCCGCATCGCCGTGGTCAGTCAGGATATCGTGCTTTTTCGTGGCAGCCTGACAGATAACATCCGCTATGCGAATCCGTCAGCCTCTGATGAGCAGGTAAAAGCCGCCGCGATTCAGGCGCAACTGGGAGCACTGATCGCCCAGCTGCCGGAAGGGCTGGCAACACCCCTTGGGGAGCGCGGCCAGCAGCTGTCCGGTGGTCAGAAGCAACGTATTGCCATCGCACGCGCTCTGCTGCAACAGCCGGATATTCTGGTGATGGATGAGGCGACCTCCGCCGTGGATGCGGAGACAGAGCGGGAGATTATTCAGCAGGTGGATCGCTTGTTTGCCGATCGTACCCGTATTCTGATCAGTCACCGTGCCAGCACCTTGCAGGAGGCGGATGTTTATCTGCACCTAAAAGAGGGTCGTATTCGGGTGTCGGATCAGCTTGAGGAACCGGAGGCGAGCAACGATGACTAGAGCTTCAATGCCTTCTGATCTTCGCAAGCCTTCTGGTCTTAAGCGAGGCATCCGAATCGGTATCGTCGATAGCGGATTTCTTGCCCCTCAGGGGAATCATGTCACCGACAGTGCAGCCTTTGTGATTCGGGATCAGGCGCTCTGGCAGGAAGAGGTAATACCGGATCAGTTAGGTCATGGCTCCCGGGTGTTGGAGGTGATCCGGCATCAGGTGCCGATGGCTTCTTTCTATTGCGCTCAGGTGTTTCAGCAGAGCTTTTCCACCACCACCTTGCAGCTGTCTGCCGCCATCGACTGGCTGGTGGAGCAGGAGGTGGATCTGATCAATCTGAGCCTTGGTGTACGTCAGGACAAACCGGAACTGGCGGATTCTGTGCTGAAGGCTCTGCGATCAGGCGTGTTGCTGACGGCGGCTAATCCGGCTCAGGGCGCGGCGGTCTATCCGGCGGCGTATCCCGGTGTTTTCCGTATGACGGGGGATGCCCGTTGCGAAAGCCACGAGTGGTCTTATCTGGAAACTGCCCAAGGGGATTTTGGCGGCCATGTGAAAAGTCTTGATGGTCAGCAGTCCGGTGCCAGTATGGGCACCGCATGGATGACCGGGCATATCGGCCAGTTGATGGTGAACCGGCCGGAGACGATATCCCGTCTGCGTCCTTCTCAGGTGCGGGAGCTGCTGAGAGAAAGCGCGGCTTATCTGGGGCCGGAGCGCAAAACAGAGCAAGGGTTGTAGCTATGACGCAGATTCTGATTCTGGGTGGTGGTCCTGCTGGCGGTGCGGTGGCGTTAGGCATGAAGGCGCTGGGTTACGACGTGACGCTGGTAACCGAAGCCCGACCCTTTGATGCGGTGGAAGGAATTTCGGATCGGGTGATTCAGGGGCTGCGTCATGCAGGGTTTCATGAGGCTCTGACCTGTCTGCCACAACCTTCAGCCCGTTCGGCTCACTGGAATGGTGAGACGAACAGCGCCAATACCGAATCCCTGATCGAACGCAAAAAGCTGGATGCGGGGATTCTTCAGGATCTGGAAGCGGCAGGTGTGCATGTAATTCGCCAGCGGGTGCGTCAGGTTCAGGGGCTGGTTGCACTGAACGATGAATCTACCGCTTCTGTGCAGGTGATGCAGGATAACGGTGACACCCTTTCAGCAGACTTTGTGGTTGAGGCTCGCGGTCGGGCAGCGCCTCAGGCGGACTTTGCCCGAAGTCGGGGGCCGCAAACCCTGTCTTTGCTGCAGTATTGGCAGAGTGGTAGTGGGGCTGAATCCGTTAGCGAACGCCGCTCCATGGCGATCAGCCTGCCGGATGGCTGGGCGTGGATGGCGATGCTGGAAGATGGTCGCCGGTATCTGCAACTGACCCTTGATGTCTCTGCAGCGGAGCTTCCCGCCAAGCAACAACTGGCGGAGTATTGCCAGCAGCGCTTTCTCGCGATTTCTGAGGCTGAGGCGTTTACACAGAATGCCAAGCCAGTAGGCGTGCCCCATGGCCGTATCAGTACGCCTGTGCTGGTGGAAGAGTGTATCGGCCGTAACTGGATTCGTGTGGGTGATGCCGCCATGGCGGTTGATCCGCTATCCGGTAACGGTATCTTTCAGGCGCTGTCATCGGCGCTGCAGGCACCTGCGGTGATCAATACCCTGATTCGTCAGCCTGCAGATGCTGAACTTGCGGCGCGCTTTTATCGGGACAGGGTCGAAGGGCTGTTTTATCGCTTTGCCCGCATCGGACGGGACTTTTATCAGCTGGAAGAACGCTGGCAGGACGCGCCCTTCTGGCAGAATCGCTGCCAGTGGCCGGATGCTGAAGCCATGCACAAGACAGTGCGTTTTGATCAGCTGAGTGTTGGGATGATGCCCGTAGTGGCCGATGGCCTGATCGCAGAACAGGAAGTGGTGATCACACCGGATCAGCCGTTAGGTATCTGGCATCTGGCGGGAATCCCGCTGGCTCCCGTGGTGAACAAAGCCAAGCAACTGGCAAATCGGCAAGCCTTTGATATCTGGTTTACTGATCAGCAAAACTGCCAATCCGTCGGGATTCAGAATCCCACTCAGCTTAATGCCATTCGCGGGTGGCTGAGATCCGTTGGGTTTGGGGGATCGTAGCCGTTAGATGAGTGCATAAACTGAAAACGCCAGCTTCTGTTTTTAGCAGTTAGCTGGCGTTTTGGTTTGAAGTCGGTATCTGAAAGGGATTTTAACTACCCGCACCTCTTAGTTGAAACGGTGAACCACCGGGAATCAGGCGCTTGCCGGTTAAGCCGTTAAACTCAGCCTGCGCTGCTGCCACACAA
Source organism: Oceanospirillum sanctuarii (assembly GCF_002150805.1). Taxonomy (GTDB): domain Bacteria; phylum Pseudomonadota; class Gammaproteobacteria; order Pseudomonadales; family Halomonadaceae; genus Oceanospirillum; species Oceanospirillum sanctuarii. The sequence goes on from NZ_MTBA01000014.1 coordinate 97,370, forward strand.
AACTCATTCAGGGCAGTGTAGTACTGAGCCTTGGCGCTGGAGAGGCGGCGCAGGTAGATCTCGTACTTACGCTTGGCTTCTTTGCCGGTGCGGCTCATGTTGATCTGTTCGCGCAGGTCTTTCAGGTAGGTCAGCAGTTCCTGAACTTCTTCAAATGCGCGCTCATTGTCTTTCAGGACTTCCTGATAGCGGCGGTTTTCGCTGCGTACCAAGTCGCGGATATCTGCTGAACGGGTATTGCGTGGCGCGTCTTTAGTCAGGGAGATCATAATCGCCGGATACTGATCGGTTTCTATGCCGCGCTTGGAAGGAATACCGATACGGAAGCGAGCTGGGTTGAGGATATCCTGAGTGAATTTTTCAGCGGTGGTCAGCTGGTAGAGTTCACCGTGGAAGGCTTCGCGGGTTTCGATCTTGTTGTGCAGAAGTTGCTGGTGCAGTTGCAGGGCTTTCTGGGTCTGATCACGAAGGCGGTTCGCTTCGGTTTCCAGTGGATCAGCGCTTTGGGAGTAAAACTCGGTTGCGCTCTTAACTGCTGCATGGGCATTGTTTGCCAGCATCACCATACCGGTTGCCATCAAAGCGATCAGTATCAGAGAGCGCATAAGTGAGAACAAAGTCGTCATGGTGGTTTTCCTCGTTGTGCTTTCCCTTGCGGAACCTGACGCTTGGACATCCTGTCTTCGCCGCAGCCCTTGGCTGCCGTGGGGTTCCGAATGGTTGATATGGATGGAATCAATAAGGTTTTAATTTAAGCACAGGGCGGAAAATCCACTGTTGAGGTTTTGTAAAGGCTGTGTAGGGAAGTGCAACAGTGTTTTGTTGGTCGGTTTGACGGAGATGTTTTAGCGATAGGTAGGGATGAATTTTGGGTATCAAAAAATGGATATAAAACCGGCAATAAATGAAAACGGACTTTGTATGCGAAAAGGGTTGCTTAGCAGTTGTGATATTAGAGCATTTGTAACTAAACGTAAGGATTATGGTTAATTTGTGTAACTGATATATGATTCGCGGTTTCGTGGAAGCTCTATAGCTGTTTCCTCTCTTTTTAAATTTAGCTCCTGAGACGCGAAGCCAGAACAATCGGATTGTTCGTACGGCAATGCGACTCAACCAGAGGTTATCAATGAAAATTGCGACTAAGTTGGGTGGCGGGTATTTACTCATCCTGACGACGGTATTGATGTGTGGTGCTGCAGGTGTTTTCGGTATCACGAAACTCTCAGAACAGTTGGACTTTATTACAGGGCCTGCTTGGGATGCTGCAGACGGTGCTATGGAGGGATCCATTGGTATTGAGGCTGAAATGCTGGGTGTAGCCCAGCTGATCACAGGGCAGGCGGAACCGGATAAAGCGAAGAGCATCATCAACGAAGCAAAAGCGTCTTCTGAGGATGCGCTGGGGCGAATGGTGGCCTCAGGCTTATTGTCTGGCGGTGATATTGCTGATCTGAAAGATAGTCAAAGTACTTTTTACAAGCAGCAAACCCGGCTGATCGATAGCTATGAGAGTTTTAAAGAAGCCGATCAGCGCTTACGAAAAAACTTTAATGAGTTTCAGGAACTGATGGTTCAGGCGGAAGAGTTGGGTGATTCTGCTGTGGAAGCTTTGGAGAGTAACCCTGATGCCCTTATTAGCTGGAATACCGGTATTGAGGAAAAATGGAGTGCGGCAGATGGCGGTATGGAGAGCCAAATCGAACTCTTGACCCGCTTCTATAACTACCAGCGTTTGGTGGGGCTGACGGGGCATGTTTCCCGTTCAGAAGAGCAGCAGATTATTAAAAAACTGGATGGCGCATTAACTGCGCTGAAAGAGAAAGGTTTGCAGATTGGCCTGCACCCGCTCTTTATTGCGGAGAATGTTAAGGTCGGAGTATTTGAAGGCCAGAGCTATGCGGTGGCAATCGACAAAGCCGTTGGCCAGCATGAGATAGACTTTAAGGCTGCTGTTAAGGCGTTTTTTGCATTCCGGGAAGATATCTCCACATATTATTCTGCTTCAGATGCGTTGTTGGACACGGTAGAGCAGATTGAGGAAAAAGCAGATCAAACTGTTGAAGGTCAGTTGCCGGAAGTATTGGCGACTAAAAAGTTTGTTTTCACTCTGATGTTATTGGTGACTCTGTTGAGTGTTATCAGTGTGGTAGCGCTGATGTATTTTGTGGTTCAGGGGATAATTAAGCCGGTTAAGGAGATGTCCCGAGTAAGTCAGCAGATCGCTGATGGTAATCTGAATGTCTCCCTTAGCGAACAAAGAAGTGCCAGTGACGATGAGCTGGGTGTTCTGAGCGGTAATATGTTGCGCATGACACGTCAGCTGCACGATACCATTTCTGAAGTAGCGGTAACTTCCGAGATGCTCTCGTCTCAGGCGCTTCAATTGTCAGCTGTTGATGAAGAAACGCGAGCGAGCGTGGTTGAGCAGCAAATGCGTACGGCGCAGGTTGCGTCAGCAGTTACTGAAATGTCGGTTGCGAGCAAAGAGGTAACGGCTAATGCCTCTATGGTTCGTAACTCGGTTAATGAGGTGCTGGAACTGGCGAACAGCGGAAAATCAGTTGTCGAATCCAATATTGTTGTGATCAATCGTTTGGCGGAGAAGGTAAGTGATACTGCTGAAGTTGTTGGTCATTTGGCGGACGACAGTGAGAAAATTGGAACTGTCTTGGATGTTATCCGTGGCATTGCTGAGCAAACCAATTTGTTGGCGCTGAACGCAGCTATTGAGGCAGCAAGGGCTGGTGAGCAGGGGCGGGGGTTTGCTGTTGTTGCTGATGAGGTTCGTACACTGGCGCAGAGAACCCAGGAATCTACAGAGGAGATTCAGTCGGTTATTGAGGGGCTGCAATTGCGAACCAAGGGGGCATTTGATGCGATGGAAGGCAGTAAGCAGCAGGTGATCGATTGTACGGGCCAGGCTCGGGAGACAGAAGCTTCCCTGAGAAAGATTACTGGCGAAATGGAAAATATTGCGATGACAGTGAATCAGATTGCTGCTGCTATGATTCAGCAGGACAGTACTGCTGATGAGATTACCCAGAATGTTGTCGGCATTGACCACGAGGCGCAGAAAACAGTGTCAGTGGTTAATCTCTCATCCGGAGCAAGTTCGGAATTGGCGGATAAGGCGGTTCGCCTTCGGTCACTGGTGTCGGCTTATCAGGTCTGATCATATCCATTTCTAAAGCCGCGTAGTAAACAAAAAGCCCCGCTCTTGTTTCCAGGAGCGGGGCTTTTCTGTCTTTCTTCGTTGAAAGTCGCAATCAAGTGCCGAGCCGTGACGCCAGCAGCACTTTTTACCTGAAGCAGCTTACCTAAAGCAACTTACAGGTGACCCTTTCAGGTCAGTGCGTGATTAGCGGCCGGTTTTGATATCGGTCCACAGGCGGTTACGCACTTTCAGAACTGCCATAGACGGTTTGTCAGTCATGTACAGTTTGGCTTTGGTTTCATCATCCGGATAGATGGCAGCATCGCCTACGATCTCAGGATCAACCAGTGCGGTTGCGTCTTTGTTCGGGTTTGCATACCAAACGTAGTCGGTGATCTCGGCGATGATGTCAGGACGCATCAGGAAGTTGATGAACTTGTGTGCGTTGTCTGCATTTTTCGAGTCAGCCGGAATCAGCAGCATATCGAACCAGATCTCGGTGCCTTCTTTCGGGATGGTGTACAGCACTTCTACACCGTTACCGGCTTCTTCAGCACGGGCAGCCGCCTGGAAAACATCACCGGAGTAACCTACGGCCACACAGCTGTCGCCGTTAGCCAGATCGTTTACGTACTGAGACGAGGTGAACTGCTTCACGTATGGGCGAACAGAGGTCAGCAGTTTGGCTGCCGGTGCGCTCATTTTGTAGTCGCTACGCTTGCTGCTGGTTGGGTTTTTACCCAGATAGTTCAGGGCAAAAGGAATCATTTCATCGGCAGAATCCAGGAAAGTAACGCCACATTCCTGCAGTTTCTCGATGTTTTCCGGTTTAAAGATCAGATCCCAGCTATCTACCGGTGCATCTTCACCCAGCGCTTTTTTAACCAGTTCCGGGTTGTAACCGATGCCTGTCGTACCCCACAGGTAAGGCACACCGTACTGATTGCCCGGATCTTTTTTGCTCAGGGTTTTCATCAGCGAAGGATCAAGGTGGGTCATGTTTGGTAACTGACCTTTGTCCAGCTTCATAAAGATGCCGGCTTTGATCTGCAGCTCCATAAAGTGTGAGCTTGGAACCACCAGATCGTAACCTGAGTTACCTGCCAGAAGTTTGGCTTCCAGAATTTCGTTGCTGTCGTAAACGTCGTAGTTCACCTTGATGCCGGTTTCTTTTTCAAACTTGGCGATGGTGTCTTCGGCGATATAGTCCGACCAGTTATAGAAATTCAGCACTTCTTCTGCCTGTGCCGTCGCAGCGGTAAAGGCCAGAGTCAGGGCTGAGAGGGTCAGCTTGAGACGGGGCATTATCGTTTTTTTCATCAGCTTTCCTTTCCTGTTTTTTTCTTTAATTTTTAGCGTTAGGGCGCTTTGTTTGTACTGGATCTTAATCATTCAGAAACAAAGGCTTAGGTCGCATTTTCCCCTAAAGGAACTGTATCGGGATAAAGCCCGCCACAGGGCGGATTTTTTCAGTTTTAAACGGCACTGAAAAGGCTTTAACCCTTTGAATCTTTTGTTTTTATTGATCCGCTGTTTGATATCTGTGGGTTGTTCGTCAGATATCGGTTTGCTGCAAGCCGGATAACGGCTGAAGCCTGATGGTTATCAGGCTTCAGAGGTGTTTAATCTGGCTCATACATTCAGCAGCAGGTATTCACGTTCCCAGGAGCTGATCACCTTGTTGAAGGTTTCAAACTCGGCACGTTTCACACCTATGTAGGCATCTACAAACTGGCAGCCGAAGATTTCGCGCAGTTCCGGGCAGTTCTCCAGCAGACGCAGACCTTCTTCAAGAGTACGGGCTACTTCTACCTGATCACCTTCTTCTGCTGCGGCATCGGTTGTTGGCTTGCTTGGCTCCAGCTTCTGTTTCAGACCCAGATAACCACAGGCAAGGCTTGCAGCGATTGCCAGGTACGGGTTGCAGTCTGCACCCGGGAAGCGGTTTTCGATACGGGTCGCCACTGGCGGTGCTTCCGGAGCACGCAGACCTGTGGTGCGGTTATCGATACCCCACTTGGTGTTCACCGGTGCAGACATATCCGGCGTAAAGCGGCGGTAGGAGTTCACGTTCGGCGCGTAGAAGCTGATCGCGTTTGGCGTGTACTTCTGCAGGCCGCCCAGATAGTGATAGAACTCCTGGCTGAACTTCTCGCCATCTTTACCGGCAAAGATATTCTCGCCGGTTTCGATGTTGATCAGACTCTGGTGCAGGTGCATGGAACTGCCCGGTTCTTCTTCCATCGGCTTAGCCATAAAGGTGGCATAAGCGCCGTGCTTCATGGCGGCTTCACGCAGGGTACGTTTGAAGACAAATACCTGATCTGCCAGTTTCAGCGGGTCACCGTGCAGGAAATTAATCTCCATCTGCGCAGCGCCGGTTTCGTGGATCAGGGTGTCCACGTCCAGACCCTGAGCTTCACAGTAGTCGTACAGGGTATCAATCAGCGGATCGAACTCGTTAACCGCATCAATACTGTAGGACTGACGGGCGGTTTCACGACGACCGGAGCGGCCGATGGCTGGCTTCAGGTGGTAATCCGGGTCGATGTTTTTCTGTACCAGATAGAACTCAACTTCTGGTGCGATAACCGGTTTGAGGCCTTCTTTTTCAAAAAGGGCCAGCACTTTGCGCAGGATAGAACGGCTGGAAAGCGGGTGCAGTTCACCATCAAAGGTGTAGCAGTCGTTGATCACCTGAGCCGTTGGCTCGTTGGCCCAAGGCACGACGCGTAGCGTGTCCGGGTCCGGCTGCAGCAGCATATCTTTGTCGGCAGCATCAACGATGTCGAAGTGGTTTGCTGCCCAGTCGCCGGTCACTGTCTGTACCAGCAGAGTTTCCGGGATGCGGCCACCTTGTTCGTCGAGGAATTTCTGGGGTGGGTAAAACTTACCACGGGCGTTACCGGTCATGTCCGGCAGGGTGGATTCAACTTCTGAGATTGCGTTCTCTTTGAGAAACCTGGCTACGGCTTCCATAACTCACCTTCACATTTTTTTGGGTGGCAGATTCAGCTTAATGACAGCTTAGGTCTGTTATAGCTAAGCCGCTTATTGCTGTCTGCTGCTTTTATTAGTCGCTTATCATTTTTGTTGCGCTTTATCTGTCTGCGTTTACCGCTGCAGGCAGATAAGAAACAGATGGCTGTTATCGGTCTGATGCTTTTATCCCTTACTGGCGATTGTAAACATCCGGTGTTGTGTGGCCTGTCAGGCTGATTATTGACTGACCGATAGTGATAAACCGAATCATGTTTCGGTTTCTAGGCTAGGTGAAAAGAAAATCTAAAGCAACAGAAAGTTTCTCTAAAAAAGTTAAAAAGATTTTTCGGATCTCTGAAAAGCCCATAAAAACAGGCTTGTTACTGGAAATTATTAGAAGTATTATTCGGTTTGTTGTGGGGTTTGTTATCCCTTTAAGACTTTTTGGTTGAACTGATTTAGAGCGGAAAGTTAGCGAAAACCTTTTTTGTGCACTTTTCTGAAGCGGCAAAAAAGTGAGCGCCGGTGGCTTATGTTCAAAAAAGTTCAGTGAAAGCAGGGGAATGTTTTGGAGATTGAAACTATGACTCAGGGTTACACGCCCTCTTACTATGCGGACAGCGCAAACCCCAAGCCGGATTATCCAGTTTTGACCGGAGAGGTTCAGACCGATATCTGTATCGTGGGTGCGGGCTTTACCGGTCTGTCTGCGGCTTTGCATCTGGCGGAACAGGGTTATCAGGTTGCTGTGCTGGAAGCGGAGCGTATCGGCTGGGGGGCATCCGGTCGTAACGGCGGTCAGGTTTGTCAGGGCCATAACATGGGCCATGAGGATCTGGAGAAGAAGGTCGGCAAGGCCGGTGCCGATATGCTGTGGCAGATGTCTCTGGAATCTGTGGATCTGGTGAAAGAGCTGGTGGCCAAGCATGAGATCGACTGTGATCTGAAAAGCGGTGTTCTGCACGTAGCAGCCAAGCCATCCCATAACGCCCATATCAAAGAGACCGTTGAGTACAAAAACAAGGTACTCAACTACGATGCCCTCAAGTATGTGGAGCCGGAAGAGGTTTCCAATATGTTGGGCTGCGAGCGCTTCGGTGCCGGTGAATACTGGACTGAAGGTGCCCACCTGCATCCTCTGAACTATGCGTTGGGTCTTGCCGCAGCGGCAGAAAAAGCCGGTGTTCAGTTTTTTGAAAACAGCCGTGTCAGCCATTACGAGCGCCGCCAGACCACCGCCGGTAAAGGCGTTGAGGTTTTTGGTGAGCAGGGTTCGGTAAAAGCTAAATATGTGCTGCTGGCCTGTAACGGCTATCTGGGCAAGCTGGAACCGCGCATTGCGGGCAAGATCATGCCCATCAATAACTTTATTCTGGCGACTGAGCCGCTGGATGAAGCCACCTGCCGTCGTATCAACCGTGATGATGTTGCCGTGGCGGATTCCCGCTTTGTCATCAACTACTTCAAGTTGTCCGGTGATAACCGTCTTTTGTGGGGTGGGGGCGAAAACTATTCCTCAAAATTCCCGAAAGATATCGGCAGTTTTGTGCGTCCTTATATGCTGGAGTACTACCCGGAATTGAAGGATGTGAAGATCGATTACGGCTGGGGCGGCACCCTGGCGATCACTCTGAATCGTATGCCGCACTTCGAGCGTATTGATGAAGTGATCTATGTGGCACAGGGCTATTCCGGTCACGGTGTGGCGCTGGCGACACTGGGCGGCAAGCTGATGGCAGAGGCGATCAGTGGCAGCGCCGAACGCTTCGACCTCTTTTCCAAAGTACCAACGCCTACTTTCCCCGGTGGCACCCTGTTACGTTGGCCGGGACTGGTGGCGGGCATGCTGTTCTATTCCCTGCGTGATCGCCTGGGACGTTAACAAAGCCCAGCTGTGTAACGACGAAGAAAGATTAAGAACAAAGCGAACCCATAAGAACTCAACCGACAGAAAGGACAATCAAAGAGGAAACAAGCAAGCTGTACGCTAAACAGATAACGGCTTAAAAGATCACCGCTAGGCAAACTCCGGCGCATCCGTATAATGCGCCCAGATCAGGTAAACAAACAGGCAGAACAGGTGAATTTATTCGATGAAGGATACCAAGGCAGACTCTAAAGCACAGGTGGTTTCTGAGGCGGTGCGCCGCAAGAAGCAGACCCAGAGTCTGGAACCCCGGAATGCTCCGGTTCAGGACAGATCCAAGCAACGCTCCCGTCAGATCATCGATGCAACCGGTGAACTGCTTGAAGAGGTGGGTTTGGATGATCTGAACACCATACTGATCGCCAAAGCGGTTGGTATCTCGGTGGGTTCTCTGTATCACTACTTTCCGAATAAACACGCCATTCTGCACGCCATGGGCACCCGCTGGCTGGAGCAGGTAGAAGCCGCACTGGATGAGATCGCCAGCTGGCCGGTGGAAACCATGCCCTTGTCAGAGCTTCTGCCAAAGATGCTCAAGATTAAGCTGGGTGTTTACCGTCGTCAGAAAGCGATTCTGACTCTGGTGCAGGCGATGTTCTCTGTGCCGGAGCTGCGAGAACTGGACGAACGCCATGACGAGCTGGAGATCAGCCGTATGGCCGAGGTGTTCCGTCGTATGGGGATTAATCGCCATGTGCGGGAGCGCGAGCGTCTGGGACGTCTCTATCTGGAAGTGACCCACAGCGTCTTTCTGGTGGTGGTTAACCAGAAGGGTGACCGTGCCAAGCGCACCCTGGCGGATCTGGAATCCATGCTGAATAACCTCTTGCTGGGTTATCTGCCGGAATAGTTCTTTCAGAAGTTCTGAATCTGTTTTAACGGCTTTTATGAAAGCTCTGTTTAGTGCTGCAGTTTGCTACCTCTTAACGGTCTTTTGTCTGTCGGTTTAACCCCTTTAATGACTGCAAAAGAAATAGAGTAGTAACCATGACACAAGTACAAAATCCTTCATCTCAGGTTCAAAAACTAAAGCGCATCCGCAGCGAACACAAAGCTGCTGAAGGTGCGGATACACCCATCAGTCTGGACCGTGTGATCTCCGGAAAGCCGATGGAGAGCGTGGAAAACCTCTTCACCAACAGCAAAGAAAACTTCTTCTGTGGTGTCTGGTCTTCTACCGAAGGTAAATGGAACCTGAACTACACCGAAGACGAGTTCTGCTATCTGATCTCCGGCCGTGCGGTACTGACCGATGAAGAAGGTCATCAGGAGGTTCTGAGTGCCGGTGATGCCTTCGTGATTCCTGCAGGCTATAAAGGCAGCTGGGAAACCATCGGCCACGCGAAAAAGTTCTATGCGATTTATGAAGAGAGCGAAGGTTGATTATCAGTTGATGTTTCACTGATCCGTTTACCAAAAGCGGATATTCAAGAGCCCGGTCAGGCAGTGCCTGACCGGGCTTTTTTTTGTCTATGCTTTCGTTTTGATTGTGGCCTTAAGTTTTTCTTAAGAAAATTTTGCTAGATTTTTGGGTTGCTCAATGTGGTTTTGTTAGATTAAGCCCCTAAGAAAAGTATGTTTTTTGGTTTTAGTATCTTGTGTTTTGTCAATAATGCTCTAAATTAGTGCGTAATATCTAACATTTATATTGAATGAATGTTATTATCGGAATGTGTTTCCCGGAGTACATTCATGAGCCTTAAGCTAAAACTTGTAGCCCCTCTTATTGTGATTACTTTGGTTATTCTTGGCGGTAACCATTGGATTCTCTTTCCCAAAGTTGAGCACTTTCTTGAAAACCAGTTTTTACAAAGCCAGCACAAAACTGTTGCGGTTGTTGCAGAGATTGCGGGCCACTATCTGATTGATGATCCAGATCGGAATCGGCTGGATCGCCTGGTTCAGGAGAAGCTTCTTAAAAACGATGACTGGGATCGTGTAGAGATTCTGTTTGGCAAACAGAAGCTCACTTACCAGCGAGAGAAACCTTTGCGTCCAACCGTTGGCGCACTTCTCTGGGTGCATGAGTCCTTTATGAATAATGGTGAAGTTCGTGCTGATATTCGGGTATTGGTCAATCAATACCGGGTGATTCAGCAGGAAAAGCGGCTTACAAAACTGGTTTATCTGTCTTTTATTGTCATGTTGATTCTTCTGTTTTTTATCGCATGGCTTCAGTCGATATTTGTTACCCAGCCCTTAGGTAAGTTATCGCATGCTGTATCAAGAATTGCAGATGGCGACTTCGATGTTCCTGTCAGCGATAAAGGACGGGATGAGATAGGAGCGTTAAGCCGAAATTTCAGTTCTATGAGGGAGAGCCTTAAAGGCTATCGCTCACGTCTGCTTAATGAATGGAAGCAAGTTCAGAATGTGTTTGAAAATGCCCAAAGTGCCATTTTGACGGTCAATTTATTGGGGGAAATTATTGCCAGCAATAAGGCTGCAGCTCGTATGTTTGCGCTGGATGCTGACAAGATGCTGTATCGCAATGTTCATGATTTTATCCCCGCACTGGATCTTAAAGAGTTCTTTATGATGCCTCTCAAGGAGGTCAGCATCGCCTTTAATACGACTTGCATTCGGGGAGGGCGAGAGGAGTTTATCTCTGAGGTTTCTGCCAGCAGCTATGTCTCTAATGGTGAGCTGCAGGTTGCTATTGTGATTCGTGATATCGATACCGAAGTCATGTCGCTGAAGGAGGTTCGCCGTAAGCAGGGGCAGATCAAGCTGATTAACAAAGCGCACGAAATCTTTATTCAGGATAAAGATCCTCAGCATATCTTCATGGCGGTATTACCCGATCTTTTAGAAATTACCGGCAGTCGGATCGGCTTTGTCGGTGAGTTTGTTACTTCTGAGAACACCAATTACCTGTCTGTATATGCTGCGAACTGTTCCGAGCAGTCCGACCGACTGGATAACTTTTTCCTACGTTATCTGCACCAGAGAATTTATCTCGATAATCCCGAAAGTTTCTTTACCCGGGTATCCAAAGGTGAGGTGGTGCTGAGCAATAGTTCGTCCCGGAAAACTCAGCACATTGAGGATCATCCAGAAATTAACTGTTTTGTGGGCCTGCCGATCCGATTTGGTAATCAGGTGATTGGCATGATAGGTCTGGCAAATGCTACGTCTGGCTATAGTGACCTCATTGTGGATCACCTAGCCCCATTAAACAGTACCTATGGACAGATTATTGATGCTGTTCGAAAAGAGCGGTATCGGGCTGATCAGGAACAGGAACTCTGGGCGGCCAAAGAAGCAGCTGAGGAGGCAAACAAAGCGAAAAGCCGTTTTTTGGCGACCATGAGTCATGAGATCCGAACCCCGATGAATGGCGTTTTAGGGATGCTGCACCTGTTGAGCCGATCAAAGTTGGATAAGCGTCAGCAGGGGTACGTTGATACTGCTTGTAGCTCTGGTGAGATTCTTCTGGCGTTGATTAATGACGTTCTCGACTTTTCCAAAATGGAGGCGGACAAGTTAGAACTCGAAACTCTCGACTTCAATGTTCAGAGTATGGCGGAAAATGTTCTGGGTATGTTGCTGAAACCCGCAGCTGAGAAACAGGTGCGTTTGGTTAATGATGTCCAAATCAATATACCGGCTCTGGTAAAAGGCGACAAAAACCGGTTAAAGCAGGTCGTCTCCAATTTGCTCAGTAACGCAGTGAAATTCACCGAAAAAGGTGAAGTTATTCTGCATGCGCACTATCAACGTGGAAATCTCACGATCTCTGTAAAAGACACAGGGATCGGCATTCCTGAGGAAAAACAGTGTCGTCTTTTTGAAGCATTTGTCCAGGTTGATAGCTCACATACCCGCAGGTTCGGTGGAACAGGCCTTGGGTTAGCTATATCCCAGCGTCTTGTTCAGGCGATGGGAGGTTTAATTCAGGTAAAAAGTGAAGAAGGAATAGGCTCTGAATTCTACTTCACGATTCCATTGGAAGAGATTGAAAGTGCTAAGGATCAGGCATTCGCGGCTGAAATTGCTGAGCGGCGGGTCGGTATTATCAGCAATAATCTTGTTGTTACGGATATTCTGCATTGCAAGTTGCTATCTATGGGGGTTAGGGACGTCTTTCATCTGGACAGCAATCGTTTTCTGTCAGAGCGCGTTCGTTACCTGCAATCAGAGGGAGAGCCCCTGACCTTGATTCTGGATGGTATCAGTGTCCGTCAGAACAATGAGCTTCAGCTATTCCAGCAGGTCGATCTTGAGGCTTTGAATATACGTCTGATACTAATCGACTGTCTTTATGCTCCATTGGATGAGATTCGCGCAGATCTGGTTATCAATGCTCCTGTTCGTAACTCTGAGCTGATAGCGGCAGTTAGTCAGTCGGCTACGGGAGAGATCAGTCAGGATGAAGTGACCCATGAAGTTTCTTTCCCCGAGTTGAAGGGAATACGTGTTTTGGTCGCGGAGGACAATGTAGTGAATCAGGACGTCGCCCGGGCTGTGTTATCTGAATTTGGTGTTGAGCCTTACGTGGTTAACAACGGTGCGGAAGCTCTTGAACTGGTTCAGCAACTGTCGATTGACCTGGTTTTTATGGATATCCATATGCCGCTAATGGATGGTTTGGAGGCGACCCGTTCAATTCGTCAGTTGGGAGGCCGTTACGAACATCTGCCAATTATTGCGATGACGGCTAATGCTCTTTCCGGCGATGACAGAGCGAGCTTTGACGCCGGAATGAATGGCCATCTGACCAAACCGATTAATCCTCAACTGGTTTGGGAAACGCTCAATCATTGGTGTCAGGCTTCAGCTACTGAGAGTCGATCTTGGCTAGGTGATGGTTCTGTTTCTGAGGCGAGTCGTACTTTGGTCTGTAATCCAGCTTCAGACGCATCTGACGACACTTATGAGGCCCTATCTCGTCTTGCGTCGGGTTCTTTGCCTGCCAGCGTAGCTGGTTTGGATATTAAAGATGGTCTGGACAGGGTGATGGGCAATCAGAAACTGTATCTGGCAATCCTGAGTTCGTTCAGGGATAGCTTTTATGACTCTGTTGATCTTCTGGGGCAGGCTCGGAATGACAATCAATGGCATGAGCTGCAGCGCCTTTCTCATACCTTCAAAGGCAGTTGCGCCAATATAGGTGCTATTGATGCCTCTTGTTCAGCAGCATTGCTGGAAAAGTCCCTTAAAGCTGGTGGGCAGGCCGACACTTACGAGCTAACCGAGGATCTGCAAGGGCAGCTATCGACCCTGCTGGAAAGTATCAGTCTGCTGTTAACCCATTACACCCCCAAAATTGATCCCATGGCAGAGCGTCAGATTGAGGTTGGCGATCCGGAGTTGCTGCGGCAAATCCGGGAGCTGGAAGACCTGATTGTAAGTGATTATGGCGGCACCATGACTGCCCTGGGCAGGTTGCTTGAGGAGAAAACGGAGCACAAAACAGAGCTTAAAAACATTTACGAGACCTTAGGGCAGTTTGATCTCATACGTTCCAGACAGGCGCTGACCGCTTTTCGTGAGCGATTGGCTGAAAACGCATAGGCAGAATTAAGTTAGGTAGGGCAAGAATTGATGGAAAAGAATCGAGTATTGATTGTTGATGACTCCGTTCAGGATATTGCTGTGGTCATGGGAGTGCTTTCTGTGAACTACGCGGTGCAGGTTGCTACCAGCGGTTTAAATGCGTTGGAGCAAGCGAAGGGAGCATATACGCCTGATGTAGTTTTACTGGATGTCAGTATGCCTGAGATGGATGGATATGAGGTTTGCCGCCGTTTCAAAGAAGATGATGAGCTGAAAGATATCGATATCATCTTTGTCTCTGCAAATGACTCTATCGAAGAAAAACTGAAGGGATACGATGTTGGAGGTCTGGATTACGTTACCAAGCCAGTAAGACCTGAAGAGCTGGTACGTAAGATTGAGTTAGCGATCCAAAGTAAGCAGCAGCGTAACTCAATTCTGGAAGAGAAAAACTACGCTTTCAATACCGCGATGACCGCCATGTCGACCGCGGGAGAGCTAGGTGTGGTGATGGATTTCTTCCGCAAATTGTCCACGGTTGAGAATCATCAGCAGCTGGCAGAACAGATTGCTCAATCTTTGCGCCAATATGATCTGAAAACCGTTATCCGGCTGAAAGCTAGTGATGAGGATCTTTATCTGGATTCCGAAGGTGCGCCGGCTCAGCTGGCAAAAGAGCTACTGACCAAGGTTGCTGAATCCGGGCGCATCATTGAGTGGAAAGAACGTGCGGTGTTCAACTTTGGCTCTATCTCTGTTCTGATCAAAAACATGCCGGAGGATGCCGACCTTAGGGGGCGCTATCGTGACACCGTAGCCATGGTTATTGAAGGTGCGACCACCAAACTGGAAGTCTTAAACCGTGATGTTCAGCTGGGACAGCTGATACGGGATGCTCAGCAGGCATTAACAGAAGTCGATCAGGAGCAGCTTGTTCATAAGCAGCAGACCCAAAAGTTGGTTGAGAGTCTGACACAGGATCTTGAGCGTTCATTTCTGGCCTGGGAGCTGACTGAAACTCAGGAAGATACTCTGATGGATATGGTGAATAACACCATTGATAAGTCTGTTTTGCACTTTGAAGCTGGTGAAGAGATTGATCTTAAGATGCGTTCGGTGCTGGATCGTCTGATCCATATCTGAGGACACTGTTTTCCTCGAGTGCTTACTCGCTTTGCCTCGCTTGCGGGGCTTTTTTCTGCTTGCTGCTTTGTTAGGCTGGGCTGATTATCACCTGACTCTTAAGGCTGTAAATTTTAAAACTGTATTTCTAAACCAATAACCAAATGAAAAAGGCCGCTATCAAAGCGGCCTTTTCTGTTTCTGTGTTCTGCCTATGACTTAGGCTGTTGCGTAGATCAGCGAGCCTGGCAGGAAGAAGAATACAGCGGAAACATAACCAAATGCGATGCGACGTTTTACGGCTGCCAGTTCTGCCAGTTTCTCCGCCAGTACCAGTGGCAGGTTGCGCAGGAAAGGAAGGCCGAAGATGGTGATCACCGCCAGCAGGTTGTAGCTCAGGTGAACCAGTGCAATCTGCAGAGCAAAGATTGCCATCTCACCACTGACAGCAGTTGCAGCCAGCAGCGCTGTAATACAGGTGCCGATATTCGCGCCCAGTGTAAACGGGTAGATATCTTTCAGTTTCAGTACGCCAGTGCCTACTAATGGAACCATCAGGCTGGTAGTGGTGGAAGAAGATTGAACCAGCACAGTTACGATACTGCCGGATGCGATACCGCTTAGCGGGCCGCGACCGATAGCGCCGTGCAGCATCTCTTTAGCACGACCCACCAGCGCTTTCTTCAGCAGTTTACCTACGTAGGCCACGGAGAAGATGATCAGAGCGATGCCCAGAACGATCATAGCGATACCGCTGGTTGGCTCAGGCAGTGCTGAGAAAAGATCTTTGGCAGTCCCCGTCACCGGCTTAATCAGCGGCTTGATAAAGTTCATGCTCTTCATGCTCAGAGACTCACCACCCACCAGCAGTGCAGCCAGGTAAGCACTGATTTTTTCCAGCATGCCGAACATCAGTTCCAGTGGCAGGAAGATGATTACCGCCATCAGGTTAAAGAAGTCATGCACGGTTGCAGCGGCGAAAGCGCGGCGGAACTCTTCACGGTTACGGATGTGACCCAGACTCACCAGAGTATTGGTGATGGTCGTGCCGATGTTGGCACCCATAATCATAGGGATCGCCATGGACACAGGCAGGCCGCCAGCGACAAGGCCGACAATAATCGAGGTTACGGTACTGGAGGACTGAATCAGTGCGGTAGCTACCGTGCCGATCATCAGGCCAACGAGTGGGTTGGAGGCAAATTCAAACAGTTCTTTTGCGTGGCCTGCGGTAGCCCATTTAAAGCCGGTTCCGATCATGCCAACGGCAACCAGCAGCAGGTAGATCAGGGCGACAATGCCTGCCCAGCGGAGAAGGTTCTGTTGTGTTGCTTTTGTAGGTGGAGGTGTTGATGCTGCTGTGTTCATAACGAAGTCCTGACACAAACCTGATAATTGGGAAGCGGATGCTTAAACATCCGTGCTAATAATTTTTGATGGGGGCATTATCAGCAGGCTTTATGACGGCAATGTTACAGCTGACATATTTTTGACACGATTTTGAAACACCTTTGAAACCCTATGGAAATATTTCTGAACAGCTTACTTTAGAGCCGATAGCTGGCTGGGTTGGTTAAACGGGTTAATAGTGAAAGTCTGATTCAACAACTTCTGGTCAAAGATTAAAACATACTATACCGTATGGTATGTTTTGGGCTAAAGGATACATGCCGGATGAAAATGCTGAAAGATGACTGGCTGGCGCTGGGTTTGGAATTGCTGGTGGAATCTGGCGTAGCGCAGGTAAAAATTGATCCTCTGTGCCAGCGGGCGGGGGCGACAAAAGGCTCGTTTTACCATCACTTTAAGAACCGTGAGGTATTTCTGACCGAGCTTTTAAGCTACTGGCAGCAGCATTACAGCCAGCAGCTGATCGACAAGGTGCAAAGCCTGCCTGAGTGGCAGCAACGCCGTAACCGCTTGCTGGATCTGATCGATGATGAGACGCTGGCGATAGAAACCGCGGTGCGCAACTGGGCGTGGCTTGATCCGCAGGCGAAAGCGGCGGTACAGGAGGCCGATCAGATTCGGCTGGATTATCTGGCTGGTCAATGTGCTTCTATGCTGCCGCAAGATAAGCAGGACAAAGCGGGTCTGTTGGCGGGCATTCTCTACTGGAAGTTTGTCGGCTGTGTGCAGGCGGGAGATCAGGTAAGCCGCCTGCAGTGGAAACAGATGGATGACCTGATGGCAGAGATGATTGAAGGTTGGGCGCTTGCCTAGCCCTCAAAAAAAGTTTTAAAGCCAGATTCGCTAAAAACAGGGAGTACGACCATGGAAGGCAGTGAACAAAACGCACAACAAAACAGTGGGCAAAACGCCGTTTCTACCCAGCAGAAAGACACCCTTGTGATCCCAAAGGGCAAAGTAATTTCCTGTCCGTTACCCGCAAGTTGCAGCCTGCATGAAAAAGCAAAAGGTCGGGGTTATGAGGACGCTTTTGCCTTCCGGCTGGAAGATGACACTCAGGATGCCCGTAGTGTGTATATCGCAATCTTCGGGCAGTTGCCGAAGCCGGTGCGTTTTATGATCAGCTTGCGTAATAAACTTGTGGGTTTATTCGGCTTCGAAACCAGCCCGGAAGGCATGACCATTACCGCCGAGTAAGATAAAAGAAGGTGCTGAGGCCGGTGCCATGACCATCCTGAAAGCCACTTCGGAGGAGGTGATCGTTGGCTCAGAGGAGCGGCACATGGCGGTCTGGTTATCGCTGCAGAAACATCCGGACAACCTTTACACCCTAAGTACCCGGGTAAACCTGCATACCGGCATAGGGCGCGCCTACATGCAGGTGATCAAACCCTTTCACTGCAAGATTGCGGTTTACAGCATCGAGTCGGCCTTTAAAGCAGGCCGACTCTCCTAAGCTCGTCTCATTGCGGTAGCAATCAAAAAGCAATGACTAAAGCGGTTGGTGACCGACCTGCACCTTGATTTGCGGGTGTCGTTTCGCCAGCTGCTGCAGCCACTCAAGACTTTCCCGGTTAGCCTCCTGATTGCTGGAGAACTGACCCGGCTCCACATTATGCTGCCAGCCCCAGTTGGTGTGGCAAGTATCGCCGGTTAACAGTACCCAGCCGAATTCAGAGCGTATCAGATAGGCGGTAGAACCTGCGGTATGCCCCGGTGTATGCAGGGCAAAGGCGCTGCCATCTCCAAAGATATCCAGAATCTTCCCCTGCCACTCTCTTAATGCCGGACGCTGATCCAGCAGAGTATCCGTTGTGCCATTAGTGGCTGCGTAAAGGAAATACTCCTCGGCGGCTTCACCCTTACCGGTATAGAGGGGGACATCAGTCGGAATCGCTGGCAGGCCGCTGATATGATCCAGATGCAGGTGGGTCAGAAACACACCCTTGAGCGGTCGTTGCAGCTCCGTAAGAAACTGCTCGGTAGAACGGCGCATCTTCAGTTTTTCGATACCCAGTTGAGGTTCCAGCCAGCCGGGTACACCAACGGATTTCGGATCTTTTGCGAAACGGGTGGAAACACCGGTATCGATCAGAAAGTCTCCGTATTTGGGGTGTTGCAGGTGAAAGGCGTAGACCTGAATTTCTGCTTCATGATCTTCCAGTCCCGCAGACTTCGCCTTCGGATGCTGCAGATTCAGCAAACCACTTAGCGGCACCTGCCAGTCTGCAGCAACCAGAGTATCGAGTTTTGTGGCCACAGCTGATTCGCCTGTCTGTTCAGCTTTAAGAAGCTGATCCAGAGTTCGCTGGCTGATCTCCCGTCCCAGAGGTGAAGCTTCAGTCGGGTGGTGAGTTGCTACCGTCTGACTCAGCCAAAGCGCAATCGCTGCAAACAAAGCGATGATAATCGCCAGGCTGATCAGAATGATCTTTTTGATCGGGCGTTTTGAAGGTGCTGACTGGCCCGCTCCGGTTTTAGATATCAGTGACATACGCTGTCCTCTTTAAATGTGAACTTCCGAGGCTGACGCTCTTGATGTTGACTGCTCCTGACACCACCTTGGTTCTGCCTCTTGCTGTGCTATAGTTTGGCTATTCTTTATTTGAAGTAAATCGGCTAAAAATTGATGGTGCTATCCGTTTTTGAATGGGGCAGCTGCGTATGAGTGAGAGCAGGATAAAGCCATGAACAAAGATCTGAACTGGCAGGATCTGAAGCTTTTTCTGACGGTGGCCGAGACCGGCAGCTTCAGCGCCGCCGCCCGTGAATTAAAACTGGGGCAGCCAACCCTGAGCCGCCGTATTGCAGAGTTGGAAGAACAGCTTGGACAGCCGCTGTTTATCCGCCTGAGTCAGGGCTGCGAGCTGACCGCGCTCGGCAATAAACTACTGCCTGCAGCGCAGCAGATGGCGCAGTGGTCGGCAGAGGTGATGACTGAGGTGCAGTCACCACAGACCATCAGCGGCTGTGTGCGTATTACCGCGCCACCGGCAATCGCCTTTGCCTTGTTAACGCCCTTTGCCGCCGAGCTTGCCAGTATCTATCCCGATATTCAGCTGGAGGTGCTGAGTGATATCAGCACCCTGAATCTAGCCCGGGGTGAGGCGGATATCTCCTTAAGAACTCAGTATCCGCAGGATGATGATCTCATCTGTCTCTCCTCTTTTAAGGGGGATATGCGGGTTTATGTTTCTGAAAAGCACTTACAGAAGAAAAAAGATGATGATTGGGATATTCGGCAACTGAAATGGATCTGCTGGCCGGATAAATACGATTATCTGCAGGTGAATCAGGTTTTGAAACGTGTGATTCCGGATTTCAAACCCGCCTTTACCTCCAACGACTACAACGTGCAGTTAGCGGCCTGTTGCGCGGGAGTTGGCGCTATGGTGCTGCCTGAAGGCTTTGACCGTAACGATATTGTTAGTGGCCTGACGGCGCTGCCCATTGATCTCAGTGCTTATGGCAAAGGTGAACTTTATCTGGTGGCCCACAAACGCCAACGCCATCTGCCGAGAATCGTGAAAATTATCGAACAGCTGGAACGGTTTCTGGGCGAAGTCTGGCCGGAAAATGAGGCCTAAAGATTAAAAGCCCCTGCTTGAAAGTGGCCTAAAAGCCCCTATCTAACGATCATTAAATAACCCTATAGCTTTTGTTGATAAGTTGATTAGTAAGCCGGTTTGCCAGAGAAGGATTGAATAAACCATGCCCACCTATGATTACCGTTGCGAAGCCAATGGCGAAGTGTATGAAGTGCGTCACCCGATGGCGCAAACTGTTGAGACCTGGGAGCAGCTGTGCGAAGTAGGTGGTCTTGAGTTGGGTAATCTTGATCCGCAAACCCCGGTGACCAAGTTGCTGACTGCTGCGGGTGTGGTAAAGAGCTCAGCGCTGAAGAACCCAACACCGCCGCCTTGTATGACGGGTGGTGGCTGTTCCGGCGGTGGTTGTGGTGTTTGATAGGTATTAACAGCTCAGAAAAAAGAAAGCCCCGTTATCTGAACTGAATTAACAGCTGGATAACGGGGCTTTTGCTTAGGGGCTGGTCTTCATAAAGACGCGAATCTCAGGCTACCACGCAGAGCGTGGGAGCCAGTATTGATTTTACAAACTTGCCCCAAGCCTTGGCTCGTTCCCATGCTCCGCGTGGGAATGCCAGGGCTTACCGGATACGACGATTACTCAAACTCAATCCAGGTGGTTTTCAGTTCGGTGTAGTCGTCCATGGCGTGCAGGGACTTATCGCGGCCATTACCGGACTCCTTAAAGCCACCAAACGGAACCGTGATATCACCGCCGAAGTAGTTGTTTACGCCCATGGTGCCGGTACGAACTGCAGCAGCAACTTTGTGAGCAGTATTGATATTCAGGCTCCATACCGCACCCGCCAGACCGTAAGGGGAGTCGTTGGCGATGCGAACCGCATCCGCCGCATCTTTAAAGCGGATGACGGAAACCACAGGGCCGAAGATCTCTTCCTGTGCGATGGTCATCTTGTTGTCTACTTCTGCGAAGATGGTCGGTTCGTGATAGAAGCCGCCCAGTGTGTGTTCCATCACCTTGCCGCCGTAAACCAGCTTGGCACCTTCTTCGATACCCTTTTGCACGTAACCCTGAATGGTATCCAACTGGCGCTGATCAACCACAGGGCCCATGTTGGTAGATGGGCTTAGTGGGTTATCCGGACACCAGTTTTTCGCCCGTTCCAGCACCATCGCCAGAAACTCGTCGTAGATCTCATCCTGAACCAGCAGGCGCGTGCCCGCAGTACAGGTCTGGCCGGAGTTATAGAAGCCCGCCAGTGCGGCAGCATCAGCGGCTTTTTCCAGATTGGCATCGGCAAACACGATATTGGCGCTTTTACCGCCCAGTTCCAGGAAGGTACGCTTCAGGTTGGACTGACCGGAATACTGCATCAGCAGTTTGCCCACGCCGGTAGAGCCGGTGAAGGTCTGGCCGTCGATATCCGGGTGCAAAGAAAGGTGCTTGCCCAGATTGATTCCATCCCCGGGCAGCACCTGAAGCACGCCGGCGGGCAGGCCGGCCTGGTGGGCTAACTCAGCAATTTTCAGTGCGGTGAAAGGTGTTTTCGGATCCGGTTTCAGGATCACAGAATTACCTGTCGCCAACGAAGGAGCCAGCTTCCATGCCGTAGTAGAAAGTGGGAAGTTCCACGGCACAATGGCCGCAATCACGCCCAGCGGTAAACGCTGAACCAGAGCCAGACTGTCATGTCCTGTTGGCGCGATCTCTTCATAAACTTTGTCGGTAGCTTCCGCCGTCCAGCGCAGAGTGTTCAGGCAGCTGGGAACGTCGATATTAAAGCAGTCGCTGATCGGCTTGCCGGCGCTCAGGCTTTCCAGAAGAGCGATTTCCGGCAGGTTGGCTTCGATCAGATCTGCCCAGCGCAGCAGTACGCGCTTACGGTCGCCCGGTGCCATTTTTGACCAGACGCCGGATTCGAATGTATCACGGGCGATTTTTACGGCGATATCGGCGTCTTCCGGGCCGCAATCAGCCACTTCTGCAATCGCTTCTGCAGTTGCCGGATTCACCACGGGTTGAGTTTTACCGGAGCGGGCGCTCACGTTCTCACCGTTGATGATGGCGTAGTTTGGCATGGCGATGGTCGCTGCCATCTCCTGCCAGTTGAAATCGGTTACGACAGCTTGCTGTGAAGTCATAGTGTTATCCTGCTGGCCTCATTGAAAGGTCTTATTGTGTCTTGAATAAGAGATTATGCGAATAATTATTCGGATTTTGCGTTGCGTTCTATCCTGCCGTCAAGTTTGCGCTGTCATAAGCTGCCCGGCTATATCACCGGATAGGTATGGGAGAACGGTTATGGGAGGAACGGTTATGGGAGGCACGGTTATGGGAGGCACGGCTATGGAATGGACGGCTTTTGAATCGACAGGCTGGTTATATGTCTGATCAGGCAGATTCCTCATCCGCCGTATTGGCCAGCTCTTCCAGATAGGCAGAGAGAATCTGATTTGGCCGTGCGCCTTTACGGGTAATGGCGCTGTAGTGAGTATGGAAGTGGCGCTGCTCCGGTTGTAACGGACGTAGACGACCCTCTGTGACCCAACGCTGGGCGTAGTGGGTGGGCAGAAAACCGATAAAGCGGCCGCTGAGAATCAGAAAAGCGATACCTTCCCGATCCGTCGAGCTGGCTCCGGCTTTCAGCAGCATCTGCTGCTTTTTAATCTGGGCGGGCTGAGCGTAGGCGGGCAGAACGGCATCAAACTCTGCCAGCTTGCTATCGCTCAGCTCACGATCATCCTCCTGATAGAGCGGATGCTGATTGCTGCAGTAGAGCAGGGACTGCTCGGCATACAGGGGCTGATAATCGATGCCTGGTAGCGCCCGTAAGTCCGGCACCACGCCGATATGCAGACTGCCATCCAGCACCGCGCTTTCAATATCATTCGGTGGAATCATACGGATATTGATCACCACCTCAGGCCCCCGATCTTTCAGGGCGGCCAGTGCCCGTGTGATCCGCATCTGGGGCACGGTCACCATATTGTCGGTAATCCCGATGTTCAGCTCACCTTTCAGGTCTCTATTGATAGCGTTGATCTGACTACGAAAATCCTCCAGTCCGGCTAACAGCTGCAGGGTTGCCTGATAGACGATCTCTCCTTCCTCCGTGACAGAGAAGCCGGAGCGCCCGCGATGACACAGGCGGGCATTGATCAGCCCTTCCAGCTCCGTCACCGCCTGACTGATCGCCGGTCGGCTGATATTGAGCTGCACCTCCGCTGCAGCAAAGCCACCGGATTCCACCACCACCTTGAAGATACGCAACAAGCGGATATGGGCATCCCCCAGTTGGCGGGGCAGGAAGTTATCTTTTTGCGACATGGCGATGACTCCGGTGAGGCATGGGGTTAAGGCATAGGTTTGTTGGTTAGCTGATGGCTCTCTTTTTAGTTAACTAAATAGTTATCTCAGAGTAAATACGTTTGGATTTAATAAACTAAAAATCTGCTGATAATGGATACCCGATCAAGGTGTTACGCGTTCTACCCTCCGGTGTGTCGCCATTAGCCTGTGCAGGGCTATAGCGACGCATCGGGGACTTAACAGATAAAAAAAGCCAACAGATAAAAAGCCTTACAGGTTAAAACCTTTGCGCTTAACAATAATTTCAATTGAGGTGTGACATGCCTTCCAACGAGAGCGGTCAGCGTATGAATAAAGAGCAACGTCTTGCGGCCTGTGGTCTGAATCAGGCGCAACTGGATGCTCACTGGATGCCATTCACCGGCAACCGCGAGTTCAAAAAGGACCCCCGTCTTCTGGTAGCTGCAAAAGGCAACTACTACACGGACGCTGATGGCCGACAGATTTTTGATGCTTTATCCGGTCTCTGGACCTGTGGCGCAGGCCACGGTCGCCCTGAGATCGCTGAAGCGATTGCCAAGCAAGCCAGCGAACTGGATTACTCTCCGGCATTTCAGTTTGGTCAGCCGAAATCCTTCCAGCTGGCGCACCGCATTACCGAGCTGATGCCGGAAGGCCTGAACCGTGTTTTCTTCACCGGTTCCGGTTCTGAGTCGGTAGAAACCGCACTTAAGATCGCCCGCGCCTACTGGCGTAAAAAGGGACAGGCCACCAAGACACGCTTTATCGGTCGTTCCAAGGGGTATCACGGCGTTAACTTTGGCGGTATCAGCGTAGGCGGTATCGGCCCGAACCGGGCGCTTTACGGTCAGGGTATCGATGCGATTCACCTGCCGCACACCATGCTGCCGGATAACAAATTTGTGCAGGGTATGCCGGATGATGGTGCGCACCTGGCGGACTATCTGGAAGAGCTGCTGGCGGTACACGATGCCAGCAATATCGCAGGTGTTATCGTTGAGCCGTTAGCAGGTTCTGCCGGTGTGATTCCTCCACCAAAAGGCTACCTGAAGCGTCTGCGTGAGCTGTGCGATAAGCACAACTTATTGCTGATCTTTGATGAAGTGATCACTGGCTTCGGTCGTATGGGTTCATACACAGGTGCGGAAGAGTTTGGTGTGACGCCGGATCTGATGACCCTGGCGAAACAGCTGACCAACGGTGTTGTACCGATGGGCGCGGTGGTTGCCAAGCAGGAGATCTACGACACCTTTATGGAAACCGGTGGCCCGGAATACATGCTGGAACTGCCACACGGTTACACCTATTCCGCACATCCTCTGGCTTGTGCCGCTGGCCTTGCCTCGCTGGATATTCTGGAAAACGACCAGCTGATCCCGCGTGTTAAGCAGATGGCACCTCAGTTTGAAGAGATGCTGCACAGCCTGAAAGGCAGCAAGCATGTTGCGGATATCCGTAACTACGGCCTGGCTGGCGCCCTGACACTTGAAGCCGCTCCGGGTGAACCTGCGCTGCGTCCGTATCAGGTGGCGATGAAGTGCTGGGAGAAAGGCTTCTACGTGCGCTACGGCGGCGACACCCTGCAGTTGGGGCTGCCATTTACGGTGGAAGCAGATGAGATCGACCGTCTGATCAATGCACTGGGCGAGTCTCTGAACGAGATCGACTAAGCCTTTGCATAGATAGCGCCGTCGCATTGGCAGCACGAGACAGATTTAACGAATTTTCAGATCGCATTACAGATAAACGAATAACAGGTTTTTTATGACAACTGATATCCAGAATGCTGAAAGCTATTCCGCAGAGACCATAGGCCACCTGATTAACGGCCAGATTGTACAGGATTGTGAGCGCAGCCAGCCGGTTTACAACCCATCCACCGGTGAAATCAGCAAGCAGGTGGGTCTGGCATCTAAGGCCACCGTAGAAGAAGCGATTGCTACCGCGCAGGCGGCTTACCCTGCATGGCGCCAGACGCCACCCCTGAAACGTGCCCGCGTGATGTTCCGTTTCAAGCAGCTGCTGGAAGAGAACGCCGATAAGATCTGCGCCATGATCGGTGAAGAGCACGGCAAGATCTCCCACGATGCCATGGGTGAACTGCAACGCGGTATCGAAAACGTCGAGTTTGCCTGCGGTATTCCGGATCTGCTGAAAGGCGAGTACAGCAAAAATGTTGGCCCGAATATCGACTCCTGGAGCGAGTTCCAGCCGTTAGGTGTGGTTGCCGGTATTACCCCATTTAACTTCCCGGCCATGGTACCTATGTGGATGTTCCCACTGGCGATCGCCTGCGGTAACACCTTTGTTCTGAAACCGTCTGAGCGTGATCCGTCCTCAACCCTTTATATCGCGCAGCTGCTGCACGAAGCGGGTCTGCCGGAAGGTGTACTGAACGTGGTTAACGGCGACAAAGAAGCGGTGGATACCCTACTAACCGACAAGCGCATCAAGGCGGTAAGCTTTGTGGGGTCCACGCCGATTGCGGAATATATCTACGCAACCGCCAATGCCAACGGCAAGCGTTGTCAGGCGTTAGGTGGCGCGAAAAACCACGCTATCGTGATGCCGGATGCGGATATGGATAACGCCGTAAACCAGCTGCTGGGTGCTGCCTTTGGTTCATCCGGTGAGCGCTGTATGGCGCTGTCGGTAGCGGTAGCCGTAGGCGATCAGGCAGCTGATGCACTGGTCAGCAAACTGAAAGAAGCGATGAAGCCACTGAAAGTGGGTGCGTTCTCCGACAAGTCCAACGACTTCGGCCCTGTGATTACCGCCGCACACCGCGACAAGGTGGTGGGTTATATCTCAAGTTCTGAAGAAGACGGCGCAAACGTGGTGGTTGATGGCCGCGAACCTCAGGTGGCGGGTTACGACAACGGTTTCTTTGTGGGTGCAACCCTGATCGACCGCGTAACACCAGAGATGGTCAGCTACAAAGAAGAGATCTTCGGCCCTGTGCTGCAGGTAGTGCGCGTGAACACCATGGAAGAAGCGATGCAGCTGATCAACGATCACGAATACGGCAACGGCACCTGCATCTTCACCCGTGACGGTGAAGCCGCCCGTTACTTCTCCGACATGATCGAAGTGGGCATGGTGGGTATCAACGTACCTCTGCCAGTGCCGGTTGCGTACCACAGCTTCGGCGGCTGGAAACGCTCCCTGTTTGGTGACCTGCACGCCTACGGCCCGGATGGTGTGCGCTTCTACACCAAACGTAAAACCATCACCCAACGCTGGCCATCCAGCGGCGTACGTGAAGGCGTAAGCTTCGCCTTCCCGAGCTAAGTTTCTGCACGAAACCTCCCTGCACCGAAAGGTGTACCTCTGAGCTTATTGCCCCGGTTTGGTCACCGGGGCTTTTTTTGTTCTGGCGGTACTACTTTGAACCGCGACTCGTTCCCATGTTCTACGTGGGAATGCATACCTGCTATCTGCCACACATCAAATACCTGCCTGAAAAAGGTATCTAATACCTATTGGTGGCTTCCGCTAATTTAGGTGAAGGGATAGACTGAAAAATCAAAGCATTACGGAAGCAGGTGAGTGCTCCATTTAACGGAACAGTCACCTGCAGCTCTTAGATTAAGAGCAAATAAACGCATGAGCGTATGGCAGGGAAGCAGTCAGATCAGAAAATGGATTTTTCCTCTTCCAATCAAAGTCTCTTCTCGGTACTTGTCGGTATGAAATCGGCAAAATGCGCATGCCTGATATTAAGCTATTAGCGCACTCAAAAAAGAGGCAGATCATGGACAATAATTATTTACACATCAGGTCGATGAAGAAGCAATGCCTTGCTGAAATGCTGGGTCGTATAGATAAGCGGCGTTATCACACTCTACATTTATGTTCGTGCTATTTTGATAGCGATGCGGCATTTAAACTGATTACTGAAGTGCAAAATTTTGCGCGTATAAGTGACGTTAGAATTTTCATTGATCGTCGGGCGGCTATTGAATATGGCGGCGATTTTTTGCAAGAGTTTTGTGATTCATTTCAAGACGTTGAGGTCAGTATAAATGCAGTAGAATCAAATAACTTGTTTCATTCAAAAGTGTATGCTCTTGTTGCTTTTGACGACTATGGTACTGTTGTATCGGGCAGTATTGTATTGGGTTCGGCCAATCTTACTGGGGCTGGCCTGATAAGACGAGGAGGCAATTATGAATGTCTAATCGATAGTCAGGACACTGAAATATTAGAGGAGCACCTATCGCAACTAAATAAGCTTAAATTATTATCCCCTCAACAGCTTAACAGGTTTTCCCGAAAAGAAGAGTTTAGCTTCAAGTATGCTTTGCTACAATCTGGACTGTTTGTACATAAGTGGAATGAAAATTTAGAGCAATATCTTTCCATACGGTATCGTCTAAGTGAGAATGGAAAATCCCGGATCACAGACCAGTCACTTGAAGTGGCAGGATTCAATATTGAAACAGCAACGGTAAGTAAGCGTTATTTTCGGTTCGATTACATCCCAGAGCACTTAGATAACACTGAAAATCTGCTTCGTAACTATGGAATTGAGACATATTTAGGGCATTGGCTTCCCCTCTCAGAGTCTGAATCAATGTTTGATGCAAACGAACTTGATGCTTTTAAAGAACAGCTTTTTTCAGAGATAGATAAGCAAGGCAAAGAAGTCGCAAGAAGTATTCAAAATGACTACGAGTATTTACTGCAAGAAGGATTAATCGAAGAGCCAGAGGTTAGTCCGGTTGATTCTTTTAAAAGTAAGCTAGATAGCCTTACCAGCAATGAACTAAAGCTTAAACGAATTTATAGTAAATATGAGCTGTTTTACTTGCCGTTCGATATTCAACGCAAAGAAGAGATTCTCTACCTTTTTGACGAAATGGTTGACGTTGCCGAGTCCAGAAAACGAAAAAATCGGACGATGAAGGCGTTTTTGGAGTCATATGCAGCATTTTCGATTGATAAGTTTGATGAGGTCTTAGATGAATGAATTCGCTAACAAAAAATTCCAGTGTTGGTGATCGGATAGACTGAAAAAGTCAAAGAATTACGGAATTAGGTGAGTGTTCTATTTAACGGAACACTCACCTGCAGCTCTTAGATTTAGAGCAAATAAACGCATGAGCGTATTGCAGGGAAGCGGTCAGATCAGAAAACGGATTTTTTCCTCTTCTAATCAAAGTCCTTTCCTCAGTTTTTGTCGGTATATTGAAATCGCCAAAACGCGTATGCCTGATTACTAAGCTGTTAGCCAGAGGATGATGCTGTGAAATTTTTCGTATTAATTATAAGAATTTTCGCTGTGCCATCGGTACTAATGACGATTCTGATCGCAATGGATATCGCTCTTCCTTATGGCATGATTGATCGAGCCGTAGTCTATGAAAAGTATGCAAATACTAGTAAGCAAGGATCTTCTTATAATATAAAAGCTAGCGGTACGTTTAGCTACAATGAGGCGGTTAGTAAAAGTTTTTATGAGCGCGTAGAGAAAGGAGATATTCTAAAAGTCAATCTAAGCCAAATATTCATGGAGTGGAAGTCAGTAGAGCTTATAAAGTCTGGTAATGCTGTTGTTGTCGAGATAGGAACTGATATTTATTATTTGGGTATACTTGGTTTGGTCTTTCTCCTTACAATATTTTCTTTTAAGCCGATTGGTTATATTAGATA
Organism: Oceanospirillum sanctuarii; assembly: GCF_002150805.1. Taxonomy (GTDB): domain Bacteria; phylum Pseudomonadota; class Gammaproteobacteria; order Pseudomonadales; family Halomonadaceae; genus Oceanospirillum; species Oceanospirillum sanctuarii. Next base: position 126,001 of record NZ_MTBA01000014.1, read on the forward strand.
CAATAAGCCAATATTAATTGGCATACCTGTTTTGGAAGTAATGGGTTTCGCCATATTTTGTAAAGTGTTGTTATTTATGTTTGGTTATATTGATAAAGTTTGACTCTCGTGATGGCTAACAAACGGCTCCAAGCGACAATCAACCGCCGCGTCATTTGTGCCAACGGCGCGAGCACCAATTTTGGCACAAATCCCATTCTGTCTGGTTGCGCCTGAGCCGGGCGTTAAACCTCATTTTCTATATCCACAACAATTTCTATCTTCAAAACGCGGTCAGTCATGCTGGTTGTTGTCTTTCATAGCACTCAAAACCAACGGAATACCTTATGTCTAAGCCTCTGAACCAGTTACTGGAAAAGCTAAACCCTGACGTTGTTAAGGCCGCAGAACAGCGGGCAGAAAAAGAGATTCAGGAACTGAAAACCACTATGCTGCAGGAGCTGTCAGAACCCTCTCAGGTTGAAACCTCGAAGCCCAAACCACCGGAGAACTAAAATGGATTTAAACGCTATTTTCGCTTTTATCGCCGTGGCGACTTTGCTGGTGATCTCTCCGGGGCCGAATGGCTTTCTGATCGCTAAGACGGTGCCTCTCTCCGGTCATAGAGCGGGACTGATCAACATTGCGGGCTTTGTGGCCGCTTTCTATGTACACGGTACTTTGTCGATATTCGGTATTTCCATTCTCCTAGTGCAGTCCGCCAACGCATTTTTTGTTTTTAAAATGCTGGGGGCTGCGTATCTAATCTGGTTGGGTATTAAAGCCCTGAGAAATGCGATTCGACAGCCCGCTGCACAATCGACCTTGGCGGAAGAACCGGTACAAAAGCCGGTTTCGATGAAGGGCGCTTTCTACGAGGGCTTTTTAACCAATATTCTGAACCCGAAAGTATCGGTTTTTTATCTGGCGGCTTTCCCTCAGTTTATGCCGGTAGATGGTAGCGCCCTAAGTGCTTACTCACTGGTTACAGCGCACTCGCTGGTCAATGTGCTCTGGTTCTCGGCCATGGTGTTTACCCTGAGCAGGATAAAATCCGCGACGAACAACCCAACCTTTAAGGTCTGGTTAAACTCGATCACGGGTGTGGTTTTTATCGGTTTTGGGGCAAAACTCGCGCTGACCAAAAGCAGCTGAACGCTGCACTCCCTTAGATTATCCGACCACTTCAACCGACACTTCTTTTTCGCATTATGCCCTTGGGCATCTCTGGTCTATGGTTATAGCTCCACTGAAGGAGTTTATTTATGTCATACGTCGATGGATTTGTAGCCGCTGTGCCAACAGCGAATAAAGCGCAGTACCTTGAGCACTGCAGGCTGTCAGCCGAGGTGTTTAAAGAGTGCGGGGCATTAAAGGTGATGGAGGCTTGGGGGGATGATGTGCCGGATGGTGAGGCCACTTCATTTCCGATGGCTGTGCATGCAAAAGAGGATGAAACCGTTGTGTTCTCCTGGGTTGTCTGGCCGTCCAAAGAGGTTCGGGATGCGGGCTGGCAGCGGGTGATGGAAGATCCCCGAATGAGCCCTGAAAATAACCCCATGCCTTTCGATGGGAAGCGGATCATTTATGGCGGCTTTGACGTTATTTTGGAGACCTAGCCGGGTGCAGATAACGAGTACAGTAAGCGTTATTCAAACTCTTTACTCTCCATCCCCCCGTACTTCTCATTCAGAAAGCCACTAAACGAAATCTGTTCATCCTCTTCAAACACACGGTCAGTGATGCTGACCGTTGTGAT
>NZ_MTBA01000015.1 GCF_002150805.1 Oceanospirillum sanctuarii
CAGCAAAGTCTTAACCAGACCCTTTTGGGTTATATGGTCAAGCAACTAAGTGCATACGGTGGATGCCTTGGCAGTCAGAGGCGATGAAGGACGTAGAAACCTGCGATAAGCCTCGGGGAGCTGGTAAACGAGCTTTGATCCGAGGATTTCCGAATGGGGAAACCCACCCAGTGTAAGCTGGGTATCATACAGTGAATACATAGCTGTATGAGGCGAACCCGGGGAACTGAAACATCTAAGTACCCGGAGGAAAAGAAATCAACCGAGATTCCGAAAGTAGCGGCGAGCGAAATCGGATTAGCCCTTAAGCTGCGGTGTAGATAGTGGAACGCTCTGGGAAGTGCGGCCATAGTGGGTGATAGCCCCGTACACGAAATCTTATCCACAGTGAAATCGAGTAGGGCGGGACACGTGAAATCCTGTCTGAATATGGGGGGACCATCCTCCAAGGCTAAATACTACTGACTGACCGATAGTGAACCAGTACCGTGAGGGAAAGGCGAAAAGAACCCCTGTGAGGGGAGTGAAATAGAACCTGAAACCGTATGCATACAAGCAGTGGGAGCTCTTCGGAGTGACTGCGTACCTTTTGTATAATGGGTCAGCGACTTATTTTCAGTAGCGAGCTTAACCGTTTAGGGGAGGCGTAGCGAAAGCGAGTGTTAACTGCGCGTTCAGTTGCTGGGAATAGACCCGAAACCCGGCGATCTATCCATGGGCAGGTTGAAGGTTGAGTAACATCAACTGGAGGACCGAACCGACTATCGTTGAAAAGCTAGCGGATGACCTGTGGATCGGAGTGAAAGGCTAATCAAGCCGGGAGATAGCTGGTTCTCCTCGAAATCTATTTAGGTAGAGCCTCGGACGAATACCACTGGGGGTAGAGCACTGTTAAGGCTAGGGGGTCATCCCGACTTACCAACCCTTTGCAAACTCCGAATACCAGTGAGTACTATCCGGGAGACACACGGCGGGTGCTAACGTCCGTCGTGAAAAGGGAAACAACCCAGACCGCCAGCTAAGGCCCCAAAATCATAGTTAAGTGGGAAACGATGTGGGAAGGCTAAAACAGCTAGGAGGTTGGCTTAGAAGCAGCCACCCTTTAAAGAAAGCGTAATAGCTCACTAGTCGAGTCGGCCTGCGCGGAAGATGTAACGGGGCTAAACTATGTGCCGAAGCTGCGGGATTGCACTACGTGCAATCGGTAGAGGAGCGTTCTGTAAGCCGATGAAGGTGTGTTGAGAAGCATGCTGGAGGTATCAGAAGTGCGAATGCTGACATGAGTAACGATAAGGGGAGTGAAAAACTTCCCCGCCGGAAGACCAAGGGTTCCTGCGCAACGTTAATCGGCGCAGGGTGAGTCGGCCCCTAAGGCGAGGCAGAAATGCGTAGTCGATGGGAAATTGGTTAATATTCCAATACCTCTTTAGAGTGCGATGGGGGGACGGAGAAGGCTAGGCCAGCGCGGCGACGGTTGTCCGCGTTTAAGCCGGTAGGCTTGCATCTTAGGTAAATCCGGGATGCTCTATGCCGAGACGTGACGACGAAGGTTCTACGGAACCGAAGTGGTTGATGCCATGCTTCCAGGAAAAGCCTCTAAGCTTCAGCTCTAAAGAGACCGTACCCCAAACCGACACAGGTGGTCAGGTAGAGAATACTAAGGCGCTTGAGAGAACTCGGGTGAAGGAACTAGGCAAAATGGCACCGTAACTTCGGGAGAAGGTGCGCCGGCCAGGGTGAAGGACTTGCTCCGTAAGCCCCGGCTGGTCGAAGATACCAGGTGGCTGCAACTGTTTACTAAAAACATAGCACTCTGCAAACACGTAAGTGGACGTATAGGGTGTGACGCCTGCCCGGTGCCGGAAGGTTAATTGATGGGGTTAGCTCACGCGAAGCTCTTGATCGAAGCCCCGGTAAACGGCGGCCGTAACTATAACGGTCCTAAGGTAGCGAAATTCCTTGTCGGGTAAGTTCCGACCTGCACGAATGGCGTAATGATGGCCACGCTGTCTCCACCCGAGACTCAGTGAAATTGAAATCGCAGTGAAGATGCTGTGTATCCGCGGCTAGACGGAAAGACCCCGTGAACCTTTACTACAGCTTCACAGTGGACTTTGATATGACTTGTGTAGGATAGCTGGGAGGCTTTGAAACCGGGACGCCAGTTCCGGTGGAGCCAATCTTGAAATACCAGCCTGGTCATGTTGAGGTTCTAACTCAGACCCCTTATCGGGGCCGAGGACATTGTGTGGTGGGTAGTTTGACTGGGGCGGTCTCCTCCCAAAGAGTAACGGAGGAGCACGAAGGTACCCTCAGCACGGTCGGACATCGTGCAATGAGTGCAATCGCATAAGGGTGCTTAACTGCGAGACTGACACGTCGAGCAGGTACGAAAGTAGGTGATAGTGATCCGGTGGTTCTGTATGGAAGGGCCATCGCTCAACGGATAAAAGGTACTCCGGGGATAACAGGCTGATACCGCCCAAGAGTTCACATCGACGGCGGTGTTTGGCACCTCGATGTCGGCTCATCACATCCTGGGGCTGAAGCCGGTCCCAAGGGTATGGCTGTTCGCCATTTAAAGTGGTACGCGAGCTGGGTTTAGAACGTCGTGAGACAGTTCGGTCCCTATCTGCCGTGGACGTTGGAGACTTGAGAAGAGCTGCTCCTAGTACGAGAGGACCGGAGTGGACGAACCACTGGTGTTCGGGTTGTCATGCCAATGGCATTGCCCGGTAGCTACGTTCGGACAGGATAACCGCTGAAAGCATCTAAGCGGGAAGCCCCCTTCAAGATGAGGTCTCACTGAAGCCTTGAGCTTCCTAAAGGGCCCTTGAAGACTACAAGGTTGATAGGCAGGGTGTGTAAGCGTTGTGAGGCGTTGAGCTAACCTGTACTAATTGCCCGTGAGGCTTGACCATATAACACCAAAATGGTCTGACCTTGCTGAATAAACAATCGGATACGTCGCGATTACAAAGACATCAAACACCAATACATACAAACATCTCGATTGGCATCGATCTACAACCTTTTTTGCTTGACGACAATAGCGTGTAGGAACCACCTGAATCCTTTCCGAACTCAGA
>NZ_MTBA01000016.1 GCF_002150805.1 Oceanospirillum sanctuarii
GCGCTGAGGCTCAATAATCAGCAACAAAGAGGTTGGTAGATGAGCTGCTCAGGTGCGTTCTAATAGGGGGATGTTGTGAATCGTATTTTATTTGTTGTAGCGCATTTGTTTTTTAAGCCTAAGGTTTTGTTTCTTTATTTTTACTATATGTATTGTAGGAACTGTAGTCAGTCTGAGCTAGAGTATAAGTTGAGTCAGCGATTACGTGGTTTTCTACAATTTTGTATGCGTGAAGTCCCTTTCTATAACGGGAAGATAGAGATGGATGGGGATGTTTTTGAAGTTATAGATAAAATGCCGATTATTAATAAATTAGATATTATAAAAAATCGGGATGTTATAGAGGTTTATGATCCTCACAATAATGAATCCAAAACGGTAAGTACGGGGGGGTCTACAGGCGAACCACTTGTTTATCGTTTGAGTAATTCTTGTGATCAAGCAAGTTTAGCTTTGCTTTATAGGGGATGGTCAAAAGGAGGTTATAGACTAGGTGATAAAGTTGCAGTTCTTGCTGGTGGGTCTTTAGTTGGTAAGTCTAGCACATTAAAATCAAAATTGATTTCGTATTGTCTTTCTATGCGCAAGTATTCATCATATGGCATGGATGATTCTATCCTTGAGAAATATGCTATTGATATGGTGAAGTGGAAACCTAAATTCTTACGGGGATATCCATCTTCTATATATGAGCTTGCAAAGTTTGTAGACGCTGAAAGAGATAGGTTTCAAATTAATTTAAAATCAATTTTTACTACTGCCGAGATGTTAAGTTCTGCCCAAAGAAAATATATTGAGAATGTTTTTCAATGTCCGGTGTATGATGGATATGGCCTAAATGATGGTGGTTTGTCGGCTTTTGAATGTGAATTTCACGATGGGTATCACATAGATACTGAGCGAGGATATTTGGAAGTTGTTGATGAAGGTGGCCGACGTATTTATGGACGAGTTGGCAGGATTGTTGCAACTAGCTTTATTAATAAAGCAACACCATTTGTAAGATATGATACTGGGGATTTAGGTGTTGTTTCTCAAGAAAAATGTGAGTGTGGCAGTAGTTACCCTTTATTGAAATCTTTAGAGGGGCGTGTAACTGATATGATCGAATTTGGCGGTTTTAAGATTGGGACACCTGTTTTGACTGTTTTAATGGGGCCTGTTTTAGTTAATAAGTATCAGTTTATACAAGAGTCGAATAATTGTATAAGAGTTGTTTTGAGTGTATCTGATGAGTATGAGTTTGAGGTTTCAGAAAAATACATAGAAAATTCTTTAAGATCCCATCTTGGTGATATTGATGTTGTATTTGATTATTCTGGTGGGTTTGTTTTAAGCAAAAGCGGAAAACACAAGATTGCCGTCAAGGGTGATTGTTTTGAGTAAGTTGATTTATTCAGATTATTTGTACTATTTTTTTTTGCTATTGTTTAAGGTTGTTCTCGATTATTCCTATGCTTCAGTTGTGAGTTTTGAGTATTCGTATAGTGGTTTTCATTATAACTTCGAGACGAAGCGTTTTCTTTTCGCATGGTTTTTATATTTTATAGGCTTAATTTTTATTGCGCCAAAAGTGAGGCTGCGGCTTGTTAGTGATTATTTTGTTCTAACGGCCTATTTGGCCGTTTTGACGCCTATTATAGTTATTTATGGTCTTGATTGTGAGCGTGTTTTTTTTCCTGTTTTAGTAACGTTTTTGGCTGTTTGGTTGATTTCGGTTTTTTCAAAAATCAGTTTTCCTATTAAAGTTCCCGTTGTTTGTGGTGGAGAAAATATTGCTGTCATAATATCTCTTGTTTTTGTGGTTTTTCTTGTTTTTTGGTATTTTTATACAGGCGTTGTTGTTAATCTAGATTTTTCTAAAGTTTATCTATATAGAAACTATAACTCTGAGCTATCTTCGTTTGGTGTTTTTGCGTATACAAATACTTGGACTTATCAGGTTTTTAATATTTTTCTGATTGTTATTTCCCTTAAGTATAGAAGATTTTTATTGTGTTTCTTGCTTTTGTTTGTGCAGGTTTTTTTCTTTGCAGCATCAACGCACAAGAGTATTCTTTTTTATCCGATATTGGTTTTTGGTGTTTGGTATTATTTTAGATTTTATAGTTCTTTGATGGTTGTTCCGGTGGTTTTTTCTTTTGTTATTTTTTTGGGGCTTTTTAGCTACCATATGTTTGGTGATATCTGGCTCTCTTCTTTGTTTAGTCGGCGTGTCTTTTTTGTTCCTGCAAACCTTACATATGTCTATATAGAGTTTTTTGATTTTAATGAGAAGGTCTATTGGTCAAACTCTATACTAAGTCGATTTCTTGATTATCCTTATAGTAGCAGTGTTAGCAGGGTGATTGGTAGTTACTTGGGTGATGACAGTCTGGGAGCAAATAATGGATTTGTTGCAAGTGGTTATGCTCACGCTGGACTTTTTGGTGTTCTGATATATGCTATTCTTACTTCATTTGTTTTTTCGTTGTTGAACAATTTGTCAAAATATGGTGTTCAAAACTGGGTCGTATTATCAATGTCGATAATTCCAGTGCGAGCATTGTTAATATCCTCTGATCTTTTTACTACATTGCTAACACATGGTTTTATTATGTCGGTATTTTTGGTGGTTTTGATTCGTGAAGGAAAAAAGAATGCATCATAAGATTTGCCATCTAACATCTGCACATCCGCGTGATGACATTCGGATATTCCTTAAGCAGTGCATGTCTCTTTCTGCAGCTTTTGATGTTTCTCTTATAGTAGCTGACGGCATGGGGGATGAAACCAAAAGTAATATAGTTATATTTGATGTTGGTGTTTCAAATGGGCGTCTGGATCGTATTCGTAATGCCCCGGGTCGTGTACTGGCAAAAGCGCTGGAGATAGATGCCGATATTTATCACCTGCATGACCCTGAATTGATACCCATTGGTGTGAAACTCAAAAAAATTGGTAAGGTGGTGATCTTTGATGCCCACGAGGATGTGCCCAAGCAGTTGTTAGGCAAACCCTATCTAAACAAGCCCGCCAAGTGGTTACTATCTAAGACTTTTGCCGTATACGAGCGTATGGCCTGCCGTAAGTTTGATGCCGTGATTACTGCTACACCCAGTATCCGTGATAAATTCTCTGCGATGGGAATGCGTTCGATTGATATCAATAACTACCCGCTTTTAGATGAGTTTTCCAAAGGTGAAGTTGACTGGTCGCAAAAGCAAACACAGGTAGGATATGTTGGAGGCATAGGGCAAATTCGCGGGATTTCTCAAGTTGTTCAAGCTATGGGATTGGTGCAATCTGGTGTGCGTTTACAACTAGTAGGCAAATTTAACGAGCCCGCTGTTGAAGCCGCCGCACAGGCAGATACCGGTTGGCAGCGTGTCGATGCACTTGGTTTTGTGGGGCGCGAAGATGTTGGTGACATACTCTCTCGCTGTGTAGGTGGTTTGGTTACTTTTTTGCCTTCACCTAACCACATGGATGCACAACCCAACAAAATGTTTGAATATATGAGTGCCGGTGTTCCGGTCATCGGTTCTAACTTCCCGCTCTGGAAAGAAATTATTGAAGGCAACCAGTGCGGGCTTTGTGTTGACCCCCTTGATCCTCAAGCAATTGCCGAGGCTGTAAACTATTTGGTTAACCATCCTGCGGAGGCCGAGCAAATGGGACTTAACGGCCAGAAGGCCGTACAGGAAAAGTACAACTGGAGCATTGAAGAACACAAGCTGTTGGCTTTTTATCAATCACTGTAAGCGATTCTATTTATGCAAAAAATCCTCACGATTATCGGTGCCCGCCCACAATTCATTAAAGCTAGTGTTGTTTCTCGCGCAATTCAGCAAACCGAAGGCATTGAAGAAATCTTACTGCATACCGGGCAGCACTTCGATGCCAATATGTCGGATGTCTTCTTCAACCAACTGAATATACCTCGCCCGCGCATTCAGTTAGATATTCACGGAGGTAGGCACGGTGAGATGACTGGCCGAATGCTTGTAGAAATTGAGCAGGCTTTGTTAGCTCATAAACCCGATCGTGTTTTGGTGTATGGTGATACAAACTCAACATTGGCGGGTGCCCTCGCGGCGGCAAAACTGCATATTCCTGTGGCCCACGTTGAAGCGGGCTTGCGCAGCTTCAACATGCAGATGCCGGAAGAGATTAATCGCATCCTTACTGATCAGATCAGTGATTTACTTTTTTGTCCAACAGATGCGGCAGTGAAACACCTGAGTCATGAAGGTTTTGCTGGCAAGAATGCTCAGGTTCTGAAGGTAGGTGACGTGATGCAGGATTCCGCCTTGCTGTTTACAGAAAAGGCAATCCCCCCTGCTGGTAAGCTCCCTGAGGGCTTTATTTTAGCTACCCTGCATCGTGCGGAAAATACCGACAATCCGCAGCGCTTAACAACCATTGTTAATGCTTTGAATACACTACACAAATCGGTGGCTCCAGTTGTGTTGCCGCTGCACCCTCGTACACGAAAACTTATTATGCAGAATGGTCTTGAGTTAAATGTTCATTTAGTTGAGCCGGTTGGATACTTTGAAATATTGTGGTTGCTTGATAACTGTAACTTAGTCATTACCGATAGTGGCGGTTTACAGAAAGAAGCATTTTTCTTTGGAAAGTACTGTGTAACTATGCGTGATCAAACAGAATGGGTTGAGCTCATTGAGGCGGGTGCCAATGAATTGGTAGGTGCCGACACTGCAAAAATTATTGAAGCTGCTACGCATAATGTGGAGCGTAAAGTACAGGATACTGATAATCTGTATGGTGGCGGTCAAGCAGCCAAGCAGATTGCTAAATTTTTAAATATATAGGTTTTATATGTGTGGGATTTTTGGGATATTAGGAAATACAAGCTTAAAAAATGAAGACCTTTGTTATCTGGCAGAACATGCCAGGCAGCGTGGCCGTGACTCAAGTGGGCTTGTCTTTAATATGGATAACGAGCTTAAGGTCTACAGAGCAGATTATGATGTTCTTAAATTGCTTAAGCCTATTAAAGCTGAAAATTCGGTAATTGCTCTTGGTCACAGTCGCTTAATTACAAATGGTCTTTTAGATAACCAGCCTATCGTTCGGAACGGTGTTGTTGTTATTCATAATGGTATTGTCGTTAATGATGAAATACTTTGGGATAAGTTAGGTTTTGAACGTAAGCAGCAAATTGATACAGAAATTATTGCTGCGATTGCGGAGCAACACATTAATAAAACAGGTGGCCTGAAAGGTGTTTCAGATGCGGTTTTGGCACACTGCAAAGGTGTAGTGGCAACAGCTATTACAGTGCCTTCCCTGGGTAAAATTGCTTTGTTCTCAAATAATGGAAGTCTTTATACAGGCATAAAAGGAGATTCCGTTTACTTTTCTTCTGAAAGCTATCCTCTAGCCCAGTTAGGCTGCTCTGAAATTACGCAGGTCATTAATGAAGAGGTTTTGTTGGATATACCTGTTTCAACTTCAATTGATGTTGAAGATTTTAAAGAACATCGCTCCGGTCTTATTCCAAAATTCATGGATATTGCTGAAGAGCGGAAGCTTCTACAGTATCCTAAACCAACATTAAAACGTTGTACCCGATGCATCCTGCCTGAAACAATGCCATTTATTCACTTTGATAATAATGGTGTGTGTAATTACTGCAATGCTTATAAGCCAAGAAATAACCCAAAGCCCAAGGAGCAACTGTTTGAGCTTGTTGCGCCATACCGAAGAAAAGAAGGTTTGGATTGCATTGTTCCGTTTTCTGGTGGGCGTGACAGTTGCTATGGTTTGCATTTGATAGTAAACGAATTAAAAATGAAGCCAGTTACATACACCTATGATTGGGGTATGGTCACTGATTTAGGTCGTCGTAATATTAGCTTGATGTGTGCTGAGTTGGGCGTTGAGAATATCATTGTTGCCGACGATATTTCAAAAAAGCGGGATAATATTAAAAAGAATCTTAAGGCTTGGCTTAAGGCCCCGCATCTTGGGATGATAAGTATTTTAACTGCGGGTGATAAGCATTTTTTCAGGCATGTTGAAACTGTCAAAAAGCAGACTGGCATAAACCTTAATTTGTGGGGTGTTAACCCTCTTGAGGTCACACACTTTAAAGCAGGCTTTTTAGGTGTGCCACCTGATTTTGAAGAAGAACGTGTTTATATGCATGGTTGGCAAAAGCAAATTGAGTATCAGAAGCTCAGATTTAAAGCCATGTTGAAAAGCCCTGGCTATTTTAATAGCTCATTATGGGATACTTTATCTGGAGAGTATTATCGTAGTTTTACAGAGAAGAAAGATTATTATCATGTATTCGACTATTGGCGTTGGGATGAAAAAGAGATCGATGATGTGCTGATTAATGATTATGGCTGGGAAACTGCAGTCGATACCAATACTACTTGGCGTATTGGTGACGGTACAGCAGCTTTTTATAACTACATTTACTACATTGTCGCTGGTTTTACTGAACATGATACCTTCCGCAGTAATCAAATCCGTGAGGGACAAATTACTCGTGAAGAAGCTCTTGTGAAAGTGGAAGACGAGAATCAGCCGCGCTATGAAAATATTCGTTGGTATTTAGATGCTGTTGGCTTGGACTTCTGCGATGTAATTAAGGTTGTTAATTCCATTCCAAGGCTTTATTAATATTATGAATATATGGTATATATCTAAGTATGTGGCACCTTCTTACGCTGCAAAAGTCAGTGCTAGGGGTTTTTTGATTTTAACTGCTATGACCAAAGCCGGCCATCGTTGTTCTTTAATAACCTCCGATTCTAATCATCTGATTTCAGCGCCTTCATTTAAAGGTAAGTTGATGGTTGAGCAGGTAGATGGTGTTGATGTGCATTGGCTAAAAACTTGGAAGTATAAGGGTGCAAGATCATTTGGCAGAATGCTAAGTTGGTTGGATTTTGAATGGCAATTATTTCGTATGCCAAAGAAAAATATGGATATCCCTGATGTAATTGTCATATCTAGTTTGTCACTTTTAACAATTCTTAATGGCTTATTATTGCGTCGTAAGTATAAATGTAAGCTTATTTTTGAAGTCCGTGATATCTGGCCACTTATTTTAGTATCATCTGGCGGTATCAGCCCTATGAACCCTTTTGTTATTTTTCTCTCTTGGCTAGAACGTTTGGGATATGAGAAGGCGGACAAGGTTGTTGGTACTATGCCAAATCTTGGATTGCATATTGAAAATGTGACTGGAAAACATATTGAGGCTGCCTGTATCCCGCAGGGTGTTGATGATAGTTTACTGGATAGACCTGAACCGCTGTCTGAGGAATATGTCAATAAATATTTTCCTAAGGATAAGTTTATTGTCTGTCATGCTGGTTCAATAGGTGCAGACAATGCGCTTGAAACTTTCTTTGCCTGTGCGCGTGCTATGCAAAATAGGGAAGATATCCATTTTTTGATGGTGGGTGATGGCTATTTAAAGGAGCATTTTCAGAGTGAAAATGCTGATCTTGATAATCTAACCTTTGCACCAAGGGTTGAGAAGAAACAGGTTCAATCTGTTTTGAGTTATGTTGATGTTGTTTACTTTGCTGTAAATACATCGCCGCTTTGGGCTTACGGGCAATCTTTGAATAAAGTAATTGATTATATGTTATCTGGTAAGCCTGTATTGGCTTCCTATACTGGCTATTCTAGCATGATTAACGAAGCAGATTGTGGGCTTTTTGTTCCGGCTGAGGATGTAGAAGCTTTAAGTGTAGCGGTAGATCGTTTTTCTAAGATGCCAGAAGGTGAATTGAATGACATGGGTCGACGTGGTCGGGAATGGATTTTATCGAACCGGCGCTATGATACTCTCGCCTCTCAGTATTTAGAGGTGATTAGTAAATTATAAATATGATCAAGCGACCTTTTAGCATCTTCGCATCTTACTTAGGCTTGCTCATGTTATCATCAGTCTTTGCCTTGTAACGTGGGTCGCTTTCGTGAAGTTACATCAATCGATGGCAGATTTTTTGATTGTGGCCGTGTCCACGGATTTAGCCAAAAGGCAGTTTTGTGCTGGCGTTGGCACTGGGATAGTACCGAATTAAGCGCTGATAAGTTAATCACAGAAGGCTTTATTCTCAACAACGCACAGATTACCATATTCCTTTCATTATGATGTTTGAAGGAAAGATGCTTTTGACTGTATCCATGAGACTGTGATTAATTCCTAAAATTTGCGATAATCTCATTATAATGATT
>NZ_MTBA01000017.1 GCF_002150805.1 Oceanospirillum sanctuarii
GTTGGCTCTGGATCAGGAGTTGGTTCCGGCTCTGGAGTTGGCTCTGGATCAGGAGTTGGTTCCGGCTCTGGAGTTGGCTCTGGAGTTGGCTCTGGAGTTGGCTCAGGCGTTGGTTCCGGCTCTGGAGTTGGTTCCGGCTCAGGTTCTAAAGTCAACTCAGAACTAGACTCTGTTTGTGAAGCACCGGATATAGAATAGCTTCCATCCTGAGTATTCAAATCAAATGTGCTATACAACCCTTCAGCATTTTCACCCGTAAAAACTCCAAACCAAGCCCCGTCAGCGGCATGTATATTACTTAATGAATCTTTAAAAGATCCATTCTTCATAGACATCCCTTCATCACTTACAAAGTCTGCCAGTAACCCCTCTCCTTCAAAGTTCCACTCTCCACCATTAGAGCTTGAAGCAACTGAACGAGCCTCGGAAGGTGAAATCCCAAACTGTAAAAACAAGAGATAACCGAGAGTATCATTGCTAAAGTCAATTTTTAGTTCACTTCGGGAGTTCAATAGATTGCCTGAAGAAACAGATAAATTATTAGATGCGTAGACAAAAGTACCCGTTTTATTATTCAGCACTTCTTTGGAGGTTAAATTAGCCAACCCTCCAAAACTGGAAGGACTCTCCAGATACGAAAAACTGACTTGACCATCATTAGGCAAAGAGTCTGCCCACCAGCTTTCATATAAATCGGGGGGAAGGCTTAAATCTACAAAATTGATCGCCTCAAACTTAGGCATAGCATCATCTGAAAGATCCAGAAATTGCGTCAGAACTTCCGCTTCAGTCGCTCTGGATGAAGGTAACGTGTCCAACGAATCTGGACTTAAGCCAAAGATATCACTTCTGTTAAAGATAGCAGGAGGGGCTGAGAGTAACTCGGGGAGAGATTGACTGTCTGCGACATAACCAGTCTCGTTGGCACCGACAAACTGAACACCAGCATAGGTTTGGATATAGCCCTTACCTGAGTTAATCCTCAGGTAAACCCCTTTCTTAACCGATTCACCCTGATCCTCAGGAAAGTAAAATACCTCAAGGTCCGTTCCCCTGATACCCATGGTGGCAACCGGAGTTCTGATCTTGAAGCTTTCTTTGCGGGTTTGGCCAATCGAGCCAGTAATCGAGCGAAGCCCGCCCCTTAGCAAAGAGGTCTGAACCTTATCCTGACCATCCTGCTTAAAGCGGTAATTATCGATTTTAATAACGGTTGACGGGCGAACAGCAAGGTAACCACCATCAACCATCTTCAGCTGCATACTGCTGGCTTTATCTGAAACAATGCTCTCCCCCTCAAAGACAGATGCTCCCTGAACAGCCGTTCGGGATTCACCGCTAGCAGAATTGATAGTGACAACACCATGGATAAAGAGAATCTGACCAACTGCCTCAGCAGCCATAACCTTGAGGGGTAAGGTTAAAAAGAGGATTGACAATAAAGAATATATAAAACACTTTATTATGGAAGACACGGTCATCACCAAAGCAGTAAATTAAGTCGCCAAGTGCTCCTTGCACGCATCCCGCTTTGGCTTTGACAAGTCCTGTTGAATTCCAGATCCTACCTGTTTCGTAAACGAGCAAATACTCTTAAAGAGCTTTATCTGCCCGCTTACTACACAAGCAAATCTAATTTTACTACCTAGAAAAAATAATGGCCGTCCGGGTAACAAATGGTTACTATTTTTATGTGATCCAGTTCACACTACCCCTTTTACAGTCAATCGTCCCACTATGGTGCCTGTAAGTATGTTTCTGTAGTTTTCTGAAGGGTTCCTGCTCCATTAATCACACCCAGATCCGTATTCAATTCATAACCGACAAGAGCCCCATCAGCATTTGGACCAACAAACTGTCCTTGAAGAGAACCGGTTCCAATCAGAGTTTCAACCTGATAAGCATCCAAAGAAATGCCGTAACTGAGGAATTGATCGAGGGTACCGCTACCAAAAGCTGCAATATTGGCGCCGTTAAACCCTAAAGACATATCTGAATTAACGGATCCTCCCCCAAAGTCAACATTCAGACTCAGGTTGTTAACGGTGCCGGTAGTAATACCATCCACCGTTGTCAATGTGGGTAACGTCCCTCCAGCAAAAGAAAAAGTTGCTGTTTGCTGGCTGGAAGCAAGTGATGCCAGTTCAGCCGCAGATGTGAGATTATCCGCTGTAATAAAATGCAGTACATCCAGCTGATCGACACCCTCACCATTACTCATCAAGATATCGCCAGAGTTACTGGAGCCCCATCTCCCCCACTGAACTTTAGCGACCTCTGATCCATCTGCCCCTCTGATAGAATTAGTGCCCGAGACAGAATATGTACCGTCCAGCTGGCTGCTGTAGCTATCATTTATGATCTCATAGCTGGATGTATCTGAAATGAACTGTGCAGAAGAAGAATCAACACTGATGCCTTGGTTGTCATTAAAAGCGCCAACCAATTGTTGACTATCCGCTTCACTCACATAATACCCGGATAAACTATCAAGAGCCTCCGGATCAAAACTGAATCCAACTCCCCAGCCCAGCTGACTGCCAAAACCAGATACCAAGCCTGAAAATTCTGTACCGTCAACAACAGAGTTCTGCGCAGTTGAGTCAGAAAAAACTAATAAACCTGATGAAGAATAATTGATAATGCCGATATCACTCAATTCTTGAGCACTAAAGCCTCCCATAAGAATGTCGCTACGATCACCAGTCCATACAAAGTCCCAGTACCCCTCAACAGAGGCGTACCCGGTTTCGCCTCCCTGAATATCAAAGGATGTTACCCCACCAAACAACAGGACATTACCTTCACCGTTAGCCACATCACTTAACAAGTAGTAATCCGTGTATAGAGTCCATTTATCATGAGCGGTATCCGCAGTACCACTTGCCATCTCAAATTGTCCCGTCATCACGGAAGCATTGAAATCCAACATTAGATAAGAATTTGCTTCATCAAATATCAGTTGGTTTCCATTCTGATCATGGCCTGCAGCACCAAGAAGCCCGAATTTGACCTGCATATTTGGCCGGCCAGACGAAGCCAATGTATGAAGAGCCGATGAATCAATCATTGCGAAATAGCGTTGCTGATCAAAATATTGCTCACCGTTTAGCCCATCATCAACGATGTAGCCTCCCCAATACCCCCAGTTGATCTGATTTGCAGCACTGGCTGATGTCGCGCCAAATAGCAGATCACTACTTTGTACTTCTGAAATACTCCCTCCCTGAGAAAACCGCATTAGGTTTCCATCCAGAGTCGTAACTTCGGCTCCTAAAGCACTTGTGCTATAAAATCCAGCCTGAGTATCATTGAAATACGTCAAATGGTTACCGGTCACTATACGCTTTTCATTAAGAAGCATATCTTTTGTAAGCACCAATGACCCATCTGCATAATCATCTACAGAGTTCAGTTGGTAATAACCTGCAATTCCATCAACAGATGAACCAACGAAATCACCGAAAAATACTCCATCGGAAGATTCATACAGCCTATCGGTAGAATCGTAGCGCTCACCAATCAGCCCCAGCCCACTCCCGATAAAATCACTAATCTGACCAGAACCACTCATCGACCATTGACTACCAGAGAATGAAAGATCCATCAATAGATCGACATCCTGATCGATAAAATCAATTGTCATGGTACTTGATATTGACTGAGTTACCTCACCTGCTTGATTGGAAGCACTACCGCCAACTGAAGTTAACATGAAGATATTTTCATGACTGAAAATAGTAGTCGGATCAGTAAGCTGATCGGTATAGATATACTGAATCGGTGTGCTTTGCTCGATCAGACTCTGATCGTTGATCTGACGCCATGTAGTCCAAGTACCCCAGTTCACAGTCGCGTCTCCTAAGAAAGCTTCTGACGAAGCTGTAGATGCAGCTACCCATTGCTCAGCGGTTACTGGATAGAACACTGCAGCAAGCCCAACATTGTCCTGATACAAGCTAAACTCATCCAGAGAATAGCTGTTCCCCCTATTCAGCAAGCTGCCATTAACACCACTAAGCGAACTCAAACCACTCAGATAATCATCTAATTGCCGAAAACCAAAGGCATATACCCCTTCAATCTGACTGGAGGTTCCAGTCAGGTGAAAATAGCCAAATAAACCATCGGCATAGCTACCTCCGAACTCTCCCAAGACAGTCCCACTCAATGCATCAGTGACCACACCGTCATAACGACTACCACTCAGCGCAAAGCTACCGGCATAGAGGTTGCTCAGACTACCAGTGCCGAAAGCTCCCCAGCTATCCGAGCCCAAAGAACCAGACAAGTCCATGCTTGCGTTCTGTTGGGTGAAGTCGATACTCAGGCTGCCATTAAGATTCATACTAGTGTTACCAGTGTCATCCTGAACAATTCCATACACCGTATTGAAGTTATAAATCCCCTGCAAAGCAGCAGGGATCGCCGTATCGGTCAAGATATCGGTGTATATATACTGAGTTCGATATAGTTGTTCACTAAGCATCTGTCCTTGAATCTGGTGCCAGTTATTCCAGCTGCCCCAAATCACTTTCGCATCACCCAGTGTACCTGTGCTTTCACCACCAGTATCTGCGACTACCCACTGCTCACCACTGGCTTGGTTAACCACTGCAGTAAGAAGCCCATTTTCATTCTGATACAAAGTAAAATCACTCAGAAAATAGCCTGTACTAT
Source organism: Oceanospirillum sanctuarii (assembly GCF_002150805.1). GTDB lineage: Bacteria > Pseudomonadota > Gammaproteobacteria > Pseudomonadales > Halomonadaceae > Oceanospirillum > Oceanospirillum sanctuarii. The sequence continues at coordinate 4,681 of NZ_MTBA01000017.1, forward strand.
CATTCACCATCACTCCATTGATCCCTATCAGAGTGGTCATCCCCGCCAGATAATTATCCAGCTGACGGTCACCAAAGGCATACACGCCTTCAATCTGACTGGTGTTGCCTGC
>NZ_MTBA01000018.1 GCF_002150805.1 Oceanospirillum sanctuarii
CGACCATGAACTGGCCAGATCTGCAAGCGCATCTGGGTAGTCTCGATCTGGATTGGCCGAACCTGACACTGGGTGAGCTGAAGCTGCAGTATCCGGAGCTGAATCTGGATTGGCCGAATATCGGTCTGACAGATCTGATCTTTGCACTGCCAAAACTGAACCTGTCGGGTTTTGATCTGAATATCGATCTGCCGTCGATTGGCTGGCCGAACATTGCATTGGGTGATCTGGGGGCTTTCTATCCGGATCTGGGCATCGATTGGCCAAACCTGACGCTGCCGGAACTGGTCTTGGCATTACCTCAGCTGGATCTTCCAAATTTCGAGCTGAGCCTTTTCGATATTAATCTGCCGGACTTTGCCTTCCCAACTATCTCGATGGAAGGTCTGGCATTGGATATGGATCTGACCAAGCTTGGTTTCTCCATTTCCGGTCAGTTGGATCTGAACCTGGGTGACTATTTTACTCTGAGTGGTGAGCTGGGCTTCTCGAAGCTGGGCGATGAAATTGTCATTTTGGGTGACGATATTCTGGCGCTTTTTGGTATGTCGGGCTTCACAACCGGCGTAACCAATGGCGATTTGGCGCTGTTGCTGAAAAAAGACTCTACCTTGGCACTGGATGTTGCTGGTGACCTGGTACTGGAAGGTGCAGGCTTTATCACGGATCAGGTTTGGGCGGATTCCGCTCGCCTGCAGTTTAACAACAGCCTGATTAACTATGCTGATACGCCTCGTACTCTAACCATTGGTGATTTGTCGTCTGATCTGACGATGGCTGCAGGTACTGCAGGATCCCCATTCTTTGCTGTGAGTGTGTATGGCCTGAGAGCTCAGCTGGAAGGTGCTGTCGGTCTTTCCGGTGATTTCAGTTTCAGCCGTTCTTTCTCTGAAGCCGGTAATCGCATCATTATGATGACTGGCCATAATGTATCGGCGTATCTGGGTACGGCTGATCTGCGTGCATCCGTCAGCAATGCGGATCTGGCGATGGGCATTTTTGAGCTGGATGCAACCCGTAGCAGTTATGCTCTGTATGCGATTGGTGATGCTGCCCTGGAAGGGGTGACAGAGGTTACCCTAAGCGGTCGTTTTGAGCTGTTCTATAACCGAACTGGCATTCAAACAATCGACTTTGCCGGTGTTGTTGGCACAGTTGATTTTGGCACGACAGCAGATCTGACCGCGATGCGTGCTGCTAATCTGAATGTCAATGTGGCCGATTTCTTCGTCGTTTCCGGTGCGTTTGCCATCGAGAAAACCACCACGAATGTCACTTTGTCCGATGGCCGTACTCTGGATGTGGACCTGCTGACGCTGGGTACTTCTCAGGTGAGTGCTTTTGCCGGTGTGAACCATGGTTCAGCGGATGCGCTTGGCTTCGATCTGACCGGTGCCGACATGGCACTGGCTCTGATGTCGGATGTGAACAACAGTCAGCGTAAATGGATGGGGCTGCAGTCCAGTGTCACATCTGCGGCGTTTGTAGGGGTTGATGGCCTAACAGTTCAGGCGGAGAGCCTGAATGTTGCGATTAACCGTAATCTCAGCCAGCAAGGAGATCCGGTTGCCCAACCGGATCTTCTGACAGATACCGTGCTTCAACTGAATACCGATCTGACATCCGGTGAGCTGGTATTCGACTATATGGCCAAGCAGGCCTTCGTTGCTCTGGCTGTTGGCCGCTCATCCATCAGCCTGCAGTCTGAAATCAAGACCAAGCTGGAACAACTGTTGATCGAAGCCGGTGTAGCTGAAGCTGAGGTTGCTGGTAATGTTCGTGTCTCCGGTAGTTTGGCGGACGGCTTTGAATTGCGTTTTACCGGTGCTTTAGCGGGCCGTGATTTCTCTGATATTGGCGTATCTGCAATTAACCCGGAAGTGGTTACGCAAACGGCAGAGCTGATCAAAGGTGAAGCCGCTCAGGATGCTGTAGTCGTTACGCCTTACGAGCAAAATACACAATATACCCTTAACCTGAACGCTACTCAGGGAACCCTGACCTTTACTCACGCGGGCAACCAGACTCAACTAGAGCTGAGCGACAGTGCAGATACTGACCTGAAAAGCGCCATCACCACACAGTTGGAATCCCTGTCTACTATCGGCGCGGGTAATGTGCTGGTAACGGGCACACGTGCGGATGGTTTCCAGATTGAGTTTATCGGTGCTCTGGCGAACCAGAACATTCTTGGCCTGACAGCTTCACTCTCTCTACCCGTCACCAATGTCAGTGTCAGTACTCTGCAGCAGGGTAGTGTTGTACAGACGGGGTCGACCGTCTCAGGTGTGAAACAAAGCGAACGTCAGTACATCTCATTCTCTAATGCGTTGGCAAAAACCTCTGTGGGCTATCAGCTGCAGATTGGTGATATCACAACGGATCGCATTGACTATTCAACATCAAGCCCTACCCAAAATGTGAAAACCCTTCAGGCCGCTTTTGATAAGGCCTTGGGTAAGAAGAAAGTCAAAATCCGCTTTGACCAGAGCACGACGTCTGCAGAGCCAGGCTACTACATCGACTTTGTGGGTAAGCTGGCTTATCAGGATATCCCTCAAATTTCCCTGGTTACTTCCGAGAAAGTGACTGTATCCCTGGGCACGTTGCAGGAGGGAAGCACCACCACAGTAACACCGGTTTACAGCTCAAGCGCTGAAGAGATCGAGATCACACTGGGCTCCGCAGCAGAAACCACACTACAAATCCGTTTTGATATCGCAGGTAAGGCCTATCAGACCGCTCCTTTAGCGCTGAGCGCTGACGCTGCATCCGTCAAAAGTGCACTGGAAAGTGTATTGAGCGCAGACTTCGGTCAGGCAGAGATTAACGTCACTCAAACGTCTGACGGATGGCGTATCAGCTTTGATGGCGAACTGGCCGGGCAGGATATCGCTAACGTCCGTGTTGATGTAGCGCCGGTTGTGGGCGATGTTGCACTGGATCTGCAGCAGAAAGGCGGTACCCAGACCACTACGGAAACGGTAACAACTCCGGCGGTGAGTGAGGTTCAGCAGTTCACCCTGGACACAGAGGCTGAAGGCGAATACCAGCTCTCTTTCAACCTTGATGGTGTTGATTACACCACGGAGAGCCTGAGTTTTACTGATGGCAGCCGTGAGATTAAAGCCGCTTTGACAGCAGCCCTGTCTTCTGTTGCAGGTGCTGAACTGAGTGTTGTTGAGCGCAGCGAAGGCGTTTGGGAGATCCGTTTTGCCGGTTCCCTGACAGGCAAAGATATCGGCCTGTTGTCCATTGCTATCAGCCCGAAACAAGCTTATGCCGAACTGTTGGTTGAGCAGAAGGGTGAAACCCTTGCTCAGCCGGATCTGGTAGGTGAGGTTAATCCGGAACTGGTTGTGGACTTTGCGGTTCAGTCCCTGAATGTTCAGACCGGTATTGGTAGTCAGTTCACGCTGGATATGGACGGTTCAGAAGGTGCAATCACCCGCATTGGTGCGGATATGACGGTTGATCTGTTCGGCTTTGTGCAGGTGAATGGCATCTTCGTGATGGATCGCACGCTGAGTGAGGTACAGAGTACAGCCGGTGAAACCATTGCCGTGGATCAGCTGGTACTGGCCGGTGGCGGTATCAATGCCTTTGCGGGCATGAACGGTGGTCAGAGCGATCAGACCGGACTGGCTTTACAGGAAGTTGACTTTGTACTGGGACTGTTTACTGAACAGGCGGATGTTGCTGAAAAACGCAACTGGGTAGCGTTGCAGGCGAATGCCAACTACGCCGGTCTGGAAGGAGTTGATGGCGTTACATTAGCCGGTCAGAACCTGGAGGTGATGGTCAACCGTGCCAGTACGATGGATCAGAGCGTACTGGACTTCAGTGGTGATAAAGCACTGACGGCGGAAGTTGTGCCGGGTTATGAGTATGCGCTGGATCTGGACGGATCGCTGGGAGAAGTGACGCAAGTTGCGGGACAAGTTGAATTGGACTTGTTTGGCTTCATGCAGACGTCAGGTCAGGTTGCAATTGAAAAATCTGAGCAATCTGTTCAGTTGGCTAATGGTGATCGCATCGCCGTTGATATGCTTTCCATTGGCGGGAATGCTCTAAGTGCATTTGTCGGTAATAACGGCGGCAGCAGTTCACAGGTAGGCCTTGCCGTTAATGATGTGGCCTTTGGCCTTGCCCTTTTAGCGGAGCAGGTCGATGAGGGCGCAACAGCGCGTCGTTGGACCACTCTACAGGGAACTGCGGGTGGTATCTCTCTTGATGGGATCGATGGCCTGACCGTCAGTGCGAATAATCTGAACATATCGGTTAACCGTGCGTCTGCTGATGGCGTAGTTGTGGACTATTACGCCCAAAATCTATCTATTAAAACTGGACCTAATTCTGACGGTGAAGCTGCCAGTATTACTTTGAACCTGGATGGGCAACAGGGGGAAGTACTCAAAGCAGAGTCTAACCTGACATTGGATCTGTATGGCTTTATGCAGGTTTCGGGTGGTTTTGCTTTTGAAAAGTCGAGTCGTACTGTAGTCCTTGATGATAAGACTAGTGTCGAAGCATCCCTGCTGAGTATTGGTGCGTCTGGTGTGAGTGGCTTTGTTGGTGCTAATAGCGGAGCCAGCAATGAGATCGGCTTTAAGGTATCAGACCTGAACCTTGCCCTTGCGATTCTAAGCGAAGAATCTGCGACTGATGCACGTAGCTGGACCAGCCTTAAGGCTCAGGTCGGTAATGCTAGTTTTGTCGGTATTCAGGGATTAACTGTTGCGGCAAGTTATTTAGATGTAGTGATTAACCGGGCGGCTAAAGATGGTTCTCTGGTTGACTATAGCGAAGGTGCTACGGATCTTAGCATTGCGACAGGACCAGGTTTGACACAGGCGTTGGATATTGATGCGAGCCTTGGTGAATTGCTGATGGTATCCGGCAACATGAATCTGGATCTGTTCGGCTTTATGCAGGTAAACGGCATGATGGCATTCCAGCGTTCAGTGACATCTGTACAGCTGGCTGACGGTAGTCTGATTAACGATGCCCAGCTGTTGACTCTGGGGGCAAGTAATTTAAATGCCTTTGCTGGTCTGAATGCAGGTACAGAAGAAGCGCTTGGCCTCAATCTTGTGGGTGTTGACCTTGGTCTGGCTCTGATCAGCGACTCAGTTGATCAGACCCGAAGCTGGACAAGCCTGAAAGCCAAAGCTCAAAGTGCGTCATTGGATGGGGTCGACGGTTTGAATATTGCTGGTTCCCAGCTGGCAATCGATATCAACCAGGCTAATAAGGCTGGTGACTCTGTTGTTGATTTTGCCGTAGATGCTACTGCACTTACTGTTAAAACCGGTTCAGGCGTTGATGATCAGGTTACGCTGGACATGCTAGGTGAGCATGGAGAGCTATTGCGTGCAAGCGGCCAGTTAGACCTTAATCTATACGATTTCCTGCAGGTTTCAGGTGGTTTTGCCATTGAGAAACGTCAGCAATCTTTCTACCTGAATGATGGTGTTTATTCAGAAAATGAAGCAGATGCCGTAGCCCCTACTGTTATTGAAGCTGATTTGCTGACCATTGGTGCCTCGGGTTTAGATGCCTTTGCAGGTGTGAATGGTGGTAGTGATGATGCGCTTGGGCTGATCATGAATGATCTGGATCTGGGTTTAGCGCTGATTAGTGAGCGTAGTGGTGCTAAGCGTCAGTTCACAAGTTTGAGTGCAACTGCCGGAAAAGTAGGTTTCACCGGAGTTGATGGTGTCGACCTGAGTGCCAGTAATATCGCCGTTGAGATCAACAAAGGTATTGCTGGTACCAATGGCAATCCTGATCTTGTGATCGATTATTCTGCAGAGCAGCTTGAAGTCCTTTCAGGTGACGGTACCTTCCAGAGCATCAATATGGAAGGTTCAGATGGTGAGCTGCTGCGTGCTTCCGGCGATATGAGCCTTAATCTGTTTGGCTTTGTTCAGGTTGCTGGAAATCTTGCCTTTGAAAAATCGACCAGTCAGATTACCTTGGCCGCGGATGATAAAGGACAGGTCGAGACCCTTTCTGCAGATCTGCTGACTTTGGGCGGCTCAGGCCTGTCTGCTTTTGCCGGTGTTAATGGCGGTACCTCCGATGCAATAGGCTTTGCTCTGGCTGATACCGAGTTTGCATTGGCGCTTATGAGTGACAAAGCAGATAGCAGTCGTTCCTGGACTTCCCTGCAAGCGAATGTTGGTTCCCTAAGTTTTCAGGGGATTGATGGTCTGACCGCTGCAGCGACGGATTTTGATATTTCGGTTAACCGAGCTAATAACGTACAGGATACTGTCGTTGATTTTGGTGTCGGTGCGACTGAGCTTGAAGTAACTACAGCCACTGACAGTAGTTTTGCCCTGAATATGGCGGGTAGCCGTGGAGAGTTACTGGAGGCCGCAGGGAATATCGAACTTGACCTGTTTGGTTTCGCATCTCTGAGCGGTGGTTTTGCAATGAGCAAGTCTACAGCTCAGGATCAGATTCAACTATCGGATGGTAGCCGAATTGCCGTTGCTGACCTGATCACCATTGGCGGAAGCAATATTCAGGCATTTACCGGCATTAATGGACATACTGAAGACCGAGTTGGCCTCGCGCTAGGTGATGTAGACTTTGCGCTTGCACTGATTACAGATCGTGATAACACCTCCCGTACTTTTACGAGCCTTCAGGCTTCGGCTGGCTTGGCTGGTTTTGTTGGTATTGAGAACCTAACGGTAGAAGTACAACAACTTGAACTCAGTCTGAATAAGGGCGTTCGTCTGGCTGCTGAGCCTGAGGTGATTACTAAGGTCAATACTCAATATCAGCTGGATATTCCTGCAAATTTTGTTGGTGAGCTGACACTGCAGCATGGCGGAGCTTCACAGTCAGTTGTAGTTGGCAGTACCACGACGGATGCGGAATTGCTTGAGTCACTGACTCGTGCATTTGGTCAATTCAGTGGTGTTGGTGCTGGCAATTTTGTCATTTCAGGTAACCGTTACAACGGTTTTGTGATTGAGTTTCTGGGAGCGCTGGAGGGTAAATCCTCAGCAGAGATTGGAAGCTTCTCTGTTGCAGCTCAGGTTGCAGAAGCAAATGTAACAAATACCACTGCTTCAGAGTCCTATGCCGGACAGAATGAAACCAAACTCTTAACCATCATTCGTGATCGAGTTGACCCGCCAAAAGCAGATGTTGAGGTTATTGCTGGTCAAGATGCTGCAGCGGGTGTTGATGAGCTTCAGCGACTAACTATTACCGGGTCAACAGGTGTTGTCTCTTCTGCTACGGCGACGGTAACTGCAGTACAGGATGGTTCTGGGATTGCTCAGAATACCGGTTATGCGGTGACCTTTAACAAGAAATTCGGTTTCCAGGGCTTTAAACTGTTTTTCACCGATAAGCCAGTGCTGCCGGTGACTTATAACCATAACTATGCTGAAGATACTTCAAAAACAATTTCAGAGCTGAAAACCGCCTATGCCAAGCTGCTGAAGGATTATACCGGTGGTGTTGTCGTGACCGACAATATTCTGGTGACCCTGGATTCAACTTATACGGGTTCCGGTAACCGTTATCTGATTGAGCTTGGCGGTACACTTTCGGGAATGGATATCCGAAAAATTGGTATGCGTAGTGAAAAAGGAGCCTTTAGCTATAAACAACTTTCTGGCAGCAGCGCTGGCCAGAACGAAGTTCAGCTGCTTAAGGTCGAGTTCCAAGGTAATGGTCATTTCAACATCAACCTGAATGTTGAAGGCGAATCTCTTATCACAGGCAATATTAACTTTGGTGCCGATGTCTCAACTGTTGCAGCTGCGCTAAATGCTGTGCTTGGTTCCGGAGCTGTCCAGGTTAGCGAACAGGATAATCAATACCTTATCGAGTTTACTGGTGAATATCAGGGGGTAGATCTACCCAAGCTAAGTGTCAACTTGTATCCGGCTTCTAATACACCAAGTGGTAGCTTTACTTTGAGCTATGCAGGCCAGTCGACTGGGCCTATCGAATACAGTAATGACAGTTCTATCCAGGCAAAACGTATTGAGAGTGCGCTTAACGGTCTGTCAAATATTGGTTCCGGTGACATAGCCGTTAACTTTAATAGTGCCCAAAGTGGCGGCTCTGAGCGTGTATTTGATCTGTCTTTTACAGGTACCTTGGCTGCAAGCGATGTTACCTCTGTTACCGCAAATATAAGTAATCTCCATAATGCGCAGCTAGCAATGGAAACTGTTTTGCAGGGACAGTCCGTTGTTAATGCCGCTCAGAAACTGATAGTGGATGTGGACTCTGATGCTGAGGGTAGCTATGTACTGAGTCTGAGTCATAATGGCCAGACTTATGAAACGGATGCTATTGCGCTTCAGGCCGATGCAGCCGCTATTGCTGTGGCTCTGAATACCGCTTTAACAGGTGTTGGTAGTGTCGAGGTTTCCACCTTTGATGGCAGTCTGTTTGAAATCAATTTTGCTGGTAGTCTTGCCGGTCAGCAGGTTGAAGCATTAACACTGAAAGATCTGACCGTTATTGAGCCTGAGACCACTGGCAGTTTCACCATTTCTATGGATGGCATCCATTCCTCGGCCATCGAATACACCTCGGATAACACTCTTCTTGCCTACCGTATCCAGAATGCACTGGAAGGTATGTCAAATGTTGGGGTTGGTAATGTTGAAGTTGTTTACAACTCGGCTCGAAGTAGCGATCAGAGTGCTGCGTTTGAATTGCGTTATCTGAATGACCTTGCCACTTTAAATATTTCTGATATTACCAGTCATTTTACTGATCTCGAGCTGGGCAGTGTACGTCCTATCAATCTGGTTCAGGGTGTTCTTAAACAGTCTGAAATCCAGACTTTAAGTATCCAAAGTGAAGACAAAGAACAAACCTTTGATCTGACTTTTACTGACTCGGAGCAGAATTACCGTACAGCGCTCTTATCGACTTCCATGACTGAAGCAGAGGTTCAGGCAGCGATTGATGCGGCCCTAAGTGGGTTATCTGGCAAGAAAGCACAGGTGCTTTTCTTTAACGGAACTGAACTTCAGCTGAGCTTTGTTGGTGAGTGGGAAGGCGTCGATGTTGCGCCAGTTGTTATGTCTCTTCAGCAGAAGAGTGTTTCTGCTGGTTTTGAACTAACGGTAGATGGTTTTACTCACATTAAAGAAGCCTTGCCTGAACGCACTTTGGTGGTTGATTACTCTGAGAATGCAACAGATCTAACCATTCGTACAGGGCCTGAGTCTGAGCAGCATTTCTCTTTGGATGGGCAACGGGGTGAACTTGCTGAAGCGCGAGGCGATCTGACAATAAACATTGCTGATTTTGTCGGCATATCGGGTTCATTTGCCTTTAGTACAGCAGACCAGGGCGAGACTCAGCAGTTCTATGCCTTGGGACATAATATTGATGCTCGTCTTGGTGTTGATGCAGCTTATGTAGGGGTTTCTGGGGCTAGCTTTGGTCTGATAAGTGACTCAAATGGGCAATTGGCTATAGAGGTTCGGGATGGTGCATTTGCAGCAGAGATTGACGGACTGAGCGGAATTGCAGCAGATGAGGTTATGGTTCAGTACACCAATGCTTCAACTGAGGTTGCAGCAGGTACTACTCTCACCATCTTCGATGATAGCTATGTATTCACTAATACTATTGCTGCGGATACGGCGGGTGTAGCTGTTCGTGGTTTCAGTGCAGGTGTTGCTGACTTTGTAACCTTGGAAGGGGATCTGGGCTTTAAGAGACAGGGCAGTGACATTATTGCTGTTGGTGAGAATATGGATGCTTCTCTTACAGCAGGAAGTGCGTATCTCCGCCTTGATGATGCTGCTTTCGGCCTCATAGCAGGCAGTGGTAAAACAGCTTTCGAGTTTACCCGTGGTGCTTTGTCTGCAGGAATTGACGGGCTTGGCGGCATTTCTGCTCAGGAAGTTATTGTCCAATACACGAATGCTAAAACGTCTGTGAGTGCTGGAACAAAGGTCGGTGTGGGCTCTTTGGAGTATACCTTTGGTCAGGCCATTGCGGCTAATACCGTGGCTTTTGGCCTTAAGGGCTTTAGTGCAAGTGTTTCAGACTTCGTTACTCTCGAAGGCGATCTGGGCTTTAGCAAAGCGGGCAATGATATCGTTGCAATCGGTAATAATCTCAGTGCTGGTATGGCTGTTAGCACTGCTGCATTTGTACGTGTGGAACAGGCCCGCTTTGGTTTGATGACAGGTTCAGGCAAGACTGCTTTTGAACTTTCAGACGGTCGTTTTGCAGCTGGTATCGAAGGTTTTGCGAATATTACTGCTGAGCAGGTTTTCGTTCAGTACACCAATGCCGGTACATCGGTCGCCGAAGGTACAGAGCTAAATATCGGCTCTATCAATTATGCGTTTAGTGGGGCAATTGCTGCAAACACCGTATCTCTTGCTGTGAAGGGCTTCAATGCCGATATCGCTGATTTCGTAAGTCTTTCCGGCGATATGGGATTCAGTAAAACGGGTAATGACATTATTGCTGTTGGCGATAACGTAGCAGCAAGCTTCGGTGCAGATGGTGCTGGTAAGTTCAGTCTAAGTCAGGCCCGTTTCGGCTTTATTCTTTCTTCCAGTCAGCTTGCAGTTGAATTGACCGGCGGTGAACTGGTTGCTGAAATCGCGGGCTTCAATCTGTTGCCGTTCGATTCCGTCATTGTGCAATACACAAACACCCAGACAACTGTATCTGCAGGGCGCAGCCTGACTGTCGGTGGTGTTAGCTATACCTTTGAGCAGGGAATTAAAGCCGACACAATTGCTTTCGGTGTTAAAGGCTTCCGTGCGAGTCTGGAAGATTTTGTGACCCTCGAAGGCGATTTTGCCTTTGCCAAACAAGGCGATGGTTTCTATGCCGTTGGTAATCGCGTAGAGGCCTCTATCAGTGCTGGCTCTGCCGCATATGTAAAAGTCACTGATGCTGACATAGGTATGGTCAGCAACTCTGGTGGCATTGGCTTTGAATTGAAAAATGGTGCCCTGGACATTGCCATCGAAGGTTTAGACAACATCACAGCTGATGCTGTTGCGCTTCGATACAGCACAAATAATCCGAATATTGCCCAAGGGACAGCAATTACCGTAGGTGATATCAATTATCGATTTGAGGAAGGCTTATTCCAAGAGGCAAGATACTTTGGCCTGACAAATATGCAGGCTAACTTATTTGGCATCGTAGAGATAAGTGGTGATATTGCTTTTGGCCGCAATGGTACGAACCTGACCGCGTACTCTAATGATCTGGATGTAATCTTTAATCTTGGACCTGATATTCAGGCCAGCATGACTGACGCTGATCTGGATCTCAGATTTGGTTCTCAGTTGTCCTTTGATATCCATGGCGTACTAAGTCTGTCAGCTTTTGACTTTATCGACATCAGCTACGAAATTGGCGTTAGTCAGGCTTTCCAGACCGTGACTTTGGATGATGGATCAGAAACCTCGGTTGCGATGCTGACTTTTGCAAAGAGCGGTATTGATCTTTTTGCAGGTGACAATGGTGTTGGTTTTGCCATTGACGATGCAACATTAGGGTTTGCATTGGCAATTAACCTAGGGGATTTTCACCAGTACTGGCTGACACTGCAGGCGGAATCCAGCCAAGTGGGCTTTGTTGGCTCGGATCTGTTTACTGTTAAAGCTGAAGAGCTTCAGGTTGCTATTAACACTACTTCCGCTGACGGGCGAGCAATTGATTACAGCAACCAGCCCCTGACCATTACAGAAGGTTTTGGTGCCAGCATCGGTGGTGAAGGCCTGGGCACAAGTGATACTCCTGCCGTTACTGTTTCTATGTCCGGTGAGACACTCAATGTCCAGGGTGATCTTGAACTTAACCTGCTCAATGTAATGAGCATTCAAGGTTATTTTGCTTTCGAGAAAACTTTCCAGACAGTGCAGCTGAGCGATGGAAGCCAGGCTCAGGTTTCTAATCTTATGTTTACCGGTGAGGACCTGTGGGCATTTGTTGGTTTTGATGGCGGTACAGCAGACGCATTTGGCTTTGAGGCTTCAGGTGTTGATCTGGGATTTGCGATTCTTACAGATCGTACCAACAAGAATCGTCAGTGGACCGCTCTTCAGGGACAGGTAGACCTTTTCTCATTTAAAGGCGTTGATGAGCTTAAGCTTGATGCCACTAACCTTGATTTTTCCTACTACAAAATAGCGCAAGACATGGTCGGTCTGGATTTGGATGCACAGGCGCTGACCTTTGGTGATCTGGATCTGAACTTTAACCCTGGCGTTATGGCTCCTAATGTCGGCAGTGTATTCACATTCTCGGCGAATTTTGATGTCGACTTATTAGGTTTGGCAAAAGCTTCTGACAAGGCTATGGAGCTGAAACTGGAGTTTGACACTCTGGTCTTGAGTGATGGCAGTATCGAGGAAGTTTCGTACTTTACCTTCGCATATACCGACATAGATATTTTTGCAGGGATCGATGATACAGGTCTGAAAATTGATGATCTGAATTTTGCTTTTGCTATCGTTTTCAGCCCATTCAGTCAGGAGTATTGGATCAGTTTACAGGGGGAAACTCAGTACATCGGCCTTGTAGGTATGCCCCTGCTTGATATCTCAGCAGAAAAAGCTGTATTCCAGGTGAACACTGCTGATAGTCAGGGACGTGTTATTGATTATGCGGCTAAAAACCTTGTTGTTCCAACTGGGTTAGGTGGTAGTTACGGTCAGTTTGAAGGAAGCATTGGTGGTACTGGTGACTCAGTAACTTTGGACATCGATGGTTCCAAAGGTGCGCTTTCCCAGATTTCACTCCAGGGCGCTCTTCTTTCGGTTGAGAGCTTTGTCCACTTAGAAGGTGATATAGCCTTCTCTGTAGGCTCCTCTAATTCGCTTTATCTGGGTGGAACCGGGGACTTTTTCCTTGGTGGCACTCCTGTTGCCATGGACTTTATCTCTTTTGTTGGCACAGAAATGAATGCCTTTATTGGTGTTGGCACTCCTTATTTTGGGGAAGGAGATGCCAGTGCAGTTGGCTTGTATGCACGAAACGTCAATATGGCTTTTGTTAACTTCCGAAATAATGAATACAGCATCAATACACTGAAGCTCGACCTGGAAGAGGCAGGTCTGGTGGGGCTTGATGGTGTACTGGAAGCGACGCTGTCTGGCATCAGTGTCGGTATGAACTCTGGAACCAGCAAAGCGAATCCGTCCCAAACGCCTTGGATTGATTTCCAGCGGAGCTATGGAGAGGGCGGCCTTGTGATGTCCACTCTTGGCGATGATGTTGTAATCGACTACGACAACCGTATTGATATCGCGGCACGTGTTGAACATGCTCATATCAATGCAGCTGGCTTCCTGCAGCTTGAAGGTTCATTGGCTTTCTCAAAAGGCACAACGTATGAGCTGGTTGCAGTCGATTCAGGTGCGTTAGCTGACTTCGGAGTACCAGAAACCCTAATTCATGACCTCGATGTTATGACGATTGGGGGCTATAACTTATCTGGTTTTGCAGGCGTTGGCGGAGCAGATGACGGCGTTGGTCTGGCTCTCGAAAATGCGACCTTTGGTATGGCTTTGATGAGAGCTTCCGGCTTTGCGGGCTTGAGCATTCCTGAAAATGTTAAGTCAAAAATGCCAACCTACATCGCGGGTAAAGCCACGGTTGAGTCCGCTGCTTTAGTTGGTTTGGGTGATATTCTCAATGCGAGAGTTGAAGGTGTTGAAATCAATATCAACACAAGTTCAACGGCACTTATTCCTCCAACAGCGGCACTCTTTTTACCGATGCCTCATGTTGATTTCACCAATATGCTGAATACCACTGCTCACTGGTCTGAGCAGGGGATGAAAGTTGATACCGGTAATGATGATGCACCCGTGTATCTAGATTTTGGTGATGAAATTATTCAAGCAAAAGTGGAGTACTTCCAAGGCGAACTTGCTGGCCTAATGCAGGTTGCTGGCTCAATGGCCTTTACTAAGCGTGGCAGTGAAACTGTAACTCTGACGAATAATGAGGAACGAACAGTAACCTCATTGGCTATCGGCATGAGTAATGTCTATGGCTTTGTTGGTGTTGGAGGCTACTGGGAGGAGAACTCATCAACAGGGCGTATAGATGGTAGTTCGATTAACAGCTCAGCCGTTGGCGTTGCTGTTGAAGATCTTTCAGTTGGCTCGGTAGTGATGTTGGATACCAATCCGACAACGGCAGCAACATACTTTGCGACTCAATTAGATCTTACTTCTGCCGGGTTTGTAGGTGTTGATGGCATCACGGCTGATTTCCGACAGGTTGAGCTTGAATTAAACCAGACGATTGGTGCTGGCGTTGCTGTAGTGGATTACAGCAAGTCGACCTATCAGGAATCTGCAGATGGACCTGTGCTGGCTGGTTACCGTGTTGACACTGGTGATAGCGCAGCTCCTGTCATTCTAACCTCCAGTGAGCGTATTGTGCGTGTGCAGGGTGAAGCAGACTTTGATCTGTTTGGTCTCATGCAGTTGGACGGTGTATTCGAACTTAAACTGACAGACGAAGAATTTAACCTTTACATTGATGCCTCCGCTCAGATTGGCCCGGACGGTTTTGGGCTTAGTGTTGAGCGAGCGCAAGCTTTGCTCGTGATTAATCAGCGTGGCATAGCGTCTAAGGTCCAGCTGGAATCTGCCAGTATCGGTATTGGTTCCGTTGCTGAGCTTTCCGTAGATGAGATGACTCTTCTTCTCAACTCCACCGGCCAGGAGGTTGTTTACGAGATTCCAGAGGAATTCCGTAATCCTAATGATGACTCACAGGTAACAATCTCAAATATTCCTCCGATGAAGGATGATCCGGCTGCATTCTACATGTCGCTTGAAGGCACTGGTGGTCTGGAGCTTCTTGGTGGTGCACTGAATATGGATGGAGGTTTCTCCGTACTCTTCAGTGAAAGCCGTACTGAACTGAATCTTGATATGACTTTGGATCTACCTGTACTTGAGCCGCTTTCTGTTCAGGGGAGCCTCGGTGTTGCAACAGGCCTGAATGCAGGGGTTTATGGAAGTCTTCAGGTTGGCCAACCTGGCGGATCAACGATTCTGGATGGCGGTGTCTTTAGCATTGATGCCTATGCGTTGCTGCAAATCAACACTACAACAGCCACTCAAACTGTTCGTGCCCTTAAGCTTGATCAAGACGGCAATGTGTTGCCTGGTCAGTATGAAAATATTGAACTGGCTGAAACCACTCTGAAGTTAGCAGGTTCTGCTGAAATTTCAGTGGCAAATGCGCTGACCCTGAGCGGTCGCATGGATATGCTGATCGATGAAACCGGCATCCAGACCGCACTTGATATGACTCTGGATCTTGGGGCCTTCGGAGAGCTCGAAGTTTCTGGCGCGGCGGCAATTTTTGAGCAGGATGGTGAATCTGTATTTGCACTACGCGCAGAAACAACCGTTGAGCTGGGTATTGCAGCTATCGGCATTAATGCCGGTGCTGTTCTGGAGATTAATACCGGCTCTCAGGATTACACCACTTTACAGGGAGATGTGATCAAGGGCAGTACTCCGTTCAATCTTGAATTAGATGGCGCTATCAAAATTCTTGCCTTTGATATCGATTTTAAAGGTGGAATGAGTCTGACGGATGATGTCTTTGAGATTCGTATCGACAAAGCCAGCCTGGACTTCTTTGGTGCACTGACCGTTGATGTCAGCGGCTATATGCGCTCCAATGGACAGTTTGAAATCAAAGGTGCCGTTGACATGAGCGTCGATATGAAAGTGCTGAAGCTCAGCGCTGGTATGTCGATGACTTTCAGTGATCGTCTATTTGCAGCCAGTGTATATGGTTCTCTGGATGTTCATCTGGATATGGGGCTGTTTGAAATTAATGAGACTCTTGCTGGCTTCAGTGGTGCTATTGAGCTTACAGCAGCCAGTGCGTCCCTGGACGCTAAAGTCACAGTCGCGGGCGTTAGTATATCTGCTGGCTACAGCTGGAGTTGGGGCCAGCCTCCGGTGATTAGTCATCAGGTGGGTGATGTACTTTACCTGCACATGGGTGACCAGATTGACCGTTACAGGGATTCCGGCGGTAAGCTTTATGGCGATATCTACCATGAATCCTTCCGGATTGAAGCTGCTGAGACTGAGGGCAGTGTTATTGTTTCTGCTCTTGGAGAAAGCAAAACCCATAGCGGTGTTAACAAGATTGTTGCCTATGGTGGGAAAGGCAATGACACCATTTTTGTAGGTAGTGGCGTTGATGCCCTGCTCGACTTTGATGGCGGTGCAGGCAATGACACCTTTGTTATTCTGGGCGGCCGTAAGGGTAGTGTTATTCAGGGTGGTGCTGGTAATGATAGCTTTATCGGCGGTGATGTATCAGGCATTCAGTACTTCGGAGGTGAGGGTAACGATAAGTATCGGGGTGGTGTAGGTGCAGCCACCATTAATATGGGGTCAGGTAAAAACACTATCGTAGCTGGAAGCGGTGATGATGTGATTACCGTTGCGGACTCTGCAAAGACTACGCTTGATCTTATGGCAGGTAATAATACGGTTTACGTAGATTTAGCCGGATCTCTGGATATTAAGGGTGGGTCTGGTGATGACCGTATTGTTCTGCAGAGTTTTGCATCGACAGAAGCGCTGAAACTGGAAAACTATGCCTTCAGCTATAAAGATCGCCTGATTACTCTGGATGATGCAGTTGAAACATTGGAAGTAACTGATACTGCAAACAAAACGCGCCTGGTAAGTGATTCTGGTTATACCTGGGGGGCTGCTGGCCTGAAACTGACTTCCAGCGGTCTTCTTGATGTATCCCGTGCTACGCTGGATGCTCCGATGGGGTATTTCAATATCCGCTCTGTTGGTTTGGAGGGGGTGCTCAATACCCAACTGGACCGTTTCACTTATGTTAATACAGGAACAGGTTCCGCCGCGGATATCATTGTTCGCGAGCAGGACAGTCTGAATATTCTGTCAGGTAACCGCGGGGCACAAGGAGGTCTTTATTCTGCAGCCGGTATTATTGACCTTGAACTAGCTGTTCGAGAAAGCCTTCTGACTTTGGAATCTGGTGTTATTCAGACTGTCGGTGGTGGCGCAATCAGGCTATTGGCTGATGATATCGATTTTGCTTCCGGTGATAACCGTGTTCGTGGTTCAGGGGAGCTTATCATTCGTGCTAAATCCCAAAACCAGAATTACAGCATCGGTGGTGCAGGCCAGTCTGGCGCTGGTCGTGATTTCAGTGTAAGTGGCAAAACCGGTTCAATGGAGTTCGGAATGGGTGACCTTTCCGCACTGCAAGATGGTTTTGCTCACATCACTATTGGTCATCAGGCTGATGGTGTGACCATGTATTTAGGTGATGTTGAAGACAAGAAACTTGGTGTATTTGATTTCAGCGCCCGCTTTGACGATGTAGTAGATCTTTATGCTGATCGTATAACGGTAGCTGGTGATGTGCAGTCTTCAGATAGTCTGACCTTTAATGGTCGGGTTATGGAAGTCCGCCGGGCCAATATGCATAACCCTATGGGAACTCCGGATGCGGGTATTTATGGCCGTGAAACCCATCTTAACTTATCAGAGCAGTTGGTTATCTCTGGTTGGATCAAGGGTGAAAATCTGGTTGATATCAGTGTCCAGGGTTCAACTGGCATCGATGCTCTGGTGACTTTTGGTTCTGAAGCTAACTCTATATTCAGTGATACTGGTAGTTTGATTCGCACTTATGCGGATAACAGTCAGATTATAATTGATACGTCTCACTCTATTCTTTCGGCTAGCCTGATCAAAACGGCTGCAGCGGGCAGTCAGATCAATATCGACAGTTCCACCGGAATTCGCTTCTTAGAAGGTAGTGTTTTGACTTCTCTGGGAGGCAATAGCTCGGTCAACCTGACCTCTGATCAGTATCTGATCATGAATTCTGGTTCTGCAATGTTGGTTGGTGCTGCTTTTGAAGGGGATGACCCAGTCAAGGTCGCCGATGATACCTCCCTAAACATAAACACTCAGGGCGAATTGCGTCTTTCCGGTGCGATTACCACGGGTGGCTCTATGTCGCTGGCGTACGGTGAGACATTCAATGATTATGCGGACTATTTTGACACCATTCCTGGCAAAGTATTGACCAAGACTGATTACGATAGCCGAATTATTGACGCCTTACAGTCGGGAAGCCTTTCTAATGAGTTAAAAGATTTGCTTTCTGAAAGTGGCTTAACTCTTGCGGATAATGCAGGTGTTGTCTCTATCGCGAATTACACGCCATTCTCAGACTTAGAACCTGAAGTTAAAGCTCGAATAGCCGAGAGCCTAGGATATACCACTTATGAAAATGGTGGTTTTTACAATGACAATACTCATACTTTCTATGAGGATATCAAAGTTGGTAGCGTTGATCTTGCTGCGCAAATAGCTTACGCAAAAGCCAACGGATACAGTGTTCTTTCAGGAACATACTACTTCAATGCCCTCACTGGTGAGCTTACCTCAAGCTTGGTTCAGGGCGAATCAGCTGATTACTCAAACAAAACTATCGACTGGGCTGCGTATGGGGTTTCTGAGCCTTCTGTAAACACAGCATTTGACAGCCTGAGTAAGGAGCAGAAGGAAGCTGTTGCCTTGTCTCTGGGTTACAGTGTTGAGCCTAAGTTTGAGTTCTCCCGAATTGCTTCTACAGGTGAACTGGATGACAAAAGAAGCACTTTCGGTGCCTACTACTTTGATGCCAATGCCAGCTGGAGCAAGGATGGAGCTCCTACCCCTGATGCCACGTTATCTGATCTGACCATTAATCAGAAAATTGATGCGGCTAAGTATTTGGGTTATTTCCCAGACTATGATGTGCGTGAGATTGATTGGGGGATTTTGGAAACTCCGGATGTTGATACCAGCTTTGAGCGTTTAAGCACAGCTCAGAAAGAACTAGTTGCTAATTCACTGGGCTTTAAAACAACGATTTCCGGCTACTACTTCACTAACCTGACGGCAACACCAGAGAAGAGAATTCTGGAAACCTTTACTCAGGGTGTTGTTACCGATTATCAAAACAAAAACATCTTCTGGGGAGATGTTGGTGCACCGTCTGAGAATGCCTCTTTCGATAGCCTGACAAATGCGCAAAAGCAGGTTGTGATTAGCAGTCTTGGTTTCGAGCAGTTTACAGGTACTAGTTTCTACAATGCCGAAGCTCCTCAAGGCCAGCAGATGAAGCATGGCTTTGTAACTGGTAATCAGGTTGACTATAACCTGATTGACTGGGGGGGGGGTGGTGCTCTTGAAGATGACCTAGCAAGTTTTGAATCTCTCACTTTTGCCCAACGAAGTGCTGTTGCTGATTCAATGGGGTATGCACTATATCAGGATCAGGTGTTTTATAACCCTGCTGCAGATACCGAGTCAGGTGAATCTGAAATTCGCATAGCTTTCTCTGAAGGTGATTCAGGTGATTATCAGCTCTCGGAAATCAGCTGGGGCGATCTTGATGAGCCCGCTCCCGGTGTGGATTGGACTGACCTGACAGTTGAGCAGCAGAATCTGGTTCTTGAGAAGTTAGGCTATCGTCGCTTTGATGGCCAAGTGTGGTTTAGCTCAAATACTCAAGAGTTCCGACTGAGTTTTGTTCAGGGGGACGTTTCCAAGAATGCAGATGGGACATATGATCTGCTCGAGGATGAGTACGATTATCGTAACTCTGACATTCAGTGGACGCAGGTACTATTGCCTGAAAGTTCGCATACTGAATTTGACGCTTTGCAAGCGGATCAGCAGTTTATAGTTCTGGAAGCAATGGGGCTTGCACATTATCAACAGCCTGTTTATTTCAATGCTAATCCAAACTCTGATCAGCTGCTTGATTATGTAATGACAGCCTTTACCGAGGGGGTTCATTACAGTAATGCAGATCTAGAGGCTTCATCTGCCGCTAAAGGAAATCGTTGGCTGGTCAGTGACGGAGCACATGAATACTTAGTTTATGCCTACGATGAAAATAATGACGGTATCTACGAAGAGATTCAGGTTCAGCAGCCTCATGAGCTGGTAGGTCAGCGTGGCTATGGCTTCCTGATGAACGGTACTCTGACGACTCTGGGTGATGGCGAAGGCATAGCCATTACCGGTGAAAAAGAAGTCATTGTACGAGGTAATATCAACCTTCTGGGAACAGACTCTGACCTGACACTTCAGTCAGACAGTTGGGTTTACTGGGAAGGGCAGGCTAAGGTAACTGGTGATATCAATATCTATGGCGGTGTTGGAACTGATGGCTTGGTTCCCGCTTCCTATATCAACGGTGGGGCTAATAGCGAAGGTATCAGTCTCTATATCCATGCTGCTTCTAGGCTTAATACCTTATCGTCGAATACTCACGTAAGCCTCCATGCAGGCCAGGATGCGATCATTAATGGGGCGGTTGTTGCCGGAGGCATTATTGGAGAGAACGGTGTCAACTGGATAGGGCAGGGCGATAGTGATGTATATGTATCAGCAGGACAAAAAATCGTGCTGGACACGGCTCTTCAGGCATCTCGCTCAGTATCTCTAACAACGACGGCAGCACCGGGTGCCGATGATGATGGCCTTTCAGTGCAGATCTCGTCTGCGGGAGGTTTGACTGCCGCAGGTCTAACCATTGATGGTTCAGGAGGCTTGGTACAGATTAATGCTGTAGGCCACGCTGAAATTGTTGGCAGTATTCTTTCCGGAGGCTCGGCCACTCAGATATTTGATAACGGCAAGTTGGTCTCTGAAACGATTCACTGGTCTGATGAAGATTCTACTGTTGACCTGAAAGCCGGTGGTCAGCTCTATCTTGGCGGTCAGGCTAAGACTGAATCAGGTGGCAGTGTCGAGATCGGCAGCACTATCCGTGCAAATCAACTGATCCTTCTTGAAGGTGGTCAGCAGCGTGATGGTGATGGCAAGGGTGTGAAAATGCCTGGTGGTACTCGTATCGCGACGGCAAATGATGATGGTGAAATCCGTATCAAATCAGGCCACGATGCTGAGCTGTTTGGCTTAATCGTTGCTGGTGGTGAGGTTCGCGATCATTACGACAGTAGAGGTCTCTACTTAGGCTCGACCAGACACTACGGGGAAGGTGCGTCCAAAATCAGTATTGAAGCCACTGAAGGCCAGGTGCGTTTGGGGCGCGATTTATATGCAGGTAGCCTGATTGATGTTCGTGGAGGTCTTGGTTCATTTGCTGATGTTGAGCGTTTTGCGGATCAGGGTGTTGTTATCTACGGTTCCAGTACACTCAAAACGGGCCTGCAATATTCGGAAATTAACCTGAGTGCTGCGGGGGATCTGACAGTTCTTGCTACTCCTTGGTCTCATCAGATAGATGCTCAAGGTTTCGTGGAGTTTGCTGATGGTGATATCAGTGAAGATATTTCCTTAAATCTCGAAATAGATCTGGGTACTCATAAAGTCAACGGAGTTGTAACTCTTTCTCGCGATGTAACCCTGGATAATAAGGGTGTAACTGACCTTGCTGAAGATCTGCGTAATGCAATCTATAACACCGAGTTCTTGGTTGTTGAATCTGTGGCAGGCTCTCCGGCAGTAGGTTCGGTGCAGGAAATTGGTGCAGAGGATCTTCAAGTAAGGGTTGAAGATGGTCGCATGCGCCTGACAAGCTTTAATGAGTTTGCTCTTAAGCAGTCTGGTTCGTTTGGTCTGGGTCGTCTGGGATTCAGCACTATTTCAGATGGTGATCTTGTATCAGAAGGGCATGTTGCACTGGATGCAGGCCAGAAAGGCTCTGTGATCAACCTTGGTAAAGCTGGAGCTGTGGGTGGCAAAGTCACTGTTCAGAACCATATTGTTGGACATGATGGCGTTAACTTCTTATCCGGTGTAAGTGGCTCTGGCCTCGATCTAGGCATTCTGGGTATTCTGGAGACTCGCTCAGGCAATATTGAATTGTCTCCGGTTGGTGATTCCGTTCTTAAGGGAAGCCTGATTGCTGCTGGCTACAACGCTGATGTCATTATCAATGCAAGCCGTTCTATCGAGATTTTTGGTGATCTGACGGCAAATCGTGACATCATCATTAATGCTGGAACGGGTGTTGAGTCTGGCGTTACCAGTATAACTACTCATTCCTCTGCAGAATTCCAATCTACAGGTGCATCTGGTCGGGTGCTGATCACGGGTCTGAACGATGTACTGATTAACTCCCTGATTGGTCATAATAACCCTGGCCTGAAAGAAGTTCGTGTAACTGCTGAAGCTGGTACGCTTGAACTCTCTTCCGATGCGGGCAATATTGAGACAGCAGGTTTGATTGCTCTGAAGGGGCAAAATGTCGTTCTTGCAGGTGTCATTAACAGTACACGCAACACGTCACTTCTGACCGATAACGAAATTCATATCGAAGCGACTCATGACGTCTTTATTTCCGGTGAGATAACCCTTACAGGATCTATGCTGGCGAAATCAGGAAGGGATCTAACGATCTTTAATACTGGTATTGATGCTTCCGGTGAGAACCAACGTCTGAGCCTGGTTTCTGGTCGCAACATGGCGTTGGGCAATACTGATCCGGTTGCTGGTGATCAGGAATCTTATGCTGCAATCCTGCAAGCAAGCCGTCTGTTGGAACTGACAGCGACAGGTCAAATCACACTGGGGGCTGATGCCCTGTTGTTCAGTACTGCTGATAACAGTCAAATCAAACTTAAAGCTTCACGATTGGATCTGGTTGGATCGCTGAAGGCGGGTGCGACATTTGGTTTTGCCAGCAATGACGAGCATTGGGCTGGTGAAAGTGCTGTTATTGATATTCGTGCTGATAAATCAGTTTATATCGGTGGTGATGCCCTGAGTCAACAGGATCTGAGTGTTTACTCTAAGGGTGGATACCTTGCGGCCACAGGAACAGTAAAAATTCGGGCAGGTCAGGATTCTAATGGTATAGGGATTAGTCTCAGTAAAGAGAGTTCGATTACCTCCAATGCTGGTTTCGGTAACTTGGCGGAAAACTTGGATAGTCAGGTTAAATTAAGTGCCGGCGGTCAGATTCAGGTGGCCGGCGTGATCCGGGCAGAAGATGCTGGGGCTGACGTTACTCTGAACAGTAATAGTCTGGTAGCAATTGATAATCTGCTACATGCGAATGATCAACTCAGCATCACCGGCGGTACTCATAGCAGTAAATTGGGCGTTTGGGTTAAATCTATTCAACTTGATGCCAATAACGGCTTCAACTCCGGCGGCTCACTTGATGTTGGTGAAGGCGGTGACATTCAGATCGCTTCAAATGACGGCATCTATATCCAAGGTAACTTAGGGCAGTTGGATGATCTCAATAATCCGACTGCTGGTTCTGCAACACTTAACAGCAGTTCTGGCAACGTTACTCTGACTGGCTCCATCGATGTTAAAGATGACATTCAGGTTCTGGGTAATCAGATCAATATACTGGCTGGTGGTTATGCTTACGCGACCGCAGAGAATTCGTCGGTTTATATGCACGCCCGTGAGAGTCTGCTGCTTTCTGCGCCTACCAGTAGCATCCTGCCTTCAAACATACCTGCAATTGTTAAAGGTGATTCTCTGGTGCACCTGGCTGCACCTATGATGAATATTGCAGGTATTGTCGAAGTGACTGGTGAGCAGGGTTTATTACTGCTTAACTCCGGCGACCAAATGAACATAACCGGCCTGGCTAAGTCTGCGGGAGATGTTCGTCTGCAAGGCGGTGCGAATATTGAAAACACTCGACTCGCGCTGGAAAGTGAGCTTGCAGTAGATAACTTAAGTGATGGTCTGATTCAGGTTCTGGACTCAGGTTCAGTATCCGCTGAAGGTGATATAGAAATAAAAACAGGTGGTCAGTTCAAACTCCAGGCTTCTGCTGAAATAGCCGGTGAGACTCAGCTCAAGCGTCCTGTTATTCAGCTTGTCAGTGAAAATATTCAAATTGTTGTTGGCACTCGAGATGTGGCGGTTGGTGTTATTGAAGTACCCGTTATTGAATGGGTGACAACAACCACAATTGATCTTGTAGATCATGACAAAGTAAAAGTTGGGGAAGAGTACGTCACAATGGACGTAACTCTGAAGCAGATTGGCTATTACAACCCGAGTGCCCCTGCTGGCCGTGAATTCCGTGAGTTCTTTATTGAAGGCGTGGATTACGATAATAGCAATGCGGCAATTTGGTCTTTTGTAGATGTGCTGGGTGTATATGGTGAAGCAGGAGCCACTATTGTCGCAGAGCAGCCTCATCACAATTATAAGGGAGAGGATAAAAAAGGTACGGGCTATAAAACCTTTGGTGAACTGAATGATGTTCAGCGCCAGGCGGTGCTGAATTATCTGGGTTATATGCCGCTGTTTGAGTTTGAACACTCAAATGTTGTGCTGCATAAGACACATAATAATGTCGTAACCGAAATCACAGATTACACCCCTGATTGGGAAAATAACCCTCTGGGTTATTACCATGTGGATGTCGATGGCTGGAAAGATAAGTACATCTTAATGCCGGAAGGCTCTCAGGCAGATCTACTTAACATTGTATCTGATGAGGGGGGGGCAAAATACCTGACTGATGATGCCAATATGTCAGGTTCAGACACCAGTGGTAGTTGGGTTGACGCTGATGAAAATCCAGGCGGTGAATGGGTAGGGCGCTATCAGGATTCATCTATTGTTAGCTATAACCAGATGGGCTCTCGTTTTACACAGGATCAGTTGAATGCTCTGGCTTCCGGTCGACTAGAGGTAACAGGTATGAACCAGTATGGCAATGCCTACTGGGCAGTTACTTACGATGTAGGATCAGGTAGCCGTCAGTATGATATGGCCATTTCTGCCAGCGATAAGTCGGTCAGTTATGATCCTAGATGGACTTGGTTAGAGCAGACAAAGTCCAAAGAAGATGCACCCATTCAGGCCTCTTTTGTGAGTACTACTGCACCTGTTGCGGAATGGTACATTGATGGTAGCCACCAAGGAACGAAGTCTACCCAGTTCACAAATACCATTTATGCTGATAATCAGTATTTCGACATCCTTCAGTCTGGTGGCCAATCAACTGAGTCTTGGAATAATACGTCTTCTCTGACATTGAGAGACTCGGAAACGACGACACCTAAATCAGCCGGCAGCTTTAAGTATTGGACGCCTTGGAAAGAGGTGTATCTGGGTTATGTGAATAGTTACTCATACTCATCATGGGGTTGGTCTGACTATAGAGACAAAATGCCTCGAATTGATAAGAGCTATGTTCGCAATCTTGGAGCCAATCACACAGAGGTAGAAACTCGTGCTCGCACCAAAGATGCCCCTACATTGGAGCGGGATGATAAACGCTACTATGTGCGCTACCGCGATCAAAAATCAGTAACGGTTAAGGAAGCGTTCACCAACTACAACTATGACTGGGAGTCAAAATGGCACAACATTTACGATAAGCGTATTCAGCTGGAATACAGTGTTACTTATCAAACCGATGAGATTTTTGATTATCGCCCCGTTTACGCCGAAATTGAGAAAGAGATTCCGGTTCCGGATATCGGCTATCAAACAGTCTGGGAAACCCAAAATATAACGGATACCCAGACAGTCACGACGACAAAGGTGGGTGAGCAAACCGTATCTGGCATAGGCGCAAGCTTCTCGGGTAATTCTATTACTGCTGAAAACATTTTTGTTCAAGCCGGCGGTAAGGCAAATATCAGTGGTGCTATGCAGGCTACTGAAAATCTGTCGCTGACCAGCAGTGATCATCTTCAGATTAAGGGTGTTACAGTCGCCGGGGCTGACTTTGCCTCGCAATCTCAATTAATTGCTGGCGATAACCTGACGCTGTCGAGCGGCAATAACTTGCTGCTTTCAGATTCAGCTTATCTGAGTGCTGCGTATATCGATGTTGAATCTAACAACGATATGACTCTTCGTGGCGAGATCGGTACTGAAGCAAGCGAAGAACGCGCAAATACTTTGTCGGTAACCGCTCGAAGTGGTGGAGACCTCTATCTGGAAGCTGCTGTGCTGGCTGATAGCAAGATTGACTTGCAGGCTGGCCAGTCAATTAGTCAGGATGGCGGGATTTATGCGAATCTGGATGGCCAGCTGACAACTACCTCGGATACTGGTGTGATCTCGCTGACAGCAGGTGGCTATGGTGGCCATATTAAACTGGATGGCTCCGCTCTAACAGCAATGGGAGCTAACAGTAGTATTGCTATCTCCGCTGTTGAGGGGCGCTTTACCCAGTCGAAAGGTGTGATGACTGCTGAGCAACTGAGTGTTATCGCTGATAATGCGATGACACTGAATACGTCCATTTCTCAAATGAGCCTTGAGCTGACGGGTGCGGGTGATATTTCGCTGGTGAATACCGGTGACCTGGTTCTCGATAAGATCCGCTTAGCTGATGGTAGCTTATCTTTAGTTAACTTGGGTGATTTGACTCTGATTGATGTTCAGGCCCTTGGTACTTCTGATCGTAATGATATTCAGTTGACGACGTTGGAGACCGGTGAGGGTGCATCTGTTCAGATTGATCATTTGAGCTCAGTTGAGCGTGGTGATGTCATCATTAATGCCCAGGGCACTGTTAGCAGCATGGCATCCGGAGCTGAAATTCTGGCCGACCAGCTGATCATTGATGCTATGGCTCCTGTTGTTTTGAATACCAATGTTCAAAATGTTCAGATCCGTACGACCAGTAGTGGTGATGTGACCCTGAATCAGGGTTCTCGAACCCTGTCTGTATCTGATTCCCGGATTATGGACGGTAGCTTTAATTTGACGGCTGCTAGTGGCGTAGTAATGGATGATCTCAAGCTGTTATCTAACAAAGCAGATCGCGATATCTCCGTTAATGCCCAAGGTAATATTACCGTCAATAGTGTTATTGCGGGTATCTATCTCGATGCAGATCAAAGCTACACCGTGAAGAATTCAAATGGTGAAGATGAGGCTTTAACTTCAGTCAGTTCGGCCGGCATTGTGACCTTGATCTCTTCTGGTTCAGTAACTGAAGGGGCTGCGGATGATGCTGTTGACCTAGTGGCCGGACACCTGATTGTTAGTGCTGAAAAAGGAATCGAAAACCTTGAATTAGCAGTTAACTATCTGACTGCAGAATCCCATCAAGGCGACATTCTGTTGTCTGATACTGATGGCCATTTAGAGAGCACGGTGGGAATGCTTGTCCTGAAGGCCCAAACGGCTCTTTCTGGCGGCAATCGTGTTGAAATCACCGCTGAAAATAACCTTATTGTGACTGAAACTGCGGTTGTTCAGGGTGAGTTTGTTCGTTTGTCAAGTGAGTTGGGTGATATTCAGGCGGCGGCCCCTGTTGCTGGCGAATCTATTGTGTATACCAAAGGTATCGGATTTAGCGCAGTTGAAGGGACCGTTGACCTGTATCGTTTCTTTAATGCGCCTGTTTCCATGGAATACCGAGCAGGTGAAAGGTTTACTTTCGGTGAAGATCATTCTGCACTTCTGCCGGGGGATTTGAGTTCAGACTCCATTATTATCCAATCAGGTGACCTTATCTCCATTGATGGAACGATTACTGTCCAGGATAAGTTAGAACTCATCTCAGAAAAGAGCGTGAGTGTTTCCGGCGATATCCTCGCTAAAGATGGCGGGATGATTGGTGAAGTGATTGTTAGAGCAACCGGTGAATCTACCCTCAAGGTCGGCATTGATACCAATGAGACAGGAGATAAGACAGTCACCGAACAGTCAACCGGTTATATCAATATCAACACCGACTCTCTCAAGGCGTCTAACTTCGAGTTGAGAGCCAAAGAGGATATTTTTGTTGCTTTACAGGATAACTGGGCACTGTCTGGATTCATTGGCGGTCTGTCCGGTTATGAAAAAGCTGAGAATGTTACGCTTGAAATTGGCGGTCGTCTGGATGTTACAGGCGGCATTGTCGGTGCTATACAGAATATGGGGCTGCAGGCAACGACGATTACTGCTGATGGAGCATCGGTCTTTATTGCCGATGACCTGAAGGTTCAGGCCTCTAATGCGATTCAGCTCAATACACTGGTGAATTCAGTGAGTGCTGTTTCTACTAATGCTGGTGCAATCAGCATTAGTGAGGCGACAGATCTTTACGTGAAATCAGTGAGTGCTAAGAGCGGCCTGATTGATATTGCCGCAGGCGGTCATTTGTGGATTCGTGAGACCTTTAACATTGCCGACGGCAGTGATATTGAACTCAAAGCAGGCCAAAACCTTTATGTTGATAAGGTCGAAGCTGCTCAGATTGCAGGAGCAGATAAGAGCGGCGGCACTGTAACGCTGGATGCTAAAGGGGCTATTTATGAGCTGCCGGCTCTTATCCTTGATGAAAATGGCCTGCCGCTTGAGTCTGACTGGAAGAATTTGGTTAGCAGTACAAGTGGTCTGCAAGACAGTGATTTAGTGGCTTATGACAATCTGGATGCTGATGTTTTTGCTTATCGCGTTGTGCTGCAACAGGGTTCTGGTGATGCCAGTTACCAGCTGATGAACTCTGCCGATGACAAGGGGGCAAATACACAGATCGAGGTTCGCACGACTACCAGTGGTTCATCCGTTGCTACTGGAACTTCTCAGCAGACTATGACAGGTATTGTTTCCAGTTCAGGCACTCTGGCATCTGCTGATGTGGATACTGTTACTGAAGCGGGACAGAACCAGTCTCAGATTGTACAACTGGGTTTTGATACCTCTGTTGATCTGACAGCGGGAAGTACTCTGAGCCTCACGATCGACGGTGTTGATTACAGTGTTGAGGTTGCCGAAGGTGACACTTGGGTGGCTTTGCTGGATCGTTTTGCAGAGACACTAAAAGCTGGCGCAGCCGTCCAAAATGCGATTGTTTCCGATGCTCAGATAACGCTTGAAGGCGTTGTTAATCAGGAGTTTTTAGCAGAAGCCTTGATGTTTACCCGAGTGACAGAGTTCAGCGTTACTGAAGATCTGCTTGTATCCAAAGCTCAGATTCGGTCCGCAGGGACTTCTGTAGCACAGGAGGTCGTGCTGACATTTGCTCAGCTTTCCAATGCTGCAGATTATCGGGTTGATATCAGTGACGTTATCAGAACAGAGGATGATAGCTTTGTTTCTGCTGCTAACTCATTTATCTATCAATCTGATACTGATGCCACTTGGGAAGAAATCCTGGAAGGTATAAAAGCAAAGCTTGTGAGTCATTCCTTATTTGATGAGTCTGGTATTGTCATTGATACGACGAATCAAACCTTGACCCTGACAGCGAATGCTGCAAATCAGTCCTTCCGTGTGGATGCGTTTGTTTTACAACAAAATTTGGTGAATAGCTCTACCTATCGAGAGCCCATTCAACTTGCCGATGAAAATAATAGCCAGATAAACCTGGTTGAGTTTTACAGTACTGCTTCGGCAGATCTGACTTATGGCATCACTCTTGATGGCGTAGCTTACACCGTTTCTGGTATTGCAAGCTGGACTGAATTAGCTGACGCGCTCAATGCAGATAGTGCGCTTTCTGATGCAGGCTATACCTTTACGGCTAATGGTCAGAAGATGTTTGTTGAGAAGGGCGTTAACGAAAGCTTTGATCTTACCGATATCACAGCTGAAGATAACCAGCAAACAGTCATTGCTGATGGATGGTTGAATAGTAATACCTTTGAGCAGCCTTTGATTGAGGCAACGTCATCCAATGTCCAAACATCGGTTGTAAAACTAACTGATACTTATGGCTCTGACTCAGTTGTTCAATTGGTGATTGATGGAAATGAATACACATTTAACAGAGGTTCGCTTTCTTTCGCGCAGATGCTGACCAGTTTTGCAGATGCTTTGAATTCTGGGGTTGTTGATCCAAATACAGGCGATCCTCAATACAATGTTGTCGCTGATACGGCTAATGGCTTGTTGGTGATCTCTGCGGTATCGGACGATACTGCTTTCAGTATTGACTCAGTTAATGTTTATTCAGCTTCTGCAGCTAATAGCTTGATTAGTACAGAGCCTGGCCAAGATGCCTTCGAATCCTATCAAATCAGACTCCATAGTGGAGAGTCCGTCCTTGTTGACGATGTCTTTACTCTTTCTGTTGAGGGGCGTGAATATCAGGTTGTTGCTGCTGATGGTGATACCAGTGCAGATATTATCAGTAAGTTTGTTTCTGAGATTAATTCTGACGCGAACCTGGCTGTAATTGCTGAGATAAATTCTAATAATGCCAGCATTCTGAATCTTACCGCTGCTGAGAAAAATACGGCTTTCACCTTGGGTGAAATGACAATTGATCGCACTTTGGTCGAGAACTATGCAGACGCCGTCTATAGCCGTCTGACTCAAAATGCAGGTATAGAGCAGGCTCAGCAAAGTCAGGTGAGCTTCGGTGGTACCGCGTCTGTTGATGTCGCCTACAGTGTAGTGCTTAACAATACAACATACACTGCAGCCGCTTCTTCAGACTGGAGCACTATCCTGAGTGATCTTAAGGCACAACTTGATGCTTCAGGTGTTGTACTGACTGATGTCTCTGGTAGTAACTTATTGCTTACTGCTCAGGAGACGAATAAGCCGTTCAGCGTAAATGCGCAAGCTGAAGTTCTTGATATTGAGTCAGTCCCTCCAATTGACGGGGATTATGTCCTTATCCTACCGGAACGCAACCCTGGCAATCTTTCGATGGAGGTTACAGGAGCCTTCTCAGTTGTAGCTCTTCCTACGCATGATAATGAGACTATTAAACTGAAAGCAGGCGATGACTTAGTTATCGTTGAATCTATCAATGTTGGTGGTGGTTCAGTGGAGTTGGAATCTACTGCAGGTGGTATTGCGCTAGGTGGCACTGTTACTGCTAACACGCTTAGTCTCACCTCGAAGGATAACCTGACTCTGAACAGTGAAGTTAATACTTTGAGCGTGGCAATGCTGGGTGATGGTGATCTGACAGTAACTCAGACCGGTGACCTGGTTATCTCCAGCTTGAATATGGCTGGCGGTGATGTACTGCTAAATATTGAAGGTAATGTTGTTATTAATGACTTTACCGGCGATCTTGGCCAGTTGACTATCAATGCCACAGGTTCAGTTACTTTCTCTGATAGTTCTGTTGCAGAGATGGCGTCACTGTCCATTAATGCCAATGGCGCTGTAACCGGTTCTGTTAATACTGATCTTCTGAGCATCAATACAGTCGGTGCGGTTGACTTGCAGAACACGGATTCTGTTGAAGTGGTTGCTCTGAACAATGGCGGTGCGGATCTGGCACTGAGTTCCACAGGTGCAATTACTGTAAACACTGAACTAGATCTAAGTAACAGCGCTACCTTGAATCTGTCCTCGACTCTGGGGGCGATTGTTATGAATCAGGTAATCACCTCTGGGGCCGGTGCAATTACTATTACGGCTGAGGAGGGAATGACCTTCTCTGCTGAGGCTGACCTGAGTTCTGTTGATGGTGCGGTCACATTAGATGCGGGTTCCGGTGCCTTTACGATGACCACTCAAACCTGGCTTCAGGCTGGAGATGGCCAGATCAGTATTACCGGTGATGGCGATGTTACTCTCGGTAAGTTGCGTACAGACTTTGAAGGTGATCTCACAATCACCAGTGGCGGTGCTATTTATGATGCCGGCGACAGCCCATCTGATATTGGCGCTGTGAATGCAAATCTGGTGCTTCAGGCTGTAGGTGGTATTGGCCACGCTTCTCATCTGGGTGGAACTCTGGAGATCGATGTTGCCAGTTTGGATCTGGTGAACAGTGGTTCCGGTGATATCTATCTGGAGAATGTTGGCGATCTCAACATCGTTCAGCTTCAGCAGTTTGCGCAAAATGGTGATCTGGTTCTAAACACTCTGGATGGCTCTCTGACCATTGATGGTGCGATTACTGCTCAAAAGGGATCTGTAACCCTTTATGCTGCCGGAGAAACTTCTGGCATTGCTCTAAATGCTGATATCCGCACTTCGACATCTGAAGGTGGCAAGGTAAGTCTTACTGCTGAGGGTGAAGACCTTATCCTTAGCGGTGGTATCCGCGTTGATGGTTTAGGTGGAATTGATATTTCCACGCCTCAGGGTTCAGTTTTGAATAACCAGAACTATCTGTTGAATACTGATTGGCGTTTGTCAGGTGCCTTCTTTGATGAGCAGCTTGACTGGGCGTTAAGCAACGGTAAGTTCAGTGTTGATACCGCTACAGGTGAGATCCGTACCGCGAATGTTGAGGCTTATCAGGTAGCGAATCATATCGGCAATAATCAGGTACTTCGTTCCGCAGATGGTGCTTATATTCAGACCCAGGGGCATCTGACGATTACTGCCAAAAATCAGATTGGTCAGGAAACATCTGGCTTCTTCTACAGCCCAATGGCAATTGTGGTTGATGCATACAAACTCACTGTATCGAGTACTGAACGTCAAAACATCTCCATTTTGGCTACCGGAGAAGTGACGGTTGTCAATGATGATCGTTCAACCGGCTCACGTGGTGGCAATACCAATATCAAGGGCCTGAGCGGTTCTCAGAACTTCTCTGCAGCGGTAGATGCCGGTGGCAACAATATTCTGATCGTTTCTGACAAACTGGAAATTACAGAAGATATCCGCTCAGCGGGTGCAACCGTCACTATCAAGCCTGTGGATACGAATACCAGTATTACACTAGGTGAAACCGATGATGCGGATGTCCAGCTGCAGATTGATAATTCTGAGCTGCAGCATCTATTACCGGGTTTCTCGGCAATTGTTGTAGGTAGCGACACTGGCAGCCATGTCATCAATATTGGTGATAAGGATATTGAGCAGACTGTTATCGTGAACGATAACCTGATCCTGAAAAATCCAGCTGCTGGCGGCCATATCAACATCAATCAGG
Organism: Oceanospirillum sanctuarii; assembly: GCF_002150805.1. GTDB lineage: Bacteria > Pseudomonadota > Gammaproteobacteria > Pseudomonadales > Halomonadaceae > Oceanospirillum > Oceanospirillum sanctuarii. The sequence goes on from NZ_MTBA01000018.1 coordinate 32,827, forward strand.
ACTTGGTTGCGAAGAATGATGGTTCTATCACGGTATTTGGATCAGGTCACACCACTGACTGGGCGGCGAATGTAGCTGCCGAAGATAATATTCTGATTAATGACTCGATTAAGATCAGTGGCGATGTCTCTGTAATTGCTGGCGCAAACTACCTGACAGTTGTTGATGGATCAGTTTTCTCTGAAGGTCAGATAATTTATCAGGGTTCAGACCTGGCAAATGCAACAGCTAAAGCTACGGTTCATTGGGTTTCGGGTTCTGATATTTTCTTAACAGATAGCACGGGAACCTTTGTAGCAGATTCTGAACTGAATATTGATGGATCTGCAAACAGCAGTACTGTGTCACTTGTAGATACGGGCAATTCCGGAAGCATTACCTTGGGGCAGGCTAACTCCGGTCATTATCTGGATAGCCAGGATGGAAGTGATGACACGCTTGATCTAAAGGCTAATGGCGGAAATGTTACTGTTAACTCGGAGATAGGTCGCAATAATGCCTTGACCGGTTTGACAGTGGATGGTGCCAACAACGTCACCTTCAATATGTCTATGAATGTTGATGGCGATGTTGTTATTGATGCATCTGGTTCCGTTAACTTTAATGCCAATATGGTCATTAATGGCGACCTGATTGTTCGTGGTGCTGATCGTATCTACTTCCGTGATGACATTACTGTAACTTTCGCCAATGGTGGTCACCTGGTTTATCTGCAGGCAGATACCATTGATTTGCCTGTGAACCGTGCTCAATCTATTACTAATGACAACGGAACGCTTGTAATTGAGACGAAGACTGCAGGTCGTCAGATTAATCTGGCTTCTCCTGCCAGTGATGGTAATAGCAATGCATTGAATATTACTAACGCAGATCTCAGAGCTCTGAATCCTGGATTCGAGAAGGTTATTATTGGTACAGAAGCTTCCGATGAAAGCGGCAATCGTACTGGGTTGGCGAAAACGACAACTGGTGATGTGCGAATTGGTGCCATCAATGAAGCAGAGTCCTATACCTTCTACGACAAAGTCGAAGTCTACGGTAAGAACATCACAGTAGAGGACTATATCTCCAGCAGTTATATCCTTAAGTCGAACAATGATCTGTCGTTGATTGCCGAAGGCAATATCACCATAAGAAATGAAGTGGATGTTTTCTCTGAGGTAGTTGGTCAGGAGAAAACGCTGACTCTGTTCTCAAATAATGGCTCCGTTATTCAGGAAGACACCAATAAATCCCCTGATTCAGAGGTTGTTCGTACCAATACTTTGAATGTCCAGTCTGCGCAGGGTACTCAACTGCTTTGGACTGAGCTCAATGAGCTTAATGCTATCAATACTGGTGTTGATGGTGATATTCGCATTCACACTCAAGCAAGCAATCTGTACAACATTACGGGTGATCTGGTTCTGCATCGTGTGGCTCAGACAGATACAGGTGGTAGTGGTGATATCGTCATCAGTACCGAACTGGGCAATATCACCCTGTCTGCAGTTGCAAGCACCGCTGTTACTGCCGGACAGGGGGCTGATGCGGGTCAAACGGAAGATACTCTGATTGTTTCCGGTGCAGGTATTACTACAGTTGGCAGCGGTAATATCACTCTTGTTGCCTCAACAACAGCTCATGATGCGGGTGCGGATCCTGTAACCCTGAAAACAGCTGATGATGGAAAAACGATTACCATTAATGAAGCAGTTACAGGGACTACTGGGACTATCTCTTTGCTAGCGGATGGTCGTGTATCAACGCTTGGAGCCGGTGTTATCAGTGCAACTGATAGTGGTTCTATTGCTCTGACCTCAAATGCCGCTGATATTTTGCAAGGGGCTAATGTTTCGTCTAATGGCGGCCATATCAGTTTCAGTGCTGCAACTCATATCAAGATGGCGGCTGGCACTCTGACGGATGCTAATGCGGGGTCTGTCGAATACCTTGCAGGACAGCATATTGAACTAAGCGCCATCAATGCGGAAATGGCAATCACGTTGAAAGCGGGTATTGATGATGCCGTATTGGGTGGTATTCAGGTTGTTTCCGGTTTTGCGGGGAGCGTTAACCTATCAGGCGAAACCGATACGGTAACTTTGATCTCTGAGACCGGTATTGGTAACAGCTCTACTGCGCTGAAAACTCAGATTGCAGGCGTTACCGCGACGAATACTAGTAGCGGTGGCCTTTACCTGGCAGAAAGTACGGATCTGACTGTGCTGACAGACGGGCTTGTACTGTCGGGTTCAGGTGGTGATGCTGTTATCGAGCTCGGTAATGGAAGTCTGACTTCAGAGGGTTTGATCTCTCTGAAAGGTGATAGTGGCAATCTGCGGATTTCTGCTGTGAATAGCGGTAATACTGCCGATATCACGATTCTAAAAAACATAGAAACAACAAACGGTTCTATCAGCCTGTTAGCAGCTGATGCACTAACGCTAGGTACTGGTGCTGATAACCTGCTGATTACTACTTTGAAATCCGGTGAGACTCTAGACTTGTTGGCTGCTTCAGGTGCACTGACTATGTCAGCTAACGCACAGTTGCGGACTAACGCAGGCCATGCACGTCTGACGGCTCAGACGGATCTTGTTCTGGGCTTGGTTGATCTGCGCAGTGATGTTGACCGTAATGCGACTCCGGCAACTCTAAGTGGTCAGGCGAGCTGGGGATCCGCTGCGATCACTGCCGTTACCGGCAGTATTACCGATGCTGCTGACAATGGTGACCAGCAAGTTGATCTATTCGCTAATCACATCAGGTTAGAGGCTGGTTCTGCGGTAGGTGAGGCAATGGATCATCTAGAGACGGAAGCTGTTGATCTGGCGATAAAAGCGGATAATGGCGGTCTTTTCCTAACGGAATCCAGTGTTTTGACCTTGGCTGCAGTAGATGATCTTCAGGTGAATCGTATTGACCAGGAGGGCAGTTCCTCTTTAAGTCCAGACCCACTTGGTGCTGCACTTGCAGGGCTGACTATTAGTTCGGGCGACCACAACCTGGTTCTGGTGAATAAAACCGGCGATCTGACCCTTGATCAGGCGATTGATGTAAATGGCAACGGCAATATCCGCTTTGAATCTATGGCGGGTAACCTGAATCTGAATCAGGCGATCAGCTCTGACTCTGGTCACATATCGCTTCTTGCTGCCGGCAATATCGTGATGGCAGCAACTGCAGATGTGACTTCTGGTGCCGGTGCCCATATTGATATTGAAGCGACAGGAGCGGGTCATAGCCTGACGATGGATGCCGGTACACGCATTCAAACTGATGCCGGTAATATTCGCTTGGCTGCGGCTGATGATGTTTATCTGGCTCTTCTGGACACGCGTACGTCGTCTGATCGTTTGTCATCATCATTGTCTGATCAGCTGGTTTGGGGTGATATCAGTGTCACTGCAGGAGGTTCTGTACTGGATGTAAACGCTTCAGATATCAACCTTTATGCACAAGCTGTTCGCCTTTATGCGGCTAATTCTCTGGGAGAGGCAACTGATCACCTGGATTTGGAAACTTCACAGCTTACTGCACAAACGTCTTCTGGTGGCTTGTACATCACGGAGGCAACAACCCTTCAACTGAGTAGCTTGTCTCAGAGCACTCATCGAGTGAAAGTGGACGGCACTATTGCCGACTCTTCAGTGGTTGATGCGGTTCAGTCTGATCTGGATAGTGCAGCCGATCTCGCTCTTGTATTGACCGAAGGATCTCTGACGGTTGATAACGGATCCCTGATTAAATCTTCGGGTAACCTGCTGCTGAAAGCGGGTGGCGCAAGTTCTGATCTGATCCTGAACGCAGCGATCACCAACTCCGTTGGTCATACTAGTTTGCAG
>NZ_MTBA01000019.1 GCF_002150805.1 Oceanospirillum sanctuarii
GCACAACCCCTAAACTGAAAATAAAGTAAAAAAGTTTCAAAAAAACTGAATATTTTCAAAACGATGCAGCCAAGCCTCTGCAAACACGGGGGCTACAGCACAACAAACGACAGGCACAAAAAAGCCCGACACCTAGCGGTGTCGGGCTTTTCTTCTACGGAACAAGACCAGTCAGATTAAATATCACTTTGGAATATATCTCTTGTGAAAACTTTATCCTGAACATCTTCTAGCTCACTCTCTATTCGGTTAGTCACAATCAAACTAACACGCGCTTTAAAAGCTTTTATATCCGATTCAACCTCAACCTGCTGAAACTCGCCTTCATTTAGTGAAGGTTCAAACACCAACAACTTCCGCTCCTGATCCTTGATCTTTTCCATAACTTCAACAATAGCAGACGATCTGAAGTTGTCAGATCCTTTCTTCATTGCCAGCTTGTAGATTCCAATCACCCCATCAGGGCAGCGATCCATTATTGCCTCTGCGATCGTTTCCTTGCGTGTGTTATTGGCGTCAACAATTGCTCCGATAATATTGTTCGGAACACCTTTAAAGTTAGCCAACAGCTGTTTCGTATCTTTAGGTAGGCAGTAACCACCATAGCCAAAGGATGGATTGTTGTAATGCACTCCAATTCTAGGATCGAGGCCAACACCCTTAATAATCTGTTCGGTGCTTAAACTCTCCATCATTGCATAGGTGTCTAGCTCATTGAAAAATGCTATTCGCATCGCTAGGTATGTGTTGGAGAAGAGCTTGATAGCCTCAGCCTCTGTTGAAGAACACAACATTACCTGAACATCACTTTTGTGAGCACAACTTTGAAGCATTGAAGCAAACTGTTTAGCTTGTTCTGTCTCTGCGCCAACGATAATTCTAGACGGGTATAGATTGTCGTACAGAGCCTTACCTTCCCTCAAAAATTCAGGGGAAAAAATAATTCCTTCGAAATCTAACTCTTTCTTTTTCTTTTCCGTGTAACCAACCGGGATTGTGGATTTGATGACAATAGTGCCGCGAAAACCTTGATCAAGTACGTCACGAATTACGCTATCTACCGTGGAAGTATCAAAATAATTCGTCTCTTCATCATAATTCGTCGGGGTCGCGATAATGATGTAATCAGCATCGTCTATCGCAGCTTTAGTATCGTCAGCAACTAAAAGCAGTGGATTATCAAGTAAGAGGAATTGCTCAATTTCACTGTCAACAAAAGGGGATTTTTTGTTTTGGATTGCTTCCACACGCTGCGTATTGTTATCGACAGCAACTACCGGATATTTTTGCGAGATAAGCAAGGCGCTAGACAAACCTACATATCCCAAACCTATAACAACGATCTTCATAACACCTCCTGCGGACGGGGCTCGCCACATTCACAAATCCATGTGATCCGAGCCCTACCGACAAAAGATTTAGCTCAGATCTCGATCACTGTACCCAATCAAATAAAGAATAGCATCCAAGCCAAGGTTGGATAACGCATGCTTGGCACTTTCTTTTACAATTGGCTTAGCACGGAACGCAATACCCAGCCCCGCAGTCCCCAGCATTGGCAGGTCGTTCGCGCCATCGCCCACTGCTATGGTTTGCTCAAGGCGTACACCTTCATCTGCGGCAATCTGCTTCAGTAACTCTTTTTTACGCTCACCATCAACAACGATACCAGTAACATTACCTGTAACCTTGCCATCTTTGATCTCAAGCTCATTCGCATGAACGTAGTCGATACCCAACTTCTTCTGAAGGTACTCGCCAAAGTATGTGAACCCACCAGAAAGAATTGCCGTGGTATACCCAAGTGCGCTCAGCGTAGAAATTAACTTTTCCGCACCTTCGGTGATTTTCAGGTTTTCAGCGATACCACTGAGCACACTTTCATCCAGCCCCTTCAGCAGAGCGACGCGACGTTTGAAGCTTTCTGTAAAATCAATCTCACCTCGCATTGCACTTTCTGTAATTTCAGAAACTTGCTCACCAACTCCTGCAGCTTTAGCCAGCTCATCAATCACTTCCGCTTCGATCAGAGTGGAGTCCATATCAAATACCACCAAGCGGCGATTACGACGGAAAACGTTATCTTCCTGGAACGAAATATCGACGCTCAACTCATTAGCTAGGCTCAGGAACTCCTCGCGGATCTTTGCTGGATTTTCCGGGTCGCCTCGCACAGAGAACTCTACACAGGCACGACTTTGTTCGGAAATAGCGCGAAGCGGGATTCGACCTGAGAGCCTGTTGATACGATCAATATTCAGATCATTACCCGCTACGACCCCTGTCACACGAGCAATATGCTCAGCGGTGATCTGTCGCGCCAGCAGAGTAACAATAAAACGATTTTTACCTTGCCCTTCGACCCAATGCCCATAGCTATCTTCCGCTACAGGAGTAAAACGGATATTTACACCAAGTTCATGTGCCTTAAAAAGCACATCTCTTAAAACCGGAGATGACTCTGACTCCTCAGGAATATGCACCAAGACACCAAGCGACAAAGTATCGTGAATAACAGCCTGGCCAATATCCAGAATATTTACGCCATATCCTGCAAGAATGTCAGTAATGGATGAAGTAAGACCCGGCTTATCGACGCCTGAAATGTTGATAAGGATAATTTCTTTCATGAACCTGCCTGTGAGGATACTAATCTCTGAAAATTGCGCAGAGTATATCAGAGCCCATTTAAGCTAGATATTTACCCAAATGAAAAAAGGCGACCGAGGCCGCCTTTCTATCATTTTATTCGCTGTGCTGATAAAGATGCACATCGCGCTGAGGGAACGGAATCGAAATCCCCTTCTCATCGAAAGTCAGTTTAATCTTCTCATTCAGATCAAACTTGGTGGGCCAGTAATCGGCGGCATCCACCCAGACTCGAACGGTAAAGTTAACCGAGCTATCTGCTAACTCACTAACAGCTATCAGAGGTTCGGGATCAGTTTTACCGCGAGGCTCGCCAGCAATTATTTCTTTCAGAGTTTCTTTGACCAGACGAATATCATCGCTATAGCTAACTCCAACAATCAGATCCAGACGTCGGGTCGGGTTAGCTGAAAAATTTGTCAGATTGCCGTTAACTAAAGAAGAGTTTGGCACCACGATCAACTTGTTATCAGGCGTCTTAAGACAAGTATTCAGCATGGTTATCTTTTCAACGCTGCCGGATACACCAGCTCCTTCTACAAAGTCGCCTTTCTTAAAGGGCCTCTGCGATACCAACAGGATGCCAGCGGCAAGATTCTCCATAGACCCTTTCAGAGCTAATGCAACAGCCAGACCTGCAGCACCCAATGCCGCAATCAAGGAGGTCGTATCAACGCCAATCTCACTCAATACTGCAATAAAGAGAATAATGAGCAGTACGCTGTGTGCTATCTGCCCAATAAAGCTGGCAGCGGCCTCATCCATATTTTTCTTCTGCAGCAGTCTGACGAGAACATTTTTTACTCGCTTAACGAGCCACAAACCCACTATCAACAGCAAGAGCGCTGGCCAAACTTTGTCAGCCCATTGCAGTGCTACGTCAGTCCAATCGTTCAGCTGAACATTTGTTAAATCCATCAGATGATCCTTTTATCGCTTAAGACTTGATTGATGAGCAGCTTCGATGATGCCCGTAGTGGAAAAGCCGTCTTCAAAATTCAGTACTTTCACTTCGCCACCGGCACTTATGACAGTATCCGCACCAACAATATCTTCTAATTTGTAATCGCCGCCTTTGACCAGCACATCCGGAACCAGCTCAGCAATAATCCGTGCAGGGGTATCCTCTTCGAAGGGCACGACCCAATCCACGGAGGCCAGCCCCCCCAGCACATGCATACGATGTTCAAGATCATTAATCGGTCTTGAGGGACCTTTAAGTCTTGATACTGAGGCATCAGAGTTAACCGCAACGACGAGTTTATCGCCTAGTTTTCTGGCAGCCGAAAGATAACTTACATGCCCGGGGTGCAAAATATCGAAGCAACCATTGGTGAATACAATTTTTTCATTTCTTTGCTTTGCCGCTTTGAGCGACTGAATCAGGGATGACTCACTAATAACTTTCTGCTGCTCAAGGCCCGAATGATTCGCTAGCTCTGCATTAAGCTCGGCAAGAGAAACTGTATCTGTCCCGAGTTTAGATACAGCGATACCAGCAGCAATATTGGCAATTTCTACGGCATGCTCAAGGCCGAGACCGCCAGCAATACCCGCAGCCAGAGTTGCAATTACCGTGTCTCCAGCACCGGTAACATCAAACACAGCTTTAGCATTGGCCGCAAAATAGACTGGATCTTTTTCCGATTGAAAGAGAGTCATACCCTTTTCACTTCGGGTTACAAGCAAAGCAGCAAGATTCAGATCATCCAGAAGGGTCATTGCTTTATGAACAACATCTTCTTCATTAGCGCACGCCCCAACAACCGCTTCAAACTCAGACATATTAGGTGTCAGCAGTGTCGCACCGCGATAACGACTGAAATCTGTGCCTTTGGGGTCAACCAGCACAGGAATTTTTCTCTGTCTGAAAGTTTCGATTAGAGGATGGATCGCCGAAAGGGAGCCCTTGGCATAATCTGAAAGCACCGCTACAGCCACTGAATCAACCTGAGCCAGCGCCTCATCATTCAGGGCAAGCGCATCCCTCGATGAAAAAGTTTCCTCTTGATCAAGGCGAAGAAGCTGCTGATGGCGGCTCATGATACGCAGTTTCGTAATTGTTGGTTTATCCGCCGACTGTACAAAGCGCGCCGTGACCTGCCCTTTATCAAGCAGGTCTGTCAGCTCTTTACCCTCACCGTCATCACCAACTATACCGACAACATCTGCCTGAACCTTCAGAGCTGACAGGTTGAGACCGACATTGGCTGCACCGCCGGCACGAGTATCGTTGGACTTTACTTTAACAATCGGCACAGGTGCCTCAGGGGAGATGCGCTCGGTTGAGCCATACCAGTACTTATCCAGCATTACATCGCCCACAACGAGTACTTTATTCTGCCGTGTTTCAAAAAGGTTCATAAACTAGATAGGCCCATCTTGCTGTCTACAAAAGGTCAAAATATTCTCTATCACTGGCTTTCTAGAAACTACAGAGGATTAATAACCTCTGATCTCGTGATAGATATTGGTCATGATATTAAGGAAAAGGTTCTTGATTTTAAAAATCAGCTTGGTCAGCTTGCACCAAGCTGGCCCCTTATCCCTATGGCGATTACCGATTTCGGAGTTGTCGCCAGCAGGATCTGCGGGTGCTACCGGACGGGGCGACAAACCGTAAAATGGTATCCGGTGAAGATTCTGATGGCGGAAAAAAACATCCACCGGGTAAACAAACTCTTTACTGTGACGGACAAAAGCTTTTGCCGCTACAGGAGACAGCGCATAGCAGGTTGCCCGCTGAGGAATTTTCAGAAACTTAACCAGTTCGAAACCTTCGGTATCATCAACCACTTTCTGCAGAATAGGGCCGTTATCTTCAAGACGGATAAAAGGATAACGCTTCACCAAAGTTTCGGCTTTAGCAAAAACGTCATAAACACACTCACGCAGAAAGAAATCATCCTCGAAGACGATAATAGGCTCATCCAACTCGATGCATTTTTCCCAAGCTAGGTAATGACTGGCATAACAACCGCCTTCGCCTGGGTTTGATGGGCGACCATGACGCACAAGAAACTTATTAGGTTTAAACTTTTTTAACAGAGGGTGGCTTCCCTCTTTACCATCAACACCATCGATAAACTCAAAATCCAGCCCATGATCGGCCATTACTTTGCTTACGGTTTCCCGTCGTTCAACAGAACGTAGAAGGCTCAATACAAAAATTTTCATTTAATTCACCTGAAGCTTTCGAGCTAATTTAAAATATTTTTGTAGAACCATCAGAAAAACCAGACGCTCCATTTTTAGGTCACGGAAACGCGCAACATAGGCGTTAGCATTGGCAACAATCTCTTTGGCTTTTTCCGGGAATTCCAAATAGTAGTTCAGCTTTTCTTCGAGATCGGAATAGTCTGAACGGATTCTGATGTAGTGATAATCCGGTATCAGGCAACCTTCCATAAACCAAGTTTCAAATTTTGGTTCCGGCATCACAGCAACCGAGTTTGTTGCCATAAGCCATTTCAGGTTTGTGGCAACATCATAACCTTCCAGACTGACAATAAACTTGTACTTCATCTGATCCTGGATGGTCATAAAAGGTTTATGGATAACCTTACCTTCATGCTCCGCTTCAACAGTACCCACATCGCACATAGGGTGCTGGCAGAACTTTTCCACAAACGCCCGGCGGTGCGGCTGTGGTGAGTTACCGCGCCAGACCGCCAGATCTTTTTTCTCTTCAAAAGAATAAGGGTCATCATAAAAGCGGAAGTGACGATGACTGTCGAGCTTCAGCATCACAGAGTTCTGGTTATCATCACCAACCGGACGGCTTTTGATAAAACTGGGTTTATCGGGTACATGCGTAATATCGCCAAACAGATAATTAAAACCCAGCTGTTTATTAAAGTTAGCCAGATGACGCTTCAGGTCATAATAATAAGCGCTGCCTTTGCCCCGCTTGAAGGTTCCAATGGTAGTTTCCATTTCACAATCAAAAGGGCTATCCAGCTTGATACAGTAATTAACCCGATCCAGAACATATTGTTTATCTGTCTCTGACAGAGCAGCAAACTCTTTTTCAATATCCAGAGGGCATTTGGAACGGTACCAGGACTCAAAAATTGCACTCAGGAAAAAGAATAACTTAGGCTGTTTCATCAGAAACCTCTTTATTTTTCAGATACCTGATCAGAGTTAGTAGAGAACCGACGAAAATGATCGAATAGCCATACAGTTCAATGCCTTCCTGAATCGCGGCTTTATAAATATCCAAGTAGTTCTCTTGCATAATCGGCTCCCATATTTTGGAGGAACCAAACAGACGGCTAAAAAACAGCACCAGCAGTACGCCAAAAGCGGTAAATACTCCACCGGGAGTTTCCAAAAAGCAGTAGAGCTCGCGACGGGTCTGCTGCCAGCCTTTCAGGCCGATATAGATCCCGGCTGCGGCAACCAGAAGTGCCGGATACTTCCAGAAGCCATGGCTGATCACATCCAAGAACATATCCAGTTCACGAATAAACAACACACCATAAAAAGCAGCCACCAGAGCCCAAAATGGGCGTGCTACTTTAAGCTGACCGTAAAGCACAAGGTAAAACATCAGGCTGAGCAGCAAAAAACTTTCCTGCAGAATTTCCGTCAGGGATGTTTCCGAGATTTCCTGCTGCAGTACCACCATATCGGTGTAAATAGCCAAAGGTGCGACCAGCATATACATGCCTAGAAGAAAATAAAAACCCAGACGTTTAGCCAGAGCGATACCGCTTACGTTTTCAGGGCGTTGCTTTACCATGTCATTTCTGCCTTAATTTTGGGACTGACCGTTACAGTAAACTCATGAATCCTCAGAGTAACTGTTTGAGGATTTTACCTATTTCATCTACTCCCGTCTGCAGCATAGATGTTAGACATTGCTTCACATCGAATACTTCACAGGATTGAGCCACACAATTGACATGTGAATGGACACCTCATAGGCTTCACTTCCTTCGGGAGAAAAATGCTATTCATGCGCATCACCTTAGACTGGTCAAAATAAGTTATACGGTAACGATGTATTGAGAGTAATTGCTATAAAATACGTGAAACACCATCTAAATAATTAGAGATAACGGAGTCTTGCCGAAACTATGCATCTATTTACTGACCTAGCAAAAATTGCTAGGGAAAATATTATATCATTGGCATTTCTATTTATTTCGCTATATACCATCACAGTGAACTTTTTAATCGTGGGAAGCCACCGAGAAATAATGGAGCTAGCACTAGTTACAACTATAATTTCAGCTCTGATCCATAAAAAAGAAACATTCGAAGCGAATGCAATAGCTAACACTCTTTTAGCCTTATTAATCATCTCCATCATTCTTAAGTTAACAACCAATTTCAGTACAAGCCACCTTAGGATACTACTTGGATTTACACTGCTTTCATTCATAAAGATTGACAATAAAATAAAGAAGAAATCCATATTAATAATAATTCTTATTTCTGCTGTGGCTGCTGCAACTTATGCCCAACTCAACTCAGACAAGGGTAGGGGCTGGGAAACTAACGTCATAATATACTCGACTATGACAGGTTCACTAATGAGTGTTTGTTTCTACCTAACGTTCATCGAGAGCAAGAAGGGATATAGAGCTCTACTTTTTGTTTCAACTTTTCTCTTTCTCTTTGCAACGATAGAAGCAAAAACAAGAGGAACCTCAATCGCTCTGATTCTCGGCATCCTGCTGACATTGATAATTTTGAAAATTGAAAAACAAAAAATATTGCTACCAGCAATAATTGGCTCAGCATTAATCGCTATATTGTTAACTAGCAGCGGTATAAAAGAAAGATTTGAAAGAACAATATCTAAAAATAAATACCAATCAGTCACTGAAGACGTCGTCATTCATAACACCAGCGAACTGGGTTTCTTAATGAAAACAGCTACCGCTGGAAAAGCTGCAGACAAAAAAATAGTTTTTCCTGATTATGGACTTGATTTCAACGCTGATTTTAGATTAACAATATGGATTCTCAGCCTCGAAGTCATAAAAGATAATTTCCCATATGGAGTGGGTAGAGATCTTCCAGATATTATTCACTCGTTGCTTAAAGAGCATAAACCACAATATGCCAAACGTGCTAAAGCTGTCCACTTGCATAACCAACTACTACAAAATACTGCACAGTTTGGTCTTTTAGGCTTAATCTCATTTACATTAATATTTTTCTTACCATTTTACTTTTACTTTAAGAAAAGGGCTGGATCAGCATTTCTTCTAATCTCAGTTTTTCCAATTTTAGTTGCATCGCTCACGGATGCACCGCTGTTCAATGAGCAAACTGTTGCTTTCACCTATTTGACATATTTTTTATCCGAGAAAGTTTCCTGGAGTTAAAGTGAACCTGTTTATTGTAACATCTCCATTTCAATATATATGTGCTAATGAGGCTCGCCATGCCTTCAAGGCAACTAACAATATTCTCCTCTACATAACAGGTAGCACTAAAAAGGAAAAAAAACAAGTCTACCAGCTTATTTCTGAAACTGATGATTGGCAGTTAATTATAGAAACCTCAAGAAAAAACAGAACAAAAAACATTTCAAAAGCAATTAAAGAGATCAAAAAAAAAGAGCCAATAGAAACTATATACTATTCAGAATACTCGAAGCTCATACAGCAATTAATCAAGAAAAACATCCCAGCTGAAAGACATGTTTATTTTGACGATGGGACCATGACCCTTTTTGACTGGGAAGACTTTATAGAACCCAAAAAAACTATTTCCAGAAGAAAAAAACTGTCAGACCTTGTTCTAAAAATGAATGGGGTCAGACCTGTTGGCAATATTCCATTTTTCGAAAATACAATACTATTTTCAATTTTCGATATCGAGACTCCTAAAAAAAATGAGCACCAGATAGTAAAAAACAATCTCCTTGAGCTAAAAAATATTTACTCATCAAAGAAAGAGCAAGATGTCATTGTATTTATTGGTCAAGGAAACATTGACGAAAAAAACAGGCTCGACGGCGATTCGTACATCAAATTAATCAAAGATTGTACGCAAAAAAGCGATGAAGAAGTAATTTATATTCCTCATCGCACTGAGAGTGCTCAACTTACAAAAAGAATCAAAGATGAGACAAATGTATCCTACGCTGAATTTAGCATGCCGATCGAGGTTGAATTGCTCAGAAGAGGAAAAAAACCTGCTAGAATCATAGGGCTATGTTCTACTGCGTTATTTACGCTTAAGATGTTATTCCCTGAGACTAAAATAGAACTAATTAAAGCTGGCAACTCTGAGAAAGAAGAAAGGATTTACAAACTCCTGCTTGAACAACTTAAATAGTAGAAACCATTTTTATTCGTGGAGAGAAATCAATTTTTCTCTCCAGCTATCCCAAACAATATCATTCGCGTATTTTTTCATTGATTCTTTAGCACACGCTCCCATTCTGGCTCTTAAATTTTCATCAGATACAAGTTGTTTTATAGCATAAGAAAATTCAGAAACATCATGGCACAAAATTCCATTCCGTCCATCTTCTATTAATTGATTCACACCACTACAATTTTCAAAGCCTACAGCAGGCAGACCTAGAGCCATAGCTTCAGCTAGCCCTAATCCGAATCCTTCAAATGCAGAAGGAAATAGACATATAGATGCATTTATCAGCTCATTTTGAGGATCTCTCGTAACACCCATCAAATGAACCACGTCAGTTAGACCACAACTCTTGATAGCAGATTCAACCTTCATTTTATATCGATTATTTGGAAAGCCACCAAAGATTAAAACATTCCACCCATTTAGCATTTCTTTGTCTATTTTACTTATTGCATCAACGATAAGGTGCGGCCTTTTATTCTTCTCCACACGTGCAAGATAAACCATATTTTTAGAACTCAAGTCTGACTGACTGTGTTGTTGTTTAACAGGGTTTGGCAGGCAAAAAAGCTTGGGCTCTAAATAACTAGGAAACGATTCCTTAAATTTTGGTAATAAATAATGCATCGCCCTGACACTATACCAACATTTTTTTTCATAATTAGACAAAGTAGGAATAACTCTACTTGGGTCTGTATGGCACATCGCTACAATTTTTTCTTTCGGTATTCCCGCATAGAGAAGAGACACTACATCAGCATAATTGAAAGCCACAAAGAGGTCATAACTCAACCCAACTAAGCGCTCTCTAAGTAAATGACCAACATTTTTTTGATAGAAGCTACGCAAAGGATCAATGTTAGTTTTTATTATTTTAAGCTTACATGGAAACCTGAAAATTTTTCTCCAAAGCTTTACTACAGATAAGTTTAAGCTAGGATTGAATGCCAAGTTTTTGATGCCGCATTTTTCATGCGTATTAAACAAAGGCATTCCAGGGGACGCATCAGAGTAAAAGCCATCAACCTGAAAGCCTCTGATGGTCATTTCAGATGCCATCTCAAAAAACAGCCTGGTCGCACCTCCTATTTGGTTGTGGACCTTAGCATGAGTCATAACAAGAGCAATTCGCATACGTTTATCTCTAGAGGGAAAAGCCATCATCGACAACAATATTCTGACCTGTCACATATCTTGATTGCTCTGACATCAAGAATAAGACAGATCCAATTATTTCGGATACATCCAGCATACCTGCACCATGAGTATGCCCCTTATAAGCCTGCAGAAAAGCTTCCGGCTGGTGGTCAAAGATTCCACCTGGGCTGACACAGTTAATACGGAACCGGCTGTCATTAACATAAGCAACGATATACTTGTTCAGGTGTAAAAGTGCTGACTTAATTGCGGCGTACTCTACCGGCATGGTCATGGGTGTGTTGTTATAAACATCAAACTTGGGTGCGACAACACCGTAGATTGAGGCGATATTCACCAAAGAAAAAGGTCGCTGATGCTCGCTGAAATAAGCCGCACACTGTTGGCTGAACAGAAAAGCACTGCCCAGATGTAGTGAGAGGTTCTCATTAAAACTTGCCAGCGTTACATCAAAAAAATGCGCGCCATAGGTTTTGTTTCTTGGGTAGGTCGTGTTGACTGCACCATCAAGCGGACTACAGCTTGCAAACCAGTTTTTAACGGCTTTTTCATCGGTAATATCCAGCGTTATGCAGGTAAGCTGCGGGCTTTCGCAGTCAACCCCCTTGTCATTCAGGCGATGCTGCAGTGCTTCCGGGTCAATATCGGCAGCGATTACGTTTGCGCCCTGTTCAAGTAACGCAGCGGTAAGCTGACAACCTAATAAACCACCGGCACCGGCAACCAGGATATGTTTATTGTTCAGAAGGTTTTCCATATTACTTGTCATGCTCCGCTAAAATGGCTTCTGCCAGTCTGAAGTCGTAAATGTCATCAATATCAACAGCTCTGGCTTTAGGTACTTCCACACTGACCACTTTTCCGGAGAAGATCCCCATGTTCTGCAGGATAAAATCCGGCCGGGCCACATAAACAACCGTGGTGATATCAAAGACTTCAGGTGCATCCTGGCGTCGGCTGACCTCGCCTGATGGCGGGTTGACCAGACTCAGATAGCCCTGCGGGTCTTTTTTCACCATATTAAAAAAAGGGCTGCGACTGGCCGGTGTGATACTGATACAGATATCAGCCTGTTGATAGCGGCACTGCGTTAATGCCGCTTCAACATCTTCCACGGCCCGTAAGGGGCTTGTTGCCGGCAGGCTGACAAAATGCTCAAACGCACCGTGATGCTGTCTGACCCACTCGATGGCATGACGCCATGAGAACCACTCCGGACTGGTATCACTGGCCAGCTCTGCAGGGCGGTTAATGACCTGAGCACTGGCACTTTCTGCCACAGCGGCAATCTCTTTATCATCGGTGGAGACAAACACCTGATCTATCGATGGACACGCCAGAGCGGTATCGATGGAGTATTGCAGTAACGGCTTGCCCTTTAAGGGTTTGATGTTTTTCCCCGGCAAGCCTTTTGAGCCACCGCGGGCGAAAATGAACGCGATATTTTTCATGGTGTCGCAGATCCTGCTTGTGCATGCTGTCTGATTGATTCGATCAGGGTGATCGTTTTTCCGGCATCTTCCAGACTGACACACTGATGTTCTTTGCCGTTCACCTTGTTTTCAAAATCCCGGATCATATCCAGATACATGCGGTTTTTATCCCAGCACGGTTCCTGATAGAGCATTTTACTGCCGTGCTGATCGCTGAAGGCGATACTATTCTCTATCAGATCCCACTCCAGAGAACCTGAACTTCCGGTAAAGCGGCAGCGCCGGTGCACCGCCCGCTGTAAAAAGTCCAGATGGATCGATGTGACGACCCCTTGTTCAGACACCGCCAACAGATCAACGCAGTCCTCGACATCCAGCTGCAGCGCCTCTGAGGAGCGTAAAACAGCCGCTTTGATATCCAGTTCACCCAGTAGCCAACGGCTGTAATCCAGCTCATGACTCAACTCAAACAAGGCGCCACCACCCAGCTCAGCCTTGGCGGATACCGTTGTTCTGAAGTCTTTATCAGGGCGCCAGTCCGGCAGGTACTGACCAATCTCGATACTGGCGTTATACAGCATGCCGATCGTCTCAGTCTGCAGCAACTGCTGCATTTTTTGGGCTGAAGGCAGATAACGTAAACAATAACCAACGGCTACCGGAGTCTGATAATACTGACTTGCCTGAAGCAGGGCTTCAAGATCCGCACTTTCTGTCACCAGCGGTTTTTCAATCAGTACCGGGATGCCCGCTCTAATCAGAGGCAGTGCATGTCGTGCGTGGAAAGGGGCAGGAGATGCGACGATCACCAGATCAGCTTTCCCCTCAATCAGGGTGTCAACGCTTTCAACCAGCTGATCGCAGTCTGATATAGCCTGTTCCGGCTGTCGGCCGCTGGCAGACATCGCAAAAAGAGTACAGTCCGGGTAAAGCTGCTTCAGATTTTTACGGTGTCGCCTGGCGATACTGCCCAAGCCTATAACGGCAACGTTCTGCATCAATCCAGCCCTAAACCGTAAATATCATTCTGAGCCCGTTTGAAGTCATCCATGCGGCCAATATCAAGCCAGTATTCATGGATAGGGAACATCAGAATATTATCCCGTGCCACTCGGTACTGTTCTAACAGGGTTGGCATATCGATTTTTTGATTGTGTGCTACCGAATTCACAACATGCGATGACAAGACATAAATACCAGCATTGACGAAAAAACGTTGGATCGGCTTTTCTACCATGCTGGTAATTTTTCCACCATCACCATTCACCACACCATAAGGAATCTGGTAGTCGTACTCTCGAACGCACATAGTGGCATCAGCATTATGCTCATTATGGAAATCCAGCAGACGCTCAAAGTCCACCTTTGTGAGCACATCGCCATTCATCATGATAAGCGGCAGATCCTGAGGCAGATCATCCGGCAGTAGGCCAAGCGCCCCTCCAGTACCTAAGGGGCTTTCTTCATGGATATAGGTAATATTCACCCCTAAAGAGGTACCATCTCCAAAATGGTCTGATATTAGCTCCGGCATATAGTGCGTCGAAATATAAAAATTACAGAAACCTGCCTCAATAAAGCGCCGTATCAGAATCTCAAGAATAGGTTTGTCTCCGATCTTGAGCATTGGCTTTGGACAGGTATCTGTCAGAGGCCGCAAACGGGTACCAAAACCACCTGCCATTAAGAATACAGGATTTTCTTTAATCGACTTTTCAGTCAATGCGCTGTGTAATGTCTCCAAACCAACGAGCTTATTCCCATCCACAATGGGAATAGCGAGTAGGTCAAGCTTATTCATTTTCTGCGTTAGAGCCTGACGAGATGTCCCTATATCAGCAGTTATCGGAGAGCGATTCATCACAGTTTCAGCAGAATCCTCAAGCCCCTTCCCCTTCAATAAACCACGCCTGACATCACCGTCGGTTATTACGCCCAGCAATTCGTCATCTGAATTAACAACCAGAGCGATCCGCAATGCTTCATTATTTATGATTTGAAGCGCATCCCGAATCGTATCCTCTGGGAGAACTTTCACGCTGTTAAAGCTTCGTGTCATGTTCAAATACTCATTACTAGGTTGTTATTAATGTGGATTTTGCAGGATAAATAACCGAACTTTTAGGAAGGTCTGATCTCAGTATTGCTCCCCCCGCAACAATAGCCAATTCCGCAATTTTTAAGTTCTGAAACACAACTGCACCTGCTCCCACATATACTCCATGACCAGTTTTTACCTGACCACAAAGCACAGATCCAGGAGCAATATGATTGTACTCTCCTATTATACAATCATGCTCAATTAAGGCTTTGCTATTGATGATAGAGTGAGCTCCAACAACTACCCCTGCTTGGATAAGAGATTGGGGTAAAACCTGAACCCCGTCTTTAAGTATCGCAAAGGGTGAAACCTCGGCACTATCGGCCACTACCGTGGCAAAAGAATAACCAAGCTCCAGATAATAGCGGTTCAATTTTTCTCGCAGCCCGGAGTGCGGCATCATGCCGATACCGTTTACCAGTTCAATCTCATCCGGTGAAAAACGGCCGATATCCTGATCGGCCAATAATTGTTTCAGGCCGCTAAAAACCGCGCGTTCACTCAGGTCGTCCGGGCTGATGACAGCTAGAATCTCCCGTTTCTGGCGCAGTAGAATGTCTGCCAGAACCGAGGCATGACCGCCGCCGCCAATCAACACAACAGGTTTTTTTCCGGTATCAGCCACGAACCAGCTCTCCGGCGCTGTAGTCCTGATCTGCTGTTTTACCCAGCATCGCCCAGTACTCCATGGGGGATATACCGCCTCCGGGACGTTTAATGACCAGATTATCAGCACTGAAAACCTCACCAGCCTTAATAGGGCGGGCTGCAACCAGACTTTTTCGGGCAACGGCTTTATTTTTGATCTCCGAGGGTGCGGGAACCTTCCGGCCGTGTCCCAGCGCCATTTCTGTCTGGCGGATCGCGGTAACCATCGCAGTCAGTTCATCCGGCTCCAGAGAGGCTTTGTGGTCCGGTCCGGGCAGGTTTTGATCCAGCGTGAAGTGTTTTTCAATAATCACCGCACCCCGGGCAACCGCCGCTACAGGTACCACAATACCTGCGCTGTGATCTGAATAACCTGCCGGAAGCTTAAAGGTCTGGCTCAGGGTATCCATGGCCTTCAGATTAATATCTTCAACGGGTGCCGGATACTCTGTTGTACAGTGCAGCAGGGTGACCTTCTGCTGCAGAGCTGCCTGTCCTTCAGTACTGGCGTAGGCCTGCTCAAAGGCCTCAGAGCAGGGCTCAGCATCTGACGCATGGGTATAACCAAAGGCGATAACCGCCAGTGCCGCTTCAACTTCGGATAAAGACGCCATCCCGGTGGATACAATCAGCTCGCAGCCTGTACGGGCATGCTCCAGAATCAGCGGTGCATTGGTCAGCTCACCGGATGGAATTTTAAGCCGTTTAAGCCCCAGATCCTCAACCAGAAAGGTCAGGCTTTCGGAGTCAAATGCCGTCGACAAAAACTCGATGCCCAGCTCGTTACAACGGCTGATCAAGCGATGATGGGCCGGGTAAGACAATTCCAGACGGCTCAGCATCGCCAGCTGTGATTCCTGTTTCTGACTGTTGGCTATTTGGTAGTCGGCCTGCCGGGCTGTTTCTGTAACCAGGTTTTTTGCTTTAAAGGTCTGAAACTTAACAATGTCAGCCCCTGCTGTATGAGCGGCTTCCACCAGCTGTATGGCCAGCGCTTCATCACCGTTATGATTAACACCTGCCTCTGCAATAATCAGGGTCATTTGTCACGCTCCTGCCGTTCTGATACTGCCACTTGCGGCAGGTCATAAAAGGTTTTTCCCGGTACAAACTGACAGGATTTAATCATCTGCAGTACCCGGGCAGAAGTATCGCCCTGACCATAAGGGTTCGCTATCTGCTCACCGGGCTGAATATATGCCCGGCTGATGGCCTGCTGAATACCCTCTATGATGGACGCTGTATCTGCTGACGTGTGCAGAACACTTTTCGCTGCCAGGCGCCCTTTTTGCCGGTCACCGATATTAACCGTCGGCACATCAAAAGCAGGCACTTCAATAATGCCGCTGGATGAGTTGCCTATCACAGCTGTCGCGTGTTTTACGGCGCTGAGATAACGCACCTGCCCTAACGATGGAATAGCCAATACCCGCTCAGGCTGACGGGCCGCATAGGCTTCCAGCAGAGGAATAATCTGCCGGCCACCATCATCGGCATTGGGATAGGTCAGAATAACCTGATAGTGCGGAAAGGCATCCAGCGCTGCCAGCAGCACCTGAAAACTGGCCTCGGCAGGCTCATCCGCCAGCGTTACCGGATGATAGGTTACCAGGAAGTAAGGCTGCTGCAGGTTGAAAGCCAGTGAGGCAGACAATTCTTCAGGCGACATAAAATGACCGCGCTTCAGATGATCCAGACCAATCGCACCAACATTCTGCACCCGCCTGGGGTCTTCTCCCAGCTGAATCACCCGCTGCCGGTATACTTCAGTAGAGGTGCCATGCAGATAACTCAGTTTGGTGATGGCATGACGAATCGCATCATCATAAGCGCCTTCTGTAATCTCACCACCGTGCAAGTGCAGCACAGGAATACGCAGTATCATCGCGGTCTGAGCCGCAGCCAGAGCTTCAAAACGATCCCCCAGAATCACCAGCAGATCCGGGGCCAGCCGGGTTAATGCATCACTGAAGCCAAGAATGCCCAGGCCGATACTTTTGGCTGTGCCAACAGCGGAATCGGATGAGAGCAGAATTTCAATTTTCTCATCAATAGGGAAACCATCCGCTTCAATCTGCTGATACGTACAGCCAAACTCGGGTGACAGGTGCATCCCGGAAACCAGAAGCTGCAGCTGCAGCTCCGGGTCATCCTGAATATCTTTCAGCAGCCAGTACAGCAGGCCGTATTCAGCCCGGGTACCGGTAAAAACAGCTATTTTTTGCATAAAGTCGGCTTAATCCGTATGCGGTGTAACAGGTGAGCTGGGCAGGTTAACCAGACGCGCTTCAATATATTCCGAGTAGCTCAGGTCGCCGCGCAACGCATTAGCAAACATAGGCAAACGATGCATCAGCTGCCAAACCGGCCGGGTCATAACCCCTGCCGCATTGGTTTCCTGCAGCAGTTGCTCACGGCTGTCCTGATCCGGGCAGATAATGGCATTCAGCCAGTAGTTGGAACGGGCATAGTCCGGCTCATGAACAAAGCGGAAAGGCGTGCCCGCAAAAAAGTCGGCGTAGCGGCTGGCAAGCTCGCGCTTCTGCTGCAAAAACTGAGGTAAAACCTCCATTTGCGCACAGCCTAAAGCGGCATTCAGGTTGGGCATGCGGTAATTAAAACCGGGCTCATCATGAAAGAATTCATAAGGGTGCGGCACCTTGGCTGTGGTTGTCACATGTTTGGTTTTTTGCCCCGCATCCTGGGACCGGCACAGCACCATACCACCGCCGCCTGTAGTGATAACCTTGTTACCGTTAAAGCTCAGGGCGGAATAGTCTGAAAATGTGCCTGTGTGCTGGCCTTTGTAGTAAGAACCCAGACTTTCTGCGGCATCTTCCACCAGGGTCAGCTGCCATTTTTGGCAAACGGTAACCAGCTCATCCAGCTCAACCGGATGACCAAAGGTATGCATAGGCACTACGGCTTTAATGCGTTTGCCGGTTGTTTTGTGGTAGCAGCCTTGGGCATCCAGCGCCGCCTGTTCGCTCAGAAACTGATCCACAGACTTCGGGCAAAGCCCCAGACTTTTCTCTGAAATATCACAGAAAACCGGCTCAGCGCCCATGTGGTAAAGCGCATTGCAGGTGGCAACAAAAGTCAGTGCCTGAGTAATCACCAGATCACCCTGTTTTACACCTGCCATATAAAGGGCGGTATGCAGTGCCGCGGTGCCGTTTACTGTGGCGACGGCTTTGGCACAGCCGGTAAAAGCTTCAATGGCCTGTTCAAACTGGTCAACAAACTGGCCCACACTGGAAACAAACGTACTGTCGATGGTTTCGCTGACGTAGCGTTTTTCATTACCGTTAAACGTCGGTGCATGTAGAGGAATAAAGTCATCACTCTGATACAACTGACGAATAAAAGCGCTGATCTGCTCTGGGTTCATCACTGGCGCTCCGGTTACATTTTACTGTCGAGGTATTTGCCGGTTTCTTTGTGACCAAAATCAGGAATCATTCTGAAAAACAGTTTTACGATCTCGTCTTTGGTCCAGCTTTTCCGGTGTTTCATGGCCGCAATATCGGTTTCAAATAGCTTCAACAGATCACTATCGTAGTCCGGTTCATTTTTGATAATGCCGAGGTTTTCAAAGCGCTTCATATCCAGCGTTTCCCGGTCGGTAAAAAATTCTTCAAAATCTTTTTCACCGGTAGTATCACTTTTGGTGAACAGGCAAGGCCACTGCCCCTTGGCCGGTAACGTTTTGGCCAGCTCACGGGCCTCATCTTCATCCTGACACAGATAGGGCTCAAAGCCGTGCTGCTGCAGATACTTAACCGCAATTTCGGCAAAGCTTATCAGGTGCAGCGCTTCACTGAGTTTAGGGAAAAAGATGTCCCGGTTGTCACCAAAAATACAGGACATCAGACACAGTTCTCCGGATTCCTGCGGGGTAACAAAATAACGTTTGATATCGTTAGGTGCCACAATCGGCTGCTGTTTGTGAATACGTTGATTAAAACCGTGCAGCAGGGAACCATCAGAAAAGGCGACATTGGCAAAGCGGGCGGTTGAAATATCAATCTGCTCACTTTTACGCATCAGGAACATTTCCATAATACGCTTGGACGCCCCCATCATATTGACCGGATTAGCCGCTTTATCGGTAGAAACACAGAAATACTTTTTCACACCGGCATCAATCGATTGCTGAATGGTTTTATCGGTATTAAACACATTCACATCAATCATACGCATCAGTGTGAAAGGGTCTTTTTCACTGCGTACATGCTTTAGGGCAGACAGATTTAATACATAGTCATACTGTCCGTCCGCCTGGATAAAGGCATCGTACTCCAGCGAGCCGATATCCAGCGCAAAAGTCTGGAAGTCGCCGTCGATATAGCCAAACGAGCTACGGATATCCCGTACCAGCTCAACCATATTGTTTTCGCTGATATCAACAACATGTAATTTCCTGGGATTGCGCTTGAAAATTTCCTTGGTTACCGCTTGGCCTATTGAGCCAGCACCGCCGAGAACAAGAAACCGACTTGCAGCAACATGGCGCTGCAACTCATTTTCATTCATTGCAATATCATCATGAAAAAGTGGCGTATCACGCCCTATCAAACCTAAAATATCAGACACATACTCACCCAAATAACTCAATAATTTTTAATTTCATGATAATTGGATATCCAAAATTTAACGGTAGATTCTACATCCTTATGCTCAAAAGTTCTGCACTGAAAACTCTGCAGATTGTAAGCCCCTGTAGCCTGAACGGAAAATTAACTCATCTTCTGAATGGCCAATTCAGTGACATTTTTACGTAGCCCCTGGTACTCTTCTAGCCAACGACACCGGACACATTAATTTGCTAATTATCTCGTACTCCATCGGCAACAGATCACCGATCCAGGCTGCAATCCTTCATATAGGCTACGACATTCTGCTCCATATAATCCCGTGTCGTTTGATATCCCTTGGACAGGCAATCATGCCTCAAGCTGCCGGAGGTTATAGGCTTTGATCAGAGTCCGGGTGATAGGCTGGCGGTCATACGTTTGTCGATGGCTCGACCCACTATGCGGCGCGAATACAGATCCATCACAACCGCTAGATAGATACAGCCTGCATCAGTTTCGGTAGCGTTCATATAGGTTACACCACCCGCCAAAAACTTGATTCTTACCCATCGGGTTAAACTGCTGGTTCAGCAAGCGATCAGCCACACGATCCGTATGTGCAAGGTGTGCTGTAGCTCTGTAGGCAATGCGCCAAGTGACTACCAGTCCAGTTGCTGCATAACTTTTCGCACTCGATGTCGGGTTACGGAGATGCTTTCCTGACGAAGTTTCTTAGCCAGATTACGACTTCCAAGGCTGTTCCGCGGCTTCTCGAAAAGTACTTTGATGCGCCGATGCAGAGATAATCTTCGCTGGATTTAAGGTTCCTGCTTGTCGTTACTGCGGTAGAGTAATATGGTGGCAACATGCGAGGTTTAACGGCTTCCGGAACAGCCCCAGCTCAATGACAAGGGCGACAGCCTCTTCATTAAACTCTTGAGGGTGTTGCTTGTAGCTTCGTTTTACAGCCATGGTCAGCACCTCTCGTTATGAAGATTTTATCTCTTCTTGAGGTGTCCGGTATTTTCAAACCGAACATGACTCTTCTAGCATGGCTATAAGTTTTGTCCACAAAAATCTAACGCAGAAGCCATCTCAAAAACATATCAATCCTTTTGGGAGTGACTTTCTGCTGACTCAACGGCCCTAGCCAAGATGAAAAAGCAGATATAAAAAACGGAACAGTGTTAACGCTGTTCCGTTCATTTTGTTCTAGAGCCGCCACGGCAACGCAGCAGCTTCAATATTGCTGTTAGGCTTTACGCCCCATCTGTCGCATTAGCCCTACAAGCATTGCCATAAAACCAACACCAATACAGAGTGCAATCAGAATAAGAATATTCTTTTTCGTGATTGGGCTTGCTTCAGCCACTTCAAATGAGCCTCCCTGTGGTAGAGCCAATTGACCAGTGCTGCCTGAAGCTTGCTTACCAAGTTGTTGATGCATACGACCGATCACTTTTGTGTAGTTTCTCAGTTCAGCCAGTACCTTGGGTAAGGATTGCTTAACTTGCTCGAGATACACTGAGCGAAGCTTCGCGGCATCACCCACATTACTCTGCAGAGCGGAAAGCACTAACTTAATCTCTTCAATACGCTGTTCGATAGTTAACGCTTTATTTTGGTATTCCAGTACTTGCTGCGTTAGCTTTTGGCGGAACTCCTGCTCACCACTTTGCTGAGAGAGTTCGACCAGTCGATCAAGAAAAGCATCACCCAATTGAGGCATCGCACTCTGGCTAGATGACTGACCCTGTGTAATATCCTGACCTGACGAATTAAAACCCTGAAGCACTCGAGCAGTCAGCTCCGAGCGTTGAACCCAGAACTGCTTCTCAAGTGACAGCTCACTCAGCTGACGATTGTAATACAGCTCCACAACCTCTTTATTACGGGTAAGCCCCAACTCTTTGATCGGATCCATCAATTGACGCAGATCATACTGCTTGATATCACTAATTGTTTTATTCAAATCTTCGAGGTTAAAACCTGTTTCTGTATCAACAACATTTGCAGCATTGGGCTGCTCTTTCAACTTCTCAATATTACCTTCAACCAGTTCAATATTATCCAGGAGCAACTCGATACCGATAAGGTAATCCAACCCCTCGAAACGTTCTTCATCAAAGATCTTGGCAGTATACATTGGAATATCAAGCTGCAGCACGCCATCATTCTGAATAGTCGATACAGCCCAAGTCTCAACAATATCCAATAACACCTGCTGCGCTAACGCACTTGGTAAAGCATTTTTCTCAAACGTCAGAGAAATTCGCACAGCTCCTTTCTGAGCCTGAGACAGCTCATTCTTTAATCCAGTCTGCAGCTCTGCTAGTTCAGCTGCAGACATGTTCTTCGTTATCTGGCTCTCGAAACGCTGTTTGATGAAGGGTGTTTCCGGGGAGAAAGGCTCAATAGACACCGCGCGACGGAATTCATCCAGTTTCAGACCATTCTCACCCAGATTATGTTGACGAAAGACAGCATTCAGAACAGCAGGGCTAGTCATTTCAGTCATTGTAAAAGGACTACCATTAGGAAACTGCCCTTTCTGAACACCATCAAATGTCAGATCAAAAACCTGACTATAACGAACGAACCCTGCCTTAGAGGCATAACTAAACGCAGTGAAGGCGATATAAAGTGCTGCAGCAACAAAAACGGATAAAAATACGAGACCTCGAGTTGCCCATATTTTCTTGATCAGTTCACCAAGATCAATTTCATCGTTTTGGTACGCGTAAGGTGCAGAAGTCTGCGAGAAGTCAGCATCCTTTGCATGAGTAGGTTGATTCATAATCGACTGTTTACCATTCGTTGTTAAGTTCGTTGATCTAACGCCTATTTCGATTTCTCGACATTATGACAAGTGGAGCCTAAAATAAAAAGCTTCCCGCATAGCCAAATTTCCTCCCCTGTTAACGTTCCAACACCGTTTCGAAGTTCTCTGAAAAGCTTAATTCTGCGGTTAAATAATCCAGCTGGCGAGTATTTTCAAGTAGCTGGCGATGAAATACTATCTGAAGACTGTTTAGTTCCGGATAGTGTAACCAACACTCCGGCTCACCATATATCTGCAAAGCGCGGTTCAGTTGGTCATAGCTCACTGTGAACGCCTCGATAGTTATGCCTTTTATATTAACAGGTACACTAAGTTGTACTTGAACATTCTTGCCAGGTCTTTGCCTAACAAGCCCATTTCTCAAGTCGCTCAGTCTAATAGGTAATGCCTCTTCCTTGAGCTCTGCTAATATATCATCTGAACTATGCGTAAAGCATATTGCACTGGTGTTGGCTGCAGGCATGCGAAGCTCTATATCGCCAAAAGAAAAATAGACTTGCTTTTCTAGCAGCCTTATAGATACGGAGGAATGTATGCCTTTAAGCAGATCTGCCAGCCATTTAACGTACTGCTTGTCCAGCTCCCGAATCCAACTAATTTGACTCTTGAGGCTAACGAGAAACGTCTCATAGATGCAAAAGAGATCACCGATTTTTTGAAGCATTAGCCGGTTATCTGAAAATGAGATCCGAACACTCTCTGTAAACGTTTTTTTGTTAATTTTTAACCCATCGAGGCCATTGAAAAGCACTGCTGCCTTAATGTGCATTCCAGAGAAGTCGTCATACTTCCTGCTGATACCATAGTTTTCAATAACCCCTTGATCCGGCAGAAAAAGTGTCATTCGGCAGGTCTCTGGATGCTCTAGCATGTTCACCTGAATCGTGATGTGAAATTCAACAGCCAGAGCTGTTTCATAAAGCTCCAATTGAATCACATTCTGCATGAGCTCCTGACAACAATCTGAGCTAATCAGATACACTCTATTTTCAGTCGACACATTTGTTTTAACCAAGCCTAATTTAATCCTGAGATCGAAACGTCGACCACTGCACAAATATGCCGCGCCTTTGTCAATAACAAGTAGCAACAATGACGCAGCAATGTTAGAGCTCGCCTGCTTTGAAAGCCCCAGCAGTTTCTTTAATGCACGCTTACGATAACTCACATTCAAATCTCCTTGGCAAGACCTAGCCATATTTAGATATGTATTCCTGCCTATTTGCAACCCTTTTGCCCTTCCCCTGTGACAACTTGGGCTACAGTGACGTTTACATCCAAGGCTTATTTTGACTCATTATTCACTTCTTAGGGAACCTCTGAAAAAACCGCCTTCAGGCCCGAGTTAAAGTCAGAGCGCATTTTTTGAAGCCGCATTTTCTTTAGTTTTTATCATTTTTTTGGCCCAAAGCGATCTGCTTTGGCCATCACTCTCATTTTCTAGGTATCTTTCTGTGATCAGTAAATTACTGAACCCCGACAGCAGGTAAAGTCGGTCTTTATTTTTCTTCAAGCCTCTGTATTTCACTTTCCCATAGTGAAACACTTGTTTGATATACCTGAAAGGATGCTCCACAAACGCTCTGACTTGGGCTTTCTTCTGCTCCTGCTTTTCCTCTCGGCTATCCTTATCCAGCTTCGCCCGTTTGCCTGCCCTCAGGGCTATAAACCAGTCGACATCCCGGCCTTTATGCTCTTCACGTTTCTCCACTCCTGTATATCCCGCATCACCCCATACTCGGCTCTCATTATTGTGAAGTAGCTGATCGGTCTTGGTAATATCGTGGACATTCGCGGGTGTCGTTTCCAGGCTATGGATGGCGCCGGATACATCATCGACACCAATGTGCATTTTCATGCCAAAATACCACTGATTGCCCTTCTTGGTCTGATGCATCTCAGGGTCTCGTTTCCCTGCCTTGTTCTTAGTCCAAGAAGGAGCTTCGATGATAGAGGCATCAACAATCGTGCCTTCCTTCAGAAAGAATCCTTGTTCAGCTAAGTGCTCATTAATGGCCTGGAAAATGGCTTCGCAGAGGTCATTGTTTTCCAGTAAACGACGGAAGTTCAGAATCGTTGTCTCATCCGGTAGTGGGCCAGAAAGCCGTAATCCGGCAAAGCGGGCATAGGATAAGGAGGTCTGCCACCCTCGCCTTAGGGATAAAACGGAGCGATGCACGCCTCCAGTTTTGACCATGGAATCAAAGCATCCATACGTTCGAGAAATTTCTCACGGCGTGTTTTACGCTTTTTATGCCGAAACTCTGCTTCTGAAAATGACATTTGATCCATGATTTAACCCCGCACTGCTGAAGCGGTTATTATCCTTCAAATTGAGACTTTTTCAGAGACTCCCTGGATAATGCCAGTATAAAATTGTTTTATTCGGTTTTATTGTAAGGTATAGGGTCTATTGTCCAGTGAAATCAGAAGGATGCGGTAGGTCACAAAATTGCTTATAAGAGACTTTTTTATAGGTTGTTTTTCACTCAGAGTCGATCATAATACTCGGCTTCGTTTAAAAGCTAACAGGCTTTTCTAACACCAGATTTTTTCAGGGTGCACCTATTGCACCCGCGCTAAAAAGAAATGGCTCAAGGGTATGGCCTGAAGTGATCTTTGCACCCTCGGGCGGTAGCGTGTTTAAAGCCTTAGAGGCTAATCGTATATAAAACTTACCACGTTTAGGATTCTTGGATGATGAGTGAACAGAGCGAAGCTAGAATTGCTGTTATTGGTCTGGGTTATGTTGGCCTGCCACTGGCTGTCGAATTTGGTAAAACCCGAAAGGTTGTTGGTTTTGATATCAATGAAAAGCGTATCGCAGAACTGTGTGATGGACACGACTTGACGCTGGAAGTTTCAGATGAAGAGCTCAACAACGCATCAGGGCTCGAGTTTTCATCGGATATTAAAACGATAGAAAACAGCAATGTGTACATTGTAACAGTACCAACGCCTATTGATGAGAATAATGCTCCAGACCTTACACCGCTTCGCAAGTCATCAGCGATGTTGGCAACGGTGATCAAAAAGGGAGATATCGTCATTTACGAATCCACGGTATACCCCGGTGCAACGGAAGAGGTCTGTATCCCAATTATCGAAAAAGGCTCAGGTCTTCAGTTTAATACCGACTTTTTTGCGGGTTACAGTCCAGAGCGTATTAACCCCGGTGATAAAGTTAATACCCTGACCAAAATTAAAAAAATTACTTCTGGTTCCACGCCTGAAATCGCTCAGTTTGTTGATGAACTATATCGCTCAATCATTACTGCTGGTACGCATTCAGCAAGTTCTATAAAAGTAGCTGAAGCCGCTAAGGTGATCGAAAACACCCAGCGTGATCTTAATATCGCCATCATCAATGAGTTTGCCAAAATCTTTAATATTCTCGGGATTGATACTCAGGAAGTACTTGATGCAGCGGGCACTAAGTGGAACTTCTTGCCATTCAAGCCGGGCCTTGTTGGCGGTCATTGCATCAGTGTGGATCCCTATTATCTGACCTACAAAGCCAAAGAGGTGGGTTATCAGCCTGAAGTGATACTGGCTGGCCGTCGGATCAATGATGGCATGGGACAATATACCGCGACACAGTTAGTTAAAGCCGTCAGTCGCAAGAAAATCCATATTGACGAAGCGCGGGTTCTGGTTCTGGGTTTCACGTTCAAAGGTGATTGCCCGGATGTTCGTAACACCAAGATCATCGATATGGTGAAAGAGCTGGAAAGCTTTAACATGAACGTTGACGTTTTTGATCCCTGGGCAGAAGCAGAAGAAGTGCAGCATGAATATGGATTGAAGCTGGAACCGGAGATTCATGAAGGCGTTTACGACGCTATCGTATTAGCGGTTGACCACTCGGATTTCAAAGAGTGGGGCGTAGAGAAAATCCGCTCATACGGCAAGGAAAAACACGTGCTTTACGATGTAAAGCATGTGCTTGCAAAACACGAATCTGACCTGCGTCTTTAAGGAAATATCTCAATGAAAAACTTCGGTCTTATCGGTGCTGCCGGTTACATAGCTCCTCGTCACCTGAAAGCAATCAAAGAAACAGGTCACAACCTGGTCGTTGCCATGGATATCAATGACTCCGTGGGTATCATGGACAGCCACTTCCCGGAGGCAGAGTTCTTTACTGAGTTTGAAGAGTTCTCCGGTTTTGTTGAAGACCTGAAACAAAAAGGTCAGAAACTGGACTATATCGCCGTTTGTTCTCCAAATTATCTGCACCTTCCTCACATGAAGTTTGCCTTGCAGAACGGTATCGATGTGATCTGTGAAAAACCTCTGGTATTGAATACAGAAGATCTTGAGACGCTGAAGCGCTATGAGGCTGAATACGGTGCAAAAGTAAACTCGATCCTGCAACTTCGCCTGCACCCTTCTATCATTGCCCTGCGCGAAAAAGTGCAGTCTGCACCTGCAGATAAAGTATTTGATGTGGATCTGACCTACCTGACCTCTCGAGGTAAATGGTACTTGAAAAGCTGGAAAGGTTTTGATGAGAAGTCCGGTGGTGTTGCTACCAATATCGGTGTGCATTTTTATGACATGCTTCATTTTATTTTTGGGGATATCAAAAAGAATGAAGTGCACTACCGGGATCAAAAAACGTCATCCGGTTATCTCGAATATGAGCGTGCCCGTGTTCGTTGGTTCCTTTCCATTGATGCAGAACATCTGCCGGACAATGCAGTCCAGGGTGAGAAGCTAACCTACCGTAGTATTGATATTGAAGGTGAAGAGCTGGAGTTCTCAGGTGGCTTTACCGATCTGCACACCCAAAGCTACCAGAATATTCTTGGTGGCAATGGCTACGGCGTGGAAGAAAACCGTGCGGCCATTCAGACGGTTTCTGATATGCGTAACACCGCTATTACAGAAAACCCGGAAAAGCCGCATCCTCTGCTGGCAAAAGTATTGGGCTGATGTTTCAGATTCTGGGAGGTTCAGGGTTTCAAGATAAACAAAAGTTCTGATGCCTTACAGGGTATAAGGAAAGTACAAATGAGTTCACAGGTTAATTATTCACAGCATGAAAGCGCCATTGTTGATGATGGCGCACAAATTGGCGAAGGCAGCCGCGTATGGCACTTTGTGCATGTTTGTGGTGGTGCAAAGATCGGTAAGGATGTCTCCTTGGGACAAAATGTTTTTGTCGGCAACAAGGTGACGATTGGTGATCACTGCAAAATTCAGAATAACGTCTCCGTTTATGACAACGTGCATTTGGAAGAAGGCGTATTCTGCGGCCCGAGTATGGTCTTTACCAATGTCTACAACCCGCGCTCATTGATTGAACGCAAGGACGAATATAAAGATACCCTGATTAAAAAAGGTGCCACACTAGGTGCCAACTGCACCATCGTCTGCGGTGTAACTGTGGGCGAGTTTGCCTTTGTTGGTGCCGGAGCAGTCATCAACAAAGATGTACCTGCCTATGCTCTTATGGTAGGGGTGCCGGCTAAGCAGATCGGCTGGATGAGTGAATACGGCGAACAGCTGGATTTACCATTACAGGGCAATGACGAAGTAACCTGCCGCCATACCGGTGCAAAATTCACGCTCGACGGCACCCAACTAAGCAAAACTGAAGCGTAAGCACATTTCTATAGCGATATTATTCTTAATTATTATTGGTGGGAGCGGGTCATGCCCGCGACAAATTATGCAATTTATAGACTTAGCCGCCCAACAAGCCCGAATCAAAGATAAAATCGACGCCAATATCCAAAAGGTACTTGCGCACGGCCAATATATCCTTGGCCCTGAAGTAACCGAACTGGAAGAAAAGCTTACCGCTTTCACTGGCGCTAAACACTGCATTGCAGTCGCCAATGGCACTGATGCCTTACAAATTGCCCAAATGGCTTTTGGTATTGGCCCCGGCGATGAAGTAATTACCCCTGGCTTTACTTACATAGCCACTGCAGAAACCGTAGCCCTGTTAGGTGCAAAGCCCGTGTACGTAGACGTTTGCTCTAAAACCTACAATTTAGATCCAACCAAGCTAGAAGATGCCATTACTCCAAAAACAAAAGCCATTATCCCCGTAAGCCTATACGGCCAATGCGCTGACTTCGATATAATTAACGCTATTGCCGAAAAACACGGTATTCCGGTCATCGAAGATGCTGCACAAAGCTTTGGAGCCAGCTACAAAGGCAAAAAATCATGTAACTTAACTACCGTTGCCTGCACCAGCTTCTTCCCGAGTAAGCCATTAGGCTGCTATGGTGATGGTGGTGCTATCTTCACAAACGATGATCAACTTGCCGTTGTACTGCGTCAAATTGCCCGGCACGGACAAGACAGACGTTATCACCATATTCGTGTAGGCGTTAACAGTCGGTTAGATACCTTGCAAGCGGCTATTCTGCTGCCAAAGTTGGAAATATTTGAAGAAGAAATTCAACTGCGCAACCAAGTGGCTAGCAATTATACTAAATTGTTGGGCGAAGCTGGGGTTGGTACAACTCCTTTTGTAGAAGAACATAATACCAGTGCTTGGGCTCAATACACTGTGCGTGTGAAAAATCGTGATGCTGTACAACAAAAACTACAAAAAGAGGGTATACCTACAGCCGTGCATTACCCAATTCCGCTAAATAAACAACCTGGTGTTGCTGACTTGGAAGCGTATTTGCCCATAGGCAATCAAGTTGCAGAGGAAGTAATGAGTTTGCCTATGCATCCTTACTTATTGTGGGCTGAACAAGCTAGGGTTGCCAAGGTGCTGATTTGAGAAGTAATAAAAATAGCAGTACTATTACGGGTGACTTTTTAAGTAAAGTGACTACGCTTGCCGGAGGTACTATAGTATCGCAGTTAATAATGATGTCATCAGCGCCGTTTCTTACGCGCTTATACACACCAAGTGAATATGGGTATCTAGCTACATTCCTATCAATCGTTGGGATTATGATTGTAAATTCATCATTACGGTATCAGTTAGCAATACCTTTGGGGAAGAGTAAAGTAGTCCAAAAAGATATAACCAATCTAAGTATTTTGCTGGTGTTATCTACAACATTGATTTATTTCTTCTTAACCCTTAGCTTCGGTGATGCTGTAGTTTATGAATTGGGCTTGAGAGATGTTTCGCCCTCATTTTTCATGTTTCTCATTTTATCAGTTTTGTCACTGGGTTTATATCAGGTTCTCTTGAATTACCATATTGCAAATAATAGATATAGTATAATAGCTATCTCTAAAGTTGCCCAATCAGTCGTCGTCGTCGTTATGCAATTGGCATTCTACTCTTATGGATTTTTTGCACTAATTGCTGGGCAGACACTGGCGTACCTTGTATCGCTTGCTATCTTAGCTGGTAGATTGAGTATTATCTCGATGATAAAGCGAATCGAGTTTTCTAATCTCAAAGCTGCTGCAGTTGGCAATATTAGATATCCAAAATTTGAAAGTATTTCTAGTTTGTTAAATGTGGCTGGTGGTTATTTGCCTGTCTTGCTTTTAGGCTTTTATTTTTCTTCATCTGTTGTTGGTCAGTTTGCATTAACAACACAGGTCTTGACTTCACCAATTGGTATACTTGGTGATGCAATTTCTAAAGTTTTTATAGGTAGTGCAAATGAATGTATTAAATCCGGCTTTTTAAGGGGGAGGATTGTAAGTATTGTAAGAAATGTTTTCTTGCTTGGTTTTCCTTTTTTATTAATAGTTATGTTTTATGGTCGTGAGTTATTTGAATTTGTTTTCGGTTTGGGCTGGGGGCAGGCTGGTGATTTTGCGATTATTCTCTCACCTTGGTTGTTTTTGGTTTCTATTGCAACATGTATCTCTGGTGTTTTGCTTATTTATAATCGGCAAAAAATAACGCTTCTATTTCAGGTTGTTCTTTTTGTTCTTCGTTTTATTGCAATATATGTTGGTTATTTGTATGGTGATGTTTATTTTTCTGTAATTCTGTTTTCTATAGTAAGTTTTATATGTTGGTTTTTTTATTTTACATATATCTTGTATGTTTCAAAGGTAAAGTTTAGGGATTTTTTTACTAAGCGTCGGGTTTCTTGTGATTAATTCCTAAAATTTGCGATAATCTCATTATAATGATT
>NZ_MTBA01000002.1 GCF_002150805.1 Oceanospirillum sanctuarii
AAGTAAAAAAGTTTCAAAAAAACTGAATATTTTCAAAACGATGCAGCCAAGCCTCTGCAAACACGGGGGCTCACAACACAACAAACGACAGGCACAAAAAAACCCGACACCTAATGGTGCCGGGCTTTTCAGTCTATCTCGCTATAGAAAACGATCAGCTACGCTGGGCGTATGCATCAATCAGTGTTTCCTGAGCACTGATCTCTTCCGCCTCTTCCTGCCGGTTTGCCGCCGCAGACAGATAAGACCCATCAGTTTGCAGCAACCAACTTTGGCAATTATCCAGCAGATAAGTCTCAAGATCGTTGATCACTCGTTGCGCCAGCTTTTTAGCTGTGATCGGGAAACAGGTTTCCACACGCTTATAGAGATTACGCTCCATAAGATCT
This sequence comes from Oceanospirillum sanctuarii, assembly GCF_002150805.1. Taxonomy (GTDB): domain Bacteria; phylum Pseudomonadota; class Gammaproteobacteria; order Pseudomonadales; family Halomonadaceae; genus Oceanospirillum; species Oceanospirillum sanctuarii. The sequence continues at coordinate 390 of NZ_MTBA01000002.1, forward strand.
GCACTGGCACAATAGACCTCTTCTTCCCCGCCGTTTTCGAAATAGTAAACGCGGGTATGCTCGAGGAAGCGACCAACGATAGAGCGTACGGTGATATTGTCCGAGACGCCTTCAATACCAGGACGCAAACAGCACATCCCACGGATAATCAGATCACACTTCACACCAGCCTGAGATGCCTTGTATAACGCCTTTATCATTTTAGGGTCAGTCAGGGAGTTGCACTTAAAGATCAGGCGTCCGCCTTTACCCTTCTCGGCCAACTCAGCTTCCCGTTCAATTTTCTCAACCAACGTTTTCTGAAGTGTAAAGGGTGCATGCAGCAACTTCTTCATATTCAGGGTTTTGCCCATACCGGACAGCTGCAGGAAAACCTTGTGCACATCTTCACACAACGCTGGATCGCTGGTGAGCATGCTGTAGTCGGTATAAAGTTTGGCGGTCTTAGCGTGATAGTTACCGGTACCCAGATGAGCGTAGTGACGAATCTTATTACCCTCACGGCGAACAATATGCATCATTTTCGCATGGGTCTTATAGGCAACCACGCCATAAATCACGACTGCACCTGCTTCCTGAAGACGACTCGCCAACTGCAGGTTGTCCGCCTCATCAAAGCGCGCCCGCAGCTCAATCACCACTGTCACTTCTTTGTTGTTCCGAGCCGCATCCACCAGAGCATCCACAATCTGCGAATCCGCACCAGTACGATACAGCGTCTGTTTGATAGCCAGCACATCCGGATCACGGGCGGCCTCACGCAGCAGATCGATAATCGGCGTGAAGGATTCAAAAGGATGCTGTAACAGAATATCGTTTTGCTGCATCGCTTCGATAATGCTGTTACCCCGACGCAGAGGCTTGGCAGTACCCGGCGTAAAGAGCGGATACATCAACCCCGGACGATCCAGCTCACCCATCACCGCCATCATGCGGGTCAGGTTAACCGGACCATTCACCTTGTACAGCTCCTGATCGGTCAGACCAAACTGCAGAAGCAACACATCAATCAATTCCTGCGGACAGGTATCAACCACCTCGAGACGAACCGCATCACCATAACGACGGGACAACAACTCACCTCGTAGGGCGCTTGCCAGATCGCTCACTTCTTCCGGGTCAACAATCAGGTCGGCATTTCGGGTCAGACGGAACTGGAAGCAACCTTTAACCTTCATCCCCGGGAAGAGCTCTTCCGCATGGGCATGAATCATCGATGACAGGAAGACAAAGTTATCGCCGTCATCACAAATCTCATCCGGCACCCGAATCAGGCGCGGCAGAGAACGCGGTGCAGGAATAATCGCCAGTCCACCTTCACGACCAAAAGCATCTTTACCTTCCAGTGAAACGATAAAGTTAAGACTCTTGTTCACAAGGCGCGGAAATGGGTGGGACGGATCAAGACCAATAGGACTGATCACAGGCTGAATCTGATCGCGGAAGAAATCTTTAACCCATTCAGCCTGTTTCTTATTCCAGCTATCACGGCGCAGAAAACGAATACCTTCGTTTTCCAGCTCAGGAATCAGCTGATCATTCAGAATGCTGTACTGACGCTCAACCTGCTCATGGCAGATATCGCTGACCTGACGGATCAGCTCCTGTGGCATCAAACCATCTGCGTCACTTTTCTCTCGGCTGAAAGCAACCTGACGCTTAAGACCTGCAACACGAATTTCAAAGAACTCATCCAGATTGCTGCTGAAGATCAGCAGGAACATCAGACGATTCAGAATAGGGTGTGACGTATCCAGCGCCTGTTCCAGCACGCGGATATTGAACTGCAGATGGCTCAGCTCCCGGTTTATGTATAACTCAGGGCTGTCCAGATTGATGACATTATCGGTATCTTCCGCAGTCTTACCACGGGTACCACTGTCAGAGCGATTGATTCTCAAGATAGGGCGTCCTGTACCGCCATCCTGGCCGTAGGAATCCTCTGACGAGGGTGGAACAGTTTGGTTTGATTGGTCCATGGAATACTCTCCGTAGTTTTCACCGGCCCACCCTCGTTTCAGTTATTTCTGCAGCAAAATGGCAGCGCGTTTGGCGAAGTAGGTAAGAATACCGTCTGCACCGGAACGCTTAATGCACATCAGAGATTCCAGAGTGACCGCCTCTTCGGACAACCAACCATTCTGGAACGCAGCCATGTGCATCGCATACTCACCGCTGACCTGATAAACAAAGGTCGGCACTTTTAATTCTGTTTTAACGCGATGGACAATATCCAGATACGGCATACCCGGCTTAACCATCACCATATCCGCGCCTTCTGCAAGATCCAGCGCCACTTCATGCAGCGCCTCATCGGAGTTGGCCGGATCCATCTGGTAGCTGTACTTGTTACCCGCGCCCAGATTACCTGCTGAACCCACTGCATCACGGAAAGGACCGTAATAAGCAGAAGCATACTTGGCGGCATAAGACAGGATTCGGGTATTGACCAGGTTTTCCTGCTCCAGCACGGCACGGATCGAACCGATTCGACCATCCATCATGTCAGAAGGCGCGACAACATCCGCACCTGCTTCTGCATGGGAAAGCGCCTGCTTAACCAGAGTTTCAACGGTACGGTCATTCAACACATAACCGTTGGCATCCAGAATGCCGTCCTGACCGTGAATGGTGTATGGGTCAAGAGCAACATCGGTAATGATACCCAGCTCAGGATGCTGATCTTTCAGTGCTTTTACTGCACGCTGAACCAGACCATTGGCATTGAAAGCCTCTTCTGCAAATTCACTTTTGGCTTCCTGCGACAACACTGGAAACAGGGCAATCGCAGGAATACCAAGAGCTACCAGCTCTCTGGCTTCTTTCAGCAGCAGATCAAGACTTAGACGCTCAACACCCGGCATCGAAGCAACTGCTTCACGACGATTTTCACCATCCAGAACGAATACAGGATAGATAAGATCATCAACACTCAGATGGTTTTCACGCATTAAACGACGGGAAAAATCATCGGCACGCATACGACGCATACGTGTAGCCGGAAACGAACGTTGGCTGGCATTAAACACTGTGTATCACACTCCACAAAAAAGGAGAATCACCTGCCTCTTTAAAGTATCCATCACCAAGATGACAAAAATATTTCAAAGAGGCAGAGTCCATAATTAACTTATCCGATCAATGGTCACGCGCGGCCGTTATAAAATCAAGTAGGGAAATTCATAGCCTGATCACGGAACCGGACTGATCAATAAAAATCATACATAAGACAACCCTAAACCAGTTATGCTTCTGACAGACCGTTTATCAAAACGTTATCAACTGACAAGCTGATTAATACCCAAGCTTTCGAAGGCAAAATCTATGGATGAATCCACAATCCGACTTACTGTGTTTTTAAGCCTGATCCTGACTCTTGGCATTGCTCAGAAGCTTTTCCCTCGCCGAAAACCCTCTTATCCATTACTCAGGCGCTGGCTGACCAATTTTGGCATCGTGATCATCGACAGCATCATTGTTCGCTTCGCTTTGGGCGCTATGCTGCCAGTTGCCGTGGCAGATTGGGCTCTGGAAAACGATATTGGCCTGTTTAATGTCACAGATACGCCCTGGTTACTGGCCGTTATCGCATCCGTGATCCTTCTGGATGGCCTGATCTACTGGCAGCACCGCATCTTCCATCGAGTGCCGATCCTATGGCGATTACACAGAGTTCATCACTATGATGCTGACTACGACCTCTCCACTGCACTTCGTTTTCACCCGATTGAAATCGTGCTGTCGGTACTGATCAAAAATGCAGCCATCCTGCTGCTTGGTGCACCAGCTGTCGCCGTTATTATTTTTGAGATATTGCTGAATGGGATGGCACTGTTTAACCATTCAAATCTCGCCCTGCCGACCAAAGCAGATCGTCTGATCAGGCGCCTTTTTGTTACTCCTGATATGCATCGGGTACACCACTCCATCTATTCCAGAGAGATGCACAGTAACTTCGGTTTCAACCTGAGTATCTGGGATCGCTTGTTTTCCAGCTATGTCGCACAGCCCCAAGATGGCCATGCTGAAATGCAGATAGGTCAGCCGGATGCTGGGAAATTACCCACAAACAACCTACTCTGGTTATTAGGCTCTGCCCTAAAACAGAAGGTGAAGTACTGACCCGAATAGCTTTCAGTACAGCGCCAGCTCCTGCCCGATCCCTCTGGATACACCTGTTAGCATCTAAGAGTGAATTGTAAGCCTGTTGGTAAATCTGTAGCGTCAGTACAAAACTGACCTGAAGGAGACAGCTATGAGAACAAAAAAAGTTGCGGTTATTCTTTCCGGTTGCGGCGTGTTTGATGGCGCAGAAATATTCGAAGCCACTCTGACACTTCTGCACCTTGACCGGCATGATGCGGAGATCACCTGTTTTGCTCCGGATATCGAACAACATCATGTGATTGAGCACAGAACCGGCGAGCCGATGGCAGAAAAGCGCAATGTGCTGACCGAGGCCAGCCGTATAAACCGAGGGGAAGTGCAGCCTTTACAGGAGGCCAACCCAAATAATTATGATGCGGTTATCGTGCCGGGTGGTTTTGGTGTCGCAAAGAACTTCTCAGACTTCGCCTTCAAAGGCGGTGACTGCGATGTTTACGAGCCTTTTGCAGAGCTGATCCGGGGCTTCCATGAGCAACGCAAGCCGATCGGCATGATCTGCATCGCTCCGGTATTGCTGCCTAAAATTTTAGGCAAGGGTATCAGCTGCACTGTTGGTCATGGCGCAGCTGCATCCGGTGAAGTTAATAGCATGGGCGGCGTGCATATTGGCTGCAATGTGGACGGCATCGTTGTGGACTTTGAACACAGAGTGATTACAACACCGGCCTATATGGAAGCCAAACGCATCTCTGAGGCTGAGAAAGGTATTTCCGCTCTGGTAGAAAAAGTGATCAGCATGTGCTGATCACATAATTCTCTTCTTCTGAACCTGAAGCGCCTGAATCCCCCAAAGGGTTGCCGGATTAACGGCAACCTGATCTTTCTGACTGCAGGTTGCTCTGATCGTGAATTCCCGGATTCCTGTATTCCGTCGACGGGGACTGAGGAAAACATTGCCATCGGCTTTGCGCACACTGGCCACCAAGGGCTCTTTCGGGCTTTGCGTACGACCAACCACTACCGCGAGCTCACCGTTTTGCAGCTTCACATAAACGCCCGGTGGGTATAGTCCCAGTTCATGTACAAAGATGGTCGTCAGACGCTCATCAACACTTTGCCCACGCTGAACAAACAACTCTCTTAACGTCGCCTTATAGGAAACCGGTTCCCGATAAGGACGCGGCGTCACCATAGCGCAATATACATCAGACAAGGCAATAATCTTGGCCTCAATCGGCAAGGCATCAGCCTTCAGCCCACGAGGGTAACCACTGCCATCCGGACGCTCATGATGGCTCTTCACCAACTTAATCCAGTATTCATCCTTAACACTCACAGATTCCAGCATGGCGGCACTCACTTCCGGATGCTTCTCGATCACTTCACGCTGCTGCTCAGTCAGAGGCTTACGCTGCTGGTGCAGTTTTACCTGATAGGCATTCATTGCGATGTTGCCAGTCAGTGCCGCTGCCAGCATGGGCAGTTTCTTCTCCTGCTCAATCTCCAGACGCAGTGCGATCACCTCGCACAGCACCGCACACTGCACGGGGTGCAGAATATGGTATGGGAAGCTATCGATCAGATGCACCGCGCCTATCATGGCATCCGCATCGTAGGCCACCAGTCCCTGCAGATAGGTAACGATACCCATAGTGCGTTTATAGACCGCATCTTCCGGCGGGTTCTGTTTCTTTTCGATGTACTGAAACAGTTCCGACAGCCTCAGACACAGATCTTCAAACTCTGCAAAAGGGTTTACCGAGCGATTAAAGGTGACCGGCTTGAGTGTTTTTTCCTCTTCCTCATCATCACCGATCTCACGGGCGTACAGCCCCACCCGCATCAGAATGTCACGCTGACGTTCCGTCCGTATCACAGAGCCTTTCGCCATCAGCAATTTTCCGAACTCATCATAAACCGGCCAGGGCACTGGCTGGTTTACAATCAGTTCATCTGCTGAGATTGAGCTAAGCTCAAAATCCTTCATGATCATAGGCTTACTTCCTGCCAGACATCTGGCTTACTAAAAGCGTTCATCCCTGTAGATCTGTTCAATGTAATCGCCGCCACAACGCAGCTCACTGAACCAGCCCAGAAAACGTTCAATCTGATCTTCCGGGAAAATAGAACCGTGCTGTGGCACGATCATTTTGATATCTAACTGACGCACCTGCTCCACCCAGCGGGCACACACCTGATTACTGTGCATATAGCGCTTGTGGAAACCTTCCATAAAAGGCAAATGGGCATCAAAATCTTCGACAAACATGGTGCGCTTACCGGGAGGAAATATCGCGGCACCGATATCACCGGAAAAAAGAATCTTGGAACGACTGTCGTAGATACTGAAATTCCCCTCACTGTGTAAAAAGTGTGCAGGAACCATGGCGATATAATCGCCGGTATCCAAGCTGATACGCCCCCCACCATCAGGTACAGCAACGACCCGATCCACATCTTCCATGCCAAAGTGAGAAACAAAATGCAGCCAGAGCCGCGAAATCAGGAGATCCGCATCCGTAGTTTTCATCCAGTAAGGAATCGATGAGCAAACGTCCGGGTCCTGATGGGTCGCAAACAGATAACGGATCTGACGAGGGTTGATCACCCGCATAATGTTTTCCAGAACATGATGGAAAACATAGGTGCCACCCGGATCGAAAAAATATCCCTTATCGTTATTTACCACCAGACACTGGTTGGTCTGAACAAAAGAGTCTGCCCCCTCCTGTTCTTCCCAGCCAAACCAGACCACCTGATGTTCATCGTCCTCATACAGAATCTTGCTCTCATCTACCCGGGTAATCTGCTCAGACATCGCTCACCTCATTTCTTATTGTTTTCCATCGGAATGTCCTTCAGGACAGCGCATTGTCGTAGATCAGATCAATCAGGTCGGTGCCGCACTCCAGCTGCTCCAACCATTCAAAAAACTGATTAACGTGTTCTTTCGGAATAATGGCCCCGTGTTGCGGTACGATTCGGTCAATCTCCAGATCCCGCACACTCGCCACCCAACGGCGGGTTGCTACATTGTTGCCCATGTAACGCTTATGGAAGCCTTCCATATATTTCAGGTGTGTATCCCAATCATCCACTTCGAGATAGCGCTCTCCCACCGGAAATACCGCAGCCCCGATATCACCGGAAAAGAGCGTTTTGGAACGGGTGTCGTAGAAACAGAAATTACCTTCACTGTGCAAAAAATGCGCAGGCATCAGTTTGATGTACTCATCATCCAACAGGCGAATCTGCTTACCGCTGTCTTCGATGGCCACCAAACGGGAGTTATCACTGAAACCAAAGTGGGACACAAAACGGATCCAAAGACGGGAAACCAGCAAACGGGCACTGGTGGCTTTCAGCCAGAGAGTAATGGAGGAGAGAACATCCGGATCCTGATGGGTCGCCAGAATGTAGCGGATCTGACTCAGGGGAACATACTTATTCACCTCAGCCGCAACATCGGCAAAGATAAAGGCACCACCGGGATCCAGTAGATAGGCGTTATCCGCATTGATAATCAAAAGCTGATTAGACTGAACGAGGGACTCATGCTCATGATCCTCCCAGCCGAACCAGATCACCTGATGGTCATCGTCTTCGTAGAGGATTTTGCTCTGATCAACCATGATCAAAAATATCCTTATTAGCAATTTTGAAAGGACCAGCCAAAGCCCGAAAAGCTCTCGAAATCAAAAGGCTGGTTAAAGCTGCGACACAGAAAATAGAAGAAAACAGGTAACTGTCGCAGCCGTCTATTTAAGACCAGATGCGCAGAAATTAACTTGATCTGAAACAAGAGTGGCGGGCTATCAGAGATCTCTTACATTTGTAAGTCAGAACACCTACGACCAGAGCCGAGGGGCATACTATTGACGTTGTACCGACATAAATACCGACATAAAAAAAGAGCCGCTTATTGCGACTCTTCTTCTGAGGCTTCACCGGAAGCTTCTTTTTCCTTTTCCGCTGATCGCTTCACCAAACGCGACATCAGAATCCCCAGCTCAAACAGCAACCACATGGGCACAGCCAGAAGAGTTTGAGAGATCACATCCGGCGGTGTCAGCAGCATGCCGATGACAAAACAGAAGATCACCACATAAGGACGCTTCTCAGACAAGGCTTCCACCGTAGTAATACCGGTCCAGACCAGAATAAAGGTCGCTACCGGAATCTCAAAGGCGACACCAAAGGCAAAGAACAGCTTGAGGACAAAATTCAGGTACGAATTAATATCCGTCATTACCGCAATGTCAGTCGGGCCTGCCGAGGTAAAGAAAGCAAAGATCAGTGGAAAAACAACGTAGTAAGCAAATACAGCACCGGAATAAAACAGGATCACACTGGATGCCAGCAGCGGCATCGCAATCTTCTTCTCATGCTGATACAGACCCGGCGCAATAAAACTCCATACCTGATACAACACATAGGGAATGGCTGCAAAAAGTGCCGTTACCAATGTCAGCTTGAAAGGCGCAAGGAAGGGCGATGCAACTTCCGTTGCGATCATCTGAGTTCCCGGCGGCAACAGAGCCCGCAGCGGTTCAGAGACGATCAGATAAAGCTCATTGGAGAAAGGATATAGGGCCAAAAAGGCAACCAGAATCACCACCACCGAGCGCAGGAGTTTTCCTCTCAGCTCGATCAGGTGTTCAATCAAAGGCGCGTGTTTACCTTCCTCAGGAATAACCGGCGGAAGCTGAGGCGCTTCATTCTGACTCATAACTAACCTTTATGATCGGAAGAGGGGGACTTATCAGAGGTGGTTGCAGAAGATGCCGGAGCCGATGGCGTGGTACCAAACGGGCCTTCATCTTCCGGGCGAACCTGAGCAACAGGAGCATCCTGCTCAACAGCCTGTACAGGCTTGGATTCAGCAGTATCCGGCGTTGTCGGCTGAGGACCGGCACTTTCCGTAATACTCTGCTCCTGTTTGCGCAACGTTTCTTCCAGCTTACGGCGATTTTCCTCAAGCTGACGCTGCATCTCTTCCATGTGTAACTGCTGATTCACTTCCTGCTGAATCGAGCTGAACCCTTGCTTGATACGACCGATCCACATACCCGCAGTACGGGCAGCTTTCGGCAGACGCTCCGGCCCCAACACCAGAAGTGCCAGAATGCCGATGACGATAAGTTCAAAGAAACCAATATCAAACATGTGCGGGGCTCACCCAGTTACTTTTTCTGTTCAGTTTTTTCAGCAGTGCTGTCGATCACAGAGTCTGCTTCTTTCTTCTCGATAGAAGCCTGATCCGCTTTATCAGCATCTTTCTCAGGATTGTTTACCGCTTCTTTAAAACCTTTCACGGCACCACCCAGATCACTACCGACGTTACGCAGTTTTTTGGTTCCGAAAATCAGGATGATAATGCCCAGAACAATCAGTAACTGCCAAATGCTGATACCACCTAACATAGTGTTTACTCCCGTAAGTTCAAAACTAACGCCTGGCGTTAGCCACTGAAATCAGTGTTTATTCTTGTGTCTTTCCTGCTGTATTCCTGCCGTCTTATTCAGGCCCGGAATAGGTCAGAAGCTCAGGACTTCTGGCGGGATGCTTTCTCTTCGATACCCGACATGCCGAAACGGCGCGCCAGCTCATCCAGAACTGCCTGTGGTGACTGACCAAGATGGGACAGTGCAACCAGACTGTGGAACCAAAGATCCGCGGTTTCATAAACCACATCGCTGACATCGCCGGAACGCTCCGCATCTTTCGCCGCGATAATGGTTTCCGTGGCCTCTTCACCCACTTTTTCCAGAATTTTGTTCAGGCCTTTATGGTGAAGCTGGGCAACGTAAGAGGTGTCCGGATCTGCATTACGACGCTCCGCTAAAATATCACCTAATTGTTGCAGTACTTCACTCATCGGTCTCAGCCTTATCTTGCGTGTTTATATGAAACGGCAGCGTTAAATCTACCGTATCGGAATAAGCCGTATAATAAATAATGTCGCTCTAAATAACTGTTTTCTAACGGTTGTTCTGAACCAATCAGTCAAACAAGCTGACGCCCAAGCATAATAGAATTTTCTATCACACACCATGCCTAAAAAGGCTGGGAGAATTGCCCGATTTATCGGCGAACCAGGAAGAAGACACCCAGCGCCATCAGAGCCTGCGCCTCTGCCGGTAGCTGCTGCAACCAGGGCAGACCATCACTGGCGACAAAGACACCAGATAGCAGCAACAACCACCCCAGCGAAGAGGATTTCTTCTTACTGCGGGTTTTAGAGCTGTCCACCAGTTCCTGTAAAAGAGCTTCCTGACGTAGCTGACGCTCTTCGGTTTTACGAATTTGATCCAGCGCCCCGTACACCATATTCGGCAGTTCAGGTGCCTGCTCCATCCAGTCCGGGAACTGACTGCGGATATTTTTCCACACCCCTTTTGGCCCCATGCGCTGCTTCATCCAGTTTTCCAGATAAGGCTTGGCGGTGCTCCAGAGATCCAGATCCGGATACAGCTGACGACCCAGACCTTCAATATTGAGCAGGGTTTTCTGCAGCAGCACCAGCTGGGGCTGAACTTCCATATTAAAACGGCGGGCAGTCTGAAACAGACCAAGCAGCACCTGACCGAAGGAGATCTCTTTCAGGGGCTTCTCAAAAATCGGTTCACATACCGAGCGTATCGCAGTGGCAAACTCATTCACCCGGGTGCCTTCACCGACCCAGCCGGATTCGATATGCAGACGCGCCACTTCGTAGTAATCCTGTCGGAAAAACGCCAACAGATTACGGGCCAGATAGTGCTGATCTTCTTCTGACAGACTGCCGACAATACCGCAGTCGATACCGATATATTGCGGGTCGTGAGGATGTTTTTCCGAGATAAAAATATTACCCGGGTGCATATCCGCGTGGAAAAAGTTATCGCGGAACACCTGAGTAAAGAACACCTCTACCCCACGTTCTGCCAGCTTTTTCATATCGGTGCCGTTGGCGATCAGAGCATCCACTTCCGCCACCGGAATACCGTAGATACGCTCCTGAACCATCACATTACGACGGGTCATTTCCCAATAGACCTGGGGTACGTAAAGTGCTGGTGAACCTTCAAAGTTACGGCGAAGCTGAGAGGTATTAGCAGCTTCTTTCTGCAGATCCAGCTCATCAAACAGGGTGGATTCGTAATCTTTAACAATCGCCACCGGATGCAGACGACGGGCTTCCGGTACCCAGTAGTTCAGGGTGTAAGCCAGGGTATAGAGCAGCTTAACGTCTTTTTTCAGTACCTTACGGATACCGGGACGAATCACTTTAACAACAACCTGCTCACCGGTATTCAGTTGGGCAGCGTGTACCTGAGCCATCGATGCCGAGGCCATAGGCTCACGTTCAAAGCTCTTGAAGAGTTCACCCACCGACATGCCCAGTGCCGTCTCAATCTCTTTTACCGCCACATGGCTGGCAAAAGGTGGCACCTGATCCTGCAGCTTCTTCAGCTCATCGGCGACATCATCCGGCAGCAGATCCCGACGGGTAGACAGCATCTGGCCGAACTTAATAAAGATGGGACCTAGCTCTTCTAAAGCCAGTCGAAGGCGTTCACCACGACTCTTTTTGCCCACCGGCAGAATACGCATCGGGTTAAGGCGCAATAACAGCACTGCAAACCAGGGCAGGCGATCTTCCGGAATCAGACTGTCTAAGCGGTAACGGCTGAAGACAAAAATGATTTTAAACAGACGAAGCAGACGGGACACGGTGACTCCGGATTATTGATCAGATTCTGACGGCGAAGAGGTTTCCGCAGATGAAGACGGTGTTGATGAACTTGATGATGCAGACGAAAGCGAAGCAAGCTGTTGCTGCAAACGCTCGATACGGGCACTCAGACGATCCACACTACGACGGGTATTGAGCACGCCATCGCTGTAACCTTTCAGCTCGGCTTCCGCAGGTAATAGCGCCAGCTCATGCTGCAGATATTCCTGCCAGTCCTGCATTGCGGTTTTACCCAGCCCCGCACGCCAGCGGGCAAAGCCCGCCAAAGGAGCAGACAACAGGGCGGTCGGTACCACACCGATCAGTTTTTCACTGACAGAGACCAGATCAAGATCCAGTGTCGAGGTCACCTTCTGCAGTTTGCGCACCAGACCGGTATCGCCCCGCAGGGTCAGCGTGCCTTCAAACAGCAGGGCTTCCCGGCGGTCTCCCGCCAGCATAAAGCGGGCAAAATCATTCAGGCTGCCTTCCACCTCAGCATCAACCGGCAAGGGCTGATCGACCTGGTCAGCACTGACGGAAGCATCCAGTTCCAGATGCAAACCCAGCTCTGACGGCCAGATCAGAATCGCGATCTCTGGCTGTGTGCAATGAACGCGAATCACTTTTCCGGCCATTGCGCCCAGCTGTGAAAGTGCAGACGCATCACGTTTCAGCAGAGGATTGATCAGCTGCTCCGCGCTTTCCAGCGCACCATGGAGCAGCATTCCGGTCGGCAGACTGATGGTCATATCAGAGTTTTACACCACGGTGCAGGGCAACGATGCCACTGGTCATGTTGTGATATTCCACACGGGACAGACCCGCATCTTCCATCATGCCCTTCAGGGTTTCCTGATCCGGGTGCATACGGATCGACTCAGCCAGGTAGCGATAGCTTTCCGAGTCATTGGTCACCAGCTTGCCCATAAACGGCAGCGCGGTGAAGGAGTAAGTATCGTAGATCTTGCTCATCACCGGATTGGTCGGCTTGGAGAATTCCAGCACCAGCAGACGACCGCCCGGCTTCAAAATACGAGCCATGGAGCGCAGCGCTTTGTCTTTGTCGGTAACGTTACGCAGGCCGAAAGCGATGGTGATGCAATCAAAGGTGTTATCCGGGAATGGCAGGCATTCAGCGTTTGCCTGTACAAATTCCACGTTACCGCTGCAGCCTTTGTCCAGTAGCTTGTCACGACCCACTTTCAGCATGGAATCATTGATGTCTGCCAGAACCACACGACCATCTTTTCCCACCAGTCGGGAGAACTTCAACGTCAGGTCACCGGTACCACCGGCAATATCCAGTACGCTGTTGCCCTGACGTACGCCACTCATCTCGATGGTCATACGCTTCCACAGGCGGTGAATGCCCATGGACATCAGGTCATTCATCAGGTCATATTTTGCGGCGACTGAGTGGAAAACCTCAGCTACTTTACCCGCCTTCTCTTCAACACCAACCTGCTGATAACCAAAGTGGGTGGTTTGATTTTCCTTTTCTGACTCGGACATGACAAAACCTTTGCTTTCAAAATTGGCGACATTGTAAACCGGTCCGCACGCTTTGTCTTTGCCTGACGGTTCGATGCCGGACGCTAAAAATCAAACCCTTACAATTGTTTGATAGAGATCAGCGAGGGTTCACGGCTTGCGCCCGCCTCTTCCATGCGGCGCAGATAATCTTTCCAGAACGCCTCTTTATGACGGCCCAGTTCATAGAGGTATTCCCAGGCATAAAGACCGGAATCATGGCCGTCATCGAAACAGATCTTGATGGCATAACTGCCGGAAGGCTGCATATCCAGAACACGGACTTCCTTTTTACCGGTCTGCAGAGTTTCCTGACCGGCACCGTGGCCACGGACTTCTGCCGATGGTGAATAAACCCGCAGCAACTCAGCTTCCAGCTCAAGCTTAGTGCCATCGGCATAGCTCAGTTCCAGCATATTGGCTGACTTACGGTAGTTGATATTGGAAGGAACCTGCGATTTTGGGGTTTGCGAATCTTTGAGGCTCATTTTCTTTCCTCCGCATCAGTATGAGACCGATGCTCGACGTATACGACGGCTAAACACAAAAAAGCCGGTTGCGGGCAACCGGCTTATGATCAGATCAGAACTTACAGAATAAAGCGGCTCAGATCTTCATCCATCGCCAGATCATTCAGCTGCTTGTTCACATAATCGGTATCGATAGTGACCTTGTTCTGAATATCGGCCGCCTCGAAGGAGATACTCTCCAGCAGACGCTCCATTACCGTATGCAGACGGCGGGCACCAATATTTTCTGTGCCTTCGTTCACCTGATAAGCGATCTCTGCGATACGGCTGATGCCATCTTCGGTGAATTCGATATCCAGACCTTCGGTTTTCATCAGCTCCTGATACTGAACCGTCAGCGCTGCCTTAGGCTCAGTCAGAATGCGCTTGAAGTCATCCGGGGTCAGAGCGCTCAGTTCAACACGGATCGGCAGACGGCCCTGCAGCTCAGGAATCAGATCCGACGGCTTACTCAGATGGAAGGCACCGGAAGCGATAAACAGAATGTGATCTGTTTTCACCATACCGTGCTTGGTAGAAACCGTGCTGCCTTCGATCAGCGGCAGCAGATCACGCTGCACACCCTCACGGGAAACGTCTGCACCGCCAGCTTCACCACGCTTGGCAACTTTATCGATCTCATCGATAAAGACGATACCGTTCTGCTCAACCGTATCTACCACCTGAGACTTCAGCTCGTCTTCGTTAACCAGCTTAGCGGCTTCTTCATCGGTCGCCTGGCGCAGAGCATCTTTAACCTTCAGCTTGCGCTTTTTGGTACGTTCATTAGACAGGTTAGAGAACATGCTCTGCAGCTGACTGGTCATCTCTTCCATGCCAGGAGGCGCCATAATCTCAACACCGACCTGAGGTGCAGCTACATCGATCTCGATCTCTTTGTCATCCAGATCGCCTTCGCGCAGTTTCTTACGGAAAACCTGACGGGTAGAGCTGTCACGGGCAGGCTCTTCTTCACCGAAACCGGCACGCGGTGGTGGCAGCAATGCATCCAGAATGCGCTCTTCGGCAGCTTCTTCGGCACGGAAACGTACGCGCTTCATCTCCTGCTCGCGCAGCATCTTCATCGCCATATCAGTCAGATCACGGATGATGGTTTCCACATCACGACCGACATAACCCACTTCGGTGAACTTGGTTGCTTCAACCTTGATAAAAGGGGCATTAGCCAGTTTGGCCAGACGACGGGCGATCTCGGTTTTACCGACACCGGTCGGGCCGATCATCAGAATGTTCTTAGGGGTAACTTCGGTACGCAGCTCAGGATCCAGCTGCATACGACGCCAGCGGTTACGCAGTGCGATCGCTACAGCGCGCTTGGCATCAGCCTGACCGACAATAAAGCGGTCCAGTTCAGAAACGATTTCACGAGGTGTCATCTGAGACATAACATCCACTCTTTAAATTTTAAGATTCAGATTTCAGGACAACCCTGCTGCCGGTGACGCTGGCTACCTTCAGGGTGATCCGCTTTCAGCGCTTAATAATCAGCAATGATTACCAGGACAGCTCTTCGATAGTTGGCGAATGGTTGGTGAAGACACAGATATCACCGGCCATCTGCAGACTTTTCTCAACAATTTCCTGCGCACTCATATCGGTATTTTCATGCAGGGCACGGCCTGCTGCCAAAGCAAAGTTACCGCCGGAACCGATAGAAACCACACCATGCTCAGGCTCAACCACATCACCG
Organism: Oceanospirillum sanctuarii; assembly: GCF_002150805.1. GTDB lineage: Bacteria > Pseudomonadota > Gammaproteobacteria > Pseudomonadales > Halomonadaceae > Oceanospirillum > Oceanospirillum sanctuarii. The sequence continues at coordinate 15,967 of NZ_MTBA01000002.1, forward strand.
GTACCTGAGATCACCAGTGTTGCCGTGTGATCTGCCACAATCAGCATCGCTTCCAGACGACGCAGCGCACGGTCGGTACGCCAGTCTTTCGCCATCTCAACCGCAGCGCGGGTCAACTGACCGGAGTGCTTCTCCAGTTGAGACTCAAAACGCTCAAAAAGAGTAAACGCATCTGCTGTACCACCGGCAAAACCAGCCAGTACCTGATTGCGGTAAAGGCGACGCACTTTGCGTGCATTGCCTTTCATTACGGTATTGCCCAGAGAAACCTGACCGTCACCGCCCAGTACCACCTGATTGTCACGACGTACAGCTACAATCGTAGTCATCTGCTACTCCAAATAGATTTGAAAAGACCTGATTTGTTAGTTCTCAGACCTTATTCAGAAACACGCGCTGGCTTCCCGCTTCCCTACAAACTGATACCGCTTACCTGAGCAGGAAACCAACCTGAAAACTGTTGGAAAGGCGTTCTGCCTTCCGAACGATTTTAGATGGTGGTAACCCCTGAAAATTTCAAGCTTTTAAGCGTCTGAAACGCAAAAAGCCGTTAATTGTTCCTCTCAGAGCAATTAACGGCTTTTCATAACAGCCTGTCAGGCTGCAATTACGAGCAGATCAGAGCATCACTGCTGCGGCGGCAAACGAATCAGCAACGACTGAATATTCTGTCGCGCCATCGCATCCTGAGCCATGTTCAGCTTACGACGATCCTTAAAAGGACCGATACGCACCCGATGCCAGGTTCCGCTTTCGGTATCGATACTGGAGATACTGATCTCATAACCATCCGCTTTAAGCCGGGCCGCCAGACGATCCGCATCCGCCATCGCACGGAAAGAACCCACCTGCAGGATATACTCCGGCAGGTTTTCAGCATCACGCGGGGTCGACTTGTACTCTTCTACGGTGTCCGTGGTCACCTCCTGCTGAGGCAGCAGGTTGTAAAAGTCGAAACGCTTACGCTCGGCATCCTGCGGGGCTTCAGCTTCAGGAGCAACCTGAGCCGGAGCTGCAGGCACCGCAGCCATTCGCGGAGCAGGGGCAACCGGGTCTTCGTCCAGCCATTCCGACAGACCAAAACCCAGCACAACGCCAAAAATCAGCCAGCTCCATGCAGGTAATTCACGACGCTGCGTGACAACTTCCTCTTCCTGACGGGGCGAAGCACCACCGCGCTTGGGTGATTTCTGGGCAAAATCCCTGCTCATAATGCTTACATCTCCTCAGGTGCACTCACACCCAACAGACCCAGACCGTTTGCCAGCACCTGACGAACCGCTTCACTCAGAGCCAGACGGGCATTACGGATCTCTGCATCTTCTTCCAGAACTTTCAGGGCGTTGTACCAGGTGTGGAAATCAGACGCCAGATCCTTCAGGAACTGAGCCATCACGTGTGGCTCATAGTTCAGGGCACAGTTTTCCAGAACCTCAGGATAACGCGCCAGCGCTACCATCAGATCTTTTTCGTAATCGCTGTCCAGTTTCTCCAGAGCAGCCAGACCTGCAGCCTGATCAAAGCTCCAGCTGTTCTCAGCCAGCTTGCGCATCACGCTGCAAACACGGGCGTGGGCATACTGGATGTAGTAAACAGGGTTGTCTTTGGACTGGGATTTCGCCAGATCCAGATCGAAATCCATGTGCTGATCAGACTTACGGCTCACGTAGAAGAAACGCGCCGCATCGTTACCCACTTCGCCACGCAGTTCACGCAGGGTCACGAAAGAACCGGAACGGGTGGACATCTGAACACGCTCAGAACCACGGTACAGAATCGCGAACTGAACCAGACGGAAATCCAGCTTCTCCAGCGGGCAACCCAGCGCCTGACATACCGCCTTCAGACGTGGCAGGTAGCCGTGGTGGTCAGCACCAAATACGTACAGCAGCTTGTCGTAACCACGCTCAAACTTGTTGTGCATGTAAGCGATATCGGAGGCGAAGTAAGTGGTCATGCCATTATCACGCACCACACAACGATCTTTGTCATCGCCGAAGGCGGTAGAACGGAACCATTGGGCACCGTTTTCCACATAGATGTGACCAGCATCGGTCAGCTTTTTCAGTGCGGTTTCAACATCACCGCCACGAGTCAGAGAGCGCTCGGAGAACCACTCCTGATACTGAACACCAAACTCGCCAAGATCCTGCTCGATATCACCACGGATATCTTCCAGCGCGATATCAAATACCTGCTCGTAGGTTTCAGCACCCAGCAGCGCTTTCGCCTGAGCGATCAGACCATCAATGTGGGCTTCTTTATCACCACCTTTTGGCTCATCTGCAGGTACTCCAGCAAATACGTCAGCCGCATCACGGATCAGGGTGTCAGTAAACTGATCCTGAACCTTCTTGGAGATATCCAGAATGTAGCCGCCTTTATAGCCGTTACTTGGGAAGTCAAAGGCAACGCCGTTTGCTTCCAGATAACGCAGCCACACACTTGTTGCCAGAATATCCATCTGACGACCAGCATCGTTCACATAGTATTCACGGTGGACATCAAAACCCGCTGCAGCCAGAAAATCGGAAACCGTTGCACCATAAGCAGCACCTCGGCCATGACCTACGTGCAGAGGGCCAGTCGGGTTAGCAGAAACAAATTCCACCTGAATCTTCTGATTACCACCGGCTTTGCTCAGACCAAACGCGTCTTTCTGAGCCAGAACGTCACCAACAACTGCAGTGATAGTCGCTGCGCTGGCAAAGAAGTTAATAAAGCCGGGACCAGCGATATCCACCTGAGTCACATTGCTGCTCTGTGGCAGAGCATCAACCAGCTTCTGCGCCAGATCGCGCGGCGCACAACCGGCAGGCTTGGCCAGCATCAGAGCAATATTGGTAGCGAAGTCACCGTGCGCCTTATCTTTGGTGTTTTCCACCATGATTCGGGGTGACAGATCAGCAGGCAGGATCTCCTGCTGTTTCAGAGAGTCAATGGCGGCACCAATTAATTCAGCAATATGTTCTTTCATTTCAGTCCGGATCTGCTAACCAATAAATTTACTGTCCGAAGCCGCTCACAGGCTTCGACCCACTTATAATCAATAACCCGACATTATCATCTTTATTCAGGCGTCTGTTAACCACAAAACCATGCTTTTACGTAATAAAAGTTAAACGACGGATCAGTGTTTCAGATCAACTCCTGAGGATCCACATCCAGCGACCAGCGTACTTTTCGGTTCATCGGATGACGATTGATCAGATCCAGCAGACAAGCGATCCCCTGATGCAGGGGGGCACGACGATCACACAACAACCAGATCTGCATGTGATAACGGCCAAAACGCCGTTCCATCGGCGATGGCAGAGGGCCATTAACCTCCAGCCCTTCGATCTGTGCAATAACAGGCTCCGCCGCCTGAACCACCTCAGTCAGGAAGTTGATCACCAGATCACTCTGATTGGCTTCCGCGCGGATAATCGCCATAAAGGAATAGGGCGGCAGCAGCGCTTCTTTGCGCTCCTCCAGCAAGCAGCGGGAAAACTGGCTGTAGTCATGCTGAGCCAGAAGCTTTAACAGTGGATCATCAGGGCGATGAGTCTGCACCACGACTTTACCTTTACGGCTTTCACGACCTGCACGACCTGCAACCTGAGTCAGCAGCTGCCCCATGCGTTCTAAGCCACGAAAATCAGAGCTGTAGAAACCACCGTCAGCATCCAGCACAACCACCAGAGTCACCGCTGGGAAGTGGTGGCCCTTGGCCAGCATCTGAGTCCCCACCAGCACACAGGGCTCTTCTTTATGAATGGTTTCCAGCAGCTTTTCCATCATGCCCTTTCTGCTGACGGTATCTCTGTCCACCCGAAACACCGGCCAGTCTTTAAAGGCGTTTTCAAGTGTTTCTTCCATGCGCTCAGTTCCCGAGCCCACAGGTTTCAATTCAGAAGCAAAGCATTTCGGACACTGATGAGGAATCGGCCCGACACTATCGCAATGATGGCAATGCAAACGGGGAGGCTCCCGGTGCAACGTCATGCGGGCATCGCAATAGGGACAATCAGACACCCAGCCGCAGTCATGACACATTAAAGCAGGGGCAAAACCACGACGGTTAATAAAGGCCAGCACCTGCCCGCCCTGCTGAAGGTGAGTGCGCATCACCTGCAACAGGCCGCCATCAATACCATTGGTCAGCTTCTTATTCTGAATATCGTGCAGATAGATATCCGGCAGCTGAACACTGGCACCCGCCCGCTGGGTCAGCTTCAGCCAGTGATAGCGTTTTTCTGTGGCGTTATGCAGGGTTTCCAACGAAGGTGTAGCAGATCCCAGCACCACAGGGCAGGACAACATCTTGCCCCGCACCACGGCCAGATCCCGCGCAGAATAACGGATACCATCACCCTGTTTATAGGAAGCATCATGCTCCTCATCAACAACGATCAGGGCGAGATCTTTAAAAGGTGTCACAGCAGCAGAGCGGGTACCGATCAGCACACCGGCACGACCATCCCGGGCCAACAACCAGGCATCCAGTCGCTCTTTATCATTAAGACCTGAGTGCAGCGTCATCACAGGCACCGAGAATCGCTTCTTAAACCGGTTTACCGTTTGTGGCGCAAGACCAATCTCGGGCACCAGCACCAGCACCTGTCGACCCTGCTTTAATACTGCTTCTATTATCTGCAGATAAACTTCAGTTTTGCCGCTGCCGGTGATCCCTTCCAGCAGAAACACGTCCGGTTGCCCGAGCCTGTCAGTGATCTCGGTAACCGCAGTCTTCTGATCGTCATTTAATTGCAGGGGAATTTCGGCAAGCACGGGACGGGCGTCATCATCACGCCCTTCCAGATGACGGGATTGCTGATAGCGCTCCGCAAGACCTTTATCTTCCAGAGCCGCCATCTGAGCAGAGGTGAAACCCAGAGAGCGCAACATGGTGGCAGCCACAGGCTGCTGATGCTTCTGCAACGCCCGCAGCAGCTCTGCCTGCTTGGGCGCACGACTCATTTTCTCCGGATCCAGTGCTCGGCCACTTTGAGTGGCCAGCCAGTAGGTCTCTTCCTGAATATGGGCCGCAGCCCCCTGTCTCAGCAACGTTGGCAGCATCATGCTGATCACTTCACCGACAGGACCATGACAGTATCGCGCCAGCCATTGCGCCAACGCCCGCTGATGATCATCCAGCAGAGAGGCATCGTCGATCAGCTCGGAGAGAGGTTTGAGCTTTTCTACCGGCACATCAGGCGTAACCTGCCGTTCCATAACAACGCCAATCATCGCCTTGTTGCGATAAGGTACGCGAACGCGGGCACCCAACGGCAGATAAGCATTCTGTAAATTCGGGGGTAAAACATAATCAAAACAGCGCGTTAACGGCACCGGCAACGCGACCCGAATAACAGGCAGCTCGTCATCAAATAATGAGGGCATGCTTACCTCTTGCCTCAGAAAAAATCTCTGCTATTATGCCTCACCTTCTTATAAGGCTCATCCTATTCAATGACCCCATTGCGGTGGGCTCATACCAATAGTCGAAACGCCTGCAAAGAATAACCGGTTAATCTGTACAGACCTTGAACGGTGCCCGGCAAAGACCAGGTGGCGGTTCATACTTATTGAGGTTTTCAAAATGAAACAAGGTATTCACCCAGAGTACAACGAAGTAACTGCAACTTGCAGCTGCGGTCACACTTTCCAACTGCGTTCTACACTGGCTAAGCCACTGCACTTGGACGTTTGCTCTCAGTGCCACCCTTTCTACACCGGTAAGCAGAAGCAAGCTTCTACTGGCGGCCGTGTTGATCGCTTCAAGCAGCGTTTCGCAAGCCGTATCAAGAAGAGCTAAGTTCTTCTTTATCGGACAAAAAAAGCAGCCAAATGGCTGCTTTTTTTATGCCTGAATTTCGGTTTTCGCAAAGCTTTATCACTCAGACTACACAATCACTTGTCCGAAACTACAAACATTCCTCCGAAAATAGTAACAAGGGATCAGCCAAAGCAACTGTGACTCAGGAGTTCCTGTAGTCATATTTCTACGACCCTTTTTTCGCTGCTGCAAAAAGCGTCAGAATTACCCGTAATTCTACCTCTTAGATGGTGTCAAAATTACACAGTAGTCAAATTACAACATTCTGATTTCGATAGTGTTTTTGCTCATAAAAGCGCATTTTTTTTGTAAAAAAAGTTCTTTGACTTTTGTTTAATATGCGCCTTGTTCGGCTGGTTTTTTTTCTATATGCTCTGGAAGTGCTAAACCCTAACAACCGGAACTTTTCTAATGTCAGACGAAATGAAAAAAGCTGCGCTGGACTACCACGCTAATCCTATCCCGGGCAAATTAAGTGTAGAAATCACCAAGCCAGCAGAAACTGCTCGCCACCTGTCTCTGGCGTACAGCCCAGGTGTTGCTGAGCCTGTTCGTGAAATCGCAAAAGACCCTGAGAACGCTTACCGTTACACCGGTAAAGGCAACCTGGTTGCTGTAATCTCCGACGGTACTGCGATTCTGGGTCTGGGTAACTTGGGTCCTCTGGCCAGTAAGCCTGTAATGGAAGGTAAGAGCCTTCTGTTCAAGCGTTTCGCAAACATCAACTCTGTTGATATCGAAGTTAATGCAGAAAGCCCACAAGCCTTCATCGATACTGTTGCACGTATCGCTGACACTTGGGGTGGCATTAACCTGGAAGACATCAAAGCACCTGAGTGTTTTGAAATTGAACGCGCTCTGATCGAGCAGTGCGACATTCCTGTATTCCACGATGACCAGCACGGTACTGCTATCGTAACTGCAGCCGGCATGCTGAACGCTCTGGAAATTCAGGGCAAGTCTATCGAAGAAGCTAAAGTCGTTTGTCTGGGCGCAGGCGCTGCTGCCGTTGCTTGTATGAAACTGCTGGTAAGCTGTGGTGCTAAGATCGAAAACATCTACATGCTGGATCGTAAAGGTGTGATTCACACCGGTCGTGATGACCTGAACCAGTACAAAGCGATGTTCGCTAACGATACTGACAAGCGCACTCTGGACGATGCTATCGACGGCGCTGACGTATTCGTTGGTCTGTCTGGTCCTAACCTGCTGTCTGCTGAGCAACTGGCGAAAATGGCTGCTAAGCCAATCGTATTTGCTTGCTCTAACCCTGATCCGGAAATCAGCCCAGAGCTGGCTAACGCGACCCGTGACGATCTGATCATGGCGACCGGCCGTTCTGATTACCCGAACCAGGTTAACAACGTACTGGGCTTCCCATTCATCTTCCGTGGCGCTCTGGACGTTCGTGCCAGCCGCATCAACGAAGAGATGAAAGTTGCTGCAGCTCACGCGATTAAAGATCTGGCGAAAGAGCCTGTAACTCAGGAAGTAATCGACGCTTACGACGGCGTTCAGCTTGAGTTTGGCCCTGGCTACATCATTCCTAAGCCAACAGACTCCCGTCTGCTGGGCGCGGTATCTGCAGCTGTTGCTAAAGCGGCCGTTGATTCCGGCGTTGCTCGCCTGCCTTACCCAGAGCACTACCCTCTGTAAGACAGCACAGCACACCCAAAAAGCACCTGATATTCAGGTGCTTTTTCGCTTGAAAATGTCCTATCGACATTTGTTCCGGCACAAAAAAACGGCACCCCACAAGGGTGCCGTTTTTCGTTTCCGGGATTAAAAATACCGCGACCAGAAACTAAAAAATCCGAAGCCTGATCACTCAGACTCCGGATAACATGAACACTTATGAACGGCCAATGCCCGTCTTAGAACAGCGCTTCAGGAGCCGGAGCTTCCTCAACCGGTGCTAACACTTCACCATCGTTGCCTTCCAGTATTTCAGTCGGAGTTGCCGGTGCCACAACCACTTCTTCCTCCGGTACATTCTCGACCCGGAAAACTTCGAAGATAGCATCAGCCTGACCCGGACGGGCACGCTTACCGGTTTCAGGATCGATACGTACGGTCACAAGTCCTGAAGGCTGAGCCATACTGCGCTCCGGTTTGCCATCGAGGAAGTCATCCATAAAGTCGACCCAGATCGGCAATGCGGCTTTACTGCCGTACTCACCGATTGTCGCTGGCTGATCGAAGCCCACCCAGGTTGCGGCAACCACATCCTGGTTGAAGCCCGCAAACCAGGCATCTTTCTGCTCATTGGTCGTACCGGTTTTACCGGCAATATCCGAGCGCCCCAGAGAACGCGCTGCTTTACCTGTACCCTGACGAATCACGTCTTTGAGCATGGTATGCATGATATAGATACTGCGCTCATCAGCGATGCGCGGCGCGATCGGGTAGAAACGCTCGCCCACCTGAACTTCCTCAGCGCCCTCTTCACAATCGCGGCATACTTTTAATGGCTCAGCCTGATAGAGCACCTCGCCATCACTATTCTCGATACGATCGATAAAGTATGGGTTCACCTTGTAGCCACCATTGGCCATCACAGCGTACACCATAGCCATCTCATAAGGAGACAAGGTCGCACTACCCAGCGCCAGCGAGAGATCCCGCGGCAGCTGATCCGCGTTCAGACCAAAACGGGTCGCAAAGCGGATCGCACTGCTGATACCGATGGATCGCAGAATACGGATCGATACCAGATTTCGGGACTTATAAAGGGCATGACGTAAACGGGTCGGGCCATAGAACTTACCGCTGGAGTTGCTTGGACGCCAGGTCGATTCCAGCTCCTTATCATCAAATACCACAGGAGCATCATTGATGATGGTCGCAGGGGTCATACCGCTTTCCAGAGCTGCGGTATAAACAATCGGCTTAAAGATGGAACCCGCCTGACGAGCCCCCTGATAGGCACGGTTGTACTTGTTCTGATAGAAGTTGAAGCCACCGACCAGAGCCAACAGACTGCCATCTTCCGGCGACAAGGAAACAAAGGCTCCCTGAATATTCGGAATCTGAGACAGCTGCCAGTATTGTTGCGGCCCCTGCTCGACAGCGACTTCACCCTCTGCCAGCAGAGTCTCTTCGGCAACCTCTGCTACCTCTTCGGCTGGCGGATTAACAGGCTCAGGCGGTGCTTCACCCGGCTCGATATAGATCAGATCACCACGCTTCAGAATATCACTGGTCGCTTTAAGGGTCGGACCTTTCCAGAACGGGTTATGGTAAGGCTTCGCCCAGGTCAGGTTATCCCACGGAATCTCGATATAAGCACCGTCTTCGGTCACTACCTGCAGGAACTGCTCTTCAGCTGTCGAGACAATAACCGGCTTCAGCTCACCATAGGTTGGCGTGGTACGCAGGACTTTCTGCCAGTTACTGGTGTCTTCACTGACCACAGGTTCACCGGTTTCAGCATCAACCTCAGGCTCGATCCCCAGATCCAGCTCACCCTCACGGGAGAACTCATCGCCCTCATCGGTTTCCAGTGCAGCCGGGATATCACTGCGAACCACACCGCGCCAGCCATGACGCTTATCGTAATCCAGCAGGCCTTTCACCAAGGCTGCATTGGCGGCATTCTGCGCCTCAGAATCCAGCGTGGTATAAACCCTGTAACCTGCCGTGTAGATATCATCACCCAGCTTTTCGGCTACCTCCGCACGCACCATCTCAGCAACGTACGGCGCTTCCACCTCAGGACGCAAACCATGATAACGGGCAGTAATCGGCTCACGAACTGCAGTCTCATAGGATTCTTCATCAATCATGCCCAGAGAATGCATACGGTGCACAATCCAGTTACGACGCAGCAAGGCACGGCGTGGATTGATGATCGGGTTATAGCGGGAAGGGGCTTTTGGCAGACCGGCAATCATCGCCAACTGGGCCAGGCTCAGCTCATGCAGCTCTTTGCCGTAATAAACCTCAGCTGCGGCATCGATACCGTAAGCGCGGTTACCCAGATAGATCTTGTTGACGTAGAGCTCCATGATCTCCTCTTTGGTGAGGATTTTCTCCATCTGCAGGGAGATCATGATCTCTTTGAATTTACGGGTGAAAGTCTGATCCAGCGTCAGCAGGTAGTTACGGGCAACCTGCATGGTGATGGTACTACCACCGGACTGAATACTGCCGGACTGCGCCAGCTGAACAAACGCACGACCCAGACCTTTAATGTCGATACCGGAATGCTCATAGAAACTGGTATCTTCCGCCGCCAGAATCGCCTGAATAAAGTGCTGAGGAATCTGCTCATACTGAACAGGGGTTCGACGCTTTTCGCCAAACTCCGCCACCAGCTTTTCATCCTGGGTATAGATACGCAAAGGCGTCTGTAGCTGAATATTTTTAAGTTGCTCAATATCCGGAAGCTGAGGCCCCAGATAAAGCACGACACTGAATGCAACCGCTGTACCGAAAGCAAACCCGCCAAACAACAAGTAGATCAACCACTTAAAAAACACTTTTGTTGCATTCATGGGTAAGTCGTTTCCCTCATTAAGGTGTTACTCATCAACCAAACTGCACTTTTCACAGCAAAGCTGCCATTATAGGCTGGTAAAGTCATAGGATTCCAATTGCGTCGCTGGTTTAAAAACGATTTAATCGCCATAATTACAATCAGTTACACATTTGGCTTTACGCTTTTTAACGCCAAAGATTCTTGGCCCCGTCAGGGGCTGCTAAAGCCACAAGGACAGCGCCTTTGTTCAGTTTCTTACGCGGCAAAAAACAAAACATGCTGGGGCTCGATATCAGTAGCTCCTCGGTTAAGCTACTGGAACTCAGTAGCCGTAACGGCAAGGTTCAGATTGAGAGCTACGGTGTAGCTGCTCTGCCGCACCTTGCTGTTGTCGAGCGTAAAATTCAGGAACCCGAGCAAGTAGGCGAAGCGATCCGCCTGGTGATTGAACGCGCACGCCCAAGCACCCGTCATACCGTAGCCGCTGTTTCCGGCGCATCCGTTATTACCCGAACCATACAGATGGATGCCACGCTGTCAGCCTCGGAACTGGAAAGTCAGATCCTGATTGAAGCCGATCAGTTCATTCCGTTTCCGATCAATGAAGTTGCCATCGATTTCGAAGTTCTCGGCCCAACCAAAGGACGCCCTAATAAACAGGATGTTCTGTTAGTCGCTTGTCGCCTTGAAACCGTGGATTATCTGCAGGATGCATTGAAGTATGGCGGTCTGATTCCCAAGGTTGTTGATGTTGAGAACTACGCCATCGAACGAGCTGTATCCCTGCTGTTACCCCGACTGAAAATCGAAGCAGCTGATCCTCTTATCGCGGTAGTCGATATCGGCGCAACCATGACAAACTTAAGCGTACTGCGCCGCGAAGAGATCATCTACAGCCGGGATCAGGTTTTTGGCGGAAAACAGCTGACCGATGAGATTATGCGCCGTTTCAATATGAGCAATGGCGAAGCAGGCTACGCCAAGAAAAAAGGTGGCCTGCCAGCGGAATACAAACGCGATGTACTACTGCCCTTTCTGCAAACCGCCGTGCAACAGATCAGCCGTGCCCTGCAGCTGTTTTACTCCTCCAGCGCCTACAATCATATCGACTATATCCTGCTGGCTGGTGGCAGTTCAGCAACAGAAGGCCTGGCGGATATGGTGCAGGAACACCTCGGCACCCCAACCAGCGTAGCCAATCCGTTCGTACTGACATCCAGTAACCCGCGAATCAATCAGGAAGCGCTGAACAATGACGCCCCCGCTCTTCTGGTGGCTTTCGGTCTGGCGATGAGGAATCTGGACAATGCGGCAGATTAACCTATTACCCTGGCGGGAAGAGCTGCGCAAACAGCGCCAGAAAATCTTTATCCAGATCACACTTCTGATTGGCGCGGTTACTCTGCTCATCATGATTGCAGCCGGACAGCTGGTAAGCCATCAGATCGACAGCCAGAACAGCCGGAACAATCTGATTCAGGCGCAGATCAATGTGCTCAACACTGAGATTCAGGAAGTCCGCGCACTGCGTAAAAAGCGGGATCAGCTACTGGACTGGATCGGCATCGTTCAGAATCTGCAGCATAACCGCAGCGATATTGTTCATATTATGAACAGCATTGCTAACGCCACTGAGCCACAGCTTTATCTGACCCGCTTACAACTCGATGGCAACCTGTTGACTCTGGAAGGTGAAGCCGCCGGTAACCGCCAGATCTCCAACCTGATGCGAACACTGGCGCAATCTGATGTACTGATAAACCCAACCCTGACAGATGTTAGCGCCAGCACAATAAACCGGGGCTTCAATCATTTCACCCTGCAGATTGAGCACAAAGATAGCTCAGCGACTCTGGCACAGGAGGCAAAACAATGAGCAAATCAGCCTCCGAAAAGAAACCGGGTCTGAAAGAGCTGCTGGAAAAGCTCTCTCAGGTTGACCTTAACGAGATCGACTTTAAAAACGCCGGCTCCTGGCCCAAAGGCGGCAAGATTACAGCTTGGTCGATTGCCGTTATTGTGACCGCAATTGTGGGTTATCTGCTTTATCTGTCGCCAAAGTTTACTCAGTTGGAACAGGCAAAAAACCGGGAACAACAGCTGCTGCAGGAATATGAAATTAAGGCTTTCCAGGGGGCTAACCTGCCCGCTTACAAACAGCAGATGCAGGATATCCAGCAACAGATCACCCGCCTGTCAGCACAGCTACCGACACAAAAATCGATACCGGAACTAATAGAACAGATCGGCGAACAGGCACAAAAGTATCGGGTGGATATCCGGGGACTGAAACTTCAGTCAGAGATACAGGAAAGCGCCTATAGTGCGCAACCTCTGACTCTGACAGTAAACGGCAGCTATCACAATCTGGCCCTGTTCCTGAGCGGCATGACGCAACTGGAACGTATTGTCACCCTGCATAATTTCACCCTACAACCTGACGGAAAACACCTGATCCTGACGATTGAGGCGATGGCCTATCACAACATTCCATCAGAGAAGGAGGAAGAAAGTGAATAGGTATCTGACCTTCAGCCTGACGGTAGTGTTAACCACGTCTGCGCTTCTTACCGGATGCAGCGACCAGGGCAGTCATAACGACCTGATGCGAACTCTGGTCGACATCCGCAATCGTCCATCGGGACGCATTGAACCCTTACCGGAACGTCCTGAATATCAGGCTGCTCTCTATACAGGTACAGATCAACGCAGCCCGTTCCATCTTTATGAGCAGCAGAACACCACCTCTGAGCGTTACCTGTCGGATCAGTTCCGACCGGACACCCAACGCACCAAAGGTGCATTGGAACAATTGCCTCTGGAAAGCCTGTCTCTGGTGGGTACTCTGCAGTTCGCTGATGCAAAATTCCCTACCGCCTTAATCGACGACGGTCAGGGAAAGATACATAAAGTCACAAAAGGCCAATATTTAGGGCAAGATTTTGGTAGAGTGGCCGAAATATCAGAAGACACGGTTTTTATTGAAGAAACTGTTCAGGATGAACAGGGCGGATGGATCAAACGCCCGAGACAGCTTAAGTTGGCGACACACTCAGATGAATAACAGCTTTCAGGCAGAATACAGATTCACCACCCGCTTTTGGACGACGCATGCCCGGCATCTTATGTTGCTGCTCGCCTGCAGTTTTGCCTTGTTATTTACTTCATACGCCTATGCGGCATCATCAGCTCTTAAGACTCTGGATCTTCGTACCACCGAAAACCGTCAGGCTGAACTCACCCTGCAACTGGATAAGCCAGCGGCACGGGTTCAGAGCTATCAGATCGACAACCCTGCCCGCCTGATTATCGACCTTTTCAACACCGAGAATCATCTGGCGCAGAAGAGTTTTCAGTTCAACCAGTCTCAGGTACAGAGCATTACCGGCATTCAGGCAGGCAACCGGACCCGCCTGGTGGTCAAACTGGATCAGTCCTCCTCGTTCCAGACCCGCGTTCAGGGTTCTGAGATTAAGGTAACCATTGGCCAGTTGGCTCCTGCCACGGTTGCTGGCAATAAGCCAAGCCTGAACCCAGCGACCTCTACCACCAGTGAACTGCCCCGCATCCGTGATATCGATTTCCGTCGCGGTCCGAACAATGAAAGCCTTTTTGTTTTGGAGCTGGAACGTGCTGACATCGATTTCCAGCTAACCGAAACCGACAGCAAGAAGCTGCGCCTTGAACTGAAACAAGCCAGCCTGCCCCGGGCACTTCGCCGTATGCTGGATGTTTCCGATTTCGCGACCCCGATTCAGAATATCAGTGCACGTCAGCAATCCGACAACGCCCGCTTCGATTTCCAGCTGAAGGGTGATTTCAGCTATATGGCTTACCAGACCGGCCGCACTCTTACACTGGAAGCCAAACCGCTGTCTCCGGTGGAAAAAGAAGCGCTGATGAAAAAGAAGTTTCCTTACTCAGGCAAGAAACTCTCATTGAATTTCCAGAACATCGATATCCGTCAGGTCCTGCAAATTATTGCTGAAACCACCGATCTGAACCTTGTCACCAGCGACAGCGTTCAGGGTTCCGTGACCCTACGACTGGAACAGGTGCCTTGGGATCAGGCGCTGCAATTGGTTATGGAAAGCAAAGGCCTAGCCAGCCGTAAATCCGGGAATGTTCTCATGGTCGCGCCAGCAGATGAATTGGCAGAACGTGAACGTAAAGAGTTGGTTTCCCGCCAGGAGAACCGTGATCTGGCCAACCTAAGCTCGGAATTTATTCAGATCAAATACGCCAAGGCCTCAGATATCTCTCTGATTCTGAACGGCAGCGATGGTAGCCCCGGCCTGCTCTCCAAGCGTGGGCGGGCACTGGTGGATGAACGCACCAACACCATTCTGATTCAGGATGTACCCAGCTCCCTTGAAGCTGTGAAAGAGGTGATTGCTAAGCTGGATATTCCGGTACAGCAGGTACTGATCGAAGCCCGCATTGTTATCGCCCGTAGCAACCTGAGCAGTGATCTTGGTGTTCGCTGGACCGGCGGTGGCAGTAACGCCATCAGCGAAGGCGAAACAGCGATCGGTGCTAACGGACTGGCTGTAGATTTGGCTGCGCGCTCCGGCGGCTATACCAATATCAACCCCGGCACAGGAACCTTTGCATTAGGCTATGCGGATTCCAGTATTCTGGTGGATATGGAACTTGCCGCTTTGGCCAGTGAAGGTAAGGGTGAAATCATCTCTCAGCCTAAGGTGATTACTGCCAACAAGCGTAAAGCGCTGATCAAGTCCGGTAAGCAGATCCCTTACCGGGAAGAATCCTCCTCCGGCGGCACCAAGATCGCATTTAAAGATGCCGTACTGGCGCTTGAGGTTACCCCTCAGATTACACCTGACGAACATATCATCATGGATCTGAAGATCACTCAGGACGCTCTGGGCAATCAGGAGTATGATGGCGCACCGGCGATCGATACCAATGCCATTGAAACTCAGGTACTGGTTAACGATGGCGAAACCATTGTCTTAGGTGGCATTTACACCTCGGAAAGCTTCGATCAGAATTTCAAAGTTCCGGTACTTGGCGATATTCCTCTTCTCGGAGCGCTATTCCGCCGTTCCGAAAAGTCACAGGAAAAAGTAGAATTACTGATATTTATTACGCCCAGGTTGATTGAAGATAGCGTCAGCCTGAACTGACCCGATTCATTCAGCACGAAATGTGATGCAATATAACCATAACATTGTTCTCGTCGGCCCAATGGGCGCCGGCAAAAGCACGATTGGTCGCCTGTTAGCGACCGAACTCAGCCTGCCATTTTTCGACTCTGATCGCGAAATCGAAGCCCGTAGTGGCGCCAACATTCCCTGGATCTTCGATGTTGAAGGTGAAGAGGGCTTCCGCCGTCGCGAAACCCAAACCATTATTGAACTACTGCAGGAAGAAGGTCCTATCGTGCTGGCCACCGGTGGCGGCGCCATTATGCGCCCGGAAAACCGCACCGCCATCAGCCAAAGCAGTACCGTGATTTATCTGCACACCACCATTGAACAACAGCTTCAGCGCACCTCAAAAGATAAAAACCGCCCTCTGCTACAGAATGACAACCCTAAAGCCGTTCTGGAAAACCTGTTTGAGCTTCGCGACCCCCTATATCGCGAAGCTGCTGATCTGATTGTTAAAACAGACCGCCAATCCCCTAAAAGCGTTGTCCGTCTGATTACCAAAAAACTACATAATTTGTGAGCTGACACACCATGCAAACCCTGAATGTTGATCTTGGCGACCGCAGCTATCCGATTCATATCGGCGGCGGTCTGATTTCAGATCTGTCCCTGATCGCACCGCATATTCGCGGTCGTCAGGTGATGATTGTGAGTAACACCACAGTCGCACCGCTCTATCTGGAGCAGCTGAAAACAACCCTAGCCGATCAATATCAGGTAGCCGAGGTTATTCTGCCCGATGGCGAAGCCTACAAAACCCTCGACAGCGTCAATCTGATTTTTGATGCACTACTGGAAAACCGCTTTAACCGTACCTGCACCCTGATCGCTCTGGGCGGTGGCGTTATCGGCGATATGACCGGCTTTGCTGCCGCCAGTTATCAGCGCGGCGTTAACTTTATTCAGATCCCGACCACTCTGCTTTCTCAGGTAGATTCCTCTGTCGGCGGCAAGACAGGTGTGAACCACCCGCTGGGCAAAAACATGATCGGCGCTTTCTGGCAGCCACAACTGGTTCTGGCAGATACCGATACGCTTCAGACATTACCGGAGCGTGAACTGGCCGCCGGCATTGCCGAGGTGATCAAGTACGGTCTGATTCGCGATCCGGAGTTTTTCAGCTGGCTGGAAAACACTATAGAGCCACTGAAAACCAAAGACACGGCAGCGTTGTCCGAAGCCATCTACCGCTCCTGCCAGAATAAAGCCGATGTGGTGGCCCAGGATGAGCTGGAAGGCGGCGTTCGCGCCACACTCAACCTTGGACACACCTTTGGTCATGCTATCGAAACCGAGCAGGGATATGGTCAATGGCTGCACGGCGAAGCTGTCGCCACCGGCATGCTGATGGCAGCAGATCTTTCTCAGCGTGAAGGCTGGCTGACGTCGGAAGATTGCAGCCGTATCAAAAAGCTGCTGGAGGCGTTCGACCTGCCGGTTATCCCGCCAGCAGATATGAGTGCAGATACCTTTATTGGCCACATGCTGGTGGACAAAAAAGTACTGGATGGCAATTTAAGACTCGTCCTGATGGAGTCTCTGGGTCAGGCCGTTGTCACAGATCGCTTCGCGGAAGCAAATTTGCAACAAACTCTCATTGCGGGGAAAAAACTCGGGGATTTTTAATATTTTAGGCTTCCCGTTGCTTTTATTACCGCCTATCATCAAGGGTTCGGGGTTGTTCCGATAAGTGCTTTTTGATGCTTATTAGCCGAACCTTTGCATGAAAAAAGTGGGATTAAAAACCTATGTTTGGAAAAAACAGTAACGATAAGGATTCCGGTATGTCTGGGGATAATTTCTCCTTCACAAATATCACCCCTTCACTCACCGATGGCGTGGTTGAAGAATCGCTGTTTTTTCCCTCCCAACAACACACTCAGGTTATTGAGCTGATCGGCCATCTGAGCCGCTACAGCAGCCTGCTGCTGACCATCACAGGCCCTCAGGGTTCCGGCAAAACCCTGATCAAACGCAAAGTGCTTGAGGGTATGGATTCCGGCGTACAGATCTGCAATTTCAGGCAGGAACAGGTCACTCAGCCTCAAGCCTTCATGCAGGCTCTGAGTCAAACCCTGCAACTCGGCCTGGATAGCAGCAGCGACCTGAACCAATATCTCTCCCGACTGAAACAACATTTCAGCCTGTTGCATAAAGAAGGCAACAGCTGCCTGATCATCGTCGATGATGCACACCTGCTCAGCCCGGAAACGCTGGAACTGATGGTGATCCTGCTTTCCGATGATGATGACCAGAAACGTCCCCATATTTTACTGCTGGGCGAAGATCCTTTGATTGATACTCTTCAGGGATCCCGTCTGAAAGAACGCTTTAACGCGATCGGCCACCACCTGGCGCTTCAGCCGATGACCACTGAGGAAGCCTGGGGCTATCTGGATTACCGCATGAGCGCCGCAGGCCTGACCGGTCAGATCAGCGAAACCGCTAAAGCCGATATTATTCGTGCCGGCGGCGGCGTACCCGGCCAGATCAACAACATGGCCAATCTGGCGCTCAGCGACCCTGATGGCCTGAAAAAGATCGCCAGCATCGCCCCAAAAGCGAAAGCACAACCAAAGACCGACAAAAAGAAAGCTGCACCTATTAAAGCGCCAAAAGCTGAACAAGCCAGCAAGCCAGCTAAAGCGAAGGGTTCTGCTGTACCTGTATGGCATGTCGCTGCTCTTGCGGTTGTTGCCAGTCTACTGGGCGCAGCTTACCTGTATCAGGACGAACTGATGGGTCTGGAAAAAGAGCCGGTTGTCGCTGAAAACACGCCTCTGACCGATCTGAACCGCCTATCACGCCCGGCAGAAGAAACTCTGGCCGAGGCTCAGGAAGCTTCCGCTAAGATTGAAGAGGAGCAGGCGGTTACTATCATTAAGCCTGTTTATCCGGATCAGGAAGAAGCCTCGGAAGAACAAAGCAAGCGAGAAGCAGATGCGGCCCTGCTGGGCATGGAAAGCACCACGGCAACAGCTCCGGCAGCGACTACCGAATCACAACAAACCCAAACAACTGCTCAGCCAGCGACTCAAACCACCACTCAAGTGGCGGAGAAAACACCAGAGCCTGTTAAAGCCGCTGAACCAGTTACAGAACCAGCCCCTGCTGTGAAAGCACCGGAGCCGGTAAAAGCGGAATCTGTTCAGCCTGCAGCCGAGCCGAAAGTGACCAGCTCTTACAAACAGGAAAAAGAGTTGATGGCGCTTAAGGGCACTCAGTACACGCTGCAGTTATTGGGAAGCCATATTGAGAGCAATGCCATTCGCTTTATTGATGGCCTGAAGAGCAAAACCAATGTGCGTTACTTTGAAACCCTGTACCAGGGTAAGCCTTGGTTTGTTGTGATCTACGGCCAGTTTGATAACCGTGACGCCGCTATTGCCAGCATTCCTAAGCTGCCAAAAGAGCTTCAGGATCGCAAACCCTGGGCCCGCAGCATCGCCAGCGTTCAGTCCGATATTCAAAAGAAATAACCCTCTCAAGACCTCCATTTCTGATAAAACGACGCTGGCGAAAAAATCGTTTCGCCAGTGTCGTTTACACACTTTAACACCCTTCTTTTTAGACGTTAGCAGCACATTGCTGACAAGTTAACCGCAGTTAACCACCACAAACGCCTCTGAAATCAAACTTACATTTGAGATTCTGCCTTCAGATGTGTAGAATCTCTCTCCCTTTGCCTCTAAGAAACCGGTCTAACGGAAGACGCATATCGATTAATAATTAAAGACAAAACAAGAAGTTTCTGGGGCAGACAACAACGATTTATTTTGTACTAGCGAGAGTTAGCTTTATGAGAACTGGTCTGTATCACCCCGATGAATTTAGGGATAACTGTGGTTTCGGCTTGATCGCACACATGAATGGCGATGCAAGCCATAACCTGTTACAGACAGCGATCGAAGCACTAACCTGTATGACACACCGTGGCGGTATCGCTGCCGACGGTAAAACAGGTGATGGCTGTGGTTTGCTGCTGAAAAAACCCGATACCTTCCTGCGCACCATTGCTAAAGAGCAGTTTGATGCCGAGCTTTCCGAGCACTTTGGTGTGGGTATGGTATTCCTGTCCCAGGATCAGGCTAAGGCTGAAAACGCCCGCACTGTTCTATCCAACGAAATCACCGCCCAGGGTCTGAACGTCATTGGCTGGCGTCAGGTTCCTATCGACACTTCTGTTTGTGGACCAATGGCTTTGGACTGCCTGCCACAGTTTGAGCAGGTTTTTGTCGATGCTCCTGAAATGTCCACTCAGCAACTGGCCGTTAAATTGTTTATGGCCCGCCGCAAAGCTGAGATGGCACTGAAAGATGACAGCGATTTCTACGTTGCCAGCCTGTCTTCACAGGTAATCTCCTATAAAGGTCTGGTAATGCCGGCTGACCTGCCGAAGTTCTATAAAGACCTTGGCGATGAGCGTCTGGAAACTGCGATCTGCGTATTCCACCAGCGTTTCTCAACTAACACCGCACCAAAATGGCCTCTGGCTCAACCGTTCCGCTATCTGGCACACAACGGTGAGATCAACACCATTGAAGCTAACCGTAGCTGGGCAAATGCCCGTAAGAACAACTTCAACAACGATATCCTGAATCTTGATGAGCTGGATCAGGTGGTTAACACCACAGGTTCCGACTCCTCCAGTATGGATAACATGCTTGAAGTGCTGCTGACCGGTGGCATGGACCTGTTTAAAGCCGTACGTCTGATGATTCCGCCTGCGTGGCAGAACAACGACACTATGGATGCCGATCTGCGTGCCTTCTATGAATACAGCTCTATGCACATGGAGCCTTGGGATGGCCCTGCCGGTCTGGTACTGACCGATGGTCGTCACGCGGTATGTATGCTGGACCGTAACGGTCTGCGTCCTGCGCGCTGGGTTATCACCAAGAATGGCTACATCACTCTGGCGTCTGAGATCGGTGTTTACGATTACCAGCCGGAAGACGTTGTGGCTAAAGGCCGTGTTGCTCCGGGTCACATGCTGGTGGTTGATACCGAAACCGGCGAAGTGATGCACCGTGAAGATATCGACAACCGTCTGAAGTCTGCGCACCCGTACAAGCAGTGGATGCGTGAGAAAGCGACCTTCCTTGAGTCCACTCTGGGCGAGATCCAGGGCCCTAACTTTGAGCCTATGACTCAGGAAGCGCTGCAGGCGCATATGAAGATGTACCAGATCAGCTTTGAAGAGCGTGATCAGGTGCTGCGTCCTCTGGCAGAGCAAGGTCAGGAAGCCGTGGGTTCCATGGGTGACGACACCCCTATGGCAGTGCTGTCCCGTAAGAACCGTCTGACCACAGACTACTTCCGTCAGAAATTTGCTCAGGTAACCAACCCGCCAATCGATCCTCTGCGTGAAGCGATCGTGATGTCGCTGGAAACCTGCCTGGGTACCGAGCTGAACGTATTTGAAGACAGTATCGATCACGCCAACCGTATCGTGCTGACCACTCCTGTTCTGTCGCCACGTAAATTCAAGGCACTGCAACAGCTGGATGACAAGGGCTTCCCGGCTCACACCATCAGCCTGCAGTACAACCCTGAAAACATGGGTCTGAAAGGCGCTATCCAGAATGTTTGCGAACAGGCTGAAGAAGCGGTTCGTTCCGGTAAAGTGGTACTGGTTCTGTCGGATCGTGAAATCGAGAAAGGCATGCTGCCGGTTGATGCGGTTATGGCAACCGGTGCAGTTCACAAGCATCTGGGCGCGAAAGGCCTGCGTTGCGATTCCAACCTGATTATCGAAACCGGTCTGGCTCGTGACTCTCACCAGATGGCCGTTCTGTTCGGCTTTGGTGCGACTGCGGTTTACCCATACCTGAGCTACAACGTGCTGGCTGATCTGCAGCGTACCGGTGAGCTTCAGGGTGATCCGGCTGAGATCCGCGAGAACTACCGTCGCGGCATCCAGAAAGGCCTGCTGAAGATCCTGTCTAAGATGGGTATCTCCACGATCGCCTCTTACCGTGGTGCTCAGCTGTTTGAAGCTGTGGGTCTGTCTGATGAAGTTTGCGACCTGTGCTTCTCCGGCGTTGCATCCCGTATTCAGGGTGCTGACTTTGCACACTTCCAGATGCAACAGGAGCTGCTGGCGTCTCTGGCGTGGAACCCACGTAAGAAGATCGGTCAGGGCGGCCTGCTGAAATACGTTCACGGTGGTGAATACCACGCTTACAACCCTGACGTTGTTAAAGCGGTACAGGAAGCGGTTCAGACCGGTAGCTACGAAGCCTTCAAACGCTTCGCCAAGCTGGTTAACGAGCGCCCTGCAGCGACCATTCGTGACCTGCTGCAAGTGAATAAAGCATCGAACCCGATTGCGCTGTCTGAAGTTGAACCCGCAGAATCTATCCTGCGTCGCTTTGACTCTGCGGCGATGTCTCTGGGTGCTCTGTCTCCGGAAGCACACGAAGCGCTGGCTCAGGCGATGAACGAACTGGGTGGCCGCTCTAACTCCGGTGAAGGTGGTGAAGACGCAGCCCGTTTCGGCACACTGAAAAACTCCAAGATCAAACAGATCGCCTCCGGTCGTTTTGGTGTAACCCCGCACTATCTGGTGAACGCTGAAGTTCTGCAGATTAAAGTTGCTCAGGGTGCAAAACCGGGTGAAGGTGGTCAGCTACCGGGCGGTAAAGTTAACGCTTTGATTGCACGTCTGCGTCACTCTGTACCGGGTGTCACTCTGATCTCGCCTCCGCCGCACCACGATATCTACTCGATTGAGGATCTGGCGCAGCTGATTTTCGACCTGAAACAGGTGAATCCGGATGCTCTGATCTCTGTGAAACTGGTATCTGAACCAGGTATCGGCACCATCGCTACCGGTGTTGCCAAAGCCTATGCGGATCTGATCACCGTTTCCGGTTATGACGGCGGTACCGCTGCAAGTCCTCTGACGTCTATTAAACATGCCGGTTCTCCATGGGAACTGGGTCTGCCAGAAGTGCATCAGGCGCTGCGTATCAATAACCTGCGTGACAAAGTACGCCTGCAGACAGACGGTGGTCTGAAAACCGGTCTGGATGTGATCAAGGGTGCCATCCTTGGTGCTGAAAGCTTCGGCTTCGGTACCATTCCTATGGTTGCTCTGGGCTGTAAGTACCTGCGCATCTGTCACCTGAACAACTGTGCAACCGGTGTTGCCACTCAGAATGAACAGCTGCGTGAAGAATACTTCATCGGTACGGTTGAAATGGTTAAGAACTACTTCCGCTTCGTCGCTGAAGAAGTTCGCGAAATCATGGCTGAAATGGGTGTTCGTAAGTTTGAAGACCTGATCGGTCGTACCGACCTACTGACAGCGATCAGCGATGAAGAAGCTCCGGCTAAGATTCAGAACCTGGATCTGACCAACCTGCTGAACAACGACTTTGTTCCTGCAGATGCACCTCAGACCTGTCAGGTTGCCCGCAACGAACCCTTCGATAAAGGTTCTCTGGCAGAGCGTATGGTTGCTGAGACATTGGCTGTTATCGAAAACGGCCAGGGTGGCACATTTGAATTCAAAGTCACCAACTGTGACCGTTCGATCGGTGCCCGCCTATCCGGCGAGATCGCTAAGCGCTGGGGCGACAAAGGTATGCCAAATCCTCTGACCCTGAACCTGACCGGTGTTGCTGGCCAGAGTTTCGGTGTCTGGAACGCTAAAGGTCTGAACCTGTATATCGAAGGCGATGCCAACGATTACGTGGGTAAAGGCATGAACGGTGGCAGCATCACACTGACACCGCCAAAAGGCAGCCCGTTCGAGTCCAACAAAACCTCTATTATCGGTAACACCTGTCTGTACGGTGCAACCGGCGGTAAATTGTTCGCAGCGGGTCAGGCCGGTGAGCGTTTCGCGGTTCGTAACTCAGGTGCACACGCGGTTATCGAAGGTGCCGGTGATCACTGCTGTGAATACATGACCGGTGGTCTGGTTACTGTTCTGGGTGAAACCGGATACAACTTCGGTGCTGGTATGACAGGTGGTTTCGCCTACGTACTGGATATGGACCGTACCTTCGTAGATAAATACAACCACGAGCTGGTCGATATTCACCGTATCAGCTCCGAGCCGATGGAAGCCTACCGCAACCATCTGCGCAGCATTATTGCTGAATTTGTTGAAGCAACCGGCAGTAAGTGGGGTCAGGAAGTACTGAACAACTTCCTCGATTACTACCGCCACTTCTGGCTGGTTAAGCCTAAAGCAGCAAGCCTTGGCAGTCTGCTGGACAGCACCCGTCAGCGCCCTGAGTAATTCAGGGCCCTGGCCTTTAACAACGCAGATTTTGTGAATTTAGGTTTTTAATGAGGTGAGGCTGCTATGGCTGAACAACTGAACAACGATTTCCAGTTTATCGACGTGGGTCGTAAAGATCCGAAAAAGACCGCTGCCAGCGTACGTAAAAAGCAGTTCAAGGAGATTTACGCGCCTTTCAAGCCGGTTGAAGCGTCAACCCAGGCACACCGCTGTCTGGCGTGTGGTAACCCATACTGTGAGTGGAAATGCCCGGTACACAACTACATTCCTAACTGGCTGAAGCTGGCGACGGAAGGCAACATCATGGAAGCGGTAGAGCTGTGTCACAGCACGAACTCGCTGCCGGAAGTCTGCGGCCGTGTATGCCCTCAGGATCGCCTGTGTGAAGGCTCCTGCACATTGGGTGAAGGTGGCTTTGGTGCGGTTACCATCGGCTCAGTCGAGAAATACATCACGGATACCGCCTTTGCTATGGGCTGGCGTCCGGATATGTCCAAAGTCGTTTGGACTGACAAGAAAGTTGCCATTATTGGTGCAGGACCAGCAGGTCTTGCCTGTGCAGACATTCTGGTTCGTAACGGTGTTAAGCCGGTTGTTTTCGACAAGAACCCTGAAATCGGTGGTCTGCTGACCTTTGGTATTCCTGAGTTCAAACTGGAGAAGCACGTGATGGTTCGCCGTCGTGAAGTGTTCTCCGATATGGGTGTTGAATTCCGCCTGAATACTGAAGTCGGCACTGACATCACCATCGATCAGCTGATGAGCGATTACGATGCCGTCTTCATGGGCATGGGTACTTACACCTACATGAACGGTGGCTTGCCGGGTGAAGATCTGCCGGGTGTTCACGCGGCTCTGGATTTCCTGATCTCCAACGTGAACCACTGCCTGGGCTATGAAAAGTCTCCTGAAGACTACATCAGCATGGAAGGTAAGCGCGTTATTGTTCTGGGTGGTGGTGACACCGCGATGGACTGTAACCGTACCTCGATCCGTCAGGAAGCCAAGTCTGTAACCTGTGCTTACCGCCGTGACGAAGCCAATATGCCGGGTTCCAAGCGCGAAGTTAAGAATGCGAAGGAAGAGGGCGTTAAGTTCCTGTTCAACCGTCAGCCTGTGGCTATCGTCGGTGAAGACAAGGTTGAAGGCATCAAAATGGTTTCTACCCGCATGGGTGAGCCGGATGCCAATGGCCGTCGTAGCCCGGAGGTGGTTCCGGGTTCAGAAGAGATCATCCCTGCTGATGTGATTCTGGTCGCCTTCGGCTTCCGCCCAAGCCCTGCTGACTGGTTCGAAGGCAACAACATCGAAACTGACGCTAGCGGCCGCGTGATTGCGAAAGCTGAGGCCCGCTTCCCATACCAGACCACCAACCCTAAGATCTTCGCTGGTGGTGATATGGTTCGCGGTTCTGATCTGGTGGTTACCGCCATCGATGAAGGCCGTAAAGCTGCGGAAGGCATCCTGGATTATCTGGACGTTTAAAACGCAGTGAAATAACAGAAGTATCCTTCGGGAACTTCTAATAAAAGCCGCACTCGAACGTAAGCCACGTTCTGTGCGGCTTTTTTGTTGGTCTTTAATTAATCCACATAATTTATCTGGCATATTGATTGGTCGATTAAATTAATCAAACCTTTCGATAATGACTGATTTTCCCCCCTTTGCTTTCTAGGTCAAATACTCTACCCTAGCTTTTAATCAATCGATTAAAAGACGTAGCCCACATGAACGCAGAATTTAAACCCGTAAAAGCCAAAAAGCGCGGTCGCCCGACCAGCAAAAGTGCCCGCAATGTTCGAGAAAATCTGATCATTGCCGCGCGATCCTGTTTTATCGAAAAGAACTACCAACAGGTCACCACCCGTGAGATTGCAGCCCGCGCTCAATCCACCATGGCGATGATTCACTATTACTTCGGCAACAAAGAAGGCTTGTTCCAGGCGATGTTTATCGAGACTTTCGAGCCTCTGCATCAACTGGTTCTGGATGGCGTGGAAAACCCGCCTGAGAGCTTTTCTGACTTCTTCCAGCGCTACTATGCCCTGATGTCAGAATACCCCGGTTTCATCGTGGTGATCCTGAAGTGCCTGCTGTTTGAAGATGGCCCGCTGGAAGATGACTTTATCCAACAGAGATTCCGCGAGAAATGTCGCCCGATGGAGATCATGCTGCGCAAGATGCAAGAGCGTGGTGTATTGAATCCTGAGCTGGATCCCAAAATGCTTCATATCAGCATGCTGAGCCTGATGAATCAGCCTTTCCTGATGGCGCCCAATCTTGAGGTGACTATGGGGATCACCCCTGATAAGGCATTCTGGATGGAGCTGGCAGCGCATCAGTGCAAACTGCTGGAGAACGGTTGCCTGAACCGTCAGGCGGCCTGATCGCAGACCAATACCCGAACTGGCTACAAAAAAGGCCGGAGCAACTGCTCCGGCCTTTTTGTTTGTTCTTTATCTGATGATCGACTGTTACCAAAGACGCATCAGAACCTGCATACCGATCCAGGCGTAAACACCCGCCAACACGTCATCCACCATAATACCGAAACCTCCGGCAACACGGCGGTCAGCCCATTTCACGGGCCAGGGTTTGAGCACATCAAAAAAGCGGAACAGGACAAAACCGACCAAGGCCCATTCCCAACCCTGCGGGGCGAGGAACATGGTCAGCCAATAACCGACAAACTCATCCCAAACAATACCGGAATGATCATGAACACCAAGATCTTCAGAGGTACGCTCGCACAGCCAGACACCAATGACAAAGGTGACGGCTAGTAGAACGAGAAACCAGACCGGGGAAAGAAACTGGATCCAGAGCAGATAAGGGATAACCGCTGCTGCAGTACCCACTGTGCCGGGAGCCCAGGGAGCAGCGCCACTACCCAGTCCAAACGCAAGAAAGTGAACCGGATTGCGCCACATACTGGCAGGAGCGCGGTTCATTAGCGTTTATCCTTAAAGTGATCAAAGCCAACAGAAGCACTCTCAGGGATACCACGAATCCCTTCCTGAGCGGTCACCATACCGATGGCATGCAGCGAGACTTTGCTCTGCTCTGCGCTGACCTCAAGCTCCAGACGGCGCTGAGGCGAAACCGTGAAGCACAGCTCATAATCATCACCACCGGATAACGCCCCCTGAGAGCAACTCTCTGGTGACATATCAGCATGGTTAAAACAGGGGATACGGTTATGGTCAAGGCTTGCCCCAACGCCACTGGCCGTCAGTATATGTCCCAGATCAGCCAGAAGACCGTCAGAGATATCGATGGCACTGCTGACACGACTCGAAAGCACAGAGATCAGATCAAAGCGCGGTTCAGGGTAAAGGTAAGCTTTAAGCGCAGCGCGATCACTTTCAGAAAATACCGAATCTTCTGCGTTCAAAGCGTCGAGATCCGGTAAAGGCAAGCCTTTAGACAGCAGACCCTGAGCAATGCGCAAACCTGCTGCCGCCGTGCCCAGCTTTCCGGAAACATAGATAATATCGCCCGGTTTTGCGCCCTTTCGACGCCAGGCCGCCCCCTGAGTGACATAACCCTGAACCTGAACACTCATAGAGAGCTGGCCACGGGTCGTATCGCCACCCACCAAGGCAACGCCATAGCGTTGACTCAGATCCGCCATACCTCGGGAAAATTCTGCCAGCCAAGCTTCATCAACCTCTGGCAGGCTGATCGCCAGGGTAAACCAGGCAGGCTGAGCGCCCATCGCGGCCAGATCACTCAGGCTGACCGCCAGAGCACGCCAGCCGATACTGTGAGCCGGAGCTTCAGGTAAGAAATGAACCCCCGCAACCGAGGTATCCACAGACACCGCCAGTTGCTTGCCCTGAGGGACAGCGATTAACGCACAATCATCGCCAATCCCGACACAGACATCCCGGCGGGATTGCTGAAGCTCAGGGGCAGCAAAATAGCGATGGATCAGTTCAAACTCACCCAAAGGAATCAGCCCTTACGACGCTCGGCAACTTCTGCAGCACGCAGGCGAATCGCCAGCTTGTCCAGAATACCGTTGATGTACTTGTGACTTTCCGTCGCACCAAAGCTTTTCGCCAGCTCAACTGCTTCGTTAATCACCACACGGTAAGGAACGTCGATGCGCTTGCTCAGCTCATAGGTGCCCATACGCAAAATTGCCAGCTCAACCGGGTCCAGTTCGTCAACGCGACGATCCAGCAGAGGTGCATATTCCTTATCCAGATCAGCTTTCTGCTGTGGGATGTTATGCAGCAGTTCGTTGAAATAAGCCAGATCGGCAATTTCTACTGCTGACGTAATATCCTCGTGAGATTCCAGCGCATCATCCGGACGGGCAGCACGAATCTGAAGCTCGATCTGCTGCAGTGCTGCACCTGTCATCTGCCATTGATACAGACCCTGTACGGTGAGCTGACGGGCAGCGTGACGAGCTTGGGTTTTACTGGTTTTTTTACCTTGGGACATTGAGGAGTAACCGCGAGTTAAGTATTAAATTTCCGAATTACGTTGAAATTACAACGTGTTAAACAGGCTAACCATTTCCAGAGCGCACAGAGCGGCTTCAGAACCTTTGTTACCTGCTTTTGTGCCGGAGCGCTCGATGGCCTGTTCGATTGTGTCCACTGTCAGTACACCGTTAGTGATAACCACACCGGTTTGCAGAGACAGCTGACCCAGACCTTTCGCACATTCGCCAGCAACATATTCAAAGTGAGGTGTACCGCCACGGATCACCGCACCCAGAGTGATTACAGCATCCGGCTGTTGTTTTTCGATCACTTTCTTAGCGACCAGAGGCAGTTCCCATGCACCTGGCGCACGAACTACAGTGATGTTCGCTTCATCAACACCGTGACGACGCAGCGTGTCGATAGCACCTTCAACCAGATGCTCAACCACGAAGCTGTTGAAACGACCTACAACGATAGCGTACTGACCGTTACAGTTTACGAAATTGCCTTCTACGGATTTGATAGTCATTTTTGGTTCCTGATAACTTTTTGTTTTTTCCTGAAAGATGTCACCGCGATCTACGGGCAGAACTTACTCTTCACAAGGAATATATTCTTCGATTTCCAGATCGAAACCTGAGATCGCATTAAATTTCATTGGTGAGCTCAAAAGACGCATTTTGCCCACGCCCAGATCACGCAGAATCTGAGAACCTGTACCTACGGTCAGGTAAGCGCCGGAAGCACTGACATTCACTTTGGACTGCTGACGGCCATTCTGAATCAGATCAACAGAATCACGGATATCGATACGCTCGTTGGTATCCAGCAGCAGAACCACACCTTTGCCTTCCTGAGCCACTTTTGCCAGCGCTTTACGCATGGTCCACTTACGCTCAGTTTCGTCCGCCGGAATCGCACCAACCACATCACGCAGCACTTCGGTACGGTTGTGAACACGAACCATCACCGGGTCATCCGCGCTGATATCACCCAGAGTCATCGCCAGATGGGTACAACCCTGAATCTCATCTTTATAGGTCACGTAGTTGAAGTCACCGTATTCAGTGGCCATAACGCCTTCCTGATCACGGGCAACCGTGTGCTCGTTGGTGGTACGGTAGTGGATCAGATCTGCAATGGTACCGATCTTGATGCCATGCTCCTGAGCGAACAGTTCCAGATCCGGACGACGAGCCATGGTGCCGTCTTCATTCATGATCTCAACGATCACAGACGCAGGTTCATAACCAGCCATACGTGCCAGATCACAACCGGCTTCTGTATGGCCAGCACGACTCAGAACACCACCCGGCTGAGCCATCAGCGGGAAGATGTGACCGGGCTGAACGATATCTTCAGCTTTGGCATCACGCTTAACCGCAGTACGTACGGTATGCGCACGATCAGCAGCAGAGATACCTGTGGTAACACCTTCAGCAGCTTCAATCGACAGGGTGAAGTTTGTGGAGAACTGAGCACCGTTGCTCTGTACCATCAAAGGCAGTTTCAGCTGCTCACAACGATCGCGGGTCAGTGTCAGACAGATCAAACCACGGGCGTATTTCGCCATAAAGTTGATATCTTCCGGACGAACCTGCTCCGCAGCAATAACCAGATCACCTTCATTTTCGCGATCTTCGTCGTCCATCAGGATAACCATTTTACCCTGACGGATATCTTCCAATAACTCTTCAACAGTGTTCAGTTGCATATTCGTTCCTAAGCTGTCAGCCACGGTGAAAACCGTTCTGAGCTAAAAATTCGAGACTGATATCGGCTTTTGCCGGCTGCGCTGGTTCAGACTTACTGATGAGTCGTTCCAGATAGCGCGCAATCAGGTCTACTTCTAAATGTACCGGCTGGCCTGAGGTATAGCCCTGCAGTACCGTTTCCGCCAGTGTATGGGGAACAATATTGAGTTCAAAAACGTCCCCTTCAATACCGTTCACGGTCAGGCTGGTTCCTTCCACGGTGATCGAACCGCGATCCGCAATATATTTCAGCAGATGTTCCGGTGCCTGAACCCGAAAACGCACAGAGCGGGCGTCTTCCCGACGCTCCAGAATCTTACCAACGCCATCCACGTGGCCGCTGACAATATGGCCACCCAGACGGGAGGTCGGCATCATCGCCTTTTCCAGATTAACCGCCTGTCCCAGACGGTAATTCTTAAAACAGGTATGACGTACGGTTTCCAGTGAGACATCAGCCCAGAAACCTTTGCCGTGCAGTTCCGTTACGGTCAGACAAACACCGTTGACCGCGATACTGTCGCCCAACTTAACATCTGTCATATCCAGAGTATTAACAGCAACCTTGACGCGGTAGTCGCCGCCTGAAGGCTGTAAACTCTCAATTGTACCAACCGCTTCGATAATTCCGGTAAACATTATTGTGATTTTCCTGTAAAACGGGCGGTTATCATCATATCTGCACCCACCATCCGACAATCGGTCAGCGTGAGTCGCTTCTGATCAGCCATTTTGGTGATTCCCGGAAGATGCAGTAAACCCCGGGCACCATCCCCCATTAGAGTTGGCGCCATAAATACGACCAGCTCATCGATCAGTCCTGCTTCCGCAAAAGCACCGGCAAGAGTTGCACCGGTTTCCAGCAGAACGTCATTACACTCGCGCTGATTCAGATATTCCATCAGAGCCAGTAAGCTGACACGACCTTGCTCCGCAGGCAGTTGAAGACAAACCGCTCCCGCTTGTTCAAGACGCGCCTGCTTGTCGGAATCAGACTCGGTAAAAACAACCAGAGTTTCACCGGGCTGCTGCAGAATTTTAGCGTTTTCCGGCAGACGCAAATGGCTATCCAGTACCACTCTTAACGGCTGACGTTTTGCAATCTGTTCTGCATCGGGAAGATTCAACTGTTCAGCTCGAACCGTTAATGCGCTGTCATCGGCAATGACCGAATCCACTCCACTGATAATAGCGGAACTACCAGCTCTAAGTTGCTGAACCTGAGCCCGTGCCGAAGGGCCAGTGATCCACTGGCTTTCACCGGATGCCATCGCCGTCCGTCCATCCAGACTACAGGCCAGTTTCGCCCGCACAAAAGGGCGTTTTAAGGTCATTCGCTGGATAAAGCCGGGGTTCAGCGCTTTAGCGTCGGCTTCACATACTCCCGACAGCACCTCAATGCCGGCAGCCTCCAGTTTGCGAATGCCGTTACCGGCAACCAGAGGATTCGTGTCCTGCATACCAATAACCACACGGGATACCCCTGCTTTGATTAAAGCATCGGAACAGGGTGGTGTTCTTCCGGTATGAGAGCAGGGCTCAAGAGTCACATACGCTGTACAACCGGCAGCATCGGAAGTCTGTGCCAGCGCATTAACTTCCGCATGACCTTCGCCTGCTTTCTTGTGCCAGCCCTCAGCGATAATCTCGCCATCTTTAACCAGCACGCAGCCAACACGGGGATTAGGGAAAGTGGTGAAGTGACCTTTGCGGGCAAGACGGATAGCTCTTGCCATAAAGTAAGCATCAGAGGTCTGATGCGACTCTGTGAACGTCATACCAGTAACCTATGAAGAGGAATCGTCTTTGGAAAGATGCTCACCGCGACTGAAAGGCGGATCCTGAGCAAGACGATCAATCTCGGCACGAAACTCATCAAGATCCTGAAAGCTACGGTAGACAGATGCAAAGCGGATATAAGCCACCTGATCCAGCAGGCGAAGCTGAGCCATCACCTCTTCACCAATCAGACGGGATGCAACCTCACGCTCACCGCGGGCACGCAGGCGCTGACGAATACGCTCAATAGCGGCTTCGAAAGATTCGGTACTGACAGGACGTTTTTCCAGAGCACGCTGCATGCCGGCACGAAGTTTAGCTTCATCAAAAGCTTCCCGCTTGCCGTCATGCTTAACAATCTTGGGCATCACCAGTTCTGCAGTTTCATAGGTGGTAAAACGCTCACCACAGGAGAGGCATTCACGACGACGGCGAACCTGATCGCCATCAGCCACCAATCGGGAGTCTGTAACTTTTGTTTCCTGTGCACCGCAGAAGGGACAATACATAGTAGGCTCTGGTTATCTTGTGGGGGTAATTGCCAACAGAATGCCGAAATAACAAACACTCAGGGCAATGGCCCACATTTTACCCTTAATGTGAGCAGATACAAATAAGCCCGGCATATAGCCGGGCTTATTCTTACAACGAACAGCGATTACGCGTAAACAGGGAAGCGCTTACAAACAGCCTTCACTTTTTCTTTTACAGCGTTGATTGTGTCTTCGTTGTTGATATCGTCCAGAATGTCACAGATCCAGTTAGTCAGTTCAGTAACTTCTGCTTCTTTGAAACCACGACGGGTTACAGCAGGAGTACCGATACGCAGACCGGAAGTAACGAATGGAGAACGAGGATCGTTAGGAACAGAGTTCTTGTTCACAGTGATGTTGGCACGGCCCAGAGCCGCATCCGCATCTTTACCACTGAACTCTTTATCGATCAGGTCAACCAGGAACAGGTGATCATCAGTACCTTCAGATACGATCTTGATGCCACGAGCCATAAAGGTCTCAGCCATCGCCTGAGCATTCTTAACAACCTGCGCCTGATACGCTTTCCACTCTGGCTCCATCGCTTCTTTGAAGCATACCGCTTTAGCAGCGATAACATGCATCAGAGGGCCACCCTGGGACTCAGGGAATACAGCGAAGTTCAGCTTCTTCTGCAGATCTTCATCAGCACGTGAAGACAGGATCAGACCACCACGTGGGCCGCCCAGAGTCTTGTGAGTTGTAGTAGTTACAACATCAGCAACGCCAACCGGAGACGGATAAACACCCGCAGCAACCAGGCCAGCGATGTGTGCCATATCAACAAACAGGTATGCGCCAACTTTGTCCGCGATATCGCGGAAACGCTGCCAGTCAACAACACGAGAGTAAGCAGAGAAGCCTGCAACGATCATTTTAGGCTTGTGCTCTTCAGCCAGACGCTCAACTTCCGCGTAATCGATCTCACCAGTTTCAGGGTGCAGACCGTACTGAACAGCATTGTAGATACGACCAGAGAAAGATACCGCAGCACCGTGAGTCAGGTGACCACCGTGTGCCAGGCTCATGCCCAGTACAGTGTCGCCCGGCTTACACAGAGCCATGTAAACAGCAGCATTAGCCTGAGAACCAGAGTGCGGCTGAACGTTAGCGTAAGTTGCGCCAAACAGTTCTTTAGCACGATCAATCGCCAGATCTTCAACAACGTCAACGTGCTCACAACCACCGTAGTAACGCTTGTTCGGGTAGCCTTCAGCATACTTGTTAGTCAGAACTGAACCCTGAGCCTGCATTACGCGAGGGCTGGTGTAGTTTTCAGATGCGATCAGTTCGATGTGCTCTTCCTGACGAACCGCTTCTGACTGCATCGCAGTCCACAGCTCATCATCATAGCCTGCAATGGTCATATCACGTGTGAACATTATCTACCTCTAGCCTGAATGTTGAGTATGTCGGATAAATCCGCTCAAAAACTGGAAAAGCGGATTCTATCGTACTTGTACTTTAGGTTCACTTGAAAAGAATAAATTTTCACCCTCAGAATATTCAACCTTCAGCCCTGTCGGCAAGAAACATTATCTAATGCCACATCAGTGCTGATAATGCTGCTCCACAGCATCTTCCTCTTACGGTCTAAGCCTTTCTTTCAGGCATAAAAAAACCCCGTCTCATTGAGACGGGGTTTCGTATTAG
>NZ_MTBA01000020.1 GCF_002150805.1 Oceanospirillum sanctuarii
TCCGGTGTGTAGAGCCTTGGCTTGGCGAGTTCCTTTTTCAGGTTGTCCGGCAGTACCGCTTCGATCTTATCCAGTGCATTTTCGGTAGAGTGGGCGAGCTTGGTATCTTGGGGGTGCTATGTATTTTGTAAGATTTGGTTTGTTGAGCGATTTTGTCCAACTGGTTAGCCTAAAACCATTTTTCGTAAAT
This sequence comes from Oceanospirillum sanctuarii, assembly GCF_002150805.1. Taxonomy (GTDB): domain Bacteria; phylum Pseudomonadota; class Gammaproteobacteria; order Pseudomonadales; family Halomonadaceae; genus Oceanospirillum; species Oceanospirillum sanctuarii. The sequence continues at coordinate 191 of NZ_MTBA01000020.1, forward strand.
GTTTTGGTAGATGTATGAATTTTAAAGTCTTATTAGCGGTATCAATCGCTATAGCGCTACAAGGTTGTGGTGTGGAGAGTGGTGATAAAAGTTCTGCTCCAGCTCCCCCAATATCTGTACAAGAAACGTCTTATAAGAACTTCAAAGAAGCTGGCTTAACCCCACAAATATTTCCTGATGAAAGATCTTCTGATGCACCGATAAGAGCTTTTGCCGATTTTGCTCAGTCAGGTACGTTAGATATGTTTATCGTAGAATTTGATTCCCCTTGGCCTCCTACAACTGTAGATGAGCTTAAACCTGCAATTATGGAGTTTTGGCAGAAAAAAAATAACGGGAAGTATGAATTAAGAAATGATTTGTTTATAAACTCTAATGATGGTTGTGCCAATCCCAGAAAGGCTTTGGTTGCTGACTATAATAAGGATCAATTGCCTGACGTTTTTATTGCCTGTCATGGCTTTGATGATTGGCCTTTCCCTGGAGAGAAAAATAAGATTGTACTCAGCCAACCTGATGGTAGGTTCTTGATTCAAGATGCGTATGATCATACTGGCTACTCTCATGGTGCTTCAGCAGCAGATATCAATGGAGACTCTTATCCGGATGTAATAGTTACAGATAATAGTATTAATCTTTCTAATTCAACTCCTCAAGACTCTGTTTATATTCTTTTAAATAATGGTGATGGAACTTTTAAAAAAGATGAAGATATCAGGCTGCCTGATTCTGTAGTTCGTACAGGTTTTTTTACCGTTGATCTTGTTGACGTTGATGGGGATGGGTATGTAGACGTTTTACTTGGCGGTCATGAGGATGAAAATGATAAAACTTTGTTATTGATAAATGATGGTAGTGGTTTTTTTAATAAAACAGATCCCGTTGTTATTCCAGGAGTTTCTGGTGATACTGAGGTGCTGGACTTTGCGGTTACAAATGAAAATCAGCAAAAGATCATTTGGATTAATAGGACAAATGAGAATTATGAAAGCCGAGTAATTCAGAAAGTTTTATGGCCTAGTCTGACTTCCTCCGTTCCGCTCGATCAGAATCCTGAGCGGTGGCTTATGTGGATATTGCCAACGATCGTAAATGGCGAGAATGTGATTGCTACTGAACATGAGTCTTTTGGGGTGCTTCTGAATTATTAATATTTGGTTGGTTAAAGCTTTTCCATCCCCCCGTACTTCTCATTCAGAAAGCCACTAAACGAAATCTGCTCATCCTCTTCAAACACACGGTCAGTGATGCTGACCGTTGTGAT
>NZ_MTBA01000022.1 GCF_002150805.1 Oceanospirillum sanctuarii
CACGCCGGGGGTCGCGGGTTCGAGTCCCGTCCGGTCCGCCATTTGCTTGCTAAATCTTATATACCCCCCTTCTTCGAGTTACCTATCAGCTCAATTTTCTTGTTATTTTCCTAGCCCTATAGCTTTATTTCCTTATTTTCCGTTTTGCACTGATCTGAATTGCCCTGGGGCTTGCTGATGCCAGCGCTTAAAGGCTCTCTGAAATGCTGGTGATGATGAAAAACCCAGTAGCCAGGCTACTTCCCCAATACTGAGTTGCGTATCCTGTATATAGCGTGTCGCCAGCTCTTTTCGGGTGCTGTCCAGAAGTTCAGCAAAGCTAGTCCCCTCTTTTTCCAGTTTTCGGCGTAATGTCCAGGGTTCCTGATTGAAAAAGCTGGCGATGGACTCCAATGATGGTGTTTTACCTGAAAGTTTCATCGCAATGGCTTCACTGACCTGATCGGCCAGTGTTTTACCTCTGAGGATATTTTCGAGCTGTTGCTGACAAAGGTGCTTTAGCTGTCGATGGGTTACAGGGTTTGAGTCGGCCGATGCTCGCTCACATAGAGTGTTCGGCAGCCAGAGAACATTACCTTCTGCAGAGAACCGAACAGGGATTTGCCAATGTTGATAGGCTTTCGCGTAGGAGGGGCGCTCGAACTCGATCTCAACTTCTGCCCCCAGCCTGTGCAGCTCTGAATAACTGAGACCACTCCACTCTTTTAGCAGACTAATCCAGCCGCCAATAACCGCATCAACCACAAAGAAATTAAACCGGTTGTAAGGGCTGATAGAATAAAAACAGAAGCCTGTGCGGTCTTTTTCTTTAATAACTCTACTGTGCCCACGACTATTGGTACTGTAGAGGCGTTCGAATTGAATGGCCGTTGCTAAGCCTTCGCCAAGTGTTGGTGCTGTCTGAGACGCCAGCCCCAGCAGCCCGAAATGATGGCTTCGGCATCTTTCGCCTACCATTAAGCCAATATCCTTTCTGCCTGTGAGTTGCACGGCCTGTTCTCCCAATCGCATATAGCGCGGGATGCTGATTCTGCGTTCCGGATGGCTGTCGAAAAGATCGTCCAGCCCGTAGCTGGCAAACAGAGTGTCCGCGTTTTTATTTTGATCCTGAACCGCCTGATACAGACATTGCAGAATATTGACGTTGATGTCGCCCAGCTTCATTTTTCTGTTTTTCTAGGTTATTGATTTGTTGTTTAAAGGTATCACGTTTTTTCTGTCATTCATTACAGTTAAAGCATCACAAAAATAAAGCCCCACAAGAATTTAAGCGCTTGAACCGCTGGGCTACTGTTTGATTAGACCGAGGATGATGACATGACTGCAGCAACTTCTGCTTCTCCCTACCCGAACCTGCTACAACCTCTCGATCTGGGGTTTGTCACCCTGCCTAACCGGGTGTTGATGGGATCCATGCATACCAATCTTGAAGAAAGCCCTAATGGCTTCGAGCGTCTGGCGGCGTTTTATGCGGAGCGTGCTAAAAATGGCGTTGCTTTGATCGTTACCGGTGGCATCGCGCCGAATAAAGAAGGCGCTGTCTTCGAAGGCTCAGCCAAAATGAGCACACCGGAAGAGGCGGAAAAACATAAGGTGATGACGCAGGCAGTGCATGATGCCGGTGGTCGCATCTGCATGCAGATTCTGCATGCGGGTCGTTATGCCTATTCCCAGCGACTGGTGGCTCCATCTGCGGTTCAGGCTCCGATTAACCCTTTCCCGCCGCATGAACTGAACGGTGAGGAAGTGGAAAAGCAGATCGCTGATTACGTCAATTGTGCAGCCTTAGCTCAGCAGGCGGGTTATGACGGCGTCGAGATTATGGGCTCTGAAGGCTATCTGATTAACCAGTTTATCGCCGCCCGAACCAATAAACGCAGCGATGAATGGGGCGGTAGCTTTGATAACCGTACCCGTTTCGCTACTGAGATCGTGCGTCAGGTACGGGAAAAAGTCGGTGCTGAATTTATTATCATCTTCCGTCTGTCGATGCTGGATCTGGTAGAGGGTGGCAGTGATTGGGAAGAAGTGGTTGAACTGGGTAAGCGTATCGAAACCGCGGGTGCCACTCTGATCAATACCGGTATCGGCTGGCACGAAGCCCGTGTACCGACCATTGCCACCAGTGTTCCCCGCGCGGCTTTCACCCGGGTGACACAGCAGATGAAGCAGGTACTGTCGATTCCTCTGGTAACCACGAACCGAATTAACACTCCGGAAATCGCTGAAGAGGTGCTGGCAGACGGTCATGCCGATATGGTGTCTATGGCACGTCCTTTCCTGGCCGATCCTGCTTTTGTCAGCAAAGCGGCAGAAAACCGTGCCGATGAGATCAATACCTGTATTGGTTGTAACCAAGCTTGTCTGGATCACACTTTCCAGATGAAGCTGACCTCCTGTCTGGTAAACCCCCGTGCCTGCCATGAAACTGAAGTGATAGTTGAGCCTGCCCAGCAGGTTAAAACCGTTGCTGTTGTTGGTGCCGGACCTGCCGGTTTGTCAGCGGCCACTACCGCTGCAGAGCGGGGCCATAAAGTCACTCTGTTTGATGCAGGCGCTGAAATCGGTGGTCAGTTTAACTACGCCAAACGTATTCCGGGCAAAGAAGAGTTTTACGAAACCCTGCGCTACTTTAAACGCCGTATCGAAGTCACTGGTGTGGAGCTGAAGCTGAATACCCGTGTTGATGCTGAAGATCTGAAGGCTTTTGACGAGGTGATTCTGGCAACCGGCATCACCCCGCGTACACCAGCTATTGAAGGTATTGATCATCCGAAAGTGGTCAGCTATATCGAAGCGATCACCGGAGCCAAGCCGATTGGCCAGAAAGTTGCGGTCATGGGCGCTGGCGGTATCGGTTTTGATGTATCTGAGCTGCTGACTCAGAAGGGTGAATCGGCCAGCCTGAATATCGACGAATTTATGCGTGAGTGGGGTGTGGATCTGACGGTTCAGCACCGTGCCGGTATTGAAGGCGTAGAAGCTCATGATCCGGAATCTGCCCGTGAAGTCTGGTTGATGCAGCGTAAGGCCAGCAAGCTGGGTAAAGGCCTGGGTAAGACCACCGGCTGGATCCATCGTGCTTCCCTGCAGAAACGTAATGTCCACATGTTGTCAGGTTGTGATTATCTGAAAATTGATGATGAAGGCCTGCATCTGACCATTAATGGTGAGCAGGATCTGCTGCCAGTAGACAATATTGTTATCTGTGCCGGTCAGGAGCCTTGCCGTGAACTGGAAGATGGCTTGAAAGTGTTGGGCAAAAATCCGCACCTGATTGGTGGTGCGGATGTAGCCGCAGAGCTGGATGCCAAGCGTGCGATCGATCAGGGGCTGCGTTTAGCGGTTACGCTGTAGGTTTTAGAACAGCCCGATTTTAGTTTTACTGAGGTCGGGTTATTTTATTCGTGGACTATATAAGTTTGATTTTTGTCACATTTTATACAAACAGAGTATTTTCTCTAGGTTGTTCTATGCTACTTGTTATTTGGATTAGCGTAAGACGCAACTGTTATTCAGTTCTCAGAAATAGGTCTCTTGGGTGTGGAGAGTTTCCGCATTGATGCAGCCTACCCTGCCCATACTGATTAACGTGAAAGTTCTACGTCTCTTTTAGTATCACATGGATGTGTATCAACTGGACTTGAAAAGTATCAAGGGTGGTAGGCATGCATCTGTATAAACAATTCTCAAAAAATCGATTGGCTACAGCCGTAGCTGTATCCTCATCAGCATTTTTAGCAGCTTGCGGCGGAAGCGATACTGGCAGTGCTAGTAGCTCCGGTGGAAGTGGTAGTAGCTCATCAGGTGTTGTTTTAAGTGGTCTTGTGACAGGGCGTGTCGCCGATGGCTATATTCTAGGTGCTACAAGCTTTATTGATATTAATGGTAATAAGCAGTTGGATGTTTGGGAGCCTTCGGCAAAGACTCCTAAAACAGGTGTTGCTACGGGAGAAGAAGGCAAGTTCAGCATGGATTTGTCCGCTTGGGCCGCTCAGTTAAATAATACCTCTAATACCCAAAACGGCAAAACCTATCTGCAGCTGGTTATTGATGCTTTAACTGAAGCGCTTGGCCGCTCAGCAACTGCTTCGGATATCACTAAGGAAAACCTCCAGGCTTATTTTTCTACCGTAGTGTCCATCCCTGTTGGTGCTATCGATATGGATAGTCCGACAAAACCTTTGACCAAAGCCGTGTCCATGTCAGCACCTCCATTAGGTACGGCAGCTGCATCAAATGGTAAAGAGGTCTTTGTCAGTCCGGTAAGCACCATGGTGCACCAGAAGCTAGAGGCTAAAAAGAAAAACTCTGCTGGTAGCACAACAAAGTCCGTTGATGACTTCTTAAAAGAAGCCAAGGCAGATATTCAGAAAGATCTGGGGGTTAGCATTGACCCTACAGAAAACTATGTGGCCAAAAAAGCTGAAGGTGGCTCCGACGCAGCTGAGTTTAAGAAAATCCACACAGTTGCCCGTGTCGCTACTCAAATGCTGGCCAGTACCTTAGATAAAGCCAATACCTCGGTTACAGGTGGCGCGGCCAATGCGACGTTGGATGAGGCGACAAAACAAGCCATCATTGATGCGGTTACTCAGAAGGTTTTGGCTCAGCTGGATACCATTGTTACGATCTCTGAAGCGTTGAACGAAAAGGTTGATGACTCAACAGAAGGTGGCTTTGGTCTTGATGATATTGACTACACTGCTATTGAAGAGATGGCAGAGACCAAAGGCCTGAATGACAGCTTTAACGCCTTTGACGTAGATCAGAGTGAGATTGAGCTTTCTAAGCTGGAGCTTGAGCAGGCTCCTGAACAGGATGGGCAGACAACGTCCGTCTGGAAAGCTGCACTGGAAGGAGGCTTTTGGAGTCGCCTGTTGCCAAGTACTGCTCCAGCTGGAACAGAGGCCAACCGGCCAACAGCAGAGCGCTCAATAAACTCTGATGGCCGCTATGTTGAACCAACGGATACCAGTTTTTATTACACTGGTTCTGGCTGGGTGGCAGGTACTTCACTCAGTCAGACCGTCAGTGAAGAGAACGGTGAACTGGTTGTTGAGCTGAAAAGTGGTGATCTTTCCGTTGTTAAACGCTATATCAGTGCTCGTATTACCGACGTCACCAACGGCAATGAGATTCGTACCTTTATCACCGGCAACGACCTGAATAACTGGAGAAACAGTATTCCTCAGGGAGTTACCTTCAGTGGCAGCGGTGAACAGAAAGTTGCCAAGGTCACCGAGTTTTTTGACAATCTGGTTCTTAAAGGAACTTCGGATACGGCTCGTAGCGGTTCTTTCACCGAAGGTTTTGTTCAGATCGATCAGGCTACCGGTTTGCAGGCTAAGGTAGATACCGTCAGCGGCAGTATTGTTTTCAGTGCTGATGGTTCAACCGAGTTAGATAGCTCCTTCTATCTGGAAGAGAGTGTCAACGGGAAAACCGTTTACCTGTATACCATTCCGATGTGGATCGCACTGGAAAAAGGCGTCAGCCAGAGAAATCGTTTCCTTGCTGATGCTAGCAGTGAAGGCCAGGCTCAATACCATCGTGGCAGCTATATCGATGCCGGTGAGTTTACGGTCAGTTACCAGTTCAATAAACCTGCGGTAGATCATATTAAGTCGATTGCAGGTAGTGACGGTGGTTTTGTTTTCTCGCCTAACTTCAATGTAGCGCCGAGCGATCCGTCTCAGGTTGACAGTGCTACACCTCAAGTCAAAGTTAACAGCTTTCTTGTACCTTCAGCAGCTACTGAAGCTGTGCTGACCCTAACAGAAGCCAAGGCCAATGGTACCAAGGGGGCTGCCGTAACCTATACAACGCAGCCAACTTTGGAGCGTCTGGTCCAGTTCAGATTGGGAGATACCCCGTCATCCGGTTCACTAAGTCTTGAAAGTGGAAAAGGCTATAACGCCAGTGTTGTTTTTAAAGACAGTAGCGGTGAATCGATTGGGGAAACTAAAGGTTTTATAATCCGAGGCAAAAAACGTCCGGTTGCGGGTATCGACTTTGTAGCCAATTCACGTTTGGCCTTTAACGGCTCAAAAAATAAGTTTGAATACAAGATCGAGCTAAAAAAACGCAAAGGCATCGACTTCAGCGGTACGTCAATTGCTCTCTCTTCACAGAACGTCACCTTGCCTTCAGCGGTGAAGTCCTCCACAGAACGTTTTAATATTGAGACTTTCACTGTGCCAGCCCCTGCTGAAGGTTCAACGTTTAGTATCAAGGTATTAGGCAGTAATGATGGTGCGGGTAATCCGGAGCTTCTGACTCTGAATCCGGCTCCGCAGGCTCCGGCCTGGCTACAGTCAAAAGTGACCAAGGTTGCATTGGATGAAAATAACAACCTGACTATAGCCCTTGATAAAGAACTGCCAAACGATGTAATTACCGACGTCAATCTATTGGTTCGGTTGGTGTTTTCCGGCTATAACGGCCAGGAAGCCAGTATGGATCTCGCTTTGGGTCTGGGCGAGATCATTATGGAGAACAGCGCTGGGGTTATCCGTCCAGCGAGCCGAACCTCTGCCAGTGTTACAGCTGGAACCACCCTGATTACTGTGCCAGATTATATTCTTTTTGCTTATCCGGAACTGGCTGATGAGCTGCTTCGTGTTGAGCTTCGGGTGTTGAATATTTCTGCTGATGATACTACTGGTGCACAGCTAGGGCGTAACCTGACAGAGAATAATTTCACCATTCCGTCATACGTGAATGATGACAGCAGTACAGGAGGCGGGGTTGAGCCTCTGCCGGAGGAACCGGTTACCCTGACTGATGTTGACGTGACACGTTTTGGTCAGGTCTTTGATATTGCCTACAGTCTGGATGCAGGGCAAAGCGCTGTTGCAGGGGACCAGTTTATAGTCACTGTGCAGATTGATGGTCAGGAGTACGTATTGGATACGTACGATGCACAGTACTACCTGCACGATGTGTACAACAACCGTTTGTTCATCGACCTTCAGCAGCTGTTCAGCAGTCTGCAACTGAGCCTTGATCCGCTGAATACTACGGTGGACATTGTCAGTGTCAGTCTGAACAGCCGTACCGAAGGTGAAGAGCCTACCTCGATCGGTTTGCAGGCGATCAACACGATGCCTTTGCTGGATACGCCACTGCCTTACCCGCTGAACAGCAGCCTGATTGGTGATGAGCCAGTTGTTCTTCTGGAGCAGGGGGGAGAAGGTGAAGGCTGGCAGTTCTCCGGTATTCTGGCATTTTCTCCTGACGGCAATATTTTTGCTTTTGACCCGGAATCTGGAGATGAACTGCAGCTGCAGTACCGCTTTGCTGCTGACGGTACCCTGAGGATTCAGGACAGTGACGACCTAGGCATGCCATACACAACCGTTATTCTGGCGCTGGAAGAAACAAGCTCCGGCTGTTTCAAAACTGCGTCACTGCCTTATGCGGATGCTGAAAGTCTGACCCAGGAAGAGCTGCTGGCGCTGACCCCGGATGATGAGCTGCTTTGTCTGTCGATCAATGATGCAGAAAATAAACTGTTTGATCTGAATAAAGAAACCTTATCCAGCCTGCTTCGTCAGGGTATCTATCAGTTGGGCTCAGACAGTTATCAGGATGACGGCGGCCAGACTGTGCAGGTTGCTACGGTATCCGGTGTCCGGGTTGATGAGCTGAATAACTGGCTGGAAGAGCATATCAAACTGGAAAATGGTCAACTGAAAGCTGAATCCGAGCGCGGAGAAGCAAAGGGCTACGTTCTGACTAATGGTCAGTGGGTTGCGGTAACCGAACGTCAGGTTGAGTTGATTGAGAACCTTGATGGAAGTACAACTCTGCATTTCAAATCCGGAGACAGTATTCTGGAGACCTATACCGGTGCTGTGAGCTCGGACACCTCTCTGGAATGGCTGCCAGTGATTGAATATCTTGCAGATACTGATCGGGCTCTGGATCAGGTTTGGCTGGATTCGGTAAAAGACTTTGGTGCCTTCTTCCCGATGGGTAGTCGTAGTTTTGAGTTTACGATTGAAAACACTTTTGCTGCGAAAAGCGTTAGGGAAAAACGCAGCCAGGATGCGACCGGTGCTGATATTGATGTCAGTAGCTGGAGTGATATCGGTTCCGGCATTATTGGAACGTCTCTGTACCTTAACGGTGGTATCCGGGCGACTTTTGCTTCCGATGCTGTCACTTTTGAACAGTCCGATGGTCAGGGAGGCTACAGCCCTGCAGGCTCTGCAATAACGTCAGTTGATAGTGATGGCGTTCTTTCTGTTACCGGTATTCCGGCTAATTTGGAACCTGAGTTTGATGGCCGTACCCCGATTTTTGCCCTAGTTGATGATGGCACCGGTAAAGCGCTGTGGCAGGGTGAAGTTGAGTCTTCGGCCCCTCAAGTGATGACCCAGCTGAACCGTACTGCTGTTGATGCTATTTTCCAGGCTCTGGCCGCGGCAGAAGTGGGTTTCAGCCCGCTGGATATGTCGTGCGCGGCAGTAGGTGACTGTAAGGCAACAGTACCTGCAGTATTGCCGGATGCTCAGTCAACCACGGTTTATCTGGAGGAGCGCAGCAAAAATATCTTCTCTGGTGCTCAGGCCGGTAAGGATTTCTGGACAGTTCTGGATGGTGTGGTCAACCCAGTAGTTCTGACTAATGGGCTGGATGGCTTGATTGAAACCGGTAATGGGGATGCTGCTGATGGTGAAATGATCAGTGCCCTGCTCGCAGATAATAGTTACTACTTGAATGTGATCTATACCCGTGAACCGGCAGATCAGATCCGTTCCATGCTGTATAACTTTATGGAGTATCCAGTACAGGGTGAGGTTAACCCGTTTGAAGGCCTGTCCCGTACCGAGTCTGAAGCGATTTTTACCGTGGGCGAAGGTGTGGATGATACCGGGTTGGTATTCCGGGATGATTACAATGCTTTCATCCGATATCGTAAAGATAGTGATGGTGAAAAACTGCTTCTTTGGGCTGCTGTAAACGCAGATAGCAAAGATAAATTTACTGACTTTGTTATTACTGCCGATGGGGTAGAAGTATATAGGTTAGATGCTAGTGATTTGACTGAATCGGCTCTTCAGGGAGGCGAGTATGTTAAAGAAATGTATGGTTCTTGGGAGTTACTTGAAGGGAAAGAAGTTATTGCCATTCTCAATGGATCTGAGGTTGGTAGAACAACTCCAGTTAGCGCTAACTTTGCTACTCCGAAAATTGAGTCAGCCAGCTATCTTGCCAGCTTAGATGATAGTGCAAAATTTGTTGAGGTTTTCTATCAGCAGGATTCAACAGAAATCAATGACAAAGATAATATCAAGTTGGATCTTGAATTTACGGTCGATGGATCAACGGAATATTTGACTATTTATCCACACCGTAGTGACCTGACCTACGCCTATTTCGACCGTTATAGTCAGTTTGCTTTTATTGATTTAGAAGAACTGTTTTTGATCAATACAGACCTAGCTTCTGCAACAGAAGTAAAAGTTAGCGGTGTGACATATCGAAGCTATGACAGCCTATCGGGCGTTCGTGTTGACTCAAAAGTTATTCCAACAGATGAAAGTGGAAACTTACCAGGAACTGATCCGGGAACTGATCCGGGAACTGATCCGGGAACTGA
>NZ_MTBA01000023.1 GCF_002150805.1 Oceanospirillum sanctuarii
TGAACGCAGCGATCACCAACTCCGTTGGTCATACTAGTTTGCAGGCGGGTCGAGATCTGCTGGTGAACGCATCAGTGAGTAACAGCGCGGATGCCATGACACTGGATCTGCTGGCGGGTCGTAACCTGGTGATGGCTGATGGTACTCAGCTGAGCAGCAGCAACGGTGATATCCGTGCTGAAGCAACCTCAGGTGATCTGGTAACAGAACTGCTGAACGCCGGTACAGCCAATATCGCACTTCTGGCGGGTAATCGCCTGAGTGATCGTGATGGCGATAGCCTGATTACCGCCTCTGGCCTGATTCTGAAGGCAGGTACAGCAGCGGGTAGCAGCTCTAACGTACTGAACACGAATATTGATCTGATCAGTGCTCAGGTCGGTAGTGAAGGTCTCTTCTTAACGGAAACCAATGATCTGACCATTGGCGCTCTGAGTGTTGCAGCACAGCGTGTGGATAGCAGTGCCCAGAACGATGCACTCAGCGCAATCAGTACGACTCAGGAAGATCTGAACAGCCTAGACAATGGTGCAGTGATTGTTACCGTCACCGCAGGTGATCTGACACTGAACGGTGGCACGGATGAGGCAGGTCTGACAGCAACAGGCAGTGGTAACGTGCGCCTGCAAACCCTGAGTGGCAATCTGAACCTGAACGCTGGCCTGAATGCGGGTTCCGGCCATATCAGCCTGTTGGCGGAAGGTGCTGTGAGCCAGAGTACTATCGGCGATCTGAGCACGACAGTAGGGGACATTGATCTGCAGGCAACGGGTAATGTCGGCATGGCAGATGGTGCGACCAGTACGACGACTGACGGTAACATCCGTTACGCCGTCAGTGGTGATCTGACGCTGGGCGGTCTGAGCAGTAACACTGGTGATATCAGTCTGATCGCGAACAGCATCAGTGATGCAGGCAGTGATGAGATTGACCTGAGTGCCCAACAGCTGCGGGTAAGCATTACCGGCGCAGCAGGAGGCTTCGGTAGTGGTGATAACGCTATCGAAACAGCAGTTGGAACACTGAGTGCTCAGTCAGGCAGCGCAGGCTTCTTCCTGCTGGAAAGCGATGCTCTGACCATTACAGAGCTGGCAGCGATTACTACCCAGCATGTGAACGCTGATGGTACTGCAGCAGACAGTAATACGGATGCAGTGCTGTCGGATCTGGTGAGTCAGGGAGCACTGGTACTGGAAAC
>NZ_MTBA01000024.1 GCF_002150805.1 Oceanospirillum sanctuarii
ACGGAAAGCCTGAGCGGTAACGCACAGGGGCAGTTTGCCGGAAGCAATGCAGACGGTCTGTTCGGTTACTACCGGTTAGCAGGCAACACCAGTCAGATTGACGGGGTGTATGCCTTTGGTGACCGTCAGCTGGATGATTATCTGGCGGGGATGACCACTCTGAGCGGCATCAAGGGTTACATCCTGAACAACGGTAATGCGGTTAATCTTCTCAGCAACTATACCCTGTATCAGAACGGTAACGGTCTCTCAGCCTTGGTAAACCCATTAACGGGTGAACAATGGGTGGCGGCATCGACAGCTGGTTCTGAGGTTGCTCTCGGTGATGCGACGGTGACTTGGGGCAGCTGGAACAGCTGGCGTCAGATCAACGACCAGAACCTGATCGAGCAAAGCACACCGATCCAATATATCCACACCAACCAACTGACCGCTGCCACGATTCCGGCAAGCCTTCAGGGTGTTTATCACTTCAACAGTGCCAGTGGACAGGCCTACGATCAGTCCGGTGCTAATGGCGGCCTTCAAGCGGGTAACCTGACCATCGACTTTACGCAACAGCAGGCCAGTCTGGATCTCTCCGGTTCCCTGGGTTCGGACAGCTGGGGGGCTTATGGCAGCGATAGTCTGAGCAACCTCTATGCCGGTAGCTTTGCACTGAGTGGCAGTCGTT
>NZ_MTBA01000025.1 GCF_002150805.1 Oceanospirillum sanctuarii
CTCATCTACCAACCTCTTTGTTGCTGATTATTGAGCCTCAGCGCTCACTTGATTTGTTTCTGAGAGCCTTTCAGTTCTCGTTGATGCCTGAACACTCCAGTGTTTTACCAGATTTAAGGCACATCTACCCTTAGCAATACGATGATTTCTCGATAATCATCAGTTTGGCAAAAGCCAATAGCATATATATTCGATCCCATTTTTTCTTGATTGCTTTGTAACGGGCTTTACCGTAGCCAAAAACCGCTTCACATACCGGAGGGGATATTACACTAACGCCAGAAAAGAAGCTTTTTCCGCACAAACTGTTCCCTAGCATCTTCCTTATCCCACTACTTGCGTTGACCGGGACATTTATCACCTATCACCTTTCAATTATGATGCTCGTCGCGCTTATGAACCCTTTGGCTGCCTGCATCACCACGCACACGCATTATTCTCCATGTAAAGGTGCTCAGAACCGCAACAACACACACATTGGCTGGCCGAGGCGTCTTATGAGTGTACAGCACCACCCAGGCCATCAGCACCGATATTCATCTTCATGCCGAAGCACCATTAGCTGCCTAGTCTAGCGCATCTCAGAGGCACGCCTCCCAGTCTTGTTTTTCGTTTAACTGAAGGTGTTGTTAATACCGGCATCGCCCAAAGTAACTTACTGGAGTATCAGGCCTTGTGTAGAGGCTATCTATTGATGCATTGAAACACTTCTTTAGCCAGGTCTTGTTTTCCAGTAAGTGACAGAACTCCTGAATGGTGGTTTCATCGGGAAGGTCACGAGTGAGATCAAGATCTCAGAACAATTAATGGAGTTAATCTCCTACAGTCTAACTTCAATAGCAGGATCGCTTAGGTTATAGCACAGGTGCAGGGTATGAATACGCAGCATCGACAACAGAGGCCAAGCGGTCCGTAGTTATTCTGTAATAAAAAGCTAGATCAAGGACCAAGGTTAACCATGCACCCAAGAAAGTGGGCGCGGCGTGCTTTGCGCTTCTTACCAACCTGTTCGGCACCAGTGAAAAACCCATTGCACGACAGCGACACCAAAGTCAATCATTATAATGAGATTATCGCAAATTTTAGGAATTAATCACA
>NZ_MTBA01000026.1 GCF_002150805.1 Oceanospirillum sanctuarii
AGGGGAACCTGCGGCTGGATCACCTCCTTAAACGACATCTCCAGATCGTCCCGGTAAAGTGTCCACATGAATTGTCTGACTGAAAGATAAAGAAGAGCACAGTCGCTAGGCTGAAACGTTTGGTCTGATCGCTAGGTTAGCCAAGTTTGTAGGCTTGTAGCTCAGCTGGTTAGAGCGCACCCCTGATAAGGGTGAGGTCGGTGGTTCAAGTCCACTCAGGCCTACCATTCAGTTTCGACAACTCGATATGGGGCTATAGCTCAGCTGGGAGAGCGCCTGCCTTGCACGCAGGAGGTCTGCGGTTCGATCCCGCATAGCTCCACCATTTCGTGTTTGATTGTTCAAACCAAGAAGTGAACATAACAAAACATTGTCCCTTAGGGTTCAGTGATTTTCTTATGTTTTCTTTATGAAAACCGCTCTTTAACAATGTAGATTAATGCCAATTAAAGATACTTTGTATATTTTGTATTACAAGTGTTTGAAATTGATCCAACAAATGTTTGGTTTTTAGGCCTCGCCTAAACACCAAGCGGATAAATTTTTATCTTTGTAATCTTGATAGCGCGTATCCGGTGATTATCGTAATCAGCAAAGTCTTAACCAGACCCTTTTGGGTTATATGGTCAAGCA
>NZ_MTBA01000027.1 GCF_002150805.1 Oceanospirillum sanctuarii
GTGTGCTTTGCTCGATCAAACTCTGATCGTTGATCTGACGCCAGGCATTCCAACTGCCCCAAGTCACCGTGGCGTCACCCTGTTGGGCTGTGTTCGCAACACCGGTACTGGCAGCAACCCATTGTTCACCTGTTGAGGCGTTTACCAAGGCCGAGAGAGCATTGCCGTTCTGGTAAAGGGCATAGTTACTGAGAGGATTAACCGAATTACCGTTGTTCAGGATGTAACCCTGGATACCGTTCAGGGCGGTCATCCCCGCCAGATAATCCTCCAGCTGACGGTCACCAAAGGCATACACCCCTTCAATCTGACTGGTGCTGCCCGCTAACTGGTAGTAACCGAACAGACCGTCTACATTGCTACCGGCAAACTGTCCCTCAGCGTTACCGTTCAGGCTCTCCGTGGTCACGCCATCATAACGACTGCCGCTCAGTGCAAAGCTACCGGTATACAGGTTGTTCAGAGTATCGCTGCCTGATACTGACCATTTATCGGTCTCAGAACGCAGAAATCCGGAGAGACCCAGACTGGCCTGCTGTTGCGTAAAGTCGATGGTCAGGTTACCCGCCTGAATACCGCCATTCGCACCAGACTCATCGTAGGCCTGCCCACTGACACTGTTAAAGTGATAGACACCCTGAAGGCTTACCGGAACGGTAGCTGCAGTCAGTTGGTTGGTGTGGATGTATTGGATCGGTGTGCTTTGCTCGATCAGGCTCTGGTCGTTGATCTGACGCCAGCTGTTCCAGCTGCCCCAAGTCACCGTGGCGTCACCCAGTTGGGCTGTGTTCGCAACACCTGTACTGGCAGCAACCCATTGCTCACCTGTCAGAAGATCAACCAGTGCTGACAATTCCGTACCATTCTGATAAAGGCTATAGGCACTCAGAGGGTTTGCGGTTCGATTGTTCAGTACATAACCATTAACACCACTCAGAGCAGTCATTTCTGCCAGATAATCATCCAACTGACGGTCACCAAAGGCATACACACCTTCAATCTGACTGGTGCTGCCCGCTAACTGGTAGTAACCGAACAGACCGTCTGCATTGCTACCGGCAAACTGTCCCTCAGCGTTACCGTTCAGGCTCTCCGTGGTCACGCCATCATAACGACTGCCACTCAGTGCAAAGCTACCGGCATAGAGGTTGCTC
>NZ_MTBA01000028.1 GCF_002150805.1 Oceanospirillum sanctuarii
AGGGGAACCTGCGGCTGGATCACCTCCTTAAACGACATCTCCAGGTTATCCCGGTAAAGTGTCCACATGAATTATCTGACTGAAGAATAAAGAAGAGCACAGTCGCTAGGCTGAACGTAGGCTTGTAGCTCAGCTGGTTAGAGCGCACCCCTGATAAGGGTGAGGTCGGTGGTTCAAGTCCACTCAGGCCTACCAATTTAGCGTCTATTCTGTAGACGTCATCTTGTTGGTCGCGACTCATTAGGTTTAACACCGATATGGGGCTATAGCTCAGCTGGGAGAGCGCCTGCCTTGCACGCAGGAGGTCTGCGGTTCGATCCCGCATAGCTCCACCATATCCTAAAGTGCACATAACAAAACATTGTCCCTTGTTGATTCAGGTTCAGTGATTTTCTTATGTTTTCTTTACGAAAACCGCTCTTTAACAATGTAGATTAATGCCAATTAAAGATACTTTGCATATTTTGTATTGCAGATTATTGAAAATTGAATCCAACTAAAATGTTGGGTTGTTGCTTGCTTATTTGATAGCTCTTTTAAGCAATCACAATCCAGCGGATAAAATTTTAAATCTTTGTAATCTTGATAGCGCGTATCCGGTGAAAAATCGTTAACAGCAAAGTCTTAACCAGACCCTTTTGGGTTATATGGTCAAGCA
>NZ_MTBA01000029.1 GCF_002150805.1 Oceanospirillum sanctuarii
TTCAATGCTGGAGCGTGATGGTATCGATCCAACAACGGTAACGGGTGTTGTGGTTAAACGAGTTATCGTGGAATCTGAGCAGGATGGGTTGTTACTGGAGTCTGTCTTAGATCTAAGTGCTGATCCGGGAACTGATCCGGGAACTGATCCGGGAACTGATCCGGGAACTGATCCGGGAACTGATCCGGGAACCGGCGGTGGCGACTTCTTTGATACGCTGGCTCCGATTACAGCAACCGTATCCGGAGAAGCTTCTAATACACCGGTAGTCGCTTTGGCAGATGTCCCTGTAGATTCGACCTCTGTATTTGCCTATGTCGCACAGAGATCTCTGAACTTGCTCAGTCATAATGATCAGGATGAGGCTGCTATTCTATTGGCTGTTGATACTCCGGTGAGCAGTTTGGATCTGGGGGCATTGGTCGATGCTGGTACCAGCACACTGGTTACGACTAATACGCCGGAATTGACGTCATTTATTGATGGCAGCTTTGAAGCTCATATCTTTGCGGCACCTTTGACGGCAGCAGAAGTTCTGGCTGAAGCAGAGTCTTACATGGCTACAAATGGCGAACTGGATGAAGCCTTTGTTGAAGGTCTTGGGGTTACTGCAGGCACAGATATTCAGTTTGCTACGGGTTCGGTAGTGCTCCCGGATATTGCTCAATGGCGTTCGGATGATCAGATCTGGATGGGGCTAAATTACGACCTGAATAGTGATAAGGTTCGTTTTAATCTCAGTATTAATGACGATACTTTCGATACGACTCAGCTGGATACCTTAGTTCTGAAGGTTGATGGTGTTGAGGTGTATAACTTCGATAGCAGTACTCAGACGGATAACTGGGCGGGGTATGAGTTCGACTTTGCCGGTAATGAAGGTGCCGTTGTGACTCTGGAGCATGCCGGAGTGGAAGTGGGTAGCGTAACACTGCCAGCACTAACACCGAGTTCAGTGACGATCTCAGCGGCAGATATTGTTGTTACTGAGTCTTCAATTACGGTGACACCAACATTGTCTGATACCACGGGCAGTGAGTTTGGTTTAGCTCTGGATGTTGCGGTGACCTTGAGTAGCGGAGAAGAGCGTTACTTCTGGTTGTCCACGCATGATGGTGATGCTAACTGGGATGGTTCTTTGTTGACTGCAGACCTGGCTTCAATGCTGGAGCGTGATGGTATCGATCCAACAACGGTAACGG
>NZ_MTBA01000003.1 GCF_002150805.1 Oceanospirillum sanctuarii
GCGCTGAGGCTCAATAATCAGCAACAAAGAGGTTGGTAGATGAGTTATTTAGAGGTTTCTTAGAAGTTGAAATCAGATAAATGCCGCATCACGACATTAGTTGACTGTTATTAATATGTAGGTGTCGAACTTCTACCAGCATTTTTACCCAAGATGGTTACTGATATTCTCTTCTATGAAATACCCTTAAGCTTATTCCTTTAGGTCATCAAGTGACCATGGTTGGCGATTTACGCTGGTGGTAATTCGGGTTTGCAGCAGAGTTTAAAGAAGCTAATGACCTGTTGTTTGCAACGACGGTACTTTTGACGGCCGGGAATTCCTGGGATCGTTGCGGAAATCTTTCGCAGTAAGAGTTTTGACTTTGAGATGCGTGACCTGAGGCCGGAAATTCCCAAAAGTATGGGGCGATGACATTGCCAAGCTGGGGTTGGATAATGCCATCTTCCGCCCTCCAGTCGATAAGAAAAAGCTGGCGAGTCTGTTGGGTAGTGCGGATATTGGCATGCAGATCTTAGCTGATGTGCCAGCATTTTATTTCCAGACCTCACTGAATAAGTTTTTTGACTATATCGCCGCCAGTTTGCCAGTGATCAATAATTACCCGCGCTGGTTGGCGGGAATGATTGAACAGCATCATGTGGCTTTGCTGTTGAACCACGAAGCCCCTAAGCTATTTGCCGATGCTCTTGAAAAAGCGCTGCAGGATAAAACACAACTTCAACTGCTTGGACTGAATGCTAGAGCCTTGGCAGGGCAGGAGTTTGATAGAAACAGACTATCGGATCAGTTTGCTCTGTGGTTAACCACTAGTTGATCTGAGATTAAAATATACTGGTAAATCCCTTATGTATGCAATTTTTAAACGTTTGTTGGATATTGTGGTGGCAGCTAGTTTGATCTTGCTGTTATCACCAATGTTTATCTTGGTAATACTTGGCATTAGGCTCTCTTCATCAGGCTCTATCTTTTACACTCAAGAGCGTTTAGGCTTTCGTGGCCGAGTGTTTAAACTGTATAAATTTCGCTCTATGACTAATGCCAAACGCGACTTGTCAGTACAGGTTCACCAAGGTAGTGACGAGATCACGGCAATCGGTCATTGGATCAGACGTTTTAAAATTGATGAACTACCACAACTGTTGAATGTGCTTAGCGGCGATATGTCCTTAGTTGGCCCAAGACCTTGTTTGCCTTCATTACAAGCTTCGTTTAATAGCGATGGCCATAGACGCTTGGAAGTGCGACCAGGGCTGACTGGTCTCGCTCAGGTGAGAGGCAATATTTATCTTGATTGGCCTGAACGTTGGCAACTAGACCGCCAGTATGTCGATGATTTATCACTGGTGTTAGACATCAAGATTTTATTTAGAACAGTGCTGATTGTGATCTTAGGCGAGCAATGGGGTAAAAAATGAAAATAGGCATTGTCGGCGCTGTCAACAGCACTATGGTGACTTTGAAATCGCTGATCAAACATCAATTCGACATCACGCTAGTTATGGGGTTTGAACCGATTAATGCGGAAAATGTCAGCGGTCTGACCAATATGCGCAGTGTCTGTGAAGACTATAACCTTAACTATGTGCCTTTTGTCAAAATCAACGACCATGCAGAGCTAATCGAACAGGCTGAGCTTGATGTGCTGTTTGTTGTGGGCTTCTCTCAGTTGGTATGCCAGCGCATTATCGAGGCGCCGAAACTTGGGGTTGTAGGCTTTCATCCGACAGACTTACCGAAAGGTAGAGGCCGTGCTCCCATTGCTTGGCTGGTGGCCAATCAGCAAGATGGCGCAGCAAATTTTTTTGTGATCAACGATATCGCTGACTCCGGTCCTATTTTTGTTAAACAGCGTTTTGCGGTAACTGCATTAGATGATGCCACAACTGTTGAGCAAAAGATTTTAGTAGCTATTGACTCAGCTTTAGATGAGTGGCTGCCGCAGCTGAAACAGGGTATTTGGGCTCCAGTGGCTCAAGAGCACAGTCAAGCGAGCGAATACGGTATCCGTAAACCCGAAGATGGTTTGATTGACTGGTCACTGCCCGCCGTGCAGATAGACCGCATCATTAAAGCTGCAGCTCCGCCGCACCCCGGTGCCTTTAGCTTTTTCAAGAAAGAGAAAATGCTGATCCTATCGTGTCGCTTGGAGCAGACGCTTAACATCCAAGGCATCATAGGCAGGGTGCTGAAGGTGGAGCAGGAGAGCCTATTGATACAAACTGGCAAAGGGTTGTTGTGGATAGATCGCTATCAATGTGGTGGAGATCGGCCAAAGATCGGTGAAAAACTTGGGTTTGATAGCCAGTTGGAAATTTATCATCTGTTTCAAGAATTAGCCGCAATTAAACAAGCGATAGGAATTTAATATGGCCAACGTGTTAGTTATTGCCCCTCATGCTGATGATGAAGTACTCGGCTGTGGTGGCGTGATTGCCAAGCACAGAGCTCAAGGTTATAACGTATATGTTGCGATTATGACCAATGCAGCCCTAGGTGCACCTGAGCTGTTTAAACAAGAGCAAATTGACGAGGTAAGGGCAGAGGCGAAAAAAGCCCACCAACTGCTCGATGTAACAGAAACATTTTTCTACAATATGCCCGCTCCGCAACTTGAGCAATACCCAAACTACAAGATAGCTTCTACACTCAATCAGCTGATTCGCGAGATTCAAGCTCATATCGTCTATGTGCCTCATAAAGGTGATCTGCATCTTGACCATGGAGCCATATATAATGCGGCTTTAGTGGCTACCCGTCCAGTGCCTGGTCAAACAGTAAAGCATGTCTTTGCCTATGAAACTCTCTCAGAAACAGAATGGGGACATCCTTCTGCGGATGCGGTTTTTATCGCTAATAAATTTGTCGATATCAGTGGGACTTTCCTAACCAAAAAGCTTGCAGCAATGAGCAGCTTTAACTCTCAATTAAAACCTTTTCCTAATAGTCGTTCTTTGCAAGCCTTAGAACATCAAGCGCGATTACGTGGTGCCGCTGTAGGGGTGATGGCTGCTGAAGCCTTTTCAGTATTACGTACTATTGACTAGGAATAAATCTTTGCAAATCAATGCTCTCGGTAAAACTATTATACTTAGCGTTGCTATTTTCTGGAGCTAAACATGTCTCAATCAACCAAAAGGCTTGCATTATACGGTGCAGGGGGCCATGGAAAAGTAGCAGCAGAGATTGCCGAGCAAATCGGTTGGGATGATATATCTTTTTTTGATAATAAGTATGGCGAAAAAACTCAATGTGGTCGTTGGCCTATCGTCGGTAATGAGCTCGCGTTGTTTGAGCGCCTAAATGAGTTCGACAGTATATTCGTTAGCATTGGTAATAATCAGATCAGAGCCAATAAGCAAACAGCACTTATAGATGCAGGTGCATCTTTGGCTATATTGATAAGTCCTCGAGCAATTATCAGTCCATCTGTTCAAGTCGGTTATGGTAGCTTGATTGTACAGGGGGCAATCATCAATATTGGCAGCCAAATAGGTAGTGGAGTTATTATCAATACTGGCGCATGTGTTGATCATGATTGTAATGTAGAGGATTTCGCCCACATTTGTCCTGGAACGATGCTCTCAGGAGGAGTTCAAGTAAAAAAAGGGGCTTGGGTTGGTATAGGCTCATCCATTATCCAAAGCGTAGTTATAGGCCAAGACTGCCTTATCGGTGCTGGTAGTGTCGTAGTATCAGATATTGCAGACAACACTAAAGCATTCGGTGTACCAGCTAAAATAAAACATTAACGCATAAGGTATTAAAGTAATAATGTTAAACGGACCTTTTTCTCCTTGGCCTTCTTTCACTCAAGAAGAAGCCGATGCTATAAGCAATGTTTTATTATCAAATAAAGTCAACTATTGGACTGGGCAGGAGGGGCGGCTGTTCGAGAAGGAGTTTGCCGAATTTTCTGATAGCAAGTATGCCATAGCTTTAGCGAATGGGACGGTCGCTTTGGATTTGGCATTTCAGGCTTTGGGCATTGGTGTTGGTGATGAAGTCATCGTTACCTCTCGTACGTTTCTTGCCTCGGTTTCTAGTATTGTTAATGCTGGTGCTGTGCCTATATTTGCAGATGTGGATGCAGACTCACAAAATATTACGGCAGATACTATCCGGGCTGTTTTGACTGATAAAACCAAAGCTATTGTTTGCGTGCATCTGGCAGGTTGGCCCTGTGATATGGATCCTATTATCGCTCTGGCAGAAGAGTATGATCTGTATGTTGTGGAAGACTGTGCTCAGGCGCACGGTGCCCGATATAAAGACAGCTCTGTTGGTTCTCTGGGGCATGTGGGTTGCTGGTCGTTTTGTCAGGACAAGATTATGACCACTGGCGGCGAAGGCGGTATGGTCACCACCAATGATCATGAGCTCTGGTCCCGTATGTGGTCGTTTAAAGATCATGGTAAAAGCTGGGAAGCGGTTTATGAGCGCGAACACCCACCGGGCTTCCGCTGGTTGCATGAATCTTTTGGTACCAATTGGCGGATGACAGAGATGCAAGCGGTTCTTGGTCGAATTCAATTGCAGCGTATGCCGCAATGGCACGAGAAACGCTTATCTTATAGTGAGAAAATCTGGGATACCGCCAGGCACTTACCTAGACTGCGTGTGCCGGAAACTCCTTCTGATACCATACATGCCGCTTACAAGTGTTATGTGTTTGTTGAAGGTACTGAGGCTGAGCGTGACGAGATTATGCAACGGATAAATGGCGCAGGTGTACCTTGTTTCTCTGGCTCCTGCTCGGAGGTTTATCTCGAAAAAGCTTTCGACAATACAGGCTGGCGTCCGAGGGAACCCTTGCCTATAGCAAAGATATTGGGCGAAACCAGCCTGATGTTCCTAGTGCACCCAACACTGACTCAAGGTGAAGTGGATAAAACATGTCAGGTTCTGGTTGATATTGTTTCTGCTGTACTGGGTGAGTAGTTCCCTTCAGTATTTCTGAGCTTCTTGTTTTAACTGTTTTAAGGCGACCACTTTATGCCTCGGCACTTCCATCAAAAAGTCTCTACTCTAAGCCGTAGCCGCAAAAAAGCGATAATGATTGCCGCGGACATTGTTATGATTCCGTTGGCACTCTGGGCTGCCTGGGCGTTGCGTCTGGGTGAGATTATGTCACTCAAAGAGATGCAGCTTCATTGGTGGATGTTTGTTGCGGTCATTCCAGCGGGTATTCTGATTTTTGCCAAGCTGGGGCTGTATCGTGCTGTGGTTCGCTTTATGGGTGGGCAGGCGGTAGTCGCCGTGGCTAAAGGGGCTGCGGTTATGGCTCTGCTGCTCTGGTCGCTGGCTTATACTCTGCAGTTGCAGGGGTTTCCCCGTTCTGTACCTATCAATTTTGCCTTGGTTCTGTTGGTTTTTATTGGTGGCAGTCGTGTATTGGTGCGTAGTTATTATCAGTGGCTGATTAAGCACTTTACCGAGAAAGAAGCCGTACTTATCTATGGTGCCGGTGGTGCCGGTACTCAGTTAGCGTCTGCTTTAATGCCGGGTCATGAATTTTACCCGGTGGCTTTTATCGATGATGATAAAGCCCTGTGGAAGCATACTGTGCAGGGTATCCGTGTGCACCCGCCGCAGGATATTCAAAAGCTTGTTGATGACCATGGCATTAAAAAAGTGCTGCTAGCCCTGCCTAATGCCAGTAAGCAGCAACGTAAAGCCGTGCTGGATCGCTTGTCCCCTTTCCCGATACATGTGCAGACTATCCCCTCTATGCCGGAAATCCTGGCCGGTAGTGCCAGTGTGGATCAGTTACAGGAGGTGGATCTCGAGGATTTGCTGGGGCGGGACCCAGTGCCGCCGAAAGAAGAGCTGTTCACCGCCTGTATTGAAGCAAAAACAGTACTGGTAACAGGTGCCGGTGGCTCTATCGGCTCAGAACTGTGCCGCCAGATTGTTAAGGCAAAACCTGACACTCTGATTCTGTATGAGCAGAGTGAATTTGCTCTCTATGCGATTGAGCAGGAGCTGTGCAAACTGATTGCTGAGCACTCCCTTAACCTACGCGTCTTGCCTGTGCTGGGTTCTGTCTGTAACCGACAGCGTCTGCAGGAGCTGTTCCAACGTTATCCTGTGCATACCGTTTATCACGCGGCGGCCTATAAACACGTACCTATTGTTGAACACAATATTTTTGAAGGCATCCGCAATAATATTGTGGGTACGCAGACGGTTGCTGAACTGGCCAAGGAGTTTGCAGTACAGCATTTTGTGCTTATCTCTACCGACAAAGCGGTACGCCCCACCAATGTTATGGGGGCTACCAAGCGTTTTGCTGAGATGGTTGTGCAGGACCTGGCCGTAGAGTCCGCGGTCACGGTATTCAGTATGGTGCGTTTTGGTAATGTACTGGGCTCATCCGGCTCTGTTGTGCCTCTGTTCCGTAAGCAGATTGAGACAGGCGGCCCTTTAACGGTGACCCATCCGGAGATTACCCGTTTTTTTATGACTATACCTGAAGCATCCCAGCTGGTGATTCAGGCGGGAGCCATGGCTCAGGGCGGCGATGTTTTTGTACTGGATATGGGGCAGCCGGTTAAAATTGTTGATCTGGCAAAACGCATGATTCACCTGTCCGGGTTTGAGGTGAAAGATGAGAGCCATCCCCAAGGGGATATTGAGGTGGTTTTCAGCGGTTTGCGCCCCGGTGAGAAGCTTTATGAAGAGCTGCTGATCGGTGACAATGTAACCGGTACCGGCCATGAAAAAATCATGCGGGCCAATGAAGAGCTGTTGGATAGCCTCACACTGCAGCAGTATTTGCAAAAACTGTCTGATTACGAAAAGCAGAATGACTGTGCCTCTGCCCGTGCTCTGCTGCAAAAAGCGGTCAGTGGTTTTAAGCCTTCTTCAGATCTGGTGGATTTGCTTATGCCTCCAGTAGCTAAAATCGCTGACAAAGTTAGTGGCCAATTGCATTAATCCTTGTTTTTGATATTTTAGTAAAAGCGGTCACAGGATCGCTTTTATGCATCTTGGATTCAAGTAATAAGTGCAATCCAATTTACGCAGCGAGTAAATCAACTCGCTGCGCCATAAAGAGTTCATTCGGTGACTGACATCCTCGTGTTTTTCGGGGACTGTTATTCAGTCGATCCATCACCCTTTGGACATCATCATCCGTAACCTGGTTGAAGTCTGTTCCCTTTGGAAAATGCTCTCTGATTAAGCCATTCGTATTTTCATTGATACCTCGCTCCCAAGAGGAGTAGGGATGGGCAAAATAGATTTCAGCATTAAGCTCTTTAGCTATCGTCTCATGACCTGAAAACTCCATCCCATTATCAAAGGTGATCGTATGCACTTTGTCTTTCAGAGGCGTCATTGCATCGACCGCAGCTTGCGCAAGGTCTCCCGCATGCTTGCTGTTGAGCCTGACGATTATGGTGTACAGGGCTTTACGCTCAACCAGGGTTAGCAGGGCCCCTTTACGTCCTCCACCGATCACAGTATCTCCCTCCCAATCCCCTATGCGACTGCGTTCATCAACAATTAAAGGCCGCTTTTCAATGCAGACCCTGTTCTTAATCTTGCCGCGATGATCATAGCGACCATAACGCTTGCGATAAGGTTTTAAGACGACTCGAAGATGCTGATACAGGTCTCCTCCTTGTGCTTTATCCTGGTAAATAATCTGATAGATCGTTTCGTGATGCAGCTCAACACCTGCATACTTAGCCAGATAGTCTGCCACCTGTTGAGGGCTGAGTTCCTGACGAATCAAGACCTCAATACATATAAGGATTCTTGGGGTAACTTTCGTAGCTTTGTATGCCTTCTTTTTCCTTTCTTCAGCAAGCTTGTGAGCCTGCTTTGGGCGGTATCCGCGGAAGCCTTTATTTCTTCCCAGTTCACGAGATAGCGTAGAAAAGCTCCGACCAATGTGTTCTGCAATCTCTTTTTGATTCAGGCCTGCTTTCTTTAATGAATAGATCTGGTATCGTTCGTTTTCGGTCAAGTGTATATAGCTCATTGTGCAATTTCCTTTGGCGAGAAAATGGCCGAACTATACCGCTTGACCACCCCTCAAGGAATTGCACTTATTATCCGAAACCGCGCATTATGAGGTTGTTATGTCTTCCACATTAAAAAAAGCCATTATTCCTGTGGCGGGTCTGGGTACCCGTCTGTTGCCGATCAGTAAGTCGATCCCGAAAGAGATGGTGCCTGTGGTAGACCGGCCACTGATTCAGCACGTGGTGGAAGAAGCCATAGCAGCGGGCCTGAACGAAATTATTCTGGTCACTCGCGGTGGTAAGTCAGCCGTGGAAGATCATTTTGACAGCCACTATGAGATTGAAACCGAGCTGGAGCGCAAAGGAAAAACCGCTTTGCTGGAAGCTCTGCGGGCGATTGCGCCGCCACAGCTGAAAGTGACCAGTGTTCGCCAGGATCGGGCTTTGGGTTTAGGGCATGCGATCTATTGTGCGGCACATCTGGTAAATGCGGACGAGCCTTTTGCTGTGATTCTGCCGGATGTTTTGGTTAAGACTCAGCCGGGTGTTACAGATTCGAATAACGATCTGAAGTGGATGGTTGAAACCTATCAGGCAACACAGGCAGCGCAGATTATGGTAGAGCAGGTGCCGTTAGAGCGTGTTAATCAGTACGGTATTGTTGATTGCTGTGGCAGCGAACCGGAGGCGGGGCAAAGCCTTGCGTTAAAAGGTATGGTGGAAAAACCGGCTCCAGAAGAAGCACCCAGTCAGCTGTCTGTTATAGGCCGTTATATTCTGCCGGGTGAGGTTATGCAGTTGTTGGCTGAAACCCAGCCGGGTGCCGGTGGTGAAATTCAGCTGACGGATGCTATTGCAGCGCTTATTGCTAAAGGCAGTGCCGTTGAAGCCTACCGTATGAGCGGGCGTACTTTTGACTGTGGTTATATTCAGGGCTGGCTGCAGGCGAATACGGTTCTGGGGCGTGAAGCGGGTCTGATTGATTAAGCATGAGCGCTCTCGCAGGATGTAAAGTTTGGATTCCATGAATAAACCGTTACTGACTGAGCAGCCGGTATTTAAATTGCTGCAGGAAAAAGCCTCTGCCGTTCCGCATCTGAAAGATCTGTTTGCAGCGGATTCTGACCGGGCGCAGCAGATGCTGGTGCAGGGCCCGGGTATGCTGTTGGATTACAGTAAACAGCGGGTTAATGACGATGTGTTGTCCGCTCTTGAACAGTTGTTCTGCCAGCTGAAACTTCCGGAAGCGATCCGAGACCTGTTTAGCGGTGAGGTGGTGAATAAAAGTGAAAACCGCCCGGCACTGCACTCACAGCTGCGTGTTCCGGCGGATAAACAACCACAGGCTTATCAGGATGTGGAAAACCAGCTGCAGCGTATGTCCCGGCTGGTGGATAAAGTGCACAGTGGCGTCTGGCGCGGTTTTTCCGGTAAACGCATTACCGATGTGGTCAATCTTGGCGTAGGTGGCAGTGATCTGGGCCCGCTGATGCTGACTCAGGCGCTGAAAGAGTATGCGGCACCGGAGGCTAAAAATCTGCGTGTTCACTTTGCTTCAACCATTGATGGCAGCCAGCTGTTTGATCTGCTGGATCACCTGAATCCGGAAACAACCCTGTTTCTGATTGCTTCGAAATCCTTCACGACCATCGATACGCTGTCCAATGCGGATACGGTTCGGGCCTGGCTTAGCCGTGTCTGCCCGGATGAAGCTCTGATGCTACGCTGTCATTTTGTGGGTATTTCCACAGCTGTGGAAAAAATGAACCAGTGGGGCATTGTTGCTGAAAATCAGCTGGAATTCTGGCCCTGGGTTGGCGGCCGCTTTTCGCTCTGGTCTGCGGTAGGGTGTTCTATTGCGCTTGATCTGGGTATGGTCACCTTCCGTGAACTGCTGGCGGGAGCCCATGCCATGGATGAACATTTCCGCACCGCGCCTGCTCTGGAAAACATTCCTGCAATGATGGCGTTGCTGGGTGTCTGGAACGTTAATATTCTGGATATCCGTGCCCATGCCATTCTGCCTTACGATGGCCGGTTAAAGTATTTTCCCTCTTATCTGGAACAGCTGGAAATGGAGAGTAACGGTAAGTCGGTGACTCAGGATGGCCAGGCGATCGACTACGCCACTTGTCCTGTGCTCTGGGGGGAGATTGGAGCCAATGCCCAGCATGCGTTTTATCAGCTTCTGCACCAGGGGACCCAGCCGGTCGCAGCTGACTTTATTCTTGCAGCCCGGCGTTACGACCGCTCGTTAGACCAGGCTCATGGCGAAGCTCTGACTGCTCAGCATGAGCTTAATATTGCCAATTGTCTGGCGCAGTCCCGGGTTCTGGCGCTGGGTAATGCCGCGGTGGAGCCTGCAGATAATCCCTTCCGGCATTATCCGGGTAATCAGCCCTCTTCCACCTTGTTGCTGGAACAGCTTGATGCCTACACCTTAGGAGCGTTGATCGCCTGTTATGAACATAAGGTGTTCACCCAAGCGATGATCTGGGGTATTAACCCTTTTGATCAGTGGGGCGTTGAGCTGGGCAAACAGGTTGCACTTCAGCTGCAGCCGTTGTTAAAGCAGAGCGATAATGACGGTAAAGCAGGTTTGGACAGCTCAACCCGGTTGTTGGCTGAGCGAATTGCCGACCTTCGTGGGCAGAACGGACGGTCTGGAAAATGAATATACGCGTATTAGGCAACAATTTAGAAGCCTGGACACTAGCGGCAGTGCTTGCTTCAACCGGCTGCCGTGTTGTTATTGCGGCAAAACAATTACCGGATGAACACAGTGAACTGGCTGAGCTGGACCTGCTGCGTCTTTTGCAAAAGCAGCTGGCTCAGGGGCGCCTGCAGCTGATTGACCTTGCGGATACGGTTTTTAATCCTGCTGACAGCTGTGAGTTGCTGATTGATGCCCGCACGAACCTGTCCGCAGAGCAGCGTTTCCAGGCGCTGCAGATGTTTTCTGATGCCGTTCAGGCAGAGTCCGCTATTTATGCTCTGGTACAACCGGTTGCAGTGGGTACCACAGATCAACTGCAGTGCATGTTGCTGGATGCCTGCAAGGGCCGTGAGACTAAGGCACAAATTGATTGCCTGTACTGGCCCTCTTTTATTGAAGCTGGTCGTGCACTCGAGAGTTTCACCCGCTCCGGCCGTTTGCTGATTGGTGCCAGCCGCCTGTGTCAGAACCCAAAAACAGAAGGTGATATACCGGAAGGTGTTGCTGCAATCCGTGAACTGATGGCGCCATTTAACCGCAGTAAAGATGCTGCCATGGTGATGAGTGCCCGGGAGGCGGAGCTGACCAAAATCGGCATCAATGGCATGTTGGCCACCCGTATCAGCTTTATGAATGAGCTGGCTGATATCGCCAGTCGTCAGGGCGTTGATATTGAAGCGGTGCGTCAGGGCATAGGTGCTGATCCGCGTATCGGCCATCAGTATCTTTACCCGGGCTGCGGTTTTGGCGGCGAAGCCTTCACGGATACCCTCGGTTTTCTGGGTGAGGAGCTTGAAGCCACAGAGAGCGCTCAAGGGCTGGCTTCCGGCCTGTTAAGCAGTGTCTGGCAGATCAATGAACAGCAGAAAGACCTGCTGTTTCAGAAGTTCTGGCGTTATTTTAATGCCGAAATCAAAGGCCGTACGGTTGCCCTGTGGGGTTGCGCGTTTAAACCTAATACCGCAAGTATTGCCGGTAGCCCGGCGCTGGTTCTGATTCAGGCGCTGCTCAGTCACGGGGTGCAGGTTCAGGTCTATGACCCGATGGCGATGGAATCGCTGAAGCTCTGGTTAAACTCTGCACAGATACGGTTAAATTCTGAACAGAAGCCTGATGACGGTCAGGTTGTATTCTGTGACAGTCCGGAGCAGGCTGCGGAACAGGCCGATGCCATCATGCTGGTAACTGAGTGGAAACTGTTCTGGAACCTGAATCTGACCGAAATTGCCACCCGTATGAAAACTCCTTTGTTACTGGATGGACGTAATATTTATCCGCCAAAGCGGGCGCAGCAGGCAGGGTTTGTATATTCCGCTATAGGTCGTGGGCAAACCATCTAGGTTACAACCAAACAAGGTCTTGAGATGTTATCAGCACTATTACAGGCATATTTTCAGCAAACTCCGGATGTGGCCAATCCGCAGCAACAGGTCAGTTTTGGTACGTCCGGTCACCGTGGCTCCTCTCTTAAAACCTCATTTAATGAACAGCACGTGCTGGCGATTGCCCAGGCAGTCGCGGATTACCGTAAACAGCAGGGGTATACCGGACCTCTGCATCTGGGCCGCGATACCCATGCGCTGTCGGAGCAGGCCTGGAACTCTGCGCTTTCTGTGCTGATTGCCAACGATATTGATGTGCGTATTGATGCCGGTGCTTTGGCGATTACCGCAACACCGGTTATCAGCCATGCCATCCTTGCTCATAATGCGGCGAACCCGGAACAGTTAAGTGATGGTCTGGTGATTACGCCATCCCACAATCCACCGGAAGATGGTGGCATCAAATACAACCCGGCCCATGGCGGCCCGGCCGGTGCTGATGCAACGGATTGGATTCAGGCTAAAGCGAATGCCTATCTGGCAGCCGGTCTTGAGGGGGTTAAACGCGTGGCACTGGAAGCAGCTGTTGCCAGCGCCGAGAAGTTTGATTACACCGGTCTGTATCTGGGGGATCTGGAGCAGGTAGTGGATCTGGATGCGATCCGTAACGCCGGCATCAAACTGGGGGTTGATCCTTTAGGCGGCGCCGGTCTGCCGGTCTGGCAGGCACTGACCGAAAACACCGGTATTGAGATTGAAGTGGTTAATGACGCTATCGATGCCAGTTTTGCCTTTATGCCGCCGGATCATGACGGCAAAATCCGCATGGACTGCTCCAGTCCTTTTGCTATGGAAAACCTGCTGGCCATTAAAGACCGTTTCCAGCTGGCTTTTGGTAATGACCCGGACGCAGACCGTCACGGTATTGTTGACCATAAGGGGCTGATGAGTCCTAACCACTTTCTGGCGGTGTGTATCGATTATCTGCTCAGTCATCGTCCGCAGTGGGCAGAAAACCTGAAAATCGGTAAAACCCTGGTCTCCTCTTCGATGATTGACCGTGTGGTTGCCGGACATCAGCGAGATCTGTATGAAACACCGGTAGGTCTTAAATGGTTTGTTGATGGCCTGAAGCAGGGCTGGCTCGCCTTTGGTGGAGAAGAAAGTGCCGGTGCCACGCTGCTGACCCGCGATGGCAGACCCTGGTCCACGGACAAGGACGGTATCGCCCTCTGTTTGCTGGCGGCTGAGATCATGGCGGTAACCGGTAAATCGCCTTCTGAGTATTACCTGGGGCTGACTGAGAAATACGGCAGTCCGGCTTATCGCCGTGTGGATACACCGCTGACACCAGAGCAAAAAGCAGGCTTTAAAAACCTGACCGCCGGGAGTATCACCTCTGCGCAACTGGCCGGTGAAAAAATCGAGCAGGTCTATGTTAAGGCACCGGGTAATCAGGCATCCATTGGAGGTATTAAAGTGGTTACGGAAAACGGCTGGTTTGCCGCCCGCCCGAGTGGAACTGAACCGCTGTATAAAATTTATGCGGAAAGCTTTAAGGGTGAACAGCATCTGAATGAGCTGATCGATGAAGCCCGTGCCTTGCTGGGGCGGGTGCTATAAAGAGGAATTAAAGTTTCAATGGCTTATTAACCCAGTCAAACATACAACTGAGCAGAGTGCTCCCCTCTCTTATGAAAAGAACCCCAGTTCAAAAAGCTGGGGTTCTTTCTTTTGTGGTGCCAAAAACAATGCCTTTATTTGTGGGCATCTGCTAACACACCCCAAGTCTAAAAACCGCTTTGATAGCATGGTTTTATCTGTTAGCTTTGTATCCATATGCAGTCTGTTCATATATACAGTAATTGGATCCAGGTAAATCTCATGAAAGGAGTGTATCTTGGCAGGCAGCTTAAAACTGAAGATTAAACAATTGCCATTGGCACAGCTCAGCTGCCAATTTTCAGCCGAGGCCATGGCTCCTTTGAATACGCGCCGAGATGCGCTTGAACGATACCTCGCCCAGCTATCAGATAAGAAGGCGATGTTGCAAGGAAGAGGGGCTTCTGAATTCATCGAGCAAAGTGTGAATGATCTGCTGCTACAGCCCATAAATGTAGCGCTTTATAAGGAAGAGTCTGCTTCTGGTATTGCAGGTCGTAGTATTTATATTCCTCTGGACTTTCCACATCTGATGCCGTTTTTTCAGCAATATGCGCCTAAGTTCCAAGTGACCTGTTTGGTGCGCTCGGGTAAAACTTTAAAAGAGATCATTCAGTGGCAAGCTCGCCGAGTAATATTAAACTCAGGCCTTTACAGTCAAAAATCTGCAGGTTATCTGGAGCAGTTAAAGACTTGTGACGATGGGCTGTTTAATGCAAAACAGCTCTCTTCAATCTTTGGCATCTCTGAGTCCTCTCTTTATCCTCCGAAAAAGTGTTCTGCGACGGACTCTTCAGATCAAATGTGCTCCGATGTTAGTCGTGTTGATCAACAACCGGATGGGCTTTTAGACGATATTTTTGATATGTCAACTCTGGGTTAAGTAATGATGCTGACGTCAGCGCTTACCACCCCACAGCTGATGCAGGCTGCAGCTATTGCAAAGCCTCACAACTCCATCAAAACCACTGTCACAGCAATAGCAATCACCCACAGCACTGAGCTTCTGCGTAATAGGGCTTCAAGATCCTGCAGTTGCTCGTCTTTATGAGCATTATCCTGTGCAGCTTGCAGCACTTCCTTGGCGCTGTCTTCTACTTTCTCACCGAGTGCTCCCAGAGCAAAACGGGTCAGTAGGATTTCGTGAGAGAGCTTTTGATTAAACAGGCAGGTCAGCCACTGCTGGCTACAGTGCACAAAGTGACCGGTGAGCATAAAGCTTAAGCCCATCAGTTTCGCCGGTAGCCACTCAAACAGATATTGCACACTTTTGATTTTGCTGAGAGTTATAGCCTGCAGTGATTCCTGCCCCTTCTCTTCCGGTTGCTTCTCACAGAAGAGGATCATCAGTCGCGCCAGCAAAGCCCCCTCTGCGCCAAGCCACATAAACCAGAAAGTGACGAGAAAGAAGTCCTGAAAACTAATACCTACAAGGCGAGAAAAAACGCGCTGATAGAGCTGTTTTTCATCTTTAATAGCTTCTTCAGGAAGAACTTCAGCTGCGTATTGGTAAGCACCCTGCAGATCCTTCTGACGCCATGCGATCTGGAAACGGGTTAACCAATAAGCACTATCCTTTCGCCCCAGGCTATACAGTAAGACCAGAATCGAAACAGCAAATGCAGGTAAGCCCCAGATCACATCATCCAGTATCGCCATCAGAATACTCAGTGCTGCAACGGGTAAAACAACAGCTACGACGAATGCACCAGTTCCGGAAAACCAACGGGTCGGATTGATAGCCGAAGCTTTCGATTGATTGCCAAGCTGTTCCGACTCTTCATCTGAGTCGTAAAGGTGAGGCGCACTTGGCTTAAATAGGCGGCCAGCCCATGCTTTAAGGGCCAAAAACCATCGATCATGACGTCTTCCCGGCAACAGGCCAAGAAGGCTACGTAGCATGAGCACAATGATTAAAACGACAAATTCCATGAGTAAACCTCGCCTGTCTTACCTTAAGTTCTTAATAGTTTTTATTGGCAATATCGTTTATCGATAAATCAGCCAAATGCCAGCTGGAAATCATAAAAGCGACCGATAACGCTCCCAATCAAAAGCCTCACCGGGGTCTGTTTTTCGCCCCGGCGCAATATCACTATGACCAGTGATTCGGTCATTCGTTATCTTTGGATACAGCTGCTGAATATCTGAAGTCAGTTTGGCCAGAGCGATATATTGCTCATCGGTATAGGGACAAGTGTCCGTGCCTTCAAGCTCAATGCCGATAGAGAAATCATTACAATTTTCACTGCCTTCAAACTGCGATCGTCCGGCATGCCATGCCCTCCGATTCAAAGGCACAAACTGAATCACACTCCCATCCCTGCGAACAAGAAGATGCGCCGAAACCTCAACACCCTCGATCTCTTTAAAAAAGGGATGCAGTGAATGATCCAGACAGTTAGTGAAAAATAGCTCGATACTGTCGCCACCAAACTGCCCCGGCGGCAGGCTAATATTATGAATCACTAGCAGATCAACATCCTCAGAATCCGGACGTTGATTAAAATTTGGTGAAGGTCTTTTGATGACACCATCCAGCCATATATCTGCAGTTTCAGTCACGTTAATCCCGAGAGATGTAATCAGCAAATCATCATGCATCGTTTTATTCTGTTTCGGCCAAATCAGCTCTTTCTATGAGCGATACAGTCTACCTTATCTTGCCATCCCAGGCTTTAAAGCTCTCATCATTTAGCGGTCAAAACAGTTTTCGCCAGTCGCTGCTTTTATGATCGTTTGTCTTTATAATGCCCGCAGCATTTTATCCATTGGTGACCGAGGTTGTTTATGTCTGCGCATCCCCAGCTAGAAACCATGCCCAAGCTGCTGGTAGAAAGTATCCCTGAACAAGTTGCCGGGGCAATTGCCGAAGACGTAGGCGGCGGTGATATTACGGCCATGCTGATTCCTGAAGAGCGTCAGGCTCGCGCCCGTGTCATCACCCGTGACGATGCAGTTCTATGTGGTACTGCTTGGGTTGATGAGGTGTTCCGTCAGATCGATCCGGATGTGAAAGTGATCTGGCAGGCCAAAGATGGTGATCGTGTTATCCGCAACCAGGTGCTCTTCTATCTGGAAGGTTCTGCCCGCTCCCTGCTGACCGGTGAGCGTTGCGCATTGAACTTTGTTCAGTCTCTGTCCGGTACCGCGACCCGCTGCCAGCAGTATGCCGATCTGGTATCGGATACCAAAGTTCAGCTGCTGGATACCCGCAAGACCATTCCGGGCCTGCGCCTGGCTCAGAAATATGCCGTTACCTGCGGCGGCTGCTACAACCACCGTATCGGTCTTTACGATGCCTTCCTGATTAAAGAGAACCATATCTCTGCCTGCGGCTCTATCTCGGCATCAGTAGAACGCGCCCATGAAGTCGCTCCCGGCAAGCCGGTGGAAGTGGAAGTGGAAAATCTGGATGAGTTGAATCAGGCGCTGGAAGCTGGTGCCGATATCATCATGATCGATAACTTCTCTCTCGATATGATGCGTGAAGCCGTGAAGATCGCCGATGGCCGGGCCAAGCTGGAAGCCTCTGGCGGTGTTACTGATGAAACCCTGCGCGATATCGCCCTGACGGG
The DNA here is from genome assembly GCF_002150805.1 of Oceanospirillum sanctuarii. Lineage (GTDB taxonomy): Bacteria > Pseudomonadota > Gammaproteobacteria > Pseudomonadales > Halomonadaceae > Oceanospirillum > Oceanospirillum sanctuarii. The sequence continues at coordinate 17,252 of NZ_MTBA01000003.1, forward strand.
TGTGGATTACATCTCGATCGGTGCTTTGACCAAAGACTGCAAAGCTGTTGACCTGTCGATGCGTCTGGTTGAAATCTAAGTTAGATCTAATACGAATTCTGATTAGGCTTGCAGCAATATCAGACATTAAAAAGCCGCGCTTTGAATGATCGAAGCGCGGCTTTTTTTGTTCAGTAGCAGAATCTGTTATCTACCGCCGGTTTATCGGCTATAAGAAGCCAATGCGGTTCCTGCGGCCATAAACATACCGCCAAAGATACGGTTCTGAGATTTCTGATGCTTAGGGTCTTTAAACCAACGACTCAGCTTAGCCGCAAGTGATGCATAGCCCACCATCACAAGAATATCGACGATAATCAGCGTCGTTCCCATAATCAGAAACTGCGGTAACTGAGGCGCATCCGCAACAATAAACTGCGGGAAAAGTGCCACCAGAAATACCGTTGCTTTCGGGTTAATCAGGTTAACAAAAGCCGCCTGCCAGAAACGACGGCTACCACTTTCTATCGGTTGATCCTGCTGAGCTTCCAAGGATAACGGAGCTTCACGCCACTTCTGATATCCCAGCCAAACCAGATAAGCAGCCCCCAGCCATTTCACCAGGCCAAAAGCTACCTCGGATGATGCCAAAAGCGCACCCAAACCAACCCCTACGATAATTACCTGAGCACCGTAACCTACCTGCAGACCTAAAATCGCAGGCATACTATTACGCACCCCGTAGCGCAGACCATTACTCATGGTATTCACCGCGCCAGCACCCGGTGAAACGCTGATCAGTATAGAGGCCAACAAAAACGCCAGAAAGAGTTCAAAGCTCATCTGATATCACCTGCTTCGATATTCAGCTTAAATAAAGAGATTAAAGGCAAGCTCAGGAATCAATTGCTTCAGCAGCAGTATTTTCCAGAGACGAAAGATAGGCTGAAGCTTCATCCAGTTGATGCTCATTAAACACCTTGATGCCGGCCTCTTCCAAAGCAGCAGCTGTCACCCCCTGTCCATCACGCAGCTCTTTACTGAATTCACCACTGTAGATCTGCTGATTACCGCAGGAAGGGCTATTGGCCTTCATGATAGCTACAGCGATCTCTTCTTTCAGCGCCAGCTCCTGAGTTTTACGGGCACCACGCACGAAGTATTGGCTGACATTGTGCCCCTGACGGGTAATCACTTTACCTTCTTCGTGGAAAATATCTTTGCCATCAAAACCGGGCTGAATTTCTGCCGCAGGACGCGGAACAAGGAGGCCGCCGAGAGTCTCAGGGCAAACCGGAACAAGACGCTCTTCCTTCTGCCATTGATCAAGAACAGGGTGAGCAACCGGACGGGAGGAGCCGTCATAACGCACACGCTCGCCAAGCAGACAGGCACTAACAAGTACTTTATTGCGGATCATTTTTTCTTCCAGCTTCTAAATAAAGCAGTCTATCAGGCTTTATCAGCTTGGGGAACCCAGATAAAAAGCATGATAGATCCGCCATTAGCAGTAGAAAAACAGCTAATTTCTGCGAACAGCCAATAAAAGCAAAAAGACCCGGTTAGCTTGTAAACCAACCAGGTCTTTTTAACGATCTGTCATTTTATTGCAGCTGACTACAGCCGAGATAAACGATCAGATTTCTATCTGCGAGAAGCTGGCTACCTGCGGGTGGTCACCAGTGACCATACCTTCAGTTCTGACCAGCTGAACCGTCTGGAAACCAGCTTCTTTTGCCGCATCCAGTTCCTCAACCACATCAGACAGGAACAGTAACTGTTCTGCAGGCAAACCGATCTGAGACTGAATATTCTGATAGGAGGCTTGCTCACGCTTTCCGCCAACTTTGGTATCGAAGTAACCTTCAAACCAAGGCGTCAGATCACCAAAATCACTATAACCAAACAGAAGCTTTTGCGCGTAGACTGAGCCAGACGAGTAGATAAACAGGCGCACCTGCTCTTTCCACTGCTTCAGTGACTCGTGAGCATCAGGATAAACATGTCCCGTGTAATCGCCAGAGCTGTATCCTGCTTCCCATACCAGGCCCTGCAGGGCTTTAAGGGACGTGATCTTCTTGTCTTCTGCGATCCACTGCAGCAGTTGCGCAATGACAGCATCAACGTCTGCATCTGCGTCGCCCATCTCCTGACGCGCAGTATTCAGCTGTTCAACAACTTCAGGCTTCTCGGTATTCTGACGGATAAACTCCGGCAGATGCTCTTTTGCATAAGGAAAAAGCACCTGATGCACAAAGTCGATTGAACCGGTTGTACCTTCGATATCGGTAATGATCGCTTTAACGCCATCGAAACGAATTTTCTGCTCTGCGCCCTCACTCATCAGAACTGGCCTGCCAGATCTTCAAAACGCGGGAAAGCATCAGCAATCTTGTCGCCACTGTATTGGGCAACCCAGCCTTCCGGATTAGTGAACAGGCGAATACAGGTAAAGTCCGGTGCATCTCCCATATCAAACCAGTGTTTAGTGCCTGCAGGAACCGAGATCAGATCTTCTTTGCAGCAGCCCACAACGGCCACTTTATCGCCCAGGTGCATATAGAACAGCCCCTTACCACGAACAAAGAAACGCACTTCATCCTCGCTGTGGATATGCTCAGAAAGAAACTTCTCACGCAGGGCGGCTTTGTCCGGATGATCCGGTGTCAGGCTGATCACATCAGCGGTCTGAAAACCATTTTCCGCTTTCAGACGAGTTACTTCATTACCATAAGCGGCCAGAATTACCTCCTGGTCGGCATCCTCATTCAGAGGCTGCTCCGCCTGCCAGCGTTCAAAGCGAACACCCTGCTCCGCCAGAAAAGCCTGAATCTGATCACCATCAGTCAGCGATAATTCTACCGCTTGCGGTTTGTCAGCCGCGTACAGATTAAGAAAACTCATAGATCATTACCTTAGTGTTAATTGTCGATCGACCGTGAAGAAAGGCATCTAGCGTAGCGAAAGCGCTTTCAGCTCACAGGCCATCAGAAATTCCATCGCTTCGATATGGCGCAGAGTATCTGCCATCGTCGCGCCCCAGGTGTACAGGCCATGGCCACGAATCAGATAAGCTGGTGTAGTCGGATGCTGCTTCAGATAGGCGAGTGACTCGGCAGATAGCGCATCAATATCCTGAGTGTTTTCAAAAATAGGAATGCGCAGCTCGCCTTCGTGGGTATCAATCCCCGGAAACGCCTTTTGCAGCTCATAATCACGCAGCACCAATTCATTTTCACCGACCAGGGCACGACTTAATACCGTCGCCGCAACCGAGTGGGTATGCAACACCGCACCGATATCATCGCGCCAGTCATAAAGCACACAGTGTAACAGGGTCTCTGCGGATGATTTCAGCATGGACTGGACAGGGTTTCCCTGCAGATCAACCACCATGATATCACCGGCCTTTAAACGGCCTTTGTGTTTACCGGATACGGTGATCGCCAGATTTTGAGCATCGATACGAGCAGAATAATTACTGCTGGTTGCAGGTGACCAGCCCTCAGCAAACAGAAATTGCCCAGCTTCAATCACTTCCTGAGCTTTAATCGCATAGCTTGCCTGATCGACCACGGTATATCCTCTCTGAAGCGTCCGGATGTAAACACAGAATAGAACGCAGTTGTTGAGTAAGGCGCGGTAAGTCTTTTGCCAATGCTTACCGACTGTTGTAAGTTGAGCGCATTTTCGCACAACACCGCGTGCAGACAAGGCTTTTTAAGCATCGAAAAGCGTTTTACACCCGATGAATTTCCGAGCGACCATCCCAATGCACAAACACTCTCCAGATACCGATAACAGCACGTCAACTGCATTCAATCTGCCAGCCATAGGCGTTGTGCACTCCTGCTATAAAGAGAAGTTTGGCATCCCCCGTCAACCGGGGCTCGCGCCAGCTTCAACCGGGATCATTCGCTTACTTCCTCCCTATAACCTGACGGATGCTGTACGGGGACTGGAAGAGAACAGCCATATCTGGGTGCAGTTTGTTTTTCATCAGTGCCTGAGAGATGAGTGGAAACCGACCGTGCGTCCTCCTCGTCTGGGAGGCAATGAACGACTTGGCGTCTTTGCAACCCGCGCCACCTTCAGGCCCAATCCACTAGGGCTTTCCGTCGTTAAGCTGGAGAAGGTTGAGATCAAAGGCGGTGAGGTGCTTATCCACATTAGCGGACTGGATCTGGTGGAAGGCACTCCGGTTCTGGATATCAAGCCTTACATTCCCTATGTGGATAAAGTAGAAGATGCTGAGAGCGCTTTTGCTCCGGAAGCACCGGTTGCTCACCCAGTCAGCTGGCTACCGGAAGCTGAGCTTGCCCTTGAGAATTATCGTCAAAGCCATGGAGAGAAATATGGAGGTTTCAAAGCCTTAATCGAGCAGGTGCTACAGCAGGATCCGAGACCCGCTTATCGACATGGTAAATCTGAAGAGAAGGTTTACGGTGTTCGGCTATTGGAGGCTAATATCCGCTTTAAGATTCAGGAAACCCCGTCATCCAAAGCACTGGAAGTTCTGGTGGTGGATATCGAGTTTTAAAAACGAGCATCAATTCAAAAAATTCAGGCAAAAAAATACCCGCCTTGTGGCGGGTATTCGAGAAAACTGAACAGTAGCAATTAAACTACAGTTACGTTCTCTGCTTGAGGACCTTTCTGGCCCTGAGTTACTTCGAAAGTAACCTGCTGACCTTCCTCAAGGCTACGACGGCCAGTACCGTTGATAGCGCGGAAATGTACGAATACATCGCTGTCGCCTTCACGAGAAATAAAGCCAAAACCTTTTTCGTCGTTAAACCATTTAACGGTACCAGTAATTAAACCTGACATAACGTCCTCTTTACTCTTGCTAGCACCCGGACTCACCGGGAAAAAAATCTTATATGGTTCATCCGAAGGACGTTCCATCATTACCTCTGCAACCCGTGCTGCAGTACCTCTATTAGAGCATGACTTTATGGCTTTACAACTACTTTTTGCAGTTTTTATAAAAAAAATTTGAGCAGCAAAATACGAGCCGTTACACATTCCTACGTTATATTTGGCGAATGAGGAATAATTTTTCGTTAAAATAGTATTTAATAGATTTTTTAACACGGAAGGTGCTTGTTTTGAGTTGGTTTTTATTTACCTGCAAGCCTCGGGAAGATAACAGAGCAGAACTAAACCTTAAAAATCAAGGCTATACCTGCTATCGCCCCGTTATTCAGGTGCAAAAGAAGCGCAATGGTAAACAGGTTCTGGTGGAGGAAAGTCTCTTTCCACGCTACATCTTTGTGCAGCTGCCTGATGGAGTCGGCAATTGGCGGTCTTTGTTAGCAACTCGGGGAATTGCAAATGTTGTTCGTTTTGGTGAACTGCCTACTGCTATTCCTCAGGCTCTAATCGACGAGATCAAAGCTAATGAAACTCAGCTGAAACAAACAGAAACGCCTGTCAAAGGTCTCAAAGCCGGTGACAAAGTACGCATTACCAGCGGCCCCTTCGAGTTTCTTGAAGCGATTTATAAGCAGAGTAAAGGCGAAGACCGGGTACTGGTGCTTCTGAATATTCTGCAACAGCCTCAGTTAATTGAACTCACGCCCGATCAGATCGATAAAGCAGACTAAGCACACCACTGCATAACCTTTTTTTAGAATAAATTCTGATATATCAAACAGTTTGAGCGTTTAAAGACTGGCGAATCTGATTAAGCTTTTGTACAATTCCGGCCACTTAAGTTTTACGGATTGAGCTTATTAAGGCCAACCGTTGCTTGAAGGGCCTGTAGCTCAGTTGGTTAGAGCACACGACTCATAATCGTTAGGTCCTCGGTTCAAGTCCGAGCAGGCCCACCATTGAATACCGAAACCCAGCAGTCATACTGCTGGGTTTTTTATTGCCTGATATTTCTCTATCGTGCTTTTGCATCAGCATTTCCTGTTGAATTCACCATTCTGATTCACGTTCCATTAACATCGACAACAACAAACATTAGAACATTCTTATTATAATTTGGCTTCAAACCGAATAAGAACAAACCCACATATCTTAGAAGGAAAGACCTATGTCAGAACATCGCGCCCAACTGAACTGGAAACGTAAAGCGCCCCCGGAAGACGACAGCACTTTTTGCCGGAATCACACCTTAACACTGAACGGCGGCCAGACTATCAACGCCTCGTCAGCGGCAAGTTTTAAAGGGGATGACCAGTGTGCAGATCCAGAGCAAATGCTGGTAGCCGCTGTGTCCAGCTGCCACATGCTGACTTTTCTGGCGATTGCGGATATCAAGGGCTTTAAAGTTGAGAGCTATCAGGATAATGCTGTTGGCTTTTTGACCAAAGCAGAACGAGGCCAGGTTGTCAGCCGTATCGAACTGAAACCAACCATCGTATTTGTCGGAGAAAAGCAACCGACGGAAGCTGAGCTTGACCGACTGCATGAAGGCGCGCACAAAAACTGCTTTATCGCCAATTCGATTAAAGCTGAAGTGGCAGTGATCAAGTAAGTTGACTGGTCAAAACTGCTTAACGTGCACTAGTACCGGCTTGAGGGGTTAAGAAGTGCCCCTCAATCCTGAGTGGATACAGGGTATAAACCCGAAAGAAATCCTGCAGCTGAAAATTCCGCAACAGATTCTCGCTGTAGCGTATCTTCCGGTTCCGGGTAAGACTGAATCCTTTGTAAGCCAGCAGCGTAAGGCATTCCGGACAAACCGTTAAGCTTCTGCGCTTACTCTCCATACCGGGCACTGGAAACGGTGATGTCAGACAGGTAGTCACGATCAGAGCTTCCTGGCGCCGGTCCCGTAATACACTGCAAGCTGCCACATGAAAGAACTCTTTCTCCTTTTTCTGCGGCTGCACCGTTTTTTCTCCGGAAGTCTTTTCCTTGTGCGATGTACTGTTACCGGCGAAAAAAACGATCACCCGACCATTCTTAATTGCCAGAGTCTGATCCGGTAATACCCTCAGGCTGTCATAGGAAGTTGTTACCCCCTGATTCTCCAGCTGAGACCGTTCCTGCCCTGAGAGATGTTTACTGGCATCAAAAAGCACGAAATGACCGGGTCTGCGGGCATTCATCTGACGCCGAAGCGATAACATCCCCTCATCCTGATTGAAGTCCGGAAGCTTCATCGATCAGCCTGCGCCTCTTCATCCAGCACATCTTTCAGGATCTCCCGAATCCGGGAATCCGCATCGGTTCTCAGACGAAACTCAACCCGACGGGAGCGCTCACTGTTTTCCTCTCCGGAGGAAGTGATAACTAACTTAGACGATGACAAGCCATTCGCCGTCAGGTGGCCTTTCAACCAGTCTTTCTGATATTCCACTTCCGGTAAAGCCAATACAAAACCCAGCGCCGATCGGGTTCGGGCCTGAGAAAGCCTCATATTATTGATATAGGCTTCATCCTGACTTCTGGCGTTGGTCCAGTCACTGGAGGTGTGGCCCTCGATACGAACCTCTGAGATATCGTGACGGTACTTTTCTGAGGTGATAATACGGGTATAACGCGGGAAGAAGTCTGACAGGATCTCCTCAAACTCCGGCTGCAGTGAAGACTTACCCAGATCAAACATCACTTCTGTGTTGTAGAACTGAAAACTGAGGTCATCGGCTTTCAACTCTGCACCCCAGCGAGGCAGGTCATCCTTAAACTCCTGATATAGATCCTGATACAGCTGCTCCCGAAGATCCTGATAAAGCAGGGCGACCTGTTTAATCTTCTCAGTCTCCCGCTCCAGAATCACCATATAAGCTACAGCAACCAGCAGAAATACCATCATCAGGCCAGCCATAAGGTCACTGACAGCGACCCAGTGCGCCCCTTCTTCAGCGGTCAGGTTTTCTTCTTCATTCTGCTGCTGATTCAGTGGATTCACTTCAGATTCCTTCCTGCCCTGGCGGCACGACGACCCGGTCTCAGAGATGGGTTCTGATCACTTTCATCCGCCAGCGTTTTACGAGTTGGCATCACAGGAGATAACTCAGGTTTGGCTGACGTTTTATCCATAGCATCTGAATTTACAACATCTGAGTTTTGCTCAGCGTGTTCCTTGCTATATACGGAAGGAACCTCAGCTTGCGGAGGTTCCTCGATGCCAGAATCATCAGCTTTGCTCTCACTGGCTGACACAGTTCGATCTGATGTCATCGGAGCAACTGGTGCGACTGACGGGGATTCCGTCGCTGGCTTGGTATGCGACTGAATATCTGCCGCTTTTCTGACAGGAACCTTTTCCTGCGCTACCGGCATTTTAGACGCTTGAGTCGTCGACTTGCCCTGTGCCGGAATCTGCCCAGACAGATGCACAACCTGACGCAGCTTCTCGGTCAATGGCAAGTAGTCACTTACAAACTTTTCAGACAAGGCTGTCAGCTGTCCACCAAAGGTCTGCAGGGCATGAGTCAGCTCCTGCTCCATGGCGTTATCCATGCGAACCAGCTGCTGCTCATTACGATCCAGCATCTGTAACAGGATATCGTTATGACGACTGTTCACCTGTTCCATATCCGTGACCAGCTGTTTATTCACTGTAATGACAGTTTTCTCAATGGTCGATGAGGTATTCGTCAGAAGCTCATTCATCTGACGATGACTTTCACGAATGCCGTTCGCCAGTTCTTCGGTCAGCGTCATAATCCGCCCTTCAAGGGCTGGAAGACCATCGGATGCCTTGCTCACCAGACTTGCCAGACTATCCAGATAACTGCCCAGAGAATCCGATTGCTGCTGAAGTCCGGTCATCACATCACCCAGCTTTTCAGAGACCTCGTTAAAGGCCTGTGTATGCTGCACCATGGTTTGATAAGCTTCTGTAGCTTTATCCAGCACATCACCATTGGCTTTCTGTTGCTCAAGCAGCTTAGCAAGCTCACCCTTATAATTCTCCTGCCATTCCACCATGCGGCCAACCGCCTGATTTAACTGACGGAAATTATCACCATACTGCACGGTGATCTTTTCATTAAAGCTAGTCATCAGGTCGGTAATCGCCGTTGTCAGGGCGTTACTGTTAGCGGATACCATCTCCTGTTGATACTGGCTGATAACACTTTCCAAACGCTCAAGATGCTGCTCCAGACCTTTGGTTCCAGCCTGAATGTTATCGCCGATATCAGCCAAACCAGCTTTATTCAGAACCAGACGAATATCGCCCAGCAGTGTCGCCAGATCATCAACTGTTGCACCGGTATATTTCGTTTCCGTCTCATAATTGCGCACATGCTTGATCACATGACGCAGTTTGATACTCATCGCCGCCAGCAGGCCCGCAATAGAGGACCAGAACGCTGTTTTGAGGCCCTCGATCAACCGCGGGACACTGCCCTCAATATCCGTGGTATCAAAATCCATCAGACCAAGTGCCACACCGAGAAAGGTACCAAAGATACCGATACTGGTGAGAATCGAAGGCGCTGCATTCACGGTGCGCAATGAGTAGACCGGCCCGTGAAAGTAAAGAGTCAGCGCTGTAATGATCAGAATAACGATCATCGTCAGTGGTGAAAAAGCTGCTAAAAAATCCATAACTGTCGCTTAAGTCAAATGAGCACCTATTATGGCGCTAACTTTGTTTTCTGAAAACGGGTATCGAAAAAGCAGCTTGCAGAAAACCCTATCAAAGCCGAATTATTCCTCGGTATTACTACGCGGTCGCTTTAGCGTTATTCGCAATTCGAATACTTACATAAAGATACAAAAATCCGCTTAAAACCCGCATCTCCCAAGGGTTTTTCCGAGGTCATGGTTTTTCAAAAATCTACTATGCTTTACATCAATAAAAGTACACTTAAATTTGAGGATAAAAGGGTGAAGCCGTCTCAACTTAACACCAGTACCGCTGAGCCTCTGGTGCAATTTGTTAAGGATGACCCAAGTGAATGGGGCAAGAAAAACCGCCCATCGGAAGAACTGAGTGCAGCCCTGAAAGCCCCCACCAGTTCCGATGCAAAAGCTAAAGCGGTGTTTGAACACTGCAGCGGGCTGATGCATAACCTGATGAATGAGCCTGTTACCGAGACTCTGATCGAGGATACCAGTCAGCCGATTATTGAGTTGGCAGAATGTATTATCGCTGACGAAGAGGTTTCCGGCAGCCTTCTGCGTATCACCTCCCATGACTATTACACCTATACCCACTGTGTGAATGTGGGTGTGAAGTCTCTTCTGATCGCCAAACACATCCTCAAAACATCTGACGATAATCTGATGAAGGATCTTGGAGTGGGTTTCTTCCTTCATGACATCGGCAAGTCTAAGGTTGACCCGGGTATTCTGAACAAACCCGGGAAGCTGAGCGATGAAGAGTTTACGATCATGCGCAATCATCCTGAACGCGGTGCTCAACTTCTGAAAAGAGCCAATTCGCTGGATGAGATTCGTAAAATCACTGTGTTACAGCATCATGAGAAGATTGATGGCTCAGGCTACCCCTACGGACTCAAAGGTAAGGAGTTCCACCAGTTTGGTCAGATCTGCGCTTTAGCGGACATCTATGATGCTCTGACAGCTGAACGATCCTACAAGCAAGGGATGACCGTGTTCGAAGCCCTGAAACTGATGAAGGATAAGATGTCCCATCATTTTGATGAGAAACTGTTTAACAGCTTTATCCAGCTGTTTATCAAAGAGTCTGTTCAAGGCGGCATAAGCTGATAAACAGGCTTTCTTCAGGCATAAAAAACCACCGCATATGCGGTGGTTTTTTTGTTCTGATCAGAACCAGGAAGCCTTAGCCACCCAGATACTTGATCATCACACCAGCAGCTACTGCCGAACCGATTACACCAGCCACGTTCGGGCCCATTGCGTGCATCAGCAGGAAGTTGTGCGGGTTGTATTCCAGACCCAGCTTGTTGGAAACACGCGCAGCCATAGGTACCGCAGATACACCTGCAGAACCGATCAGCGGGTTTACCGGAGTCTTGGTCACCTTGTTCATAATTTTCGCCATCAGTACGCCAGAAGCGGTACCAATACCGAAAGCTACGATACCCAGAGCCATAATGCCCAGAGTTTCAAGCGCCAGGAACTTATCTGCAACCAGCTTGGAGCCAACAGACAGACCAAGGAAAATAGTTACGATGTTGATCAGAGCGTTCTGAGCAGTATCACTCAGACGGTCTACCACACCGGACTCTTTCATCAGGTTACCGAAGCAGAACATACCCAACAGAGGTGCTGCATCAGGTAACAGCAGGGCTACCAGAATCAACAGAGAAATCGGGAAGATAACCTTCTCTGCTTTAGATACGGTACGCAGCTGCACCATCTGAATCTTACGCTCTTCGGGAGTCGTCAGCGCACGCATGATTGGCGGCTGAATCAGAGGTACCAGAGCCATGTAAGAGTAGGAGGCAACCGCAATTGCACCCAGCAGCTCAGGAGCCAGCAGACTCGCTACATAGATAGAGGTAGGACCGTCAGCACCACCGATAATACCGATAGCAGCAGCTTGTTCTACTGAGAAGTCCATGATACCCAGAGCGGACATACCTACTGCACCCAATACGGTTGCAAAGATACCGAACTGAGCAGCTGCACCCAGGAACAGAGTTTTAGGGTTCGCCAGCAGAGGACCAAAGTCGGTCATCGCACCCACACCCATGAAGATCAGAAGTGGTGCAATGGTGCTACCAATCGCTACTGAGTAGAAGCTGTACAACATACCGTTGGTATAACCTGCATCCTGAGCCACAGCCTGAGCGGCTGCATAAGCACTAGGTCCCTGTTCATGGACAAGGTGCTTCAGAGCTTCAGGGTCAGTGGTATTAACGTCAATTGCCTGAGCAATAGCCGCCAGTACCTCAGGTTTTGCAAAGTGAATCGCCTGCTCAGCAGCCGATAGCGCAAGTCCCGCCTCAGGAATGTTGGCCAGAAGACCACCAAAACCGATTGGAACCAGCAGCAGAGGTTCAAAGTTCTTAACAATTGCAAGGTACAGGAGCAGCAGACAGATGAAGATCATCGTCAGCTGTCCCAGACCCATATTGTAAAGACCCGAGCCCTGCCATAAGCTCAAAAGTTGTTCCATTTGATCAACCTCGTTGTTTCAGCAGGGACTTACAGAGTCAGCAGAGTATCGCCAACAGCAACCGCATCGCCTTCGCGAACGCTTACACTACCAACAGTACCGGCACGAGGTGCACGTACTTCAGTTTCCATCTTCATCGCTTCCAGAATGATGATCACATCACCTTCCTGAACAGCCTGACCTGGGTTTACCAGTACTTTAAAGATGTTACCTGCCAGAGGAGCAGCAACAGGCTCACCACCGGAAGCAGCAGGTGCGGCTGCCACAGGAGCTGCAGCTGGCTGTACGTTAGAGATATCGCCACCTTCAGTTACCTGAACCACGTAGTTCTGGCCGTTAACGGTGATGGTGTAAACTTCTGGTCCAGTGTGTTTGCTCACGGCTTTAGTACCTTCTTCTTCTGTTGGGACTGGCTCAAATGCGTCTGGGTTACCACGGTTTTCCAGGAACTTCAGACCAATCTGAGGGAACAATGCGTAGGTCAGAACGTCGTCGATTGACTCAGAAGACAGGTTGAAACCTTTCTCTTTCGCCAGATCGGCCAGTTCAGCGGTCAGTTTTTCAACTTCAGACTCAAGCAGGTCTGCAGGGCGGCAGGTAATTGCTTCCGCGCCATCCAGAACACGAGCTTGCAGCTCAGCATTGAAAGGAGCTGGTGCAGCACCGTATTCACCTTTCAGAATGCCCTGAGTTTCTTTGGAGATACTCTTATAGCGTTCGCCGGTCAGTACATTCAGTACCGCCTGAGTACCTACAATCTGAGAAGTTGGTGTTACCAGAGGGATAAAGCCCAGATCTTCACGTACACGTGGGATCTCAGCCAGTACCTCATCGAACTTGTCACCTGCACCCTGTTCACGTAGCTGGCTTTCCATATTGGTCAGCATGCCTCCAGGAACCTGGGCAACCAGAATGCGGGAATCGGTACCACGCAGTGCACCTTCAAACTTCGCGTATTTCTTACGAACTTTACGGAAGTAAGCCGCAATGTCTTCCAGCAGAAGCAGATCCAGACCTGTATCACGGTCAGTTCCTTTCAGAGCTGCCACAACAGATTCAGTTGCCGTGTGACCATAAGTCATCGACATTGAAGAGATCGCAGTATCAACACGGTCAATGCCGGCCTCAACAGCTTTCAGAATAGTCATATCAGACAGACCGGAGGTTGCGTGCGCATGCAGCTGAACTTCCAGATCGGTTTCTGATTTCAGGCGAGATACCAATTCGTAGGCATCGTAAGGCGTCATAATGCCGGCCATGTCTTTGATCGCGATAGAGTCTGCACCCATATCTTCGATCTCTTTTGCCAGGCTGATCCAGGCATCCAGACTGTGAACCGGACTGGTCGTGTAAGACAGCGTGCCCTGAGCATGCTTACCTACATTCTTAACCGCCTCAAGGGCGCGCTTCAGGTTACGGGGATCGTTCATCGCGTCGAATACGCGGAATACGTCCACACCGTTAGTCGCAGCACGCTCTACAAACTTATCAACCACATCGTCAGCATAATGACGGTAGCCCAGAAGGTTCTGGCCACGCAGCAGCATTTGGTGACGGGTATTTGGCATCGCTTTTTTGAGCTCACGGATACGATCCCATGGGTCTTCACCCAGGTAACGGATACAGGAGTCAAATGTCGCTCCGCCCCAGGATTCAAGAGACCAGAAGCCTACCTGATCCAGCTTCTCAGCAATCGGAAGCATGTCATCAAGGCGCAGGCGGGTCGCGAACAGGGACTGATGGGCATCACGCAGGACGACATCAGTAATGCCTAGTGGTTTTTTGGACTCGGTCATGGGTTTGGCCTTTTCCATATTAATGAGTTTTATTGGCTAAAACGCGTCTGCCGGGTTTTATTTACCGGAACGGTATTTATGAACAGCCGCTGTCATAACAGCAATCAGCTCATCGTTACCGGCTGCAGGTGCGCTTACAGGAGCTGGTTTGTTCGTCGCTTCAGGTGCCGGCTTAACAAGTTTATTGACCGTAGCGGACATAAAACTTGTTACAGCAACCAGCAACGTCAAAAAGACAAAAACAAACCCCATACCAAACAGCATCAGATTGATGCCTTCGGAGATCAGCTCAGAAGAGTGCATTAAGCCATTCCTCGTTTCGTTTTTGGTTGGGTCAGACACTTAGCCTGTCACCATTTTTGTTGTCTCTTGCATCACATTTCTCATGCGTTGCAAGCTACTGTGCCCATGCTCTCGCCCATGACACAAGCCCAGCAGCGGAGCTAATTTACCTTGATTAATAAATACAGGCAATAAAACTACCGTCTATTGTTGACAATTTGTAAGACTGGTAAGTCAGTTGTAACAGACTATTTCACAATCAAATCAGTCCGGTTTAGGGATTGCTTAAAAAGCTGTAACAGGCATTCCCTGTACCCCGAAGACAAAATTGAAAGAGTCACTCTTTCCTGTGAAACAGCCGTGAGCTTTGACTTCAGACGTTATATCATTGCCGCCCGACGTTAAGACTTGATCCCTATCAAGTCACCTTGATCTGTTATCCCATCAGCATTACTGAGTCATCTCTCTTTATGTCGAACGCACCCACTGCTCTGAGTTTGTCGAATACGACTGAACCTACTGTTTCTTCAAAAGGAAGAATCGCGTTAGCTCCCATGGAAGGCGTTGTTGATGCCGGTGTTCGTCAACTGATCAGTGAAATAGGCGGACTGGATTTCTGCGTCACTGAATTTATGCGTGTCACGACGGAGCTGCAGCCGCGCCGTTCTTTTATGAAAGTTTGCCCAGAGCTTGTAACACAAAGCAAAACCAGCACCGGAACACCGGTTCATTACCAGCTTTTAGGCAGTGATCCGGAGCTCTTGGCTGCTCATGCCAGCAAAGTTGCCTGGTACGGCGCTGAAGTGGTCGATCTGAACTTTGGCTGCCCAGCTAAAACGGTAAATCGTCATAAAGGCGGTGCGGTTCTTCTGCAAACACCGGAACTGATTCACGAGATCGTTTCAGCCTGCTCAGAAGCCCTTAAAGATACCAATGCCCGACTGACTGCAAAAATGCGGCTCGGTTATGAAGATACCGCACTTGTATTCGATAACCTGAAAGCGATAGAAGAAGGCGGCGCTACTGAACTTGTTGTACATGCCCGTACCAAGGTTGAAGGCTATAAACCACCAGCACACTGGGAGTGGCTGGCAAAGCTTCGTGAGGCAAGCAGCATCCCTATCATCGCCAACGGCGAGATCTGGAGTCTTGGTGATTATGACAAGTGCAGGGAAATCAGCGGCTGCGTTGATAGCATGCTTGGCCGGGGGTTATTAGCCGATCCATACCTGGCCAGACGCATTGTGGATAACATAGAGATTAAACCTACAGAGGCTGATCTCAGTGCCGCCCTTTTAATCTATCTGCGACGCATGCAGATGGACCATCCGAGTAAGTTTTTACTCGCCCGTGGTAAGCAGTGGCTGGGGATGATGAAAAAAGGACTCGTGCCTGTAGATACACTGTTCGATGCCGTTAAAACCTGCCAGAACAGTGACACTATGTTTGAGATTCTTGAGCAAAGCGCTGGCAAAGAACGACACTTCATTCATCTACTGCCCAATGAATAAGTCGGCAGTAGCCTAAAGCGTGACAAACCTCAGGCCTTATAAATCAGACTCCTGAAACGAAAAAAGCCGTTACTAACAGTGTTAGTAACGGCTTTTTAAATATGGCCCGCTCGGGAGGATTCGAACCTCCGACCGCCTGGTTCGTAGCCAGGTACTCTATCCAGCTGAGCTACGAGCGGGTGATTCAGACATTTATACTCAATCTGAAGAGTCCCTACCAATCGGCAGAAATTGAATCCAAAACCTGAAAACTCAGATCGGATAAAAAAAGCTGTAGCTCATTGAACTACAGCTTTTTAAAATATGGCCCGCTCGGGAGGATTCGAACCTCCGACCGCCTGGTTCGTAGCCAGGTACTCTATCCAGCTGAGCTACGAGCGGGTGGGTTCAGGAATTTATACTCAACCTGAAACGAGTCATATAACCACTTTTAATCCAATATTTTGCAATCAACAAAAATTGTTGAAGTAAATAATGGCCCGCTCGGGAGGATTCGAACCTCCGACCGCCTGGTTCGTAGCCAGGTACTCTATCCAGCTGAGCTACGAGCGGGTTATCGATTACAAATAATCGAAAAAAGTGGCGGAGAAGGAGGGATTCGAACCCTCGATAGGGCTATAAACCCTATACTCCCTTAGCAGGGGAGCGCCTTCAGCCTCTCGGCCACCTCTCCAAACACGCGGCAAATAATACCACGTTTTTTTAACTTGTCTACTCTTCAATCGAAAAAATTTTAGTTATTTTCCCGATAGTTACCTCAGGGTCTTATACATTTCCCTGAGAGTCTTCTTTCTCGCGCTGAATGCGCTGATAGATCTCTTCACGGTGAACAGCAACTTCTTTTGGTGCGTTAACACCGATACGAACCTGATTACCTTTAACGCCCAGAACCGTTACGGTTACTTCGTCACCAATCATCAGAGTTTCGCCAACACGACGGGTCAAAATCAACATGGTTGAATCTCCTTATTTCCTCGGGGTACCAGACCCTATCTCGGTTAGCGTCTGGACTTTATAAGATGGATGTAGAGGCCATCTTGTAAAAAGAGCGCATATTATGCGGCAAATTAGCTACAGCTCAACACTTTCCTGTCATAACTTTCCGTTATAGGGGCTTTAGCTGTAAATAATCGACCACATTACGCCGTTTGCTTCCGTTTAATCTTACGTTAGCAGATTCAAAAAAGATTGTCGGCTAAAACTATCGAAGAATGAGTTAAAACCTATGGAGAAAATCAATCAGTTGCAAAAATGCTGTCTGCCATAAGTTTCCGGAAGCCTGAAACGCAAGAAGCCCGCAGTAAACTGCAGGCTTCCGGCTCAAGTCGGACAGAAATCAGATTACTCTTCTTCTTTATCCAGACCAAAAGCAGTGTGCAGTGCACGCACTGCGAGTTCCATGAACTTCTCGTCGATAACCACAGAGATCTTGATCTCAGAAGTGGAAACCATACGGATGTTGATGCCTTCATCAGACAGCACCTGGAACATCTTGGATGCAACACCAGCGTGGGAACGCATGCCCACACCTACCAGAGAAACCTTAGCGATCGCGTTGTCACCAGAGATTTCGCCAGCACCCAGCTCTGCAACCACACCTTCCAGTACAGCCTGAGCTTTTTTGTAATCGCCACGGCTTACAGTGAAGGTAAAGTCAGTGGTTTTACCGTCCGGAGCAACGTTTTGTACGATCATGTCCACTTCGATGTTCGCAGCACCGATCGGGCCCAGAATCTTAGAAGCAACACCCGGAACATCCGGCGCATTCAGAACAGTCAGTTTGGCTTCATTCGCAGTGAAGGCGATACCAGAGATTAATGGATCTTCCATCTCGTTTGTTTCCTCAGCAACAATCAGGGTACCCGGGCCTTGGTCGTCAAAACTGGACAAAACCCGCAGGGGAACATTGTATTTACCGGCAAATTCCACAGAACGAATCTGCAGAACCTTAGAGCCCAGACTGGCCAGCTCCAGCATCTCTTCAACCGTAATGGTCTCCAGACGTTTCGCTTTGGAGCAAACCCGTGGATCTGTGGTGTAAACACCATCCACATCCGTAAAGATCTGGCACTCATCAGCTTTCAGAGCCGCAGCCAGAGCAACACCTGTGGTATCCGAACCACCACGACCCAGCGTGGTAATGTTGCCGTTTTCATCCGCACCCTGGAAACCAGCAACGACAACCACACGGCCTTCTTTCAGATCATTACGGATCTTCTGATCGTCAATCTGTTTAATACGGGCTTTTGTGTGCGAGCTGTCGGTGGTAATGCTCACCTGAGGACCTGTGTAGGATACCGCAGGGCAACCTATCGTATTCAGGGTCATCGACAACAGAGCGATCGTAACCTGCTCACCGGTGGATACCAGCATATCCATTTCCCGGGGAGTCGGGTCTTCATTAATTTCATGAGCCAGCGCGATCAAGCGATTGGTTTCACCGCTCATTGCAGACACAACCACAACTACGTCGTGGCCTTCTGCACGGTAACCTTTCACTTTTTCAGCTACGGCCTTGATACGCTCGATGGAACCTACCGAGGTGCCACCAAATTTTTGAACGTAAAGAGCCATTATCAGCGTTCCGTTAGGGTTTGTTTTTACCCGGTAACCGGGCTTGTTTCGGGCTTAACAGTCTTTCGAGACCAAAAAGTACAGTCTTTTAAGACCAAGGGTACAGCTTTGCCAGACCAGGATAAAATCCAGTAAACAGCAAAGCGCCCTTCGGGTCGAAGGGCGCGTTTTTATCGAATCGATAAATTATGCCAGTTTGGATTCCACCCAGGCCTGCACTGATTCCAGTGCTGCAGGCAGAGCAGCAGGATCACTACCACCCGCCTGAGCCATATCCGGACGACCACCACCTTTGCCGCCTACCTGAGTAGCAACATGGTTCACCAGCTCGCCCGCTTTGATCTGTCCGGTCAGGTCTTTGCTGACACCGGCGATCAGGGATACTTTGTCACCGTTCACCGCCGCCAGAACCAGCGCACAGCGACCCAGTTTATTCTTCAGCTGATCCATCAGATCACGCAGAGATTTACCATCAGCACCTTCAACATGGATGGCCAGCAATTTCACATCACCAATCTCAACCGCCTGACCTGCCAGATCAGAACCGGCAGCGCTTGCCAGTTTGGCTTTCAGCTGTTCCAGCTCTTTTTCCAGCTGTTTGCTGCGGTCCATAGACGCAGTCAGACGCTCAACCAGTTGTTCTGGTTTGGTCTTCAGCTGAGATGCCGCCTGAGACAGCTGTGCTTCACGCTCCTGGGTATAAGCCAGTGCTTCTGCACCTGCTACCGCTTCAACACGGCGTACGCCGGAAGCGATACCACCTTCGGAGGTGATACGGATAAAGCCGATATCACCGGTGCGCTTAGCGTGGATACCACCACACAGCTCGATGGAGAAATCGTCAGAACCCATGCTCAGCACGCGAACCTCACCGGCGTATTTCTCACCGAACAGCGCCATAGCGCCTTTTTCTTTCGCCGCTTCCAGCTCCATCAGTTCAGTCTGAACCGGGGTGTTAGCACGGATCTGAGCGTTAACAATGGCTTCCGCCTGAGCGATCTGCTCATCGGTCATCGCTTCAAAGTGGCTGAAGTCAAAACGGAAACGCTGACTGTCTACCAGAGAGCCTTTCTGCTGAACGTGCTCACCCAGTACCTGACGCAGTGCTGCGTGCAGCAGGTGCGTTGCCGAGTGGTTACGGGCGGTACGGTCACGCAGGTCCGCTTCAACCTGAGCCGATACGGTATCGCCTTTTGCCAGAGTTCCTTCTGCCAGTACACCGTGGTGTACGTGCGCACCGGAAGCTTTCTGGGTATCACGCACATCAAAACGGTTACCGGCACTTGTCAGCGTACCGCAATCGCCCACCTGACCACCGGACTCAGCGTAGAAAGGCGTCTGATCCAGGACGATCACACCTTCTTCGCCTGCATTCAGGCTGTCTACTTCCTGACCGTCGCGGAACAGTGCAATGATTTTTCCTTCGCCCTGAGTCGCTTCGTAACCGGTGAATACTGTGTCCTGATCCACTTTGATCAGGCTGTTGTAATCCAGACCAAAGCTACTGCCGGCACGGGCACGCTCACGCTGAGCTTCCATCGCCGCTTCAAAACCGTCTTCATCGATTTCCAGCTCACGCTCACGGGCAATATCTGCGGTCAGATCCATCGGGAAGCCGTAGGTGTCATACAGCTTGAACACGACCTCACCCGGGATCACTTTGCCTTTCAGCTCGACCAGATCCTGCTCCAGAATACGCAGACCCTGCTCCAGAGTTTTGGCAAACTGCTCTTCTTCCGACTTCAGCAGACGCACAATAGTGTCACGCTGGGTTTTCAGTTCCGGGAAGGCTTCGCCCATCTCGGCAACCAGAGCATCAACAATCTTGTGGAAGAACAAGCCTTTCGCACCCAGCTTGTTACCGTGACGGCAAGCACGACGGATAATTCGACGCAGCACATAACCACGACCTTCGTTAGAAGGAGTCACGCCATCCGCAATCAGGAAGCTGCAGGAGCGGATGTGGTCAGCAATCACTTTCAGCGATGGATTGTCGTCGTTGGCACAACCTACTGCTTCAGCAGTCGCTTTCAGCAGACTCTGGAACAGGTCGATTTCGTAGTTCGCATGAACCTTCTGCATCACCGCACTGATACGCTCCAGCCCCATACCGGTATCAACGGAAGGTGCCGGCAGCGGATGCATCTCGCCATCTGCAGTGCGGTTGAACTGCATAAATACCACGTTCCAGATCTCGATAAAGCGGTCGCCATCTTCTTCAGGAGTACCTGGCAGGCCGCCTTCAACATCTTCACCGTGGTCGTAGAAAATTTCGGTACAAGGACCGCAAGGACCGGTATCACCCATCGCCCAGAAGTTGTCTGAAGCGTATGGCGCACCCTTGTTATCACCGATGCGGATCATGTGCGCTTCCGGCACACCCACTTCTTTGGTCCAGATGTCATAAGCTTCATCATCGGACGCATAAACGGTGACGTAGAGTTTTTCTTTAGGAATCGCCATGTATTGCTCGGAAGTCAGAAACTCCCATGCATAGCTGATCGCATCCTGTTTGAAGTAGTCACCAAAGCTGAAGTTACCCAGCATTTCAAAGAAGGTATGGTGACGGGCGGTGTAGCCCACGTTTTCAAGGTCGTTGTGCTTACCACCGGCACGAACACACTTCTGAGAAGTGGTAGCACGGGTGTAAGGACGTTTTTCCAGACCGAGGAAACAGTCTTTAAACTGGTTCATACCTGCATTGGTGAACAGCAGGGTTGGATCATCGGCGGGAACCAGTGAGCTACTGGATTCAATCTGATGGCCTTTTGACTTAAAGAAGTTCAAAAAAGCCTGGCGAATTTCTGCGCTTTTCATACAACTGGGTCCGTTGGCTAATGCTAATACAGGGATCGATTCATACCCGATACCGGTCTACTTAATACAGCGTCTGAAAGACACTGCTAACCGCCCGTAAGCGGGTTGGGAAGACTAACCGCGCACCGCCCACAAGCGGCCGCTTATCCCAAACAAAAGGCCAACATTATAAGACCTAACCACAGGAAAGGTAGTATTACTTTTACGCTGTCAGGGGATTCAAACGGTTAATTAGTCTGATAATGACAAAGATCGGTTTCCGTTACCCCATTTTGAGTGATCGGGGCACAGTTACGGACGCAAACAACCGCAATAGATTAATTAAATGATCCGTGATCGGCATCATCAGGATCGATCTCATCAAGAAAACCCTGCTCATCGAACCGGGCCTGCGCCCAGCGAATGTTGTCACCGGAAAAGCCGCGCTGGTAAAGATGGCGCTGCTGCTTCTGGCGGATCTTAAAGTCCCGGGTTGGCTGTCGGAATTTCTTTTCCAACTGGTTCAAAGCTCTCTCATTCCAGGCCTTGTCCTTCGGATCGATGTATTCCTCGATCAGTAAACTATCCAGCTGATACTGCTGCAGGTACTGACGAATAAACTGCGGGCCATACCCCCGCTCAGTACGGGCACGTACCAGCATCTCGATATAACGCTCATCGCTCTGATAACCCAGCTCCTGCAGCTTCTGAACAACCACATTCAACCATTCGGAACTCTGAGGATTTTCTTTATCCAGCTTGGTGCTTAACTTCTGACGCAGCTCTTTCTCAGCATGATCCCTTCTTGCCAGATACTCCATCGCCATCTGAAAAAGCTCTGATTCTGTTTCTGCCAGTTTTTTTGCCATTACCACTGCCTTTCTGTTTAAGCATTGCCGTCAGGAGTTTTCAAAAATGACGAGCGTGTCATATCTATATAAGAGCTAAAGCACTAAAATTATTGCTCTGACAAATTGTTGTACTTTCAATCACCTACATCAACCGTAGAATGCTTTCGCATAAGCCGACACGGATATTTTCAGGATGATGCACGCTCTGCAGCGCATCACAATAAAGAAAAGAATAAGGACGATTTCATGCGCCATAACCAACAGGTGGCAGACAATATCCGCCAAATCAAGGAACAGGTCGAGGCGTCAAAAAGCCAGGATGATCTGGTTAAGGTTATCGAAGACGTTGCCCAACACCCCGGTCCCCTCGATTACAACGACAACGCCAGCTACGCTCTGGCGGGGCTTCTGTTTTCCACTTTGGTGTACGCCTTTTACAGCCAACTCTTTTCACCGCTTTACTACAGCCTGAGCACAGAAGTTATCGATAACTTCTTCCGCTTTATTATCATCAACAGCTCTGTTTGGGTGCCAGGTCTGATCTCGCTGTACACCGTATTGTGGCTTGATAACAACGGCAAAAAATACTATCTGGATCAGTATATTGAGCAACCTCTCCTGCGCTTTGCCGCTGCAGCTATCGTTCCTACGCTGCTACTGTATCCGATTCAGCTTTGGCACGGGCTCTATTGGGGGCTACTGGACACCATTGGCGAACTTATCGGTCTGGGTTATGAAGCCCCCATTGGCGGCTATGGCATCACAACAGGGATTGTTCTCTTCTTCCTCTGGCGCTATCTGCGCGCCCGAAGCAACTGGCGCAAGCCTGTGTCGAATCGCATCTTCCTGCTGGATACGCTGTTTAACAACGGTATCGATGATATCAGCAGCCAATGTGCGGATCGCTACGGCCAGCTTTACTCCCGTTATGCTGATTTCAAACGCGGAAACGATACCCGCGAGCTGCTTTCGCTGTATCAGGGACACTATAAAGGCGATGTGCATAATTTTGATTTTCAGATCTACCACTTCCATTACGTAGTGAAAACGACACGTACCACAACAGACTCGGACGGTAATACCCGGACCACCACAACCCGCACATCCTATTACCGCCACGGTTTAGTACTGCCCTTCCCTTTTGCTCAGAATCTAACGCTGAGTAATGATGGCGGCGTTAATGGCAATGGCGTGAAATATCAAACCGCCTCAACAGTATTCAATAAAATCTTTAAAGTCCGGGCAGGATCAGAAATGGATGCGGCACGCTTCCTGTCGCCAGCCGTTATTGAAAAGCTCTCAACCCTGAAGGAACAGGTAAGACGACCTGTGGTTGAGTTCAGTTACGATAAACAGCTTTGTCTCTCTTTTGCTGATGATGACCTGATCACCCTTAAGCGCCAACACAGCCTGGAAAATCCATCAGCCTTTGCCGAAGAGATCTCCAGTCATGCTGACCTGAAGAAACTGGATGGCCTGCTGGATCTGATTCACGAGCTGATGCGCTTATCGGATAACAACTTTGCCGATAACACCACGCATACCTTTAACAGTCAGCCTGTGGCGAGTGTTGCAGAGCAGACCTCTGACTAAGTTTGAACTGAGTTTTAAAATTGTCCTGACGGACACAAAACCGATGGAATCTCCACATCACCAATCGGTCACTAACGACACACAAGCCTTAAATGGCACACACGTCTGAAATGACACACTACAGGGAAAGCAATTATGAGCGAAAGCACACTTTTTATTCTGGCCCCCATTGTTCTGATCGGCATCTGGGTGGTCATGACCTACAACGCCATTATCGGTCGTTATAACGCAGTCGATCGCGCCTGGGCCTCGGTTCTGACTCAGGAACGTCAGAAGAACAAGATCATCCCTCATGTTGAACAGCTGGTGGAAGACTACAAGCTGCACGAAGCCTCCGTACTCACGGAAGTCACCAAACTGCGTAGCGCACTGGATCAGCTATCCAGCGGCTCAGTGGACGCTGACCTTCTGGCGCAGGCAGAAAAGCAAACCAATGATCTTTTGATGGGACTACGCGTTGCAGTAGAAGCCTATCCGGAGCTGAAAGCCTCTGATACCTATCTGAAAGTTATGGCGGAGATCTCAGAGCAGCAGGAACAGATCGGCGCAGCAATTCGTATCTTCAACCAGAACGTTGAAGCCTTTAACAACGGTATTCAGATGTTCCCGGGTTCACTGGTCAACGGCATGCTGAATAAGAAGACAGCCATTAAAGCCTTCTCCGACAGCCAAGCGTCAGCAGGTTTTGAGTACAAGCCGAATCTGTAAACCACTTTTACTGAGCTAATCAGCGAAAACCGCTGATCATCAAGCACAAAAAAAGCCGGTTCACTTAGGATGAACCGGCTTTTTCATGTCTTAAGATCTTGCCCGAAGACCGCTAATGCTTATTCAGCATCCTGCAGGTTATCGTCTTTTGCATCCGCTTCCTGCTCCGCTTTAGGAACCGGAGAAGTCAGCAGCATATCGCGCAGCGCGCCGTCGATCTCGTTCATCACTTCTGGGTTATCCAGCAGGAACTGAGCGGCGTTGGCTTTACCCTGACCGATCTTGTTGCCTTTGTAGCTGTACCATGCACCGGCTTTATCAACCAGCTTGTTGGCTACACCCAGATCGATCACTTCACCAGCGTGGTAGATACCCTTGCCGTACATGATCTGGAATTCAGCCTGCTTGAACGGAGGCGATACCTTGTTCTTCACAACCTTAACGCGGGTTTCGTTACCCACAATCTCGTCCCCCTGCTTCACAGAACCGGTACGACGGATATCCAGACGAACAGAAGCGTAGAACTTCAGTGCGTTACCACCGGTTGTGGTTTCAGGGTTACCGAACATAACGCCAATCTTCATACGGATCTGGTTAATAAAGATCACCAGACAGTTAGCGTTTTTGATGTTACCGGTAATTTTACGCAGTGCCTGAGACATCAGACGCGCCTGCAGACCCATGTGGGAATCACCCATTTCACCTTCGATCTCGGCACGTGGTGTCAGTGCCGCTACGGAGTCAACGATAACCACGTCAACCGCGTTAGAACGCACCAGCATATCGGTAATTTCCAGCGCCTGCTCACCAGTATCCGGCTGAGAAACCAGCATATCGTCCAGGTTCACACCCAGCTTCTCAGCATAGATAGGATCCAGCGCGTGCTCAGCATCAACGAAGGCACAGGTTTTACCCATCTTCTGCGCTTCAGCAATCACCTGAAGGGTCAGTGTGGTTTTACCGGAAGATTCAGGACCGTAGATAGAAAACAGATAAGCCTTTTATTCCAAAGTGGTTCTCACACAAAAAAGACCATATTGTTGAGTTCCAATGACCCCATGTACCGATTTATGTGGCAATGCCACCACCTTAGAAGAGGTGTTCAATGGCAAGTCAACGTAGATCTTATTCAACAGAGTGCAAGAAGGAAGCTGCTAGCCTAGTCCTTGATCAGGGATATTCACTGGCCGAGGCGAGCCGTTCACTGGATGTAGGGGGCAATAAAGCAGCTTGAATAAGAACGCAGTGGCATCACCCCAAACAGTAAGGCTCTGAAGCCTGAACAACAGCGTATTCAGGAGTTGGAAGCCAGTGTGAACCGACTAGAGCTGGAGAAGTCGATACTAAAAAAGGCTACCGCTCTCTTGATGGCAGAAGATCTCGGTCGTACGCGCTGATCGATCAATTTGGTCTGCGCAGCCTTTGGTATCAACCGCTCGTATTTTTATAGCTATCGGCAACGGCAGGCACGTATCAATATCAATCGTCCTCGCCTGAGAGCTATAGTTGGCGAGATATTTACTTGTAGTCGAAGCTCTGCTGGCAGTCGCATGGAGATCATCTGCAAAGATGGTATTGAGACTGGTCGCTAAAAGGTTAGTTCGCTGATGCGTGAAGCAGGCTATTGTGTAAGCAATAGGGGGCGCGCAGGTAACGGTGAAGCGAGCTGATATCACTTACTTCCGAACACGGGTCGCTGACACTATCTGGCCGCCGCGAAAATCTCTGTGTTCGCCGAGTTGTCAGTTGGGCGCTATCGAGAAAAGCCGATGTTAACTTGGCGGTGAAAGCATTAGAGATGGATTACAAGCAGCGTGGAAGACTACAAAAGGTTCTGCTCCACTCGGATCAGAGAAATCAGTACAACAAGGGATTAGCTCCTTCATGAGCCGAAGAAAAGCTTCGGCTTTCTGTCCGGAATTAGTGAACCACTAAAACTCAGATGAAGCGCATTCGGTCTCATTTATGATCCATTCTTTAAATGCGTTGAGCTTTTCTGATTTCATATTTTCTTTTTTATAAACAATATAATACCCCAGCTTTGGCTTGAAACTTATTTCCGGGAACAAGCGGATAAGCCTGCCCGACTTAACATCATCCTGCGCCATAACGCTTCTGGCCAAAGCTATACCTCTGCCGTTAGCTGCTGCCTGGAGGACTGCTGCTGAGTTATTAATTGTTATATTTCTTGATGTATCATGTTTAGTCCCACAGGCTTTCAAAAGCCAACGCTCCCATGTAGGAAATTCTATATGCCCATCCATGGATAGATCATGAATTAGGGTAAAGTCTGTGACATCTTTCGGCTCAAATTGAGGGGGCAATCTAGAGAACAGGCCTGGGGAACAGACGGGGTAAACTTCTTCATCCATCAGCTTTTCCGACTCGAGTTCTGGCCAACGCCCTGAACCATAGCGAACACCAATATCGACATGATGAAGGGTGAAATCGATTGGTTTCAAGTTTGTATCTAATCTGAGATCAATGTCAGGGCAGCGCGCTTGAAAACTTTCGAACCTCGGCAGTAACCACGTTGCTGCAAATGCCGGGCTAACAGTAACGGTAAGAATATTTTTATTTTCAGGAGATCGTAGTTTTTCCAAGCCTAAACTTAGCTTATCCAAGCCCATTCTTATATCTGCTAAGGCCCCCATTGTCGCCTCTGTTGGAATCAATCTAACTCGCCCACTATTCCGACGTATAAAGAGAGGGCGACCAATCAAATCTTCAAGCCCCCTTACTATTTGCCCAACTGCTGCTGGAGTTACATTTAGTTCTTCAGCTGCACCCGAAAAACTCTGGTGCCGTGCACTCGCTTCTAAGGCTCGCAATGCGTTTAGATGTGATGGATAAGTCATATTGAAATATTTTCTTTTAAAGGGAAAAACATCTTCTCATTTGAAACCCTCTATTAAAAGAATGAAAATTCAAAGCCACTAAAGGTCTGAAAAGTTTTTCTTTTAAACTAAGAATATCGTTCAGAGTTCCAGACTACGGATGTTTGAGCCTCTTTCCATCAAGGCTCTGTGATCAGTTTAGATTTAGGACCTACCATCCGATTTTCGAGAGGCTTTATGTTAGTCAATACTGATTTTTCCGTTCAGGTCTCAGTAACGCCCGATAAATACGAATGGTCAAGCTCGCCACAGCAAGGTGTGCAACGGGTAATGCTGGATCGCGTTGGTGCTGAAAAGGGTCGTGCAACCAGTATTGTTCGGTTCGAGGAAGGCTCTGGTTTTCCACATCATTCTCACCCTGGAGGGGAGGAAATTTTAGTACTAGATGGCGTTTTTTCTGAATCCGGCAAGTCTTATTCATCAGGGTGGTATTTACGCAACCCACCTGATTCCTCTCATTCTCCTTCCAGTGATTGTGGCGCGACAATTTTTGTAAAGCTCTGGCAGATGGCCGGCAAAAAACAACCCTGTGTTCGCATCAATATTAAAGATAAGAGTAATTGGTATTTCTCTGAAGGCCGTGATACCTGCCCATTGTATAAAGATGACTCGGAAAACGTCCTAATTGAGCGTCTTGCCGCTAATGTTTCTTTATTCAAAGAACCAGTAGTAGGCGCAGAAGTATTAGTCTTAGAGGGATCACTATGAGATGGCTACAGGAAGTACACAAAAGGCAGCTGGCTGAGATTTCCCTCTGGCCAACATCCTTCTCTTAAATCGCACCAGGATGGAGCTACTGTCTACTTGAAATATGGCCGATTTGAAGACCTAACCTCAGTAGCAGGTATTCGATGATAAAAGCGCGTGTAGCCATTATTGGTGGAGGAGTTAGCGGCTTATATGCTGCAATGCTGTTGGAGCAAAAGGGTATTTCGGATTATGTGCTGATTGAAGCCCGTGACTATTTTGGTGGACGCGTACTTTCAGAGCCATCAATGAAGGATCATATTGATTTGGGAGCTACCTGGTTCTGGCCTGCCTTACAACCTGATTTTGCACAAGTTGTTAAAGACTTAGGACTAACATGCACAGAGCAATATCAGACTGGTGATATATTGCTAGAACACACCGGAAAAACTCCCCTTCAAAAAAGCCAAGGTATTGAGTCCGGCCCCAAGGGGTTCAGAATTATAGGCGGAATGGGTTCTATCGCGGCAGCTCTGATAAAGCGTTTGAGGTATGGGCAGCGGGTCCTTAATACTCATGTTACGGGTCTTAAAAAATTTGACCGTTATATTGATATAGAAGCGAAGAACTCGATTAGTGGCTCATCTTCATACCGTGTTGACCAGGTTTTTTTAGCTGTTCCTCCACGGCTCGCTGTACAAAATATTGCCTTCACTCCTGAGCTCCCTTCGAAGTTAAAGCGACAATGGTCGGAGTGCCCCACATGGATGGCTCCTCATGCGAAATATCTTGCTGTGTTCAATTACCCATTCTGGAGAGATGGCGGCCTTTCTGGTGCTGTTAGAAGCTCGAAAGGCCCTCTAATTGAAATCTATGATGCATCAGGTGCTGGCTATGGGGCCTTGTTTGGTTTTGTCGGCCTCCCCCCCCACAAACGTTCAAACATATCTGACGAAGAGATTCAGCGTCATTGCCGTATGCAACTTGCTCGACTTTTTGGAATAGAAGGGAGCTTTCCACTCTGTGAATTTTACAAAGATTGGGCAAGCGATCCGTTTACAGCCGTAGCTGAAGACTTGATTTTTCCAGCTATTTCACCTTCGAAGATTCCTTCTGTCGTGCATGGCGCATGGGAAGACAAGCTTGTAGGTATTGCAAGTGAATGGTCTCCCTTATTCCCTGGTTATTTGGCTGGGGCTGTTGATGCGGCCCAGTTAGGGGTAAACCTCAGAATTGCAGCAGGCAAGCAGTACTCATTAATGAATTAAGGGCAGCTATCGAGCAGATTTTAAATCTCAGCTGTATATCAATACAGATTAGCCAAAGGGAGAAGGCTCAAGATGAAACAGAATAAACATTAAATAGCAAACCAGCCTTACCAAAGGGTTTGGTCTGGAAGCGTCGAATATATGAAGGCTATACCCATGCAAAAGTGCATGTTTAGGCTCTAACTAACGAAAAATCGAGCAATAGAATGTCATCAAATAATACGGTAAATACCGAAACACTTTTATCAGATAGGCAACAAAGAGCGAATATATGGCTCTTAGCAATCGCACAAGCTCTAGCAGGCGCAAACTCAATTGTTGTTTATGCTACAGGATCAATCATCGGCAATATGTTGGCACCATCTCCAGCATTAGCCACCTTACCAATTTCTATTTTCGTTGTTGGGATGGCTGCCAGTATTTTGCCATTTGGGTTTATAGCCAGCCGATATGGTCGCCAAGCATCATTTATCCTAGGAACAGGTGCAGGAGTACTAACGGGCATCCTATCTCTGGCCGCAATTTTACAAGGGTGGTTTTGGCTGTTCTGCCTGGCAACTTTCTTCGGAGGGGCTTACGCAGCTGTCGTTCTTACTTACCGTTTTGCTGTTGCAGATGGCGTTCAACCTGAACGAAGAGCAAGAGCATTATCACTTGTTATGGCTGGCGGGATTGCCGCCGGGATCATTGGTCCACAGCTTGTAACCTGGACAATGTATTTGTGGATGCCAAGCGTATTTGCAGCCACGTTTGTTATCCAATCATTAGTGGCGGCTTTATCGGCACTGCTCCTCTTAGGAGTTAAGCTTCCTAAACCATCCGTCAATGACAACAAATTGCCTTATGAGGGACGTCCACTGCCAGAAATTGCCATGCAGCCACGCTTTATTGCTGCAGCGTTATGTGGCGCTGTTTCTTACATGGTAATGAACTTTTTAATGACAGCAGCACCACTAGCAATGCATTTATGTGGTCACTCACAGGAGTCAGCAAACCTAGGATTACAATGGCATGTTCTAGCTATGTATGGCCCTAGCTTTTTTACAGGAAACTTAATTGAAAAGTTTGGGCCCCTCCGCATTGCAATACTCGGTCTTATCCTCACCGCTCTGTCTGCCGGGGTTGGATTGATCGGGGCTGAAGTTGATCATTTCTGGTGGATGCTAATTATTCTTGGCCTAGGATGGAACTTTGGATTTTTAGGCGCTTCTGCATTGGTGCTGGAATGCCACCAACCAGAAGAGAAAACGCGTGTTCAAGCACTGAATGATTTTATCGTTTTTGGAGTAATGGCACTTGGGTCTTTCTCTTCAGGCGGGATACTAAGTGCTTTTGGTTGGAATTCTGTACTTTGGGTTTCCTTTGTTCCCGTGCTGTTAGCAGCCCTATTTTTTGTGATAGCCCAAAGCCGATCAAGACAAGCTACCCACCATAAATCAACAAGCCTTATAGAATAAATTTCGCTGCGAGCCACTTGAGGTGCAGGCTAAACATAGGCATTCAAGGGAAAGGGGAGTATATTCCTCCTCTCTTCTTATGGTTCAGTGAATTACGCGGAGCCGCATATTTTTTGCATTGGCTGGAGGTTTATATGCTTGGTATTCAAAGCTTTGAAACTTTTTTGGTTGCTAGCATTATTTTAAATCTGATACCCGGCCCAGACACGTTTTACATACTGGGTAGAAGTTTGGCTCAAGGACGGTCAGTCGGCGTTGCATCTGCCCTAGGAATCTCTGGCGGTGCATTGGTTCACACCTTTGCTGCCGCATTCGGGCTTTCGGCCTTGATTACCGCATCAGCAACTGCCTTTATGATTGTCAAACTCGCGGGAGCTGCCTATCTGATTTACTTGGGAATCAAGATGATTCTGAACAGTAAATCGAGCCCTTTGGAACCAACATCTTTTGAAACCACAGGTGCATTCTCTGCATTTAAGCAAGGGTTGGTGACAAATACGCTCAACCCTAAGGTAGCGATGTTCTTTCTAGCATTTCTTCCTCAGTTTATTTCTGAGGATGCCAATTCAGCTCTTGTAAGCTTTCTAGCACTTGGGGCTACCTTTGTCACAACGAGTACCATTTGGTGCGTACTTCTTGCTTGGTCGGCGGCCATCTTCAGTAAAAACCTTCGTGAGAAACCGAACTATCTTTCTGCATTAAACAAAGGAACGGGAATTCTTTTTGTAGGACTAGGCACCAAGCTAGCAATAGATAAGTAGGGTGTATGAATACAAGAATTGAAACCGTATACAGTCTGATACCCAACCCTAAACCATGCTTGATTATTACGCCCAGCTTACATGTGTAATTCTTCATACTAGAAAGCAAAAGAGCGATTCAAATGAACGATCTATTACTCTAGGCCAGTGTCTTTGTGGGTTCAGCAATTCCAGTGCTTGAAGTTTGAATTGCTGTCCCATTGGGTGTCATTGCTGGATTGCCATGGGTGCTAGCAAAAAGATAGTAATGTTTTGGTTTACCTTGTCACTGCTTGACTGTTCATTATTATTTGGTTTTTTAGCATCACTAGGGCTAACTCAAATTGGATCCGGAGAACAACTCCCTTTTCTGTAATCCATCAGAAAAAAGTGAATCGACCAACCAGTTACTGCTTTTGAAAGCAGATCGAGCACCACAGCCAAGTAAAATCAGCCTTCGTGAGTTTAGATATACGTAATGGCTGATAACAAGCGTTGATTAGGCAGGTCTAAAGAAAAATCTCGATTGAATTGTTGATTTGCACCGAAATATGCCTCTCCCCCTCATATTTTCATTAAATTTTAAACCATGTAAAAGCGGGGGAATTACAATGTTAGATGCAAATACTGGGTTACTTTTAAGTGAAAACCAACAATCCAGCTCAAATAGAGGTGATTAACCGAGCTTTTCGACGGTCTCATCCCAAGTTCGGGTTTTATCTGCTTTTCTGTTGAGAGCTTTGCTCAAATGTTGGCGAAGCTTGAATGAAGCGTCAACGACACTGCCTTGCTCCAACATATCAAGTATTTCCAAGTGCTCAGAACAATTGACAACCAATCTTTCGCGATTAATCTGTGCTTTATATTCCATAAGTTTGCGCATTTTATTGACACGCTGAAGAGCCATCAAAAAATAGGGGTTACCTGATAATTTGATAAGCTCTTCATGAAAGGATGCGCCGTACTCCAAAATTGCTTCATCCGGAATGGATCCCATTTCCGAGTCAAGAATCATGTTTTGAATGTCACGCTGTTGATTGATAACTTTTCTATCAAGCTTAAAGGTTGGCTCCATCAATGCCGCTGGCTCTATAGCTATGCGAAACCGATAAAGTTCACTAAACGACTCGGTTGTTTTCGCTACGGGCAATAAAGTCCATCCGTAGCCGGGGTTTCGTTCAGCCCAACCCTCCCGTGTAGCGCGGTTAAGAAGCGATACCGCTTTTACCTTGGCCCAACCATAACGCTCCCTAACAAACTGCTCTGTTACCGTCGAAGGAATTGAATCGGTTAGCCAGTCATTTGCGAGAAGCTGATAATCATCTATTTCAGTCGAAACGCGACTTTCCATCCATCCTTGAGCGCAATCGGGTAAGCTTTGAACGACAAAGAAACCTTTGTTAGGAATACGTTCTACCAGCGAATTTTTTTCAAGCTCCATCAGTGCATTACGAACAGGCGTACGAGATACTCTATATTCTTCTGAGATTGTTTTAGCGTTCAGTCGCTCTCCTAAAGAACGCCGCCCGGACAAAATCTCCTGCGCGATTTGTTTGGATAGCCTGCCGGTTACACCTGTTAGTCGCTCGGTCACCTGAATACCTCTTTCTCTCATGTAAACAGAAAGATCAAACTGTTTTTATGTTTACAGAAATGCAATAATCACTGGAAGATTATAACCTAAGTCTGACAGAAAAAATAAAATAACGTATTAAATGTAAATAGTTAATGCTCACTCAAGTAATCATTCTGGATGAGAAATTGCACATACCACCGTCAAATCAAGACAAAATCATTAGATCTGCTCAATTCATCGCTGATCGATGGCATACAGGCAACTTGGAAACGGAACTGCCTAACGACCTGCTACCTAACTCATTAAACGAGGGGTATTCGATTCAAAATGAGCTTGTTCGGCAACTCGATCTGACGATCCTTGGCTGGAAGCTCGCTGCCGCAAGCGATAATCAAATTGCTCAGTCCAATTTGCCTCGTGGGTTGGTAGGTAGGCTATTCCGAGAACGCTCATACCAGGCGGGAGACATAATCCAAACTCCGACAACCGGAGCTTTGACTATTGAGTGTGAGGTAGGTCTTCGTCTCTCTCGCGACATACATCCCCATGAGGCACTACCCATCGATAATCGACTAATTGATGAGGTCACCATTAATTTTGAAATCGTGAGATCGCGCTTCGTTGATCGCCGAGCAATTGGCTGGCCTAGTTTTGTTGCAGACAATGCTGCGTTTGAAGCGATTGTCATCGGTGACCGGCTATCAACTGAAATCACCGATGAACTTTTGATATCACTCCAGCGAGAATGTTTCGTTGAGCTTGATGGTAACAACGTATCGTCGCCGCTTGTGGGTAAAAATGGAATTAACCCAATGACATCTCTTCGCTATTTGATCGATCATGCTCGGGAACAAAATTTATCGCTGCTTAAAGGACAGAGGGTTACCACAGGTGCCTTTTGCAAGCCTTTCGACATACCGGGTCGAGAGCATGAAATCCGACTAAATTACCCTAACTACTCGCTCGAATTTTCAATCTAAATTTTTAAAAAAACCCGGTGCTTACACCGGGTATATCATTCTAATCAGCAAATATCATACAGACAGGACTACCAGTTTCGAATTCAATAGCCGTATTTGACAATCGTCCATCTGATGGATCAACCGAGAATCCAACAATAGTGTCGCTGTCTTCGTTGAGGGCGTACATCCATCGACCCGATGGATCCAGGGTAAAGAATCGGGGAGTTTTTCCTTGGCTTTCCATCGTCTGAATCAAGGTAAGGCGTCCGGTTTCCGGGCTAATAGACATGACTGCTATTGAGTCTTCGCCGCGATTACTGGCATAAAGTGCCTTACCCGTTTTGTCGATTTGAATACTGGAGGCACGGCTATCCTGAGTAAATGTGTCTGCGAGGCAACTGATAACTTGGAAGGCACTCATTTTGCCAGTATTACCATCAAACGAATAGCTGGTGACGGTCGAGTCTAACTCGTTGATCACGTATGCGTATGGCTTTAATGGGTGAAACACTATGTTGCGAGGCCCTGCCGTTTCGCGTGTAACTGCCTCTGTCATCTCCTCTGCAACCAAACGACCTTCCTTAAAAGGGAAAGAAAATACTTTATTTAAACCCTTATCTGGAACGACTACGAACTGACCCGAAGGATCAAAGGGATTGAAGTGTGGCTTCGGAAACGGTTGTTCCTTGCGATGAGGGCCAGGTTCTCCTTCCAGTTTTACCAGTTGTCGTAGCGGACCAATTTTTCCTTCGTCATCGATAGGCAGTACGGCTAACGAACTCGTGATATGGTTCGAGACAACAAGTGAGTCCTCGTCAGGCGATAAAGCCAGATGAACGGGATTATTACCTTGGGTTGACTCAGTATTAAGATGGCTCAACCGCCCTGAAGAGGAATCAATCTTAAAAGCACTAACTTCTGATCCATCACCATGTACCGTGTAGAGACGGGTACGATTACAATTCAACGTCAGAAACGAGGGGTTGGTAAGTCCACCCATCAGCTCTACTAGCTGGAGTGCACCTGTTTGACCGTCGATGCTAACAACACTGATACCCTCACCGCGTGCGTTACGCTCTTTTGTAGTTCGACACCCAATATATGCAAACATCATCAAATTCCTACTAATGGAGCGACTTTTGCACCCTGAATACTGTGTTTAGCGAGAGATCGTTTGACAAAACCGCTTGATTTCATGGTCTCAACAAACATGCTTAGATAACTTGCAGCTAAATCTCCCCGACTTTTTGGAGCTCCCATTGCCTGTCGAATTGTCATAAAGTTGCCCGGTAACATTCGATGTCCAGGAAAACGTAATAGATCACCTTCCAATTGCTGCGTCACACCCGCAGCAACCTCGCAACCAAGGTCTAAGAATGTATCGACTACGGTCGGAGATGTTTGCGCTCGCTCTATACTGGCGAACTTTAGTTCACGTGTAAGGTATAGGTCATAAGCGCTACCACGACCTACGACAACTCGATTACCAGCACGGTCCACGTCACTTAACGTTTTAATCGGTGAGTCGTCGGCTACGAGATAACTGCCAGTGATCAAGACGTAAGGCTCTGTGAAACTTAGCTTTTCACCCCTAAGAGGATCAATCGCGAAAAAACCAAAATCAGCTTGTTCCGCAGCAACTGCTTCGACCGACTTGCCCGCTGCATTAAACACGACTAATTCAAGCTCCAGGCCTAATCGATTAGCAAATTCTGTTGCTAGATCAACAGACACTCCATACAGTTCACCTGTGTCATCTGATCGATTGGCCAGAATCGGATTACCTAGATTGATTGAAGCTCTAAGCTTCCCAGTCGGCGCAAAAACTCGTTGTAGTTTTTCCAAATCCAGCATATCTGAATCCAAAACATCATTATCCTGGAACATGATCAATACCTACTCAAATTGCGTTTTAGTATCATTGGTAAAACTCCACCGACGCGTAATAGCTCAAGTTCAAGTTGAGTCTCTACTGCAGCAATCGCGGTGATCTTATCCTCACGATGATCTCCTCGGAGGATTCTTACAGACACTTCACCTCTGCATATCAAATTTTCGATAGGTGCATTTATAGTAATCTGGTCCCCTGGTTTTATAGCTAGAGCCTCAGGGCTCATACCTTGCGGCAAACATAGAGGCAGTATTCCCATACCGATTAAATTTGACCGATGAATACGTTCAAAACTGGCTGCAACTACTGCTCTAACACCTAACAGCTGCTGTCCTTTAGCGGCCCAGTCTCTCGACGACCCCATGCCGTAGCGTTCACCTGCAATAATTACGACAGAGCTTCCGTCCTGTCGATATCGCTCAGCAGCCTCCCAAATAGGCATCACCTCCATGCTAGGAACGTGCAGCGTATGGGCGACGGGCATATCAGGATCGAGATAGTTAACAAGCGACTTGCTGTGGAAAGCCGCTCTCATCATAACTTCCCAGTTACCTCTCCGAGACGCAAATACATTTAGATCGTTTCTATCTTCTCCTCGAGCCACTAGGTAGTCCGCAACTAAGCTGTTTTTCGGAATTGCACTCGCAGGTGAGATATGATCTGTTGTAACGTCGTCTCCTAGAACCATCAATGGATAGGCACAAAACTCACCTAAAGAGGATCCCTGGCCCAGCGAAGCAAATGGAGGACGGCGAAGTATGTTTGAGGATTCATCCCATGGAAAACAATCAGAGACTGGTGACTCTAAAGCGTTCCAGAGTGGGTTTTGTGATGCTTCTTCGAAGTCATTTTTGAAATCTATGGTCTGGATGCCCTTGCTGAGCGCTAGGTTGATCTCTTCATGTGTAGGCCAAAGATCCGACAAATAGATAGGCTGACCCGAAGGCGAGATTTGTATCGGTTCACTACTGAGATCTATTTCTGCATTTCCTGCAAGCGCATATACGACGACCAACGCCGGGGACATGATGTAGCTAAGATCAATATCAGGATGTACTCTACCCGGAAAGTTCCGATTGCCTGACAGTATCGCTACTGGTTTACATTCCCCCCCAGATATAGAGTCGGCAATAGGAGTGGTCAACGGCCCTGAGTTACCAATACAGGTTGTACATCCGTAGCCAACGATCCCGAACCCAAGAGACTCAAGGGAAGCCAGCAAATTAGCTCGTTTTAGATACGAAAGCGCAGTAGGCGACCCTGGTGCCAAAGAGGTTTTAACCCAGGTTGATACAGTTAGACCGAAAGCAGAGGCCTTTTGTGCAACAACTCCTGCAGCCATAATAAGCGAAGGATCCGACGTGTTGGTGCAACTGGTAATCGCGGCGATTGCAACCGGAAACCGCGGAAAATCATGCGCTTCGGGGGCTTCGGCTCCAGTCGCCTCTCGAAGTTTCTCCGGTATTTGATCCAGCGTCACAAGGTCCTGCGGGCGTTTTGGGCCTGCGGCGTGGAAACCGATCTCTGATAGATCAATTTCAACAACTTGAGAGTACTCTGGCTCCGAATCCGGGACGAACCAGATACCTTGGCTAATCGCATAGCTTCTTACTTGATTAACCGATTCATCCGAACGTCCCGTCTTTGTGAGGTATTCGAGAGTGTGGTCATCAATAGGGAAGTAGCCCGTTGTTGCCCCATATTCTGGTGCCATATTAGCGATCACAGACCGCGCATCTGCATTCAGATTTGCAACGCCAGGACCGAAAAATTCCACAAACTCGCCGGTAACACCTACCTGACGCAATCGATGTGTTACTGTCAATGCAACATCCGAGGCCTGAACGCCAGCGGAAAGTTCTCCAGTAAATTTAACACCGATAACGTCAGGAACTCTGATCATGGTCGGCATACCAAACATAACGGTTTGCGCTTCTAATCCACCGACCCCCCAGCCCAATACACCAATTCCATTAATCATAGGTGTATGACTATCTGTCCCCAGCATCATGTCAGGAACCATCCACTGCTCGCCGTCACGCTCTTCTGTTGTAACGACTGTTGCGAGCTGTTCGAGGTTGATAGTGTGCATAATTCCAGTCCCTGGGGGATGAATCGTCACATTACCCAGTGCTCCCGCAGCCCAGCGCAAAAATCGATAACGCTCACCATTTCGGCGAATTTCATGCTGCATATTTTCTGAGGATGCGTCTTCCTTACCAAAGACCTCGACTGCCAATGAGTGATCGATGGCAACATCGACATGCAAGGTTGGCCTTAATACGGATGGTTCTGTCCCGGCTTCGCGAAGCGCATCTCGCATCCCTGCTATATCAACGAGAGCGGGCGTGCTGGTCGTGTCATGCATTAGCACACGACCAGGTTGGTAGGGTATCTCTCTAACGCTAGTGTGAGTATCTAGCCAACTCAAAATCGCGTTTACATTTTCTTTGCGTTCCACACCTTCAGAGTTGCGGTAAACGTTCTCAAGTAATAATCGTAATACAACTGGAAGGCGATTGAACTTATTTCCGGCAATCGACTGAATATCTACTACGTGATAGCTGCTCGAACCGATGTTTAAACGAGCGATATTACTGTACTTGTCCAATCCTACCTGTTGGGTTTGATTCATAATTTATGCTTCCGAGTAATTTGGGATTTAACTGACCAAATCAGCAGAAATACTGCGACGCCTATCGCAACAGCAGAAATTGGGCGGCTAATAAATATTGAAAGGTCACCTTTAAAAATGAGCATGGTTCGACGGAAATTCTCTTCAATCGGCTGTCCTAAGATAAGACCTAGGATAAGAGGAACGACCTCTAACTTTAACAACCACGCGATGTAGCCCATTGCGCCAAATCCAAGTAGCAAGTAAAGATCAAAGACGTTGTAATGGGTGCTGAATACCCCGATGCACGTGAATAGCAAGATGCCAGGGAAAAGCCACTGGTAGGGTATGCTCAACAATCGCACCCATACTCCAATCAGAGGGATATTGAGTACCAACAACATCAAGTTGCCTATGAAGAAACTCACGATCAGGCCCCAGAAAAGCTCTGGATTGGTGCTCATAACCATAGGACCAGGCTGAATACCTTGAACAACCAACCCTGCTAACAGTAGCGCCATAATGGCATCACCAGGGATTCCAAGTGTTAAGGTAGGAATGAACGCGGTGCCCACGCCGGCATTGTTACATGCCTCGGGCGAGGCTATTCCTTCTATGGCACCTTTTCCGAATCGCTCAGGCTGTTTAGAAACACGTTTCTCGACTGCATATGCCAAGAAGGTTGCCATACCACCGCCAGTACCAGGCAACGATCCGAAAAAAGATCCAATACCTGAGCCACGTAACATGGGGGCAAATGAGCGCTTCCAGTCTTCACGAGTGGGCATCTGATCTCGGAGGCTAAACTTCTGATTCACCGGTTGCACGTTAGGACTTCCCGCGCTTCGCATCACTTCTGATATGGCAAAAACACCCATAGCTACGACGATTAAACCGACCCCTTCGGACAAATCCGGAAAGCCGAATGTGAAGCGTTCTGTCCCACTATTTACATCGGTTCCAATAAATGACACCAACAACCCAATAATCATCATTGCTAGCCCCTTAAGTGGGGAACCATCCCCGACTGTCGAAGCCGCCACGAGACCTAGAAACATCAAGCCGAAGTATTCTGGCGGCCCGAAATTTAGCGCAGCCGCAGCCAGCATTGGAGCAAACATCATTAATAGAACTACACCAACGGTTGACCCCCAGAACGAAGCAATACACTTCATGAAGAGGGCGATTCCGCCTCGTCCCTGCTTTGCCATAGGGTAGCCATCAAGGACATCGACAGCAGCTGCAGGATGCCCGGGTACACCTAGGAGAATAGAGCACGTACCACCACCGTAATCTGCACCAAAATAAACGCCTGCAAGCATGATGAGAGCGCCGGTTGGTTCAAGGTGATATGTAAGCGGCAGTAACAGTGAGATGGTTATGAGTGAACCGAGACCAGGAATTACCCCAACCAAGGTTCCAAGAAAAACACCTACGAAACAGTACCAAAGATTCTGAAGCGTAAACGCTTCACTTGCGCCGATTGCAAGATGGTCAAAAAAACTAGATAAAATATCCATAAATCACCAAAAAACTGGAATTGTCATTTTTAACAGCAGGACAAAAACGACCCAGGAGATTAAGCAGAGACTAATCGCCAAAAAGAAGGAATGCTTGAAATTGAACCTTCTATCTGCAATAGACGAGATCACTACGAGGAGAATCGTAGATATTATTAGCCCCAATTTGGTAACTGTCAGCGCGAAAATCAGAACACCCAGAGCGACCGGTACTACTTTCCTCCAGTCCAGTTCTCGACCGCTATAATCTTGAGGTGGAAGTACTTGGGACATAATCGCAGCAATTACACCAAGAGCCGATAAAACAACAGCAAGTGCAAAGGGCATATAACCGGGGCCCATACTTCGTAACGTACCCATGCGATAGTTTGCGTAGACGTAAATGGCGACGATAAGCCCCAAAGAAAACAGTAGGATTCCAGCCCACAAATCTCGTGAAAGTTTCATAAAGTTTTTTACCGAAAAATGCGGCCCGATGAATGACCGAACCGCGAATGGAGCGAATTACTCAACTGAGATACCGGCTTTCTTAACAATTTCAGCAAACTGAGCACGCTCAGTTGCGAGAAAAGCTGTGAACTCAGCAACAGTCAT
Source organism: Oceanospirillum sanctuarii (assembly GCF_002150805.1). GTDB lineage: Bacteria > Pseudomonadota > Gammaproteobacteria > Pseudomonadales > Halomonadaceae > Oceanospirillum > Oceanospirillum sanctuarii. The sequence continues at coordinate 57,573 of NZ_MTBA01000003.1, forward strand.
AGGGGCAGGCTGCCCCCCCATGTTCTGGAGCTTAGTAGCAAGTTCGTCATTGTTCAGTGCAGCGACGATCGCACCGTTGAGCTTGTCAACAATATCTGCTGGAGTTCCTGCCGGTGCGAACATACCAAACCAGTTCTCCAGCTGATAGTTACTGAGTGGAGCATACTCAGCGATCGCAGGAATGTTTTTGTCGAATTGGGCGCGTTCAGCAGCCGTAATCGCAAGAGCTTTAACTTTTCCGTCAGTGATAAATCCGCGTGCAGCTGTGTAGCTCACAAAGGTCATATCCACGTCACCAGATGCAACATCTACCAACTGCTTTGATGCACCTTTGTATGGAATTTGAACCATATCAAGTCCAGACATACCTGCTAATAGAGCTCCATTAAGGTGCTGGGAATTACCGATACCACTCGTGCCGTAGGTCATACCGGGGTTCTCTTTAGCATAGGCAACGAACTCTTCCATAGTATTCGCAGGTACTTTAGGACTCAGAACCATTACGTTTGGAATTCGAGCAACCAATGTTATAGGTGCCAAATCTTCTGTTGGAGAGTACTGAATCTTCTTGTAAACAAATTCATTGATTGCTGCTTCGCCTGCAGAGCCTAACAGCACCGTGTAACCATCTGGAGCAGCTTTCACTACAGCATTAGCACCGATCATTCCACTACCGCCTGGTTTATTCTCAACAATTATTTCCGCGCCTAAGTTTTCACGGAGATTGTCAGCAATGATTCGCGCAACAGTATCTACACCGCCTCCTGGATTAAAAGGAACGATGATTCTCAAGGGTTTTGATGGGAAATCTTCAGCCAAAGCAACGTGAGAGATTAAAGCGATTGCAGCAACTAAGCCGGCGGCGAGAGCCTTCTTGAATGTGTTAAACATTTTTGACACCTTCTAATTGTTTTTGTTAACCACAATGTGCATATTTATATATAGAAATGCACTTTGCAAGTTTTTTTGCTTACAAATGCTTTCTGTCGACCGTGGCGGGTTTTGAAGAGAAATCTGTAAAGGGCCAAAGATGCAGCTAATAGAGCATGCTCTTTCAGATATTTGATCTCGTGTGAATGGTTAATTTATCTCAATCTATGGCAAGAGCAATTCCAACAAAATATTTTCATTGCATTTATGATTATGTATGTGCAATTGTACTGAAGGCGTTTCATACATGTAATTGGAACATCGGCAGAAGTTCTTAGAAGGGATGACTCACTCAAAAATGAAACTGTGTGCATTAGCCATTGCGACCGATGCGGCAATATGGTTTTCGCAGTATATACAGGGGCAGGTGGTGTTTTATTTACTGCAGAAGCGTAATGACTTCATATTGTACGAGCTCTCGTTAAACTCAAGGTGTATACCCTGAAGCAATTGATGGATTCAATATCAATCATTGCTGCCCCTCCCAATCTGTTACTTGATAAGTGAGAGCAATATGAGCACATCAGGCTAAGGCCACAAATGTAAATGATCTCGCGATTTTGAATACGAAGCTTACCTAGGAGCTAAGGCACCAGAGGGATATCCAATGTTATTTGCAAATAGCCTCAATATCGTTTGAGGACTAATCGCTGCCTTGATTATTGGAAACTTTATATTGGTGACCCTACATATCCCGTTGGCTGAAGTGTTCACTTGCGTACTTATGGTACCGATACGAATGGTATTTTCAGTTGTAGCCATGATCTGATTTGGTGGTTTCTACGCAATATCAGGGTCAACCTTCGATCTGTACTGATGATCGGATCCGGTCTTCTTGGATGGGCACTGCGTATTTTAGGCGTGACATTAGTCTCGTTCATTTTGGTAACTCTGTTAGGTATTAAGATGGCATTTAATCAACGCCGTGGAATGACTCTATCTGGGGGGGATGCTCAAAGGAAAATCAATGTTGAAACCAGTACAACAGTTGATCGAGTCATTAGTTAAATATTGAACAGGGAGTTTTGCTCGAAGTGATTTCAATTTTCACTACTTTTTTTACCAGCTCTTTCACTATTGCAGTGTTGGCGGGCTGGATTTTTTCTTATCTTGGTATTCCGTTAGGATGGCTGATAGGGAGCCTTCTGGCTGTCGTTGTTACCCAAGCAATAGGAATAAAGCCTCTCGCCTGCAAACCCTACTTGCCTTATGTAAGGGGAGCAGTTGGGACTCTTCTCGGTGTAACTGTCACATTCGAGTTTATACAGCTCGTGATAGATTCATGGGCATCTATTGTGTTTCTGCTAGCTGCGATGGCGCTGACGATCTTATCCGGCTATTACACACTCAGTCGTGTTTTTAACGTAGATCGAACAACTTCGCTACTTTGCTCAATCCCAGGAGGAATGACGGAAATATCGATGCTGAGCGAGCGCCCAGGCTGTGATCAGGTTCAAGTTGCCACAACGCATCTATTCAGAGTTGGTCTAGCTGTATTGGCAATGCCTCTCATCGTAGCATCGCTATACAATATCGAAATTTCCAAAGCTCCAGAAGATGCTGGCTTTGGTACCATGTCCTTTATAGATTGGCTATTTTTCGGATTTTGCGTGATGAGTGGGGCATTTTTCGAGAAGCGATTCAAACTTCAAGCAAGTGTAATTTTGATTCCTTTCTGTATTACCGCTCTTTTACATCTGTCCGGGATAACTGAGTTCGAAGTGCCAACTTATATTGTAAATATTGCACAACTTCTTATTGGAATTAATTTAGGATCTAAGTTTGGCACTCTGACCCGCTCTGCTATCAAACGTGTTTCATTTACATCATTAGTGATCGTCGTTATTCAGATCGGAATAGCGGTTGGATTGGGCTTGTTAGCAGCGATAGCCCTTGATCGCGACCCAATAACATTCATCATTTCTTACTCCCCTGGTGGGTTAGCAGAGATGTCAATTATTGCAGTAGCAATGCATCTTGAAGCAGCGTTCGTAGCGCTAAACCATCTATTCAGGCTTACAGCGGCGTTGCTCATAACCCCTGTGCTTCTCTCGATAGTTTCGAGTGATTCAAGCACTAATCAACGCTAGTTATTACACCCAGCTTACATGTGTAATTCTTCATACTAGAAAGCAAAAGAGCGACTCAAATGAACGATCTATTACTCTATGCCAGTGTCTTTGTGGGTTCAGCGATTCCAGTGCTTGAAGTGTGGATTGCTGTCCCATTGGGTGTCATTGCTGGATTGCCATGGATTCCAGCCGCTATTGCAGGATTTGTTGGAAATTTGCTTTCGCTCTTACCCATAATCTATGCAAGTGAAAAAGTTAAATTACTTATAAACCGTTGGGGAAATAAGCAGAAAAAAAAGCAAAATCCCGAAGGAACCTCAAGTCGTAAGCATTTGATTATGGAAAAATTTGGTGTTCCAGGCTTGGCATTTATAGGTCCATTTTTGATTGGTATTCATGCCGCCGGTGCATTTGCAATTGCCATGGGTGCTAGCAAAAAGATAGTAATGTTTTGGTTTACCTTGTCACTGCTTGCCTGTTCATTATTATTTGGTTTTTTAGCGTCTCTGGGGCTGACTCAAACTGGATCCGGAGAACAACTCCCTTTTCTGTAATCCACCGAAAGAACTCCACAGCTATTGTTTGTTGCTCATCGATTGGATCGACCAGCCTTCTTTAGGCTGTTTTTGCCCTGTTAGCCCCCCAACCTGTTCGTAAAACAGTGGCAGCAGATTATTTGCGTGACCGTGTTTATGCCGAGAACCATACAAGGCTATTGCACGACACTCCTTTTCGTTCAGAAATCCATCTGACCGCATAAACATCTTCCGTGATCTGTTTGACAGCTTGTATCTTACCCCCTTCTATAACTTGGATTTCATAGCGCCTGCTCTAGGCACTTAATACTGCTAATCAAATAAGCATCTAGAGAAGACTGGTCGATTCAGATCGACTCTACCCTTCCTTCCAGTCAAGAGTTACAACATTTCATACAGTGACTGTTCCTACGGTGCATCCTACCTCTGGCCTTAGGTAACAATATGCTTAACTTAGATTAATTTATTAGGTATTTATTAAACATTTTGCACCTCATATAGTGTATACACAAAGTATATTTGATGCCTTGTGCTCGTATCTCAATCCTATTCAGGGGTGTCGTATGTCTAATAAAGAAAACCGGCTTGCAGCATGCGGCTTGAACCAAGCTCAACTAGATGCTCACTGGATGGGCGGTTGCAGACTCTGAGTGCAACACACTATTGCACTGATGTGGTGGCATTATATTCCCGAGCCATCACATCACTTATCACTTCAATCGGGCAACGGTATTTAAAACGTTGCCGAGGTCTAATATTCAGCTCATAAGCAATCGCATCCAACTGCTCCTGGCTATGCACTGACAGACCTGTTCCTTTCGGTAAATATTGACGGATCAGGCCATTGATATTCTCATTGCTCCCCCGTTGCCATGGACTGTGTGGGTCACAAAAATAGATCGCTATACCCGTACGTTGCGTGATTTCCGCATGCTTGGCCATTTCTTTACCTTGGTCATAAGTCATGCTTTTACGTAGCTTCAGCGGCATACCATTTAATGCGGCACTGAAGCCCTCAACAGCAGATGTGGCTGTTGCGTCGTTCATTTTGACCAGTATGAGATAACCACTGGTGCGTTCAACCAGCGTTCCGACAGCAGAAGCGTTGTTTTTACCTTTGATGAGATCGCCCTCCCAATGACCAGGCATCAGGCGATCTTCAACCTCTGGTGGTCTTAGGTGGATGCTGACCATGTCAGGGATTTGGCCTCTGCGATCAACACCACCCGTCCGCGGCCTACGGGTCGTTTTGCCTTGCCGCAAACAATGAATCAGCTCTTTGCGCAGCTCACCAACAGGCAATGCATAGATGGCGTTGTAAATCGTCTCTCGACAGACATAGCTGTCTTCATATCCGGTTAGTTTCATGTGTTTAAGGTTACCCGCAATCTGTTGTGGAGAGAACTTCTTGCGCAGCATTACAATGACCAGTTCAAACAGCTCCTCACCCTGAATAAGCTTTTTACTGGGTCTACAAGCAGCTCTTCGAGCCAAGCGATTAACCTGAGCTTTTGGTGCTTCATATCGTCCATCAAAGAGCTGATTCCGACGCACCTCCCGACTGATAGTAGACGGACTTCGACTAATGAGACGAGCAATACGCCGCAGGCTGAGATTGTTGAGCAAGCCAACTTGAATCGTGGCGCGCTCTTCTATGTTAAGTTCTTTGTAAGTCATAACAACACCTTATCCGATATTGGATTAGGTGTTGCACTCATAACTGGCCGCTAAGAACATATACAAATAAAAAAATATAAAACCATAGTAACCATAATAATTATTCAATAATAACTAGATAAATCAAAAAAACTCGCCAGCAGTCTTTCCCTAAATGATTTAAGTTTCACTTCAAAGGATACTGATTTACAATTTTCTTGTTTATAAAGACCTAAGCCAGAAAGCTCGGGAGCCGATATTCCTTGGTCTGCATTAGTGTGAGTTGAGGCACCGCAGTACCCCGCGGGCTCTGAATACACCTCTATGGCAGTTCCGCTTACCTGTTCTAAACCCTCGTGCATATAACAACCCGGCACATCCTCATTTAGTCGCTCGGCATATTTGACCAGACGCGGTTCAGCGAGCATATAGAGGTATGCCTCATTCTCTTGATCAGGTGAAGTGCGTATAACCCTGCCAGTAATCTGTCGGAAATAAAGCTCTGTGGTTACATCTGTGAGATGACAACAAACCTGCAAACGAGGAATATCAGTACCTTCAGAAATCATCGCAATACTGATAATCCACTCTGCATCACCGTTTTTGAAGTCATCAATCAGGTCCGAAGAATCTTGCTGATAGTAGGAAACCACCCTCGCCATTTTGCCGAATACTGATGCGAGTAGCTCTTGAATTTGAAGCGCATGCTCACAGGAAGAGGCCACAATAAGCCCACCGGCATTGGGGGATTTTTTACGAAGTTCAGTGAGCTTTGAAATGCCTTTACCTAGAAGATATTCAATGATTTCAGGGTGCTTAATAAGGTTCCGATATCCAAGTTCACCGCTTTCAAGTACTGCGGCTATATCTTGATACGTCGTGAAATCCTGCTGACGTTTAACAGTAATATCTTCAATATCAATTGCAGTGACCTTAGGCATTCTGCACACACCATCTCTGATCGCTTCGGCCAAACCATAGGAGAAGTCACAGAGAATGTTTCCTTCTCGATCGGCATAACGGGCAAAAGGAAGGGGTAGCGTATCAGTCCGCCACGGTGTGCCAGTCAAAGAAAGCGTGTAAGTTGCCAGTTCCTGAATACTGGTCAGAAGGTGCAATCCCCAGCTATTCGATTCAGAAACCCCATCACCTGCACAGTGATGAATTTCATCAAACACGACCAGCACACGGCTATTGCGAAGGTCGTTAATCAGTTGGTTGGCACTGATCAGCGAGTGATAGGTCCTAGAGGCACCGACTGAGCCTAATCTCCCATGAAATGGTCTCTCCAGAACTGACTGAAAAGCCTCTTCTATACCTGAAGCAACAATCCGCGACGGAGAAAAGCAAACGACATAATCAACCTGATCGTTGGTGATAAGCTGCTTCGCAACCTCGGCTGCCAGCTTAGTTTTGCCTGCCCCCGGTGCCGCCAAAACCAGAAAATGAGACTGAGTTTTGTAGGATATTGCAGCCTGCTCCAGGCAGTCTTTCTGCCAGCGTCTCAACATGCTGATGCTCTCTCCACAGAGGTCGCATCAATAATTTTCTGAATCGCATTCAGCCTGCCATAAAGCAGAGCGGCTGAATCTCTTGATTCATTCAGCAAGTCTGCAATAACTTTTTGCGCCTCAGGAAACTTTGCCATGTAATCCTGAAATGCTTCGACCTCACCCATTTTGAGCTTCAGCTCTGCAGATAGTGTATCTTTCTCCTGTCGTAGTGAAGATGCACAAATGGCTAATTCGGGTTTGTAGCCTTGTTCGTTCCGATTTTTGACCGGGCTGGCAAGCATCTCCACCAGTGCATCGCAAAAAACATATCTTGTAGTGTTTCTCTCACCTTCGGAGTAAAGCAGATTTTTCTTCTTAAGCTGATGAATATGCCGTCCGACAAAGCGCGTAGCATCCGCTTCCTGAAGCTGATTAACCTCCATCACCAGTTGGATCAGTTCTTTTCGGCCTATGCTCGTAGCATTGACTTTGCGAAGAATGTTCGCAAAAACGAAATTGATATTGGTTTTTCTCGCGCTCATTTCAAATCTCGAAACCATAAAACTTAGGATTGCTAAGTATACAGAAATCAGCAAAACTTAGACAATCTAAGCAACTTAGGTTTCAAAGATGATGTTCCATTGCAGTCTGACAATCCCATTCCATTACGACTCAAGCAAGCTCGCACAAGAGCAGGCATCTCCCAGAAAGCACTTGGGATAAAAATTGGTATGGATGAAAGTTCTGCCAGTGGCCGCATGAACCACTACGAAAAAGGTCGTCACGTTCCGGATGTGGCAACACTGAGGAAAATTGCGGCCGAGCTCAACGTACCACTGAACTTCTTCTTCTGTGAAGATGAGCTCAGTGCAGAGCTAGCCTGCCTGATAGCCAAGCTGGATGAAAAGAAAAAGCAGGAGCTTATTGAACTCCTCAGCCATCGAAACTAAAGATGACATTCTGATTAGCACACTTATCAATGAGTTGGCTAAGAGTCCATTTAAATTTTATCGTTGGCAATGAAAAGCCCTCGTCAATCACTAAGCCCTCACACCTGATGTAGTTCAGCACCCTGAAGAGACGATTTAAATCAACAAGCCACAGAAAGAATTCATGCGCCACATTTCTTGAGCTTACTCAGACGTCGAGAAACAAACAATTCGGCCTGCCTTCAAATCACACCGGCTCAGAAAAGCACCGCTCATCGAAGAGCGGTGCAAAACCCTTCTATGTTAAATCAATCAAATTGGCACTAGGGGCGTTGCTCTTAACAGACTCAATACCGTTATCTCGCGCACCAGAGGTAGTGTACATTTCACTAACTCCAATCACTTGATTATTTCCAGCATGTAGATTGAAGAAAAACTGACCATCACGAGCTACCTTACGGTTATATTGCTTATCATCAGTAGCGTTGTACCGGACTGAAGCGATACCATTTTCACATCCACCTTTATTAACATAACCTTCACTTGAGAGAATCACCTGACCATTAGCGGCCTTAAGGCGAAAATAAAACTGCATATTTGCAGTGCTTCGGAAAATTTCAAACTTACCAGACATAATCATTTACCCCTCAAAAAATTCAAACGTCGATGCCATTTCAGGCTGGCATCAGGCCTTTCGCATTATCGGGTAGGCATAGAGCGGAAATGGGCTCCTACGTCTTCCCATCTTCCACATCGAAACCTTGTGTATGAACACACATGAACGACTTTTTGCTTGTCCATTGTGTATACCTCCATTCAAAAAGTTACGGAGGGACGTCTTGTAATGCGAGATAGCTAAAGTTATGCTGGAGATCAATTTCGACACTAGCAGTAACTGCGGAGACCGACACCTCCGGTTATTGTCTCGAAATAAATGTCGCCACAACATTTATTTCCTATCTCGCCAAAATAGGCATTCACGAACGTGAATGCCTATTTTTCCTTTCGGACACCTTTAAAAGGCGTCTTATCAGATGTTTTCACATCCATAAACCGTCCTGTCTTTGCATCGCGTTTAACCCAGTTACCACTTGGAGTTTGCGTTTGTGACCTGCTGCGTACAGCTCCATGACGACGGTTGTCGCCTGATTTACCATTTGTGGCCATATAAGCCTCCGTTATCAATTGCCTTACGTTAATCGTATAGGAATACCTAACGACACGATAAGGATGCCATACTTTTTTTTGTTGTCAAGCTATCGCTAACGACCTATGTTAGGTATATCATACGCGACATTTTGAATCAGGGAGAAAACGATGAAAGAGCTTGCTGAAAAGCTGAGAGAGCTTCGAGCAGAAAAGGAAGTGTCTCTCCAAACCGTTGCTAATGCTGTTGGAGTATCCAAACCCCATGTTTGGGAGTTAGAAAAAGGGAAGGTAAAGAACCCATCATTAGAGATAGTGACAAAAATGGCACAATTCTATAATGTGAAAGTGGATTATTTGGCTGGTAACGAGGAAAAAGAGTATGTAAGTAGCCCAAATGCTCTTTTTCGCGAAATAGATGAAGCCAAACTTACTGATTCTGAAAAAGAAATCATTCAAAATGCCATACAAATGGCTATGGCTTTAATCGAGAAGTCTAGAAAGGAACTTGATGATTGATCTTGATTTGATGGCGCTGTCGGATGCTTTTCACGCTGATGATAAAGTTAACGAAATATTCCGACAGTGCCCCGACTTGGCGTTTCCAATTCCCGTCAGAGAAATTGCCCTCAGAACCGGCATTATCAAGATTGCTACGTTCTCTGAATTACTTCCATGGCTGGACTCGAGCGGAATTCCTCTTGAAGGCATGATTATTAGTGATGACTACAAAGAAAAGGGAGTCATCCTATACAAAGAGCATCCCCATGCCCCTGGAAGAGACAATTTTACAATCGCACATGAATTAGGCCATCACCTTCACCAAAACCACCGATCTACTCAAGGGTGTATCAGTAGTGACTTCAACGAAAAACAAGATATCTTTGAGCGTGAAGCAAATCTTTTCGCAGAAAAACTAATCCTTCCAGAGCACTTAGTAGCTCCTTATCTCAATGGCAAAGAGCCATCTTTAGAGCTGTTCAAGGAACTATCAGAGCTTAGCCAAGCAAGTTTCGCCCTAACAGCTAGAAGGTGTTGCACGCTGATGTACAACACCCCTATGTTTTTGATTTTCTCATACAATGGGGTTTGTTACTCAGTTTGGAACAATAGGAAAGGTGCAAGGGAACACCTAATGATAAACAAAGGGTGTAAGCTTCCTGAACAATCTCAAACGGCCAATTTTAATGTATTTCCGGGTACTATTTTAACAGAAGATAAATGTGCTGATGATATATGGTTCCACCCTGATGCATTAGAGCTATTTCCTGATGATATTAAAGAACAAACCTACTACCAACAAAGTGGATACGCTGTGACTCTTCTTTCATCCTGCAGTAAAAAAGTAGTTAATCAAAAAGCCTTTTGCACTAAGCTTACCATCCATTCGTAGGCAGATTAATAAAACCAGCACCTATTTTTATTAAGCAAGCACTCTCGTGATTCCACCAATTTTACGTTCTCTAATAAGCGCCAATTCCATTTCTAGCTCAGACTCCCGAAGCGACAGATTTTCTCGTCCTTCTTCTGACATGTAGCGAGCTTGTGCAGTATCGACATAATATCGAATAGTTGTATCCGGACTCTCGTGACCGGCCTGAACTGCAACAATCTGCATCAAGTTGGCCTTAATTACTCTCTCTTTATCAGGAGAACCAGCAGCCATAGTGCGTTCAACACGATATAAAACAGTTGCAAGTGCTGTTAACGAATAGCGGCGCAATGCATGTGGAGTGATATTTTTACCTAGACCTTTGAGAAAGTCGTAAACTGTTCTTGCATCCATTTTGGCATGCTTTGAGCTATTACCTGCGTTTACGAACAAATAGGGTATATCAATCGGAGCCCCAAACTTCTCTTTTTTTGCTTCAAGTATATCCGCACGCTCAAACTCAATATATTCGTGTGTCGCCTCAATCACTGTTCGTGGAACCATCACCTTGCGAGTTTTTGCGAACTTAGTCCCCCTACTGACGATCACATCAACCATATGAGTATCAAGATTGTCTAAACTGGGAATATCAACAACTTCTAAACTAACTAATTCATTTCGGCGTAAACCAACAGCTGTTAGCCAACGAAAGATGAGATGATCCCGGAGCTTCATTGCCTCTGAAAGCTCCTCGTTTTGCGCCGCATAGCGAAGTAGAATTGTCTCTTCTGCACGCTCTATATCACTATGTGTCGGAACAGGTTTTTGGTGAGATTTAATCGTTTTTAGTAAAAATGGGATACGATATTCCACTACCGAGTTACTGCCTGGTTTCTGTTTGCTGACACGAATTCTATATTCCGCATCCGAGGCTTTATCTTTCCAACCAATCATACTATCTGAACGCCCTTCATTTTGTGACCACCAATAGAACGTACAGATACTAATCAAATGCTTATTAACATACTGATAAGAAAGATCCTCTTCGACCAGAAAATCTCTAAACTGCTCAACAATTAAACTTGTAGCTCCGTAAAGAGGCACCCCTATTTCAGAGAGATAGTTCTTCCAATTCACCAAATGCCGAGCGTCATTGGCCACAGTGGAGTAATCAAGTTTGAGCGAAAATTTCCGCCAAATTAAAAACTCCGTCAAGTCTCGCTCAGTTACGCCTGTTTCACTATGGATAACAGGACACGAAGGAGCACTATAGTAGCTAACTTTCACGATAGTTAGCCTTAGACAAGTTTCTCTTTGACGTTACTTGATCTGCCCATACTGCCTGCTTAACTCCTAATTGACAGCGCATATCCATGAGCTCACGCCTGAGCTGAATATTTTCATCCACCTTGGTATCCAGTTGCCGCTTTAGACGCTTTACTTCTGCAGTTAGATTTCTCTTCTGGCGTTCTAACTCTGCAATTTTTGGTTGATTGCCTTTGCTGATTCGAGCTTCATTACGTCGTATTTGCTCGCATTCTAAAAGTGCCGTGTCAATCTTACTTCGTAATTCGGTGCCAGACTTTAGTGATTTTGAGGCCTTTGATATCGGCTTAAATGCACCTTCAGAGAGTGAAACAAACCAGTTATAGCTAAACCTATCAGGAATTGTAAATCCACCATCACCTCCTTCTAGAAAGCATTGAAGTGCCGCTAGCTTTGTTTCTACTTTCTCAATTAGTGCCACCATTTTCTGTGTATTGACATTCGAGATATTAGACATCAGATACCCCTCGAAGCTTCGCCGCAGCCAGAATTGGTGATTTATCAGAAATTAAATCATTAATATTAACAAGAGACATAGGTTGCTCTACAGGTATTAGGTTATGACATCCACTACATGAACCAATGGAGGCAGCTGAAAGTTGTACAGTATTATTTTCAAAGCACTTGCTGCGAGACTTGATATTTTCGGTCCGGCCAAAACACGCACCATCTGGTACAAAGGACAAAATATACTGGTCGGCTAATCTTTCTTTTCTTTCCATCCTCTGAATACGACTCTCGGTCTGTGTGTCAATTTGACCAAATATTTCATCTAGTTCGCTACCAACAACCGATTCACTACAAGACTTAAGCTCCTCTTCAACAAGATCAATGATTCGTTCATTTTTCACTGACTTAAACGCCCATTGTCCATCTTCATCTGTAATGTAGTGCATTGTCATATCTACAGATTCATGTCCAAGAAACCAACTTAGTGAAGGTAAATCAGCATCATCATAACGATAGTAATAACTCATCGCTAAAAATCGACGAAACTGATGGTCTGAAAATGAGTAGGAATGCCCATATTCGTCTAATGCTTCGATACTGCAATAATCACAGAAGTCATTAAAATCAGGCCAAGCATCTTGGATATTTTCATTTACTATTGATGGCAGCTTTAATAACTTATTAGAACTATCTTTGCTGCGTGCATCCTCACTTATTTTTTCAAGCAAGTTGATTGAAGTTGCAACCAACTTAGTTGTTGGCAATAATCTATCGCCCTTACCAACTTTTTCCTGATCGAAAACAATAAAGTAACTATCACTTATTTTCTGGATACAACCAGTTTTAAGCCCCATAATTTCATCTTTTCGGCGCCCAGTAAAAGCGAAAGTCACAAGTAAGCATGCAGATACTAGGTGTTTATTAATAACACGCTGCAATGAATTACCCTCTATAGGCGGCGTATAATTACACCATCTATGAGCTGTCGCTTTACTACAACCCATTTCCCTAGCCACTTCAAGATAGGTATTACCTTTTAATCGAAGACTCTTAGCTTCCGCAACCTTAACTAAATCAACTGCACCTCCAGTTTTAGCAAAAGATCGTTCTATAGAATTAATCGAGAAAGGAAAAAAATCAGGCTGATTATATTTAAACCATTCCGTCATTTTCTTAGATACATAATGCCGCCTTGATGCATCTGACGCCTTACTCTCTCGTTCATTAAGATCGTCAAGGTACCGGCTATAACGTTTTAAAGCTTTCTTTTTAAAAGCTAATAGGTCCTCAGAATAATCAAGTACCCACCTAATTGCCTCATCCATCAGTCTATAGAAAACCTGCCGGGGGATATTACGTGTTTTACCTCGTTTTGCGGATGCATGTCTCTTGGAGAGCCCTGAAATGTTTATACCCGAGAGCCAATACTCCTTCAGCCTCTGACTCTCAGGAAATATAGAGCTAAAGATATATACCGCTTTGAAAAGCCCCAGTATAGGATGAAGACTTTTTCTAATAGTATCCGAAGTCTGTACCGTCTTCGTATCGGTATTTTCTACTAGCAACTTGGAATTTTTCTTATATGAAAAGCCGTGTTTTTTTAGCAAGATAATCCGTTTTTCTTGATAGCGTTGACAGCTTTGAGCAGATCTAGGCGAAAGTCCAAGTTCAGCCATAAAAGCGGTATGATCAAATACAGGTTTTGATTGGCCAAGCCTATATATCTTGAAGTCAGATAGTCGTACGGGATCATCAAAAAGGTAGCAAATCGATTCAATTGCCCGGTTTTCTATATTTAACCGCTGTTCATTCGTCTTATTTAAATAATCATTGATTATTCTTTCCGATACAGACTTATTAATACTGGATAGATTGCTAATACCAATCACTTGTCTTAAGTATCTTACAAAACCAATAATTATATTATATGTTTTATATATTCCCTCTGGAGATGTTGAAGAGATAGATACATAGCCTTTCTTCATCATCCAGCTTAAGACAAGAAAAATTTTTATGGTTTGCAGTAGATCAGGGGATTCTCTGAGTGTCATACCACCGACATCAATAGGCTCATTAGCCAGCTTGAGAGTCCATGTTTTCTGTGCATTCCTTTCTGACTTCAAGACCCATTCATCTGAATCAAAACAGCAACCATCGAACCAAGGAAGCGATAACCCATCAGAGGCATGGTAATGGCCTACTTTAAGAAACATGTCGTACGGAGAAAGATCGATCGCTACGTTCATTAAGGCACCTCAAGCATTGGTATCACATGCCTGTAAGGATTTGTCTCTTTACGCTGCTGTCTTGCTGCAAGTCTTATCAACGCAGTGTGCATAGAATTCGAACTAAAACGATTTAGCAACATCTTGGTAAATATATGCCAGATTCGCCATTTCTCAAATGCATCCTCTGACAACTCTCTTTCTGCCAATTCCAGAATTTCATTCCAGTGCATAACATTTGCGATATTCGACTGCGAAAGCACGAAAATACCTCTTCGATTATCACAAGTTGGACAATGCTCCACTTTGTTGCAGATCACGCCAGGAGATGTATCCGGCGCGACTCCTGCGAATGGATCGCGACAGTGTATCCCGCCAAATTGTTGATTCAGAGTATCTTCTAGTTCAGCTTTCTTAATGCTACTTGCCTTAGTCTCACGCGTAGAATACAGAGATTCATCAATACCAACCTTCATCGCAAACTCGGTAATATCTATTGTCAGCAACGCCTCAAACCAGTCTAGAAAGTCTCGTATATTTTTTTCACGTCTAAGTGTTTCTGGCAAGTGATAAGTGTAACGATTTGCCATTTGAAGCCCTACGTGCTGTCCCAGCTCTGCAACAGCTGTAGCATCTCTCGTCAATATCCCTTCGAGAAGCAATAGAGACCCCCTGATCGCACGAGGTGTAGCGTGCCAGGCACCGCCAGACGCATCTTCACATAATTTTGAAAATCTATTTCTTAGAAAACTACTTGTTGGGTGAGTTGGTATATAGATACGCGGACCAGTTGTACTATTTTTTGTATAGTTTTTATGCCATGACAAAAATAATTTATCTCTATCTTTAAACCTTACATATTTCAAAAAATCCTTTCGACATTCTAACTGATGTTCAAAAACATCCTTTACAGTCAGGGTATCTTCAGACAATGGCGCATCACGTACAGTAAAGGCCCGACTCATACTTTCGAAACCAGATGAACGGCGTTTGATCCAGTTCAGCCTATAGCTTTCTTCTACACCATCATTAATTACTAAATCATTAATCGAAAGACTCCAGATCGACTCCGAGTTTCCAGCTGTTTCAAACAATATAAAAGTGTAACCAGCCACCATCCCAGATCGACTCTTACCTAAATAAAACTCTATTTCTTCTCTCGCTAAACCATGCAACTTCCGTAGTTCATTGAATTTAAAATAAACTTTTTCATTATAAAGAGGATAAAGACCACTGTTGTAAATCTTTAGCCAGATGACCATGGCTTTCAGACGATAGGAAGGAGAGATAAAGTCACTACCCAGATCGGGTCTAGGGCCTTCAATTAAAGTATTTATATGTGTAGCAAGAGCTATAATCTCAGGATTTTTGCACCAATCTGCCGCCTCACTCGTGGCTTGAATATAGTTGACATATTGTTTCGCTGCCTCTCTCTTTAACTGCGATATACGATTCTCTAAGAGCCTTGTCGCAATGTTAATATGAGAAGAAGAACTAATAATTTTAGCTGAAGGATGATTAACCAGCGATTGAAGCAAATAAACCAAATCGGAATCGAGCTGTACATCATCGTCATCTAGAGTGTTTACAAGTGATGACAATCCATCTTCAGATAATCCAAGTACTGCTAGAGTACTTTCATTAAGCAGAGTGGTACCGGATCCTAAGCTTTTATCGATATTCCACCCTTTCAGTACCAAGTCATGAGGCACTATTCCTTGGTTAGCACAGAAATCACATATAAATACTCTAGGCCCTGCTAACAGATTATCTTTAGTTACTAACTTATATTCATGAAGGTCAATATGTTCACGATAAGATGACAATGCATTCTGCCAGAGCATAAATTCGGCATCCGCATTAAGCTCAACCTCGCCTCTTACAAATTTTCTTAAAGAATCAATCTTTTTTTCTGAAGCAAAGTATTTAAAAAAAGAACGCAGCTGTGCCCAATGCGTTTCCTCTGAACGCCTTGGCATTTGATCAGTCCACAGACGGTATGCTTCAATTATTTTCAGTAAGAAGTCGCTTCCAAATGCTTGGAGAAAGGGGGAGAAATCTCGGGATAGGTATTCTTTAGTGAGGGTGTAATTCATAGCATTAATGACCTCTCGTATCTATGATCCCCCCCTCACCTGCTAAGGAGAAATAATGATTTTATTCTTCTGAGTTTTCATCTACCTTTTTTGGCGCTGGCTTAGGTAACAACTCATCGCGAATAGCTGCTTCGATTTCCTCAGCTATCTCTGGACGCTCTTCCAAGTATTTCGACGCGTTAGCTTTACCTTGTCCTATTTTTTCGCCTTTGTAAGAGTACCAAGCACCAGCCTTCTCTATGAGTTTTAGTTGAACCCCAAGATCAATCACTTCACCCATATGGTAAATCCCCTGACCATATAGGATCTGGAACTCCGCTTGTTTGAAAGGCGGTGATACCTTGTTCTTTACAACCTTAACGCGGGTTTCGTTACCCACAATCTCGTCCCCCTGCTTCACAGAACCGGTACGACGTATATCCAGACGAACAGACGCGTAAAATTTCAGTGCGTTACCACCGGTTGTGGTTTCAGGGTTACCAAACATGACGCCAATTTTCATTCGTATTTGGTTGATGAACACAATCATACAGTTCGCGTTCTTTGCTGCACCAGTCAATTTACGAAGGGCTTGCGACATGAGGCGTGCTTGAAGCCCCATATGAGAATCCCCCATATCACCTTCGATTTCAGCTTTTGGCGTCAAAGCTGCAACTGAGTCAACGATAATTACATTAACTGCATTAGAACGTACCAACATGTCAACGATTTCTAAAGCCTGTTCGCCAGTATCTGGTTGAGAGACAAGCAAGTCATCGAGATTTACACCAAGCTTTTCTGCATAAATTGGGTCCAGTGCATGCTCCGCATCAACAAATGCACATTGATGACCTGCTTTCTGTGCTTCTGCTACAACCTGTAGAGAAAGCGTACTTTTACCAGCACTTTCTGGACCATACAGCTCAATTATGCGCCCCAGAGGAAGACCTCCAATCCCTAACGCAATATCCAAACCCAAAGAGCCTGTTGAAATACTTGGAATTGCCTCTCGTGGTGTATCACCCATTCTCATAATTGCGCCTTTACCAAATTGACGATCAATCTGGGATAGAGCAGCATCTAAAGCTCTTTTTCGATTTTCATCCATTATCTCTCTCCAAAACCTGTGTATACCAGTACACTTTTTAAACAAACATTTTCGTGAAACTAAAACAGATCTACAGCGTGCAAACCGAATTCCCTATAGGCTTTCTGAAAATCTCAACAATACGACCAAAAGGCAGACCGCCAATACCCAGAGCAACGTCCAAACCGAGAGAACCGGTGGATACTGCAGGGATAGCTTCACGAGGCTGTTCGCCCATGCGCATTACCGCGCCTTTACCAAACTGACGTTCAATCTGGCCTAATGCGGCAGACAGAGCTTTCTGGCGATTTTCTTGATCAGACATGACACACCTTTCGATTGAGATCCTTAAACTGCGGAATACTGTATATGAAAACAGTATAGGTGTACAGTATTCCCAGCGACTATCTGAAGCACATTTTCAAAGTACTTTATAATCAAATAGATAGCGCAAAATCAGGACAAAAATTAAGCTTTAAACCTGCTTCCTTAACCGGAAGTCATCCGGTAAAACACTGGATAAAACCCAGGTTTTGGCAGCTCAGGGACAGGTTGAAACGATAGTGGCAAATTATAACGGTCTGGCAGTCTGATGAAACTTTATATTGCGGAAAAACCCAGTTTAGGACGCGCAATCGCTGCGGTATTACCCAAGCCTCACAAAAAGCATGAAGGTTACATCGAGGCGGCCAATGGTGACTGTGTCAGCTGGTGTATTGGCCATCTGCTGGAACAGGCTGATCCGGAAAGTTATGACCCCGCCCTGAAAAAATGGCAGTTGGATAGCCTGCCGATTATTCCCGAAGAATGGCAGCTGAAACCCAAAAGCCAGACCCGCAAGCAGCTGACCGTGCTGCGCCAGCTGGTGAAGAAAGCCAGCCAACTGGTTAACGCCGGAGATCCGGACCGCGAAGGACAGCTGCTGGTGGATGAGGTGATCAGCTACCTTAAACCACCTGTGAATAAGATCAAAAACGCTCAGCGGGTTTTGATCAGCGATCTGACTCCGGCTGCGGTTAAAAAAGCGATTGAAAACCCAAGATCCAATCGTGACTTTATTCCACTGGCGACCTCCGCCCTCGCCCGCAGTCGGGCCGACTGGCTGTACGGCATCAACCTGACCCGCGCCTTCACGGTGAAAGGCCAGCAATCCGGTTATAGCGGTGTGCTATCCGTCGGTCGTGTACAGACTCCGGTGCTGGGTCTGGTGGTACGGCGGGATGAAGAGATTAACAATTTCCGACCGAAAGACTTTTATGAGGTGCTGGCTCATATCCAGCCTGCCGAAGGTGATCCTGTCAGTTTTACCGCTAAGTGGCTTCCCAGCGAAGCCTGCCTGCCCCATCAGGATGAAGAGGGCAGAGTAATCAATCGCAAGCTGGCTGAGCATGTGGTGCAGAGTATTTTCCAGCAACCCGCTAAGGTGGTGAAACTGGAGGAGAAGCAGAAAAGTGAAGCACCGCCACTGCCGTTCAATCTGTCACAGCTGCAGATTACTGCGAACAAGGCATTTGGCCTTTCTGCCCAGCAGGTGCTGGATACCTGCCAAAGTCTCTACGAAAAGCACAACCTGATCACCTACCCCCGCTCCGACAGCCGTCATTTGCCCACTGAACAATGGGGCGATCGTCATCAGGTTTTCAGTGCTATCGGTAATAATCTGGGTAACGAGCATCCGGCTACTTTTGTTTCACAAGCCAATCCGGAGCTGAAGAGCAAAGTCTGGAATAACAGCAAGGTTGATGCGCACCATGCGATTATCCCGACGGGAAAGCGTTCTGATATCAGCCGACTTTCCGCTACGGAGCAGAAACTGTATCGCCTGATTGCCCAGTATTATCTGGCGCAGTTTTTTCCCGCTTATCGCTATCTGGCGCAAACGGCAGAGTTCGAGATCAAAGGCGGTCACTTTATCGCCAAGGCACGACAAAATCAGGACCTCGGCTGGAAGCCACTAATGAAACAGGAGCCTGAGGAGCAACACCTGCCACCGTTCAAACAGGGGGATATCCTCTGGTGCAGTCATGGTGAGTTATTGGCTAAGGAAACGCAGCCACCCAAGCACTTTACCGATGCGACCCTGCTGGCAGCGATGACGGGGATCAGCCGCTTTGTACAGGATGCCGAGATCCGCAAAATTCTGAAGGAAACCGATGGACTGGGTACAGAAGCGACCCGGGCGGGCATTATCGAGCTGTTGATAAAACGAGGCTTTATCCGACGACAGAACAAACTCATTTTATCCACAGACTCAGGTCAGGCACTGATCCGGAATCTGCCGGAATCCACCACACTACCGGATCGCACTGCTCAGTGGGAAAGTCAGCTGGATGCCATCAGCCAGAAAGCCAAACGCTACAACGATTTTATGTCGCCCATGTTGGAGGACCTTAAAGCGCTGGTCGAACAAGCCAAGACAACCCGCATGAGCGGACTGGCCGGTTTAAAAGGACAAAGCCCGTTTAAGAAACGTCGTAAAAGTAGTGCAAAGTCAGGGGCGACCAGTAAAACAAAGACAAAAACTAAAGCCAGTAGTGCAGGCTCCGGCAGAAAATACCCAAGCCGCAAACCCAAAACGACCACCTGAACTTACACTTATGACAGAAAAGCCAGCAGACGGGACAAGGCCATATCTATGGTCTGTTCCCGAACGGCTTCCCGATCGCCCTCAAACAAAAAACACTCAGCCTGAATGTCGTCACCTGCACTTTCAGAGAGACCACCCCAAGCAATCCAGACGGTGCCGACCGGTTTCTCCGGACTACCGCCCCCCGGGCCCGCGACACCGCTGACGGCTACAGCAAAGGAGGCTTCACTATTGGCTACCGCGCCAGCAACCATGGCTTTGACCACAGCCTCACTCACTGCTCCGTGCTCAGCAATAACCTCAGCAGGAACATCCAGCATACGGCTTTTCGCCTGATTGGAGTAGGTAACAAAACCGGCATCAAACCAGGCAGAACTTCCCGCCACAGCGGTTAAAGCCTGAGCGATACCGCCACCTGTGCAGGATTCCGACGTGGCCATAAAAACCTGCCGCCGGGTTAACTGATTTGCCAGTTGGCTGATAGTTTTAAGGCGCTGAATGTTATTCA
The DNA here is from genome assembly GCF_002150805.1 of Oceanospirillum sanctuarii. Lineage (GTDB taxonomy): Bacteria > Pseudomonadota > Gammaproteobacteria > Pseudomonadales > Halomonadaceae > Oceanospirillum > Oceanospirillum sanctuarii. Next base: position 77,965 of record NZ_MTBA01000003.1, read on the forward strand.
TTGAAGACTACTCAGATCAGGAATGAGAACTGGCATCTTAGGGTATTCCGCTTAACGATCAAGCGTTCATCACCCAATGACAGATATTAGAAGGCCCGATAACCTAAACGCTAGCGGGCCTTTTGACCTGGAAAGAAAGCAGCCAAAAATCAGCTCTGGAAATAAGATCAGGTTCTATAACCACTGATCAGCTGATCAACCTGCAGGATCTGCTCATCCAACTGCTCAGCCATTGTTCTGGCTTTTTGCGCCCCATCTATCAGACCCTGTCCCGACTCTGTCATAACCTGTAGGTTCTCATTGATCGCATTAGAGGTAGCGGATTGTTCCTCCGTTGCTGAGGCAATCTGAATATTCATCTCATTCACCTGAGCGATAGCACTTTCGATATGCTCAATCGCAACACCCGCATTCTGAATAGAAGCCAGTGTTTCTTCAGAACGCTGATGTCCCTGTTCGATAGATTCCAACACCACGCTCGAGATTCGGGTCAGTTCATCAGCGGTATTGCGGATCTCCAGGGTAAATTCCTGAGTACGCTGAGAAAGTGTGCGCACCTCATCAGCGACCACTGCAAAGCCACGCCCATGCTCACCGGCACGGGCTGATTCAATCGCAGCATTCAGTGCCAGCAGGTTGGTTTGTTCCGAAATATCACTGATGGATCCTGTAATATTCGCAATCGCCGCAACCTTACTCACCAACTCGTTAACCTGAGCAATCGCGGCCTCTAACGCCTGATTGGTCGTTTCCGTCATCTCGATGGAATGATGCATACTTCTGGAGCCTTCGCGGGCGGCATCCACGGCCTGATTGGCAGAGTCCGAGGCCAGTTGCGCATTCTCTGCCACCTGCTGCACACTCACGGTCATCTCCTGAGTTGAGCCTGCTGCGGAGTTCAGCTGACCTTCCTGCTCCATAGAGATACGGCTGGTGTATTCGCTTACCGCAACCAGCTCTCCTGCACTCTCTTTCAAATGCCCTGAAAGCCCACGAACCTTCTCAACCAGTCCGGTAAACTGTTCCATCAGATAGTTGAAAGACTCACCGGCAGCATTGCCTGACTCAACACGACCGGACAGATCATTCTCAGCCCGGAACTGATCCACCAACTCAATCACTCTGTTAGCCTGATCCCGCTGTGCTCCCATCTGAATCGAGAAATAGATCAGAATACCGGCTTCAAAAACCACAAAGGCAGCATGCAGAAAAGCGATTCCCCAGCTACACCCATAATTGAAAACCATCAGCGCCATACCACCCAGTTCAACCCCGGATAGCTGCATGAAGGTCATGAGCAGATGGTGTACCGCGATCACGCCTGCCGCGACCAGTACCGGCAGCCAGTCCCGATAGATAATCAGCAGCGCCAGTGCGCCAAAGATATGAAAGTGCATCTCGATACGCCCCATCTGCGCCTGAATCATAATGGCGGAGAAAAGCATTACGCAGGCAGCAAACAGTGCAGAACAGGCGCGGGTTCCCTTCAACAGGCTGTAACCGGCAAATGCCAGCCCGCCCACCATAAGAGAAGCGACTAAAGCAAAAACCGTCGTGCCGTAACCGTAAGGCACAAGAAGTCCGACCACGGGGATATGAAGCAGCAGCAGGATCAGCATCTGCTTATCGATCGAAAGCAGCTGTTGCTGAGCATAGTTGGAGTTGTTCATGGTTTACTTCCTATCATCAAACCTATTGATCAGTCGTCTCAGATCCTGCTCAACGCGATCAAGATCCAGAGCTGTTGAGGTGTAAACCAGCTCAAGCTGTCGAGCCGGATTCACCACATATAAAAATCCACTATGGTCGATTTCATAGCTTTGCGAGGTTGGCCGGATGGCGGCTGAATCCATCAGATCCATAGCCAATTTCTGAGCCGCTTGAAACGATTCAGGTCTGACCGCTACAAAACGCTCGCCTAAAGCCTGCATGGTTTGTTTCAGCTTAGTTGATGTATCCCGCTCGGGATCAAGGCTGATAAAGATAAAACGCACCGGAGCATTCTTCAGACGCTCATCCAGAACTTTCAGGTTCAGCAACTGCTTCGGACATACGGTCCCGCACTGCAGATAGCCCAGAAATACAAGGCTAAGAGTCTGCTTATCCGTTGCAGGTAAGGCCAGTTCACCGACATCTGTCTTTCGCTTCAGACCGAAGTAATTCCCGTCACTTAAAAGCGCCGGTAAAAAGGGCAGTGAAAACAGAACAACGGAAACCGCCAGAGACAACAGTAATGCCGGCAACCATTTGGCTTTCAAAAGCAACGGCAGCAACCTCCCGACAGAAAAGCTAATCAAACAAAACCTAATAAATAGTTTAGTGCATTTACTCATATTACTGATCAACTGAAACCTCTGAATTGAAATAGAAGTCCCATGAGCAGTTACAGTGTTACGAAGTTGATCCACTCCAGGATCAGTACAAATCGTGATAAAACCGTGATGGATGTCTCAGCCTGCAGGGAAATCGGCTCATTAAACGCAAAAACCCGCTTCGGTTTACCGAAGCGGGTTCATCTTCCAGTTGCGGATATTAAATCTGTACTTATTTCAGATCAAAGCGGTCCGCATTCATCACTTTTACCCAGGCTTTGACGAAGTCCCGGACAAATTTCTCTTTGTTGTCATTCTGCGCATAGACTTCGGCATAAGCACGCAGGATAGAGTTAGAGCCGAACACCAGATCAACCCGGGTTGCGGTCCACTTAGTCGCACCACTCTTACGATCAACGATGTTGTAAGAGTTACGACCGGTTGGTTGCCAGGTGTAAGCCATATCCGTCAGATTGACGAAGAAGTCATTGCTCAGCACACCCACCTGATCGGTGAAGACGCCATGCTGACTACCGCCATGGTTAGCACCCAGTACCCGCATACCTCCAATCAGTGCTGTCATTTCCGGTGCTGTCAGCCCCATCAACTGCGCACGATCCAGCATCATCTCTTCCGGCTGAACAGCATAGTGCTCTTTCTGCCAGTTGCGGAAAGCATCATGCAGTGGCTCCAGCACATCAAAGGATGCCGCATCGGTCTGCGAATCGGTTGCATCACCACGACCCGCTGCAAAAGGAACTGCAATATCAACACCAGCATCTTTGGCTGCTTTCTCAACCGCAGCACTACCAGCGAGCACAATCAGATCTGCCATGCTGACCGGCTTACCAAAGGCCGAGCGGATCGCTTCCAGTTGGCTCAGAACTTTCTGCAGACGTTCTGGTTCGTTACCGACCCAGTCTTTCTGCGGTGCCAGACGGATACGACCACCATTTGCACCACCGCGATAATCGGAACCCCGGAAGGTTCGTGCGCTATCCCAGGCCGTTGCGACTAGCTCAGACACACTCAGGCCGGAGGCCAGAATCTGCTGTTTCAGCACGGCAACGTCTGACTGATTAGGAACATATTCCGCAGCCGGAATCGGGTCCTGCCAGATCAGATCTTCTGCCGGAACATCCGTACCCAGATAACGACTCTTAGGTCCCAGATCCCGGTGTGTCAGCTTGAACCAGGCTCGGGCAAACACATCCTCAAAATAAGCCTGATCGTTTTGGAAGCGCTCAGAGATCTTGCGGTACTCAGGGTCAACCTTCAGCGCCATATCCGCATCGGTCATCATCGGCATGCAACGGATGGAAGGGTCTTCCACATCCACTGGCATATCTTCTTCTGCGATGTTCACTGGCTGCCACTGATTCGCACCGGCAGGACTCTTCGTCAGCTCCCAGTCATACTTAAACAGCAGCTCGAAGTAGCCGTTATCCCACTTGGTCGGGTTTGTGGTCCAGGCACCTTCTACGCCACTGGTCACGGTGTCGCGACCGATTCCACGGGTTTTATGGTTGTTCCAGCCAAGACCCTGCTCGTGGATATCTGCTCCTTCAGGGTCTGCGCCAAGATTACCCGCATCACCATTACCGTGAGCTTTACCCACGGTGTGACCGCCGGCAGTCAGGGCAACAGTTTCTTCATCATTCATCGCCATGCGCTCAAAGGTGACACGCATATCGGCAGCCGTTTTCAGCGGATCAGGATTACCATCAACCCCTTCCGGGTTAACGTAGATCAGCCCCATCATCACAGCGGCTAACGGGTTTTCCAGATCACGCTGACCACTATAACGGGTTCCTTCACTACCACTTGGCGCCAGCCACTCTTTTTCAGAACCCCAGTAAATATCTTTCTCAGGGTGCCAGATATCAGCACGACCACCGGCAAAACCAAAGGTTTTAAAGCCCATAGATTCATAGGCCATATTACCCGCCAGAATCATCAGATCCGCCCAGGACAGCTTGTTGCCGTATTTCTGCTTGATCGGCCATAACAGGCGTCGGGCTTTATCCAGATTGCCGTTATCCGGCCAGGAGTTCAGCGGTGCAAAACGCTGATTACCGGTGTTAGATCCACCGCGACCATCTGTTGTGCGGTAAGAACCCGCACTGTGCCATGCCATACGTATCATCAGGCCACCATAGTGCCCCCAGTCCGCAGGCCACCACTCCTGACTCTCGGTCATCATGGCTTTCAGATCGGCTTTAACTGCTTCAAGATCCAGCTTTTTAAATTCTTCGGCGTAGTCAAAGTCTTCGCCCAAAGGATTCGTTTTCTGATCGTGCTGGTGAAGAATGTCGAGATTCAAAGCATTCGGCCACCAGGCCATTACGCTGTTACCGGATTCAGTATTCGCACCGTGCATTACCGGGCACTTTCCGCCTGAAGAGTTATTCTGGCTCATAAGTCATTATCCTTTTTGATGCTCTGCATATTTGTTTATTCAGCAACCCTCCTGCACGACGAATTACTGAAGCATGCTAAACAAGATAGACCTGCCTGAGCCTTTGCGAAAATCACCCTTTTCTATCACTGCGATAGGTTTTGGCGATGGGCTGAAAAATATGCTGTGAAATCAGGGCAGATGATCAAAATTCTCTGCCAATTCACCTGTAACCCGCTGACGCATTTCAGTAAAATGGCCGGTTCGAATTCAGCCACCTTTCGTCCGTAATTGGTTATCAAACCGCTGCCTGAAAAAGCAGCCAGAAACAGATAGGAAATGCCGTGTCCAGCGAAAAGCATACGCCGATGATGCAACAGTACTTCAGCATCAAAAAGGATCACCCGAACGAGCTTGTTTTTTATCGGATGGGGGATTTTTACGAACTGTTTTTTGATGACGCCAAAAAGGCCGCCAGCCTGCTGGATATCACGCTGACGGCACGGGGCAAATCCGGTGGTCAGCCGATTCCTATGGCGGGCATTCCTTTCCATGCGGCAGAGAACTATCTGGCGCGTCTGGTGCGCGGTGGTCTGTCGGTGGCGATTGCGGAACAGATAGGTGATCCGGCCACCAGCAAAGGTCCGGTGGAACGTAAAGTGGTTCGGGTGCTGACACCGGGCACGGTAAGTGATGAAGCGCTTCTGGACGAGCGCAAAGATAACCTGCTGGTTTCCCTGACCCGTCGTGGCGAGGTGTTTGGTCTGTCGGCACTGGATGTCACCAGCGGCCGTTTCACGGTGCAGGAGCTGGATGACGAATCCGCGTTATTAGCCGAAATCCAACGTCTGGATCCGGCAGAACTACTGTTGGATGAAGGTGAAGCGTTTGAACCTCAGATTCGTCAGCGTAAAGGTGCCCGTATGGTGCCACCCTGGCAGTTTGATACCGAAAGCGCCACCACTCAGCTGTGCCGCCAGTTTGAAACCCGTGATCTGGCCGGTTTCGGTTGTCAGCAACTGGAAGTGGCGATTGGTGCCGCCGGTGCTCTGCTGGAATACGTTAAGGATACCCAACGTACCGGTCTGCCCCACGTACGCGCTTTGCAGGAAGAATCCCGCGATGAGTGCATTCAGATCGATGCAGCAAGCCGTCGCAATCTGGAGATCGATACCAATCTGGGAGGCGGTACGGAAAACACTCTCGCTTCGGTGCTGGATAACACGGCAACGGCCATGGGCAGCCGTCAGCTGCGCCGCTGGCTGAACCGTCCGATCCGCTGTCACGATCAACTGCATCTGCGTCAGTCCTGTGTACAGGCGATTCAGGACAGCTTCCAATGGCAGGGCATCTACGACCACCTGAAAGCGATCGGTGATATTGAACGTATTCTCGCCCGTGTGGCATTACGCAGTGCCCGCCCACGGGATCTGGCGCGCCTGCGCGATGCTTTGCAGGAACTGCCGGAGCTGACGACACTCCTGGGCAGCATTGATGAATCCGCACTGGATCATCTGCGCGACACCATTATCGACTTCCCGGTGGAAGCAGATCTGCTGGCCCGCGCGATTATCGACAACCCTCCGGTGGTGATCCGTGATGGTGGTGTTATTGCGGAAGGTTTTGATGCCGAACTGGATGAACTGCGCCAGCTGAGCGAACACGCCGGTGATTTCCTGATCCGTCTGGAAGAGCAGGAGAAAGCCACCACAGGTCTTTCTACGCTGAAAGTGGGCTACAACCGCGTACACGGCTACTACATCGAGATCAGCCGCGCGCAATCCGATCAGGCTCCGGCACACTATATCCGTCGTCAGACCCTGAAAAACGCTGAGCGTTTTATCACCCCGGAACTGAAAGAGTTTGAAGACAAGGTACTGAGCAGTAAATCCCGTGCGCTAACACGGGAAAAAGCGCTGTACGAGCAGGTGATCGAACAGCTGAACGAAAATCTGATGGGTCTGCAGAATCTGGCGGTATCCCTGTCGGAGCTGGATGCGCTGAACAACTTTGCCGAGCGCGCGGAAACTCTGAATTTCTCCCGCCCGATGCTGATGCGCGACAACGGCATTCTTATTGAGGGTGGCCGCCATCCTGTTGTGGAGCAGGTTTCCGATCAGCCCTTTGTACCGAACGATCTGACCTTCAGTAACGATGAGCGCATGGCGGTAATTACCGGTCCGAACATGGGCGGTAAATCGACCTATATGCGCCAGATTGCCCTGATAGTACTACTGGCTCACACCGGCTGCTATGTACCGGCAGAGAGCGCAAAAATCGGCCCAATCGACCGTATTTTCACCCGTATCGGCTCATCGGATGATCTGGCCAGTGGCCGTTCGACCTTTATGGTTGAGATGACGGAAACCGCCAATATCCTCAACAACGCAACACCTTGCTCACTGGTGCTGATGGATGAGATCGGCCGGGGTACCAGTACCTTTGACGGCCTGTCGCTGGCCTGGGCCTGTGCAGCGCATCTGGCACAAAAACTACGGGCCTACACTCTGTTTGCCACCCACTATTTCGAACTGACCGCTCTGCCGGAACAGTTCGACGGTGTAATGAACCTGCACCTGAATGCCACCGAGCATAACGACAACATCATCTTTATGCATAAGGTACAGGAAGGCCCCGCCAGTCAGAGTTATGGTCTTCAGGTAGCAAAACTGGCTGGTATTCCACAGGATGTGGTGGGTCAGGCCAAAGAGAAGTTGGTTCAGCTGGAACAGCAGGACAGCCAGAAAGGCTCTCAGGTGCAGACGGTTTACACCCCGGTACAGGATGACCTGTTTGCCGTAACCGAGCCCGACCCGGCGCTGGAAAAGCTAGAAGGAATCAGTCCTGATGACCTGACACCCCGCCAGGCCCTTGAGCTACTCTATGAACTGAAAGCGTTAGCAAAGGGGTAACCCAATATGGCCTTTGTGGTAACCGATAACTGTATTCAGTGTAAATACACCGACTGCGTGGACGTTTGTCCGGTGGATTGCTTTTATGAAGGGCCTAACTTTCTGGTGATTCATCCGGATGAGTGTATCGATTGCGCTCTGTGTGAACCGGAGTGTCCGGCTAAGGCGATATACTCAGAAGATGAGCTACCCAACGAGATGCAGCACTTTATGGAACTGAATGAGGTGCTGGCGGAACACTGGCCCAATATTTCTGGGCGCAAAGACCCGCTGCCGGATGCCGAAAAGTGGGACGGTGTGGCAGATAAACTGGATAAACTTGAAGGTATGCCGGATATCTAACCGGTGAGAAAACTGCGAGACATCTGATAAAAAACGAATATGAAAACGGGTGAATCGCGGAAGGGTTTGGAAAACCTATCACCCAGAAACAGAGAAGGGCGGCCTAGCCGCCCTATGTCCCTTTGCCATCGATTCCATGACAGCGCTATCTGATCCTTGATAGCTGACTTATCCTAAGTCATCCCTGTGGCATTCCTGAACTTGATTGCATCCTGCATCCCTGTTCGCCACTGTGTTCCATTCCTGATCCTAAAAATCCTTTAACCAGTTTCCTTACTGGCTTGCCGCCATTCCCTGACTGCAAGATAACTTTAGCAAATTTCCCCGATGAGAAAACCTACACTAAACAAGGTTATTCATTTTGCGAGCAACCCAAAAAATACTAACATTTTGATTTTAAAGGAAATTTAATTAAATCTTATAATAAAAGCACTTAAAACTCGGTGCTGTAGTACCAATGTCTCCGATCTTTGTAGGAAATATCTTACAAACTGGGAGGAGATATGCGATATCGGTGGCAACAAGGGAATTGTGAAACGAACCCGTCTGGGCATAGCTGGGTTAGGGGTGATTTATAAATGAAGATGAAGCGCCCGATGATTCACCAGATTAAGTTTGGTCAGCCTGGCTAAACAAATCGGGAGAGCGAACCTTAAGGAACTTAAAATCTGAGTCAACAAGTAATAAGAAAGAAAAATCGGGAAAGCCTGAGAAAATACAGAAAGTGATATGCTGACGGGATTGATGACTTGAGGACTGATAACCTTCCAGAAAGGCTTGCCAAAAAAAAAGAGAAGGGCGGCCTGGCCGCCCTTATCCCTATCCCGTCAATTCCATGACAGCGCCATCATCCTGATAGCTGACTTATCCTAAGTCATCCTTGTGGCATTCCTGAACTTTGATTGCATCCTGCATCCCTGTTCGCCACGGGTCCATTCCTGCTTCCTTAACGTCCCTGATTCCGGTTTCCTTACCGGTTGCAGCCGCTCCGTGACTGCAAGTTAACTTTAGCAAATTCCCGCAAGCGGTAAACAACGCCAATCAGCTCCAACCTCCTCAAGGTAAGCAACCGAAAACCATAACCCACTGTTTTAAAATGACTTTTACTTTTAACCTGCTGACCATAGGTGCTAAATCCCTGTCCTATAGTGCCAATCTCTACGCACCTTGTAGGATATTACTTACAAGGCGTATCGACACTTTTCCCAATCGCCCACACAAATACATTCCTTAAAAAGAAAAACCAGCGCCGCAGCGCTGGTTTCAGGAGGCTTAACAGCCCAGCGGGATCAAATTTATTGATTAATGATCAGTCATCATCTTTGATACCGATGCGATCTACCTTCTGGAAGCCCCTTGGTAACTTGTTACCACGTCGACCACGCTCACCAAGGTAATGCTCCAGATCGGAAGGCTTGAGCTTCAGATGACGTTTACCGGCATAGATGGTCAGAGAGTCTTCCCCATCCATAACTACCAGATCACGTACAAACTCTTCGCGACCTGCCGATTTCGCCGATGGGATATCAATCATCTTGTTACCCTTGCCTTTGCCCAGTTCCGGAAGCTGATCCAGGCGGAATACCAGCAAGCGACCTTCTGTGGTGACAACGGCAACACGAGTATCTTCACCCTCAGGTACCGATTGAGGCGGAAGCACTTCACAGCCTTTTGGTACAGTTAACAGGGCTTTACCCGCTTTTTTACTGGCCAGCATATCTGCTGAATCCACCACAAAGCCGTAGCCTGCATCACTGGCCATCAGGAAGCGACGCTTCTCTTCTGCAATTACCAGCCCCTGGAAGGTAGCTCCGGATGGGGGGTTGATACGTCCGGTCAGAGGCTCACCCTGTCCGCGAGCAGAAGGCAAGGTATGTGCAGGCAGTGAGTAGCTACGGCCACTACTGTCAACAAAGACAACCTGCTGATTCGATTTACCCTTACAGGCCAGATGGAAACCATCACCGGACTTATAGTTCAGCCCTTCAGGATCGATATCATGACCTTTGGCGGCACGAACCCAGCCTTGCTTGGACAGCACGATGGTTACCGGATCAGCACTTACCAGAGCGGTTTCGTCCAGCGCTTTGGCTTCCTGACGATGCACCAGAGGTGAACGACGCAGATCACCAAATTTATCTGCATCTTCGGTCAGCTCATCTTCGATCAGCTGATTGAGCGCGCTTTCAGAGCCCAATAGATATTCCAGTTTTTCACGTTCTTCCTGCAGTTCATCCTGCTCACCACGGATTTTGATCTCTTCCAGTTTCGCTAACTGGCGCAAGCGCAATTCGAGAATCGCTTCTGCCTGACGCTCACTAAGACCAAAACGCTTGATCAGTTCCTGCTTGGGTTCATCCTGTGTACGGATAATATCGATCACTTCATCGATATTCAGATACGCAATCAGCAAGCCTTCTAACAGGTGCAGACGATCTTTTACTTTCTCAAGGCGATGCTCAAGACGACGCTTAACCGTGGCGCGACGGAAGTTCAGCCACTCGCCCAGAATCTGCACCAGACCTTTTACCTGAGGACGGCCATCAGTGCCGATCATATTCAGGTTAACGCGATAGCTTTTCTCCAGATCCGTGGTAGCAAACAGGTGCGCCATCATGGCTTCTGTATCAACACGGTTTGAACGCGGTACAATCACCAGGCGGGTCGGGTTTTCATGATCCGACTCATCCCGCAGATCCACCACCATCGGCAGTTTTTTCGCCTGCATCTGAGCCGCAATCTGCTCCAGCACCTTGGCTCCAGAAACCTGATGCGGCAGAGCGGTGATCACAACATCACCGTCTTCGATCTGATAGACCGCACGCATTTTCAGGCTGCCTTTACCGGATTCGTATATCTTACGAATCTCGGCTTCCGGAGTGATAATCTCAGCATCCGTAGGGTAATCCGGCGCTTTAACAAAACGCATCAGGTCCACAATGCCCGCAGCAGGATTATTCAGCAGGTGAATCGCTGCCTGAGCCACTTCATTGAGGTTATGGGGAGGAATATCCGTCGCCATACCCACAGCAATACCGGTTGAGCCATTCAGCAGCACATGAGGCACCCGACTTGGCAGTACAGCAGGCTCATTCAATGTACCGTCAAAGTTGGGCAACCAGTCCGCGGTACCTTGCCCCAGCTCGGACAGCATCAGTTCCGCAAACTTGGTCAGCTTAGCTTCGGTGTAACGCATCGCGGCAAAGGACTTGGGATCGTCCGGCGAGCCCCAGTTACCCTGACCATCAACCAGCGGATAACGGTAGGAAAACGGCTGAGCCATCAGCACCATAGCTTCATAGCAGGCGCTATCCCCATGAGGGTGGAATTTACCCAGAACATCACCCACGGTACGGGCAGACTTCTTGTGCTTGGCACTGGCTTTCAGCCCCAGCTCAGACATCGCATAAATAATGCGACGCTGTACCGGCTTCAGGCCATCACCAATATGAGGTAATGCACGATCCAGAATCACGTACATGGAGTAATCAAGATAGGCTTTTTCGGTGTACTGTTTGAGCGAGATTTGCTCAATGCCATCGAAGCCCGGGCCAACAGGGTTAATAGGTGCGCTCATCCGATTCGGTAATCCATTGATTGTTCACACGGAAAAATTTTTACCCAAGTCTAACTAACATCTGTTTATCTTTACAGGGTTCATATCAAGAGCTGTAATAGATTCATCTCACTTGCCTAAGTGAGTTAATCCCGCATTAAGAAAGCGCCAAAGCTGCCGATAAAGTGCATCTACTCAGTTGATTAGTTTTCTGACTATAATCAACCTGATATATGCATGCGTAATCTATTACCAGAGCCCAATAACAATGATCCTGACCGAATATAAATTTCGCCCTGAAAGTGACTCCCGCGCAGAGGAAAACTGTGCCGATGTAGCCAGCAAGCTGAAGACCGCTTTTGGCGAAAGCACCGATATGATTGTGATTAACAATCTTCAGGTTGAGGTTTATGACCGCCAGATCACTGTGGATCAAGCTGTACTACATACTTACGGTATCACTCTGATCAATAGTCGTATGCTCTACGGCAAGATCGAGGTTAACTATCGCGGAGAATGGTCCCGTAGTATCAAGGGACGTGATCTGCCGATGGAAAACCCCATCGACCTGTATAAACACGTTAGTAAGGCCCTACGCGACGATCTGGTAAAACACGTCGAAACCATTATGAGTAAGCATAATGGTGTGCAGAAAAGCTTCGATGGCATGCCCATTGAGCTGATGTTTATTCAGGCACCGAAGTGCGGCCTGCAGGGTAACGGCATCAACTCCTCGGCAATTCTATTTTCCGAGCAGCTGACACAAACCATCACCCGTCACTTCAACTCTTACAAAAAACGGGTTTACCAGCAGTTTGGCGGTATGGACGTATTCCGCTTTATCTCTTCCGATATGTTTGCCTGTGCCGACTATCTGGTGGGTAACGAAATTGATCGTGACAGCTATCCGGTTGCACAACCGGATCAGACATCAACCGCTTCCGACCAGCCTGCCCGTCCAGCCAAACGAGTGATTGTACGTACCCGCAAACTGGGTGGCGGACCGGGTGTTATCAAAGCCCGTACAATCAAACCGAGCCGTAAAAAAATGCTGCCACCGGAAGCAGAAGAAGCTAACTAAGTACAACGCTCTGAATTCAAAAGAAAAGCCCGTCAGGCAACTGACGGGCTTTTCTTTTCAGAACTTAAACTCCCTCCCAGCATTATTAGCGAGGAAGGAGCCAATGGTTAACGCAATTTAAACTGGTCAACCATCTTCTCCAGATCAACAGCCAGCTTCAGCAGGCTTTCACTCACTGCCACACCTTCATTGGCTTCAGAAGAGGTTTGCTCTGCAATGGAGCCAATCTCCTGAACGCTACGGTTTACCTCTGCGGATGCACTTTCCTGCTGCTGGGCAGAAAGAGTCATCTGACTGTTCAGGCTATTAATACCTGCCACCGCTTCCGCGATCTCCTGCAGAGAATTAGCAACCTTCTCCACTTCACTGACACTGGTATGGGTACTTTCCTGAGCACTCTGCATCACTTCAACGGCTTCTGCCACTTCCTGCTGCAACTGCTCGATGGTCTTGTGAACTTCCTGAGTCGACTCATGGGTACGAGTTGCCAGAGAACGAACTTCATCAGCCACCACCGCAAAGCCCCGACCAGCTTCACCAGCACGAGCCGCTTCAATCGCTGCGTTAAGTGCCAACAGGTTGGTTTGCTCAGCAATGGAGGTAATCACGTCCAAAACCGTGCCCACTTCATTACTGTAGTTACCCACTTTGCTGATCACCGCTGCTGCCTGCTCGATTTCACCGGTCAGACGACTGATGGCCGAGATTGCAGTACCAGTCAGAGCTGTGCCCAATTTTGCCTGCTCATTGGCACTAGCGGAGGCATCAGAGGCACTTTCCGCATAGGACTTCACTTCATGGGCATTACTTTCAACCTGCTGCATAGCGGTGACAACGGTTTCCGTTCCCGCCTGCTGACTCTGCACAGCCTTAACAGTACTTTCAGAAACCTTAGAAATACGCTCAGCGGATTCTTTCAGCTGATGCGTGGTTCCGGCTACTTGCTGCATGCTGTTACGGAAACGACCCAGCATATTGTTAAAGGCTGTTGCCAGAGCGCCAATTTCGTCGTCGCTTTGTACATTACGAACTTCAACCGCCAGATCAGACTGCTGCTCAACCTGTTGCATCACACTTCGCACGCGGTTAATCGGCGTCACAATCAAACGACGCAGCAGATACAGAATAACCATAAAGCCGACAAAGAAAAGCACCACCTGAGTTGCACCTAAGCGCCACAGGTTTGCGGAGATATGACTATCCAGAGTCGCCAGCGAATAGCTCACACGAACGGCACCAAGAACCGTGCCCTCATCGACAACGTGGCACATCAGACAGTTCGTACCGCGGTAATCCTTGCTTGCCCGGATAGGGTTAAGCACGGTCAGAACCCGGCCCTTGTCACCTTCATCGATATGGATGATTTTTTCACCACCCAAGGCACGACGGTCCAGCTCATCAGATGCTTTCTCTTCCGGAAAGCCCGGGCCAAAGAATTTATTGATATCCGGTCCACGGATAATACGGGCGTCGACCACATCAGGCTGGCTCATTACCTTTTGACGCAAAATATCCCTATTTGCCAACGTACCTGTGATCATCATGATGTTTACTGCATCAAAGTAGGAATCTGCAGTATCTTGGGTATGTTGCAGAATCACCTCTTCAACCATTGCCCGTTCATTACGGACACTGAAGACCATGGAGACCGCAAGCACCAAAACAAAAACCAAAAGCAACGCCACAGTGATTTTGGTTTGAATGGAGGTTCCCGGGGAAGTCTGACTCATTATGTTCTCCGCCTCATCAGCGCTATTTTTTTAATTCTAGTTAGTTTTTAATGACTGCCTTAGATCACTCAGTTTCTGGGGAGAAAACTTAGCATCCCGGAGACCATTAAAACATATATTTTTTTTAATTATTTAGGGCAATGGCAACTAAAACAAAATGCCATGACTGACCTAATTTGTACATCTTCTAAACCTACGGCTTTCACAGGAAAATGTCAGTGTCTGAAATCAAAACTTCGCTAAGCTCTCCGGATCAGGTTATTGCTTTCCAGGGACATCTGGGTGCTTACTCCCATCTCGCTTGTCGCAATGCACGCCCTCAACTGTCACCGATCCCATGTGCAACCTTTACCGCCGCAATGCAGATGGTCGAAAAAGGCGAAGCCGGACTGGCAATGATTCCGATTGAAAACTCTACTGCTGGCCGTGTGGAAGAGATCTACCGACAGCTGCCAAAAACCCACCTGTCGATCATTGGCGAACACTTTGAAAGTATCAACCACTGCCTGATCGCTTTAAAAGGCAGCACACTGGATCAGATCCGTACCGTATGTTCTCACCCACAAGCTTTAGCACAGTGTGATAACAATATTATGAAACTGGGTCTGGAAACGGATGTTAAATCCGATACGGCCGGTGCTGCCCATGAAATCATGCAGCTTCAGGATACCTCCCGTGCAGCGATCGCTTCATCTCTGGCGGCCGAGCTTTATGATATGGATATTCTGCGGGAGAACTTTCAGGATCACGATGGCAACACCACTCGTTTTATCATCCTGTCCCGTGAAGCTGAGATGCCGGAATATCGCCCCGGCCAGAAGTATCTGACCTCATTGATGTTCCGCGTACGCAACCTGCCCGCTGCGCTTTATAAAGCCATGGGCGGTTTTGCCACGAATGGCATCAACATGGTGAAACTGGAAAGTTATATGGATACCGGTAGCTTCCAGGCAACGTCCTTCTATATGGACGTGGAGGCCCACCAGTCAGAGCAGGGGATGATCAATGCCTTAGAAGAGCTGGCATTTTTTGCTCAGGATATCCGGATTCTGGGGACTTATGCACCCAGCCCATGGCGTCAGGCTCGTGGCGTGATTTCCTGACTGGGAAAGAGAAGCAGAAAGAAGAAAGAGGGTTGAGCAGCAGGCATTAAGTGCAGCCTTAAACTCAACCCTGAGGCAGCTTACTGGTTGTAAGTTGCCGGATCGATCCAGACACCCAGTGAGTTACGGTCGATCCAGTTACCCTGCTTGTTTTCCTTATAGCGGAAAACCACGATATCACCCACGCTAACGGACAGCTCAGGCTCTTCCGTCTGATAAGAATAAGTAACGCCATCAACAATCAACGCGTGACGATAGAGTTCCGGCATTCCAAGCCATTCCTGAAATGGTCCTTCCGTAGCAACCGATTCTAGTGTTCCCTTGCCCTGCAATTTAGGTACACGCTGTCTGCGTGCTCCGGGACGGAAGCCTGCCATGAATACTCCTCATATATATGTAACGCGTTGATCAGAAACCCGTTCACCTGAACGAAAGGCGAAGGATTATAGGGCTTATTTTGTATGACACAAGTTACAAAGCGACAAATTACTCCCGGACCGATTACAAACCGCCAAGGCTTATTACTTTTTTAACTGGTGGATCAGATCGTAATCCGTAAACTAGCTGTTTTACCCAAGTAAGGAACTCACTTTTATGGAACTCTTTCGCGAAGTTCTTTTTGCTCTGGCTGACTGGATTCGCCCCCACAGCGGCAATATTGCACTGGCACTGATCGCTACCTTACTGGTTGTCTATGGTGACGACATCAACCGTGCAGTTAAGAAGCAACTGCGCCCTTATCCTTACATCGTGCGCCTGATCGGCTTTGTTGTTCTCTGCGCCTTTGGTTATGGAGCGCTGACGGTCTATGCTACTCCCGTGCTGGAAGATCTGATCAGCCGCATTCCATCGCTTTATATGGCACCGGCGGTGATGATTCTCTTCCTGATGGTCGGTCTTCTGGCTGAACGTCGCCGTCAGATCTGAATTTCATCAGCTTTATAAATAGCGGCCAGCCTCTTCGGCCGCTTGCTCTCCTCTCTACGCCACCAGTCACAACCTGAGAATCTGAACTTAAAAAGTAGCCTGACATTTTGCTCATCGCAAGATAAGATAAATCTAATATTTAGATTTAAGAGGCCAAAACATGTCGCACAGACCTGACTTTCGGTTAATCTTTCGCGCCAAACTCACCTGTTTAGGAGTAGCAAGCGACAACGGTGCTCTGGCAGGTTATATCCGCACTGACGACTCGCAGGCCGCCCTTTTCTGGCTCTCAGATGAAGCTGATAAAAGCCTCCATCTTGGTTATTTCAGTAATGAAAACGAGCTAAAAGCACGCGCGGAGCGCTTTATTAAGAACCCGGAAACCACGCCGGCACTCGCACTGACTTCCGATCAGACGAAAGCCCTCAGAGGCCCAGAGCAACCTAAAGCTCTACCTATTTTTACGGGGGTTTTCGGCACCGCGTTCAGCGGTTATCTTTTGAAAGAGGATAGTGAGGAAGGTATCGACGATGACGAGCACAAGCTGATGTTGTTCTACACCGCCGACTATCGCTCAGAGTTGCTTGGTGTACTGGAGCCGGAAGCAGCACTTAAGGTAATGACGGAGCATTACGATAATCGCCGTAAGCGCTGTATGTTGTGTTGATCCGCCCCCTACCCAGATCCAGCCCCATAAAGGCGAACTGAAAAGAGAGCATTACTCCTCCCCTCCCATCGCTTCTACGTACTGGGCATAGTGTTCAGGTGCCAGATCCTCGAAGCGGGTAAACTGACCACGGAATGCTAGCTTAACGCTACCAATAGGACCGTTACGCTGCTTACCGATGATTACTTCCGCAATACCCTTGTTGGCTTCGTCATCCTTGTTATAGACCTCATCACGGTAGATAAAGGCGATAACGTCGGCGTCCTGCTCGATCGCACCGGATTCACGCAAATCCGACATTACCGGGCGCTTATTCGGACGTTGCTCCAAACTACGGTTAAGCTGTGATAGTGCAATTACCGGACAGTTAAACTCTTTTGCGATCGCTTTCAGAGAGCGCGAAATTTCAGAGATCTCAGCCGTACGGTTATCGGACAGACCCGGTACACGCATCAGCTGAAGGTAATCGATCATCACCAGCCCGATCTCCTCGTTTTCACGGTGCAGTCGACGAATACGGGAGCGCATTTCACTGGGGCTAAGACCCGGTGTATCGTCGATAAAGAGTTTCTTCTTCTCCAGCAGGTTCACCGCAGACATCAGGCGCGGCCAATCATCATCATCCAGCTTACCGGTACGCACCTTAGTCTGGTCAATACGGCCAAGAGAAGAGAGCATACGCAGCATCAGAGAATCACTAGGCATCTCCATACTGAAGACCACCACAGGCTTTTCCTGAGACAGGGTCACGTTCTCCACGATATTCATGGCGAAGGTGGTTTTACCCATGGAAGGACGACCCGCCACAATAATCAGATCCGATGGCTGAAGACCTGAGGTCATACCATCCAGGTCGGTAAATCCGGTGGCAATACCTGTCATTGACGAATCAAGACGGTATAGTTCGTCAATTTTGTCCACGGTTTTCTGCAGGATCGAAACCACGCCTTCCGGCCCACCAACCTTAGGTCTGTTTTCCGCAATGGAGAAAACCAGCTGCTCTGCTTCGTTCAACAGCTCATCAGAGGTTCGCCCTTCGGTATCGTAGGCGCTTTCAGCAATTTTATTCGCCGCATGGATCATCTGACGCAGAGTTGAACGCTCCTGCACGATGGTGGCATAAGCGGCGATATTACTGGCCGATGGCGTATTACGGGCCACCTCCGCCAGATAAGCCAAACCACCTACCTGCTCAAGCTCTTTCCGGTCTTCGAGCAGCTCTGAAATGGTAATGACATCAAAGGGATGAGCACGCTCGGCCAGCTCCATCATCGCGTTGAAAATCATCTTGTGGTCACGACGATAAAAGTCATGGGCACTGATCCGTTCAGCAACCGTATCCCAGGCTTCGTTATCCAGCAGCAAACCACCGAGAACGGAACGCTCAGCCTCCAGGGAATAGGGAGGAATTTTCAGGGCTTCTGTTTGCTTATCGGTATCGGTTCGTTCAGCCATAAACCTGAGACTCTCTTCTGCAAAAACGGATGTGGATAAAACAAGTTGTGCGGATAGTGTACCGCAAATAAAACCTATAAAGACGGATAATCAGATAGGGATGAGCCTTCAGTCATACAAGGCTTATCCCTATCTGATCAGCAAACGCCAGAGACAAAAAAAGGCACTTGGGGAAACCCCAAAGTGCCTTTTATAACTGATCAGCAGATCTTAGTCTTCAGCAGTCACGATAACGCGAACTGAAGTCATAACATCGCTGTGCAGCTGGATTGCAACGTCGAATTCACCAACGTTACGAATCGGGCCTTCTGGCAGGCGAACTTCGCTTTTCGCTACGTCGATGCCAGCAGCGCTGATTGCTTCTGCCAGATCACGAGTACCGATAGAACCGAACAGCTTACCTTCGTCACCAGCTTTAGCGCCGATAGACAGTTCGATCTCACCCAGAGCAGCTGCACGAGCTTCTGCTTCAGCTTTGATCTCTGCAGCCTGAGCTTCAAGCTCAGCGCGGCGGCTTTCGAATTCAGCAATGTTTGCTTCTGTTGCTACTACAGCTTTACCGTATGGCAACAGGAAGTTGCGGCCATAACCAGGCTTAACGCTTACTTTGTCGCCTAAGCCACCCAGTTTGCCTACTTTTTCGAGCAGAATAACTTCCATCTCGTTAACCTCTCTCTCTTTTATGGCGTCTCATCATCTGAAGACTTCGCCAGCTTCTGGCGGAAATTCAGACTGCTATCGAGCAGCGCCACAAAAATCATCAATACGTACAGTGAGTGTCCGGCAAAAAACAGCACAAAATAGAAGGCTGTCAGCCAGTACGAACTCAGTTGTTTGATCGCTACAACAGCGTGTACTAAAGCGATACAGGCGAATACCAGTGGTAGTGTCAGTGATGGAATCCACTTAATTGCTTCGGGGGTAATACCCACACCAAAGACAACCAGAGTTCCCAGAACCAAACCCGCCCAGACCGGAAGCCGAAGCTGATGAAACTCTTTCTGAAAGCCGCCCGGATTAAACAGACCTGCTTGCCAGTAACGGGCCAGCATAAGGCTTCCCGTCATCATCAGCGCATGTACTGCAGAGATCACACCGGAGAAAAGTCCGACCAGAAACTGATCAAGCTCAACTCCTGAACGCTCTGCCAGTTCAGCATCACTCAGAATCATTTCACGGCTTACCTGAGCAAGCTCGAGCATCAATTCCGGTGGTAACCACTGAACCGTACTTGCAGTCACAGCTCCAATACCGGCGCTGACCAGAAGCGTTTGTGACCAGCTGACACTTTGTCTCAGCACCAGCGCCATAATATAGGCACCGATAATCACAAATGCGGGAGTCAGATCGCCCTGAGCTAACCAAAAGATCGCAGGCAGTGAGCCCCAAAGCATCACCTGACTGCCATCTTTGCCACCCTTTCTCAGGGTGACCACACTGACAACAGCAGCAGCAATCCAGAATAGAAACGGGATAGCTGCACTCAACGCTGTTGCAATAATCGCGTTAGTCCGCGATTTGAGTGCATATTCTGCGATAGAACGCATGCACCTGCCTTATATCGTTTTAAGTCTTACTGGTGGCCGTCAGTGTACGGCAGCAGAGCCAGGTAGCGGGCGCGCTTGATAGCGGTAGCCAGCTGACGCTGATAACGTGCTTTAGTACCAGTGATACGGCTTGGAACGATCTTGCCAGTTTCAGTGATGTAGCTTTTCAGAGTTTCGATGTCTTTATAATCGATCTGATCTACACCTTCAGCGGTGAAACGGCAGAACTTGCGACGACGGAAAAAACGTGCCATGGATATACTCCCCAAAAGTCTCTTAGTGATTACTCTTCAGAATCCGCAGCTTCGTCAGCTACTTCTTCAGACTCAACAGCTTCTGGAGCACGCTCTGCTTTACGCTCGTCACGACGATCTTCACGAGAGGCTTCTGCTTTAACAGGAGATGCTTCAGTCACAGCGTTTTTAGTACGAACAACCAGGTTACGGATGATCGCATCGTTGTAACGGAAGATCTCAGTCAGCTCGTCAACAACTTCGCTAGTTGTCTCAACGTTCATCAGAACGTAGTGAGCTTTGTGAATCTTGTTAATTGGGTATGCCAGGTGACGACGACCCCAATCTTCCATACGATGAACTGCACCACCATTGTCCTGTACCAGACTGGTGTAACGCTCGATCATTGCTGGAACCTGTTCGCTCTGGTCCGGGTGAACCATGAACACAACTTCGTAATGACGCATTATAGCTCCTTACGGTTTTACAGCTTCTCTGAGGGCTATTCCCCGGAAAAGCAAGGAGTGGAAAGAAACGTTGTTTAAAAACAACCGCGAGATCTTACAGACCCCGACTTCAAGACGCAAGATAATTTACCCTAACGCCCCGAAAAAGTCGGGACACAGGCAATATCAGACTCTTTGCTGTCGCTGAATCACGCTTTTTGCTGTCGCTGACGCACGGCCTCGTAAAGACACACGCCGGTAGCAACAGAAACATTCAGACTGCTGACTTCACCCGCCATCGGCAGGTTCACCAGCAGATCGCAGTGTTCACGGGTCAGACGGCGCATACCTTTACCTTCCGCCCCCATCACCAGAGCCACAGGCCCTGTCAGATCAGTCTCGTAAAGTCCCTGATCCGCCTCACCAGCCGTACCCATCACCCAGATGCCCTGCTGCTTAAGCTCTTCCAGACAACGGGAAAGGTTCGTCACACTCACAACCGGCATCGCTTCGGCAGCCCCACAAGCAACCTTGCGCACAGTCGCA
Source organism: Oceanospirillum sanctuarii (assembly GCF_002150805.1). GTDB lineage: Bacteria > Pseudomonadota > Gammaproteobacteria > Pseudomonadales > Halomonadaceae > Oceanospirillum > Oceanospirillum sanctuarii. The sequence goes on from NZ_MTBA01000003.1 coordinate 99,220, forward strand.
TTCAGGCTGGCGGATTTATCTTTCGGCACGATTACCGCATCAGCACCGGCTGCATCAGCGGTTCGCAGAACCGCCCCCAGATTATGAGGATCGGTAACACCGTCCAGCACCAGCAGCAGAGGTGCTGATTTTTCCGCCAGACGCTCAAACAGCCACTGTTCGTTATAGGTTTTCAGGGGTTTGCAGACGACAACTACACCCTGATGAACCAGACCATCCGTCATCTCATCCAGAGACTCGCGCTCATGGAATTGCTGACGCAAACCAACCTGAGTCGCCAACTGGACAATTTTGTTCAGCTTTTCATCGTCACGCCCTTTCAGCAGATGCAGACTGATCACCTGCTCTGGCTGACGCTCCAACAGACTGGTTACCGCATGGATGCCAAATACCGCTTCGATGGAAGCTTTTTTCGGTGCCTTACGTCGGCCCTGCTGCTTTTTACCGCCACCGTTTTGTGGACGATCATTTCTCTGTTGCTTCACTGTGCACTCTCAGTTTTGCGTAACCATCAACAGGACACCGCCCTGCTGTTTCAATAATTCCGTTCCGGCCTTAGACGGAAACAGGGCTCTGAATAAGAGCCCTGTCAGGTCGTCTGCCAAATAAAATCCGATGGCTTCTAGTTTATCCCATCCGATAGAACAAAAAGGAAAAAATAAGCGCATCAGCTTCCGGCCAGCGGTTCAGTCTCGGACTGATTTAATCCACTTTGCTTTTTTTGGCCTTCTTTTTCTTCGGACGTTTTTTCTTCTCAGCGCCTTTCGCCGCAGATGCTTTAAAACCGGAGCGGCCTTTTTCAGCTGGCTTCAGTTTTTTCTTGCCGTGTTTTTTCTTCGGCTTGCCTTTGTCTTTTTTCGCTTCAGCTTTGTCAGCTTCACTCTGATTAGCCTCAACGACCTTAGCAAGACCCGCTTCCGCATCGCTAAGCGCACGCTTTCTTGGCTGCCGAGCCGGAGCCTTCTTCTTGCGACCAACGGAGTTATCCGGCTGCTTCTGATCGAGTTCAAAGTCGATCTTACGCTCGTCGAGATCAACCCGAGCCACAATTACCGTCAGCTCATCACCCATGCCAAAGACACGACCACTGCGTTCGCCACGAAGACGATTCTTCAGCGGATCAAACTGATAGTAATCCGATGGCAGACCTGTGATATGCACCAGACCTTCAACGTAGATCTCATCCAGACGAACAAACAAGCCAAAGCCTGTTACGCCGGTCACTTTGCCGGTGAAGCTTTCACCAATATGACTCGCGGTGTATTCGCACTTCAGCCATGCCAGCACATCATAGGTGGCATCATCCGCACGACGCTCAGTCATGGAGCAATGCTCGCCCAGCTCAATCATCTGAGCTTCGTCATAGGGCAGCCACTGGCTACGGGGCTGCGTTGGCGTTGTTTCCGAGCGCTGCAGGTGACTGGATTTGATGTCGCTGCGGATCAAGGCGCGAATCGCCCGATGCAACAGCAGATCCGGATAACGACGAATCGGCGAGGTAAAGTGGGTATAAGCCTTATAGTTCAGACCAAAGTGCCCTTCATTCTCCGGGGTATAAACCGCCTGAGAGAGAGATTGCAGCAGCATCGTCTGAATTGTCCCGGCATCCGGACGCTCTGCAATCGCCTGCAGTACTTCCTGATAATCTTCCGGCGTTGGCTTCAGACCACCACCCAACTCAAAGCCTAGCTCACCCAGATAGGACTTCAGCTTCTCCAGACGCTGCTCTTTAGGGCCTTTATGCACCCGGAAAAGACCCGGCACATTGTATTTTTCCAGCAAACGGGCAGACGCTACGTTTGCACACAGCATGCATTCTTCAATCAGTTTATGCGCTTCATTACGCACAACCGGAACGATGCGCTCGATCTTGCGGTTTTCATCGAAAACGATACGGGTTTCAACAGTTTCAAAGTCGATCGCACCACGAACATCACGAGCGGCACGCAGCTGCTTATACAGTCCGTACAGGGTTTCAACCGGCTGAACCAGATCTGCATAGCGATCTTTAAAGATGGCCGCATCCGGCAGATCAGGATCTTCCAGCAACGCGCCCACCTGGGTATAGGTCAGACGAGCATGGGACTGAATAACCGCTTCACAGAAACGGTAGCGGCTGATCTCGCCCTTGGCGCTGATACTCATTTCGCAGACCATTACCAGACGATCCACATGAGGATTCAGCGAGCAAAGGCCGTTAGACAGCAACTCCGGCAGCATAGGAACAACCTGCCCCGGAAAATAAACCGAGTTGCCGCGACGATGGGCTTCATGATCCAGCGGGGTGTTCACGCCCACATAGTGAGACACGTCAGCGATAGCGACATAAAGCTTCCAGCTACCCCAACGTTTTTTCTCGCAATAAACCGCATCATCAAAATCTTTGGCGTCTTCACCATCGATGGTCACAAACGGCAGATGACGCAGGTCAACTCGATCCAGCTTGTCAGCCTCCTGAACCTGATCCGACATCGAGCGGATCTGATTCAGTACATCCTCAGGGAATTCATGGGGAATATTGTGTTTACGGATGGCGATGTCGATCTCCATTCCCGGAGCCATCTCATCACCCAGTACTTCTTTAATCACACCCTGAACATGGGTACGGCGTGCCGGTTGCTGTGTCACCTCGACACACACCACCTGACCATCTTCCGCGCCGGCATTCTGACCCGGCGGCACCAGTACATCATGGTGCAGTTTTGGGTTATCCGGGCGCACATAACCGATGCCATTACGCTCAATCACGTAACGACCAACAATCTCCGTCGTGTTGTGCTGCAGAACTTCAACCACAGCACCTTCTTTACGGCCGCGGCGATCCACGCCAACCACACGCGCCAGCGCATGATCACCGTGATAAACCGTTTTCATCTGGTAATTGGAAAGAAACAGATCTTCGCCACCGTCATCCGGCACCAGGAAGCCAAAGCCATCTCCATGGGCTTCAATGCGCCCTTTCACTAACTGCATTTTTGAGATCAGGCCGTAAGCACCTTTTCGGTTGCTCAGCAGCTGACCATCACGCTCCATCGCCTTCAGACGACGACGCAACGCTTCAATATCCTCATCGGTGGTCAGCCCCATACGCTCGCATAGCTGCATATGAGTCAGTGGACGCCCGTAATTTTCCAGCCACTCCATGATAAATTCACGGCTTGGCACCGGATTATCATATTTCTGAGCTTCACGATCGGCCTGGGGATCCTGATTCACTGACCAGCCTGTCATATTTTTTGCCTTTTTTATCAATCGATATCTTCTTTTATGTTCATCTGTTTTTAATTTCGCCACCAAAGTACCACTGTTTATGCGGCTTGGCGAAGAAATTTCCCTTTCATACTGATTTTTCTAAAAAAAAGTGTTGCACATCCGAAAAACCTCCCTATAATACGCCTCCAGTTGTCCAGCCCAGGTGGTGGAATTGGTAGACACGCTAGCTTCAGGTGCTAGTGGCCGTATGGCCGTGGAGGTTCAAGTCCTCTTCTGGGCACCAACTCTTAATCTTAGGCAGATTAAGCGGTTGATGTGACAACTAAGTTATTTGGCTGATAGTTAAATAACATCTGTTTTGCCTGTGCATTGCGCCCAGGTGGTGGAATTGGTAGACACGCTAGCTTCAGGTGCTAGTGGCCGTATGGCCGTGGAGGTTCAAGTCCTCTTCTGGGCACCATTCCCAATGCAAGCAAAACAAAGACAAGCCTAAAAGAAAATAAATCCCGCATGGGATTTTTTTCGTTTCTGGGGTTTGGTTTTTCTTCTCTCTTTTCGCCTTTCTCAAATATCAAAAAAGCCTTCCGGCTAAACGCGCTCAGAAACACGCATAACCATCCAGCCTTTCATTGACCTTCTTTTGACCACGACTAATAACGTGAAGGTTTACGGGCAACCTCATTGAGTTTCCACATTCTTCTATCAGTCATAGCTTCAAGGCGCACTTCCTGTCCATCCGGCAATTCGCTAAAGAAGTTCAGACCTGTCGCTTCTTCTATCTGATCCACACTGACTACAAATTTTGTCAGCGGCTCACTACCACGAACATTCTGCGGCATCAGAAACGCCAACATACTCTTAACCTGACCATCAGCATCAAAACCAACGAAAATTTTATAAAAGGCATCAGGCACTTCAACCCAGCTATCCAACCGTTCGGTCTGAGCATCAAATACAGGCCCTGTGATCACCGCAATACGACTGAACTGCTCTGTAAAATGATCGATCGCCGCCTCTTCCAGTCGTTGCCACACCTTGCGATTCAGGTTTGGCTTTTGCGGGACTATATTGGTCATCAGAAAAGTTTCGACCTGAGCTTCTTTGCCGTACAGACGGGAAATCGCGTAGTTAGGTGCCAAGTGCCCGCGATCATAACCTGAACGGGTATAGTCCTGATGACTTACCCGCCAGACGGTACGCCAGTCTTCACTGAATTGTCCCGGACGTTTATAGCCATTTTGTTTTTGCTCTGGCGTTAACGGTTGTAGCCAATAGGTTGCCCAAAGGGGATTCATACGCAGGTCGGAATACCCCACCATATAGCCTTCATTTCTCAGCACCCGATACCAGTGCTGCCAGCCGGATTCCATTCGCTCCGGCATGCCACCGTAGATAAAACTGCTTCGACTGTTTTGCTCAAGATAGTACCAGGCCGTACTACCCAAAATGGCCAATATAAAAGCCAGAATCACAGGAACTGAACGCACAGGTATTCCTTTTCTATTTCAGTTGACTGAACAGGATGAAAAAAGCCAAACCCGATAAAGAGTTTGGCTTAGTTTAAAGACTTAACCCTATCGGGTCATGCCCTGCAAAACTGCATAACAGGCTAAGAGGAATGACCAGCGTTTAGTCTGCTGATTTTTCCAGAGACTCATACCTCATCTGAATCAGATCCAGCTTCTGCTCCGGTTTGGCGATATCAGGTCGATAACCCAAACGCTGCTCAACTTCCTGCTGCAGAGCATCCTGTGCTCCGGGTTCACCGTGTACCAAAATAACTTTTGGCTGCTTCTTAAAATGCTGCAGCCAACCGATCAGCTCTTCCTGATCGGCATGAGCCGAAAAACCACCAACAGTATGAACCGTTGCACCGACATTAACGGTTTCCCCCCAGAGTTTGACGGTTTCCGCACCCTCAACCAGCTGTCGCCCCAAAGTGCCTTTGGCCTGAAACCCCACCATTAACACCTTGGTGTTCCGTTTCCAGAGCTGGTATTTGAAGTGATGCCGAATGCGGCCGCCTTCACACATTCCGCTACCGGCAATAATAATGGCCCCGGAGGCGATTCGGTTCAGCGCCATCGACTCTTCCGGTGTTTTGGTTAAACGCAGATTGGACAGGCTATTCAGCGCCTGATGGTTCAGAACCCGCTGCTTGGCTTCTTTGTTATAGAGCTCGCAGTGATTCAGATAGACCTCTGTCGCTTCAATCGCCATGGGGCTATCCAGAAAGATCTGCCAGCGCCCCAGATTCCACTCATCAAAGTACTCACTGAACAGATATAGCAGCTCCTGAGTACGGCCAACAGCAAACGACGGAATCAGAATATTGCCTTTCGATTGAGCGGCTTCATTCAGAATCTGACCCATCTCATCCATGCTTTCCTGCCAGGGGCGATGACAGCGTCCTCCATAGGTACTTTCCATCAGCACCACATCGGCATTCGGAATAGGTGCCGGGTCTCTCAGAATCGGCGCTTCGCTATGACCAAGATCACCGGTAAAGACTACTTTGCGTTTATGCCGCCCCTCTTCCAGCCAGAGCTCGACAATAGAAGAACCAATAATATGCCCCGCATCCTTAAAGCGGATACGGATTCCCGGTAGAATCTCATCTTCAACATCGTAATCTTTCGGCTGAAAGTGTTGCAGGGCTTTTTCAGCATCATCAGCGGTATAAAGTGGCTCGACAGGAGGCTGATGTTTTCGTGCACGCTTGCGGTTAAGGGTGCGGGTGTCGTGATCATAGATATTGGCGGCATCCCGGAACATGATGCCACACATTTCGCGACATACTTTCTGGGTATAAACAGGGCCTTTAAACCCCCGCTTCACCAGCAGAGGAATCCTTCCACAGTGATCAAGGTGGGAATGACTCAGGACGACGGCATCAATACGTTTCGGATCAAAGGGGAAAGGCTCGGCATTGCGCTGCTCTCCATACTTGCCACCCTGAATTAATCCGCAATCAAGAAGAATCCGGTAATGGCCAACCTGAATCAGATGACAGGATCCGGTGACCTCCTGTGCTGCACCATGAAACTCAATATGCATACCACACTCCTTATGCTCAGGCCGGTCAAAATCCGTCCAACAGCTACGACAAAATCTGTCTGACGACGAGGGTAAAACCTGAGCCAGAAATACCACTAAACTGAAGTTTTGACATAACTAAACATAATTGACACTTAGCAACCGTTTATCATCAAAAAGCACCAATTATCGCTAGATTACCGTGTTTATAAGGGGTAGAGTCAACATAATTAATCACCAAACTGCATCAGCCTGCGACCCAAAATGTCACTTATCAAATACGTCTTTAGCATTACTCTTTTCATCACGCTGTCGCTCACCCAACAGACGAGTTTTGCTGCAGGCAATTCGGAAAATTCCGATGATGCGCTCCAACATTTCCGCTTACTTCTGACAGAACAACTCAACCCGAATCGGGCAACGATCGAACGCGTCTTCAACCCGATCGGTGAGGGTCAGTCACTTCTGGTTCGCGCCTATGTTTCCGGCCCTCAGGAACTGGTTTACCGTCCGCTGTTTTCCGAAGCAGAAGATGGCAGTCTGGTTTCGGCTCACCCCGACAGTTTTATTCTGCGCACCCTACCGGGCACAGAACTGAAAGAAGTACTGATCAATTACGAAGCCAGCAAAAATCACTATGAACTTTTCTTCGGCAGTTTCCGGTACAGTGTTTCTCCGGATATGAGTGATGTGAACCATATCTCTGCCCGTACTGAAGCAGCGCCTTTTCTGACCCGTAATTTCCAGACGCTGTTTATTGATCAGCCCTCAGCAGCACTGGGTATCCGCTATCTGTTTGATCAGCAGTCCGAACAGGATACTCAGGCGATTATCCAGCTGAAGAAAGAATACAAAGATAGCACCACAGGTGAGCTGATGATCACCAGCGATGGCGACATACTGAACCGCTACCGCTTTGAGATGTATGAAACCATCAACGTAGAACCGGTTTACTTTATCGAGCAGTACCACCTGGATAAGACAGGTACAATTCGTTATTACATTCAGCCAGACGGTCTGCAGAGTTACCATTTGGGTGCAACCGGTGAGGAGCGTGCAGGCAACTGGATCTCCCGCCGTACTATGCAGAAACCCCGTTTATTCAGTCCCTCTCAGACACCCTGATGACGGGAACTCATGACAAAGAATTATGATCAAAGGCGGCATGCGACTTATGACCGCCTTTTTTTATCCCTGAAAGAGAGTATTCTTAGGACAAATATGATTTACGCCAATGCGTGACCCAATGCCATCTGCTTTGATCACGTGCACGGTTTACAACCACAGAGCGTTTTATCCTTATCTTGGTCTGAAGCGCTCAGTGATAATTTTAAAAAAGCTTGATGATAAAAAGACCTAAGGTGAATCTTATGAAAAAACTATTAGCTGCAGCGGGTATCGTTGCAATGGCTGCTTCCGGTTCTGCGATGGCTGCTGGTGATGCAGCAGCAGGAAAAACCAAAGCGGCAGTATGTGCAGCTTGTCACGGTGCCAACGGTGTGAGCATGGTTCCTATGTACCCGAACCTGGCTGGCCAGAAAGCTCAGTACCTGGAAAACGCACTGAAAGCATACAAAGCAGGTCAGCGTGGCGGTGCAACTGCTGCCCTGATGACACCTCAGGCAACAAACCTGAGCGATCAGGACATCGCTGATCTGGCGGCATACTTCAGCTCTCTGTAAGCTTAAGTCTCTGCTTTAAAAAAGGGTCCGGTTTCTACCGGGCCCTTTGTCGTTTAGGAGAACTAAAGATGCATATTAGTCGTCGCAAATTCCTGATGATGGCCTGCACCTTGCCCGTCATCCCTTTTGTCAGCCAGCGCGTTGAAGCCGCGTTTCCGTTACTCTCAGAACGCGCTGCTGAAGCAAAAGCCCTGCACTACAAAAGCGATGTCAGTCGCGTGAAGCACCCCAAATACCAAAAGGGTCAGGTTTGCGCCAACTGTCAGTTGTTTAACCCTCTGGACAACGGCTGCGTGCTTTTTTCATCAAACAGTGTTGCACCTGAAGGTTGGTGTCAGGCTTGGGTGAAGAAGGTTTAACCACCTGACAAAACCAATCATCAGGCGATCAAACCTTCGATAAGAGACATGAAGCTTCAGGCTGCTGAAGCGCCTTCTTCGGAAGCCTCAGGCCATTGGAAGGACTGAGTCTCGTTGCCCTCTGAAATGGATTTCAGATGCACCGGGAACCCCCATAGGAAATGCAGATGTCGCATCACCTCCTGAGCAGAAGCATCCAGCGGTCTGCGATTGTAGGCGTAGTGATGCAGAGTCAGTGATCTATCCCCCCGGATATCTGCTTCATAGACCTGAATGTTCGGCTCACGATTACCGAGATTATATTGAGCCGCTAACTGCTCCCTGAGTCTGCGATAGCCCATCTCATCATGAATGGCCGAAATCTCCAGTTCGGAGTCTTTGTCGTCATCAACAATGGAGAAGAGCTTCAGGTCCCGCATCACTTTTGGTGACAGATACTGCAGGATAAAACTCTCATCCTTAAAGTTCTGCATGGCGAAGTGCAGCGTATCCAGCCAGTCACTGCCGGCAATATCCGGGAACCAGACTTTGTCCTCATCTGTAGGTTCTTCACATATACGCTTGAGGTCTGTGAATATCGAAAATCCAAGGGTATAAGGGTTGATCCCGCTGTAATAAGGGCTGTTATAAGCTGGCTGATAAACAACGCTGGTATGTGACTGCAGGAATTCCAGCATAAAACCTTCAGTAACAAGCCCTTCGTCATACAGACGATTCATAATGGTGTAATGCCAGAAGGTTGCCCAACCTTCGTTCATCACCTGAGTCTGACGTTGTGGATAAAAGTACTGAGCTATCTTACGCACAATACGCACCACTTCCCGCTGCCAGGGTTCCAATAGCGGAGCATTTTTTTCAATAAAGTAGAGCAGATTTTCCTGCGGTTCTGCCGGATAACGGGCACGGCTCTGGGCCTCATCTACCTCATCATGATTCATCTGCGGAATCGTACTCCACAAGCGATTCACCTGTTGCTGCAGATAGTTTTCCCGCTCAGCCTGACGACGCTGCTCTTCTTCAGCCGAGATCGGTGATGGTCGCTTGTAACGGTCGACACCGTAGTTCTGCAGGGCATGGCAGGCATCCAACAGAGTCTCTACCTCTTCGACACCGTACCGCTCTTCACACTGGCTGATGTACTTTTTCGCAAAGAGCAGGTAATCAACAATGGAGCTGGCATCCGTCCAGGTACGGAACAGGTAGTTGCCTTTAAAGAAGGAGTTATGGCCATAGCAAGCATGAGCGATCACCAGCGCCTGCATGGTCATGGTGTTCTCTTCCATCAGGTAAGCGATACAGGGATCAGAGTTGATCACCAACTCATAAGCCAGCCCCATCTGCCCCCGTTTATAGCCTTGCTCAACAGAAAGAAACTGCTTACCAAATGACCAGTGGTGATAGCCCAAAGGCATACCGACGGATGAATAAGCATCCATCATCTGCTCTGTGGTAATCACTTCAATCTGATTCGGGTAGGTATCCAACCGGTACTCTTTGGCGATACGACTAATCTCGCGGTCATAATCTTCCAGCAGTTCAAAACTCCACTCGGAACCTTTGGAAATAGGCTCACGTTTGTTATCCGGTTCAGAAACGGCTTTATTATCAGTATGCTCACTCATGCCTCTTTCCTCCTGAACAACTCCCGGAATACCGGATAGATATCAGCTTCACTAACGATCTGCTCCATGGCAAAACGATCCTGAAATTTATCCCGAACCCCTTCGTACTCCTCCCACAAAGACTGATGGGCATGTGGGGTGATTTCAACATAGGCAAAGTACTGCAACAGAGGCATCAGCTCGTTAACCAGAATCTTGCTGCAGTTGGTGGAATCATCGTCCCAGTTATCACCATCAGAGGCCTGAGCAACATAGATATTCCACTCGCTGGGTGAATACCGCTTAGCGATCACTTCCTGGGTCAGACGGATCGCACTGGAGACAATGGTGCCGCCGGTTTCGCGGGAATAGAAAAAGGTCTCTTCATCCACCTCGGTAGCACTGGTGTGGTGGCGAATAAAAACGACTTCGATCTTCTGATAGTTACGCTCAAGAAACAGATACAGCAGGATAAAGAAACGCTTAGCCATATCTTTGTGTGACTGAGTCATGGAACCGGAAACATCCATCAGACAAAACATCACTGCCTGATTGCTGGGTTGAGGTTCCTGACGGAAATGGTTGTAGCGCAGGTCATAAGTATCCAGAAAAGGAACGCTTTCAATCTTCTGCTTCAGCTGGGCAATAGCCGTTTCCAGCTCTTCAATACGTACTGAGCTGCGCAGTAATTCATCTTTACTGAGCTCTTCTTCAAGGGCTGCTTTTAGCTCACGCAGTTTGCGACGGCTTTTACTGGTCATGGCGCGACGGCGTGCCTGAGCATTGCGCATAGAACGCACAATATTTACCTTGGCTGGCGTGCCATCTTTGATAATGCCAGCGCGAACCTGCTTAACAGACTCCATATCCTTGAACTCTTTACGCACAAGGTTAGGCAGCTCTAAGCCATCAAACATAAACTCCAGAAATTCATCTTTGGTAATGGAGAAAGAAAACTCATCTTCACCTTCACCGGAATTACTGGCCTTACCCTCGCCGGAACCACCACCGCCGCCACCGCCCTGAGGCCGGCTGAAACGATCCCCTTGCTGAAACTCTTTATTGCCGGGGCTGACGATTTCACGATGACCGCCCTGTCCCTGCTGGAATACAGGCTCGTTGATATCTTTGGTGGGAATATTGATCTTCTCACCATGTTCAAGATCAGTGATGCTGCGACGGTTAACCGCATCGGTCACCGCCTTTTTGATGTGATTACGGTAACGGCGCAAAAACCTCTGTCGGTTTACCGCGCTCTTATTCTTGCCGTTAAGGCGTCGGTCGATAATAAAGCTCATGCGAACTCTCCTTTTGCACCGGCCAACCCTCTGCCGGATGAAAGCGCATGGCTTTCATCCGGTTTAAGTTAAGACCCGTTACGGGCCACTGCCGCTATTCAAAGATGCAACAGCGCCCCGGGTTAATGCCTTGCGAATGCCTTTCGGATTCAGCGCGCAAACATTCAGCCTGCACTACGCCTTACTGGGATTTGCGCACGCGCAGATACCATTCCGACAGCAAACGCACCTGCTTCTCGGTGTAACCACGCTCAGTCATACGGGCTACAAAGTCCTCATGTTTGCTCTGTTCAGAGGAAGAAGCTTTGGCGTTAAAGGAGATCACAGGCAGCAGTTCTTCAGTGTTGGCGAACATTTTGTGTTCGATCACGGTTTTCAGTTTTTCGTAACTCAGCCAGGATGGGTTATTGCCATTGTTCTGGGCTCGGGCGCGCAGTACAAAGTTGACCACCTCGTTACGGAAATCTTTAGGGTTACTGATACCTGCGGGTTTTTCGATTTTTTCCAGTTCATCATTCAGGGACTGGCGGTCAAACAGCTCACCGGTTTCAGGATCCCGGAACTCCTGATCCTGAATCCAGAAATCTGCGTAGGTGACATAGCGATCAAAGATGTTCTGGCCATATTCACTGTAGGATTCCAGATACGCGGTCTGAATCTCTTTACCGATAAAGTCCACATAGCGCGGTGCCAGCCACTCTTTAATAAAGCGCAGATAGCGCTCACGGATTTCCGGTGCGTACTGCTCCTGCTCAATCTGGTTTTCCAGCACATAGAGCAGATGAACCGGGTTAGCCGCGATTTCTGTGGCATCAAAGTTGAACACTTTCGACAGGATCTTGAAGGCGAAACGGGTCGACAGACCTTCCATACCTTCATCAACACCTGCGTTATCACGGTATTCCTGAATCGACTTGGCTTTCGGATCGGTATCTTTCAGGTTTTCACCATCATAGACCCTCATCTTCGAGTAGATACTGGAGTTTTCCGGCTCTTTCATGCGGGACAGAATCGAGAACTGCGCCAGCATTTTCAGAGTATCCGGTGCACAATGGGCGCTATGCAGCGAACTGTTTTCCAGCAGTTTCTCGTAGATTTTCACCTCTTCAGAAACACGGACACAGTAAGGCACCTTGACGATATATACGCGGTCAAGGAAGGCCTCGTTGTTCTTGTTGTTCTTAAATGATTTCCACTCGGATTCGTTAGAGTGCGCCAGAATCACCCCCTGAAAAGGAATCGCAGACATACCCTCGGTGCTATTGTAGTTACCTTCCTGTGTGGCCGTCAGCAGAGGGTGCAGCACCTTGATTGGCGCTTTAAACATCTCCACAAACTCCATCAAGCCCTGGTTAGCCCGACACAAACCACCGGAAAAGCTGTAAGCATCCGGATCGTTCTGTGAAAAGTCTTCCAGCATACGGATATCGACTTTACCCACTAGCGCACTGATATCCTGATTGTTGTCATCACCGGGCTCTGTTTTAGCCACAGCGATCTGATCCAGGCGGGACGGGTAGAGTTTCACCACCCGGAATTTAGAGATATCACCACCGTATTCTTTCAGGCGTTTAGCGGCCCATGGCGACATAATGGAGGTGGTGTAGCGGTGCGGAATACCAAACTCCTCTTTCAGAATCTCGGCATCTTCATCGGGATCGAATAAGCCCAGAGGCGATTCAAACACCGGAGAGCCTTTAATGGCATAGAAGGGCACTCGTTCCATCAGAGCTTTCAGGCGCTCTGCCAGCGAAGACTTACCACCACCAACCGGACCTAAGAGATAAAGAATCTGCTTACTTTCTTCCAGCCCCTGAGCAGAGTGACGGAAATAGGAAACGATCTGTTCAATGGCCTCCTCCATACCATAGAACTCAGAGAAGGCCGGATAACGACGGATCACCTTATTGGAGAAGATACGACTGAGCCGGGAATCTTTGGCGGTGTCGATTACTTCAGGCTCGCCGATCGCCTGCAGCATACGCTCCGCTGCGCTGGCATAAGCCATCGGATCGTTTTTACAGATCTCAAGATATTCCTGCAGGCTGTACTCTTCCTGCTGAACCCGGTCGAAACGGTTTTGTACATGACTAAAGATGCTCATAGTGGCCTCCTCGATACAGCCAAGCAGCAGAAGCGATGCGCTAAACCCGCTTTAACTCTGACCTTTTATGGCCAGATGGGCCTAAAACCCTTGGCTGAAACCTGAATTCATTTGTGACGCACAACACCGGTTTCTCTTCTGTCTGAAATATGAGGTCCTGAAAAACCGGCCACATTTACAGCATAGTTGATATTGGCAGGTGTCAAATGCCCATTGCGAATTACTGAAAAAATTTGATTCTTTTTTTATTCAGCTTTATCACCAGCCCAGCAGGAATGCGGTTTCATCCTGTATACGAATATGATCTGAAAAGATTCTGCTGCGCTATAAAGCTTAAGAAAGAGTGAGAATGGCTATCTATACTGAGAAGCAATCACCAGACTATTGGGGGAGAAAAAGATGTACCTGTTTCTGATTACCGCACTTTTTGCCTTTCTGATTATCTCCCTCAGCCTTTGGCTGGCCTGCTTTCGCCATGAGCCAAAGTTTCATGCCACTGAGAGGGATTTTGCCTGGGTGATGAATCTCGTACTGACCGGTCAGGCAGACTATGACCAGTGGAGTTCCATCATGCACGTACCGGTACGGCATGACCTGAGACTTGAGGCTGTTCGGCAGCGCTGTATGGATATTGAAGAGAAGTACTATCAGCACCGATCTGCCCGTTTGGGTAAACCGGAACTGATGTTTTCCCGGCAGGGACTGAAAATGATCGAAGAGGAACTAAATCAACTCAGAGAGCAGGATTCACTAACCGCCTGAATCCCAAGAGGATTTCTAAGTTCACTCCTTTCCAAATGAGAATTGCTCACAAAAAAGACCTTTACCCGCTAAACCAAAGTCGTACAATAGCCGCTCTGGAAGACACGTAGCGGACAAAATACCCGTGTTTCGTGTCATTCCGGCATATCTGATCCTTTGGTGTGTTATCTGAAATCGGTCAAGAGGCGACCCATGAATACGGCGATCCGCGTAAACCGACTCCCTAACAGCTGTCTGAGCCACGACCATGAGTACCACCAGCTGGTTGTTGCTCTGTCCGGTAAAGCTGAATTTGAGATTGAAGGCAATCAGGGCATTGTTACGCCCTGGCAAGGTTGTCTCGTCCCTTCAGAGCACACGCATTATTACGAAGGCATAGGTGCCAATAATCATCTGATTATCGACCTGCCTCACCGTCATCCGTTACTGCAAAGCAGTGTGATCGATCTGAGCCGTCTGTTTGATACCCCCGGCTATTTCACCATCGACAGCAATCTGAAACTGTTCCTCTCTTTTATGCTGAAAGAGATTGAGCTCTTTGGTGATGATCCCGGTACGGCGGATTTTCTCGCCTTTGCCTTTCTGCATCGACTGCATCAGCGTATCTTTCAGCAGGAAGCGCCCCTCAAACAGATTGACCGGGTAACCCTCAAACTCGATCTGATCGACCGGTATATTGCAGAACATCTGGCAGAAAAGATCTCTGTGGCGCAACTGGCCGAAGTTGCCTGCATGAGTGAAAGCCATTTTCATATCATGTTCCGCAATGTTGTCGGCATTACTCCCCACCAATATCTGATTCAGGCGCGTCTGAAAGAAGCGGCTCGTCTGCTGCGCCAGTCCCAGTCTCCACTAAACGATATTGCCGAACAAACCGGCTTTACCAGTCAAAGCGCCTTAGGCAATGCCTTTAAACGGTATTTTCAGCTAACACCCGGCCAATTCCGTCAAAAACATTAGTCCCTTCTTACAAAGAACATCAGAGTTTTTTGCAAAAAAATCACAGTTTTTTGCAAGAAGCACCGCTCTTATCTCAATAAAGTGGCTTCAGCGTGGATCTCTGTACCTCCACGCGACGTCTGTTTTCTCCAAATGCAGGGGGAGAAAAGACACCCACAGGAAGTAATCGCCTCAAGTGAGGCAGGAACAGAAGTAATCATCTACCCTCTGTAGATATTACATAGCAAATGTTCTGCTACATCGCATTGAATTCGGTTTAGCCTGTATGCTCAAACCCAATTCTGTCCGGTGTAGCCCGTTGGGTATAAGCCTCCATAAGTAGAGGCGGTCTAAACACCATCCGGTGTGCCCATAAAAATAACTAAAGAGTCTGCACATAAAGGTAAACTACCATGGTAGAAACTAACGCGATTGTTGGCTGGACCTTTGTGGTCTATATCGCCCTGATGCTGGGGATCGGTATTTACGCCTACCGCAAAACACAAGATCTTTCCGATTACATTCTGGGTGGCCGTAGCCTGGGCCCTTGGCCTTCTGCGCTATCGGCAGGTGCTTCTGACATGAGCGGCTGGTTGCTGCTGGGTCTGCCGGGCTATGCTCTGGCGGCTGGTTTTGAAGCGTTCTGGCTGGCCGGTGGCCTGCTGGTAGGTACCTGGCTGAACTGGCTGATCGTTGCAGGTCGTCTGCGCGTGTACAGTCAGGTGGCAAGCGACTCTCTGACTCTGCCTGAGTTCTTTGAGAAGCGTTTCCGCGATAACTCTCACCTGCTGCGTGTTATTTCTGCGTTCTTCATCCTGCTGTTCTTCCTGTTCTACACCAGTTCCGGTCTGGTTGCAGGCGGTAAGCTGTTTGCTACTGTATTCGGCATGGATTACTTCACTGCAGTACTGGTTGGTACTCTGGCAGTAATCACCTACACCTTCTTCGGTGGTTTCCTGGCGGTATCCTGGACTGACCTGGTTCAGGGTCTGATGATGGCTGCTGCACTGGTGATTGTTCCTGTGATTCTGCTGGGTGAAACCGGCGGTGTATCCGGTACCTTTGCTGCGATGGAAGCGAAAAACCCTGAGCTGCTGACGCTGTTCTCCGGAACTAACGGCGAATCTCTGGGTGCTGTTGCTATCATCTCTCTGGTTGCATGGGGTCTGGGTTACTTCGGTCAGCCTCACATTCTGGCGCGTTTTGCGGCAATCCGCAGCGAAGCAGACATCCCGACTGCACGTCGCATTGCAACCATCTGGACTGCAATCAGCCTGCTGGGTGCATGTTTCGTAGGTTTCGGCGCGATCAGCTATCTGGATACCGGTCTGGCGGACGGCGAGACTGTATTCATGGTGCTGGTTAACGCTCTGTTCCATCCGGTTGTAGCGGGTATTCTGCTGGCAGCGATTCTGGCTGCAGTGATGTCCACTGCGGATTCCCAGCTGCTGGTATCTTCTTCTGCTCTGACTGAAGACTTCTACAAGTCTCTGTTCCGCAAAGATGCGACTCAGAAAGAACTGGTTATGGTTGGCCGTATCGCCGTAGTCGGAATCGCAGTAATCGCTCTGCTGCTGGCTCGTGACCCTGACTCTTCCGTACTGGGTTTAGTGTCTTACGCTTGGGCAGGTTTCGGTGCTGCATTCGGTCCAACTCTGATTCTGGCTCTGTTCTGGAAGCGCATGAACATGATGGGCGCTCTGGCGGGTATCGTTGTTGGTGGCGTAACTGTTGTGGTTTGGAAACAGCTGTCCGGCGGTCTGTTCGACATCTATGAAATCGTACCTGGCTTCATTCTGGCCTGGATCGCGATCTACGTAGTAAGCCTGGTAACCCCTGAACCATCTCAGGAAATTCAGGCAGAATTTGATCAGGTAGCTAACCGCTAATCCGATCAGTTCGCAAACTGCGTAACCGTCAGCAAAGGGCCTTTTCAGGCCCTTTGTTGTTTCTGCCCCTTATAAACTCCCGCCCTTTTCTCTCAGTAAATAAAAAGCCTGTTCAGATAAACAAACCTTCAGATATCTGAGTTACAATGCAGTTAACTGTCTGTATTTAGTGGGTCTGAAAGCACCCAACGCATCGGAATTCTGGATAACTTCATGCCATCAAAAGCCGCAAGCACATCTTCAGCCACAGGACTCAATTACTGGCGAAAAGAGCTGTTAAAAGTATCGTTGCCCGCTCTGGCCGATACCGGTGCCCGCCTGATCAAGATGCTGAAAAATCCCGATATCTCCCTGCGGGATCTGGAACAGGTCATTTCTGACGATCCGGTGCTTTCATTTCAGCTGATTGCCAAAGCCAGTCAGCTGCGCACCAATCCGGAAAACGATGTGCTCTCTCTGCCGCATGCGCTTTCTCTGGTAGGCATGGATAAACTGCGTCCTATGCTGACCAAGGTGAAGTACATCCGCTTCGATGCCTCTAAAACAGCGCATAAAGCTTTTCTGCAGGCGCTTAATCTCAGCCTTCACGCCGCCACTCAGGCGTATCAGATTGCGGAACGGAAAAACCCCGGTACCGGTGAAGGTAATTACTGGATCTCCCTGCGTTTGAGCTCTGTTTTCTGGCAGCTGTCTCTGGCTTCGCCAAAAACCTATCACGCCATCGAACAGCGGGTTCAAACCGGCGAAAGCCGTACCCGTGTCGAACAGGAACTGATGGGGTGCACCACTCAACAGCTAACCCAAACCATGCTGAAGGACTGGTATCTGAGCGAATACACTCAGGCTAATCTGAATCAGCTGTTGGGAGCTAAGCCAGCCATGCTTGGTAAGATCGCTAAATGCGCATGGCGTAAAGAGATAGCTCCGGAAGTTCCGCGCAGTGCTGGTCACTTTCTGCAAACGCCATGGACAGCCTCTGTTCTGGCTCACTGGCTGGCACTCAACACCTCGGTAAACTGGTTAAGCCCGAAAACCGATCGTGTTGAACGCATGATTGCGACCTACCTGCATCAGCACTTAGATAATGTTGTGCCTTTCCTGCACCAGAATGCTGTGCTGTGTTCTTCCAGCCACTCGATTGACGGTGTCTGGCTTCCGGCGATAAAACTTCTGCATCCGCCTTTGCCTAAGCGCTCGGTTCGTAAAAAGATCAAAGCGGACGAGAGCAAAAAAGCGAAGCGTTATAAAGATCTTTCCAGCGACACCCGGGTTCGGGCAGAACTTAAACCGGTTCGGGTTGCCGCTGAACCTCTGAAAGCGGTGAACCCTCAAAAAACAGTAAAACGACCGGTGGCTGAAGTTAAGCCGGCGGTCAAACCAGTAACACAGACCTCAAGCAAGGCTAAGTCCCCTGTTGCCGATAAGAACCATGCCGTACAAACGGCGCTGTTTAAGCTTTATTACCTGCAAACGGTGAAACAACAGCAAGTGTTCTCAATCCATCAGATGATGGATGGTGCCAGTCAGGTTCTGCACTTCGATTTAGGACTGACCCGCTGCATCCTGTTTATGAAATCCCGCAGCCACGGCAGTGTAAAAGGGGTTTATGCCAAAGGCTTTGCTGACAACAGCCCTTTCGCCAAAATGACCCTCAACGCCGACAGCAAACACCTGTTCGGGAAGCTTCTGGTAAAGCAAGCAGCTCTTTGGGTGAAAAAAGAGAATCGTGCTCGTTACGTTCCCGAGTTACCGGAAGGACTTTGGGAGCATCTGGGTACACCAGATGAATTTGTGCTTTCCAGCATCATGTTACGGGGTAAGGTGTCCGGTATTTTGTATGCTGATACCAAGGATTCAGGCCGTAGCCTGACTGACAGCGAATACTCAACCTTCAGAGCATTAGCCCAAGCGATCAGCCACGGGATGGGGACTCTGGCGGATCAGAAAGAAGAGGAGCACCGGCAACAGCCGCCGCTCATATAGCGAATAAGACAGGCTTCAGTGGACGCGGTTTTTGCGGAAAACCAACTCGATATCTTCATAGCCGCTTTCTCCCGACTCTGAAGCCACAACCCGCTGAACAGGATAATGGTGACGCTCAATGTAGAGGCTCGCCCGGGAGAAATCCCAGTGACCGACATGTCCTTCCCGCAGGTATTGTCCCACTTCCGCAGGCATGGTGTGGCCAATAACAGGAAGCGATAAACTCTGGCCAAAACGGATCAACTCATCCACTGCATTCGCCTGGCCGTGCCCCCCAAGGCGCAGACTAACCCGCATCTCTTCAATGACACCTTCGCTACCCACAGCCATATAACGCAGCGTGTGCTGATTATTCACCCCCAAATAACGCACCTGACTCTGACAGCGAACCGAACCATCCCGTTGATGCTGATATTGCCCGGACAACCCCAGATGGCTCAGATAGTGGCACTCATCAGACAGGGCTGAAGTCTGAAACCCATCTAAGGCCACGTCTCCCTGAAAGAGAGTAAAAATGCCATAGAACATAAGCCCGAAAGCAGAGCAGACAATGTAGTAAGGAGCCAGAGAAGAGGTTGAAGCTGAGGATGAATCTTCCGGAGATACTGAAGATTGAGCAAAGGCGTTAGTCCTGAGATTTCGCTCGGACATAGGGAAATGTACCGGCTTTTCGCTCAGGTTGGATTTGTGCCAAGTGATCGGTTTTGACGCTTTCATCAACACGTGCTCCTTGCCTTCGGGCTACATAGATAACCACAGCCCGAAGATGATGTCTAATCCTTTAGTCTAAACAGAGCAACAGGCTTTCTCCTTGCCTGTCAAAACCTGTTCAAAATTAAAGCGTTACGTTATCTGGTTACGACGGAACAGCAGACGGAAACAAGCACCGGAATCAGACTCCATAAGCTCAAGCTTTCCCCCTAACCGCTTCTGCGCCAGCTCTCGCGCCACAGGTAATCCAATCCCCGTACCACCCTCTTCAGACTGAGTCGTAAAGAAGGCTTCGAAAACCTTGGAACGGTTCTGATCTGAAATCCCGACACCGGAATCCTGATAGACCAGCTCGATCTCACCACCCTGTTGCTCAGACTTATCTTCCAGCAGAGCCACAGAAACTTTAATTCGGTTATCGTCATCCGATGACGACTCTGCAAAGCCATGCTTTAGACTATTGATAATCAGGTTGGAGAGAATCTGGGTGATCGCACCGGCATCAGAGGAAACCTCCAGATTGTCCGGACAAAATAACTCTACCTGAGCGACTTTCTTGCGGGTTTCCGGCTGCAAGCTACGAACAACATCCTGCAGTAACGCCGCCAGATTAAAACGACTGACAAAGGCCGAGGACTTATCAGTAGCGATCGCCTTAAAACTTTTTACCAGATCCGCAGAGCGCTGCAGGTTATCCCAGGTCAGTTGAGCTGCTTCCCGGCTGGAAGCCAATTCGGTTTTCAATTGCTCCGGACTCAGCCGATTATTTTCCGCCGCTTCAGCCAGACCATCCAGCAACTCCTGGAGATAGCTCAGACTACTGATACAAACCCCCAGCGGAGTGCCTATCTCATGGGCCATGCCGGAGATCAGAATATCGGAGGGCAGAGCATCAGGGTTTTGCAGAAAGGAAACGGGGCGGGAAACGGTTTCATCAGCGGCGTCCTGCATGCCGGTGATATCCCGATAGGAGCGCAGAGCAGAGAAAAAGAGTGTCACCAGTTTGGTTTTGGTCAGCTCCGTTTTGTCTTTGTAGTCGTTGATATCGTACCGACGCACTACATCTTCTTCAGGAGCCTGACCTGGCTGCCCCGTCCGCATCACGATACGTACGCTGTGATTACACAATGTCTCGCGGATATGACGGGCAACGGATAAACCGGCCTGATCGTCTTCCATCACCACATCCAATAGCACCAAGGCAATATCAGGGTGCTGATCCATCACCTGACAAGCTTCTTTACCGCTAAAGGCGCTGATGAACTGTACGGGTTTGTCATCGAACTGAAAGCCGGACATCACCATTTTGGTGACCTGATGCACAGCGGCATCATCATCGGCAATAAGCACTTTCCAGGCGGCAGGCGTAGATGAAGCCCCGGAAACGGCAGGCTGTTCGGTGAAGGACTGGCTATCGTTCATAAGCGACTCCCGGAGATTGAGCAGATCAGTCTTCTTTTACCCTCTTATTGAAGGTAACGGAGTTCAGTTACAAAAACAATTTATCCGCCAGAGGAATAACGGAACCCTGATCAGGCTCAGGATTCCCATATTGTTAACCGGGAGGTTCGTGTCGGCAATATTCGCTGAAAGCCTTAGTTCATCAGGGCTGAGAGCTCACTTCTCAGACGGGGATCAAGCAGGACTGCACTTTGTGGCAGCCACTCTTTACGCAACATCAGCTTACGAATCAGAGTGTTAGAACTGATCGCCTGCTGCCAGCTACAACCTTTCACCGCTTTATCCGCGCAAGGCTGTGCATATTCATTCATATATTCCTGCCAGAACTCCGGCAGGAAACGGCGAACGGGTCGACCGGTTTCATCGGCAATATGTTCTGCCAGTGCAAGGCCACTGGAATCAAGATCACCAAAGTGCACATGGGGAACGTACTGAGGAATCATCTTCAGCACTTTGATTGCAAGATCAGGATAATTCAACGGAGCCCAGATCAGCATCAGATGATCCGGAATATCCATATCGGTAAACACAGACAGATTCTCGACGGTCATCACCATATAAGGCTGTTCACCATCAACTTCGGTCAGCTCCATCACATCCCGCTCCGGAATAGCCGCATGGGACATCAGCTGCAGAATCGGCCCTAACCGGATCGGCTTAAGCATCTTACGCACCAGATGCATATCTGTGGTGCCGCGAACTCTCAGTACCGCATCTTCACTGATTCGGTATTTTGGCAGCAAGCCTTGCAGCTCTTCAGAAATCTCAGCACGCTCATCGCCACCATAAAGCGTGTTAAAGCTTTTACGGTTGATCCATACCGGCAGGTCAAAACGGGTATTGGCGCGGATAAACTCCAGACGACGCATAAAGGCATCGCGTTCTTCGTCCTGCATACTCATACCGGACAGGGCCAGTTCCTGCCACTGTGGAAGATTCTGATCCAGTAGCTTGGGGTACTGATGGCGGCCTTTCGTGGTCAGGGTGTAGCTTTCAGCACCATCAGTCTGACTGATCCATTCCAGATCCAGCAGCTCACTGATCAGCGGCCAGGTATAAACATCCCGGCGGATACGTTCGGTTTTAAACAGCGCGATGGCTGCATCCCTCAGTATCTGACTTTGCCAATCTACCGCTAATTCAGGCTGACCACTCATTGAAAACCTCTTCCTTCAGAACATGCGTTGCTGTGCATCATACCGAAAGGGCGAGCAGGGGAATAGTCAGGAGGAAGAGCATCAGCAGAGATCCCGTAAAGGGATAAAGATCTCTGCTGATCAATGCCAAATAAGAAGAGGCGTTATCAGGCGTGAGCCAGCTTCTGCGAAGGAACGGCCGCAACCGGTCTTGCCGGATTGAGCTGAAGCTGACGCAGCAGATCATCGGCGATACCCTGAAAATGTCCACGGTCACCAGATGCTCGTGCCACCAGCATAGCACCCTGAAGAGTCGCCAGAAGAATTCGGGACTGAGACTGAAAGCCACCCGGAAACTGAAGCTCGTGGGCGCGCTTACCCTGCTCCAATGTCTGGCCAAGCCAGCGTTCTGTTTCGCTGACAAAGCGCTGCAGGTGTTCCTTTGCCTGAGTCGGCAGGGCCTCAACTTCGGCTGACAGCATGGTCACCGGACAAAGTTTCTCTTTATCCTTAATGATACGACTGTAGATCTGAGTGAATTCTTTAAGACG
The DNA here is from genome assembly GCF_002150805.1 of Oceanospirillum sanctuarii. Classification (GTDB taxonomy): domain Bacteria; phylum Pseudomonadota; class Gammaproteobacteria; order Pseudomonadales; family Halomonadaceae; genus Oceanospirillum; species Oceanospirillum sanctuarii. The sequence goes on from NZ_MTBA01000003.1 coordinate 121,945, forward strand.
GGCGTGACTGGATTCATGTTTACGGTCCAGCTGATGCAGACGCTCAAGAAACTGGTCTACATAACGCGCACAAAGGCTGATGATCAGATCGCCTTTGGAAGGAAAGTGGTAGTGAATACTCGCTTTACGAATTTTGACCCGCTCGGCAATATCCTGATAGCTAAAGCCGTTAAAGCCCTGACGCTGCAACAGATCCTGGGCAATATCCAGAATACGCTCAGCCGTCGATGAGTTATTGTTCTTATTCATCTTGACCCTAAATAAGCGGCAGACATTGCCTGCGGCTTTTTTCTTTAATTGTTATTTTTAGCTGCATCCTTCCTGTCAGACCGGACGCACATTTTTATGGTGTGCATCCTCGGAATGCACTTCGCCTTATTGTTTTTATATCTGGCGCGCTGCTCATCTTAGCGTAAGCTGAGCTATCTATCATCTTACCGATAGGTATGAAAAAACTATCAGGCCAACACAGCCTGTTCAATCCTTTGCAGCAATTTCACTAACTTTTCCGCCTTAACCCCCGCCTGAGCAAAATATACTTCGGCAAGAGGGACAATGCTGATCTGTGCCGGCAACGGCTGCTCTGCATCCAGCAAAGCATGCATCCGGGGCAGAAAAATAAACTGCAGCCATTGAGCAAAATTCATACGATCAATGCAGAAAGGCTCCGTACTCTCATAAGCAGACGGCGGCAAAGGTTCTGCCTGCCAGAGAGCTGTCGCTTTCATTTCAGCCTCAAGTTCAAATAACAGTTCGCGTAAATTTCGGGGCATTTCTAAACCTTCATTTAAGAAAAACAGCGACGCGGGGAAATGCATCAAGTCATCGTGCATTTTAAATAGACTGACGTTGCTCGGCAAAACGCTTCTGTCTGCTGTATGGGCCCGATCCGCCCCATTGGATTACGTTTCGCCACCTTGACTCACGGAAGTGGTATTTTATTTTCTGTGTACAGTGATAATCTGAACGCTTAATTAGCTCAGCCAAAGCTAATAACACCAATCAAGAATAAGAACAGGCAAGGGCTTCAGCCTAAGGATGCAGATGTTAGAGAGTGCTAACTACTTCAATCAGGTGATGATTATTCTGGGAGGCTCGGTAATTTCCACGGCGCTGTTGCGCCGCCTGCGCCTGCCGCCGGTACTGGGCTATCTGATGGTTGGCCTGTTGATCGGCCCCTACGCCTTCCAGCTGATCCCCAAACCTGATGATCTGCACTTTCTCTCTGAGTTTGGCCTCGTCTTCCTACTCTTCTCTCTGGGACTTGAGTTCTCTCTGGGCAAGATGAACGCCCTGCGTAAAACCGTGTTCGGTCTTGGCAGCAGTCAGGTGATTATCTGCAGCCTCTTCTTCTGGTCGATTCTTCATTTCCTGCTGGGGCTTAGCTCTGAAGCCTCTCTTATTATTGCCGGTGCCCTTGGCCTGTCCTCTACCGCCATCGTGACACAGGAGCTGACCCGCTGGAACGAACTCAACAGCAACCACGGCCACTCTGCCATCGGCGTGCTGCTGTTTCAGGATCTGGCAGCGGTTATCTTCCTGATTATGATTCCTGCACTGGCAGGCACCAGTGACAACAGTTTCTCTTTTGCCATCGGCCTGATTCTGCTGAAAGGCGTTGCCCTCTTTGCGGTCATGCTTGCTGTGGGTAAATGGCTAATGCCTTTTATCTTCCATGAAATCAGCAAAACCCGCTCCGAAGAGCTCTTCGTGATGACGGTACTGCTGGTTGCCCTGACCGCGGCCTGGATCACTCACGCCCTTGAACTATCTATGGCGCTTGGTGCTTTCCTGGCAGGCATGATGCTGGGAGAAAGTCACTTCAAACATCAGATTGAAGCCGACATCCGCCCTTTCCGGGATATTCTGCTGGGCCTGTTCTTTGTCACCGTGGGCATGCAGCTGGATTATCAGGTACTGATCCGCAACCTGCATTGGGTATTACTCGGCAGTATCGGTTTGGTGCTATCGAAAGCGATTCTGATTGGCCTGCTGGCTCAACTGCTGGGTAAAGACAGGTCCACCGCGATCCGAACCGGGCTGGTTCTGGCACAAGGTGGTGAGTTTGGTTTTGCTCTGCTGACATTGGCGCTGGCAAACAGCCTTCTCGAGGCCGAGATCGCAAGCCTTGTGGTGGCGATCATTGTATTCTCCATCGCCGTAACCCCTTTCCTGATTCGCTTCAATGCGAAGATCTGTCAGCTGCTATTACCCAACAAACCTTACGAAGAACCACCTCCGCACAATTCTGAAGAGCTGGCCGCTGCAACATCAGAACTGGACCGGCATATTATCGTGTGCGGCTTTGGTCGTGTCGGGCAGACCGTTGCCCGTTTTATGCGCAAAGAGAAACTCCCGATTCTGGCTCTGGATAACGATCCGATCCGGGTTCAGGAAGCGACAGGCGGTGGTGAAAATATCTTCTTCGGAGACTCATCCAGCCGTAAGGTACTGGAAGCCGCCGGTCTGCATCGCGCCAGCCTGGTCGTGATTACCGTTAATGAATACGAACAGACACTGTCGATTCTGCGCAGCGTGCGAGCACTCAGCCATGAGATTCCTGTGGTGGTTCGTACCCGTGATGACAGCCACCTTGAAGACCTGAAGCAGGAAGGTGCCACCGAGGTGATACCGGAAGCACTGGAAGGTAGCCTGATGCTGGTGACCCATGTGATGACCCAGATGCAGATCCCTTTCCGCCGCATCGCTCGTATGGTTCAGACCGCAAGGGAGCAGCGCTATCAGTTGCTTCACGGTTACTTCCACGGTCGTCTGTCTCAGCTGCTGGATAAAGAGGGTAATCCGCTGATCCGACTGCATCCGGTTCAGATCAGCGACAGCTGCTTTGCTCACGGAAAAACCATAGGCGATCTGAATCTGGATAGCTGTCAGGTTCAGGTGCTGCGTATCAATCGTGACGACGTGGATATTGAGAGTCCGTCAGCCGACTTTGAGCTTCAGAAAGGCGACACTCTGATTCTTCAGGGTATGACGGATCACATCGAGCAGGCGGAATCTTTGATCTACAGCGGCTGATAACGCCTTTACAGCGCCACCGGATACGACAATTTGTGCACAATAAATGCTGACGGACTATGCTGAAGGTGAAGCAGGAGCATACGACAAAAGACCTTCAGGGATGAGGAGATATCTGACTGCCGGAGAATGGTTATGCTGTTTCAGAATGTGCAGAATTATTATGAAAAACTGGTGTTGGAAGAACTGACCGAGCGGGGCTTTCTGTCCGGCTACGAGCAAGGATATGTGGAAGATATCGCCTGCGTGGCCCTTAACAACCTGCCTACTCAATACTTCCGTTTTGAAGTCGATATGGGCTTTTACATGGAAAGTGAAGACTACCTGCTGATGCGAAAACAGGTGGTTAAAGCTGTGGATGATGCCATCCTGTTTATTAACGATAAGCTGGAAAAAGAGAACTGACCCGATTTCCCCCCTTCTCTGACTCAGCAATAAAAAAGCCGGTAAAACCGGCTTTTTTATTAGGTAAGACCCTCATCACCTGCGTTTTTACTCAGCAAGGGAGCTCTTCGCGGCAGGTGCATCTTTAAAGCAGCTGTATGGATTTCAAAGCGGAAATGTTGCCCGGACAGGGGTTCACCATCGATATTGATGTTCATACTCTGTTCAGCCTCGATTTCCAGCCAGGGGACCCGGCGATGGATCATCAGGTTCTGCAACACAGCACCGTTATCGAGCATAAAGTACTGCAGGGTATCGGTCAGGGTCTGCTGCTCAGTTTTCGGCAGAATATTCAGATCCAGAAGCCCGTCATCCAATAGCGCATCCGGGCAGAGCTCGTGGCCACCACCTGCCTGTCGGCCATTGCCCACTCCCAGGACCATAAATGCACCCTGCCAATCAAAATCAGGCGCTTTAATTCTGCCCTCAACCGCAGCGATACTGGTGAATTTACTCATTCCTGTCAGCAGATAGGCCAGACTGCCTAGAGCCCGTTTCAGCTCATCCGGGGTCGAGGTGGTAATCTGGGTACCAAAACCACCAGACGCCAGATTCAGAAAATAGCGCTGATTAGCCCGACCTAAATCCACAGCAACCGGGGATATTTCAGTAATCAGCCTCAACGCTTCCAGCGGAGCCAATGGAATCCGGCAGCTCATGGCAAAGTCATTCGCTGTTCCCAGAGGGATCAATCCCAGAGATGGCATCTCCAGACGGGCATCGGCGGCCATCAAACCGTTAACCACTTCGTTCAAGGTACCATCGCCACCGGCGGCAACAACGGTATGCACACCAAGCTGACGGGCTTCTCTGGCAAGACGTCGGGCATCCCCCTCTTCCCAGGTGACCCGGACATCAATCTTATATCTGTGATCACGCAGCAGACGCACAGCATCCCGCAGGGCAATATTCTGTGCTTCTTTGCCGTGCAAAATAATCCGGATGTGATAGCGATTGTCTGCTGAACTCATTGCTGATGGTCTCTTATTATTCGATTCAGGCGGCCGGAACTGTGGAAAACTCTCTTTTTCTGAGGTTTGCGCCAAAGCTGTGGATAACCACAGGGATAGCTTGGTACTTATCGGGGAGTATACTGTTATTTCCGTTAAATGCACGGCTGACCAAGGGGATAACATCACCCGCCAAGTTTGGTAAAACCGTTAAAACACTGGATATAAAAACACTATAATTAACTGTTTTTGCTCGATTTTTATACCCATCAAAGACTCTTGCGCTACCTTACAGCTCAACCACGTTTTCTGTGACAGAAATTATCGACTATGCACAAGTATCCGGTAAACAACTGTGGATAATTGTGGGACAACAGGAGCGACATCAGGGATTATCATGCCTGCAGAAAACTGTTCATTTTTTAACCAGATAAGTTTCTGTCGAGCCGTATAACACTGTTGCATACTGGAGAATTCAGGCTAAAAGCAGTAATCTCTGCAACCTCTGAAATCCCCATGATCTGAATCTTCAGCTGGCAAAACAGGAAGCTCTATGTCTGACATCACAACCCTTACCGACTTTCTCGACAAAACCGGGGCTAACCTTCGCGTGTTCGATATGGGACGTCGGGTGTCCCTGGTGTCTGCTAATACCTTCTCCCGCTTTGAACAGTGCGAACTGCCTTATCCGCAGCCTTATATGTATCACGCGCGCCTTGGGATTCTGTTCTGGTATCCACAGGCTCCCGAGCAACACTTTATCTGGTTCCTGCAGTTTCCGCTGGATGAACAGGGTTTCATTATTCAGGCGGCCCGCGACGACTTCCTGAAGCGCTTGTTAGAAACCATCGGCCAGAATGCCAAAGATATGTCTGCCGAAGAAAATCAGCAGGCCCAGAACCTGATGAAGGATAACCCGCTGGCATTTACGCCGGATCAGGAACGCATTGCGATTTTTAACGCCAAAGCCAAGTTAGCTCTGGGTCAGCCAGCTTCCCGCTTCCATGATCAGGCGGAAGAATACTTTACTGGCCAGCGCGATATGGATGACTGGGAAGACGTCGGCCTGCAGGGGATTGCAGACTTTACCGTTCGTCTTGAGAAACAGGACAATGCCGGTGATCTGACAAAGCACATCGCGTCCTTCCCGGATATTCCATTCAGCGCTCTGTGTCGCTGCCTTGAAAATGAGAGCATCGATCACAAGCTGACCGCCGCGATCTGTGACCGGGCTGAAAAGCTGATTGCAGATTCGGAAGCTGACCGCTTAACACTGGCGGCGGCGATCCGTGGTGTTGGTCACAGTCAGGCCAAAGGCCTGCGTGACGGCCTGATCAAAGATGTACTGGCCAGCGCGCACAGTGACGATATTGAAATTCTTACCGTTATTGCTGCCCGCGCCTGGGAATCTCTGGAGAACCCAGAGCTGCTGAAGCCTTATCTGGAGAAACTGGCAGCATGCCCTGCCGGTGAACAGGCCTTTATCAAGATCGTGCGTGACCTGATTTTTGTACCGGGTCTGCGTACTCTGATTATCGCTCAGTTCCGTGATCCGGATCGAAGTGATGCCCTGAGTAATGCGATAGGTCTGCTGATGGGACAGAACTGATTTAAGCTATCGGTCAGGTCATAAGATAGAAAGGCTGCTTATAAAATGACTGCTCATAAAAAGGCTGTTCATAGAACGACCTTTTAAAAAAATGCCCCACCCGATCTTGATCGGGCGGGGCATTTTTATTTCAGGCTAGCAGTCTCTGAACTGGAACTCAGTGCGACTTCAGCCAGTTTTCCAGTTCGTCCGCACCGCCAATATGCTCACCTTCAATAAAGATCTGAGGTGTCGTACCGCGGCCAGATACCGCATGCAGAGTCGCAAGGCTGATACCGTGACTACCGATGGTAATTTCCTCAAACTTCATGCCGCGCTCTTTCAGTGCATTCTTGGCTCGCGTGCAGTGACTGCAGCCCGGCTTACCGATCACAGTGACACGCTTCGGTGCAGCGGCTTCCGGTGCCAGATAGTTCAGCATGGTATCGGCATCGGACACTTCAAACGGGTCGCCCGGCACATCCGGCTCGATAAACATCTTCTCGATAACACCATCACGAACCAGCATAGAGTAGCGCCAGCTACGATCACCAAAACCCAGCTCACCTTTATTGACCAACATACCCATACCGCGGCTGAAGTCGCCATTGCCGTCCGGCAGCATAGAGATATTCTCTGCATTCTGATCACCGGCCCAGGCATCCATCACAAAGGGATCGTTAACCGACAGGCAGATGATGTCGTCGATACCCTGTTCACGGAACACAGAAGCCAGTTCGTTATAGCGAGGCAGGTGGGTGCTGGAACAAGTCGGTGTAAATGCTCCCGGCAGCGCAAACAGGATCACATTCTTGCCTTTAAACAGGTCGTCAGTGCTTAACTGAACCCACTCGTTGTTGATGCGGGTGTTAAATGCAACTTCAGGAACTCTCTGACCTTCACGATTCGCTAACATCTTGTTTCTCCAATGCGGGTAATGATTCCGACATCCTGTTGTCAGGTATCGGCTTAAGGATCAGCGCGGGTAAGCGTTTCCTCTACTTAAACATTCAGATCCAAACAACAGCATAACAATTCATGTCTGTGCTGAACCTTGATGTAGCCACTATATCGCTTCAATTCTGATTGGATAAATATAACTTTCAGATCAAATTAATAGACAAAACCTATCAGGTTATCTGATCGTTCACATTCGGCTACGGGAAAGCACTTATATGCAGTTGTGGTCGCGGCGTTGACGTGATATCAATAGAACTCCGGCGATTTGCCGGTTTTTTTATTTTCAAATACAACTGAGAAAGAGAATACGACCATGAAACCTATGATTATGACCACGATGATGAAACCTATGATGCGCAAGATTATGACCATTACCGCTGAATCACTACCTAGCTCACAAGAACGACTATCACATAATCAGGAACTTCATCATGCTGTCTCAGAATCCGTCTGCTAATCCATTTGAATTTGCTTCATCATCTCATCTGACTTCTGCCCTTTTTGATCTGGGCGACTGCTTCGGCACCCTTTGCCGGCTTCCTCTTCAAAGCGCGCTAAAACTTTTCGATTCAACATCTACTGGCACTCATCTGTCAGAGCATGCTTCTGAACCCCTCTCCCAGACACTACCAGAATCATCACGCTTCCTTGCCCAGCAGCTGAAAACCAATATTCCTTTTGCTGTCAGCAGAGAGTGGCAAAACCAGGTCTGGAACTACCAAATTTCACTGCAACCCGATGATAGCTTCAGTGCCAATCAGGCTCTGCATCAGCACCTGTCATCACGCAGCCTGACCAGTATTCCAACAGAACAGAAGGGTAATCTTCAGGAATGGCTTTACTTTGCCAGCCCTCTGGAAAAACTGACGCAACTGGACTGGCAACTGCTGTCTGCCGAAGAGCAGAAACTGCATCGCCTGCAAAACCTGGCTTTATGGTTCCGACACAAGCTGGAACAGGGCAGCCTGATCGGAGACCTTTTACTGGTGCCTTTCACAGACCTGCCTTTAGGTGATGGACTGAATATTAAACCGGCCCACAGTTTCGCCCGACTGGGTAAACTCGCGTTACCAAACCAGCAAAAACTGAGTTCTCTGAACTTTGCAATTTTTCGCAATGGCTCTCTGACAGAAGGTTACGGCTTACAGCCATCCATTCTGTTTTCTGCCAGCGAACAGCTCAAGGGGCTAACGCTGGACTCGGAGAATCAGGCCGTACTGTTGCTGGATCACAAGCAATGCCTTGAGAACCTTCAGCAGCTGGAACAAATTCTTCGCTGACAAATACCTGTCTGTAGAGACTCATCCCGGAAAGGGTGGTTGAAAAGTGCCTCGCCACCCTTATATAAGATTTAACTAACAAATCTTATCGACAGGAATCATCATGTCCGAACAGCAAACGTCTCATGTTGTCTGCCCTCATTGCAGTGCCGTTAACCGTATTCCTAACCAGAGATTGTCTGACCGACCTAATTGCGGCAAATGCAAACAACCTTTGTTTACTGGTGAGCCTCAGAATCTGACACAGACGACCATGGCTAAGGTGATCGCTAACTCTGACCTGCCAGTTGTAGTGGATTTTTGGGCGCCCTGGTGCGGGCCTTGTCAGATGATGGGGCCGATCTTTTCTCAGATGACCGTTGAGTTGGAGCCTTATGTCCGCATGGCCAAGGTCAATACCGAACAGGAACAGCAACTGGGTGCTCAGTTTGGTATCCGAAGCATACCAACTCTGGCGATATTTAAAGGCGGCAAAGAGGTTGCCCGGCAGTCAGGTGTGTTGCAGCCCGCTCAGCTGAAAGCCTGGATTCAGGCCAACAGCTAACCAGTACTGAATAAGATAGCGGGATGTTAAAAGGAAAATCAGAAAGGACTTGGAGCTAAGCCTGAACGCTTAGCTCTTTTTTTTGCTTTTCTTACGGCTTTCTTTACCGGCAGGTTCAGCAGCATTCTCATCGTCTGCATGCAGGCGTGTAATCTCTTTATCAGAAGGTACATAGACCACCTCAGACTCAGAAAAACTATCCGGCCAGGTCTTTTTCGAAGGTGAAAACAGCATCCAGAAGTGCCCCAACCCCAAGCACACCAGAGAGAAAGCCCCGCAGAAGAAACGCATCAGTGATTGAGTCAGCGTAATAGCACGGCCATCGCTATTCTGAATACGAATTCGCCACGCCTGCATCCCCAAAGTCTGACCGGTACGACGCCAGAAGAAGGTAAAGAAACCAAAAGTCACTAAAAACAGAACACTCTGAAAGCCCGGGCCTGCATGATCGTTCATCGCATCAACGCCTTCCGGTACAAAAGGCAGACGGGCAAAGCCCAACAACATCCAAATTGCCACAATAATCAGAAAATCGTACATCATCGCACCCAACCGACGAATTAGTCCTGCTGGTCGGGTATAGGTCTGTTTTGGAAACTGGCGTCCACTTGTTGTCATTTATCTGCCTTAGCACTGAGAGCAAAAAATTAAGAAATGTTTATCCGGTTCGGCGAATCAGAACAATACCGTATAAAGCACAGCCTATCGCCGGTGTCAGCACGGCCCAAACCGGATCAAAGCCATATACGACACTGGCAGGGCCCAAAATATCCTGAATATATTTAACAACCAGCCCCACTACCACACCACTGAACACCCGGGTACCTGCTGGCGCCGAACGTAGAGGGCCAAAAACGAAGGAAGCGGCAACTAGCACCAGGGACCCAATGGTCACAGGCAACAACACTTTTTGCCAGAAAGCCATCTCATGTTCATGGGATTTCAGACCCTGCTCTTTCAGATATTGCGAATAACGCCAAAGATCTGATGGCGCAAGGTAGCGTTGATTCAGGATAATCACCTTCATGAGATCTGGCTTGAGGTCACTCTGCCAGAAAACTGTATCGAGCTTTGTTGTAGTAACTGTCTTACTGGATAAAAGTGTCTTCTGACCGCTCTCTAAAAGCCAACCTTCTCGATCAAAGTCATAACGTCCACTATCAGCAACGGTTACAGACTCTAGAACCTGACCTGTCCTGTCAAAACTGTGTCGTTGGATACCGAATAAGCGACCATCGGTTCGAATCGACTGGAAATAAAAAAAATCACTTCCATCTCTAATCCAAACCCCCCCTTTACCAACCCCTGCGGCATTCCAGCGCTTCATTGTGCGGTAATTCTGTGCATCAACTTCTGTTTTCGGGGATACATATTCACCAATGAAAGCTGTTACAGCGATAATCAACAACATTGGTTTCATTACGGCCCAGATAATTCGAGTGATAGAAACACCAGCAGCCCGAATAACAGCCAACTCATTATTGCTAGCTAAACTCCCAAGGCCAATCAATGCACCGACCATGACGCTAACGGGGACTAAGTCATAAAAACGCCGCGGCGCACTTAATAAAACATAATAGAGAGCACTGCTTAACTGGTAGGTTTGATTGAGGTTATCCAGTTCATTAACCAAGGCCAGCATCATATCAAGCCCAAGCAAAAGTAATTGAACAACCAGTACAGCACCAAAAACGTTCTTCGCTATGTAATTATCAATCCTTCTCACACAGAACCTCTTTCACGCTTGATTGCTTTCAATCCATTGATTAGTGGCTCTTTAAACAAGAGATATACTGCAATCGACAAAAATACTGCATGGACAGACCAAAGACCTACGGAAGGGTCAAGCCTTCCCTTTTCGATCATTCCCTGAACAGAAATAAGCGCGCTGAGATAAAAAATATGTAGAAACACAGCAGGGAATAACTTAGCAAAGCGCCCCTGCCTCGGGCGAACATAGCTCAGGGGGACAGCTATTAAAGTAACCACAAGAACCATAATAGGAAGCGATAATCGCCACTGAGTTGCCGCCTGATGGGCAGGATTATCCGAGGAAAAAACGACTGTAGAGGGAAGTTGGCGAACCTTCAGTGACGCTGCTGATTTTTTCTTCTCTGACATACGAACGGCATAACGTTCGAAAGTAAGTATCGAAAAATCTCTCTGTCCTGCGCGCCCTTCAGTTCTGGCCCCATCCTCTAATACCAGATAACGACTACCCGTTTTTTCATCCAGATACTGATAGCCAAGTTCCGCTTTGAATACAGCTGTTCGCACTTTGCCATCCTCCCCTTTAATTTGCTGGGATAAAAAAACATTGTGCATCTTGGTATTGGAATCTTTCAGATCTTCGGTATATACCACCTGACCACCGGAAAATGATTGGAAACGTCCAGGCTGAATCGTTGAGAAATCGACCCGTTGTTTTTGTTCGTCCAAAATTTGTGCTGTTTTCGACTCACTCAAAGGGGTTAACCAAAGACTAAAACTGGCGACAATTGCAGCAACAAACAGTCCGGTAATTAAGGTATAAGCCAACAGTCGGTTAGGTGAGAAACCGCAGGCAAGAAGAACGCCGATCTCATTTTCCTGATAGAGACGACCGTACGTCAGCATGACAGAAAGGAAGAACCCCAAGGGAAGAATCAGTTCCAGAACCGAAGGGAACTGCAGCAGCAACAGTGTCCAGAGAAAATCCAGCGACAGAGAGCCTTCGGCAACATCCTGAAACAGCCCGATAAAACGTCCACCGAGAATAATCAACAGCAGAACAGCAGATACCGCTGTCAGTGTCAGCAAAACCTCACGGACCAGATAGCGAAACAGGATCAAAAGGCGGCTCCCAGAAATAAACCCATAAACACGGATGCTCATTTAAATAGAGTAATAATAACGGAGAACAATTTTCCTCTGCTTTCCGTTACATCAGGCATTGCGTAAACTGTCAGCAGTCACCATATACTACTGAGTCAAACGGGCAAATTATCTAATAACAGACTGCTTTTGTCTTGCCTGTCATCATTTTCGAGTGGGGTTTTTATGTCTTTTAACGCTACAACTCAAGCACTAACCGAACTATCAGCAGATTGCCGTATCGCCTTTGTGGGTGCAGATGCTGCACTGGGTAACAATGCTCAACAACTGGATAAAGCCAGTGGCGGTGCCATCAGCCGTATTCTGGAGCTGGGTGATTTCAGCGGTAAATTTGGCCAGACACAACTGCTGCCGGAAGCCGGTGAGCTGAAAGGTCGAGTGCTGCTGGTCGGCACAGGCAAGCCTGAAGAGCTGAAAGATGGCAAATTCCGCACCCTGATCAAAAATCTGATCTCTGCAGTTAAAGACACCAAAATCGCCACTCTGGCTCTGAGCCTTGAAGATGTTGAGATCAAAGGCCGTGACCTGAACTGGAAAGCCCGTCTGCTGGCAGAAAACACGGTAACGACTCTCTATGTGTTCGATCAGCTGAAGAGCAAACAAGCCGATCCAGTCGCTCTGAACAGCATTACTCTGTTTGTACCGGGTGCTGAAGGTGCCGTGCAGAAAGCGCTGGATACCGGTGCCGCTACCGGTGAGGGCATGAATGTAACCCGTACTCTGGGCAACCTGCCGGGCAACATCTGTACACCGGTTTATCTGGCAGAACAGGCTGAAGAGCTGGCAAAGGATTTTGACGAACTCTCCCTGACTATTCTGGATGAAAACCAGATGGCAGAACTGGGTATGAACTCCTTGCTGTCCGTTGCTAAAGGCAGTGTCGAAGCGCCACGCCTTGTCGTCATGGAATACAAGGGCAATGGCGATGCCAAGCCACACGTTCTGGTGGGCAAAGGCGTGACCTTTGATACCGGTGGTATCAGCCTGAAGCCGGGCGAAGGCATGGACGAAATGAAATTCGACATGTGCGGTGCTGCCAGTGTCATGGGTACCATGGCGATGCTGAAACAGCTGAAGCCTAAGCTGAATGTAATCGGTGTGGTTGCCGCAGTGGAAAACATGCCAGCGGGTAACGCTTCCAAGCCAGGTGATATCGTCACCACCATGTCCGGTAAAACCGTTGAGATTCTGAATACCGATGCCGAAGGCCGTCTGGTATTGTGTGATGCCCTGACCTATATCGGTAAATACAACCCGGAAACCGTAGTGGATATCGCGACCCTGACCGGCGCCTGCATTATCGGTCTGGGTCATCACGCCTCCGGCCTGCTGGCGAACGATGACGAACTGGCAGCAGAACTGCTGGAAGCCGGTATCGATGCCAACGATAAAGCCTGGCACCTGCCGCTGTGGGCCGAATACCAGCAGCAGCTGGATTCCAACTTTGCCGATATGGCTAACATCGGCGGTCGTCCGGCCGGTACCATCACCGCCGCCTGCTTCCTGTCCCGCTTCACCGAAGACTACCGCTGGGCGCACCTGGATATCGCAGGCACCGCATGGCACTCCGGTAAAGAGAAGGGAGCAACCGGTCGTCCGGTACCTCTGCTGACCCAGTACCTGCTGTCCAAGGCTGAATAATAGCCGTCTGAAACGAATAGTACCTGCTGTAATCAGATGAGAAACAAGGCAGGAACTAACTGGGTTCAGCGTAGCTTTGCCGAACTCAAAGCCCAAAAAAGGCCATGCTTTACATTAAGCATGGCCTTTTTGTCGGCAGCACTACCCTAGATCGAACTCAACCAACCACCCTGTTTCGACCTGATCGTTTGGCCTCGTATAGCTTCTCATCAGCCCGATGGATCAGCTGATCCAGGTTTTCATGGCTCGAATGTTGGTAAACCGCTATACCGATAGAAACGGTAAACCGAACTTCTCGGCGATCACTGGTTTCAACAACCAGTTTTTCAGTTTCCTGTCGTATTTTCTCTGCCAATCGAACTGCCTGAGCACTATCAGATTGCGGCATCAGCACCAGGAACTCTTCACCACCGAATCGGGAAAAATGCCCTTTCGAACCAATACATTGCAGACAGAGTTTGGTGAATGCCACCAGCACTTCATCACCTGCGCCGTGGCCGTAGTTGTCATTGATCGCTTTGAAATGATCAATATCCAAGACCAGAATTGAGAGTTCCCCCCCAAGATCGCCATCAGCCAGATGCTCCAATGCCTCTAAAAACAGAATCTCAGTATATCGGCGATTATAAGCTCCGGTTAAAGCATCAGTATTTGCCAGATTCCTCAGTCTCTGCTCAAGCTCCATCTGCAGACTGATATCCTGCACACTGCAGCGGCTCATCGTTAGCGCCGTGCCATCAAACTTAGATGAAATCGCACTATTCACCGGTAGCCAACTGCCATCCTTGCAGCGCGCTTCCATGCGTAACTCCCCGCTATGACGAGTGGTAATAGCCGCCATCAGCTCTTTATGAGAATCCGGTGACAGAATATCCGTTAGTCGATGCCCCAACAGATCCTCCCGTCCATACTGCAGGTACTCAAGAATCTTTCGGTTCGCATTGGTAATTCGGGTTTCAGCATCGATTGTCAGATAGCCGATCGGAGCGTTGTAGTAGAGATCCTCCAGCTCAGAGGTATAACGAGCCTGCTGTTCCGCATTAAGCTTCTTGTCAGCTTTGTGCTTCAGGAATAGCCAGATCAGAGCGAAGGTCGCCAGATACAGAGAGAAAATGAAGAGTTTCACCGCTGGATGATGGTAAAAAGCGTCTTCCAACCATTGATCTCTGGTGCTCTGCACCAATGCATACCAGGACTGAATTTTCACATCCTGTTTCAAACCACTACTGGAAGCAAAGCGGCCATCCACCAATTTATCAAAGCTGGAGGGCTGAATAGTCCGGAAACTCACCATCTCGCTTTCAGAGTCGAATCGACCAAATTTGCTGTCCTGTATTTTCAACCAAAGTTCAGGATTCCATTGCGAAATCTGCTTATCGGGCTGACCCAGCTGCCAGCCCCACTCATTCATCCGCTCATGATTGGAAAGCCAGTAACCGTCATTGTTAATCAACATGCCCCTACCGCCGTGACTGAACAACGCCCGGAAATTATTAAGAAAATCTCCGGCACGATAGTTCAGAATCAACAGTGCCTGAGGTTTCCCACTCGAATTCCTGAGTAAGTTCACTGCACGAATAACCGGCTTCAAGGGTTTTTCGATCTCACCGTTTTCGACATTCAGATCCAAGGGTGACAAATAAAACTCACCCGGATTTAATTGCATGCCTTCCCGGGTGTAATAGCGATCCGCTTTATTCTGCAGAAGGCTCTGGGGCACTGCTACGGGTCCGCCAGCGTGATAATTCACCCGAATCAGCTCTTGTCCCTTGAGGTCAAGCAGACGAATCTGGTCATAACGACCATAGATATGACTGGTAGCAGCGAAGGTTTCTTCAAGAGTTCGTCGGTTAACGGCATTCGGAAGAGCCAGATATTCAGAAACACTGGGCAGAATGCTCAATTGCTGAATATCCTGGGTGATGCGAAGGATAAATTCGTGGATCTGACTTTCCGCCAGGTCCAACAGATACTGATGGCGCTCGGCTGTACGACTTTTCAGCCCGTCATCATAAACCTCGCGACCAAAGACCAGAATCAACGTCATTAACAGATAAGTAACACCTAACAGCATCGCTAATTGCAGCCAGCAACGCTTAATAAAATCCAACTGCTCGCGGATCATCAGATCATCAACTCCCTGAAAAACTGAGGAAACCATCCTCACCTGAACAGCCAGAATACTCCAACCTGCGTAGGGATCAACCAGACATTAGATACGGTTTATCTACGCCATTACACGATATGCAGCTCTCGACTACTGGTCATCCATCAGGGTTCGTGCAGTTTGCGCCTCTGATATAATCACCGACCAGTACTCGCCTGAAGCAACCGGACACCTGCCATGACTCAAGTCGATTTCTACATCCTGCCTGCCACTGAGCCGGAAGCTCAGCTCAACTTTGTCTGTCGTCTGACTGAGAAGGTGCTGCGCAAAGGTCACCAGATCTATATTCAGGCAGCAGATGAGGCTCAGGCGAAAGAGATCGACCGTTTGTTATGGGAGTTCCGCTCGGACAGTTTTATCCCGCACCTTATGGTAGGCGATGAGAAAATTCAGGAAGTGCCGGTGGCTATCGGCCACGGTGAAGACTGTGCTCACCACCATGATGTGATGATCAACCTCTGCCACCATGTGCCGGATCATTTCAGCCGTTTCGAGCGTGTTGCTGAGATCGTGTTCCAGCAGGAAAATCTGCTCAAAGCCAAGCGCGATGACTGGCGTTTCTATAAAGAGCGCGGCTATGCGCTGAACCGTCACGATATGCGGCGTTAGTGTCGCAAACGACGCGCTGTAAAACTTCCGCCTGAAAACTCGCCTGACGGGACTTAATTTCTCGTACTGAGCAGCCTCCGGGCGGTTATCAGAGCCGCCAACGCCATGTATAATCGACCGATTATCAAGTACTGCCCTTCAATCAAGTACTAACTTACAACTTCCGTTAGCTGCCCGGCGGTCTCTGACCAACCTATATGCAGGCAGCCAACCAGATTAGCGGTGAACCATACCTCCATGGATAAGACTTACCAACCCGAACAGATTGAACGCACCTGGTATCAGAACTGGGAAGACAACAAATACTTCCGCCCGTCCGGCGAAGGTGATGCCTATTCCATCGTGATTCCGCCGCCAAACGTCACGGGTAGTCTGCACATGGGCCACGCCTTCCAGCACACCATTATGGATGCGCTGACCCGCTACCGTCGTATGCAGGGCCGTAACGCGCTGTGGGTTGTGGGTACTGACCACGCCGGTATCGCCACTCAGATGGTTGTAGAACGTAAGCTAGCCGCTGAAACCGGTGAAAGCCGTTACGATCTGGGTCGCGAAGCCTTCGTTGAAAAGATCTGGGAATGGAAAGAGGAATCCGGCGGCACCATCACCAAACAGATGCGTCGTCTGGGCAACTCTGTGGATTGGGAAAACGAGCGTTTCACCATGGATTCCGGCTTCTACCATGCGGTACAGGAAGTCTTTATCCGTCTGCACGACGAAGGCCTGATCTATCGCGGCAAACGTCTGGTGAACTGGGATCCGAAGCTGCACACTGCGATCTCCGATCTGGAAGTTGAGAACAAAGAAGTTAAAGGCAAGATGTGGTACCTGCGTTACCCGCTGGCCGATGGCGTTAAAACTGCTGCCGGTGAAGACCATATCGTTGTGGGTACCACCCGTCCGGAAACCCTGCTGGGTGATACCGGTGTTGCGGTAAATCCGGAAGATGAGCGTTACAAAGACCTGATCGGTAAGTTTATTGAACTGCCTTTGGTGGGCCGTCTCATCCCTATCGTGGGTGACGAGCACGCCGATATGGAAAAAGGCACCGGCTGCGTAAAAATCACTCCGGCACACGACTTCAACGATAACGAAGTGGGCAAGCGCTGCGGCCTGCCGATGATCAACGTGCTGACCCTGAACGCGGATATCCGTGATGAGGCGCAGGCGTTTAACACCGACGGTTCGGTAAACACTGAAATCGACACCACTATTCCTGAGCAATACCGTGGCATGGAGCGTTTCGCTGCCCGTAAAGCGATCGTTGCCGAGATGGAAGAGAAAGGTCTGCTGGTTAAGATCGAAGAGAACAACATGACGGTACCTTACGGTGACCGTGGTGGTGTGGTGATCGAGCCGATGCTGACGGATCAGTGGTTCTGCGATGCCAAAACACTTGCTAAGCCTGCTATCGAAGCGGTTGAAAACGGCGAGATCAAGTTCGTACCTAAGCAGTACGAAAACATGTACTTCTCCTGGATGCGTGACATTCAGGACTGGTGTATCTCCCGTCAGCTGTGGTGGGGCCACCGCATTCCGGCGTTCTACGATAACGAAGGCAATGTTTACGTAGCAGCTTCTGCTGAAGCGGCGCGCGAGAAATACAATCTGGATCCTGAGCTGGAACTGCGTCAGGACGACGACGTACTGGATACCTGGTTCAGCTCGGCCCTGTGGACCTTCGGCACCATGGGCTGGCCAAACGATATCGAGAAGATGAAAACCTTCCACCCGACCGATACGCTGGTAACGGGTTTTGACATCATCTTCTTCTGGGTTGCCCGCATGATCATGATGACCATGCACTTCATCAAAGATGAAGACGGCAAACCTCAGGTACCGTTCAAAAACGTCTACGTCACCGGTCTGATCCGTGATGAGAACGGCGACAAAATGTCCAAGTCCAAGGGTAACGTTCTGGACCCGCTGGATATGATCGACGGTATCGATCTGGAGACGCTGCTGGATAAGCGTACCGGCAACATGATGCAGCCGCAGCTGGCTGAAAAGATCGGCAAGCGTACCAAGAAGGAATTCCCGGAAGGTATCGCAGCTCACGGCACCGACGCCCTGCGTTTCACTCTGGCGGCACTGGCCTCTACCGGCCGTGACGTAAATTGGGATATGAAGCGTCTGGAAGGTTACCGCAACTTCTGTAACAAGATCTGGAACGCCGCCCGTTACGTGCTGACCAATACTGAAGGTCAGGATTGTGGTCAGAATGGTGAAGAAGTGATCCTGTCTCTGGCGGATCGCTGGATCATCAGCAGCCTGCAGCGCACCGAAGAAACCGTGATGCGTCAGATGGACGAATACCGTTTCGATCTGGCATCCCAGACCCTGTACGACTTTATCTGGAACCAGTATTGCGACTGGTACCTGGAACTGTCCAAGCCGGTACTGTGGGATGAGTCCGAAGGTGAAACCGAAGAAGAGAAAGCCCAGCTGGCGGCTCTGAAGCGTGGCACCCGTGGCACTCTGGTACGTGTTCTGGAAGCAATTCTGCGTCTGTCTCACCCGATCATGCCGTTTATCACCGAAGAGATCTGGCAGCAGATCAAAGATCTTGCGGGCAAAGAAGGCAACACCATCATGCTGCAGCCGTATCCGGTTCCTGTAGCTGAGCTAATCGACGAAGCTGCTGAAAGCGACATCGAGTGGCTGAAGTCTGTGATCGTCAGTATCCGTAACATCCGTGGTGAAATGAACATCGCTCCGGGTAAAGAACTGCCGGTTCTGATCCAGAACGGTAGCGACGAAGACTTCCGTCGTCTGCAGGACAACTACGTTGCCCTGACCAAGCTGGCCAAGCTGGAAGCGATCACTTGGCTGGAAGCAGACGAAGAAGCACCTATGTCTGCCACCAAACTGGTTGGCAAGATGGAAGTGCTGGTACCTATGGCCGGTCTGATTGATAAAGATGCCGAGCTGGGTCGTCTGAAGAAAGAGATGGAAAAACTGCAGAAAGAAGTGGGCCGTCTGGAAGGCAAACTGGGCAACGAGAAGTTTGTTGCCAGCGCGCCGGAAGAGGTTGTGGCAAAAGAGCGCGAGAAACTGACCGCAGCTCAGGAGTCTCAGGCCAAACTGCAGGAGCAGTACAAAAAGATCGAAGCGCTTTGATCTAAGCACAACAAAGCTCTGATCTCTGGCCCGGTTTAATCACTGGGACTGAAAAAGCCCGACATCCTTTGTTAATGCAAAGGTTTGCCGGGCTTTTTTGTCGCTGAATTTTAAGCCTTTTTCCTGCGCTGATTCAGATCAGCCAGATACAAATAGCATCTGTACACCCAACCAGTATTTACCTAAACTGTTTGCCCTAAATCCGTCCTGTATAAACGGCAGATGAGGTCATTGTGGATAACCAGATTCAACATCACATCATTTATGTGCACGGCTTTAACAGCTCGCCGGGCTCCTTTAAGGCGCTGCAGCTGAAAGCTTTTGTCGAACAGAACCAGCTGGATCTGCAATACCATTCGCCAATGCTCAGCCACTGGCCGGAAAAAGCGATGGATGCGCTGGAAGATCTGCTTGAACAGATCAAAGCCGATGATCAGGCTGCAGGGAAGATTACCCGCATTCTGCTGGTAGGCAGTTCACTGGGCGGTTTCTACAGCACCTATCTGATGGCTCGTTATCCCGGTCTTAAAGCAGTACTGATCAATCCGGCAGTCTTCCCGCAGGAGCTGTTACCAGCCTATCTCGGGCTGAACGAGAACCTCTATACTGGCGAACAGTACGAGCTGACTCAGGACCACATGCAGCAGCTACGTAAACTGCACATGGCCGAACCTGCCTGCACCCAGAATATTAAAGTGCTGCTGCAAACCGATGACGAAGTGCTGGATTATCGTCGGGCCGAAAACTACTACCGTCAGGCGGATGTACAGGTTATTGAAGGCGGCGATCACGGCTTCCAGAATTTTGAACACCACTTCACCACCCTTCTGGACTTTGCCGGAATCAGCTATCCCGATAAGCTGACCATGCCGGAAGAAGATGAAGTGCTGAAGCTCAGAGCTCTGGTTTAAAAACGGCCTCAGATAAAGGCCAGACGGTATAAAGATCAAGCGGTATAAAACCCAAAAGCGAAAAGGCTCTGGCCGTCATACAAGACAAAAAGAATATCAGGAACACCCATGAGTGCAGATAAACCTACACAAAGTTATAACGCTCAGGCCATCGAGGTTTTAAGCGGTCTGGATCCGGTGAAAAAACGTCCCGGAATGTACACCGATACTACCCGCCCAAATCACCTGGCGCAGGAAGTGATCGATAACAGTGTCGATGAAGCACTCGGCGGTTTTGCCCGCAATATTCAGGTCTGCCTGTTTAAAGATGGCTCTGTCTCAGTGGAAGATGATGGCCGGGGTATGCCAACGGATATTCACCCGGAACACGGCGTTACCGGCGTTGAACTGATTCTGACCCGCCTGCATGCCGGTGGTAAATTCTCCAACAGCAACTACCAGTTCTCCGGTGGTCTGCACGGGGTAGGTGTTTCTGTGGTAAACGCCCTCTCCAGCCGTCTGGAAGTCTCTGTAAAACGAGGCGGCGAACAGCTGAAAATCGCCTTTGCCCACGGCGACAAGGTTGAAGATCTGGAAGTGATCGGCACCGTTGGCAAACGCAACACAGGTACCAAGGTTCACTTCTGGCCGGAAGCCAGTTACTTCGACAGCCCTAAGTTCTCCGTCAGTAAGCTAAAGCACAACCTGCGTGCCAAAGCAGTTCTCTGCCCGGGTCTGCATATCACCTTCTGGGATGAGAACACCGGCGAAACCACCGAATGGCAATATGAAGATGGTTTGACCGACTACCTGAAGCAATCTTCTGTAGATTGGGAAACTCTGCCAGCATCACCTTTTACCGGCAGTTTCAGCGCTACTACAGAAGCCGTAGATTGGGCATTGCACTGGCTACCGGAAGGTGGCGAGCTACTGACGGAAAGTTACGTCAACCTGATTCCTACCGCTCAGGGCGGCACCCATGTCAACGGTCTGCGTGCCGGCCTGTTGGATGCTTTGCGTGAATTCTGTGAGTTCCGCAACCTGATTCCCCGTGGCGTCAAACTGACCCCCGAAGATCTGTGGGAACGCTGCAGCTATGTGCTGTCTGTAAAAATGCAGGACCCGCAGTTTGCCGGTCAGACAAAAGAACGTCTCTCCTCCCGTCAGACCGCAAGTTTTGTTTCCGGCGTGGTCAAAGATGCTTTCAGCCTGTGGCTGAACCAACATACCGCTGAAGCGGAAGCGTTGGCGGAGATGACCATCAACATCGCCCAGAAACGTCTGCGCGCCAGCAAAAAAGTGGCTCGTAAAAAGGTCACTCAGGGCCCTGCTCTGCCGGGTAAACTGGCGGACTGTTCCGGTCAGGATACCGCCCGTTCTGAGCTGTTTCTGGTGGAAGGTGACTCTGCAGGCGGTTCTGCCAAGCAGGCACGGGATCGTGAATATCAGGCGATTCTGCCCCTGCGCGGTAAAATTCTGAACACCTGGGAAGTCAGCTCCGATCAGATTCTGGCCTCTCAGGAAGTACACGATATTGCGGTCGCGCTGGGTATCGACCCGGCTAATCCGGATCTGTCCGGTCTGCGTTATGGCAAGATCTGTATCCTTGCTGATGCGGACTCCGATGGTCTGCACATCGCAACTCTGCTCTGTGCGCTCTTTATCCGCCACTTCCCGGCAATGGTCGATAACGGTCATGTCTTTGTTGCCATGCCACCGCTGTACCGTATCGATATCGGTAAAGAGGTACACTACGCACTGGATGATGATGAGAAGCAGGGCATTCTGGATCGTCTGGAAGCTGAGAACAAACGCGGTAAGGTCAACGTACAGCGCTTTAAAGGTCTGGGTGAAATGAACCCGCTGCAGCTGCGAGAAACCACTATGGATCCGAACACCCGCCGACTGGTTCAGCTAACCCGTGAAGAGCACGACGGTACACTGGAAGTGATGGATATGCTGCTGGCGAAAAAACGCTCTGGTGACCGTAAAGACTGGCTGCAGCAATACGGTAATCTGGCGGAGGTTTAACCCTCCGCTACGGACAGAACTTAAGCTCGCCCACGTACTCTATTTAAACTGAATTTCTGAGCAACAAACTGGCTTCCACGCTCTGCGTGGCAGCCTTTTTTGTTTCCTGTACCTCAAATATCTGCCCCCTGAATACCGGAGCTTTATGAGCCTGTTTCTGCTTTATCTCGCCACCATCTTTTTGATTATCGCCACACCCGGCCCTTCAATTCTGCTGATCATGCAGCACTCAGCATCCTATGGCGTAAAGCGCAGCTTTTATAACGCCTTGGGCGGTGTCAGCGCAGCCCTGATTCTCATCGCCCTCTCACTGGGCGGTGTTGCCTTTCTGGTGCAGGGTATCTGGATCAACGTACTATCGATTCTGGGAGCCTGTCTGCTGATCTGGATTGGCTTTAAAAGCTTTAAACCGATAGAGCTGAATGAGGAAGGCGAACATAACGAGAGCGACAAAGAACTCTTTAAATCCGCCTTCTATACCGGCATCAGCAACCCGAAAGACCTGATCTTTTTTGCCACCCTTCTGCCGCAATTTATCATCACCGACCTGCCCTACTGGCAGGCCTCACTCTATCTCGCCTTCGGCTGGCTGGTGCTGGATGTCAGCATTATGATGGGATACGCCCTCGGCGCGCATCTGTTAGCCCAGAAGCTAAGCATGGGGGCTCTGAATAAAACCCGGATGGTCAGCGGCGTATTGATTACGTTAATCGGCGGGGCGCTGCTGAGCAGCAGCGCGTATCAGTTAGTTTAGAAAATATCAGTACATCTTGAATTTCATCTTTGGAATTTCTAACTCCTTGATACTTGATGAAAATGCAATTTCATCAAGCCCATATTCGTTTTTTATAAACTGAGACACCATATCTATTTCTGGAAACAGCTTTGCTTTTGAGATACCTACGCTTGCTAACTGCTTCAAAATACCTTCTTTTGCAGAAGCCTTTACAATATATCTCTTACCGCTAGGTCGATAAATCCAATTACTAGGGACTGATGCTGCAGAATGCTTATTCCCATTAATACCAAAGAGTAAAAAAGCACCATCTTGCCTAACAACTCTTGGGTTATCCATTTTAGGTTTAACGCAGGCAATGCTTTCAATATGCTTGGGGTCTATTCTATCTAAAAAATGAGGTTTCTCTTGTTTGATATCATGCATTAAGTTAACAGCATGGTGATTATCATTGTGATGGAAAGCCTTCGAGCTTCCCCTAAAACGCTCACCAACTTCAAAATCGGAATTAGCCCAAGCCACATTCGAAATTACACTTACCGTATCACTATCAAAATACTTAACTTCAGACTTAGGTATTTTGAAAAAAATGATTTCACCGTCTTCAGTATTTTCATCGCCTCCGACGCAAGCGAAATACAAGGCAACTAATGGGTTCTCAGTTAAATCTAATAACCTAGTTGGCAAGTCGTAATGCTGCATCTTAACCAATTTTTCAAAGCTACTGTTCATCATGCTGAATTCGGTTGGGCAGCGCATTATGACTTCTCGGATAATTCTATTCTCATTACTTATCCATTGTGCCTTTCTATAAATTGACGGCTTCAACTCATAAGTCTTATTTGCATGCCCTCGAAAGAAAAACAAGCTGTCCTTGTCTTCTAATTCCGGGATAATTCCCAGTAACGTCCGTAAACTTCCAAGTTGTGCCTCTTTCATTTCCAAAGCAATATCCTTAAAACTGATAAATCATCCCAATATTAGCCTCCATCTATATTACAAGGATCCAGTCATCACAAACAGTGCCAGCCTACTAATAACAAAAAGCCCGCTGTGATTGCTCACAGCGGGCTTTTAGGTTCTTCGTCTTAGCTAGTAATTAATCCAGCTGAGACAGATCCCGTACTGCGCCTTTGTCGGCAGAGGTTGCCAACTTAGCATAGGCTTTCAGTGCCGCCGATACACGACGCGGGCGCTCTTCTGCCGGTTTCCAGCCCAGTTTGTCCTGCTCGGCGCGGCGTTTGGCCAGCTCTTCATCGGAAACCAGCACGTCGATGGTACGGTTTGGAATGTCGATGCGGATCATATCGCCATTGCGTACCAGACCGATGGCACCACCGGCTGCGGCTTCCGGTGAGCAGTGACCGATGGACAGACCAGAAGTACCACCAGAGAAACGACCATCCGTCAGCAAGGCACAGGCTTTACCCAGACCTTTGGATTTGATGTACGAAGTCGGGTACAGCATCTCCTGCATACCCGGGCCACCTTTCGGGCCTTCGTAACGTACGATAACCACGTCACCGGCAACCACTTTGTCATCCAGAATGTTGGCTACTGCTTCATCCTGTGACTCGGTGACATGAGCCGGGCCTTCAAACACCAGAATGGATTCATCCACACCGGCAGATTTCACCACACAGCCATCCTGCGCGATGTTGCCGTACAGTACCGCCAGGCCACCTTCCAGCGAGAAAGCGTGCTCCAGAGAACGGATACAGCCGTTTTCACGGTCGCCGTCCAGTGTCGGCCAACGGGTTGCCTGACTGAACGCGGTCTGAGTTGGAATACCGGCAGGGCCAGCCTTGTAGAACTCAACCACCTCTTCCGATGGGTTGCGCATGATGTCCCACTCATCCAGAGCGTCTTTCATGGTATCGCTGTGTACGGTTGGGGTATCGGTGTGCAGCTTACCGGCACGATCCAGCTCACCCAGAATGCCCATGATGCCACCGGCACGGTGTACGTCTTCGATGTGATATTTCTGCGTGTTCGGTGCTACTTTACACAGCTGAGGCACCACGCGGGACATACGGTCGATGTCCTTCATAGTGAAGTCGATTTCTGCTTCCTGAGCGATCGCCAGCAGGTGCAGAATGGTATTGGTGGAACCGCCCATGGCGATATCCAGCGCGATAGCGTTTTCAAACGCTTTAAAGCCCACCGAACGTGGCAGAACACGCTCGTTGTCCTGCTCGTAGTATTCGCGGGTCATTTCAACGATGCGGTGACCGGCACGTTTGAACAGCTGCTCACGATCCGCGTGAGTGGCTACCACAGTACCGTTACCCGGTAGTGCCAGACCCAGGGCTTCCGCCAGGCAGTTCATGGAGTTGGCGGTAAACATACCGGAGCAGGAACCACAGGTAGGGCAAGCAGAACGCTCAACAGCATCCACCATCTCGTCAGACGCATTCGGATCAGCCGCCAGCACCATAGCATCAACCAGATCCAGCTTGTGCTCAGACAATTTGGTTTTACCGGCTTCCATCGGGCCACCGGAGACAAAAATGACCGGAATATTTAGTCGCATGGCTGCCATCAGCATCCCCGGAGTGATCTTGTCACAGTTGGAGATACAAACCATGGCATCGGCGCAGTGTGCGTTCACCATGTACTCAACGGAATCCGCAATAATGTCGCGGGATGGCAGCGAGTACAGCATGCCATCGTGTCCCATAGCGATACCATCATCGATCGCAATGGTATTAAATTCTTTAGCAACGCCGCCGGCAGCTTCAATCTCGCGGGCAACCAGCTGGCCCATATCTTTCAGGTGTACGTGGCCCGGTACAAACTGGGTAAAGGAGTTCACAACCGCAATAATCGGCTTCTGAAAGTCATCATCTTTCATACCGGTTGCGCGCCACAGGGCACGGGCGCCAGCCATATTACGGCCTGCGGTGGAGGTCTTGGAACGATACACGGGCATGGGTAGTCCTCAGCAGCTTGGTGCGGATAAAAGCCCCGTAAAAACAGTGGCTTTACCCTTCTTTATAGATTAACTCTTGCAACCCACTTTTTTACCATTGTGACGCCGGTATGGCTAGGCATAGAGGGTGGAAAAACGGCCTTAAAACAGAAATTTTCACTGCAAAGCCTGTTCTATACTGGCGATAACCGTACGTTTTTGTTGGATTTTACTGGCAGAGCCCTGTTTTACAGGCAAGAGAGCCGGATTCCGGTTCATTACAGCGCCTTTTCTTCTTTTGAAACACGGAAAACTGCCGGACAAACTGCACTGAGATCTATAAGGAGCACTCTATGCTTATCGGCGTACCAAAAGAGATCAAAAATCAGGAATACCGCGTGGGCATGACACCCGCTGGCGTTAGTGAACTGACCCGCGCCGGTCATCAGGTCATCGTCGAACACAATGCCGGCGATGCCATTGGTTTTCCCGACAGCGACTATCAGGCCGCAGGGGCCAGCATCGAACCGGATGTTGCGGCTCTGTTTGATAAAGCAGAGATGATCGTTAAGGTCAAAGAGCCGCAACCGGTGGAATACGCTCGCCTGAAACCCGGCCAGCTGCTCTTTACCTATCTGCATCTGGCTCCCGATCCGGAACAAACCAAAGGTCTGATCAAATCCGGCTGTACCGCTATCGCCTATGAAACCGTTACCGATACCCATGGTGGCCTGCCGTTGCTGGCACCGATGAGTGAAGTCGCCGGTAAGCTTTCAGTTCAGGCTGGAGCCCGCTGTCTGGAGAAATCCATGGGAGGCCGTGGCGTGCTACTGGGCGGCGTACCGGGTGTTGAACCGGGTCATGTCACTGTTATCGGTGGCGGTGTCGTCGGTGAAAATGCAGCCAGAATGGCGATGGGCTTAGGCGCAGAAGTTACGATTCTGGATCGCTCTATTCCCCGCCTTAGAGAGCTGGAAGCCCGCTATGCTGGTCGTCTTAAAACCCTTTATTCCACGCAGGAAGGGGTACTCGACTGCATTCGTCGCAGTGATCTGGTGGTAGGCGCAGTACTGATTCCGGGGGCAGCAGCTCCCAAGCTGATTACCCGAGAGATGCTGAAAGAGATGCCAAAAGGCAGTGTGCTGGTGGATGTCGCCATCGACCAAGGCGGCTGCTTTGAAACCAGTCGCGCCACAACCCACGATGACCCTGTCTTTATCGAAGAAGATATTGTGCACTACTGCGTTGCCAATATGCCGGGAGCAGTTGCCCGCACATCAACTCTGGCATTGACCAACGCTACCCTGCCCTTCGTTTTGGCTCTGGCTAACAAGGGTTGGCAAGATGCAATAAAAGACGATAAGTACCTGATGAATGGGCTAAATATTCATGCAGGACAGGTAACAAATCAGGCGGTAGCCGAAGCTCTGGACTATGCTTACGTTAATCCGACAAGTTTTGTCGGGTGATACAGGTCTTTTGCTTGGCTGCTCTTGCAGCAAATAAGGCGGGAAGCTCTCGGTAGCACTGGAGAGCCCCGCCTTTTTTTGGATCTAACCGTGTAAGAATCTCTTAAAGGGTTTTAACAAACACCTTAGAGTTACGTTGCCAGTTGTAGAGTTCCTGTCGGGCTCTTGGTAGTGCATCCACATCCGCCGGTTCAAAGCCTCGTTCACGGAACCAGTGCGCGGTATGGGTTGTGAGCACAAACAAACGCTCCAGACCAATACGATTCGCACGTTTCTCAATATGCTGCAGAATCAGATCACCCCGATGGCCACCCTGATACTGGCTGTGAACCGCAACGCAAGCCAGCTCTCCGATCCCATCTTCCGCAAACGGATAGAGGGCGGCACAGCCGATCATCATGCCGTCCAGTTCGACCACGGTGAACAGGTCGATCTCGTTTTCCAATCGCTCCCGGGAGCGGCGCACCAAGACACCCTGCTCTTCAAGAGGACGGATCAGTTCCAGAATACCGCCGACATCTTCGATGGTGGCATCACGAACCTGTTCATAGAGCTCCTGCGTAATCATGGTGCCGCCACCATTGCGGGTAAACAACTCTTCGATCAAGGCACCGTCTTGCTGATAGCTGATCAGGTGGGCGCGATTAACACCAAAGCGACTGGTCTGCCACGCTGCATGCAGGGCTGCATAGTCTGTCGTCGTTTCATCAAGGGATTCCAGACGGCGACCAGCCTCTCGGGGTGGCATCACACGAATCACATCACCGGCTTCATCAAGAAGCCCCTGAGCCTCACTGAACACAATCAGCTTATCGGCTTTCAGCTCGATAGCCGCGCGGGTGGCAACTTCTTCCACGCTCAGGGAGAAGACCTCGCCCGTGGGCGAAAAACCCAGCGGCGGCAGCAGAACAATAGCCCCATCACCCAGCTGGCGATTGATAGCGCCGCAATCGACCTTGCGAACCTGCCCCGTATGACCAAAGTCCTTACCATCGATCACACCAACAGGGCGTGCGGTAATCATATTGCCGGTAGCAACCCGCAAAGATGCACCGTGCATCGGTGAGTTCGGCAACCCCATAGAGAGCCGGGACTGAATATCGATACCCGCTGAACCTGCAGCATCCTTAACCGCTTCCATCACATCCGTGGTGATAACCGGCCTTGCCCCTACGTATTCCAAAGCCAAACGTCGTCGCTCCAGTCGCTCCATAATCTGAGGACGGGCACCATAAGCCAGCACCAGACGCACACCCAAACTGTTTAACAGGGCAAGGTCATTAATGATATTGGCAAAATTTGGGTGCTGAATACCGTGACCATCCAGCAGAACGACGAAAGTTCTGCCCCGATGGGCATTGATATAAGGCGAGGAGTTACGAAAACTGCGCACATAATCACTTGTGGCCTGAAGACAGTCACTGGAGGATGGCAGGCAGTCGTTGGTCTTTTGGTTACTTGAGTTCAAGATGAATCCCAGCAGATCAGTAAGTAAATGGCTCTCCGGCCCGATCAGGGCTTTAAAGACAGAAAAACCCGCATAGCTTCTGCCTTGTCGGAACAAAACGAGCATGCGAGTTCGCAAATAGCATCTTCCGTCCGCTTAAGCGAACCTCAGATATGACCTTGATTGTAGTCGGGCTGAGGATTGGAGAAAAGAGAGCAAAAGGAAAAGAAGCAGGTTGTGGGCTAACTCACAAGACTTCAGGCCAGACCAGAAACAACAATGGCCGCATCAGCGGCCATTGTCAGTTTCGATCCCGGATCTTCCGGGTAATCTACTTTTGGTTAAGCGATTTCAATTAACCAAAGATACCCTTCAGCATAAAGAAGAAGAAGATCGACAGAGCAGCACCTGCTGGCAGAGTGATGATCCAGGACATAAAGATCGTCTTAACGATGTTCATGTTCAGAGCAGCCATACCACGAGCCAGGCCTACACCCAGAACCGCACCAACCAGAGTGTGCGTGGTAGAGATCGGCAGACCTGTACCGGAAGCCACTACAACCGTTGTTGCTGCTGCCAGAGTCGCGGCAAAACCACGGCTTGGCGTCAGTTCAGTGATGTTAGTACCAACGGTCGCGATAACCTTGTGGCCGTACATCACCAGACCTGCAACGATACCACCGGCACCCAGCAGCAGAACCCATGCAGGCATAGCAGACTTGCTGGCGATCTCACCACCGGACTGAACAACACCTACAACCGCAGCCAGAGGACCTACAGCATTTGCTACGTCATTAGAACCGTGAGCAAAAGCCATCGCACAGGCGGTGAACATCATCAGAACACCAAACACCTTCTCAACGCTGGAGAAGTGGAATTCTTTGTCAGCCTTCTCATCACGCTTGATGTTTTTCAGCAGCATGATGCCGATAACCATAACAGCCGCGCCAATCACCAGAGACCACAGGGTCGCCTGACCATAGCTCAGGTGTAGACCAACGTGCTTCAGACCTTTCAGCAGGGTAACCATCGCGATGATGAAACCTACCAGGAACATATAGAAAGGAACGTAGCGCTTGGCGTTAGCGAATGGATCGTCTTTTTCCAGAATCAGGTTCTGAACACTGCGGAACAGCATAAAGCCGATGGTACCCGCAAGAAGAGGGGAAACAACCCAGCTTGCCGCAATCTTACCCACCTTGCCCCAGGCAACCGCTTCCATAGAGATACCGACAGCGGCGAAACCGACAATCGCACCTACGATGGAGTGAGTAGTGGATACCGGCCAACCAAAGTGAGTCGCCACCAGCAGCCAGATACCCGCTGCCAGCAGAGACGCCAGCATGCCGTAAACCAGAAGATCCGGACTACCCGACAGAAGGCTCGGGTCGATAATGCCTTTACGGATGGTAGCCGTTACTTCACCACCTGCCAGATAAGCACCGGCAAATTCAAACAGGATCGCAATCAGAATCGCTTGTTTGATGGTAATCGCTTTGGAACCTACAGAGGTTCCCATGGCATTTGCCACGTCGTTAGCACCAACACCCCAGGCCATGAAAAAGCCAAACACACAGGCCAGGATAATAAATACGTCGGCGTATTGAGCAATAATTTCCATAAAAAAACCGTATCTAGTCGTCTTTCGTTATTGGATCAGCAAATACAGCTGTTAAGTCAGCTGATTATTTCGCCAGCAAGATTTGCAGGCGGCTGCCCACACGCTCAGCACGATCGGAAACATCACCGATCCAGTCGATGATCTTGTACATAAAGATCACGTCTACCGGAGGCAATTCAGCTTCCAGCTTGAACAGCTGTGCACGGATCTCAACCTGAAGTTGATCCGCTTCGTGTTCACAAACATCGATCTCAGCAATCATCTTCTTCACGAGTTCAGATTCGTGACGACCAAAACCGGTTTCAATCAACTCATCAATTTCATTCAGTGCACGGGAAGCGTGCTCAGCGGCTTTTACCGTTTTCTCAACGTAAGCAACCATCGCATCGGCCATTGCAGCAGGGATTTTCATCTTGCGGCCCAGCATAATACCGGCGATATCTTTGGTTTTATTGGCGATCTTGTCCTGAACGGTCAGCAGTTCAAGCAAGTCTGAACGAGGCACTGGCATAAACAGGCTGTCCGGCATATTGGTGCGGATAGCTGTTTTCATATCGTCAGCTTCGTTCTCCATGACAGCGATCCGTTGCTGTAGCTTTTCAGCTTGTTCCCAATCTTCCGCCAGAACGGCCTGAAAAAACGGAATCAACTGCTCCGCGCAGTTGAATGATTTGGACATATGATCCTGCATAGGACCAAATGGGGAGCGCCCAAAGAGTTTGGAAAATGGATTACTCATGTGGGTTTCTGCCTTGGAGTATGAATTTGGGCGAAAGTATAAGAGCTGTTTTTCGCCATGTCATAAAAAAATCCCAGTTTTGTCATCTTTTCTTGACTCAACTGTCATGATTTCTTGATATGGCCATTTTATATGTCAGTTATATTACAGCTTTATTACAACCCAACCCTTAACAGACTTTTTTGACCAAAATCCGCAAGCCGGTTTGCAGGGCTAAAATGCCAGCACAAAATGCCAACCTGAACAGATATTAGACTGGTAAACTGCACGGATGCTTTTTATCCTGCAGCACTACTTTGAACGATCTGTTTTTCACTGACTTGTTGTGTATCGCCACCGAACCACTGTTAAAGAGGACACCATGGCCAAGGAAATCGAACTCAAACTGACCATACCTGCTCAGGCCGGCGCTCTGTTACGCCAGCACCCTGTTTTAGGTCAGGCGGTCAGCTTCGACAGTAAGGTTCTGACAAATATCTATTTCGATACACAGGATTTACAGCTTAATAAAGCAAGAGTAGCACTGCGCATCCGAAAAGCCGGTGACCGCTACATTCAGACCCTGAAAACCAGTGGTAGTGGCAGCGGTGGTCTGCATGAAAGAGGCGAATGGGAATGGGAACTGAGCAAACCTGAACTAGACCTGAGTCTGATCGATGCCGACTGCTGGCCCAAGTCTCTGGATGCCGATCAGCTGAAAGCAACTCTGCAACCCGCCTTTGAAACCAACTTCACCCGCCAACGCTGGATGCTGAAGGTCAGCCATGAGCATCTGAATGCTGAGATTGAGCTGGTCCACGATCAGGGCGAAGCGATCGCCCAAGGCAAAAAAGACCCTATCAGCGAGATCGAACTGGAACTGAAATCCGGTGATGCCGACCTGCTGTTTAAAGTCGCCCACGACCTGTCCGATGAAGTCCCTCTGCTAATCAGCAATATCAGCAAAGCTCAAAGAGGCTTCCGTCTTTTTGCACCGGAAAAGGCCGGCCTGACGCCTGCCGGAGTTCCCGCGTTTGAGGATATTCAGGGGCTGATTCGTGCAGCACAAAGCGAGCTGGATCAGTTTATCTCTGCCCGAGACCAACTGGCCTTTAACCGCAACTGGGTTTTACTGGACAAGCTTTATGACAGTCTGCGCCAGCTGCGCTGGTGCCTGCTGCACCTGAGCCGACAAAACAACATCCCTGAGATTCTGCGCTACCCAACTGCACTGCGATATAAAATGCGCATGCTGAGCTATTCACTGGAATAC
Organism: Oceanospirillum sanctuarii; assembly: GCF_002150805.1. Taxonomy (GTDB): domain Bacteria; phylum Pseudomonadota; class Gammaproteobacteria; order Pseudomonadales; family Halomonadaceae; genus Oceanospirillum; species Oceanospirillum sanctuarii. The sequence continues at coordinate 154,254 of NZ_MTBA01000003.1, forward strand.
CTGGCAACATCGCACCAGCAGAAAAACAGCTGGGAGCGCCTGGAAAGCTGCCCGGCAGAACTGAGAAACAGTGCCGACTTTTCTACCCTGAACGAGCACTATCAGCGCCTGATGACCGCCCCCTGGGTCGGTCAAACCCTGCTGGAAGTGATGCAGTGGCTCTATCTGATGAACCGTGAGCTACCGCAAAGTCACTTCAGTGACAGCGAGACAATCTTTCAGGCGCTTCTGAATCGGGTACAGCTGCCACGTTATCCCACCGACAAAGTCCTATGGCTGCGCCAACAAGCACCTTTGTTACACCTGAGTCGTTGGATTCACTATCAGTACCCGACACCAGCACTGGGAGTCAAAAACCTGCAGCAGCAAACCAAAGAGCTACTCAAAGACATCACGAAATTAAGTGGCCTGATGGCAGAAGAGATGGCATTGCTGAAACTGGAACGTGAAGGTGCTGCAGGCATTGATCAAAAACTGATCAAACGCAATCAGGACGATCAGTACGAACTGATTCTGGAGCTTGGCCGCCACGAGCTGACCTTCAACAGTCTGCAGCAGAATCTGCTGCGCTGATTAGCGGACAATTCCGGCAAACGAATAAATGGGAGCTTCGGCTCCCGCAACGATGTCTTAACCAGCTACAAAAGTGACCCCCACAATGGCTGCGGATCAGAAAACACCCTCCACTGAACAAACGGAGCAACCTGCACAACAGGGGCTGCGTCAGAAGATCTATCACGTCATCTTCGAAGCCAATACGCCGCTGGCAAAAGGTTTCGATATAGCACTCATCATCTGCATCTTATTGAGCGTCGCCTTGGTGATGCTGGACAGTGTGCAGGAGATCCATGATCGCTGGCATGAAGAGCTCTATATTATCGAGTGGGGCTTCACCATCATCTTTACCATCGAGTATCTGCTGCGCCTTTACAGCATTGGCAAACCGCTGAAATACGCCACCAGCTTCTTTGGTGTGGTGGATCTGCTTTGTATTATCCCGACTTATCTCAGCCTATTTTTTGCCGGAACCGAGGTCTTACTGGTGGTTCGTCTAGTGCGGGTGCTCCGGGTTTTCCGGATTCTGCGTCTGTTCCACTACGTTGGCGAAGCCGCAGCTCTTGCCAAGGCGATGCAGGCCAGTCGCCGTAAGATCACGGTATTCCTTTTTACCGTTATCACCATGGTGACCGTATTTGGCTCCATCATGTACGTGGTTGAAGGCCCGGAGAACGGCTATACCAGCATTCCCCGCAGCATCTACTGGGCAATTGTGACCCTCACTACCGTAGGCTATGGCGATATCACCCCGCAGACCAACTTCGGCCAGTTCCTGTCATCAATCGTCATGATCATGGGTTACGCCGTAATTGCCGTACCAACGGGTATCGTAACGGTAGAGCTCTCCAATACCATGAAGCGGCACATGCATCTGGTTTGCCGTGGTTGCGGCGAAGAGGGCCATGATGCCGATGCTGACTACTGCAAACTCTGCGGTACTGAACTTTCCCGACGGGATGGTCGCCAGCGCCATATGAAACCTGTGCCACTGCCGGATCTTCAACATTCCTCAACGGATAAAACAGATAGCAATGAAGGCACGAAGCCAAACGACAACTCACAGGATGATCCGCCAACAACGCAGAAACCTGTCTGATCACTCGCTGTGATTTTCAGGCACAGCTAAAAAACAAAAGGCCTGCAATAGCAGGCCTTTTCCGACTAAACAGCTCAAAAATGGGCTTTAAAGATCAACCACCTGGCGGGAAAAGTCCTCAAAGTCGATCAGATGTTTCTTCACCACAGCAACCACAATATCCAGATTCAAAGCCTGATAATCGTGTACTGCGATATTACGTAGCCCCACCATTTTTTTGAGCTTTTCGCCACTATCGGTATGTATCAATTTAGCCTGAACCATAATTTCAAAACTGTCTCTGGCTGACTGAGGAATCCCCAGTGAGCGCTGGCGAATAATATGATTGCAGATATCGATTGAAGCTTCGCAGGCTCGCTGCAAATTGAGGATGACAGAGTCTTGCTTGGTGAAGTTGCTGCGAAATTCCGTCTCGTCAGTAAACTCTTCTCTGATACGATTCAGGCAACGACGGATTGTCGCCAGCTTGTTCACAACAACATCATTCATCTTTCAGCTCCCCGATAAAATCCTGCAGAATCCCTTCTCTGGACTCCTGTAGCCGACCGTACATGCTGTAAACCTGCATCTCAAAAACGTCCGCATCATACGGTTTGCCATATAAACGAACGCCCTGAGTCACAACCTGCATGCGCATTACCGTTGAGGCTTCGGCAAGGTCGATCAGATCAACATCAGCACCCAATTCAGAAGCCAGTGCCTGGGCTAACTCCCAGCGATCCAATGCAGCCATGGGCTTTTGTGCAAGAAAAGCGATATCCCAATCACTTGCTGAAGTTGAGCATCCCTGAGCCCTTGAGCCAAAAAGATAGGCCAGTTTCAGCCCCTCAATCGAATGAAGGGTCTGCTCTATCAAAGCTGATTCAGATTTGCTGATCGCCATAACCGATTCAGACTCCCGAATAACAAAGCGGTTTAATCCGCATGCCGCTTGGCAATAGCTTCAATAAACTCCGGCTGCAGATCCACCAGAGCTTCTTCTTTCAGAGCATCCGACAGGCCTTCGTAAAAAACATCCCGCTCTTTAATCAGTTCGGAATGGCCGTACTCATTGCTTTCCAGATAGTAGACCTGCATCAGTCCTTCATAATAGAAACGCAGGATACGCTGAGCATCCTCATCATCTGCTTTTACTGCTTTTTTCAGCAGATGCATACGGTTGGTAATTCGCGCCAGCATACGTTTCAGGCGGAAAACATAGAGCAGGTCGGTCAGGCGCGGGTCATTTTTGTAGAAGGAGAACACCAGACTGGTCACCAGAACACCAACAATCACACCCGCCAGATTGAGATAGAAGTTTCCACCTTCAGGGTTACCCCAGGTCAGCACCAGAAACTGGCCACTGGCCATCGCTGTAACCGCAAAACAGACAATCAGCACCAGACTGACTTTTCGGCTCAGCTTTAAATAGTTTTGTTTATCAATCTCTTGTATCTGCATGTTTCCCTCTTATCAGGTGAAATAGCCACCTCTTGATCCGCCGTGCTATTTTAGCCCTAATTTGATGGTGGCACCCAGCAAAGGTTTCTCAATCGAATAAAAACAAAGGCTTGAGACGGTATAACTGATGACCCCGAAAAATCTGATGCACCTGCTTTCCAACGATCACGCGTCCCATATTCTGCTGGAACAGCTGACCAACGCCTGTCAGGGTTCGCTGGTGATCGATCGTCAGTGCCGCATTGTCTGGATCAGTGATGCTTACCGCAAACTGCTGGATCTGCCTGCAAATCTTGATCCTGCCGGGATGCCGGTAGAACAACTGCTACCAACCTCTCAGATGCCAAGGGTGGTGCAGACCGGTAAGCCGATGTTTGTCGATCTTATGGAGATCAACAACCACTGGTGTGTGGTCAACCGTCTGCCGTTACGCAATGAAGCCGGTGAGGTAGTCGGTGCTTTAGGGCTTATCTTCCACAACGATCTGGATGAACTGCAGCCGCTGTTTGATAAGTTTGCCCGTCTGCGCCGGCGCTTTGAAAAAGAGAACCTGCTGCGAACCAGTCGCTATCAGCTGGACGATATTATCGGCCAGTCGCCTCAGATCACCCAGATGAAACGTCAGGCGCAGCGTGCTGCTCAGCTGGATACCACACTGCTGTTATTAGGCGAGACCGGCACCGGTAAAGAGCTGCTGGCACAGGGGATTCATCAGGCATCCCCCAGACGTAACGCCCCTTTTGTCGGCATCAATATGGCGGCACTGCCGGAGCCTCTGGCAGAAGCGGAGCTTTTTGGCACCGCAGCAGGTGCCTATACCGGTGCCGACCGCAAAGGCCGGATCGGTAAAATCCAACTGGCGGATGGCGGCACCCTGTTTCTGGATGAAATTGCCGAGATGCCACTGGCGATGCAGGCCAAACTGCTGCGGGTGTTACAGGAGCGGGAAGTTGAAGCTCTCGGTTCCAACCGCCTGATCAGCGTGGATGTCCGCATTATCGCGGCCACTTCCAAGAATCTTGCCGAGCTTGTCGAGCAGGGACAGTTCCGCGCCGATCTTTACTACCGGCTGCACGTTCTGCCGATTCATCTGCCTCCTCTTCGCCAGCGGCAGGGAGATATCGCTCTGCTTGCGCAACATCTGCTACAGGATATTCAGCGCCAGACCCACCTGCCGGAACTACAGCTGTCAGAATCCGCACTAGGCTGGCTTAGCGATTATCACTGGCCGGGCAATGTCAGGGAGCTGCGCAACCGTCTCGAGCGGGCCTGCGTTATGGCCGAAGGCGAACAGATCAGCCCGCAGGATCTGGGGGCTGACGATCCTATCTCGGCACTTGATCCTTCGGCGGCGCTTCAATCTTTCGTCTCACCCGTCACCCAAGTCGTATCAAATGCCAGTGATCTGCAAAACGATGCAGCTCCTGCTAAACCAACACCAACGGATCTGAAGAGTCTTCAGCAACAGCATGAATGCCAGCTGCTGCAGGAAGCACTTAATCGCCATCAGGGTAATCGCACCGCCGCAGCACAAAGCCTTGGTATCTCACGGGCAACCTTCTACAACCGTCTGAAACGATGCCAAGATAAAACGTCTAATAATTAAGAAATCGTCCAGCTATTTATACATTTTTAGCCTTAAGCTAGACACAAAGCAGCTCTATCAAATCGATCAAAAACTCTAACCCCTTGTTTTCACAGACCTTCAGCAAACTGGCCTGAACCTTGTAATAACAGACTCCAGATCCGGCTCGGACAGAGCCCTTTTTTACAGCTATCAAAACAAAAATAATCTGAGAGTTCTGACAATGGATAAGTTAATCAGCGCCGAACAGGCGGCTCAGCTCATCGACGACAACGCAACCATCTCCACCGGCGGCTTTATCGGTATCGGTTTCGCCGAAACACTGGCGAAAGCGATTGAGAAACGCTTTCTGGAAACCGGCCATCCCAACAATCTGTCTCTGGTGTATGCCGCAGGTCAGGGTGACGCCCAGACCCGAGGGCTTAACCATTTTGCCCACAAAGGTCTGGTGAAGAAGGTTCTTGGCGGGCACTGGGGGCTGGCTCCCGGCCTTGGCCGTATGGCGATGAATAATGAAATTGCTGCCTACAACCTGCCGCAAGGTGTGATCTGCCATCTCTATCGCGATATCGCTGCCGGCAAACCCGGCACTCTCACCCGTGTGGGCTTGCACACCTTTGTCGATCCCCGTCAGGATGGGGGCAAGGTGAATCAGGTCAGCGAAGAAGATCATGTGCAGCTGATGCCGATTAATGGCGAGGATTACCTGTTCTATAAAAGCTTCCCGCTGGATGTCGCCCTGTTGCGTGGTACTACGGCGGATGCTGAAGGCAATATCTCCATGGAGCGTGAAGCCCTGCCATTAGATGGTCTTGCCATCGCTCAAGCGGTGCATAACAGCGGCGGCAAGGTCTTTGTTCAGGTAGAACGCCTGACCGAGCAACATCAGCTGACACCGGATCGGGTACGTATTCCGGCAAGTCTTGTGGATTACGTTATCGTCGCCCCAGCTGAAGATCATCCGCAAACTTTTGCAGAGACCTACAACCCAGCCTATACCGGTGAGATTCGCGTTCCTCAGACTCAGGTTAACCCGGTCACTCTGGATGCCCGCAAGGTGATTGGTCGTCGTGCTCTGCTGGAGCTAAAAAAAGGTGGCGTGATCAATCTGGGTATCGGCATGCCTGAGATGGTGTCTCAGGTAGCCGCAGAAGAAGGCCTGCTCAGCAGCTTTACCCTTAGCGTTGAACCAGGAGGTATCGGTGGACAACCGGCCAGCGGCCTCAGCTTCGGTGCGGTGACCAATGCGACCTCGGTAGTGGATCAGCCTGCACAGTTTGATTTCTACGATGGTGGCGGTCTGGATCAGGCATTTCTGGGTCTTGCGGAAACCTGCCCGGAAGGACACGTTAATGTCAGTCGCTTTGGCCCAAAACTGGCCGGGGCCGGAGGCTTTATCAATATCACCCAGAACACACAGGAAGTCTTTTTCCTGGGCACCTTTACCTCAGGTAAACAGGAGCTGACCTTTGAAGGTGAATCCCTGCAGGTGATCAGCAACGGCCAGCAGAAGAAGTTCTGTCAGTCGGTACAGCAGATTACTTTTAACGGGGAATATGCCGCCCAGAAAGGTCAGAAGGTGACCTTTATTACCGAACGCGCCGTATTCCGCCTGACTGAACACGGCCTGCTACTCACGGAAATTGCACCGGGAGTCGATCTGGAAAAAGACATTCTGGCACAGATGGATTTCACACCGGAGATTGCAGAAGACCTGATCGAGATGGATCACCGCCTGTTCCGCAAAGGCCCGATGAATATCCGCTATCCGGGAAGCACGCCGGTAAAGCAACTGCGCTCGATGTTTAAGGAAGTCGCTTCCCATCGGGCGACCGCTTCAAAAACAGAAACAGCGGCATTAGCGAGCTAATACAGCTCGCAGTCCGTCAACAAAAAGGGCTGCCTGTCAAAATAACAGGCAGCCCTTTTTTGTTCTGAGCCCATACAACAAAGAGTCAGTGACGGGTCTCACCACTCACCGGCTGGCCGGTCATCAATTTGGTGACGTATTCAGCGCGACTGCTGCTGTTTACAGTCCGCTCTTTCTCGTTACACCAAGCGATCAGCTCTTCCACATCCACCGGAACCTTAACCACTTCAATGCCTTTGGCAGAGAAGGTTTCAATCATCTCTTCAGTCTTTGCTGCCCACTCGTGCCAGTCGCTTTCCAGCATATCAGCATCATCAGTCACTTCCAGAAAACGCTGCCACTGATCTTCTTTAATCCAACAAATACCTGCCTGATGCTGCATCGCCATAATCCTGTCCTGTTTTATTCTTTAACGGGTAACGCTTGATACCCTATTCGTCTCTGACCCAGTCAGAACGAGAAAAATTAATCAGATCAAACCCTAACACAGTTTTACCGGCTATTTCAGTGTCGACTGAATGCTTTATCCGGTCTTGTGATCTGAGGCAGCCTCCTCAGCCTGCTAACAAAAAGCCTTTTGCAAAGAGCGCTTTCTGCCAGACTCCGATTTAGTGCACAATGAAGGCACGATAAAAGAGAGTGATTATGAAATCAGAGACTCCGGATCCAACTCATCTGCAAAAGCTACTGACCCGCTGTCAGCAACAGGAGCCGAAAGCACTTAAGGTTCTGTATAAAGCAACCTCTTCGCATCTGTTTGCGGTTTTGCTGCGTATCTTACGCAATGAGAGCCATGCGGAAGATTGTCTGCAACAGGTCTACCTGAAAATCTGGAACAGCGCCGGACAATACAATCCCGAGATCGCCCGTCCGATGACCTGGATGAACACCATCGCCCGCAATCAGGCTCTGGACTGGTTACGCCGCCATAAAAATGATCAGTTCAATGACAGTGATGAGGTTCTGGTACAACAGGCTGATCACGCAAGCCAGACTGATCATCTGGCACAGCAATGGCAGGACTCCGGTCACGTGCATCGGTGCCTGAAAGAGCTGAAAGAGGCTCAGCGCCAATGCATTGAACTGGCCTACTTTGAAGGCTATAGCCATCAGGAGCTGTCCGAGCGACTCGACCAACCGCTGGGCACTGTAAAAACCTGGATTCGTCGTGGTCTTGAGAGGTTGAAAACATGTCTGAGCCCAATCATGTAACTGAACCCTATGACCTGACTTCGCCGGAACAGCGCCATCTGGCCGCCGGGGAGTACGTTCTTAACACCCTGTCTACCCGGGAGAAGGCCTCCTTTGAAGCTCTGCTGGCTTTCAGCCCGGATCTGCAGGCTGATGTTCAGCAATGGCGGGAAGATCTGCAGATTCTCGATACCAGTCTGGATCCTGTTCAGCCGCCTGCGCGCTTGTGGAAAAAGATCGAACAGCAGATAGAGCCTGCCCGGAGTGGCTTTAGCCTGAAGTTCTGGCAGCTATCTGCGATGGTTTCTTTCTCCTTTGCACTGGCTCTGGCAACGGTACTGCTATTTAAACCGCCCATGATCAATGCCGATACCGCCGACCATCTCTATGTGGTGAACTCTCCGGAAAAAAATCCGGCCTGGTTGGTTAACGCCAGCATGGATCGCAGCCACCTGATGGTGCAGACGGTTAAACCCGCCTCAATTCCCGATGGCAAAGTCTGCAAACTCTGGCTGAAAGTGGGTGATCAGTACGCCATGGTAGGTACTCTGCCCCATTCCGGACTGATCAAACTTGATGTGCCCCAATGGATGCAGACTCAGTTGGTCAATGCCCAGATTATTGTCAGTGTTGATCCGATGAATTCGGATAACAATCCGGACGAGATGGGACCTGTGGTGGACAAAGGTGGCTTTATGCCTCTGCAGGGTTCGTTACGCCGGTTTTAATCTTCCGGATTGTATTCCGGAAAATGCCCCAAAGCGGTGCCGGATGTGCACCGCTTTTTCTTGCCAAGCTATTGTTTTCCAATAGATATAACTGAAAACTGTCTTAGGGCAATTTTCCAACAAAAGGATCACCGCCGGAAACGCTGAATGTAACAGAAAGTTTAAACATTCACTGCTAGAATGATCTGAAAACCTAATGCACGGATGCACCCCTTGGCCTGACGCTTTGATGTTGCATCTGCATTGATAATCAAGCTCACATGCCCCGAGGGAGTGTTATGAATCTTCAGGAATTTACGGTAAAGGCCCGCCTTTACTTTCTTATAGGACTGGCTGTGGTAGCGATGGCTATTCTGCAGTTTATGTCCCTGCAGGATCACCGGGATGCTCTTTTTGAAGACTCCAATCAGAAGGTGAAAGCTCTTGTAGAGTCTGCCCACACTATGATTTCCGGTTACGCCGCACTGGCTAAATCCGGCGCAATGTCTGAAGCAGAAGCCAAGGCGGCCGCCAAACGCTCTGTTCAGAATATGATCTATGCTGACGGCGAATACTTCTTTGTACTGGATTACGATGCTGTAACCATCGCCCACGGTGGTGATGCCAAGGTAGTTGGTCGTGATCTTTCCGGTGTTAAAACTCAGGATGGCCAGTTTGTCTTTAAAGATATCGCCAATCTGGGTCGTCAGGGCAAAGCTGATGGTTTCTTCACCTATCGTTGGCCAAAAGCCGGCTTCAACGAGCCGAAGCGCAAAACCTCTTATGTTAAAGTACTTCCGGAGTGGCAGTGGGTTGTCGGTTCCGGTGATTACATCTACGAAATCGAAGAACTCTTTGTTGATGAGCTGATCCACGCAGCCGTTCAGCTGGCAGTGGTACTGGCGATCATGCTGGCCGTTGCTATTGCTATCACCCGCTCCGTAACCGAACCTCTGGCTCAGGTCAGCAAAACCATGGATCAGGTTGCCAATGGAGACCTGAGAGTTCGCGTGAATATGACAGGTAAAGATGAACTGAGCAGCATGTCCCGCTCAGTGGATCACACCCTGCAAACCTTCCAGGACCTCATCTTCCTGCTGACCAGCTCCGTTAACCAGCTACAGGGCGCAGCGGAAGAGCTGGCCTCGACTGCCGAGCAAACCAGTACCGGTATCCGCCGCCAGTCTGAAGAGACTGACCTGCTGTCTACCGCGATGAACGAAATGTCTGCAACCGTGCAGGAAGTGGCGCATAACGCCAGCGCCAGCGCTCAGGCAACCAACGCAGCCGATGAAGAAGCTGACGAAGGTAACCACGAAGTTGAAGACACCGTCAGAAAGATCACTCATCTGAACCATGAAGTGGAAGAAGCGTCCCGCGTTATCCGCGCTCTGGAGAGCGATACCGAAGAAATTGGTACCGTTCTGGAAGTGATTCAGGGTATCTCCGAGCAAACCAACCTGCTGGCACTTAACGCCGCTATTGAAGCAGCCCGTGCCGGTGAAAGTGGTCGTGGTTTTGCGGTGGTTGCTGATGAAGTTCGTCAGCTGGCACAGCGTACTCAGGACTCCACCAAAGAGATCCGCGACATGAACGACCGTCTGCGTAGCGGTGCCCGTAACGCAGTGGAAGTAATGGAACGCAGCCGTAAGTGGGCTGAAGAGTCTGTAGAGGCCGCAACTCACGCCGGTGAAGAGCTGAAGATGATTGTTCAGCAGATGCAGACTGTACGTGATATGACCGCTCAGGTAGCTACTGCGACTGAAGAGCAAAGTGCCGTTGCTGAAGAGATGAACCGCAATCTGGTGAACATTGTGAACGTATCTGCCGAAGCAGCAACAGGTTCCGATATGGTTGCCGCCAGCAGTGAGGAGCTGTCGCAACTGGCAGTTCAGCTGCAGCAGAATATCTCCCGCTTTAAGTGCTAAACAAAGGGATAAAGTGCTCCTGACTTAACCTATTGCAGCTCCGGGGTTTCCCTCCACTTCGGAGCTGTCGGTTAACGAAGCAGCACAATAGCCCCGTAAATCAGCACAGGCATAGACAAAAAAAGCCCCGGTTCCTGACTCATTACAGAGTTCAGAAACCGGGGCTTTTTCATATCCCTTAACTGCTTATCTCTTAAGCTATTCTTCCGCTCAATCCTTGCTTAGCAGCTGAGAATCCAGACCTTTTGGCTTTTCATTCGGCCAATGCTGGTGGCGATTGAAGTAACGCTCCAGCATGCGGAACAGAAAGATAATCAGAGCACTGATAATCAGATACATCACACCCGCTGCTAGGAAGATCTCCAGTGGCGTATAGGTACGGGCGATAATGGTACGCGCCATACCGGTCAGATCCAGCAGAGTGATAGTAGACGCCAGCGCACTCCCCTTCAGCATCAGAATCACCTCGTTACCGTAAGATGGCATCATGATGCCAAAAGCACGGGGCAGAGTGATACGACGCAGCATTTTCGGATAGCTCATACCCAGCGCCTTAGCCGCTTCAATCTCACCTTTCGGAATCGACTGAATCGCACCACGCAGCAGCTCTGCAATATAGGCTGCAGTGTGCAAACCAAAGGTGATCACAGCACACCAGTAAGGCTCACGCAGAATCGGCCACAGAGACGACTCTTTAATCCATTCGAACTGAGACGCGCCGTAGTAGACCAGAAAGATCTGAATCAGCAGCGGTGTTCCACGGAAAAAGAAGATATAGGCGTAAGGCAGCGCACGTACCCATATATTGTTGGAGACACGCAGCAGCGCCAATGGAATCGCCAGCAAAACACCGATCAGGCCTGAGAACAGAACCAGTTCCAGCGTCAGCAGCGCGCCGTCCATCAGTTTCGGGATATTTTCCCAGATAACAGTCCAGTCCCAGTTCATTAGCGTGCCCCCTGATAACCACGATTGGCGAAGCGTTCCAGATAATACAGACCCGCCATAGAGATCGAGGTCAGGAACAGATAGATACAGGCAGCAGCCACATAAAAGGTGAACGGCTCTTTGGTATAACCTACTGCCACAGCCGCCTGACGCATCAGTTCATTCAAACCGATCACAGAAACCAGTGCGGTGTCTTTCAGCAATACCAAAAAGAGGTTACCTAAACCGGGCAGAGCAATACGCCATACCTGAGGCAGAGTCACTCGCTTAAAGGTCTGGTACTTGGTCATACCCAAAGCAACTGCCGCTTCTTTCTGACCTTTAGGGATCTCCTGCAGCGCACTACGGAACACCTCGGTCGCATAAGCACCAAAGGCGATACTCAAGGCAGTAACACCCGCCACAAAAGGGCTGAGTTCGATATATTCGTCATAACCAAACTGACTGGCGATCGCCATCAGAACAGCAGACGAACCAAAGAAGATCGTCAGAACCAGCAACAGCTCAGGCATACCCCGGACAAACAGGGTGTAACCGTTACCGATTGCTCGGAGAACTTTTGAAGAGGACACCTTGGCAGATGCGCCCAACAAACCAAAAATCAGGCCTACTGCCAGACTGCACAATGCCAGCTGCAGCGTAACCCAGGCCCCGCTGATGAGCAGGTGACCAAAACCTTGCAGATCCATAGGAGATACCGATGACGTTAGGGATAGGTTGAAAAAGTAATGGCCGCTTGGCGGCCATTACAGATCAGACGAAACGCCCGGTCTTAGTAGATAGAGAACGGGAAGTACTGCGCGTTAATGCGGTCGTAAGTACCGTTTTCAAGAATCGCTTTCAGAGCTTTGTTCATTTTCTGACGCAGCTTGTCGTTCTTACGAACAGCGATGCCGATCTTGTCATCGATATCGATCTTCTCGCCTTTGAACTCAAACGCCTGACCTGCGTCAGAACGCAGCCAGTCGTATGCAGGCAGCTGGTCAGATACGATCGCATCCAGACGGCCGGAAGCCAGATCCAGGTATGCATTGTCCTGAGTGTCATACAGCTTAACGCTTACTTTGTCGCCCAGGTTATCTTCCAGGTACTGACCTGCGATAGTCGCACGCTGAGCACCGATCGCTTTACCGGATACTTTCTCAGGAGAGAACTTGCTCTTCTTAGGTGCAACGAAGATCAGGCTGTTGGAGTAGTACGGGTCGGTGAAATCAACCACGCGGCTACGCTCAGGAGTGATGGACATACTTGCGATGATCGCATCGTACTTACGAGCCATCAGACCCGGGATAATACCGTCCCAGTCCTGAGCAACGATGGTGCAATCTGCTTTCATCTCTTCACAAAGCGCTTTAGCGATATCAACATCGAAGCCTTTCAGCTCACCAGACTCATCGATGTAGTTAAAAGGCGCGTAGGCACCTTCGGTCGCGATGCGGATTTTGTCCGCCGCCATGCTGAATGGAGCGGTCAGGGTAGCCGCAACAACGGCCACTCCGGCCAGAGCGTGTTTCAGATTCATTGTGGATTCCTCTTGGGATTTATTTTAATTATCGCTGTGCGCCGTAAAGGAAGTTCTCACCCAACGGGCACGGTTTTTAACGCCATGGTAAGGCACCATAAGCAGTAAAAATCTTAAATATGGCTACTCAAAAACTCGCGGCAGCGCTCTGAATCAGGATTACCGAATACTTTCTCCGGTGGACCCACTTCCTCAACCTGTCCCTGATGCAGGAACACGATCTGGGTTGATACATCACGGGCAAAGCGCATCTCGTGGGTCACGATCAGCATGGTACGGCCTTCAGCTGCCAGATCACGCATTACCGCCAGCACTTCGTTAACCAGCTCAGGATCCAGAGCAGAGGTCGGCTCATCAAACAGCAGCACCTGAGGATCCATCGCCAAAGTACGGGCGATCGCAATACGCTGCTGCTGACCACCGGAAAGCTGGCTCGGATAGTTATGACGCTTATCGTACAGACCAACCTTCTTCAGCAGCTCTTCAGCACGGGCAATCGCTTCATCTTTGCTACGCTTTAAAACATGTACCGGCGCTTCAATGATGTTTTCCAGCACGGTGCGGTGCGGCCAGAGATTGAAATTCTGGAATACAAAGCCGATCTCGGAACGCATACGTTCCAGCTGCTTCTGATCTGCAGCTTCCAGTTCGCCGTCTTTGTTCTTTTTAAGCTTTAGGGATTCACCGGCTACGGTAATCGTACCGGATGAAGGGGATTCCAACAGATTGATACAACGCAGGAAAGTACTCTTTCCGGAGCCGCTGGAACCTAAAATTGAGATGACGTCTCCGTCACGGGCTTGCAGGGAAATACCTTTTAAAACTTCTAAGGAGCCATAACTTTTATGGAGATCTCTGATTTCCAGAGCAACAGGCGCGTCGGACATGGGGTGCGCTTCCTGGTATCGAGTGAATTGTGGATGTTTTTTATTAATTTTAGTTCGGCGTATTAGACCAAGGTGTCATTTTTAAAGCAATCGTATGAAATTTTCCAGTCAATTTTCCTGAGAGGTCCGCTGAGTGAAAGCTAAATGTTGCGACTTCCCAAAAAAAGACAGGATAAGTTTCCTAACTTTATAGAACGTGCATAAAGACTGTGACAAATAATCACTTGTAAACCATATTTTACATACGGTTTTAGAACCCCTGAGTGGGAGGTGACTCGATGAAATCCTTCAAAAAATGGTTTGATCTTCCCTGGATGCAGAACAAAACACCGGATGATAAGCACTTCTACCGCCGGGGGTTTACCCGTCAGTACCTGGCACGGAAACGTCGGGTAAAGGAGCTGTGGATCGGTTCCGGTATTCTTGCTCTGACTTTTCCAGTCCCGGCCTTCCTGATGATTCTTGGTCTCTTGTGCTGCTTTCTGAGCTTTGCATTTCTGGACGAGTACCCCCTCTGATCAGCAGACAATATTACCTTTCAAACCTGACTTCGTAGAGCCGCTGCAACCAGGATCATTTTGTTAGCTTTGCAGTCAAAGTTGTTAACAGATGTAAATCTATTGACCCTGCGGCCGATAGATAGCCTGTGTGGTTGATTGTGTGATTGATAAGAGTGCCCGAGTCAGGTTTAGGAGAAAGTCATGGTATTTGCCGTTTATGAACAGGGGATGAGAATCCACACCCCGCGCAAAACGCTGCTTGGCCGGCGCGGCATTGATGCCCTGCAGGAGGCCAAGCATACCCGTCGTTTGTCCGATACTGACAGTGATTCCAGCCACCTCGAACGCATGGCAGAACGCCCTTTTGAGCAGATTCAACGCAACGCGATTCAACGCCGGGAAGAAGACCTTCAGGAGCGGGAAGAGGGTCAGACCGGAGAGGAACAAAGCAAAGATGCCAAGTCGGAGAGTAAGGTTGAACTGTCCCGCAAAGCCCTGAAAGCCTACTCTTCCACAGAGCAAAGCCACAGCCACGGTGAACGTCCGGCAGTCAGTGCAGCCATGATCATGTCGACACCTATCGTATCTGCCGAATTTGATCAGAACCTGCAGCAGGGCTGGCGACTGATGCAGCAACATCAGGTACATCATCTCCTGCTGCTGAACCGCAAAGGTGCTTTGATGGGACTGGTATCCGACAAGGATATTCTCAAGGTCACCTCAGGGGTTGGTGATATTGAACTGCAAGGGCGGACCGCTGATGAAGTGATGCTGGGCGATCTGATCAGCCGTAAACTGCTGACCGTAAGCCCGGATGCGTCACTGCTGGATATCGCTCACGCCATGCTGGAGCAAAAAGTTTCCGCCATGCCTGTGGTAACAGCAAAAGATGAACTGAAAGGTATTATCACTCGCACTGATCTTCTGCAGGCGATGATCAACGGCAAGCTTGAAGCCTGGTACTGAAAAGTTAGGTGCTAATTACGGTTTAAAGTAAAGAACCTACTTTTACAGGTCGCTTCAGCGACAAAAATATTAAATAAATGTCACAAAAAATCCCCTCACATGGAGGGGATTTTTTATTTTCGGCGCTATTAACGCCCATTTGAGACTCAGAAAACGAGGATTATTTCTTCGTCACCAGCTGAGATAGCTTATTGCTCAAACGTTTTTTCTCTTCTTTTGCCCGTGCAGCTTTCTCTTTCTCAAGTCGCTGCTGACGGATCGTTTCCAGCTGATCTTTAGCGTGACCAGCCTCTTCTTCCGTCACAAAACCCGCGTTATTACCGGTCAGATCCATACGCACCGCACCGGTTTTCAGCACCCGAAGATAACGGGGACTGCGTACATAACCGGCCAGAGCTCGGCGAATCCAGTGATCCGGCAGGGATTCACTCTGCGCCAGATCTTCATGGATACCGATCTTAAGGGGCTGAATAGTCACCGTTGAGAAGGCTTTCGGGTAGCGTTCACTCCAGCCAGCCAGAATCGACTTGGCATCAAACTTATCCGGTGTTGATTCTTCTTCAGCTTCAGTCACCCTTGTTGAAACGGCTCCGGTTGCAGCCTCAGCCGCAGGCCAGTCCGCAGGATCCAGCGTTTCCCGGATCAGACTACGGATCGCTTCTGAACTATCCAGCAGAGAACCGTCAATCAGAGCCTTAAGGCGCTGCTGCAGATCCGCCATGCGCTGCTCAAGGGTCTGGTGCTCGCCCTGAAGACTCTCAAGTTCGGTACTGAGGCGTAAGTTTTCCGACTGCAGCTCTTCAACAAGACCATCATCAACAACTGAAATTGCTTCTTCCACCGAAGGGGCTTCAGGCTCTTCGGCAGCCTGTTCCACAGCAGCTAAAAGCGCAGCTTCCTGAGCGGCTTCAAGTTCCGCTCTGGATTCCGCAAGACTGCGTTCCAGATGATCACAACGCTCCTGCAGATTCCGGTTCTCTCCCTTGAGCCCCGAGCAGGTCTGATTCAACTCCGCAATTTTCTGGTGATGGCTTTTCAGCGCCTGAAAACTGTTATCCGCCCGTTCGCTGAGTTCATTGAACAGGTGATCT
Organism: Oceanospirillum sanctuarii; assembly: GCF_002150805.1. Classification (GTDB taxonomy): domain Bacteria; phylum Pseudomonadota; class Gammaproteobacteria; order Pseudomonadales; family Halomonadaceae; genus Oceanospirillum; species Oceanospirillum sanctuarii. Next base: position 170,543 of record NZ_MTBA01000003.1, read on the forward strand.
AGTGTGCTGGCTGATGAATCACTTGGCATGGGCAATACCCTATCCTTCATTTCTACGGCGGCCTTACCGGCTGTTACGCCATGTTACCCTGCTGGTTGATAAATATAAAAGCCATAATCGTACTCACCGGTGCCTTCCTTTTTGCACTCTTCGCGGGAGACTTCCTGCCACTGGCTTTCATCGTATTCCGGGAAGAAGGCATCGCCTTCAACCTCTGCGTGAACCTTGGTGATATAGAGTTTATTAGCATAAGGCAGTGCCTGCTTATAGATATCAGCACCACCCATAATGATGATCTCTTCACCACCATCGATCAGACACTGCTGGTCCGCACGCTCCAGCGCCTCTTCCAGTGAGTGCACCACCACACAACCTTCAGCAGTGAAAGCCGTATCACGGGTGACAATGATATTGGTACGACCCGGCAGCGGGCGGCCAATGGATTCGTGGGTCTTACGTCCCATGATCACAGGCTTTGCCCAGGTGCACTGCTTAAAAAACTGCAGATCTTTTGGCAGGTACCAGGGCAGTTTGTTGTCGATACCGATAGTACGGTTCTCTGCCATCGCCCAGATCAGGGCTACCGGTGCATCCAGTTCTAACGCCATTTTACTCTCACTTTTTATCGATGCTGCTGATGGCGGGGCAGAAGTTAACCTTCAGCTTTCACCATCGGCATAAAATTCCTGATGCTTTACTCAGACTTGCAGGTTCAACAACCCACAAAGTGGATCAGACCGAAAACGGATACTGAATCGCGTCGTGGTGCTGATAACCCAGCACTTCAAAATCATCCAGCGTTACCCAGGTTTCCAGATCTTCCAGTGTTTTGATCTTAGGATTGATCTTCAGCTGAGGTGACGGGAAAGGTTCACGTTTCAGCTGCACATCACGCATCAGTTCCAGCTGATCCTCATAGATGTGGGCATTCACAATCTTGTGATACGCCTTACCCGGCTGATGACCTGTGATCTGCGCCATCAGCGCCAACAGGGTAAATACCTGAACCTGATTAAAGTTCAGCCCCAGCGGCACATCACAGCTACGCTGGGTACTGTTCAGGTAAAGCTTACCGCCCAGCAGGGAGAAGTGATGGCTGTACATACAAGGACGCAGACACCCCATATCGAACTCACCCGGGTTGTAGAAATTCAGAATTTCACCCCGGTCGTCAACGCCACGGCTCAGATCATCAACGATCTTTTTCAGCTGATCCAGATACGTGCCATCCGGCTTTGCCCAGCTACGACCCTGAACACCATAAACCCGCCCCATATCATCCTCACCTTTGCGGTGCGGATTATTCAGCCAGCTTGGATTGTCGTTGGCATTGGCGTTCCAGGTGTTGCAGCCGATAGCCCGGAACTCGGCAGCACTGCTGTAACCCCGCAGGTAACCCAGCAACTCTGCAATCGCCGCTTTCCAAAAGCTTTTCCGGGTGGTGATCAGTGGAAACTGATTGTTTTCCACATCGTATTCCAGATCCGCATTGATAACCGTCAGGCAGCGTTTGCCGGTACGTTCGTTATCAACCCAGATGCCTTCTTCCACGATGCGACGACTAAGATCGAGATACTGCTGCATGGGGTATTCCAGAGTTTAAAAATTCAGGGGCGCTATTTTACGTTAGCGCGCCCTTTTGCAAAGAACTAAAAAGACGTTTACCGGACTTAAAGGCAGATGTGCTGTAAAACAGATCAGCCTTTCTGATCCACAATCGCCTGTTTTCTGCCCCAGGCGATCAGTGCGAGACCACCGAGAATCATCGGCAGGGACAGGAGTTGCCCCATGGTCAGCCAGTCGAAAGCGATAAAACCCAGATGAGCATCCGGCTGACGGACAAATTCCATCACAAAACGGAAGATGCCGTAACAGGTCAGAAATGCGCCGGAGATCACACCGCGCGCCGGACGGGTACGATCCAGCAGATTCAGAATCACAAACAGGGCGACACCTTCCAATGCAAACTGATACAGCTGGGACGGATGCCGGGCCAGATTATCCACATGAGGAAATACCATACCCCAGGGCAGATCTGTCGGGCGCCCCCAGAGTTCGCCACCAATAAAGTTACCCACACGACCAGCACCCAGGCCGATCGGCACCAGAGGGGCAATAAAGTCAGTTACGGTGAGCATATTGGCGTTCATACGGCGGGCAAAAATGATCATGGCGACAATCACGCCCAACAGACCACCGTGGAAGGACATACCGCCTTCCCATACCCGGAACAGCCAAAGCGGCTCTGCCATAAAGCGATCAAAGTTATAGAAGAAAACATAGCCAAAGCGACCACCCAGCACCACACCGACCGCACCGTAGAAGATCAGATCACTGACATCATCCCGGCTCCAGCCCAGACGATGTGCTCTTTGTTTGGCCAGCCACCAGGCTCCGGCAAAGCCGATCAGATACATCAGGCCATACCAGTGGATTTTTAGTGGCCCTAACGCCACCAGAACAGGATCTATCTGTGGGTACTGCAGCATGAAATAACCTTAATGTTCACTTTGATAGCGGACCTAACGATCAGCTCAACATTAACTTAACAGGAAGCGACTGCCGATAATCAGCAGCAACACGGCAAAAATACGCTTCAGGGTATCGGAAGGCAGACTATGCGCCAGCTTGGCACCCACTTTGGCGAAGATAACGCTGGTGGAAACAATGCCAATAAAAGCCGGCCAATAGACATAACCGGTGGCGTATTCCGGCAGTAGCGGGTGTCCCCAGCCCTCTTCGATATTCACCAGTGCACCTACCACCGCAATCGGCAAACCAACAGCTGCAGATGTGGCAACCGCCGTCTGCATCTTCACATTACACCAGCTCAGGAAAGGTACGGTCAGAGAACCGCCACCAATACCAAAAATGGCAGAAGCCCAACCGATCACACCACCTGCAGCGATCAGACCCGGACGACCCGGAATGGTTCGGCTTGCCTTGGGTTTCAGCCCCAGCCCCATCTGGAAAGCGATCACGATGGCAAAGACACCGATCACTTTCTGCAGCAGATCTCCACTCATCATACCGGCGGTTTTAACACCCAGAGCAGAACCAAAAACGATGCCGATCGCGATACCGCTGAACCAGTCCCAGCGCACAGCGCCTTTGGCATGGTGAGCTTTGACCGAACTGATTGAGGTGACCACAATCGTTGCCAGCGAGGTGCCCACCGCCAGGTGAGTCAGCACCTCAGGAGAGATTCCTTGCGCGGTAAAACTCAGAACCAGCACAGGCACAATAATCAGACCACCGCCGATACCAAACAGACCAGCCAGTGTTCCCGCTGCGGCTCCAAGAGCCACATACATTAAGAGCGTTTCCATAAATCTTATGTTCCAGACAGAAAAACCGACAGCTGGGACTCAGTCTGTCGGTATAGGGTATTAAAATTATTATTCAGTACAGGGTATCAGAGATTCAGGCCGGAACCTGCCCCTCTTCGTACTGTTGTCGCCAGTGATCAACCCGGGAGCGCAGCTCAGAAGGGTGATAGGGCTTCGCCAGATATTCGTTCATACCGGCATCAAAGAAGCGCTGACGCTCACTTTCCAGCACATTAGCGGTTACGGCGATAATAGCAGCAGGGGATAGCTGCATCGCTTTCTCCCGCTCGCGCCAGCGGATGGTCGTTTCGATGCCATCCATCTCCGGCATAAAGATATCCATCAGCACAACCTGATAGGTTTTCTCAGTCATCAGTTCCAGCGCTTCCTGACCGCTGTTCACCACATCCACCTCGTAACCGACCTTTTGCAGGGCAGATTTCGCCAACATGGTGTTTACCGGACCATCATCCACCACCAGTACATGGGACTGCTTCTGCTCGCCCTTGGGCTTTGGAGTCGGTGGCGCATCAGGATTTTCCGTTACCCAGTTATCCCGGGTGAGGTACATCAGGGCATCAACTTTCTCTTTCAGCAGCAGACTCAGACGCTCACGCTGATCCGGCTGCTCTCGTAACTGTTCTGTCAGGCTCACCAGATTCAACAGCGGCCCTTCCAGTTCTCGTCGCATCGCCTGCAGATATTCTGTCTGCAATTTGGATGCTTCAAGAGCACGGTCACGATCAAACTTCATCTGATCCCGCGCCTGATACTGATCCGACAGATCCATCAGCAAACCCACCATAGGTCGGCCACGACCGTATTCACGGCGGGAACTGTCGATTCGCCCCCCCTCAATACGGGATAGCTCACCACGGGAGCTTTCTGAACGGGAATTATCCGTTGCACGGGACAGTACTACAGATACCGGATGACTTTCTTTGCTGGCACTGGTCAGAACCAGCTCTTTGGAATAGGAACCGTCATCGGGCGGTGTCACCGGAATAAACTCCGTCAGCAGATGACCTTTCAGCTCCGCTTCACTCTTGCCAAAGAACTGCTCGAAAGCACGGTTGCAGCCCTGAAGGCGGTACTCACTGTCGGTATCAAAGACCGGCATAGGAATGCTGTTCAACAAACTGCGGAAATGATCATTCTGTTTGTGGCAACTGGCCTGATACTGATCCAACTGCTGCTTCAGGGTGTCGTTTTCCTGAGCAAAACGACGCAGCAGATCGGCAATATTCTGAATCTCAGTGACCGGACTACTGAGGGTTTTCTGAGGCATCGCCTTGCCTTCCAGTGCTGCCCGGGCAACGCCATCAAAATACTCCAATGGCCCCTGCATCTGCTGATAGAGTTTACGGCTGCGGGATTTGTGAATCCCCAGGTGCAGCGCAAACAGGATCAGGATCAGTAACAGAACAAGCAATCCGATATCTTTCAGGTAACCGGCAAAGCCCTCTGCCTGGGCGTAAAGTTCTTCCTGAGGTGTCACCGCCAGCAGCTTCCAGCCCGTTAAAGGCACAGTATTCCAGGCCACAACACTTGGGCGGTTCAGTTCGATCTGCGCCAATCCTGCCTGCTGATGTGCGACCAGTCGGGACAGATCGGACATCTCCGGGCGTTTATAGAGATTAAACAGTTCCGGTTTAAATTCATTGGTGGTGACATGACGGAAACTGTATTGACCGTCAGTCAGCTCTTTCAGGCCAAAGTCTTCTTCCCCTTCCGGTGGCAACGCCAGAATGTTGCCATCTTTGCCGACCAGAACCGCATAACCGGACCAGGGCTGAGGCAGAGAGAACAGATTGCTGATCAGAGTTTCAACGGTCAGATCCAGGCCCACAACCGCTTCCAGACTATCGCCGTCATATACCGGCGCAATATGGGAGATGATCCAGCCAAGACCTGCCGGATCAAGATAAGCATCGGTCCATACCGGCTGACGCTGCGGGTTATGGGTTTTATCCGCCAGGTAATAGAAACTGAAGGTGGTCAGATCCAGATCCGGTGCAAACTGAGCATGCACATCCTGATAGGGATAGAGCAGATTAAGGTTGTCAGGAGTATTCAGATAAACCTGTTTCACCAGCTGGTTGGCTTGCTGAAGGTCTGCAAACAGGTAGCTCAGGGGAAGTAACTTGCGGGCTTTCTCTTCACGGGACGACAGATCACGGGACTGGGTGGAGTAATAAACTGCAACACCGCCGTCATCCTGCGGCTTCATCAGTACGTTGCCCTCGGTGTAATCCAGAGGCGTTGTCCAGTCACCGGGCTGATCTGAGGTCAGCGTTCGTTCAGTCTGACGCTGCAAAACCTGCAACTGACTCTGTACTGAACTCAGTCGGGCATTAACCCAATCGGTCTTGGATTGCAGCGCCCCGATCAGCTGTTGCTCGTATTCTTTGCGGGCGGTGTTTTGCTGGTTAAGCCCCAGCAGAAAGAAGGTTCCCAGCAGGAGAATCAGAAAGGCAGCGTTGACAAAAATCAGCTGCACCATGTTAGAGCGCACGTAGGCTTTGTAGATCCACTTTTTCAGTGAGATACGCAACGGTTGATCGGTCTCTGGCATGGGCTTCCCTGAATAAACCTTTCCGGCAGAATTCATTTCTGAAGAGAAAGTATCATACACTGTCTGCAACGACATTTTCACTTACATTTAAGTGATCAGCCTCAGGTTCCGGCCGGTTACAGCATGCGTCATCGCCGCCTGATCCAGACACACTTTTTATCCGGGCTTCTGTTATGTGTTTAATTCTTTTTTCCTGGCAAAAAGATCAGACCTATCCGTTGGTGGTCGCAGCAAATCGTGATGAGTTTTATCAGCGACCTACTGCGCCACTTGCCTGCTGGAACAACAGCCCGGTTATCGCGGGCCGTGACCAGCAGGCCGGCGGCACCTGGATGGGCATCACTGAAAGCGGTCGCTTTGCTGCGGTAACCAACTATCGTCAGGCTTCAGAGATGAGCAAAAGTTATCCTCTGAGTCGGGGAAAACTCTGTCAGGACTTTCTTGAAGGGTCTATGACTCCGGAAGCATTTCTCAAGGAGATCGCTTCCAGCGCCATGGATACCGGTGGTTTTAATCTGCTGGTGAGTGATGGCGAAACTCTTGGCTATGGCTGCAATCGCTTTGGTGCTGAAAGTGGAGCGGCTTACTACGACTTTGACGCCAATCTGCCCGCCGGAGTTTACGGATTAAGCAATCACCGACTGGATACCCCCTGGCCCAAAGTGCGTCACAGCAAGCAGCTGATGGAAGAGTTTATGGAGGAGCTGACCGCCTCCCATTATCCTCTGAACGAGAACCATTTTTTGGCAGTTGTCGCCAACGATGAAGAGGCTGCAGACCACGAATTACCTGATACAGGCATAGGTTTGGCTAAAGAACGCTTTTTATCTCCATCTTTTATCCGATCCAGTATGGACTATGGCACAAGGGCCAGTACAATACTGATCCGCAACCACTCCGGGCGGCAAACTCTGATGGAACAAACGTGGCATCCGGGTGGACAAAGGGGAGTACGAACTCTGATCTGCCTGTGAGCTGTTTCTGATCCCGGGCCGAGTTTTCCAGCCATCGATTCATATCCGGAAGGTAGTCTTTTGTTCAGGTTTTCTCCGTCTACCGTAACCTCAATTTTCGGCGTGCGTGCTGCGGTCACCGGCATTCTGTCCGGGCTTATTTTGAGCCTGATGCTGGCAAGTCCAGCTCATGCCACCCTGTCCACATCTACGACTACGGCAGCACCTGCGCCAAAAGCTGTCAGCAGTATCAGTAATATTGAAAGTGCCTGGATCGGCGTGACCCTGCGCAGCCGTTTTGATAATGCCACCACGGATTTTGCCCCCCAGATCGCTCCGGCTTATCTGGATAATGACTTTAAACATATCTGGCTGGATGAAACCGGTGAGCCGGGCGCTGCAGCTAAAGAGCTGATCCGGCTGGTTCGTATCTTTTCGGCCCTTGAAACGCCGGATAATCCTCAGCACTGGCTGAAGCCTTATCAGAGCTTTCTGACGTTCCAGCAGCAACCCATGGATCTGGCACTGCCCCGCTATCTGCTGGCCACCGACCTGCTCTACAGCGAGATGTATGCCCGACTGCATTACGACATCGCCACCAATCGCTTTATGGCGACTGACGCAGGCACTCAAAGCACAGGTCGTAATCGCGTCACGAAAACAGAAAAAGCTGAACTGCTGAAACTGGAAAAAGAGCTGAAGAGCGCCTCCCTTCTGCCAGCAATCGAGCGGGAAGCCTATCTGCAGGCTCAGATCAGAAACCTCTATCCGAAAGCCGACCAAACTGCCGCACTGCTGGAAAATCTCGGCTACTGGCAAACACAGCTGGAAAAGCCATGGCCGCAACTGTCTGAAGGTGAGCGCCTCGACCCCGGCATGATCCGGGAAAGCTGGATGCCCGCTCTGATCGAACAGCTGCAACGTCTTCAGGTTTTACCTCAGGATTACCAACCGGATTTTCCGGGTCGCTACGACAATCAGCTGGTGGATGCGGTAAAACGTCTGCAGACACAACACGGACAAACCGCTGACGGTATTATCGGGCAGCAAACCCGTCAGCTCCTGAATCTGCCGCCTCAGGATAGAGTTCTGAAACTGGCCGACAACTTCCGCCACCTCTATCAGCAAACTAACTTGCTGAGCCTCTTTGATGAGCGCAAGACCGAGTTCGCCGCTCAGATTGCACCGGCTTATCAGGACAATGGCTTCAAACCTATCTGGCTGGATAAAACAGGCAAGCCCGGTAAAGCCGCAAAAGAACTGACCCGACTGGCGACTGTCTTTGCCACCATGGATCTGCCCTCAAATCCGCATCCGTGGCTGAAACCTTACCGGAACTTCCTCTATCCGAAGCAGGTTCCGCTGGATCTGACGCTACCCCGTGATCTGCTGGCAACGGATCTCCGTTACAGTGAGATCTATGCTCAGCTGCGTCACGATATTGCCACCGAACGTTTTATTCTGGCGGATGAAGATGACGACCATCAGGAATACCGCTATGGCGGAGTTGCCCTGAACAGCTTTCAGTCAGCACCTAAGCCCTGGATGGAAGATCTGAAGCTGGAACTGAAAATGGCTTCAGCTATGCCGGAAGCCAAGCGCAACAGCTATCTGGATCGTTTGATTGGCAAACTCTACCCGACGGCACAGCAAACCAAACCGCTTCTCAGTGCCCTGACTTACTGGCGCAGCCAGTTAAAAACGCCCTGGCCGAAGCTGTCTATGGGTGAACGTCTCGACCCGGGTATGATTCGCGAGAGCTGGATGCCGGTTCTGATCGAACAGCTGCAACGCCTGCAGGTTCTGTCCAAGGATTACAAACCCGCCTTCCCGGGACGTTATGACGGCGAACTGGTCGCAGCGGTGAAGAAGGTGCAGGCCAGCCACGGCCAGACTGTTGATGGCATTATCGGCCTGCAGACACGCCGGGTACTTAACCTGTCGCCTGAGAAGCGTGTGCTGCGACTGGCGCACAACTTCCGCCGCCTCTACCATCTGCCAGCCAAGCTGGGTAACCGCTATATGATGATCAATATGGCGGACTACAAACTGGAACTGGTGGAGAAGAACAAACCCACCATGGAGATGCGGGTAATTGTTGGCTCGCCGGAGCACCGTACGCCGATTATGAAGCAGGCGCTGACCTCAGTGATCCTCAGCCCACGCTGGAATATTCCGCAAAGTATTGGCGTGAAGAGCATCCTGCCGAGGGTAAAAAACAACCCCAACTATCTGAAAGATCGTGAGATGCAGATTGTTGATGGCTGGAACACCCCTGCTCAGGAAGTGCCGTTAGAACAGATCAACTTTAACGAGTTTGAGGAAGACCCGGAGCAATTCCCTTACCGTTTTGTGCAGTTGCCGGGCAAATACAATCAGCTGGGCTATGTAAAATTCCGCCTGTCGAACAACAAAGCGATCTATATGCACGATACCCCAGCCAAGCATCTGTTTAATCGTCGCGACAGAGCCATGAGTAACGGCTGTGTGCGTCTGGAAGATGCGCTGCCTCTGGTGGATCGTCTGCTGGCTGATAAGCCATGGGGCTGGACCGAAGACAGAGTACAGGAAGTGTTGCGATCCAAAGAGGAACGCTATCTGAAGATGGAACCTTTGCTGCCGGTTTATCTGATGTACTGGACCGTTTGGCAGGATGAGAACGGCACCCTGCAATGGCGGGATGATATCTACAGCAAGGATCATCTGCCGGGACCGGAACAGGTTGAAAAGCTTCTGATCGCCGCTAAAGAAAAGAATCAATAAACAATAAATAAAAAAAAGACCCGCGAAATGCGGGTCTTTTTTATTGTCAGGTGCCGGAGAGATCGTAATTCTGATTAGTGCTGTTTACTGAACTTTCTTCGGTGTTTTCAGGCTCATCACAGGCTGCAGCAGAGCACCCAGCCCCAGCTCGCCCATCATCTCAGCCAGCCGGGCAATCACTTCTTCTGACGTTCCCAACTGCAGAACCTGATCCAGCAGTGTTTCAGCATCTGCTTTTCGCAGCTGACGAATTGCCGACTTCACCCGGGGCAGGTTCACGGCGTTCATCGACAGTGCGTCATAGCCCATCGCCATCAGCAGCACAGCGCCACGGGGGTCACCCGCTAACTCACCACAAAGGCTCAGGCGACACTCGTGCCCACGACAGGACTGAGCAATGGTATTCAGCGCATTCAGAACCGCCGGATGGAAACTGCTGTAGAGATCTGCAACGCGAGGGTTGTTGCGGTCAACCGCCAGCAGGTACTGAGTCAGGTCGTTACTGCCCACCGACAGGAAATCCACCAGCTGTGCAATTCGGGATACCTGATAGATAGTACCCGGAACCTCGATCATAACGCCGATATCCGGGCGTTTCAGATCCAGCCCCTCTTCACACAACTCGGTAAAGGCACGCTCAATCAGCGAGATAGATTCCGTTACCTCAGGAAGGTTAGACACCATCGGCAGCATAATCTGGAGGTTATTCAGACCTTCACTGGCGCGCAACATCGCCCGCACCTGAACCAGAAACACTTCCGGATGATCCAGGGTGACACGAATACCGCGCCAGCCAAGAAACGGGTTAGCTTCGTTAATCGGGAAATAAGGCAGAGCTTTATCCCCACCAATATCCAACGTACGCATGGTCACCGGTTGTGGATAAAATGCTTTCAGCTGCTCACGGTAAACCTGTTGCTGCTCACCTTCCGACGGGAAGCGCTCACTGACCATGAAAGGCACTTCGGTACGAAAAAGCCCCACACCTTCGGCACCATGATTCAGTGAGTGTGTAATATCCTGAGCCAGACCTGTGTTCACCAGCAGCGGCATCTTAAAGCCGTCCAGAGTGACGCTCGGCAGACCCGCCAGATCTTCCAGTCCCTTCTGCAGCTTCTGTTCCGCCCGCATCAGGTTGCCGTACTGAATCAGCAGCTCATCACTGGGGTTGTTAAACACCACCCCCTGATAGCCATCCACAATCAGCTTCTGGCCGTTTAACAGACCCAAAGGCAGATCAATAGTCCCCATCACCGCAGGAATACCCATCGCCCGGGCCAGAATCGCAACGTGAGAGTTACTGGAGCCCTGAACAGAGACCAGCCCTGCCAGCTTCTCCTTCGGAATTTCACCCAGCATAGCTGGAGTGACCTCCTCACTGACCAGAATCGCTTTTTCAGGATATTCGATCTCGTCCTGCTCAATCTTCTGCAGATAAGCCAGCACGCGACGGCCCAGATCACGGATATCGGTAGCACGCTCTTTCAGGTAATCATCCTGAGAGAGTTCAAAGAAACGGGCATGACGGGTAACCACCTGACACAGAGCCCCCTGTGCCCAGTTACCCTCACCAATCTTGTTGATCACTTCCTGTCCCAGCGCGCTGTCATCTAACATACGCTGATAGGCTTCAAACAGGGCGCGCTCTTCCTCACTCAGACGCTGAGCAAGACGGCGGTTAACTTCGTGGATATCGTTACGAACAGCGGTCAGCGCTTCGCGGAACTGCTCGATCTCAGCATCCGGATCTTCCGGCACCCGATCCGGTACCGTATCCAGATTCGCCATCGGCAGAATCACCACCGCAGATCCCATAGCAATACCAGAGGTTCCGGCAACGCCTTTAAAGCAACTGCCGTGAATACTGTTTTGGGCAAGACCTGAAAGACTGGATGAGCCCGTGGCAAGAGAGTGCGCCAGAAGACCGGCCAGCTGGGCAGAAACTGTCACCAGAAAGGCTTCTTCACCCTCATCAAAGCGACGTTTTTCCTGCTGCTGAACCACGATAACGCCGAGAATACGGCGCTGATGGATGATAGGAACACCGAGGAAGCTGTGAAAACGCTCCTCACCGGTTTCGGCAAAATAGACATAGTTCGGATGCTGAGTGGCATCATCAAGGTTAACGGGTTCTTCCCGCTCACCGACATAACCTACCAGACCCTGACCGGCGTCGAGGGAAACCTGCTTAATGGATTCCTTCTTCAGACCCATGGTATCCATCAGGACGTAACGCTGCTGTTCCTGATCAAGCAGATAGACCGAACACACATCCGTCTTCATCGCCCGGCGAACCCTGCGCACAATAATCGAAAGCGTCTCGTCCAGAGTCCTGGCCGAGTTCACTTCCTGAACGATGCGCTGCAAGGTCTTGAGCATAATCACCCTCGTTTCTTAAGAGGTGTCAGACGGAGTCGTAATCCTGACGTTGTTGATTGATCCGTTGTCGATCTGAGATCGTCGATCTAAGGTTCTCGGATCGAACTTCCCGGATCTATAGTTTCTTGAGTCTATAAAGTCTTAAACAGATTCCTGTTGTATCGATGGGACAGCTCTTTCAGCGCCTTGCGGTACACTTCCCGCTTGAAGGGCACAACCTGTCCCAGTGGGTACCAGTAACTCACCCAGCGCCAACGGTCGAATTCCGGCGACGGCGAATGGTCAACACAGATACTTTTCTCGCCGCAGCGTAACTGCAGCAAAAACCACTTTTGTTTCTGGCCGATACACAGCGGTTTGCTGTGACGGCGAATCATTTTTCGCGGCAAACGATAGCGTAACCAGCCCCGGGTGCAGCCCAACACATGGACATCATCAGCACCCAGGCCGATCTCTTCTTTTAACTCGCGATAAAGGGCCTGCTCCGGTGTTTCGTGTTCTTTAATACCACCTTGCGGAAACTGCCATGCGTCTTGACCCACACGGCGCGCCCACAGCAGCTGCCCATACTGGTTCGTCAAGATTATACCGACATTGGGCCGGTAACCATCAGCATCAATCACGCAGATCACCTTGTATTTATATTAGCGCTATTGTTTCACAAAGCACCTGAGTTCTTCAATCAGACAACAGTTCTGCTGCTTTGGCAAATCAATCCTGTCAGAACAATCCTTTACAAGCTTTCGGGCTCTGGGATAATCGAGCTTTTCATCGATTATCCGGCTCCTTCCTCCGCGAAAGCCGCCCTATGCAGACTGGAGAACCTAACGTGAATCTGGCTATTTTTGACCTCGACAACACCCTTATCGCCGGAGACAGTGATCATGCCTGGGGCGAGTTTCTGACCGAGAAAGGCATTGTTGACGCCAAACTCTATAAAGAAGCCAATGACCGCTTCTACGAGCAGTACCAGAGCGGCACCATGGATATCATGGAATACCTGAATTTCTCACTGGCACCGCTGGCCGAGCATGAGCCGGAACAGCTGCACCAGTGGCACAACCAGTTTATGCAGGAAAAGATCGAGCCGATTCTGCTGGATAAAGCCTTCGCTAAACTGGACTGGCACCGCGAACAGGGTGACTACATTCTGATCATCACCGCCACCAACCGCTTTATCACAGAGCCGATCGCTGAGCGCTTAGGTGTACACGAACTGATCGCCATTGAGCCGGAACAGATTGACGGCCGTTACACTGGTAAGGTCGCCGGTATCCCAAGCTTTAAAGAAGGCAAGGTGATCCGCCTGAACAACTGGCTGGAAGATAAGTCCTTTGATCTGGCGGAAACCTGGTTTTACAGCGACTCCCACAACGACCTGCCTCTGCTACGCTTAGTAGGCAAACCGGTAGCCGTTGATCCTGACGAGAGTCTGCTGGCCGAGGCGCAGCAAAAAGGCTGGCCTGTTGAGTCCTTCCGCTAAGCCCGGAACCTCAGGCTCAATACAGCCTGAAACCTCCATAAAAAGCGCCTTAAGCAGGGCGCTTTTTTTTTGCCCGCTTTTAAGACACAATCTAAACACACCCATAAAATAAATCTTACAGGCGGTGGCGTTATGAAAATCAGGCAGCAGATCTTCGAAAACGGTCGCTGGACAACTCTTTCTGACGACGGTGTCAGCCAACCTCAGCTGGTACTCTACTTCGCCGCCCCCGAGATCTGCCGCAGCCAATCACCTTATCAGCAACTTCAGCAACAATTTCCCAATGCTCATATCGCAGGTTTGAGCACTGGCGGCGAAATTCTCGCCGATGAAGTTTTTGATGACTCCCTCGCGGCAACAGCCATTGAGCTGGAACACTCCCGAATAGAAACCGCCTCCGTTCATCTGACCGAAGAGCTCAGCTCATCTGCTGCAGGCCATGACCTGGTGCAACAACTGCCTCAAGAGGGGCTACGCCTGGTCTGGTTACTGAGCGACGGTCTTAAGGTGAACGGCAGCGAGCTGATCAGAGGCTGTCGGGAAGTCTTGCCTGAAGAGATCATGATCACCGGCGGACTTGCCGGAGATGGCCCGGATTTCACCACCACCTACACCGGCTGCAATGCCGAGCCAACAAGCGGTCAGCTGGTTGCCATAGGGTTTTATGGCGAGCGCCTGCAGGTCAGTAGCAGTAGTTTTGGTGGCTGGGATCGCTTTGGCCCGCTGCGCACCGTAACCCGCTCGGAAGACAATGTGCTGTATGAGCTGGATGGCCAACCGGCACTGGATCTGTACAAGCATTATCTGGGAGACGAAGCTCAGAACCTGCCCGGCAGCGGCCTGTTATTCCCGCTTTCGATACGTCCGCCCCATCAGGATGAAGGTGCCGTTGTGCGCACCATTCTCGCGGTGGATGAAAGCAACAACAGCCTGACCTTCGCCGGTAATGTACCGGAGGGTTACAGCGCTCAGCTGATGCGGGGCAACTTTGATCGTCTGATTGAAGGCGCGGCCAATGCGGCCGAACACCTGCAGCATCAGCAAGGTCGTGGACTGGCACTTCTGGTCAGCTGTATCGGCCGCAAGTTGCTGATGGGCCAACGTATCAACGATGAGGTTGAAGTGGTTGCCGATATTCTGGGGCAGGATATCGCCCTGACCGGTTTTTATTCCTATGGAGAGATCGCCCCGGATGGCTATACAGGTCAGTGCGAACTGCACAATCAGACCATGACCATCACTCTGCTGCAGGAGCACTAAGATGCACAAACTTCTGCAGCGTCAGCTGGCAAAAGCCAGACGAAGATCGGGCACTGATCAGCCGGATATGGATTATCTGCTGCAGCTGATCAGTGACAGCTACGATGAGGCTGATAAAGAGCACCGACTGGCAGATCGCGCCGCCAAGCTGATGGAAGAAGAGCTGGTCACCCTGCACCGGCAACATATCGATCAGGCCCGGCAGTACTTCGAAACCGTACTCAGCCGGGTAGGTGATGGAGTGCTCTTTCTCGACAGCCGACAACGGATTCAAAACGGAAATAAACAGGCCGAGATACTGCTGGATCAGCCACTGGAACTGTTGCAGCAACACCCTCTTGATGAACTCTTCGATCAGGCTCCCAACGCTGACCAGCGCCAGCTGGAAACCCGAATAGCCCATAATCAAAGCCCTGTCGAGCTGGTGCTCAGCCAACTCACCCACGATGGCCGCCAGGAGTCCCTGCTGATTATCCGTGATATCAGTGAGCGGGTTGCGGCACAGGACAAGTTACGTCAGAGCAAATCCATGTTCCGGGATTTTGCCGAATCCTCCTCGGACTGGTTCTGGGAAACCGATGCAAAACACAGGGTCATCTCCCTGACCGGTTTTACCCCGGTACTGAAACGGATCGATCAGGAGAGCATGATCGGCCGCAGCCGTATGGAGCTGATGAAAAACGCACCGTCCGAGGTCTTTGAACAGCATATTGATGATCTGAACGCTCACCGGCCATTCAGAGATCTGGAGTATGAGCTGGAAGGCAACGATAGCCCTGTTCTGGTTTCTGTCAGCGGCAAGCCCCGCTTTGATGCTGAAGGCAATTTTATTGGCTATCGCGGCACTGCCAGAGACATCACCGAACTGCGTAAAACCGATGAGTATCTGGAGCAGATCGAGAACCGCCTGCGCACCGCCATCGGCAGTATTAACGAAGGTATCGCCCTGTTTGATAAAGACGATCAGCTGGTGCTGTTCAACGAGCGCACCAAAGAGCTTTATCCACAAATGGCGGATAAGATTGAACTCGGCGTTACCTACCCGGAACTGGCTCACACGCTGGTGGAGCGTAACGCTCTGGTATTACCGGTCGACAAAGATGTCTGGCTTCAGTATCAGATCAATAAAGAGACCCGCTATACGGTACGGATCAACACCGCAGAAACCACCGATGGTCGCTTTATACAGGCACTGGAATACCCTACCCCTGAAGGTGGCACCGTAGGCATCTACAGCGATGTGACCGACACCCAGAAACTGCAGGAGCAACTACGTACCGAGAAAGAACGGGCTGAGTTTGCCAATCAGGCCAAGTCTGAGTTTCTGGCTAATATGAGCCACGAGATCCGCACACCGATGAACGCCATTATCGGCCTCAGTCATCTGGCTCTGCTGTCCACCGAGCTGACACCGGAACAGACCGAATATCTGGATAAGATTCACTACTCCTCGAAGCAGCTGCTGGGCATACTGAACGACATTCTCGATTTCTCCAAAATTGAAGCGGGCAAGCTATCCATCGAACCGCAGCATTTTGAGCTGTCAGACCTGATAGCCCACACCGATACCCTGCTGAAACCTCTGCTGGACGGTCGTCCTATTGAGCATCAGTGGCAGGTCACGCCCAATACCCCTGCAGAGTTCTTTGGTGACCTGATGCGCATCAATCAGGTGCTGGCCAACCTGAGCAGTAATGCCGCCAAGTTTACCGAACAGGGGCAGATAAAAATCAGTATCTCCTGCCGTCCGGCGTCTCCGGAATCTGATGATGCTGAACATCAGTCTCAGCGACCGCCCTATCCGAACGCCAGAGGGGTTGAGCTGATTATCGCTGTGCAGGATACCGGTATCGGCATATCCAAAGAGAAACAAGCCCATCTCTTTACCGCCTTTACGCAGGCCGATGCCTCCATTACCCGCCAGTTTGGTGGGACAGGGCTTGGCCTTGCCATCAGTAAACAGCTGTGTGAAATGATGCAGGGCGACCTCACCGTTTCCAGTGAAGCCGCTCAGGGCAGCTGCTTTACGGCAACGCTTAAACTCTGGTCGTTAAGTGATCAGGTCTATAAAACAGCCATTCAGAGCGTTTCCCATCCTAATTCCATCAACGGAAATGGGCTGATGCCAAAAACTGAACTGAACCAGCCTTCAGGCCAACCGGAATCAGCTCCGGCCATGAAAGAAACTCAGCGCGAAGCCCAGGTGTTACTGGTTGAAGATAACAGTATCAATCAGATGGTTGCCGGGCGTTTTCTGGACAAGATCGGCATCTCATTTGAGCTGGCGGAAAATGGTGAGCAGGCGCTGGAGAAGATCAGACATAACCACTATCAACTGGTTTTGATGGATCTGCAGATGCCGGTAATGGATGGTCTGACGGCAACCCATAAAGTCCGTGAAGAACTGGGCATGATAGATCTGCCGATTATCGCCATGACCGCCAACGCCATGCAGGGCGATAAGGAGCGCTGTCTGGAAGCCGGTATGTCGGATTACCTCTCCAAACCGATCGACTTTATGGCCTTAAAAGAGAAGCTGGAACGCTGGCTGTCCGATAGCTGAAATTTACATTCCAACCCGACAAAACAGCCATAAAAAAACACCGCCAGCTGGCGGTGTTTTTTGGTCTTCTGACGCTAAGCCAGACAAGAGATAGATAACGCTCTTGTCCCGCACCGCACTCAGAACTTTGGCAGATTCGCCAGAGACGCTTTGATCGCCTCTTCCGGATATTCAAAGTCTTCCAGCTCGCCCTTAAAGAAGCGATCGTAAGAAGTCATATCGAAGTGACCGTGACCGGAAAGCGTAAACAGCAGGGTTTTCGCTTCGCCGGTTTCCTTGCAACGCAGCGCCTCACGGATCACACCCGCGATAGCGTGGTTGGATTCCGGAGCCGGAACGATACCTTCGGTACGGGCAAACAGCACACCCGCTTCGAAAGTCTCTTTCTGGCCAACCGCCATCGCCTCCAGCAGACCTTCATGGTACAGCTGGCTCACCAGTGCAGACTGACCGTGATAACGCAGACCACCGGCGTGGATGCCCGGCGGCATAAAGTCGTGACCCAACGTGTACATCTTCATCATCGGAGTCAGACCGGAAGAATCACCGAAGTCATAGGTGTATTCACCCTTAGTCAGTGACGGACAGGAGGTCGGCTCAACACCGATCAGACGCACCTCTTTACCCGCAGCTTTATCAGCAAAGAATGGGAAGGCGATACCGCCGAAGTTAGAACCACCACCGGATGGCGCAAAGACCATATCCGGATATTCACCCACCATTTCCAGCTGCTTCTTCGCTTCCTGACCGATAATGGTCTGGTGCAGCAGAACGTGGTTCAGTACCGAACCCAGCGCGTAGTTTGCTTCCGGAGTACCGGCGGCTTCTTCCACCGCTTCAGCAATGGCGATACCCAGAGAACCTTGCGAATCTGGATCTTTCGCCAGTACATCACGACCAACCTGAGTCATGTTGGTTGGGCTTGGGAATACGTTCGCACCCCAGGTCTGCATCAGCAAACGGCGATATGGCTTCTGACCATAGCTCACCTTCACCATATAAACGCGAACATCCAGACCGAACATCTGACCTGCCAACGCAAGGGAACTACCCCACTGACCGGCACCGGTTTCCGTGATCAGGCGCTTAACACCTTCCTGCTTGTTGTAGTAAGCCTGAGGGATGGCAGAGTTTGGCTTGTGAGAACCGGCCGGACTTACGGATTCGTTCTTGAAGAAGATCTTACAAGGAGTGCCCAGTGCTTTTTCCAGTTCGGTAGCACGAACCAGCGGAGCCGGACGCCACAACAGCAGCTTTTCACGCACTTCGTCAGGAATCTTGATCCAGCGCTCGGCGGACATCTCCTGCTCAATAATCGCATTCGGGAAAATGGCACTCAGCGCATCAGGGCCAACAGGCTGGCCATCGGGACCCAGAGGTGGTGTCGGAGCATTCGGCATGTCAGCCACCACATTGTACCAATGGGTCGGCATCTCATTTTCCGGCAGCCAGATTTTCTTTTGCATACTTCCTCCAAATAATAACGGGGTTCCGGTGTTCTTATTCTGCTTTGATGGCGCTCCGTTCGGGTAAACAGAAGCAGCAGTTATTTTTCATATCCGGTAACCGTGACCTTATTTCCGGTTTCAGGCTATTAGGCATAAGTCATGAACGAAATAAGGGAAAAACAGTTTACATGTTCAGCAATTTTCGCCAAAGGCTCTCGCAGGCTTTTTGGCTGAAAAAAACACCGGAAAATCGCCCAGCAATAACAAAAAAAGCCTGCCACAGGGGGCAGGCTAAAGCACGGTTAGTTCAGCAAGCAAGCTAGGGGCGATGACGACGACCGAACACCGCCCGGATCTCTAACCGTTTGACACAGAGTGTGTTTCACACGGGATTCAGCTTCAGTGATTAACCAAACGCCTGAATACCAGTCTGGGCACGACCCAGAATCAGAGCGTGGATATCGTGAGTACCTTCGTAGGTGTTCACCGCTTCCAGGTTCATTGAGTGACGGATCACATGGAACTCATCAGAGATACCGTTACCACCGTGCATATCACGGGCAACACGGGCGATATCCAGAGATTTACCACAAGAGTTGCGCTTGATCAGAGAGATTAGCTCAACCGGGCAGTTCCCCTCGTCCATCAGACGGCCTGCCTGAAGACAGCCCTGCAGACCCAGAGTAATTTCAGTCTGCATGTCTGCCAGTTTCTTCTGCACCAGCTGAGTCGCTGCCAGAGGACGGTTGAACTGGATACGATCCAGAGAGTACTGACGTGCCGCGTGCCAGCAGAATTCCGCCGCACCCAGAGCACCCCAGGCGATACCGTAACGGGCTTTGTTCAGACAGCCGAACGGGCCTTTCAGACCTTTCACGTTAGGCAGCAGGTTCGCTTCCGGAACGAAGACGTTATCCATCACGATTTCACCTGTGATAGACGCACGCAGAGAGAACTTACCTTCGATCTTCGGCGTGGTCAGACCTTCCATACCACGCTCCAGAATAAAGCCGTGGATCTCACCATCCAGCTTCGCCCAAACCACCATCACATCAGCGATTGGCGAGTTAGTGATCCACATTTTTGCACCGGTCACACGGAAACCACCGTCAACGCGCTCGGCACGGGTTTTCATACCGCCCGGATCGGAACCTACGTCCGGCTCGGTCAGACCGAAGCAACCTACCCACTCACCGGTAGCCAGCTTCGGCAGATATTTTTCACGCTGCTCTTCAGAGCCATAAGCGTAGATCGGGTGCATCACCAGAGAGGACTGCACACTCATCGCAGAACGGTAACCACTGTCTACGCGCTCTACTTCACGAGCCGCCAGACCATAACAAACGTGGTTAACTTCCGCGCAGCCGTATTTCTCCGGCAGGGTGCTGCCCAGAAGGCCCATTTCACCCATTTCATTCATAATTTCGCGATGGAAGATCTCATCGCGGTTAGCCTGCAGAACCCGAGGTTGCAGCTTGCCCTGACAATATTCACGGGCCATATCACGCACCATGCGCTCTTCTTCCGTGAGTTGCTGATCCAGATTGAACGGGTCTTCCCAATTAAATGCTGCGCGTTGGCTCATGTTCGTTAACCTCTGTCTTTCTTTGGCTTTTAGAATTATTGGTTGATTAGATTCGATAGAGAGATCTGATGTATCGAAGTTAGCGAGGGCAGAACGATAAGTACAATATATGAATCATATACTTTCTATAAGAAGCCATTATCAAGATGACGCACAGGTCACTACCGCACCTCTTCCTGCTGTCTCAGCCATAAAAAAACCCCGGAACCGGCAAGCGGTTTCGGGGCTTTTTTATACAACCAGTCTGAGCACAGATTGGCGATCTGAAAGGTGCTTACGCGAAGTTCGCAGCAGCCTCTTCCAGAATGTGTTTGCCGATCGGAATCGCAGAGGTCGCTGCCGGTGACGGCGCGTTACATACGTTGATGGTGCGCTTGGTTTTAACGAACAGGAAGTCGTCTACCAGCTTGCCATCTTCCGATACCGCCTGAGCACGAACACCCGCTGGGTAAGCACCCAGATCAGATTTCTTGATGATCGGGCAGTACTTATTCACTTCCTTCAGGTAGCCGCCTTTGAAGATAGAGTTCTTCATCTCAATCAGACCTGGCTTCAGGTTGTCTTTCAGTACTTTCAGGATACCCGGATAGGTCAGCGCTTCGATGCTGTCTTTCAGGGAGATATCGGTTTTCTTGTAGCCTTCACGCTTCCACGCCATTACCGCGTTAGGACCTACGGTTACGGTGCCGTCGATCATACGGGTCAGGTGCACGCCAAGGAACGGCATGCTCGGATCAGGAATCGGGTAGATCAGGTGGTTTACAACCTGATTGTGCTCCGGCTTCAGCAGATAGTACTCGCCACGGAACGGGCAGATCTTGAACTTAGGCTTGATACCCAGCATACGCACGATGCGATCCGCCATCAGGCCGGAACAGGAGATCATATACTTACTGGTGAAGGAACCACGACTGGTGGTAACAACCACTTCAGAATCGGTTTCTTTCAGCGCTTTAACTTCGCAGTTAAATTCGATGGTGCCGCCGGCTTCACGAACTTTGTCCGCCATCACTTCAGTCACACGACGGTAGCTGACGATGCCGCTTGAAGGTACGAAGATACCACCGATACCTGTGATGTTCGGCTCACGCTCTTTCAGCTCTTCCGCGTTCAGCCAGTAACGCTCGATGCCGTTAGCTTCGGTACGTTCCCACAGCGCTTTCATACGCTCCATTTCGATGTCGTTGGTGGCAACCAGCAGCTTGCCGCACTCATCGTAAGGAATGTTGTTCTCGTCACAGAAAGCTTTAGTCGCTTTGTTACCTTCCAGACAGAATTTCGCCTTCAGGCTGCCCGGCGTGTAGTAAACACCCGCGTGAATTACGCCGGAGTTATGACCGGTCTGATGCTCAGCAACCTGAGATTCTTTTTCCAGTACCAGCAGTTTGGCATCGGGCTTCTGTTGTAGCAGCTGCATCGCGGTGGACATACCTACGATGCCGCCGCCGATGATGATGTAATCGTACATTCTGTTCCTCGCTTGGCGCGAATAGAGCTTCTGTAAGGCAGATCCGGCGTTACAGAAATGCAGTGTCTATAAGGCAGTTTACCCCGCCGGGAGCTCAATGCTTCCAGGCAGGGTAAGGACCGAAGGATACCCCTCAGGTCAGCCGGAAACCATCATGTTTCCGGCTTTTGCTTCCACGTTCTTTCACCGTCGAAAGGTGACCAGTGACAGGTCAGCCGTTGACCGGATTACTGGCGTGGCTTGCGCAGGGTTTTCTTGTGCGTGAAGTAACCACGCTGACGCATCAGTTCACGACGCAGCTCTGGGTGTGGAGTGAACTTGTCACGACCGTGCAGCCACATGTGGTTGTTGATCAGCAGGAAGCTACCTACTGGTACACGGATAGACTGGATGCCTTTACTGGTCTCGAAAGACTCGCCCAGCTCAGACAGGAACACACCTTCTTCCAGGTTTGCAGGCTGTGCAAACTGATCGATGTAAGAAGTGATGATGTCACCGTTTACATCCAGATCGAATACCGGGTGGTAGATGTCTTTAGAGATATTCTTGCTTGGTGGAACAGCCCAACGGATATCGCGGTACGCCAGAGGGTGAGTAGAGAATTTCTCCAGATCTTCCCAGTCGTCCAGGTGCAGCAGCAGAGAGTTACCGCCTTCCATGTTCTGCTCGTCGATTTTCAGCATCAGGTTGAAGTCAGTGTCTTCTTCAACGTAAGTACCGTCGTTGTGCAGCTCCATTACGCGGTGTGGCTGACGCAGGTAGCTGTCAGAGTTATCAACATTCACAACCGCAAAACGTGCGTAGTATTTGCCGCTCATGGCATCAAAGTTGGAACGACCCATCAGGTGAGCAACAGCAGTGGTGAAACGCACCATGTCATCCGCCTGAGATACATCATCCAGACCTTCCGGAGTGATCAGCAGAGCACCAGTCTGACGATCGGTCAGAGTGTCTACCAGGAAGCCGTGCAGTTTGTTGCCACACAGATCGTCCAGAACTTTAGCAACACGGAAACGCAGGAAAGACTTATATTCCAGCGCCTGAATCGGCCACTCTTCGATTGCTGCGAAGAATTTCTCAACGGTTTCTTTGCTGAATTTCAGCTCAAGAAGACGACCGTTGCTCTGCTCAGAAACAGAAACAGTGAAACCTTTGTATTCAGTACCGGCGGTCAGGCCGTTGCGTTCGATAACAGTGCTCATCTTTAGTGGCTCCTGCAGTGCTTAATCATGCTGCTAATAGGGTTTGTCGTTGTTTTGGCTCTGTGAATTGAGCCGCTTGGACACTTAAAATGTCTCGATGAACAAATAATATATTCATTCTACAAAAATATCTACATTTTTTATTATTGAAGATAAAATACCCAAAGCTAGAGCAAAGACACCTGTGCTGAGAGAACAGCAAAGAAACTCCGCCTGAGTTGTAAGGCCGGAGACTCTGTTTATAATCAGCAGCATGCGCAACCGATGGAACCAACCGGAAAAATGAATACGCCCGTGACAAACAGCACACACAGCAATGGCAACGCCGCAGGCGTGACCGAGAAAGAGATGGTGGAAGGCAGCAAAGCCAATCAGGCCACTATCGCCTATCGTTTGCTGAAGCAGGACATCATCAATGGCGCATACCAACCCGGCGACAAACTGCTGATGAGCCATCTGAAAAGTCATTACGAGATTGGCGCAGGCCCCATGCGTGAGGCGCTGTCACAGCTGGTGGCGGATCGTCTGGTTACCGCGATCAGCCAGCGCGGCTTCCGGGTGGCAGAGATGTCAGAGGAAGAGCTGACCGATATTTATGATGCCCGTGCACACCTTGAAGCCCTGATTACTGGTCTTGCGGTTGAACGCGGCGATGAAGATTGGGAAGCGGAAGTACTGGGCGAAGCCCACAAGCTGTCGCGGGTTAATGAAGTGAACACACCGGAAGAGATGCTGCAGGTGTGGGATCGTCGCCATAAATCTTTCCATCAGGCGATAGTGAACGGCTGCGGCTCGCCAAAACTTCTGGAGATGCGCGCCTCCCTGCTGGATCAGGCGGAACGCTATCGTCAGCTCTGGCTGAAGCAAACGGTTTTCTCCCAGAACGCACTGGAAGAGAAACGTCAGGAGCATGCCGAGCTGGTGGATGCTCTGCTGAACCGTGACAAGGCCAAAGCAACGGAACTCATGTACGGTCATATCCTGAGCCCGATTCCGATTATCCGCAAACTGCTGCCTCAGAGTATTCCTGCCAACTGATCACAGCTCTGCTTTAGATGTGAAAAGACCAATCTGAACCAACAGAGTTAAAAAAGCAGATATAAAAAAACCTCAGCCGCCGAAGCGTCTGAGGTTTTTTTGTACCCTTTGCCTCGCTTTTAAAGCGGGCTTCCGGTCATGCTTACCATTTCTTCTCGTCGCGAACGACAAAGACAGAGCAGTTGGCGTGACGCAGAATCTTCTCAGCGTTTGAACCCAGAAGATAGCTGGAGAAACCCGGACGACCCGCAGCCACAATAATGACTTCAGGTTTTACCTTCTCGGCCTCTTCCAGCACGGTGTCGTAAACCACACCGGACTTCACACGGCATTTACCGCGCAGATGCTCAGGAACGTATTTTTTGAACAGGCTCTTCACCTGCTGCTTCATATCGTCCTGCGCCTGCTTTACTGCATCTTCTGACAGGGAGAAGTTGCCGTGATGCACCAGATTCTGATCCACATAGATCCCGTGGATCTCACCTTTTTCATCACCAATCAACTGCTGCGCCAGCGCAACCGCTTTAGGGAACATGTCTTCATGTTCCAGATCCATCGGGATCAAAACTGTGTTGTACATAATCTATCCCATTACCTTATTTGGCAGCCACATCACCAGATCCGGATTCAGCATACAGATGATCAGCACCATCAGTTTCAGCAGGATGAAAGGAGTCACCGATTTATAGATGTCGAGCATGGTGACATCGGGCGGTGCGATACCTTTAAGATAGAAGAGTGCGAAACCGTATGGCGGTGTTTGTACCGCGATCTCAATGTTCAGAATCATCAGAATACCGAACCAGATCGGGTCAAAGCCCAGATCAACCACGATTGGCGTGAATAGCGGCGCACACATCAGAACGATGATGAATTCGTCGATGATAAAGCCAAGACCCAGCATCACCAGCTGCATCAGGATAATCACACCCAGAGGTGGAAGACCCAGATCTTTGGTGAAGTTGGCAATCATGTCCTGAACACCCATCAGCAGATGGAAGTTACTGAACAGAGACGCACCCAGGATGATCCACATCGCTACAGAAACCAGCATTGCGGTTTCCATGCCAGCCATCTTAAACATCCCCAGTCGGAAACGCTTAAAGAAGAAGGCGAGAATAATCGCACCAACAACACCGATAGCACCGGACTCGGTTGGTGTTGCAATACCGCTGATAATACTGCCCAGTACTGCGAAGATCAGAAGTACCGACATAAAGCCGTCACGCAGGGTGCGGGCTTTTTCTTTCGGTGTCATCTTGGCTTCAGCACCCGTGCCCATAGGCGCACGCTCCGGATTCAGCTTACAGCTGATCAGGATGTAGGCTACCAGAACGATAATCGCCAGAGCCGCCGGGAACAGCGCCGCCATGAACATCTTACCCACGGAGTTCTGGGTGGATGCAGCGAACATAATCATAGGTACGCTTGGTGGAATCAGAATACCCAGACCACCACCAGCCATGATCACACCCAGCGCCAGACGCTTGTCGTAACCACGATCCAGCATAGGTTTCAGAGCAATACTACCGGAGGTCATGATGCCGGCACCGATAATGCCCACCATAGCGCCAATCATGGAACATACGCCGATCACGCTGATTGCCAGAGAACCACGGATCTTACCGATCACCAGCTGGCTGGCGTTGAACATCGCATCACCGATACCGGATCGGGTCAGCAGCTGTCCCATGTAGATATAAAGAGGAATCGCCAGCAGAATAAAGCTGAACATGGTCGATTCGAAGGTATTTGGCAGAATATTGAAAATACCTTCACCCCAGGTTGCATAACCCACGGCCATCGCAATACCGCCCAGTGCAAACCCAACCGGGGCACCCAGCGCAAAGCTCACCAGAATACAGAGCAGCAGAACACCGCTGAGCAACTCAATTCCCATCGTCTTCATCCTCTTCTTCTGGCTCAGAGATCAACGCATGTCCGGCCACAACATAATAGATATCTTTCACCATATTACTGGTGATCTGCAGAGTGATCAGTGCACCGGATACCACCAGCATCATCCAGAAATGATGGGTCGGCGGAGCCCAGTTACTCATCTTGCGATAGTTGAACTGCAGCGCCTCACCAAACTTTTCGTAAGCGATCATCATCAGGACAAACATAAAGAAAATGCCCAGCAGTCCGGTCAGGACATCAAAAACACGCTTAGTCTTTGGTGAAACGGCAAGATAGAGAATATCGACGTTGATGTGCGTTTTTTTCTGATAGGCGTAAGCACCGCCCAAACCCACCAGATACGCAGACAGGAACAAAGAGGTATCGTAAGCCCAGATAGTAGGCTGGTTAAAAATGTATCGCGAACCCACTTCGAATGCGATCACAGCCGCCAACAGGGGCATCAGAACAGAGACGCTTTTCCCTATGAAGCGAACGAGCCGATCAATCCATGAGCAGTAAAATATAAATATTTTTTTAACCATAACACTATGCCTGCAGTGAAAAAAAAATAAAGGGCGGAGTTCGCCCTTTATTTAACAACGGAACCTGACATTCCAATAAGCCGGAAGCTTACTTTTTCAGGATCTCAATCAGCTCAGCGCTGAACTTGTCAGACTTCGCGTACTCGTCCCACAGAGACTCACCCGCTTTAGCCCATGCAGCTTTGTCAGCTTCGCTTGGCTCTGGGCTCCACTTCATGCCTTTCGCTTCCATATCAGCGATTGCTTCAGCTTCCCACAGACGAGACTTAGTCATCTGCTCACGAGCGTGAACAGTCGTTGCTGCTTTAACGATCGCTTTCAGATCAGCAGGCAGTTTGTTCCATGCTTTCTGGTTAACCACAACAGGCAGTACCTGTGCACCCGCCAGAGGCAGACGGTACATGTACTTAGCAACTTCTACGTGGTTACCATCGCGGTGGTCGATCAGGTTAGAACCGATAGAACCGTCGATTACGCCAGTTGCCAGACCGGTGTAGATCTCGCTCCAGGTCATAGATACAGGAGATGCACCCAGGTTACGTACGAACTTGCCGTATGCGCCCGGAGCACGCAGTTTCAGACCTTTAAAGTCTGCAACAGAGTTGATTGGCTTTTTAGTCAGCAGGTAAACCGGTGGCTGGATGTAAGGATCCAGGTAAACCAGACCTTGCTCGCCGTATGCTTTAGTCAGAACTTCGTTCCAGCCATCTTCGTGGAACAGAACGCTCAGTTTAGCAACGTCAGCAGTACCACCTGGCAGACCAACTTCAACGATACCCGCTGGCAGTTCACCGGCGTTCATTGGCTGGAAGTGAGCACCCATGGTGATCAGGCCAGACTTAACCGCACCCAGAATACCTGTAGTGGAAACACCTTCACCGGCGTACATCATTTTTACGGAGATACGGCCACCGGACATCTCTTCGATGTTCTTAGCCATGTTGCCGTAAACTTCACCGAAAGCAGTACCACGGGAGTACAGGTTAGCAAAGCGCCAGTTGTGCTCTGCTGCTTGTGCAGTGGAAGTCATAGCGCCCAGGCCCATTACAGCAGCCAGGGAACCCGTCAGAATCTGTTTCTTGAGTTGACCGATTTTTTTCAGCATCTTTTTGCTCACTTTAATTGTTATTTCAGTTTAGGGGCATCATCTGCACCGGGATAACCATCTGTAGTGGTTTTAAACCGGTAATAGGGTCGACGATAAGAGGACATCATCGGAGCTACAAAGAGTGCAACAAAGTGAAGGGCTTACCCGAAGGAAAACGACTCCGTATCAGCTAAGAAATAGCCTGTATTTCTTAGCCGTTTGCCGGCACTGCATCGCAGACTAGCCCCGAAGGTATATAGACAGGTTAAATAAGTAAAGAATATGACAATTATATTTATGATAATTTTTTTTGATACTTAAGCTTATGCATTATTGATGGGCAGAAGTGAAAAGCACTGCATCAGCTTAGGTCAGGAAGGGTAAATAAGTGATAATTTTCAATAAGATAGCTTTTATCGCCAATCAATAAATTGACCTGCCTCACGCTCAAAACTAATAACCATACGGCCTTCAGGCCTTTCTCCGGGCAGGGTTTTATAAACAACGCCTTATTTTGGGGCTTTTTTTCTTTCTGGCGCAGATGAAAAAATCTCTTTTTCGTCATCTTTTTTCGCTGTTTTACAGGTCATTTTTTATCTTGCCCAAACCAAAAAAGGCGCACCTTCCGGCACGCCCTGATTAGACTAAAGATTAACACCTATATAAGCAGTAAGAACTCCTTTCTTCACACCCTCAGATTACTGGCGGGAAGAAATCACTCCCTTCTCCAGCAGGTTTTCAATCTGATCCGGTGTCAGTCCTGCTTCTTCCAGAACTTTGCGGGTATGTTCACCAAGAAGTGGTGCGGGGTTATCGTAGGTGATCGGCGTTCCGGACATCTTCAGCGGGTTTGCCACGGAGGGAGAGCTACCGCTGTTCGCCGTAGGGTGGGGAATCTCAATCTGCATCTGCCGTGCTTTGATCTGCGGATCTTCAAAGGCTTCGCCGATGCTGTTGATTGGGCCGCAGGGTACCGAGAGGGCTTCCAGAGCTGAGATCCAGTCTGCGGTCGTCCGGCGTTTGATCAGAGGCTCTAACAGAGGTATCAGAATCTCCCGGTTACCGACTCGCTGAGCATTAGTGGCAAAGCGCTCATCTTTGGCCAGCTCCGGTTGTCCGGCTTCCTGACAGAATTTGGCAAACTGATCATCGTTGCCCACCGCCAGAATCATATAACCGTCTGAGGTTTCGAAACTCTGATAGGGCACGATATTGGGATGGGCGTTACCCAGTCGGGTTGGCGAGTTACCGGAAACCAGATAGTTCATCGCCTGATTGGCAAGGCAGGCTACCTGCACATCCATCAGGGCAACATCAATATACTGGCCTTCACCGGTTCGCTCACGGGCGGCCAATGCAGCCAGTACACCTGTGGTGGCGTACATCCCGGTCAGCACATCGGTCAGGGCTACCCCGACTTTCTGCGGACCAGCACCGGGGCGGCCATCTTTCTCACCGGTGATACTCATCAGACCGCTCATGGCCTGAATCAGAAAATCATAGCCCGCCCGTTTGGCATAAGGGCCGTTCTGACCAAAACCGGTAATTGAGCAATAGATAAGACGAGGGTTAACGGCTTTCAGGCTGTCATAATCCAGCCCGTATTTTTTCAGGCCACCAACCTTATAGTTTTCAAGCAGGATATCGCTCTGGGCAGCGAGACTTTTGATAATCTCCTGTCCCTGCGGACTGGTGATATCCAGCGCCAGCGAACGCTTGTTACGGTTTGCGCACAAATAATAGGCGGCCTCGCCGCGCTGCTCGTCCGCAACCGGCATCCATGGCGGGCCCCAGCAGCGGGTATCATCACCGCGCTCAGGTCGCTCAACTTTGATCACATCTGCTCCCAGATCTGCCAACATCTGGCCGGCCCAGGGGCCTGCAAGAATACGGCTCATATCCAATACCCGAATATGAGATAGCGCGCCCATAAGATTCTCCCTAATTTGCACGCTGCTCCTGTGAGGAGTAGCTTTTCGCTTTATTATTTGTCTTATTACTAAGCAAATTAACGAGACGGGAACGATAATTACAATATATAGTAGGTATAGTTTTAATAACTATTGCGAATGGTGAGTCATGGATATTAAGCGCCTCAAGTATTTCTGTGCGCTCGCGCAGATCGGTAACTTCACCCACACCGCGACCTACCTCGGAATCGCCCAGCCTGCGCTGAGTATGGCGATTAAGAAGCTGGAAGAAGAGGTTGATCTGAAGCTGGTCAACCGGGCCGAACGCAAGATGGCGCTGACCTCGGATGGCAAGGTTCTGCTACGACACGCCCAGAAGATTCTGGATGCAGTGGGTGATGCGGAACTTGAGTTGCAGGAGCTTAAGGGCTGCGAAACCGGCACCATTCAATTCGGCGCATCCAGTATGCTCAGCTCCTATTACCTGCCGGAGATTCTGGCGCAGTTTAAACGCCAATATCCGCGAGTCCGCATCAATCTTGTGGAAGCCGGTACCGCCTCTCTGCAACAGATGCTGTTAGAAGGTGAGTTGGATATCGCACTGGTTCGACTGGATCGCCCCCATGAGCAGATCCGTAGTGTCGAGCTCTTCCTCGAGGAGATAGTTGCCTGTATCCCGGATGATCACCCACTGGCTAACCATGACACCATCACACTGGAGACCTTTTGTCGCGAGCCGTTAATCCTGTTCCGTGAAGGTTATTTCCTGCGGGAAGCGGTGAGTAAATTCTCCAAGCAGCACCATATCAAGCTGGATATCCGCTTTGAGACCAACCTGATCGAATTGCTGAAATCCATGGTGAGTAATGGTGTGGGTATCAGTACTGTGCTGTCCGGTATTATCCGGCCGGAAGATAATCTGAAGGCGATCCCTTTCAACCCCCGGATTCCGCTGAATATCGGTTTAGGCTGGAAGCGCAATCATTACCTGTCGAAAGCCAGTCGCGCCTTTGTGGATTTTATGCAGGAGAATCTGACCGAACGCCTGATCGCTGACCAGACCGGACGGGCTTCATTTCTGGAAACCAGCGGCAGTGCACCAACCCTGCCACTCACACCTAGCGATTGACCCTTCAGTTCATCACGCAAGCAAAGCCAAATCTCAGGCGGTATAGCGCAGACGGCAGTTTCTGCCCTGCGCTTTACTGCGGTACATGGCTACATCGGCATTCTTAATCAGCTGCTTGGCATCGACGCCATCATCCGGATACAGGGTCAGGCCGATACTGGCAGACACCTTAAGTTCGATATCACCGGTGACAAAAGGCTCAACCACCGCTTGCAGTACCTTATCTGCCACCTGCTCTGCGGCATCACTGTCGGTGACATCCGGCAGAATAATATTGAATTCATCTCCACCAATGCGGGCAATCACATCGCTTTCACGCAGGGTTTGCTGCAGTCTTAACGCGACCTCTTTCAACAGTTCATCGCCAACTTCATGGCCGTGTTCGTCATTCACTGCCTTGAATCGATCCAGATCCAGATAGATCAGCGCCAGGGATTGCTGTTGACGCTGGGCCTGTTTCAAGGCCACATCAAGCCGATCTTTAAACAGGCGGCGGTTGGCAAGCCCTGTCAGCGGGTCATAGAAAGCCAGTCGCGCCATGCGCTCCTGTTCCTGTTTCAGAGCGGTGATATCTTCACTGACACACACCAGATGGGTCACTTCATTGTCGGCATTACGGATTGGCGCTACCGAACTCATCACCCAGAAACCCTGACCATCCAGACCTTTAAAGCGTCGTTCACCATGCCAGATCTCACCCTGCTGCACGGTCTGACGAATACTTTCCTGCAACTCAGGATCTTCATCATCCGCAGCCAGCATATTGATCGGCTGACCTTTCAACTGATCGCTGCGGTAACCAGTCGCCTCCATCAGACTATGATTGACGTAATCCATACGCTGCTCACTGTCAGCGATCACCACAAAACTTGCGGAATGCTCAACCGCCTGGGACAGCTGGGATAACTGTTCATCCATCTTGGCCGCTTCAATCGCGATGGCTGCAAGATGGGCATTTACCATCATCAGCTCCATCTGGTCCGGTGTTGGGTCCGCAGGCTCGGTGTAGTAGATAGCAAAAGTCCCCAACACCTTGCCCTGACGGTTTTTGATCGGCAATGACCAACAAGCTGCAAGCCCGGCCTTGGCTGTTAGCTCCTCAAAACCTCGCCAGTAAGGATGGTTCTGAATATCGCTGACAAGCACCGGACGTCCGGTAAAAGCGGCTGTACCGCAGGAGCCCACCCCCTCACCAATACGAATACCATGTACCACCTTGTTGTAGAAATCAGGCAGACTGGGAGCAGCCCCTAACTGAAGCGTCTGGCTTCTGTCGTCCAACAGCAGAATCGAGCAAAGCAATCCGGGATAAAGCTCCTCGGTAAAGGTCACCAGTTCATTAAAGATGTCGAGCAGCGGAGCACCCTGCGCCAGCTGTTCCAGAACCCGGTTACGGTGCTTATCGATCTGGCGCATCTGATTTTCAGCGGTGGTATCTTCACTGATACTGAGTACGCCCCAGAGACGATCCGCAGAGTCCACCAAGGGCAACTTCTGGGTGGAAATCAGTCGCAATTCATTATCAGCACCGGCCAACCAACGGGATTGTGAGTGGGATGACTTGGAAAGGCGCACCTGCTCGTCCTGCTCTTCCATGGAACGATGGATATCGTTACTGGTAAACACATCCCTGGTGCGCTTGCCGACAACCGCATCCCGGGAAAGTCCCAGAAAATTCAGATAGCTTTGATTACACTCTATGTAGACACCCTGCTGATCTTTCGCCGCGATCAGTTGGGGCAGATGGTCGATCAGATGGCGCAACAGCTGATGACTTTCGGTAAGACGCTGACGATCCTGTTCTCGCAACTCGTGCTGAGCCCGGCACTGACGGTTAAGGCGCTGCAGGCGCATTAAAAGCACCGCCAGTACAACACAAAGCAGGCTGACCAGCATCAGCAACCAGAGAAGGAGATTGTTATTGGCAAGTGCGCCGGGAGTTGTCATCAGTTCTGCAGCGTTCAATGAGGATATCTCTACTTTCAGGAGTCGGTGACTGACTCATAAACCGTTGGCAAAAACACCTGAGCAAAGAGGCCCAGTTATGCTGTCTGTTAATAAATATATAGCGCATCGAGCGGGCATCATACGCTCAATTCTCTCCGTCATACAAAGTGTTCTGGCGGCCTTTATCGGCGTACAGAGTGAAGATAAGCGCCAGCAGGACTTCCAGAAGAGCTCTCCCTGGCCCTATATCATCACCGGAATTGTGATGACTCTGCTGCTGATTTTCCTGCTGGTTATGTTGGTACGTTGGCTGACAGAAAACTGATCAGAGCCCACCAAAAGCGCCAAAAAAGCAAGCCACCATCAAAAACAGCAAACCAGAATATCGACACAACTTTATGAATAATAGCGACATTTAAAGCCTTTATTCGCACAGACAACGTCTTACTTAAATTTCTCTCCGAAAAATTGCTGCCTGACAAACCCCGTCTATACTCAAGCATGTTCAAGATGAAAAATCGGCCAGATGCTGGCCCTGAACAAGAAGATCGTGCATTCCAGGCTCTGATTTAACGCTACAGATCCATCCCACGGTTACAAGGCTGACGCTTTGTCCGCGACTCACCAGAGCTGGGAATAACTCAATACGCCAACCGCAAAATAATAAAGAAGGTGGGCCCATGGATACTGTATGCAAAAGGACGCAAAAGCCCTGTGCTGCGTCGATGCCGCGCTCATTTCCGGTCTCAGAAGATAAACGCTTTCTTCTGCTGGCAGGAGACCAAAAAGCGCAGCTGTTCGCCCTGTTACTCCTCCCCTTGCTGATGCTTGCCCAACTGCTTGCCGCCCCTAAGGCTCAGGCTGACTGGGAACTGAATATGCCGGTCGGCGTTACTGAAATCAGCGCCTCGGTTTACAACCTGCACATGACCATCTTCTGGATCTGCGTCGTTATCGGCCTGATCGTTTTTGGTGTCATGTTCTGGTCCATTCTCCATCACCGGAAATCACGGGGCGCCAAAGCCGCCAGCTTCCACGAAAGCACCTTTGTCGAGATTCTCTGGACCGTCATACCCCTGCTGATTCTGGTAGGTATGGCAATTCCTGCCACTGCCACTCTGCGTCAGATGTACGACACCTCAGAATCTGAAGTGGATATTCAGATCACCGGCTATCAGTGGAAGTGGCGCTATCAGTACCTGAATGAAGAGATCGACTTCTTCAGCAACCTCACCACGCCGAAAGAGCAGATCAATAATCAGGCAGAGAAAACCGAGAACTATCTGCTGGAGGTGGACAATCCATTGCTGGTGCCGGTTGGTCAGAAGATTCGTTTTCTGCTGACCTCAAACGACGTCATTCACTCCTGGTGGGTACCGGATTTTGCGGTGAAAAAAGATGCTATCCCCGGCTTTATCAACGAGGCCTGGACCAAAATCGACAAGCCCGGCATCTATCGCGGTCAATGCGCTGAACTGTGCGGTAAAGACCACGGTTTTATGCCCATCGTGGTGAAAGCGGTTCCCCCCGAGGAGTATCAGAACTGGGTTGCTGAACAACAGGCCGCTAAAGCCGCCAAAACAGCGTCCGCCGCCAAAGAGTGGACACTGGAAGAGCTGGTTGCCAAAGGTGAACAGGTTTACAACACCGCCTGCGCCGCCTGTCACCAGCCTAACGGTATGGGCATCCCCGGTGCCTTCCCCGCACTGAAAGACAGCCCTCTGGCAACAAAAGACAAAGAGGGTCACATCAGAATCGTGCTGTTCGGTAAAGCCGGAACCGCCATGGCGGCTTACGGCAGTCAGTTTGATCCTGTCGATCTGGCCGCCGTCATCACCTACGAACGTAACGCCTGGGGAAATAACACAGGTGAGATGGTCACGCCGCAAGACATTCAGCAACATCTGAAAGCGGGTCAGTGAGGAGAAACATCATGTCTGATATTGCACAGAGCACATCTCAAAGCCCGTCAAAAAGCGATCAGAGCGGGCATGATCATCACGGCCCGGCTAAAGGCATTACCCGCTGGATCTACACCACTAACCATAAGGACATAGGTACGCTTTACCTCTGGTTCAGTTTTATCATGTTTCTGACCGGTGGCTGTATGGCACTGGTGATCCGCAGCGAGCTGTTCCAGCCCGGCCTGCAACTGGTACAGCCGGAATTTTTTAACCAGATGACCACCATGCACGGCCTGATTATGGTCTTTGGTGCCGTTATGCCTGCCTTTGTCGGCCTCGCCAACTGGATGATCCCCATGATGGTTGGCGCACCGGATATGGCGCTGCCAAGGATGAACAACCTGAGTTTCTGGATTCTGCCCTTCGCCTTTGCCATGCTGCTGTCGACCCTGCTGATGGAAGGTGGCGGGCCAAACTTTGGCTGGACCTTCTACGCGCCGCTATCCACGACGTATGCGCCACCGAGTGTGACCTTCTTTATCTTCTCGGTTCACATGATGGGTATCAGCTCCATTATGGGGGCGATCAACGTCATCGCCACCATTCTGAATATGCGCGCCCCCGGTATGACGCTGATGAAAATGCCGCTCTTTGTCTGGACCTGGCTGATCACGGCTTTCCTGCTGATTGCGGTTATGCCGGTTCTGGCTGGAGTTATCACCATGATGCTGATGGATATTCACTTCGGCACCAGCTTCTTTGACGCCGGTGGTGGCGGTGATCCGGTTCTGTTCCAGCATCTGTTCTGGTTCTTCGGCCACCCCGAGGTGTACATCATGATCCTGCCAGCGTTTGGCATCATCTCCCATATTGTGCCCGCCTTCAGCCGCAAGCGCCTGTTTGGCTACGCCTCTATGGTGTACGCCACAGCCTCCATCGCCCTGCTCTCCTTTATCGTTTGGGCACACCACATGTTTACCGTGGGTCTGCCCTTGGCTGGCGAGCTGTTCTTTATGTACTCCACCATGCTGATTGCGGTGCCAACTGGGGTAAAAGTCTTTAACTGGGTCAGCACCATGTTCCGTGGGGCGATGACCTTTGAGACCCCTATGTTGTTTGCCATCGGCTTTATTGTTCTCTTCACCATCGGCGGCTTCTCCGGCCTGATGCTGGCGATTTCACCCGCCGACTTCCAGTACCACGACACCTACTTTGTGGTCGCGCACTTCCACTATGTTCTGGTGCCGGGTGCCGTGTTCTCCATTATCGCCGGAGCTTATTACTGGCTACCGAAGTGGACGGGGCACATGTACGACGAATGCCTGGGTAAATGGCACTTCTGGCTGTCGATGATAGGTGTGAATCTGACCTTCTTCCCGATGCACTTTATCGGCCTTGCAGGTATGCCACGCCGGATTCCCGACTACGCTCTGCAGTTTGCCGACTTCAACATGATCGCCAGTATCGGTGGCTTCCTGTTCGGCTTCAGCCAGCTGCTCTTCCTCTACATCGTGATCAAGTGCATCCGTGGCGGAAAACAGGCTGAGGCTAATCCGTGGGAAGGCGCAGAAGGTCTGGAGTGGGAAGTTCCGTCTCCGGCTCCTTACCACACCTTCAGTACGCCACCGGAAGTGAAATAAGGCTTTTGAGATGGCGGCAGAGACCATTCCGGGATCTGCCGCTTTAAACGAATAAACGGAGGGCAGTGTTATGTCGTCTCCAGATTCAAACCGATCACAACAGGTCAGCAACTCAGGTTCGGCAGGCAACCCCATCAGAACTGTA
This sequence comes from Oceanospirillum sanctuarii, assembly GCF_002150805.1. Taxonomy (GTDB): domain Bacteria; phylum Pseudomonadota; class Gammaproteobacteria; order Pseudomonadales; family Halomonadaceae; genus Oceanospirillum; species Oceanospirillum sanctuarii. Next base: position 206,795 of record NZ_MTBA01000003.1, read on the forward strand.
AAGCGCCTGATATTAGCATCCATTGGCATGTTCGCCTTCGGCTTTTTGCTGGTGCCTCTTTACGACGTCTTTTGCGATATCACAGGACTGAACGGCAAAACCAGCAGCAAAGCCTACGCCACTGAAGATGGCTTACTGGTGGATAAAAGCCGCTGGGTAACTGTGCAGTTTTTAACCAACAAAAACGCCAGCATGAACTGGGAGTTTGAAGCCGCTGAGCACAAGGTTCGGGTGCATCCGGGAGAGCTGAGAAAAGTCAGCTTCACCGTGATCAACCCAACCACTCAACGCATGACCGCTCAGGCGGTGCCCAGCGTCAGCCCTTCCGAAGGGGCGGAATACCTGCTGAAAACCCAGTGTTTCTGTTTTGAACAGCAGGAACTCAGTCCCGGTGCTAATCAGCAGATGACACTGCTGTTTCGGGTAGATCCCAAGCTTCCGGAGCATATCGGTACCCTGACACTGGCTTACACCTTATTTGATATCACCAGCAGTACGGACAACGCTCAGGCTCTGGCATTACTCGATAATCCGACCGGGCTTGATCAACCGACTCTGGCTTCAGACCTCTGAGGAGGCAATTATGGCAACCGTATCTCACTCATCAGACGCGCACGACTCCCATGATGCCAACCACAACAGTGGTGATCATCAATCCTATTACGTACCCCATCAGAGCCACTGGCCGATTGTTGCTGCCAGCGGGCTTTTTCTGCTGATGTTCGGCACGGGGCAGATGATCAATCATCCCGATAGCCCGCTGCGCTGGCTGTCCGTTGTCGGTGCGCTCATCATTATCTGGATGTTCTTTGGCTGGTTCCGCAATGTGATCGAAGAAAGCATGGGCGGACTCTACGATGAGCAGATGGATCGCTCATTCCGTTGGGGGATGGGCTGGTTTATCTTCTCAGAAGTGATGTTCTTTGCGGCCTTCTTCGGCGCTCTCTTCTATGTACGCCAGCTGGCGGTGCCCTGGCTGGCTGGCGATGGCAGCAATGCCATGACCCATGAACTACTCTGGCCTGATTTTGTCGCTCAGTGGCCTCTGATGACGCCACCGGATACCTCGGCTTATTCCGGCCCGCAGCAGATTATCGATCCCTGGCATCTGCCTCTGATCAATACCGTGCTACTGGTCACATCCAGTGTGACTCTGACCTTTGCTCACCATGCCTTGAGAGCTAATAAGCGTGGAGCTCTGGCCAGCTGGCTGGCGCTGACGCTACTACTCGGTGCCGCATTTCTGGTGATTCAGGCAGAGGAATATGTGGAGGCTTATACCAAGCTGGGCTTAACCCTTGAATCCGGCATCTATGGCGGCACCTTCTTTATCCTCACCGGCTTCCACGGCCTGCATGTCACCATGGGCAGTATTATTCTGCTGGTGATGCTGCTGAGAATTCTGAAAGGCCACTTTACCCCGCAGCAACATTTCGGCTTTGAAGCTGCAGCCTGGTACTGGCACTTTGTTGATGTGGTTTGGCTGGGACTCTTCCTCTTTGTTTATGTCTTCTGAGGATTAGTCTTTTCTGTTTAGACTCTTGTGCTTTTTCAGTTCTTTTTCCTCACCCTTTCTCTTACCACGGGGCCTGTGAATGCAGTGCCCCGGTGGCAAAGCCCCACACAAGCAGCACCAACAACAGAGCCGTTAATCCGATGCGGAATTTCAGCGAGGTCAGCAAACGTACACTGGCTAACTCGCTTTTGGGTTTTAGCAAAAACAGAAGTCCGGCTGCTAGACTGATAACAACCGCGATAAATAAAAGTGCAATGACAAGTTTCAGCATGGGTCGCTCCCGATCAGCAATCTCAATCCTTACCTGAAGCTTAGTTAGCTCCTGAGCAAGAGACAGCCAGAATTCTGATATGACAGCACCTTTTTCACCGGACAACCCACCGCCTCAAAAGGGTGAAGGGCAAAATAACGAAACCCCGCCCAAGGTTTCTCCAAAACCTGAGCAGGGTTTTCGTGCTGCTCATTTTATCGGCTCTATTCCCGGCCTTAGCTTTCATCTGCTGATGCTGGCGGCCATTTTGCTCTGCACAGGGCTTGGCTTCTGGCAACTGGAGCGCGCCGATGAGAAAGAGAAATTACTGGAACAGATACGCTTAGGCCGCGCGCAACCTCTGCAACAGGAAGTGCTTGAGGCTCAACTCTGGGCTGCCAATACCGATCAGCCACTGGCATTGGCTGTTCTTGCGCCCTACAGCCAGTATCAGCTCTACGGTATCTATGATCCTGATCGCTCTGTTTTGCTGGATAACCGAACCTACGAAGGTCGGGTCGGCTATCACCTGCTAACCCCGTTCCGTCTGATTGGAAATTCCACCAAAGAGACACCCCGCTGGATTCTGGTAAATCGTGGCTGGATTGAGGCACCAAGGCTTCGTAGCGATCTGCCGGGGTTTGATACTCCGCTACTGCCGGTCAGTATTCAGGTTCAGGCCAAAGCCCTCCAGGATGATCTTCAACCGGAACAACTCAACCTGACCTGGCCAGTTCGGGTGCAGCAACTGTCTGCTCCTCAACTCAGTGAGATCACAGGCCACGCCTTGCCTGATTATGAATTCCGTCTTTCTGATGCCGGACAGCCCGGCGTAATGATTCCCCGCCCCACCAGCCCCAACATGCAACCGGAGCAGCATGTCGGCTACAGCGTACAGTGGTTTGCCCTCGCCTTTACCTTCACTCTGATGTGGAGCCGACCTCTCTGGCGTCGCAAAAAAACCAAGCGTACAAACACCTCTGATGACCTGAAATAAAACCAGCACACCTGCCAATATTTGCTAGCTTTAAAAGAGTGAACAGCGCAAAGACCTGCCACTGCTCAAAACCTGAATCAATCGCAAAACTGTTCTCTAAACCAGAAAAACAGATCTCTGAACAAAAATAATAACGCCCTGAGCGCTGCCTGACAGTCGCTCAAACAGGGTCAGGAGAATCTTATGTATGTGCTTACCGAACATGAGATCCGGCGTAACCGCCGGAGATTACTGCTTCTTATCAGCTGCCTGATGGTGCCTTTTTTTCTCGCCTGGATCATGGTGCGTTTTGAGGTCTGGTTACCGGCTCAAACCATCAACAACGGTGATTTTTTAGCGGGAAAAGAACCTCTGCACCGCTGGCCATGGCAATCAGAACAAGGCTTTCCTGACAACCTGAAACAGCACTGGCTGCTGGTACTGGTAACACCGGATACCTGCAGCGAAAGCTGCTCCCAATGGCAACAGAATCTGCAGCAGATCCATAAAGCGTTGGGCAAAGAGGGCGACCGTGTCAGACGGGTTCTTCTGCAGCCGGTCACTGCGGGCAATGCACTGCCTCTGACTCTTGATGGCATGGGTAGTCAGGATGTGCGTCGCTGGCACGGCCTGACCATGTCGACACCGGACTGGCTGGCTCGCCCCTGGCTTAAAGAGGGCTATCAGGTACTTATCGTTGATCCCATGGGCAATCTGGTCACAGGTTACGCCGACAGCAATACCGGGCGTGATCTGCTGCGCGACCTGAGACGTTTATTGAAGGCTTCCTCTACGGGCTGAGTCTGACTCCCGACAACCCTGGCAAGTCAGCACCCGAGCAAGCACACCCAGTTTTATGGAGGTGGGATATGATCAGATCCCCTGCCAACCTTTACCGACAATCCGACCGTTTACGGGCGTCGGGCACGACCTTTCTTCGTCGCAGCGTGCTGAATGATGCTCTGTTGCTGACCCGCTTCGCCTTTCTGTTGGCTTTTACCGTAGTCGCTCTGGGAGCCTGGACACGACTGGTGGATGCTGGTCTCGGCTGCCCGGACTGGCCGGGCTGCTACGGCCATCTCACGGTGCCAACCTCAGAACAGCAATTGGCTCGCGCTGCCGAACTATTCCCGGAACACACGGTAGATCCCGCCAAAGGCTGGCCGGAAATGATTCATCGCTATGCCGCATCCACTCTGGGTCTGGTGATTATGTGGCTCGCTTTTCTCGCCTTTCGCTGGCGTCGGGTAGCAGGTTATCCGGCCAAGCACAGCTATTTCCTGCTCTTTCTGGTAATCCTGCAGGGTATGTTCGGAATGTGGACGGTGACCCTGAAACTCTGGCCTCAGGTGGTCACACTGCACCTGTTAGGCGGCATGGCAACACTGACACTGCTTTATATGCTGTCGCTTCGCCTGAAGCGCCTGAGAGACAAGTCCGGAGATGAAGAGGGCTGGAGCGAGATCCGCTTTGATTCTCTGCTGTTAAAAGATACCGGTCAGCACGAGTGGCTCCTGCTCTGGCGCTTACGCCACTGGGCCAGCATCGCCTTTCTGCTGATCGTGCTGCAGATCGCTCTTGGCGGCTGGACCAGTGCAAACTATGCTGCGGTCGCCTGTCCGGATTTCCCTCAATGTCAGGGACAGTGGCTGCCAAATCTTTCGATGGAGAAAGGCTTTAACTTTACCCAACACGTTGGCCCTAATTATCTGGGTGGCCAGCTGGATGGCGATGGCCGTGTTGCCATCCACCTGACCCACAGGGTCGGCGCTTTAATCGTGCTGATCTTTGTCGGTGGTCTTGCGCTTTATATGTTGCGCCGCCCGATGACGCTCTTTCTGCAACGTCGCGCTTTCTGGCTGCTGTTTGCGCTTCTGGCACAGATCGCCATCGGCATCAGTAATGTCCTGTTCTATTTTCCATTAAGTCTGGCTGTTCTGCACAATCTGGGCGGAGCCTTTCTGCTGCTGACCATCAGCAACCTGCTCTGGAGTCTGAACGCCATGCATCCGCCTATTCCGGCAAAAGGAGTGATTCGTCATGCCTAGACTCGCCGCTCGTCATCATCCAACTGCTGCCGGTCGCGCCAGCTTCAGCAGCTATTACAACCTGTGCAAACCCAAGGTGGTCGCTGTGATGTTGCTCACCGCTGTTGTGGGTATGTTTCTCGCCGTTCCCGGTCTTCCCCCTGTGGATAAGGTGGTTTTCGGTCTGATCGGCATCGGTTTAGCCGCTGGTTCTGCTGCCGCCATTAACCATCTGCTGGATGAGAAGATCGACAGTATTATGGCCCGAACCCGTTACCGGCCTCTGCCTCAGGGACAGCTGCAACCGGCTCAGGTACTGGGCTTCGCCTTTATCATAGGCACGCTGGGCATCGGGATTTTGTTTGTTGCTGTGAATGCCCTCACCGCATGGCTGACGTTGGCATCCCTGATCGGTTATGCCGTGATCTATACCGCGATTCTGAAGCGCGCCACGCCGCAAAATATCACTATTGGCGGCCTTGCCGGAGCGGCACCGCCGTTGCTTGGCTGGACAGCGATCAGCGGCCAGCTCGACCCGCACGGCCTCTTGCTCGTGCTGATCATCTTCGCCTGGACGCCACCGCACTTCTGGGCGCTGGCCCTGCACCGTAAGGAGGAATACGCCAAGGCGGATATTCCTATGTTACCGGTCACTCACGGCGAAGCTTTCACCAAATTGCAAATTATTCTGTACACGGTTCTGATGATACTGACCACAATATTGCCCTACGTCACGGGAATGAGTGGTCTACTCTATATAACAGGCGTGATGATTTTGAATGCCCGTTTCGTTCAGTTCGTCTGGAAACTGTATCAGGGGCAGGATAAACAAGCGGCAATACGAACCTTCTGGTTCTCGATCCGATACATCATGTGGCTGTTTGTGGTGTTGCTGGCGGATCACTATCTGTTTATTGGCTAAAGGGATGCAAAAAATCTCAGGCTAAAAACAGATGCACGTTCAACAGCCAGAACCTTTGCCCTCTGCATATCGCCTGTGCTGAAAAGCCAAGGCTACCGGGAATTTGCAGCGAGCAAAGACCGGATGAAATGATAACAAGCGCAGTCCGCGCTTAAAGATCTGTAGAAACCTGAAAAGGTTAGGAGGTCGTCATGTTTCAGCATCTTTTTGGGGTGATCTATCACCCAAAAGCTGAGTGGCAGCAAATTCGCGAAGAGAAATACACCTGGGTTGATTGCTATAAAAACGATCTGGTTTGGTTAGCAGCTATCCCACCCCTTTGTATGTTTATCGGAACCACCCAGATGGGTTGGAGTATCGCCGGAGGTGAATACGTAAAACTCACCGTCGCCAGCGCTCTGCCTATCTCCATCGCCTTCTATTTCGCCCTGCTGGTTGGCGTTTATGTGATGGCAAAATCTGTTCACTGGATGGAAAAAACCTATGGCGCTGATGCCAGCTTCGACCGCTGCATGGTGCTGACAACTTACACCTCCACTCCGCTCTTTATGGCGGGCTTTGCCGGACTCTGGCCAGTGCTCTGGTTTGTAGTTTTTGCCGGTCTTCTGGCGGTGGCCTATACCATCTATCTGCTCTACAACGGTGTTGAAACCGTTATGGAAATCCCTGAAGAACAGGCCTTTATGTTTGGCACCTCCATTCTGACCGTTGGCCTTGTCGTGCTGGTTGGCATGATCGTAACCACGGTCGTGCTCTGGGGCATGGGCATGATGCCGGTATTTACCCATTAATCACGTAACTTATTCAAAATAGAACACCAACAGAACAACCCCACACCCTCACAGGGACGTGTTCGACTTAGCAGGAAGAAAGCAGCCTTAAGTGGCTAGGTTTTCTGATCGCTATCCTCTGTAAAGCCATGTTCATTTCGGGCCCTTTTTCAGGGCCCGCTTTTTTTTTGCGCTCAGGCTCAGCAGGTTAAAACAGCAAGCTAAAACTGTTCCATGACCTCATCTGCCGAATAGCCTACAATTCCGCCACCTGATCGATATAAAACCGATTGTCTTCGCTCTTCATTCCGGACTATCCATGGCTCGCAAGAAACAACGCTCCACCTCAAAAAATTCACCTCTGCCCTACCGGGACGGTGTGCCGCCCAGCTATCTGGTGCTGCCCTGCGATGAAGAACATCCGGAAGGCCGCTGGCCGAACCTGCTGAGTTTTCTGCAGCACAGATTTCCTCATATTGAACCCGAGGTACTGCGCCAGCGCTTAGCAAAAGGGGATCTGGTGGATGATGAAGGCCAACCCTTAGCGGAAGACGCCGCCTTTATCGCCGGTAAAAAGATCTGGTACTACCGGGAAGTGCCGGACGAGCAGCCTGTGCCTTTCGAAGAATCTATCGTTTACGAAGACGACCTGATCGTTATCGCAGACAAACCTCATTGGTTATCAACCATTCCTGCGGGACGCCATCTGAAAGAGACCCTGCTGATCCGTCTGCGTAACCGTCTTAATCTGCCGGATCTGGCACCGTCACACCGACTGGACCGGGAAACTGCGGGGCTGGTTCTGCTCTGCAAACAGCCGGAACACAGAGGTGCGTACCAAACGATGTTCCAGCAGCGAAATGTGCAGAAAACCTATCGTGCGGTTGCACCGATCAATCCGGAACTGACGCTTCCCCGCGTGCATAAAAGCCTGATTGTGCGTGGTGATCACTTCTTCACCATGAAAGAAGCCGAAGGCGAACCCAATAGCGAAACTGCAATTGATTTGTTGATACAAGAAGGTGATCGGGCGCTGTACGAAATGAAGCCCCATACCGGACGCCAACATCAGCTTCGGGTGCATCTGGCATCCATGGGCATCCCGATTGAGAACGACCCCTGGTATCCGGAAGTGGAACCGGAAGGTGATCACGACGACTACAGCCATCCACTGCAGCTACTGGCCTACACACTGGAGTTTACCGATCCGGTAACCGGCGAAGAACGCTTCTTTAAAAGCCGACAGCAACTGACGATTTCTCACCCGGAAGCCTCTGAAAACTGATTCTGAACCGGAAACAATTTAAGCTTCACAGGGCTGTAACAGCTTCTATTCTTAATAGACTCAATTCCGGATGACAGTGCTGATTAAGCAAGGAAACCTTATGTACAAACTCGCTTTTTTCGTTCCCGAATCTCATCTTGAGCCGGTCAAGAATGCGGTTTTTGAAACCGGAGCCGGACGCATCGGCCATTACGATCATTGCTGCTGGCAGGTGAAAGGTCAGGGGCAGTTCAGACCACTGGAAGGCAGTCATCCTCATATCGGCTCTCATGACCAACTGGAGACTGTGGAGGAATATCGGGTTGAACTGGTGTGCGAGGACAAGCTGATTAAGCAGGCAATTGCCGCCATGAAGCTGGCTCATCCCTACGAAGAACCTGCTTATGATGTGTTCAGACTGGAAGATCTCTGATCGGAAAGCCGGAACTCATCGGTGCAAAAAAAAGCCAGCGGTTAGCTGGCTTTTGCGTTTTCGATAGCGGAATAAAAACGGTCTCTGTCTTCTTTACTGACATCGCACTGATGCAACGGGAAGTGACCTTTTTTACGATCCTCAAAATAGAGGCGCAGGGTCTTTTCAATGGTCGGAAACGCAAGCTCACCCCAGGGAATCTCCTCTTCGGTGAACAGCTCTACCTCAAGGCTTTCAGGGCCTGCAGCATATTCCGGCTTCGGCAGATCCGCCAGAAACATCATATAAACCTGACTAATCACTGTGGTATCGATCAGCACATACAGATGGCTGACATCCACTTTTGCCTGTGCTTCTTCCCAGGTTTCACGGGCTGCGGCTTCAGCAGTGGTTTCTTCGTTCTCCATAAAGCCAGCGGGCAACGTCCAATAGCCCACTCGCGGCTCAATGGCGCGTTTACAGAGAAGAATCTTATCGCCGTAGACCGGAATCGTGCCCGCAACAATCTTAGGGTTCTGGTAGTGAATCGTATCGCAGGCATCACAGATATGGCGTGGACGGTTATCATCATCCGGTATGCCGATCCGAACTTTCTCACCGCATTCGCTACAAAAATTCATCCTAAAGACTGTCCTTTACGAAAGCTTATAAAGCCTTCTGTTTCGAGCTAGTTTCATCAGCGGGCTAAGCCCCCTGCCGCATATTGTTGAAAGAATACGGCAGAAAAACCCGATTGACTAGCGTCAAACTTTTCCCAGAAGCGTGATTCTCCTTTACTATGGGAAAGATCCTAGGCAACAGGGACCCAAGCTTGTGACTGCAGAAACCTCCGAACATCTGTCTTTTGACAAGACAAACACCTCTGCTGACCAGAGCACTGATTATCTGGCACTGCTCCGTGACCGACTGAGCAACTTCACCCCAGCGCGCATTAAGGGCGCTCATCCGGATGCGGCGGTACTGATCGCCCTGACCGACAACCCCTACAATCCTGAAATCATTCTGACCCGACGGTCATCTCATCTGTCCAGCCATTCCGGTCAGGTTGCCTTTCCCGGCGGCATGCAGGATAAAACCGACCGCAATCTGAAGCACACCGCTCTGCGTGAAAGCGAAGAGGAAGTGGCGATGCAGCCAGATCAGGTAGAGATCATCGGCAAGCTCAATCAGGTGATATCCCACATGGGTGTTCGGGTAACGCCCTGGGTAGGCATCGTGCCGGAAGATATTGAGCTAACCGCCAATGAAGATGAGCTGGATGCGATTTTCCGTGTACCTCTGAGCTTCTTTCTGAAAGATGAACGCCACCACACCGATGTGATTCCGGTGGAGAAGAAGGCGATTTACGTGCCTTGTTATCACTTTGACGAATTTGTTATCTGGGGACTCTCTGCCATGATGCTGGTAGACCTGCTTAAGACAGGTTTGGGAGCAGACTTTTCACTGAATAAGGTGCCACCGGCTGGCAGCCCCTTGCGCCACCTTGAACCGAGCAAGCATCGCCGGGTCAGTGACTGATTCCCGATAAGAAAACAGTAAGAACAGAAGCACATAATAAGTGCTCAGAAAGCGTTGACGACGCAGCACACCCCAAAGGTTGGAAACAACCGGCATCATAAAAACGATAAAAACAACAATAAGCAGTAACCGTAAAAGGAGCCAACCGTGATCTACGATCTTGGAAACAAACGCGCACAGTTCGCGTCCGGAGAGCACTTTATCGCCCCGAGCGCTGATCTTATCGGTGATGTCCGCATCGGACATCAGGCCAGTGTCTGGTTTAACGTCACCATTCGGGCTGATAACGATACGATTACCATTGGCGAGCAGTCCAATGTGCAGGATGGCTCCGTACTGCATGTGGACGATGACGTTCCTCTGACACTGGGCAAAGGCGTCACCATCGGCCATAAAGTGATGCTGCATGGCTGCGAAATTGGTGATTACAGCCTGATTGGCATGAATGCCGTGGTTTTAAATGGTGCGAAAATTGGCAAATACTGCATAATTGGCGCCGGCGCCGTGGTTAAAGAAGGCATGGAGATTCCTGACGGGTCTCTGGTGGTTGGTGCTCCGGCGGTGATTAAACGCCAGATTACCGAAGCCCAATATGCCATGTTAGAAGCCAGCGCCCGGCACTATGTTGATAATGGTGCCCGCTATCGTGAGCAGCTCAAACCCAGAGCGGATGATTAATCCCCTCTAAAAAATTAGAAAGCTGATCCCCGAAGCAAACATAAATTGAATAGCCGATACGGCATTTTTCAGAGACCGTTTTGTCAGTGTCCGACAGGTAAGTGTCTCGATCTGGAGTTTTTGTGAGCCAAAAAGTATCTCAGCCTCAGACCGCAAACGGGTCTGAGAGCACTAAGCCAACACCATCACCTTGTGTCAGCATCTGTGCACTGAATGATGAAGGTTTCTGTATCGGTTGCTACCGTGATGGCAACGAGATCCGCCTCTGGAACACATACAACGACGACCAGAAACGTCAGGTGCTGAACAGTTGTCAGCGCCGGGCGACCCTCGATCAGGCGTTCGTTGCCGTTTGAGGTCTGATACCTATTTTGTTTTTCATCTCCTTTCTGGTGCCAGCGGAATTCAATTTCCGCTGGCCTTTTAATTTTTAAGGACCTGACGTTATGACACAGCAAGCAAATACATCGACACAGCAAGCAAATACATCGACACAGCAAGCAAATACATCGACACAGCAAGCAAGCTCATCTGCTAACAGCCCATCCATCGGCACCCCTCTGAGCCCGACAGCAACCCGCGTTCTGATGTGCGGTTCCGGCGAGCTGGGCAAAGAAGTGGTTATCGAATTGCAACGCCTGGGCTGCGAAGTGATCGCCGTTGATCGTTACGCCAACGCACCAGCCATGCAGGTGGCTCACCGCAGCCATGTGATCTCTATGCTGGATGGCGCGGCCCTGCGCAACGTAATCGAGCAGGAAAAACCACACCTGATCGTACCGGAGATCGAAGCGATCGCCACCGATACTCTGGCAGAACTGGAAAGCGAAGGCTTCACCGTAGTACCCACCGCCCGCGCCACTCAGCTGACCATGAACCGTGAAGGCATTCGTCGTCTGGCGGCTGAAGAACTGGGGCTTTCCACCTCGCCTTATAAGTTTGCGGGTACCAAAGAAGAGTATCTGGCTGCCATCAAGGAAGTGGGCATCCCTTGTGTGGTTAAGCCGATCATGTCCAGTTCCGGTAAAGGCCAGAGCCTGCTTCGCTCTGAAGCGGATGTGGATCACGCCTGGGATTACGCTCAGGAAGGTGGTCGCGCCGGTGCCGGTAAAGTGATCGTGGAAGGCTTTGTTGATTTTGATTATGAGATCACTCTGCTGACCGTGCGTCACGAAGGCGGCACTTCCTTCTGCGCGCCTATCGGACACCGTCAGGAGAAAGGTGATTACCGTGAATCCTGGCAGCCACAGGCGATGTCAGACGTTGCTCTGGCAGAATCCCAGCGTATCGGCAAAGCGATCACAGACGCTCTGGGTGGCCGTGGTCTGTTTGGCGTTGAACTGTTTGTTAAAGGCGATAACGTTTACTTCAGTGAAGTATCCCCACGCCCGCACGACACTGGCATGGTTACTCTGATCTCTCAGGATCTGTCGGAATTTGCTCTGCATGCCCGTGCGATTCTGGGTCTGCCAATCCCTTCTATCCGTCAGTTTGGCCCGGCAGCATCCGCTGTGATTCTGGTGGAAGGCGACTCGGAACAGGCAAGCTTTGGTAATCTGGCGGCAGCTTTGTCGGAACCTGATACCCAGCTGCGTCTGTTCGGTAAGCCGGAAGTTAAAGGTGAACGCCGTATGGGTGTTGCTCTGGCACTGGAAAACAGCATTGAGACTGCTATCGAGAAAGCCAAACGCTCCGCTGCTGCGGTTACCGTTGAGCTGTAACGGTTAAGCTGCAAATCCGCACCAAACCGTTTGCAATAATCCTGAAGACAGATCAGGAAAAACGGTGCTCAGGCCTTTTAAGGCTTTAGCACCGTTTAAACCCCGCCCCTGAACGATTAGAATAGTTCGCAACCTTATGAACACCTGAGCTTTTTCAGCACGGGTGATCTATCTATACACTGAATCAGAAGACAGATCCGACATGGAAAAACGCAGAGTTTTAACCGGCATCACCACCACAGGTACCCCTCATCTGGGTAACTATGTAGGTGCGATCCGCCCCGCTATTGAAGCGAGCCGTGATCCGAATAATGAATCTTTCTACTTCCTGGCTGACCTGCACGCTTTGATCAAATGCCACGATCCGAAACGCGTACAGGAATCCCGTCGCGAGATCGCTGCCACCTGGCTGGCGTTGGGTCTGGATACCGATAACTCTGTTTTCTACCGTCAGTCTGACATCCCTGAAATCACCGAGCTGACCTGGCTGCTGACCTGTGTTTGCGCCAAGGGTCTGATGAACCGCGCCCACGCCTATAAAGCAGCGGTTCAGGACAACGAAGCTGAAGGCGGCGCTGATCCGGATAAAGGCATCACCATGGGCCTGTTCAGCTATCCGATCCTGATGGCAGCAGACATTCTGATGTTCAACGCCACCGACGTACCGGTTGGCCGTGACCAGATTCAGCATATCGAAATGGCCCGTGACGTTGCCGGTCGTTTCAACCACATCTACAAAGGCCAGTACTTCAAACTGCCGGAAGCCCGCATCGAAGAAAGCGTTGCTGTGCTGAACGGTCTGGATGGCCGCAAGATGAGTAAGAGCTACAACAACACGATTCCGTTGTTTGTTTCTGAGAAGAAACTGCTCAAGCTGATCCGTAAGATCAAAACTAACTCACTGGAGCCGGGCGAGCCGAAGAGCACTGAGGATTGCACCCTGTTCCAGATCTGGCAGGCTTTTGCTAACGAAAGCCAGATTGCAGACATGCGCCAGCAGTACGAAAACGGCATCGGCTGGGGTGATATGAAAAACTCCCTGTTCGAACTGGTGAACGATCACCTGAAAGAGCCGCGCGGCAAGTACGAAGAGCTGATGAACGACATGGGCTACGTTGAGGATGTGATGCAGAAGGGTGCGGAAAAAGCACGCGCCGAAGCCAGCGACCTGATCGATCGCCTGCGCAAAACCGTAGGTTTTGGTTCTTTTGTTTAAAAATTGAGCTCAAATCCAGACGTTTAAATCGACTCCAGATTTAATCTCTGAAAAAAATCCCCGCTGATGGTGACATCAGCGGGGATTTTTTTATGGTCTGCGAATGGCCTGGAACAGCAAAATCCAGATCAGTTCTGATCCTGACGCTCCGCCACAACCACCTGATTACGTCCCGCCAGTTTAGCGCGATAGAGGGCGTTATCGGCCCGCAGAATAAGTCCGGTCTGGGTCTCAGACTGCTTATCACTTTTCGCTGCCACACCAAAACTTGCGGTCACCACAGGGGCAACATTGCTGCTCGGGTGTTTCAGCTGCAGCGCCTCAATCTCTTTACGGCAACGCTCAGCCAGATGCTGCGCCACCTCCAGATCCTGACCCGGCAGGATAATACAGAACTCTTCACCACCGTATCGGGCCACCTGATAACCGTAACTCTCCAGCTGATTTTTCAGGTAATCCGCCACCGCCATCAGACACTTATCACCGGCCTGATGACCCAGATGGTCGTTGTACTGCTTGAAGAAGTCGATATCGAAGAACACCAGACTCAGCGCCGTTCCCTGCAATTCAGCACGGCGCAACTCTTTTTCCAGCATCATATTGAAATGACGGCGGTTAGCGATGCCGGTCAGTTCATCAGTAAGCGCCATCTGATTGAGCTTCTCCGCCTGCTTGTTGAGCAGCGCCTCACGGCGAACCATAGAGCTTACATCCTGTACCTCGATCACACAGAAGCGCTTACCTTCCGATTGCATCGGCTGCACACGGATCGACTGAGCAAAACGCTCACGACGGTCGCCCTGACCATGATAAAGCGGCAGGGGAGAGCGGTTCAGACCCGGGGATAAAAGAGACGGCAGACCTGTTTTCAATGCCTGCTCCACCGCCTGATGGATACGGCGGCCTTCCAGTTCAGGATAAACAGCAAACAGCAACTCACCCTGTAGATCTTCGGAATCATCAAAGGCTTTGTTCAGCCACTGATTGATAAAATGCACGCGGTAGTCCGCATCCAGAATCATTACGCCGGACTGAAGGACTGCCAATGCCTGTTCAAAAAGCTGCATAGTGTTCAAAAACTCCGCAAAACTTACCGGAACAGAGACTTAACCCTGAACACCATTGAGGAAACCGCGCAGTGCCTGCTGCAGATTCGCTTCAGACTCGCTGCCCATAATAAAGGCCAGATAACCTTCCAGACTGCGGCTTTCCAGCGCCAGCTGAATCTGAATAAAGAGAACCGTTTGCTCACTTTCCGGCTTCTGCAGAATCTCATCCACAGAGGCCACCGTCAGCTCCGGCAGATCACAGGAGAAGGTATCCTGCAGCATATCCGCGATGGTGGAGAAGCAGGCATTCAGAATGATATTACCGATCTCACTCAGGGCATCCTGCTCAATCTCGCTGAGCTGCTCAATCGGCACCTGACTACCCAGCATCAGGCGAACAATCTCAAGGCTGGAGTTTTCCGGGAACATCAGCATGGCTTCACCGGCAAAACTGCCGTTAAACATCTGGCTGACGCAAGTCAGACGCTCGGCACCGATGCCCGGTGACAGCAGCTCAATAACACGCTGAATCGGCATCACGTGCACCACAGGCACGCTCATGGTAACCGGTTCCTGAGTCAGTTCACTCAGGGCAGAGGCTGAACGCCCAACACTGATATTAAAAATTTCAGCTAAGGCGTCCAGTTCAAGCACGGTCAGATCATGCATTTTCCTGGCTCCAGATCGCCAGTGCTTTTTCAGCAACCGCTGGCGTTATGGGTTTGGCAATAAAGTGAACACCCAACTCTTCTGCCCGCGCCTGGCTGGAGGACTGAATATTGGCAGACAACAGAATCATGGTGGTATCCGGCAGTTGTGGACGCAGGATCTCAATCGCCTGAAAACCGTCCATCACCGGCATATTAATATCCATCACAATCAGATCCGGGGTGCTGGCTGAGGCTTTCTCAACGGCCTGCTGACCGTCTTCTGCTTCCACGATCTCCCACTCACTATCAGCCATGCTGATCATTTTGCTCAGCATCATGCGGGATACGCGACTGTCATCCACCACCAAAACCGTTTTACTCATCGAAATACCTTAAAAGAATAGCGCCACCGGGGAGCTGAGTTATCTGATTATCTATAGCCGTGAATATTTGCGGGGTGATTAATAAGCGGCTTAAAAGATAATTTATATCGCATCTGGGTCAAAAAAGCAGTATTCCGGATATGGTCTTAGAGCAGGATTCAAGACATTTATTAGCCATATATAGTAAACACCCGCGATAACCCTATGAAATGTAACAAAAAAGCCGACTACCCCAAGGTAGTCGGCTTTCTGACAGAATAAGTCACCGTTAAAAACGGATTCTCCTATTCATAATCAGGTTCAGGCATGTGCGGCAGTTTCTGAACGATATAGGTGTACACCGTTGGCACCACGTAAAGGGTCAGCAGCGTACCAAAGGTCAGACCACCGACAATCACCCAACCGATCGCCTGACGACTTTCCGCACCGGCACCTGTGGCCAACGCCAGAGGCAGGTTACCCAACACCATCGCACCGGTTGTCATCAGAATCGGACGCAGACGCAGTACACTCGCCTCTACGATTGCCTCAAACTTCTCTTTGCCTTCCTCACGCAGCTGGTTGGCAAATTCAGTCATCAGAATACCGTGCTTAGTGATCAGACCGATCAGGGTAATCAGACCGATCTGGCTATACACGTTAAGCGTACCGCCGGTCATCTTCATGGTCAGAAGTGCACCCAGAATCGCCAGAGGAACCGTCAGCATAATCACCATCGGGGAACGGAAGCTTTCAAACTGCGCAGCCAGTACCAGATAGATAAAGCCCAGGGCCAGAATAAAGGTGATCATCAGGGAGTCACCGGACTCCATATATTCACGGGCCTGACCACTGTAGTCGTACTGAATACCCTGAATGCCCATCTCTTTAGCGGTTTCTTCAACCGTATCTCGCAGCCAAACCAGCGCATCGCCCTGAGTCAAACCCGGTGTGAGACTTGCCTTAATGGTCGCAGCACGCAGCTTGTTGAAGTGGTTCAGCTCTTTCGGCGCAACCGTCTCAACCAGTGTCACCAGATTCGACAACTGAATCATCTGACCAGAGGCTGAACGCACGTAGATAGAAGACAGAGAGGATGGTGTAGCACGATCCACATCTGCAACCTTAGCGATCACATCATACTGCTCGTTACCATCTTTATAACGGGTGATGGTACGACCACCCAGTAGGGTTTCCAGCGTACTGGTCACATCCGCAATGGACACGCCCACCGCTGCTGCTTTATCACGGTTGATCTTCAGATTGATCTGCGGCTTGTTCAGCTTCAGATCCACATCCGGGTTCACCAGTTTGCCACTGGCGTACACTTTGCCCATTACGGCACCGATCAGTTTCTGCAGATCGCTGAAGTCCGCCGTGGACTGAACCACCAGTTCAACCGGACGTGCAATCGGGCTCTGCCCCAGAGAAGCCGGAGTAATCGGGAAAGACATAATACCCGGAATACCGCCAAACATAGGGCCACGCAGAGAACCAGCCACTTCCTGAGCACTACGCTCACGCTCTTCCCAGTCTTTCATACCGGCAAAGGAGATCACGTTGCTTTCCGTCGGGAACAGACCGGTAATCACAAAATAGCGCTCGATTTCAGGCACGGTAGAGAACACGCCTTCGATCTGGCGGCTGTACTTATCCAGAAACTCGGTGGTGGAACCTTCAGGGCCAATACCGAAACCGATAATGGTGCCTCGGTCTTCAACCGGAGACAGTTCGCTATTCAGACTGGTAAAGGTCACATACAGACCGCCCAGACAGGCAACACCTACCAGCAGTACAACCGGACGCGCCTTCAGGGTCCATTTCAGGGAGCGACGGTAAAGATCGCCCATGCCATCCAGAACCTTCTCACCCCACAGATAAAACTTACCGTGGTTTTCGTGCTTCAGAATGCGCGAACACATCATCGGCGACAGAGTCAGCGCCACAAAACCGGATACCAGAACCGCACCTGCCAGTGTCAGGGCAAATTCCGCAAACAGCTTACCGGTACGACCTTCGGTAAAGGCCAGCGGGGTAAATACCGCTGCCAATGTGATCGTCATCGCGATTACCGCAAAGCCGATCTCTTTCGAGCCTTTGAACGCCGCCTGAATCGGGTGCATACCCTCTTCAATATGACGGTAGATGTTCTCCAGCATAACGATGGCATCATCCACCACCAGACCAATCGCCATCACCATCGCCAGCAGGGTCAGGGTGTTGATGGAGTAGCCCAACACATACATGAAGACAAAAGCACCGATCAGAGAGACCGGAATCGTCACCAGAGGAATCAGAGTCGCACGCAAAGAACGCAGGAAGATAAAGATCACCAGAATAACCAGGATCACAGCTTCTGCGATGGTGGAGTAAACCGCCTTGATAGAGCGATCAATAAAGATGGATGAGTCATAGGCCACATTCACCTTCATCCCTTCCGGCAGAATCGCTTCGATCTCAGGGATCATGCCACGAACACTGCCGGATACATCCAGCGGGTTCGCCACCGACTGTTTTACCACGCCCATCGCCACGGCGGTTTTGCCGTTAAAGCGCACGGTACCGCGATCATTAGCTGCCGCAATGCGAACCTGGGCAACATCTTTAACCCGTACCAGATAACCGTCGTTGTTACGCAGAATCACCTGCTCAAACTCTTCCGGCGTTTGCAGGTCGGTTTGTGCTAACAGAGTGAACTCACGGTTTGCCGACTTAATCGTACCCGATGGCACCTCAAGGTTCTGGCTGCGGATCGCATTGGAGATATCAGTCGTGGTTACGCCGAAAGCCGCCATACGGGCTTTATCCAGCCAGATACGCATGGCGTAACGACGCTCACCGAAGATACGCACCTCAGCCACACCCGGTGCGGTCTGCAGACGGTCTTTTACCAGACGGTCGGCAAAGTCGGTCATTTCCAGCGGTGTATGATTCGGACTGGAGAACGCCAGATACATGATCGGTTGGGCATTGGCTTCTACCTTAGCCACAATCGGCTCGTCGATATCAGCCGGCAGACGGCCGCGCACACGCCCCACACGGTCACGTACATCAGACGCCGCGTTATCAGCATCACGATCCAGCTTGAAGTTAATGGTGATCTGACTCTTACCGGTACTGGAAGAGGAGGTCATAAAGTCGATGCCCTCGATACCGGAGAGAGAATCCTCCAGCACGTTGGTCACCTGAGATTCGATAATGCTGGCGTTGGCACCGGTATAAGTGGTGACAACGGAAACCGTTGGTACGTCGATATTCGGGTATTCCCGAACCGACAGACGGTCGTAGGCGATCACGCCCACCAGCATCAGCAACAGGCTCATCACCGTTGCAAATACCGGTCGTTTAATGGAAATTTCTGACAATACCATGCCGAAGATGCTCCTTAATTAGCCGTTAGCGTACGGGCTTACTGGCCTTGTTCAGGCTGAGGTTTAGCGGCCTGCAGATTAACAGGCATGGCCGGTGCTCCCGGACGCAGCTTCATCTGACCCGCAGTGACAACGATGTCACCAGCGTTAACCCCCTTCAGAATCTGAACACGGCCACGCTCACGGATACCGGTCACTACAGGACGGATAGCAACCTTGCCCTCTTCCAGCACGTAAACCAGCTGGGTATTGCCCTGAGGCACCAGAGCTTCCTCCTGCACCATCAGTGCATTCTCAAGGGTTTCCAGTTTCAGGTTCACGCGGGCAAAAAGACCCGGACGCAGCTTACCGCTGTCGTTCGCAAGGCTTGCTACCACCTTAACGCTGCGGCCGTTCACATCCACCTGCGGAGAAACCGCGAAGACAGTACCGTTGAAGTGCTCGCCCGGAATGGAGTCCAGCATCACATCAACGCTCTGACCCACAGCCAGACCGGTCAGATAGATTTCAGGAACGCGGAATTCAACACGCATCGGATCAACGGATACCAGACTCACCAGAGGCTGGCCCGGTGTTACATATTCACCAGTGCTTACTTCGCGCAGACCAATCAGACCTTTGAAAGGTGCATTCAGGGTCATCTTGCCCAGACGCTCCTGTGCCAGCGCCACACCCGCCTGATCAATACGCAGTTTTGCCAGCGCACTGTCGCGGGTATTCACACTACCGGCATTATTATTCACCAGCTGGTTGGCACGCTTATATTCCACTTCGCTCAAACCGCGACTGGCTTCCGCCTGTTTGAGTTCTGCGCGTTGAATGGAATCATCCAGCTTGAACAGAGGCTTACCCGCTTCAACGACCTGACCTTCACGGAAAAGAATCTGAGCCACACGACCGGACACTTCCGGACTGATGGTGACCGTTTCATCGGCAGACAGAGAACCCACCACTTCCACGGTACGTTCCAGTGTTTCTGCCTTGGCGATCTGAGCCTCCACAGGCATAGGGGGCATCTGTGGTCCGGCCGCCTGAGCCAGTGGAGCACTGAAAGAAAGGGCACTGATCAGTGGCAGTAAGGCACCGAAGGCCAGTGTCCGGGGAAGGGAATATTTCATGCGATTGAGCCTCTGCTTATCCTTGAGCATTTTTATGCTGTCGTTAAACCTCGTCTGCAAAACTACAGGTCAAACCGACCAGGAAATGACGGCAAAACCTGAGCTCTGCTATACGAAGCGTAGGACAATTGGATTGATTCTTTGAATAACGGACTATGATACTCAGCTTTAAATAGCATCACAGAGGAACAATTAATCAGCTTCCGGCCTGTGAGCAATAAGCTGCAAGATCGGCCGATATTGCCCTAAAAAAGCGCATATTAAGGCTGTTTTCCCTGTCATGACAACATAGAAAACGTCAGGCTCAGTATCAGGTATGTACCAGCAGATGCTGCCCGACTAAACCGGTGAGAAAACCGGCAACTGCCGCCATCGGCGGCCACCAGTCTTTATCCAGCCGAACCTGAGGGGCAATATCCTGAAAGGTAAGATAGAGAATGCCGCCGGTCGCCCAGAGCATAATAAAGCCCAAAAGCATCTCCATCTCCGATAGCCAGACAAAACCGATCCAGGCGGAAACAGGGCCGATAGGCACCAGCAGAATAAAAAAGATCAGAATTTTACGGCACTGGTGAGGACGAATCGCGATCATCTCCCGGTAGGCGTTAAAACCCTCCGGCAGATTCTGCAACGCCATCAATAGCGCCAGTAACAAACCGCTTTCGCTACCGAGAGCCAAAGATGCCCCCAGAGCCATCGCTTCCGGTGTAAAGTCCAGCAGCATCGCCAACAGCTGCGCCGTGGAACCGCCACGACGACTGAGAATGATATCTGCCGCCATAAACATCAGACCGCCGCTAAGCACCGCAATGACAATCCAGAGAGTGGAAAGCGCCTTCTGCCCCTCCGGCACCAATACCAGTGCAACTGCTGCCAGCAAAACCCCGGCACCATAAGCAACCACAGAGTGCTTAAGCTCATTTTCCAACCACTGATTCTGGAAGTGTTCGATGCGGGCAAGAAAGCCGCCCAGAGGAATGGTTACTGCAGCCAGCGTGGCATAGAGCAAGGCCAGATAGAGAGCCTCAGACATGGTTCATCCTTGTAGCAAGAAAAGAGGAGTCAGAAAGCAAGCTGGTCAAGTGGCGCAGCCACTTCAGTCCACATCAAGGGAGTTTGAAAAGCAAAAGCTGTTTTTACCCTGCATTTTGGCCTGATACATCGCCTGATCTGCCAGAGTAACCAACTGATTAACGCCAAGATCCCGCTCGCCGGCAAAAAGGCTGACACCAATACTGGCGGTTACCTTCAGCTCTGTGCCCTCAGGCATAACCACAGGTCTGTTCATCTCCTGCAGCATACGGTTCAGAATTGGCTCTAACTGATCCCGCCCCCGAATACCGGGCAGTACCGCGACAAATTCATCGCCTCCCAGGCGAGCCAGCGTATCTTCAGCCCGCAGTACAGAGGCAAGACGGTTGGCGATTTCCACTAACAGGAAATCACCCGCATCATGGCCGTGTTCGTCATTTACCTCTTTGAAACCGTCAAGGTCGATAAAGAAGACCGCCAGATCACGTCGTTCTTTGCGGGTATGTTCCAGCGCTAATCCCAGACGATCAAACAACAGGACCCGATTCGGTAAACCGGTGAGCATATCGTAATGGGCGATACGCTGAAGCTGCTCCTGATACTCCTTCACTTCGGTGATTTCCAGATGAGTACCGTACATCTCAAGGGGCTGACCGTCAGCCTGCCATGATGCAACACGGCCACGATCCTGTACCCAGATCCAGTGTCCATCCTTATGGCGCATACGGACTTCACACTCGTAAAAGTCGTCTTCACCGGAGAAATGCTTCTCCAGCAGTTGAGCTGAACGCTCCAGATCATCCGGGTGCGACAGCGACTGCCAGGTCTCGATTGAAACCGGCTCAAGCTCACTCAGGGTATAACCCACCATCTCGGCCCAGCGTTCGTTGTAAACCGTTTCGCCAGTCTGAATATTCCAGCTCCAGGTTCCGGCACGGGTGCCTTCTACGATGTTCTCCAGATACTCATGTTCCCGCTGCAGCTCCTGCTGTGTCTGGCTAATGGTGCGCAGCATCTGTCCCATGGCATCGGTTAGTTGGGAAATTTCACGATATGGGGAAACAGGTTCAACCAGTTGAGGAATGGAGGAGCCATCCTGCTGATCCACAGCTTCAGCCAGGGTTCTCAGCGGACGGATAAAGAGGTGTTTCAGCAGCAGAATCAATACCAGAGAGAGCACCAGAAGCAGTACCAGCATGGAACCGACAATCTGCATCAGCAATGCCAGAGAGCGCTTCTTCAGTTCGCGGTCACTGGCGTAAACTCTCACCTGCCCAAGGGCATCGCCACTGCTACCGGAGATATTAAGCTCGGCAAAATAAGAGTTATGACTGATCAGTTTGTTCGCCGAAGCGGCCTCAGCCTCTATGCTGACAACACCCTCTGCGGTGCGCTCCCAACCGGAGGTGTACACCTTCTGTCCGGTGATTTCACCCATCTTATAGTCATCCACCACAATGGCAGAAAGTGCCGAGTGGTTATGGGTACGGATCTCGTGAGCCACCAGCTTGTCGTACTCATTAACCTGATAGGATTCGATATAGTTAGCCAGCGTACCCGCCAGACGCACTGCACTCTCTTCGGTCTGGCCGATGATTTCATGCTCCAGCTGTTCCTGCTGCCAGTGGTAGGTATAAGCACCATAACCGCTGAACACAAGACCTGCGCTGATCACCACCAGAAGGGTGATCAGATAGAGCGAAGACTTTTTCTGAGACACTATCGATACTGACGACACAGACACAAACCCGTTAAATCACACTAAGATGCACAACTGATTCAGGAACAAGCGTTGGAACCTTCCTTTAATCGGCCGTAATACCCAGAACGTTACGTTTGATCGTGGGCAGTAAGTCATCAATATTGCCTTTGGATACCGCCAGCACTTCCAGCTGCTGAATACGGGGGACATTACCGCCAGAAAGATGCTGATCGAGTGACGACACGGCCCTTGCTCCCATCAGGAAAGGCTGCTGCATACCAGCACCGACCAAAGTACCCTGCTGAATCATGTCGATAAACTCAGGTTCTGCATCAAAACAGATCAGCAGAATTTCACCCGCTTTACCCGCCTGACGGATCGCATCCAACGCGCCCTGATAACGATCGGAACCCTGCAACCAGATAGCTTTCAAATCGGGATAATCCCGGATCAGTGCCTGACTGTAGGTCAAAGTCTCTTCATAACTGAAGTCGCTTTGCTGATGGATATAAGCACTGGGGATGCCCGCTTCGCTCAGTGCTAAAAGAAAGCCCTGAGTTCTTAATTTGCCATTCTGACGGGTCTGGGGAATCGCAATAATGCCTACAGAGCCGGACAACTGCAGTTGCTGGAACTCATTCGCCAGAATCTGCCCCAGCTGGTAAGCACCGGTTTCGTTATCAGATTCGATATAGCTGACAAACTGACCGCCCTGAGTACCAATATCGGAGATCACAACAGGGATACCGGCTTTTTCCGCCAGCTTAAGAAGGGTTACCGCAGAGGAGGAGTTGGTGGGCGATAAAACAATGCCATCGACCTTTTCCCTGATCGCCTGCACCATATTTTCCAGCTCTTTTTTCGCGCTGTTATCGGCACTCAGCACAAAGACCTGATCACCCTGCGCCTTAGCCTGATCCTCAACGCCACGCCACATAATGTTCCAGAAAGGGATGCGCAGATCAGATACCACATAAGCGTATCGTTGTCCGTCAGCCCGTACCTGAAACGCCAGCAGGGTCATCAGAGTGCAGCAAACTATCAGAATGCGTTTGTTCATTATCGGTCTCCCGGAATGCCAGCAACCCAGAAAAATCCTAAGCCACTAAAACCAGCAATCATAATATAACCAACAGCTTATAGAGATCTGCGATAAAAAGGTATGAGCCATGCCACTATTTTTGCCCCAGCCAACAAAATAAAGAGTTAGCCGCTGAAACTCTGCCAAAGCAGGCGCAGTGCCAGCAGAGTAACGATAAGGGCAAAACCACGCCGGAACAGGTGACCCGGAATCCGGTTCAGCAGTTTCAGCCCCAGCCAGGTGCCGAAAGCACCCGCCGCTATCATCAGCAGAATTGGCAAAATCCAGCTGGCAAAGCTAAAACCCACCGCACCAAAAACCGCAGCTTTAGTCACGTGTTGAAAGGACATACAGGCGGAGAACGTCGCCGTTGTGGATAATTTATCTTTATCCATCCGGTGGATAAAAGCTGCCACCAAGGGGCCAGTTGCACCAACAAACATAGAGATCAGAGTTGTCAGGCCACCGGCAAAAACCGTTTTCGCGCCACTGACCACAAGCTTCTTCGGTTTTGGCCCCCAGACCATATAGAGAATAAACAACGCCACAGCCCGCTGAATCCAGTCCACCGGCAACTGAATCAGCACCTGAGAAGCGATCAGAGCGCCCAACAAGGCACCAAGCGAAAAGCGCAACACCATCGGCCAGTGGATATGTCGCCGGGTCATCAGCGCCCGGTTAGCGTTCGAGCCGAACTGCACCAGACCATGTACCGGAATCAGCGCCAGAGGCGGCAGAATGCTGGCCATAACCGCCAACAGCATCACCCCGCCGCCAATGCCCATGGCAGCAGTGATAAAAGAGGTCAGCGCGCTGGTCAGCACCAGCCAGAAGAGATGAAGATTAGAGATACCCTCTGCCAGAGGTGTTGCCCAAAGCGCCTGAAGATCGGCCATATTTCCCTTCCTCTATTCCGGTCTGGTCCAGTAAAAGCTTACTCGAAAGGCTGACACCATACTCCCATTGCAGATCCGTTCAACCGGATAAATTAGCAGGTCTTTATTCAATAGCCGCAACCGATCAATAACGTTTCACCATTAAAACCTTCTCGTACAGGAGTATTCCGGATAAAACCTCTAGACATAAAAAAAGCCCCGGATTGTGATCTCGGGGCTTTTGCTTGTTCTTACTGTTTACGCTGAAGCGAAACCGAATTAGCTCTGCGCAGGATGGGCAACAGCAGTAGCTTTGTTATCTGCCTTGCTCTGACCGGCAGCGCTCTCAGCTTCTTTCTTGGCATCATGCTGCAGCTTCGGCTGAGTGTTCTGCTGGCGGTAACGACCAATAATTGAACCCATCACCACGGTCACCAGCAGAGAAGCGAACCACAGCTCTGCACCAAACAGCCACAGGCCGATACCGATGGTGATGGCATCAATCACCAGCAGCGCCCAACCACGATTTACGCCCCAGGCACGCTCCATATAAAGCGCCAGCACGGTAAAGCCACCGGTAGAAGCGTTGTGCTGGAACAGGGTGACAATGCCAAAAGCCATCAGCGCACCGGCAGCCAAAGCCCCCAGAATGGCAGATCCCAGATCCAGTACCACATATTGACCAATCAGGTCAGTCAACATACCGATCAGGGTTACCGCCAGTGCGGTACGTAAGGTAAAGCTCAGGCCTTTTTCAAAGTACGCCAGAATATAAAACGGCAGGTTGATCACCAGAAACACCTGGCCAAAGGTCACGTCGGCCAACAGACGATCACCGATCAGGCCAACACCGGTAATGCCACCGACAGCAACATGGCTGGACTGTAAAAACAGAATGCCCAGCGCCATCAGAAAACTACCTTCGAGAATACCTAACCAGTTATGTGCGTGACGTTTCATTGAAATCTCACTTTTCGTATCGCGTTTTATCGCAGGGTGAAGCAAAAACCAACCGCTCAAAGGATTCAGTCATCAGAGAGAAACGGTGGCAAAGAAACGGAGCTCAGACTCCGCAAAAGCGAAAAAGGAGAGTCAGCTCTGGAAAACACGCTGCTGAAGCTGGGCTTCAGAGAAAAGAAATTCGTTCGGCTTACTTTTGGCGGTTTTAATCGCCCGAACCGGTGACAGACGCAGCATAGAGCAGCAGCCGCTTAATACGGACGCGTAGGAACATTGGCGCGCCATGCACCAGTTCAGACACATCAGTAAATTAACGGAAGCTCGTTTGATCAATGCTAACTCTGCCCTGCTTGGAGGTAGGTAAGGAGGCGCGCATTGTACAAGCTTTATCGCCGGACGCAAGGGGCATCCGGCAGGAAAGTTTCAGGCGTACGGAAAGAGGAATGTACAGCTGGCAAGTGAGCGTTACAGCTATAAAAAAACCTGATAAATCAGTCAACTGCCTGCATCGGCACCATGCTCAGCAACGCCGAACGCACCCGCTCAACACTCAGGTCATGGATGCAGAGATCGGTCGCTCTGTTCTTATGCTGACGGCATACCAGATCATCACAGGGTTGGCTGCTGCGGCTGCTGTTTGCTGCGGAGGAGGTCTCAGCCTCACCAACGTTCGACTGATAGGCGGATTGAGGCGATGACTGCAGCAGCTGATCCTCATCCATCGGCATAAATGCCTGTAGCTGGCCAACGCCTTGCAGCATCACCAAGGGATGATTCAGCGCACGACACAGTTGGCTGTAGAGAGTTTCCTGCGCCAGCACTGCGCGGCTTTGCGCCAGCAGATCCAGTTTGTCATCCCAGGCCAGTCGACCACAGAGGTTGCTCACTTCCATCTGGCGTTCATGATCAAGACCTGCACAGATCTGTTCACAAAAAGCCTGTTCCGTTTTCGGGGCGATCAGCCAGATCTGCCAGCCCTGATCGATCAGCTGTTCCGCCAGTTTTGTCCAACGTTCCGCAGGCCAACGCTGCCCCATCGCCAGATCACCGCCAGGGCAGAACACCATGGCGGGCCGCTCCTGATTGAGATAATGCTCTTTGATCAGAGCCTGAGCGTTGTCGGCATCCGCAAACAGCTGAGGTTCATAGCTGTCACCACACATTTCGCCATGATCATCGGCTAAAGCCAGATAACGGCTGCGGCGGGTTGGAAATTTACCGGACGGCATCCAGCGGGCATCGTTAATCAGAATAAAACGCAGACGACCTAAAGTGCTGCTGCGACGTTTGATACCCGCCATCCAAGGCACCAGAGAAGGTTTCCAGCGCGAGGTAAACACCAGGGCCTGGTCAAAGGCTTCAAACTCTTTCTGCCACTCTTCCAGCTGACGGCCGGCGATCCAGAACAACTTTCCGGCAGCATCGGCATTGGGCAATGTCAGAAGATCATCCAGCCCCGTCAGACGACGGGCCAGCGAATGCAGATGCGCCGGAGCCATCAGGCTGATGCGACACTCCCTGTGCTTACGGATCAGACGTTGGATGACACACTGTACATCCAGCAAAGCATCCGGGGTTTCATCAGCAATCAGCAAAATTTTCATGACGGGCTATTCACTACAGGTCGATGGGGATCACAGCATATTACTGCCCAAAGCAGGTTTTACAAGCCTGCGCGGTCAGGTAAAAAAATACCCGCAGCGATCGGTCACAGCCTGATCGGTTACGGGTATTTTTCTTAAAGGCTGTCTTAAAACTCTACGGCTTACTTTTTAACCGGTGCCAGCCATTCAGGATGCTCAGCGCGTTTTCCGGTCACCTGGTCAAAGTAGAGCGTTTGTAACTTCTCGGTGATCGGGCCACGACGACCTGTGCCGATCTGGCGGCCATCCAGCTCTCGGATCGGCAGCACTTCAGCGGCGGTGCCGGTAAAGAAGGCTTCGTCGGCGATATAAACTTCATCGCGGGTGATGCGTTTTTCGACCACATCCAGACCCAGCTCCTCTTTTGCCAGCTCCATAACGGTACGGCGGGTAATGCCGTCCAGACAGGATGTCAGTTCCGGGGTGTAGATTTTGCCATCGCGGATCACAAAAATATTCTCGCCGGAGCCTTCCGCCACATAACCTTCGTTATCCAGCAACAGGGCTTCTTCGCAACCACTGCGCAAAGCTTCTGACAGCGCCAGCATAGAGTTCATGTAGTTGCCGTTGGCCTTCGCCTTACACATGGTGATGTTGACGTGATGACGGGTGTAAGAGGAGGTCTGTACCTTGATGCCCAGCTCTTTCGCTTCCGGCGACATATAAGACGGCCACTCCCAGGCGGCGACCATCACATGCACCTTCAGGTTATCGGCACGCAGCCCCATGCCTTCCGATCCGTAAAACACCATGGGGCGCAGGTAGGCGTGATCCAGGTTGTTTTCCCGTACCGCTGCCAGCTGAGCCTCGTTAATCTCATCCTTGGTGAAGGGAAGCTCCATATTCAGAATATGCGCCGAACGGAACAGGCGGTCGGTGTGCTCCTGCAGACGGAAGATCTGCGCGCCCTTGTCGGTTGCGTAAGCCCGGACACCTTCAAAACAACCCATGCCATAGTGCAGGGTGTGAGTCAGTACGTGTACTTTTGCATCTTTCCAGTCCACCATCTGGCCATCTAACCAGATCAGACCTTCGCGTTCGGCCATAGACATATCGGATTTCCTTCAGCGTTTGGATTATTATTTTAGCCTTCCAGCAGCCCCTGCCAGATCCGGCTGACGTTAGCCCTGTGATCGGTAAACTGATCCGCAGAAACCACACTCGGCACTTTCTGCATCGAGGCATCATGGGCTGCCTGGCGATAAACCAGATAAGCTTCACTCAGCTGAGCCACCTCTTCGGATGACAAGAGGCCAACCTGCTCTACCGTTTCCAGAATGCGCATATTGTCGGTCCACTGCAGCAGCTCAGAATGTTCACTACTGAAGCGTAGTACACAGTACTGGGCGATAAACTCGATATCCACCATACCACCCGCATCCTGCTTCAGATGGAAGCTGGTATGAGCACCTGTGGCATCCGGCTTGGAACCCAGATTGTCCCGCATCTTAATACGCATGGATACAACGTCTTCCTTCAACTGATTCTGGTCACGTTCTTCGGTCAGAATCTCAGCACGCACCTCGGCAAACTTCTGCGCCACTTGCGGACAACCAGCAACAACACGGGCACGAACCAGCGCTTGTTTCTCCCAGGTCCAGGCTTCTTTCAGCTGGTAATCTCTGAAGGCTTTCACCGAGCTCACCAGAAGGCCGGAATTACCGGACGGACGCAGGCGCATATCCACCTCATACAGCTGACCGGATGGGGTCAGGGTATTGAGGATATGGATAATCCGCTGACCCAGTCGGGTGAAGAAGACGCCATTATCGATGCTCTTCTTACCCTTGCTGTCGCCATCAGTGACACCCTGAGACGCGGCATCATGTAGGAATACCAGATCCAGATCCGAGCCATAGCCCAGCTCGATACCGCCCATCTTGCCGTAGCCGACAATGACAAAGGTCGGATCACACAACGAGCCATCTTCTTTAGCCGGTGAACCGTATTTATCGGTCAGGGTTTTCCACGCCATCTGCAGCACATATTCCAGCACCGCCTCGGCGATAAAGGTCAGGTAGTCACTGACCTTCATCAGGTGGCGGGTCTGGTTGATATCGGAAGCGGCCACACGCAGCACATGGGCACGTTTAAAGTAACGCAGGGCTTCCATCTGAGCTTCTTCATCCTCTTCCGGCAGACGCAGCATCTGCTGGCGAAGATCATCACGCAGCAGATCAAGATCCGCCGGTGTATAGAGGGTCGCCGGATTGAGCAGCTCATCGAGCAGAATCGGAGTTTTCGCCAGATGCTCGGCGATCCATGGACTGGCGGAACAGAGTTTAACCAGCTGTTTCAGAGCACTTGGGTTCTCCATCAAGAGGACAAAGTAAGCACTTCTTCGCAGCACGGCTTCGACCAGCAATAGGGTGCGTTCAAGGGTCTGGGATGGGATTCCACTTTCCGTCACTGCCTGCAGCAGCATCGGCATAAAGGCTTCCAGACGTTCACGACCTTCCCGCTGCAAGCCCTGAACAACACGGCTGTTGCGCAGGCTGTCCAGCCGGCGATAGGTGGTTTCAGCATCTTCAAAGCCCTGCTCTTCCAGCAGGCGGGCTCCGGCTTCAGGATCGTATTCACCTTTCCAGAGCGCGCCCAGTTCGGCACTCTGACTGTCATCCTGTTCTTCTTCATCTTCGGGAGCGGCAATCACATTGGCGAAGTGTTTACTGACTTTCGCCCGCTCCAGCTCCAGACGGGCTTCGAAATCCTGCCAGTTATCGAAGTTCATAATGTAAGCCATACGCAGGCGCGGGAAATCATCTTCCGGCAGCGTCTGGGTCTGCTGATCTGCAACGCCCTGCAGGGCATGCTCGGCATTACGCAGGAAGAGATAACCTTCCAGCAGCTCATCGGTCACCGCCTGAGGAATCAGCCCCAGGCCACTGATGATCGGCAGCACTTTGCGGATCGAGCGTTCCTGCAGCTCGGTATCTCGGCCACCACGAATCAGCTGGAACACCTGAGTAATAAACTCCACCTCGCGGATACCACCGGGGCCAAGTTTCACGTTAGTGATCAGTCCCTTACGGCGCACCTCGCGGTTGATCATCGCCTTCATATCCCGCAGGGATTCGATGGCGGAGAAATCCACATATTTGCGGTACACAAAGGAGTTCAGCTCATCCAGCAGTTCATTACCGCCTTCGATATCACCGGCAATAATACGCGCCTTGATCATGGCGTAGCGTTCCCACTCTCGCCCCTGATCGTGGTAGTACTCCACCATGGCGTTGTGACTCAGCGCCAGCGATCCGCTCTGACCGTAGGGACGCAAACGCATATCCACCCGGAAGACAAAGCCATCAACGGTATTGGCATCCAGCGCCGCGATCAGCTTCTGCCCGAGACGAATAAAGAAATCCTGATTATCCAGCGAACGGCTACCGCCCTGCGTCTGACCATGTTTCGGGAAACAGAACATCAGATCGATATCGGAAGAGAGATTCAGTTCGCAGGCACCCAGCTTACCCATACCAATGACCGACATACGCTGAGGTTGTGACTCAGAGCCCTCTTCCGCTTTGGAATAAGGCGTACCCCACTTAGGTGTATAAAAATCGTACAGCCAGTTCAGAGCTTCATCGGTACAGATATCCGCAAGATGACTCAGCTCTGCGGTGGTCTGCCACATATTGGTGGTGAAGGAGAAATCACGCCAGATAATGCGCATCATCATCTGACGGCGGAACTGACGCAGAGCGCGATGCATATCGTTTTCTGCGGCACAGTTTTCAAGCTTAGCCTGCAGAATCTCGCGCATCTGGGCTGCCGTCAGAGATTCCGTGAACCAGCCTTTTTCCAGCATCTCCGCCAACAGGTAAGGAAAGCGAAGAGCACTGTCGACCACGTACTCACTGCAGACAACAATCTTATCCGCAAAAGGGAGGGCTTTAAGTCCGGCAAAAAGATCAGGCTCCAATCCATCCTGCAGTTTTTGCCAGTGCTGATCCGACGTCGATTTCAGATTTTCAGGCAGATGTTGAAGGGGTTGTTGCGGGATGGATGATGTCATAGTGATTCCTTTATAAACCTGACTGATCAAAAGCCTGGCCGACTACATATCAGGGTCGAGTAAAACCGAGCGACCAAAGCAGATCAGGTGACGATATAAACACACTGAAAAGTACGAGCATTCAAATAACACGAGTGTTCAGTTTTACCAAAAACGGCTGATCAAGATGCTGCCCCATGTCACTCCGGCAAAGACCAGTGCGATAAATACCGCAGCGGAGCCGATATCCTTCGCCCGTCCGGACAGTTCATGGTGCTCCGGCCCGATGCGATCCACGACCGCTTCAATAGCAGAGTTGACCAGTTCGGCAACCAGCACCAGCGCACAACAGCCGATCAGCAGCCGATCAGCAGCAGGCGCTCGACCAGAGTTTCACCGAGAAAGATCGCTGCCGGAAAAAGAATAACGCACAAAGCGACTTCCTGACGAAACGCAGCTTCATTAATAAATGCAGCCTTGAGGCCTTTCATGGAGTATCGGGTAGAATGGATCAGATGGGTCAGACCGGTATGACCTGGTTTCATGCTGTTTTTTCCTAAACTGCCAGTCGACTGATCATAGTCGAGCCATTAACAGGGTTTAAATTCACCGATAGAGTAACAGATTCAGATAATCTGGTAGGCCTTCATCTGCTGAATCAGCGTCCCTATCACTACCTTCAGCACCACGATGACTGGGATCGCAAACAGCATTCCGGTAAAGCCCAGCAGAATAGAACCGCCCATAACACCGATAATTACGACCAACGGGTGCAAACTAACCGCATTGCCGAGCACAACAGGCTGGTAAACCGCGTTGTCTAAGAGCTGCGTCATACCCACAATCACTAACACCCAGATAAACATGCTGTCGGCCGTGATAAAACTGAAAAGTGGCGTGTATTCTTCTACCACCAGTCCATAAATAAGGCCGATTAACAGCCCGATTCCGGGCCCAAGAAAAGGGATCGCATTCGCAAGCCCTGCCAGCGTGCCGATGATAAAGGCCCACTTAACGCCAAAGCCGATAACAAAAAGCCCCACCATCAGGGTAAAACCAACAAGGGTACATTCCAGAAAAGTGCCCCGCAGATAACGCCCCAGTGCATCGTCCACGTTGTGGATCACCGTCAAAACCATCTCGAAATAACGATTCGGCACCAGCAGCACCAGACTGCGCTTGATCTGGCCTTCATCCAGCAGAAGGAACAGAAAAACAAAAGGTGCAGCCATCCAGAGTGAGATCACGCCACCAATCGCTGCCAAAAGACCACCATTGGCGTTAGCATCCGTTTCAGACTTCTTCTCGGTAGTGACCACCTGTGTATTTTGGTCGACTGATTCTTCAGCGGTATGAAGTGCATCGTTCTTTTTGTGCTGTTCAATATTGGCAAGGAAGTACCGATAATACTTCTGATCAAAACGGTCAGCGCCGAAGCGGTTACGGTAATACTCCTCAAACTGCTGACGCTCTTTTGGCGGCAATATCAGCCAGCCATTGATCCGCTGCCAGAAGGGTTCGATCTCGCTGCCCACAAGGCTATAGACCAGATTGCCTTTACCACTGTCATCCACCTGCATCAGCTGCTGGTATTTTTCATTCAGCTTGAACTGAATCCGAACCCTTAACTCCAGCTTGCCCTGCTCATCCGGGATCGCATCCCGGATCTGACCGGAAACCAGACTGATAACCAGAAAGAAACCGGTAAACAGCAGTAAAATGGCTGCGGCTTTGGGAACGCCATAACAACGCATCCGGGCCAGAAGAGGATGGCAAAGATAAGCGGCCAGAGCACCGACAATTGCTGGCAGGATCAGCTCACGCAACGCCCAGACCAGAAGCGCAAAAACCGCTAAGCCGAGAAAAGTGGAGATCAGAAAAAAGAGCTTACGCCGCTTTGCTCGCGACAGCGCATCGTATTCAAGATTCATAATGACCTACCGTCTGGCGTAGATCAGAGAGCTGCTGGTTGGTCACCTTCAGGCGCTGACCGATAATCTGCGCCAGTTCTTTCAGTACCTTGCTACCGATTGCGGCTTCTTTTTCGATCAGTTTATTGAAGTCGGAACGGAAGAAAGCGATCGCCTGAGCATCTTCAGCAGCAACGGCCGATGCGGAACGGGGAGAGTCATCCAGCAGCGCCAACTCACCCATAAAGGTTCCGGCCCCCAGACTGGCTAACAACAGATCAGTCGATCCCTCCTGCGGAATGACGATATCGACCTTACCGGACTTAATCACAAACATAGCAGCGCCGGGGTGTCCCATCTGAAACAGGCGTTCGCCCTGGGCGTACATTCGAAGATGGGCAATTCGGGCAACGCGCTTAAGCTCCCTTCGGGTGAGTCCGGCAAAAAGGGGAACCTGAGACAAAACAGAAATCAGATCCTGCTGAGCCGGGTCCTGATCTTTATGAAAAATATTATCCCAAAAGGCATTCAGGCGTTTTTTATCCAAGACACTCCCCTTCGCGTTTTTGTCTCTGTGCAAGCTTATCCAAAACATCTAACCAATGCGAAACTTTATACTTAAAGCCCATGAGAACTGGGCTTACAGACTATTTCAGCTCTCAGTTTCACCCTGCACAATGTATAATGCCCGCGCCCTAATTCGGAAATGACTTAAAACAAAACAGCAAAAATAAAAAAACATTAAGTCTTTCAACAAATTACAAATAAAAAACAACTAACAATCCTAACTGCAAAGGACCTCATACATGGCCCAGACCATAACCCAAGGCTTTTTGCGTAATTTTCTTGGCAACTCCCCTATGTGGTACAAGAAAGTTATTCTCGCCTTCCTTATCATCAACCCTATTATTTACCTCACCCCGGGCTTAGGCCCCTTCGTTACCGGCTGGCTGCTGATCGTCGAGTTTATTTTTACTTTGGCAATGGCCCTCAAGTGCTACCCACTGCAACCCGGTGGTTTGCTGGCAATTGAGGCGATTGTCATTGGACTGGCCTCGCCCCAAACGGTAATGCATGAGATTGAAGCCAATCTTGAAGTGATTCTGCTGCTGGTCTTTATGGTGGCGGGCATCTACTTTATGAAGCAGCTACTGCTGTTTGCCTTCACCAAGATCCTGCTTGGGGTACGCTCAAAACCCCTGCTTTCCCTGCTGTTCAGCATTACCGCTGCGCTGCTGTCCGCCTTCCTGGATGCGCTGACGGTTACTGCGGTTGTGATCAGTATCGGTGTCGGCTTCTACTCGGTTTATCACAAAGTAGCTTCCGGTAAACAGTTCCACAGCGACAGCCATGACCACGGCAACGATGGCTCTCTGGCGGAACAACACCATAACGATCTGGAACAGTTCCGCGCCTTTCTGCGTAGCCTTTTGATGCATGCTGCGGTCGGTACGGCACTAGGTGGCGTTTGTACTCTGGTCGGCGAGCCGCAAAACCTGCTGATTGCGAAAGTGGCAGGCTGGAACTTTGTTGAGTTCTTCACCCGAATGGCTCCGGTGACCATGCCGGTGCTGGTAGTAGGACTGATCACCTGTCTGGTACTGGAGAAAACCAAAACCTTCGGATATGGCGTTGAACTGCCGGATTCCGTTCGCCAGATTCTGGAAGATTTCGACAAGCACCAGACCGAAAAACGTACAGGTAAAGACAAAGCCGCTCTGATCGTTCAGGCGATCACCGCCTGCTTCCTGATCTTTGCTCTGGCCTTCCATATTGCAGAAGTTGGTCTGATTGGTCTGGCAATTATCGTCATCCAGACCGCTCTGAATGGAGTTACCGAAGAACATCAGATCGGCCATGCCTTTGAAGAGGCGCTGCCGTTTACGTCTCTGCTGGTAGTCTTCTTCTCAGTGGTTGCGGTTATTCACGAACAGCACCTGTTCGAACCTTTTATCCACATGGTATTGAGTATGGAAACCAGTCAGCAGCCAGCGATGCTCTTTATCGCCAACGGCGTTCTGTCAGCCATCAGTGATAACGTGTTTGTGGCAACGGTGTATATCTCTGAAATCAAAGCCGCGCTGGATGCCGGTGATATCACCCGCGAACACTTTGATATTTTGGCAGTTGCGGTAAATACCGGTACCAACCTGCCAAGTGTGGCAACGCCAAATGGTCAGGCTGCCTTCCTCTTCCTGCTGACCTCGGCAATTGCTCCTCTGATCCGACTGTCTTATGGCCGCATGGTGATTATGGCACTGCCATACACCATCGTCATGTCAGCGGTCGGTCTGTTCGCTGTGGTGAACTGGGTGCACTAAGCAGCTCATTCCACAGCAACAGCTTAAGCACTTCACAAAAAACGCTGTCGTTTTGTAACGACAGCGTTTTTTATTTTCCGCTTATAAATCAAAGACCAAGCATCTCCCACGGATTAAATCCTTCCCCGACTGATTCTTCGACTTACATTTCAACCTTAGTCTTACCCTTGCCTCATTCAAACGTATGTTTTAGATTCAATACCCCTTGATCATAAGGCGCTCAGAAAACATCTGACTTTTCTCTGCGCAGGCTGAACAAAACCTCATTAAAAAAGAAAATAAAAATAAAAAACCGGAGCCGCCATGACACTTTCCCAGCTTACCGAAAGTTTTATCCCGGACAGTCTTCGACAGGATCAGGATCGCCTGATTCATGCCCGAACCGTAGTCACCGTTGCCCTGCTGGCAGGTGTTATCGCACCGGTATTTGCCATCAGCTACTTTAAAAACCACCATCCGGCCATGGGCTGGGGCATTCTCTTTGGCAGCGCCGGTCTTTTACTGGGCCCTATTATGCTGCGCATCACAGCCCAGGAACGCTGGGTCGCTGAAGGGGTTATCAGCTGCATGTATGCCATGGTGGTCTGGATGCTTTATGTGAACGGTGGTGTGATATCGAGCAGCGCCCCCTGGATGGCATCTATCCCTTTTGCCGCCATTTTTATTGCCGGCCGTGGCTCCGGCTACTTCTGGTCGGCTATCAGTCTCTCGACTATTGCCCTGTTTCTGTATATTCATCAGGCAGGTATCCCACTGCCCAAGTCTCCGATTCCTGAACACCTGATTCCAATGCAACAGGCCAAATCCCTGATCGGTATGAGCCTGATTGTGATTGTTCTCGCACTGGCGTTTGATAAAGCCAAATCTCAGGGCTTTGCTCAACTGGAAACCGCCCGTAAGGCCAGTGAACAGAGTGAGCAGCGTATTGCTGAGATTCTGGCGCAAGTTACCTCATCCGTGCATCAGGCTGAGAATGTCAGTCGGGATGTCACCTCAAGTGCCCAGCGAATCGCCCACACTATGCAACAGCAAAATCATGCCGTTGGCAGCATGGTTGAGGAAGCCGACAAGATCGTTGCCGAGGTCAGTCAGCAAGCCAGTGATGCCGAAATCGCTGCGACAACGGCTAAGAAAACCGGTGCGGAAGCCACTGAAGGCGGCACCGTGATGAATGACGCCGTCAGCAAGCTGAACCGCGCCACCGAAGTGATTATGACCGCGGCAGAGCGTCTGGAAACCCTGGAACAAAGCTCCAACGAGGTGAACTCCATCGTGGTGATGATTCATGATATCGCTGAACAAACTAATCTGCTGGCTCTGAATGCTGCGATCGAAGCCGCCCGCGCCGGTGAACAGGGCCGTGGATTTGCCGTGGTGGCCGATGAAGTTCGGGGCTTGGCTGAGCGTACCCGCAATGCGACACAGGATATCAGCGGCAAGATTCGCCTGATTGTGGATGGCACCGAATCCGCCGTCGCGGCTATGCGTGAAGGCAGTGAAGAGGTTCAGTCCGGTCAGAGCCATGCTCAGGCTGCTCAGGAACAGATTCAGGCGATTATTCAGGATACCTGTCAGCTGGGTCAGCAGATGGAACAGCTGTCAGCCACCGGGCAGCAGCAGCAAACCACCTTTACTCACTACGCCGAAGAGATTCGCACCATTGGCCAGCAGGTACTGCAACTGGCAGATGAAACCCGTCAGATTCAAAGCAATATCGAGCAACTCGATCAGATTATGGGTGAGCTGAGTCAGTCGGTTAGGGAGTTTGAGAAGGTGTAATTTTTAGGCTGGGTTTCTCGCCAAGGAAGGCAAAATATTGCAATATGAGTCCTCAGTAATGATCTTTAGGTCTCATGGATGACCGACGCCAAAGGAACCAACCCTATCATGCGAAAACTGGCCACCCTAACCTGCCTGTTTCTCCTGTCTGCCTGTGGTGAAGATACAGGCGAATCTATCTTTTCCGGCAGCACATCCTCAGGCGGAGGTAGCAGTTCAAGTACATCTGATGCCTGCAACACCGTGAGCTATTCAACTCAGGCCAGCAATACCTCGGGTACTGACCCCTTGCTGGCTTCCCAGTGGCATATCCTTAATAACAGTAGCAACCCTGGAACCATCAAGCAGGATATCAACCTGCAGAGC
Organism: Oceanospirillum sanctuarii; assembly: GCF_002150805.1. Taxonomy (GTDB): domain Bacteria; phylum Pseudomonadota; class Gammaproteobacteria; order Pseudomonadales; family Halomonadaceae; genus Oceanospirillum; species Oceanospirillum sanctuarii. Next base: position 244,299 of record NZ_MTBA01000003.1, read on the forward strand.
TCTCTTTGGGATGAAGTGACCGGATCGGGAGTAAAGATTGCAGTTGTCGATACCAGTATCGATTACAGTCATCCGGATCTTCAACCGAACTTAGATTTAACTAACTCCTGCCAATTTGGGGTATCACCGTCAGGTGGTCATGCGACCTCTGTATCCGGCCTTATCGGTGCGGTAAAAGACAATGCTTTGGGGGGCTCTGGTGTCGCGCCAGGAAGCAAAATACAGGGCTATAACACGCTGGACGTTGAAACAACTGTAGCCATTTGGCAAACCTCCTTATCCGCCACCAGCACCCGTAACAGCGATATTGATATTTTCAATATGAGCTTAGGGTACGGTGTAGAAACAACACCCATTACCTATGCAGACTATATAGAGGCCATAACAAAGACAGGTACGGAGTCCGGCCGTTCCGGTCTTGGCGCACTTTACTTTAAAGCCGCGGGTAATAACTTTGAAAAACCAAGTGACAATTCAGCATGTACTGTCACGGATTACCATTCTGCAGACCTTCCCTGTCAGGGTTCAGCTTTGGACCCGGATAACAATATCCCCTATATGATGGTGGTTTCAGCATTAAATGCGGATGGCACCCGTGCCAGCTACTCCTCATCCGGAGCGAATGTACTTTTCTCTGCTCCCGGAGGCGGTGATGGCGCAGGCATCGTTACAACCAATGACATCAACCTAACAACCGATATCGATGATATGGACGGTTATGAAGGCTATACAAATGCATTTGCAGGAACATCTGCCGCAACGCCTGTAACTTCCGGTGTTGCTGCATTAATTCTTGAAGCAAATCCAAATCTTGGCTGGCGGGATGTGCGGGATATCCTGATCAGAACCGCAGATAAGGTTGACGAGTCAGCTTCCGCAGTCGTCATTGGTAATACCGATGATGTAGTCAATTCATCGACTGCACCAGCGACCACCGTTGATCTGGCTTGGCGGGATAACGCGGCAGGCTTGTCGTACCACAACTACTATGGTTTTGGCCGCATCAATGCAGTTAAGGCTGTCGAGAGCGCCAAAGCGTATACAACGAACCTACCGGCGATGCTCAACGCGACGTCGACAAATAGCTCTGCCGGGACGATAGCTGATGATATCAGCGTGCCGCTATCATCACTGCTCACCGCTCCCGCAGGTGTGACAACAGTAGAATCCGTTCAGATAGCACTTACCTTAAGCCACCCTTATGTCTCTGATCTGATGATCAAGCTGACATCGCCATCAGGAACAGAAAGCATACTTCTGACACCAAGAAATGCGCTGAATACCGAAATCAAAAACTACGAATTAACTCTGTTAAGCCAAACCTTCTATGGAGAAAACGCAGCGGGTAAATGGCAGCTTCAGATTTACGACACTCATGGCGACGACTATGGCCCCGGCACATTGCACAGCTGGTCTATGACCATCTTCGGACGCTAACCGAGACAGCCAACTTCAACGGACACAGGATAGTAACAATGCGTTTATTCACTCTGATTCTCACCAGCCTGTTGGCAACTTTTTCACTTTCGGCCTGTGCTTACGATGGCAAAAAACCGATGGCGGCTCAGGATCAGCTACCTGCACACCTGAAAACCGGTAAGCAGATCCGGATAGAAAACAGTCACTACCTGATTCTGGATCAGGTAAAAGCCTATAACACCCAAAACAGATCAAACCAGAGAGCCGTTCAGAGTAATAATGCAGAGATTGGCCGGAAAGGAAACTACAGCATTCAATCAAAGGCTATTGCCAGTGCAGATGGGCGACCGGTAGTCTGGAACCAAAGTACACAACGTTTTGCTGTGTTACTGGACGAGCTTGGCTTAGTGTTGAACGACAACGGAGCCGCTAATGCGATCGCTAAAGAATACGGTATGACATTGACGGTTCAGATCGAACGCCTGAACCGGGCTTACTTCAATGTGGATGCCAATCAGATTCCCGACCTGATGCGCCAGCTACAGCAGGATATTCGGGTTAAGGCCGTAATGCCGAGTCTGCTGGAAAACAGCCGCCAGCCGATGTAAGCCCTGTCCTCACCCTGAAACAGATCCCTCAGGACTGACCTGCTTTCCAGTCCTGAGCAGCCTGAAAGCGCGCCTTCAGATAGACCATCAGCTCATCAAGAGCTGCCTCTGCCCCTTCTGCATCACTTTGCTCAATCGCCTGATACAGGCGTTGGTGAGTGCCAACGACATCTAACCGGTCCCGAAAACGCACAACTACCATATTGGTTACCGGCTGCATCGCCTCGATCACCGCATACATCAGAAACTGCAGCATGGCGTTCTGACAGGCATCCACCAGAGCCCGGTGAAAACGCACATCGGACGCACAAAACTCTTCATCCGTCAGGGCTTCCGACTGTTGCTGATCCAGCTCCTGCTGCAGGAGTTTAAGCACAGACTTATCCGGATTCTGTGCCGCAAGACGCACACAGGTTTTCTCCAGCTCGTGCCGGGCATCGGCAATTTCAGTCAGACTGAACTGATCCATACTCGCCAGCAGAGTCGCCGAAGCAGTCAGGCTTTCACTGGCATCTTCCAGAGAAGGACGGTTCACAAAGGTACCGCCGGTAGGGCCGCGTCTGGAGCGGATCAGGTTCTGAGCCGCCAGGCGCTTGAGAGCTTCCCGAATCGTTGGTCGGGAGACCTGATAACGGGCTGCCAGTTCATCTTCGGTCGGCAGGCGGTCATCGGCCTTGAGCTCACCGGAAAGAATCGCTTCACGCAATTGTTCAGAGATCTGCTTAGCAAGACTTTGTGTCATCAGGGGCTGGATTTTCACAACAAACCTCAGAATAAATCACATTCGATCATCGGCGAATACAGAAAACAGCTGACTCAGCTGTTCAGCCTGTGACACCGGCTCATTTAATGCCGCCCATATAAGGACAAGTGACGAATACTAGCAGAAACTCCAGGGTGACGCACCATTCTTCTATTTGTTTGACAAATAGAAGAATTAACGATTAACCTAGTTTCAGACAGTCAAAAAAGCAGCCCGGATCGACTATGCTGCAGGCAACCCCAACCAATCCGCTCAGATAAGCAAGGTGTCACAGTATGAATAAAGCTCTGGTTCTGGAACAGGAAGAAAAGAAAACACTGGCAGGCGTCCGCACTCTGGATATCAGTGAACTGCCGGAAGGCGATGTTCTGGTGAATATCGAATACAGCTCTCTGAACTATAAAGATGCTCTGGCGGTAACCGGTGCCGGTAAAATTGTTCATCAGTTCCCTATGGTGCCGGGTATCGATCTGGCAGGAACCGTTGCGGAATCCGCAAGCCCGGATTACAAAACCGGTGATGCCGTTGTACTGACCGGCTGGAGTGTTGGTGAGAAATATTGGGGCGGCTACGCCCAACAGATGCGCCTGCAATCTAAATGGCTGGTGCCACTGGCTGACGGCCTGACGGCGAAACAAGCGATGACTATAGGTACCGCAGGTCTGACCTCTATGCTGTGTGTGATGCGTCTGCAGGAAAGCGGGTTAAAGCCAGAACATGGCCCTGTTCTGGTAACCGGCGCAACCGGTGGTGTGGGCAGTCTTGCCGTGGCGCTGCTGGCGAAAAATGGCTTCAAGGTTGTCGGGGTGAGCGGTAAAGCCGATAGCACTGACTACCTGAAAAAGCTGGGGGCTTCTGAAGTGCTGCCACGCAGTGAATTTGAAGAGAAGGCTCGCCCACTGGATAAGTCCCGCTGGGCTGGTGCTGTGGATACTGTGGGTGGCGACATTCTTGCCAAGGTACTGTCCGAGATGAACTACGATGGCCGGGTAGCTACAGTAGGTCTCGCATCCAGCTTTGCTCTGAACACCACAGTCATGCCCTTTATTCTGCGCGGTGTTGATCTTCTGGGTGTGGATAGTGTGATGATTCCTTTTGAGCGTCGTGTGCAGGCGTGGAAACGCTTAGCAGAAGAACTGCCACAGGAGATCATGGATCAGGTATCAGAAGAGGTTTCTCTGGAAAATCTGCCGGAGCGTGCTCAGAACATGATCGAAGGAAAAGTAAAAGGTCGGGTGCTGGTTAATCCAAACCTTTAAGGCTTCTTAAACCTGCTTTTCAAAACCCATAAAAAGGCCGTCATAAACCCAACATCAATATCCGGGGTTTGACGGCCTTTTTTATGCGAATCCTTCCGCGGCTGACGTTAATCAGCCTGTTTGCTTATCCGGTAAGTTACCAGACAGCCTTCGGTGATTAACCGAAGAAGTAACGAGACCAGAAGATGGTCGCTGGCAGGCAGTTCATGCCAATCAGGATTGCCAGAGCCGGAATCACATAGATAAAGCCAGCTTCGTCACGGAAGTTTTCGTCATGATGAGACATTTCAAATCCTCACAGATTGATTTAAAGGGTGCTGAGACTTGTTTCTTTTTTTAGTAATTCTTATAGGTAACGCTTTTTGACTTGAGTCAAATTGTGACGGGCATTTTACGGAGATATGACAGACTGTCCAGTGCGACTTTAGGCCGGAAACTCTGATACTTTCTTGGCATGCGTATTTATGGCCACGGGCCATCAACCACATGACTAGCTAAAGAGTTTTTAGGGCAGGAAAATAAAGCAATGATTGAGGCTGAGGGTTTACTTCTCTTCCCGAATAGAGAATGCAAGCCAATGGCGATCATCGGATTCTGTTTGAAGATGCAAGGCCAGAGAAAAACCACGGTTCAGATATGCGCGATAACCAATAGAGAATAACTCCCTGTCATCAGATTCATACGATGTTAATGCTGCACCCAATTCGAGAATTCCCGGTCTTTCTGAATGACCTGAAGACCCAAACTCAACATGCAGGTTTATAGCTGCCCTATGACCAAACTCATCAGCCTCTGTGTCAGCTGATTCAACCTTAAGGTTTAGATATCGATATTCCAGTCCGATCACTGAACGAAAAATAAGGTTCTGTTGAAAACGTCCGCCAACCTGCCATTCAGCCACATCCGTTTGGTCATAACCCACCCGACTAAAGCCTCCTAACACCCCTAGTCGATTTGACAAGGAATATTGCCCATCCAGAAACCAGCCCGAACCATCTAAGGAGCTGCCATTCAAGTCCCACTGACTTTTTTGGTAGCCCAAGGACATGTAACTCGGTGTTTTAGCCTGCGCGTAGCTGATACTCAGCAGTGTTGCGATACTTACTGATAGCAAACTGGAAAAAAACTTTCTGCTCATTTTTCACTCCCTGAAATAAGACAACTAAACCACTGAACGTCCGCCCTCTACAGGCAGAACAACACCCGTAAGATAAGGATTGTCGAGGATATAACAGATTGTTTGGGTAATCACTTCCGCGCCGGGTTCTATCTGCAATGCAGACTTTTTCAGCGCTTTTTCACGGTATTCGGCATCATCATCCGGCTGAAACATAATCAATGCCGGAGCGATAGCATTAACCTTGATATCCGGTGCAAAGCGGGCAGCGAAAGACTGAGTCAGGCTTTCCAGACCGGCTTTTGTTGCGACATAAGAGCCGTGTTTTTTTGAGCCTTTGCGCACAACTGCATCGGTCAGATGGATAATATCTCTGGCACCGTCATGGGCCATCAACAAGGGCTCGCAAGCCTGATTAATCAGCATCGGCGCCAGCATATGAACACTGAATAACTGCTGAAAGCCTGCCGCAGCCTCGGCAAGATCAGCGTTATCCACACCTTTATGATCCGGCAACCAGTCGGACGCATTGTGGATAACCGCTCTCAGGCTGGAGGTTTCTGCTTTGAGACGTTCGATAAAATCGAGAATACCTGCCTGATGACTAAAATCAGCCTGCAAAGTAACAATGCTTTTTGCTCTGAGAGAATCCAGCTCGGGGCGATCAGTACGGTAAGTGATGATCACTGACTGGCCACTATCGGCAAACGACTCTGCGGCATGCCGCCCCAAACGACGGCCACCGCCGGTAATCAGAATCGGAGATAGCGCTTTATCATCGGTCACAGGAAAACCTCAATCAGCAGCCAAGTCTAGCCGCGCGGAGCGTAGGCAAAGACATCGGAGAAGACACATTCATCCGACAAACCGTACTGAATCAGAGTATCGGTCACTGAATAGACCATATTCGGCGAACCACTGGCATATACAGTCGCATCATCAAACTTACCGTGATCCTTGATCATGGCATCGTGCAACATGCCCACATGCCCCTGCCATTTCTGATCCGGAAGCAGATCACCGATAACGGGTACAAAGTGGAAGTTTTCATAGGCCTGCTGCCATTGCTCCGGCAACTCAGCCATGTAGAGATCCTGTGGGCGGCGGGCTCCCCAGTAAAGATACAGCTGCTGAGCGGAACCCTGCTCTAAAGCCTCTTCAATCAGTGCCTTCATCTGGGTAAAACCGGTTCCTGCAGCAACAAAAAACACCTTGTCCGTGCCGGTCGCTTTTAACGTGCACTCACCTTTTGGCAATTCCACCTGAATGCTGCTCTGCTCCTGAAGCGTCTGCAGCAGCAAACGAGAATTATCCCGATCCGGCAGATGCTGAATGTGCAGCTCCAGACGGCGCCCATCCGGACGGTTAGCAATTGAGAAAGCGTTGCGGTCGCCATTAGGCAGGATGATTTCCAGATACTGGCCCGCTGCAAAATCAGGCAGATTTCCGGCTGGGGTTTTCAGTACAACCCGATAAACATCGGTTGCGCCCAGCTGTTCAACACTTTCAATCTGACAAGCCATTGTCTTCACTATAAATTCTCCTGGAGCAAGCACCCGGTTAAGCTGGATCTCAACCGGTTCAGTTGCCGATGCAGTACAAAATAAAAAAGATTCTCCGGGTGTGACGGTGCGAAGGCCGGAGGAAGCCCGATAAGACAACGTTCCACGGATCAAAGTGCTTTCACACACTTCACAGACGCCATTTTTACACCCTCTCAGCAGGCGGAATCCCTGTTGTTTTGCCGCTTCCAGAAAGTTCTCATCAGGGGCGACATTAAAACCCGCCAACTTCTGATGACAATCAACCCTGAGCGTACGTTTATCCGTTGTGGTCATTCCGGTTTACCACTCCCGATTCCGATAAGCCTTCGGCTTGCAAGAATCGGGAGATACTGCTGAGAAATCGGATTCAGATCCTGAGGATTGTCTCAGGATGAAGGTTTATCAAAAATACCCAGTTCGTCCCAAAGATCATCGACACGCTGCTTAACAGCCGCATCCATCTCGATAGGCTCGCCCCACTCACGATCGGTTTCACCGGGCATCTTATTGGTGGCATCCATACCCATCTTGGAACCCAGACGGGGAATCGGTGAAGCGAAATCCAGATAATCGATCGGGGTGTTTTCGATCATAGTGGTATCACGAGCTGGGTCCATACGGGTGGTAATCGCCCAGATCACATCCTTCCAGTCCCGAACATTGATATCGTCATCAGTGACAATAACAAACTTGGTGTACATAAACTGACGCAGGAAAGACCAGACTCCCATCATCACGCGCTTGGCATGGCCAGGATACTGCTTCTTCATACTCACCACCGCCATACGGTAGGAGCAACCTTCCGGTGGCAGATAGAAATCGACAATTTCCGGGAACTGCTTCTGCAGAATCGGCACAAAAACTTCGTTCAGCGCCACGCCCAGAACCGCTGGCTCATCCGGTGGACGTCCGGTGTAGGTGCTGTGATAAATCGGGTCTTTACGATGAGTGATACGCTCGACGGTAAATACCGGGAAGCTTTCCACTTCGTTGTAGTAACCGGTGTGATCGCCAAACGGGCCTTCCGGAGCCAGTTCGTCCGGATAGATATGGCCTTCCAGAATGATCTCAGCATTTGCCGGCACCTGCAGGTCGTTACCGATACACTTGCCCAGCTCGGTTTTAGAGCCACGTAACAGACCAGCAAAGGCGTACTCAGAAAGCGTATCCGGCACAGGTGTTACTGCGCCCAGAATCGTCGCCGGATCAGCACCCAGCGCTACAGCAACCGGAAAAGGTTCTCCCGGATGGGTCTGCTGCCACTCGCGGAAATCCAAAGCACCGCCCCGATGGGACAGCCAACGCATAATCAGCTTGTTTTTGCCGATCAGCTGCTGACGGTAGATACCCAGATTCTGACGTTCTTTATGCGGGCCTTTAGTGATCACCAGAGGCCAGGTCACCAGAGGCCCCGCATCGCCGGGCCAGCAGGTCTGAATCGGCAACTTGTACAGATCAACGTCATCGCCTTCGATAACCACATCCTGACAAGCAGGATTACGCACTTTTTTCGGCCCCATGTTAAGGACCTTTTTAAAGACGGGCAGTTTTTCGATGGCGTCTTTAAAGCCTTTTGGCGGCTCAGGCTCTTTCAGGTAGGCCAGCAACTTACCGACATCACGCAGCGCGGTCACGTTATCTTCGCCCATACCCAGAGCAACCCGACGCGGGGTACCAAACAGGTTACCCAGCACCGGCATGTCATAACCCACCGGGCTTTCAAACAGTAACGCCGGACCTTCTGCCCGCAGGGTGCGGTCACAGATTTCGGTCATCTCAAGATTGGGATCAACCGGAGTGGAGATGCGCTTCAGCTCTCCCATCGCTTCCAACTGATCAATAAATTCACGCAGGTCTTTATAACGCATCTCGGTTCCCTGATTTCCTCTGGCAATTGCCAGTCGGTAAGGAGATTGAAATTAGTGTTAGCGGTGACAGGTCTTAAACCGTCGGAAAATCGGCCAATGGCCTTCCGCCAGATACGAAAAAGGGTAAGCCTTCGCTTACCCTTTTGTCAGGCTTAAAGCATCTTCTGTCGGGATCTCAGACTTACTTACGCTTCATCGCTTCAAAGAATTCATCATTGGTCTTGGTATCTTTAAGACGCTCAATCATAAACTCTATAGCACCTGTGTCTTCCATAGGATTCAGCAGCTTACGCAGAATCCATACGCGCTGCAGTTCATCCTCAGACGCCAGCAGGTCTTCACGACGAGTGCCGGAACGACGAATGTTAATCGCAGGATAAACACGCTTCTCTGCGATCTTACGATCCAGATGCAGTTCCATGTTACCGGTACCTTTAAACTCTTCGAAGATCACTTCGTCCATTTTGGAACCTGTGTCTACCAGAGCGGTTGCGATAATGGTCAGACTGCCACCATGCTCAATGTTACGTGCGGCACCAAAGAAACGTTTTGGTTTTTCCAGTGCGTGAGCATCAACACCACCGGTCAGTACTTTACCGGAGGATGGAATCACAGTGTTGTAAGCACGGGCCAGACGGGTAATGGAATCCAGCAGAATTACCACGTCCTTCTTGTGTTCTACGAGACGCTTAGCACGCTCGATCACCATTTCTGCAACCTGAACGTGACGAGCTGGCGGCTCATCAAAAGTAGAAGCCACAACTTCACCGCGAACAGAACGGGTCATCTCGGTTACTTCTTCCGGACGCTCGTCGATCAGCAGTACGATCATGTGACATTCAGGATTGTTACGGGTAATGGAGGAAGCGATGTTCTGCAACATCAGGGTCTTACCGGCTTTTGGCGGGGAAACGATCAGACCACGCTGACCTTTACCAACAGGTGCCACCAGATCGATAACACGAGCGGTCAGATCTTCGGTTGAGCCATTACCAATTTCCATTACCAGACGCTCATCCGGGAACAGCGGCGTCAGGTTTTCAAACAGAATCTTGTGCTTGGAGTTTTCCGGCTTATCAAAGTTAATCTCGTTAACTTTCAGCAGGGCAAAGTAACGCTCACCATCCTTTGGAGGACGAATCTTACCGGCAATATGGTCGCCTTTACGCATATTGAAGCGACGGATCTGACTCGGAGATACATAGATATCATCCGGTCCTGCCAGGTAAGAACTGTCCGCTGAACGCAGAAAACCAAAACCGTCCTGAAGAATCTCCAGAACACCATCGCCATAGATATCTTCACCGCTTTTCGCGTGTCTTTTCAGGATGGCAAAAATAATATCTTGCTTGCGCGAGCGAGCAACGTTGTCAATACCCATTTCCTGGGCAAGGTCGATCAATTCGGGGACAGATTTTTGCTTTAATTCGGTAAGATTCATGGGTCGTTAGGAGCTTTGATTTAGGGGCTAGAGTTTACGAAATTCTGGCGAAAGGTTTCGTTCAGACTGGGACTGACCAGCAGGTTGGAGCTGGTAGCGTTCAAAAGGAGAAGGTATGCGGAACGCACACAACGGAAAGAAACATACCACCAATGTGGCAGAGATACCAGTATTTACCGGCATATATTGCGCAGACATGTGCGCCTGCGCAATATAAAGGTCACTTACAGGTTGCCGTCAAGGAACGCAGCCAGTTGTGACTTAGACAGAGCGCCTACTTTAGTTGCTTCAACGTTACCGTTTTTGAACAGCATCAGAGTAGGGATACCACGAATACCAAACTTCGGTGGAACATCAGTGTTTTCATCGATGTTCAGCTTGCAAACTTTAACTTTGCCAGCGTATTCCTGAGCGATCTCTTCCAGAACCGGAGCGATCATTTTACAAGGACCACACCACTCAGCCCAGTAATCAACCAGAACAGGCAGTTCAGCTTTCAGTACGTCGTCATCAAAGGACGCATCGCTTACATTTACAATATTTTCGCTCATTTAAATGCCTCCGGGGCAAAATTTTCGGCTCTTCCGGCTCATGATCGTTACAACTCACCGCAGTGATCTACAACGAGAGACAGAGATGAGCTCTCAAGATGATCAGAATGCCGTCATACCTTTTCCTGAACAGATTAGCAGATACAACAACACCTAAATGAATACCGCTATCATAGCACCGGAATGCCTGACGGTAAAAGTTGGAATTAAGCATAAGCCAATAAATAACAGTGCTTGCTAATACAGAAGAACAGATATCTGCAAGACCTTGCTATCTCTGGGGTTAGAGGATGAGTTCTCAGACTTAACGAACTCTTAAGCCGCATCAAAAGACCTTATAAAAACAAGGTGATGTCACGGATTCGTCATGTGACACTTTTATGATCGTGCCATAATAAGGGAACTTTTCAGCGTGACAGTAAGGCCAAGAATAATGAGCAATACGGATAAGCCAACAGACAAGCCGGTAACGGAAACAATCACTGACGATCAGACCGCCAGCTACGACAATGATCTGCTGGCTGCAATTGATCTTGGCTCGAACAGTTTCCACCTGATGGTCGCTCGTTCAGTTCAGGGAGAGATCCGCACACTGGAACGCCTGGGCGACAAAGTACAATTGGCAGCAGGTTTTGATCAGGACGGCAACCTGACCGAAGAAGCCCAGCAGAGAGCACTGGATTGCCTCAGCCGTTTTGCGCCTTTTCTTACAGGTATCAATCCGGACAATATCCGCATCGTCGGCACCAATGCCTTACGGGCCGCCCGCAATACCCGTAGTTTCCTCAATCGCGCTGAAAAAGTGCTCGGCCACCCGCTTGAGATTATCAGCGGCCGTGAAGAAGCTCGTCTGATCTATGTTGGCGCGGCTCACTCTCTGGCAACCCCTCAGGGGCGTCGACTGGTAGCGGATATTGGCGGCGGCAGTACCGAATTTATTATCGGCGAAGGTTTTGAGCCCAAGGCACTGGAAAGTCTGCACATGGGCTGTGTCGCCTACAGTAAGCGCTTTTTTCCCGACGGTCAGATAACAACTAAACGCTATCAGCAGGCAGTTCTGGCTGCGAAGAACGAACTACTCAATATCGTAAAACCCTACAAGAAACTGGGCTGGCAACAGACGGTGGGAACTTCAGGCACCATCAAGGCCACCGCTGCCGTACTGCAACAGAATGGCTGGTGTGACGGACCGATCACCCGGGAAGGTCTGAGCAAGCTCAGCAAAGCCCTGCTGAAATTTAAAGATCTGGAAAGTGTTCAGCTGGATGGACTGCGCTCCGACAGAGCAAAGGTTTTCCCTGCCGGTGTCGCTATTTTACAGGCTATCTTTGAGCTGCTTGATATTGAAGAGATGACCTTTACCGATGGCGCTCTGCGCGAAGGCATTCTGTTTGACCTGCTGGGCCGATTCTCTCATCAGGATATTCGTGAACAAACCGTAACGGCATTGAGCGAACGCTACCATGCAGACGCATCACAGGCGACAATCGTCAGCGAAACAGCCCTCAACCTGTTTGATCAAGTTAAAAGCAGCTGGAAGCTGAAACATGACGAACTGCGCCAGATTCTGCGCTGGGCTGCCCAGCTGCACGAAATTGGCCTTGCCATCTCCCATAGCCAGTTTCACAAGCACGGTGCCTACCTGCTGCAACACTCAGATCTGCCCGGCTTCTCCCATCAGCATCAGGCGATGCTGGCGGTGCTGGTGCGCAGCCACCGCCGAAAATTCCCTATGGCGGAGTTCAGAACACAGCCGGAGGCTCTGGAACAACCTCTGATCTGCCTGGCAATTCTGCTGCGTCTTGCCGTGCACCTGAATCATAGTCGTCCTGATGAAGCGAATCTGAGTGCCAAAATCAAAGTGGATGGCAAGCAGATCAAGCTCAGCTTCCCCGATGGCTGGTTTGAGGATAATCCGCTGACTCTCGCCGATCTTGAGACCGAACAAACCTATCTGGATGCCTACGGTTATTCCCTGAGCTTCGCGTAACCCAGCCCGGTCAATCCGCTCAGGCGTTACCGTGAAGAAGCAAAAAAGCCGCTATCCCGACTTAAAAAGGGAATAGCGGCTTTTTTATTACGGCAGAGATATTAAGCGCAGGATCAGGCGGCTGGTTTATCGCCTTGATCTTTCGCTTTGTCTTTCCCCTTAAGTAGTGCACGCAGCGGACCGGAAGCACCATAACCAACAAAGATCAGCAGCAGAACGGTTGCCGGATCGTATGCAATCACTACGAAGATCAGCGCAATCACAAACATGGTCAGAAACGGTACACGCCCCTTCAGGTCGATCTCTTTGAAGCTGTTGTAACGCACATTACTCACCATCAGCACACCGACAGCAGCCACAATAAAGGCCAGAGCGTACTTATAGCTGGTATCAACAAGATTCATATCGCTGAAAGTCCAGACGATACCCGCAATCACTGCGGCTGCCGCAGGACTTGGCAGACCGATAAACCAACGCTTATCGGTTGAACCTATCTGAGTATTGAAGCGGGCGAGTCGCAGGGCTGCGCCAGCGACATAGATAAAGGCCGCAAACCAGCCGATTTTACCGATATCGCCCAGCATCCAGCTGAAGGCTACCAGCGCAGGCGCCACACCAAAGGAGACCATATCTGCCAGACTGTCGTATTCCGCGCCAAACTCACTCTGAGTATTGGTCATACGGGCAACGCGACCATCGAGGCCGTCCAGAATCATAGAGATAAAAATTGCAATGGCCGCATTATCAAATACACCATTCATCGCGGAGACGACAGCATAAAAACCTGAGAACAGCGCACCTGTGGTAAACAGATTTGGTAGCAGGTAAATACCTTTACGGCGTACTTTTTTACCTTCCTCTACAGTCTCTTCTTCGACCTCATCCTCGCCCATCGACAACATGCGGGTCTCTTCCACAAAATCGTCATCGTGAGCCGACTTATTCCCTAAAGGAGCATTGTCAGGCTGAGATTGTTTCTCTTGATCAGTCATTGAAAAACCTATCACTTAAGATTGAAGCCGACATTCTACACCCTGAACACCTTCTGTCTCTATCGCTGTCAGGTGTTAAATGGTTACCAAAAGCGCTTAACGCACCGCTTTCTGAGTAAATTATGCGCTATAGCAAGTCAGGTTACTTTCTACCAGACGCAAAAAAGGCCAGCATAAGCTGGCCTTTTTCTGATCAGAAAAAAACTTAGTTCTTTTCTTTATCAACAATCTTGCTTGCAGCGATCCAAGGCATCATGGCACGCAGCTTAGCACCAGTCTCTTCGATTGGGTGCGCAGCGTTGTTACGACGACGTGCAGTCATGGAAGGGTAGTTAGTCTGACCTTCCGCGATGAACATCTTCGCGTACTCACCGTCCTGAATGCGTTTCAGCGCGTTGCGCATCGCTTCACGGGACTGCTCGTTGATCACCTCTGGGCCAGTTACGTATTCACCGTACTCAGCGTTGTTAGAGATGGAGTAGTTCATGTTGGCGATACCGCCTTCGTACATCAGGTCTACGATCAGTTTCAGTTCGTGCAGACACTCGAAGTACGCCATTTCAGGAGCGTAGCCAGCTTCAGTCAGGGTTTCGAAGCCCATTTTAACCAGTTCAACTGCACCACCGCACAGTACCGCCTGCTCACCGAACAGGTCAGTTTCAGTCTCATCTTTGAACGTGGTTTCGATGATACCGGAACGGCCACCGCCAACGCCCATTGCGTAAGACAGAGCAACTTCTTTCGCCTTACCGGAAACATCACGGTAGATAGCGATCAGGTCAGGGATACCACCGCCTTTAACGAACTCAGAACGTACAGTGTGGCCAGGTGCTTTAGGAGCAACCATGATCACGTCCAGATCAGCGCGTGGCTCAACCTGGTTGTAGTGGATAGAGAAACCGTGAGCGAATGCCAGAGTTGCGCCTTTCTGGATGTTTGGCTCAATCTCTTCTTTGTACAGCTGGCCCTGGAACTCATCAGGAGTCAGGATCATTACTACGTCCGCAGAAGCAACTGCATCAGCAACGTCAGCTACTTTCAGACCGTGAGCTTCAGCTTTAGCGCGTGAAGAAGAACCAGCACGCAGACCAACAGTTACGTCTACACCGGAATCTTTCAGGTTGCACGCGTGAGCGTGGCCCTGAGAACCGTAACCGATGATGGAAACTTTCTTGCCCTGGATGATGGACAGATCACAATCTTTATCGTAGTAAACTTGCATGTTGGCACGTCCTATTTTGATGTCTCAGAGCTGATGCTCTGAGCAGCAACTCTTGGTAGTTAGTATCTTTCTTTCTGTTGCCGAAAGGTCGGGTAAACCTTGCGGACTTACGCTTGTTAGCTAGGGTCGGCAGTAAAGTTCTGTCAGCTCTTGCGCTGTTCTTTATCGAAGGCGTTAACCTCTGTGGGTTGTTTTTTCGCCTTGCCTGTTCCTGTTGAGGCTAAGATAAACCAGCGCACACATTGCGTAAAATGATATATATGCAACAATATATCCCGATTTACGCAACACGCATTATTCGACGCTGTTTATTCACTACGGCTTTACGCTGCTCCCGAGGAGATTCCTGTTGGATACCCGACTGCTGAAACATTTTCTGGTTTTATCGGAAACCCTGCACTTTGGTCGCGCCAGCGAAGCCTGCCATATCAGTTCTTCAGCCCTCAGCCGCAGCATTAAGCAGCTGGAAGATTCTTTAGGTGTCAGCCTGTTTGAGCGGGACAATCGTACGGTTAGCCTGACCCATGAAGGGGTGAAGTTTCAGAATTACGCCCGGGAAGCGCTTAGCCAGTGGGATATGATCCGCAACGCTCTGCTGGAGGATGCGCAGGAGCTACAGGGGGAACTCAGCATGTATTGCTCGGTCACCGCCAGCTACAGCTTTCTGCACGATATTCTGCGCCGCTTCCGTAGCAGCTATCCGAAAATTGAGATCAAGCTGCATACCGGCGCACCGGAACCCGCTGTTCAGCGGGTACTGAACGGTGATGAAGATATCGCCATCGCCGCCCGCCCGGATAATCTGCCCAACACACTGGCCTTCAAATCCACTGGACTTTCGCCCCTGCTCTTTATCGCTCCGACTGATGATCCTGTGATCGCACCTCAGTTTGAAGGTGATATTGAGGATGTGGACTGGGAGCAGGTCCCCATGATTCTTTCTGAGAAAGGATTAGCCCGAAACCGCGTGGATCGCTGGTTCAGCAATAAAGCGCTTAAACCCAATATCTACGCACAGGTTGCTGGTAATGAGGCGATCGTGAGCATGGTTAGTCTGGGTTTCGGTGTCGGCGTGGTGCCCAAAATTGTGCTGGAAAACAGCCCTCTGGCGAATACCGTTCAGGTCTTACCAGTGACTCCAACGCTACCGGCCTTTGATGTCGGTGTCTGCGTGCTGAAAAAGAAACTCAAGAACCCTTTGATCGAAGCTTTCTGGGCCCAACTTTAAGATACAAAACAATAAAACAAGAATCACTATTTTGACTCACATCAAAACAGATACTACTTTTTTATACCCCAAAAAGTCTAACTACGCCCCATTCAAAAACCGCTAAAAACCAAAGATTATTATTTAAAATCATAAGGATATGATTTTATTTTCTTCTAATTCAAACCCACCCAAAAGCGATACACAATAAAAAATCACATATTGTTTTTAGTATCTCTTTGCGCAATATTCTCTTCACCGATGATTCAGACAGCCTGTTCAAGCAGCCGCTGCGATGAATCAGAAAAGAGCTCAGCACGGTCTTTCCATCTGCACCCGTCAACGGATATCTGACAGAGCCCCGTTGATGCAGACAGAAAGCCAGCTCAACCTGCAGCCCCAAAACTGCGGCATAAAACCAACGACAAAAATAACAGGTGATTAGCAATGCACAGCAAAGACAAAATTGCACATACCATGGAATTTCCACCAGAAACTCCACAACCCAACGTTTACCCTCTGCGCTGGGAAACCAAGTCTTCCAAAGTAGAAGAGATCTGGGATGCGTCTCTGCGTGAGGCCTGGAACCCGAAAGATCTGCCTTGGGATACCTTCGACCCTTCCAGCTACTCCTGGGAAGAGCGTGAAGCGATGGCTTACTGGTGGACTCTGCTGTCTGTATTCGATGCTTCCGCACCACCGGTTTTCGCTGAAGCCTTTATCAAAACCTACGAAGACCACGAAGAAGATGCGATCCGTCGTTGCTTCTTCTCAGTAACCCGCGACGAGCAAAATCACGAGCAGATGTGTGGTCTGGTGATCACCAAGCTACTGGAATCGCCAAGCCCGCTGGAATATGAGCCGAAGACCGAACTGGGTCGTCGCCTGCAGAAAAACGCCCGCTGGTTGTACTACAACGGCGGTCGCTACTGGAATGGCTACAAGCAAGCGGTGCCTAAGTACAGTCTGGCAGTACTGTTCAGCTCCTTCCTAATGGGTGAAATCGCTGCGGCAACCATCTTCAAGCAGATGTCTGAAAGCTGTGAAGAACTAGTATTTACCGAAGCGTTTAAAAACATCGGTCGTGATGAAGGCCGTCACATGGCGATCTGCCTGTCTCTGATGGAGCGTGATTACCCGAACCTGTCGAAAGAAGACAAGTCCGTGATCACTAAGCAGATCCGCGCCGGTTATCTCTTCCTGTCTGCGGTACTGTTTGAGCCACCAGCAGAGTTCTGGGATCTGCCGGAAGACTTTATTCCGACTCAGCGCGAAGCAGAAGCCCTGTGCCGTGAAGCAGGCTTTGGTATCCCAACTTACGAAGCCAAGCTGGAAAACTGGCGTAATGCGATGCTGAACCTGAAAGCGGTTCTGGATAAGTACGACACGCCATTCCCTGCGATCCCGGAAGTGGATATCACAGGTGAAGAAGTGACTCAGGCTGATCTGGACGCAGCGGATATCATTCCGATCTTCTAAGTTCAGTCACTGTTGCTCACTCAGCCGCCCGGCAAACTCTCCCTGGGGTTTGCGGGGTGGCTGTTTTCGTCTGCCCAGCCTCAAGTCGTTCGCGACCAAACCACACCCTGTCACGCCGGGCAGACCTTTTTCTGCAAGATGTCACTGTTATCTCCATTTTGCAGCCGTTAAACCGGGTTGCTGTTTCAACCCGCAGAATAAGGGTCAGCCATCAGGCCCGGAGGTTTAATTATGTCAGCGATTCGTTTATCCCCATCCGGCAAACTTGTAGAAGGCAAACCGGGTGAAACCGTTCTGGAAACTCTGGAAAATGCTGGTTACGCCCTGCAGAACAACTGCCGCGCCGGTGCCTGCGGTGAGTGTAAAGTTAAGGTTTTAGACGGAGAGTTCGATCAGGGTATGGTGCTGGATATGGCACTGTCTCAGGAAGAACGCGCCCAGGGCTACGGCCTGATGTGTATGTGTAAACCCCTGAGCGATGAACTTGAAATCGACTGGGGCACCGATGATGCCAAGCCTAAGTTATTCCCGCCCCGCGAAAATGTACGCTGCGTTGTGGTTGACCGTATTGAGCGTACCCCGCGCATCGCAGAAATTCGCCTGCGCCCTGTGGGTGAAGCGATCCGCTTCTGGCCGGGTCAGTATGTCTCTCTGTCTGACACCCAGAAAACCATTACGCCGCGCTCCTACTCGATTGCTAATGCGCCTCGCCCGGATGGTGAAATTGTCCTGCAGATTACCCGCGTACCTGATGGCGCAACCAGTAACTGGGTACATGACAATGCGACGCCCGGCAGCATGATCAATCTGTCCGGCCCTTACGGCACCTTTATTGGTGATCCGGGCACCGACAGCCCTGTATTATGTCTCGCGGCGGGTACGGGTCTTGCGCCGATTATGGGACTGACCGATGCTGCTCTGCGCCGTGGGTTTAAACAGCCGGTGCACCTGCTGTTCTCCGCCCGCACCGAAGCGGATGTTTACTGTAAGGGCATGATGGAGCTGTGGAATGTGCGTCACCGTCGCTTCAAGTTTATTCCGACCCTGACTCAGGAAGAGAAGGAAGGCTTTCAGCAGGGACGTATCCCGGAGCTCCTGCCTAAGCAGTATCCGGATCTGTCCAAGCACGCACTTTATATCGCTGGGAGCCCGGAGTTTGTTGATGATTGCATCAAAGCCGCCAAAGCATTGGGGGCGCAGGATGAGATGATCCACACCGAAGGCTTCTTCGATCAGTCAGCACCTGTTGTACCGACTGCCGATCAGCTGGTCAGCGCGTAAAGTCCTGCCTTATTGAATGGTGAACCCTGAAGATCACAATCCGATCTTCAGGCATAAAAAAACCGCTGCTTCTTTGCAGAAGCAGCGGTTTTTTATGTGCAACCCGAAGGTTACAGGCTAAGTACTTTCTCACCGCGGGAGATACCGGAAACACCGGTACGCACCACTTCAAGAACCGTATTCAGCCCCAGAGCCTGGATAAAGGCATCCAGCTTGTCACCTTCACCCGTCATCTGAATGGTGTAGGTTGTGCTGGTCATATCCACGATCTGGCCACGGAAAACATCCGTTGTGCGTTTAACTTCTGCACGCTGAGCACCAACCGCCTTCACTTTAATCAGCATCAGCTCACGCTCGATATGCTGACCTTCGGTCAGGTCAACCAGCTTCACCACGTCCAGCAACTTGTTCAGCTGCTTGGTGATCTGCTCAATCACCTGATCAGAACCGACAGTGGTCAGCGTCAGGCGAGACAGCGTCGGATCTTCCGTTGGTGCAACGTTCAGCGATTCGATGTTGAAGTTACGCTGAGAGAACAGGCCCACAACACGGGACAGCGCACCAGCCTCGTTTTCCATCAGGATGGAGATAATGTGTCTCATGATCAGGTACGCTCCGTCTTACTCAGCAACATATCACGCATCGATCCCTGCGGGATCTGCATTGGGTAAACGTGCTCTTTCGGATCGACCATTACGTTTACAAACACCAGCTCATCCTTCATCGCAAAGGCCTTCTCAAGGGTCGGCTCAAGATCTTCAATGCGATTAACGGTCATAGCAACGTGGCCATAAGCTTCGATCAGCTTCTCGAAGTCCGGCAGGGACTCCATATATGAGTGAGAGTGACGCTCTTTGTAGTTCAGATCCTGCCACTGACGCACCATACCCAGAGACTGGTTATTCAGGTTGATGATCTTCACCGGAATATTGTACTGCTTACAGGTCGACAGCTCCTGCAGCATCATCTGGAAGCTACCTTCACCGGTTACCAGCGCAACATCATTGTCCGGGTAGTTCAGCTTGATACCCATCGCTGCCGGGAAACCAAAACCCATGGTGCCCAGACCACCGGAGGTGATCCAACGGTTCGGCTTGTCGAACTTGTAGTACTGAGCAGCAAACATCTGGTGCTGACCTACGTCGGTTACAACATAAGCATCACCATTGGTTACCTTCCACAGAGCTTCAACTGCCTGCTGAGGTTTGATCGGACGATCTTCCTCAACCTGATACAGCTCAGGACGGCTTGCACGCCATTCGTTGATCTGTTTCCACCAGGTTGCCAGAGCATCAGCATCCGGCGTCGCTTTCGCCTGCTTAAGCAGATCCAGCATCTCATTCAGAACCGAGTCAACCGGGCCTACAATCGGCACGTCTGCGCGAACGGTTTTGGAGATAGAGGTCGGATCGATATCCACATGAACAATCTTCGCCGTCGGGCAGAACTTGCTCACGTTGTTAGTCGCACGGTCATCAAAACGGGCACCGATACATACGATCAGATCCGAATTGTGCATGGTCATGTTAGCTTCATAGCTACCATGCATACCAAGCCAGCCAACACTCTGCTCATCAGTCTGCGGGAAAGAACCAATACCCATCAGGGATGTGGTTACCGGGAAGCCCAGTTTTTTCGCCAGCTCAGTGAACTTATCAGAGGATTTGCCCAGAATAACACCGCCACCCGCGTACATAATCGGACGCTTGGCTTTCAGCATCATCTCAACCGCTTTCTTGATCTGACCAGTGTGGCCACGGGTCACAGGGTTGTATGAGCGAATCTTAACTTTTTTCGGATATTCGTATTCAAAACGATCGGTCGGGGCAGTCATATCCTTAGGGATATCCACAACTACAGGACCCGGACGACCGGTTGAAGCGATATAGAAAGCTTTCTTGATGATCTCAGGAATTTCCGAAGCGTGCTTCACACTAAAGCTGTGCTTAACCACAGGGCGTGAAACACCAATCATATCGGTTTCCTGGAAGGCGTCTTCGCCAATCAGATGACTCATTACCTGACCACAGATAACAACCATAGGAATCGAATCCATATACGCGGTTGCAATACCCGTTACTGTGTTGGTCGCACCAGGACCTGAGGTAACAAGAACCACACCTGGCTTACCCGAGGCACGGGCATAACCGTCTGCCATGTGAGCAGCACCCTGCTCGTGACGGACCAGAATGTGTTTAACTTTATCTTGGCGGAATATGGCATCGTAGATATGAAGTGCCGATCCGCCGGGATAACCGTAGATATACTCAACGCCCTCATCCTGAAGAGAACGAACGAGCATGTCGGCGCCAGAAAGTAATTCCACCGTAGTGAACCCCCAAATTTGAGTTCCCCGTCATCTTTGGACAGTCGGGAACATCGAGCTAAAAGAATGCTTTCCAATTAGGTGCGGACTATGTGACTGAATAGATATAAGGGCAGCCACGCGCGCGCTCCTGATCATGCAGGCTCATGACTAGGCTGCCTTACCTGGCACATAGAACCGGATAGGTTCTGCACTCTTCTTCGCACGGGTAAATGCGGGTCGGGGCGTCAGCCAGGCCTGGCGGGTAAACCTGGGCCTGCTATTCCTTCGGTGGGTAAATAAAGCCTGTTTACCCTTTCACGTAGATGGTCGGGGTTCGCCCTGTACTCTACGCCCGGAAAATAAGGACAATTAGGTTCTAACAGCAGGTTAAAGATGTCAATAGAACAATAGGGCGAGTTAAGGCGGTTATGAGCCTTTTTGGTGCAGCGCAAAATAAAAACAGGCTTTTTTAGCAAAATCATTCGATTAGGATTGGTGCAACCGCACATTTTCTGAGGTTTTATACTCTCAGAGCCAACCTTTAAGTTGGTCATTTGTTATCTGTGAAATGCACCACTTCATTAACAAAAAGGCATCCCGAAGGACGCCTTTTCAACAAGCAGTCAGACTGTTGCTTATACAAACACCAGTTCACCGTCGCGGACTTCCACTTTGATGGTGTGGCCGGGGGCGAATTTGCCAGAGAGGATCTCCTGCGCCAGCGGGTTTTCGATCCAGCGTTGCAGGGCACGCTTCAGCGGGCGGGCTCCGTAAACAGGATCGAAGCCCACTTCGACCAGCTGATCCAGCGCATCTTCCGACAGCTGAATGGTCAGCTCGCGCTCATCCAGACGCTGCTGCAGGCGTTGCAGCTGAATCCGTGCGATGCCTTTCACCGCATCACGACCCAAGCTATGGAACACCACCACTTCATCGATACGGTTGACCAGTTCCGGACGGAAGTGACTACCGACAACATCCATCACCTTGTTCTTCATCTCATCGTACTGCTCGTCCTGACCACCGTAGGCCTGAATCACATCAGAACCCAGGTTCGAGGTCATCACGATAACCGTATTGCGGAAGTCCACGGTACGACCCTGACCATCAGTCAGGCGGCCATCTTCCAGCACCTGCAGCAGAATGTTGAACACATCCGGATGGGCTTTTTCCACCTCATCCAGCAGCACAACAGAGTAAGGCTTACGACGCACGGTTTCCGTCAGGTAACCGCCCTCTTCATAACCGACATAACCCGGAGGCGCACCGATCAGACGAGCCACGGAGTGCTTCTCCATAAACTCAGACATATCGATACGAACCATCGCCTCTTCGGTATCAAACAGGAACTTCGCCAGTGACTTACACAGCTCGGTTTTACCGACACCGGTAGGGCCTAAGAAGAGGAAAGAACCGTTCGGGCGATTCGGATCAGCCAAACCCGCGCGGGAACGGCGCACAGCGTTAGCAACGGCTCCCACCGCTTCTTCCTGACCGATCACGCGCTCATGCAGCGCTTCTTCCATACGCAGCAGTTTCTCGCGCTCGGATTCCAGCATTTTGCTGACCGGAATACCCGTCCACTTGGAAACCACTTCTGCGATCTCTTCTTCGGTGACACGGTTACGCAGCAGCTGATGCTCGACCTCTTCCGCCTGAGACGCCATTTCCATGCTGCGTTCAAGGTCCGGGATGATGCCGTACTGAATCTCTGACATTTTCGCCAGGTCACCGGCGCGGCGGGCAACTTCCAGATCCAGACGGGCCTGTTCCAGTTCGCTCTTCAGCTGCTGAGTGCCCTGTACAGCAGATTTCTCACTGCGCCAGATCTCATCCAGATCCGCGTATTCGCGCTCCAGATCCTGAATCACGCCTTCCAGATGGGCCAGACGTTTGCGCGCAGCATCGTCGTTCTCTTTCTTCAGCGCCTCACGTTCGATCTTCAGCTGGATCAGGCGGCGATCCATACGATCCATCTCTTCCGGCTTGGAGTCCATCTCCATACGGATACGGGAACCCGCTTCGTCAATCAGGTCGATCGCTTTATCCGGCAGCTGACGGTCAGTGATATAACGCTGCGACAGCTTGGAGGCGGCAATCAGCGCACCATCGGTAATATCCACACCGTGGTGCAGCTCGTAACGCTCTTTCAGACCACGCAGAATAGCGATGGTGTCTTCTTCAGACGGCTCATCCACCTGCACCTTCTGGAAGCGACGTTCCAGCGCGGCATCTTTTTCGATGTACTGACGGTATTCATCCAGCGTGGTCGCGCCCACACAGTGCAGCTCACCACGAGCCAGCGCAGGCTTGAGCATATTGCCCGCGTCCATCGCACCTTCACCTTTACCCGCGCCCACCATGGTGTGCAGCTCGTCGATAAAGAGGATGATCTGGCCTTCCTGTTTTGCCAGCTCGTTGAGCACGGCTTTCAGGCGCTCTTCGAACTCACCACGGTATTTGGCACCGGCGATCAGAGAGCCCATATCCAGCGACAACACCTTTTTGTTTTTCAGACCTTCCGGTACTTCGCCATTGATAATGCGCTGGGCCAGACCTTCCACGATGGCGGTCTTACCGACACCGGGTTCACCGATCAGTACCGGGTTGTTCTTGGTACGACGCTGCAGAACCTGAATGGTACGGCGGATCTCGTCGTCACGACCGATCACAGGATCAAGCTTGCCATCCAGCGCACGCTGAGTCAGATCAACGGTAAAGCGATCCAGTGACTGGCGCAGTTCTTCAGTATTCGGATCATCCACGCTCTGGCCACCTCGCACCTGATCAATGGCTTTTGAAAGAGAGTCTTTGGTCAGGCCACAGCCACGAATCAGCTTGCCGGTATCGCCCTTATCCTGAGCCGCAGCCAGCAGCACCAGTTCGCTGGAGATATAGGTATCTTTGCGCTGCTGGGACTCTTTATCCGCCAGATTCAGAATGCCGCCCAGATCCGGAGACATCATGATCTGGCCGTCGTTATTGGAGATCACCGGCAGAGATTCAAACTGCTCACGTAACTCGTTACGGAGTTTATTAAAGTCACCGCCAGCCTGAGTGATCAGCGGACGGATCGAACCATCGCGCTGCTCCAGCATCGCCAGAATCAGGTGAACAGGTTGCAGTAAGTTATGGTCATGGCCCACAGCCATAGATTGCGCATCAGCAAGCGCCTGCTGAAGTTTTCCGGTTAAACGGTCAACACGCATTTCGTATTCCTCGGTAGACCTGTGTAACCCCGTGATGTGTCGTCGGGCTTTTTAGCCGAAGTGTAGTCGGGGTTTCCGACAGGTGGGTTATTGCTTATACCGGAAAGATAGGGACGAAACCGTGGAGTTCAAGGCGGGATGCTGTTTTGAGGTTTGATATGGGTCAGGATAGGCGTGAAAATTAGCGTTCCCACGCAGAGGTGGGAACACGCTTTACTTAATGAGACAGCGAAGAAGTAAGGGCTACTCAGCCAGCCAGATAATACTTGCCATGCGGCCGGTCTGGCCATCACGTCGGTAGGAGTAGAAGCGCTTACGCTCGGCGTAGGTGCAGAAGGCACCGCCGTACACCTGCTCCACACCTCGTTCTGCCAGTCGCAGTCGCGCCAGCTGATACAGATCCGCCATGTAATGCTTCAGACGGAAGGGGCTGGGTTCAAAGCAATCAAAGCACTGCGGCATCTCTTCCACAAAACGCTGACGAACTTCATCACCCACTTCAAAGTGCTTGCTGCTGATAGCAGGGCCTAACCAGACTAGTGTTTTCTCCGGCTCGATACCCAGCTTGTCCAAAGTTGCTTCTAATACGCCATCGGCCAAACCGCGCCAGCCCGCATGAGCGACGCCAACCTTGTCGCCATCTTCGGAACAGAAAAACACCGGCAAGCAGTCTGCGGTCATAACAACGCAGGCGTAATCGGAATCAAAGGCAACGGAGGCATCCGCCTCGATATTGGGCGTGAAGCTGTCTGCCACGATAGTGCTGTGGGTCTGATTCAGCCAGAGCAGAGGGTGCTTCTCGCCGACAAAACTTTGCAGGTCTTCACGGGCCATGGCAACAGCTGCCGGGTTATCACCAACGTGCTCTGCCATGTTGAAATTGTCGAACGGAGCCTGATTTCCGCCCCGTTCGCGGGATGTGACTAACGCCTTTACATTTTTCGGCGCTGGCCAGTGAGGGGCCATAAAAGCAAAGGCGTTACGCATTAGTTTTCCAGATCTGTTTCCAGCGCTTCCAGCAGGTTTAGGAAATCTTCGGGAAGATCCACTTCCCACTCCATGAGATCTCCAGTGGCAGGGTGCCAAAGCTCAAGACGTTTGGCATGCAGTGCCTGACGGTTGAAGTGACGCAGCGCCTGTTTCAGGCCTTCACTGCTGCCAGCCGGCAGGCGCATACGACCGCCATAAACCGGATCGCCAACCAGCGGATAGCTGATATGGGACATGTGCACACGAATCTGGTGGGTACGGCCGGTTTCCAGTTTGCAGCGAATATGGGTATGGCCGCGATAGCGCTGCAGCACACGGTAATGCGTCACTGCCGGTTTACCGGAGTTCGTTACCGTCATACGCTTACGGTCTTTATCGTGACGACCAATCGGTGCATCGACCTTGCCACCACCGGTCATGACACCGACGGAAACCGCTTCATATTCACGTCCCATGGAGCGATCCTGCAGCTGTTCCACTAAAGCATTCTGTGCCATCAGGTTTTTCGCCACCACCATAAGACCCGTGGTGTCTTTATCCAGACGGTGCACAATACCCGCACGGGGCAGGTGCGCCATATCCGGTGCATGATGCAGCAGAGCATTCAGCAAAGTGCCGCTCTGGTGACCCGCAGCCGGGTGAACCACAAGCCCTGCAGGCTTGTTGATCACCAGAATATCGTCATCCTCATAAACGATATCCAGAGCAATATCCTGCGCCACCCACTCTTCGTTGTTCTCTTCTGTGGCTTCGACTTTCAGCACTTCGCCGCCGGTCAGTTTCTCTTTCGGTTTACGCTGGGCACCGTTAACAGTCAGCTCACCGGATTTGATCCAGCTTTGCAGGCGGGAGCGGGAGTAATCGGGAAAGAGTTCTGCAGCAATCTGATCCAGTCGGGAACCGCTCAGTTCGAAGGGGACGGTTGCTTGCAGCGAAATTGATTCAGCCATGGATGAAAAAAGGTCCGGGTAAGAGATAATATCTGGGCTTTATTGCCTGAACGAGTGAAACCCTAGCTGGCTCTGCGTGTCAGAAAAGCCTCGGAACCGACCGATTCCAAACACGTATTTGTCAGCGGCCTGTGCTATAGTCATTCGCCGTTCATTCTACCATTGAAAACAGCTCTTTTGGTGATTATGCGTAAGCCAGTTTCTTTTCGTCATTATAAACGCTGTGGCCGCAACGCTCATACGGGCAACGCCATCAGTTCCGGCCTTTTTTCCCGTCAGTCACTGCTGGCTGTTTTCACGGGTCTGACATTACTGCTTACCGGTTGTGCCGGTGACCAGTCTGCGGCGGACCTGGCTAAAGCTGAACGTCAGCTTTATCTGGAAGCCCGGGATGCACTGGAAGGCAGTAACTTTATCCGTAGCCTTGAGCTGCTGGAAACCCTGGAAACCAAATACCCCCTGGGCCGTTTCTCAGAACAAGCCGTACTGGAGCAGATCTATGCTCAATACCGCAGTCAGGACTACGAAACAGCTCGGGCAACTGCCGACCGCTTTATCCGTCTGCACCCTCGTCATGCTCAGGTCGATTACGCTTACTACATGAAGGGACTGTCTTCTTATATGGCTGGTCGCTATATGCTGGAAGGTCTTGAGCTGATCGACATCTCTGAGCGCGATCTGGGTGCAACCCGTGATGCCTTCACGGACTTTGATACCTTCCTGCGCCGTTTCCCGGACAGCCGCTACGCCACCGATGCCCGTCAGCGTATGCTCTATATCCGTAACGTACTGGCGCGCCGGGAAATCTTTATCGCTCAGTTCTATATCCGTAAAGGCGGTTATGTCGCAGCGATTAAGCGCAGCCAGTTTGCGCTGGAGAACTATCCGACAGCGGGTGTTTCCGGCGATGCTCTGGCAGCTCTGTCCGAAGCCTATCTGCATCTGGGCATGGAGAAAGAAGCCCGTGAAGCCCTCAATCTGCTGAAATCCCAGTACCCGAAACACAAGCAACTGACCTCGAACGGCAAGCTGTCACTGATCAAGCCTCTGGGTGAAGGCAGCAAGGCTCCATGGAGAGCCTTGGTACCAGACCTGTTTGGCTAACCTGTAAGTGAATAGCTCACTGAAGAGCAAAAATGAATCTTTCGCTGCTGCTGGTATCCAAGCGCTGAACAGAAAGCGCTCAAGCGGCAGCTCCAAAACTCAGCTTTAGGATGAGATCATGGGTTTTATTATTTTTCGTTTAATTATCTTTATCGGGATTGTCTGGGTCGGCATTCGACTGCTGAAAGCTTACAACCAGAAAAAACTGGAATCTCAGCAGAACGATGAAGCGGTTCAGCAGCAGAAATCAACTGACTCGGAGCAGATGGTTCAGTGCCGCTACTGCAACCTGCACCTGCCACAAAACGATGCGGTTAAGCATGAGAGCCTCTGGTTCTGCTGCCATGAACACAGAGATCATTTTCTGGATCACGGGCCTGAGCAGCGCTAACCCGAAGCCTGTCGTATACAGATAAAACAAACAAAAAGAGGCTGTGGATAAGCTATTCCACAGCCTCTTTTTTATTACCGCAACCTTGCCGGGCCCATCCTTTGCGGATGTCACGCAGACAGGGAAATTTTTAATACAACCTGAGTCTCAGATCATCTCTCCGGCGGCAGCCTCTTCCAGTCTCTGAGCTAGCTGATAAGGTGCCGGATCAATAATAGGTTTCTGTCCCAAAAGCTGGTTGCAAAGCAACTCAGTGGCAGCAGGTGCCAAAACCAGACCATTCCGGAAGTGACCCGCGTTGATATGCAGATGACGAATGCCATCGACCGCACCGATAAAGGGTACGCCATCCGGAGACCCCGGGCGTAAACCACACCAGTGATGCTCAACCGGAATATCCTTCAGCGCAGGCAGAATCGCTTCTGCGCTGGCCTGCAGAGACTGTCGGGCCTCCGCTGTGGTTTGCTTATTGAAACCATCATATTCCAGAGTAGAGCCCACCAGAATCCGGCCATCATTGCGGGGAATCACATAACGACCATCCAGCATGACGACCCGATCGACCAGACCGGGTTCCGCCTTATAGACCATCATCTGACCACGAACCGGCTCAATCGGCAGTTCAGGCAACAGATCGCCAAGATCCGCGTCTTCGGTTTTCAGCAGGCCAGCACTCCAGGCACCGCTACAGATAATCACCTGACCGGCACTCAGTACCGAGTTGGCGGTATTAACCCCGATCGCCTGCCCATCCATCACGCGGATGCTTTTAACGTCGACATTTTCCAGAATACGTACGTTTGGGCGCTGCTCAAGACTCTTCTTCAAAGACTGACCCAGTCGCGGATTACGGATACTGCCCACTTCCGGCATCCAGATCGCCTGCTCTTTTCCGGGGGCGATATTGGCTTCTGTGCTGTAGATAAACTCTTTACTGACCTGAGTCAGGGGCTGCTGATATTTCTCAGCCCACGCCAGAGCGTCAGCTTCATCCTCTACCCGCAACATCAGCATGCCACCGGAGCGGAACTCAGGATCGATACCGGTTTCTTCCGCCAGCTGTTTGGCTAAAGCCGGGTAATATCCCTGCGACCAGTTCGCCAGCGCTGTAATCTCCGAACGGTAACGCCACGGATAAAGGGGCGAAACGATACCACCACCCGCCCAGGAGGACTCTTTACACAATTCGCCTTTATCGACGATGGTGACATCCGCACCGGAATCCGCCAGTGTGCGGGCGGTCATCATACCGATAACGCCACCACCAACGATCAGAAAATCGTTCAACTTGTTCCCCTCTTATAGCCACCGAGCACTAGGGTGTACACTCGGAATCCTGCATTGTTATTTCCAGCTGATCTTTATTATCCCCTGTCCATGCGGAACAGGCGAAGATCTGATTTGTTGCCAACAACTGGGTCTGTGACTGGATATCAAAACTCAGCGTTTTGACAAAGCGCGTAACCGTTGAGCCGCTACCATCGTCAATGTCCTCTTCGACAGCGGTAAGCTCGTTGAGATAAAAGAAGTAATGATTATCCTGGTAGAAATCCAGATAGACCGTCCCGTCAGCCGGATCATCAGGCACGGGATCCACAAGGGTTGAACTGTCAAAAATATCCGCAACGCTGTCTTTTTCAGCATCAGCAGCACTGGTAAAGAGGATTTTGACCGTAACCGGATAACGATAACCATCTTGTTGTTGGCCGCTACTGCCACAGCCAACCGGGATACTGGATTCCGGAATACTGTAACCATTCTGGAACAGATAGGAACCATCGTTAAACAGTAGCAGCTCAAAGTTGCGGATTGAAAGCGAAGCACCATCAAACTGAGACTGGGAAATATCGGTGAAACACAGGGTATCTGTACCAGCACCACCATCAACGGTTGCGCTACCGCCGATATTACCCAGAATCAGCAAGTCATCGCCTGACCCCATGTTGATATCTGCAGACCCTGTCAGCTCATCTCCGATTTGCAGAATATCGTTCCCGCCCCGCATGTTCACATAGACGGAGCCATTTGCTTTACCCTGAATCAAAAATTTGTCATTACCGTTTGTTGCAGAAAAACTACCACTGCCATTGAGCTTGCTAATAAAGTCATTACCTGTAAGGGTCGTATCCTTTTTACCCAATTGACTCAAGCCATCCTCGGTAATATCCAGACCATCAACAACATCCGTGATAACAACCTGCTCCTCACCATTGATATCAACCGTCACTTCAATGTCCGGATTGCTTTCCTCATCTTCGGAAGAACAATCTGAAAAGACACATTGTGCGGCTTCCGACCGTACGACATTATCAGCAGTGCCGCCACCCAGCATACGGTCTGCATAAAGCACTGTACCCAGTTGCACGCTTTGCGCTCTATTCTGGTTATCATTCCAGGCAACAGTCGCTGTGTACTGATCTGTATTTGCCAGCCCCGCAAGGGCAGTAACACTCCAGCTGACATCGTAGGAAGCATTACTGCCAGCAACATCATCCTGACTACCGGCTGCTGCAACACCATGATTCATCCTCAGGGTTTCTATCTCATTCTGCACAAATGCCAACGCCTGAGTCCGTGCCTTTGTTGTCGCCCCGGATTGCAGAAGATCACCCTGAAATTTTGCCGTCGCAGCCATACCCACCGAGACCACCAGTACGATGATCAGGATTTCGATCAGGGTCATTCCCGTTTGTTGTTTTTTCATATAATCACCACGATACCCTTCCCTAGGTATTGATGCGCCTTTGAAAACAGATCACCAGTCACGCCAGCTGCCCGGAATACGAATAAAGTCGGTCTGAGCAGGATCCGTTGCATTCGGAGTCTGGAGCACCCGTATCCATTGCTTTCGGCTGAGATCAGAGTCAGAGGCGGCAGTAGCGGTAGCTTCAACTTCTACCACCCATTGTTCGCAATCGGCGATATTTGCCGGTTCAGGATCCTCGAGACATTCACGCAGATAGGCCACTGAAAGATTGTACGTATCACCACCACTAACCACAGTCGTATTTGCGGCACTTAAATCATTGTAGTTAACCCCATCGCCATCCAGATCGTCATTATTCCAGCTGGCAAAAGCGGGATCATTGGCATCCAACCAGGCAATACCGTATTCAAGGGCAGCTTCTGCAGCATAGCTGACCTCTTTACTTCGGTATTCGTTGGCTGAAATAGCCTGTTCAGTCAGAAGTGTTTTAGCACTCAGAAAGGTAATCACGGTAAGGGCAATCAGCAACACAACAGCAAACATAAGCGTTGCCATGCCCTGTTGGTATTTTTTAAGGGATGTAGCGATCATTGCGCACCCTCACTTTACCGGTAACCGTTAGCGAAAATTCATCCTTGGTGCCGCTGATGGTAACCTGAAGATTACGCTCTTCAATGCAGATATCACCTGCACTACAGGCATTACCATCAGGAATATTAATGGCTGTAGGAGCGGCCAGAATATTGCCATTGCCATCAATATAACTCACGGCGAACTGCGTGATCTGAACGTCATCTTCTGTCAGCGATTCCCAGGTATTCAGAGCGGCATCATAGCCACAACCCGGATGCGCCCCGCCCGCAGCAACAACTGATCCGGTTCGAATCTGTAAGCGGTCACCGCTCAACTTAAATCCAAAGTGATTCATTGCCCCTCCAGCATTATAGGGATCGTTATCTCCCTCTTCATCGTAGCTGTAGGTCACACAGGAGCACTCATTAGCGCCATTACAATCCCAAAGCCTGAGATTACTGACACTGTCGTTGAAAGGATTATTGGCATAGAGATTCTGGAGCGCCGTTTGTGTCGCCGGCAGACTGTCATCGCCAAGCCCTCCCGCCCTTTTCAGATCACTTAAGATCAGATCCAGGCTTGCTCTCAGATTATGATTTAACTGAGCCTGCTCGTTGTTATCGCCAGAGGATTTAAGCGTCGTCAGATAGGCGGACATTACGGCTCCAACCAAGGTGAGGCCCAGCACTAATGAGATAAGGAGTTCAGGCAGGGTAAAGCCATTCTGTTTACCGGGAGTCATGCTAGCAGCCCTCCATGCCACTGATATTGCCACAGCTTCTTACCCGACCAATTCGGGAGATCACCACCTCGCCGGCAAAGTTATCTGAGGATAACTCAAGGGTATCCGCCTGAGATGAGACTCCCCGAATACCATCAAATTCAAGACCTATAGCAGCATCCATAGAAACACCGGGATAGTCGACGTTATTAATCCGACGCAAAACATTCACGCCATTGACCGGTAGAGAGCAGGCAGCCCCCTGATCAGGGTCTGTCAGCGAGCAATCACAGTTTGCTGACAAGCTCATTCCGAGGCACCAGGCAGCCCCGGGAGTTGATGAAATGAAAACTGTCGCATTTCGTTTGATTGCTTCGGAACGGGCATAGGCAAGCTCCTGCTTCAGGTTAACCAATGCCCCCCGAACCCGCTCCTGCTCTATATATTCGCCCATATTAGGGGCGGCTAAACCCGCTAAAATCGCCACAATGGCTAAAGTGATCAGCAGCTCTATCAGAGTGAATCCCTGCGCTCTCATACTGCCCTCTGTTTTTTCGTGCATAATTGTCTTAACATGCCACGCAGAAATAGGATTCACAAGCACTGTTCATCAGTGTTTGTTGCCCGCAAGGCCGCCAGAATCCGGCCCTATGATCAGGATCAGAAAGGACGCCCCATGCCTGGATCTATAAAGAAAGAAAACGGATTTACTCTGATAGAACTACTGATTGTCATCGCCATCGTTGGCATTCTTGCAGTCGTTGCCTACCCGTCTTACCAAAGCTATGCCTTTGAAAGCCGTCGTACTGATGCTCACACAGCAATTCTACGCATTCAGCTTGCTCAGGAAAATTGGCGCGCAAGTCATAACAGTTATACCAGCGATCTGACCAGCACCGGCCTGAATACCTCGACCACCTCGTCAGAAGGTTTCTATACACTGTCCGTCAGCGGCGCTAATGCCACAGGCTATAAGATTACCGCGAATGCCACAGGTGCACAGGCAGGCGATACCGGTTGCAGCAGAATCGAGCTGACCAAGTCGACATCCGGTGAAAACAAATCCCCGGCGGCCTGCTGGTAACTATTTCCCCAACTCAATCGCATCTGAGTTAATGGCCGGAGCAAATAGCCTTTAGCCAAATAAAAACGCCGCCTGGATATCAAATATTCAGACGGCGTTTTTTATCGGTATCCAAAAGACGCTATTCGCTGATATCCGTCAGACGAAGCTCCTTGGGAATCGAGAAGACGACATTCTCTTCGCGACCATCCAGCTCAACCGGATCATCAGCGCCCAGCTCCTTCAGACGATCAATCACTTCCTGAACCAGTACCGCCGGTGCCGAAGCGCCTGCAGTGATTCCGATTTTAGGCTGATTTGCTAACCAGTCCGGATCGATCTCAGTAGCGTTATCAATCAGATAAGCCTGAGTATTCATACGCTCAGACAGTTCACGGAGACGGTTGGAATTGGAGCTATTTGGTGAACCCACGACCAGCACCAGATCACATTCCACAGCCAGCTGTTTAACCGCATCCTGACGATTCTGAGTGGCATAACAGATATCGTCTTTCTTCGGCCCCTGAATATCAGGGAACTTAGCTCGCAAGGCATCGATCACACGAGCGGTATCATCCATCGAAAGCGTCGTCTGAGTGACAAAGGCCAGTTTCGATGCGTCACGCACCTCAAGCCCCGCCACATCGGTCTCATTCTCAACCAGATAGATGGTGCCTCCCGCCGAGGTATCATAACGCCCCATGGTGCCTTCAACTTCCGGGTGGCCTTCGTGGCCTATCAGAATACACTCCTGCCCCTGCTTGCTGTAACGCAGTACTTCAAGGTGGACCTTGGTTACCAGAGGACAGGTAGCATCAAACACTTTAAGACCACGACGATCCGCTTCATCCTGTACCGCTTTGGAAACACCGTGGGCACTGAAAATAACGATGGTATCGTCCGGCACCTCATGCAGCTCATCGACAAAGATGGCTCCGCGCGCTTTCAGGTCATTGACCACAAACTTATTGTGCACCACTTCATGACGCACATAGATGGGTGGTTCAAACACTTCAAGGGCACGATTAACGATCTCAATAGCACGATCCACACCGGCACAAAAGCCCCGTGGATTAGCCAGTTTGATCTGCATCTGCGCCGGATTAACTTCGTTTACTGACATGATGTCTCTCTTTAAAAGCCGTCAGAGGGTAGAGCGTATGTTTTAGCGATTAAGCTTCAGTGGCCTGAGGTTCAGCATCCTCAACAGCGATAATTTCCACTTCAAATTTCAGTGGACGACCCGCCAGAGGGTGGTTGAAATCAACCGTTACCTGTTCGTCATCAAACTCAACCACAACACCCGGCAGTTCGCCGTTAGCTTTATCAGCAAAGCTCAGCATCAGACCCGGCTCCAGATTCAGATCCGGAGCAAACTGCGCGCGGGGCAGTTTCTGAATATTACTTGGGTTGTGCTGGCCAAAAGCATGCTCAGGAGCGATATCAAATTCCTGCTTGGTGCCCGCGGTCAGACCGTGCAGCGGTTTTTCAAAACCTTCCGGCAGGTTGCCATCACCCACAATCAGACGCACAGGGTCTTTATCAAACGTACTGTCCACAACAGCACCTTCTTCAGCCAGTTTCAGTGCAAAGTGCAAAGTAACCTGTTTACCGGGACCAATCTGTTGTTCACTCATGATTTCTACCTTTATTCGTTGCTGGCTGAGCCTTGCTCAACCTGTCAGACAGCAACAATGCTATCCGTTGAAATTCATCTTAAAGCCTGCTGATCACGCAAAACGTGCTCAGTTTTTTTGTTTGCTACTTTCAGGGTTACGGATCATATCGACAATCAGCATACCGGCACCTAAGGTGATAGCGGCATCTGCCAGATTGAAAGCCGGAAAGTAGGCGTTATCCCAATGGAACAGCAGGAAGTCCACCACATAACCTAACAAAATACGGTCATGGAGGTTGCCCAGAGCACCACCCAGAACCAGAGCCAATGCACAGGCCAACCAGGTTTCATTCGCTTTCAGTTTAGCGATCCAGACCAGAAGGCCTCCGCTGACAGCCACTGCAATCAAGGCAAAAAACCAACGCTGCCAACCGGACCCATCCGCCAGAAAGCTAAACGCTGCACCTGTGTTGTGCAATAAGGTCAGGTCAAATACCGGCAGCACATAAAGACGTTCTGCATAGTTAAAACTGTCGGTCACCCACGCCTTGGAAAGCAGGTCCACTGCCACGACCAGAACACTCAGCAGTAGCCATTTCAGCTGAGCACCCTTTTTGTCCTTAGTTTGATCCACGAATATATTCTCAGAAAGCGGGTTTATACCCTCGCTATAACAGAGGCGCCCTTAGGCGCCTCTGCTGGTGTTTCCGGCTCAGTTAAAACCGGAAGCGAACGAGTGCAAAACCGGTTTAAAGGTTATGCGAACTGACGCTGCTCACCTTCGCCATCCGGCAGGTTAGTCACACAACGGCCGCACAGCTCAGGGTGCTCTTCGTTCTGACCCACATCTTCACGATGGTGCCAGCAACGACCACACTTAGCATGTTCAGACGCTTTAACAGCAACTTTAAGACCTGCCAGCTCAGTTTCTGCGGCATCACCGGCGTCAGCCAGATCCGCAACCTGAGCATCAGAGGTCAGCAGCACAAAGCGCAGCTCTTCACCCAGACCGTCAATCAGGGCTTTCAGTTCCGCATCAGCAAACAGCGTCACTTCTGTCGCGATAGAGCCTTTTACCGTGCCTGCGTTACGGGCATCTTCCAGCGCCTTGTTCACCGCTTCTTTCACATCAGCGATACGGTTCCAGTAATCACGGTTTTTGTCACCGTCAGCCTTCATTTCAAACAGGCCTTCATACCAGGTTGTCAGGTAGACAGACTCTTCACGCTGACCCGGAATGTTTTCGTAGATCTCTTCTGCAGTGAAGGTCAGAATCGGTGCTACCCAGCGCACCAGCGCTTCGATGATGTGGTACAGAGCAGTCTGGCAGGAACGACGAGCCAGGCTATCAGGCTGTGTGGTGTACTGACGATCTTTGATGATATCCAGATAGAAACCACCCAGATCCTGCGCACAGAAGTTATGTACCTTCTGGTAGATGCTCAGGAAGTGGTATTCGTTATACGCTTCCTGCAGCTCACCCTGCAGCTGCAGCGCACGATCCACCGCCCACTGATCCAGAGACAGCATCTCTTCCGGTTTGACCATATCGGTTTCCGGGTTGAAGCCGTTCAGGTTAGCCAGCAGGAAGCGTGCGGTGTTACGGATACGACGGTAAGAGTCCGCTGTACGCTGCAGAATCTGCTTGGATACCGCCATCTCGCCGGAGTAATCCGTTGCCGCAACCCACAGACGCAGGATGTCGCCACCCAGAGAGTCGGTCACTTCCTGCGGCGCGATCACGTTGCCCAGAGACTTGGACATCTTGTAGCCTTTTTCATCCACGGTGAAACCGTGGGTCAGCACCTGCTTGTAGGGTGCACAGCCGTTGATCGCAATAGACGTCTTCAGAGACGACTGGAACCAGCCACGGTGCTGATCCGAACCTTCCAGATACAGGTCTGCCGGGAAGGTCAGTTCTTCACGGGGACGCAGCACCGCATGATGGGTCACACCGGAATCGAACCAAACATCCAGGGTATCGGTTACTTTGTAGTACTGATCCGCTTCATCACCCAGCAGTTCAGCTGCATCCAGTTCGAACCAGGCATCCATACCCTCTTTTTCCATCAGCAGAGCGACTTTTTCGATCAGCTCAGCGGTGTTCGGGTGCAGTTCATCGGTTTCTTTGTTGATGAACAGGGTAATCGGCACACCCCAGGTACGCTGACGGGAGACACACCAGTCAGGGCTCTGCTCAACCATAGCTTCGATACGGTTCTGGCCCCAGCCCGGGAACCACTGCACGCCTTTGATCGCTTCCAGCGCATCTTTCTTCAGACCTTTTTCTTCCATCGATACGAACCACTGAGGGGTTGCACGATAGATCAGAGGGGTCTTGGTTCGCCAGCAGTGCGGGTAGCTGTGTTCGAAGGCTTTGTGGTGAACGAGCTTACCTTCACGGGTCAGCGCATCCATCACAGGCTGATCGGCCTTGTAGACATGCAGACCGGAAAATTCACCGGCTTCATCGCTGTAAACACCGTTTGCCTGAACCAGATTGATAGTGCCAAGGCCGTAGGCTTTACCCGCAACAAAGTCTTCCATACCGTGATCAGGAGCGGTGTGAACCGCACCCGTACCAGCATCTGTAGTGACGTGGTCGCCCAGAATTACCGGCACCTGCTTGTCGAAGAACGGGTGTTTGAGCAGCAGATTTTCCAGCGCCTGACCCGAAGCGGTCGCCAGCACTTCAAATTTGTCTTCGCCCCAGCGCGCCATGATGTCGTCAACCATGGAAGCAGCCAGAACAAAGCGCTGATCACGCAGCTGAACCAGCGCGTAATCAAGATTAGCGTTCAGAGAAACCGCCTGGTTAACCGGCAGTGTCCATGCGGTAGTGGTCCAGATCACAACAGACACATCACCTTCGCCTGCAGGATTACCGAACAGCTCCAGTACTTTGGCCTGATCGATAAAGGTAAAGGCCACATCCAGAGCGATAGACGTTTTGTCCTGATACTCAACCTCAGCCTCTGCCAGAGCAGACTGACCGACAACACTCCAGTAAACCGGCTTATAGCCTTTCACCAGATGGCCGTTTTCCACGATACGACCCAGAGCACGAACGATATCCGCCTCGGTCTGATAGTTCATGGTCAGGTAAGGGTTTTCCCAGTCACCCAGAATACCCAGGCGGATAAAGTCAGCTTTCTGACCGGCAACCTGTTCAGCAGCATATTCACGGCACTTAGCGCGGAATTCACGGTAAGGCACCTTGTCACCAGCGCGACCGATCAGAGTCTCAACCTTGTGCTCAATCGGCAGACCGTGACAATCCCAGCCCGGAACATAAGGGGCATCAAAGCCAGCCATGGTACGGGACTTAACAATCATATCCTTCAGAATTTTGTTCACCGCGTGACCGATGTGAATGTTGCCATTCGCATACGGAGGGCCATCGTGCAGAACAAATTTCGGACGACCTTCACCTGCCTTACGCAGTTTCTCGTACAGGCCAATCTCATCCCAACGCGCCAGACGGGATGGCTCGCGCTGCGGCAGATTACCGCGCATCGGGAAATCGGTTTCCGGAAGATTGAGAGTATGTTTGTAGTCGCTCATGGCTATGAATCGCTGCTCTTAGTCGGTTTATCTGGTATCAGGTTGTTAGTTCAGGCGGCCTGTTATCGGCCCTGCATGGGAATAGGGTTCGTTTCACGATGTCGGCAGCTTTTCACTCCGGCATCGGCCCGGTCAGCCTAACAGCCCACTGGCCAGCGGAATACCCTGACTGGCATGTTGCTCAAAATAATCCCGCGCTTGCTGCAGATCCTTCATGATCTGCTCCCGCAGGGCGGCAACGTCTGAGAAACGCTGTTCGTCCCTCAGCTTACTGCAAAAAGTCACCTGTACACGCTGCCCGTACAGATCACCGTTAAAATCAAACAGATGCACTTCCAGCGCAGGGCGAACACCATCAATGGTCGGTCGGTTACCGATGTTAGCCACACCTTTGTGCAGCAGGCCATCAGCACCACTCAGCAGTACGGTATAGACACCGTGTAAAGCCGGTTGTTTATCTTTCAGAGACAGATTCGCTGTTGGCACGCCCAGCTGACGCCCCAACTTGCGGCCATGGAGTACACGACCACTGATCTGGTAAGGCACGCCCAACAGCTTGTTGGCCAGTACAAAGTTAGCTTCTGCCAGTACGGTACGGATTCGGGTGCTGCTGACCCGTTCAGACTCCACTTCAAAAGTGGTGGTATTCACCACATCAAAGCCCTGCTCCTTACCGACCTGCTGCAGAAGCGCAAAGTCACCAGCACGGTCACAGCCAAAGCGGAAATCATCACCCACCACAAGATGGCGGACACCCAGCCCCTGAATCAGCACCTGATCGATAAATTCACGACCGGAGAGACTGGCCAGCTTCTGGTTAAAAGGCAGGCAGAGAATACGATCAAT
The DNA here is from genome assembly GCF_002150805.1 of Oceanospirillum sanctuarii. Classification (GTDB taxonomy): domain Bacteria; phylum Pseudomonadota; class Gammaproteobacteria; order Pseudomonadales; family Halomonadaceae; genus Oceanospirillum; species Oceanospirillum sanctuarii. Next base: position 283,084 of record NZ_MTBA01000003.1, read on the forward strand.
GCCCTGCGCCGTCAGACGCTCCACCTTATCGCGGAATCGGGTCAGACGAGCCGGAGCCTGGCTGGAAGCAAAAAACTCACGGGGCTGAGGTTCAAAAACAACGACAGCAGAAGGCACACCCAGCTCCAGCGCTTTGGCTTTAACCTGACGCAAAATTGCCTGATGCCCAAGGTGCACACCATCAAAGTTGCCGATTGTGGCGACACACCCCTGATGTTTCGGACGTAAATTGTGCAAACCCCGTATCAGTTCCATTTTGCTCCTGTCGGTCATAACCTATTTTCTGTCAGCTGAGTTTTATCATGTCCGCTAACCGATGCCTGAAAACAATCAGGCCGATCAGCAATTCGCATGCCGGCGTTACCTGCCGGATGGTTGAGCATACGAATTTTCTAAAAGAGACCGATTATAGCGAAATTCCACGCCACTGCATCCCTTCAACCACTGATTATCCGCTGGCTGAAGCAAACTCAGGACTAATGGCGGATATGGCGTAAACGCAACCCGGCCAAAACCAGCATCACCAGGTAACTGCCACCACCGGCAACCACCAGAGCGCCTAGCCACAACACCCGCTCCTGCCAGCCAAAACCGGCCCATTGCTCGACATCCGGCATCAGCCAGATCAGTAGGACCACCATCACCGTCGCAGCCGGAGTCAACTGCATCAGGTAACGTCCCCATCCCGCCTGCCAGACAAACACACCGTCACGACGCAGGGTGTACCAGAGCAGACCGGCATTCAGAAACGCAGACAGCGAGGTCGCAAGGGCAAGCCCCGCATGATCCAGCCAGAACACCAGCAGCAGGTTGAACACCATATTAGCGACCATGGCGATGATACCGATCTTAACCGGTGTCTTCGTATCCTGACGGGCATAGAAACCTGGTGCCAATACCTTGATCAGCATAAAGGCGAGCAGACCTACCGCATAAGCACGCAGACTCATGGCCGCCATATCAACATCGTGCACCGTCATCGCACCGTACTGGAACAGAGTAAAGAGCAGAGGTTCCGCCAGAACCGTCAGCGCCAATGCTGCCGGCACCGCGATCAGTAGTATCATGCGAACCGCCCAATCCAGAGTTTTGGCAAAGGCATCACCGGATTTCTCGGCATGTTTGGTAGAAAGACTCGGCAGAATCACGGTCGCAACCGCAATACCGAAAACACCTAACGGCAGCTCCACCAGTCGATCGGAATAGTACAACCAGGAAACACTGCCACTGACCAGGAAAGAAGCCAGCACAGTATCCAGCAGCAGATTGATCTGGCTGACAGATACACCGAATAACGCAGGAGCCATCAGTTTCATAATCCGCCGCACACCTTCATCTTTCCAGCGCACTTTAGGGCGTGGCATCAGACCAATACGCGCCAGAAACGGCAGTTGAAAAAAGAGCTGGGCACAACCGGCGATCAACACCCCCCATGCCAGCGCCATGACCGGCTCACTCATATACGGCGTTAACCAAAGTGCCGCGCCGATCAACGAGAGATTCAGCAACACAGGTGTAAACGCCGGCACTGCAAAACGGTCATAACTGTTAAGAATACTACCGGCAAACGCGGTCAGGGAGATCAGTAGCAGATACGGGAAGGTGATGCGCAACATTTCAGCGGTCAGCGCCTGTTTTTCCGGCAGCTGAGTAAAGCCCGGAGCAAACACCCAAACCAGCAGCGGTGCCGCAACAATTGCCAGCAGAGTAATACCCGTAAGCGTTAAACCCAGTGTACCGGCAACAGAATCGATCAAACCACGAACCGCAGCTCTGTCTCTTTGGCTGCGATATTCCGACAGCACAGGCACAAAAGCCTGATTAAAAGCACCTTCGGCAAACAGACGGCGCAGAAAGTTTGGGATCTTAAAGGCAACAAAAAAGGCATCTGCGCCTGCACCGGCACCAAACAATCCTGCGATCACGATATCTCGCATCAGGCCCAGCACACGGGACAGCAGCGTCATTACACTGACCAGCGCACCGGAACGCAACAATCCCGGCTTACGAACCTGTTTATGGTCAGCCACAGATTCTGACGACCTGTTATCACCAGCGGCCTGCTCACCTGTTTCTAACTTCTGCAAACCCTGTTTGTGAGACTCTTGACGGTGAGAATCCTGGCAGTGAGCCTCTTGGTTCTGTGACTGCAGATCGTCAGCGGACTGTTCAACGGATTGGGATTCGGTTGGCTTCTGGTCTGACATGGCGCTTTCCTGCGGTATCGGCTGTAGAGGTCAGCTCGTTCGTATCGTCTAACGGGATATAAATCAGAGAAGGGAGCATTTTGCCGAATTTCAGGCACAAAAAAACCGGCCTAAGCCGGTTTTTTCAAAGGTAAAACCTCTAAATTATGCAGCCAGAGCTTTAACTCGCGCATTCAGACGGCTCTTAGTACGAGCTGCCTTATTTTTAGAGATGATGCCTTTGTCAGCAATACGATCAATTACAGGCTGTGCTGTATTGAACTCTGCCATAGCTTTAGCGTGATCACCCGCTTCAACTGCCGCAACAACGCGCTTGATGTATGTGCGCACCATGGAGCGCAGGCTTGCATTGTGATTGCGGCGCTTTTCAGCCTGGCGTGCACGTTTTTTTGCAGATGCGATATTCGCCACCGTTAAGCTCCTTGGAGAAATCGGTATAATTAAATTGAAAGGCGCATTATGCGCTTTTCACGAATTAAAGTCTAACGTCTTTAGGGGTGCGCATTCTACGGTAATCCGTAGGGTATGAACAGCCTTTTTGACAATTAAGACTCATTTTTTCCTACGACTTTACGCCATAGAATGAAAAAAAGATGAAAAATCGGCTTCTGAAACCGCCTTTTCTTAAACCAAAACCAGATTATCGCGATTGATCAATTCCGGATCAGCCACATAACCGAGCAGGGATTCTATCATACTGCTGGGCTGTCCGAGGATTTTTAATGCATCCTCATGATCGTAATTGACCAGACCTTTAGCGATCAGTTCACCCTGCTCACTGACACACTGCACCATGTCCCCCCGGCGGAAACGGCCAGAAGCACGCTTTACACCGACAGACAGCAGACTGGTGTTCTTGTCGCGCAGCACGCGAACCGCGCCATCATCCAACACCAAAGTACCTCGGGTTTGCAGATGCCCTGCCAACCAGCGTTTACGGGCTGCCCACGGTGTATCTTTCGGCAGGAAAAGCGTTCCGATAGATTCACCCTGCACCGCACGCACCAGAACCTCCGGCTGACGACCACTGGCCACCAGCGTTGTCGCACCGGAGCGTGCCGCAAGACCAGCCGCACGAACTTTAGTGATCATGCCACCACGACCCAGACGGCCACCATCTCCCGCCATCTCAGCCAGCTCAGGATCATCAGCCCAGGCTTCCTCAATCAGGTTCGCCTCAGGATTAGAGCGGGGATCCGCGGTAAACAGACCTTCCTGATCGGTCAGGATAATCAGAGCATCCGCTTCTAGCAGATTCGCCACCAGAGCCCCCAGGGTATCGTTATCGCCGAACTTAATCTCATCGGTCACAACGGTGTCGTTCTCATTGATAATGGGAACCACACCCAGATCCAACAGCGCTTTAACCGCACTCCGGGCATTCAGATAACGCTTGCGGTTTGACAGGTCATCATGAGTCAGAAGAATCTGAGCCGCACGTAAGCCATGGCGCATAAACTGGCTTTCGTAGGCCTGTACCAGCCCCATCTGCCCCACTGCAGCAGCAGCCTGTAGCTCATGCAACGTTGACGGTCGCTCTTTCAGCCCGAGGCGGCTCATACCTTCCGCAACCGAACCGGAAGACACCAGAATCAGCTCAACACCCTGCTGACGCAGCGCGGCCATCTGGTCTACCCATGCTGAAATTGCTGGCAGATCCAAACCCTCACCATCATTGGTCAGAAGGGCGCTGCCGATTTTCACTACAATGCGCTTAGCTCGCGCTAACCTGTCACGCTGAGACATCTTCATTCAAGCCTTAATATCCAAATGCTGCAGTCTGACTCAGACTGCAGATCCTCAATCGTGTTTCCGATTTTCCGACGGAATCACACCGGCCATCCAACAGCCTTATGGTGCGTACTCAACCTCAACGTCGTAATCATCGTCATCAAAATCGTCATCGTCGTCATCCTCATCATCGAGCAACTCATCTGTCTTAGGCTTACGGCCATGACGACGCTCCAGATAAGCTTCCACACGAGCGACCGCTTCTTCTTCCATACGCTCGCGGATTTCAGCTTCTTCTTCCGCCAGTTCAGGATTTTCCGCCTGCAGTTCACGCTGTTCATCCAGCCAGTTCATAATCTGCTGACAAACAACCTGAGTACCTTCGCTGCTGATCGCTGACACACGGAATACCGGACCGTCCCAGTTCAGCTCGCTGATAATACGCTCGCAGACTGCATCCTGCTCCTCTTCCGGCAGCAGATCCAGCTTGTTCAGCACCAGCCAGCGTGGACGCTCAGCCAGCGTTGGGCTGTACTGCTCCAGCTCACGGATAATCGCCTGCGCAGACTCAACCGGATCAGACTCATCAAACGGAGCCACATCCACCAGATGCAACAACAGACGGGCACGGGTCAGGTGTTTCAGGAAACGGAAGCCAAGACCAGCACCTTCAGAAGCACCTTCGATCAATCCGGGAATATCCGCCATCACAAAGTGCTTAAACTGGCCCAGTTTTACCACACCAAGGTTTGGCACCAGAGTCGTAAACGGATAGTTAGCCACTTTTGGCTTGGCCGCAGATACCGAACGAATCAGAGTAGACTTACCGGCATTTGGCAGCCCCAGAAGGCCCACATCAGCCATAACCTTCATTTCAAAACGTAGGTTGCGCTCTTCACCCAGCGTGCCATTGGTCGTTTTACGTGGCGCACGGTTAGTACTGGTCTTAAAGCGGGTATTACCCAGACCACGACGACCGCCCTGAGCAACTGTCAGCTCCTGGCCAATCTCGGTGATATCACCCAGCACTTCCAGGGTATCTTCATCGATTACCGTGGTACCTACCGGCACCTGAATATACAGGTTTTCACCGGCTTTACCGGAACACTGACGCCCCTGACCGCCTTCACCGTTTTCAGCACGGTAACGACGCTGATAGCGGAAATCGATCAGCGTGTTCAGTGAGTCGTCACCCACAAGGATAACGTCACCACCGTGACCACCGTCACCACCGTCCGGACCGCCTTTGGCGATATATTTCTCACGGCGAAAACTCAGACAACCATTACCGCCTTTACCGGCAGCAACGTGAATACTTGCTTCATCTACAAACTGCATGCTTGCTTGCTCTTAATCTGGTGTGTTGTTCCAGCTTTTCATCAGCCATACCCCTGCGGATCTGTCATCGGGCCACACACCAACAACTGTGTTGTCGGGTAGCTCCGTGTATCCCACCGATTGTTCATCCAGCCGTAGAAAAGCCCTGTATTGGATATCTGATTCAGGTATCCGGCGCAGGTATCCGGCACCTCAGATTAAACGGTGCCGATGGAAATCTTGCCTGCAGATCAAGCCTGCAGGGTCTGCCTACAATCCCCTGACGGCCTTACGCCTGAACAGAGAACCATTAAATTATGGCAGATACGAAAAAAGCCCCGCACACGGCGAGGCTTTTTCAACCGATAAAATCGGTCTTACGCAGGTACGATCGTAATAGTCTTACGTTTCTTCGGACCACGTACTTCAAACTTCACTACGCCGTCTGCAGTTGCAAACAGAGTGTGATCTTTGCCCATACCAACATTTACGCCAGCGTGGAACTTAGTACCACGTTGACGAACAATGATGTTACCAGCTTTAACTACCTGACCACCGAAGCGCTTAACACCAAGGCGTTTCGACTCGGAATCGCGACCGTTACGGGTACTACCACCAGCTTTTTTGTGAGCCATGAGTACTTCCTCGTTAAATTGATCTTGCCGGGCAGACTCCACTCCGTGAGTGATTATTGAGCCTGACCGAAACTGAAATTTTGTTAAGTAAAATTAACCAGCGATGCCGGTGATTTTTACTTCGGTGAACCACTGACGGTGGCCCTGACGCTTCATGCTGTGCTTACGACGACGGAACTTGATGATTTTAACTTTATCACCGCGACCGTGGCTTACAACTTCAGCAGAAACTTTAGCGCCTTCCACAACAGGAGCGCCAACTTTAACGTCTTCACCGTTAGCAACCAGCAGAACCTGATCGAAATCTACAGCAGAACCAGTTTCCAGTTCCAGCTTTTCGATTTTCAGGACATCGCCTTCTTTAACGCGGTACTGTTTACCGCCAGTTTTGATAACTGCGTACATGCTTGTTCTCCAAAAAACAGCAGTGCTTAGTAGAGTTGGATGCTTCTTACTTACCTGCTTTGAATAGAAGCGCTCTGGCAACTATCGGACAGGGAGCAAAGGACTGCGGCATACATAAGTTGCGCACAGTAACTAAGCAGGGCGCGAATTTTATAGTAAGCGACGGGCAACGGCAACCTAAAGACCCGCTTTTTAGCGGACATTTTGCACATCAAAGCATGAAAAAACGGCAACGCACTGATAATTCAGCAAAAGCCCTGTGTGACCGATTATTCAACGCCCTTATTCCGGCGTTTCCTTGACACCCTACCCCCTGCCCAATAGCATTCGGACAGCCCTCCGGGCAATCTGACACCTGTTAGCCAATCAACGAGAAAAAGCAGTCCTGAACATGCAGCCAAAGAGCGCCATCCACGATCTGGTCGCGGACGATTTCGCCGCACTGAACACCTACATTATTGACCAACTGCACTCCCGGGTGCCCCTCGTTGAAAAGATTGCCGAATACATCGTCGATAGTGGCGGCAAGCGCATGCGCCCTTTGCTGGTACTACTGACCTGTAAAGCTCTGGAATGCAACGACGACAAACGCATCCCGCTGTCGGCTCTGGTGGAGTTCATCCATACCGCCACCCTGCTGCATGACGATGTGGTTGATGAGTCCGATATGCGCCGAGGCCGCGATACTGCTAACAACAAATGGGGCAATGCTCCCAGCGTTCTGGTTGGCGACTTCCTTTATACCCGCGCTTTTGAGCTGATGGTGAACATCGGCCACATGGATATTCTGAAAATCTACGCCAACGCCACCAACGTGATCGCAGAAGGCGAAGTACTGCAGCTGACTAACGTGCGCAACCCGAAAATCACCGAAGAACAGTATATGACGGTGATTAAAGCCAAAACCGCCATGCTGTTTGAAGCGGCAACCCAGTCGGCAGCCATTCTGTCCGGCGCGACAGAAGAACAGCAGCAAAATATGGCTGATTACGGTAACTATCTGGGCCTTGCGTTTCAGCTGCAGGATGATCTGCTGGACTATAAGGGCGATGCCAGCGCCATGGGTAAAAATGTTGGTGATGATCTAGCCGAAGGCAAACCGACTCTGCCTCTGATCCGGGCGATGGAAGTCGGCAGCGAAGAAGATGCCAAGCTGATCCGCAAGGCGGTGCGCAAAGGCGGCCTGGAATTCCTGGAACCGGTTCTGGAAATCATCAACAAAACCGGTGCTCTGGATTACACCGAACAGAAAGCCTTCGAAATGTCAGATAAAGCCAAGGCCAGCCTCGAGTGCCTGCCGGACTCACCGTTTAAAGAACGCCTGGCTCTGTTTGCTGATATGGCGGTAAAACGCAGCAGCTGATCAGCATACTGACACCCGCAGAAAAGCCCGCAATGCCTGACAACCCGTTGCGGGCTTTTTCTTTCTGATTGGTTCGATTGTGATCGCATCATCGGAAAAAGTGCTTCTAAAACAAGGCTATAAAATACCTCTCACAAGCCTCTATGATGCTGGCCACAAGCCTGATATTTTATAGGGACTAAGGCAACTATCAGGATCAGTTTAAAAGAGGCACAGGAACGCCTACTGATGAGATATCGACAGGCTTCATGAACGCGAAAAAAACCTCTTTATATTCTGCAAACTCGGCGCAGCTGGCCGCGCTGGACAATCTGAGCGTTCCAACCCTGATCGCAACCCGTGATGGCAGCCTGCAATATGCAAACAAGGCCGCCCGTCATCTGCTTGCCTATGGCGCATCTATCAGCCACCCGCTTTCCGGCCAGGAACTCTTCAACCGCCTCGATCTGACTCAGACGAAACAGCTGAAACAAGCCTGCGAACGCTTTTGCGATGGCCAGCTCAGCCTGACTTTTTTCTATGGCGAACACCAGAAACGGATTCAGATCTTCCTCACGCCACTGCCGACCAGCACTCTGGCGGAAGAGCTATTACAGATCACCCTGAAGGATGTGACTCAATATGAGGCAGCTCAGCATCTGCCGGTTCACTTCCATCAGGCGATGCAACAGACCGAAGATATGGTCATGGTCACCGACTGTCACGGCAGTATCGAATATGTAAACCCTGCCTTTCTGAGCCAAACCGGCTACAGCGAACAGGAAGTGATCGGCAACAACCCGCGCATTCTCAGCTCCGATGAGCATGACAGAGATTTTTATGCCCAGATGTGGCAAACCCTGCGCGCCGGTGAAAGCTATCGCAATATCTTTATCAACCGCCGCCGGAACGGTGAGCGTTACCATGAAGAAAAGACCATCACGCCGATTCGTGATGAAGATGGCCAGATCAGTCATTTTGTTGCCACCGGCCGGGACATTACCGATCTGATCAACAGCGAACAGCGCCTTAACTACCTGCGCCGCTTCGATGCCCTGACCGGCCTGCCCAACCGCCAGCGCCTGTCGGAACAGTTCGAACAGCACGTCATGCAGCGTCGCAAAACACCAATGGCGTTGTTTCTGGTGGATCTGGATCGCCTGAGCCGCATCAACGATAGCCTTGGGCGACCTGCAGGCGACGAGCTTCTGCGTCAGACCGCCAATCGATTGCGTAAAGCGCTACCCTCACACTTCGTCGGCCGTCTTGGCAGTGATGCCTTTATGGTGCTGGCAGAAGAGATACAAACACCGGATCAGGCCGCTCATCTGGCACAAAAGATTCAGCAGGTTATGGCGCTGCCATTCGAGCTGACTCAGGCCGAGCTCTTTATGAGCGTCAGCCTGGGTATTACTCTCTACCCTTACGATGGCGACCAGTTTGATGAGCTGGTCAACAAAGCCGACAGCGCCATGCACCGCTGCAAGGAACACGACCAGCACTTTGGTTTCTTCACTGAAGATCTGACCCTGCAAACCCAACGGCGGGTTCAGCTGGAGAACCAGCTGCGTCAGGCACTGTTGCACAAAGAGTTTCATCTGGTATTCCAGCCCCGGGTTGACCTTGAAAACGGTCAGATCAACAGCGCCGAAGTGCTGCTGCGTTGGATCAAAGCCGACGGTAAGATGATTTCACCGGGAGAGTTTATTCCGGTTCTGGAAGAGATGGGACTGATCACCTCAGTGGGTGAGTGGGTACTGATGCGCGCTTGCATCTACGCCAGCCAATGGCTGAAACACGGTCACCAGATGCGCATCTCGGTAAACCTGTCTGCCCGACAGCTGCGCCAGCCCAATCTGCCGGAAATTGTGGAACGCTGTCTGAGCTCATCCGGCCTGCCGCCGGAGCTACTGGAACTGGAACTAACCGAAACCAGCATGCTGGAAGATGTTGAACACTCCATCGCCACCCTGAGCCAGCTTCGGGAGAAGGGTATCCGCATCGCTATTGATGACTTTGGTACCGGTTATTCATCGCTGGCATATCTGAAGAAACTGCCAGCGGATACTCTGAAGATCGATCAGGCGTTTGTGCAGGAACTGGATGGCGACGATCCAAGCGATCGCAATATTGTGCAGACCATTATCCAACTGGCTCACAACTTTAATCTCAGCGTAACGGCGGAAGGGATTGAAACCGAAGATCAGTTAAAGATTATTCGTGAACTTGGCTGTAACGAAGCACAGGGCTTCCTGCTGGCCAAGCCGATGAAAGAGACGGAACTGCTTAAGACCAAGCGTCAGTTTGAAGAAAGGGCCTGTCTGTCCCGATAAGCCCTTTCCCCTCACCATTAAGAAAGCCTGCTTTATAAGCACACAGCATCTATAAAGCAACACCTTCATAAGCGGACAATTCTTAAGGCTCATTTTTCTCTTTCAGGGCCGCCAACCGGCGCTGTTCGGTCTTTAGACGCGCCTCCATATCATCCGGCCAGAGCGGACGATCCAACAGGAAACCCTGCGCAATATTGCAGCCTAATTCCTGCAGATAATGCAGCTGTTCGGTGGTTTCGACACCTTCGGCAACCGTCAGCAGATTCAGATTCTTCGCCAGTCCGATAATAGCGCTGGTGATCGCCGCGTCATCAGCATCCATCGGTAACTCTGAGATAAAGGCCTTATCGATCTTCAGCTTATCCAGCGGGAAACGCTTCAGGTACGCGAGCGATGAATAACCTGTTCCAAAGTCATCCAGCGACAACCAAACACCCAACGCTTTCAGCTCACCCAGAATCTCGATTGCCTGAGAAGCCCCCTGCATCAGGGTGCTTTCAGTAACCTCTATCACCAGATTCTTAGCCGGAAAACCGGTCTGCTTAAGCGCCAGCTGAACCTGATCAGCCAATCCCGGACGGAACTGATGAGCAGAAACATTCACCGCCACTTCAATATCCGGATAACCGGCATCCCGCCACCGTTGCCCTTGAGTACAGGCTTCACGCAGCACCCACTCGCCCAACTCCAAAATCAGGCCGGTATCTTCAGCCAACCCGATGAAGAAGTCCGGCGGCACCAAGCCCTGCTCCGGATGCTGCCAACGCACCAGAGCCTCTACCCCCCGCAGGCGCATACTGTTCAGACAGAACTGAGGCTGATAAACCAGTCGCAGCTCACCTCCGGAGATCCCCTTGCGCAGGGCATTTTCCATCACCAAACGACGGGAAACGTCATCATTCATCTGCTGAGTAAAGAACTGATACTGATTACGCCCCTGAGCCTTAGCGTGATAGAGCGCCGCATCCGCATTGCGGAACAGCATCTCAAAATTCAACCCATCCCCCGGGTAAAGAGCAATACCGATACTCGGTGTCAGCGTCAGAGTGTGGCTCCCCAGCTCCACCGGTTGCCCGATCTGTTGCAACACATCACGTGCCAGTACAGCCGCTTCATTCGGATGTTCCAGCTCCGGCAACAGAAGCACAAACTCATCGCCTCCGACCCGACTGACGGTAACACCTTCTTCAACAAGATCGGTCAAACGTTTAGCAACGGCACACAGTAAGCGGTCACCTACCTCATGTCCCAGAGAGTCATTAACATTTTTGAAGCGATCCAGATCCACAAACAACAGCGCCAGCAGCGCATTATTATGGCGGGCCAGATGGATCGCCTGGTCCACGCGATCTGCTAACAGACGACGGTTTGGCAGGTCCGTTAGAGAGTCATATTCCGCCAGATAGCGCAGGCGTTTCTCGTTGGCTTTTCTAAGAGAGATATCACTTAAGGTGGCGATATAGTTCTTAATCTCACCACCTTCTTTCACCATGCTCAGAGAGAGCCACTCCGGGAACAGAACGCCATCTTTACGGCGGTTCCAGACTTCACCCTGCCACTGACCGGTTTTGCTCAAACGGGACCACATATCCTCGTAAAAGCGCTCATCGTGATTGCCCGATGCCATAAAAGAAGGGTTCTGCCCGAGGGCTTCTGCCTCTGAATATCCGGTAATTTCGGTAAAGGCCGGATTCACCGCCAGAATCCGGTTGCGGGAATCAGTGATCACAATACCTTCTGTCGCATTGCGGAACACCTGAGCGGAAAGCTCCAACTCACGGCTGTTATCCATCAACTGCGCCTTCTGGCGTTCGATATTGAGTTCGTAATCGATAAAGAGTTTTTTCAGCCAGCGGGAATAGAGCAGAATCAGCACCAGCGACAGTAAGAGGGCAATACAGAGCACAAACAGGAATGAACGTACTGACTCACTGCTTTCCTGATCCAGCAAAACCTTGTGCTCTTTCAGCATCGGGGTCAGATCATCCGGATAGATACCGGCCACCAATACCCAGCCCCATTCCGGCACAATCTTCACCAATGAGCGTTTCTCAACCGGCCCCCGGCCATCCGGATAAAACCAACTGTATTCCACAACGCCACCACCAGCGGCGGCAGTATCCATAATGGCTTCGATGGCACCACGCTGCAGATCACGCATCACGGTAGTATCTGCCAACGTGGTCAGCGCAGTATTGGCCAGCGTGTTGCCCTGCAGATCAAGAACTGAGATATAACCGTTGTCGCCAAAGCGGAAGTTTTCCAGCCTGCGGATCACCTCCTGCTTCAGATCATTTTCGATCCGGTAAAGATAGTCACCGGCCCCGATAATCCAGTCGTACGGCTCAAAAAGGCGTACATAAGCGACCTTATCTTCCATTCGGGTTTTGTTGCCCGGGGGATACCAGCGGTAGCGGGAGTAACCGTATTGATGACTATTCTGAACGGCATCGATCAGACCCCGCATAATGTAATGCCCGGTATCATCACGGTTATCAAACAGGGATTTGCCTTCAAGCTGAGGCGCGGTCGGCAGAAGGATACACATGCCGTCGAGGTCATCGATAAAAAGATAACCCCGGCCATCAAAGAAACGTACCTGACGCAGGGACTCACGAATCAGTGCCTTAATCTCGTCATCTGGCAATCTGCCTTTGCTCTGCTCATAGATAGCATCGGCAACAGAAATCGCCTGATCGACAAAAACTTTGGACTGCTCTTTTAAAACTTGTTCGGTGCGGGTACGCATGTACTGGATATAACTGACCGTGGCATCCAGCTCTGAGATCAAAAGTGCTTCCTGCTGCTCCAGTACTTCCTGCTCAAGACTTTCTAACTGCTGCTGTTTCTGGTTCTGCAGCGCAAACAGGAAGTAGCCGCTGACAATCAGACTGATAAACAGCACAACCGCCAGCATGCCCACAGTTTGTAATCCCGGCAGACGCCGGGCATCGATCTCTAAATTCATAGCCCGCCTTAAATACAGATTCCCCAACACTGCAGCGCAGATGCCGGGGAGGAAAGCTTATTCTACCCTGAATGGGCTCCGGACAGCCTGATATAGAACACAACAACCACCAGCAGATGCAGAACGAGGGTTATACCGATCAGCATTGCAATGCTCTGCCCCAGCATGCCAAGAACCACCATGCCCAGAACCGCGCTGGTAATCATAAAAATCGCGTTATAGATGTTGTTTGCTGCAATCAGCCAGGCACAGGATTCACCGGAGGACTGCTGCAGTCGCGTATAAAGAGGCACCGCATAACAACCGCCACCAATCCCCATCAGACTAAAAGCGATCAGAGTAGTCGACAGCGCCACACTAAAAATTAGCATCAGCATACCGACGGCGATCAAAGCACTGCCCAACCAATAAACACCGGTAAATTTCATTTTAGCATGCAGCTTGCGACTGCTTAGCGAGCCCACACCTACGCCACCAGCAAAGAAACCCAGCACCAGAGAAAACACCCAGGGCTCTGCCGCCAAATGCTTCTCAACCCAGGCTGGTAGCTGAGTCAATAGCGTAGCACCGACGAACCAAAACCAACTGATCGACCAGACCAGATACAAGCCCTCTTTTTTCTCGTGACACAGCTTCATGGTCTGAGAAAAACTCAGTTGTGGCGACGAAGGTTGCTCATTCTTCAGCGGCTCAATACGACGACTTTGCCAGAAGCCGATCAGCGCCAGCAGTACTATCGTGATCGCAACAAGGTCTTTTGGCGTCAGTGTCACACCAAGATCCAGCTCGGCACTTAAAAGTATGCCCGCCGCCAGCGTGCCCAAAAGAATCGCCAGAAAGGTACCCAATTCAACCCAGCCATTGGCCGAAATCAGATCATCCCGCTCAAACCAGGCAGGCAGAACACTGTACTTCACCGGGCCAAAAAGGGCTGATTGGGTCCCCATCAGGAACAACAACAAAAGCAGCATCGCACCCTGATCTAGCCAGAGCATCAGAGCTGCCAGCAACATAATTCCACATTCCGCCATCTTCAGGCGACGCATCAGCAAGGCATGATCATGGCGAATCGCCAGATTCGCTCCCATTGAGGAAAAAAGCAGAAACGGCAGAATAAAAATGGCTGCGGCCAGATTATTCACCAGTCCAACATTTCCCAAAGGCACGGTCAGCGCACCGTAGGCAAAAAGAATCAGCAGGGTGTTTTTGTAGACATTGTCGTTAAACGCGCCAAAAAACTGAGTCAGCCAGTACGCGGTAAAACTCTTGTGTCGTCCTAAAAGCATGGGGTGCTCCGTGCAACTGAAAAAAAGAGGCTAAATTGTCCCGGGTCAGGCCTGACAACGCCTCGGTAAAAAGCCTTTACAAAATAGCGCTACTCTAGTGCTTTTTTAGCTGCAAAGAAAAGGCTAGTCTTCACTATAAGTACATAAAGCAAATCTAAAGTAAGACGTGATCATTTGTCTGAACACCTGAAAGGAAACGGTTATGAAAAACGTAGGTTCCGTCGATAAAATTTTGCGCATTGTTGTTGGACTGGTTCTGATCGCACTGGTTTTCGTTGGCCCGCAAACCCCCTGGGGTTGGATTGGCATAGTACCTCTGCTGACTGCAGTGCTGGGCTTCTGCCCACTGTATAAAGTGATCGGGGTTAACACCTGTAAGACGAAGTAAGCATTGAAATGCCATCGTCAAAAAGCCCTGACAAGATTTATTCATGTCGGGGCTTTTTTTGCTTTAAACTAAGCTTCAGGACAGTTAGATTACCTTTTGAATCCAAAGAACAATTTTCCAAGGCTGGCTATCGTTGTGAGTCACACAAAGTCTCACGATGTTACAACGTGAAACAGTCTTTCAGGAGCGGTCGGCGCTAATATGGCTCCGGTTACTCCCAACCTTATATAAGCCTGCTTAGATAAAAAATGGATGAAAAAAATTTAGCGCCCGGCGCTAGTTCTGCAAAATCACCCAAAGACCTGCCATCCGTGCCGGGGGTGTATCCTGCGCATCATAAAATGACGCCTGCAGAAATAGCGGAGAAGGAAGCTGAGCGCGAAAGAGAAAAGATCAAAGCGCAATGGGAAGCGAAACAGGCAGAAAAAAAACAGGACGAACGTAAAAAGGCGGAAGAAGCCCGGATCAAAGCAGAACGTGAAAATCTGTACAAAGATCTGGAAACGCTGGATTACAACCTGCTTTCTTTGGACGACTATCCCTCAGACTTTGAAATCGAATCTGCCCGTCGCTCGCGACTGGGCTGGTTTTTCGGCTTAGGTGTCTCTGTATTCCTCTTCACCAGCTCCCTGCTGAATCTGGTTCATCCCTGGGTGGGTGGTATTTCCGGGGGCATCGCTTTTGTTCTCTGGCTGAGCCACGGCACCGGCATGATGCACTTTCTGCCTGGTCTGTCACGCTATCCGGAACTGCTGGCGAAGCGTCGCCGAATAAAGAACAGCGTTACCGAATATATTCAGCAAATTGAAGGCAAACGCGGCTTTATTCACCGCATCTATCCTTTGGTGCACCACAACCCGCGCCTGAGAGCCCGAAAATTCCGCCGAATCGCTCTGATGTCAAAAGAGCACAACCTGATGAGCAATATGAAAACACTTCAGGATGTAGCTCTTTATCACGAGTATCTCGACGAGTGTCGTAAAGCTGCCGAAGAGTATTTCCGCAAAGAGCGAGAAGATCAGCTGCTGGTCGATCTGGATATCGACCCGAATGTGGAAAATTTGGAACAAGAGCTGAACGACAACCAGGATGACGACGAATCCGTCGACGAAACATCATCCGATGAGAAGCCTCTGCAAACCGATAACAGCCTTGCAGAAAATAAAGAGCAAGAAGCGTCTGATAATCAGAACTCTGAGTCTTCCGGACAGACTACGGAACCACAGACAGCCTCACCTCAACAGGACGATCAGAAAAAGCAAAGCTGATCCTTCAACGCCCTCAAGGAGCTACCGATGACAGAGACAACTTCATCCTCCCAGCACGTTGTGGTTCTGGGAGCCAGCCCGAAAGCAGAGCGTTATTCCAATCAGGCCGTACGTCTACTGACAGAACACCAGCACCAGGTCACCGCTGTAAATCCGGCCTTTGACCGTATCGAAGAACAGGCCTGCGTTCGCCAGCTGGCAGATGTACCCCAGCCTGTTGACACCCTCTCCCTGTACCGCAATGCCTCTCAGCTTTCTGAACAGATTGACGAGATTATCGCCCTGAATCCTAAGCGGGTGATCTTCAACCCCGGAACAGAATCCTGGGAATTGCAGCAGGCATTGACCCAGGCAGGTATCTCCTGGCAGGAAAGCTGTACACTTGTGATGCTGCGCAGCGGTCATTTCTGATCGCCGTGCCCCAGACTTCCGGAAACGCTAAAAGGGATTAAGCACCGGACAACACCCTGCGACAGCCTCAAGAAGAAGTGATCTATCCCTCTATGCAAACACTGACTCTCTCTCCGGAACGTCTGGCAGTTTTCGTCCCCTTTTCAAAACTGTCCGATGAAAATCTGATTTTACTCTGCCACCGCATCGAGATCTGCCGCGTTGAAGAGGGCGAAGAGCTCAGCCCCCGGGGGGATGAGCGCAGCGAAGAGCTGTTTCTGCTCAGTGGTCGCATTAGCATTTTTGGCGAAGCCGACAGCGAAATCACCCTATCTGCCGGTGATGACCGAAGCCGCTTCAGCCTGCTCAATCTTAGACCCAGCCCGAACCGAATTGTCAGTCAGACGCGAACAGAATATTTTCTGATCGACAGTGAGTTGCTGCAGTCTCTGCAAGCCGAGTGCACACAGCCTTCTCTGCCACTGACTGAGGTGCTGGCTAACGATAACAGTCACCCGCTGGTGCTGCAGTTTTATCGTGCCCTGATGCAAAACCAACTGACCCTTCCTGCCCTGCCAGAAGTAACCCGTAAAGTCAGTCAGATCATTGTTGATGAAGAGCTTAATGCTGACCGCATTACCTCACTGGTTGCAGCAGATGCCTCTGTGGCCGCCCGTCTGCTGAAACTGGCCAACAGCCCCCTTTACCGAGGTCGGGGACAGATAAGCCAGTTGTCCGACGCCATTATGCGTCTTGGGCTGAACGCCACGAGACATCTGGTCCTGGCTTTTGCGCTACACGACCAACATCAGATTCCCGCCGCGCCATGGGTTCGCAAACGCCAACTGCGTAGTTGGAAAGAAAGTATCCAGCTCGCTGCTATCTGTTATGTTCTGGCAAAAAAGTGCACCAAAATCCCGCCGGAAGAAGCATTACTGGCAGGCCTGCTGCACAACATTGGTGAACTGCCGATGTTGCAGTTTGCTAATCAGTATCCGGAACTGGCTAACGATGCGGACTATCTCGATCAGATTATGCAGGAAGCCAGAGGACAGGCCGGAGCCATGATTCTGCACCGCTGGAACCTACCCGTTTCTCTGGTGACCGCAGTTCAGCATGTGGATACCTGGTTCTATGAACCTAACGACAAAGACGCCACTCTGGCCGATATTCTGATCCTTGCCCGCCTGCACAGCATCGCCATGAATGACCGATCGCCATGTGCCCCCGCAATCAGTCAGGTTCCCTCCTACGAGAAGATCGCTCCGGGTCCACTGACCAGTCAGCAACGTCTCGAGATTCTCGAAGACGCCCGGGATCAGATCGTCGAGATCCGTAATCTGTTAAACCGCTAATCACAAAATGCAGCCAGAGAGCGAAGCTGATCCTTCCGTTAAATCTGACCGATAATTTTTTCTCTGTTTTAACATCTGCTAAAGCGCCGGGATGGGTTAAGATAGCCCTGTCAGACATTTTAAAGACCGGAAATTAAGGAGTTAAGCGTGCGAGCACTGATTCAGCGGGTAGCCCGGGCAAAGGTGGAAGTTGATCAGCAGTGCATTGGCGAGATCGATCAGGGCCTGCTGGTCTTTATCGGCGTGGAGAAAGGGGATCGAGCTGAAGATGCCGACCGCCTGCTCAAGAAACTGCTGGCCTATCGGGTATTTGCTGATGCTGATGATAAGATGAATCTCAGCGTGACAGATATTAACGGTGGCTTACTGCTGGTTTCTCAGTTCACGCTGGCCGCCAACACGCAAAAAGGACTTCGCCCCAGTTTTTCATCCGCTGCCCCTCCGGCAGAGGGTGAGGCGCTGTACAACTACTTTGTTGAACAGGCCAGAAATTTACATCCGGTTGTCGCAACCGGTCGCTTTGGTGCGGATATGAAGGTAGAGCTGTTAAATGACGGTCCGGTTACCTTCCTGCTGGAAACCTGAGCAGAAACCAAAGCAAGACCCTATTTCCCCTAAGGCAGAGCTATGACACAAAACGCTGCATCACAAAAAGTCGCATTAGTTACCGGCGGTGGCCAGGGTATCGGCCGTGCTATCTGTCGCGGATTGCTGCACCAGGGCATGATCGTCATCTGCGCCGATATCGATCTTGAAGCGGCCGACGAAACCGCTGAGCTCTACGCAAATCTGGGCACCATCAAAGCCTGTTCGCTGGATGTGGCGGATGAACCTGTGGTTCAGGGCTGTATTCAGGAGATTATTGGCGAGTTTGGCCGACTGGATGTGTTGGTTAATAACGCAGGTCTGTCCACGCCGTTTAACGACCCGATTGAAGATCTGTCACTGGAAGACTGGCAGCGCTATCTGGATGTTAACCTGACCGGCGTTTTTCTGGTCAGCAAACATGCCGTACCTTATCTGCGGGAACAGCAGGGCAGCATTATCAATATTGCCTCAACCCGAGCCATGCAGTCTGAACGTGACACCGAAGCCTACGCAGCCAGTAAAGGCGGTGTCATCTCTCTGACCCATTCTCTGGCCATCAGCCTGAGCGGTGAAGTGCGCGTCAACAGTATCAGCCCCGGCTGGATCGAAGTGGGCGACTGGCAGAAATCCCGCACCCGCATTGAGCCGATTCATTCGCCATCTGATCTGGCACAACATCCCGTTGGCCGTATCGGCAAGCCGGATGATGTCGCCTACATGGTCTGCTATCTGGCAACTGATGTGGCCGGTTTTATCACGGGTCAGAACTTTGTTATTGATGGCGGCATGGGTATCAAGATGTCCTATAACGACAGCTGATCCTGAGCCAAACCAAAGCAACAAGAATGACAATAATAAAAACGGGGCGCTGATTCAGCGCCCCGTTTTTATATCCCGCGCTCCCATGTATTGGGAGCGATATTCTCTACAGATCCAACTCTGCCTGAGCCTCTTCCAGCTCTTCAGAGAGCAGCATCCACTCTTCTTCAATCGCTTCAGAAGACTGACTCAGCTCACCCTGCTTCTTCAGCAACACCTGCAGGCGGTCTTTGTTTTCATCCTGATAAATTTCAGGTTCCGCCAGCTGCTGTTCCACCTCTGCAAGTTCGGTCTGAACCTTATCCAGATCCGCCTCCAGCTTATCAACTTTCTTCTTTAGCGGACGCAGCTGTTCACGCTTCTGGGCCGCCAGACGGCGCTCCTCTTTGCGGTCGCGTTTCTCTTCAACCGGAGCGGAAGTACCCTCTGCTGAAATATCTCCCTGACCGCCTTTCTGCAGCGCCAGCGTGCGATTCTTCAACCAGACATGATAATCCTCAAGATCACCATCAAAGGGCTGTACAGCGCCATCACACACCAGCCAGAACTCATCAACGGTATTACGCAGCATGTGACGATCGTGAGAGACCAGAATCACCACCCCCGGGAAATCCTGCAGCGCGAAGGTCAGCGCCAGACGCATCTCCAGATCCAGGTGGTTGGTTGGTTCGTCGAGCAGCAACAGATTCGGTTTCTGCCAGGCGATTAACGCCAGTGCCAGACGGGCTTTCTCACCACCGGAGAAACGACGGACCTCAGTTTCCACATCATCGCCACGGAAACCAAAACCGCCTAAGTAATTACGGATCTCCTGCTCAGACACTTTTGGCGACAGGCGCTGAATATGCAGCAATGCAGAGGCTTTAAGATCCAGCGATTCCAGCTGATGCTGAGCAAAGTAGCCCACCTGCAGATTTTCACCCGGTGTATAGATACCGGAAACAACGTTCAGATCACCAACCAGAGTTTTAATCAGAGTGGATTTACCGGCACCATTCGGCCCCAGAAGACCGACCCGCATACCCGGCAGCAAGGTAAAGTTCACCTGATTCAGAATCACACTGCTGTCGCCGTAGCCGATATTGGCATCATCCATCACCAGCAGTGGCGATGAGGTTTTCTCGGTGCAGGGAATAGTGAACTGGAAAGGTGAGTCCACATGGGCCGGAGCGATCTTTTCCATACGCTCCAACTCTTTCATCCGGCTTTGCGCCTGCTTGGCTTTTGATGCCTTGGCTTTAAAGCGACGGACAAAGTTTTCGATCTCAGCAATACGGGTCTGCTGCTTCTCAAACTGCGCCTGTTGTTGTGCCAGACGCTGAGCCCGCATCACCTCAAAGGCAGAATAGTTACCGCGATAAAGATTGATCTTCTGCTGCTCAAAGTGGGCGATATGCTCCACCACACTATCGAGAAAATCCCGGTCGTGGGAGATCAGCAGCAGAGTACCCGGATACTGCTTCAGCCAGTTTTCCAGCCAAAGCGTCGCATCCAGATCCAAGTGGTTGGTCGGTTCGTCGAGCAACAGCAGATCCGACGGCATCAAGAGTGCCTGCGCCAGATTCAGACGGATACGCCAACCACCGGAGAAAGACTGTACCGGCTGCTGAGTCTGCGCCATGGTAAAGCCAAGCCCCAGCAGCAACTGCTCGGCACGATTCGAAGCCGTGTAACCATCAAGGGTTTCCAGCTCGGCATGCAGACGGGCAATCGCATGGTTATCACCGGCTGCTTCCGCTTCCGCCAGTTCGTCCTGCACCTTGCGCAGCGGCTTATCGCCATCGAGTACGTATTCCAGCGCGGTTTTATCCCGGGCATGAACTTCCTGCGCCATGTGGGCAATACGCAGTTGTGCTGGAATCAGCAGCTCACCAGCATCCTGATGCAGTTCGCCCAACAGCAACTTGAACAGACTGGATTTACCGGCACCGTTGGAACCAACAACACCAATACGCTGACCACGGTGGATAATCAGGGAGGTATTTTGCAGGAGAGAGAGACTTCCCCGTTGCAGGCTCAGGCCTTCTAATGTAATCATGTGATTTTACTGTCAAAATTATTGCGAGCGGGAATTGAAGCCCGGATCAGATCGCGCAGAGAAAAAGAATAATGAGAGGCCCGGAGGCCGGCAACCATGTCAGAACTTACCTTGGCGTATGATAACCCATTCTGGCGTTTTTCTACGAAACTCTATCGACTGGACAGCGTAGAGTCTGCCTGTATTTATCTGCAGGATCATCAGGGGGTTATGGTTAACCAACTGCTGTTCAGCTGCTGGCTGACCACCCAGAACGTCTGCTTCGCAGATGACTGGGCCAAACAGGTGGAACCGGTTCTTGGCTGGCATAACCAGTTTGTGGTGCCTTTACGCAAACAACGTCGCCAACTGAAGCCGATGGCTGATGTCGAAGAGCATCTGGCAACGATGCGTGAACACCTGCTTTCTGCGGAGCTGATTGCTGAGCAACATGAACAGGCCCTGCTGTATCTGCTTTACTCCCTGAAAAAAGGCATGCAAACCTGCTCCGACAGAGAAACCGCCCTCAGAACTAATCTCCGCTTTACACTCAAAGATGCCAAGCTGACCGCTACCGCTCAACAACAGCTGAAGAACCTGTTGGAGCTGGTAGTTGATGAAGAGATCGCGCAGGCTATTATCATCGGCCTGTCATCGGACATAGATCAGAATCCACAGGAATAAGCAGTGAAACTTATTATCAAGCTGCTGCTTATCCTCGTGATAGGCGCAGTCGCCGCCCCCCTTTTTATCAAAGGCCCTGATGGCCAACCCTTAATGCAGGTTTCCGACCTGATTCCTGCTGAAGTCCTGCCTGAGACTCTGGTTAAAACTCTGGGCATATCGCCATCATCGACCACCTCCCAGACATCCTCTCCACCATCATCCTCAACCCAGTCCGGCAGTGCTATCTACCGCTGGCAGGATGATAATGGCCAGTGGCATTACAGTGATAAAGCCCCTGCCCATACCCAGAGTGAAAGTGTTACTCTACAGCCCGTGAATACGGTTCCGGCGCTTAAATCCCAGCCTCAACAAAGTGGGAACACAGCTAATCCATTGCAGTCAGATGCTAAAGCGCCAGATAGCGCAACCGATCTGCTCTCCAAATTGCCGGACAGCCTGAACCCGGCGGACACCGCAGCTCTGCTGGAACAGGCCAAAGAGACACAACGCATTATTCAGGAGCGTCAGGCTCAGATCGACGCCCTGATGAAAAACCAATAACGGAAGGCCGGACGCAAATCGCATCTCCGACCGGAATAAGCAGACCCCAATAAGGAGTTTTCATGAAAAAAGTGCTACTCACCCTGACCCTCAGCAGCCTGCTGGCCGCGCCGGTTATGGCGGACACTACCCCAAAGACTGAAGAGGATCGCCTGAGTTATAGCCTGGGTCTGATTATGGGTCAGCGCCTGCAGCAGGATTTCGATAAGCTGGATGTCGACATGCTGGCTCAGGCCATCAAAGACACCTACGCCGGCAACCTGAAAATGACCGAAGCGGAAGTGCGTGAAACCATGCAGGCTTTCCAGCAGAAGAAGATGCTGGAGCAGCAGGAAGCACAGGCTAAAGCCGCTGAAGCAAACCTGAAAGCAGGTCAGGCATTCCTGGCTGAAAACGGCAAGAAGAAAGGTGTTGTGACCACTGAATCCGGTCTGCAGTATCAGGTTCTGACGGCAGGCAACGGTGCCAAGCCAGCACTGACCGATCAGGTTAAAGTTCATTACGAAGGCAAACTGCTGAGCGGTAAAGTATTCGACAGCTCTTACCAGCGTGGCGAGCCGGTAACCTTCGGTCTGAATCAGGTTATCGCAGGCTGGCAGGAAGGTCTGCAGCTGATGTCTGTGGGTAGCAAGTGGAAGATCTTTATCCCGTCTGATTTGGCTTATGGACCGGGTGGCACCGGCGGCCCTATCGGCCCGAACGAAACTCTGATCTTTGAAGTTGAGCTGCTGGATATCAATCCTGAGGCTTAATCTTCAGACCTGAAGAATCAGGCATAAAGCCCCGGACAAACACTCTGTTTGCCCGGGGCTTTTTTATGGGCAAAAAAAAGAGGCGTAACGGTTAACCGTTACGCCTCTTTCTGTGCGAACTCTGAAAGAATCAGAGCAGCAACTGCTTACTTATTCTTCGCGCGCTTACGCTCGTTTTCAGTCAGCAGTTTCTTACGAATACGGATCGATTCCGGTGTTACTTCTACCAGCTCGTCGTTTTCGATGAACTCAAGAGCCTGCTCCAGCGTGTGCTTGATTGGCGGAGTCAGAGTCAGAGCTTCGTCAGTACCGGAAGCACGAACGTTAGTCAGCTGCTTACCTTTAGTCGGGTTAACAACCAGATCGTTGCTACGGGAGTGAATGCCGATCACCTGACCTTCATACACTTCCACACCGTGACCCAGGAACAGACGACCACGATCCTGCAGGTTAAACAGGCCGTACGCCAGAGTCTTACCTTTAACCATAGACACCAGAACACCGTTCTGACGCTTAGCGACTTCACCGTCTTTAACAGTGTCGTAACGGTCAAAGATACTGGTCATGATGCCGGAACCTGAAGTCAGAGTCAGAAACTGGCCACGGAAACCGATCAGACCACGGGAAGGAACGGTGAATTCCAGCTTAACGCGGCCTTTACCGTCTGGCTCCATGTTGGTCAGCTCGCCTTTACGCAGACCCATCTCTTCCATGATTGAACCCTGATGCTGATCTTCAATGTCGATCACAACATTTTCATAGGGTTCCATCATCACGCCGTCAACTTCTTTACGGATTACTTCCGGACGGGATACACCCATCTCGAAGCCTTCACGACGCATGGTTTCGATCAGAACCGACAGGTGCAGTTCACCACGACCAGACACGATGAATTTGTCCGCAGAATCGCCCTGTGTTACACGCAGCGCAACGTTGTGAATCAGTTCCTGATCCAGACGCTCTTTGATATTACGGGACGTTACGTACTTACCTTCTTTACCGGCAAACGGAGAGTCGTTCACCATGAAGGTCATGCTTACAGTTGGCTCATCAACAGTCAGCGGAGGCAGAGCTTCTACCTGCTCAGGATCACACAGGGTGTCAGAGATAC
Source organism: Oceanospirillum sanctuarii (assembly GCF_002150805.1). Classification (GTDB taxonomy): domain Bacteria; phylum Pseudomonadota; class Gammaproteobacteria; order Pseudomonadales; family Halomonadaceae; genus Oceanospirillum; species Oceanospirillum sanctuarii. Next base: position 307,223 of record NZ_MTBA01000003.1, read on the forward strand.
TCAGACCATCAATACCGTTGATACATACGATATCACCAGCAGTAGCCAGATCGGTGTCAACACGCTCAAGACCCAGATAGCCTTTTACGTTCAGAACCTTACCTTTACGCTCTTTACCTTCGATATCCTTAACCACAACCTGCTGGCCTGGTTTCAGAGAACCACGGGTAATACGGCCGATACCGATTACGCCCACGTAGCTGTCGTAGTCCAGTGCAGAGATCTGCATCTGGAAAGCAGCTTCAGGGTCAACTTCAGGAGCAGGTACGCGATCGATGATCATATCCAGCAGAGGCTTCATATCATCAGCCATCTCTTCCGGATCATCACCAGCGATACCGTTCAGTGCAGAAGCGTAAACAACCGGGAAGTCCAGCTGCTCTTCGGTCGCACCCAGGCTGTCGAACAGGTCAAATACCTGATCCATAACCCAGTCAGGACGAGAACCCGGACGGTCAATCTTGTTGATAACAACGATCGGCTTCAGACCACGCTCAAACGCTTTAGAGGTTACGAAACGAGTCTGCGGCATAGGGCCGTCCTGAGCGTCAACCAGCAGCAGTACGCAGTCAACCATGGACAGTACGCGCTCTACTTCACCACCGAAGTCTGCGTGCCCAGGGGTATCAACGATGTTGATACGGTAGTCGTTCCACTTGATGGCGGTGTTTTTCGCCAGAATGGTAATACCACGCTCTTTTTCCTGATCGTTAGAGTCCATAACGCGCTCTGCGCCAGCGTCACGACGATCCAGGGTACCGGAGTACTGAAGAAGGGCGTCAACCAGAGTAGTTTTACCATGGTCAACGTGCGCAATAATTGCAATATTGCGTAACTTACTGATATCTGAAGACATTCGGAGTATTTCGCCTGCTCAAAAAATAAGAGACCTGCCACACCAAACGTTAGATAAACCCTAAAGCAACCTAAAGAGCGGACCCAGATCTCTGGAAGTATTTGCCATCCGAAAGATAGCAAAGGAAAAATAAAAAGGTTGGAAATTGTACACACTTTACCGTTGCGGTTATATGAATTTCTTTACTCCAGCCTCATATCTCCGCACTTCCTGCCAATCAATCCAGCAAGTTTTAAGCAAAAACAATTGCTTACAGGAAGGTGGAAACCCTGGTTCACAGGCACCGGACAAAAAGTCGCTATTTTAACTTTCTATCTCGTCACGATCCGGTAAAATCCAGCGTTTTTTGTCGGTTCCGACACTTATCACTGCTTTCAGAAAATGGGTGAGACATGACCAAACAACGCAAAGCCGTATCTCTGATTTCCGGCGGACTGGATTCCATGCTGGCTACCAAAGTCATTCAGGAGCAAGGAGTTCACGTAGAAGGGATCAACTTTTACACCGGCTTCTGTGTCGAAGGGCACACTCACGCCATCCGTAAAAAAGATAAAGAAAAGCAGAAGAAAAACAGCTCCCTATGGGTGGCTGAGCAACTGGGTATCAAGCTGCACATTATCGATATCTCTGAAGAGTACAAAGATATCGTTCTGAACCCTAAGCATGGCTATGGTCAGAACCTGAACCCATGCCTGGACTGCAAAATCGATATGGTCAGCCGCGCATGGCAGTGGTGTCAGGATAACGACTTTGACTTTGTAATCACCGGCGAAGTGGTTGGTCAGCGTCCTAAGTCTCAGCGTAAAGAGACCATGCCGATCATCGCCCGTGAATCTCAGATCGAAGATCGTCTGGTGCGCCCATTATGCGCTCAACACCTGACTGAGACACTTCCGGAGCGTGAAGGCTGGATTAAACGTGACGAACTGTATGATTTCCACGGTCGTAACCGTAAGCCGCAGTTCGCACTGGCTAAAAAACTGGGTATTGAAGAGTGGTCACAGCCTGCTGGTGGTTGCTGCTTCCTGACCGACGCCAGCTACAGCAAAAAGCTGCAGGATCTGTGGGATGCCCGCGGCGAGCGTCGTTACGAAGTGGATGACATCATGCTGCTGAAAGTGGGTCGCCATATTCGTCCGGCGAAAAATTTCAAACTGATCGTCAGCCGTGAAGAGGGTGAAAACAACTTTATGCGCGGTTACCGCCCGCAGTTCACCTACCTCTATCCAACCAGCCACGGTGGTCCACTGACTCTGATCGACGGCACACCGACTGAAGAAGATCTGGAACTGGCAGCGCGTATTGTTGCCCGCTTCAGTCAAGGTCGTGATGCTGAGAAGGTCACGCTGGAGGTGGTACGCGAACACAATCAGCCAGCACAGGTTGTTCACGTTAAGCCTATGCCGGCAGAAGAGATCCCTGAAGAGTGGTATATCCACTAATTCAACGGGGCTTCAGCCAAGTATCAAAGAAACGCACCTGATCACTCTGGTGCGTTTTTTTTCGCCCTTTGTCTAAAATAGGGCCAACTGCACAAATAGTGCGCGCCCGGGTTTCTGCCAAGCGCCCTCTTTTAAAGCCGGGTGTGCACCAGAAATCACGTAACTGTTTCCAACTGAGAGAATTTCCATGAGCCAACACGAACTCAACGCCCGCAACCTGCTGTGTCCGATTCCGGTAATCCGAACTCAGAATAAAATCAGTGAGCTATCTCCCGGCGACCTGCTTGTGGTTTACTGCACCGACCCCGGTACTCTGCACGATATCCCAGCCTGGTGCCGGGTTCATGGTCATACTTTAGTCTCAGCAGAAGAGCAATCTGATGAGATTGTGATTACCATTGAGGTTAACGACGCATAGCCTGCACCATAAAGAACCACGAAGCATTGCAAGCGCACCAAAATAGCGCACAAAGAACGCTATAACCTGCGCCAAGAGTAAACAGAGATCCCGTAAGAAACCGTATTATCAATATAAGGCATTGGTATTGCTCAGTTTTTAGCAAATGGCATCCAACTTGCTTCATAGATAATAAATATGAAAAACCTGCCAACAGGTTTTCAACTATCCGAGTAAAAAAACGATTACGTCAATCGATTTTGACAACAAACGCGAAAGCTCCATTGGAGGACAAGCAATGTCAGAGAACACCCTTAACCTGATTAAAGAACATGACATCAAATGGGTTGACCTGCGTTTTACCGACACTAAAGGTAAAGAGCAGCACGTAACTATCCCTGCGCGCTACGTTGACGAAGAGTTCTTCGAAAACGGCCAGATGTTTGATGGTTCTTCTATCTCTGGTTGGAAAGGTATTAACGAATCAGACATGATTCTGCTGCCAGACGACAGCACTTGCTTCATCGACCCGTTCTTTGAAGACAAGACTCTGGTTCTGCGCTGCGACATCATCGAGCCTGCTACCATGCAGGGCTACGAGCGTGACCCACGTTCTGTTGCTAAGCGCGCAGAAGAGTACCTGAAGTCCACTGGTCTGGGTGACACTGCTTTCTTCGGTCCTGAGCCTGAATTCTTCATCTTTGACGACGTTCGCTGGGACTCCAACATGTCCGGCAGCTTCGTGAAAATCGATTCTGAAGAAGCAGCATGGAACTCTGAGAAGTCTATGGAAGGCGGCAACATGGGCCACCGTCCACGTGTTAAAGGCGGTTACTTCCCGGTTCCTCCAGTTGATTCCGTTCACGACATCCGTGCCACTATGTGTAACGTGATGGAAGAGATCGGTCTGAACGTAGAAGTTCACCACCACGAAGTTGCAACTGCTTGTCAGAACGAAATCGGCGTAGCGTTCAACACTCTGGTTAAGAAAGCTGACGAAGTTCAGATGCTGAAATACGTTGTTCACAACGTTGCTCACGCTTATGGCAAAACGGCTACCTTCATGCCTAAGCCAGTTGTTGGTGATAACGGTTCCGGTATGCACGTTCACCTGTCTTACTGGAAAGACGGCGTGAACCAGTTCGCTGGTGATCAGTACGCAGGTCTGTCTGAAGCTGCTCTGTTCGCTATCGGCGGTATCATCAAGCACGCTAAAGCACTGAACGCTTTCTGTAACCCAGGCACCAACTCTTACAAGCGTCTGGTTCCAGGTTTCGAAGCTCCTGTTATGCTGGCTTACTCTGCCCGTAACCGTTCTGCTTCTCTGCGTATTCCTTACACTTCAAGCCCTAAAGCTAAGCGTGTTGAGGCTCGTTTCCCTGATCCAATCGCAAACCCATACCTGTGCTTCTCTGCACTGCTGATGGCTGCACTGGACGGTGTACAGAACAAGATCCACCCTGGCGATCCAGCTGATAAAGATCTGTACGATCTGCCAGCTGAAGAAGCAGCTGCGATCCCAACTGTTGCTGCATCTCTGGAAGAAGCACTGGCATGTCTGGATGCAGACCGTGAGTTCCTGACTAAAGGCGGCGTATTCACTGATGACATGATCGATGCGTACATCGAGCTGAAGAAAGAAGACGTTGCACGTGTAAACATGACAACTCACCCAGTTGAGTTCGATCTGTACTACAGCGTGTAAGCTGACGGCAGCGTAAAAGCTTCCGCTCTTCATTGAAGAGACTTAACCCCTGTCCTATGGCAGGGGTTTTTTTATGCCTGAGAAAAACAAAACCCAACAGCGCACTAAAATAGTGCGATACTCGTACAGACCTGAAAAGGATCAATCAGCGCTGATAAGGGATTTTTAGTTATTTCAACGCTCGGCAAAACATAGCAACCAAGGCTGATAATCAAAATGCCCAAGGATAGGTCAGCCATCACACGCAGAAAGCACGCCATTGCACTATAGTTGTGCGTAGCGGGTGCTTCTATGCAGAACTTATCTGACAGTAGTAAGCCCAACCAGCGCCGGAGGCAGCGGCAACTCTACCAAGCTGTTATTTTTTCAGAAACTTTTTCTTACTGGTGCAATTTTTGCTGTATCAGCAGAAACAGTACTGCATCAGTCAACGCCCCGGAGGGACAGGCGTGAGCAAAACCGATAATCACAAACTACTGCTCGATAATCTCAGCACAGCCATTATTCAGGTAGACCGGCAACTCTGCTTAACCTACCTCAATCCTGCGGCTGAGATGCTGTTCGCCTGTGGCGCGAGCCGTGCTATCGGTTTACCGGTTGATCAGCTTTTCTTTGAAAGCGACGGCACACCGGAGGCCTGGAAACAGGCGGCAGATGCGGGCCATCCTTTCACCAAGCGTGAATGTCAGATTGTGCTGCCGAACGGCACTCAGAACATCGTTGATTACACTGTCAGCCCGGTGCTGACACCAGAAGGCTATTGTCTGGTGGTTGAGCTCCAGCCCAGAGACCGTCTGCTGAAAATCAGCAAAGAGGAAGAGCTACTGGCACAACAGGAAACCCTGAGAACTCTGGTTCGGGGTATGGCTCACGAAATCAAAAACCCGTTGGGTGGTATTCGTGGTGCAGCACAGCTGCTTGAGCGTGAACTGCCGAACGAAAGCCTCAAGGACTATACCGAGGTGATTATCAGCGAAGCGGATCGTCTGAGAAATCTGGTAGACCGCATGCTAGGGCCACGCAAAATGCCGGATCTTAGCCAGCTGAATATCCACAAGGTTCTTGAGCATGTTTATGCCCTGATCGCTGCAGAGTCCGATGGCAGCATTCAGTTGGTTCGGGACTACGATCCCAGCCTGCCGGATCTGACCGGTGATCAGGAGCAGCTGATTCAGGCCACACTGAACATTGTCCGTAATGCGATGCAGGTGCTGGAAGAAACGGACCAGCCGGAAAAGCGCATCACTTTCCGAACCCGTGCTAAGCGCCAGTTCACCCTGGGCGCGGAACGCCATCGCCTGCTGTGTCAGGTAGAAATTATTGATAACGGCCCCGGTATTCCGCCGGAGCTGATGGAAACACTCTTTTATCCTCTGGTAACCGGCCGTGCTGAAGGCACTGGCCTTGGCTTATCCATTGCCCAAACGATTCTGCATCAGCACCACGGACTGATCGAATGTGAATCGACCCCGGGGGAAACTCTTTTCAGACTTTTGATTCCGTTGGAGCAGAAAAATGACCAAACCCTATAACGTATGGATTGTCGACGATGACCGCTCTATCCGCTGGGTACTGGAACGCTCGATGGAGCAAGAGGGCATGTCCGTCAAAGTGTTCGAGCGCGCCGAAGGTGTTCTGAAGGCATTGGCCAGCGACGCACCGGATGCCATCATCACCGACATCCGCATGCCCGGCATGGACGGTCTGGAGCTGCTGGCTCAGATTCAGGAGCAGCAACCTGCTCTGCCCGTTATCGTGATGACCGCCCACTCCGACCTTGAAAGCGCCGTTGCTTCCTATCAGGGCGGTGCCTTTGAATATCTGCCCAAACCTTTTGATGTTGATGAGGCAGTCGCTCTGGTTAAACGCGCCATCAGCCACGCCAGAGAGCAGGAACATCCCATCGGCGAGGTAAAACCTCTGCCCAGTACCGAGATCATCGGTGAAGCTCCTGCCATGCAGGAAGTTTTCCGCGCCATCGGCCGTCTCTCTCACTCCAATATCACCGTACTGATCAACGGCGAATCCGGTACCGGTAAAGAGCTGGTGGCCCATGCGCTGCACCAGCACAGTCCGAGAGCAGGCAACCCCTTCATCCCGCTGAATATGGCGGCGATTCCGAAGGATCTGATCGAGTCCGAGCTGTTCGGTCATGAGAAAGGTGCCTTTACCGGTGCCAACACCCAACGGCGCGGTCGCTTTGAACAGGCTGACGGCGGTACTCTGTTTCTGGATGAGATCGGTGATATGCCTGCCGATACTCAAACCCGGTTACTGCGTGTTCTGGCCGATGGCGAGTTCTATCGTGTTGGCGGCCACACCTCGGTTCAGGTCGATGTACGTATCATCGCAGCAACCCACCAGGATCTGGAAACGCTGGTTCAGGAAGGACGCTTCCGTGAGGATCTGTTCCATCGTCTGAATGTTATCCGGGTACATCTGCCCAAACTGAGCGAACGACGTGAAGATATTCCCCGCCTGTCGGAATACTTCCTGACCAAAGCCGGTAAAGAACTGGGTGTCGAACCTAAAATCCTGTTACCGGAAACCATCGATTATATGCAACAGCTAAGCTGGCCGGGTAACGTGCGCCAGCTGGAAAATACCTGTCGCTGGATCACCGTGATGGCCTCTGGCCGTGAAGTGCATCAGGACGACCTGCCGCCGGAACTGATGGAGCAGAAACAGAGCGAAGGTGCCGGTAACAGCCGCTGGCAAAGTGCCCTGCACCTGTGGGCGGATAACGCCCTGAGCGAAGGCCGCAAAGGTATTCTGGATACCGCCGTACCTGAGTTTGAGAAGGTCATGATCGAGGTTGCCTTGAAGCACACCGCAGGTCGCCGCCGGGATGCTGCGGAGCTTCTGGGCTGGGGCCGTAATACCCTAACCCGCAAGATTAAAGAGCTGAACCTCGAAACCAGTGGCGATGATGATGAGCATTAAGCTCTGCTTAAAACGCTGAAGCTTTACGGTAGAAAAAAATCCCGTCAGTCTGAATCAGAATGACGGGATTTTTTTATTAGGCTTGTTTCCTGCTGAAGCTGACAGGTCTCTTAAACCGCACCCTCAAATCCTGTTTGCCGCCAGGCTTCATAGGTAATAATCGAAACCGCATTAGACAGGTTCAAACTGCGACTGGTCGGCATCATAGGAATCCGAAGCCATTGGGCTATATCAAACTGAGCCAATACCTCAGCCGGTAGCCCCCGGGTTTCCGGACCAAACAACAAAACATCACCCGCCTGAAAGGCCATATCTGTGGCAAAACCTTTCGCCTTAGTGGTACAGGGAAAAATCCGCTTGCCTTCCATCGCCTGCATAAAGGCTGCAAAGTCCGGATATCGGGTCACCAGTGCCAGATCATGGTAATCCAGACCCGCACGGCGCAGCTTTTTCTCTTCCAGATCAAAGCCGAGAGGCTCAATCAGATGCAGACGGCATCCGGTATTGGCACAGAGCCGAATGATATTACCGGTATTGGGTGCAATCTCAGGCTCATACAAGGCCAATTCAAACATCAACTTCTCTCCAAATCGTCCCAAAGGCCTATTAAGCCTTGGTCTTATAAAAATATTAAAACAAAACCGTCATAAGATTTTTTAATCAATTTCATGACCAAAAAAGGCAAAATCTGACAATAGATCTATACTAAATACAGTTTATTAGGGATAGAATGAACTACAAACGCACTAATTTAGTGCTCTATAAAAATAAGAACTACCTATTCCAATCTCTCTTGAGGAAACCAACCATGCTAAGTCAACTCTCAGTCGGCAGGAAGCTGGCTCTTATGTTGGCGATCCCTATCGCCGGACTGTTCATCCTGTTCTTTATGGCCAAATCCGAACTCGATCATTTCGATGAAGGCGTCGATACCATCTACGAGGACAGGGTGGTTCCCCTGAAATACCTTTACGAGATAAGCGTTGATTACGCTGTCTTTATTATAGATGCCGTCAATAAAGCCAATGCGGGTCAAATGACGACTGAAGATGCCATATCCGGCATAGACAGCGCGTCAAAGCGTATCAATGAAAACTGGAAGCTCTACACTTCAACCCAACTGACCAGTGAAGAAGCCCGACTGGTCAAGGAAGCCGAACAGCTGTTCATTCCAGCCAATAAATCGATCACTGAACTTCGCAATTACCTCTCCAGTCGGAGCGGTATGATTCCAAATCAGCTCAATAATTTCGATGGTGAATTATATGCCACTATCGATCCTATCAGCGACAAGATTGCCGAGTTGTTAGCCCTGCAATTAAGAGTCGCAGGCGAAAAAAGAGAAGCACTTAAAGAAAGCTATAACGCCAATACCATTATGGTGGTGATAGGCCTCTTCATTATTATCTCCACCGTTGTTGGTTTGGGTCTTCTGGTTGCCCGCGCAATTACCGGCCCTCTGGCCGAAATGCGTGACACCATTAAAAATATTGAGAAAAACCACGACCTGACCCTGCGGGTTCCCGCTAAAGGCACGGATGAAGTTGCCCAGATCGGTCAGGCGGTTAACGGCATGATGACCCAGTTCCAACAGCTGGTTCAGCAGGTGCTGCAATCCGTCAATCAGGTTTCTCAGGAAGCAGATAATCTGGCACAGGCCAGTCAGCACACCAGCGATGGCATGATTCGCCAACAGGCTGAAACCGATCACGTCGCCACCGCAATGAACGAGATGGTTGCCACGATTCAGGAAGTTGCCCGTCACGCGTCTGAAGCTGAAAGTGCAGCACAAACCACCCGGGCAGAATCGGAGAACGGCGATCAGATCCTGCAGGAAAATAACCGCATCATCGAATCTCTGGCAGAAGAGGTTGAGAATGCCGCTAAGGTGGTTTCCTCACTGGAAAGCGAAGCCCAAAGCATTGCCCTGGTGATCGATGTGATCAAAGGCATTGCTGAGCAAACCAACCTGCTGGCATTGAATGCTGCCATCGAAGCCGCCCGTGCAGGCGAACAGGGACGCGGTTTTGCCGTAGTTGCCGATGAAGTTCGCAGTCTGGCGCAGAAAACCCAGGAGTCTACTCAGGAGATCGAGGAGGTTATCGCCCGGGTTCAGGAAGGCAGCCGAGACGCAGCCAAAGTGATGGAACGCAGTCAGGAGCGCGCCCGTGCCGGTCTTGAGCAGAGCGCCAAAACCAGTGAGGCACTGGCTCAGGTAACCCACCATGTCACCCTGATCAGCGATATGAACAGTCAGATCGCAACGGCAGTTGAACAGCAAAGTGCAACCGCTGACGAGATGAACCAGAGCGTGGTGAATATCGCAGAAGTCACCCGTGATTCCACCGCAGCCTCCCATCAAACTGCAGCCGCCAGTGAAGAGCTTTCCCAGCTCTCCACAGAGCTGCACGGCATGGTCTCCCGTTTTCAGGTCTGATAACTTGAAAACAGCTGACTGAATCCGGTATCCGGCGTAAAAACCTGCTTTTTCCGCCGGATACTTACTCCTATAATGGAAAGAGTTACAGTCGTCGGTTTTATTTGTTATCCACCGGTAAACGTACACATGCGCTGTGAATAAAAACTTTATTCACGATAAGCACTTAGGAGTGTTAGATATGAGTCTGGATCTGCTAAACGAATTGGAAAAACGTGTTCAGTCTGCGGTAAGCACTATCGAAGATCTGAAACTGGAAATTGAACAGCTCAAGGAAGAAAACGCTGCGTTAACCTCAGAAAAGGATGCCTGGGAAGGTCGTTTGGCTGAACTGCTGGGTAAGTTTGATCTGATCGACAGTGCGGATTCCGATGTAGCAGAGGTCGTTTCTGAAGAATCCGAAGAAGACGCTTTTGTTGCTGATAATCAGGAAGATACTCTGGCCAATCAGGCCTTCGAACAGGACTTCGCTGAAGCCACTGAAGAGCCTGAACAGGGCAACAACTTCGGTAGCAACAACAGCTTCTAAGCCTTCATGGCTTGCTGCTAGTCAGCTTTTCTCAAAAGCCTGAAAGCAAAAAACCGGCTCTTTGCATCCTTTGCCCTTAAGCAAAAATGCAGGCCGGTTTTTTTATATCTGATGATCGGGAAGTGCGGTTTGCAGTCAGAAAGTACTTCGTATCTTGAGTACAAATATAAAGCCTGAACAGCCGGTATCAGAGCTTGGTAAGATCGCAGGACATCAGTACCGCATTCTCACGCCCTTCGCCGGGCACGGCATAATAATCCTTGCGGACACCATCTTCGGTAAAACCCAACTTGCGATACAGATGACGGGCAGAGGCATTACTTTCCCGCACTTCCAGCAGAATCAGAGTTAGCTCCTGCTCTTTCGCCTGTTCAATCACTGCCTGCAGTAAAAAGGCCCCAATACCTTGTCCCTGCAAAGTGTCTTGCACAGCGATATTATGCAGATGCCACTCATCAGCGATCTTCTGCAGCATCGCATAACCTACTAATCGCTCCTGAATAAACACACCTAGCAGGGTGTCACCCCGCTGCAAACCCAGATCAAACATCAGGCGGGTCCAGGGAGTCAGGTGAGCTGCGCGCTCAATCGGCATAACGGCATCCAGCTCAAGAATACCGACTTCACGAATCTTCTTCATATCAGGCGACTATTTCCTGTTCGATGTTCTTAATGACTGTTTGCGGCTGAATGCTGTTTACGCTCCAGCAGACGGTAGAGCAGCTGACGCTTCTCATCTGCCTGCTTCATAACGCCGGTCAGACTCACCGGATGATGTAATGCAATGTTCAGCAAGCCCTGACTTTCCGCAATCAGCTCAGGCAACTCACCAAACCACCAACACTCCTGATTCGGCTTACAACCCAACCGGGCACCACCCAGAAGGGCACGGAATACCTGCACAAACTCCTGTTCACGACAAACAGCCGGCATACCTGCCAACGGCCAGACAAAAGGCATACTAACCAGGGCTTCATTAAAGCCCACCAGCTGCAGCATCGACTGAGCAAATGGCAGGAACAACTGCTCAGAATCACCATGCTCACCAAAGTGACTGACGATCAGTGGGCGGTCGCCCTGCTGACGGATAAACACCAGCTGAAGATGCTCCGGCACTCGGTTAACCTTACCGGCAGATACCGCTGCCAGTGCATCCATAGGATCCGGCGATTCTGCAGGTTCGTTCGGAGCGCTCGTTGGTTTGGTCAGGGGGCTGGTCTGAGCTCCGGTCTGAGATGAAGTCTCGGCAGCAGCGCCAACCTGAATAGCTGGTGGCTCGCTCCTCTCCCGGGAAGGAATACTAACCGCCGATGGCATTTCTGCCGCAGCCTGAGGTGTCCCTGCTGGAACTGAATCCGCCTGAAGGTTTGCCCTGGGGCGTAAACGATCCAGCGGAGAAACTTGCTTTGGCCCCTCGTGATAGAAATACACAGACGGCCGTGCACCGGGCAGAGGCTGCCGGGGCATCCAGCTGACAACGCCAAGCTGGTGAAGATAATCGAGCCGTTGGTTTTCGTTAAGCACGGGGTAATAACATCCTATAAAACGAGTCAGCCTTAGGGTTTCACCAAAGGCTAGGAAGCAATAAAAAAAGCGACAGGCATTATACCTGTCGCTCCCTTCATTGAATATCTAACTGAACGAAAAGGGTGCTTCCCTATCCCCCAGCATAGGACCGCCGCTTAGACAGCAGCCCCCTGTGGGTGTTTACGCTCAACCTGACTGACCAAAGCATTCAGCGCATGAACATAGGCTTTTGCTGAAGCAATCACGATATCGGTATCCGCTCCCAGACCCGTTACCAGACGACCGGCCTTATCCAGACGCACGGTCACCTCACCCTGAGAATCCGTACCGCTGGTGATCGCATTCACCGAGTACAGCTCCAGTACGGTATCGCTGTTGGCGATCTTCTCAATCGCTTTAAAGGTCGCATCAACCGGGCCGCTGCCTTCAGACTCTGCTGCAACATCTTCACCATCAACACTCAGCACGACCTTGGCCACCGGTGTTTCTCCGGTTTTCGACTGTACCTCTAAGGTCTCCAGTCGATAGCGCTCAACCGCATTAGCTACCCGGCTATCACTGACCAGCGCCTGCAGATCTTCGTCATAGATCTCATGCTTTTTGTCCGCCAGCTGCTTAAAGAGGGCAAAAGCATGGTTCAGCTCCACCTCGGACTCAAAGCTGATCCCCAGATCCGTCAGACGGGAGCGGAAAGCGTTACGACCGGAGTGCTTACCCAGCACGATAGCATTGGTGTTCCAGCCCACATCCTGAGCTTTCATAATTTCGTAGGTTTCACGGTGTTTCAGCACGCCATCCTGATGGATACCGGATTCATGGGCGAAAGCATTTTTACCCACAATCGCCTTATTCGGCTGTACCGGAAAACCGGTCACTGTGGACACCAGTCGCGAGGTTGGCACGATATGCACCGGCTCGATCTGGGTTTGTACCGTGAAGATATCCGGACGGGTGCGGATACCCATCACCACCTCTTCCAGAGAGGCATTACCGGCACGTTCTCCGAGACCATTGATGGTACATTCCACCTGACGGGCACCAGCCTGAACTGCCGCCAGAGAATTAGCCACCGCAAGCCCTAAGTCGTTATGACAGTGCACCGAGAAGATCGCCTTATCGGCATTCGGAATACGGTTCAGCAGCTGTCTGATGGTATTGGCAAACTGATCCGGAATGGCATAACCCACGGTATCCGGAATATTGATGGTGGTAGCGCCGGCATCGATAGCAGCTTCAATAATACGGCAGAGGAAATCGATCTCGGAACGACCGGCATCCTCACAGGAGAATTCCACATCGGAGATCAGGCTGCGGGCTTTTTTCACCGCGCGCACCGCCTGCTCGATCACCTGCTCCGGCTGCATCTGCAGTTTGTACTGCATGTGGATTGGCGAGGTGGCAATAAAGGTGTGAATACGTCCGGAATTCGCGCCCTTCAGGGCTTCTGCAGCACGCTCAATATCAGCATCCAGCGCACGGGACAAGCTGCAGATGGTGCTGTCTTTTACGGTATCCGCAACTGCTTTCACCGCTTCGAAGTCGCCGGGGCTTGCGATCGCAAAACCGGCCTCAATCACATCCACCTTCATCTTTTCCAGATGCTTGGCAATACGCACCTTCTCATCTTTGGTCATGGATGCGCCGGGACTCTGTTCACCGTCCCGCAGGGTGGTATCAAAAATTACCAGATGGTCGTTACTCATGGTTCTCTCCTGCATAGAAGACGACATCCGTGTCGCCTTCATTTTTATAGTCGTTTTGAGAAGTCTGACGGTGGTTCGTGCCCCGTCAGCCTTTATTTATTAGGGTTCATTTGACTATAACGCTGGTCTCAGACCTTGCCAACCGCAAGCAGAGAAAGAGATTTAACTCAGGATCAACAGGCTTATTCCGGGGTGTTTTTACTCTGCTGTTGCATCAGCTTTTTATTGCGCTCGTAGTGACGGCGCATCCAGATCAGAAAAGCCGACAACAACATCAGTGCCAGCACTAAACCTTGCCAGAAGGTAGCAACCTCATAGGTGCGCATCAGAAAGATCACTATAAAACCGATCAGCTGGCTGCCCACAGCCGCCAGGCGCAAACCATCATTCATAAGCTGTTATCTCTTTTATCCTGTTATGCCCGTCATAGCTGACCGACTAATAAAATCGTGGAACCCTCAGCACGAACTGCGTTCTGAATCAGGATCGTTTACAATGCAACCCAGTATCGTTTCACATTCTCACCCTAAGTGTTCAAATTCAAACATTATGGCTGCCAAATGCTAAGAACAAGATCTTTTGCTGTCGCGTTTTCACTGGCCCTGTTTGGTGCAGGAGCTCACACTGCGCAAGCTAACCTGACCGATAACCAAACTGTACCGGCTCCGGCAACTCAGGTGGCAAACGCAACACCTCAGAATCTGCCGGAAGAGGATATGCCTCTGGCCGATGGTGCTGAGATGGCCGAAGGCAGCGAAAGCATGCTGGAACTGCCCCTCCCCATCGCCCGCGCACTGGAGCAGGGCATGGTACTGGAAAGTCAGTTCAATGCAGAGTCTGATCTGACCGGCTGGGTACTGTCACTGGATGGTCAGTTTACGCTGGTTTACACCACCCCGGATCAACGCACCCTGATCTCCGGCGCACTGATCAATGAAGCTGGCCAGAACCTGTCTGAGCTATACGCACAGCAGTATTTCCCGAAACCGGATATCGCCCTGCTTGAAGAGTCTACCTACATCAGCGTAGGCGCACCGAAAGAGCAGGACCTGCCGGATTCTGCCACGGCAGAAGATGCACCGACCGGTGAACAGACTCTTGCTGAAGGCGAACAGATCTCGGCAGAAGGAGAAGTATCTGCGACTCCGGCAGCAACAGAGAAAACCGTTGAAGCCAAGCGTGTGGTCTATGCCTTCTTCGATCCAAGCTGCCCTTTCTGCCATCTGGCCTGGAAAGCCTTCCAGCCGTATGTGGATAAGGGTGTCGAGATTCGCTGGATTCCGGTTGCCTTCCTGAACCCGGAAAGCCGCGACAAAGCCGCAGCTATTCTGCAGGATCGCAACCCTGAAAACCTGCTGGCTGAAAGCATGCGCCTGTTCAATACCGAAGAGCAGCCAACCACTTCGGTTAAAGAAACCTCACGCCGTCAGCTGCAGAACAATATGAAGCTGATGCAGCGTTTTGGTATTCAGGGCACTCCGGGTCTGATCTGGGCAGATGACAATGGCGAACTGAATATCCGCAGCGGTATGCCGAAGCTGGATGAGTTCTCTCATATCACAGGCCTGCCGGAACAGCCGCAGACCGACCCTGAACTGTTCCGCTTCCGTTAAGCGAACAGCTGAGCTGAAGATTCCGGCATGGATGCAGTTTCACTAGGCCCCTTTATGCTCTCGGCGAAAGCGATCTACCTGATCGCTTCCGTTGTGATCTTCTTTATCGGGGCTGAACTCCTGCAGCGGATCTGGCGCAAACGCGAACCGGATACCCGCCTGAACTTCAGCAACTGGGCACAAAACTGCTTATGGCTGGGGCTGATCTCAGGTCGCCTGACCTATGTTGCTCTTCACTTCGACAGCTACCAGCACGAACCTCTCTCGATTCTCTACTTCTGGCAACCCGGCTACTCGCTGAATGCCGTTTTTGTCGCAACCGTTGCAGTCAGCCTCTGGTATCTGCGAGGCCTTAAACCTCTTTCCGCCGGACTTAGCTGGTTAACAGCCTCTGCATTTATCTGGCTGGGACTCTCGGTACTGGCTCCCCTGAGCGAAAATCAGGAGCGGACGATGCCTGCTCTGACGCTACCGACCCTCTATCAGCACGGCGAGCAGGCGCAGGCTCTGCAACTTGATCAGCAAGAAGGGGCTGTGATTCTCAATCTGTGGGCAAGTTGGTGCGGGCCTTGTCGCCGGGAGATGCCGTCTCTGGTGAAATTTGCCGAAGATCATCCGGAAGTCCGTCTCTGGCTGGTGAATCAGGGAGAATCCCCTCAGATGGTGCGCCGTTTTATAGAAACCAACGACGAGCCGATTCCGGAAACACTGATTCTGCTAGACCCGAACCAGAGCCTGATGCAGGCGATTGAAGGGGTTGGCCTGCCGATCACGCTGGCCTATAAAAATGGCCGTCTTATCGACAGCCATATCGGAGAGGTTAATCACGCCCGCCTGAGGGAGATGGCAAAGGCGATCAGCGCCGATTAGTGGCACAGATCTGATGATACAGACCTGAAGATACAGACCTGAAGATACAGACCTGAAGATTCAGCGTTAGGGGCTAGCCATTAAGGCAGAACCCGGCACTCACTCCATTCACAACGAATCAGCGCCTGTCGATTCAGACCACAGCTGACGTTATAAACTTCCCTTGGCCACTGACGCACCAGAGGCGTTAACTGCGCCTGCTCACACAAAGCCTGTTGCGCCAGACGCTCGGCGATAAACTGGGAGCGATCCGGACTTTGCAGCATCTCATCATCGCTACTGGTTGGCGGATAATATTCTGCAGCCAACTGACTCAGGCGCGGTAAACGCTCAGCCAGATCTTCATCACGATTCAGATCCCGCTCGCCTTGCTTGTATTCCGTCAGCAGGGTTCTGCAGCTTTCCAGATCAGTATCTTCATCCACCAGATCATCACGGTTTTCCTGAGCGGTTAGCGATGCCTGCAAACTAACGGAAAGCCCCAGGGTGGTTTCCGTCGGGTTATAAGCCCGCTCAACGGAATCCAGTACCAGCTTGTTCAGGCTCTGATCTGCGTCCACCACACTCTGACCATTACGCTGCCACCAGACCGTTTGTGCCTCATAAGCAAGCGGCATCAGCTGAGGATGTAAGCGCATACATTCACTGCTGGCCAGGCGCAAAGTGCCGTCTTCGGTCAGAACCCGCTGAATCAGAGCGGCATCTTCCATCTGACGGGCACCGACATCCGGCATGGAAGAGCAGGCCGAAAGCGTTAGCGCCGCAAGGGCTACCCCTAAACCAGTCAAATGGCTTTTACAGGCGACCCTGATCAGATTCTTTGTTTTTAATTCCGTCATAACCCCTCCGGCTCTTTCCTTAAGCTGCCTCGGCTCCTGAATAATAAAACTCGGTAAGCCTGCGCACTGCAGCGTGGACTCTATGGGTAAAAGATTGACTCATTGTGCCAGAAAAAACGTGTTAAAGAGGCAGAAAAAGTGATGTTTTGCCGCGATATCCTCAACGCCACCAAACAGACGACTCAAACCATCTGAGAAAAAGGAATACCTGATACACCCCTTCTGGTGATCTATGCTTGAAAGCGCTGGGGATCGGCGGACAAATCCGTTACCATAGCGCCCTTTTTTTGCACCACCGCTCAGGTTTCAGCCTGAGAAGACAACTCCGTTTGCCAAAATCTATCAGGTTAAAGAGGTAACCATGCTGCCCTACATTCCCGGACAAAGATGGATCAGTGACGCTGAAAGCGACTTAGGATTAGGAACAATTCTGACCTGTGATATGCGAAGCGTAACCGTGCTGTTTCCAGCTTCCGGGGAGACCCGTGTGTATGCAACCCGATCCGCACCTCTGACCCGGGTATCCTTCTCCAGCGGTGACCAGATCGAAAGTCACGAAGGCGAGCGCTTTATCGTTGCTACCGCACTGGAAGAGGATGGCCTCCTGGTTTACATCTGCCTGGATGCCGAAGGTAACGAGAAAGAGGTCCCTGAGACCCACCTCAATAACCACCTGAGCCTGCAGAAGGCCAAAGACCGTCTGTTGACCGGTCAGATCGACCGTAACGACTGGTTCAACCTGCGCTACCGTACCCTACTGCAGAGCGACAAACAGAACCGTGCAGCCATTCAGGGACTGTCCGGTGCCCGCATGGCACTGATTCCGCACCAGCTGTATATCGCTCACAGTGTTGCCAGCCGTTACGCGCCACGGGTTCTGCTGGCCGATGAAGTCGGCTTGGGTAAAACCGTAGAAGCCGGTCTGATTCTGCATCGCCAGTGGCTGACCGGAAATGCCCAACGCATCCTGATTGTGGTGCCGGAGTCCCTGCAGAACCAGTGGCTGGTAGAGATGCTGCGCCGTTTCAACCTGCAGTTCAGCCTGTTCGATTATGAGCGTTGCGCCCAGTATCCGGGTCAGAACGCCTTTGAGCAGGCTCAGCTGGTGATCTGCAGTCTGGAACTGCTGACCGATCACCCGGAACTGCAGGAGCAGGCAGTAGCCGCGCAATGGGACACTTTAGTAGTCGATGAAGCGCACCACCTTGAATGGCATCCGGAAGCACCGAGTAAAGCCTATCAGTGTATCGAACAGCTGGCGGCCGATACCTCCGGCCTGCTGCTGCTGACCGCAACACCGGAGCAGTTGGGCAAAACCAGTCACTTTGCCCGTCTGCGCCTGCTGGACCCTGAGCGTTACTCAAGCTTCGAACAGTTTGAGCAGGAAGAGGGCCAGTACCAGCCGATCGCTGAAGCGGTAGAAGCGCTGGAAGCAATCGCTGATGGCGAACCGGCCACCAAAGCGGTCATCGCCCAACTGCGTGAACTGCTGCCGGAATCTGATGCTCAGGCGCTGATCGAACTGATCGAAAATGACGAGGCCGATCTGGAGCAGATCGACTCCGCCTGCACTCAACTGCAAGGCCAACTGCTGGATCGCCACGGCACCGGCCGCGTACTGTTCCGCAACACCCGTGATACCGTCTCAGGCTTTAAACAGCGTCAGCTGCAGCGCCATGCTCTGGAACTGCCGGAAGCCTATGAACCGCAGATGGGTGCACCGGAATTACAGGCTCACCTGAGTCCGGAACAGTTTATCGAAGATGCTCTGATCACCGATAACTGGGCAAAAGATGACAGCCGTTTCCAATGGCTGCTGGATCACCTGCACAACCATGATGACGAGAAAACCCTGCTGATCTGCCACAGTGCAGCAACCGCTCTGTCTCTGTCTGAAGCATTGAAAGAAGCTACTGGCCTGCACGCTCCGGCGTTCCACGAAGGCCTGAGCATTCTGGAACGTGATCGTGCCGCTGCCTGGTTTGCCGATCACGAAGCCGGTCCTCCGGTACTGATCTGTTCTGAGATCGGTAGCGAAGGCCGTAACTTCCAGTTTGCCCGCCATCTGGTGCTGTTTGATCTGCCTGCCAACCCGGATCTGCTGGAACAGCGTATCGGTCGTCTGGACCGTATCGGTCAGCAACATGATATTCAGATCCACGTACCTTATTTTGAAGAGTCCGGTCAGCAGGATCTGCTGGAATGGTACGACAAAGGCCTGAACGCTTTTGCAGCACCTTGCCCTGCGGCATCAGCTCTGTTTGCCGAGTTTGGCGATGCGGTTTCTGATGCCATCATCAGTCAGGATGCGGAACGTCTTGAAGAGCTGACCGCTGCCACTGCAAGCCGCCGTGAAGAACTCAATGCCGCCATGCAGGCCGGTCGCGACCGTCTGCTGGAGCGCAACGCCTGCCGCCCTCAGGAAGCCAAAGAACTGGTGGACGCTATTGAAGCACAGGATGATCCTGAAGCTCTGAACACCTGGCTGGAAAGCGCGCTGGATATCTTCGGTGTTAACAGCGAAGAAACCGGTGAGTTCAGCTGGCACCTGACCCCGGGTGAGCACATGCTGAACTCAGATCTGCCGGGGCTGGATAACGAAGACGGCTTCTCCATGACCACCAGTCGTGATTACGCTCTGCACCGGGAAGACCTCCAATTCTTCAGCTGGGAACACCCGTTTGTTCAGGCGCTGCAGGAACAGATTGTCTCCGGCAATCTGGGTAACAATGCGGTCAGCATCTTCAAAACCAAAGCACTGCCGGAAGGTACGCTGCTGCTGGAAGTGATCGCAGCGATTCACTGCGCGGCCCCGAAACACCTGCAGATTGGCCGCTACCTGCCACCAACCACCATGCGCTTCCTGCTGGATGAGCGCGGCAACGATCTGGGTAAAAAGGTCAGCTTTGAAGGTCTGAGTCCGAAACTGGATAAGCTGAAAAAAGCGACGTCCCGTGAAGTAGTGAAACTGCGCCAGGAGCAGATCCGCAGCTTAGTGGATACCGCAGAGGAACGTGCCAACGACATTCTGCCAACGGTGATCGAAGAGGCTCAGCTGAAGATGCAGTCTCTGCTCTATCCGGAACTGCAGCGTATGAAAGCCCTGCGCGAAGTGAACCCATCGATCCGTGATATCGAGGTTAAAGCACTGGAGCTGGAATATATGGCTGTCGCCGATGCACTGGAAAAAGCCCGCGTCAGCATCGAAGGCATCCGGGTGATTGTAACGGCATAACGCTGTTGCCAATCAGAAACAAAAAGAGCCGTAAGGATTAACCTTACGGCTCTTTTTTCGGCTACCGAAACTCCTGAACCTTGCCCTGCCTCACACACGGGCTTATCGGTTTAGTGCAACAACCACCAATGATCCGTCTCATCATCTTCAGTAGAGGCAAACCAAAGATCCGGATTATCGAAGTCAAATTCATCATCGGTTTCAGCCCCACCACCGTTAAACCAATACATATAAGGGTGTTTTCGGGTCACATCGTGAATATTTTTTTCGAATGCCTGCTGAAACTTATTCAGACTTTCAGCGCCCCCAGAGGGAATAATCCGGGTTCTGCAGCGGGTTGAAAGACACCGGAACGGAAAGTCTGCTGCAAAACCTGCCACACATTCCGCAGCAGGAGCGCTCTGGTATAGCGTTTCCGGAGCCAGCTGTCTGGCGGCTAAAGCCCCAGTCAAGTCTGCCATATAAATACCACCTTCATGGGGCCGATATTGCGAACCGATAAAGGAATAATTCAGCGTCGCCGTAACCAGCAGGCTCTGATGAAAGCCGTTATCAGACCATTGATAGTTCAGCCTGATATGCGAGAAACCGATATAGTCATTATCAAGGTTTCTCAGCCCAAACAGGAGTGCTTTGGGTTTGCCATAGTCATCTACGTTATCAGACAACTCTTGCCAGATAGGTTGAAAGTTATCCCCCGCAGCTTCCTGCACCACTGGCTTAATACCATCCATGGAAGATGAAAAAATACGATCCAATACCTTCATACAATTACCCTTAGTCCAATATGAGCGTCCAGTCATCATCGAAATAATGTTTAGTTATTGAGGAAATCACCATTTGCCTCATCTGCTGCCTTAACACCCCCTATTTCTCTCTAATAAGAAAAGTGGCAGTTAACATTATCTTCGGCATAAATACTTTGATGCTCAAAGTAAAACACGGGGCTTTTATGGCACATCAGATAGATAGAGTGTGTTAAGGAGTTTCTGAAAGCATTGAACACGACCAGATGTTCTTCATCATGAATCTCAGCATCAAAGCTTAAAACCATACTTCTACCGGACTCAGGCACCTCCACATCATCATCAAATACCGGATCAGGAGAGCACCGATACCACTCCATAGGGAACAGATAATCCTCAACCAACAATTCTGCAGCGTCCTCTGCAAATTTCTTTAAGGCATTTAAGCTTCTATATTTCTCAGTTATAAAAATACAGTTAAGCCTGGCCGTAATATAAAACATTGGATACTCATCTATTTCATACCAATCGTTATCTAACCAGATATTAATAAATCCGATATATTGTGCTCCCTCTTTAAGAGCGAACGTAGTCTGAATAGGATTAAAAGGCGTATCAATGTTTTGCAGTGCTGCAGCTCGACTAAACTCACAAGAACCATAAGCTTCCTGAAATAGAGGCTCCAGTAGATCGGCATCCCGATAAAAAATTCTCTCAACCATAATAAAAACTCCTGACGAATTTGATCTCCCTTTTAAGAAAACACAGGTTCGTAATACGTCAATAGGGTTTTGGATAAATTAATTGTTAAAAAATGTACATTTTTAAGTTGCAATTTTTTAGAGCAATTTTGCTCATTTTTCATACAAAACTTCTCTCTATTTTACAGATAGGATTATGGAGAATTATTTTGTCCCGATTGAGAATTAAAACTTGAAAATTTGATTTTTATCCCGAATATTAAAAAACAAAACTGAAATAAAAATAAAGACCAATAAAAAACTATTCCACCAAAAAAGGTTAAATACAAATGGATAAAATAAAAGAGATAGTCGACCTAATCAATCAAGTTCCGGTCCATTTAGGAACACTGATTGCCTTTGCTGTGATCGCATGCATCTATTTTGGCTTTGATCGACTTGAAGAAATACTGACAGAGAAAAGAAATAGGAAAACAGATCATCAAAAAAATGATTAAATCCATCAAATTGATTTTTTAAATTAAAAATAGATAAAATTAAAATATGACTCACATAAAATAAAAGCCTCAATAAAGAGGCTTTTATATGTTTATTCATAACGCTTACAGGTCATTCATTCGCCATTGCGGCAGCCTGAACTTCTGGCTCAGGGGCTTCCGGATCGATCAGACCAGGGCGGGGTAACAGAGGCTGCATCTTTTTATAGATGGCTTCGATTTTGGTTTTGTCCTCGGCAGGTAGCTTGTCGTTCCAGGAGAACTCAACCGCCAGCCGCCACAGATGACGGAAACGCCAGCGCAGGCAAACCAGAAGCTCTGAAATTTCTGCCATCTCTATCGCATCAATCTCATCTTTATGCTTCTCACCCCAACCCAGCCATTCCGACAGATGTTCCGACCCCATTCCGGCAGAGTCACGCACCCAACGCATCTGTGTAATGCATTCGGATACGCCACGGGCGATTCGGGAGCGCGGGTAATTAGCGGCAATATCAAACAACTCAACGGAGAGTTCAAACAGCTCACTCACCTGAGCGTTCTGGCGGGTAACATCTTCCACATTCACTTCCGGCAGTGCTTTTTCCACATGGGAAGCGATCTTAGGATCTTTCAGAACCGCCAGCAGGGCTTCCACATTGCGCACCCCAAAGGTGCTCATATTCACTTCCAGATAAGCGTTCCAGGCCAGAATGGTTTTGGTTGAGCGTTTGTCATCATAGAAGATTTCAAACAGCTGATCGGAAAGACCAATTAAGGGCGCAATCCAGCTGATCTCTTTCGCCGGTTTCTGGGAAGGATAACCCGAGCGGTCACAGCGCTCCTGATGATCTGCCACGCCGTTGAGAGCATCGGCGTCATAGATCTTGCGGCCTTCCATAATAATACGGGCGACAATCGGGTGGGTTTTCAGCGCGCGCCACTGTTGATAACTCAGACCTTCACCCTTGGTGGCAGCATCCACAGGAATATGCAGCAGGCCGATATCGTGGCCCAAACCCGCAGCGAATGCGGAGAAATAACTCTGATGAGGTAAGCCCTGAATTTTGGCCAGTAGCGGCGTCATCCAGGCGCAGAAGAGGCTGCGTTTATAAACATCCGGCATCACCTTCTGCATAACGGTGAGGCGCTGCAGTACCTGAGCAGGAATCGGCTTCACAAAAAGCAGCTGGCGAATGGTGACTTCAAACTCGAAGTGCTGATGCAGCAGATTGAACTCAGTCTCTGATTCCACCAATTCAAGAATCTGATTAAGGATGTCGTAAACGGTAAGCGCATTAGCAACGCTGATCGACTGGTCGAGTTCTTTTTTCAGCTTGTGCTGAACCAGATGCCCCGCAACCCTTTGGGTGATCACTGCGCCCTTTTTCAGCAGCAGAACACCATGTTCGTTGAAAATATCTTCAGAAGCCGTGGCCGGATTGGTCTTCTCAACATCAGCCAGATGGTTCACATACTCATCGGTCTGATTCAGATCGTATTCGTTATTTTGTTCCGACATCCAAAACGCCCCTAAAGCACTTTACGATAAGCCACCACGGGATAAGCCTCCTCGGGATGAAGATTGCCCGGCTTAGTTGTAATTATTTCACTCCATAATAACAAACAAATGTACTTTGAGAATGTTTCTCCTGTGTAGCTTTCGTTACTGATTTAAAATCTGCTCCAAAGCGGGTTTCAGAGTGCTGTAACGGAACTCAAATCCAGCCTCCTGCAGGCGGTGAGGTACAACCTTAGCACCGGTCAGTAACATCTCTGACAACTCTCCCAACATTAGTTTGAGGGCACAGGCAGGAACCGGCATCAGCAGAGGTCGTTTCAGTACACCCGCCAGAATCCGGCTGAAGGTGGCATTACGTACCGGCGTGGGGGCTGTGCCATTAAAAGCACCGCTCAGATCTTCCCGCTGCATCAGAAAGAGTATCGCTTCAATCAGATCATCTCTGTGCACCCAGGGCATATAGTGTTCACCGGAACCCAATCGACCACCCAGCCCCAGTTTGAAAGGGGTCAGCAAGCGGGCAAGCATGCCGCCATCAGGCCCCAGCACCAGACCGGTACGTAACAGACAGACCCGAACACCACTTTGCTCTGCCGCCATCGCTTCGTTTTCCCACTCCTGACAGAGACGATGGGCAAATTCATCGTGACAATCCGAAGCTTCTGTCACCTCTTCATCGCCATGGGCACCATAAAAACCGATGGCGGAACCACTGATCAACACCTTAGGCTTGCGACTGGCTTCTTCAGCAAAACGTACCAGCTGACGGGTCGGGCGCAGGCGACTCTGCAGCAACTCCTCTTTACGGGCATCGCTCCAGCGGGCATCAGCAATGGGAGCTCCTGCCAGATTGATCATCACATCGATCGGCTGATCCCGCCATTGCAACGGATCTGCCGCCGCATTTACCGGACGTCCTAAAATAGAATTTACCTGATCCGGACGACGACTGACCACGTAAAGCACATGCCCCTCATCCAGAAGACGATGACAAAGGGCCCGACCAATAAAACCTGTGCCGCCTGTGAGCAAAATATTCATCTGATACGCCTCCTGCAGGTCAATCACATCTGTTTTGAGTATGATTTAAAACCGTTAAATTTGTATAATTTTTTAATCTTGTACAACTATACCTCCGTGATCCCACTTTGGATCAGGCAACTAAGAAACACCAACCTTGATAGGCCATCATTATGTCAGCTACCGATCAAGCAACACTTGAGAACACCTCCCGCCAGACATTGCTGGTGCTGCTGGCTCATGGCAGCAGTGATCCGGCCTGGCAGAAACCGTTTCAGGAGATGACAGCCAGCATCGCCGCCAACCAGAAACATCCAGTTAAGCTAGGCTTTATGGAGCTTTGCGGACCATCACTGGAAGATATTGCGAAAGAAATCCCACAGAATGAGGCAACGGATATTGAGATTCTGCCACTGTTTTTCTCTGCCGGTCGCCACCTGAGAAAAGATGTCCCTATGCAAATAAAAGCGCTGAACCAGACCTTCAGCCACCTGAATTTCACCCTGCACGATCCGGTGGGTTTTCACCCTAAAATGACCGAGGCCTTAACATCGATTGCCGCTGATCTGGATTTCTCCGACAAAAAATAATTGTACAAATTTATTTTTTTGTACAATTATAAAAACAACTCCACAGCACACATCAAAAAGTACCTTCAAATCTATTGATGAAGAATCTGCACAGAGGGTTGTTGCCATGACCAGCATGACACCGGAAGTAAACGCTTCAGCACCATCTCAGACGCTTAAATTCCCTGATCGCGAAATACGTGTAGGTATCAGCCAGTGTCTGCTGGGAGAAAAAGTCCGTTTCGATGGCGGCCATAAACACGCGCACTACTGCACGGATGTGCTGGGCAAGTACTTCACCTTTGTACCCACCTGCCCGGAAGTGGGTGCAGGTATGGGCACTCCCCGTGAACCGATTCGTCTGGTGAATATGAATGATGAGGTTCGGGTTCGCGGCACCAAAAGCGATGATGACTACACCGAGGCCCTGACCCACTTCAGCGAGCAGGCAGTGAAACGTCTGACCGGCCTGAGCGGTTATATTCTGCTGGGTAAGTCGCCAAGCTGTGGCATGGAGCGGGTGAAGGTTTATCGGGAGAACGGTTATCGCTCCGACATTACTCAGGGTGGTGTTTTTGCTGAAACCCTGATGCGTACCTATCCGGAGCTACCGGTGGAGGAAAGCGGTCGCCTGAATGATCCCCAGCTGCGCGAGAGCTTCCTGACCCGGGTTTACGCCTATCACACCTGGCAGGCGATGATCGAGGAAGGCATCACGCCGAAAGCTTTGCTCGATTTCCATACCCAGTACAAACCTTTGCTGATGGCCCACAACCAGCAAGCCTATCGGGATCTGGGCAAATGGCTGGCAGGTGTGGATAAAACCAGCGTTGTACAGAAAGCAAAAGAGTATCTGCCGAAATTTATGGCGATTCTGAAGCAGCCGGCAACCCGCCAGAACCACACCAATACGCTGATGCACCTGCAGGGTTATCTGAAAAACAATCTCAGCAGCGCAGAACGTCAGCATCTGCGTCAAACCATCGACAACTACCGTACCGGTATGATCCCCCTGATCGCTCCGCTTGTACTGATGCGCCATCTATTTGAAGTGCACGGCTGCGAATACGCCGGTAACTATCGCTACCTGTTCCCTTATCCGGAATCTCTGGCGATTGATGGCGTTTAAAGCTCCGCTGATTGCAGTGTAAACCCGATCTTTTGAAGCGCGCCTCAGGCGCGGTGTTCAGGAATTTTTATGACCTCATCCCCTCCAGACAACACCCGGCTGCCGGCTTATGCGGCGGCCGATGATGACCCCGCCCGCTGGCTGCCAATCCGCGAAGTTTCGGAGCGCACCGGTGTTAACTCGGTCACCTTACGTGCCTGGGAAAGACGTTATGGCCTGATCAAGCCTCAGCGGACCCGCAAGGGGCACAGACTTTACTGCGAGTTTGATGTTGAGCGTATCGAGCAGATTCAGCAGTGGTTAGCGCGAGGTGTTTCTGTTGGCCAGGTGGCTAAGTTGCTGCCTCCTCTGGCAGAACAGGAACTCGCTTCAACCGACGCCACTCAACAGCAGACGCAAACAGAACAGCCAGAACCCGACTGGAAACCTGTACTGGACGAATCTCTGACCGCACTGAAAGACGGCAATCTGATCCGCTTTGACCAGACTCTGAATCAGGTCAGCGCCATCTATCCGGCAGCTCTGCTGATGCGCTTCTATTGGCAACCTTTATTAGCTCAGCTAGCGGCAGAACCTGAAGGCGAACGCCGGCAACTCATGCTGCTACAACTGGACAGCTACCTGAGAAACAGGGTTGGTGCCCGACTGATGCATCGCAACCTGCAGGCCAAGGAACAGAAGCGCCTGCTGATCAGTCATCTGCCCGGCGAACAGCCAAAGTTTGAGCTTTGGTTAGCAGCGCTGATGTGTACTGATCTGAATATCCCGGTATTACTACTGGACGAACTGCCATCCTGGTCACTCCTGCACCTGATTGATCAGCAACAGGTTTTAAGTGGCGTCCTGCTTCTGGGCAGCGAGAAAACTGCAGCTCTAAAACAAAGCGAGCAGCAACAACTGCAGTCACTGGAGATCCCCTGTTGGATAGCAGGCCCTCTCGCCCGTATTCAGCCGGAACTATTCACCGACTGCGGTTGGCAGATTGCGGAAAACTGGCCAGAACTGCTCAGTGAAAAGCGCCAGCAATTCTGAGCCAGTATCTATGCAGGAAGCTTGATGAGCCCCTAAACATCAAAATCATCCATCACCCATAACGCATTCATGAGAGTCCACCATGTCGCAACTGGTTTGGTTCCGATCCGATCTTCGCATCCATGATAATCCGGCCCTCTTTACCGCCTGTCAGCAGGCTCAACAACAGGGAAGCGGTGTTATCGCCTGCTTCCTTCGCCCCCTGCAACAGTGGCAAGACCACGACTGGGGGCAAAACCGAATGCGCTATACCGAACGCTGTGTGGCAGATCTGAAAGAAGAGCTGGAAGCCCTGCATATCCCGCTGATCTGTTTGGATGTGGACACCTTCAAAGAGCAGATTCCGACACTGCTGCAACTCTGCACGCTACTCGGCTGCGAGCAGATCTTTGCCAATGAAGAGCCGGAACTGAATGAACGCCAGCGGGATCAGGCGCTGATCCCTTTAGCAGAGCAGGCTGGGATTCGTTGTCAGCTGTTCCATGATCAGAGCCTGCTGCCTCTTGGCAGCGTACTGAAAAATGATGGAATGCCTTATCGGGTTTATACCCCGTTTCGTAAACAGGCTCAGCAGCTAATCGCTCAGCAACCGGTGGAGACTTTTCCGGCACCAGTCCCTGTTATTTCCGAGCACCAACAGGAGGTGCAGAATCAAGTTGCCGCACAGGTATGGGATCAGCTTGGGCTCTCCTCCTTCCAACCTGAAACCTACGCCGACGACCCGGTTCAACAACGCTGGCCAGCCACAGAGAAAGACGCTTTTCACCTGCTGGAAGCCTTCTGCGGTCAACCGATCAATCGCTATAAGGTGCAACGGGATTTTCCGGCAGATGCCAAGGGCACCAGTTTGCTATCGCCTATGCTGGCTGCCGGTAAGCTCTCCATTAAAAGCTGTTGGCGGGCTGCTGAGCAGATAAGCCTGAGCGATCCGGCTGCGGCGGAGTCTGCAAACACCTGGCAGGGGGAGCTGTTGTGGCGGGACTTTTATCGCCACTTATTAGTGCTCTATCCGGAGCTGAATCGCTACCAGCCTTTTAAAGAGGAAACCAAACAGATTCGATGGCGTGACGCTCCCGAAGATCTGCAACGCTGGCAGGAAGGCAAAACCGGTTTTCCGCTGGTGGATGCCGCCATGCGCCAGCTGAAAGAAACCGGCTGGATGCATAACCGTCTGAGAATGCTGACCGCTGTCTTTCTGAGTAAGTACCTGCTGATCGACTGGCATGAAGGGGAACGCTGGTTTATGCAGCACCTGGTGGATGCGGATCTGGCGTCCAATAACGGCGGCTGGCAGTGGGCAGCGTCCACCGGCACCGATGCTGTACCTTACTTCCGCTTATTAAGCCCCTACCGTCAGGCAGAACGCTTTGATGCGCAGGGTGAGTTTATCGCCCGCTTTGTACCTGAGCTGGCCAAACTGCCTGCCAAACAGCGTATCCAGCCGAAGGGTTATGTACAGGGCTACCCGAACCCCATGGTGGATCTTAAAGAGGGTAAAGAACGCATGATGACCGCCTTTAAAGCCATCAAATAGCGCCATCATCGTCGCTACTGCTACTGCCATCACCATAAAAAAAGCCCTGTGCTGAATTCAGCACAGGGCTTTTAACTATTTGTTCGACGTAGTTCGGAAATGCGTTAGCGCAGAGTCCGCAACAGTGACTGCAGCTCCGCCACTTCCTGAGCCAGTTGACGGTTTGACGCACCGGACTGCTGTGCAGCCTGTTGATTGGCATGAGCCAGATCCCGCAGCTGATTAATGCTGCGATCCATCTCGTCACTGGCCGCCGCCTGCTCCGCTACCTGATTGGTGATACGCTCGCTGCGGGAGGTGACTTCCAGCACCGCTGCAACAACCTCCTGCAGAGTTTCACCGGCAGAAACAATACGGGCAGCACTATCGCTGGCCTGTTGCTGACTGGTCTGCATACGCTCTACCGAGTCACCCACCAGCTTACGGATGCGGTCGATACGCTCGACAATCTGCACCGTGGCTTCCTGAGTTTTGGATGCCAGCTGACGCACCTCATCCGCAACCACCGCAAAACCACGTCCCTGCTCACCGGCACGGGCCGCTTCAATCGCCGCATTCAGCGCCAGCAGGTTGGTCTGATCTGCGATCTCGGTGATCACCTGAACGGTTTTGGCTACTTCGTTGGATTCGGTCTGCAGCACCTGAATCGCTTCGGAAGCCTGCTCAACGGCAACTTTAACTTCTTCTACATCCGCCACGCCGGTACGAACCACGGCACGACCGGATTCGGCCTGTGCTTCCACGGAACGCATCAGCTGGTTGATCTCCTGAATATCGGTTTCAACCTCATGGAAACCCGCACTCACCTGATGGGCAGTGGATACCAGACTGTCCAGTTCACTTTCCTGCTGTGCCATCGACTGATGGGATTGCTCAACCTGAGTCTCAGCGCTTTGCGCTACCTGAGACAACTCCTGAGTCGCCTCATCAATGCGGCCGGTAAAGGTACGCATCTGGGCTTCCTGCATACGCATTGCTAACTCGATGGCACCAAACTCATCCATACGACCGGTATAGACCTGCTGGGAAACCGGGTTATCGATTACCGTGAGGGATTTGCAGAACAGCTTTTTCAGTGGCTGAAGCAGAATATTCTGGCCGGCCAGGGCGAAGAAACCCAAAGTACCTATCAGGAAGGCCAGCAGATTACGGTCATCAATAAAGAAAACAAAAATCAGGGACAGCAGAGTCATCAGCAGCGTCAGGCTCAGAGCGCGACCAAAGGCACTGAAGCGTTTTTTCGGGCCGCCCTGTTTACCGGCGTTGATTCCCTGATAGATGCTCTCCGCGCGATCAACCACCTCGTCTTCCGGTTTTGCCCGCACCGACTGGTAACCCACCATCTTGTCGCCGTCATAAATTGGCGAAACATAAGCATCGACCCAGTAGTAGTCACCGTTGATCGCACGGTTTTTCACCACACCGATCCAGGACTCACCCTTTTTAATACGCGCCCAAAGATCAGCAAACGCAATAGGCGGCATATCCGGGTGACGCACTACATTATGGTTCTTGCCGATCAGGTCTTCACGGCTAAAGCCGCTGATTTCGCAAAAGGCGTCATTGGCAAAGGTAGTGATCCCTTTCAGATCCGTGGTCGAAACCAGACGGCCTTTGTCCTGCAGCCGACGCTCATTTTGTGTAACCGGTAGGTTCTTCTTCATTACTGCACCCTGTGCAAACGCTTAGGCCTGTGGCGAACGGGCTGGCCTGATATCGCTCTTGCTCATGAAAATCATCGGACGAAATAACCGCCAATGATGAAAATTATCAATACAAAGAGTCTCTGCACCACTCGTTAAGTATCTGCCATAACAACAGAAATCGCCCGACCCTTCTCAATCCGTGTGAAAAAACGCTGTTTTCGCGGCTGACGCCTTACGTAAAAAATCGCGAAAGTATAGCAAAATTACGCTCTGAGGAGCCTATCCTATGGTTTTAATGCTCAATTTTTCGTACTCAGATCATCGTTTACCCGCTGGCAGCGCTATTTATTGACGGGGTAAACGTGCAATATACCCCCACACGATTTAGACTATGCGCGACTATTTCTGACAGAAATCGAATAACAACCACTGGATTTTTTCTGTGACCAAGCAAAATTCTTATAACCGTGAAGAGTTGCTGCAATGCAGCCAAGGGGAGCTTTTTGGTCCAGGCAATGCTCAGCTGCCTGCTCCAAACATGCTCATGCTGGACCGTATCGTAAGTATCACTGACGATGGCGGCGAACACGGCAAAGGCGAAATCATCGCTGAACTGGATATCACTCCTGATCTATGGTTCTTCGACTGCCACTTCCCGGGTGATCCGGTAATGCCTGGCTGTCTGGGTCTGGATGCGATGTGGCAGCTGGTTGGCTTCTTCCTTGGCTGGGTAGGTAACCCGGGTAAAGGTCGTGCTCTGGGTAGCGGTGAAGTGAAGTTCACTGGCCAGATTCTGCCAACGGCTAAGAAAGTGACCTACAAGATCACCATGAAGCGTGTGATCTCCCGTAAGCTGTGCCTGGGTATTGCTGATGGCTCAGTATCGGTTGATGGTCGCGAGATCTACACCGCAAAAGATCTGCGTGTGGGTCTGTTTACATCGACGGATAACTTCTAATACAGAGGGCTAACCATGAGACGTGTAGTTGTAACCGGAATGGGCATCGTTTCCTGCCTGGGTAATGACGTTGCCTCCGTGCTTGAGTCCCTGCGTCAGGGTCGCTCTGGTATCAAATTCAATGAAGAATACCGCGACCGCGGTTTCCGCAGCCATGTTTCCGGCTCTGTGGATATCAATCTTGACGAAGTAATCGACCGTAAGCTGAAACGCTTTATGGGTGATGCCGCAGGTTACGCTTACCTGTCTATGCAACAGGCGATTGCGGATTCCGGCCTGAGCGAAGATCAGGTTTCCAACGTGCGTACCGGTCTGATTGCAGGATCCGGTGGTGCATCTTCTGCTGATCAGGTAGAAGCTGCAGATATTATGCGTGACAAAGGCCTGCGCCGCGTTGGTCCTTACCGTGTTACACGTACCATGGGTAGTACTGTATCCGCTTGTCTGGCAACGCCATTCAAGATCAAGGGCGTGAACTACTCTATCTCCTCCGCTTGTGCGACCAGTGCTCACTGTATTGGTGCTGCGGTAGAACAGATCCAGCTGGGTAAGCAGGATGTTGTTTTCGCCGGTGGTGGTGAAGAAGAGCATTGGACTCTGAGCTGTCTGTTTGACGCTATGGGTGCTCTGTCTACCAAGTACAACGAGACTCCTGATAAGGCTTCCCGTGCTTACGATGCGAACCGTGATGGTTTCGTTATCGCAGGTGGCGGCGGTATGCTGGTTCTGGAAGAGCTGGAACACGCTAAAGCTCGTGGCGCTAAGATCTACGCAGAAGTTGTTGGCTACGGCGCAACCTCTGACGGCTACGACATGGTGGCTCCTTCCGGTGAAGGTGCACAACGTTGTATGGAACAGGCTCTGTCTACTATCGAAGGCAGTGTTGATTACATCAACACCCACGGCACCTCTACTCCGGTAGGTGACGTAGCAGAACTGAAAGCAGTTAAAGCCGTATTTGGCGACAACAGCCCTGCCATGAGCTCTACCAAGTCTCTGACCGGTCACTCTCTGGGTGCAACCGGTGTTCAGGAAGCGATCTATAGCCTGCTGATGATGGAGCACAACTTCATCACTGCATCTGCTAACGTAGAAGAGCTGGACGAACAGGCACAGGGTCTGGATATCGTGACTGAGCTGCGCGAAGGCGTAACTCTGAACCGCGTTATGTCCAACAGCTTCGGCTTCGGCGGCACCAACGCCACCCTGATCATGCAGCGTTTCGAAGGTTAATCAGCATCGCTGAATAGCTTTTAGCTGTATAAAAAAACCCGCACGACACTTAGTGTTTCACTAAACGTCGGAGCGGGTTTTTTTGTGCCTGCAGAACTGCAGGCAGAAGGAATAACTACAACACCCAGGCCAGCACCAGCGGCAGGGTGATCACACTGGCGAAGTTACCCAGTAGTACGATTGAAGCGACCCGCGCTGGCTCCTGATTGAACTGCTCGGCAATCATATAGTTGAGCACGGCGGGTGGCAGGGCGCTGAAAACGATCAGAATCGCCAGCTGCTGTGGATCAAACGTCCAGATGAAGGTAGCGAGCCAAGCCATGAGAAGTCCCGACAGCGGGCAGAGAATCGCCCCTGTGATGCCCATCTTCCAGTCCGACAGATCTACCGACAGCAAGCGTACACCCAGCGTGAACAGCATCAGAGGGATGGAGATCTGTCCCAGCATATCCATAGGGATAGCAACGGCTTCCGGCAGCGACCAGCCCATAAAGCTGAAGATAAAGCCCAGAATGGTGGCCTGAACCACAGGCATTTTCAGCATGGCTGTCAGCTTGGTTCTATGGTCGAGAATATAAAGCCCGATACTGAAGTGCAGCAGCATCTCAACGATGAATACCATCACCGCCGCGGGCAGGGCGGCTTCGCCAAAGGCGAGAACAATCAGGGGAATCCCCATATTGCCGGTGTTGTTGAACATCATCGGCGGGATAAAGGTTTTCAGATTCCAGCCCAGAAGCTTTACCAGCGGCAAAAGCACAACTCCGGAGCCGAGCACGACCAGCGCAGAGGCTAAAGCCAGATCCTGATACGCCACCATATCGAAGGACTTGTCTGCCAGCACCGAGAACACCAGCGCAGGAACAAACACATCCATATTCATGCGGTTAGCGGTGGAGATATCCGTGGGTTTCCAGCGGCCGTAAAAAGCACCGATAGCCACTACCAGAAATAACGGGAACACCGTCAGCAGTAATTTCTCGACCAGCACGCAACTCTCCTTGGCGATGACAGGAATCAGAGTAAACAGAAAGGTTTTGAACATAAAAGAAAGCCGGACTTACCGCCAGTCATGGCGGCGCATCCGGCTGACCTGATGCGCGCTAACCTACCCTTTTGGGTGAGCTAACGGCACAGATTAAACAGAATTACTGATCGTTAGGCACCATAAGCAC
Organism: Oceanospirillum sanctuarii; assembly: GCF_002150805.1. GTDB lineage: Bacteria > Pseudomonadota > Gammaproteobacteria > Pseudomonadales > Halomonadaceae > Oceanospirillum > Oceanospirillum sanctuarii. Next base: position 341,060 of record NZ_MTBA01000003.1, read on the forward strand.
CGGAACCTTGGTGTGCATTCCGATCTGTTGAGCGGTGTCGCCCAGCAGCTTTTGTCCGAACAAACCGTGGTGACTGTGGGAGCCGATCACAATCAGATCAGCCTGCTCCGACTTCGCCACACGCAGCACCAGTTCTGCAGGATTCGCCTCTTCAACCAGAATCTGAACATCCAATGCATCTGCATCCGGAAGACCATCCAGCTCCTCATCTCGGAACTTAGCCACACGCGCCTGCATGGTGTCACGGATGCGGGTCATACCCTGATCATGGATCTCTTCCAGCGCTTCTTTGGGCAGATAGTGCTCGATGATCGCATGACCAAACTCACTCACCGGCTCAAGAGCATGTACCATCACGATACGGGCCTTGTAGGTTCGGGCCAGATTCACCGCATGGCGAAACACCGGACGGGTGTTTTTTCCCAGAGTTGTGGCGTACACGATGGTCTTAATTTCCGGAAGCATAAGGTCCTTTCCTTTTTTGGTATCGGGCAGCCTGACGCTGCCCTATGAGTCTCATGCCAGTCCGCTCTGTCGTCAGAGCGCTTAGCTAGAGCGTTCTGAAGCGGGCGCTGAGCGCTTCCAGCTGTGCCGCACGTTCATGCACGGCACGGCTGGCAGAAACGATCTGGCCAGTTGCTTCATGGTTCTGTCCGATTTCGTGGGCGATATGATCCATATCCTGAGCCATCTGGCTGGTGGTCTGAGCCACTTCGCGCACGGCATTCATAATTTCCTGTGTCTGATCGGCAGCATCACGGGTTTGCTGCTCAATGGCACGTACCGCTTCTACTGCCTGATCACCAAGGGCACGCCCCTGCTCAACACGGCTTCGGCTCTGCTGCATCGCATTGATCACCGCCTGTGTTTCCTGCTGAATCGCTTCAACCTTCTCAGTGATATCTGTTGTCGCTTTTACGGTTTGCTCCGCCAGTGTACGGACTTCATCGGCCACCACAGCAAAGCCACGACCGGCTTCACCGGCACGGGCAGCTTCAATGGCGGCATTCAGCGCCAGCAGGTTGGTTTGCTCGGCAACACCCACAATCAGGTCGATGACCACATCAATCTCTTTCGAACGCGCGCCAAGCGTTTCCACTGAGCTACTGGCCTCGTCAACCACTTCAGCAACATCCGCCAGCGCCTGAATCGCCTGACCGATCACCTGTGCTCCCTGATGGGCTGTTTCAAAGGCGGCATTGGCGGAATCACTCACATGCTGGGTGGTATCCGCAACCTGATCCGTCGTCGCGCTGATCTCTTCGGTTGCGGCTACCAGAGAGCTGCTTCGGGAAGAGATAGAACTACTGCCATCAACAATCTGTTGTACCGAAGCATCCATACCATCGGCGGTCTGTTTCAGCTCGGTATTACTTTGCACCAGATGACTGATCACCTCGTTCAGCCCTCGACTCATGGTATTGGTCGCTACTGCCAGCTGACGAAACTCATCCTGCTCGCTGCCTTTCTCCGCCAGTTTGTGAGTCAGATCGCCTTTTGCAATTTCGCTCAGTACCTCGAGGGTCTGTTTCACATTGCGGGTAATGGACACGGCTACCGATGCGACAATGGCTCCAATCACAAGCGCCAGCAGTACACTACCCAGAATGATCGACCAGCGCGCTGTACCTGCGGCATCCTTAGCATGCTGCTGAGCTTTAACCAGCAGGTTTTCTTCAAGGTAGAGACGGCTCTGTTGCATCTGATCAGAGATCTGCTGTCGGTAGTTCGCCAGCTGACTGTCCAGCGTTGCCAGCTCAGTACGCATCGCCATCACCTTATGCAGAGAGGCTTCGTACTTATCCACAAACGGGAAGAAGATGTCGTCAAAAGCCATGGCGCGGATATCGGTACGCAACTGATCCACAGAGGCCTGAACCACCTTCTGCTGCTCCTCAGACGGATAGATCAGGAAATCTTTTTCCTTGGCACGAATTTCACGCAGACGGGCCGCAAAGGAACCAAACACCTCGATCTCGCTCATCAGAGCAGCCGACGTTTCTTCCAGCTGCCCCAGCTCACCGCTCTTGGCAGATAAGCCGTAGCTTTTTCGAATCTCGACCCACTTCTCAAGAGACTCCAGATAAGGTCCCAGCTGAGAGGATGCATTCGATAGCTGTGTTGTCGCCCGACTGTCTTCGACAATACCTACGGCGGTGTTGAGTTGATTGACTGCGTTGCTTTTCAGGTCACCAAGGGCTGAATCGATCTCACCGATGGTTTCCTCGTTGGCGGTTTCCCGCAACTTGGCAAACTGGAGTAGCTGAACTTCAAGATTGGTTACCAGCTGCGCAACATGCCCCAGACGCACCACATGCTCAGAGGCGCCGGTCAGAATGCTCAGACTGATAATGGAATAGATACCCATCGCACTGATGCCCATAACAACAACCAGGACTACGGCGATAAGCTTTTGACGTAATGAGAGATTGAGACTCATTGTCAGGGCTCCTTTTTAAACCTCTGCAGAGGTAAATACTTTTTGTTTTTATAAGAGGTTCCCGGCATCAGACTGAGGCGAACCTCAGGACAACACCGGAAACCGAGCCGTGATCTTTCCGTAGACACACATTTCAGAGCAGCAATCAGAGTCTGTTGGATCAGCCGTTACTGGCACTTAAGCGATCTACTAAATAGATAATAGACTGATAAGGGATGCCACTATGTTCACTCAGACCGATTTCACAGGTTCTGCTGTTGGAGTAGCCTTCATCACAGCCTGCAACCACATCCGGCAGATCTTTCAGCGCAGATGCATTCAGCTCGGGTTGTGAGAAACCTTTATCTCCGGCAAAGCCGCAACAGGTAATATCCGGCGGAATAACAACCTCATCCGCACAGGCCATAGCCAGTGCTTTAAATTTGTCAGCCAGTCCCATTTTGGTAGTGCTGCAGGTAATGTGCAGCGCAATACGATCTTTCTTTACAGTTATCGTCAGGCGGGGCAGAACGAAGTCGTGAATAAATTCGACCTGTTCGTACAAGCGCAGACGGCTATCCAGTTTTTCACGCATTTGCATCAGGCAGGGACTGGTGTCGCAAAACACCGGATATCGCCCATTTTCGGTTGCGGCCAGTAAGGCTTTATTCAGCTGTTCCGCTTTGGCGTTTGCAGCTTCAAACTGACCTTTACTCTGAAATGGCATACCGCAGCACTGATCACCTAAGTGATCCGGAAAGACCACCTCAAAACCTGCTTTGTTTAACAGGCTCATGGCGACTTCCGGCGTGGATCTGTCCTCACCCTGGTTGCGTGCCGCCCCCATAATGCGGGTTGCACAACTGGGCAGATAAACTACCCGGTTATCATCCGTCTGGTCGCTGGTCATCGTTTGCGATGCTGCGGCCACGTCCCCCTGCAGACGTTTTTCCGGTTGATTCAACGGCATACGCTTTAAGATGTCGTCTATCTTAGGCGAAGCCTTAGGCATGGACGGAGTCCACTGCTGCACACGATTTCCGGACACTTTCCGTGCCGCAGAAGTGATGGCCGACATTTTCTTACTACCGACCAAAGTATGCATTCCGTCTGCAATCTTTAGCATGGCGCGGGAGGTGTTGGCAACCGTTTCAAAGTGACCCGCGATCCATTTCGCGGTTCCGGCGTAGCCTTTGTTACGCTCATGGCGCAGGCTTCGGGTCAGGTCACCGGTGTTGATACTAACCGGACAATTCATCTCACACAGGCCGCAACCCGCGCAGGTATCTATGCCCTGGTAGTCGTACTCACTTACTAACTCTTTCAGACGGTCTGCTTCCTGCTGACCGTTATTGCCCTGATCAGCGGCATCTTCCAGGCGATTAATTTCTCTCCAGATCACGATACGCTGACGGGGTGTCAGGCTCAGATTACGTGACGGACAGGAGGACTCGCAGAAGCCACATTCAATACATTTGTCGATCAGAGAATCCGCTGGCGGCAGTGGCTTCAGATTTTCAAGATGCAGATTCGGATTACGGGTCAGAATCACATCCGGGTTCAGCAGATGCTCAGGGTCAAACAGCGCCTTCAGCTGCCACATCAGCTCGTAAGCGTCTTTACCCCACTCCAGCTCCACGTAAGGAGCCATATTTCGGCCGGTGCCGTGCTCGGCCTTCAGAGAGCCTTTATATTTCACCGCCACCAGATCAGCCACTTCATCCATCAGCTGCTGGTAACGCTCAACCTCTTTCGGGTCATCAAAGCCCTGGGTGAACACAAAGTGCAGGTTGCCCTCCAGCGCATGACCAAACAGCAAAGCTTCATCGTAGCCGTACTTGCGGAATACCTGCTGCAGCTCCAGAACACCTTCTGCCAGCTGTTCAATCGGGAAGGCCACGTCTTCAATAATCACCGTGGTGCCCGTCATACGAATCGCACCAACTGCCGGGAAGAGCCCCTTACGGATCTTCCAGTACAGGGCATACGTTGCCGCATCTTCGGTAAATTCGATCGGGGCGACGGTTTCAATATCAGCGATGGCAGCGGTGACTTGCGCCAGCTTCTGATCCAGCTCGTCACGCTCACTCCCGCGCACATCCACCAGCAAGGCTGCAGCGTCGTCACCCAGGGTTTTAAGAATCTCAGGCATACCGGCCTGATCTTCCACTGCCCGCAGGCCTGCACGGTCGATCAGCTCAACCGCCGCCACAGGGGTTGGTTTCATGGCGGTAACAGCGCGACAGGTGGACTCCATATCCGGGAAGAAGATCAGGGCTGCAGCTTTCAGCGGATGCTCGATCACCGTACGGTAGGTCACTTCACTGATAAAGCCTAGGGTGCCTTCCGAGCCGATCATCAGATGCTTCAGAATTTCGAAGGGATCAGAGTAGTCCACCAGAGAGTTCAGGCTGTAGCCTGTGGTATTTTTCAGACGGTATTTGTGACGGATCAGATCTGCCAACTGCTGGTTATCGCGGGTTTTCTCGCCCAGCGCTTTCAGCTCTGCCAGCAGTTCGCCGTGGCTTTGCTCGAAGGCTTTGCGACTGTCGGCATCCGCCGTATCCAGCAGGGTGCCGTCCGCCATAATGACGCGCATATTCTCGACGGTGTTGTAGCTATTCTGTGCCGTTCCACAGCACATGCCACTGGCGTTGTTAGCGGCGATACCACCTATCATGGCAGCATTGATTGAAGCCGGATCAGGACCGATCTTACGCTGGTAAGGCGCCAGCAGCTGGTTGGCTTTGCCGCCAATCACACCGGGCTGCAGGGAAACAGAATGGCCGTGTTCGTGAATACGATAGCCGCGCCAGTTGCTGCTCAACTGAATCAGAACCGAGTCTGTCACTGCCTGACCGGATAAGCTGGTACCGGCTGCGCGGAAGGTCACCGGCAGTTGGCGGGCCGCAGTGGCTTTCAGAACCGCTATCACTTCGGCTTCGTTATCGACCCGCACGACCAGCTGAGGAATCAACCGGTAAAAGCTGGCATCAGTGCCATAAGCCAGTGTGCGTAATTCGTCATGGATCAGGCGCTCTTTGCTGATAAACCCGCTCAGTTCGTTATACAGCTCTTGATAGGCTTGCTTCATTCTGGTGATACCCTGCATCAAAATTCACGGTGGCAACTGCAGATCTCTTCACATCTGTCAGTGCTCCGTTGTGCGGCCACTCTTCTCAGGCCGGAGCTCAGATCTTTGCCTGCACTCCGGTCGCGGCTCTTTTTTCGGATTTTGTGTCTTTGTCCCTCACCGGCGTCCTGGGGACAGCCGGTGAGTTTGTTCAGGTTTACGACTGATCAGCGCTTACTGACGTACCAGCACCACCAGCTCTTTCGGGCCGTGTACGCCGTAGGCCAATGTCTGCTCGATGTCTGCGGTTTTGGATGGGCCGGAGATCAGCAACGCATTAGTCGGCATGCCTTCGGAAACCCAACCTTCCGACACAATCACTTCATGGAAGGTGTTTTTCAGCTGATCCGCATCGACCACGGCAAAGTGAATCGGCGGCACCAGCGTCATCAGTCGGGGCTGATCCAGATCCGGCCAGAGCACCAACGAACCGGTTTCAGCGATAGCAGAGCGCACATCTGTGATAGATGCATCGACATTGGAGAACAGCTCGGCTTTCCAGCCTTCAATCGGCTGATCGTAGGCCAACAGTTCAACGTCATCCTCTTTAAGGGCTGCACGGGTATCCACGCCCACCTGAGCCTGCATAGGTGTCAGCAGGTTTTTAACCTGCTTTTCTGCCAGCAGCTCTTTCAGCTTTTCCAGCCAGTTTTCTTTGCTGACCCGATGGACTTCCGCATGCACGGATTCGATCTTCTGTTGGAAGAGATCCAGCTTTTCAGTCTCATTCCACTGCTTTTCTGTCACGACAGCAAAATCACTGACAGGAGCGGTCAAAGCACCATCACGACGATGACGCAGACGATTTAAAATGGCATCACGGGCGCTCATCACTGATCTCCTCCGTCTTTTTTCTGGCTAGCTGCGTTGTTTTGGCTACGGGCTTTCATCTGCTGATGCAGGGTGGTTTTCGCCAGCTTCGGTGCCGTACGGCAATTCGTCCAGGCTCCGAGGTTGCTCGGTACGAGACCACGGAAAACCGTCGCAAGGCCGGTTCCTGTACGGTAAAGGCCGCCGTGTTTGTGCATCTTCGCCCAACCTTTCCAGATCAGAGGTTCCATGCCTTTACGCTTGGCACCACGGCCTTTCACCACGGAGTTGTCGTGATTGTGATCACCAGCGACAGATTCTTCACGCAGACGAACCAGCAGCTTAGGGATCGGAATTTTTACCGGACAAACTTCGCCACAGGCACCGCACAGCGAGGAGGCACTTGGCAGATCTTTGGCATCATCCAGACCCGCCAGATGCGGCATCAGAATCTTTCCGATCGGCCCCGGATAGGTGTAGCCGTAAGCATGTCCACCGATGCGGGTGTAAACAGGACAGTGGTTCATACAGGCACCGCAACGAATACAGCGCAGAGTGTCCAGTAGTTCGTCATCCTGATAGATATTGGAGCGACCGCTATCCACCAGTACCAGATGCACTTCTTCCGGCCCATCCAGCTCACCTTCTTTGCGCGGACTGGAGATCATATTGAAGTAGGTGGTGATGTGCTGGCCGGTAGCCGAACGGGTCAACAGTGACAGCAGAGGAGCAACGTCTTCCAGATTTTCGACCACTTTTTCGATACCGGTTACGGCGATATGCACCGGCGGCACCGTGGTAGTCAGGCGGCCGTTACCTTCATTTTCCACCAGACACAGGGTGCCGGTTTCAGCAACAGCAAAGTTCACACCGGACACACCCACGTCGGCTTTTTCAAAGCGCTCACGTAACTGCTGACGGGCTTCTGCAGTCAGATATTCCACATCCCGGGATTTGTTAGTGCCGGTCTTCTCGTGCATCAGATCAGAGATCTGATCGGTGTTTTTGTGAATCGCCGGCATGATGATATGAGACGGGGTCTCTTCTGCCAGCTGAACGATGTATTCGCCCAGATCCGACTCCAGAGCCTCGATACCATGTTCTTCAAGGTAATGGTTCAGTTCCATCTCCTCGCTGACCATGGATTTACCCTTGATCACGCTCTTGGCGTTTTTCTCGTTGCAGATATCGAGAATAATTTTGCAGGCTTCATCGCCAGTTTCCGCCCAGTGCACCTTAACGCCATTGGCGGTCAGGTTTGCTTCCAGCTTCTCCAGCAATTCCGGCAGCTTAGACAGCGCACGCAGGCGAATAGCCGCAGCCAGTTCACGGGTACGCTGCAACTCATCATCGGACGGGAACGCCAGCTGGCGTTTATCCATCAGACCATCCATCGCCTTACGGAAATTAGCGCGGATCTGAGGGTTGGTAATCGCCTCGTGTACACGAGGATGGAATTCCTGCACCACCTGATTATGACTCATTGCAGCGTCTCCACAGGAAGCTGGCGATATGCTCGCCGTTGAAATCTTTATTCATGTGCTCAGCAGCGCCTGTGATATTCATCATGCAACCACAGTCACTGGTTATCATGGCATCAGCTCCTGTGGCATCAATCGCTTCCACTTTATCGGTCACCATCGCCTCGGAAATCTCCGGATGACGCACCGAGAAAGCACCACCAAAACCACAGCATTCTTTGACGCGCGCCTGCTCTACCAGCTCAACATTAGCCATCTTATTCAGCAGAGCAGGACCGACTTCACCCAGTCCCATTTCACGACGGGCACTGCAGGAGGTATGCATTGCAACCTTGATCGGCTCACCTTTATCTTCCAGCTGGATATGGCAAACGTGCAGCAGAAACTCGGTCAGTTCATAAACACGGGAAGCGACATTCTTCGCCAGTTCTTCTTCCGGCTGACCAGCAAACAGCTCCGGATAATGCTCACGCATCATGCCGGCACAGGAACCGGACGGCAGTACAATCAGATAATCCTCCGGAAACAGTTTCAGCTGAGCCGCAGCCACTTCTCGGGCCTGATCGTGATAACCCGAGGTATAAGCAGGCTGGCCACAGCAGGTCTGATCCTGCGGGAAGATCACTTCGATCCCTTCGCGTTCCAACAATTGAATACCGGCCATACCGGCATCCGGATAGAAAAGATCCACCAGACAGGTGCCAAAGAAGTAAACCTTCTCAGGTTTTGGGGGATAAAGCTTTATCGTGCTCATCGCTAATACACTCGTATTATTCAGCGCTGTGGGGTGCGCTATTTATTCTAAGCATCCAGAGAAGTCAGGCCGTGAAGTAATCTGAGCCGGCACTGTGTCCTTGAGGTTTTCCACCTGGTCAGGTTTGAGCCACTGACCGAAGCTGTCGGGCCGGATAACCGGCCCTGATTTGAGCCACCTGCATCCGGGCGGATGCAGGCGCTTGTCTCAACTTAGCCGTAAGCCATTGCAGGCAGCCAGAGTACCAACTCAGGCCAGGCAACAATGATCGCCAGTGCCAGCAGCTGAATCAGGATGAAAGGAACCACACCCTTGTAGATATCAGACAGCTTCACATCCGGCGGGCATACACCTTTAAGATAGAAGATAGAGAAGCCAACCGGCGGTGTCAGGAAGGATGTCTGCAAGGCCATCGCCACCAGCATCACGAACCAGACCAGTTCCGGGTTATCCACAACACCATAGCCATCAACATCCAGACCCAACGCAGAGATCACAGGAGCCAGCAGAGGCAGAGCGATCAGGGTGATCTCGATCCAGTCCAGGAAGAAGCCCAGCAGGAAGATGATCGCCAGTACACAGGCAATGATGCCGTACGGGCCAAATGGCAAACTGGTCAGCCAGTGCTCAATCAGCTCGTCACCACCCAGCTCACGCAGTACCAGGGCGAAACAGGTCGCACCCAGGAAGACCGCAAAGATATAAGCCGTCGTGTTGTAAGTGCCCTGAGCCACTTCTTTAAATACAGTGAAGTTCAGCTTCTTGTTGTACCAGGCCAGCAGCGTCGCACCCAGTGCACCAACACCGGAAGCTTCTGTTGCGGTGGCAATACCGGCGAAGATAGAGCCCAGTACCGCAATAATCAGAGCAACCGGAGGCAGGATGCTTTTGAATACCGCGATGATCATTTTCATCTCTACTGGTTTAGCATCTTCCGGCAGCGGCGCCGCTGAAGGCTTGAAAATACCCACAGACAGAATGAACACCACATACATAAAGCCCAGCATCAGACCCGGGATTACTGCGCCCATAAAGAGGTCGCCCACGGACAGTGCCAGCTGATCCGCCATAATCACCAGCATAATGGATGGCGGAATCAGAATACCCAGCGTACCGGCAGAAGCGATGGTGCCCAGCGCCAGCGGCTTGGAGTATTTCTGCTCCAGCATCGCAGGCAGAGACATCAGACCCAGCAACACAACGGATGCACCAACAATACCGGTGGACGCCGCCAGAATAATACCGATCAGGGTTACCGTAATCGCCAAACCACCACGGACACGGCCAAACAGCTGCTGAATAGAATTCATCAGTTTTTCAGCAACACCGGAACGATCCAGCATGATGCCCATAAAGATAAACATGGGCAGGGCCACCATGACCCAGTTATCCATAATCTTATATATTCGGTTCACCACCAGACTCAGGGTGAGCATATCCAGACCGGTAAAGGTATCCAGATAGATATCTGACAGGTAACCGATAAAGGCGAACGCAACACCTACGCCACCCAGAACAAATGCCACCGGAAAACCGGTGAACAGCAACACGATGAAGCTAAGGAACATCGCGATGACAAGAATCTCATTTACTTCCATCTGACGAACCCCTTACTCACCTTTTGCCAGACCAACCACATCACGAATCAGACGTGACAGACCAGCCAGGAATAACAAACCAAAACTCAACGGAATAACCGCCTTAATGATCCAACGGAAAGGAAGCCCCGTTGGCGACGCTGAGCTTTCTCCGATACGCCAGGAGTCATATACAAACGGCAGACTCGCATCAAAAACGACGTAGATAAAAGGGAACATCAGAAACAGGATGCCAAAGATCTCCCACAGGCGCTGAGCCCGGGTACTGAGTCGCATGTGAAAAAGGTCAACACGGATATGGGAGTTGGTCACCTGTGCATAGGAAACACCAAACATCACACCGATTGCATAGAGGTGCCACTGCAGCTCCTCCAGCACAACAAGACCATGATTAAAGCCATAGCGCAGAACGACCTGCACAATAATGACCGACATAAGCACGACATAGGCCCAAGCGAAAACTTTGCCCGCTGACAGGACAATCTTGTCCAGAAAATCAGCAAACGGCACATTTACCTTGGGAGAGGACGTTGTGTGAGACACAGCCACGCTCCTGAATACATCTTTGGGGGAATTGATGGCACTAACAATAAAGAAGGCCGGATTTGGTTGGCCTTTTGGGTCGGCAAAACCGACAGACAAGGCTTCTTTAATTCAATCACAGGGCAGGGGGCTAAACACCTCCCCTTATTGGGTTAAAGAATGCTGGGAGGCATATCGCCTCCCAGCATCTCAACCGTTCAGAAACCCGGCAGGATTACTGACGTGGCAGATAGCCGTTCTGACCCCACAGTTTGTAACCTTCACGGAACTCACTCAGGTCATCCCACACTTTCTTAAAGAACACATCTTTAGATGCTTCTTCCTGAGCAACCTCGGTCCAGGCAGACTGGAAGGCGTTCAGCATAGTGTCGTTCCACTTCATGATTTTCACGTCGTGCTTTTCCATGTTCTCTTTCATTACAGCGAACTGCTTAGCTTCACCTTCAGCGAAAGAGTCAGTCATAGATGCTTTACATACCTGATCCAGAGCTGCCTGCTGACCTTTAGACATTTGACCCCAAACGTCTTTGTTCACCAGAAGTTCAAAGATGGTGGACTGCTGGTGCCAACCCGGGAAGTAGTTGTACTTCACGATTTTGTGGAAGCCTACACGGGTATCAACCGATGGCGTGGAGAATTCGGTCGCATCGATCGCGCCTTTTTCCAGAGCCGGGAAGATTTCAGAGCCAGGCAGCAGAGAGGTGGAAACACCCATCTTCTCCATTACCTTCGCACCCAGACCGAAGAAGCGCATACGCAGACCATCGAGATCTTCAGGCTTCTCAATCGGCTTAGCGAACCAGCCTGAAGTCTCAGGTGGGTTGATCGCACAAGGCAGTACTTTTACGTTGTAGCCCGCCTGATCATACATTTCCTGATACAGCTTCAGACCGTTACCGTAGTACATCCATGCCATGTACTCACCGGCATCAGGGCCGAATGGAATCGCAGAGAAGATCGGTGATGCCGGGATTTTACCCGCCCAGTAACCTGCAGTGGTGTAACCTGCATTGATCTTACCGCGGGATACCGCATCCAGAATTTCGAAAGGCGCAACCAGCTTGCCTGGCTCGTAGACTTTCATGCGGACGGAGTTATTCGTTACCAGAGCAACCTGCTCTGCTACCTTAGGAATTGGAGTACCCAGACCCGGAAGGCTGGTTGCGAATGCCACTGGCACTTTCAGAAGAATTTTTTTATCGGCGGCCTGAGCGTCCAGAGCGATACCGGACATAGCAACAGATACGGAAGCTGCTGCCAGAGTGGCTTTCATCATTTTTTTCATGATCGATTCCCGTGCGTTTGGATTTGTTTATTGTTATCAGTCACCGGGTTGCTCTATACCTGCTATATTCAGAGACATTCCCCAGTAAATCCTCAACAGAACCAAATTGGTCAAACCAATTTACAAGATTCAGTAAGCAAAGATAGTTATCTTCTCCACCACTTGTCAAATCTCTTTGCACCAGGATGCAACTTAAGTTGTACCCCATGCCCCTCATTGGTGCTATAAACAGCCTAAAAACCACAATATCAGCTATACAAAGCTCACCAAAAGATCATTTACAGTCAAAATCAGCCAAACAGGCAGTGAAAACATCTTTTTTCGCAAGGTTATCCAATCTTTAACTCTCAATTTTTGTGCTTTTGCAGCATTTGACAGCCTAATCCTTTAACACTAGCATTGGTATTACCAATTTATACCCGATGTTTTTTTAGGGCTTAAGCTTGCCTATTGGCATCAGTATCCCCATTTAATGCCCCTTTATATTCACTAAGCTGACACAAGATCGGCTCACTTAGGTCTACCACAGTGGAAAGCAGCAACTACCGCCGGGTTAAACAACCCAAAATCTCAGACATCATCATGCAACAACTGGAAGGCATGATCCTTGAGGGAACGTTTAAACCGGGACAAAAGCTGCCACCGGAGCGGGAGCTGGCCACTCAGTTTGAAGTGTCGCGCCCGTCCTTGCGGGAAGCGATTCAGAAGCTGATCGCCCGTGGTCTGTTGTTCAGCCGTCATGGCGGCGGCACCTATGTATCTGAACAGCTGGGCACCTCCTTTACCGATCCGCTGCAGGATCTGCTGAGTTCTCATAACGAATTTCTCTACGATCAGTTAGAGTTCCGTGATGCTCTGGAAGGCATTTCTGCTTACTACGCAGCGCTTCGCAGCACAGAAGCCGACAAAGAGATGCTGACCAAACGCTTCAACAATCTGATGGAAGTGTATGAGAAGAACGATCCGGTTCTGGAAGCTAAAGTCGATGCCGAATTCCACATGGCGATTGCTGAAGCGGCTCACAACGTGGTTCTGCTGCACACCTTGCGCGGGCTGTTCAACATGCTGGAGAAGAGTATCGTCGCTAACCTGAAGAACCTATTCGAGAAGAAAGAGTCCCGCCCGGTTCTACTGGAGCAGCACAAGGCGATGTATGACGCCATCATGGAAGGCAACCCTGAGAAGGCGCGGGCGATGGCCCACGAGCATCTGGTCTTTGTGGAAGACAGCCTGCTGGAGATGAGCCGACAGGAAACCCGTGTTCAGCGCTCTCTGCGCCGGGCGCAAACTCAACCGGTATAACCTCTCCGGAAATTTCTATGGCCGCCCCACACTTTCAGGATCAACACGAAAGCAGCAGTAGCGTTCTCAGCACTCTGGGAATGCTGCTGCTGTTCGTTTTTATCATCTGGCAGGTTGCCGCCTGGACAGAGCACTATGAACTCAGCCAACTGGAAGCCCAGGCCAGTAACGAGCTAACCCTGAATGTGGCCAGTCTTCGTGGCAAGCTCGATAAATATGAGTTTCTGCCGGAAATTCTGGTTAATAAGCAGAATCTGGCAGATGTTCTGCGTGAACCTCAGTCCGATACAATCCAGCAGTTAAACGCTACGCTGAAGAATTTCAAACAGATCACAGATGTTTCAGATATCTACCTATTAGATGCAAATGGCACCACAATAGCTGCCAGTAACTGGCAGAACCCAAAAAGTTTTATCGGACAGAATTTCAGCTACCGGCCCTATTACCAGCAGGCTATTAAGGGACAGCCAGGTCGCTTCTACGGCCTTGGAACGACTTCCGGAGAACGGGGTTATTACTTCTCCTATCCGGTCTTCAGCGGTCCCTCTCCTATCGGGGTACTGGTGGTTAAAATCGTGGTTCGTAACCTTGAAATCCCTTGGAAAGACCCATCAACAGAATTCATCGTCACCGATCCTGACGGTATTATCTTTATCAGTAGCAAAAGAGAGTGGTTGCTGAACAGCATCCACCCGCTAACGCCCGATGAGCGCGAGCAGATCCGCAACTCCAAGCGCTATGGCGACAAAGAGATTCAACCCTTAGCTTTTAAGGTGGCGGAAACCTTTGGCGAAGGTCAGCTGGTAAAAATCGCCTCCAGCAGTGATGCCAACAAGGTACAGGTAAATACCTATCTGCAGTTTGACCGCACCATGCCCAATGCGGGCTGGCACCTGCACATCCTGAAAAACACCAAAAGTGTCCGTACAGAGATTCTGAAGAACAGCCTGTTAGCCGCCGGTATCTATATGGTGCTGGTTCTGTTGACCCTCTACAGCCTTCAGCGCCAGCGTATTCAGCGGGAGCGTGCCCGGCACGACAGGGAAACCAAGAAGGCGCTGGAAGCTAACGAAGCCCGTATTCGCGCCATTCTGGACAACACCAAAGCCGGCATTATCACCATGGACCGCACCGGCAAAGTGGATTACATCAACCCTTCTGCTGAGGTGCTGTTTGGTTATCAGCTACATGAACTCCACGGCCATAACTTCTGCAACCTGATCCATCAGCAGCAAAGAAATAACTGTCAACAGGCGCTGATCGATGCCAGCAGCCATCCCCTTGAGATGCTGGGCCTGCGCAAAGACAGAAGAGCGGTGCCTATTGAGATCGTGGTCAGCATGATGAGCCGTAGCCAGGGTTCCGACTACATGATCACCCTGCACGACATCACAGAACGCAAGCAACACGAAGAAGCCCTGCAGGCTGCTTACGATGAGATGGAAAGCCGTGTTGTTGAGCGGACACAGGATCTGACCGAGACCAACCAGCGCCTGAAACAGGAGATCGATCAGCACAGACGTACCGCTGAGACCCTGCAGAAAACTCAGGATGAGCTGATTCAGGCGGCCAAACTCGCGGTTCTGGGACAGATGAGCGCCAGCATCAACCACGAGCTGAATCAGCCTTTAGCGGCGATCCGAGCCTATGCCGAGAACAGCGTCACCTTTATCGAACGTGACCGCTCCGATATGGCCAGCGAGAACCTGCAGCAGATTGTTGAGCTCACCGACCGCATGGCAACCATCAGCGCTCAGCTGAAACTCTTTGCCCGTAAGAGCGAAGGCCAGCTGGCGATTGTCTCGACTCAGGCGACTGTCGAATACGCCCTGCGCCTGTTCCGGCCTCAACTGGAGAAAGAGCAGGTTGCTCTCGAAGTCAGCCTGCCGGAGCAGGATCTTTTTGTCCGTGCCGATGCGGTTCGTCTGGAGCAGGTGATTGTTAACCTGATCAGCAACGCCTTGCTGGCCGTCACCGGACGATCCGAGCGTAGCATCAGAATCTGCCTGCACCGTATTCATCAGTCCGATCCCGACGGGAAAAATAACGGCCAGATATACATCGATGTCGCCGACAGCGGCCCCGGTATCGCTGACGAAAACCTGAATCAGATTTTTAACCCCTTCTTCAGTACCCGTGAAGGCGGCAAAGGACTGGGACTTGGCTTGTCGATCTCCTATCGGATCATTAGTGACTTTGGTGGTAATATTACCGCCTTCAACCGGCCCGAAGGTGGCGCGACCCTGCGGGTCAGTCTGCCGGAAACAGATGCCACTGAAACCCTGTCCGAACCGGAACCGGTTGCAGAAGAACCACGGCCGGAGAAAACCTCCTATCGATAATGCGCCAGAAAGACCGATAGCGGCCTTTTAGCGTAGATATCCCCGATAAAAACGACAACAGTGAGAAGTTTATGAGCCAGCCCACCGACGTTTTTGTGATTGATGACGAGAAACATCTTCGGATTACGGTGGCGCAAACCCTCTCACTGGCCGGCTACAACCCAAAAAGCTTCGACAATGCCGAACACGCCCTGCACCAGCTTTCACCGGACTGGGATGGTGTTATTATTTCCGACATCCGTATGCCGGGTATGGATGGTCTGGAGTTTATGCGTGAAGCCCTGCGTATCGACCGTGACATCCCTATTATTCTGATCTCAGGCCACGGCGATATCTCCATGGCGGTCAACGCGATCCGGGAAGGCGCATACGATTTTCTGGAAAAACCCTTCTCCAACGAACTCCTGCTTGATGTGGTAAAACGGGCGGAAGAGAAGCGTCGCCTGACACTGGAAAACCGCCAGCTGAAACAGGATCTGGAAGTCCACAGTGCACCCGGCCCCCGCATCATCGGTAAAACCCGCAACATGCAGCAGCTGCTGCGAATGGTAGGTCAGGTCGCCCCTCTGCAGACCGACGTGCTCCTGTTTGGTGAAACTGGTGCCGGTAAAGATCAGATCGCCCGCTTTATGCATGAACACAGCCCCCGTCAGGGTAAAAACTACGTCGCCATAAACTGCGGTGCGGTGCCGGAATCCATTATCGAATCCGAGCTGTTCGGCCATGAACCCGGTGCCTTTACCGGTGCTCAGAAGCGCCGCATCGGTAAATTCGAACACGCCAACGGCGGCACCCTGTTTCTGGATGAGATCGAGAGCATGCCGCTCTCTCTGCAGGTAAAACTGCTGCGGGTCTTGCAGGAACGCTGCATTGAACGTCTGGGCAGTAACGAGCTGATTCCGCTGGATATCCGCGTTATTGCTGCCACCAAGGTGGACCTGAAACAGGCGGCAGAAGAGGGTAATTTCCGGGAAGACCTCTATTACCGTTTGAATGTGGTCACACTGGAGATTCCGCCGCTGCGGGAGCGGATGGAAGATATTCCATTACTGTTCCAGCACTTTGTGCTGATCGCCTCCAACCGGGTTGGCCGAGAAGCGCCGCCGCTGGATGGTGGTCATATTTCCGTGCTGATGAGCCACAACTGGCCGGGTAACGTGCGGGAACTACGCAATCTGGCGGAGCGTTATGTGCTGCTGGGTGAAACCTGCGACTACAATCTGGAACAGCTGATGTACGGTGAAGAATCCACCGCTCCGCTAACTCTGCCACAACAGGTTGAGATGTTTGAACGCAGCCTGATTGAACAGGAACTGGCCCGTCAGAAAGGCTCCATCAAACTGACCATGGAAGCCCTCGGCCTGCCCCGTAAAACCCTGTACGACAAACTGAAAAAGTACGGCCTGAAACGGGACGACTTTACCTGATTCAATACCTTAAAAACTGCCCGGCTAAAACCGGGCAACTGCTCTGTCTTCAATATTCAGCCAACGCCCATCATTTGTCCGGCCAAACCGAAACCTGCTAACCTGCGTAGTAAGACCCATAAAAATCACGGGGTTAATCTATGTCATCATCACTAGCGTCATCTGCAGCCACAAAACCATCATCGAACACTGCTAAGGGCGAGTCATCTGCCCCAACCTTCGCCATTATCGGAGCAGGGCTTGCCGGTTGCACCCTCGCCCGCCAGCTGGCAGAAGCCGGTTGTCATGTGGATCTTTTTGAGAAAAGCCGGGGCACCGGTGGTCGTCTTGCCAGTTGCCGCATCGGAAACGAAACTGCTGACCTTGGGGCCAGCTGGCTGGAATGGGAAGCCAAGTCGACGGCTCACAACCTGCCGTTTCAGGACTGGCTTTCCGAGCAGGAAGCCGCAGGTCATCTGCATCTCTGGCAACCCATCACCCAGAACTTTCAGCGGGAAGCGCAGCCTGAACGCAGACGCTACGTCGGCCACAATCGTCTCAGCGCCCTGACCCGCTCTCTGATCGATCACGCCAACATTCAACTGCACAGTGAAGTCCGCATCGAATCTGTCATTCCTAAGATCGGAGCACAAGGAAACCGCCTGCTGCTAACCGACACCTCGCACCAAGAGCTGGGGAAGTTTGACCAGGTGATTGTCGCTACGCCCGCCCCTCAGGCCGCGCCTCTTTTGAAAGCAGAGCCTGCCCTGCAGGCTTTGGCGCAACAGGTTCAGCCTGACGCCTGTTGGACACTGGTGCTGGGCTTTGAAACGCCGCTCAGTACGCCGATCGAACTCTTTGAAGGGGAACACCCGATTCTGAGACGGGTGGTGCGAGACAGCCGAAAACCCGGCCGTCATCCGGCAGAAGATGTCTGGGTGATTCAGGCCAGGGCGGACTGGAGCCTGCAGATGGTGGATGATGAGAAAGAGCACGTGCAGAAGGATCTGGAACACGCCTTCCATCAGCTTTTACAGTCTCAGCCAAAGGCTGATAACGCCCGCTGTCACCGTTGGTTGTACAGCACCTGCACCAGTCTGAATCTGGATTCCGGCTTTCTGCATGATCCGCAAACAGGGCTGTCCGTCTGCGGTGACTGGCTAGCTGGATTCGGCTTTGAAGCCAGCTGGCAGTCCGCTATGGCGCTCAGTCACACCCTGCTTAGCGAACTAAAGCGGTAATCCTCAACCGCAGCAAATCTATCCTTTCTACCAGCTCTTCTGCCAACTCCAGCGCACTCTGGGATCTGTCATCAGATACCAGAGTTCGCTGATGGGTGGCGCAACCGTCACAATCAAAGCCATCAACAGGCTCAGCATCAGAATGGTGTTACCTATGTTGTGGTAATCAAACAGCTTAAAGGCAGTGCCGAAGGAGCGCTTGATGCGGACATTGGTCAGGTCCACGCTGTAGCACTCATCCAGCAACAGATGGATCAGATAGCCGATCAGAAGGCTAACTCCCATCAACCAGCTCACCTCTTCGCTCAGGCCAACCGCCCGATAAGCAAGAAAAGCGGAAAAAACCGCAAACAGGCAGCCTGCCAACAGGGAATGAAAAATCCCCCGGTGCACCGTAAAGCGGGCGAAGATATACCAGACACCATAACGCACTGCGATAAAGCTGGTGGTTCCTGCCAGCCAAAGCCCTGCTAAGGGCACTTTATCTGCCAGCGCCACCACTGAGAGCACAGCGGCGATACCTCCCAATATCGAAAACAGCGCCCGCACCACATTGGAATGGTCGGAATCGATATCCGGCAGAATGCCGCCAATCATCACCAGACACCATCCCGCAATCGCTTCGTTCAGGGTCATCAGGCTGGTGACCAACGCGCCGGATAACACTAAACCACCACCCAGAGCCGCGCCCCCCAGATGGGTTTGAAAATTCGCCATGACTAACACTCTCAGACAACTACGAACACAAGCTAACGGATTAAAACTAGTTAATAAAAACAAATAGTTAGCATTACGAGCATAGCTAACACTGGAAATAAAGCCAGTAATAAATGACCCGTTTTAGCTCAATGCCAGCAGAGGAACTTCGTCAGCGCCCGACGCCCAAGACGGCATCGGGGATGATCAAAAGCAGGGAAGCGAAAAGAGAGACGCTAGGGATGAGAGATAAGAAAATCAGGCCGGTTTAACGTGCAGCTCGAACAGATCCGGATCCAGCCAGAGGTTAGCCTGCTGCACCTTCTTAAAGCGCAGATCTACCGACAACAACTGCTTCAGCTGCTTACGGTCTTCAGCACTGGCGTTACAGCCGGTGATTACCTGCTTTACCAAACCCGGTGGGAAGTTAAACAGAAAGAACTCCTGATTACCGGCATTCGCCACCTTATCTGCCGCTTCCTTGGGACGCACCAAACGCACTTCCTGTTCAAAGCTCCAGCCTTCGCCCCGATAGAACAAAGAGGGAAAAGGCTGCACCCGTGCTTTCACCGATGGGCGCTCATTAGAGTAAGTCACAGGGCGCAGCACCTGTGGCTGTTCCTTGTGTTTCGGATTCATAAAATAGCTGTGGCCGCCATCCAGCTCTACGACGAAACCCTTGTAGTTATCGCCATAGCGCTCCCAAAGCACGGGGTTGTCCGGTGACTTAAACAGACGACAAACCGAAAGGGATTCGAGCTTCTTCGCCTCCGGCAGTTTTTTCACTTTCGGCTGCTGTCGCTGACGCATCTGCTTTTCGATAGCAGGGCGTTTTTTCGCTGCCTGCTCGCAGAAGTAATCCTCGGTCACCAGAGACTGCATGTGCGCAGGTAATGCGGCGTACTGACGACGTAGCTCAGCCTGAAAATCTTCATTGCTGATGGGAGTCTGCTCCGGTGCTTTACGAACCGATGGACGATTGTTCTCGAACGGATCCTGCCGTTCCAGAGCGCCACTAAAGTGCAGGCGGTTATTACGCAGTACATCCAGATGGCGGAAAGAGAGGTAAAGATAGAGCTTCATTGCGTGTTGTCGTCCCGGAGATCGCTAAGTCACCAATGCGCTGTCAGCCTGAGAAGTGTTCCGTTAGAGACGCGCTCAGCCTGACGGGCATGCCCGATCATAACATTCTGTCAGCGCTTTCGGGATACGCCGGGCTTTGCCGCCGCTCATAGTGGTGCAGACATAGTGACTGTAGGCTTTAAACAGCGTCTTACCATCACTGATCCGCTTCAGCTCAAAACGGCGGAAAGCACTGATGCGGTTATGCCGCTCCAGCCAGGTCGCCATCATCAGTTGATCCCCTTCATGGGCGGGGCCGACATAGTCCAGCTCATGACGGTGTACCACCATGGCGACATCCCAGGCTTGGTAGCGCTCAAGAGTGACTTCCAGCTGATTAAGATGAGCCCATCCTGCCTCCTCCAGCCACTTCAGGTAGACCGCATTATTAACGTGGCCGTAGTGGTCGATGGCATCGGAAGAGACAGTAATGGGGAGCAGAAAAGGCTCCTGCTGACCCTGTTCCGGATACGACCAGTTCAGGGCGCCAGCATTATCCACAACCTCCTGCTGAGCAGCAGTTGTGGATAAGCTGTTTTGTGAGGCTTTCAGATCAGTCACGGAAAACGCGAACAACCAGAGATTTCAGGTAGGCGGTTTCCGGAATTGCCGGATGCACCGGATGGTCAGCCCCCTGATGGCCCTGTTCCAGAATCTGCGCCTGACGATCCACATGACGGGAGGTGCTGCGCACGATATCGATCAGACGATCATAATCCAGGTGCATCGAGCAGGATGCCGAGATCAGAATCGCATCTTTCTCCAGCAGACGCATCGCCAGCTGATTAATACGCTGATAAGCCAGCTCACCGTTTTTGATATCTTTGCGGCGCTTGATGAAAGCCGGCGGATCCAGCACGATCACATCAAAGCGCTCGCCTTCCTGAATCAGCTGCTTCAGAGCTTCAAAAGCATCACCCAGCATGGTTTCAACTTTATCGCTGACACCGTTCAGGGCGGCGTTCTTATCCACTTCATCCAGAGCGGTTTCAGAAGCATCTACACAGAGTACAGAACTTGCGCCAGCAGCTGCTGCCTGTACGCCCCAGCCACCCACATAGCTGAACAGATCCAGTACTTTTTTGCCTTTGCAGTAGTGCTGCAGACGGGCGCGATTCATGCGGTGGTCATAGAACCAGCCGGTTTTCTGACCAGTCAGAATCGGCACATGGAACTTAACGCCGTTCTCTTCCAGATAAACCTCATCCGGCAGGGTGCCACGGGCAACGCGGGTCTCTTCTGCCAGACCTTCCAGCTTACGCATGCCGCCGTCGTTACGCAGAACAATCGCCTGCGGTTTAACCACCTTCTCCAGCGCATCCAGAATCTCTTCTTCCAGCACCTGCATACCAGCCGTGTTCAGCTGTACCGACAACACATCACCAAAACGATCCACCACCAGGCCCGGCAGCAGATCACTTTCGCCGTAAACCAGACGGTAGTGCGGAGTCGGGAAGGCCAGCTCACGCAGACCCAGTGCGATCTTAATGCGATGTACCAGCAGGGACTTATCCAGAACCTGCTCCGGGTTCTGACTGATCATACGGGCACAGATCAGAGTCTGCGGGTTGATATAAGCCGTTCCCAGCACCTTGCCGTTATAACCTTCAACAAGCACCTGCTGACCGGCAGTGTAGTTTCGCAGTGGCGAAATTTTGGTATCCACTTCATTGCTGTACAGCCAGATGTGGCCGGCACGGATACGGCGTTCAGCATTTTTGCGCAGACGCAGGGTGGCTAGAAGGCTTGATGACATGATGTTCTCTCGTCGGCAGGAATGGGAATAATTCTTCAGAGCAGCTCTAAGGGGATAAACCGGTTATTTCTGCTCATTTTCGCGGCATTATAACCAAAACAGGCAGGGTTTCCCCTGCCTGTTTTGTGATCTCCGGCGCAGGTAGCGCTGGCTTTACACTTATTTTGCGTCTGACTTATCCAGATAGACACTGCCTTTGCGCTCACTCAGGGCAGCAAAACGCTCACAGGCTTCACTATCGACAAAGGCTGCCACGGGAACCCAGATATAGTTCACGCCACGGTACAGCAGAAAACCGCGCGGGGTACGAACCACTTTCGTGATGTCATCCCAACCGAACTGACCTTCAACCTGATCACCAGTTTTGGCGCTGACACCCTCGTCATCGATCAGCAGGCAGATCTCTTTATCTTTCTGGTCACTTTTCTGGAAACGCCCCAGCAGCAGCTTTTTGTGCATACGGCCACGGATCAGAAACCAGTAGATCGCCAGAAAAAATGCCATGGAGTCTGTTGCCTGAAAGCCACGCTCCAGCATCATAAAGATGCTCATCAGAATCAGGGCACCCACCACAAAGGTGACCATTTTTTCACGGGTGTTTCCGGCACCCAGACGCGTATGCTCGTCGCTCGCTTCCAGATAAACCTGCTCACTCCACAGGTATTTGATTTCAATGGCGGACATAGTGTCTCCTGTAAGATCATCGGCAAAATGCCTGCCCGTCGACGTATCCTGCGGGCTGAAATAAGTTAGTACGCATTTGCGCGCATTAAAAAGGCGCATAGCATAGCAGAGCGCCTGAAAGGATAAAGCAGCAGTTTCAGTTATAGCCTGAGGCTAAATAACTCTCACCTGAATCGGGTCCTGTTTACCCTTCATGCTGATATCCCGATAGACTGCCGGCAGATTGCGAAAAAAGATATCACCCTCCCGGGCAGCCTCATTAACGACCGCTTGCGAGAGCAGGAGTTCCCCTCCGTTAGCGGCATCACAGAGTCTTTTTGCGGTATTTACCGTATCGCCGATGATGTCGTAGCTGCGTACCTTCTCGCCGCCGATCAGTCCTTCCACCAACTCACCAAAGTGAATACCCGCTCCGGCAGACAGCCCGTAATCCTGCAGTTGCTCGGTTAACCGATCCCGCATCTCTTTACCGGCAGCCACAGCCCGCACCGGGCGATCAAACACCGCCATAATCTCATCACCGGTGTGTTTCACCTTGATCGCTTTAAAGCGTTCACAGATGGGTTCTGCCGCAGCAAAACAGGCGTTGAGCATGGTGACGACCTCTTCCGGCGTCTGGCGTTCGCTCCAGGCGGTAAAACCCCGGATATCCATAAAGAGCACTGCCCGCTTTTTACGGGCCAGCCCCAGAATATCCTGATCGCCTACGGCACGATCCAGCAGTTCACGCCCCAGCAACCACTCGGAATAAACCTGCAGCTGACCGGCTGTCACCTGCAGAGTCTGCAGATAGTTCTGCGCCGTCCAGTAACTGAAGCCGACGATCAGTCCAAGAAGGGTAATCACAATGGAGACAAAGAGGTGACTGTCATCGCTGAAGAAAGCCGCAACCCCTTCAAGGCTGGGTGCCGCGTGCACCTCAAAAATAATGTACATCACCAGCAGAATGGAGGTTCGGCTCAGGTGTTCCACCAGCAGGGCATAGATACGGCCTGACTGAGGCAACCAGAGTTGCAGCTGCTGAAGACCGCCCACCAAAAGCGCAAACACCCAATAGGCAATATGATTCGGCGACTGCCAGAACGCAGCGCCTTCGAGGGGAAGTTCGATCAGAGTGTAAAGCAGGGGGCCGATGAGGTTACCGAGAAAAGGTGAAGGGCGGCCTGCATACTGACGACTGCCCAGCCACCAGGCCTGCGTCAGGCAGGCAAAAATCAGGATGTAGAAATCAGGTTCCAGCACATAGTCCGAGATGCCTTCAATCAGCATCTCCAGAATGATGTTTGCCAGCGGAAAGTGGATGGTGTTGGCCAGCAGCTCCAGTACCACACTTTGACTTCTCCGCCCTTTGAGGCGGGCTTCAACGCCCTGCAGGGGCAGCGTATTGGCAATATCACGGTTTTGCTGGCGACTTATCATGACCATCCCTGAATTATCGGCTCTGCATCACTGATGCTCTGATTCTATAGGCCTTAAATGAAAGAAACCTTAAGACTGACGAAAATCTTAAGGTTTCAGACCGGCTTCGGCTCAGGCCAGATGCACCTGAGCATTTTCAGGCAGGCCATCCCGCTCACCCAGCGCCTGACGTAGCAGCTGTTTTTTCACCAGCGGCGTATTGTTGACCAGACTCATACCGGTATTCCGCAGCCAGCGCAGGGGCAGAGGCACAGGGCCATAAAGGCGTTTAAAGCCTTCCATCAGCGCCATCATTTTCAGGTTATCCGGCATACGGCGGCGCTGATATTTACCCAATGTCTGCTCAATACCCAGCGGCTGCTTACGCTGCCAGGCAGCGGTCAGCTCTTCCACCAGAGTCGCAGCATCCAACAAACCTAGGTTTACACCCTGCCCCGCCAACGGGTGGATGGTGTGGGCGGCATCACCGGCCAGCACCAGTCCCGGCTGCCAGTAGCGCTTGGCATGACGCTGACGCAGGGGGAAGCTGAAGCGCGGGTCACAGCTCAGCACCTTGCCCAGTTTGTGTTCAAAACTCAGAGACAGCTCTGCACAGAAGCCGGCCTCATCCAGCGCCATCAGTCGGGCGCACTCGTCCGGTGTGGTAGACCAGACGATGGAGCAGTAATGGTCATCACCTTTAAAGGTGATCGGCAACAGCGCCAGCGGCCCTGTGGGCATAAAACGCTGCCAGCATGTGCCCTGATGAGGCTGTTCCAGTTTGATGGTGGTCACGATGGCTTCGTGGCCATAATCCCATTCACGGGTGTCAAAACCACCCCACTCCCGCAGGCGGGAACGGGCACCGTCGGCAGCAACGATCAGTCCGGCCTGCAACACGCGACCATCCTGCAGATAAACCTGTCGCTGCACACCCTCAGCATCTTTCTGGCTATCCAGCACAGGGCTGATGCCTTCGATACGGATACCCCGATGCCAGTGGATATTGTCGAACTGCTTACTTTGCTCAATCAGAGAGGTCAGGGTGACGCTGTTCTCAACGATATGACCGATGTTTTCTGCAAACACATCATCGCAGTTAAATTCGATATGCCCGGTGCCATCCGCTTCCCAGACTTTCATCTGCTGGTACGGCGTTACCCGGTTTTGGGTCATGCCGTGCCAGGCATTCAGGCTATCGAGGAACAGACGGGAGGCTTCTGTCAGCGCACTGACCCGGGGATCAACACCCTCGGCATTCCACACAGGCTCCTGATCCGCCGCTTCCAGAAGGGCGATTTTCATACCGGCTGGCGCAACACCACAGGCGATTGCCGCACCGACCATGCCGCCTCCAACGACGATCAGGTCGTACTGCTGTAGGTTCTGATCGTTTTGCTGATTCGTATCCATCAGAGCTCTCCTGCCTGTTTCTGTATGCGTGTATCTGCGGACTGTTTTTCTGCTATCAGGTCGGATGCCATCAGTTGTTTCAGACGTACCGAGGAGCCACCGATACCCATCGCCTGACGGGCAAACCAGCGTTTGGCGGGTTTCAGGCGATCCAACAGCATCAGGCCACAGGCTCTCAGATGCCCCAGCACCGGATTACCGTTGGCAAACAGGCGGATCAGACCATCACTGAAACCGATCACCGCATCCTGATCCTGTTCACGACGCTGCTGATAACGCTGCAGTACCGCAAGACTACCCAGAGCTTCGCCTTTTTGTGCAGCTTCGTGCAGCACGCCAGCCAGCTCGGCAACACCTCTTAATGCCAGGTTATAACCCTGACCAGCCACCGGATGTATATAGTGCGCGGCATTGCCCAGCACCGCGAGTCCCGGACGCACCTGCTCAGTAGCGCGCACCAAGGTCAGCGGATACTGATAACGCTCGCCAATACGCTCGATATCACCCAAGCGGAAACCAAACAGCTGCAGCAGCTTCTGTTTAAATTCATCATCGCTCAGGGCATTAACCTCATCGATCTGCTCAGCCGGAACCGTCCAGACCAGAGCAATATCTTTTGCCCCCGGTAACGGTAACCAGGCCATAGGGCCGTCAGCGGTAAAGCGCTCAAAAGCCCAGTTTTCGTGGGGCTGGCTCATGGTCAGATTGCAGATAATGGCGTACTGATCGTAAGGGCGTACATAGTCACTGATGTTGAGCTGCTGTTTCAGGCCGGACTGGCCGCCATCCGCCAGTACCACAAGACCGGCTTCAATCTGACGCTCAGCACTATTTTCCGAGCCACCGCTCGAAGAACTCAGAGTCAACAGATGCTTCTCTGCTTTGACTTCAAAACCCGTCACTTTAAACGGACAGAGCCACTCCACATGCTGCGCCTGTTTTACGCCGGTCAGTAGGGTCTGACCCAGCGCGATATTGGGCGCAACATAGCCCAGCGCATCCACATGATGATCGGCTGCATTCAGGCGGGTGGCACCCAGATGGCCTTTGTCAGAAACATGAATCTGCTTGATGGCGGCAACATGGGGCTCCAGCTGTTGCCAGAGTCCGATCTGCTCATAGATATGACGGGTACCCCAGGAGAGAGCCGTTGAGCGGGCATCGTAGCTGGTTCTAATCTCAGCCGGTGCAGCATCTGCCCCCGCATCACCTGATGGACTATGAGCTGTGGCAACCGCCTCAACCACAGCGATTGACCAGTTGTGCTCCCGGGCAAAACCTTCCAGTGCACAGGCAAGGCTAGCCCCCACCAGACCGCCACCGATAATGGCAATATCGTAGGATTCCGGCTGTGTTTTTAGCAGCTGGTCATCCTGTTGGGCTTGCTGAGAAGCCGAAGCGGCTGTTGTCACCGGATCTCTCCCGTTGTCTGTCATAAAAAGTTATAAAAGTGTCTGCTCAAAGCGGGCAACTACGCTGGCAGCGCCACGCCCTGCCCCGCCATTAAGGCTTCAATTTCGGCAATATTTTTCGGCACACCTGAGGTCATTATCTCGGGGCCGTTTTCAGTCACGACAACATTGTCTTCAATACGGATACCGATACCACGCCAGCGCTCTTCCACGCTGTCATCGTCCGGCGCAACATAAAGCCCCGGTTCCACCGTCAGCACCATGCCCGCTTGCAGTGGTCGTGACTGACCTTCAATTTTGTAGCGACCGGCATCATGCACATCAATACCCAGCCAGTGACTGGTGCCGTGCATATAAAAGCGACGGTAGCTTTCAGATTCGATCACCTCATCTAGCGTACCTGTGAGCAACCCAAGATCCAGCAGTCCCTGACAAAGCACATTCAATGCAGCACGATGGGGCGCATGACAATCCAGCCCCACCTGCACCTGATCGATAGCGGCATACTGAGCTTCCAACACCACCTGATACAGAGCTTTCTGCTCGGCACTGAACTTACCGGAAACCGGGAAAGTCCGGGTGATATCCGCCGCGTAATGCTGCAGCTCACAACCGGCATCCACAAGCACCAGATCGCCCTCATTCAGCGGTTGATCATTCTGCACGTAGTGCAGAATACAGGCATTAGCCCCGCCACCCACAATGGTGTTGTAGGCCGGAGCTCGACTGCCCGCACGCATAAAGTGATAGAGGTATTCCGCCTCCAGCTGATACTCCATCATGCCCGGCTGACAAACCTGCATCGCTTTGCTGTGGGCTGCGGCAGAGATCTCAGCAGCTGCACGCATCACATCCAGTTCCGCCTCGCTTTTAATCAGGCGCATCTCATGGATCAGCGGCAACAGATTGTGCTGCTGCTCAGGTGCAATAGCTCCCATACGGGCTTTCTGACGCACCTGCTGACACCAGCCGTTAATACGACGACTCAGAGCATCATCGCCCTGCATCGGGAAAAACAGCTGCTGCGCACCATCGAGCAGCTCCGGCAGCTTAGAATCCAGCTGATCCAGGGTGTAAGCGGTATCCATACCGTAATCGGTTTTAGCCGCATCCTGACCGATACGGAAACCGGTCCAGATCTCCTGCGCACGGTCTTTTGGCAGAGAGAACAGGTGGCAATCGCCCTCTTTATGCCCCGGCGTCAGCACCAGCCAGGCACCCTCTTCGGCAAAACCGGTCAGGTAATAAAAATCACTGTTCTGACGGAAAGCATAATCCGCATCGTTGTTGCGATAACGTATCTCCGCCCCAGGCAGAATCGCGATGCTTTTATCCGGCAGCTGATCCAGAAGTCGCTGACGACGCTGGCCATACTCTTCAGCAGAAACCGTCGGTATCTTTTCCGGGGACACAGCATACGCGCCCTCGGGGGTGATGATGTTGCGGTTTATCAAACTTTCGCCAGCCTGTGGCGGTTGCTGAGTCATTGTCTGCGTCATAGCTACTCCCGTCTGAACGAGCCTTTATATACGTTTATACTATCGTTGCTGATTGGCGATCATGATTAGTGGTGTTTCTTGGCGGTACTGGCCGGTATCAGCTTGCTGTAGAATTAAGCGATTACTGCAGGTTCTTGGCTTCCTGAACCGCCTCATCCAACTGAGGTGCTGAAGGGTTACATTCGGTGTAGAGCATCATGGCGGTCATACGCACATATTCGCTCACCGCAAACAGATCCTGTTCGTTCTGCTCGTCTTCATCCAGCGGCTCATCCATTTCCGCAATCTGTTCCAGATCCTTCAGTGCATCCTTCAGCTCCTGAGACAACTTTCCTTCTTTAAAGGCTTCATTGTCTGCCAGTGCCGACAGAAAGCCTTCGCACCATTCCAACAAAGTCTGCATGCGCTCGTTGAGAGAGAAGTCTTCATCAGCGATTAGCAACTTAAAGCCCAGATCCTGATCCTTCATACCGGTCTCGGTCTGCTCCAGCAGCTCCGCCAGCTCTACTTTGGAGTCATCACTGTCCAGCTGAGACACTTCCATAAACTGCATCGCCTGACGCAGCCAGGTATCCAGATCCGGTGTCTGACCGGCACAAAGCTGACCACACAGATCCCCATGCAGCTCCGCTGGGGCATGCAAGCAACCATTGCGCAAAAACAGATCACTGATCTGGGCAAAAACAGGTTGTTGAATCTCGGTTTGCTGTTGAACGTCTGTCATAGCGAATGCCTTTCTCCGGCGGATAGTTTGAACGATATCGGGTCATTCCCAGTCTAATAATAGGGAACAGGATCACGATAAATAAGATTAGTGTCTATTTTGACGAGAAAATGCTCATTTGTCAGGAAGTTAGTATTCATTCACGTCAATTGACCAGTTACAATCGCAGATCTATAGTACGGGTATCCTTAGCTAAAGATAATTTTATGGACACTGACGATTTAGATCAGTTGGAAAAACAGATTCATGAGCTGCTGTTAATTTGCGTCGATCTGCGTAAGGAGAACGAGCAGCTTAAAGATGATGTTCGCCAACAGGCCACAGAACTGGAAGCCCTGACGCAGGAGCGGCAGGCCACGGAAGAGAAAGTCAGTTATCTTTTAACCCGCTTAGGGCCATCGGAGCCACAAGATGAGTGAAACCAAGAGCAGTCAAACCGTTGAAGTTAAAATTCTTGAGCGTAGTTATGTGGTCGGCTGCCCCGATGATAAGCAAAATGATCTGATCGATTCCGCGAAGTATCTTGATCGCAAGATGCGCGAGATCCGTGATAGCGGCAAGGTGATAGGCACAGAGCGTATTGCCATCATGGCGGCGCTGAATATCGCCTATGAAATGCTGCACGGTAATCAGGAAAACAAAGAATCCCAGGAACAGATTCAGCGCATCAACGAGAAGCTGTCTGCCGCCATTCAGGCGCTACGCCAGAGCGATAAAGATAGCGACGCAGCCTGATTTTTTTTCCCGTCTGCGTTATACTCCTTTTCTAATTCCTGGGGTGTGCGCCAGCTGTTTACGTCCTCGAGCCTAATTAAGAACCCAGGGAATCGTCCGTGAGTACCCGTGTGCATGTCCGCGCGACGGAAAGCCTTAGGTACTTCGATGATTACCCACCTTGAACCTAATTGGTTCAAGGGCAACGACAGCAGCGGCACTTCCGGGTTTTTCCCTCTTCTCTGTTTTCTTCCAGCCTGTTCCGGCCAACCTATGACAGACAAAACGCTTCAGCAAAACCGAACCGCACTTCGTCGTGAAATGCGTCAGCGTCGTCGCGCCCTGACTATCATCCAGCAGAAGAAAGCAGCGGAAGATCTGAAATCCCGTGTGCTGGCAATGCCGGAATTTATGCGCGCCAAACGGATTGCACTTTATCTGCCGAATGATGGTGAGATAGATCCCGGTTTGCTGATCGAACAGGCGCGGAAAATGGGCAAGATCTGTTATCTGCCCGTACTGCAGCCGCTGGTGGAAAACCGTCTCTGGTTTGTGCGTTATGATCGCCAGACACCCATGACCCATAATCGCTTTGGTATCCCGGAACCTAAACTAAAGGGCTTTGCCGATAAAAAGCACAACCGTTGCCGACCGGAAGATCTTGATCTGGTGTTGTTCCCGTTGGTCGCTTTTGATGAGAAGGGCGGGCGCATGGGGATGGGCGGCGGCTTTTATGACCGCACCTTTGCGTTTACACGACAGCGCCAATTTGCCAAACCCTCTCTGATCGGCCTGGCTCATGAGTGTCAGAAGGTTGATGACCTGCCAATTGCAGACTGGGATATTCCTTTGCAGGGCGTCATCAGCGACAAGAGCATTTACCGGGCCTGAGCCCGGCAGTGCATTTTGGCCGTTTATTTATCCAGATACCTCAGCAGCTCTAACGGTGGCATCGGACGGGCAAACCAGTAACCCTGATAGCACGGACAACCCAGCTCACGCAGGAACTCATACTGAGCTTCTGTCTCCACCCCTTCTGCCACCAGATCGATCCCCAGACTTAGCCCCATCTGCAGAATCGCTTTCACCAGCTGAGCGTCCCGCTCGTCTTCCGTCAGATCACGGACAAACTCCTGAGCGATCTTAATCTGGTCGATATCCAGATTCTTCAGATAACCCAGCGAGGAATAGCCGGTACCGAAGTCATCGATGGAGCAGCGAACCCCCAGCTCTTTCAGACGGATAAAAGTCTCATTCAGGTTGGTACCGGATTTCAGGAAGACACCTTCGGTGATCTCCAGCCAGAGCTTGTCTTTCGCCGCGGGATAACGATCCAGAGCCGATTCGATCTGACTAATAAAGGACGGATGCGCAAAATGGCGTGAGCTGATATTGATGGAAACCTCACACTCCGCCAGAGGTGTACCCAGCCAGAGCTGCATCTGGTGACAAGCCTTCTCCAGTACCTGAAGCCCAAGGTCAACGATCAGACTGCTCTCTTCCGCCACACCGATAAAGGCCCCCGGACCAACAATGCCTTCTTCCGGATGATGCCAGCGGATCAGAGCTTCACAGCCCACCATCTTGCCGCTGTTGTCATGCTGCGGCTGATAGAAGAGTACAAACTGATCCTCTTCCAGCGCAGTACGGATCGACTTCTCCATCTTCAGACGCTGAACCACTTCCACCTGCATCTCAGGCTCGTAGAAAGCAAATGACGCTTTACCGGCACTCTTGGCCCGATACATGGCCGTATCCGCCTGCTGAATATAGGATTCCGCTTCAAGGTCCGGTTGCGGCAGATAGGTTACGCCGATACTGGCGCTGACTTTGTGGCTGTGGCCGCGCAGATCAAAAGGTTCTTCCAGCACCTGAAGCACCCGTTCTGCCACATGAGCCGCCTGATCCATCGCCTGCGAGGCCGAGTGCCCGACACCCGGCAACAGGAAGAGAAATTCGTCACCACCAAAACGGCTGAAAATATCTTCCGCCCGCAAGGTATCGGTCAGACGTTCTGCCACCGCTTTCAGCAGTTCATCGCCCATATCGTGACCGAGGGAATCATTCAGCATCTTGAAGTTATCCAGATCCATAAACATCAGGCTGCTGAAATCCTGATGCCGCTCGCAATGCGCCAGCTGATGGCGCAGGGATTCCATAAAGAGATCCCGGTTGGGCAGTTCGGTGATGGAGTCGTAATAGGCCAGATAACGGATTTTCTCTTCGCTGGCTTTCTTATCGGTAATATCCAGAAACGCCGCCACATAATGGGTGGTATAGCCTTGCCCCAGCGTATCTACAGCGGTGATAGTGACCAGCTCAGGGAAGATACTGCCATCTTTGCGCCTGTTCCAGATCTCACCATGCCAGTGACCTTCCAGCGCCAGCGACTGCCACAGCTCCCGATAAAAATTATCGCCGTGACGACCGGAGCGCAGAATATTGATTTTGCAGCCAACCACCTCATCACTGCCATAACCTGTAATCTGGCTGAATGCGGTGTTGACGCGTTGAATAACGGTATCGGCATCCGTGATAACAATCGCCTCGTGGGTTTCAAAGGTGATCGCCGCTAATTCCAGCTCCTGAGACGCACGACGCTGCTCGGTGATATCCCTGGCAACAATCGACAGGTAATGATTCCGGGTACCTTTATTGCGGCCCACCAAGACCCGCTCCCCCTCTAAAAGTAGGTAACGATGGCCGACACCATTCCTACTTCGCAGAGTACATTCAATATCCAGACGCTGCCCTCTGAGAGCGGCTTCCAATGCCTGCTCGACGACCAGAACCTGGTCAGGAATCAGTTGCTGCAGGAAAAGCTCTTCACTGGCAGGGTGCGCTCCCGGCTGCAACCCTAAAAGACGATAAAACTCATCAGACCAGGCATGTCCCAAGCCATTATGCGCCCACTCCCAGCTGCCCATCTGAGCAATTCGTTGGGACTCAGCCAAGAGTTCGTTACTCTTCTGCAGCTCCTTAGTCCGCAGATGAACCTGACGGGAGATCTCAGCGGAACGCCCCGCCAATAAGAGCAGGACTCCACCCAGAACAGCCGACATAAAAAAGCCACCGGTGAGGACAAAATAGAGCCCCCAGGAATAGCCCATTAGCTCACGGGAAGCCTGCTGTTCCATAATCCAGGTATCCGCCCCCACCTTGATTTCAGAACGATGTATCAGCGCCCCGCGCTCATCCGGGTTGAAGCCCTCACTCAGATAGTAAAGCTGTTCCGGTGCATCAGCGGGGTAGAGCCTGACCCGATTGAGATCCAGTTCATGACGGCGCAGTACGCCACTGATCAGATCTCCCATACGCACCACAACCACACCATAACCTGCCAGCGCATCAAAGCGCTCACCTTCACTGGTTGGTGTGCTCTTGCTGTGGAATGCTGGTAGGAAGATCAGCGTACCTTTCTGCTCACCGGACTCCTGAACCAGACGGATCGGTGCAGTGGCGCTGGCCTGACCGGTTTTCACCGCTTTTTCCAGAGCATCCCTGCGCAATGGATTAGAGAGCACATCAAAACCCAACGCCGCCTGATTGACGGAAAAAGGTTCGATCAGGGTCACCACCACGTAGCTTTCTCTCTCTTCCGCCCGGATCAGCCCATAGACCGGATGACGCTCTTTCACCATAAAGGGAACATTGCCGTAAATCGCCCGCATGCGATCAACAAAGGCTTCCCGGTCAGCTCCTCTCAGATAGATATTCCATGACAGACCATGCAGGCTGCTTTTACGCTGCAACGCCTCTCCGGCAAAGCGTTCAAAATCTTTGGGTAAAAGGTCAAAATCAGAGTAAATGAAGCCCCTCAGGTTGTAGAGCAGACTGATATGGGCATCGACCTCAGTCTGTACCGCAAGCTCAAAGGCTCTGGCCTGGCCTTCAAACCGGCTACTTTGACTCTCTTCTTCTTTGTGCAGTCCCTGACGGTACATCAGGATGGTAAAAATAATAATCAGCACCAGCGGCAGGCCAACGGCCATCACCTGAGAGCGCCAATGACGGCGCGGCAGAGCAAAAGCCAGAAACATAAGAGGTGCAAAAACCACCACGCCAATAGTGTCGCCGATCCACCAGGTCAGCCAGTTAATCTGAGCACCTTCCAGCGCCATCGCACCCGAGCTGACCAGATACCCCACGCTAAAGGTTGCACTGACCAGACAGCTCACCGGCCCTGCCAGCAGTAGAAAACGGATAATATCGCCGGTTTTGTTCAGCCGCGTCGGGTAACCCACATAACGCCGGATCAGGAAAGCACCAAAAAGCGCCTGAAAGGTTGATGCACTGGCGATCCAGGCCGGTGCCAGCAGTGCATCAAAAGCAGGAAATTGCAGACCGTGAATATTGAGTACATTAACCAGAAATGAGGCCAGCCAGACACCCAGCAACCCCGGATGACGCCAGATCAGTGCAGAAGCCAGCGCTACGCCGGAAGGAGGCCAGATCGCCGTAGCGTAGCCGGGAGGAATCGCCAGCTGTAAACCTAAAAGACCGGCAAAAATATTGACCGAGAGAACCAGTAACACAACGAAGGCAAAGTGCTGCACAGGCATTCCTTAGAAGATGCTGACTATTCCAGTGAATCGAATGGCTCTGGAAAGGGATTGTTGTGAATTATATTTATCTTTCCCTGAATGCAGATTAGCACGATGAAAACAAAAAACCCCACGACATTAGTGTGGGGTTTTTCAGATCGGCAGATCCGGTAAGAATCCACTGATACGGTTTTCAGGTGCGGCTGGTCATATTATTCGTCAGACTGACGAACTGCCATCAAGCTTTCAGAGCAGTCCCTGTGCATAGCTTGTGACCACAACCCCTAATCCAAATACCAGTATCAGAACTGTTACCAGATCAGGCTGTTTTCTTTTCATGGTTATTCCCTGCTTTTCTTTTCACTTAAGCCTAAAACCAAACAGAAAGGAGGCCGTGGGGATTCAGGTCAATAACCTGTTTTTAGCGGCCTGCCTCACCATTTTATCGAGGTCCTATTGCTTTGCAATATATACCTCATTTACCCTTTTTATCGGCAGTTAACTGCCGTTTTTCAGCAAAAAAGCTGATTATTTAGACTTAAAAGCAAAAACAGCACCAATCTTTGCGCCAGCGCAATTTTCGCCTGCAAAAACTTACTGCAGAAAGAGTCGATAAGCCGGGTTTTCGCTCTCATCCCAGTAGCGGTAACCGATGCGATCCAGATACTCAGCAACTTTCTGCTTATCTTTCTCCGGCACCTGCATACCGATCAGAACCCGGCCATAAGCGGCACCATGGTTTCGGTAATGGAACAGGGAAATATTCCAGTTCTGGCCTAAATTGTTGAGGAAATTCAACAGGGCTCCAGGACGCTCCGGGAATTCAAAGCGGAACAGCTGTTCGTTCTCGATATCGTCGTTACGACCACCACCCAAATGACGAATGTGCAGTTTCGCCATCTCGTTATCGCTCAGGTCGATCGCCGGATAGCCCTCATCTTCCAGAGACTGAATCAGTTCAGCTCTGTCATCAATATCCTTCAGCTGGATACCGACAAAGATCTTGGCATCTTCATTGTCGGAGTAGCGGTAGTTAAACTCCGTCACCATACGACGACCAACAATCTTACAGAACTGCTTAAAGCTGCCCGGGCGCTCCGGAATGGTCACCGCCAGAATCGCTTCCCGCTTTTCACCCAGCTCGGCACGCTCAGCAATATGCTGCAGCCGATCAAAGTTGGTGTTCGCACCTGAGTTAATACAGATCAGGGTTTCACCTTCCACTTCGTTCTGCTGAACATACTTTTTCAAACCTGCCAGAGAGAGTGCTCCGGAAGGCTCAGAGACCGCGCGGGTATCTTCAAACACGTCTTTTACAGCCGCACAGATCTCATCGGTATTCACCGTGATAACATCATCAACGAAGTGCTGGGCAATGCGGAACGGCTCCTCACCAATCTGAGCAACCGCAACACCTTCCGCGAAAATACCCACCTGATCCAGAATCACGCGTTCACCGGCATCCAGAGCGGCTTTCAGACAAGCCGCATCTTCCGCTTCAACACCGATCACCTTGATCTCAGGACGCAGATATTTCACATAAGCGGCCACACCAGCAATCAGGCCGCCGCCGCCAACAGGCACAAAGATGGCATCGATATCCGCCGGATACTGGCGCAGAATTTCCATCGCCACGGTACCCTGACCGGCAATCACTTCCGGATGGTCGTATGGCGGGATATAGGTGTAACCCTTCTCCAGCACCTGCTCCTGAGCGTACTTGGAGGCCTCATCAAAGGCATCCCCTTTAAGAACCACTTTCGCGCCACGGGCTTTGGCGGAAGCGACCTTAATTTCAGGGGTGATCTTAGGCATAACGATGGTGGCTTTAATGCCCATGTGTTTGGCGGCCATCGCCACACCCTGTGCGTGGTTACCGGCAGAGGCGGTGATCACACCACGGGCTTTCTCTTCATCAGACAGCTGCGCCATGGCGTTATAGGCGCCTCGCAGTTTGAAGGAGAAAACCGGCTGCAGATCTTCACGTTTAATCAAAATCGTGTTGTTCAGGCGCTTGGAGAGAAAACGGGCCTCACTCAGAGGGGTTTCTTTGGCCACATCGTAAACTCGGGCCTGCAAAATGCGTTTTACGTACCTTTCCAACATCTAATTCTTCACTCTCTGCACAACACGATTAATTCGTTATTTATAGGGCTTTTTCATAGGGCCGACTATCTTATGCCTTATCGCAAGATAACGTCTACAGCTTACGGGGCTTAGCCCGTATAATGGGCGCGAATTTTGCCCAAAAGCGTTTAAAACAGATCTCAATCAGGCTCAGGTCCCTCCATGACTCAAGACGAACTGAAAAAAGCGGTTGCAGAAGCAGCGCTGGAAGAAGTTAAAAAAATCATCGATAAAGACAGCATCGTTGGTGTTGGTACCGGTTCTACCGCCAACTTCTTTATTGATGCTCTGGCGACAATCAAGCTGGACTTTGACGGTGCAGTTGCCAGCTCCGAAGCAACCCGCGAGCGTCTGCAGGCTCATGGCATCACCGTTTACGATCTAAACAGTGTTGGCACAGTTCCGGTTTATGTGGATGGTGCGGACGAAGTTAACGGCCACCTACACATGGTGAAAGGCGGCGGCGGCGCGCTGACCCGTGAAAAGATTATTGGCGCTGCATCTCAGAAATTTATCTGCATCGCGGATGAGAGCAAGCAGGTGGATATTCTGGGCGGTTTCCCACTGCCGGTTGAAGTGATCCCGATGGCGCGCAGCTATGTTGCCCGCGAACTGGTAAAAATGGGTGCAAACCCGGTTTACCGTGAGGACTGCATTACCGATAACGGTAACGTGATTCTGGATCTGTATAACTTCCCGATTGATGATCCTCTGACTATCGAGCAAAAGATCAACAACATCACAGGTGTTGTTACTAATGGTCTGTTTGCTCTGCGTCCGGCTGACATTCTGCTGCTGGGCTGCGCTGATGGTGTAAAAACCGTTACCGCAAAATAAGCTGATCACGGACGTTCCAACGTAAGGAAGGTCCGGCCAGCTGAACAAAAAAACGGCGGACTCTGTACACGTCAATACAGAGGTCGCCGTTTTTTTATGGCCTATGTTTCTCAACCGAAACCCGTCTGACCTGATTCCGGATCAGAACAGGCTCTCTTCATACATCTGCTGAATCATACGCACTTCATCCATATTATCGGCCAGTGCCTGCACACACTCCGGGCACAGACGTTTTTCCGCCATCTCCTGCAGGGTCGCCAGTGCCTTCTCATTACTCCAGGGTTCTTTATAGGGTCGACGGGAGGTGAGGGCATCAAAGATGTCCGCCACGGCAACAATACGTGCTTCCAGCGGAATATCGTCTTTGGTCAACCCGTAGGGATAACCGGAGCCATCGCACATCTCATGATGATAAAGCACGATATGGCGCAGAATCCGACTGGATTCCCCCTCCTGAATGCCGTGATGCTCAAACACATCCTCCAGCATCTGAGCGCCTTTGACGGTGTGGGTCTGCATCTCCCGATACTCATCTTCGGTCAGCTTACCGGGCTTCAGCAGAATACTGTCAGGAATCGCAATTTTGCCCAGATCATGTACCGGAGCAAACTGGAAAACCTGCTCAACAAAGTGATCGTCAAAGCCAAAAGCTCCGGCGATATGATGAGCAATAATGCGTGAGTAATAACCCATACGCTCAAGATGCTGACCGGTTTCCTCATCCCGACCACAGGATAGCGCCAGCGCCGACTGAACAGCTCCTTTCAGCGTTCTCGCCTGGGCAATCTCATCATGCACCAGCATGGTGATCAACTGGCCAATCAGCTCCAGATGAATCAGCTGATTGCCAACAAACACATCCGGTTTACGGGAGTTAAAAAAGATAAAGCCCATAAAGCTGTCGCTGTAACGCATCGGCAGGGTACAGCTGGATCGCCAGCCCTGATTGAGCAGTGCCTGGGTATGGTAGGTATCGTTATGGCTCAGGCAGCTGAGGTCATTAATCACCCTTGGCGTGGATGACAGGCTCAGCTGCTTCAGGGAGGGAACGGCATTCAACCGCGCCTGATAACGGGTAATCGCTTCGTCGGCATGACTGGTAGAGTAGTAAGTCTTCAGCATGTCCGTTTTTTCGTCATAAACGGCCACTGAAAAACGCTCAACATCGGCGCAAAGTGTCTGGAGTTGTTCGGCAACAGCAACCAACTTACCCTCAAGAGAAGTCTGCTGCTGAAAAACCTGCCATTGGCTGGGAAAGAACTGCAAGGTGCTCTCCTCGTTATTATTATTGGGAGCACCATAGATATAAAAGAAGCCCGCCTCTGACCAGAGACGGGCTTCACTTTTTACCGGAAGATAGACGGCTTATTGACCCGCGTCAGCTTGCGACGGATCCGGCCACCTGCAGGTGAACTTCCTGCCGCTGATTTTTCAGTGCCATCTCGAAACGATCACCGGGATTCAACGCAGCAACACCCGCCGGAGTACCGGTCAGAATCACGTCGCCAGCTTCAAGGGTAAAGATCTGGCTGATAAAGCTCACCAGTTCAGCAACCGGAGTAATCATCTGGTCGCAACTGCCCTGCTGACGCAGCTGATCATTAACACTCAGACTGATCTCCAGATGCTCGTCACATACAGGCTCACAAGGAATAAAACCGGACAGAGGTGCAGAACCATCAAAGGCTTTGGATACCTCCCAGGGGTGGCCTTTCTCTTTCAGCTGACTCTGCAGATCTCTTAAGGTCAGATCCAGCGCCAGCCCAACACCAACAATATTGGTCATCGCATTTTCAGGGCTGACCTTACTGATGGTATCGCCAACCAGCAAAGCAATCTCAGCCTCGTGGTGACACTCGCCCTGACCTTCAGGCAGTACCAGAGGCTTACTGATATCAACTGCTGCTGTGGCCGGTTTAATAAAGAGTAGCGGTTTAGCCGGAATCGGATTATTCAGTTCTTTGGCATGCTCAGCGTAGTTACGTCCAATACAAACAATCTTGCCCAGATTCCATGGAGTTGGCTTGTTATCAGCCCATTGCAGGTTAAAGGCCATGGCAGAAGTATCCTTATCTCAAAAATGGAGAGTAACGTGTGGGTTATGGTTCTTATAGTTTATGTGTTTTAGAAGCCCAGCATAACACCTGATTCTGAATTGCGTACTCCCCCTTTTTGGCATAAAAAAGCCCGATTCAGCAATCGGGCTTTTCCAGTGTTTTACGCGCCTAAAAACCGAGTATTTACTCGATTTTCAAACAAGTCCGAATCAGGGAGCATAACTCCCTGATTTGACACTTAACGGCGCTATAAACCAAAGAAAGGCTGCATCAGTTTTGGAATCCAACCCTCAAACTTCAGTGGCGCATCGGTAACAATCAGACAGATACAGTCCTGATCACGATCCGCAATCGGCTGGTGTTTGATATCCGGATCAAGATCCGCCACATCACCTGCACAAAGACGGCCTGTTTCATCGCAGTAAGAACCACTAAGAATCAACGTCAGCTCACTGCCGTTGTGACCATGGCTTGGCATACAGGTGCCCGGTGAGATCTTCAGCAGACGTACCGCCTTGTCTTTGGCAAACTCCGGCTGCTCAAACTTAATCTGACTGATACCGGGTGCCAGTCGCTGCCAGTTCTGATCCGTTTCCAGCCACTTGGCG
The DNA here is from genome assembly GCF_002150805.1 of Oceanospirillum sanctuarii. GTDB lineage: Bacteria > Pseudomonadota > Gammaproteobacteria > Pseudomonadales > Halomonadaceae > Oceanospirillum > Oceanospirillum sanctuarii. The sequence continues at coordinate 380,965 of NZ_MTBA01000003.1, forward strand.
ACAGGTTCAGCCCACTCAGGCAACCAGTCAGGACGTTTGACCGGAATCTCTTCCGCCTGTGAGATCGGGTCTGAATCCAACAGATCCAGTTTGGCAAAAATATCATCCACGCTGGTATTCATCTTTGCCTGGGGCAGATGTTCCAGCAAACCACCACCAATAGCCTCTGCTTCAGTGACCCGCTCACGGCAATGCTCACAACAAGCCAGATGACACTGCAACAACAGCTGGGCACCAGCGCTTAAACCACCGGAAGCATAGCTCACAAGAGTGGCATCATCCGGATGGTGTTTCGGTGCAGAATTAAGACGGAACTCGGGTTCCCGGGTTAAAGCGATCGGATCAAAAGTCATAGCGTCTCTCCCCCGGCAAAACTGTCCGCAGCTAACGATAGGCGTAACTTCTTAAAAGCCAGACGTAAGCCGGACTTCACACTACCGATCGGGATCTCAAGGTCTGCAGCGATTTCACTGTGACTCTTGCCCTGATAGTAGGATTTGTAAACTAACTGAGCCTGCATAAGCGGTAATTCTTTCAAAGCGTCTTCTATATGCTTCTGTGAGCTTTGCCAGCTGTTGTCATCCTCACTGGCCTGCTCCTGATGGTTCAGCAGTCCTTCGTGCTCGTGGTAGGAATCTGTACTCTGTTCCAGTTTCCCCCGTCCGGAGCGCTGCTGATCGATAAATAAATTACGGGCGATACAGAAAATCCAGGTGGATGCCGCTGCCTTAGAAGCATGATACTGCTCCGCTTTACGCCACACCTGAAGCAGTGCTTCCTGTGCCAGCTCTTCAGCCTGAGCATCAGACAATCCAAACCTGAGAAGGTAGGTTTTCACCCGCGGAGCAAAATGCTGGTACAGGGCTGCAAACTGTTCACGGTCGCGGTTTTCACCTACTTCCGTCAGCGCCTGATTCCAGTTCTGAGATGCTGATTGCACTTTTTCCATCCGTTCTCTCCCGTTATCTGCGCTTTTTACGCGTCGGCATTTTCACCGGATCACCAGCAGATCAATCAGGATTGTGAATTTATGTCATGTCATAAACTTTTTTATAGTGATCAGGTTCAAGATGACACCTTTTGTGATCGCGTTCACGCTATGCTGATAAAAAAACCTTTTAGCAGATCGCTGACATTACTCCAGTGATCTGCTTATCACACCCCACCGTAAAGTCAGTCAACGGATCTTGAACATCAGCTTATTTGGAGCATCTTTATGGTCTCTACAGTTACCGGCCACTCTGTGTCCGACATTTCAGCATCTGACGCTCAGTCTCCGGCGAATACCGCAGGTGGCAAAACGGTTGCCGTAATCGGTTCGGGTATCTCCGGTCTGTCGGCGGCCTGGCTGCTGAGCAAAAAACACTCCGTCACTTTGTTCGAGAAAGATGACCGCTTTGGCGGCCATTCCAATACGGTCACGGTAAGTACCGAAGACGGCAGTATTCCGGTGGATACCGGTTTTATCGTCTTTAATCCGGTGAACTACCCTAACCTGACCGCACTGTTTAAGCATATCGGTGTCGATGCACCGGAAACCGATATGTCTTTTGCGGTTTCAGCGGAAGATGGCGACATCGAATATAACGGTAACGGCCTGAGTGGCATCTTTCCCAATCTGAAAAATGTATTCAATCCACGTGTCTGGCGCATGCTGAAAGATACCCTGCGCTTCTATAAAGAATCCGATAACTGGCAGGACCAGATTCCGGAAGAGATGACGCTGGGCGAACTACTGAAGAAGTTTAACTACTCCGATGATTTCCGCGACCTGCACCTGATCCCTATGGGCGCGGCGATCTGGTCCACTCCTGCCGATCAGATGCTTGAGTATCCGGCACTGGCCTTCCTGAACTTCTGTCAGAACCACGGCCTGCTGCAGGTGGATGACCGACCGCAGTGGCACACCGTTCGTGGCGGCAGTCGGGAATATGTCAGCAAGCTGATCCGGGAAATTCAGCCTGCCACCTTCTGCAACCGTGGTGCCCGTCAGGTGATTCGCCCTAATAAAGAAAAAGGCGAAACCAAGGTGATCGTGGTGGATTCCCGTGGTGAACAACGGGAGTTCGATGAGGTGGTGCTGGCCTGTCACGCTAACGAAGCTCTGCAGCTGTTGAGCAATCCGACTCAGCAGGAACAACATCTGCTGGGTGCATTTGGTTATCAGCGCAACAAGGCGATTCTGCACAGCGATACCCGCCTGATGCCGAAGAACCGCAAAGTCTGGTCCAGCTGGAACTACCTGCGGGGAAGTACCGGCGAGCTGCATAACCAGCAATCTCTGGCGGTGAGTTACTGGATGAACAAACTCCAGCCACTGGCTACTGAGAAACCTCTTATCGTCACCCTGAATCCACCGACAGAACCAGAAGAGGGCAGCATTCACTGCAGCTTCCTCTACGATCATCCGGTCTTTGATAAAAACGCCATGGCCGCTCAACAGGAACTGTATAAGTTGCAGGGCGAAAACCATACCTGGTTCTGTGGCGCTTACTTTGGTTTTGGCTTTCACGAAGATGGCCTGCAGTCCGGCCTTGCCGTGGCTGAAGCGCTGGGTGGCGTGCGTCGCCCATGGCAGGTGGAAAACGAATCCGGCCGTATCTTCTGGCCGGGCCATATCTCCACCCAATCCTCAATGGCCAGCTGATCGGAGCAAAGGATATGTCTCTGTCTGAGCATACTGAAACCGGCCTGAACAGCCGCCTCTACTACAGCACCGTGATGCACGACCGGGTCAAACCCGTGCGTCATCGCTTTGTTTATCAGACCGGCACCTTCCTGCTGGATCTGGACGAGCTGACAACGCTGGAAAAGAGCAATGGCAAAAAGCTTGGCCAGCGCCTGTTCGGCTATAACCGTCCGGGACTGTTCAGTCTGTACGATAAGGATTATGTCACCACCGAAGGCGACAGCATCAAACAGCATGCTCAACGCCTGTTGGCAGACAATGGCTGTGAGCCAGCAGCCCGAATCGAGCTGCTTTGTATGCCTCGTCATCTGGGTTACAGCTTCAATCCGCTATGCATCTTCTTCTGCTACAACGAAGCCGGAGAATTGGCCACCACCCTGTATCAGGTGAGTAACACCTTCAGCCAAAAACACATCTACTCGGTGGAAGCCAAACCGGTACAGATCGGTGAAAAAACCGCTCTGCGTCATCAGGCGGATAAGGTGTTTTATGTCTCGCCGTTTATCAATATGGATTGCCAGTATCGCTTCCGCATCGCCACACCGGGCGAAGTGCTTAAGGTTTTGATCCGTCAGGAAGACAGTGAAGGCCTGCTGCTGAATGCAACCCTTACGGGCAAAAGTACGCCTCTCAACGCTAAGGGGCTGATCGCCATGGCACTGAAACGCCCCCTGTTTACCTACAAAGTGATTGCGGGCATTCACTGGGAAGCCCTTCGCCTTTGGCTGAAAAAAATCCCACTGGTCAGCCGCAAAGGCATTGCCCATCCCCCGCTTGTCTCTAAAGGCCAGCCTCTGGCAATGACAACAAAAGAGGAATAAACCATGCTGTCCAATTCACGCTCAACGACTCAGGCACCAGCCTCCTCTGAAAGCTCTGCAGTTTCAGGCGCAGGCTATAGCCGTCATCAACCCGCTGCGAAAAAGCAGCAGGGTATCCATGAAGTAGAGATTACTCAGATTCGCCATCCGTTCTGGCGCTGGCTGATCGGTACGATGCAGAAAGCTCACCTGAGCCGCCTGACTCTGGTGCTGCCGGATCACAGATCGGTACACATTGGCGAGCTGAAAGAGGGCATTCCCGCTCCCACTATTCGCCTGAACAGTACCGCGGCCGTGCGTAAAGCCTATATTTCCGGCGTACTCGGCTGGGGTGAAGCCTATATCGAAGGCGACTGGGAAACCGATGATCTGCTGCAGGTGACCGAATGGGCGATGCATAACAGTCAGGCACTGGATGATGTTTTTGAAGGCAGCGCCTTTGGTCGCTGGTTGCACCGTTTACTGCACCGCCTGAATGACAACAGTCTGAAGGGCAGCCGCCGTAATATTTCGGCACACTATGATCTGGGCAATGAGTTTTATGAGCAGTGGCTTGACCCGAGCATGACCTATTCCTCCGCACTGTATCAGCAGCCCCAGGAGAGCCTGCAAAGCGCCCAGCACAACAAATACGATCGTATTCTGGAGCTGCTCAATATTCAGCCACAGGACAAGGTACTGGAGATCGGCTGTGGCTGGGGTGGCTTTGCTGAGCGACTGCTGACACAGCATGAGAACAGCCAATATCACGGGGTTACCTTATCCACAGAGCAGCTTGCCTGGGCACAGAAGCGTCTGAAAGATCACGCTGTGGATAACCGGGGCGAGGCGACCCTGACCGATTACCGAATGATCGAAGGTCAGTACGACAAAATTGCCTCCATCGAGATGCTGGAAGCGGTGGGCGAAGCACACTGGCCGACCTATTTCCAAACCCTGTACGACCGGCTGAAACCCGGTGGTGAAGCGGTAATTCAGGTGATTACCATTGAGGAAGATCGCTTTGAAAACTATCGCAACAACGCCGATTTTATTCAGCGCTATATCTTCCCTGGTGGCATGTTGCTGACACCTCGTGTCGTACAGGAGCAGGCGGAGATGGCAGGACTTGAGCTGAATCACCAGCAAGCCTTTGGTCAGGACTACGCCCGGACACTGGCAGAATGGCGCGATAACTTTGAAGCCGCCTGGCAATCGATTCAGCCATTGGGCTTCGATGAGCGTTTCCGCCGTCTGTGGCGCTATTACCTCTGCTACTGTGAGAGCGGATTCCGCCATGAAAGCATCGATGTTTATCTGTTCCGCCTGAAAAAACCGGAGTAGAACCATGGTATGCATCCGGCATTATCTGAGGAGCAACGCTGGCTTAATTTTCAGCGGCCTGCTGATAGGTAGCGGGTCGCTAACGGGCAGCGCCTCGGCACAAGCTGAGACTCTTACCCAGAGCGCCGCTCAGCAGCTTTTGCCCCAGAACAGCTTTCATAACCTCTCCCACTGGCAGCGCCTGTACGGTGACGAACTCAGCTTTGAGGTCACCCGCAATGGCAAGCCTGTGGGCAGTTATCAGGTCGACTTCAACGGTGACGATAACAGCTGGCAGGTTGAGAGCCGGATGGCGCTAGACTTCAAAGCCTTCCTCTTTTTCTCTTATCGCTTTCGTTATCTGGGGGTTGAGCAGTGGCAGGGAAATCAACTGACCGGTTTTACCAGTCGCATCGACCGTAATGGTGAGCTGAGCGAAACCTTCCTGCAGTTGAGTCAGGATGCCAGCGGTTTGCCGTTCTGGCGCGGAGGTTTAAGAGCGGCGAAAAAAGGCGAAGCGGCTACTGAATCCGCCAAGCCTCTGACCAATGGTGCCGAGACGCTCGCACTCAGCAATCACTACAATCGCAGCATTATCCACCAGAGTCAGCTGTTTAACTCTCTCACCGGCGAATTGAATCAGATCCGTGTGGAGAAAGAAGAGCTTGAGCGGGTTTCCGATGGCCGCGAAGAGGTGCTCACAACCCGTTATCGCTACACGGGAGATCTGGAAGATACCTGGGTCTGGTACGCCAATGATCAACGCTGGCTACGGATGCGTTTTATCGCCGATGACGGTTCTACTATTCAGCTAAATTGCCAGCGCTGCTACCCCGATTAACCCTACTGGTCCGAGAAAAGTAAGTGCAAACTTTTAGACACTTAAACGCAGTTAAACGCTCTTAAACGCTCTTAAACGCACTTAAACGCACTTAAACGCAGTTAAATGCAGTTAAACGCACTTAAACGAACACCTATAAAACCCTCATACAAATTCTCAGCCCATCAAAGGTGATCTTATGTCACAGGAACTGATCTGGATTACCGGTGCCAGTCAGGGCATCGGTAAAGCCGTGGCTTTGGCCTATGCCAAGGCCGGACATACCGTTGCCATCAGCGCCCGAAACCGGGAAACACTGCAGCAGGTGGTTGATGAAGCAGCCAGCCTGACTGGCCGTATTCTGTCGCTGTCTTGCGATGTCACCAATAAAGATCAGGTCACGGAAGCCTTTAACCAGCTCATCGAAGAAGAACGTCTGCCGGATCGGGTCATTCTTAATGCCGGCACTCATCAACCGATGGCAGCCAGTGAATTCAACGCTGAAACGGTGAGTAAGCTCTTACAGATCAATACCTTGGGAGCCGCAATTCCCCTTGAAGTACTGCTGCCCCATTATCTTGAGCGCCAGCAGGGACAGATATCAATCGTCGCATCTGTGGCGGGTTATCGCGGTTTACCTACCGCCAGTGCTTACGGTGCTAGTAAGGCCGCGCTGATCAATCTGGCAGAGTCTTTAAGAGCTGAACTGTACAGCTCTGGTGTTGATATCCGCCTGATCAATCCCGGCTTTGTTAAAACTCCGCTGACGGATAAAAACGAGTTTGATATGCCCTTCCTGATCAGTGTTGATGAAGCCGCAAACGCCATCATCAAAGGACTTGCCGGTAAAAAGTTTGAGGTCGTGTTCCCCACCCGTATGGCCATTGCCATGAGCTTTCTAAAATGGTTACCTGATCGTATCTTCTTCCCAATGATCAACAGAGGTACCGGTCATGGACGCTAATACCGAGACGGAACAGAATCAGCAGCAAGACCGGCTGCACCAGCAACTAAGACAGTATTTCGACCTGTTTCAGGGAGCGCATCACAGCAAGCCCGTGACACCGGCAGATATCGCACATCTGGTGCACGGCAATATCGTGTTTAAAGATCCCTTCCAGCGCATCAACGGCCAAGAAGCGGTCTGTCAGCTCCTGAATCATTTCCACAGTTCAGTGAAGGACGCTCGCTTTCTGATCGAGGCGGTGTTTGAACATCCTCAGCATGATCAGCTGCACAACCGGCACTATCTGGTGAAGTGGCGCTTCAGCGGCCATCTGGACACGATCGGCCTGTGGGAATTCCCCGGCGTCAGCGAGATTGAACAGGATGAGGAAGGGCGCATCACCCACCACACCGATTTCTGGGATGCGGGCGAGCATTTCTACGAGAAACTACCGTTTTTTGGCCGTGTCATCGGCTGGATCAAAGCCAAAGTAGCTAATGCGGGGAAGAACTAATCTCGGATATTCCCTGACAAATAGGCTGACTCTACACGAGACTGGCTCCCACGCTCTGCGTGGTAGCCTGAGGTCTATGCATTCCCACGCGGAGCGTGGGAACGAGAATTCTAGCTATCTTCCAGAACTGTAACTTTCGTACCTGAGTTCAAAATATGACGAGAACAGCTTTTACAACGCTTTGGCGGCATATTTCTTGGATATTCTGAATCGCCTTGAGGTAGTTCAAACTCCAATGCATATTCAGAGTCCTTCTCACAGTGCGGGCATCTAAGCTCGTATTCATAGATAGTATTATCGATTGTATTTGCAAGAGCTCTATCAGCTCGAACTTCAGATGATTTAAGTGTCTGCTTGCTTTTCCGTACAAACATCCCATAAGTAACTGTCGACATGTAAAGACTCCATTCAAAACGCTAAAACTAGATGATAACCATAAACTGGCTCCCACGCTCTGCGTGGGAGCCTGAGGCCTATGCGTTCCCACGCGGAGCGTGGGAACGAGTCGAAATACTGCAAATTACGATATTTATTACCAAACAAAAAACGCCGGCTGTTTTCACAGTCGGGCGTTTTTAATGCGATCAGAGCGATAAGCCTTACAACAGATAGCTACAACAAATAGCTATCCACCATACCCACCAGCTTGCCGATCTCAGGTTTGGTCATGGTGTCGTTGGCACCAAGGCTGAGGGCTTTGTGGCGGTTCTCATCACTCATGATGGAGGAGAACATCACAATCGGTGTCGTGCGGTAAGCTTTGCCATCACGCAGGCGTTTTACCAGATGCAGGCCGTCCATGCGCGGCATCTCTACATCCGAGATCACCATGCTGACCAGATCGCTCACCGGCAGGTTTTCTTCCTCGGCGACCAGCTCAAACTCCTGCAGCATTTCGTAGGCATCGGCACCATCTTTTGCGGCAATCACGTTGTAGCCTGAAGTACGCAGCGTAGTTTCGATCAGCTTACGGATAAAGGCGGAGTCATCCACTACCAACAGGGTATTCGCCTGACGCTTAGCAGTCATACGGTCATCGATGATCACTTTACGATCTTCGGTGACGTTGTATTTCTCCATGCTCAGTTCCGGATTGATATCCGCGATGATCTTCTCGAAATCCAGAATCATGATCAGGCGGTCATCACGACGAACCACGGCCACGACGCAATCCTGTTCACCGCTTTCCAGAAACTGACTTGGAGATTCCACTTCTTCCCAGGAGATACGGTGAATGCGACTCACGCTGTCCACCAGAAAACCGTTAGCCATGCGATTAAAGTCGGTGACGATGACGTTTTTGGTTTCAAAGGCGGTTGGTGTTTTCACGCCCAGCCAGCCACCCAGATCCACCAGTGGGATCAAGCTGTCACGCAGAGAGAAAACGCCAACAAGATGAGGTTGGGGATTGGGATAATCGGTGGTTTCAGGAACCCGGATCACTTCGCGCACTTTGGCGACGTTGATACCGTAATGGCTGATTTTTTCGGTGCCATCGGGACGTTGCTTACGTAGCTGAAACTCAATAATTTCCAGCTCGTTGGTGCCACTCTCTAGCAGGATCGCTTGTTTTTCCGGGCTGACAGCGTTCATAAGCTCCCTCTCTGAATTGATCGATTTCCCTATCATCCAGCCTGTCAGCCGGATAAAAAGACCGTTGCTCTTGGCCAGAATCTGGCTATTTCTATTTATAGCGCCACTTTACCAGAGCAACAAAAAATAACATATAAAATTTAGGGTTAATAAGTCGAACAAAGCCCCTGTATCCGGAGGTACTGGCGCCGGATATCAGGGGCTTTGTATGTGACGCAGGTCGTTTTCAGGAACGTCGTAATCAGAGATTAACGCTCAAAAACCACCGCACCATCGACCAGAGTCGTCTTCACCTGACCTTTAAGAGTCGCACCCATCAGTGGCGAGTTCTCACCTGCGGTGAACAGGTTGTCATCGCTCACCTGCCATTCGCTTTCGGTATCGAAGATCGACAGATCTGCCGGCTGACCAACCGCCAGCTGACCTGCAGCAATGCCCATCGCCTGAGCAGGGCCTGTGGTCAGGCGCTCGATCAGCTGAGGTAGGGTGATAACGCCATCAGCTACCAGATCCAGCCCCTGACTTAGCAGAGTTTCCAGCGTCGCCATACCCGGTTCGGAGGCTGCAAAAGGAGCCATCTTCGCCGCTTCTTCATGGGGCAGGTGTGCAGAGCTGATCACGCTCAGTACGCCATCACGAACACCCTGACGCAGAGCATCACGATCCGCTACGCTACGCAGTGGAGGCTGCACAAAGAACTGGCTGTTGTAGCCGTCGATCTCAGCTTCGGTGTAGGTCAGGTGCGCCATGGTGACATCCGCCGTTACCGGCAGGCCTTTGGCCTGTGCCTGAGCAATCATCTCTACCGCCTGAGCAGTGGACAGAGCGCTGAAGTGCACACGAACACCGGTCACTTCCACCAGATGCAGTACACGGGACAGACCAATCGCTTCTGCCGCTGCAGGAATACCTGCCAGACCAAGACGACTGGCCAGTGCGCCTTCATGGACAACGCCATCAGCACGCAGCCAGGAATCTTCCGGATAGAAAACCACACGCAGATCAAAGGTAGATGCGTATTCAAAGCAACGACGCAGAATCAGAGTGTTATCGATCGGTTTGCGCATATTGGAAACCGCAACACAGCCGGAATGCTGCAGACCCGCCATATTACTCAGGTGCGTCCCTTCCAGATCTTTGGTCATGGCACCAATCGGGCGAACCTTCGCCTGACCCAGCAGCTCGACCTTATCCATCAGCTGCTGCATAACGGCAGAACTGTCGATGCAAGGCGAGGTATCCGGACGACAACAGATGGTGGTGTAACCACCCGCCAGCGCGGCCTTGGTTTCACTGCGCAGGTTGCCTTTATAGCTTGGCCCCGGCTCACGCAGGTGTGCACCGATATCGATAAAGCCAGGCGCTACGATCTGACCTTCTGCATGCAGCGTGCGCTCAGGTGCAAACCCAGCCGGAGCCTGACCCAGAGCCAGAATACGACCATCATCAATATGGATATCCGTTACCTGATCCAGTTGCTGAGAAGGATCGATCAGACGACCACCACGGATGGTTAATTTCATGCGGAGGCCTCCCCGGTTGCTGCATTTGACTGGTCTGAATTTGATTCTGCGGCTTTGGCTTTCTGCTGGGTCTGGCCGCTGATGGCCATGGACATCACCGCCATACGGATCGGGATACCGTAACTTACCTGATTCAGAATCAGTGACTGAGGGCCATCGGCCACCGCAGACTCAATCTCAACCCCCCGGTTAATCGGCCCCGGGTGCATAACAACCGCATCCGGTTTGGCATAACTCAGTTTCTCGGTAGTCAGACCGTACAGGCGGTAAAACTCGCTTTCACTCGGCAGCAAAGCACCCGCCATACGCTCTTTCTGCAGACGCAGCATGATCACCACATCCACATCTTTCAGACCGTCTTCCATACGGGTGTACAGGGTTGCGCCCATCTCAGCCAGAGACTGTGGCAGCAGGGTTTTCGGGCCGATCAGACGAACCTCTTCCGCACCCAGAATATTCAGCGCCTGAATCTGGGATCGGGCCACACGGGAGTGCAGAATATCGCCGACAATCGCGACCTTCAGCTTGGAGAAATCGCCCTTGTGCTTGCGGATGGTGTACATATCCAGCATCGCCTGCGTCGGGTGCGCGTGGCGACCGTCACCGGCGTTGATAATGGCAACATTGGGCGAGATCTGGCTGGCGATAAAGTGCTGGGCACCACTATCAGCATGGCGGATCACAAACATATCACTGCCCATGGCTTCCAGATTCTGCAGCGTATCCATCAGGGTTTCGCCCTTGGAGGTCGCTGAGGTGCTGATATCCAGATTCAGTACATCCGCAGACAGGCGCTTAGCCGCCAGCTCAAAGGTCGAGCGGGTACGGGTACTGTTTTCGAAGAACAGGTTAACTACGGTTTTACCCCGCAGCAGAGGCACTTTCTTCACCGACTGTTCGCCCATGTTGACGAAGGAATCAGCGGTATCGAGGATCTCTTCCAGAATCTCTTTATTGAGGCCACCCAGAGTTAAGAAGTGGCGCAGCTTTCCATCCTCGGTCAGCTGGACAGATCGGGGATCTGCAGGATTTTGCGGGGCGCTTGTCGGCTTCATCGGTCGTTCTCACCAGTCTTTCAACACATTAAAAAGAACAGCACATTCATCAGATCTGTGTGTTGCAGTCGCCCGCCACTTTTTTGCGGGCGCAGAAAAACGGCAGTGAAATCACTGCCGTTTTCAAATAAGGATCAGGCCGTTTCCGGCTCTATCAGGGCTAAGGACAGAGGCTCTGCACTCAGCTTAATTCGTACACCTTCCGGCAGCTCCAGTCGCTGACCGGTGATATCCGGCTGCATCGGCAGTTCTCGACCCGGCAGATCCAGCAGGGTTACCAAAGTCACAGAATCCGGGCGGCCATAGTCAAACAGCTCATTCAGGGCAGCGCGAATGGTTCGGCCGCTCATGATGACATCATCCACCAGAACAATATGGCGGGACTCAGTGGCAAAAGGCAGATTGGACGGTTTGACGCTCGGGTTCAGGCCCACGCGGGTGTAGTCATCACGGTAGAAAGAGATATCCAGCGTGCCCATCGGCTCACTCAGCGCCAGACGCTGGTGCAGCTGTTCGGCGATCCAGACGCCACCGGAATGGATACCCACCAGAGCGATATTGTCCTGCCCCAGCTGTGCAATACGCTGACGCAAAGCATCAGCCATCTGATCCAGCAGAGGTGCAACCTCCGGCAGATCCTGATTGGTGCGAATCACTAAACGTTGATTGTCAGTCATGGCTGATCCTTCAAAATTGCTGCGCGTCTTTTAGCTTATCAGCTGCACTATCTTTAGCAGCGGTTGCGGAGGCGCAATGTAACATATTCCGCGCGTGTTTATCCCTGAGGGGAATCAAACCAGGCTTCTAAAATCAGCTGAGCCGCGATGCCATCAACAGGATTGTCTTTGTAGCTGCCTTTGTGACCCAGATCTTTGGCGATGCTTTTCGCCTGCTTGGTGGTACCGCGCTCATCGACACCAAACCAGGGCTTGCCGTACTGACCGTAAAGACGATTACCAAACTTACGGGCACGGCGGCTCATTTCACTTTCGGTGCCGTCCATATTGATCGGTAAGCCGACAATAAAGGCATCCGGCTGCCACTCATCGATCAGCTTTTTCAGCTCTTCTTTATTGGGAATGCCATCTCTTGCCGGGATCGGTGTCAGAGCGGTTGCGGTACCCAGCATCTCCTGACCGACAGCCACACCAATACGCGTGGTGCCAAAATCAAACGCCAGTAGCGTGCGCTGACCGGTGTTATCTTTCTTTTTTTTCTCAGTAGCACTCATATCAGGCGTGGCCTGCCTGAGAGCTCATCAGGTTGATATCGATGCCTAAAAGACCTGCTGCGGCCTGCAGTTTCTGCTCCGCAGGAGCGTCAAACAGAACCGGTAGAGTGGCCGGACAGGTCAGCCAGGTGTTTTCCTGCAGCTCACGCTCCAGCTGACCGCCTTCCCAACCAGCACAGCCCAGAGCGATCAGAAACTGCTCCGGCCCCTGACGATTGGCGATGGCATCCAGAATATCTACCGAGGTGGTCAGCGCCAGCTCATCGGTCACCTGCATACTGGATTCCCAGTCATCGGCAGCACCAGTATGAATAATAAAACCACGCTCATGGTGAACCGGGCCGCCTTCCATAATCGCGGGAACGATCTCTTCCGATTCCGCCAGACCACTGTTCGGGTTCGGCAGTTCCAGCTGAGCGAACAGCTCGGCAACCGGCAGCTGAGACAGTGTTTTGTTGATGACAATGCCCAGTGCCCCATCTTTATTGTGTTCGCAGATGTAGGTCACGGTGCCGGAAAAATTGGAGTCTTCCAGATGAGGCATCGCAATCAGGAAGTGGTTACGCAAACTTTGAAACTGACTCATCACTTAACCTTTGTCTCTTGCCAGACGGGGATCAGCCCGCCTCGCCAAATAAGTTGCCATTCCCGAACTGCCATGTACGGATAATTTCGAGAATGTCGGTACGCTCACGAATCGATCGTGGGAAGGGAGCAAAGGGTGCGGCCAAACGCACAATCTCTAATGCAGCCTCATCCAGTACCGGGTGGCCGGAGGATTTTAATATCTGTGCCTCTTTGACACTACCATCCGGATTGAGTGCTACCAGCACCCGCAAGCGACCAGTCAGATTTTCTCTGCGGATACGCTCAGGATAGTTCAGGTTACCCACCCGTTCGATTTTCTCCTGCCATTGGCGCAGGTAAAAAGCATCGTCGGAGGCCTTGGCCGTCAGGGTTGAGATGGTGCGAACGCGTGGGCGTTTGGCGTATTGCTCCGCCAATGCCTGCTGCTCAGCCTCAAGACGCGCAATTTCAAGACTGCGGGCCAGAAGCGCCTGAGCATCACTTAAATTGGTGACCAGAGGCAGATCTTCTGCCGGTGGTTCAACCTTATCAGGCTGCTCAGGAGCCGGGGCAGGTTCCGGCTCAGGAACAGGCTTAGGTTTTACCGCAGGCTTAGGTTTTGTCGCAGACTTGGGCTCAACCTCAGGCTCAACTTTGGCAATAACAGGCGGTGCCGTTTTTTTCTGCTCCGGCTTTTTCTGTTCTGTTTTTTCCGGCTGAGGCGGTGGAGCGGTTGACGTTTGCGGCTCCTGCTCCCGATCACTGATGCCACTGGCCTGCTGATCCTGCTCAGCAATATGTTTGACCGCTTCTTCCACCGGTTTCGACGGCACCTTGCTCAAGGTAACGTGCAGGGTGCTCGACAAGCGCTCTTTGGGTTCCGGTGGGTTAATCCCTAAACCGGCCCAGATCAGAAAGTGAATCGCAGACGCCAGCAGTACCGTAAAAGCGATACGATCCACCGCCCGCACCTGGCTGTCCGGGTGCGTAATCGGCGGTAATCCTCCAACCTGAATAACAGGCTGATCGGAAGTGTTGGCGTCCCTGTTCAACGTCTGTGACCTGAGATTTTAAGCGGAACGCTCGGCCAGTTTAGCGGCGATCACGTCCATCAGGTCTCCGGCGATATCCAGTCCAAACTGATCATTCAGCTCACGGACACAGGTCGGGCTGGTGACGTTCAGTTCGGTCATATAACCACCGATCACATCCAGACCGACAAACAACAGACCTTTCTCTTTCACCACAGGCGCAACTTGCTCACAGAGCCAGTAATCACGATCCGTCAGCGGACGACCGACACCGGCACCACCGGCGGCCAGATTACCGCGTACTTCACCCTGAGCCGGGATACGCGCAAGACCATAAGGCACAGGCTTACCATCCACCATCAGGATTCGGGTATCACCTTCAACGATTTCCGGCAGGTATTTCTGCGCCATAATCTGACGGCTGCCCATTTCGGTCAGGGTTTCCAGAATCGCGCCGATGTTGAGGCCATCTTCCTTCACCCGGAAGATACCGGTGCCACCCATGCCATCCAGCGGTTTGAAGATCACGTCACCGTGCTCTTTATGGAACGCACGCAGGATATCCTCACGACGGCTGACCACGGTTGGCGGGCAGCATTCCGGGAACTGCTGGGCAAAAAGTTTCTCGTTACAGTCACGCAGACTTTGTGGCTTATTAACCACCAGAACACCTTCCCGCTCTGCCTGTTCCAGCAGATAGGTGGCGTTCAGAAATTCGGTATCAAACGGCGGATCCTTGCGCATCAGCACGGTATCCAGTTCCGTCATGCTGGCCTGAACCGGCTCGCCCAGCTCAAACCAGTTGTCAGGGTCGCGGAACACTTTTAATGGCTGCATCACCGCCATCGCTTTGCCCTGCCGCAGATAGAGATCCTGTTGCTGCATGTAAAACAGCTCCCAGCCCCGGTCCTGAGCCGCCCACAGCATCGCCAGTGTGGTGTCTTTCTTGTAGGTGATGCCCTCAATCGGATCCATCACCACGCCGAGTTTAATCGTCATATCTGCCTTCTCCCGATAACTGCCAGCGGATGCTGCTGGCAGGAAAATTTGTGCTGTCTTTAACTGATAGAGCTCAGAAGTCGCCCCACAGATACTGGAGTACACTCATCGCCACCACAGGTGCCGTTTCGGTTCGCAGCACCCTTGGTCCTAACGCTAATGGATGGAACGCTTGTGCTTCCGCCTGAGCGATCTCAGGAGCTGACAAGCCGCCCTCCGGACCGATCAACAGTGCGACAGATTCCGGCTGGTCGTAACCGCTGAGCTGACGTTCGGTTCTGTGGTGCAGTACCAGCTTCAGATCTGCCTCGACTGAAGCAAGCCACTCCTGCAAACCAACCGGAGCATGAACCACAGGTACACGGTTGCGCTGACACTGCTCACAGGCACTGATCGCAACCTGTTGCCAGTGCTGCTGTTTCTTAGCGGCACGGTCGCCTTTCAGGCGCACATCGCCATGTTCGGTGTAGATGGGGGTGATTTCGGTAATTCCCAGCTCGGTGGCTTTCTGAATCGCATATTCCATGCGATCGCCCTTGGAGATGGACTGAGCCAGATGCACTTTCAGTGGGGATTCTTTTTCATCCGGATGGAAGGTATCAAGGGATACGGTTACCGAACGCTTACTGGATTCTTCGATGGTGGCAGAAAAACAGCCGCCCTCTCCGTTAAAGAGAGTCAGCGGCTGTCCGGCCTTCATACGTAAGACCAGCCCGACATGGCGGGCAGCGGCTTCATCAAGCTGAACCGACTGCCCCTCGACCAGGGGCTGGGGACTGTAGATACGTGGTGTGGCCATTCAGATTAAGCGTTACCTGCCTGCTCTTGCTGGCGACGAACGGCGTCGGCGTACAGAGCATCAAAGTTAACAGGAGCCAGCATCAGAGCTGGGAAGCTTCCACGGGTCACGATGTTGTCTACGGCTTCACGAGCGTACGGGAAAAGTACGTTCGGGCAGAAAGCACCCAGAGTGTGATGCAGCTGTGCATCTTCCAGACCCTGGATAAAGAACAGACCTGCCTGCTGGATCTCTACCAGAAACGCCGTCTTCTCTTCGTTGGTTACGGTCACAGTCAGAGAAACAACCACTTCGTACAGGTTTTCACCGACTTGCTGGCTGTTGCTGTTCAGGTCGAACTGAACCTTAGGCGCCCAATCCTGCTGAAAAGTTGCCGGAGCGTTTGGAGACTCAAAAGACAGATCTTTCAGGTAGATGCGCTGAAGTACAAATTGCGGTTGGTTCTGTTCGTCACTCATGGTGCTTCCTTAAATTATCGGTGCCGAGAACGGCTTTCTCTGGGTTGCCTGACACTCATTATTATTGCCGGACATTGTGTATTACCGGATACGCTTCACAGCGACCCGGTCAAAACCCGCAGACACCGGAGCGATTATCCCGCTAACAGCTGATCCAGCTTACCGGTTTGCTCTGCGGCAAAAAGATCATCGCAACCGCCAACATGGGTGTCTCCCACCCAGATCTGAGGCACGGTACGACGACCACTATTCTTCATCATTTCCTGCATTTTGGCAGGCTCACGCTCGACATCGATCTCAGTAAAATCAACCTTCTTCGACTGAAGCAGACGCTTGGCCTGAACACAGAACGGACACCAGGATTTACTGTAAATCACTACATTTTGCATAAGCTCACCTATAAATTGCAGAAGATATTTGGCTTACCCCGGAGGTGGGGTTTAACGAAGCCGCTTACAAGTGAATCGGTCAAAAAGACAACCGACCAGAATTTCAGCGCTTCAGATAACGCCACAATATCAGAAAACACTAATAAACCCTATTTGGATAACATCTTTAACAGAAGATGACTTAACAGGGTCTTTCAGGTGCCCAGCCATCCGGCTAAACACCCGAGCTGCAATTTCGCCGCTTACTGAGCGCGGAAATTACTTGGTCACTACCGGCAGATTATCGTTCTGCCAGGCATTCATACCGCCACGCATAACACTGGCTTTCTCAAAACCTGCTTTCTGCAGTTCGCTAACTGCCATAGATGCGGTATTACCCATTTTGCAAACCACGATCACTGGCTTAGCTTTGTATTTTTCCAGCTCGCCCATGCGCTCTTTAAGGGTAGCCATACCGATGTTAACGGCACCGGCGATGTGACCTTTGCGGAAATCACCACGATCACGGATATCCAGGAACACACCATCTTCACGGTTGACCAGCAGAGTTGCCTGCTGCGCGCTGATCGCTTTATTTCCTGTGGTGAACTCATATCCCAGCCAAAGAATCAGCAGGATCACAAATGTACCCACCATCATCCAGTGGTTGGTGGCAAATTCAATAAACTGTTCCAACTTCTTTCCTCGTCAGCCTTTCATTGGTCATGGTGCTCAGTTCACTCAGGAGCCTGAACCGCATCAGATATGCAAACTGCATGGACGGATCAGGGCAAAATCCCCATAGGACACTGGCATTTAAGGGCAGTTAGTATACACAACCTGATAAAGATTTAACCGCCCCAAATCGGCTGGTTTATGCACTTTTTTCATACCTTTTCATGAGTGAAGAAGCAGGGAAAGAATTTGGGAGGCCCGCAGGATCTGGGGTATGATGTCCGGCTACTGCGAAACGTCTGTCAGGACGTGAAACTTTTTCTCTGAATCTAACGCGACCCTGAAAACATCATGTCAAAACGTACGCCTGTTGCACTTATTATTCTGGACGGCTTCGGCCATAGCGAAATCGCCGAAAATAACGCCATTGCCAACGCCAATAAGCCGGTTTGGGATCGCCTTTGGGCGCAATATCCGAACGCTCTGGTTGAAACCTCAGGCATGGCCGTGGGTCTGCCGGATGGCCAGATGGGCAACTCTGAAGTTGGTCATATGAATCTGGGTGCAGGACGTACCGTTTATCAGGAATTCACCCGTATCACCAAAGCGATCGCCGACGGTGATTTCTTCGAAAACGAAGCGCTGGTTCAGGCGATCGATAAAGCGGTTGCCGCTGACAAAGCGGTTCACCTGATGGGCCTGCTCTCTCCGGGCGGTGTTCACAGCCACGAAGAACACATCTTTGCTGCCTGCAAACTGGCAGCAGATCGTGGTGCGAAAAAAGTTTATGTACATGGCTTCCTGGATGGCCGCGATATGCCTCCGCGCAGCGCCGAAGATTCCATTGTTAAAGCCGATGCCCTGCTGAAAGAACTGGGTGTGGGTTTTGTTGCTTCTCTGGTTGGCCGTTACTACGCCATGGATCGTGACAACCGCTGGGATCGTGTTGAGTCCGCCTACAACCTGCTGACTCAGGCGAAAGCAGAGCACGTTTACACCAACGCCCAGGAAGCCCTGTTAGCCGCCTACGCCCGTGACGAGAACGATGAGTTTGTGGCCGCTTCCAGCATTCGTCCGAATGGCGAAGCCGTGAAGATCGAAGATGGCGATGCCCTGCTCTTTATGAACTTCCGTGCCGACCGTGCCCGTGAGATTACCCGCAGCTTTGTTGAAGCCGACTTTGCAGGCTTTGAGCGTGCAGTAACACCGAAGCTGGCTGATTTTGTCATGCTGACCGAATACGCAGCCGACATTAAAACCACCACCGCCTTCCCGCCAACCAAGCTGGTAAATACGCTGGGTGAATTCATGGCAAAGCAGGGCAAAACTCAGCTGCGTATCGCAGAAACCGAAAAATACGCTCACGTGACCTTCTTCTTCAGCGGTGGCCGCGAAGATGAGTACGAAGGGGAGACCCGTGTTCTGGTTCAGTCTCCTCAGGTAGCGACTTACGACCTGCAGCCTGAAATGAGCGCGCCGGAAGTGACCGACAAGCTGGTTGATGCCATCAAGAGTGGTGATTACGACCTGATCGTCTGTAACTACGCTAACGGCGACATGGTAGGCCACACCGGTAAATACGATGCAGCGGTCAAAGCAGTCGAAGCGCTGGACGTTTGTCTGGGCCGTGTAACCGAAGCCCTGCTGGAAGTAGGCGGTGAGTGCTTAATTACTGCCGACCACGGCAATGCTGAACAGATGGTGAATCCGGAATCCGGTCAGGCGCAAACCGCACACACCACCTTCCCGGTTCCTCTGGTTTACGTCAATGAACGTGCAGAATCGGTCACACTTGAGAACGGCCGTCTTTGCGATATCGCCCCAAGCCTGTTAAAAATCATGGGACTGGAGCAACCTGCAGAGATGAGTGGCCAGAATCTGGTGAGCTTCTCCTGAGGATCTCAGACCTGATAACGCAAAGAGCCGGTATAGACCGGCTCTTTGCGGTTTAAAAAAACAGCCCTTTGGGCAACGGATAACTCCATCATTGATGATAATAAGAGCTGCTGCTTCTGTGCTGCATTTGAATAAGAACCTGAATATCAGGCACCCCCTACTTCCCGAACAGCCCGTTCGCGCTTTGCTGACGCTGCTGCTTTCGTTTTTCATGCTGACGGCTCAGGTTCAGGCCGCCGACAAAGAAGTCTCCGCTCAACAGCTGAAAGAGCTGAACACCCGCATCAAAACCCTTGAGCAATCCCTGAATCAGGTCAAGGGCGCTAAAGCGGAAGTTCTGAAGGAGCTGCAGGCGTCCGAGAAAAAGATCGCCGACACCGCCAAAGCGATCCGCACCAACCTTGCCAGCAGTAAACGACTGCAGAGCCGCCTGTCAGAGCTGCGCGCCGAGCGAAGCGACCTACGCCTGAAACAGAACCAACAGAAAGACTATCTGGAAAAACAGATCCGTTCTGCTTATGCCATGGGACGTCAGGAGTACCT
Source organism: Oceanospirillum sanctuarii (assembly GCF_002150805.1). Taxonomy (GTDB): domain Bacteria; phylum Pseudomonadota; class Gammaproteobacteria; order Pseudomonadales; family Halomonadaceae; genus Oceanospirillum; species Oceanospirillum sanctuarii. The sequence goes on from NZ_MTBA01000003.1 coordinate 400,795, forward strand.
GAAAGTGCTGCTTAATCAGCAGCAGCCGGATCAGGTTTCCCGTGTACTGCGCTATTACGACTACATCAATAAGGAACGCAGCCGACATATTGATGAGTATCTGGAAACCGCCCGCAGCCTTGATCGGGTTGAGAAAGAGATTCTGCAGAAAGATTATGTGCTGACCACCACCCGCAGCAAACTGGAAGCGGATCGTGGCCGCCTGAAGGCGGAACAGAGCAAACGCGAAACCTTAGTCGCTCAGCTCGATAAAGAGATCTCAGGCAAAGGTGAAGAACTGGCGACTCTGAATCAGGACAGAGCCCGTCTTGAGCAGTTACTGGAAGAGGTTCGGGAAGCCATTGTGAATATCCCGATGCCGAAAGATACCCGCCCGTTCAAATCGATGCGCGGCAAACTGCCCTGGCCGCTTAAAGGCCGGGTTGCCTATGCCTTCGGTAGTGAGCAAATTCGCGGTAAGCTCAAACGCAACGGCATGGTGATTCGAGCCAACGAAGGCGTCGAAATTAAAGCAATTCACTCCGGCCGTGTGGTCTTTGCGGACTGGCTGAGAGGGTATGGCGTGCTACTGATTCTGGATCACGGTAACGGCTTTATGAGCCTCTACGGCAACAACCAGGCCCTGCTGAGAGAAGCCGGAGACTGGATTCATGCTGGTGAAAGCATCGCCACTGTAGGCAGAAGTGGAGGTCAGAGCCGAAGCGGTCTCTATTTTGAGATTCGGGAAAAAGGCGCACCACAGGATCCGATACTTTGGCTCGGACGCCGCTAAGAGTTTTAAGCAGCGGGCCTTGTATCAGGCCCGGATGTTGTGACATTACCATTACAAATCCCGGAATTTAGTACACCCGGTATTAAACTGAAGTAAAGCCACCGGGCAGAAGGAGTTATCCATGAGCAACACGCGGACTACACTGGGAGTTGGCCTTGGCCTGCTGCTGAGCCTGACCAGTTTTAATCTGTTTGCAGACGATACCCTGTCAACAGAAGCCGTCCCCTATGAAGCTCAGGAACTTCCTTTGGAAGAGCTGCGCACCTTTGGCGAAGTGTTCGAGCGCATCAAACGCGCTTACGTACACGATGTCGATGACAAAGAGCTGCTGGATAACGCCATTCGCGGCATGATCTCAGGCCTTGATCCTCATTCCGCCTACCTGACACCGGAAGATTATGATGAGCTGCAGGAAAGCACTCAGGGTGAGTTTGGTGGCCTGGGTCTGGAAGTCGGCTCCGAAAATGGCTTTATCAAGGTCGTCACCCCGATCGATGATACCCCAGCCGCCCGCGCCGGTATCCGTCCTCACGATCTGATCGTTAAGATCAACGACACCCCGGTGAAGAACCTGCCACTGAACAAATCCATCGAGCTGATGCGCGGTAAGCCGGATACCGAAGTTCGCCTGACCATTATGCGTGATGGCGTGGATGCGCCTTTTGAAGTGACACTGAAACGCGCCCTGATTCGGGTAACCAGCGTTAAACACCGCATGCTGGACGATGGCTACGGCTATATCCGTATCACCCAGTTTCAGGTGCATACCGGCGAAGAGGTGGTTAAAGCCCTGAACAAAATGCATCAGGCCTCTGAAGATAAGCTGAAAGGTGTGGTGCTGGATCTGCGCAACAATCCCGGCGGTGTGTTGCAGGCTGCGGCAGAAGTGGTGGATGCCTTTATTACCGAAGGTATGATCGTTTACACCAAGGGACGCCTGGACAACACCGAGCTTAGCTTTGAAGCTACGCCGAATAACCCAAGCCGTGGTGTTCCTCTGATCGTACTGATCAACGAGGGTTCTGCTTCCGCATCTGAAATTGTATCCGGTGCATTACAGGATCATCAGCGCGGCGTAATTATGGGCACCCAGAGTTTCGGTAAAGGCTCAGTACAAACCATTCTGCCACTGGGCAGTGATCGCGGCCTGAAACTGACCACAGCTCTTTATTACACGCCTTCCGGCCGTTCGATTCAGGCACAAGGGGTCACACCGGATATCGAGGTGAAACCTGCCCGTTTAACGCCAATTGAAGCTAGACTTCAGATTAAGGAAGCAGATCTGGAAGGCCATCTGGAAAGCGGCCAGCAACCGACCACTCCAGCTAAAAAGTCCGGCAGCTCATCACTGGCGGAAACAGACTATCAGCTGTTTGAAGCCCTGAGTCTGCTGAAAGGTATGCATATTCTGACGAAGCAGCCCTGACTCGGGCGCTTCGATATTTTTTACTCAGGCTGTCGTGAGAAACAGCTTTAATGACGATCACTATGACACGACTTTTCCTGCGCGCTGTTAAGATGGCGCGCCACCAACTGCAAAATATCAAAGGTGCATTCACCGCATCTCTGGGTGTAATAATTATTGGCGGAGTGACCTTGTCACTCAGTCCGCAAACTCTGGCCTCCAGCTCGCCCACGATTACGCTGATCATCGACGATATCGGCTACAACCTGCGTAACGGCCTGCGCGCCGTTAACCTGCCGGGGGCCGTTAGCTATGCGATTCTGCCTCATACCCCTTACAGTCAGCGACTGGCAAAAACAGCGCATCAGCAGGGTAAAACCGTGATGCTGCACGCCCCTATGACCAACGTGCATCAGCGTTCACCGGGCCCGGGCACATTAAGCCCAAGCATGGATCGGGAAACCTTTGATCAGGAGCTGAAAAAAGCCCTGGCTGATATCCCTTTTGTTCAGGGTGTAAACAACCACATGGGCAGCGAGCTGACTCAGGATAGCATTCGCATGCAGTGGCTGATGGAAGAGGTGAGCAAACGTCGTCTTTTCTTTATCGACAGCCGCACGACCGCTAAATCAGTTGCCGCCAAGACTGCTCGCTCCAATGGTATTCCCAGTATGAGCCGGGATGTATTTCTCGATCATATCCGAACCCCGGAAGCCGTTAGCGAAGCCTTTGACACCCTAATCCGTCAGGCCAAACGTAATGGTCATGCGGTGGGTATCGGCCACCCTCACAGCGTGACCCTCGACATGCTGGAAGCGCGCCTGCCGGAACTCAGAGCACAGGGAATTCGCCTGATCTCAGTTCCGGATCAGCTGCTGGCGATGGGGCAGGTTTATCAGGATATTCAGCCTGCCTTTGTTGCGCCGCAGACTACACCTCCGGCACGTAGCCCGGCCTTCTGGCGTAGCGAGATTCAGCAGCTGACCCGCTATAAAGAAGCTGATGTCACGCACCCAAAGATAATCCGTAAAGACGTGATTATCCGAAAGGAAACACTGGATCGGCATCAGATAAACCGCAACGAAAAAGAAGCGGTTCAGCGCCAGCAACTACTGCCTGAGATCCCTGAGGGCACTGAATTTCCAAAACTCAAGGTGCAACAGCCTTCCAATGATCAGGCAGAAAGAGACATGTCTCTGCAGCCAGTGCATCAGCCTGGCTGGCTAACACCAAAAGAAAACCAGAGCTGGACTACACCAGTCAACAATACGCCATTGGCTAAATAGACTGGCTCACAGCAACTGCTCCGGATTCCACCCATTTCTGATTTGTTAACAGGTAGAGAAACCCTTTAAATGAGTGCTTTTTTTCAACAACTGAAAGAGCTTGCCCCGTGGCAGCAAACCGCTTTTGCCACCGCACTGGCGGAACGCATGTACCCTAACTACGCCCTGTTTTGTCAGGTGACGGAACAGGAAGAGCAGGCTGCAGCGCTCAAAAAAGGACTGATGCTGATCTGGGAACAACTGGCCAACAAAGACAGTAAGATCAACTTTGAGGTGCAGCTGGAGAAATTGGCAGATCTGATCCCGAACGATGCTGATTACGAGATGTACGGCGTATATCCTGCTATTGATGCTGCTATGGCGGCTCATACCGCCATGGAGCTGGCGATGGGCACTCAGGCTGAAGAAGTAACCCGCGTCAGTCGCCTGATGCGCCAGACCATCATCAGCTTTATCGAAGCGACAGAAGAACTGCCGGAAGATGAAAAAGCACGTCGTAAGGTACTGAACGATCACGAACTGATGCAGTTTGACCGGGAGTTTCAGGATGAGGTGCTTCAGCAGATCAGTAGCATGAAACATCCTCAGAAAGAGAAACTGAAAGAGCTGCGTATTATGGCGCAGAACGAAGGCGTCAGCTGTCTGGGGCTTGCGGTCTGAGGATCGGCAGTAGCGTTACAAATGAAAAAGCCCGTTTTGATCTCAGGATCGAAACGGGCTTTTTTATCAGCTCTTAAAGCTAACGGAACAAATCACTGCTCTTCTGCTGACACCTCAGATGCTGGTTCTTCCTCAGATACTGCAGAGGAAGACGCTTCATATTGCTGTTCTAACTGAATCTGTTCTACTTCTGAGCGGAACATCAGATTACCGCTGCCCATCAGATCCTGATAAGCCTGATAGGCAAAGCCGACGCAAAGCACTATCACAATGGCCGGAACGCTGACATAAATCTTTTTGAAGTGACGAATCACAAAGTAGGCGAACAGCAGCAGCTCGACAATGCCTAAACCGAGTACCAGATAATCCCCGATACCACTAATTCCTCTGACCACCGGATTATCATTTTCTGCAGATGTACCCAATAACTCCATACTGACCACACCTGAGCCGTTCAGCAGGCTGATAATAAAAATCACCAGCAACCAGGCTAACGCGATCCGTTTTTCATGAAACAGCGCCTGAAAAAACAGGGTACAGATGGCAAAAATAAAGGCCAGGAATGCACCGGCCAGATACCATTGATAGGCAATAAACTGCTCTGTGGACATGAATCTTCCTTTAGCGTTTGAGGGTATTGAGGCATTGATCCGCAGATAACTCTGCGTTAAAAACAAAAAGGCCCGCCCTCTTTAAAGGACAGGCCAGCATACATCGGTGACTTACTTCTTCAGCCAACCGTTACCCAGATCGATCAGGTTACCGGGCTTGGTTTTCTCGATCACTTTCTTACCTGCAATCTTTTCAACTTCTTCCAGAGTGATGCCATTTTTTGCCGCCAGATCTTTATAAACCTGGGTGCGCTTCTGGTTTACATCATCAACCAACGCCTTAACACCTGACTCCGGCTTCACCACACCAAGATATCCGGTATAGCGCTCACCAACCCAGCCATTATCTTTCGCGGCATCCAGATCCAGTGCAAATGCCGGAGCGGTCAGCACCAACGACAGTATAAGAACGGTAAACAGGGCGATCAGGGAAGAAGCCCACTGCTGTGGTGCCAAGCGGTTAATGCTCATCTTGTTATCCATCAGGTTAGCTCCTTAGAAAAGATCACTGTCTTCGCTGAACATCTGATCCAGCTCTTTATCAACCTTCACCCGAATCTCGTGGTCAATTTTGACGTTCAGGTTGATGGTGATCGGCTCCTTCGCCCCCACCTCAATACGAGGTGTACAGGCAGCAACAAAGCTGAACACACCTGCTAAAAGTAAAAGTCTGAGTATCATTGATACGTCCTTTGTGCTGATTCGCTGAGCGATTTATCGATCTGGTCGCTTAATCGCAGCGCCTTAAGTAGCGTCAGAATATTCTGCTCGCTGGCAAAATTCAGATTAACCGGCTGAGATTCTTCCCGGTTCTCACCCCGGATCTTAAGTACAGCGGTCAGTTGTCCGCTCTCTTCCATCTCAACATCACCCTGCAGAAGATCATAATGCAGCTGGTTAAGATGCTTTAACTGACTGGCAAGAACCGGTTGCTGTTGCAACATCGCCTGCCAGGCTGGGTTATCCTTTAGAATAATTTCACCGGTTTCACTTTTAACCTGCCCATTACGAATAGCGATACCCTTATCGCTGAGCAGAACCGGTAGTTTACCATTCAGCAGCCCGGTTACCTTGATCTGTTTCTCGCCAAGGGCAATCAGCTGGCTCAGATCCAACTTATCCAAGATCAGGTCTGATGCCTGATCCGAAGGAAATGGATACGTCATCTCTGCCATCCAAATTCGACCACCCAAGGTAGATGCTGAAAAATCACTCATACTGCCTGAAAGGGAGTCTTTTCCTTCAATCAGATGTCCGCTGGCATTCAGATCTGCTTTCAGGCCGGTAAGTTCCACGCCCGCAAAGACTCTGTCGATATTGAGCGTAGTAGGCTGCAGATCGATATCACCGTCGGCAAGCTTCAGATTTAACGGCAGATCGACATTGCTGAATTCATAACCCTTGGCTTCACCGGTCAGTTTGCTCAGGTTTAAAACCACTGAGGAGGCTATCTGTTCCAACAACTGATCGGGCGACGATACCGGAGAGCTCAGAGCTTTTTTGGCTAACTGATTGTCTGCCTGAAGACTAATTCGTCCATCGGTAATCCGGGTTCCTGCTGGCAGAACTAGCCATTCAGGAACGCGTGCCAGCTCGACCTCAGCTGCAACCTCATTGAGAACCTCATCATCGACAATCCGCGTGTTCACCGAAAACTCAGGTAAAAGACTGATTGGCGAACTTGCCAGCGTTGCAGTTCTGGCGGAAGCATCGATCAGTTTCCAGTTAAAATGCCCTGCGACGCTGTTGATGACCGTATCAACACTCAGATCCGATAAGCGGCCAGCCAACTCCAGGTCCGCCTGATACGGCACACGGGCATTTCGCTTAAGCCCCGGATACCGCACAAAAGCTTCGCCCTGCCCCTGATGCGCAAACTGCCAATGGCCACTTTGGGTAAACGGCTGCTGAAGCTCGACCGACCAACGACCACCATGCTGGAAAAGCGGAATTTCAAGACGGGAAGGAGCCCAAAGCACCGCATCATCGTTAGGGGCTGGCAGCAATGTGAACTCGCTGTTTGAGATATCCAAGCGAACATTCTGAAGCCAGGATAGAGCAATGTCCTGATCTGGTTTTGGCGTAAACACAGACGCCAGCTCCAGTCCGATGTCAGCATTCATGCCCAGGTTCAGTGAAAACTGCCTCGACTGATTAGCAAACAGAGGCTGAGGTTTAAGCTCTGCTTTCAGCTTACTTTCTATGCCAAAAGCCAGTTTTTCAGGTGTCAGTTTTATCTGAGGCAATAGCAGTTGAAACGCTATCGAGTTTGATGCCTTTGGTTGCCAACCCAGCTCCAGACCAGACAGATCCATAGCCTTAGAAATCAGATCCGCACGTATAACGTCTTTCAGCTTAAGACTCAGTCGTCCGCCCTGACGAAGAGCATCTTTATCGAGACCTTTCAGCCAATGATGCAGCCCAGAATCCTGCGGCAGGTTGAATAAGGCAGTAACGCAGTTTCCGGAAAGATCCTGAATCAGCTCTTTTCCGGGATTAAATCGAACCTGCTCTGACCCTGTCTCAGAGATACGGTATCCAAGGGAAAGCGTTCGCGGCACAAAAGAGAACTTGCAGACCTCTGTTGCTCCGGAATCAACAGCCCTAAGATCAAATGCAGGAAGACTGACCGCAATATCCGCCTTCTGTGCCTGCATCTGCAGGACCAATCTTGCATCATAATCTATAGGCTTCAGGCCGTATTGATCGACCTGAGACCTCAGCTCTTCAAAGGAGCTTTTTAGTGGAATCCATAGCGGAAGTTTGAACGCATCAGGAGATAACTGATCCAGTTGTTTTAAGGTCAGGCTTAACTGGTGATCCTGCGGACTCAGGCGCAGCCTGAAATCCAGATTTGCATCGCGTCTATCTGATTCATTTCGGGAACTGAAACTCAACTGCCAGTACGGCTGACCATTTTTATAACCCGGATCACCACTGAAATACTTGGCGCTGATGGTATGTTTCAGCGGCACACCGTGGAGATCCAAAGACCTGATGGTCATTGTTTGCAGCTGATACTGCTTTCGGAATGATTCGAGCTGAGCAAACAGGGAATCGACCTGTTTCAGATACTCGCCATAAGCTTTCTGAAAACTCAGCTCCTGACTCAATAGCAATTCTGCAGCGGTCTGATGCGGTTCGCCCGGAACAGATGGCTTTGCAACGTCTTCAACCGGAGCTACTGGATCCGGTACTTTAACCTCTGAATCATCGGAAGTTTGCGTCGCAGGCAAAAACTCCGGTAGCTGATCCGGTAAGCGGATCGTCAGTCGCTCGATAATAAGATCGCCGCTAGAAGGCCAGTTCACGCCCTGAATCTGAAGTTGACTGTTATTCGGTCCGGACAGAGTCAGCTGATGAAGCCGCTGCCAGCTTTTCAGCTCGATAGTATCCAGATGCAAACTATTTGCCGGTAAGCCTGCAACAGGCTCAGAAAGCAGATATTGATTGATAAAGGGGGGAAGCCAGCGGTCATGGCTATAAGCCAGAACCGCCAGCAGTAGGATCAGAAAGAGAAACAGACTCAGCAAAGAAGCCGAACCCATAATCAGAAGGCGCTGGAACCGCATCTGAAAAACTCTCCTGTCCCTAGGATAGAAGCGAGCTGCGCTTAAAGGCGCATCTCAATGCCCTGAGCCGCCATAAAGGCTTTGGCTTCAGGGATGGTGTATTCGCCAAAGTGGAAAATACTGGCGGCCAGCACCGCATCAGCATGACCTTCGGTAACACCATCTGCCAGATGCTGCAGATTACCGACACCACCGGATGCGATTACAGGGATCGGAATCGCGTTGCTGATAGTACGAGTGACATCCAGATCAAAACCGTTTTTGGTGCCGTCACGATCCATGCTGGTGAGCAGAATTTCACCGGCACCAAATTCGTTCATCTTAATCGCCCATTCCACCGCATCGATACCGGTCGGTTTGCGACCACCGTGAGTGAAGATCTCCCAACGGCCCGGCTCACCTTCTGCGCTAACACGCTTGCAGTCGATCGCCACAACGATGCACTGGCTGCCGAAACGCTCAGCCGCTTCACGGACAAAATCCGGGTTAAATACTGCTGCCGTGTTAATGCCTACCTTATCAGCACCGGCATTCAACATACGGCGGATATCTTCGCAGGTACGGATGCCGCCACCAACGGTCAGCGGGATAAAGACCTCACTGGCGATCTCTTCCACCATGTGAACGGTAGTGCCACGGTCTTCGTTACTGGCGGTGATATCCAGAAAAGTGATCTCATCCGCGCCTTGTTCGTTATAGCGTTTGGCAACCTCAACCGGGTTACCGGCGTCACGGATATCAACAAAGTTCACGCCCTTAACAACGCGGCCTTTATCCACATCCAGACAAGGAATAATTCGTTTTGCCAGTGCCATGATTGGCTCCTGTTTTCTTAAATCCAAAGTGATGAAACGACTGAAGCGTTATGCCTGCCAAAAGCTGCATCGAATTTTATCTGTAGCCGCCATGGATGGCGGCGGGCGAAAGTTCGGTTCAGGGATGAACCGACGCACGCCAGATGAAATCGATAGCAGCCTTTATTGCGACAGGCGCTGAATCAGGCGCTTTTACCATCCCATTCAGCAAAGTTCTTCAGTAGTTGCAGACCCGCATCGTGACTCTTCTCCGGGTGAAACTGCACGGCAACAACGTTTTCGTGTGCCAGCGCCACATGGCAGGTTTTGCCATAACGGGTTTCACCAATAACCTGAGACTGATCTGCGGCTTCTACATAGAAGCTGTGGACAAAGTAGAAGCGGGTATCATCTTCAATGCCATTCCAGATCGGATGACTACCGGTTTGCTTAACCCGGTTCCAACCCATGTGAGGCACTTTCAGCTTCTCACCGTTGTCATCCACCAGCGGATCGCCAAAGAAACGTACATGGCCATCAAATTGACCCAGACAAGGCACACCACCATTCTCTTCACTGTCCTGCATCAGAGCCTGATAGCCGACGCAGATACCCAGGAAAGGCTTACCGGAAGCGATATTTTCCTGCACCACTTTATCCACACCCAGACGACGGATCTCCGCCATACAGTCACGAATCGCGCCCACACCGGGCAGCACTACGTGCTCGGCATTACGGATCACTTCAGGGTCAGATGTGACAACTACTTTCTGGTCAGTCGCAACATGCTCAAGCGCTTTGGACACCGAGTGGAGATTACCCATGCCGTAATCGATAACAGCAATAGTTTTCATCGTAATTCCTTAACTGGGAGCTTAAAGGCTGCCTTTAGTGGATGGCATCATGCCGGCCATACGCTCATCCATGGTCAGCGCCATGCGCAGAGCACGGCCAAAGGCTTTGAAGATTGTCTCGGCCTGATGGTGAGCGTTGTAACCTTTCAGGTTATCGATGTGCAGTGTCACACCGGCATGATTCACAAAGCCATGGAAAAACTCTGAGAACAACTGAGTATCAAAACGACCAATGCTGGCTCGGGTAAAGTCAACATTCAGATCCAGCCCCGGACGACCGGAGAAATCGATCACCACGCGGGAAAGCGCTTCATCCAGTGGCACGTAAGAGTGGCCATAGCGGGTCATACCCTTCTTATCACCAACTGCCTTGGCAAAAGCCTGACCCAGGGTAATACCCAGATCTTCAACAGTATGGTGATCATCGATATGCAGATCCCCTTTGGCAACGATATCCATATCGATCAGGCCATGACGGGCGATCTGGTCAATCATGTGCTCTAAAAAAGGAACGCCGGTGTCGATGTTCAGTTTGCCGGTGCCATCAAGATTGATAGAAACCTTAATTTGGGTTTCCAGGGTGTTACGCTCTACGCTTGCGGTACGCTCCGCCATGAAGATTCTCCGGAGGGCTTTGTTATTCAAGAAAACGTGAATTATAGAGAATCTGACCTGCTATCCGCTACAATACTTCCGCAGACATCGCGCTTTATTCCACGCGCGTAATGGATCGCAACCAAGGTATCGGGTGCTATTCGGGGTCAGACCCGCCTATTATGCACCATTCAAAAGGGTTTTATGTCCAAAACCTCTTTTATCTTTCTTTCGGAGACGCTGTATGCCCGTTTTATTAACAACCGTTAATGACAAGACCGATCAAGCCCGTGTTGAGCAGCTGGAAAAAATTTATGCTGATGCTCAACCCGAACGTCTGGCACAGCTTCCGAATGTCGATTCTGCGAAAAGCTTTGTAGAAAATATTCTGCAAAGTCCTGATCATACTTTCTATTGCGGACTGTTCAATGAACGCCTGATCGCAGCTTTAGTTGCCAGCCAAGATGACGACTATTGGCAGGTAAGTCATCTGTGCGTGCGCAGCGTGACCCGCCGCCGCGGTGTGGGCAGTCGCTTACTGACGTTGGTTATCGAAGCGGCACGCGCGGAAGGAAAAGCGATTCGCGTTGCAGCAGATGCGCTGATGACTCAGGATCATATTATTCTGCAACGTATGGGCTACACACTGAATGAAGCCGGTGACAACTATTTGCTGGATCTGCGCCGCTAACCGCGCTGATCCGCATTCAACGATTCCAAAACAAACAATCTAACTATTAACAATTGAACTATTCACAACAGGGAAGGAATTAACGTGCGACTCATTCTGAAAACCCTTCTGTATCTGGTGGGTTTTATTGTTGTGCTCCTGGCGGGCATCGCTATCTACCTGACCCAGTTCTTTGACGCCAACCAGTACAAACCCCAGATACTGGAAGCCGCTGAAAGCGCGGGAGTACCACTGGAAATCAACGGTGAACTGAACGTCACTGTTTTCCCCCGCATCGGCCTGAATATTAATGAAGTCGCCGTTAAGCTTCCCGATGAAGCCAAAACGACACTGGCCTCTGTGAATCAGGTCGCCGTATTTGTGAAGGTTATGCCTCTGTTTTCCGGCTCTGTAGAAGTTGACCGTGTCATTGTGGACAAGCTTGAAGCGGACCTGGTTGTGGATAAGTCAGGCGTCGGCAACTGGCAGGCCCTGATCCCGGAAAGCACGGAAACGGCAACAGATGCAGATTCTAAAACCGATACCGCTGCAAGCGACTCATCCGCGGACAATGCCGAAAGTTCGCCTGCAGCCCTGCCTGCCATCGCCATTGGCGGCATCGATATCACCAACGCACGACTGAGCTTTACCGACCAGCAACAGGATATGCGCTTTGCGGTTAAAGAACTTAACTTCACCAGCGACAATGTACAGCTGGGCGAAAGCTTCCCGATTGAGTTCTCTACTCAGGTATCCAGCAGCAACCCTCAACTGGACGCAACGCTGCAACTGAGCGCCCGTGTTCTGGCAGATCTGGACAAGCAATTGTTCCGTCTGAACAGCCTCGATCTTCAGCTAAATGCCAACTCACCACTGATTCCCGGTAACAAAGCACAGCTGACCGTTCAGGCTGATGCAGAAGCAAATCTGCAACAGGATATGGCTCGCTTTAACGCCAGCAAGATTGGTGTAAACGGCATCAATATCGCGCTGAACACTCAGGTTAACAAACTGACAACAGCTCCTGCGGTTAAAGGTGATCTTAAAATCAGCCAGTTCAACCTGAAAGAAACTCTGGCGCAACTTGAGATCGCATTGCCTGAGATGGCGCGAAAGGATGCAATGAACGCTCTGGCTCTGTCTGCTAATTTTGAAGCATCCACAGAAGCCGCAGCGATTAAAGACCTTCTGATCACACTGGATGACACCACTATTAAAGGTGCAGCATCCGTGCAACTCGCGAATCAGGCCATTGTCGCTCAGCTGGATATCGACAAGCTCAACGCAGATAGCTACTTGCCGCCGGTGAAAGAGGAAGAGGCCGCGGCTGAAGAAACAGCACCTGCTGAGCCTGCACCGGAAACAGACCTGCTGCCAGTTGAGCTGATCAAAACCCTGAACGCGGATGCCAAAATCAACCTGAATCAGCTAACCATCAAAAAGCTGGATATCTCAGACATTCAACTGGCTGTCACCGCGAAAGACGGCGTTGTGGATCTGAGTAAGGCAAACGCCAAGCTCTATGATGGCAGCATCACCAATACTGCCCGACTGGATGTTCGTCCGACACCTCTGACCATCAGCTTTAAACACGCGACTTCTGGTGTACAAATCACGCCGATTTTGGCACAGATGGTTGAGTTCGAAGACGTGACGGGGGCCGTTAACGCAAGTGCCAACTTCACGACCAAAACCAACCGTGTCTCTACCTTGATGAGCAACCTGAACGGCAAGGTTGATTTTGATATCCGTAACGGTGCTTTCCTGGGTACCAATCTGGCTAAAGAGATGTGTAGCGCCCTGGGCGATGCGAAAAGCGCCCAATGGTCGCCAAATACTAACTTTACCTCTCTTAAAGGCAGCATGGTCTTTAAAAATGGTGTCGGTCAGAACAAGGATATGACCATAGCAACCCCTGGCATCCTGTTGACCGGTTACGGCAACCTGAACCTGCCAAAGGAAACCTTTGCCTACAATATGGGCGCACAGATCACTGACGCTAACGACAAGGTATGCACCGTTAAGAGCAACTTTAAAGCCGTACGCTGGCCTGTAGCCTGTAAAGGCAGTTATGGTACGCCCTTTGACATCAATTGCGGGCTCGATAGCAGTGCAATCGGCGACACCATCGCTAAGATTGCAGAAGCAGAGGCCAAAGCCGCTCTTGATGCAGAAAAAGCACGCCTGAAAGCTGAAGCCGATGCAGAAAAAGCTCGCCTTGAAGCAGAGGCTAAAGCGAAACTTGAAGCAGAGAAAGCTGCAGCCCGCAAAAAAGCAGAGGAAGCCGCCAAGAAGAAACTGAAAAGTCTCTTCTGATAAACATGTGTAGGCTACCTGACTGGTTTGATCAGATAGCCTGCTCAGTTACAATATCTAAAACCTAGCAAAAGGGTCGGTCATACCGACCCTTTTCTATAACTACCCACAACGTGCGATCAAACCTACGTTCACAGGTATTCAATCTTGGATCTGTCTGTAAAGCCTCATACTGCGGAACTCATCTCCACTGCCATCCTTGACTGGTATGACGAGAACGGTCGTAAATCTCTGCCATGGCAGCAAGAGCGTACGGCTTATAAAGTCTGGTTATCCGAAGTGATGCTGCAGCAAACTCAGGTCGCAACGGTTATTCCTTATTTCGAAGCCTTTATTGACCGATTTCCAACTATTGAAGCGCTGGCTAAGGCTCATATTGATGAGGTGTTGCACCTCTGGACAGGTCTTGGTTATTACGCCCGTGCACGAAATCTGCACAAATGCGCCCAGACAATTACCGAGAACTATCAGGGGAAATTTCCCGAAGATCAGGCAGCCCTAGAAGCTTTACCGGGTATCGGCCGCTCAACAGCTGCCGCTATTATTGCCCAAACCTTCGACAAGCCTGCAGCCATTCTCGATGGCAACGTCAAACGCCTGCTCGCTCGACTGCATTGTGTTCCCGGATGGCCCGGACAGAGTCAAACACTGAAAGCACTCTGGCAATTAGCGGAACACTATACGCCTCCAACCCGCTGTCAGGCGTACACTCAGGCGGTAATGGACATGGGCGCTATGGTCTGCACCCGCCGAAATCCGAAATGCGATCTCTGCCCGATTGAGAAATGGTGCGCCGCGCGAAGCACTGCCAGCCAGCATGATTTCCCGAATTCCAAACCAAAGAAAACCAATCCGGTTCGCCAAAGTATTCTTTTCGTGCTGCAAACTCCTGATGGAAACTGCTTGCTTTTGCAACGACCACCAACAGGTATCTGGGGCGGGCTCTGGAGCTTACCCGATGCCAGCGAAACAGAAGGCTTACTGGACGCTTTACCCCATAAGTATGATGCAGAGAAGCTTGAACATAAATTCTCCCACTTCACTCTTGAAGCCGAGATTCGCATCTGCCATCTGAATAAAGACCAGCTAAGAAAGCTGGAACAAAATATTCGTGAAGAAAGGCATCGCTGGTACAACCCTCAACAGCCCGATAGTATCGGCCTGCCAGGGCCTATTCATAAACTGCTCCACCGTTAACCTGACCTGCTTTATTTTATCTGGAGAAAATCACCATGAGTCAGACTGTATTCTGTAAAAAATATCAGAAAGATCTCGAAGCACTAATCATCCCGCCTTTCCCCGGCGCGAAAGGTCAGGAAATTGTGCAAACCGTTTCCAAACTGGCCTGGCAGGAATGGTTGAAATACCAGACCATGCTGATCAATGAAAAGCATCTGAACATGATGAACCCGGAATCACGGCAGTTTCTGATGGCAGAAATGGATAAATTCTTCTCAAACTCTGATGATCTTGAGCCAGTTGCCGGTTACGTCCCGCCTGAAAGTTAAAAAAGCCATTAAGCGACTGTATTTTTTTAACTTTTTTTGAAAAAAGAGTTGACGCAAAAAAGGCTTTCCTGTTTAATACGCCTCGTTGGCCGGATAGCTCAGTTGGTAGAGCAGAGGATTGAAAATCCTCGTGTCGGCGGTTCGATTCCGTCTCCGGCCACCACTCTTTTGCTGGGGTATCGCCAAGCGGTAAGGCACCGGTTTTTGGTATCGGCACTCCCAGGTTCGAATCCTGGTACCCCAGCCATCTTTGCTTCAAATCTTTATTGCCGGTATAGCTCAGTCGGTAGAGCAACTGACTTGTAATCAGTAGGTCCCGGGTTCGACTCCTGGTGCCGGCACCATTTCAGCACTTCTTATATCTTACCCGCTGATAACTTCTTTTGAAGCATAGGCTGGCCGGATAGCTCAGTTGGTAGAGCAGAGGATTGAAAATCCTCGTGTCGGCGGTTCGATTCCGTCTCCGGCCACCACTCCTTTGCTGGGGTATCGCCAAGCGGTAAGGCACCGGTTTTTGGTATCGGCACTCCCAGGTTCGAATCCTGGTACCCCAGCCATCTTCTTCTCTCAAAATATTTTCCCGGCAGCCATAAGCTTTCTTTGCGACCACCTGCATATCGCATACACTTTAAACATCACTGTTTTTCAGGCTTACCGATATGTCTTTTTCCCGACGCGTACTGATTGTCGATAACTCGCCGATTTTTCTGAATATTCTGAAAGAAGCGATTATTGCTGAATGCAACTTTATGCCTGAGGTATTCACCGCAGCCAGCCACCGGGAAGCGTGCAAACACCTTGAAGAATCCAAGGACTGGTTGGCCGTGATCAGTGGTTATGAGCTAGCCGATGCCCCGCAAGGGGAGTTCATTGCCAACACGCTGAAGTTCAATATCCCAACCATCGTTCTGACATCATCGCTCAATGCCAGTGATCGGGAAAAGGCCCTAAGCCTCAATATCGTCGATTACTTCCCGAAAGATATCAATTGCTTCGAGGATGTCGCCCACCTGATCAACCAGCTAAAAGACAATCATCGGCATAAGATTCTGATCGTTGATGACTCACCCGCGTTTTGCTCCTTCGCAGAACGCTTGCTGCTGAATCAGAACTATCAGGTAGTGGTCTGCAACAGCTCTGAAAGTGCCCTCAAGATCCTGAGATGCACGCCGGATATCAATCTGACCTTGATCGATTACATTCTTCCGGATATGGACGGCAGTAAACTGATCCCCCAGATCCGAAAACTGCGCAATGCAGACAAACTACCCATCATTGCCGTATCAGCTTTTAACGAAAAAAACATAGCAGCCCGAATGATTAAAGCAGGAGCCAGTGACTTCCTGCTTAAACCGATCAATCACGAAGAGCTTCTGATGCGCATCAGAAACAGCCTGAAACTGGTAAATCAGATCAGACTCTCTGAAAAAGCTCGAAAAGAGGCCGAGATTGCCAATCAGGCCAAATCCCAACTGCTTTCTCGCATCAGCCACGAACTCAGAACCCCGCTTAACGCCATTCTGGGCTTCAGCCAGCTCCTGAAAGGTGATGGCAATCTGGATAGTGATCAGACTGACGCTCTGCACGAGATCAATCATGCCAGCCACCATCTGCTACATATGATCAATGAAGTACTGGATCTCAGCCAGATCGAAACAGGACAGGTCAAGCTCCACCCCGGAAGTGTCAATGTTGCTTGCCTGATTCACGAAACAGCCAGCATGTTTAGCACCATTGCCGGCCAGAAGAATGTGACTCTCGAATTGCCGGAACGCTCCGAAGCCAGTGAAGATATGATCACCACAGACCCTCAGCGCCTGAAACAGATACTGATCAACCTGATCAATAATGGCATCAAATACAATCGCCCTGATGGCAGACTTCTGATCAGCACAACCACAGATGAACAAAGCATCACTATTCGGGTAAAAGATACCGGCCTAGGTATCCCGAAAGATAAAGCTGACATGCTGTTTCAACCATTCTCCCGGCTACATGAGCGCACCCATGACATTGAAGGCAGTGGGTTAGGGCTGGCGATCTGCAAGAATTTAGTTGAACTTTTAAAGGGAGAACTCAAAGTTAACAGCACAGAAGGTGTCGGCAGCACCTTCTCTATTACCCTACCAAAAGAACTCGACTTTAAGACACCGCAACCAGAATACTTCATCTAACCGTTTCTTCTCGAACCAAACTCACGAACATAAAAAAGCCCGGCATTCTTGCCGGGCTTTTGATAACCAGATAATCCCAAAGACGATCAGAATACCTCTTCCGGTTTTAACTCAAACACACGCTCTTCGATCTCAAGGTTAATTTCACTACCTTGCGCTTTGGCTTCTTCATTCTGCTCATTAAGGAAACTGATTGCGCCATTTTCCTCATTAGCGCCCTGATCAACCACAATCTCTACCCGGCGGTTCTTCGCCCGGCTTTCACGACTGTCATTTGGCACCAGAGGCTTGGTATCGGCAAAACCAATTACCTTCATGCGGGACGATTCCACCAGATTATCCAGCTCCAGCTCAAAAGCCACTGAAGATGCACGTGCAGAAGATAGATCCCAGTTAGAACGGAAACGATCAGTATTAATCGGGATATCGTCCGTATGGCCTTCGATTGTGATCTTACCCGGCGTTGCAGCTAAAGCCTGACGAATCTTATCCATTACCAGCTCAAACTGCTCGGAGAGCACAGCACTACCCGGAGAGAAAGAGCCTTTTTCTTCCACGCGGATAATAATATTGCGCTTGCGGGACTCAACCTGAATCTTGCCCTCCTCAATCTCTTCTTTAAGGATTTTGGCAATCGCTTCCGCATCAGCCTGAGTCTGAGACTCAGTCTCTGTCACCGTAGTAGTATTCTCAGTTCTAAGATTAGGTTCCAGCTCAGTTGTCATCTGCTGAATTATTTCCAGAGGATTGGGTTCAGGCTTACCTGGAGAGTAATTCTCCATAATCACACTAGTACCCATAGGGATATCGTTTGCCTGAATCTGACGCTGAATACCATAGGCTTTGGACAACTCACCTGCCAGACGCTTGAACTTGGTCACATCCATCTCAGAAAAAGAGAGCAGAAGTACAAAGAAACACATCAGGAGCGACATCAGGTCGGCAAAGGTCATTACCCAGGCGGCAGCCGGTGGGGGGCAGTCGCACTCTTCTACATCATCACTCATACTTGAATCCTGAAATACCTAATGCTTCAGCTCAGAGCCTGATTAACAGGCTCTGAGAACACTCCTGTTTATTCCGAAAAACCGGCTTATTCCTGAGCGGGCTGCTCGAAGGTGGCATCATCACGAACCCCTGCTGGCAGATAAGTACGCAACATATCTTCAATAACCCGCGGATTCTGACCTGACTGAATCGCCAGCAGGGCATCGATGATGATCGACTGAATCTGAGCTTCTTCAGTCATACGCAGGGTCAGCTTATCGGCAATAGGAATCGCAATCATAGTCGCCAGCATCGCACCATAGAGCGTGGTCAACAGTGCTACCGCCATCGCCGGACCAATGGATTTAGGATCATCCATGTTGGATAGCATCTGAACCAGACCGATCAGAGTACCAATCATACCCATTGCCGGACCAACATCGCCAATGGAGGTAAACACTTTGGCGCCCCACTTGTGACGCTCTAGGGTCATCGCACGGTCTTTGCTCAGCATGGTGCGTACAACTTCACGGTCCTGACCATCAACCAGCAGCTGCATGCCGTTTTTCAGGTACTTGTTATCAACCTCTTTATCTTCCAGCGCCAACAAGCCACCTTTTCGGGCTACCTGAGCCACATCAACCAGAACACCGATAATCTCTTCGGTTGATTCCAACTTGAACGCAAACGCTTTTGCGGCAACCTTAACAGCGCCAAGAAACTGGCCAAGGCTGTACTTTGAAAGAACAACAAACAAGGATCCGCCGATTACAATCAGCAAGGAGGGAATATTGACGAAAATGACAGGGTCGCCGCCGAGAATCATTGCCATAGCAACAATACCGATTGCACCGATAATACCAAGCAGGGTAGCTAAATCCACAGAGAACTCCTTGGTTCCTTGATACGAAGTTGATGGCTATTACAAGTGATAGCACATAATGCGACTCAGCAAAGCCTTTGTAACATTATGCAACTTTTTAAAATCCTACGCGTATAATAGCGACTTTTCCTCATCGGTTGAATGGCTTTACCGCAAGAGTTTTGACTCTCTCGCAAGACCTTATTGTTATTTCTCTTATTTAAGTTCGCACCAAAATTACAACCCTTTGTTTTCATTAGGGTTTATAATCCTGTTTTTATTCGCGTCTTTTTCGCTATTGAACCAATGGATATTCTCCGGTAACGTCTGCCGGTTTGCGCTAAGTGGTACATATCGGAGGTTTGGTGATGGCTCAACCCAAAGCAAAAGACTTTGCGGGTAAAATGGCCGAATTGGAGCAACTGGTCTCTCAGCTGGAAGCCGGTGAACTCTCTCTGGAAGAATCTCTGAAGGCCTTTGAAGGCGGTATCCGTCTGATCAGAGACTGCCAGAACAAGCTCAACCAGGCAGAACAAAAAGTCAGTCTGCTGCTGGAAGAAAACGGCCAACTGACCGAAGCGCCCTTATCGCCACCTACCATTACGGAATAATAGTTCAACGTGAGCATTCAAGAACACATTAAACCTCTGATGGAGCGTTCCGACCATCAGCTTGATCAGCTTCTCTCTGCGTCAACTTCAGCTTCCGGCCAACTGCTGGATGCCATGCGCTACAGCGTATTTAACGGTGGCAAACGCTTCCGCCCCGTCCTGGCTTATGCCGCGTGTCAGGCAATTACCGGGCAGATCGAAGATGCGGATGCCTCTGCTGCGGCCGTTGAGCTGATCCATGCTTATTCCCTAGTTCACGATGATCTGCCGGCAATGGACGACGACGATCTGCGTCGAGGCCAACCGACCTGCCATATCAAGTTTGATGAAGCTACCGCAATTCTGGCAGGGGACGCACTGCAAACTGCCGCCTTTACCGCCCTGCTAAAGCACAACAATCCTGGGCACCTGCCGAAGCTACTGTCAGAACTGACTCAGGCAAGCGGCGCATTGGGTATGGTTGCAGGTCAGATGATCGACCTTGCATCCGTTGGCCACACGCTGGATGTCGCCGCTCTGGAAAACATGCACCGACACAAGACCGGTGCTCTGATCTGCGCCAGTGTCCGTATGGGCGCTATAGCGGGCAATGCCAGCGAAACGCAGCTGAGCGCTCTGACGACATACGCTCAGGCACTGGGGCTAGCCTTTCAGGTTCAGGACGACATCCTTGATGTTGAAGGCGACACCAGCACTCTTGGCAAACAGGCCGGGGCTGACGCCGCACTGGATAAACCGACTTATCCGGCCTTACTGGGGCTAGAGCAGGCCAAAGCAAAAGCCCATGAACTGGTTGATACAGCCTTGTCCGCATTGGAAGGTTTCGGCCCGGAAGCCCATCTTTTAAGAGAGCTGGCTCGTTATGTGATTCAGCGTAATCACTAAGCGAACCGCACAGAATTTATGCCTATGTCTGACTACACACTGTTTCAGGAAATTCCGTTAACCCGACCGACCACGCCTTTGCTGGATCAGATCGATCTGCCTGAAGATCTGCGCAAGCTGGATATCAATCAGCTGCCTCAGCTTTCAAATGAGTTGCGTGAGTTCCTGCTTTACTCTGTGGGTCAGACCGGTGGTCATTTTGGAGCAGGCCTTGGTGTTGTCGAGCTGACTGTAGCCCTGCACTATGCCTTTAATACCCCGGACGACCGTCTGATCTGGGATGTTGGTCATCAGGCGTATCCCCACAAGATCCTCACCGGTCGCCGGGAACAGATGCACACCATCCGTCAGTACGATGGCATTGCGGCATTCCCAAAACGCTCTGAATCAGAATTCGACACTTTTGGTGTTGGTCACTCCAGTACTTCGATCAGTGCCGCTTTAGGCATGGCTGTAGCCGCCCGCGAACAGGGGCTTAACCGGCACGTTGCTGCGATTATTGGTGATGGCGCTATGACCGCTGGCATGGCTTTTGAAGCCCTGACCCACGCCGCTCACGTTGACGCTAATATGCTGGTGATTCTGAACGACAATGAGATGTCGATCTCAGAAAATGTCGGTGGTTTTGCCACCTATCTGGCCAAAATTCTCTCCAGCAAGGCTTATACCCGCATGCGGGAGGGCAGTAAAAAAGTACTCTCCAAGCTGCCGATGGCCTGGGAACTGGCCCGCAAGACCGAAGAGCATATGAAAGGCATGGTGTCCCCAAGCACCCTGTTCGAAGAGATGGGTTTCCACTATATCGGCCCCATCGACGGTCACGATGTGCATTCTCTGGTCAACACGCTGAACAATATTAAGGATCTGAGCGGCCCTCAGTTTCTGCATGTAATCACCCGTAAAGGTAAGCGCTTTGCACCTGCAGAGGCCGACCCAATCGGCTACCACGCCATCACTAAACTGGAAAAAGATCACAAGCCGGAAACTAAAGCAGAAGAAACTGAGACAAAACCAGCCTCTAAGCCTGCACCGAAACCAAAATACTCCAATATTTTTGGTCAATGGCTCTGTGATATGGCTTCTCAGGACGAGCGGCTGATGGGCATCACTCCGGCGATGCGCGAAGGCTCTGATCTGATTGAGTTTTCCAAACAATACCCTGAGCGCTACTTTGATGTGGCTATCGCCGAACAGCACGCTGTCACTCTGGCGGCAGGTATGGCCTGTGATGGTCTGAAGCCCGTTGTTGCAATTTACTCAACTTTCCTGCAACGCGGCTATGATCAACTGGTTCATGATGTAGCGGTTCAGAATCTGGATGTTCTTTTCGCCATCGACCGTGCAGGTCTTGTGGGCGAAGATGGCCCGACTCACCACGGCACGCTGGACCTGAGCTTCCTGCGCTGCGTTCCCGGCATGGTAATCATGGCCCCTGCGGATGAAAACGAAACCCGCCAGATGCTTTATACCGGTTACCAATATGAAGGACCTGCTGCGGTACGTTATCCACGGGGTACCGGCCCGGGCGTTGAGATTCAGCAGCAGATGACCGCACTGCCTATCGGCAAGGCAGAAAAGCGCTTGTCGGGCACGGCAAATGATCAGAGCAAAAAGGTCGCGATTCTGGCTTTCGGTTCTATGGTTGCTCCCGCCCAGCAGGTTGCTGAAAAGAACGGCTATGGCCTGATCAATATGCGCTTTGTTAAGCCTTTGGATCAGAACGCGATTCTTGACGCTGCTAAAGAGTACGATCTGCTGGTAACTATCGAAGAGAATGCGATTTCCGGCGGAGCAGGTAGCAGTATCACCGAACTGCTGATGCAGGAAGCGGTAATCAAACCGGTGCTGAATCTCGGCTTACCGGATCGCTGGGTTGATCAGGGCAGTCCGGCTCAACTGTTAAGTGAATGCGGACTGGATGCTGAAGGCATTGAAGCCAGCATTCAGGCCTATCTCGCTAAACTCGGTTGAACCTGATTTTTAGCCGAATTCTTTAATCAAACTCTCTTAGCCAAAATCTGCAGCCTCTATCAAAACTGCAGATACAAAAAAGGATGCCAATTGGCATCCTTTTTTATTAATGGGATCTGGTCAGTCCAATCAGATATCAACTGGCTTAGTGCGATTGATATCCACATCATCAGCCTGAGTAAAGTTATCCAGATCCATCATGTGGCCCAGCTTACCGGCTTTAGTCGCCAGATAACCTTCATTATGAGGGTTCATACCCGTCTGGATCGCCACGCGTTCAGCAACTTCGACACCATAGTTCGCCAGCGCCTTCACTTTACGCGGGTTATTGGTCATCAGACGCACTTTCTGGATACCCAGATGGCTCAGCATCGGCTGACACATAGTGTACTCACGCATATCCGCACCAAAGCCCAGACGCTCATTGGCTTCAACGGTATCAGCGCCAGCATCCTGAAGATGATAGGCCTTAATCTTATTCAACAGGCCGATACCACGACCTTCCTGACGCAGATAAAGCAGCACCCCACGACCTTCCGTTGCGATACGCTTCAGAGCCTCCTGAAGCTGATAACCACAGTCACAGCGCATACTGAACAGCGCATCGCCAGTCAGACACTCAGAGTGAACACGGGCCAGTACCGGCTCGCCATCAGAAAAATCCCCCATGGACAGGGCAACATGATCTTTACCGGTTTCCGGATCTTCGAAGCCGTGCATAGAAAATACTCCCCATGGAGTGGGCAGCTTGGAGGATGCGATAAATGTTACAGACACGGTTCACCTCTACCGGATATCAGAAGGGCACTTATTCTATCAGCGAGTTGACGTTTGTCATCCTTTCAACAACTTAAAACAGTGTTAACCCAAAACTCGACTTAAGTGCTATTGCTCAATTTTACCTGCAGGAAGTTTGACTTTTATACTAGCGGGAGGGGCTGTCTCCGGTACAATAGGCACAAATACTCCGGCAGCGGAAACTCTGTTATCCGCAGGCCGATGTCATACGTCTAAACCGGTTTATGAGATCATGACTGAACTGAAAAACGATCGTTTCCTCCGCGCCCTGCTGCGCCAACCTGTCGATGTAACCCCTGTATGGATGATGCGTCAGGCAGGCCGTTATCTGCCTGAGTACAAAGCGACCCGTGCACAGGCTGGCAGCTTTATGGATCTTTGCCGCAATGCCGATCTGGCCTGCGAAGTGACCATTCAGCCTCTGGAGCGTTTCGATCTGGATGCCGCAATCCTGTTTTCCGACATCCTGACGATTCCGGATGCGATGGATCTTGGTCTCTATTTTGAAGAAGGCGAAGGCCCTAAGTTTAAAAAGACCGTTCGTACCCAAGCAGACGTTGACGCACTGCCAATTCCCGATGCCAACCGGGATCTGGGCTACGTGATGAATGCGGTATCCACCATTCGCAACGAACTGAACGGTCGCGTACCTCTGATCGGTTTCTCCGGTAGCCCCTGGACACTGGCCACCTATATGGTTGAAGGCGGTTCCAGCAAAGAATTCCGTCATATCAAAGGCATGCTGTACGGCCAGCCAGACACCCTGCACCAACTGCTGGATAAACTGGCAGAATCTGTAACCAGCTATCTGAATGCTCAGATCCTTGCGGGTGCTCAGGCGGTTCAGATCTTTGACACCTGGGGCGGAGCACTAAGCACACCTGCCTATCTGGAATTCTCCCTGAAATACATGGAGCAGATCGTACATGGTCTGATCCGTGAACATGAAGGCCGTAAGATCCCTGTGATCCTGTTCACCAAGAATGGCGGTCAGTGGATCGAGCACATTGCTGCAGCGGGTGCTGACGCTGTTGGTCTGGACTGGACCACCGAGCTGGGATCAGTTCGCGCACGCACTAAAGGCCGTGTGGCTCTGCAAGGCAATATGGACCCTAATGTGTTGTTCGGTTCCCCTGCCGGTATCAAAGCTGAAGTAGCACGTATTCTGGACAGCTACGGTTACGGTAATGGTCACGTATTCAATCTGGGCCATGGCATCAACCAGTTTGCGAACCCTGAGCACGCTAAGGTATTCGTTGATGCCGTTCACGAGCTGAGTGCGCGTTACCACCAGTAAGGCTATCTTTTACTGAAGCAGGGATTTTCCCATCGATCCGGAGCAGATCCGGTAAGGAAGTAGTATGAACACAGACACGCGTTCGGAACCAACCTCACATCAGGATCTGCCACCGGAGCACGAACTAACCAGCCTGCAACTTCAGCTGGAAACCCGTGAGCGTCTGGTTCGGCTTGAAGAGGAAAATCGTCATCTGCGGGAACGGGTGACCGATCTCAACGACAAGCAAAAGCGGCTGCGCCAAAGCTTCGACGATGAACGGGCTGCGAGTCAGCAACAGCTGAATGACAGAGCCGGTAAACTGGGACTAAGAATCGACACCCTGAGCCGGCGTCTGGATCGGTTATTCAGCTTCTGGATGGTCTCAACCATGCTACTGATGCTCTTTGCCGTTGCTATCATGTTTAAGGCTGGTCACTGAGTCTTCGCTATAGCGTTAAGCATTAGTAAAGAAGCGAATGTAAAGAAGCCAAAAACCGCGATACTGCAGAGAGCAGATCGCGGTTTTTTATTATCAGAATGCTTCGGATCCTATTTCTCTTTCGGCACCCGCCCCATCAGATAAAACTCGGGGTTTGGCGGTGTATTGGTCAGACTGACCAAACGATTCGACAAGCCAAAGAAAGCGGTGATTGCGCCTATATCCCAGATATCATCCTGGCTAAAGCCTACCGATTGCAGCTTCTGCTCCCACTCATCATTCAGTTCGCCCACATCCTGAGAGATATAAAGTGCAAAATCGAGCATAACCCGCTCACGCTCGCTGATATCTGCTGTTTTGTGATTGATCGCCACCTGATCAGCCACTAAAGCATTTTTACTGTAGATACGAAGAATAGCCCCGTGCGCTACTACACAATAAAGACACTGGTTACGGGAACTGGTCGCCACGACGATCATCTCTTTCTCGGCAGGAGTGAGAGTATCGGATTCTCGCTCCATCAAAGCGTCGTGATAATCGAAAAAGGCTCGGGCCTCCAACGGACGGTGCGCCAGCATAAGAAAAACATTGGGCACAAATCCGGCCTTCTCCTGAACGGTCAAAATACGATCTCTCAGATCATCAGGCAGATGCTCTATAGTTTCCGGAACCGGAAAACGACTTAAAAACTGAGCCATGTAATTCTCCTTCTATTGTTAAACGCTTTTTTGTCTTTGTTATTCGTTTTCGGCCTATTTTGAGGCCTTAGTTATATTTGTATGACAAATACACTAAACAAGCATATCCTGATAAACAAGAGATACGAATGACCTTAAAGTCAGGAGAGAGTCGGATCAGTCTTCGTTTTGATAGTTGTAACTAATGATCAGGCGATAGAAGTTGATGCCGTTGTTATCACGATACATGTAGTTGTTGGAGTAATGGCGTACACCGAAATCCCACTGCCAGCGAGGTGAGAAATAACCACCAACACCTGTATACTCGGTGAATTGCAAAGTACCGCCCAACTCTTTATGGCCAATAACTTCATTGGCGATAAGGCTAAGACCTAAGGAAGTATCAGCATAACTTAGAATGGAATCTTCAGAAAAATTCCATCGGAAGCCCTGAATAAAATCCAAGGTATTATTGGAAGAATCGTGAGCTAACTTCTCGCCTTCCAGTTGCCACATGGTGTAACTGAATTGCTTGTAGCTGCTTAGCCAAAAACTCTCAGAAAAACGATACCCTGCATCCTGCTTCCATCGTAGTGTTATCTCATTAGAGACAATCTTGTCAGATGGACCTGTACCAATGGAAAAAGAATCGACTCCAGCTACATTCGACGCAGCTATTGCCCCAACCCAGATAGGGATCCCAAGTCTCCAGACCGAGGATGGCGGCTCAGCCGCAGAGATACTTTGAGAGGCAAATAGCAGGGCAAACAAGGAAAGAAGATATCTGATTTTTTTTGTAGGAATTTTCATCCAACCAGCCATTTTTATTCTGTGGAGCAAACATACTATAAAAAACAGGGGCTTAGTGCCCCTGTTTTTTATTCAAGCCCGTATCAGGAGGCTGCATTCAGCGCCTGATCAAGATCAGCCAGAATATCGTCGATATGTTCAATACCGATCGACAGACGCACCATATCTGCAGACACACCTGCAGCCAGTAGCTCTTCATCATTAAGCTGTCTGTGGGTGGTAGCGGCCGGGATCGCAGCACAGCTTTTTGCGTCACCGATATTTACCAGACGCAGGATCAGCTGCAGGGCATCATAGAATTTAGCACCGGCCTCACGACCACCTTTGATACCAAAGCTCAGAATTCCCGAGGCTTTACCGCCCATAAATTCTTTCGCCAGTGTATTGTCTTTATGATCAGCAAGACCCGCGTATTTCACCCAGCTAACCTGTTCATGACTCTGCAGGAACTCAGCGACTTTCTGGGTATTGTCACAGATACGTTCGACACGCAGAGACAACGTTTCCAGCCCTTGCAGCAGATTCCACGCACTCTGTGCCGACAGTGCAGCGCCCATATTACGCAGAGGCACAACACGGGCGCGGGCGATAAAGGCAGCCTCACCCACATCACGGGTGTAACTCACACCGTGATAAGACACATCCGGCTCATTCAGCAGCGGGAAACGATCGGCATGCTCTGCCCACGGGAACTTACCGGAATCGACAATCACACCACCGATGGTAGTACCGTGACCACCGATATACTTGGTGGCTGAGTGCACAACAATATCTGCACCCTGCTCGATTGGACGCCATAGGAAAGGTGTTGCAACAGTATTATCCACAATAACCGGCACACCATGTTTGTGAGCGATATCAGCCAGTTTGGCAATATTCACCACGCTTCCGGAAGGATTACCAATCGACTCACAGTAAACCGCTCGGGTTTTATCGTCGATCAGGGCTTCAATACCTTCAAAGTCATCCTTATCGGCAAAGCGTACTTCAATACCCTGACGCGGAAGAGTGTGGGCAAACAGGTTGTAAGTGCCACCATACAGCTCGCTGATTGAAACGATATTATCGCCCGTCGAAGCAATGGTTTGGATCGCATAAGTGATTGCAGCCATACCGGAACTGACAGCCAGCGCTGCGATACCGCCCTCAAGAGCTGCAATACGCTGCTCCAACACATCGCAGGTCGGGTTCATAATTCGGGAATAGATGTTACCGGTAACTTTAAGGTCAAACAGGTCTGCCGCATGCTGGGCATCATCAAACGAGAAGGAAGTTGTCTGATGAATCGGTACCGCAACAGAATTCTGATTATCTGCGGTATAGCCATGATGAAGGGCGATAGTTTCGGGTTTCATAGGGATGCTCTGCTCCGTCCGTGACAGTTCTTATGATGAGTTAGCACTTATTATTGCGCTTTATTTTCAAGGCCACCTGCGGTTGATCCCCAGCAGATGGCACCAAAAAATCATGACTGAGAATACATTGCACCGCAATAGCCAATTCTTCACACGAAGGTTGGTCGTCACCAACGACATCGCAGTGTATATTTATACACCCAAAGACAGACCCAGCAACTGAGGCATCAAATGGCGAAAAGTAAAACCGGTTTTGTTTGTATTGATTGTGGCGCTGATTACCAGAAATGGCAGGGGCAGTGCAGTCAGTGCGGACAGTGGAATACGGTGCAGGAGGTTCGTTTAGGCGCAGCATCCAGCCGAAAATCATCGCCAGCCGCTGGCCGAAGCGGTTATGCCGGAGCTGCCGACGGCAAAATTCAGGATCTGTCGGAAGTCAATCTGCAGGAACTGCCTCGCTTCAGCAGTACCGTCAGTGAGTTTGATCGCGTGTTAGGCGGCGGTATGGTTCCGGGTTCTGCCATTCTGATCGGCGGGCATCCGGGAGCGGGTAAATCGACACTGCTGCTGCAGGTTCTGTGTCAACTCTCGCAGCAGATGTCAGCGCTTTACATTACAGGTGAAGAATCTCTGCAGCAGGTCGCCATGCGTGCTCAGCGACTCAATTTGCCTGTTCAGGGACTAAAGATGCTGCCGGAAACCAGTGTCGAAGCGATTCTCGACATTGCGGAACAGATGAAGCCTAAAGTGCTTGTCGTCGACTCTATTCAGGTCGTACATCTGGATGATATTCAGTCCGCACCAGGCAGTGTAAGCCAGGTTAGAGAATGTGCTGCAGCACTAACTCGTTTTGCCAAACAGACAGGAACCGTTCTGCTGCTGGTAGGTCACGTCACCAAAGATGGCTCTCTGGCGGGTCCTAAAGTTCTGGAACATATGATTGATGCCTCCCTGCTACTGGAAGGTTCCGCCGACAGCCGGTTCAGAACCTTGCGGGGGCAGAAAAACCGCTTCGGTGCAGTCAATGAGCTGGGCGTCTTTGCCATGCTGGAAAATGGTCTGAAAGAGGTGAAAAATCCAAGCTCTATCTTCCTGAGCCGTGAAGATGAAGAGTCGCCAGGCAGTGTCGTTATGGTGATCTGGGAAGGCACCCGGCCACTTCTGGTTGAAATACAGGCGCTGGTCGACGAATCGCACATGGCCAACCCAAGACGAATCAGCGTGGGTCTGGATACCAACCGTATGGCGATGTTGTTAGCAGTACTGAACAAACATGGTGGGCTTTTTACCGGTGATCAGGACGTTTTTGTCAACGTCGTAGGCGGTGTTAAGGTACTGGAAACCAGCGCTGACCTGGCCCTGCTACTTGCCGTGGTATCCAGTCTGCGCAATCAGCCTTTACCCCATGATCTGGTGATTTTTGGTGAGGTCGGCCTATCCGGAGAGATACGCCCTGTGCCGAGCGGCCAGGAACGTATAAGAGAAGCGGCAAAACACGGCTTCAGACGAGCGATTGTTCCGAAAGCTAATATGCCGAAGTCGGCAATCGAAGGAATGGAAGTAATCGGTGTAACCAAGCTGTCAGAAGCGCTGGATGCTCTATAGAAGTAGTTATAGATCTAACTCAATACCTGCGCTCAGCTGGGAGGCATCATCTCTCAGTTGAGTGTAGTCCACTGTGAATACAAGTGAATTCGACATCTTCAGAGTCACACCGCCGCCGTATGCTTTACCCTTAAAGGAGTAATGCTCTTTCATATTATCTTCAACAAAAGGGTCGTCGAAACTGTACTCAACCTGCACATAGCCATACTTCATATTGAAATCGAGCCAACTTCCCATTGGATGGATAACCATCAGATATGCCCCTGAAGTTGTGTACTCAATATCGCATGGAGTGTCCTTATCATCAGACTTAACCCAACCGCGAAAAGGCGCGGCTTCAGTATATTCCAACTGAAAGGCCCAAAAAGAGCTTAAGCGATAACCTAAAGTGTAGGTTAACGGCTCAGCCTTTTGAGTATCCATTCCATCAACAGATACCTCCCCGCCAAACACTCCCAGATAGCCGTGTGCAGTGGCAGCCAGGGTTTTCAGCGGGAGCAACAAAATCAAACTTGTAAAAAGAATCCGCAGCAAATCTGATGCCTCGATTGAACAATTACTTTAAATCGATAAATAGCATCTCATAGATTAATTTTAATTTCCGTGACTCTGTGCAAAAAAGTCTGCGTAGCAAACATTTTTTACAAAAAAAGCAGGTTAAACCTGCTTTTTAGAAACATCTTGTTACCCAAAGGTCTGTCTACCCAAGCAATAAGCTGTCATCACTTAGTTCTTCGCCCTTAGTTTTCGAGAACAGCGCCAGCAGATCCGGCACATCCAGGCCTTCCCGCTCTGCACCTTCAACATCAAAGGCGATATTACCCTCGTGCAGCATCAGGGTTCTGTCCCCAACATCCAGTGCTTGTCGCATCGAGTGGGTCACCATCAGTGCTGTAAGGTTTTGCTCTTCAATAATGTTCTTGGTCAGCTCCAGCACAAAAGCGGCAGTCTTGGGATCCAGTGCCGCAGTGTGTTCATCCAACAGTAGAATTTTCATCGGCTGGAGGGTCGCCATCAGAAGGCTCACCGCCTGACGCTGACCACCAGATAACAAGCCCATACGATCCCCGAGGCGCTTCTCCAGACCCAGCCCAAGTCGAGCTAAGCGCTCTTTGAAAATTTCCTGATATTCATGGCGTATTGAACGACTCAGGCCGCGGCCCAAGCCTCGTTTCAGTGCCAGAGCCATATTTTCTTCAATGGTCAGGGCTTCACAGGTTCCTGCTAACGGATCCTGAAAAACCCGGGCAACCAAACCTGCACGCTTGTTGGTTGGCCAGCGGGTCACATCCTGATCATCGATCAGAATTTTTCCCTGATCAGCCAGCACTTCACCGGCCAGAGCATTCAGAAAGGTCGACTTACCGGCACCATTACTACCGATCACCGTCACAAACTGACCTTCAGGAATGGTCAGATTCAATCCCCTTAATGCACGGTTTTCCAGAGGCGTTCCAGCACCAAAGGTTACTGCAAGCTGTTCAACCTGAATCATGCCTGACCTCCTTTGCGTTTCAGCAGTTTCATACGCGGCATCACAATCGCCAACGTCACCAGAACAGCGGTAATCAGGTTCAGGTCCTGTGCCTTCAAGCCGATCCAGTCGGCGTTCAGGGCGACGGCAATCGCCAGCCTGTAAAGAATGGCACCAATAAGGCAGGCGAAAATCCAGCGGGCGATGGTTCGGGTAGACAGAATCGCTTCTCCACCGATTACAGCAGCCAGACCAATAACGATAGTCCCCACACCCATGGTCACATCAGCTGTACCCTGACTCTGGGCGAACAGGGCTCCTGCCAGCCCAACCATACCGTTTGCGACAGCAACGCCAAGAATAGTCAGACGTCCGGTATGCACACCATTGGCACGGGCCATTTTGGCATTCACACCGGTTGCCCGCATCGCAAGGCCCAATTCAGAGGTCATAAAACGGACAAACAGCAGATAAACCACCAGTACAAAGCCACTGAGGATAATCGGGTTGATCAGGTAAAAAGGGATATCCCAGTTCTCAAACGGGGTGAAAACGGTCTCATCGCCCAGTAGAGCAACATTGGGTTTACCCATAATGCGCAGGTTGATCGAATAAAGCGCAATCATCGTCAGAATTGACGCTAACAGATTCAGAATCTGAAGGCGTACATTGAGCCATGCGGTAACAGCACCTGCCATACAGCCTGCAACCATTGCCATCGCCGTTGCCAGCCAGGGATTCCATCCGGTGACGATCAGAGTTGCAGCAACAGCTGCACCCAGCGGAAAGCTACCATCAACGGTCAGATCCGGAAAATCCAGCACACGAAACGCGATAAAGACACCAAAGGCAACCAGACCAAACAGCAGGCCTGACTCCACAGCACCAAAGAAGGCAATTGAACTCACGATGATCCCATTAAGAGGTTTGGGGCTCGGGAAGAGCGGTTAACTGAGCAGATAGGAGCAGTAATTGGCCACTTCAATCTGCAGAAAATCAGTTGCGCCTTAACGAGAAAAAGCGGCACTTACGTCCGCTTTCTCACAAGACTACAACTTACTGAATAACTTTTTTCGCCTGATCGATCAGCGCCTGAGGCAGGGTCACACCCATGCGCTCGGCAGCTGCCGGGTTGATCACCAGATCCATCGTCTGAACACCTTCAACAGGGATGTTCTTCGGTGATTCACCTTTCAGAATACGCTCTACGATCACACCGGTCTGGCGACCCACCTGATAGTAATCAAAACCAACTGCAGCAACCGCGCCACGGTTTACAGAGTCGGTATCACCGGTAATAACCGGGATATCAGACTGCTCGGCTACTTTCAGAACAGCTTCCAGAGCGGAGATAACCGTGTTGTCGATTGGCAGGTAGATCACATCAACTTTACCTACCAGAGAACGGGCAGAAGCCAGTACATCTGAAGACTTAGTCGCCGCTGCTTCAACAACACTCATGCCGTGTTTAGGAGCCGCTTCGTGCACCATTTGAACAGAGCTGACCGAATTCGCTTCACCCGGGTTGAAGATCACGCCCACCTTTTTGGCACCTGGCACAACTTTTTTTACCAGCTCCATATGTTTGTCCATCGGCAGCATATCAGTCGTACCGGTCACCCAACGGGTCGGTTTGTCTAAGGCCTTAACCAGCTTAGCACCGACAGGATCGGTTACAGCGGAGAATACAACCGGAATACCACGGGCCGCAGATACAGCAGTTTGTGCAGACGGGGTGGTGATCGCAACGATCACATCCGGTGCATCACCGGCAAATTTCTTAGCCACCTGAGCAGCAGTCGCAGGGCTACCTTGGGCGCTTTCGTAGTTCCACTTCAGGTTTTGACCAACCACATAACCGCGTTCTGCCAGCTCATCTTTAACACCCTGACGAATCGCATCCAGAGACGGGTGTTCAACAATTTGAGTAATCGCTACAGAGGCATCAGCCTGAACCAGAGAACTTGTCAGGCCTGATGCCAATAACAAAGAACCCGCAATAATCTTACGAAGCTTGGTTTTAAACATGGTCGTCTCCAGAAGCGGCAACGGCTCTTAAGCGTTGCCTGAAACAAATAGGGCAGTCTCACATGGGCCATCGATGAACCTGTGAGTCTTTTTATAATTAAGAGCGGACTCAGCCGATCTTTTGAAATAATCTCAGCAGCAAACAACTATTCGCGCCGCAACCGATAAATGCAGTCGGATTTCCAGTGAAACTGCAAAATACGGGGCGTAACTATACCTTAATATTCTCTATGATCGAAAATGATGCCGGACAAAAATTCGCCCCTCAGACAAATTGCCGGAAAAATATATGAACACATCCTCGCCATCCGTCAAAGACGCACTTTATTTAGTGTTACATGAAATACCTGAAGGACGTTTTACCACTTATGGTCGTCTTGCCGAGCTGATTCCTCAGCGCACCACCGCACGCCAGGTTGCCCGTTTACTGAGTCAACTCCCTGAAGGCACTCAGTTACCCTGGCATCGGGTAGTTAATAGCCAATTTAAAGTTTCACAATTCGGCAAGTGTGACGAGCAGACTCAACGGCTGCAATCAGAAGGCCTCTTGTTATCTGCCAGCGGCAAACTCCCATCCAATAAGGTCTGGCCCGATTCACCCTGATGATATTCGCGTTAGATCAAAACATTACTACTGAAATTTTTTGCCAGACACAGCCTAAAAGTGAGCCAGATTCATTGATAAATGAGGAAATCTTGAACAGAAATTACAAAGGGTTGTGTTACCATGTTGCGCCTGTTGTTGGGATAAGTAACAAAACTTCCCTGTTACCCCTGCGAAACGCAACAACACTCCCAGTACGGAGTATCTCTCCTGTACCGCGTTGACCCACAACAGAAGTTCGCTACAGCTTATTTCAGACCGGCGATCTGCCGTGACCGTTAGAGGGTTCCAGCACCATGGCTACTACGTCTCTTGACAAGAGCAAGATCAAAATTCTTCTTCTGGAAGGTGTACACCAATCTGCCGTTGATAACTTCAAGGCAGCGGGCTACACCAACATCGAATATCACGCCGCTTCACTTCCGGAAGAGCAGCTAAAAGAGTCGATCAAAGACGCCCACTTTATTGGCATTCGCTCCCGTACTCAGCTGACCGAAGAGATCTTCGACGCGGCTGA
This sequence comes from Oceanospirillum sanctuarii, assembly GCF_002150805.1. Classification (GTDB taxonomy): domain Bacteria; phylum Pseudomonadota; class Gammaproteobacteria; order Pseudomonadales; family Halomonadaceae; genus Oceanospirillum; species Oceanospirillum sanctuarii. The sequence continues at coordinate 434,913 of NZ_MTBA01000003.1, forward strand.
AAAACTGGTTGCCGTGGGTTGCTTCTGTATCGGCACCAATCAGGTTGACCTGAAAGCAGCCATGATCCGCGGCATCGCGGTATTTAACGCGCCTTATTCCAACACCCGTTCTGTAGCGGAACTGGTACTGGCTGAATCCATCATGCTGCTGCGTGGCGTTCCTGAGAAAAACGCCGTTTGTCACCGTGGTGGCTGGTTGAAGTCTGCGAAAAACTCCTTCGAAATTCGCGGCAAAACTCTGGGTATTATCGGTTACGGCAGCATTGGTTCTCAGCTGTCGGTTCTAGCCGAGTCTCTGGGTATGAAAGTGATCTACTTTGACGTGATCACCAAACTGCCTCTAGGTAACGCAGAGCAGGTTGGCAGCATGAAAGAGCTGCTGAACACTGCCGATATCGTCTCTCTGCACGTACCTGAAACCGAAGCTACCAAGTGGATGATGGGCCCTGAGCAATTTGCTGAAATGAAGCAAGGTTCTATCTTCCTGAATGCCGCTCGCGGTACGGTTGTGGATATTGACGCTCTGGCTGAAGTGATCCGTAGCGGCAAGCTGCTGGGTGCAGCCATCGACGTATTCCCGGTTGAGCCTCGCTCTAACGATGACGAGTTCATCTCGCCACTGCGCGAATTCGACAACGTTATCCTGACCCCACATGTGGGTGGTTCGACCATGGAAGCTCAGGAAAACATCGGTGTGGAAGTATCCGAGAAGATGATCAAGTACAGCGACAACGGTACCACTACCAGCGCTGTAAACTTCCCGGAAGTTGCCCTGCCATCTCACCCTGGCAAGCACCGTCTGCTGCACCTGCATGAAAACGTGCCGGGCGTTATGTCTGAAATCAACAAGGTACTGTCTGATAACGGTATCAACATCTCAGGTCAGTTCCTGCAAACCAACGAGAAAGTGGGTTATGTGGTCGTTGATGTTGAGAAAGAATACAGCCCTCAGGCACTGGAAGCACTGCGAACCGTTGCAGGCACTATCCGTGCACGGGTTCTGTTCTGATCTCATTCAGCGACCTGAAGGTTCAGTCCTGAGCATTCGAACTCGTCACTGAACCGGCAAAACTCAAAAAGCCCGCCCAGATCACAAAAGGTGAACTGGGCGGGCTTTTTCAGGTCTTTACTTTATGTTCCGCATGGCTTTTTTTTGCTAATCTGCCATCAGTTCAATGCCTTGTCGTCAGCCCTTTCCATAGCGACGCCACAGGTCTCCACATAGTGTTTCAACGCTTGTTGTCAAAGGATTTGGAATCATGAAAAAAGCATCCTGGTTAAAACTGTCTGCACTGTCTCTGGCATTGGGTCTGGCGGCCTGTGGTGGATCCCCTGAGAAAGAAGAAGCCCCTGCAGCCCGAGCTTATCCTGCATGGGTAGACCAGCCTGTTGTGGCTGATGGTATTGCAGAAAGCGCTTGTGTGACTTCCAGCGGCAACATGACTCTGGACAAGAAGCGCGCGACCGCTAACGCCCGCGCTATGATTGCTCAATCTATCGAAACCCGCATCAAGGCGATGGATAAAACCTACCAGCGTGTGACCGAGAGCGAACAGGAAATGACTTCCGGTTCTACTTTTGAGAGTGTTTCCAAGCAGGTTACCGATCAGAGTCTGAGCGGTACTAAAGTGGTTGAAAGCGGTTACTTCAAAATTAACGAGAAGAACCAGTACTGCGTAATGGTCGGCTTTGGCCAGCAGGAAACCAAGGCCGTATTCGACAACGCGATGAAAGCGGCAAAAGCTGAAATGAGCCCAACCTCTGAGCGCGCTATGTACGAAGAGTTCCGCGCTTATAAAGCTCAGCAGGAACTGGAAGAGTCTCTGCGCTAAGCTAAATACCAGCCTGCCCAGTAAATCTGATCAGGCCAGAAAAAACGGGCTTAATGCCCGTTTTTTCGTTATAAACGCTCTAATTCTCATCCAATCAGACGACCTTATCCGGAAAACTATGACAGCCTCCTGTTCCCGCCCCGACACCTGCCCACTCTGCATGAGTAGCGATATTCAGCATTATTCTCAGGATAAAAAGCGGGATTACTGGCAGTGCCGGAATTGCGATCTGGTGCTTGTAGCCAAAGAACAGCAGTTGGATCACGAGGAAGAGAAAGCTGTTTATGAGCAGCATGAGAACAATCCGGAAGATGCCGGCTATCGCAAATTTCTCAGCCGTATGTCTCAGCCTGTTCTTGAGCGTGTTGCTCCGGCTAGTCAGGGACTGGATTTTGGCTGCGGTCCGGGGCCAACCTTATCGCTGATGTTTGAAGAAGCCGGACACAGCATGGCGGTTTATGACCCTTACTTTGCCAATAACCCGGATGTTCTCAGCAAAGAATACGATTTTATTACCAGCACCGAAGTCTTTGAGCACCTTTCTTCACCGAAAGAGGTTCTGGAACAGCTCCTGCCTATTATTAGGCCGGGTGGCTGGCTGGGACTGATGACCAAACGGGTTATCGATCAGACCGCCTTCAGCCGCTGGCACTATAAAAATGATCCGACCCATATCACTTTTTTCAGCGACCGGACGTTTCACTGGATCGCCGGGCATTACGGCCTGACACTGGCCATTGTCGATCAGGATGTTGTCCTCCTGCAAAAGCCCGTCGAACGTCTGTAATGGCGTTTAAAAGTATTCAGGCATAACCCACATCAGGACTTAATGGCGTTGTACTGGCGACAAAGACACCATTGCCACGGGCAACCTCTTTACCGCGCTCATCATAAACCACAGACTCGGCAATCAGCTGAGTCTTGCCCCGGTTCACCACCTGACCTTTAGCGGTTAAACGGCCTTTATTTACGGGACGGAGAAAGTAGGTGGTAAAACTTGCGGTCACCATAAAGAAACGCTTCTCCATGGAGTTAGCCGCAAAATAAGCGGCATCATCCAGCGCTTTAAACAGCACAGAACCATGAACTGCGCCAGCGGCGTGAAAGAAGCTTTCCTGAATCTGAAAACTGATCTCAGCTTCACCCTTACTGACATTGATTTCCGGCTGATAAAGGTCGTTACACCGACCGGAAAGGTACATTTTTTCCAGTTTTTCAAAATGATCCTGAGTCAACGTCATACTCCTTTCAGCTTGCTATTTAAAACTTAGGTTCGCTTTTTAAAACGTCATCATATCAAAGTGTTAACCAATCATAGACTCACCAGACATCAGCCCGACAAGAGATAACCGGCCTCAGCTTGTCATCAAAACGACACCGGGGCGTCAGCTTACTGTCATTCTATCTGCTTAACGTGACCACAAAAGTGTCAATAAAGGATTGATCTGTGGTGAATAGCGAACAAGCAGTCAGCATTGAAACGCCAGCCGGGACTGAAAAAGCAATCAACATCGAGCGCATTGTCAGCGAGAAATTTCCTGCGATCTCCCGCCGGAACCCTCTGATCAAAAACGGGCTGTTTCGTTTTCTGCGCTGGCTGTCGCGGGAACACGAGATCAATCGCTTTATGCGCCTGCATCAGGATGCCACAGCTCCGGAATTTGTTGATCATGTGTTGGACTATTTCGACTTCAGCCTGTCGATCAATGAAAACGAACGTGAAAACATCCCTACCGAAGGTCGCGTGGTTATCGTTGCCAACCACCCCATCGGCACACTGGATGGGCTTGCTCTGTTGAAACTGGTGCGCAGCGTGCGTCCGGATGTGCGCATTGTTGCCAACGACATTCTGATGCAGTTCACACCGCTGCAGCCGTTGCTACTGCCGGTGGATAATATAAGCCAGACCGGCTACAAAGAGAGCACAGCGCGAATTGTTGATGCTCTGAAAAATGATGAAGCTGTGATTATCTTTCCCGCCGGTGAAGTTTCCCGGGCAGGCCCTGCCGGCATTAAAGACAATCGCTGGCAGAGCGGCTTTCTGCACTTTGCCCGTAAGACCAATAGTCCGATTCTGCCGATTCATCTGGGCGGTAGGAATTCATCTCTGTTCTACAGCCTTTCCACCTTGGCAAAACCGATCGGCACTCTGATGCTGATGCGGGAGATGTTCAAACACCATCAGGTCTCCCTGCCGGTTCGTATCGGTCAGCTGATTCCTCTGTCACAGCTGGATATCAACTCGCTGTCGAACCGGGACAAAATCAAGCTGCTGAAAAAGCACGTTTATCGTCTGGCAAAAAACCGTAAACCTCTGTTCCAGACCGAGAAATGCATCGCCCATCCGGAAGACCGCCGCATTCTGCGCCGCGAGCTGAAACAGTCCCAGTTGATGGGTGAGACCAAAGATGGCAAGCAGATCTATCTGTTTGACAGCTTCCGGGATTCGGTGGTGATGAAAGAGCTGGGCAGACTACGTGAGATCTCCTTCCGTAAAGTGGGCGAGGGCAGTGGCGAGAAACGGGATCTGGACAAATACGATCACTACTACCGACACATCATTCTCTGGGATGAGGAAGAGTTGGAAATTGTCGGCGCTTACCGCATCGCAGAAGCGAACCGCATAATCGAAAATGAAGGCCTTAAAGCCCTCTATTGCAGCACGCTATTTTCATTGTCTGATGGGTTAACACCCAAGCTGAAGCAGGGCATTGAGCTGGGTCGAAGCTTCGTCCAGCCGAAATACTGGGGCAAACGCAGTCTGGACTATCTCTGGTTTGGAATCGGTGCGTATCTGCGCCACCATCCGGAAGTGCGCTATATGTTTGGCCCGGTCAGCCTGAGCAACAGCTATCCTCAGGCTGCAAAAGATCTCATTGTGCACTACTACAGTCACTACTACGGTTCAGCTCATCCTCTGGCTCGTGCAAACGCACCCTATACCCTGGCCAATTCAGAGAAACAGCAGATGTATGAGCTGTTCGCCGGTGACAATGTGCAGGAAGACTTCCTGATTCTGCGCGAGCAACTGGATCATCTCGGCGTTACCGTGCCAACACTTTATAAACAATACACTGAACTCTGCGAGCCGGGCGGCATTGAGTTTCTCGACTTCAGTGTGGATGCTGATTTCGGTTACTGTATCGACGGCCTGATTTTGGTGGAGATTGATAAGGTAAAAGAGCGTAAGCGGGATCGCTATATCACCGCAGGACTGGAAAGATCCTCATCGCAGACAGCAGCATGAATCCTCCCATAACCTTCTGAACCATGAACCGCGCTATCACTCAGTGACTGCGCGGTTTTTATTTTTCGCAAGCGCACAAATTATCAGCCATAATATCCCTACAATAACGGGTGTCATTAAAACGTCTCCAAGCTGTCAATGCTTTGGCATCTGAACAAATTAAGCTCGCTAACAGTCAAAAGCTTCTGCTCAACCTATGGAATATGGAGTAAGAGAAATGTCGTTATCACTGGAAGGTAAAAAGGGAATTGTGGTGGGTGTTGCTAACGAAAGCAGCATCGCCTACGGCTGTGCAAAGGCATTGCATGAAGCCGGCGCTGAAATTGCGATGACCTACCTGAATGAAAAGGCCCGTCCTCACGTTGAACCACTGGCAGAGGCGGTTAATGCCAAAATCTTTATGCCTTGTAACGTGGTGAAGCAGGAAGAGCTGGAACAGCTGTTCAAAGCCGCTGAAGAAGCTTGGGGCAAAATCGATTTTGTGATTCACTCAATCGCCTGGTCACCTATCGATGAGCTGCACGGCCGCGTGGTGGATTCCACCAATGAAGGCTTCTGCAAGGCTATGGATATCTCCTGCCACTCCTTTATTCGTATGGCTAAGCTGGCAGAACCTCTGATGAAAGATGGTGGCTCTCTGATCACCATGAGCTACTACGGCGCAGAAAAAGTGGTCGACCACTACAACATGATGGGGCCGATTAAAGCAGCTCTGGAAAGCTCTGTGCGTTACCTTGCAGCTGAGCTGGGCGAGAAAAACATCCGGGTTAACTGTGTATCCCCGGGCCCTATGATGACCCGTGCAGCATCCGGTATTGATCACTTTGACAAGCTGGTAGAAAGCGCTGAAACCCACTCACCACTGCATCGACTGGGAACACCGGAAGAGGTAGGCAATATGGCCACTTTCCTGATCAGCCCGCTGTCATCAGCTGTTACCGGTGGCGTGCATTATGTGGATGCAGGTCATCACATCATGGCATAAGCAATCGCGGCTGATGATCATAAAAAAACGCGGCTTCAATGGCCGCGTTTTTTATTTCGGAATCTTTTTCAGTGCACTAAATGCGGTATCAATATTCGTAAACCCGGCTGCCGCCTTCTTTCTGAGCCCGAATCAAAGCCCGCTCAGCCTCGCTGTATAGCAGATCATAACTCTTCTGACTGCCCAGCATACTGCTGATACCCAGACTGATATCCAGCTCATCACCCAATTCTGCTTCGATCTGTTGCTGCAGAGCAACGGCAAGGCGCATACCTTCGGATGCATCTGTAAAACTGGACCAGTAAACAAACCCCGTATCCGGCAGGAAACAGGCCTGCACATCATTCGGCAACATATGGCGCACTACACCTGCGGCCAGATTGATCTGATCCTGTGAAGGAGCCAGTACCGAGTCCCGCACACTCATTCCTACCAGCACAAAGGTGCTTGGGGTATTGGTATCCAGAGCCTGTAAACTTTCACGCATCCTCAGCTCAAATGCCTGAGGACTGAGCAGACCGGTTACAGGATCCTGCTCGGCCATCTCTTTAAGCGATTCGTGGGCTAACTCAAGAGCCTCTGTTTGTGTACAGATCTGATTGACCAGAGAACGGATACCATCAAGGGTGAGTTCATCAGAAAGTTGCGGACGATGAATAGCCGCATCCGGCTGCATACGTTCTACCGCGGAAAGGAAACGCTCACTATCCTGACGTACCTGCTTTGCCATCTCTTCCAGCGAGGATGCCAGCTGGTTGTAGGACTCCGAAATTTCAGCAACTTCCTTTCCACCATCCAGTGACAACCTGTGGTGCAGATCTCCGTGACCACTGGCAAGTTCTTTCATCGAAGAAACCAGCTTTCGGATCTGAGCATTCACACTTTGAACAAAGAAAATTACGATCACACCGATGGTAATCATCACCAGAACAAGGTTGATCAGGCTGGATTCCTGAATATCCTCAACTTCCTGACGTAAGGCTGTCAGGTTGAGGCCACTACCGAGTGTCCAACGCCAGGGCGCAAAGTAATCGGCATAACTGGTTTTGGGCAGCAGGACACTTTTATCTTCCGGATCAGGCCACTGATAATCGACAAAACCGCCGCCACTTGCTGCGACATCGTATAGATTGCGTACCAAGGGCAGCCCTGTCGGGTCCTGCATACCTAGAATATTTGTACCGACCAACTCCTTAATGCCGTTACTAATGGAAATTCCGGCTTCATCGCCCATAAAGACATAGTTTCCACCGTCATAACGGATCGCAGAAATCGCTTCTAGGGCAAGTTTCTGAGCCTCAGCTTCAGTGAGCTCGCCTGAAACCTGTCGGCCGTGGTAGTGCTTAAGGATACTCTTGGCAATATCAACAACATGCTGCACATTCCCCTCGTAGCAGCTTTGAATCGCATTGCGGCTATTTGTAGTTTCAAGGTAGGAATTGGCCAGCATCCCGCCAGCAAAAAGAGCCAGAATCAGCCAGACACGGGTCGAAATGGATGTACGCTTCATGCACTGAAATCTCCGTTGCTCCGTTCCCGTCCCTGTAAACGCGCTAACTGTCTGTATATCATTAGGATTTGGTTCAAGATTAATGCATCTTTATCTTAATTCAAGCAGGGGGTTGTTTTATATCCCTACAAAGTGTGCACTTTTGTAGCTAACCTTAGTCGAAATACCAGTATAAGGGTAAAAACTTTGCCGCTTCAGGACAGTAACTTTAAAATACCTGTACTGTTTATCCCAAGGAAATCTGATGGCTAAAAATCGTTACCCTGAAAGCTTCTGGCATCCGCGCTACTGGCCAACCTGGACAGGCTTCTTTTTTATCTGGCTGGCTGCTTTTATGCCATGGCCGGTGAAACGCGGAATCGGCAGCGCACTGGGCTATCTACTTTGGGCTCTTGCTAAAAGCCGTCGTCATATAACAGAGGTTAACATTAGTCTCTGCTTTCCAGAGCTTAGTCTTTCGGAGCAAAAACGGCTGGTCAAAGATGTTTTTATCGCCAACGGCATCGGTCTTCTTGAAACGGCCACCGCCTGGTTTCGTGATCCCGAATACTTACGCCCAAAATGCCGCATCAAGGGAGCGGAGCATCTGCAGGCTGCACTTAATCAGGGCAAAGGTGCCATCATTATCGGTATCCATTTCAGCACGCTGGATCTGGCCGGAGCGATCAACAAGCTCTGGTTCGATATCGATACCTTCTACCGTAAGCACAACAACCCGGTTTTCGAGTGGATCATGACCCGATCCCGTAAACGCATCTATGGTGCCGCCATTGACCGCCATGATCTGAAAGGGGCTCTGAAACGCATCAAGAGCGGTCGAGCGATCTGGTACTCCCCTGATCAGGACTTTGGCCGCAAGGTTAGCGTCTTTGCTCCCTTCTTCGGCATTGAAGCTGCGTCCATCAAGATGACCGCCCGTCTGGCCAAAATGACCAGCTGTGCAGCGGTTCCACTTGCCGTTCGTCGCCTTGAAGATAACAGCTACGAGCTGGAATACTTCCCCGCGCTGGATAACTTCCCATCCGGTAACGATGTAGCAGACGCAGGTCGTATCAACAGCATTATTGAAGGCCTGATCAGACAGCACCCGGAACAATATATGTGGATGCACCGTCGCTTCAAAACCCGCCCCGAAGGGGACAAGGGCTTCTATTAATTGATCTGGTTCATGCTTTAGTCTTCATACATATATAGAAAGCACTGCTTTTCCTTTAATATCTTCCTTTCAAATTAATCATTCGATCATGGAAAGGGGATATTTTGTGAAGATTAAAGCGCTGGTAACCGGGCTTTCTTTGGCCTTAGCCTCTACTTTCAGCAATGCAGCTGATGACATTAAGATTTACAGTAGCATCGCTCCAGAGTTTAAAGAAATTGAACCCAGCTTTAATCTGGTTCTCTTTTCAAGCATACAATCACTCGCTAAATATGAGTCTAATGCAACGGGTGTTGCCCCTCTGGAAGACGGGGCAAGTCTGGCAGATCGATTAGCGTCAGCCGCACAACAGAATATTCCATACCTCGCTCAAGCAACCCTGGATAACAAAAAAGAAGGTAGTGATGGATGGCTATCATCCTCATCCAGCAGCACTCAACTTAATGTCAGTATCTGGAACACCAGGTCCGGCGAGAAAGTATTCAGCTGGACTGAGGCTTATGGTCAGGTTTCTCCTGAGTCTTTGGTCTCGAAGTTGGAGTATCAGCTCCCTCTTCAGTTAAAAACATCTCTGAAAGAGGTTGGTCATGTAATTCAAGCCGAAAAGGGGCTTGTTTATTTCGACCTCGGTGCCGCCGCAAATGTTAAAAAAGGTGAGATATTTCGTGTCTTCCGACCTGGTAAGGAACTGCTGAATGCTAAAGGTGAACCTTTCGGCGCGCTGGAAGAGCAAACAGGTATCATTAAAGTTCTTGAGGTACAGTCTACTTACGCTACCGCCGAAGTTCTCCTTGGCCGACTTTCTATCCAAGCCGAAGACAATGTAGAACGTGCTAAAGATCAGAACCCAAGTGCTTATCGCGGAAAAATTGTTTCCTCATTAGATGATAAAGTCGCAATCAGCCTAGGCAAGAAAGTCGGTGTGACTGAAGGCTCTTACTATGCGGTCTTTAAAGACGTTAAGAATATTCAGGACGGTGAATCCTTCCGCGAAGAGGTCGGCCAGATTCGTATCGAAGAAGTTGAAGAAAACTTCTCTAAGGGGCGCCTATCTCTGTCAAACCATTATTCGCTAGCTAAAGCGATGATGAATGAAGGTGATTACGTTGAAGAGATCGAGCCTACACGAAAAGATCAGTTCTCAGTCGGTATCCTCAATACCAGTATCCTTGGAGATGCCAGTGGCAGTATCTACACCTTTGGTTATCAGCAAGATTCAAGCACACAAGTAGACTTAGTTTACCGTGCTAAAGTTGGTTTTGGTGATGCGTTCCTGCTAAGTGGCGGTGTCATGAATAGCGTTAACCATAGTCAGAACATTTTTTACGGATTGGATGTTATGTATCTGGATGGGCTAGGTGCAAACCTGTTCCTATCAGTCGATATCCCAACACCTTTTGCTAAGGCCATGGATCTGAACATGGAAACTGGCTACATCATGGGTACAAATGATAAGTATGAAGGTGTGAACTTTAATGTATCCATCAAGTATCCAATGGATATGCTAGCTGACCTGTAAAACGCCCTGCGCTTTGCTTTCTGATGAAGGGAGTTCTGTCTCCCTTCATTACTTCGTTATATCTCCCCCCCTGATGTATCATTAGCCCATTCAGGTCGTAACTGACCTTCTTTTGCCCAACGCTACTTCTCAAGATTATTACCAGGAGCATTTTGCTGCTATGGCACAGTTTGTTTACACCATGAACCGTGTGGGAAAAGTTGTCCCACCGAAGCGTGAGATTCTGAAAGATATCTCACTATCCTTCTTCCCCGGTGCAAAAATCGGTGTGCTCGGTCTGAACGGTGCAGGTAAATCCACCCTGCTGCGTATCATGGCGGGTGTGGATACCGAATATAACGGTGAAGCCCGTGCCCAGCCGGGTATCAATGTCGGCTATCTGCCACAGGAACCTGTGCTGGATAACAGCAAAACCGTTCGTGAAGTGGTAGAAGAAGCGCTTTCAGAGATCAAAGACGCTCAGGCACAGCTGGATCTGGTTTACGCGGCTTACGCTGAGCCGGATGCGGACTTCGACAAACTGGCTGCCGAGCAGGCTCGTCTGGAAAATATCATCGAAGCATCTGACGCGCATAACCTTGAGCGTAAGCTGGAAGTTGCTGCTGAAGCGCTGCGTCTGCCCGAGTGGGATGCCAAAGTGGAACACCTGTCCGGTGGTGAGCGCCGCCGTGTGGCTCTGTGCCGTCTGCTGCTGTCCAACCCGGACATGCTGCTGCTGGACGAACCAACCAACCACCTGGATGCAGAATCCGTAGCCTGGCTGGAGCGCTTCCTGCACGAATACGCCGGTACTGTTGTGGCGATCACCCACGACCGTTACTTCCTCGACAACGTAGCCGGCTGGATTCTGGAACTGGACCGTGGCCACGGTATTCCTTGGGAAGGCAACTACTCCAGCTGGCTGGAGCAGAAAGAAGCCCGTCTGGAGCAGGAAGCCAAGCAGGAAGCTTCCCGTCAGAAGTCTATGAAAGCGGAACTTGAGTGGGTTCGCTCCAACGCCAAAGGCCGTCACGCCAAGAGCAAAGCGCGTCTGGCACGCTTTGAAGAGATGCAGTCTCAGGACTTCCAGTCCCGTAACGAAACCAACGAAATCTACATTCCACCGGGACCTCGTCTGGGTGACAAGGTGGTTAACTTCCACGGTGTTTCCAAAGCCTTTGGTGACAAGCTACTGATCGACAACCTGGACTTCAGCATCCCTCAGGGTGCTATCGTGGGTATCGTCGGTGGTAACGGTGCCGGTAAATCGACCCTGTTCAAGATGATCGCCGGTGAAGAGCAGCCGGATTCCGGTACCGTGGAAATCGGTGAAACCGTGAAGCTGGCGTTTGTGAACCAGAGTCGTGAAAATCTGGACGGTTCGAAAACCGTTTGGGAAGCCCTGTCTGACGGTCAGGACATTCTGACCATCGGCAGCTATCAGGTACCGTCCCGTGCCTATGCCGGTCGCTTCAACTTTAAAGGCAACGACCAGCAGAAGTTTGTGAAAGATCTGTCCGGTGGTGAGCGTGGCCGTCTGCATCTGGCACACACCCTGAAACAGGGCGCTAACGTGCTGCTGCTCGATGAACCGTCAAACGATCTGGATATCGAGACCCTGCGTGCACTGGAAGAAGCACTGCTGAACTTCCCGGGCTGCGCCTTCGTGATCTCCCACGACCGTTGGTTCCTTGACCGTATCGCCACGCACATTCTGGCGTACGAAGGCGAGTCCAAGGTGGAATTCTTTACCGGTAACTACACCGAGTACGAAGCGGACTACCACAAGCGTGTCGGTTCTGACGTGCCGAAACGTGTGAAATACAAGCGTATCGACGCGTAATAGAGCCAAGCGTATCGACGCGTAAGGCTTTATCGCCAAACAAAAAACGGAGCCCCGGGCTCCGTTTTTTTTATATCTGATGTCAGACCCTAATAGTCTTCATAGCGATTATAGGTGCTCACCTTGCCTGCTTTATCCATGGCATAAACCGAGAAATCATCCTTACGGGCACCGTCAAAATCCATACCCGGACCACCGGATGGCATACCCGGAACCGTCAGCAGGTGGATATTATTTTGTGAGGCCAACAGCGTCTTAATATCCTGCGCAGGCACATGCCCTTCAATCACCTTACCATTGACCAGAGCGGTGTGGCAGGAAGCCCCCTGTTGAGGTACACCGTATTGTTGCTTGATCGGATTCACATCATTCATCTCGATCGATTCAACCTGAAAGTCGTGATCTTCCAGATGCTCAATCCAGCCCTTACAACAGCCACAGCTAGGACTGTGATAAACCTTAATGCTGTAAATCTGATCGTTTTTCCCTTCCAGCCAGACTGGATCAGCGGCCAGTGTCGACGGGCTGGTCACTGCCATAATCGCCGCTGCGGTCAGGCCTAACAAAGTTTTTTTCATCCGGGATTCTCCAGAAATAAGTGTGCGTTCTTGGTATTACGCTATCAGACAAGCTACTGGATGTATTGATCCATATCGAATCGATACATCACGATCATTCAGGATCCCCCCTCTCCCAGAGCCTGCCCGGCCGACTGCTTCCTTGCATTCGACAAACAGGTATAGCAAGTTCTTTACCGACACCCTTAAGCTTTTCAAAATTGTCCTTTGACATATTCATACCGCCAATTAATGAGTTCATACGCAGACCTTCCGGCATATCTATCTTCGTAGCCTTTTTGGTGAAATGAACTAAGCGGAATTCCTGTTCATAAGCCCAATCAATTGTCTTTGTTGCCAGTAGCTTCTTGATTGCCTGATGAGGCGTAAACAACACTTCAGATAGGCACACTTCCGGTAACAAACTGCTATAAGTCACATCGTGCATACGAAGCTCATGCCCATTCTTTCCTGCAAATTCCATTTTTCTCAGATCGTATTCAATACAAAAACCGCTATGCCCGGATGCATAATGCGCCCAACTTAAAGGGATTTCATAGCAGCTTGAGAAGCACTGCACACCAAAAGTTTTCAAGTGCTTTTTAACATGATGAATAATATTTTCTTGAGATGAAAAGCCTCCATCTAGCCAAAGCTTTAACTCCTCTAAAATATTTTCATTAAACAACCAATGTGCATTTACAGGCTGATAACCTTTAAACAGCGCCTGCAATGCAGCGTTTAACTCTTCTTCTGTAAAACCACTGCGATAAGACAGGTCTCGAATACTTAACTGAATATCAAACGGATCATTAAAACTTTCTGGATCTGAGATATACAATCTGCCATCACGCAGAGATTCAATTCGACACTCAGATTCTTCCTTAACGATAGGTTCATAACGATAAATCGGAACCCCTGTTATTCCATTTACATGTTCCATCTATTATTTCCTTATCATTCAAATCTACAGCTACCAAATATCCTAATAAAAACCCCGATCACTTTGCAGTGATCGGGGTTTTCTTTGATTCTATGACCCGTTGCTCAGCGATTACTCACCATAAACAACCGTTGGTAACCAGGTGGCCAATTCCGGCCAGATGGTCAGCGCCAGCAACATCGAGATCTGAATCAGAATAAACGGAATCACACCTTTATAAATTGCAGAGGTCGGCACAGAAGGCGGCGCTACGCCCCTCAGATAGAAGAGTGCAAAACCAAATGGTGGCGTCAGGAAGGAGGTCTGCAGATTGATTGCCATCATAATACCCAGCCAGACCGGATCCAGCCCCATCATCATCAGTACCGGAGCGACAATCGGCACGACAACAAAGGTGATCTCGATAAAGTCGAGGATAAAGCCCAGCAGGAACATCACCAGCATTACGATGATCATGGCACCGACAACACCGCCCGGCATCTGTTCAAACCAGTGGTGGATCAGCTCTTCACCGCCAAAGCCACGGAACACCAGAGAGAAAACAGAAGCACCAATCAGAATCAGGAACACCATGGCGGTTACGTTAGTGGTAGAACGTACCACTTCGCCCAGCATCTTCATGTTCAGCTGTTTCTGGAAAGCCGCAAGAATCGCTGCACCGAAGGCACCAACACCGGCCGCTTCTGTCGGAGTCGCAGCGCCGGTCAGGATAGACCCCAATACCGCCACAATCAGTACCACCGGTGGAACCAGACCTTTCAGCAGGATCACTGCCAGAGGCTCCTGAACGTGTCGATCCGCCTGAATCTGCTCACGACTTACGGCAGGTGCCGATTCCGGTTTCAGCCAGGCCACAATCATCATATAAACGATATAAGCCGCAACCAGTAACAGTCCTGGAATCATGGCACCCACAAAAAGGTCACCCACAGAAACCGTTTTCGGACTGAATACGCCCATATTCAGCTGCGCCTGTTGGTACGCACTGGACAATACATCACCCAGAAGAACCAGAGCGATAGATGGTGGAATAATCTGACCCAGCGTACCGGTTGCACAGATTGCACCGGTCGCCAGTGATGGCGAATAACCACGCTTGAGCATCGTTGGCAGGGAGATCAGGCCCATAGTAACCACGGTCGCACCGACAATACCGGTACTGGCCGCCAGCAGCATGCCTACCACAACAACGGAGATACCCAGACCACCGCGCATGGAGCCAAACAACAGCGCCATCGCATCCAGCAGGGTTTCTGCAACCTTAGATTTCTCCAGCAACACGCCCATCAGTACGAAAAGCGGCACCGCAATCAGCGTCTGGTTGGTCATAATACCGTACAGACGATTCGGGAAAGCCTGCAGGAAGGCCGGATCGAAAACACCAAAGGCCATACCGCCACCGGCAAAGACCAGCGCGGTACCCGCCAGTGACAAGGCCACCGGATAGCCGAACATCAATACCACACACACTGCGGCAAACAGAAACAGAGGCAGGAACTCAACCACTAGACTTTCTCCTCATTCACATGATGTTCAACCTGAGGGCCTTTACCCATCAGAACCAGCAGGTTACGCAGTGCTTCAGCAAGCGCCTGGAGTAGCATCAGGCCAACCATTGCCAGAATCAGAGTTTTCAGCAGATAAACGCCATGGATACCGCCAGCTTCAGGGGAACCTTCCATCACAGCCCAGGAGTTCATCACATACTGCCAGCTTATCCAGCCCATAAAGACCATGACCGGGATCAGCAGAAAAATGGAACCGAAGAAATCCACCAGGGCTTTGCGCTCAGGTGTCATCTCCCGATAGAAGATATCCACACGCACGTGGCCGTCATTCTTGAGGGTGTACCCGGCAGCAAGCATAAAAACAGCTGCATGCAGATACATCACAGACTCCTGCATGGCAATTGAACCGGTATTTAACAGATAGCGCAGTACAACAACCGCAAACATAACGACCATCATGGCAAGGGTTAGCCAGGAGATAGATCGTCCGACAAGCTCGGTCAAAGCGTCAATTTTGTTGACCACCTGACTCAGAGCTCCAGAACCATTTGTCATGGTTGACCTCTTTTTTATTTAGTTGTTAGCCCATTTTTTTATTTCGACACTCGCTCCAGTGGCTTTCCCTGGGCAGGGAGAGGGGCGATGCCGGTTACTGCAAGACTAATTGCTTAATTTGCAGAGTAGCCCTTTAATCATACTCTGTACTCTTTGCCTGCGAAAAGTTTTCATTCCGCGCTCTTTAGAACAATTACGTCACAATCAGGACATAAAAAAACCGGCTGAAACAGCCGGCTTCAAAATAATTCACTGAGCAGATTAGTTCTGACGCTCTTTTTCGATCAGAAACTCAGTGATTTTTAGCATATTTGTCCAACTACCCGCTGTACTGGTATCGATACGATATTTTCCGTTAACCACCATCGCCGGAACACCCAGCGCCTGATAACCACGGATACGGGCACCAGCCTGATTTACTTTGGATTTAACACCAAAAGATTTCAGCGCGCGCTCAGCATCTTTTTCACTCACACCGTACTCGGCAAAGAACTCTGCCAGATCAGACGTGCTGGTCAGGCGCTCGTTGTTGCGGTGAATACGGTTGAAAAAATCGCTGTGCAGTTTTTCACCAATACCCAGTGCTTCAGCTGCGTAAAAGGCGTTCGCATGGGTCTTCCACACTTTGCTGAAGGTTGCCGGTACACGTTCAAAACGGACATCTTCCGGCAGCGTTTCAATCCAGGGTTCAATGTAAGGCTCGAACTCGAAACAGTGCGGGCAGCCATACCAGAAGAGCTCAGCCACTTCGATCTTACCCGGCTCGGAGACTGCCACCGGCGTACTCAGCTTGATGTAGTGAACACCTTCTTTAAAGTCCTCGGCCTGAGCCGTCAGGGAAACAGCCGCAAACAAAACAAATGCGCTGAACTGCTGAATCAGTTTTTTTACCATTGCTTAAAGTCCTTTAGGGCCAGAGCGACATGCGCCCGGTATTTTCAACGGCTGATCATTAAAGATCAGCCCGGTTATCACATGAAGCTATCACATAAAATTATGACGACAACTTACTATACGTCGCAACGCGGATAAAGTTCCCGATCACAACCTGTCAGGCATGCCTCGTTTACCCGACAGGCGGGCACAAAAAAAGGGCCTTTCGGCCCTTTTTTCAACTACTGGTGCTTAGTTCAGACCAAACACGTAGTTAGAAACTGCTTCGATGTCTTTATCGCTCATTTTCGCAGCGATAGCGCGCATCATGTTGTTCGGATCGTTTGCACGGTCACCATCACGGAACTTCTTCAGAGCCGCAGCAGTGTAAGCCGGGTTCTGGCCGCTCAGTACAGGGTACTTAGCCTGCTCGTTACCCATACCGTTTGGAGAGTGACATGCAGTACAAGCCGGAATGCCTTTCGCCATGTCGCCCGCGCGGTACAGTTCCTGACC
Source organism: Oceanospirillum sanctuarii (assembly GCF_002150805.1). Taxonomy (GTDB): domain Bacteria; phylum Pseudomonadota; class Gammaproteobacteria; order Pseudomonadales; family Halomonadaceae; genus Oceanospirillum; species Oceanospirillum sanctuarii. The sequence continues at coordinate 451,936 of NZ_MTBA01000003.1, forward strand.
ACGAGCTACCAGAGCAGGATCAGCCTGACCCAAGTTTTTAGGCTTAGCTGCGAAGTAAGCTGCAACGTTCTGAGCATCCTGATCGCTGAAACCAGCAACCATACCCGTCATCTCAGGAACCTTACGAACGCCATCACGAATTTCGATGATCTGCTTCGCCAGGTAGCTTTCATGCTGACCTGCCAGGCTTGGGTAGTTAGGGATCATAGCGATACCCTCAACACCGTGACAACCAGCACAAACTGCTGCTTTTGCTTCTCCTGCTTTTGCATCACCAGCGGCGTGCGCAAAGCTTACCAGGCCAAGAGTAACTGCCAGACTTACCAGTAATTTCTTCATTGCTAATCCAATCTTGCTAATTTTAAGGTGATTACTGTTATTTTCCTGAGGCTTACCAGAGTCTGCTTCTGTGAGCAGCTACTCTCTGATAGGCCGAAACCTTGGGAGGCTCCTGCCGGAAAGCCCTGGCAGTGCCAGATCAATTATTCCGTCTGATGCTCAGTTACATCAGACGTTTAAGTTCGTGCCGAATCGACCTGAATGGTACACTACCATCTAAAAAGTGGTGGCATTATATACTAATCCGAAGGGAAACGTGAACGCCCCATATAACCTGTCTTTTGCCCCATTAGTTGAATACGCCATGACCGAAGTTTCTAATCAAGACCTGAACAACGAACAGAACCAAAACACTGCGGATGATCGCGCGCCAAAGCTGAACTACCAGACGGCGAGCTTTATGATCAGCGCCCCGACCCTGGCTCAATGTCCTCCGGATTTTGGTGCCGAAGTCGCCTTTGCCGGTCGTTCCAATGCGGGTAAATCCAGTTCAATCAATACGTTGACCCAGAACTCCCGACTGGCCCGAACCTCGAAAACTCCGGGGCGCACGCAGCTTATCAACTTTTTTGGCCTGCACAACGGCACAGATCAAAAACTGGTGGATCTGCCGGGTTACGGTTACGCCAAAGTACCGGAAAAGGTCAAACTGGAGTGGCAGCGCCACCTGTCAGAATACCTGCTCAACCGTCAGGTTCTGCGCGGTATCGTACTGGTGATGGATATTCGTCATCCGCTGACCGAGTTCGACCAGATGATGCTGGAATGGGCTGACAAGGTGAACAAACCGGTTCATATCCTGCTGACCAAAGCGGATAAACTGAAGAAAGGTGCAGCTAAAAAAGCACTGCTGGAAGTTAAACAGGCCCTGCATGAGTGGGAAGATCTGGTCAGTGTGCAGCAGTTCTCTGCCCTCAAGAAAGATGGCGTACCTCAACTGCGCCAGAAGCTGGATGAATGGCTGCAGCTGGAACTACCAGAGGCTTAACTTCCTTAACTGTGCAGCATAAAAAACCAGAGCCCGGCTCTGGTTTTTTTGTCACTCGTTCCGGCGGAGCGTGGGGGACGAGACATTATCGATCCAGCTGCGTCACCGCCTGATGCAGCTGACTCAGGCAGTCGATACGGGCATCATAGAACGCCGGTGCTTTTGCGGAAGGCTTTACCTGTACCCAGAGGGTTTTCATCCCCATCCGATACGCACCCTCAATATCATGCTCCGGATTATCGCCGACAAAGAGAATCTCCTGCGGTGTGCACTTCAGATGATCCAGCACCGCCTGAAACGCTTCCGGATCAGGTTTAGCCACCGATAGCCCCTCGGCACTGAAAGCGAAATCAAACCACTCTGCCAGGGGTGTCTGAAACACATCCGCATTACCGTTACTCAGTGCACCGATAATATACTCACGCTTCAAACCTTCCAGAGCCTCAAACGCGTAAGGAAAAGGCTCAATCTGGTTGCGATAGCGCCAGAAAACCGCAAAAGCCTGCTCCGCAAGCTGAGCCGCTTCAACGTCGGAATAGCCGGATAAGCGCAAACATTCATCCATCGCCCGCATACGTGAACGGGTAACAAAGTGCATCAGCTCGGGATGTCGGCGTGCCAGACTCATGCGATAACCGCGCAGCTCCCGTTCAGTAAAGCGCGCTGTCAGTTTCGGTGCATGCTGGTTGAGCCACTGATAATGAGCGCGCTCAGCTTTCACAATCACAGGGTTTACATCCCAGAGGGTGTCGTCCAGATCAAACACGACCGCTTTAATACTCATCTTTGTGTTATCCCTCTTTATCCTGTTTCTTTTTGCGCTGTGCTCTTGGATGCGACTTATCGTAAACCTGTGCCAGATGCTGATAATCCAGTCGGGTGTAGATCTGGGTGCTGCTGATATCCGCATGGCCGAGCAGCTCCTGCACTCCCCGCAGATCACCACTTGATTCCAGCAGATGGCTGGCATAGGAATGCCTTAAACGGTGGGGATGCAGGCGATCTGCAATACCTGCATTTTGCCCCGCCCTGGCAACCCGCTGCTGAACCATAGTTGGCGTGATACGGTTACCACGCTGACCGATAAAGAGCGCCGTTTGCTGTTCGTTTTTCAACCACTGGTCTCTGACATCAAGCCAGTGTTTTAATGCTTTCGCTGCCTTTCCCCCCAGAGGAGAGAGACGTTCTTTACGCCCTTTGCCCATTACCCGGATCTGTTCCTGAGCAAAATCGACACTCTCAAGATCCAGCGCCACCAGTTCTGCCAGTCGCAAGCCGCAACCGTAGAGCAGCTCTAACATCGCTTTATCTCTCAACTCGGCAATACGGTTTTTATCGGAAACGTTTTGATCCACAGGCTGATCCAGCATCTGCTGCAGCTGATCGATATCCACGGGTTTAGGCAGTAGCTGAGCCGCTTTAGGGGCACGTAAACCATCGGCAGGATTCGTCTCCAGCACCTTTTGTCGTTGCAGAAAACCAAGGAAGCTTTTGATACTGGACAGATGACGCTGAAGGGAGCGGGGAGTCAGCCCTTCCTGATGGCGAAAGGCCAGATAATGTCGAATCTGCTTGCGGGTCAGCACCTTCCAGTCGGATATAGCCGCGCCATCATCCGACTGAAGGTAGTGCAGAAACTGCTCAAGATCCCGACGGTAGTTACTCAGGGTATGGGGCGAGCCCTGCTGTTGAGCAAGGCTTGTCAGAAAAGCTTCCAGAGATTGCTCAAGGGGTGAGCCGGAAAGCGTCATTACAGAACCATGAATATCCGACTTAACGCAGATGATGCAGCAGACGCGCTACGACATCTGCGACATAGGCCGCAAACTCAGTGCCCATTTCCGCACGGAAATAATCCGGGTTTTCACTGCCCAGCAGCAGATAGCCTTTTACATCATCCTGATTCAGCGGAATCACCGCCGCCGAACCATCAGCAACCATGCCCAGCTCAAACAACTGCTCCAGCTGCTCAGCAGACACCTGACCACAAAAAGTACGGTTACTCTGCAAAAGCGCCTGAATCAAAGCGGTCAGGCTGTTGTCCGCCTGAGTCACCAGCTGAGAGGTATTGATCGTATCTGCACTACCGGAATCGGTAATCACCAGTCGGCTATGACCGGTACCAAAGCTGTTACGCAGTTGCTCGGACAGGGTTGCGGCCAGATCATTCAGATCGTCCGCTTCCAAAAGCGCCAGAATTAACCGGCGCACGCGGGAAAGCTGCATGTCGTTATGACGTGCGGTATCCAGCAGATCTTCCAGATGATCTTCACGATCCGCCAAACGCTCCCGCATCAGGATCATCTGGCGCTCCAACAGCGAAACCGCCTTACCGCTGGGATGCGGCAAGTTCAGCTCCAGCAGAAGCTCTTCATGCTGCTGGAAAAAATCCGGATTGTTTTTCAGATAGTCAGCGACCGCCTGAGCATCAATCCCATTTGTGGACGCCGCCCCGCTCTCGGAAACGGTCCCGCTTTTGGAATCTGTCATAGGTAGATTTGTCCTTCAAAAACCCGTGCCGCGGGGCCTGTCATCATGACGGGCGCACCTTCACCGGACCATTGGATTTTCAGTGTACCACCAGGAAGATGTACTTCTACCACTTCATTTAGTAACCCTTGTAACCGTCCTGCAACAACAGCGGCGCAAGCCCCTGTTCCACAAGCCAAAGTTTCTCCGGCACCACGTTCATAAACCCGCAAACGAATCTCGTCACGACTGACAACCTGCATAAAACCAACATTCACCCGATTCGGGAAACGGGGATGGCTTTCGATCTTAGGCCCCAGCAGCTCAACCGGAGCGGTATCCACATCATCCACCACTAGTACGCCATGGGGATTCCCCATAGAAACCGCACCGACAGTATAGGATTGACCATCAACCTCCAGCTCATACTTTTCCTGCTGGTTGTCTGCGACAAAAGGAATCGTATCCGGCACCAGGCGGGGGGTGCCCATATCCACCGTCACACCGCCATCATCGGTCAGGTTAAGCTGGATATTGCCGCCGGAGGTTTCGACATTAATACTTTTCTTGCTGGTCAGGCGCTTGTCGTAAACGAAACGGGCAAAACAGCGCGCGCCGTTGCCGCACTGCTCAACTTCGCTGCCATCTGCATTAAAGATACGGTATTTGAAATCCATATCCGGATCCGTTGGCGGCTCAACAATCAGCAGCTGATCGAAGCCTATTCCGAAGTTACGGTCTGCCAGTTCACGTACCTGATCGGGAAAAATTTTTGCCCGCTGCGAGACCAGATCAACCACCATAAAGTCGTTGCCCAGTCCGTGCATCTTGGTAAATTTCAACAGCATTTACTTGCTCTCCCGCAGGATGTTCTTTTTATACAGCGACGAATTTCGTCGTTAAAAGAACACCCTGCTGATTAATCGTCTTGTCTTAAACCTTGTCTTAAAACAGTGGCGATTAAGCCGGCAGCACGTTTTCGCCTGCAATCTGCTGCTCAAAGGTCTCACGACGACGAACCAGGAAGCTCTGATCGCCATCCACCATCACTTCAGCAGCACGGTTACGGCTGTTGTAGTTGGAAGACATAGCAAAACCGTAAGCACCGGCAGAACGAACCGCCAGCAGATCACCCTGCTGCAGCGCCAGCTCACGGTCTTTACCGATAAAGTCGCCGGTTTCACAGATCGGGCCAACCAGATCGTAAGTCGCTTTCTCAGCGTCAGCAGCCGGTTCAACCACAGGAATGATCTTCTGCCAGGCACTGTACAGTGAAGGACGCAGCAGGTCGTTCATGGCCGCATCAACCACAGCAAAGTTTTTCGCTTCTGTCGGTTTCAGGTATTCCACGCGGGTTACCAGAATACCGGCGTTAGCGGCGATAGAACGGCCCGGCTCCATGATCAGGGTCAGATCGCTGTCACCCAGACGCTCCAGCACCTTGGTCGCGTAATCACGAGGCTCCGGCGGCGTTTCGTCGTCATAACGAACGCCAAGGCCTCCACCCAGATCCAGGTGTTTGATATTGATACCTTTTTCAGCCAGCTTAGCGATCAGATCCAGCAGACGATCCAGCGCATCCAGGAAAGGGGCACTCTGTGTCAGCTGAGAACCGATATGACAGTCCACACCTTCCACTTTCAGGTTCGGCAGACTGGCGGCTTTCAGGTAAACCTCTTCCGCGCGATCAATGGAGATACCAAACTTGTTCTCTTTCAGACCGGTGGAGATATACGGGTGGGTCTGAGCATCCACGTCCGGGTTCACACGCAGGGAAACACTGGCCTGCAGCCCCATGGACTCAGCTACATCATTCAGACGATCCAGTTCTGCTTCCGATTCTACGTTGAAGCACTTGATACCGACCTGCAGCGCGCGGCGCATTTCATGGGCCTGTTTGCCGACACCGGAGAAGATCACTTTTGCCGGATCACCACCTGCGGTCAGAACACGCTCAAGCTCACCCACAGAAACGATATCGAAACCGGCGCCCAAACGAGCCAGCACATTCAGCACCGCCAGATTGGAGTTGGCTTTTACCGCATAGCAGATCAGGTGCGGCTGATTGGCCAGCGCCTCATCATAAGCACGGTAGTGACGCTCGAGGGTTGCACGGGAATAAACGTACAGCGGTGTGCCATACTGCTCAGCCAGCTGGTTTACCGCGACATCTTCTGCGAACAGGGTGTCGCCCTGATAGTTAAAAAAGTCCATAACTGTCTCACCGGATGGGCAGCAGCCTTTGGCTGCTACCGGGAATCTGTTTTCCCCGCAGCAAAAGTGCGCGGGGAGCGAATCAGCCTAGCTGATTTGTACTGATATAAAAGACTGGTACTACTGAGACTGATTGGTGGCCTCAGGTTTTGCACCTTCGTCCGGCAGGTAAAGCGGTCCTTTCTGACCGCAACCTGCCAGCGCTAATGTCACCAGACACAGGCTTAAAATAGCTTTGAAGCGACGCATATCAGCCTCGGGTCGCCAGCAGGTCACGACCACGCTTAACCGCTGCACGTACCTGATCCGGCGCAGTACCACCAATGTGGTTACGGGCGCTTACGGAGCCTTCCAGCGTCAGCACTTCAAACACATCTTCTGTGATGCTATCAGAGAACTGCTGCAGTTCTTCCAGGGTCATCTCGCCCAGATCCTTACCGGTTTTAACACCGTAGGCCACAGACTTACCCACGATCTCATGAGAGTCACGGAAGGCGATACCCTTACGTACCAGATAATCCGCCAGATCCGTTGCGGTAGAGAAGCCACGTAGTGCCGCTTCATGCATCTCTTCTTTGCGGGATTCAATCGCCGGAATCATATCGGCGAAAGCACGCAGAGAACCCTGCAGGGTATCCACCACGTCAAAGATCGGCTCTTTGTCTTCCTGGTTGTCTTTGTTGTACGCCAGTGGCTGAGACTTCATCAGGGTCAGCAGCGAGAACAGATGACCAAAGACACGACCGCTCTTACCGCGCACCAGTTCCGGTACATCCGGGTTTTTCTTCTGCGGCATAATGGAGGAACCGGTGCAGAAACGATCCGGCAGGTTGATAAAGTTGAACTGTGCCGAAGTCCACAGCACCAGCTCTTCCGACATACGGGACAGGTGCATCATGATCAGGCTGGCAGCAGAGGAGAACTCAATCGCGAAGTCACGATCCGATACGGAATCCAGTGAGTTCTCAGTCGGACGCTCAAAGCCCAGCAGTTCAGCAGTCAGATGACGGTCGATCGGGTAAGTCGTACCCGCCAGCGCTGCAGCGCCCAGTGGCAGAATGTTGATACGCTTACGGCAATCCTGCAGACGCTCGTAGTCACGGGTCAGCATCTCGAACCACGCCATCAGGTGATGACCAAAGGTAACAGGCTGCGCGGTTTGCAGGTGCGTGAAACCCGGCATGATGGTATCGGCTTCTTTATCAGCCAGACCCAGCAGACCTTCCTGCAGACGGTTCAGCTCAGCACTGATCACATCGATCTCATCACGCAGGTAAAGGCGGATATCAGTAGCCACCTGATCGTTACGGGAACGGCCGGTGTGCAGTTTTTTACCTGTGATACCGATCTTTTGCGTTAAGCGCGCCTCGATGTTCATGTGCACATCTTCCAGCGCCACAGACCACTCGAACTCACCGTTAGCGATCTCTTCACGAATCTCAGTCAGACCCTGAATAATCTGGTCACGCTCTTCATCGGTCAGCACGCCCACTTTCGCCAGCATCGTCGCATGCGCGATAGAGCCCTGAATATCCTGATTCGCCATACGCTGGTCGAAATCCACAGACGCCGTAAAACGTGCCACAAAGGCATCTGTTGGTTCGTTGAAACGACCGCCCCATTGCTGGTTAGTCGCCGAATTCTGTGCAGGGTTCTCTTGCTTAACACTCATTTTAATTCCTCATGCCAAAGACTCTGCCGTTATGCCCGATACGCCAGCCGGGTAATCGCCAACGTGTTTATCAGACCGCAGAGGTAAGCTAACTTTTGCCAGCATTATAACAGTAAGCCCGCCGTGAATGGCATGGTCATATCCCCTGATATTTCGCTTTAATCGTCAGATTTTATGGAAAAAAAACCGCGAAATGATTTGTATCGGTGTCTATTGCAGGCGGCTTTGTTAGAATCAGCGCAACGCCCATTTTTGGCGGCCTCCGGCCTTACGGCCATCCCGCGCAACCTCTGTAGTTGCCAGCACCAAGGAAGGCTGCCCACAGACAAGCAAGAGTTCTATCTCCATGAGCCAACAAGTTATCCGTATCGCAACCCGTAAAAGCCCTCTGGCCATGTGGCAGGCTGAGCACATTCAGGCCCGTCTTGAGGCGCTGCATCCCGGTCTGAAAGTTGAACTGGTGCCGATGAGCACTCAGGGCGACAAGATTCTGGATACTCCTCTGGCTAAAATCGGTGGTAAAGGCTTGTTTGTGAAAGAGCTGGAACTGGCCATGAATGAAGGCCGTGCCGATATCGCCGTGCACTCCATGAAAGACGTGCCTATGGTACTGCCGAAAGGTTTTGCTCTGCCGGTGATCTGTGAACGTCACGCGCCAACAGACGCTTTTGTTTCCAACAAATACGCCAGCTTTGACGAACTGCCGGAAGGTGCGGTTCTCGGCACGTCCAGCCTGCGTCGTGAACTGCAGGCGCGCGCTAACCGCCCGGATCTTGAAGTGAAAAGCCTGCGCGGCAACATCCAGACCCGTATGGCGAAAATGGATGACGGCGAATACGATGCTATTTTGCTGGCCACCTCTGGTCTGCAACGCATGGAGCTGGACGAGCGCATCCGTCACGAAATGACACCGGAACAGAGTCTGCCTGCCGTTGGTCAGGGCGCGCTGGGCATCGAGACCCGCGAAGGCGATGACGAGATCATCAAACTGCTTGAGCCTCTGCGTCACGAAGACACCTGGAATACCGTTCGCGCAGAACGCGCCATGAACTGTCACCTTGAAGGCGGTTGTCAGGTGCCGATCGGCGGTTACGCGGTACTGGTGGATAACGGTGAAAACATTCACCTGCGTGCTTTAGTGGGTGAGCCGGATGGTACAAAACTGCTGCGCGCTGAGAAAACCGGCCCGGTTTCTGACCCGGAAGCACTGGGCATCGCCGTTGCAGAGATGCTTATCGAGCAGGGCGCTAAAGAGATTCTGGATCGCGTTTATAACCGCGCCTGATCCCTTGCCGATCTGTCCGGTCAGAATCACTCTGGCCGGACCTTAACCTGAACGCCCATACCTGACCGACGCTTCCCCCCAGCAAGGACTGACAGCACCTCCATGAACAGCCAACGCCTGCTTAGACATTCCGACCAGCAACCGCTGAAAATCGCCGTAACCCGCCCATCCGGACAGGAAACCGCGCTGATGACGGAGCTGAAAGCAGCCGGTGCTGAGCCGTATCATATTCCCCTGCTGGCAATTGAAGAGCTGGAAGAAACACCTGTTGACCGCAGTACCCTGTTGGATCTTGACCACTACAGCAAGGTCATCTGCGTCAGTCCGGTAACTGCCAATCTGTTTCTGGATCGTTTAGATCAGTACTGGCCACAGCCCCCGGCCAAAACCCTCTGGGTTACTCCCGGCGCGGGAACCGCTGCCATTCTGGACGATTACGGACTGCCCGTGGTCTACCCTGAACAGGGGGATAACAGCGAGGCGATGCTGACACTTCCGGCACTGACCGAGGTTGCCGGTGAAAAAATCCTGCTCTGTAAAGGCGAGGGTGGTCGCCCTCTGCTGAAAAGCACGCTGGAAGAACGGGGCGCTCAGGTTAAAGAACTCTTTTTCTACAAACGCGTTTGTCCGCCGATTCTGAGCGCCGAACGCGAGCTGCTTCAGTCCGAATATTTTGATGTCATCCTGATCAGCAGCCTGGATGCCCTGAACCATCTGGTTCAGCTGGCCGGTGCCGAGCCCGGCCTGTTTAATACCCTTTTACTGGTTTCCAGCCCCCGCCTGCGACAGGAGGCCCGTGCACTGGGCTTCAAAAAGATTGTCCAGGCCAAAGGTGCCGGTGGACAATGGCAACAGGCCGCCCTGGAATCCATAGCCAGTCAACGCTAAGCATGAGGCGATGCAATGAGCGATAAAGAAAATAAGACCACAGACACGACGTCGAAAGATCAGCCAGCAAACGACACGCCCGAGCAAAAAACCACACAGGGCACTGGCTTTGTCATGGTTGGCGAAACAGAACCTGCCGCTGATAAGAAATCAGATTCCAAAGAACCTCAGCCGGAAGTAGAGTCTCAACCAGAAGCAGAGCCTCAGCCCGAAACAAAGTCTCAGCCGGATATCACACCATCCAAGCAGGCATCCTCAGATAAAACTCTATCTGAAGATAAGCCGAAAGCGGACTCTGTGGATAAATCTAAAGCAACGGATACTGAAGCGGACAAAAAGGCTGCTGTGAAAAAGCCTCTGGCAGATAAAAAACCTGCCGCCGCTGAAAAGCCATCCGCTGAGAAATCACAGGCAGAAAAAACAACCGCTGAAAAAACGTCCGGCAAAAAGGGATCGGTTATCGCCCTTAGCGCTCTGGTTATTGCCCTTGGTGCCGCCGCAGCCTCCGGCTACACCTTCTGGCAGCAACAGGAAAAAACCGCTCAGGCACTGACTCAACTGAGCGAACGCAACAACCAGCTGGAAGCTCAGTTGCAACGTCAGGCTCAGGCCCTGAACAGCCTGCAAACCCTACCTGCGGCCACCAACAAACTGAACCAGCAAAGTCAGGCGCTGCAGCAGCAGCAAACTCAGCAGCGTCAGAACCTGCAGGATCTGGCGACCGCTTTTGCCAGCACTCAGGGACCAAAACCTTCTGACTGGCTGCAGGCGGAAGCGGAATACCTGCTGCGACTGGCCAATCACAGACTTCAGCTGGAAGGCGACCTTACCGGTGCCAAAACCCTGCTGACCAGTGCCGATGAGCGTCTGACGAAGGCGGATAATCCGGCGCTGTTTGTCGTGCGCCAGGCGATCGCCAATGAAGTGGCTGAGCTGAACAGTATTGATACGCTGGATCAGAGCGGCATCTACTTCAAACTGAGCGCCCTTGAAGGCCAGATCGATCAGTTACCGCTACCGATGGAGCCTGAAAACCGCAGTGCTTTCCGTCAGACTCAGCTGGAAGACAATCAGGAACAAAGCGTCTGGCAGACACTCTGGAACGAAGCCAAAACGCTGGTGGTGGTTCGTCACCGTGACGAAAAAATCACACCTCTGCTACCACCGGAAGAGAGCCTCTATCTGCGCCACAACCTGCGCCTGACACTGCAGCAGGCGCAGATCGCCCTGCTGAAAGAGGAACAAACCCTGTTCCGTACTTTACTGCAACAGGCATCCTCCTGGGTTGAGACTCACTTTGATCAGAGCGCAGCCCGTACTCAGAATGTTGTAAGCACGCTAAAAGCGTTGGCCGAGCAAAACATCCGTCAGCAGCGCCCGGATATTTCCGGATCCCTGAATCTGCTGCGTGATCTGCAGAAGCAACGCTTCAGCAGTTCTGTCCCGGCAGAGACGCCGGAAAACTCCGAACCATCCTCAACTGACAACACAACGGAGGCGCCTGCATCATGAAACGCCTCTATATCGCCGCCATTCTGGCCTTAGCCGGTGGTATGTTTGCTGGCCTGCTGATGCAGGAAGATCCGGGCTATATTCTGATCAGCTGGGGTAAGACCACCGTAGAGATGTCCTTCTGGATCGGTGCTCTATTATTTGGTGCAGCACTGGTTGGCTTCCATCTGCTGATGCGGTTGCAGTCCGGTGTGCGTCGTCCGCTGAAAACCCTGAATGTGTTTTCCAGCGCAGGCCGTGACAAACGCGCCCTGAAAGCTACGGTTAAAGGTCTCTTACTGATGGCAGAAGGCCAGTGGCGCAAAGGGGAGCGCTTACTCAAGCGTTCAGCCCCCCGCTCCGGCGCACCTGTGATCAACTATCTGGCAGCCGCCCGGGCTGCTCATGCTCAGGGCCGTTACGAGCAAAGTGATCAGCTACTGAAAGAAGCCTTGGACAGCACGCCGGGCGCTGAAACCGCCGTCAGCCTGTCCCAGATTGAGTTTCAGCTGGAGCGCGGTCAGTACGAACAGTGTCTCGCACAGCTGCTCCGCCTGCAGAAAAAGAATCCCCGTCACCGTTGGGTACTGAAAACCCTGCTCAAGGTTTATCAGAAACTGGAAGACTGGCAGGGACTGAAAACACTTTATCCACAGCTGCTGAAGCAGGACATTCTGACCGATGCGGAAGGCAAACAGCTGATGATACGTTTGCATCTGGCGATGCTCGAACAATGCCAGAACCTGTCTCAGGAAGATTGTCTGGAAGGCATCCAGAAGATCTGGAAAGAGCTACCCGCGGAACTGAAAAAAGAGCAGCAGCTTTCCGAAGCTTACGCTCGCGCTCTGCATGCCTGTAAAGCAGATATCCTGCTGGAACGCTTTATCACAGAGCAACTGCGTCAGAACTGGCAGGATCATCTGGTGATTATTTACGGTCTGCTGGAAAAGGGCGATGTGCGCCAGCAGATGACCCAGGTTGAACAGTGGCTGAAGAAACACAGCGACAGCTCCGCACTTTATCTGACCGCAGGCCGTATTGCTCTGCGTAACCAGCTTTGGGGTAAGGCCGCTGATTTTATGGAAGAGAGTTTCCGTCTGCAGCCACTGGCTGTGACGGCTGCCGAACTGAGCCGCCTGTACTCCTCAATGGGACGCACCAGCAAAAGCCGCACTTACTATCGTTACTGTCTTGATCTGGCGGGTTATCACCTGCCCAGCCTGCCGTTACCGAAAACAACGGCTCGTTGAGCTGGGATAGTGTTGGATCCGAGATAAGGAAGGCTAACGCCTGACTCATCCTCAAAATGAAAAGGCAGATGCGTCGTCATCTGCCTTTTTCTTGTCTGCTGAATGGCATTACCAGTCAGAATTCTTGCCTGATTCAAAGCCTCCCCCCTATTAAAAACCTACCTTTCAGCAGGCAAATGAAAATAATTCTCAAAAAGACTTTACAGACCTAATGAGAATACATATCATTTACTCAAGCTTAAGGATTCGCCAAATCACTAAGCCGATTTAAACCATTCTCCAGCAGGTTCAGGTTCCCGCTGCAGTAATTCAGAGTCTGGTTTATCTCCTCATCAAGCTAATCACGGTCTCGCCCGGTGGACTCCCATCCCCGGGCATTTTTTTGCCTGAAATTCAGCCAATCAAATTGGCAGTACTAAATGCCAGTCTTTTTTGAGGCACAAAAAAACAGCCGCACCTTTCGGATACGGCTGCCTTTGATTAAGCCTGCTTTTTAAGACTCAGGCCTTAAGATCAATCTTCTTCGGGCTTAAATTCCGCAGTGGTGCGCTTACGGATGGTGCCAAAACCTACGCTCTTACGCTCAACCGGCGCTGCACGTTTTTTCAGGCTGCCTTCTGCAGATTTCTTCTGCTGACGCTTCTGAGCTTTCTTTTCCTGCCCCTTCTTCTTCTCTTTCAGAGCCTTTTTCTCAGCAGCGGTTTTCGGCTTCTTCTTACCAACCGTCTTACCGTTAGCACGCACATCTTTCGGGCCTTTATATTTGCCTTCCAGACCTTTCACCTTAACTTCTTCGAATTTCACCTGAATATAGCGTTCAATCGCAGCTTTCAGGTTCCACTCGTAAGAGGTGATCATGGAAACCGCTGTACCGGTTTCCCCTGCACGACCGGTACGGCCGATGCGGTGCACGTAATCATCACCTTTGCGCGCCATATCGTAGTTGATCACCAGCTCAACACCGGAAATATCCAGACCACGGGCAGCAACATCGGTCGCCACCAGCACATCGATATGACCACGACGCATCAGGTTCATCACGTGATTACGCTGATCCTGATCCAGCTCACCATGTAAAACACCGGTGCGGATATCCTTGTAACGCAGGAAGCCGCCAAGACGGTCAGCATCAACACGCTTGTTAACGAATACCAGAGCCTTCTCGTATTCGCGGTCATTCAGCAGACGAACCGCCAGCGCATCTTTGTGCTTAACATCATCCGCCAGCAGATACTGCTGAGTAATGTTGTCGTGCTGATCACGCACGGTATTAACGATAACTGTCTCCGGATCCACCAGAACACGATCAGCAACTTCACGGATACCTTTACGACTCAGGGTCGCAGAGAACAGCATGGTTTGGCGCTCTTTGCGGCAGAAGTCGACAATTTTCAGCACTTCTTCGCTCAGGCCCATATCCAGCATACGGTCAGCTTCATCCAGAATCAGGTATTCCAGATCCTTCAGATCCAGAGAATCCTTTTCCAGATGCTCCAGAATACGGCCCGGGGTCGCAATAATGATTTCCGGATTTTTACGCAGCATCGCCTTCTGGAATTTGAAGGTCTCACCACCGATGATCCAGGTTGCCTTGATATGAGTGAAGGCAGACAGCTCGGTAAAGTGCTTATAGATCTGACGCACCAGCTCACGGGTCGGTGCCAGAATCAGTGCACGGGTGCCGGTATTCGGCGCCGGATCTTCCAGAAACTGATGCAGCATAGGCAAAAGGAATGCTGCGGTTTTACCGCTACCGGTTTCTGCACTGACCAGCAGATCTTTTTTTGTCATCGCCGCAGGAATCGCTTTCGACTGAACCGGAGTCGGTTCACTGAAGGCCATTTTTTCCAGCGCCTTCATCAGGCGTTCATGCAGGGAAAGCTCGGTAAACAAAGATAACACCTCAAAATACTTACAGAATCAACGTGTTACAGACCGGCTCAAGAAGAGAAAATCCGGTTCAATGGCAGCACGTTTGATTGGGGGAGATCAGCAACCTGATGAAACTCAGGCCCTGTTAATTTTTACTCACTAAGAATGCTGCGAAGCATAGCACAGCCGCTGCTTCAGGCAGATAAAAAACGGCACCGGATCGTTAAAAAAACAGACCGAATACCGCTCAAAATCCAACAAATCTGCAAAAATGACGTTTGATCAATCCGCCAGAGTGAACTGATCACCACTGTCGCCAAAGCGGGACGGCTCACCTTTTTTACTGGTGCCCAGTTTGATCATCAGACGCAGATCGTTCGGTGCATCGGCATAGGCAAGAGCATCATCGTAGCTGATCTGCTCACGCTTATAGAGTTCGTACAGCGCCTGATCAAAGGTTTGCATGCCCAGCTCTGTGGATTTAGCCATCACCTCTTTCAGTCCCTGCACATCGCCTTTGCGGATCATGTCCGACACCAGTGGCGTATTAAGCAGAATCTCAATCACGCCCTTACGGCCCTTGCCATCCGGTGTCGGCACCAGCTGCTGGGCGATAATCGCTTTCAGATTCAGAGAAAGATCCATCCAGACCTGATTGTGCTTCTCCGGTGGGAAGAAGTTGATCACCCGCTCCAACGCCTGATTGGCGTTATTAGCGTGCAGGGTCGCCAGACAGAGGTGACCGGTTTCTGCGAAGGCGAGAGCATATTCCATCGTCTGCGAACTGCGCACTTCACCAATCATGATCACATTGGGTGACTGTCTCAGGGTGTTTTTCAGGGCAACTTCATAGCTTTCGGTATCAATACCCACTTCCCGCTGGGTAACAATGCTGTTTTTGTGCTGATGGATAAACTCAATGGGATCTTCAATACAGATGATGTGTCCGCGACTGTTTTCATTTCTGTGCTGGATCATGGCGGCAAGGGAGGTGGATTTACCGGTACCCGTGGCCCCAACAAAAAGAATCAGGCCACGTTTTTCCATCGCCAGTTCACTGACCTTTACCGGCAGATCCAGATTCTCCAGCCTAGGCACTTCAAACTCGATCCGGCGCAGCACCATACCCACCTGATTGCGCTGGTAAAAGGCGCTGACCCGAAAACGACCGACACCGGAAGCACTCAGAGCAAAATTGCACTCGCGGTGCTCCATAAACTCCTGGGTCTGCTCACTGTTCATCACGCCAAAAACCAGATCCCGGGTCATCTCTGGCGTCAGGGCGCTGTTTGCCAGCGGCACCAGCTCGCCATTCAGCTTCATCGAGGGCTGCATGCCGGTGGTGATAAACATATCCGTGCCTTTTTTATCGGCCATCACCTTCAGCATCTTGTAGAACTTATCCAAAAGCCCCTGTTGACGGGGCGTGCGGGTTCGCTCAAGATGGGAATCAGACACAAATCGCTCCTAAAAATCCTTCTAACCTGTTGAAATAATTACATAAAATGTAATTACCCACTAAAAACAGCAAGAGCCACAGGCCATCATACCTGCAGCTGTAAAACAGTTATTACATTTACAAAATTATTACAGCGCATAAAACGCTCAGGATTACATAAACAGATCGGGATTAACGGCCTTTTCACGGGCGGTTTCCAGTGAAATCTGTCCCTTGTTCAGCATCAGCTTCAGGCACTGATCCATGGTTTGCATCCCCTGACCACCACTGGTCTGAATCACAGAGTTCATCTGAGCGATCTTGTCTTCACGGATCAGATTCCGGATCGCCGGGGTTGCCGTCATAATCTCGTGTGCCGCAATACGACCACCGCCCTGTTTCTTCAGCAGTGTCTGGGAGACAACTCCCTGCAAAGATTCTGAAAGCATAGACCGCACCATGGATTTCTCCTGCGCCGGAAAGACATCGATAATACGGTCGATGGTTTTTGCCGCTGAGCTGGTGTGCAGGGTGCCGAACACCATGTGGCCGGTTTCCGCAGCAGTCAGCGCCAGACGGATCGTTTCCAGATCCCGCATCTCGCCCACCAGAATGATGTCTGGGTCTTCACGCAGGGCAGAGCGCAGAGCATCACTGAAGGTATGGGTATCCCGATGCACTTCCCTTTGGGTGATCAGACACTTTTTGCTTTCGTGGATAAATTCGATGGGATCTTCAATGGTGAGAATATGCTGGTATTTGCGCTCGTTAACATAATCGAGCATCGCCGCCAGCGTGGTGCTTTTACCAGAACCGGTCGGGCCTGTGACCAGCACCAACCCCCGGGGCAGCATCGATAAGCGTTGAAAAATCTCGCCCATGCCCAGCTGATCCATCGGCAGCACGGTACTGGGAATGGTACGGAATACCGCTCCGGCACCGCGATTGTGGTTAAAGGCGTTAACACGGAAACGGGCGATACCGGGAACTTCAAAGGAGAAGTCGATCTCCAGAAACTCTTCATAATCCCGGCGCTGTTTATCGTTCATAATGTCGTACACCATACGGTGCACATCTTTGTGGCTCAGAGCGGGTACATTGATGCGGCGTATGTCGCCATCAGTGCGAATCATTGGCGGCATGCCGGAAGAAAGGTGCAGGTCAGAAGCACCTTGTTTTGCACTGAAAGCCAGCAGTTCGGTAATATCCATGGCCGAGAAAGATCCAAATGCGTGGGTTTGCTCTATATCCCCGTTCTCATTCAAACCACCACATGGGATACAGAATTAATGACAGCTTCTCATATTGCCAGAAATCTCTCTGAGGTGCGCCAGCAGATCGACACCTGTTGTGCCCAATATCAACGAAATTCCGCTGACGTTACCCTGTTGGCGGTGAGCAAAACCAAACCGGCAGAACTGTTGAAAGAAGCTTACGACGCCGGTCAGCGGGATTTTGGTGAGAACTATCTGCAGGAGTCGCTGGATAAACAGCAGGAGCTGGCAGATCTGGATATTATCTGGCACTTCATCGGCCCGATTCAGTCCAATAAAACCCGCGCTATCGCTGAGAACTTTCACTGGGTGCACAGTGTGGATCGCCTGAAGGTCGCCCGCCGCCTGAGCGAACAGCGCCCGACTGAGCTACCGCCACTGAATATCTGCCTGCAGGTGAATATCAGCGCCGAAGAGAGCAAATCCGGCATCACGATTGACGAGCTGCCGGAACTGGCAAGAGAAGTTGCCGCCCTGCCTAATCTGACCCTGAGGGGCCTGATGGCCATTCCGGCACCGGCGGACACTCTGGAAGCGCAGCGGGAACCTTTAGCCGCGCTCCGTCAGGCGCTGGAAGCGATCAAAGACGAACACCCGCAACTGGATACCCTGTCCATGGGCATGAGCGGTGATCTTGAAGCCGCCATCGCCGAAGGCTCTACCATGGTACGTATCGGCACCGCTATTTTCGGTGCCCGGGATTACAGCAAACAGGCTTAAACCGATTCGATTCAGGCAAGCCAGTAACAAGACAGCTAAATACGCAATTTAACGCAGATAACAGATTCAGAGGTTTAACATGCAAGCAGCCAAACTCGCTTTTCTGGGCGCAGGCAATATGTCCGGCAGCATCATCGGCGGCCTGATCGCCAAGGGTGTTCCGGCGGAAAACATTATCGCAACCCGCCGCTCTGAAGAGCGTTTAGCGGAACTGAAATCCCAGTTCGGCATTATCACCAGCAGCGATAACAATGATGCGGTCGCTAAGAGCGATGTGGTGATTCTGGGGGTAAAACCTCAGATGATGCAGGACCTGTGCAACGAGATCCGCGAGCAGGTGCAGAAGAGCAAACCTCTGATCGTGTCAGTTGCCGCTGGCCTGAAATCCGAAACTCTGGAACGCTGGTTGGGTGGCGATGTGGCAGTGGTTCGCACCATGCCGAATACACCGTCTCTGCTGGGCTGCGGCGCGACCGGCCTTTATGCCAACAGCAAGGTGACTGAGATCCAGAAAGCGCTGGCTGAAAAACTGATGCAAGCGGTGGGTCTGGCGCTTTGGGTGGATGATGAAGAGCAGATGGATGCGGTAACGGCGGTTTCCGGCAGCGGCCCGGCTTACTTCTTCCTGGCGATGGAAGCCCTGCAAAAAGCCGGTGAAAGTGTCGGTTTAAGTGCCGAAGTGGCTGAGAAACTGGCGATTCAAACCGCACTGGGCGCAGCCCGTATGGCTTCTGAAAGTGAACACGATGCCGCAGAACTGCGTCGCCGGGTAACCTCTCCGGGCGGCACCACAGAGCAGGCACTGAATACCTTTAATGCCGGTGGTCTGACCGAGCTGTATGAGAAAGCTGTGAAAGCCGCCGCTAATCGCGGTAAAGAACTGGCCGAACAGCTGGATAGCTAAAACAGGGTCGTTAACAACAGTAGCTGAATAGCAAAACGACAGCTGAACAACGAACACCAACAATATGGATTAGGGTTCAGGCGGTTATTTATCAGATTTAAGCTGGAAATAATCGCCATCGCCTCCATACAATAACAATATCTATTGAAAGCAAAAAAACCGACACCAGCTTTGGAGCAATCGTGTGATGGGACAATCTGTAGGTAATGCCGGCGTTTTTCTGGTCATGACCCTTGTTAATTTGTATCTGTTTATCGTGATGATGCGCTTTATTCTGCAGTTCTCACAGGCAGATTTTTATAACCCTATCTCTCAGGCGATTGCCAAGGCGACCTCACCGCTGGTGAATCCGCTGCAGAAAACCCTGAAGCCTCTTGGCCGTGTCAGCATCGCCACTCTGGTAATCGCTTTCTTTGTTAAAGTGATCGGTATCTCACTGGTGTTTATCATCGCCGGTGAAGGTGTACCACCTGCGATGAACCTGATTCTGGGTGCGCTGACTGGTGTTATCACCACCTTGCTGGATATCTATTTCTACGCTCTGATCGGTTCCATCATTCTGAGCTGGGTTGCACCTCAGAGCAGCCATCCCGGTGCGATGCTGATCTATCAGATCACAGAGCCTGTGATGTCTCCGGTACGTAATATCCTGCCATCCATGGGTGGTCTGGATCTGTCCCCGATCTTTGTGTTTATCGGCATCAATGTTCTGGAGATCATGGTGATGGGTACTCTGGGTCAAGCATCCGGTATGCCGCGCTATCTGATTGCCGGTATGTAATCGCAGGCTGATAACGCAGCACCATACAGAACACCGCACTACACTAAAGAGCAGCATCCGCTGCTCTTTTTTGTTTCCGTCTTCTGATCAAACCAAACAACGCACACCAAACTAAACAACGATAAGCCATTATTTTTCTTCTGAATAAACCTCTGCCGTCTGTGACCACAACTGTGTTACAGTGAGCCTTTCCGTGGCTTGTGCCCCTGCATTTCCAAATACACCTGTTCCGCATCTGAATCACTGCAACCAAAACCCTGTTGCAACGCGTCTGAACCGGTTTTCGCAGGGGAGGCTAAGCCGCCCGCAGACATCTTGATTGAGGAAGATCCTGGGAAATGCCTAACGCGATTCCTGAAGATTCTGTCGGTATTGTCGAACCGCAGATTGCCCGCTTCGACACCCCGCTGGAACTCACCTGTGGCCGTACGCTGGACAGCTACGAACTTATCTACGAAACCTACGGCACCCTAAACTCTGATCGCTCCAATGCGGTACTGATCTGTCACGCCCTGAGTGGCACACACCATGCGGCCGGTTATCACTCGATGGATGACCGCAAACCCGGCTGGTGGGATGCCTATATCGGTCCCGGCAAGTGTATCGATACCAACCGTTTTTATGTGGTCTGCCTGAACAACTTAGGCGGCTGCAGCGGCTCGACCGGCCCAACCTCTATCGATCCTAAGACCGGTAATCAATACGGACCGGACTTTCCGGTAATGACCGTACCGGACTGGGTCAACAGCCAGGTGCGTCTGGGTGAATATCTGGGTATCGAAACCTGGGCGGCCATTGTTGGCGGCAGCCTCGGCGGTATGCAGGCATTGCAGTGGTCGATTAACCATCCGGAGCGCATGCGCAATACGGTGATTATCGCAGCCGCACCGCGTCTGACCGCACAGAATATCGCCTTTAACGAGGTCGCCCGTCAGGCGATCATGAGCGATCCTGAATTCCACGATGGCCGTTACGCGGACCACAATACGATTCCCCGTCACGGTCTTCGTCTGGCACGTATGGTTGGCCATATTACCTATCTGTCCGAGCACTCCATGGGCGATAAGTTTGGCCGCGACCTGCGTACCGACAAGATCAATTTTGGCTACGATGTTGAGTTTCAGGTGGAAAGCTACCTGCGCTATCAGGGCGAAACCTTCTCGGAAAGCTTTGATGCCAACACCTACCTGCTGATGACCAAGGCGCTGGATTACTTTGATCCAGCGGCAGCCTTTGGCGGTGATCTTTCCAAAGCGGTCGCACAGGCCAAGAGTAACTTCCTGCTCGTCTCTTTCAGCACCGACTGGCGTTTTGCACCATCGCGCTCAGAAGAGATCGTTAACGCTCTGACGGAAGCCGGTCGCAATGTCAGCTATGCCTGCGTTGAGTCTCCCCACGGCCATGATGCCTTTCTGATTCCGAACGAGCGTTATGAGGCGATCTTCTCCGCCTTTATGCAACGTGTCGCCGATCAGGCTGAGAATGTTCAGGCAACGGAAAAGGGAGAAGCAGCATGCATCTGAGCCGCCCCGATTTAGCGATTATTCAGAACTGGATTCAACCCAACAGCCGCGTACTCGATCTGGGTTGCGGTAGTGGTGATCTGCTGGATTTCCTGAAGCAGAAAAAACAGGTGCACGGTTACGGCCTTGAGATCGACGATCAGAAGATCACCGAGTGTGTCGCCAAGGGCGTTAACGTCATCGAGCAGAACCTGGATGACGGCCTGAGTAACTTTAAAGACCAGAGTTACGATGTGGTGGTGATGACCCAGGCCCTGCAGGCGATGAAGCGTCCCGATCTGATGCTGGAAGAGATGCTGCGTGTGGGTAAGGAATGTATTGTGACCTTCCCGAACTTTGCCTACTGGCGCTGCCGTTTTTATCTGGCAGTGAAAGGGGAGATGCCGGTATCCAAGTCATTGCCACACACCTGGTACAACACGCCGAACATCCACCTGTCTACCTTCCGGGATTTTGAGCAGCTGTGTAAAAGCCGCAACATGCACATTATCGACCGGGCGGTGGGCAACAGTGAGCACGAAAGCCACTGGGCAACCAATCTCTGGCCGAACCTGTTCGGTGAAGTGGCGATTTATCGGGTTACCCGTTAATCCGAATTTCCAGCCAGGCCCGTACATATCCTGTTCGGGCTTGTGCCGGAACCCTGCTATTCCCCTGTAGTCAGACAGGCAACCCCTAAGTTTCTGTGGAGTCTTTCTATGAAGGTTTTATCGCTTAAACATCTGCTACCTGCTTTATTCACCCTGCTGGCGTTTTTCAGCATGACGACTCCGGCAAAAGCCGCTCAGTTTGAACAGGTAGGTGATTATCAGATCCACTACAACACCTTTACCACCGGCTTTCTGCAGCCTGAGGTAGCTCAGGCTTACGGTATTGTCCGCAGCCGCTATCAGGCGATGATCAATATCTCGGTACTGAAAAAACAGGCCGACGGCAGCTACAAACCGGTTGAGGCTCTGGTTACCGGCGATGTGGCTAACCTGGCTGGGCAAAGCGTTAATCTGGCTTTCCGTACCATTCGTGAACCCAATGCGATCTACCAGATCACGACTTTTAATTTCACCGAAGATGAACCCACCCGTTTTCGTCTGAAGGTACGTTTTGATCCTAATATCCAGCCTTACGATCTGAGCTTTATCCGCCGTTTTTATGGCGAATAAAAACCTATTGCCGTCTCAAATATCGGACTCCCATAAACGCTACCACGCAGAGCGTGGGAGCGAGCAGAGAGTCTGGTAAGCAAACAGAAAACTCGTTCCCACGCTCCGCGTGAGAATGCAGAAAGAGAACCCCTACTATGAGTCAAAAACTCGTCCTCGCCAGTGGCAACAAAGGCAAACTGAAAGAGTTTGGTGAAGTATTGGCCCCACTGGGTTTTGAAGTTGTCCCCCAGTCCGAATATAACGTGCCTGAAGTGGACGAAACCGGCCTGACCTTTATCGAAAACGCTCTGTTGAAAGCCCGTGAAGCCAGCCGTGTCAGTGGTCAACCCGCTATGGCCGATGACTCCGGTATCGAAGTGGATACCCTAAACGGCGCACCGGGTATCTATTCCGCCCGCTTCTCCGGTGAAGGCGCTACCGATGCCAAAAACAACGCTAAACTGCTGGAAGAGCTGAAAGGCCTGCCGCAGGAAAAACGCACCGCCCGTTACTGGTGTGTGTTGGTTTACCTGCGTCACGCGGATGACCCGACGCCAATTATCGCTCAGGGCAGTTGGGAAGGCCGTATTCTGGAAGCGCCGGAAGGTGAAGGTGGCTTTGGTTACGATCCGCTGTTCTTTATCGAAGAGCAGGGCTGTACCGCAGCAGCCATGAGCCGTGAAGAGAAAAACAAACTCAGCCATCGCGGTAAGGCGACACTGGATCTGGTCAGCCAACTGAAAGCCCGGGGCTGATCCCTTTGCCGGTTTAACGCCGCATCCATCACAGGCGCAGCAGCCCTGCCTGCGCCTGTGATGCAAAAAAACTCACGACACTATTCTGACACTATCCACGGTATCTGCCATGTCTCTGCCCCCGCTAAGCCTCTATATCCACATCCCCTGGTGTGTTCAGAAGTGCCCTTATTGCGACTTTAACTCCCACGGTGTGGATCGCTTTAAAGCGGCGACTGATACGCCCCAGGGTGCAGAACTTGAGCCTGCAGGTCTACCGGAGCAGGAGTATATCGCTGCGCTGATGCGGGATCTGGATGCAGATCTGACAGGTGTTCAGGAACGTAAGCTCAGCAGTATCTTTTTTGGTGGCGGCACGCCCAGCCTCTTTTCTCCGGAAGCGATTGGTCAAATTCTGCAGGGCGTGGAACAACGCATTTCTTTTGCTGATGATATCGAGATCACGCTGGAAGCCAATCCCGGCACTGTGGAGCAGGCCCGGTTTGAGGGTTATCGCAAAGCGGGAGTTAACCGGCTGTCGATCGGTATTCAGAGCTTTGATCCTGAACAGCTGAAACGCCTTGGCCGAATCCACGACAATCAGGATGCGATCCGCGCCGCCGAAAGCGCCCGCAAGGCGGGTTTCACCCGCTTCAACCTTGATCTGATGCACGGGCTGCCGGATCAGACTGAAGCTGAAGCACTGCAGGATCTGCAGCAGGCGATCGATCTGCAGCCGGATCATCTGTCTTGGTATCAGCTGACACTGGAACCGAATACCGCCTTTTATCAGGCACCACCTCCGTTGCCGGATGACGATACCCTGTGGGAGATCCAGCAGGCAGGGCAGAAACTGATCGCTAAAGCCGGTTATCTGCAGTATGAGGTTTCCGCCTATGCCAAACCCGGCTCAGAGGCCCGACATAATCTCAACTATTGGCAGTTTGGTGATTATTTGGGGATCGGTGCCGGAGCCCATGGCAAGATCACCTGGCCAACGACTGAGGGCGGACTGGAGATAGTGCGCACCAGTAAACAGCGCCATCCGAAGCAATATCTGAGCGCGGTGGATTACATCTCACAGCGAACTCTGCTTGAGCCGGAAGAGATGCCGGTAGAATTTCTAATGAATGCCCTGCGATTAAAAGAGGGTGTGGATGAAACACTTTATCCACAACGTACGGGGCAACCACTGAGCAGCCTGTCACCTGAGCTGGAGAAACTGCAGCAGATGGGGCTAATGGAAGCGGGAACTGGTCGTTTAAAAACCACCGATGAGGGGTTCACCTACCTGAATGCGGTATTGGAAACCTTCCTCTCAGCAGATGATTAAGACTAATCCATCAAAGCAGGGCGACGGCGCTTAAAGGAGCAAGCGTCGTCTGATTTAGTTTCTCTTCCAGCGCTTTCAGGGTCAAAGGTCGACTGAACAGAAAGCCCTGACCGATATCACAGCCACTTTCCAGCAGAAACTTCGCCTGTTCGGACTGCTCGATGCCTTCTGCCACCACACTCAGCCCCAATTGCTGGGCCAGTACAATAATGGTTCGGGTGATCGCGCAATCATTGCGGCCATGGGGCAGATCTTTGACAAAAGCGCGATCTACTTTCAGCACATCGATCGGCATCTCTTTCAGGTAAGCCAGTGAGGAATAGCCGGTACCGAAATCATCAATGGCAAGACTTACCCCAAGTGCTTTCAGCTCATGCAGCACCGGCAGCATATCCTGCATATTTTCCATCAGCATACTTTCGGTGATCTCAAGCTCAATCCATTTAGGATTCACACCGGTCTGCTGCAGAATGGTCGCCACCTGACTGACAAAACCCGGATCCTGAAACTGACGGGCGGAAAGATTTATCGCCATACGAATCGGCTTACGACCCGCTTTCTGCCAGCTTACAATCTGACGACAGGCAGTTTCCAGCACCCAGTGACTGATTGGCAGTATCAGCCCGGTATCTTCCGCAAAGGGAATAAAATCTAACGGAGGGATTAATCCCCGTTCAGGATCATTCCAGCGAATCAGAGCCTCAACGCCAATAATGCGATTATTCTTCAGACACACTTTGGGCTGGTAGTAGAGCTCCAGCTGGTTATGCTGCATCGCCTTTCTCAGGCGGACCTCCAGATCGAGGCGCTTCTGAGCTTGCTGATTCAGCTCTTCCGAGAAGAAATGGCAGGTGCTGCCGGTTTGCTGTTTGGCACGATACATCGCAAGCTCCGCATTACGCAGCGCTTCTGTGGTATCTGAAGCATCCTGAGGTAAAAAGGCCACACCGATACTGGCGAAGGCGTTAATGGTATGCGGCCCCAGCTTGACCGTGCGATTGAACTGATAACAGAGCTGATCCAGCCAATCGTTCAGTTTCTCCCGGTTACTGGTACGGTGAAGAATGGCAAACTCATCGCCCCCCAACCGCACCAGCACATCAGAGTCACTCACCACCACCTTAAGCCGGTGAGCAGCGGTTTTGATCAGACGATCCCCCATATCGTGCCCAAGGGAATCGTTAACCCGCTTAAAGTCATCCAGATCGATAAACACGAGTACCGTCTGACGATCGAAGCCTGAAGCTTCAGCCTCGGCAAAGAACTCATCCAGATTATCCAGCAGGAACTGTCGATTGCCGAGTCCGGTAATCGGGTCGAAAAACGCCAACTGCTGAATTTTACGGTCGGTTTCACGTTGTTCGGTCAGATCTTCACCCACCGCAACCAGACCGGTTATTTCACCCTGCTCCGAGGCGACCGGAGAAACCGACAGACTATTCCAGAACAGTTCGCCATTCTTCCGGCGACAGAGCAATTCGCCGTGCCAGGGCTTACCCATTCGCAGAGTTTCGGAGAGATGACGACGAACTTCAGGTGAGGTACGACCTGCGGAGAGAAAATCCACATGGCGGCCGATCACTTCTTCCGGCGAAAAACCGGAAATCCGGCAAAACTGCCAATTGACGTATTCCACTTTGAAATCAGCATCGGTCAGCATAACGCTACTGCCACTCTGATCGAGCGCATTAGAGAGCTTCTCTTTCTGTCGCTCTGCTTCAAGGCGGTGGGTAATATCATGAATAATGGAGTAGAGCAGCTTCCGGCCACGATATTCCACCGGTCCGCTGTGGACTTCCACATCGCGCAGTTCACCGGAAGCCAGTTTATGACGGAAAACAAAGTGATTACGCGCTTCCTGCTCCGCATCCACCATCGCCTGAATAACCTCTACCTCCGACATAGCGTTGATATCGGTCGCGTGCAAAGAGGTGATCTGGTCGTAGCTGTAGCCATAGAAACGACAAGCGGCTTCGTTGGCATCAACCACTTCACCGGTTTCAGGATTGATCAGCAGCTCCACAACACGACTGCCTTCAAAAAGCTGGCGATAGCGTTGTTCACTCTCACCTAAAAGGTTCTCTGCGTTTTTGCGTTCGGTAATATCCACCAGATAACCGTTAAAACTTTCCGGCTCTCCGGACTCAAGCCAGTTGATCTTGGTGACATCCATCACCCAGATATAATGGCCATTACGATGGCGCAGGCGGTAATCCTGATGGGTAAAGCGGGAGGTATGCGTATCCAGCGCCTGAGAAACTTCACTGGCTACACGATTCAGATCCTTGGGGTGGATCAGATCAGAAAAGCTGAGTTGATTCTTCAGAAAGGTGTCGGGACTATAGCCCAGAAGTTCAGCAACATTCGCGGTGACAAAACGAACGGGCCAGGGGTTACCATCAACCGGTTCAGTACCCCATTTAAAAACCACCACAGGCCCGGTATCAAACAGGCTGGGGTCGATATAAGCCTTCCCTTGCGCGTCCATTGCCAACTCCGGCTATCGCTCAGATCACACCTTAAGATGCGATTTTTATTGTTATTAGGATGATTCAAAGGTTAAGCCATTTCCGTGTTCAGAAGATGACAAACCTCTTATTTAGGTAAAAGCCTTACAAAGTAGCGGTATATACGTTAACCCAAATAAAAAAGCCCCTGCAAGAGGGGCTTTTCAGGTTAGTAAGAATTAACCGGCTTTTTGCTGCAACCACTGATCAAGAGCAGCAATATCCTCTTGTTTCAGCGTTCCTGCAGCCTGTTTCAGCTTGATCAGATTGACCAGATAACTGTAACGGGTATCCAGATAAGCAGTCTGAGCGGTGTAATAAGCCTGTTCGGCCTGCAGTACGTCAACAATATTACGGGTACCTACCTCATAACCGGAACGGGTAGCACGCAGAGCACTTTCTGAAGACACCAACGCCTGACGACGAGCTTCAACCTGCTGCACGCTTGTGGTCACCTGAATATAGTAGCTACGGGCATTCAGTGCAGCAGAGCGGCGCTGCAGCTCCAGTCCCTGCTCAGACTGGTTCAGATAGTGACCAACCTTGTTGATATTCGCACTGGTCGCTCCGCCAGCGTAAATCTGCCAACCCATCTCAACGCCCAGCGCCAGATTGGTCATATCAGTTTCTGCGGCAGAGTCTGTATTCTGATAACCCAGCTCCGCCTTAGCATTGATATAAGGCAGATAGGCAGACTTAGCTGCTTTAACAGCCGTTGTTGCCACATCTTTCTGTTTCTGTGCTGCTTTCACATCCGGATTATTGGCCAGCGCCAGGTCGATCCAGTATTGAACCGTTGCCGGTTGAGGTGCTTTAACCGGAAAGTCTTTTGCCAGAGTATTCAGCTTGCCATAGCTTTTACCGGTCAGTAGTTGAAGAGACTCTTCACTGATCAGCAGAGCCCCCTCAGCACCGATACGGGCCGCCCGGGCACCATCGTAAGCAGCCTGAGCCTCGTTAACGCCGGTAATCGGGATCAGACCCACTTTAAACTGTTGTTTGGCCTGCTCCAGCTGACGCTTAATCGCCTTTTCCTGTGCCTGATAGGACGTCAGGCTATCCTGCGCGCGCAATACACCAAAAAAAGCTTCTGTGACACGAACCATCAGATCCATTTCTGCGGTCTGATACTCGTAACGGGCTTTTTCGGTAGTCGCCTGAGCCACACCAATCTGAGCAATATTACCCACATTCAGTAAAGGCTGAGTGACCGTCAGCGCCAGCTGGGTCTGGTTATAGCTGTCACCGGCATCACGACCCTGATAGGTGCCGTCCGGCGAGTTATTCATCAGACTACCGCCAGCTGTGATTGTCGGTTTAACTCCCGACCAGGCTGCGTTTTCGTCTTCGATAACCGCATTCAGTTCAGACTGGGCTATTTTCAGCTGGTAATCGTTCTCCAAAGCATCCTGATAGACGCCGGATAAAGTTTGCGCCTGAGCATGAATACTCAAAGCAGAGATTAAAGCCGCTGAAATAGCGGTAAGTCGTCGCATGGTCTGCTCCTGCACGTTATCAATTCGTTCAGATAATAAGCGGTGAACCCACCCCGAACGGTTTCGGGGCCATTCCTTGTTAAAGCTGCGTTGTCAGTGTAACGCAAAATCCGGTAATGCCAGTCAAACACACTTAATATAGTGGCTGACAGCTATTTTAGATCAATCTAATATATTTGTTAACCAAAAACAATACACGGCCGGTAAGTCTCTCAGAGGCTTACAGTGCACCCAAGTAAGATAATTAATCGGATTTACATCTTTAAGCGAAGTTCGCCGGAATAATTCAGAAGATTGGAGAAAATGAAGAATTAAGCAGCCAGATTGATCTGACGCGCCAGCTGTTCGCCCAGTTCCGGGGTCTCAACAACACGATACAGATTGGTCGCCTGAGCAGGTCGAACAGCGGTTACCTGCTGGATATTTGGGAACACATCAGACAGCGCGCGCAGGAAGCTGAAGTAACCACCGTAACCTGAGATCATGGAATGATTCATTGCGCGGTTAACAGCCATCGCCGTTTTTCGGGCTTTGGTATCGGCTTCCAGATTCTGACGCAGCATATCAACCTGCGCATTGCTGTCGATCCCCTGAATATCGGAAGCGTAGAGAGGTGTCGTTAACAAACTCAGCAACATAGAGAACTGCCCACCCTGCGAATTGTGCAGGGCGGTGTTCATTGACTTAGCAACACCTGCAGACTGTTCTAGTTGATTGACGATTTTCATCGGATAACGACCAATAAAAGATGATTGTTCTCAGGCTATCGGCAGCCCGACAAATATCTTTACACTTTATTGCTATCAAATTTTTATTCTTCCGCCAAAACGGGCTTTTTTAGCTGCCAAAGCACTGGACATCATCTGCCAGCCTACCTAGACTCTGTGCCATCTTGACGGGGTGCACGGTTGGCTGAGATCGCTGCAATGCAGCGGAACCCGAAGAACCTGAACTGGGTAATTCCAGCGTAGGAATCGAGAAACTGAATCCAAAAATCCGTACTGCCGGACTTTCACAAGGCAGCTTCGGGTCTGAACGCAGCAATCGTCTTTTCACTGTGTTCGCACTACAGGATTCATCCAACGGCACAGCCAACCTGTCACATCGTCATTGCTTTAAACACGGCGCTGTTTAGTACTGCACATACAGTTCAGCCGACACGATGACGGTAAAAGGTAGGTACGATGTCCAATACTCAAAACAATCAGAACTCTCCTCAGGGACCGCTGAACCAAACCGCACAGGTGGATGAGGCTTCCATCCAGCCATTCCCGAATTCCCGCAAAATTTATATCGAAGGCAGCCGTTCGGATATTAAAGTACCGATGCGCGAAATCAGCCTGAGTCCGACCACCGGCAGCTTTGGTAACGAAGAGAACGAGCCGCTGCGCGTTTATGACACCTCAGGCCCTTATACCGATCCTGCAGTTCAGATCGATGTGCGTAAAGGTCTGAATCCTCAGCGTAATGCCTGGATCGAAGAGCGTGACGATACCGAGGTTCTGTCAAAACTGTCCTCCGAATACGGCCGCATGCGTGAAGCCGACCTGACACTGGAACCACTACGCTTTGATCTACAGCGCAAACCACGTCGCGCCAAAGCCGGTAAAAACGTCACTCAGATGCACTATGCCCGTCAGGGGATTATCACGCCGGAAATGGAATACGTTGCCATCCGTGAAAACATGAAGCTGGCAGAGATGCGTGAGCAGCACCAGCTGAATGAACAGCATCCGGGTCAGTCCTTTGGTGCGGCTATTCCCGATGAGATCACTCCTGAGTTTGTCCGTTCCGAGATCGCTCGTGGCCGTGCCGTACTACCTGCCAACATCAACCACCCGGAAATCGAACCGATGATTATCGGTCGTAACTTCCTGACCAAAATTAACGGCAATATCGGTAACTCGGCACTGGGTTCCTCCATCGAGGAAGAAGTGGCCAAGATGACCTGGGGGATCCGCTGGGGTGCGGACACCATCATGGATCTGTCCACCGGTAAAAACATTCACGAAACCCGTGAGTGGATCGTGCGTAACAGCCCGGCTCCTGTCGGCACCGTACCGATTTATCAGGCGCTGGAGAAGGTTAACGGCGTTGCAGAAGATCTGACCTGGGAAGTGTTCCGCGATACCCTGATCGAACAGGCGGAACAGGGTGTGGATTACTTCACCATCCACGCCGGTGTGCGTCTGGCCTATGTACCCCTGACCGCCAAACGTATGACAGGTATTGTTTCCCGTGGTGGTTCCATCATGGCGAAATGGTGTCTGGCACACCACAAAGAAAGCTTCCTCTACACCCACTTTGAAGAGATCTGCGAGATCATGAAGGCCTACGACGTGACCTTCTCGCTGGGTGATGGTCTGCGTCCGGGTTCTGTCTATGACGCCAACGATGAAGCTCAGTTTGCCGAGCTGGAAACTCTGGGCGAACTGACCAAAATCGCTTGGGAACATGACGTGCAGTGCTTTATCGAAGGTCCGGGTCACGTGCCGATGCACATGATCAAAGAGAACATGGACAAGCAGCTGAAAGAGTGTGGCGAAGCACCTTTCTACACCTTGGGCCCTCTGGTAACCGATATCGCACCGGGTTACGACCACATCACTTCCGGTATCGGTGCCGCCATGATCGGCTGGTACGGTTGTGCCATGCTCTGCTATGTAACGCCAAAAGAGCACCTGGGTCTGCCGAATAAAGATGATGTTAAAACCGGCATCATCACCTATAAGATTGCGGCGCATGCAGCGGATCTGGCCAAAGGCCACCCGGCAGCACAGGTGCGTGATAACGCCATGTCCAAGGCTCGTTTCGAATTCCGTTGGGAAGACCAGTTCAACATCGGTCTGGACCCGGATACGGCACGCGCTTACCACGACGAAACTCTGCCGAAAGAGTCTGCCAAAGTGGCGCACTTCTGCTCCATGTGCGGTCCAAAATTCTGCTCCATGAAGATCTCACAGGAAGTACGGGATCTGGATGAAGAGCAGGTTGCAGCCATCAACGCCCAAGCGGAAGAGGGCATGCAGGAGAAATCAAAAGAGTTTATGGCAAAAGGTGCCGAGCTGTATCAGGAGGTATAACACCCTCTGATCTTTCAGAGCCTGCAGCACCAATAAACTGCAAACCTAAAGCCTCCGCATCTGCGGGGGCTTTTTTATTTCTCAGAAATCACACACTTTTAATCTGAATTATCTGTTTAACGTACAACCATCCGTAATCTTTGCACCAAGGCTATATAAACAGCGTCGTTGCACTAAGCTACTTAAACTGGGTGTAACAAAGCACGCAGAACTCGATGAACAGAAACGGGCGATCACCATGACAATGCAATCTGAAGGCTGCAGCAGTTCTCAAGGCAATCCATACGATCCCTCTGGTTTTCCGGTATGTGATCGCTGCCGTGATAAGCCGCCACTGCCTTTTACCTTCAGCTTTGCTTTTCAGCCTATTGTCAGCGCCAGCCAGCAAAAAACCGTGGCTTATGAAGCTCTGGTGCGCGGTATCAACGGCGAACCGGCCGGAACGATTTTCCAGCATGTCAGCGAAGAAAACCTCTATCAGTTCGATCAGGCCTGTCGCGTAACCGCCATCAAAAAAGCGGTTGAGATCGGCCTTGCTGAGCAGGATGCACGCCTCAATCTGAACTTCACCCCTAACGCGGTTTACCAACCGGAACTCTGCATACGCACCACTCTGGAGGCAGCGAAAAAGTACGGTTTCCCGCTGGAGAAAATCGTCTTTGAGGTTACCGAAGGGGAAGAGGTGCGCGACAAACAGCACCTGGTCAATATTATCGATGCCTACAAAAAGATGGGCTTTCGCACTGCTATCGATGACTTTGGTGCAGGTTACTCAGGCCTGAATCTGCTGGCTGATTATGAACCGGAAACCATCAAACTGGATCGGGAGCTGATTATTGATATCCATAAGCACCCGAGAAAACAGGCGATTATCCGGGGCATTATTATGGTCTGTGATGAACTGAATCTGGAACTTCTGGCGGAAGGTGTTGAGCTGCGGGAAGAATATGAATGGCTGCGAAATCAGGGCATCGATCTGTTTCAGGGCTTCTACTTTGCCCGCCCCGGTTTTGAAGCTTTGCCTGAGGTTTCTGCCAGCCAGTTCTGACATCATCCAAGCCCTCATTAATTGTCCAATCTCTTCAATCCTCCAACCTGAACCGGAGGCCAGAAAACTGCGTACTGATCAGCAGTAAAAAGAGAAGATTCAGGCAGAGGATAAGCGAATGAAGGTTTTGATTTGCGCAGGAAATGGCGGTATCGGGCAAGGGCTGATCAAAGCCATTCTTGAACGACATCCCGATGCTGAGATATCCGCAACCTATCGCAAACAAAAGCCAGCTGACCTTTCTCCTGCCATTCACTGGTTTCAGACCGATCTGACCGATCAGAAATCTATTGAGCAGCTTGCAAGCAACGTCTCCCAGATCGACTGGCTGATTAACTGTGCGGGGTTTCTGCACCAGCTTAATGGCGATACTTTTCACGGACCGGAGAAAAGTATCCGCCAGTTTGAACCGGATTTTTTCCTGAGCAACATCCAACACAACACCCTGCCTACGCTGCTGCTGGCCCGCTATTTTTCCTATGCACTGAAACAAAGCCCTAGGGGCATATTTGCAGCGGTCAGTGCCAAGGTGGGCAGTATTGAAGATAATCGATTAGGCGGCTGGTATAGCTATCGGGCTTCAAAAGCCGCTCTCAACATGGCACTAAAAACACTCTCTATTGAGTGGCAGCGCAGCCATAAAAATCTGTGTGTTAGCGCCCTGCATCCCGGCACCACAGATACCGGACTATCTGAGCCTTTTCAGAAAAATGTCCCCGAGGGCAAACTCTTTACTCCCGAGCAAACCGGCCACTACCTGTTGGATGTACTGGAACAACTGACACCGGAGAAAACCGGTTCCTTCTTCAGCTGGAACGGGGAGACGCTGCCATGGTAGATCATCGCCCAACGGACAATCCTCTTTCGATAACCGACAACTCTCTTCCAATAACCGGAAAACGCGGCCTGTATCTCTTTACCCACGATCTTCGCCTTGAGGATAATCCCGCGCTGAACCACCTGATCAGCCAGTGTGAAAGCCTGCTTTTTGTTTATCTGATCGATCCTAAACTTACCGAAAGTAGTCGCCATAGCTTTCCTCGATTGGGGCAGCATCGCCGGCGGTTTATCTGGCAATCCCTGAGAGATCTGCATCAGCACCTGCAGCGCTTCGGCCATCAACTGCATTTGATACAGGGCAAGCCTGAGAAAACACTTCTGGCTTTGCTCGAAAAACACCGCATTAATCTGATAGCAGGTAGTTTTAACAGTGGCTTGAATGAAACACGCTTCTGGCAGGCATTGCAGGATCAGACCGTTTGTCAGGTAATAACGCTGCATCAGAACGCTTTATTCACACCGGAACATCTGCCCGTGGCTGTGGATAAGATACCCAAACAGTTCACGCCATTTCGCAAGCTTGCGGATGAGCTGATCATGCCGGAACCGGTAAAGCTTAACCCGCTGTTGGCGCAAAGAAAGCCGATGCCTGAAGTTGAAACTGGGGTTGAGCCTGAAACCGCAAGCCAATGGCCTGAAAGCCCGCCGCTGTTATCGGATTCTCAGACTGAGCATCAACCAGCTCCTCAATTGGACAGATCCTCTTACGAACTGCCGATCAGTGGTGGCAGCGAAGTGGCATGGAACCATCTGGATCACTTTATCTGGAAGTCCCGTGCCATCGATCACTACAAGCAAACCCGCAATACATTGGATATTGTGCAACAACCGGATCATGTCAGCCTGCTCTCCGGCTGGTTAGCGCAGGGTTGTTTATCTGCCCGACAGGTCTGGCGCGAGATCAGTCAGTACGAGCAGCAGTTTGGCAACAATGAATCCAGCTACTGGTTAAAATTTGAACTGCTCTGGCGGGAGTTCTTCTACTGGAATGCCCATCGTCTTGGCGTGGATCTGTATTGTTTTGCCGGGGAACGAGGCAAAAAGCCTCTGACCAGTTTTTACGCCCAGCGCTTTAAAAGCTGGTGCGAGGGCAACACCGCTTACCCCTTGGTCAATGCCTGTATGAAGCAGCTGAAAGCCACCGGTATGCTCTCCAATCGGGGCCGACAGATTGTCGCCAGTGCTCTGGTTAACGAGCTGCAACTGGACTGGCGCTACGGGGCTGCCTGGTTTGAACATCAACTGATCGATTACGATCCCGGCAGTAACTATGGCAACTGGCAGTACATAGCAGGCGTTGGCGCTGATCCAAGGGGAGGGCGACACTTTAATCTGGAAAAACAGGCCAGTGAATTCGACCCGCAAGGTGACTTTATTCGTCGCTGGGCAGGGGATGATTCCGGAGCGAATACCGTTACCGATGCCGTGGGTATTGATGACTGGCCGCTGTATCCGCAGGACTAGATCTGCAGTCTGATCACCACTGATTCGACACTGCCATCGACACCACGACCACAATCACAACCCAAAAAACGCAAAACAGATACCTGATTTTCAGTCACTGAAAAACCTTTGCCTGCTTTACCTCTGTGTCTATTATTAGTAATGCTGCGACGCACAAATAATCATAACAACATAAGCCAGCTAAAAACACAGAGGACTCCGTCATGCTCTATAAACTGCATCACAGTTACAGTCAGGTTGCTCAACCCATCCACCTTTGGGCGCAGGCCTGGCGAAAACAGCTGTCACTGCCCTGGAATCCTCTGCGTATCACTCAAACCGGTAAGTTGCTGACTGCGGCTGCTGAACTGATCGAGCGTTGCACCGATAACTACGAAAAACCCAGCTTTGAACTGCCTTTTACCGAAGTTGATGGTCAGAAGGTGCGTATCCGTGAAGAGATTATCCACACCCTGCCGTACTGCAATCTGCTGCATTTCCGCCGCTCAGGTGAGTATCAGCACCCCAAAGTACTGATTGTCGCACCTATGTCCGGCCATTACGCCACCCTGCTGCGGGGAACCGTTGAACAGTTTATTCCCGACCATGAGGTTTATATCACCGACTGGGTTAACGCCCGGGAAGTACCGCTGGAAGAGGGTAGCTTCAGTTTTGATGACTATGTGCGCTACCTGATCGAGTTTCTGCAGCTGCTAGGTGCGGACACCCATGTGATCGGAGTCTGTCAGCCTAGCGTACCGGCTATCGTTGCCACCACGGTAATGGCAGAGCAAAAAGATCCCTGCGCACCCAAATCCCTGATTCTGATGGGCGGCCCGATTGATACGCGCAAGAATCCAACGGAGGTAAACGATTACGCCTCCGGCAAGGATTACGAGTGGTTTCAGGATCAGGTGATCTGCACAGTTCCGGAGGGTTATCCCGGTGCGGGTCAGCGGGTCTATCCCGGCTTTATCCAGCTATCCGGCTTTATGAGCATGAACCTCGACAGCCATGTGAATAAACATTTCAAGTTCTTTGGCGACCTGATCAAAGGCGATGGCGACAGTGCCGAAGCGCACCGCAAGTTCTATAACGAGTATCTGGCAGTGATGGATCTGCCTGCCCCCTTCTTTCTGGAAACCATCAAAAAGGTGTTCCTTGATCATGATCTGCCAAGGGGTGAGATGACCTATCAGGGCAAAAAGATCGACCCGACTGCGGTGACGAAAACGGCGCTGATGACCATTGAAGGGGAGAACGACGATATTACCGGTATGGGACAGACAGAAGCCGCCCATGACATTCTGACCAAAATCCCGAAAGCCAAGCGCCAGCACTACATCCAAAAGGGCGTGGGTCACTACGGTATCTTTAATGGCCGCCGTTTCCGGGAAGAGATTGCCCCAGAGATTAAGGCCTTTATGCAGAAGGCCTGAAAGCAGAAAGCCTCGTAAACTAAGTTTACGAGGCTTTCATTTTGGCTCTCAGGGTCTGATCGACGATGATCAGTTCACCTTGCGGTAGATGATATCCCAAACACCGTGCCCCAGACGCTCACCGCGTTTTTCAAACTTGGTGATCGGGCGGGAATCCGGACGCGGTACATAAACACCATCGGTCGCGGTGTTTTCATAACCTTCCGAAACCTGCATCACTTCCACCATGTGCTCGGCGTAGTTTTCCCAGTCCGTTGCCATGTGGAAACGGCCACCTACTTTCAGTTTCTTACGCACCAGCTGAACAAATTCCGGCTGCACGATACGACGCTTGTGGTGACGTTTTTTGTGCCAAGGGTCTGGGAAGAACAGCTGCAGAAGATCCACAGAACCATCCGGGATGCACTGGTTCAGAATCTCAACCGCATCATCTTCATAAGCACGCAGGTTGGTCAGACCGGCATCACCGGCTTCAGCCATCAGTTTACCGACACCAGGGGTATGCACTTCGATGCCGATAAAGTTGTGATCCGGCATGGTTTTCGCCTGCTCGAACAGGGAGTGGCCCATACCAAAACCGATCTCGATCACCAGAGGTGCTTCACGGCCAAACACCTGTTGCGGGTCGATAGCGCCCTGCTCCAGGGTCAGGCCCCACTTCGGCCAGAACTCGTCCATGCCACGCTGCTGACCGGCCGTCATACGTCCGGTACGCAGTACAAAGCTGCGGATACGGCGTTTATGCTCTTCAGGCGTTTCGTTCTCTTTTCTTTCCTGGCTTTCTACCGGCTGCTCAGAAACCTCAGCCTCGTTGACAGCTTGATTCGGGTTTTGAGCATCAGTTGCATCAGACATTGTCGTTCTTTAAACCTGTATGGTGTTGATTAAACGGGTATTGAAACAGTCAGCAGACCGAGCCCGGTCTGCTTTCATTTTAGTGGCTACGGATCAATCCGGCTTACTGAATCAGTCGATCAGGCCTTCCAGCGGGGAAGAAGCGCTGGCGTATTTTTTACGCGGCATACGACCAGCCAGATAAGCTTCACGACCGGCTTCGATCGCCTTACGCATCGCAGAAGCCATCAGTACCGGATCTTTCGCGGCAGCAATCGCAGTGTTCATCAGTACGGCTTCACAGCCCATCTCCATAGCGATAGCCGCATCAGACGCAGTACCAACACCAGCATCAACCAGTACCGGAATGTTAGCGCTTTCCATGATGATGCGGATGTTGTGTGGGTTCAGAATACCAAGACCGGAACCGATCAGAGAGCCCAGTGGCATGATGGCGCAGGCACCCATATCTTCCAGCTTTTTCGCAGCGATCGGATCATCGTTGCAGTAAACCATAACGTCAAAACCATCCGCGATTAGGGTCTTCATCGCCTTCAGGGTTTCTTCCATATCCGGGTACAGGGTTTTCTGATCACCCAGAACTTCCAGCTTCACCAGCTTGTGGCCATCCAGCAATTCACGGGCCAGACGACAGGTACGCACCGCATCTTCTGCGGTATAGCAACCGGCGGTATTCGGCAGAATGGTGTACTTGTCCGGAGTGATCACATCCAGCAAATTCGGCTCCCCCGGGTTCTGCCCGATATTGGTACGGCGCACCGCTACGGTCACAATCTCGGCACCACTGGCTTCAATCGCCAGACGGGTCTCTTCCAGGTCTTTGTATTTACCGGTGCCTACCAGCAAACGGGACTGGTAGCTTTTTCCTGCAATGGTCAGAAGATCCTTGTTGTTACTCGAAGCGGTCATCGAATGTTTACCCTTGTCTGTGTTTATTATGTTCCGTATGGCGGTAGAGAGTTCTGGCTCAATACTTAATCAGCCACCACCGATGGCGTGGACAATCTCAACCTGATCACCTTCGTTCAGCGCGGTTTCACCATGCTGACTGCGGGGCACGATCTCAGCGTTAATCTCCACTGCGATCCGCTTACCGGTCAACTCCATCTCAGCGATTAAGTCCGCCAGTGTCGCCTGACCGGAAAGCTCTTTTGGCTCACCATTAACCAGTATCTGCATCGCTTTTGCTACCTGATCTGTCGGTTAGTATGTCGCGTTTTCGTCAGCGGCTGTGAAATCCGAAGCGAGGAAGGGTATATTGCCCTTCGACGATTTTCACGAGGCTACCACTGACCTGAAAAAAGGCTGACATTGTACCTCAAACCTCCGGCTTTGCGGCCTCTAATCTGGAGATACCTGATGCAAAATCCCGCACAAACGCCGAAAAAAGCGCTTTTTTATTTTTACGGTCTTTTGTGGCTACTGGCAGGACTGTTCGGTGCTTCCGGTGTGTTTCTGGATGCCTGGCTGAGTCATGGTTTCAGCAGTGCCGATCCCGACATCCTGAACAGCCTGCAGACCGCGGTACGTTATCAGCAATTTAACAGCATGACGCTGGCGGTCAGTTTATGGATTGCAGGAGGTGCTTTGCGACAAGGTAAACCGATGGCTTGGTTAAGTCTTCTGCCCGGTCTTTTCTTTCTACTGGCGATTTTTGCTTTTAGCGGCGGGATTTATGGCAAACACTTACTGGGTTTCGCGACAGGGGCGATCACGCCAACAGGCGGCTTTCTGATGGCACTGGGTTGGTTGAGTCTGGCGCATTACGGCTTTTATCAGCACAAACGCTGACGATCGCATGGGGGCTACCACGCAGAGCGTGGGAGCCAGTCCTTACAGGAGCCACCATGGATCAGAAAGCAACCTTCCTCTCGTTCCCATGCTCCGCGTGGGAATGACCGCCTTCTACGCCAAGTACGCCTACCGAGGCGGAATCGAATAGGTCGCAGTGACATGAGCCACCGGCTCATCATCACCTTCAGAGAAAATGCTGATCTCACCTACTGCCAATCGCTTACCCAGTTTCAGCAGGCTTGCTTCGGCGATAATCGCTTTTGCCGGTTCCGGCTTTCGGAGAAAGTTGATATTCAGGTTGGTGGTCACTGCCAGTGCAACCGGCCCGATCTGACCGAGAATCGCAACATAGAGGCAGATATCCGCCAGCGCCATCATGGTCGGGCCGGAAACGGTACCGCCGGGGCGCAGATGGGCATCATCCACATCCAGCCTCATCACGGCGTTGTTCTTACCCATTTTGGTCACAACACCGATATGCTGGGGAAACTCCTGATGCAAAAATTGAGTTATCTCGTCCACCGTCATTACGGTGTCTGGGCATGTTTGTCCTGCAGATGATGCTTTTGTAATTGCTGTAGCAGCGGTCATAACGACTCCTGAGCCTGTTTTTATTATGCATCTCAGTATGCCGCTGCGAACAAGTCTCTGCCCAGTGTCTGTTGTGACTCTTGGTTCACAGCTCTGCTATTCACTCACTCATTCAGACATCTGCTAAATCAACTACATACTAAATTAACTACTACATCAGCCATTCAGACGGCCACCCATCTCCTGAGCCAGATCCACCGCGTAGTTGTCGGTCATGCCACCAATAAAATCCAGCACCCGACGATAGGCTTCGTAACGGTTCCAGCCGGTATCAGGAATATTCTCCCCGATCAACGACAACACCCGTTTATGTTTAAAGCTCAAAGGTGCGTCGGAACCTGCTGCTTTCAGCTGACTCAGCTCTTCCACCGCACCACAGAAACTTTCCAGCAGGACACCAAGGGTGGTGTACGCACCGATCTCAAGTTTTGCCTTGCGTGGATGATCAAAGATGCGTTGCTGCGCCATCTGCTTGGCCTTAGCAACACCCTGAGCGATCTCCGGTGGGCAAACTTCGATCAGGTCCTGATTAAATTGTCCTGTGAGCAGTTCGTCCTGATGCGCAACAAAGGCTTTGGAAACCGCTGCAACCACCTGCTCCATCGCAGCGCCACGAAGAGCAGCAACACGACGACGATTGGAGGCATTGGCTAGCTGTGCGTATCCTTCCGGCTCACCACCAGCGATCTGCAGCAGCAAGCTTTCAACTTCATCATAAGCCAGAATGTCCATCTCAAGACCGTCCTCAAGATCCAGCAGCGCGTAGCAGAGGTCATCCGCTGCCTCCACCAGATAAACCAGCGGATGGCGACACCAGCGTTGCTCAGCCAGCTGAATCAAACCCAATGCTTCAGCGGTTTCCTGCAGCATAGGCAGTTCGGTCTGATAACAGCTGAATTTACCTGCTCTTTTCATATTGCTGGGCATCGAAGCGTTTGAAGCGGTCCAGGGATATTTCAGGAAAGTACCGAGTGTGGCGTAGGTCAGCTTCATACCACCGGCAAACTGGTTGTATTCCACCTGAGTCACCATACGAAAGCCCTGCGCGTTACCTTCAAAGGTGATCAGATCGGCTTTCTGCTCATTGGTCAGGCCTTCAAGTCGCCCCTGCTTTTCTGCCTGCAGGAACCAGTCACGAATAGCGTATTCACCGGCATGGCCAAAAGGCGGATTACCAATATCGTGCGCCAGACAGGCACTCTGCACGATGACACCTAGATCGGCGGGGGAGATATGTTCAGGAAGCTGATGCCGAAGACTATCGGCAACCATCATGCCGAGACTTCGGCCAACACAGCCCACTTCAAGACTGTGGGTTAAACGGGTATGGATATGATCATTTTCCGCAAAGGGATGAACCTGGGTTTTGCGCCCCATGCGACGGAAGGAACCGGAAAACACCACACGGTCGTGGTCTTTATGGAAGGGGGAACGCCCGACATCATCGATTCCATGCCGGGACGTACCTTTCAGGCGTTGACTGGAGAGCAGCCGTTGCCAGGACATCTTCTGTTGACTCATTCCTCTGCCCCTTAAAAAAAGCATCGTCATCAGCCAACAGATTGAAGCTAACTTCGCCTCAGATCAAATAACTTTTGATCAGAAGTTCATGATAAAGCCGAAGTTCAGGCTACTTTCCAGATCACTGGAACCTGCGCCCACATCCACTTCCAGCTTACGCCAGCCCAGATACACATCAACATCTTTCAGTGCCTGATAGTATGCACGCAGTGACATATCCGTCATGCCATCGAGGTCACCAAAAGAGATCACCCGAGGAGCAAAATACATATGACCGCCAAAACGGACCTGTTTAATCTGCTCGAAAGCGATACTCCCTTGAGCACCGAAACCTACAGCCAAACCATCAACATCACCACTGCCTGTCACAGCATAAGCACGCCCGCCAACACCCACACTGTAAGTTGCTGTATCTTCCTGAGTATGCAGACCAACGTGACCAACCAAAATATCTGAGTTAACTTCTTCGTGATACAGACCGCCAACCGCCATGTTCAGGCGATTCTGTGGCAGCGGAGCATCATACTCAGCACGGATCGTTTCATTATTGATGTTTACATCGATAGTGGCTGCCTGAGCGGACACCGTCATCCCTGCTGTTAGCGCTGCTAAAGCCAGTCGTTTCATCACAAACCTCGGAAAGTTGTTAAGCGGATTAAGTAAAAACTGAAGAATTCTGATGGGTGCTAATATACGTCATCCAGAGTTACTGAAAAAGCGCTAACAAAATGCCTGATTAGCGCTTTTCATTACCGGATAAA
This sequence comes from Oceanospirillum sanctuarii, assembly GCF_002150805.1. Classification (GTDB taxonomy): domain Bacteria; phylum Pseudomonadota; class Gammaproteobacteria; order Pseudomonadales; family Halomonadaceae; genus Oceanospirillum; species Oceanospirillum sanctuarii. The sequence continues at coordinate 493,631 of NZ_MTBA01000003.1, forward strand.
ATCAGATGCCGTACTGTTCGCGGTAGTTGCGGATCGCTTCAGCGTGTTGCTGAGCGTTGTCATCACCTTTTTCATCCAGATACTGCAGTACCTGTTCCAGCGTGATGATACTCACTACCGGCATCTTGAAATCGCGTTCGACTTCCTGAATCGCAGACAGTTCACCCTTGCCGCGCTCCTGACGATCCAGAGCGATCACTACGCCACCCGGCCGTGCGCCATTGGCATCGATAATCTGCATCACTTCACGGATGGCAGTACCTGCGGTAATCACGTCATCAATAATCAGTACCTTACCTTCCAGGTCCGCGCCTACCAAAACACCACCTTCGCCGTGATCTTTGGCTTCCTTACGGTTGAAAACATAAGGCACATCACGGTCGTGATGATCCGCCAGCGCAACAGCCGTTACAGCCGCCAGCGGGATACCTTTATAGGCAGGACCAAACACGACGTCATATTCAACTTTTGATGCAGAGATCGCCTGCGCGTAGAATCGGCCTAAGCGGGCTAAAGCCTGACCCGATTTGAACAAACCCGCATTAAAGAAATAAGGGCTGATTCGGCCGGATTTGAGGGTAAATTCGCCGAAACGTAGTACATTTTGCTCAATTGCAAATTCAATAAACTCGCGCTGGTAGTCTTGCATTCATAAACTCCGGTAGATTTGGCTGCTGAGTATTTACCAAAACGTCTAAAGCTCGGGTATCATACACGCTCGTCGTAGCAGGAACCACGTATGAAGATCATCAACATTAACTTAAACGGCATTCGCCGGGCCGTAGACAGAGGCTTTCTGGACTGGCTTCAGCAGCAAGACGCAGATGTTATCTGTGTGCAGAATCTGCAGGCCAAGTCCTATGAACTGGACGATTCAGTTCTGTATCCGCAGGGCTATGAAGGCTACTTTTTCGATGCAGATCAGGACAACTTTGGCGGCGTTGGTGTTTATTGCCGTAAACTGCCAAAAGCGATCATGACAGGCCTTGGTTTTGAGCAGGCGGATTTTGAAGGCCGCTTTATTCAGGCAGATTTCGATAAAGTCAGCATCGCTTCTTTTCTGATGCCGGACAACAGCGACCCTCAGGCAAAATATGCCTTTATGGAGCAGTTCAACGAGTATCTGAAAAAACTGCGCCGTAAGCGCCGTGAGCACATCATTTGCGGCAGCTGGTATATCGCGCATAAAACCATCGATCTGGCGGACTGGGCTAACAACCAGGACACTCCGGGATTCCGTCCTGTTGAGCGCGCCTGGCTGGATCAGGTATTCGGGCCAATGGGCTTTCTGGATGCCTTCCGTGAAGTCAATCGTGAAGAAGGTCAGTATTCCTGGTATCCGGAGCTGGATAAGCCCCGTAACCGTCAGGATGGCTGGCGTATCGACTATCAGGTAACCGGCCCGAACATGCGCCGCAATATCGTAAACGCCTGGTTTGATACTCAGGCCAGCTTCTCAGAGTTTGCCCCTCTGGTGGTAGAGTACGATATTGACCTGTAATTTCTGTCACAGCTGATAAAGCAGACAGAAAACTGCACCTGCCGGACTTTTTGTGTTTCAGATCTCCGACCCGGACGATGATCAAACTGAACACAAAAAGCAGGGTTCTGGCTTACGATGAACGCGGCGTGAATAAAATCACAATGAATCGCCGCCCAGAAGGTGCAGACGGCATTTCGGAATATCCACAATGCCAACAGCTTTTATTCCGACATTGTCGAAATAAAAGCTGTCGATACAGAAAAGCCCGTGCCGATTTCGCAATGCGATAACGACATGGGCTTTTTCATGCCTGACAATTCAGCCTGCTACCCATCTGGTTACAGCTGACTCAGGCAAACAGCATCACAGGTGGCAGATTACTCTGCCAGCACCTGCTGCTGAATCTCAAACAACTCGTTACAACCTTTCTTCGCCAGCTCCAGCATCGCCAACAGCTCTTCCTGAGTATAAGGCGCGCCTTCTGCAGTGCCCTGAACCTCGATAAAGCCGCCCTGATCGGTCATCACCACGTTCATATCGGTTTCAGCAGAGGAATCTTCCGGATAATCCAGATCCAGTACCGGCTTACCTTTGTAAACACCCACAGAGATAGAAGCGATCATCTGCTTCAGCGGATCACCCTTGATCATCTTCTCGCGCTGCATCCAACGGATCGCATCCACCAGTGCCACGCAGGCACCTGTGATCGACGCGGTACGGGTGCCTCCATCAGCCTGAATCACATCACAATCGATCTGAATCGTGTGTTCACCCAGAGCTGCCATATCTACCGCTGCGCGCAGGGAACGACCGATCAGACGCTGAATCTCCTGAGTACGACCCGACTGCTTACCACGAGCCGCTTCACGACCCATACGGCTACCGGTAGAACGGGGCAGCATGCCGTATTCCGCCGTTACCCAGCCCTGATTTTTACCGCGCAGAAAACGCGGTACAGAAGCATCAACCGATGCCGTGCAGATCACTTTTGTATTACCAAATTCAACCAGCACAGAACCTTCTGCATGACAGGTATAGTTGCGGGTGATTTTCACCTCGCGCATCGCATCAGATGCACGTCCGCTCGGACGAGAAACCATAGAACACCTTTTCGTTTATTTAATCGGAAATCAAATGGGTTAAAACCGAAGAATTGTTTCGTCGCTTAGCGAATTTCACTTTTACAAAGCTAAGCAAACCGTAGCAGGCCAGAAGCCTAAAATTGATGACGCTGATGCCTGCGGGCGTGACCAAACCGAAACAGGATCATCATCCTGACAGCACCAGCGCTAAGATCAGATGTGCCAATTATACACGTTAAGCCTTCACCCGCAGTGACTTTCCCGCAACGGACAGCGGTTACCTCTGCTTCATTGTCCGAGCATGCTAAACATTGACCCGCGCTTTCGCTAAACTAGCGCCAACATAAAAAGACTGAAGATGGTGCTGATCCCGTCCACACATCAGCCCAACCTCCTCAACATCCGACCGGAGCACACAATGACTCACAGCATGACCGCCTTTACCCGTCAGGAAGAACAGCATCCCTGGGGCACTCTCAGCTGGGAGATCCGCTCGGTTAACCAACGCTTTCTGGAACCTCACTTCCGCCTGCCGGACACCCTGCGCGAGCTGGAACCTGCCATCCGTGACCTGCAGCGTAAAAGCCTGAACCGGGGCAAAGTGGAATCCGTACTGCGCTTCCATCCGGCACAGGTCAGCGACAGCCTCAACATCGACGAACAGCTGGTGAAGCAGTTGGCCAGCGCCGCAGAAACCATCAGCAGCCACCTGAGCAAACCGGGCTCTATCAACCCGCTGCAGATCATGCAGTGGCCGGGGGTACTGCAGAATGAAGAAGTCGACGCTGATCAGCTGAAAAAAGCCGCTCTTGAGCTGTACAAAAAGGGCCTGAAAGACCTGATCGCCATGCGCGCCCGAGAAGGGGAAGAACTGGCCAACCTGATCAACCAGCGACTGGACGGCATCGACGCCATCGTCGTACAGGTACGCGCCGCACTACCGGGGATTCTGGAGCGCCAGCGCCAGCTGATTCTGGACAAGCTGGACAGCATCAAAGATGACCTTGATCCCGCCCGCCTTGAGCAGGAGATGGTTCTCGTCGCAAACAAAACCGACGTCGCCGAAGAACTCGACCGACTGGAAACCCACGTTAACGAAGTACGCCGCACCCTGAAAAAGAAAGAACCCGTCGGCCGTCGCCTCGACTTCCTGATGCAGGAACTGAACCGCGAAGCCAACACACTGGCGTCAAAATCCATCGTCACCGAGACAACCCAGTGTGCCGTGGAGCTGAAAGTGTTGATTGAGCAGATGCGCGAGCAAATCCAGAATATCGAGTGATCTGAAAACCGAATCAAAAAGGAGCCGAATGGCTCCTTTTCAAATTACCTTCCCTCAAAACCTCTGGATAATACATATCATCCTGGCAATACTCAGCCTATCAACCCATTGGCTAGGTAATCTGCAATGAATCTAGTGCTAGAGTATCTGTACCGCGATGCCAGCAATAACAAAAACTGGCAGGCCGTTAATTTTTCAAACACGCTACAGCAGCCGGTTTCCGTCATTGAGGAACAGATCAGAGCATATCTAATCGACGGAGTTTATTTCGTTGCCGAGCAGCTTGATCAACCTACAGCCTATTTTGACAATCATGACCCAGAACTAGACCACAACTGACATGAATACTCAGAGATTAAAACTACAGATGAGTCCGTGACAGACAGTTCTAAACGGGATATCAGTGACTTCTTGCAGCAACTAAAACTACTGTCTCACTAACAAGTTTAACCAAGGACGAACCATGGCTCGCCGAAATTGGACTAAGGAAGAGCTTTATATCGCCCTTCGCATCTACTGTGAACTGCCCTTCGGGCAGTTCCATCAGCATCAACCCCGTATTATCGAAGTTGCTAAGAAGCTTGGACGCACTCCTTCTGCATTGGCGATGAAACTGTGCAATATCGCAAGTCTTGATCCAGATATCCGAGATTCTGGGCGAAGCGGTTTGAAAAGCGCATCTGCGCTAGATCGTGAAGTTTGGCAGGAAGTCAGCGGTGACTGGGAAGCTTTTCTGGATCAGAGCGAGCAACTTTTAGAACAGCAGCAGATAGCACCGCCAGTACCTGATCTCGACGAAAAAGACACCGGCGAATATACGATCACCACGAAGGGAAGAAGAAACCAGAGTTTCTTTAGGAAATCTGTGTTGAGTGCGTACGATCACAAATGCTGCATCACCGGCATTGATAACACCACCTTCTTGGTCGCTAGCCATATCATCCCTTGGCGGAATACAGATCACCAAAATCGAAGACTTGATCCCAAGAACGGGCTTTCTTTATCAAGCATCCATGACCGCGCCTTTGATCAGGGGCTTTTGACGCTTAATGAGCACCGTGAAGTTGTTTTATCGCCAAAGCTGCTCAAGCTCGATGCTCAATTTGCCCGTGACAGCTTTGATGCCTTTGCTGGTCAGCAAATTCTGATGCCGAATAAACTAGCTCCATGCGCTGAAGCATTGGCATTTCACAGGACTGAAATCTTCCAGCCCTGATCCTGCATCAACGCCCTCACACAATCGGCAGATAAATATCCGTTATCAGTTCGTGCTCATCCACTTCCGGGAAGAAGTTGTGGTAGTGGAAGTAGCAGGGACTGTCACGGAGTTCTTCGCCGCTTTCCGGTAACCATTGCCCGTACAGGTAATAGACTTTGGCATCCAGCCCTTCGTGGGGGCCGTGGTGGCGCACTACCGCGCAGCGGCCTGCGGCCATGGTTTTGTTGATGATGCCAAAGGTATTTTCCGGAACCGATTGCGGGACTTCTCCGGCTATATCAAAGCGGAAATCCTCCGGTGCGGTATTTTTCGGGTCGCACAGAATGATGCCGAAGGTTTTGCAGCTGGCGATGGGGGAGTAGCCGGTTTCGATACGCCATTGGCGAAACTTTCCGGCGGAGGCCATCACCGTTTCCATGGGGCCTTTGTGTTCCAGTACGGCGATCTGTATTTCGGGTTGGGTCACGATATTAACGTCCACAGATGTCTCCTGTTGATGTTCTGGTGTCGGATTTTGGTAGTGGCGGTTCCAGAGCATCCAATCGGCCTGATGGCGAAATTCGCTGGGAGACTGAGCAAAACCCCGTCTGAAGGCACGGGTAAAGGATTCCGGGCGCTCAAAGCGGGCATCAAAGGCGATATCGGTTATGGTGCGATCCGGCTGAAAGGCCAGCTGGTAGGCGGCCCGTTTCAGTCGCAGTTGCTGCACAAAGCGGGTGACGCTCATGCCCATAAACTGGCTGAACTGGCGGTGAAAGTGGTAGCGGGAAAAGTGCGCTACCTGACTCAGCTCGTCCAGAGTCAGATCACGATCCAGATGCTGGTAGATGTAATCACATACCGCCAACATACGTTGCTGATAGCGCTGTTTTGCCTGATTCACTCAGTCCCCTGATATCTTGTCTGATGATGTTTACTGTCGGCTAAAAGCCTGATTTCTGCGGAAGGAACCACCTTCTGACGCCAGTATGCGATGAGACGGCATCGACAACCTGACCCATCTTGCGCTTTATCGATGACCAAATATAAAACCAGTAAAAACCCTCGGTGTAACTCCCGCAATATCTGGCATACTTATCAGACAGATACTTCTTAATTAGCCGCCTCTGCTATCCTCACAGGCAGGCTTTCGGCATCGCGTAAACAGCGCTTAGTGCCTCGGGTTATTTACAGAACGGAACTCTGCCATGGCGGGATTAGTAAGAGCCTTCGTCTTTATCCTTTTCTTTACCACTTACCTCGTTTCGACTCCGCAGGCTCTGGCATCGAATCATACGGTGCTGGTGGATAGCGACAGTGTCAACCTGACCCATTTTCAGATGGGTTACTTTGTTGATCACTCCGGTTCCATGAGCTTTAAAGAGGTCCGTCAGCAGGATTTCACGGATTCCACCAACAAACTCTCTCTGGGTACCGGAGCAAAAACGACCTGGTCGAAAATTCAGATCAAAAACCTCACCGATCAGCCCCGTCGCCTGTTTCTGCACCATCCCTATGCCTATCACAACCGGCAGGTAGATTTTTATGAACAGGTCGGTGATGGCTTTAAACGCCAGTTTCTGAACCTTGATCAGGCAGACAAAAGTCCGCTGATGTATCGCGGCAGTGCGATTTTTGAGTTTCCGCTGGCTCCGGGGGAAACCAAGGAGCTGTACGTTAACAGCGTCTCTTTTTCTCACCAGTGGTTCAGCCTGCTGATACTGGATGAAGATCAATCCCGCCGCGCTCTTTTAGGCATCGGCGCGCACAACGATATCGCGCTGATGGTGGGCATCTTACTGGCGCTGGTAATCTATAACTTTCTGCTCTATTTCTCCTCCAACAAAAAAGAGAATATCTACTACTCCCTGTATCTGATTTCCGGGTGCGTGTGGGTTGCACTCTCTTACGGTTTGTTTGCCAGCCTGTTTGATATTTATGGGGCCCGAACCCTGAGCATGCACCTGACGCTGATCTCGATGCCGATCTTTCTGATCCTCTTTATGATGGATATTTTCCAGACCGGAAAACGCTTCAGAACCGAACACAAATTCCTGCAGTTTATTCTGCTGCTACTGGCGATCGATTTTACCTACGGCTTGTTCGATATAGTTGGTGCTCTGAAATACGCCAGCTCGCTTGCTGCGCTGATGATGCTGGTAACAATATCGGTCAGCATCTCTCTGGTAAGAAAGGGCGATCCGCTGGCGAAATATTTTCTCATCGGTCACAGCCTCTTTGTGCTGTTCAGCGGTGTGGCCGTGCTCTTCTATAAGGGGATCATCAGCTTTAACTACATCAGCAGCCACGGTGTCGGCATCGGTATCATGCTGGAGTCGCTGATGCTGGCCTTCATCATCTCCTACCGCATCAAGATGCTGGAAGATATCAAAGCCTCGCAGGATGAACTCAAGCTGCTGGCAGTGACCGATCCTCTGACCCGCCTGTACAACCGCCGCTATTTCTATACCGAAGCCAACTACCAACTGGAACAGGCGAAAGACAATCACAGCCCCTTGTCACTACTGATTCTGGATATCGATAAGTTTAAAAATATTAACGACAGTTTCGGCCATCAGGTGGGTGATAGCGTGATTGTCGCCCTGTCAGACCTGCTTCGGTTGCACAGCAGGGAAGGGGATCTGATCGCCCGTTTCGGTGGCGAAGAGTTTGTCATCCTGCTACCTCAGACCTCTCTGCCAGCTGCTGAAAACATGGCGGAGAAAATCCGGCGTTCCGTTGAGAATTCCTGCCTTGATCAGCCGGAAGGGGAGCCGCTGAATTTCACGGTCAGCATTGGTGGCGTTGCCATCGATACCCAGCGGGAAACCATCGACAGTGCGCTCAATCTGGCGGATATCGCCCTGTATAAAGCCAAACATTCCGGCCGGAACTGCGTACGCTTTTCCAATGTTCAGCCGGAGCCTGCTCTCAATCAGGCTTTAACTGCCGGTAAATAAACTGGCGAAAGACAGCAGACTCAAAAGCACACCATTGCACATTTTTTCCTGACGCAGCCTTTCCTAACCTGCCGCCAAGGTCGCATCTGGCGTGCAATACCGATAAAATCCACGTTCAGAATACAGGCTTTAGGAATCCGACATGTCTCAGAACTCTGCGCTTCAGAATCCAGGGGAAAACAACTCCAGGGGCACACTTTATATCGTTTCTGCACCATCAGGTGCCGGTAAATCCAGTCTGGTTACCGCTCTGCTGGAACAGACCCGCCATATTAAAGTATCCGTGTCGCACACCACCCGTGCTCCCCGTCCCGGTGAAGAAGATGGCGTGAACTACAACTTTGTCTCTGTTGATCAGTTTAAAGCGCTGCTGGCTGAAGACGCTTTTCTGGAACATGCCGAGGTTTTCGGTAACTTTTACGGAACATCGCGCATCTGGCTGGAAGAGCAGCTGAATGCCGGCACCGACATCATTCTGGAGATCGACTGGCAGGGTGCGCAGCAGGTTCGCAAACTGATGCCGGAAGCGGTGGGCATCTTTATTCTGCCGCCATCCAAAGAAGCACTGCAGGAGCGTCTGGACAATCGTGGTCAGGATTCTGCAGAAATTATCGCTGGCCGTATGGCTCAGGCGGTAAGCGAAATGTCCCATTACGATGAATATGACTATGTCATCATCAATGATCGCTTTGAAGTCGCTCTGAACGAGCTGCGATCTGTTATTATTGCCCAGCGCCAGCTCCTGAAAAACCAGCAGCTGCGTCAGGGTCAGCTGATCAGCGATCTTTTGGCTTAAAAGCCCGCCGTTTGCGGGATTAAGTTGTCGTTGATCTCTTGTCAGAGAAAGCCGTAATTCAGTAAACTGGGCGATTCTCTGCTGGTTGTAATTTTTTAATTTGGGGATACCAAATGGCTCGCGTCACTGTTGAAGATTGTTTAGAAAACGTAGAAAACCGCTTTGAACTGGTAATGGTTGCCAGCAAACGTGCTCACCAGCTGAGCACTGGTGGTAAAGATCCTATGCTGGCATGGGAAAACGACAAGCCAACGGTTATGGCGCTGCGCGAAATTGCAGAAGGTCACGTAACCAGCAAGCTGCTGCGTGATCCTGAAGCGATCGGTCGTGAATTCCAGGGTGACGACGAGGAGTAAGTCGCCTATGTTGGCACAGATTAAACCCGTTTTTTCCGGCAGCTTTTCAGACAAATCAGTTTAAGGAGCTGCACTGTGTCAACCATTGAAGACTTAGTGGACCGCCTGCGTGGCTACCTGAAGCCTGAAGAGATTCAGCAGGTTCGCCGGGCTTATTATTTTGCCGAGCAGGCCCACGATGGCCAGCGCCGCCGCAGCGGTGAGCACTATGTGACTCACCCGCTGGCGGTTGCCACCATTCTTGCCAATATGCACATGGATCATCAGAGCCTGATGGCCGCCATGCTGCACGATGTGATTGAAGATACCCCGGTCACCAAAGACGCCCTTGCCAAACAGTTCGGTGAAACCGTCGCTGATCTGGTGGATGGTGTGTCCAAGCTGACACAGATTCACTTCGAGGATAAAGCCCTCGCCCAGGCGGAAAACTTCCAGAAGATGGCTCTGGCCATGGCGAAGGATATCCGCGTGATTCTGGTGAAACTGGCGGATCGTCTGCACAATATGCGAACTCTGGGTGCGCTGCGTCCGGATAAGAAACGCCGCATCGCCCGTGAAACCCTTGATATTTACTCGCCGATTGCTGCCCGTCTGGGTATCAATACCATACGAACCGAGCTGGAAGAGCTGGGCTTCGAAGGTATGCACCCGATGCGCTATGAGCGCCTGAAACGTGCGGTACAGAGTGTTCGTGGTAACCGTAAACAGGTGATCCGCGAGATTCAGAACGCGCTGCAGACCTGTATCGACGAAGAGGAGCTGGGCGGCAAGGTCTTTGGCCGTGAAAAACACCTGCTCAGCCTGTATCGTAAGATGCGCGCCCGCCGTAAGTCCTTCTCAGAAGTGATGGATGTTTACGGTTTCCGTATCGTCACCGACAAAGTGGATACCTGCTACCGAATTCTGGGTGCGATTCACAATCTGTACAAACCGGTTCCCGGTCGCTTCAAAGACTATATCGCTATTCCCAAAGCCAACGGCTATCAGTCGCTGCACACCTCTCTGATCGGCATGAACGGTATTCCGATCGAAGTTCAGATCCGTACCCGCGAGATGGAGTCGATGGCCAATAACGGCATCGCTGCTCATTGGCTGTACAAATCAGAGCAGGAAGAGAGCGCAAAAGGCATGACAGGAGCCAGTCATGCCCGTGCCCGCCAGTGGGTTAAAGGTCTGCTGGAGATGCAGCAACGAGCCGGTAACTCGTTAGAGTTTATTGAACACGTGAAGATGGATCTCTTCCCGGATGAGGTTTACGTGTTCACGCCGAAAGGCGACATTATGGAACTGCCATCCGGTGCAACTGCTGTAGACTTTGCCTACGCGGTGCATACTGATGTGGGTAACTCCTGTGTGGCAGCCCGTATCAACCGTCGTCTGTCGCCGCTGAGCGCCCATCTGGAAAGCGGTCAGTCGGTAGAAATTATTACTGCGCCAAGCGCCCGACCCAATCTGGCCTGGCTGAGCTTTGTGGCTACCGCCAAAGCCCGAAGCGCGATCCGTCACTACCTGAAGAACCAGCAACGTGCGGAATCCGTCTCTCTGGGTAAACGCCTGCTGAACAAGGCGCTGGATGCCTTCGATAAGCAATATGACGATATTCCGAAGAGCCAGATTGAAGCCCTGCTGAAAGAGTTCCAGTACGAAACCGAACAGGATCTGCTGGATGCTATCGGTCTGGGTAACCGCATGGCCTTTGGTGTTGCCCGTGCCTTAATTGGTCAGGAAGGTAACTCAGCCGAGCAGGACCCGACTCCGGCATCCACCAACAACAAGCTGGCGATCAGTGGCACCGAGGGCATGGTCACCTCTTACGCCCGTTGCTGCCATCCGATTCCGGGCGATCCGGTACTGGGTCATATCAGCAGTGGTCGCGGTATCGTGATTCACATGGATACCTGCCGCAACATCGCGGATATCCGTGATGACAGCAACCGTTGCGTGCCGATGGACTGGTCAGAAGGTGTCACTGGCGACTTCACTGTGGTGATTCGCGTTGAAGCAGAACATCAGAAAGGCTTTATTGCCTCTCTGGCCGCCCTGATCACAGAGGCGGACGCCAATATCGAAAAGATCACCACGGAAGAGCGGGATGCCCGTCTGACCATGGTGAATATCGAAATGGGCATCACCAACCGGGTGCATCTGGCGAAAGTGATGCGCCGTATCCGGAAGCTGACCAACGTCAACCGCATCACCCGCGCACGGCGTTAAGCGACAACCTGATTCTTCACTTTCCCCAAACAGCAGATCCTCGTGATCTGCTGTTTCGGTTTCTGAAGCAGCAATTTGTACAGAAACCATGAAAAGATAAGCGTAAAGCAATAAGAAACGGAGAAATGCAATGAGCAATAAAGGCGTAATTCATACTGATAAAGCACCAGCAGCAATCGGCACTTACTCTCAGGCGGTTAAAGCGGGTGATACCGTTTACCTGTCCGGCCAGATTCCGCTGGTTCCTGAAACCATGGAAATCATCTCTGATGATTTTGCTGAGCAAACTGAACAGGTGTTCAAAAACATCTCTGCCGTGGTTGAAGCAGCCGGTGGCAAACTGTCTGATGTGGTTAAACTGAATATCTATCTGACGGATCTATCCAACTTCGCTACCGTTAACGAAGTGATGGGCCGCTTCTTCAAGCAGCCTTACCCGGCTCGTGCTGCGGTAGGTATTAAGGAGCTGCCGAAAGGCTCTCTGGTAGAGATCGAAGGGATTGTTGTGCTTTCCTGATTCAGCGGTTCGTAGCGTAAACCGGATAACGAATTACGCTGCGAAATGAATCGAGGACGCATCTACAAAAAAATGGCCGCATTCTTTCAGATTGCGGCCATTTTTTTAGTTTCAGTGCCCGATCACGCCGGTTCCCGTTTAAAATAACAGCAAGCCTTGGCAAACAGCTTTGGTGTGATAACGTCTTACCATCAGCTGAAGCTAAGCCTTACTCTTACTATTGCCCTAATCCTACTAATAACAAAACCGGGGGTGTTCATTGATAACCGACCAGCGTTTTTCTGCGTTTAATCTCAAAGGCGATATTTTTGGCGGCGTCACCACGGCCATTATCTCCCTACCTCTGGCTCTGGCCTTTGGTGTGGCTTCCGGAGCCGGTGCCGAAGCCGGTCTCTGGGGTGCCATTATGGTTGGTTTCTTTGCGGCACTCTTTGGCGGTTCGACCACCCTGATTTCCGAACCCACCGGCCCTATGACCGTGATCATGACGGCCATTCTGACCAGTATGATGGCTAAGTATCCTGAATCCGGTATGGCGATGAGCTTTACCGTGGTGATGATGGCCGGTGCCTTTCAGATCCTTCTCGGTACCCTCAAGCTGGGCAAATACGTCACCCTGATGCCCTACAGTGTGGTATCCGGTTTTATGTCCGGCATCGGGGTTATTCTGATTATTCTTCAGCTGTCGCCTTTACTGGGTTCTCCGGCTCCTCCCGGTGGTGTTATCGGAACTCTGGCAGCCTTGCCGGAAACCCTGTCCAATATTCGCTGGGGCGAGCTTTTCCTTGGCATTCTGACCCTTGGCGTACTCTTCTTCTTCCCGGAGAAATACCGCAAATATGTACCGCCGCAACTGGTGGCTCTGGTTGCGATTACTCTGCTGTCGATGCTGCTGTTTGATACCGAAACCGTTCGCCGGATCGGGGAAATCCCGTCCGGACTACCATCATTCGTTATTCCCCATATCAATGCCGAGATGTTTACCGCAATGGTGATCGACGCACTGGTACTGGGTACGCTGGGGTGTATCGATACCCTGCTGACAGCAGTTATCGGCGACTCCCTGACCCGAAATGAACATGACTCGGACAAGGAACTACGGGGCCAGGGTCTGGCGAATCTGATCTCCGGCCTGTTTGGTGCTCTGCCCGGTGCCGGTGCCACCATGGGCACAGTGACCAATATTCAGGTAGGTGCGCGTTCTCCGGTTTCAGGTATGGTTCGCGCTCTGGTTCTGGCCCTGGTGGTGATGATTGCCGGAGGACTGACGGAACCGATTCCGATGGCGGTTCTGGCGGGTATCGCCGTTTATGTGGGTTTCAATATTCTGGACTGGAGCTTTATTCAGCGCGCCCATAAAGTCAGCCTGCCGGGCATGGCGATTATGTATGGCGTGATGCTGCTGACAGTTTTCGTCGACCTGATTGCGGCGGTTGGCCTTGGGGTCTTTATCTCCAACATTATTATTATCGAAAAGCTGAGCCGCGAGCAGAAGCGTCAGGTTAAGGCGATCAGTGACTCCGACAATAACAGTGTACCGTTGAGCGACGATGAGCGAGCGATGCTGGATCAGGCACAGGGACAGGTGCTCTTTTTCTACCTCTCCGGCCCTATGATCTTCAGTGTTTCCAAGGCGATCTCTCGTCAGCATGCCGCCATCGCCGATTACAAGGTGATGATTCTGGATCTCAGCGATGTGCCTATGATCGACGTAACAGTGGCACTGGCACTGGAAAATGCGGTGAAAGACGCCCGGGATACTCAGTGCGAGGTCTTCCTGCTTTGCCCGAATGAAGGCACCCGCGAGCAGCTGGGTAAACTGGGTGTGCTGAATATGATCCCGAAAGAGAACGACTGTAAATCCCGCCGAGAAGCTCTGCAGGCGGCACTGAAAAATATTGGTGCCGAAGCTAAGGACTCGCCAGAAAAGGCTTGAACAAGGCATAGCACAGGCTTGAGTTAAGCCTGTGCTTTCAGAGTGAACGATTATGTTTTTGTAATGAGTTCTTGGGGCAGGGAATCAGGATTCCGCTTTAATCTGAGCTTTAACTTCCTGTAGCGCTTCACGATATCCTTCCCGATAGGTCGGGTAGGTAAACTCATAACCGGTACTCAGCAACAGACTGTTATCACAGATCTTGCTGGTGCGGCGACGGGTCGGGGATTCCACCACTTCTGTTGGTGTGACCTGCAATACATCTGCCATCCAGTTCATCACATCAAACAGCGGTGCAGAACCGTTATCGGTGGCCAGATAAACCGGTGCCGGTGTTTTACCTGCTTCCACCATGCCGACTAAGTGCGCCAGCACACCGGCACAATCTTCACTGTGAATACGATTGGTATACTTAATTGGCACTTCAGGGGCGATACGACCCTGGCGTACCTGACGAATCAGCATATCCCGTCCCGGACCATAGATGCCGGAGAAACGAACACAGGTATGATTGAGACCGCTCTTACGCAGGGCTTCTTCCGCTTTCAGCATGATGCTGCCGGCAAAGCCCGATGGATGCGGCACGGTATTCTCGTCTACCGTCTCGCCTTCAGTCTGACCATAGACGCTGGTGCTGGAGACAAAAAGAATGTGCTTGGGTGTGTGCTTGGATTTTTTCAGCCAGCGCAGCATCTGTTTAACGCCTTCGGCATAAGCACTCTTGTAGAACTCTTCAGAGAAACCACCAGCGGCAACCGAATAGATGATGTAATCCGGCTTCAGAGTCGGTGAATTATCAGACAGCGCCTGCCAGGATTCAGCATCTGCCACATCCAGCTGAACGGGATGAACGCCTTCCGGCAGGTTCTCCGGATTGCGGCGCGCGCCATGCACCTGATGACTCTCCGTCAACAGTCGACGGGCAGTACGGCTGCCAATATCGCCGCATCCTACGATCAAAATCTCCTGAGCACTCATCTTTCTTCTCTCCCCGGGAATCTCTATTATCTGATTAAACCGGCGTCTGACAGATAGGCCAGCACGCGTCCTTTGCCATTTTTTTACGATCAAAGCCCGATTGCGTCAACCTGTCTTCCTGATAGGTCTGACCACTTAAGCTTTGACCATCATACAAGCAAAGTGTGCCGTTAAACCACCGGATAAATACAGCGTTACTCAACAGCGCGTTAGCCAACTGATGGACAGGATATGCCAACAAGCACTCCCTCCCCAAAAGCCAGCAGAGCCCCTGCCACTAAAGCCTCTGCAAAAAAATCAGGGGCCACTAAAAAAGCAGGGCCGGGTAAGAAGGCTGGCTTGGGCTCTGATCAGCTCGCTCAGCCGGTTACGGTACTAAAAGGTGTGGGTGCTGCTTTAGCAGAGAAACTGGCCAAGCTACGCATCCACACCGTTGAGGATCTGCTGTTCCATCTTCCTTTACGGTATCAGGACCGTACCCGGGTCACTCCTATGGGAGCCGTTCGCCGTGGCGATGAGGTGGTGGTGGCCGGACAGGTAGCGCTTGCAGATGTCACCAAGGGGCGACGCAAAGCGCTGATTGTTCGTCTTTCCGATGGCACAGGCAGTATCACGCTGCGCTTTTTCCACTTTAATATGGCGCAAAAAAACCAGTTCCAGAAAGGCACTCTGGTACGTTGCTACGGTGAAGCCCGCCCTGGCGCCAGCGGCCTTGAACTGTACCATCCGGAGTACCGTCTGGTGGCTCAGGATCATCCTATGGAGATGGAAGATCACCTGACCCCTGTCTATCCGCTGACCGAAGGTCTGACCCAGAACCGGCTACGTCAGCTGATTCATCTGGCCCTTGAAGAACTGAAAAAGGCCGAGGTGATCGACTGGCTGCCTCAGAGCCTGTTTCCCAACCTGCCATCCCTGAAAGAGTCTCTGCTGCTACTGCATGAGCCGCCACCGGATGCACCGGTTTACGACCTGAAAGATTACAAACATCCCAGCCAGCACCGCCTGATTCTGGAAGAGCTGATCGCTCAGCAGCTCAGTCTGTTAAAACTGCGCCAGCAGCACAAACATCATCAGGCTCCGGTTTTCCATAGCACAGGGATGCTCAGCCAACAGATGCTGGCACAATTACCGTTTCCTCTGACGGGTGCTCAAAGCCGAGTAATCCATGAGATTGAGCGAGATATCCAGCAAGGCAGCCCCATGCTGCGACTGGTGCAGGGCGATGTGGGAGCCGGTAAAACTCTGGTTGCTGCCATGGCGGCTTTGCAGGCGATAGAAGCCGGTTATCAGGTGGCTGTGATGGCACCGACGGAAATTCTGGCAGAGCAGCATTTCAACAACTTTACCCAGTGGTTTACGCCTCTGGGGCTAGAGGTTGCCTGGATGGCGGGCAAGCTGAAAGGCAAAGCCCGTCAAACCCAGCTGGAACGTATCGCAGACGGAGCCCCCATGGTCGTGGGTACTCACGCGCTGTTTCAGGAAACTGTTGAGTTCAAGCAGCTGGGGCTGATCGTGGTCGACGAGCAGCACAGATTTGGTGTTCACCAGAGGCTCAGCCTGCGGGAAAAAGGCCAACAGGGCGATCTGTACCCTCATCAGCTGATTATGACGGCAACGCCAATCCCGCGAACCCTGGCAATGAGCGCCTATGCGGATCTGGATACCTCGGTTATCGATGAACTGCCCCCGGGGCGAACCCCCATCGAGACAGTAGCACTGGCGGATACCCGCCGGGATGAAATTATTCAGCGCATCGCAGCGGCCTGTCATCAGGGCAAGCAGGCCTATTGGGTCTGCACTCTGATTGAGGATTCCGAAGCCCTGCAATGTCAGGCGGCAGAAACCACCTTTGATGATCTGAAAGAACGTCTGCAGGGGCTCAATATTGGCCTCGTTCACGGGCGCATGAAGCCTCAGGAAAAAGCCGAGATCATGGCGCGCTTTAAAGCCAACGAGCTTCAGCTACTGGTAGCTACCACCGTGATTGAAGTGGGGGTCGATGTACCTAACGCAACCCTGATGGTGATCGAAAATCCGGAACGCCTCGGCCTGTCACAACTGCACCAGCTGAGGGGCAGGGTAGGCCGTGGTGATCAGCAAAGTTACTGCGTGCTGCTTTATCACACCCCGTTATCGAAAAACGGTAAAGCCCGGGTAGCTGTGATGCGGGAAACTCAGGACGGCTTTAAGATCGCCGAGAAGGATCTGGAGCTTCGAGGCCCCGGTGAAGTGCTCGGCACCCGCCAGACCGGATTGGCTCAGATGAAAATTGCTGATCTGGTTCGGGATCAGTATCTGCTTAACGATGTCAATAAAGCGGCAAACCAGCTGATTGAGCACTATCCTGAAAACCTGACACCTCTGGTGGAACGCTGGCTGGGTGGTGCGGAGCAATATGCTCAGGTTTGACAAAATAATGACTAAAAACGCTAATTAAGCCATTGAAAATACATGTTTTAAGCCATGTTCTTATATCTTCCGCTAAGGCATAGTAGGTATAATTACAGGAGTTTTTAGTTGGAGATCACCATGTCCCTTCAAGGATTAGTACAGGCCCTTAAGGAGAGTATGACTCAGTCCGTTACACCGGATGACTTTCCTAAGCCCCTCAAAAGCCGACTGGTTCCACGTAACCGGGCCACCGCAAAACAGCTGGTGCGCTCCTCGGTACTGGAAGATCCTGATGGAGTTCGTCATCTGTTCGCCTTCCCGGCACACTGCCTGCTGGATATGAAGCTGTATCAGAACTATCGTGCGATCTCACCGGATGCCAAACAATCCCTGCTGAAACGTAAGAAGATTCTTTCGGTGCCTGCAATTCCGGAAGTGATCGATTACGATCTGATTGTTGATAGCCGCTGCTTTGATAACGAAACCGTTTTCACAGAATCCGGTGATCCGGCCTGGTTGCTGGAGTTTACCGGCGACGAATACAAAGCCCTCATCGAAGACTTCAGCAACAGCGCTAAAATCGAACAATTTGCTATCCCACTGGTTTCTATTCGCCCGAATCTGACCGCCGTCGATCAGGACGAGATGGAGATCAAAGCGGCTGTGGAAACGATTACTTCCCGCCGTATCCGTACCCGTCTGGCGGAAAGCATTGAGATTCCGCCACTGCCGCTAAGCGCGCACAACATCATTATGTTGCGCGGCGATGAAAACGCTGGAGCCGAAGAACTGGCGTCTATTGTGGAGTCCGATCCGAGTCTGGCCTCTCAGGTGATCAGCTGGGCAAATTCGCCCTACTACGGGTTGCCGGGACAGATTCGCTCTATTGAAGATGCCGTCATTCGGGTGCTGGGCTTTGACCTGACCATGAACCTGTCACTGGGTCTGTCGTTGGGTAAAAACATCAAGATGCCAAGCGATGGCGTTTTCGGTTACCGCAACTACTGGCGTGAAGCGGTGATGAAAGCGATGCTGATGGAACGTCTGGTCAAACAGATTCCTGCGGCGAACCGCCCGTTTGTTGGTCTGAGCTATCTGTCCGGTCTGGTGAATAACTTCGGCTATCTGGTGATTGCAGAAGTTTTCCCGCCGTACTTCTCCCTGTATTGCCGTTATCAGGAAGCCAACCCTCATGTTCCGGCGATGTATATCGAACGCTTCCTGTTTGGTATTACCCGTGAGCAGATCGGCAGCTTCCTGTTCCAGACCTGGGGCATTCCGGATGAAGTCTGCAGTGCGATCCGTCATCTGCACAATGCATCCTATGAAGGCCTTCACCACGAATACGCCAACCTGCTGTATATCGTCAATCAGCTGGTTCAGAGTGATGGTGAAGTGCGTTTAGGCAAACTACCGGAAACCGTTCTGAATCGTGTTCATCTGGATAGAGCCAAAATTGAAGAGACCCTTGCTGATATCAGCAGCTTCAACGAAGAGCTGAACTCTCTGGCAGAGATGCTGGAAAAAGCCAGTAAATAGAAACAACCCTCGGAACCCTTTGATTTTCAGGTTCTGTTTCTGTTTGACGCTTTTCTTAAGACACAAAAAAACCCGCAGTGCTAAAACATTGCGGGTTTTTTCATTAACTCTGAGGCTTAGCAGTCAACAGCGTCTTTCAGCTTCTTGCCTACTTTAAAGCCAACAGTCTTGCTCGCCGGAATATCCATCGGCTCGCCAGTCTGTGGGTTTTTACCCTTACGAGCACTACGCTCACGTACTGAGAAAGTACCGAAGCCGATCAGAGATACAGAATCACCCTTGGCTACCGCGCCAGTGATCTCATCCAACAGTGCATTCAGAACTTCATTCGCTTTATCTTTAGACAGCTCCGCTTTCTCTGCGATGGCTGCTGCCAGTTCAGGCTTACGCATGCGTTATCCTCTTTGTTATTGCTATTTAATCCGTGTATGACCGCAGTTATTTAATCAGCCTGCCATGCGGGATGCAAAGGTTTTTTCCCTGTCTGTGATAGAATCCCAGCCCACTGAAAGATGGAATAAAGAGGCATGTGTTGGATCCACAGCAACTGACATCTCGACGGGCAGCATCCCGCCCGGAATGGGAACAACTCAACTGGGTAAAACCCCATACCCCGGGGCAGATACAACCGGATGCCCCATGGCTCGATTGGCTGACAGACGGCTCTTCTCTGACTAAGCGGCTGAAACAAACCAGTGGCCAGAGGTTCCATGTCCAGCTACTGCAGCAGCGCCTGATCAGACCGGCTCTGAATGAAAGCAGCCTGCTTGGTTTAGCGCCACAGGAACACGCTCTGATACGCCAGGTAATCCTGCACGGCGCAGGACAGCCCTGGGTGTTCGCCCGAACGGTGATTCCGCTTTCCACCCTGAACCAGGGCAATCGCCATCTGATGTTGCTCGGTAACCGCTCTTTAGGTAGCGTACTGTTCAAAAATGCCCGAACCCGACGCACCTCTCAGGAGATCACCCGGCAGCAGCCTGACTTTTGCGCCCCCTTTATCTGGGGACGACGATCTACCTTTGAAATAGGTCAGGCGCCACTACTGGTGACGGAGCTCTTTCTGGAGCCTTTCCGCCAGTATCTCGATCTGACACCATGATTGACCTGAAACTCGTTTAAATCCGCCTAATACAGCCCCAGGAGCCAGCCGATGTCCTCTGTCGCTTTTATTCAGCAGCAGTTTCCTCACTACATCAAACTGATGCGGGTCGACCGTCCTATCGGCACCTATCTGCTGCTCTGGCCAACACTGTGGGCACTGTGGATTGCCGCCGAAGGCATCCCGGATTGGGATGTTCTGGTAATCTTTATTCTGGGTGTTTACAGCATGCGGGCAGCAGGCTGTGTGATTAACGACTTTGCGGATCGCAAGATCGACGGCCATGTGGAACGCACCAAAGAGCGCCCGCTGGCCACCGGAGATGTCACGGCGAAAGAAGCGATCGGCCTGTTTATTGTGCTGGGACTCATCTCTTTCGGGCTGGTACTGATGACCAACCCGCTAACCATTCTTTTATCCCTTGGCGGCATACTGCTGGCCTTTATGTATCCCTTTATGAAGCGCTACACCCACCTGCCACAGGTCGTATTGGGTGCGGCATTCTCCTGGGCAATCCCTATGGCTTATGCCGCTCAAACTAACAGCGTTCCGGTTGAAGCCTGGCTGCTGTTCAGCGCCAAGCTGCTCTGGACAGTGGCTTACGATACTCAATACGCCATGGTCGATCGGAATGATGATGTGAAGATCGGAGTAAAATCCACCGCCATCCTGTTTGGTGAGCTTGATCGGCATATTATTGCTTTACTGCAGATTCTGGCGGTAATAGCTCTTCTGATTGTTGCTGCTCACAAGGGGCTCGGCATCTGGTTCTATTTGGGTCTTGCTGCCGCTTGTGGCCTTTTTATCTACCAGACCAAACTGATTTTCCATCGTGAACGGGAGGCCTGCTTCAAGGCTTTTCTGAATAATCACTGGGTGGGAGTTTTGATTCTACTGGGTATTATTCTGGACTATGCTTTGAAATAGCCAACGGCCAAAGACTGCTAGATTCGGCGGAAGTTCACACAAACGTCATCATGTCATCTTATTGTCATATTTACTCGCTGTAATATTGCCATTACTGATGACATAACCGACTTAGACGGGAACACGGATATGACAGGAAAAACCGTCCTGATAGTAGATGACGAAGCCCCGATCAGGGAGATGATCGCGGTCGCCCTTGAGATGGCCGATTACACCTGTCTGGAAGCGGAAAACGCCCAGCAGGCACACGCCATGGTGATCGATAAGCGCCCGGATCTGATCCTTCTGGACTGGATGATGCCGGGAACCAGTGGTGTTGAACTGGCACGACGCTTAAAGCGTGACCCGGTTACCGCAGAAACCCCAGTGATCATGCTGACCGCCAAGGGTGAAGAAGACAACAAAGTTCAGGGTCTGGAAGCCGGGGCGGATGATTACATCACCAAGCCTTTCTCCCCCCGTGAACTGGTTGCCCGCCTGAAAGCCGTTCTGCGCCGCACCACGCCTAAAGGTATTGAAGATCCGGTTGATGTCGGTGGTCTGGTTCTGGACCCTGCCAGTCACCGCGTTACCTCAGATGGCGAGCCTCTGGAGATCGGTCCGACCGAATTCCGTCTGCTGCAGTTCTTTATGACCCACCAGGAACGCGCCTATACCCGTAACCAACTGCTGGATCAGGTCTGGGGTGGTAACGTGTATGTTGAAGAACGCACCGTTGATGTTCATATCCGTCGCTTACGTAAAGCCTTGGGTGAAAAACATGAGCAACTGATTCAAACGGTACGCGGGACAGGTTATCGTTTTTCCGTTAAGGTCTGATACCGGACAAATCAACTGCTGAACACCGAAACGGCCTGATCTGTAACTGCAGATCAGGCCGTTTTCCCAATGGTTCAGCTTCTACGGGCAAG
Organism: Oceanospirillum sanctuarii; assembly: GCF_002150805.1. Lineage (GTDB taxonomy): Bacteria > Pseudomonadota > Gammaproteobacteria > Pseudomonadales > Halomonadaceae > Oceanospirillum > Oceanospirillum sanctuarii. Next base: position 515,306 of record NZ_MTBA01000003.1, read on the forward strand.
AAGTAAGGTAATCGCTTGTGACTCCAATCTGGCAAGCTGAACTCACACGGATCGTATATATCGCCTTGTTTGCAGCCATTGTTGGCTGGCTTTCCGGCTCTATGGCCTGGGCGCTGACCACTGTCATGGCCATCTACATCACTTTTGCACTGCGCTTTTTGCAACGCCTTGATTACTGGCTGGAACATAACTCCAATGAAGAGCCCCCGGAAAGCTGGGGTATCTGGGGCTATCTGTTTGACAAAATGTACCGCCATCAGCGCCGCTATCAGCAACAACAGCAGCGCCTGACTGAAATTATCAACAAGGTGCAGCGCTCCAGTGGAGCTCTGCGTGATGCTGTGGTGATGATTGACCAGCACGGCTGTCTGGAGTGGTGGAACAGGGCCGCAGAAGGCCTTTTGGGCTTTCGCTCTCCAACCGATAAAGGTCAGGCTCTGACCAACCTGCTGCGCGATCCTCGCTTTATCAGCTACTACGACAAGCAGGACTATCAGGACCCTCTGGTACTCACATCCCCCATGGATGACAACGTAATGCTGGAGTATCAGATCACTATTTTCGGTCGCAATGAGCGTCTGATGTTGGTGCGTAACATCACCCGTCTGTACCGCCTGGAACAGATGCGTAAGGACTTTGTCGCCAATGTCTCTCATGAGCTGAGAACCCCGCTAACGGTGATTAACGGCTATCTGGAAACCTTTGCTGATTACAGTGACCAACTTCCGCCTCGCTGGGGACGGGCAACCAACCAGATGCAGCAGCAATCCCGTCGTATGCAGAACATCATTAACGACCTATTACTGTTGTCCCGGTTGGAAACCACAGATATTGAAGGCCAGCAGCAACATATCGAGATCGGTATTATGCTGGAGAGTATCATGCAGGATGCTGAACTACTGAGCGGCGATAAAGAGCACAAGATCCGTATCGATCTGCGTACCAGCGCCCAGGTGATCGGCTCTGAAAATGAGCTGCGCAGCGCGATCTCCAATCTGGTCTTTAACGCTGTGAAATACACGCCACCGGGTTCCACTATCGAGATGACCTGGCAGGAGTTACCACAAAGCAGTGGTGCCGTGCTGATTGTTGAGGATAACGGTGAAGGGATCGATGCCCGCCATCTGCCGCGTCTGACTGAGCGCTTCTACCGTGTGGATAAGGGACGTTCTGCGGAAACCGGAGGTACCGGTCTGGGACTGGCGATTGTGAAGCACGTTCTGCTGCGTCATAACGCCAAACTGGATATTAAAAGTGAAGTGGGCAGGGGAACACGCTTTACCTGCATATTCCCCGATCTGCGCCTGATCTGGCCGGGTGAAGAGGCCAGACACCACAATGAGGCGCTGGCCCGAAGCCCTGAATTATCCGACCTAGCTGCTCAACCGGGCGATAATTTTAGACAGTAACTGACCGGATTTCTGATCCATATCGGTAAAGCGTACACCAACGTAGACAGCCTCTGCGTTGGTGCGTTTCTCCTGCGCCTGCATCAGCACCACACTACCATTGGCTGTCAGTCGCATCTGCTGCTCCCCCTGACCGGCGATAAAGCCGACAGAAAGCTCCTCAAACAGCTCAGGTATTGCCTGACCACGCTTGGCCATCACCACCACTTCCTGAGTGTTCAGCTCACGAATGACCACCGGCAGCTTATTTTCACCGAACATCAGCATCGCTTTACCGCGAACCCGACGACCTGCCTGCATGGATGCCGTCTGCATGCCCTGTTTACTGGTCAGCACATTAGCCGTGGTACCACCACCCATCACACGGGTGCGGCGATTCATAATTTCCGCCAGCTCTTCCCGGGAGATGATCTCGGACTTCACCAGCTGCTTGGTTACCTTATTAACCAGCTGATCATTGTTGAATGGCTTGGTGATGTAATCCGTCACACCATGTTGAGCAGCTTCTACGACATACTCCTTGTCGCCCAGCGAGGTCACCATAATAAAAGGTACGTCTTTATTACGGCTCTCTTCGTTTTCTCTCAGCCAGGTTAGCAGTTCGATACCGGACATCTCAGGCATCTCCCAGTCGCAAAGCACCAGATCGAAACGACCGATCTCCAGCAGTTTCTGTGCCTTACGGCCATCCTGAGCGGTTTCAACTTCAAACTGGGGATATTCTGCCTTTACCGCCTTAACCATCAGGTCACGGGTAAATTTGGCATCATCAACAACAAGTATTCGGGCTGTTTTCATAATTCTCTCAGATATCCTTCATGCCGGATGGAAGCTCAAGTGCGGCATCGGGATGGATGGACACCTGTTGAACCCAAAGCCAGGTTGCGCCGGCAACGGCTGCGGGCATAAAGATCAGATTGATGAAGGGGACAAACATCAGCAGATAGCACACCAATCCAAAACTCACGGTATGCCACCAGTTCTGCTTCAGCCGTCGCTGCATCGCATGGAAGTCTATTTTATGGTTATCCATCGGATAGTCCATATACTGTACAGAAAGCATCCAAACTGAAAACAAAAACCACAAAACAGGGCTTAACAGATTGATAACCGGGATAAAACTGATGATCAGAAGCAGCAAAACCCGTTTCAGAAAGAACCACTGTTTCTGCAGCTCACGCTGAAGTGAGCGCTTAGCCATCTCGGCTAGGGTTTCATCCGGAAAGCTCACCTGACCATTGCGCAGCTTATGCTCAATCTTCTCTGCCAGCAGACCGTTAAAGGGCGCAGCAATCAGAGCTGTAGTGGCATTAAAGCCATAGACAACAAAGCCCAGAATCGAAATCAGCGCCAGCGGCCATAGCAGCCAACTCATAAAGCTCAGCCACTCAGGCAGCATCGCAACGACGCTGTCGACCCAGCCACCCAGCAAGCCCAGTACAAACCAGATAAAAGCCGAAAGAATAACGATATTGCTTAACAGAGGCACCAGTACAAAGCGCTTCATGCCCGGCGTAGTGATCAGTCGAAAACCTGCGGCAAGGGCTGCAGGGCCTGAAAAGAGATGTGTCATAAGACCTCAGTTTGAGCGTTAACAATTCAGATCAGAAGCGAAATACTTAAATGCAAATCACTCCCGTGTGGATATTAACTCTACCCGCAGGAGGGAATAAAGTTCCAGTCATCGCTCTTTTGACAAAATAGGGGTGTAAATTACATTTTTTAATAAATCAGCCGCTTAAACTGACGCGTGCCGTTTTGATTGAATGTCCGTTTTCAGGCACAAAAAAAGGAGCCGAAGCTCCTTTTTCAAACATCTGATCAGAAGTTACTCTGCACTCAGACGCTGCTCGATGGTTTCCGGGGAGGAGTGACGAACATCCATACCCTTTACCAGATAGATCACGTATTCCGCGATGTTATCGGCGTGGTCACCGATACGCTCCAGAGAACGCAGTACCCAGATCACGTTCAGCACACGGCTGATCGAACGCGGGTCTTCCATCATGAAAGTAACCAGAGCGCGCATCGCAGAGCGGTATTCCAGATCCACAGCTTTGTCTTCCTGAGCAACAGACAACGCCAGATCGGTATCGAAACGGGCAAAAGAGGTCAGAGCATCTTTCACCATGTTGCGTACATGGTTGCCGATGTGGCGGGTTTCGATATAACCCCGTGGTGGCTCGCCTTCTTCAGCCAGCTGAATCGCATGACGGGCAATTTTGGATGCCTCGTCACCAATACGCTCCAGATCAGACGTCGCGCGGGTTACCGCCATCACCAGACGCAGGTCACTCGCCGCAGGCTGGCGACGGGCCAGAATACGGGTGCACTCTTCGTCGATGCGGATCTGCATCTCGTTGATGTTACGGTCGTTAGCACGAACTTCTTCCGCTACCGCACTGTCACCTTCGGTCAGTGCGTAGATGGCGTCCTGCACCTGTTTCTCTACCAGACCACCCATGGCCAGCAGATGAGTTTTCAGGTCTTCCAGCTCGTTATTGAACTGCTGGGAAATGTGATGGCTATGGGTTTCGGTTGTGATTTCCATGGCAATACCCTTTATATGCGTTTTAACCCTTGGCCCGTCATAGGGGCAGGGTGAGTTAAAAACCAGAGAGACTTACAAGTTTAACGATTCAAACTTCCGGCCTGAAACCGGAAGGCGAAGCTGGAAAGCCTCGCCTTTTGGGTTTGATTAACCGTAACGACCTGTGATGTAGTCTTCGGTTTTCTTCTCTTTCGGATTGGTAAACAGCATATCGGTGTTACCAAACTCAATCAGATTACCCATGTACATAAAGGCGGTGTAGTCAGAGACACGTGCTGCCTGCTGCATGTTGTGGGTTACGATAGCAATGGTGAACTTATCTTTCAGCTCGTAGATCAGTTCTTCGATCTTCAGCGTGGAGATAGGGTCCAGTGCCGATGCCGGTTCGTCCAGCAGCAGAACTTCAGGTTTTACCGCGATAGTACGGGCGATAACCAGACGCTGCTGCTGACCACCGGACATACCCAGTGCGCTCTCATGCAGACGGTCTTTAACCTCATCCCACAGAGCCGCAGATTTCAGCGCCCATTCTACGGTTTCATCCAGCACACGCTTTTTGTTGATGCCCTGAATACGCAGGCCATAAGCCACGTTTTCGTAGATGGATTTCGGGAAAGGGTTTGGCTTCTGGAACACCATACCCACACGACGACGCAACTCAGCAACATCGACATTTTTGTCGTAGATGTTGCGGCCTTCCATGTTGATTTCACCGGTGATACGGCAACCATCAACCAGATCGTTCATACGATTAAGACTACGCAACAGGGTGGATTTACCACAACCTGATGGGCCGATGAAGGCGGTTACACGCTGCTTAGGAATCGTCATGTTGACGTCAAACAGTGCCTGCTTCTGGCCGTAGTACAGATCCATGTTACGCACTTCCAGACAGGTGGTTTCCTGTTCCAGAGAGAGTGCAGCACCGTCACCACGGTTCATGGAGCTAATATCGATACTGTGGCTTTTGGTTTCGTGTGCGGCCGGTTGATCCTGAGTGCCGGTCACGTTTTGAGTTTCAGTCATATCAGAACCTGTTACTGTGTTTACCGTTTCAGCATTTACCGGCGCTGCGGTAGTTGTCTTTTCAGCCTGAGCTTCCATAGGGGGGCTCTCTCTAAAATTCTGTCTTTAATTCGTTATTCAGTCTAACTGCGTTTCTGTAAAGGGCGAATCCTGCGGGTTACCGCCGGCTCATTCCGGCGGCCTGATTACGCCCATTACACTCCGGAATTACATTTCCAGAGACTTGTACTTTTCACGCAGATGGTTACGGATGGCGATCGCACTCAGGTTAAGCAGGGCAATCACAATCACCAGCAGCAGAGCGGTGGCATAAACCAGCGGACGGGCTGCTTCAACATTCGGACTCTGGAAGCCCACATCATAGATGTGGAAGCCCAGGTGCATAAATTTCTGATCCAGGTGGATAAACGGATAGTTACCATCCAGCGGCAGACTCGGTGCCAGTTTCACAACACCCACCAGCATCAGAGGCGCTACCTCACCAGCAGCACGGGCTACTGCCAGAATCACACCTGTCATCATAGCCGGGCTCGCCATCGGCAGTACCACGCGCCACAGGGTTTCCGCTTTGGTTGCACCCAGTGCCAGAGAGCCTTCACGCACGGAGCGAGGGATACGGGCCAGACCTTCTTCAGTGGCCACGATCACAACCGGTACCGTCAGAAGCGCCAGCGTCAGGGAGGCCCACATCAGACCCGGGGTACCAAAGGTCGGTGCCGGCAGCGCTTCAGGGAAGAACATCTCATCCACATGACCGCCAAGGAAATAAACAAAGAAGCCCAGACCAAACACACCGTAAACAATGGAAGGTACACCCGCCAGGTTGTTTACCGCGATACGGATCATACGGGTAACGAAACCCTGCTTAGCGTATTCGCGCAGATAAACCGCTGCGATTACACCGAATGGCGTCACCAGAATCGACATCAGGATCACCATCATCACGGTGCCGAAGATCGCCGGGAAGATACCGCCTTCAGTGTTGGCTTCACGAGGTTCGTCGCTCAGGAATTCCCACAGTTTTGCGCCGTAGAAACCCATCTTCTCCATCACGCCCATGCGGTTCGGCTGGTAAGCACGCACCACCTTGCTCAGGGAAACTTCGATCTCGCTACCGTTCATCGCCTTAGCAACAAAGCTGTCGCGGTTGGCTTCAACATACAGATCTGCCAGCTGCTTCTGCAGCACTTCGTACTCGGCATTCAGCACCGCACGCTCAGCATCAATTTCAGCAATAGCAGATAGGGAGTCCTTACCATCCAGTTCCAGACGACGCTGTTTCAGACGCAGACGCTCGATGGTGTAGTTGATGCGGCCGATATCATGCTTTTCGATCTGATAGATCTCTTCATGAATATTCAGAGCACGCTCAATACGCTGCTCGAACTCTGGCCAGATGCTGTTTTCACCGGCTGCCTGTACCGCAACAGTTTCACCTTTCTCTTTCAGCGCCAGCAGATAACCGTAGAAGTTACCCCATTCACGACGCTCAACAGCGATCAGGTTTTCCGGATAGGTAATTTCCTGAACGAAAGGCTCCAGTACCCAGCGGAAGTCCGAACCGTATACATCACGGTTACCGGTTTTAATCAGGTAACGCTCAACGGTTTCTTTATCACTTTGCAGTTCGATACCCGCTGACTGCACCTGTTCAACCGGCACAGAAACGACTTCAACTTTTTCACCCACCAGATGATAAGTGGTGTCGCCGCTGCGAACTTCTGCTTCCATGATGGATGCAGGCCAGAAGTGACCCAGACCACGGGCAGCAATCAGAACCAGAAGGCCGATTACCATCACAACACTGATCGCCACAGCACCGGCGTTCAGCCAGACCCAGGGGGAACCACTACGGGCCCAGCTACCAAAAGATTCACGCATAACTTTTTCCTTTCTCTCCTGGATCGCTTACAGAGCGCCGTATTTCTTACGCAGACGCTGACGAACCATCTCAGCAATCGTGTTCACAACAAAGGTAAACATGAAGAGCACGAAGGCTGCGAGGAACAAGATTCGATAGTGGGAGCTGCCCACTTCAGACTCAGGTACTTCCACTGCAATATTCGCTGCCAGAGTACGCATACCTTCAAAGATGTTGGCATCCATAATCGGCGTATTACCGGTGGCCATCAGTACGATCATGGTTTCACCTACCGCACGACCCATACCGATCATGACCGCAGAGAAGATACCCGGACTGGCCGTTGGCAGTACCACACGGGTCAGGGTTTGCCACGGGGTTGCGCCCAGTGCCAGAGAACCGTAACTCAGGTGCTTAGGTACCGCGAAGATCGCATCTTCAGTAATGGAGAAGATGGTCGGAATCACGGCAAAACCCATCGCAAGACCTACCACCAGCGCGTTACGCTGATCGAAAGGAATGCCCAGATCGTTGCTCAGCCAGGTACGCATGTCTCCGTCAAACATCACGATCTCAAGGTGAGAACTCATGCCCAGTGCAAACCAGCTCACCAGCAGTACCACAGGGATCAACAGAGCCGCCTGCCAGCCATCAGGAATAGCATGACGAACTTTGTCCGGCATCTGCGCCCAGGCAAAGCCAAAGGCCACCATACCAATCGGCAGAAGCAGTAGCAGTGCAAAAATGCCCGGCAGGTTACCTTCTACAAACGGAGCCAGGAACAGACCCGCCAGGAAACCCAGAATTACCGTTGGCAGTGCTTCCATCAGCTCGATGATCGGCTTCACTTTGCGACGCATAGCCGGCGCCATAAAGTAAGCAGTAAAGACCGCACCACAGATCGCCAGTGGTGTTGCCACAATCATGGCGTAGAAAGCAGCTTTAAGAGTACCGAACGCCAGAGGCATCAGGCTGAACTTAGGCTCAAAGTCGTTGGTGGATGCAGACGACTGCCAGGTGTATTCCGGCTCTTCGTAGCTCTCGTACCAAACCTTGTCCCACAGCGCTTTCCAGGAAACCTCAGGGTGCTCGTTGTGCACTTCAAAGGTCTGAATCACACCATCCTGACGCTGAACAATCAGCAGATCGGCACGGGGGCTGATCGCCGCAACCGCAGGCTGCTGATCCAGCAGTTTTTCAGTCAGCATAGTTCGGTGTGCCGTGGTGCTGTAGATACCCAGCTCACCTTTGGCATCCATCATCAGGAAGCCTTTGCGGCGATGCTCAGGAATGATCAGCGAAATTGGAGTGCCATCGTGATCAAAGCTACGGATCTTTTTCAGTGCCCACTCGTTCTGCTCATCACGAACCAGGAACCACTGAGACAGATGTCCTTTCTGATCACCCACCAGAACAGAGATACCACCCAGCTGGAAGGTTACATCACCGATGGCGCTGTTCTGCTCGGTTACCTTCAGACGGGCATTCAGCTTAGGCTCGTCTTTTTCGCGCAGATCCAGCACATCAATGGTGCCTTTCTCGCTGGCCAGATACGCCCACTGCTGATCCGGTGAGATCAGAATGCTGTGCAGGTTGCCTTCAACAACCGGCAGAGTAATTTCGTTACGCGTCAGGGTCACTTCGTCGCCAAACAGGGATTCCTCTTTAACGAACTGCACCATATACGCTTTCTTATCTGCAGTTACCGCAGACAGGATCAGGCTCTCTTCAGCATCGCTGAGAGCCACTTTGGTAATTGCCTGACCCGCTTCGCTGATTACAATCGGCTCTTCACCGTATGGATATTCGATACGAGGCGTGATCAGTCGCTCATTACCCGGGTAGGTGATGCGATAACGATCCCGGATAATCAGCAGGTTACCGTTAGACAGGCCTACCGCCATCAGGGTAGAAGCCGGACCTTCAGGTTGTACCGATGTCACTTCAACGCCTTCCGGCAGATTGAGCTGTACGCGGTCAACCACCTGGCCATCAGCAGCATTGAAGAAGACCACTTCGCCGACACTGGTCAGACGAATCGCCACTTCACCCTGCTCTTCTGTTGCCAGATAGAGGGTTTTCGCGTCATCGGGACGCACGGAGGTAGCAGGGACCTGATACTCCGCAACGGGTTCAACACTCGCCGATTTGAACAGAGGTACAACCTCATACATCAGGTACAGGAAGATCAGCAGGATCGCGACGATCACACTGATACCACCAACACCGACACCAACTTCGGCAACTTTGTCTTTATACGATCGGATCTTCCGGTGCATACGAAGTGCCGGAGTATCAAAATCGATTACAGGGGCGTTTGGGCTATTTTCTTTCATAGCGGAAAAAATACTGCACTTATATGACAGTTGTATGACACCAGACAGGCGTTCAAAGGGGATAGAAAAAAGGGCAGACATAGCGCCCGCCCTTTCTTCAGCTTTTCTTCAGCATGTAGCGCTGAACATCCTTGTTCACGTCTATCCGGCCCGGATTATTTGATGTCCAGAGCCTTCAGAGTTTTCTCTACGACTGCAGCTGGCAGAGGGATGTAGCCGTCTTTCACAACAACTTCCTGACCCTGCTTAGACATCACCATCTTGATGAATTCGCGCTCCAGAGGCTGCAGGGGCTGGTTCGGCTTCTTGTTCACGTAAACGTACAGGAAGCGGGACAGTGGGTATTTACCGGTTACAGCATTTTCAGGAGTTGCTTCTACAAACGGCTGGCCATCTTTCTTAGCCAGAGCAACTGCACGAACGCTTGAAGTCTTATAACCGATACCTGAGTAACCGATCGCGTTGATAGAGGTACTTACAGACTGAACAACAGACGCAGAACCTGGCTGCTCGTTTACGCTGTTCTTGAAGTCACCTTTACACAGAGCTTTCTTCTTGAAGTAGCCGTAGGTACCGGATACGGAGTTACGACCGAACAGCTGTACGCTGCGGTTGTCCCAGGAACCGGTCAGACCCAGATCACCCCAGGTAGCAACATCTTTACCAGCGCCACACTTACGGGTAGAAGAGAACACAGCATCAACGTCTTTGATGCTCATGCCTTTGATCGGGTTATCTTTGTGTACGAATACCGCCAGAGCATCGATCGCAACAGGAACCGGTACTGGCTTATAGCCGTGCTTGTTTTCAAAAGCTTCCAGCTCTTTGTCTTTCATTTTACGGCTCATTGGACCCAGGTTTGCAGTACCTTCGGTCAGAGCTGGTGGCGCAGTAGAAGAACCCGCTGCCTGAATCTGGATGTTCACGTTAGGGTAAGTACGCTTGTACTCTTCTGCCCACAGTGTCATCAGGTTTGCCAGGGTATCAGAACCTACGGAAGACAGGTTACCGGATACACCGCTCGCTTTTTTGTAAACCGGCAGGTTTGCATCCAGTTCCGCTGCAGCGTTGGCTACGGTTGCTGTTACAGCACTTGCAGCAACGATAGATACCGCTGCAATCATCTTCTTCATTTTCATGTTATCTCCTGAACATTACGTCCGTTTTTCTGTTACCAGATAGGATTTTGTTTATCAGTAGTCTTGCGATGGAGATCACTATAGGGTGGGTTTGTGACAGTTATATGAATGTCATATTTAGCTCACAAACTCTTTTTGTAACTGTTTTTTATCCGAGACGTCTCTCCGTTCCATCGAAATATACTCGCCGGAGCTAATCCTTCAGTCCCTGATGAGATCTGGCTGTACAGTCATAGGGAGTAGTGATAGTTAAAGGATTTAGTGATAGTCTGCGCCTGACAGACACAAGATCTGTGAACCCGCCGTTATGAGGCATTAACCGCCGGTTCATCTACTTCAGGTCTACCTGACAAACCCACTCAGACAAATAAGAAAAGCTAATGAGCAACGTGGATAATATTGAGGATATTCCTTCACCGGTTGGTGATCTGACGCTGAAAATCGCAGCGACCCCTCAGGACACCAATATCTATGGTGATATCGCCGGTGGTTGGCTGGTTTCCCAGATGGATCTGGCAGCCGAAATCAGTGCCGGTAAACTGGCGAAAGGCCGTACAGCAACCGTCGCCATCAGTGAGATGGACTTTCTGTGTCCGATCCGTATCGGTTCAACAGTTGGTATCTACACCCATGTGGAAGAGGTGGGTCACAGCTCCATCAGTGTGCGTGTTGAAGCCTGGATTCAACCGCCATTTGAAAGCGATGAGCTGGAGATGTTTAAAGTCTCTGACGCTAAATTCGTGATGGTAGCGATCGACGCTAACGGACGTATCCGGGCGGTACCAGAATCCTGAACGGTCAGCTCTTTTGCACAGCTTCTAATCGATAATGTGTAACGGAGCAGCGCAAATACAGGGTGAAGGTTGTCAGGTAAGACAAAAAAGAAGAGGCCGGTTAAACCGGCCTCTTTTATTTCCGGCCTCAGAAACGAGGCGGAAGCATAAACTTACTTGCTGGTCATCATACGGCCATGCAGGTACGCGTACTCAGAGATCTTCTGATATTCCTCAGACAGGCTGCGGAAGTTCATGAAGGAATCGTAGATGCGGCGTGACAGATCGTCTTTCTTCGCTTCTTCAAATACCACTTCATCAGAGATGGTACGCAGCTCCTGATAAACCTCAGAAGGCAGCTCACGCAGCTCAGTACCGTGATCGTTAACCAGCTCTTTCAGAGCCAGAGCGTTACGGTAGGTCAGCTCGTCCATCATGTCCTGGTTCGCTGCACGGGTCGCAACCATAACCACTTCCTGCAGATCTGCAGGCAGGGCTTCAAACGCCTGCTTGTTCAGCATACCTTCCAGAACGGTGCCTGGCTCGTGCCAGCCCGGGTAGTAGTAGTATTTCGCAGCTTTATACAGACCGAAGGCTTTATCGTTGTACGGACCAACCCACTCGGTTGCATCAATCGCACCGGTCTGCAGGGAGGTGAACAGCTCAGACCCCGGCAGGCTCACCGCGGTACCACCGGCACGGTTGATTACTTCACCGCCCAGACCCGGAATACGCATTTTCAGACCTTTCAGGTCCTGCAGAGAGTTGATCTCTTTGTTGAACCAACCCGCCATCTGAACACCTGTGTTACCTACTGCAGTAGGAATCAGGTTGAATGGCTCATAAACTTCTTTCCACAGTTCCAGACCGCCACCGTAGTAAATCCAGCTGGCGATTTCCTGTGCGTTCAGACCGAAAGGTACTGCTGCAAAGAACTGTGCTGCCGGTGCCTTACCTTTCCAGTAGTAAGATGCACCATGACCAATTTGTGCAGTACCGCTTGATACGGCATCAAACACACCGAATGCAGGAACCAGTTCACCGGCACCGTACACTTTAACTTCCAGACGACCGCCACTCATTTTGGTGATCTTTTCTGCAAGACTATTTGCTGCTGTGCCCAGACCAGGGAAGTTCTTAGGCCAAGTGGTGACCATCTTCCATTTGATGGTTTCCTGCTTTGCGCTTGCCTGCTGCTTCTCGCTGCCCGATTCAGAACCGGTACAACCAGCCAGTACAGCACCTGCTGCGCCCACACCCAGTGCGGTAACAAACTCACGACGCTTCATGCTTTTTAGCTCCTGATTTTTTATATTCTTGTTTTCATTTTTCTAGTGTATCCCTACTAAAATTATCAGATTTTTAGTTGGGTTACACTATTCGGGAGTCATCAATCGTCAGGCGGGTTAAAAGCCCATTCCGGAAGCATTTTCTGCCGACAGTATCCCTTTAAAACCAAGGGATATTTGACGGTTTTCCGGAGTCGACACCCTGCAGGTTTTACAGCGCTTCCAGTTTGGCAAAACCGGCCATCAGCCATTTCTCGCCTTCACTGTCGAAGCTGACCTGTATGCGGGCTTTCGGCCCCTGACCTTCGTAATTTAGTACAATGCCTTCGCCAAAAACAGCATGTTGTACTCTTTGGCCAACCATCAGCATAGGGCCATCGATTCCACTATCCAATGCTTCTGTTGGCTTCCACTGAGAACCGGAACGACTGCTGGTCACCGGTTTGGTGATCTGACCCCGTAAGCGAACCTCTTCCATCAGGCGATCCGGAATCTCACGCACAAAGCGGGAAGGGGTGTTGTAGGTTTCGCGACCATGGAGACGGCGCATCTCGGCGTAGGTGATGTAAAGCTTCTGCATGGCACGAGTGATACCCACATAGCAGAGACGACGTTCTTCCTGCAGACGGGAAGGATCTTCCATCGACATCTTATGCGGGAAAAGACCTTCTTCTACACCCGCCATAAATACCAGCGGAAATTCCAGACCTTTGGCGGAGTGCAGTGTCATCAGCTGGACAGCATCTTCATATTCATCTGCCTGCTGCTCACCAGCGTCCAGAGCCGCTTCTGACAGGAAGCTCTGCAGCATGATCAGGGTATCTGCGCCTTCATCTTCGTCAGTTTCTGCAGGATCTTCCGCCGGGGTAAAACCACGGGCAGCGGTAACCAGTTCCTCAAGGTTTTCCACCCGGGCCTGACCTTTTTCACCTTTTTCCTGACGGTGGAACTCCACCAGACCCGTGGTTTCATTCACATGATCCACCAGCTCGTGCAGGCTGAGTTCATGGGCGGAGTCTTCCAGCTGATCCAGCAGCGCCATAAAACCACCCAATGACGATAGTGCACGGGCAGGCAGAATCTTATTGGCAATACAGTGACCGGCGGCTTCCCATAATGAACAACCTTCATTACGCGCCAGCTCCCGCAGGGTATCGACGGTTTTTGCACCGATACCACGGGTTGGCGTATTGATGACACGCTCAAGGGCTGCATCATCATTGCGGCTCTGGATCAGACGCAGGTAGGCGAGGGAATTTTTGATCTCAAGACGTTCGTAGAAACGCTGACCGCCATAAATGCGATAAGGCGTTCCGGCCCGAATCAGTGCTTCTTCCAGCACCCGGGACTGGGCATTGGAACGATACAGAATAGCTGTTTCCGAGCGGGTGCCGCCTTCCTGTACCCATTTCTCGATAGTATCGACGATAAAGCGGGCTTCATCCTGTTCATTAAAACCGGCATAGAGGGAGATAGGCTCACCGTCATTGCCCTCGGTCCAGAGTTCTTTACCCATACGGTCAAAGTTGTTGGCGATCAGGCTGTTCGCAGCTTCCAGAATAGTGCCGGTTGAGCGGTAGTTCTGCTCCAGGCGTACCGTCTTACTGCCGGAAAAATCACTGGCAAACTGATGGATATTCTCTACCTTGGCACCGCGCCAGCCATAAATCGACTGATCGTCATCGCCGACGACGGTCAGTAAGTTGTCACTACCGGATGTGAGCAGTCGCAGCCACGCATACTGAATGGTGTTGGTATCCTGAAACTCATCCACAAGGATATGACGGAAGCGCTCCTGATAGTGCTTCAGCAGCAGAGGATTATCCCGCAGCAACTCATGGGCCCGCAGCAGCAGCTCACCAAAGTCCACCAGACCGGTGCGCTGACAGTGCTCTTCGTACAGGCTGTAAAGATGATTCATGGTCGCGGTGAAGCGGTCACCGGTATCCATAAAGTAACCGGCACGGCGGCCTTCATCTTTCTGACCGTTGATGTAGCCCTGAACCTGACGCGGAGGCCAACGCTCATCATCGATGCCATGATCTTTCATCAGACGCTTGATCAGGCGCAGCTGGTCATCAGAGTCGAGAATCTGAAAGTTTTCCGGCAGCTTGGCGTCCCGCCAGTGGGTACGCAGCAAACGGTGAGCGATACCGTGGAAGGTGCCTACCCAGAAATTGCGCATTGGCAAATTCAGAAGCGCTTCCAATCGGGTGCGCATTTCAGCGGCAGCTTTGTTGGTAAAGGTCACCGACATAATGCTGTGAGGGGAGATCCCTTCAACCTGAACCAACCAGCCGATCCGATGCACCAGAACCCGTGTTTTACCACTACCGGCTCCCGCCAGTACCAGCATGTGTTGCGCCGGCGCGGTGACCGCTTCACGTTGTGCATCATTAAGGGCATCGATGAGATGTGTAACTTCCATAATCTTCCTGTCGGTTAGGCGATTGATCAGGTTAGCAGCAGGTCTCCGGCAGGTGATTTCAGGCCGGAATTTGACGCCAAACTCTATCACAATATGTTACCGAAAACCTTTACCCACCTATTCTTCAGCCTTCAGGCATCTGGTATCTTTTAGCCATCGGGAGCTTAAGGGAATTAGGCTCTGACAGAACAAAAATAAGACGACACCTGAGTACCCATCAACCATGACTCACCCTGAACAGCCTTCAATGCTTCAGGGGCAGACTGATGCTGCCTCCTTTGGCAAAGCGCTCCTTTGCGAGCAGCTGACCCTTTTATACCGTGATTCGACGGCCTACTACCGACTGGGAATGGGCTGTGCACTGGTCTGCTGCACCCTGCTGTGGAACCACACCAACAACGCTCTTCTGGGGGGCTGGCTGCTGGTCTATGCTCTTCTGACCTGGGGCGGTATCAGCCTCAACAGTCGCTTTCAGAAACATCTGCAGACCTCCCAACAGGCAGGGCAGGAAGCCAGCCGGAAGTGCCTCTCTAAATGGCGACACCTCTTTACCCTCGGCGGAGTTCTGGTCGGCAGTTGCTGGGGAGCCTTGCTGGTATTACTGACGCCACCGGATAATGTGCTCCTGCAATCGGCAGTCGTACTGGCCATGACTGGACTTGCACTGTACGCCAGTGCCATCTTTTCGGCACTGCTGATCAGTTATCTGGGCTTTATTCTGCCTGCTTTTATCCCTTTTATGCTGCTGGAATATAACAGTCCTGAACCCATTATCTCGCCAGCGGTTATTCCTGTTTTTCTGGCCTTTCTGATCTACAGCGCATGGCGCAATCATCTATTGCTGAAAAGCTCTCTGAGCAAAAATGTGAACCACCGCCTTCTGCTGGATCAGGTCACTCAGGAGCAGGAGATTACTCAGCAGCTAAACCAGCAGCTGGAACAGGAAGCCCAAATACGCTCAGAAGCAGAACTGCAGCTGAAGCAGGCTCAGGCCAATCTGGAAGCTCAGATCAAAGAGCGAACTCTCGCGTTGTCTGAAACCAATGACCGCCTGAAGTCTGCCGTCGCTGAACAGAGACAAACCAGCCTGAATCTTGAACGTAACCGGCAGCGCTATTCCAAAGCGATCGAGGCGAGTGATCTTGGGCTTTGGGAATGGGATCTGACCAGTGACGAGATCTATCATTCACACTTTGAACAGCTGTTTGGTTACTCCGAGCATGAAATTCCCCACTTTATGGGACACCTGCAGCCTCTGGTGCATGAAGAGGATTATCCGGCTCTGCGCACCGCGCTTGTAGATACTCTGAAGGGAGTCACCAGCCAGTTTAAGATTCAGTTCCGCATCCGCCATAAAAATGGCCAGTGGCGCTGGCTGGAAGATACCGGTCGGGTCATCGACCGTAATCCTCTGTCCGGTAAAGCACTTCGCATGATCGGCACGCGTCGGGATATCACCGACCAGATTGCCCGGGATGAGAAACTGCGTCTTGCCTGGCAGGCTTTTGAAAGCTCCAGCGAAGCGATCTTTATTCTTGATGAAAACTTTGTCATCACCACCCATAACGAAGCCTTCTACCAGATCACGGGGTACACGAGTAAAGAACTGCAGGATACAAGCTTCGATAAGGGGCCCCTCTGGCAACTGGACGATGAACTCAACCAACGCATCCGGGATCAGCTGATTCAGCTGGGAGCCTGGGAAGGGGAGTTGATCGAACAGCGCAAAAATGGCGACAAGTTTCCGGAGTGGCTGAAGATATATCGGGTGCCCTCCCAGCAGAGTGAAAGCTCCCACTATGTCGGTATGTTTTCTGATCTGACCCAGAGAAAGAAAGCGGAAGAAAAGCTCAGCTATCTGGCCAACTATGATGATCTGACCGGCGTCGCGAACCGGAATCTGTTTAAAGATCGGCTGCATATCGCGATCACTCAGGCACGCTTAAATCGCGGCAAGATGGCACTGATTCTGTTGGATATCGACCGGTTCAAAGCCATTAACAACACCCTGGGCCACGATGTTGGTGATCAGCTTTTGCGCGAGCTTGCTGACCGGCTGACCCATCAGCTACAAGGCATCGATACCATTGCCCGCCTTGGCGCTGACGAGTTTGCACTGATTCTGGATCAGTATCAGGAGCAGGCTGAAGTGACAGAGCTTGCTGAGAAGATCTACAAGCTGGTGCACACCCCTGTGATGATTGAAGACCACGAGCTGATTGTTTCCTGCAGCATGGGCATCAGCCTGTTCCCGAAACATACCCGGGGACTCAACATTCTGGTCAATCAGGCAGATTTGGCACGCAACAAAGTTAAGCAATTGGGCGGCTCCGGCTTTGAATTCTATTCCGAGGAACTTCAGACAGGTTCTCTGGAACGCCTGAAAATGGAAAGCGATCTGCGAAAAGCTCTGCAACGGGATGAGCTCTGTGTTTACTACCAACCTAAAGTTTCTCTCACCGACAATAAGATCTACGAAGCTGAAGCTCTGGTACGTTGGAATCATCCGGAATCCGGTCTGATCTCCCCGGGCTCATTTATCCCGATTGCAGAAGAGACTGGTCTGATTGCAGCATTGGGTGAGCAGGTTCTGGTGCAATCCTGTCAGCAGGTCAGAAACTGGCTTGATAAGGGTGTAGAGATAAAAGTCTCAGTAAACCTTTCTGCTCAGCAGCTGGTACATAACGATCTGGTCAGCTTTATCGATCAGACGATCCGTAATGCCGGAATTCCTCACCACCTGATTGAACTGGAGCTGACTGAAAGCTCACTGATTGATGACCCGGAACACACTGTCGAAGTGCTGGATCAGATCCGGGCTCTGGGGATTACACTGGCAATTGATGACTTTGGTACCGGTTATTCATCCCTGAGCTATCTTCAGCGTTTCCCGCTGGATATTCTCAAGGTTGATCGTAGCTTTCTTAAGCAGATCCATAGCTCTGATCCACAACAGGCAACCCTGACAAAGGCGATTATAGCTCTCGGGCATAATCTGGAGATGAAGATAGTCGCCGAGGGTGTTGAAACCCGTGCTCAACTGGAATTCCTCTGCCGCCAGGGCTGTGATTTCGCCCAGGGCTTCTATATCAGCCCGCCGGTGCCTCCTCAGACCTTCTTCGAGTTGGTTGAAAACCATAACAGCAAAGAGAGCCGTAACATCCTCTAAACAAAAAACGGAGCCTTAGGCTCCGTTTTTTATTAGCGCAATTTCGTCAATATCAGGCGATCAACTGTCTGTCAGTCTCAGGGAATGCAGACTGCGCTTCACCGCTTTCAGGTGCTCTGCAAGCTTGGGGCCACGCATCTTAGCGACACCTACCGCCAGAACATCAATCATCACCAGATGAGCAATTCGGGATGTCATCGGGGTATAAATCTCGGTGTCTTCGGGAACATCAATATATAGCGGGATCGTTGCCAGTTCAGCCAGTGGCGAACCACTCGGGCAAAGGGCAATTACATTCGCACCAGCCTCACGTACCAGCTGAATACTTTGCAGCAAAGCTTTTGTGCGTCCCGTTTGAGAAATAGCCACCACCACATCAGTATCAGACAGTGTCACCGCCGACATATTCTGCATGTGTGGGTCTGAGTATGCCGCTGTAGACATCTGCAAACGGAAAAACTTGTGCTGGGCATCTGTGGCTACCGCACCGGATGCACCAAAACCAAAGAACTCCACACGATCCGAGCTACTAAGGGCCGCAATCGCTTCCTGCACACGATCAGTGTTGATCCGGTTTTTTACCGCCAACAAAGCACTGGCAGTGGTATCAAAAATACTGTTGGTGAAATCGCTGACGGAGTCATCTTCATTCATAGAGAACTGGGCAAAGCGGGTTTCTTTTGCCAGCACCTGAGCCAATCGAAGTTTAAAGTCCTGAAAACCATCACAACCTAAGGCACGGCAGAAACGAACAACGGTTGGTTCGCTCACATTAGCTTCTGTGGCCAGATCAACAATACGCATGTGGATCACATCCGTAGCATGACTAAGGACATAATCAGCAACCTTTTGCTCTGAGCGTCGGAACTGTGTTTTGGAATGATGGATTTTTTCTAGGATGTTTTCTTTCACCGGTTTACCACTGGTTAATTAAGCTCTTAGATATTTTTTCATTTTACCTGTAACTTGATCGCAACGTCATTTTTTATTCCGACAGCAAAAACTCTTACTCTTGTCACAGGAATTTCATACGCGCTATATTAGGATAGTAGCCCTAAATCGCTATAGGTTGTCACTTGCTTCTCAACCAAGCCTCAAGGAAAGCCTGAGGGAGGATGCTGATATGAGACACAACCCGACTGCTGATCATGGCAAGCTTGATCAGGTAAAAGATGAGATTTTTGATATTTTCATGTCCATTGAGGTGGAAGAACATGAACAGCGCAAAAAAAGTGAAGCGCTGAAACAGCTTGAAGCCCGAAGGGGTATTGAAAAGCACTTTGAAAAGAAACGTCTGGTGGAAGAGCTGGACGACTACAGTCTTGAAGACGATGTAAACCACTAGCGCAGTTAAGCACTCCTTTTTCCATCCAAGCGAAGCCTGCTCTTAACGCATTAAAATTTCGCCTGGACAAAAAAACCGGCCTGAAATCCAGGCCGGTCAGTCTTTCTTACACTCCGAAACTTATTCCACTGTTACCGATTTAGCCAGGTTACGAGGCTGATCCACATCTGTACCTTTCAGTACTGCGACGTGGTAACTCAATAACTGTAGCGGAATGGTATAAACGATTGGTTCCAGAATCTCAGGCACGTCCGGCATCTGCTCAACCTTCAGGCCATCTTCCGGTTTCACATGATCGGCTCCGGCAAAAACAAAAAGCTCACCACCACGGGCTTTAACTTCCTGCAGGTTGGCTTTGAGTTTATCCAGCAGAGCATTGTTTGGTGCAACGGCAACCACAGGCATCTCTTTATCCACCAGAGCCAGAGGGCCATGCTTAAGCTCACCCGCAGCATAAGCTTCTGCGTGGATATAAGAGATCTCTTTCAGTTTCAGAGCACCCTCCATCGCCACCGGATACAAAGGCCCACGGCCTAGGAAAAGAGAATGGTTTTTCTCAGCAAAATCCTGAGACAGTATTTCAATTTCTTTATCCAGTTTAACTGCCGCTAGCAGCAATCCAGGAAGTTTATGGAGCGCCTCTACAATGTCAGTTTCCTGCTGCTCCGTCAGTCCATGGCGGCGAGCTAAAGCCACTGTCAGCATTAGAAGGGCCACCAGCTGAGTGGTAAAGGCTTTGGTGGAAGCGACCCCAATCTCTGGACCTGCATTAGTCATCAGGCAAAGATCGGATTCACGAACCAGAGAGCTGCCCGGTACGTTACAAACAGTCAGGCTGGCCAGAACTTTATCTTTCACGGCACGAAGTGCGGCCAGGGTATCTGCAGTCTCACCGGATTGGGAGATAGTCACAAACAGGGTGTTTGCCGGAATCACATGCTTGCGGTAGCGATACTCACTGGCCACTTCGATAGAGCAGGGGATGCCTGCCAGATCTTCCAGCCAGTATTTGGCAACAAGACCCGCGTGAAAGCTGGTACCGCAGGCTATGATCTGCACATGTTGGGTTTGGTCGAATACAGATGCTGCCTCACTACCAAAAGCTTGTTCCAGCAGATGTTTATCAGAGATACGGCCCTGAAGTGTTGCTTTAACCACTTCCGGCTGCTCGTAGATCTCTTTCATCATAAAGTGGCGGAACTCGCCTTTATCTGCGGCAGACAGGCTGTGTTCGAATTTTTTAACCGGGCGATCAACAATCTCAAGATTGGCATCCCAGATCATCACCTCATCAGGAGTTACCTGAACGAAGTCACCTTCTTCAAGATAGATAAAACGGTCTGTCACCTGTAGTAGTGCCATCTGATCAGAAGCGATAAAGTTTTCACCAATACCGATACCGACAACCAATGGACTCCCTTTACGGGAGGCTAGGATCTGATCAGGATAATCCTTGTGTAACACACCCAGAGCAAAGGCGCCTTCCAACTGAGAAACCGTTTCAAGGAAAGCTTCCTGAAGATTTTTGCCCTGATTCACAGCACGGGCAACCAGGTGAGCAATAACCTCAGTATCAGTATCAGACGTGAAAACAAATCCATCCTGCTGTAACTGATGTTTCAGCGGCTCAAAGTTTTCGATAATGCCGTTATGCACAATTGCCAGATCGTCTCCGGACATGTGCGGGTGGGCATTGTTTTCTGTCGGCTTACCATGAGTCGCCCAGCGGGTATGAGCAATACCACTGTGACCTTTCAACGGCGTTTCCTGCTCTGCATGAGTCAGGTTTTCGACCTTTCCCGCACGGCGCAGGCGATGAATTTGCTCACCTTCAAAAACAGCAAGGCCCGCTGAGTCATATCCCCGGTATTCCAGACGACGCAGTCCTTCTAACAGGATTCCAGAAACAGCTCTTTGTGCTACCGCACCTACAATGCCACACATCGGGGATAACTCTCCTAAAACTATTATTTAACCTGATGACAGATCCGAAAATGCATTCAGGTATCTTATTTTTTCCAACCAGACTTTGTGATCTGTTTGCCACGGCCTACTGAAAGTGCATCGGCTTCAACATCTTTGGTAATGGTTGATCCTGCGCCGATAACAGCATTCGCGCCTATGGATACCGGCGCTACCAGTGAGCTGTTGGAACCGATAAAGGCCCCGTCACCAATCTCAGTTTTGAATTTGTTAACACCATCATAATTACAAGTGATGGTTCCTGCTCCCACATTCACCTTGGAGCCAATATTAGCGTCGCCAATGTACGTCAGATGGTTAATCTTAGCGCCGACACCAATCACACTTTTCTTGGTCTCAACAAAGTTACCCACTTTTGCGCCGGCTTTAAGTTCACTGGCAGGGCGAATTCTGGCGAACGGTCCTATCGCACAATTTTCGGCGATAGACGCGCCATCAATTACACTGTTGGCCTCAACTTTGGTGCCGGCACCGATGACGGAGTTTGTAATGATACAGTTGGGGCCAATTTCTACACCATCGGCCAGAGTTACGTCACCTTCGAAGACTGTATTGATATCAATAAAGCAGTCTTTACCTACCGACAACGAACCACGGATATCAATACGGGATGGATCAGCCAGACTTGCACCTTCAATCATCAGTTTTTCAGCCAACTGATTCTGGTTCCAACGCTCAAGTTCTGCCTGCTGCTGGCGATTGTTCACACCCTGAACCTGCTGTTCAAATTGAGGTTGGGCAGTCTTAATCTCAATACCCTGATCTGCCGCCATGGCGATAATGTCGGTTAGGTAGTACTCACCCTGTGCATTATTACTGGAGAGCTTAGGTAACCATTCAGACAGATGCTGCTGGCTAACCGCCATAATGCCTGTGTTGATTTCCTGAATCAGCAACTGATCTGCAGAAGCATCCTTTTGTTCAACAATAGCTTTAACGACGCCGTTATCACGCACAATACGGCCATAACCCATAGGGTTTTCAAGATTAACCGTCAGCAATGACATCTGTGTATCAGATACGCTGTTAAGCAAATCTTCAAAAAGATCCACCGGTGTTAAAGGTACGTCGCCATACAGAATCAGTACTTTACTATCGGTTGCCAAATCAGGTAATGCCTGAGCAACAGCGTGCCCCGTACCTAACTGTTCAGATTGAACAACAAAATTAATAGCCTGACCTTCAAGGGCTTCACGAACCTGCTCAGCACTATGACCCACAACAAGATGAACCTTCGCTCCCTCCAACAGGTTAGCCTGGTCCAACACATGCTGGACCATAGGTTTGCCAGCGATTGAATGAAGCACCTTTGGTTTATTGGAACGCATGCGAGTACCCTGGCCAGCAGCCAGAATCACAATATCAATCGCCATACTGTTAATCCTTAACGAAGTTAATCAAATACAGAATAAATAGTGGGGGAAGTAGAGTAGGACAAATTGAAGATAAAAAAAAGGCGGCCTAAGCCGCCTTTTTGTTTGGTACTGTTACGCACCGAGCTTACGACGCAGTTGCTGCACTGTACGTAAGCGGGCAGTTGCCTCGGCCAGCTCTACCGCTGCACGTGAGTATTCAAACTCAGATGCTTTGTTAGAGATAACCCGCAGTGCTTCTGCCTTCGCTTTCTCTGCTTCAGCGGCATCAATATCATCCGCACGAACAGCAGTATCAGCAAGCACCGTTACTACATTTGGCTGCACTTCGATAAAGCCACCGGTCACGTAGAAGATCTCTTCTTCGCCACCTTGCTTTTTCACCCGAACAGGTCCGGGTTGCAGCTCTGTCAGAAGCGCTGCGTGACCCGGGGCAATACCCAGGTCACCAAGTACACCAGAAGCAACGACCAGCTCAGCTCGTCCCGAAAAGATAGACTCTTCGGCACTTACGATATCGCAATGAACACTCATAGCCATAGCTTTGCCTCTTCTATGTCAAGGAGAAACGAACTTATTTGTTCGCTTTCTCCACAGCTTCGTCGATGCTGCCAACCATGTAGAACGCCTGCTCAGGCAGCTCGTCGTACTGGCCTTCCAGAATGCCTTTGAAGCCACTAATAGTGTCTTTCAGAGACACGTACTTACCAGGTGCACCGGTAAATACTTCAGCTACGAAGAACGGCTGAGACAGGAATCGCTGAATCTTACGCGCACGGGATACAGTCTGCTTGTCTTCATCAGACAGCTCGTCCATACCCAGAATCGCGATGATATCTTTCAGCTCTTTATAACGCTGCAGAGTACCCTGTACGCCACGAGCAACTTCATAGTGCTCCTGACCGATAACCAGAGGATCCAGCTGACGAGAAGTAGAGTCCAGTGGATCTACCGCTGGGTAGATACCCAGAGATGCGATGTCACGAGACAGTACAACGGTCGCGTCAAGGTGCGAGAAGGTTGTTGCCGGAGATGGATCCGTCAAGTCATCCGCTGGTACGTATACCGCCTGAATGGAGGTAATGGAACCAGTTTTAGTCGACGTAATACGCTCCTGCAGTACACCCATCTCTTCAGCCAGAGTCGGCTGGTAACCTACTGCAGAAGGCATACGGCCCAGCAGTGCGGATACTTCAGTACCAGCCAGAGTGTAACGGTAGATGTTATCTACGAAGAACAGAACGTCACGACCTTCGTCACGGAACTTCTCTGCCATTGTCAGACCAGTCAGAGCTACACGCAGACGGTTACCCGGTGGCTCATTCATCTGACCATATACCAGAGATACTTTGTCCAGTACGTTAGATTCGGTCATTTCGTGGTAGAAGTCGTTACCTTCACGGGTACGCTCACCAACACCTGCAAACACAGAGAAACCGGAGTGCTCGATCGCGATGTTACGGATCAGCTCCATCATGTTTACAGTTTTACCTACACCAGCACCACCGAACAGACCAACTTTACCACCCTTAGCGAATGGGCAAACCAGGTCAATTACCTTAATACCGGTCTCCAGCAGTTCAGTGCTGTTAGACTGATCCGCATAAGACGGAGCGGTACGGTGGATAGGCATACGTTCTTCTTCGCCGATCTCGCCTTTCTCATCGATAGGGCGACCCAGAACGTCCATAATACGGCCCAGAGTCTGAGTACCTACTGGTACAGAGATCGGAGCATTTGTGTTGACTGCTTCCAGTCCGCGCTTCAGACCCTCAGTAGAGCCCATCGCAATTGTACGTACAACACCGTCACCCAGCTGCTGCTGAACTTCAAGAGTAATCTCGGTGTTGGTAACCGTCAGCGCGTCGTAAACTTTTGGCACGGAATCACGTGGGAATTCCACGTCGATTACAGCGCCGATAATCTGAACGATACGTCCGCTACTCATTTTGGTTCCTCTTAAACCTGTAATTGAAACCTGCTTGTGTGTAGCTGCGGATTAAACCGCCGCAGCACCACCAACAATCTCAGAAATTTCCTGCGTAATCGCAGCCTGACGTGCCTTGTTGTATACCAACTGAAGGCTGTTGATCAGGTCGCCCGCGTTATCGGTCGCATTCTTCATCGCCAACATACGCGCAGATTGTTCACAAGCATTGTTCTCGACCACTGCCTGATACGTTTGAGATTCCACATAACGTACCAGTAACTTATCCAGAAGCTCTTTAGCGTCTGGCTCGTACAGGTAATCCCAGTGATCAGAGGTGGTTTCCTCTTCAGCCTGCAAAGGCAGCAGTTGCTGTACCAGTGGCTTCTGGGTCATGGTGTTTACAAAGTTGTTATAAACCAGGTAAACACGATCCAGTTCGCCGGCATCGTACGCATCAAGTACTACCTTAACACTACCAATCAGATCGCTCGCAACCGGGGCATCACCGAGCCCGGTTTTGGTTGCCAGAACATTACCGCCATAAGAACGGAAGAAAGTTGCGGCTTTAGAGCCGATTGCGCAGAACTTCTGCTCTACACCTTTCTCATTCCACTCTTTCATGGACTTCAGCATCGCTTTGAACAGGTTAACGTTCAAACCGCCACAAAGACCACGATCGGAAGCAACAACGATGTAACCCACACGTTTTACATCACGCTCTTCCATGTACTGGTGGCGATATTCCGGCGTTGCTTTGGCAATATGGCCTACAACTTTACGAATCTGCTTGGCATAAGGCTGGCTGGCGGCCATGCGATCCTGTGCACGGCGCATCTTACTCGCGGCAACCATTTCCATCGCGCTAGTAATTTTGCGCGTGTTACCGATGCTCGCGATCTGGTTTTTAATCTCTTTTCCGACTGCCATAGCATCTCGCCTTATTCAAAAAACCTACTAAAACTCAGTAACTGAAGCCCACAGCGAACTGTGGGCAAACAACTTACCAGGTCTGAGTAGCTTTGAACTGCTCAACACCAGCTTTAAAGCCAGCTTTGATTTCGTCGTTGTAAGCGCCAGATTGGTTAACTTCAGCCATGAAGTCTGCTTTCTCGCTGTTGAAGAAAGACAGGATAGCGGCTTCAAAGTCACCAATTTTGTTAACTGGAACATCGTCCAGGTAACCTTCGTTAGCGGCAAACAGTACAACACCCATTTCAGCAATGGACATTGGAGAGTACTGCTTCTGCTTCATCAGCTCAGTTACACGCTGACCGTGTTCAAGCTGCTTACGAGTTGCTTCGTCAAGGTCGGAAGCAAACTGGGAGAATGCTGCCAGCTCACGGTACTGAGCCAGAGCCAGACGGATACCGCCACCCAGTTTCGAAATCAGTTTAGTCTGCGCAGCACCACCAACACGGGATACAGAGATACCCGCGTTCATCGCAGGACGAATACCCGCGTTGAACATGCTGGTTTCAACGAAGATCTGACCATCAGTAATGGAGATCACGTTAGTTGGTACGAATGCAGATACGTCACCACCCTGGGTTTCAATGATAGGCAGAGCGGTCAGAGAGCCGGTCTTACCTTTCACTTCACCGTTAGTGAACTGCTCAACGTATTCAGCGTTCACACGGGATGCACGCTCCAGCAGACGGGAGTGCAGATAGAAAACGTCACCTGGGTATGCTTCACGGCCTGGCGGACGACGCAGCAGCAGGGAAATCTGACGATATGCCCAAGCCTGCTTAGTCAGATCGTCATAAACGATCAGAGCGTCTTCACCGCGGTCACGGAAGTATTCACCCATAGTACAACCGGCATACGGAGCCAGGAACTGCATTGCTGCAGGGTCAGATGCACCAGCGTTAACAACGATGGTGTTTTCCATCGCGCCGTGCTCTTCCAGCTTACGTACAACGTTTGCAATAGTGGACTGCTTCTGACCGATCGCAACGTAAACACAGGTAATACCTGAGTCTTTCTGGTTGATGATCGCGTCAATCGCGATAGCAGTTTTACCAATTTGACGGTCGCCAATAATCAGCTCACGCTGACCACGACCTACCGGTACCATTGCGTCAATCGCTTTATAGCCAGTCTGTACAGGCTGATCTACTGATTGACGAGCAATAACGCCCGGTGCAACTTTTTCTACGGCATCTGTCAGTTTGGCATTGATTGGACCTTTGCCATCAACAGGGTTACCCAGTGCGTCAACAACGCGACCTTTCAGTTCCGGACCAACCGGTACTTCCAGGATGCGGCCAGTACACTTGGCAGTCATGCCTTCTTGCAGTGACAGGTAATCACCCAGCACTACTGCACCAACGGAGTCACGCTCCAGGTTCATCGCCATACCAAACACGCTGCCAGGGAACTCAATCATTTCCCCGTACATTACGTCAGCCAGACCATGAACGGTTACGATACCGTCGGATACACTTACAATGGTGCCCTCAGTGCGGGCTTCAGAAGTTACATCGGTATTCTCGATGCGCTTCTTGATAATTTCGCTGATCTCAGATGGATTCAGTTGCTGCATGCCATGTCCCTCAAACTCAGGAATTCATTGCCTCGGCCAATTTCGCAAGCTTTCCACGTACTGAACCGTCAATAACAGTGTCGCCAGCATGGATAAGTACGCCGCCGATCAGGCTTTGATCAACCTGAGTCTGGATTTTAATTTCACGATTCAGACGCTTTTGCAGAGCTTGTGCCAATTTGGTCTGCTGTTCACTTGTCAGCTCATAGGCAGAAGTAATCTCTACCTCAACCGTTTTTTCCTGTTCTGCTTTCAGCGCTTCAAATTGCTCAGCAATTTGAGGGAACAGGGACAAACGGCCTACTTCGCTCAGTGTCTGTACAAAATTTTTACCGTTTTCATCCAGGCCAGTGCAGATCTCAATTACGATTTCTGCTTTCTGTGCCTGACTGATTGCCGGATTGCCCAGAACATTCTGAACAGCTGAATCCGCCACAGCCTGAGCTGCCAGATTCAACATGTTAGACCATTCGGCCAATTTGCCCTGGCTCAAAGCATACTCAAATGCAGCTTTTGCATACGGCCGGGCAACAGTGCTTAATTCAGCCATCGGTCACCTCGCTTAAAGCTCAGCTGCGAGTTTCTCTACAAGCTCAGCGTGGGCTTTCTCGTCAATAGAAGCGTTAAGAACTTGCTCTGCGCCTTTCAGTGCCAGAGTAGACACCTGGGCACGAAGCTCTTCTTTCGCACGGTTTACTTCCTGCTCAATTTCAGCCTGAGCAGCGGCAAGTAAACGTGCGCCTTCAGAACGTGCGTTCTCTTTAGCTTCATCAACGATTTGATTAGCTCGCTTGTTTGCTTGCTCTAAAATCAGGGCTGCTTGTTCTTTGCCTTCACGTAACTGTTTGCCAGCTTGTTCTTTAGCCAGTTCCAGATCACGCTGAGCACGACTTGCAGCATCTAAACCATCTGCAATCTTTTTCTGACGAGCCTGCATAGCCGCCATTACTGGAGGCCATACATACTTCATACAAAACCAGACAAAGATCGCGAACGAGATGGCTTGGCCCAATATAGTTAAGTTCAGATTCACGCCATCACCCCTTGCTTTCCAGTGTTAATCATATAAGGGTTAAAAAAAACCAACTTAATGATTAACCAGCAATTTGAGCAACGAATGGGTTCGCAAATGTGAAGAACAGAGCAACACCAACACCGATCATGGACACAGCATCCAGCAGACCAGCTACGATGAACATTTTGGTTTGCAGCATAGGCGCCAGTTCAGGCTGACGAGCAGATGCTTCCAGGAACTTGCCACCCAGGATAGCAAAACCGATTGCAGTACCCAGTGCAGCCAGACCGATCAGCATAGCTACCGCGATTGCAGTCATACTTACTACTTGTTCCATTTTAACTCCTAATATTACAGTTTTAGATTTTAAGGTTTAAAGAAACTCATTTTGCCGGCTCCACTGCCGAGGCAGCGGAGCCAGAAACTTTTAGTGATCTTCGCAAGCCATGCTCAGGTAAACAATTGTCAGCATCATAAAGATGAAAGCCTGCAGAGTGATTACCAGAATGTGGAAAATCGCCCAAGGCACAGACAGCGCCCACTGAATCCAGAACGGCATAATCGCGATCAGGATGAAGATCAATTCGCCCGCGTACAGGTTACCGAACAGACGCAGAGCCAGAGAGATTGGCTTAGCAATCAGACCAATACCTTCAAGTACAAAGTTGAATGGGATCAGTTTTTTGCCGAAAGGTTGCAGAGTCAGTTCACCAACAAAGCCACCTACGCCTTTAATCTTGATGCTGTAGAAGATGATCAGGAAGAACACAGACAGGGACATACCCAGAGTCGCGTTCACATCAGTCGTTGGTACAATTTTCATGTAGTCAACGCCAGCCATCATAAACAGGGTCGGTACGAAATCTACCGGAACCAGATCCATCAGGTTCATCAGGAAGATCCAGCAGAAGATTGTCAGTGCCAGAGGCGCAATCAGTTTGCTGTTACCGTGGAAACTGTCTTTAACGTTCTTATCAACGAATTCAACAAGAATTTCTACAAAGTTCTGCAGGCCACCGGGTACACCCTCAGTAACGCTTTTAGCAGCTTTGCGGAAAAGAAAGATAAAGATAAAACCTAAGAAGAGGGACCAACCTAGAGTATCAACGTGAATCGCCCAAAAACCCATTTCGGACGCTTCCTTCGCACCATGAGCAAAGCTCAGGCCGTTTTCAGGGTGCATACCAAACGTCAGGTTCGTCAGGTGGTGTTGAATATACTCGGAAGGTGTCGGATTTGCGCCTGCCATTGTCTTCCTCGAATTTTTAGTAGTAGCGTAACCAGCCTATGGGACAACCTTTCGAAACTATCGTTTCATAATGAAAGGCGCTAACCAATGAACTGACTGAACTACCGCGTAAGTTAAGAAAAAAGAAATTGGGTTTAAGGGGCGTACTAGGATAAAAACCAGAGCAAACAATACGACCGTTAAACCAAACTTCATCGCCTCTGCCCGATAAAAAGAACGCACAACTTCTTTTGAAGCCGCTCCCATATGTCGGAACATTCTCCAGGCAAAGTACAGGTTCGGAAACGAACACACCATACCACCTAAGAGAGACGAGTACGCCAGAACGGGATCTCCGGATAATAAACATCCGCCCGCGATCAGGAGAGTGACGAAAATCTGCAGTCCGACAACCCGAAATACCTTGGGCCGTTTCAACTGTGCGCTTTTGGCGCCCATCTTCTCTCCTAAAACTATCTGCGCGTAGAAACCCTGCCTACTGTGTTATTCACAGTACAGAAACAGAGTAACGTCATTTTGTGACCGCAGGATTATAGGTTGATTAAGCAAGCCATTCAACTGAATTACCCGCTCAAAACCTGATCTAAGACCAATAGATAAGCCTTATCCGCCTTAAGAAGGAGATTGCCGAAGCAATCTTTATTGGATGTGAGACAGGATGCCGTCCAGCTCTTCAAGGCTGGAATAATTAATCACAAGCTTCCCTTTGCCCTTTTTATTGTGGCTAATCTGCACTGGGGCACCGAGTGTCTCCGCCAGTTTTCGCTGCAGGAATTCCACATCGGCCTGAGGTTTCTGATCCTCTTTTTCTTCCGCGGGCGTTTGCAGTTTACGCACATAAGCTTCGGTCTGACGAACAGACATCCCTTTGGCGACAACCGTTCTTGCGGCAGGGCTCTGATCTTTATCTTCAAGACCCAGAATTGCTCGGGCATGACCCATTTCCAGATCACCATGCTCCAGCATTTTTTTCACATCATCGGGTAGGGCAATTAGGCGAAGCAGGTTCGTCACCGCTGAACGGGATTTACCCACAGCATCAGCAACCTGCTGTTGGGTTAATTCGAATTCCTGTTGCAAACGCTGAAGTGCAAAAGCTTCTTCAACCGGGTTCAGATTTTCCCGCTGAATGTTCTCAATCAGAGCCATGGCAACGGCCGCATCATCGCTGACATCGCGAATGATGACAGGAACCTGATCCAGCTCTGCCAACTGTGCCGCACGCCAGCGGCGTTCACCGGCGATAATTTCAAAACGCTCTTTTTCGATCGGACGAACAACAATCGGCTGCATAATGCCCTGAGCTCGAATCGAACTGGCCAGCTCTTCTAGGGAGTCCGGATCCATATCACGGCGTGGCTGATAACGGCCGCGGCTCAGAAACTCAACCGGCAGATGACGCATTTCGCCATCAAGAGTTTCTTTTCGGGAGGGCTCACTCGACTGATCAGCTTTTACTTCAGGAACCACTGAGACTTCACGGGGCTGCGTCAGACTGGATGATCCAGAACCCAACAATGCATCAAGTCCACGACCTAAACCTCGTTTTTTCGCCGACATTGGTTCTCCCGTTAAATAAAAGCGTACAGTGTTAATTGATAAAGTGTTAAGTGATCAAAAAGTGTTCAGTATCAGGCAGCCTGACTGGTTTTGCGCACAAGTTCACCGGCCAGAGCCAGGTAGGCAAGGCTACCTTTTGATTTCTCATCGTAATTCAGTACAGGCATGCCGTGACTCGGGGCTTCAGCCAGACGTACATTACGTGGGATAACCGTTTTATACACACGGTCATTGAAGTGCTGAATCAGCTGTTGAGACACATCACGGGTCAGGCTATTGCGCGGGTCGTACATAGTGCGCAACAGACCTTCAACACGCAGATCCGGATTCACCGTTTCTTTGATCTGCTGAATGGTCTCCATCAGCGAGGAAAGACCTTCCAGCGCATAGTATTCACATTGAACCGGAATAATCACACCATCGGATGCTGTCAGAGCGTTCACCGTCAGCATGTTCAGTGACGGTGGGCAGTCGATCAGTACATAGTCATACTGGTCAGCCATTTCAGCCAGAACCCGTTTCAGTCGGAAATTTCCGGCTTCAATCTGTAGTAACTGGACTTCAGCAGTGGTCAGATCCGAGTTTGCAGGCAGTAAGTCATATCCGGCAGGATCCGTTTTCACTCTCACCTGATCAATGGTGGCTTCGCCCAGCAGAAGATCGCAAACAGAAAACTCGCATTCGTTTTTATCGACACCGCTGCCCATGGTGGCATTACCTTGCGGATCCAGATCGATCAGCAATACCTTACGACGGGTCGCAACCAGAGATGCGGCCAGATTCACGCAGCTGGTTGTTTTACCCACACCACCTTTCTGATTGGTTACTGCGAATACATTTGTCATCCGTTTCTTCCTGCTATCAGTTTCTGTCAGCCTTCTGTGGCTTCAGAGACCTTCTCTAAATGCCATCAAAAACCACTGCGCTTAATAAGCGCCAAATGACGTTCGCCATCAGAACCAGGTACATCCAGTCGGTGAACTTCTTTGCAAACAAAGCCTTCCGGCAGATGTTCCAGTTCATCCTCAGGGTAGACACCTTTCATGGCCAGCCACTCAGCATCCTGCGTTCCCAGATTGCGCGTCCACTGCATCATATCCTGCAGTGAGCTGAATGCGCGACTCATCACCTGATCAAACAACTGCTCCGGTTGATATTGCTCAACCCGCTTGTTGACCACGGTAACATTTTCCAGCTTCAGAGCGGTTACGGCCTGAAACTGGAATCGGCTCTTTTTACCATTGCTGTCCATCAGGGTGATATTAAGATCAGGACGCACGATAGCCACTGGAATCCCCGGTAAACCACCACCGGAACCTACGTCGATACAGTTAGGGCCCTTGATGTAAGGCAGAATACTCAGACTATCCAGCAGATGGCGATCCACCATCTGAGCCGGATCACGCACTGCCGTTAGATTAAAGGCTTTGTTCCATTTTTCCAGTAAGCGAAGGTAATCCATCAGTAACCCTTGTTGTGAGTCACTGATTTCTAACCCCATCGCCTCAATACCACGGCGTAACTGATATTCCAGTGCGTTGTCGTTCAAAGCCTTTACCTGCTGCCTTTACTCGTTGTCTGCGCTTCAGAGCAGAATCTCTGCCCAATGAAATTCTTAGTTGTCGATATCGGCGATCAGGCCGGAGTCTTGCTGCCTGATTTATTATCCAGCTGGCTGTTGCTGGCCATCGCCCGTTTCTTCAGGTGAATCAGCAACAGAGAAACGGCTGCAGGCGTCACACCGGGAATGCGGCTTGCCGCCGCCAGTGTTTCCGGACGATTTTCGCTCAGTTTCTGGCGAATCTCTTTCGACATACCTTCGATGCCATCGTAATCCAGATCCGCAGGCAGCTCTGTGTTCTCATGACGACGCAGTTTTTCAATATCATCCTGCTGACGGCTGATATAACCCGCATACTTCACCTGAATCTGGACCTGTTCAGCCACTTGTGGATTATCCACAGGCTCACCTTTCAGCCCAGCCAGATCATCATATTCCAGCTCCGGACGTTTCAGCAGGTCCAGCAGGTTGTATTCCCGGGTCATCGGCTGACCGGTTTTCGCTTCCACAGCAGAAGCCTGTTCTGTCTTAGGCTGAATCCAGGTCCCCGCTAAACGGCTGGTTTCCTGTTCAATCTGTTCTTTCTTCGCGCTGAATGCAGCCCAGCGCAGGTCATCAACCAGACCCAGTTCACGGCCTTTTTCGGTCAGGCGCAGATCGGCATTATCTTCACGCAGGATCAGGCGGTATTCCGCACGACTGGTAAACATACGGTACGGCTCGCTGGTACCCAGCGTAATCAGGTCATCCACCATCACACCGATATAGGCTTCATCACGACGCGGATACCAGCCCTCT
This sequence comes from Oceanospirillum sanctuarii, assembly GCF_002150805.1. GTDB lineage: Bacteria > Pseudomonadota > Gammaproteobacteria > Pseudomonadales > Halomonadaceae > Oceanospirillum > Oceanospirillum sanctuarii. Next base: position 548,646 of record NZ_MTBA01000003.1, read on the forward strand.
TTGCCCTGAGCACGCAGGCCAGCATTCAGACCCGCTAACAGCCCTTGGGCACCGGCTTCTTCATAGCCTGTGGTGCCATTGATCTGGCCGGCAAAGAACAGGTTGGGGACAAATTTGGTTTCCAGCGTGTGTTTCAGGTCCTGTGGATTAAAGAAATCGTATTCGATCGCATAACCCGGACGCATGATATGAGCGTTTTCCATACCACGGATGGAGCGTACCAGCTCCAGCTGAACATCAAACGGCAGACTGGTAGAAATACCATTCGGATAAAGCTCATGGGTCGTCAGACCTTCAGGTTCGATAAATACCTGGTGGGAATCCTTATCCGAGAAACGGTGAATCTTATCTTCAATGGACGGGCAATAACGCGGGCCCACACCTTCGATAACACCCGTGTACATCGGTGAACGATCAAGACCGGAGCGGATAATATCGTGAGTGCGTTCATTGGTATGAGTGATATAGCAGCTGATCTGCTCCGGATGATCTTCCAGTTTACCCATAAACGACATGACCGGAGTCGGTGTATCACCGGGCTGAGCTTCCATCACAGAGAAATCCACAGACTTGGCATCGATACGTGGTGGCGTACCGGTTTTCAGACGGCCCACTCTGAAAGGCATTTCACGCAGACGATTGGCCAGCGCAATCGATGGCGGATCACCGGCACGACCGCCGGACTGAGTTTCCAGACCGATATGAATCACACCACCCAGGAAAGTACCAGCGGTTAGCACCACGGTTTCAGAGTGGAAACGGATACCGGAATTAGTCACCACGCCAGCAGCTTTCTCACCATCCATAATCAGGTCGTCAGCGGCCTGCTGGAAAATGGTCAGGTTTTCCTGATTTTCCAGAATAGTACGGATAGCGGCTTTATAAAGAATTCGGTCAGCCTGAGCACGGGTCGCCCGAACTGCAGGGCCTTTACGGCTGTTCAGTACGCGAAACTGAATACCACCTTTATCGGTTGCCAGTGCCATAGCACCGCCTAAAGCATCGATCTCTTTCACCAGATGACTTTTACCGATACCACCAATAGCCGGGTTACAGGACATCTGTCCCAGTGTTTCGACATTGTGGGTCAGCAGAAGGGTAGAACAGCCCATCCGTGCTGATGCCAGAGCGGCTTCCGTTCCCGCATGACCTCCACCGATCACTATCACATCAAAGCGGGTTGGATAATCCACAATATCACCTCTAACTATCTGGTTACGCACTTGTCAGGCTGACTTTCTGATCCGCGCGGGGACAAGGGCAGACTGTGTATAAGTACTGGTTTCGCGAAGGGAGACAAGTATATACCTGCCTGCGTAAATGAGAAGGGTTGTAAAGGCTGTCAGCGTGAAGATTTTTGTTCTTTTGCACACAATTAACATCATTAAAGTCATTTATTTAAAAAGATGATTATAGTGATAGTTATTATGTGGATAGTTTCTGTGGATAAGTCCCGCTACCCCTGATTCCAGAGAACTTTGCGCTTGTGTTTAACTCATCGGAGTTCCTTCGGATTAGCTTGGAGTATCCTTCGGGGAAGCTGGGGATAAAACAGTGACTTATCAACACCTCCGGATTGCCTCAGTTTATCCAGAGTTCTTAGGCTCATTCATACAGCTTTTATACCGACCGAAATACCGGTAAAAAAAGTGTCATGACTTTTCTACAGGCACAAAAAAACCCGCCGTTTTACGGGCGGGTTTCTCAAAGCTTGCGCTTTATCGGTCAGTCATCAGTGATGATTAACCGTCATTGCGTGGACGACGTGGACGGTCTCCGCCACGATTGTCACGGCTATCACGATCACCACGTGGACGACGCGGACGGTCGCCGCGATTGTCACCACGACGATCGTTACGTGGACGGCGCGGACGGTCACCACGAGGCTCATCTTTAGGAGCCGGACCTTTATCAACGCTGATGTTCATCGCAACCTGACGTACACGGGTCTTCTGCAGATGGTTCAGAACGTCTTCAGGCATGCCTTCCGGCAGCTCAACGGTACTGAACTGATCGTACAGACGGATATTACCGATGTACTTGCTCTCGATACCGGCTTCGTTAGCGATAGCGCCAACAACGTCACCCGGCTGCAGACCATCAGTACGGCCCACTTCGATACGGTAACGCACAAAGTTCACATCAGTCGGACGCTCACGACGTGGACGACGCTCACCACGGTCATCGCGACGATCATCACGATCACGGCGCTCACGACGTGGACGCTCTTCTTCCGGTGGCAGGATCAGAGGACGTTTCTCCTGAACCTTCCAGGCCAGAGTCGCAGCGATATCTTCCAGAGACATTTCGTTCTCTTGAGTCAGCTGCTGAATCAGGTTACGGAAGAAATCCATATCCGCGCCAACGGCTGTGGACATCTCAACAACGCTGTCTTTGAACTGTTTAACACGCTGATCAGCAACCATTTCACGGGTTGGCAGATCCATGCGCTCAATGCGCTGACGGGTCGCACGCTCAATCGCACGCAGCATGCCACGCTCACGTGGGGTAACGAACAGAATCGCATCACCGATACGACCCGCACGGCCAGTACGGCCAATACGGTGTACGTAGGCTTCTGTGTCGTAAGGAATGTCATAGTTGATTACGTGAGTGATACGCTCAACGTCCAGACCACGGGCTGCAACGTCAGTGGCGATAACGATATCCAGCTTACGGTTTTTCAGCTGGTTAACAGTACGCTCACGCAGTGCCTGGTTCATGTCACCGTTCAGTGCAGAAGCACTGTAACCACGGGCTTCCAGCTTTTCAGCCAGCTCAACCGTAGCGGTTTTGGTACGTACGAAAATGATCGCCGCATCAAAATCTTCGGTTTCCATAATACGGGTCAGGGCGTCCATTTTGTTAACGCCGCTTACCTGCCAGTAACGCTGATTGATAGTATCAACGGTAGAGGTCTTCGCTGCGATCTGAATCTCCTGTGCACCATCCAGATGGCGACGGGCAACTTTGCGAACTTCGTTCGGCATCGTCGCAGAGAACAGAGCAACCTGACGTGGTTGAGGCACCTGGCCCAGAATCCAGTCAACGTCGTCGATGAAGCCCATTTTCAGCATTTCATCGGCTTCATCCAGTACCACGGCTTTCATGGTAGAGGTGTCCAGAGTGCCACGACGCAGGTGGTCCATAACACGGCCCGGAGTACCCACGATAACCTGAGGACCACGTTTCAGCTGTTTCAGCTGCAGCGTCATGCTGTGACCGCCATAAATCGGCAGTACGTGGAAACCACGGATATCACGTGCATAGCGTTGGAACGCTTCTGCAACCTGAATTGCCAGTTCACGGGTAGGGGTCAGTACCAGCACCTGAGGGCTGTTTTGTTTGGCATCAACACGAGCCAGCATAGGCAGTGCGAAAGATGCGGTTTTACCGGTACCGGTTTGAGCCTGACCCAGCAGGCTGTCACCTTTCAGCAGAACCGGAATACTCGCGGCCTGAATCGGTGATGGGGTTTCGTAGCCAATCTCTTTTACGGATGCAACAAGGGATTCGGGAAGGCCCAGCTCAGCAAAGCTGGTTACAACAGTTTCTTCTGATGACATTCAAGGGTTACCTGAGTCGTTAAGGTATAAATGACGGAACCCCTGGCATCTCATCCAAGCATACTGACGCGCTATCATATCGCTCAATATCAATTACGGGTTCCACTTCGCTTCATGGAGTCAGCTGCACAAATCCAGTGCACGGCTACTCACAATTTCATATAGCCGGGAAATGGCTATCAATTTGGCAGGGTACGCGCTGTGCGCAATCGGGGCTGATTCGAGGATCAGATACGGAGAAAACAGCTGTCTTACACCCTGAGGGGCACGCATTGTGCCTGCATTCGGGGCTAAAATCCAATTTAGTTTCCATTTATCGCCACTTATTTACTTATTAAGCGGTAAAATTGAATTTTCCCGTTCAAATGGCTGATTTTCAGCTGTGTTCGAACAGGTTTCTCTTTCCTTATCGCTCATTTCTGAGGTTGATGTGCTGCGTTCACTTTTTCATCATGCTGATCAACTGCTTACCCAATATCAACCCTACTGGCAGATCCAGCCGTTCCATTTTCGGCAACTCAATGAGTGTAGTCAGTTACCGGAAAATCTGCTGACAGAACTGGAAAAACTGGATTCAGCTCAATTCGAGCATTTGAGCGCCAACGCTGATGCCGGAAAGCAGTGGTTGGATAAATGGATTACCTGTCTGAATGAACTGGAACAGATTGAGCAAAGCATTCCTGATGTGGATAACTCAGAAACGGCCTATCAACAAAAGCCGTTGTGCATAAAACATCTGAGCACTGGTATTCCCGGTCGTAAATGGAGCCAGATTGAGCAGTTTGCTGATTTTCTACCGAGCGTTGAATACGCATCAAAGCAGATGTTACTCGAATGGTGTGCTGGTAAAGGCCACCTGGGTCGACTGCTGTCGGTCAGCAAAGGTTATCAGGTCACCAGCCTTGAATGGCAGCAAAGTCTCTGTAATCAGGGAGAAGCATTGGTTCTTCAGCAACAAAAGCGTTATCCACAACTGCAGCAAAGTTTACTGCAGGGCGATGCGCTTTCTGATGAAGCCGCAAGCATTTTAAACCAGCATCAGACCGCTGTTGCCCTTCATGCCTGTGGTGATCTTCACACCCGACTTATCACTCAGTGTTGCAAGCCGGATCAGGCGATTGAACAACTGGCTATCGCGCCCTGCTGTTATCACCTGACGGAAGCAGATACCTACCAGCCCTTTTCGATATCAGGCCAGAAAAGCAGTCTCACCTTAAGTCGTCAGGATCTGAAAGTCCCACTGCAGGAAACCGTTACGGGTGGGCAACGTATCAGCCGATTACGGGATATTGAGCTGCACTGGCGATTAAGCTTCGATCTGTTACGCCAGACTCTTACCGGGGAAACTCACTATAAACCTCTGCCAGCCTTCCCAAAGAAACTCTTATCCGGTGAATTCAAAGATTTTGTGCACTGGGCTCTGATCAATCGCAAGCTTCAGAGCGAACATAGCATCATTGAAGATCTGCCTTTCAATGACGCAGAATTATCTCAGGCTTTATTGGACGGGGAAGAAAGGCTGCTTAGGGTTCGTAAGCTGGAATGGCTGCAAAGCCATTTTCGGCGCGTGTTGGAAATATGGCTGGTGGCTGACCGGGCACTGGCTCTCGAAGAAGCGGGGTTTCACGTGGAACTTCACCGGTTTTGCGATAAATCCATTAGCCCGAGAAACCTGCTGATTCTGGCTAAGCGCTGAGCACACTCACTAAACACTAAACACATCCTACGCGTCTCCGTTTGCTGATGTCTAACTGGCTTCACTGACTCGGAATGAAAAGCGACTGACGGTTCACAGTGCGCGCTGCCTTTTAGCTTATCGAGCCTCTACCATGAGGCTCTGACACAATAACAATAAGGCAAGTCCATGAGCTCAGTCGTCACTTCTCAGAATCAGTTCATACCTAAAAATGAAAACTACCAACAGGAAGTCAAAAGGGTGCTTGAAAGTGCGCCCTTTATTCAGGCTTTAGGGATGCAGGCTGAAACGATCAAACCTGGTATCTGCACCACCCAGCTCTTCATTCGGCAGGATCATCAACAACAGGATGGTTTTGTTCATGCCGGGGTTCAGGCAACCCTCTGTGACCATACCGCAGGGGCAGCCGGAGCAACGCTGATTGCGGAAGGAAAACGGGTACTGACTGCCGAGTTTAAGATCAATCTGCTTCGCCCGGCTTCCGGTGAACACCTTATCTGTGAAGCTGAAGTGCTTAAACCGGGAAATACCCTCAGCATTGTTGAATCCATGCTTTGGGCGGTGAGGGATGATCAGAAAACGCTGGTTGCTAAAGCAACGGTCACTTTGGCTATCGCCTGAATATCATGCGCCTGACAGCAGAAGATCAGACTCTTAACTTCTTCTGCTCGGCACGCACATTGATCAGATTACCGGAGAACATCACCACTGCGCCTGCCAATACCCAGATATCCACGGACTCCTGATAGACGATAAAACCTACCGCCATAATCAGGGGCAGGCGCAGGAAATCCATAGGAACAACCACAGTGGCATCCGCAAGTTTGAAGGCCCGGGTCATACAGTAGTGGGCGGTCATCGCTGTGATTCCCACGAGCACGACCCAGGGCATCATTTCCAGCGAGGGTAATCGCCAATCCAGCACACTGGGTACTAAACCAAATGGCAGCTGCATTACGGTCATGTAGAAAAGAATAGTCAGCGGAGCATCCGTTGCTGACAGGGACTTGGTCTGGATATAGGAGAAGGCATAGCCTACCGCTCCGGCAAGAACTGCCAGTGCCGCAGGATTCATCCCCTCAGTTGAAGGTCTCAGGATCATCACCAGCCCTGCCAGCCCCAGTGTCAGTGCGATAAGGCGAGCAGCAGTCAGTCTTTCCCCTATCAGGAAGAAGGCAAAGAGTGCTGTCCAGACAGGAGTCGTGAATTCAATGGCGATCACTTCTGCTAAAGAGATATAGGCCAACCCATAGAACCAACCATATTGTCCGGCATAGTGAGCGATATTTCTCAGGCCATGTCGAATCAGATGCTGGGTTTTCAGCAGATGAGTTCCGTAATAGCTGATCAGAGCTCCAATCAGAACAACGCCAATGACGCTACGGAAGAAAAGAATATGATAGGTCTCAAGCTCAGCTGACAACTCACGACCGGAAACCGCCATCACCATAAAGGAGAAGAGGGCTCCGGACATCCAGAGAGCCGCACGAACCGGTGCACTAAATCCCATCGTTGTCTCTTGGCTGCTGAATCACTTTTATTTACCGATGCAGAAAGATCCGAAGATCTTACCCAGCAGGTCATCGGCACTCATCTGGCCGGTAATTTCGCCCAGAGCCTGTTGCGCCATACGCAGGTCTTCAGCCAGCAATTCACCAGCCCCCATATTCAGCAACTGGTAATGACCGTTATTGATAAACTCACCGGCCTGCTCCAGCGCATCAAGGTGGCGGCGGCGGGCACTGAAGCCACCCTCGGTACTGCCTGTATAACCCATCGCTTCTTTCAGATGCTGAGTTAGCTTATCCACACCCTCACCGGATTTAGCACAAAGGCGAATCACGGTCGGGTAGGTGTCAGCATCAAGACCAGCAGTTTCACCGGTCTGATCAATCTTATTCCGAACCACAGTAATCGGTACGGATGGAGGCAGCTGATCGACAAATTCCGGCCACAGCGTATGCGGATCGGTTTCTTTGGTTTCGGAGCTGTCCACCATCAGCAGCACGCGATCTGCCTTCTTAATTTCGTTCCAGGCGCGCTCAACACCGATCTGTTCTACCTGATCCGGTGTATCCCGCAAACCTGCGGTATCCACGATATGCAGTGGCATACCATCGATATGAATATACTCTCGCAGCACATCACGGGTTGTACCTGCGATATCGGTGACGATGGCACTGTCTTTACCGGATAAGCTATTTAACAGGCTGGATTTGCCGGCGTTAGGGCGACCCGCAATAACCACCGTCATGCCTTCCTGCATCAGCGCACCCTGGCTGGCGCTGCTTTGAACCTGACGAAGTTCTGTCTGAATCGCTTCCAGATCTGCCATCACCTTGCCGTCTGCCAGAAAATCAATCTCCTCTTCAGGGAAATCGATAGCCGCTTCTACATACATACGCAGGTGGGTTAGTTTATCCACAAGCTGATGGACTTTATCGGAGAAGGCACCCTGCAGAGATCGCACAGCATTACGCGCTGCCTGCTCGGAAACACTGTCGATCAGATCAGCAATCGCCTCGGCCTGAGCCAGATCCATCTTGTCATTCAGAAAAGCACGCTCGGAGAACTCGCCGGGGCGGGCCATACGGATACCGCAGCCAAGCACACGCTTGAGCATCATATCCATAATCACAGGGCCACCGTGCCCTTGCAGTTCCAGCACATCTTCACCGGTGAAGGAGTTTGGTCCCGGGAACCAGAGCGCTATGCCTTCATCCATCACGCTGCCATCTTCGGCATAGAAAGGGCCGTAATGGGCGAAGCGGGGCTGAGGCAGAGTACCCAGGAGTTTCTTAGCCACATCAGCAGATTCAGGTCCTGAGATCCGGATAATGCCTACGCCACCACGACCCGGTGGTGTGGCCTGTGCCGCAATGGTATCGATGTTTGATGCCGTGGCCTGTGTCATGGCTGATCTCCGTTGGTTTCTGTCTGAAAACGTGCCCCGTCTGAACTGCTGGCGCCCAGAGCTGTGACAGGCTTATATCAAAAAGTGGATGTGGATAAAACGAAAAAAGCCCCGTCAGGGGCTTTTCTCAGCTTAGGTGCAGCTGACACTTAATGTGTCATCTGCCCGCTAGGCTTTAGCTTTGTTGCCATCGCCGGCTTCAATACGTTTGGTAATCACGTATTGCTGTGCGATAGACAGTACGTTGTTCACTACCCAGTACAGTACCAGACCAGCAGGGAACCACAGGAAGAATACCGTGAATACCACTGGCAGCATCTTCATTAGCTTCGCCTGCATAGGATCCGGAGGCGTTGGGTTCAGCAGCTGCTGAATGAACATGGACGCACCCATGATGATCGGCAGTACGAAGTATGGATCTTTAACCGACAGGTCGGTGATCCACAGCATGAACGGCGCGTGGCGCAGTTCAACACTTTCCATCAGCATCCAGTACAGCGCGATAAATACCGGCATCTGAATCAGGATAGGCAGACAACCGCCAATTGGATTGATCTTCTCTTTCTTGTACAGCTCCATCATCGCCTGAGACATCTTCTGGCGATCGTCACCGTACTTCTCTTTCATACGCTGGAGTTCAGGGCCGACACGACGCATGTTCGCCATGGAGCGGTATGCAGAGGCAGACAGATGGAAGAAGGCCGCTTTGATCATCACAGTCAGGATGATAATTGCCCAACCCCAGTTACCCAGGAAACCGTGCAGGATATCCAGCATCCAGAACAGCGGCTGTGCAATAAACCACAACCAACCAAAGTCTACGGTCAGCTCAAGGTTGGTCGCTGCAGCTTCAAGACGTTCCTGAACCTTAGGACCTACGTACAGGTTGCTCCCCAGAGTTACCTGCTCGCCAGGCTGAAGTACAGTCTCAGGGCTGGAGAAACCAACAATGTTGTCGCCACGGGAAGTACTGCGGGTGCTGTATTCCTGCTTTACGTTCTGATCCGGAATCCACGCACTTACAAAGTAGTGCTGAATCATGGCTACCCAGCCACCCACAGATTCACGCTTAACGTCTTTTTCCTGAATATCCTGGAAGGTGATCTTCTCGTACTTCTCAGCCTGGCTGGAGATTGCTGCACCCAGATAAGAAACCATACCCATGCCTTCGGCCTGAGTCGGATCAGGAGAGTTATCACGCTTCAGCTGTGCGAAGTGGTAACCGGACCATACTTCAGAGCTTGCGTTATTGATCAGATATTCAACACGGATATCGTAGCTGTCACGCTGCAGAGTGAATCGTTTGGTGATTTGCACACCGGATTCCTGAACAAAGTTCAGATCAACCTGCAGAGAATCAGCACCTTCAGTCAGCTCGTAGCTCGCCTGTTCAGTGCTGAACAGTGGGCGGCCATTACGGGAAGCGTCAGGACCGTTTACACCGGCCAGACCACTTTGAGCGACATAAGTACGGCTCTTGCTGCGCTCAAGCAGAACAAAAGGAATTTCTGGGGTATCTACGCGAGCAGTATGCTGAGGCAGCGCTGCGTAAACAATATCACCACCTTTTGGATCGATTCGCAGATCCAGAACATCAGTGCGAACTTCAATCAGAGAAGTACTGGCTTCAGAGTTGGCTGCCAGATCACCACGGGCAGAATTTTGCGGGATATCGTCACTGCCAGAGTTAGTCGCTGAAGGGGCAGAGGAAGGCAAAGTATTCTGAACCACAGGCGCTTGTGCCTGAGGACCATAATCCTTATTCCACTGAACCACCATCAGATAAGACACTAAGGCCAGGGAGATGATCAAAAATAAACGTTTCACGTCCATGGGTATGCTCTTACCGGATTCGTGTTGAAAAAAATGAAATGCTATTTTGAGTGTGGCACTGCTCTCTGGCAAGCCATACCGGGGATAAATCTATGAAATAGCATCAGGATTATTATTTTTCCGGACGAGGTTTCCGCTTACCACGAGGTTTGTGGCCGGACTTTTGACCGGATGACTTCTTGCGATGTAACGTCTCTAGCCGTTTCCAAGCCAAATCAAGCTGATGAGCATATTCTTCAGAAGAGAGATCGCTGAGACCTTTCTGGGTGAGTAACACAAGATCCATCGCGGGCATCTGATGCTTATTCAACCGGAACGATTCGCGGGTTAGACGTCTGATCCGATTTCGATCGACTGCTCGACGAAGATTTTTTTTAGCCAGGATCTGGCCGATGCGAGGGTGGGGCAGAGTATTGGGACGGGCAAGAATCATAAAACAACGGCCAAATACTTTAATCTGGACGTCGTCAAAAACGGAACGGTAATCCCCGGCTGTCAGAAGTCTGACATCCCGGGGAAATCCGTAACTGGTCATTGCGCTAAAAAATCAGCAGACCAGAAATCAAGCACTCAGACGTGCACGGCCTTTGGCGCGACGACGAGTGATGACTTTACGGCCGTTCTTAGTAGCCATACGAGCACGGAAGCCGTGGTTGCGCTTGCGTTTCAGAACGCTTGGTTGAAAAGTTCTTTTCATGACTGTATTCCCACACTTTCACTTTCAAAATGGCGCAGAAAGTGCGCCTAGTCTTTGATCAGGGCGGGAATTCTATTGAATTACGCCGGAGACTTCAAATATTTCCTGAGAAAAAGTGGTTGTGTATAAGTTTTATTGTTGATGCAGACCGCTATCTTCCTGAATTCATTTCATAAATTCAAAAGCTTTTGCAGATCCTGAAGGGACTTTTCCTGATTCGCGATACCAGTCCGTTGTTGGAGATCTTCCAATAACTGAAATCTTCATCACTAAATCGATTTTCATCTCGAAACCCGCCGGATGTATTCAGAGTAAAACAATTATCCAGAGGCTCGAGTTATCCATACTCGTAAACAGAAGCAATATAGATTTATTAAGAAAAGAAAGATAATTGAAGTGATATATATAGAGGAAAGACTTTTCTGTGGATAAGCGATCTGAGCCTTTGAAAACAGAGACTTTAACTGATGTATAAGGCTGAAGATAAAAAGCAATCTTTCTGTCAGCATGTTTGTGGTGTGCTGTGGATAAAAAGAAGCCTTATACACACCCGAAATTATGCCTTGATTACTCCCCAGAACTCACTTCTGTTTGTATGCCCTGTTATCCACAGCCGGGAAGTGAATGAAATTCGTCAATTTCAAAGCCTCTATGTGGATAACCTGAGACTTAACCGATAAAATGTTGCTTTGTTTTTCTTGGGGATCGACCGTGTCATTAGCACTCTGGCAGAAATGCTTAGGTTACTTGCAGGATGAGCTGCCATCTCAGCAGTTCAATACCTGGATTCGCCCTCTTCAGGCTGATACTGAAGGGCAAAGTCTGAAACTGTTAGCACCTAACCGTTTTGTTCTGCAGTGGGTATCAGATAAATATCTGACCCGCATTTCTGAGTTGCTGAATGAACTCAGTAACGGTCAGCCGCCTCAGTTAATTCTGGAGATCGGCAGTAAACGCACGGTATCGGCTCCTGAGGCTGCAGCTGCCAAGCCTGTGACTCCGCCTGGTGTTATTGTGCGTACGACCCCTCCAAGACCGCATTTTATTCAGGAGCCTGAAACACAGGTTGCTGCAGAAGACACAGCACCTTCTTTAATAGAAGCAATAAAACCTGCAGCGCCGGCGTTAGTTTCTTCTTCACCATCTTCAGGTTCTTCTCCTGTCAAAACGGAACGTACCGTTCAGGTTGATGGCGCACTGAAACATCAGAGTGCCCTGAACCCGAATCACACCTTTGAAACCTTTGTTGAAGGTAAGTCGAACCAGCTGGCCCGGGCTGCTTCCCGTCAGGTGGCTGAAAACCCCGGTGGTGCTTATAACCCGCTCTTTCTGTACGGTGGTGTTGGTTTGGGTAAAACCCACCTTATGCACGCCGTGGGTAACTATCTGGTTCAACAGAACCCTAACGCTAAGGTGATGTATCTGCATTCTGAGCGCTTTGTGGCGGATATGGTTAAAGCACTGCAGCTGAATGCTATTAACGACTTTAAACGTCTCTATCGCAGCGTAGATGCCCTGCTGATCGATGACATTCAGTTCTTTGCCGGTAAAGAGCGTTCACAGGAAGAGTTCTTCCACACCTTTAATGCCTTGCTTGAAGGTGGTCAGCAGATGATTCTGACCAGTGACCGTTTCCCGAAAGAGATCAGTGGTATGGAAGAGCGCCTTAAATCCCGCTTCGGTTGGGGGTTAACGGTTGCTATCGATCCGCCTGAGCTGGAAACCCGTGTTGCGATTCTGAAGAAGAAAGCAGATCAGGCACGTGTGCTGCTATCTGATGATGCGGCTTTCTTTATTGCTCAGAAAATCCGATCCAACGTTCGTGATCTTGAGGGAGCGCTGAAGAAGGTAATCGCGGATTCTCATTTCCGTGGTCAGCCGATTACGACTGACTTTATTCGTGAATCCCTGCGTGACCTGTTTGCGGTTCAGGATAAACAGGTGGGTATCGACAATATCCAGCGTACCGTTGCAGAGTACTACAGCATTAAAGTACCGGATCTTCTGTCTAAGCGCCGCAGCCGTTCGGTTGCCCGTCCGCGTCAGGTTGCTATGGCTCTGGCAAAAGAGCTGACCAATCACAGTTATCCTGAGATTGGTGATGCCTTTGGCGGCCGTGACCATACGACGGTACTGCATGCCTGCCGTAAGGTGAAAGAGCTGCAGGAAGAGAATGCAGAAATCCGTGAAGACTATAAGAGTCTGTTGAGAGCTTTGACCAGCTAGAAGCAAATCCGGATTTCTCACGAAAAAGAATTTACCAATGACCGGAGCCTTGTTAGCTTCGGCATCAGTTAACTGTTTATGGAATAGCCTGTTATGAAATTTACTGTCTCCCGTGAAGCACTGCTGCGTCCGTTGCAACTTTTGAATGGCGTTGTTGAGCGTCGTCAGACTCTGCCTGTACTGTCTAATGTACTGGTAGTTGCCGACCCTCAGGGGCTATCTCTGACAGGTACGGATCTGGAAGTGGAAATTCTGAGCCATCTGTCCATTGATGGTGCGGTGGAAGTACCGGGCGCAACTACGGTTCCTGCGAAGAAGCTTTTTGATATCTGCAAGTCGCTTCCGGATCAGTCTAATATCGAATTTTCCCTTCAAGATCAAAAGGTTATCATTCGTTCAGGCCGTAGCCGCTTCTCTCTTTCAACACTTCCCGCTGCGGAATTCCCGAAAGTAGAAGAGAGCCAACAGGATCTGTCTTTCGAACTGACACAGAAAGAATTCAAACGTCTGCTGGATCGTTCCTCTTTTGCCATGGCGCAAAACGACGTTCGTTATTATCTGAATGGTCTGCTGCTGGAACTAAGCCCTGGCATGCTGCGCAGTGTGGCAACAGACGGCCACCGTCTGGCGACCTGTTCACTATCGATCGATCATGGTGCTACAAGTGTGGTTCGTTCTATCGTGCCGCATAAAGGTATTGTGGGTCTGGGTCGTCTGTTCGATGAGTCCGATACTCCGGTTCAGGTAGTACTGGGCAGCAACCATATTCGCGTTAAGACTGGCGACTATGTTTTCACCTCTAAACTGGTTGATGGCAAGTTCCCGGATTACGAGCGTGTTATTCCCCGTAACGGTAATAAAGTGGTTGTTGCAGATCGTCAGGAACTGCGTGAAGTACTGCACCGTGCCTCTATTCTTTCCAATGAAAAATACCGTGGTGTTCGCCTGTGCCTGACCGATAGTAATCTGGAGGTAACAGCGAATAACCCGACTGAGCAGGAAGAAGCGGAAGAGAACATCAGCGTAAATTACCAGGGCGATGCGCTGGAGATTGGCTTCAACGTAACTTATGTTCTGGACGTTCTTGATGTACTGAACAACGAGCAGATTAAGATTACAGCTTCTGACGCTAACAGCAGTGCGCTGATTGAAGAGTTCGGTACAGAGGACGATTCTCTGTATGTTGTGATGCCGATGCGTCTGTAAGACTGACGATTTCTTTTTTTGAAATCCCTAAGTTTGAAATGCATCAGTTCTGTCATGCAGATTGATTACCGCATTCTGATAAAGCCTTACCGGACTACCGGTGAGGCTTTATTTGTTTTTGCCTTTCATTGTTTCAACCGGAGATGCTTTTCATGAGTCTCAGACGGTTGGATATCGCCAATTTCAGAAATCTGAATTCTGTACGTCTACAGCCTGCACCTGGGGTTAATCTAATTATTGGTGAGAATGGGGCGGGTAAGACTTCGATACTGGAAGCGATTTCTGTCTTATCGACAGGGCGTTCCTTTCGGGCCAGCCGTACTCCGGCCATTATCAATTTTGAAGAGGATGCCTACACCCTGTTTGCTGAGGTCTTTAATGCCTTGGCCGAACATCAGCAGATTGTCCCTGTAGGCATTTCCCGCAACCGGCAAAGTGAACAACAGATTCGCATTGCAGGTCAGCAGGCCCGTTCGGCCTCTCAGTTGGCTGAGCTATTGCCGGTTCAAACGATCAACTCTGAGTCGTTCCAGTTACTTGAAGGTTCCCCAAAGGTACGCCGACAGTATGTCGACTGGGGAGTGTTTCACGTGGAACATGGTTTTTTTCCTGTTTGGCAGGCGGGGCAAAAAGCGCTGAAACAACGCAATAAACTGCTGAAATATGGTAAAATACAGGGCTCTGCGCAACTTGATATCTGGGATGAATCCTTGGCAGGTTATGCAGAACAGATTGATCAGTACCGTTCCCGCTATATCGAACTGCTGAAACCGGAATTTGAGGCAACACTTTCTGAGCTGTCATTCTCGGATCAGGTTTCACTCAGTTATTATCGGGGTTGGGAGCGGGGTTCAGACTGCCTTGATGTACTCCGGCAAAACCGTGAGAAAGATTGGGCCCTTGGCTTTACTCAGTCAGGTCCTCATCGGGCTGATCTGAAAATCCGGGTGAACAAACTGCCAGCGGTAGATGTGTTATCCCGGGGACAACAAAAATTAGTGGTGTGCGCACTCCTGTTAGCTCAGGGGCGACTGATGCAGAAGGTTACCGGTAAGCAAAGTATTTATCTGGTTGATGACCTTCCTGCAGAGTTAGATAGTGAACACCGAATTTATTTATGCCGGGTACTCGAAGAGATGCAGTGCCAGGTTTTTATTACCAGTGTGGAGGCTGATGCCCTGATCGATTCTTGGTCGGCATCAACGCCAATGAACGTGTTTCACGTGAAACATGGTCAGCTAGAACACACCCGAAACCCATAACACCTACTGGTGAGCTGGGACGGCTGTAAACACAGGAACAGGATATGAGCGAACAATCATACGATTCATCCAGCATTAAGGTTCTAAAAGGTCTCGATGCGGTTCGTAAGCGTCCAGGGATGTATATCGGCGATACCGATGATGGAA
Organism: Oceanospirillum sanctuarii; assembly: GCF_002150805.1. Classification (GTDB taxonomy): domain Bacteria; phylum Pseudomonadota; class Gammaproteobacteria; order Pseudomonadales; family Halomonadaceae; genus Oceanospirillum; species Oceanospirillum sanctuarii. The sequence continues at coordinate 564,193 of NZ_MTBA01000003.1, forward strand.
CAGGCTTGCACCATATGGTGTTTGAATTGGTGGATAACTCCATCGACGAGGCACTGGCAGGACACTGTTCTGATATTAAAGTCATTATCCACCCGGACGAGTCGATCACTGTATCAGACGACGGCCGTGGTATTCCTGTGGATATGCATGAAGAAGAGGGTGTATCAGCAGCAGAAGTTATTATGACCGTACTGCACGCTGGTGGTAAGTTTGATGATAACAGCTACAAGGTATCCGGTGGTCTGCACGGCGTAGGTGTTTCTGTAGTAAACGCCCTGTCTGAAAAGTTGACGCTGACCATCTGGCGTAGTGGTAAGGTTCACGAGCAGGTATATGTTCATGGTGTGCCTCAGGAGCCCCTGAAGGTGATCGGTGAGACTGATAAAACCGGTACCGAAACCCGTTTCCACCCGTCTGCAGCGACCTTCACCAATGTTGAATTCCATTACGATATTCTGGCGAAGCGCCTGCGTGAGCTCTCTTTCCTGAACTCAGGTGTCAGCATCACTCTGCTGGATGAACGCTCTGGTCGTACCGATAACTTCAAGTACGAAGGTGGTTTGAGCGCATTTGTCAGCTACCTGAATCAGAACAAAACTGCTCTGAACGATGTGTTCCACTTCTCCACTGAGCGGGAAGATGGTGTCGGTGTTGAGGTGGCACTGCAGTGGAATGACTCCTATCAGGAGAACATTTTCTGCTTTACCAATAACATTCCTCAGCGCGATGGCGGTACCCACCTGGCAGGTTTCCGTGCCGCACTTACCCGTACCCTGAACAGCTATATCGAACAGGATCCTAAGGTTAAGAAAGATAAGGCAAACACCTCCGGTGAAGATGCCCGTGAAGGTCTGACCGCAATTATCTCGGTTAAAGTGCCGGATCCAAAGTTCTCATCCCAGACGAAAGACAAGCTGGTTTCTTCGGAAGTGAAGTCTGCGGTTGAGCAGGAAATGGGCCGTCTGTTTGCTGATTACCTGCTGGAAAAACCGAACGAAGCGAAAGCGATCGTCAATAAGATGCTGGATGCGGCTCGTGCCCGTGAAGCAGCCCGTAAAGCCCGTGAGATGACTCGCCGTAAAGGTGCTCTGGATATCGCAGGTCTGCCGGGTAAGCTGGCGGACTGTCAGGAAAAAGATCCGGCACTGTCTGAACTTTACCTGGTGGAGGGTGACTCTGCGGGCGGTTCTGCCAAGCAGGGGCGTAACCGTAAGACTCAGGCGATTCTGCCGCTGAAAGGTAAGATTCTTAACGTAGAGAAGGCACGTTTTGACAAGATGCTGTCTTCTGCAGAAGTTGGCACTCTGATTACCGCGATGGGCTGTGGTATCGGTCGTGAAGAGTTCAACCCTGACAAACTGCGTTATCACTCCATCATTATCATGACGGATGCGGACGTGGATGGTTCTCACATCCGTACGCTGCTGCTGACATTCTTCTTCCGTCAGATGCCGGAGCTGATTGAGCGCGGCCATATCTTTATTGCTCAGCCTCCGCTGTACAAGATTAAGCGCGGTAAGCAGGAGCAGTATCTGAAAGACGAGCTGGCTCTGGAAGAATATCTGACCAATACGGCTCTGGATGGTGCGGCTCTGTACGTGAACCCTGAAGCACCTGGTATTTCCGGTGAAGGTCTGGGTGATCTGGTAGCCAGTTATCAGGATGTGATGCGTCGTATCTCGCGCCTGTATCGTGCTTATCCTCAGCCTGTACTGGATCAGATGCTGGAACTGCCAACACTGAATGACGTAGCCCTTGCAGATCAGTCTGTGGTTCAGGCTTGGGTTGATCGTCTGAAGGATATTCTGGAAGAAAATGCGGGTCGCCACCCGGCGATGCGTTTCGAATGGCGCGTTGCTCACGATAGCGAGCGTAGTGTTTATCTGCCGGAAGTCACCATCATTGCGCACGGTGTACCGACTGATTACCGCTTTGGTCTGGATTTCTTTAAGTCTCAGGATTACAAGGCGATCAGCGAACTGGCAGAACGTCTGGATGGGTTGCTGGAAGAAGGCGCTTATATCCAACGAGGCGAGCGCAAGCACGACGTTAACCGCTTTGCTGATGTTCTGGCATGGTTGCTTGGTGAAGCGCGCCGTGGCTTCAGTATTCAGCGTTATAAAGGTCTGGGTGAGATGAACCCTGATCAGCTGTGGGAAACCACCATGGATCCGGAAACCCGTCGTATGCTGCGTGTGAGCATTGAAGATGCGGTAGCTGCCGATCAGATCTTTACCACCCTGATGGGTGATGAAGTAGAGCCGCGTCGTGACTTTATTGAAACTAATGCCCTGACAGTAGAAAACCTGGATGTTTAATAGCTATCACTTTTAGACGATCCAAATGAAAAAAGCAGCCCGCGGGCTGCTTTTTTTGTGGCTGAGTCAGTGAGGCATACGGGAGATAGTTAGGACTCCTGAGACAACACCCACTCTACAAAGTCAGCCAGCTGATCAAAAATCAGAGCGTTCTCAAGGCCTTCATTGGTTGCCAGAGTCTTTTCGCCCTTTCCGGTTTTAACCAGAACTGCTTTACAACCACGGGCTTCACCGGCCTGAAGATCGCGTAAACTATCCCCAACCATGTAGCAACCATCAAGTGAGTGAATACTCAGTTCTTCAGTAATCTGATCAATCAGACCTGAAAGAGGCTTGCGGCACTCACAACCTTCGTCCGGTTTATGCGGACAATACTTAATGGTGGCAAAGTGGCCACCTTCAGCTTCTACCAGTGCGGTCATTTTATCGTGCATGGCATCCAGATCAGCCTGAGAAAAATGACCCCGTCCCAGACCAGATTGGTTGGTGGCAACGGCTACCTGATAACCCGCTTTATTAAGACGAGCGATTGCTTTAATGCTGGGTTCGATAGGAATCCACTCATCAGCACTTTTTACAAAAGCATCAGAATCCAGATTGATAACGCCGTCGCGGTCTAGGATAACCAGTTTAGTCATGGTAATAGTCGTATTCTTTGGTGTGGATGATTGTCGGATAAAAATCAGGGATAAAAAAAGAGCCGTAAAAATACGGCTCTTTTTTAGCTTTAACAACCACAAAATGTAAAACAGGAAACAGTTTGTGATTTTAGCTTTTTCTGATGATGCTTACTGCTGTAGCAGGGCGATATCAGCAACTTCAAGGAACAGGCTGCTCAGGGAAGCCAGCAGAGCAAGACGGTTATTTTTAACCTGCTCGTCATCGGCCATCACCATCACATTGTCAAAGAAGTTATCTACCGCACTACGCAGGCTGGCCAGACTGTTCAGTGCAGTCTGATAGTCTGCAGCAGCAAACAGAGGTGCCAGTTCAGCCTGCTTCGCAGCTACCTGCTCTGCCAGTACCTTCTCTGCATCTTCAGTCAGCAGAGCAGTGTTCACCTGAGCATCGCCCTGGTAGTTCTGCTTAGCCAGAATGTTGTTTACACGTTTGTTGGCAGCTGCCAGTGCTTCAGCTTCATCCAGCTTGCTGAAGGCGGTTACTGCCTGCACACGACGGTCGAAGTCATAAGCGTTGCTTACTGGACGGGAACGTACTGCCAGGAAGGTTTCCGCAGGAATGCCTTCCGCCTGATACCAGGCACGAAAACGGTCCAGCATGTAGTTCAGCACGTCGTCTGCCAGACCTTCTGCTTTTGGCAGATCACCGTGCTGAGCAATGCTCAGTTCGATCAGGTCCTTCAGATCGATATCCAGCTTGTTGTGCACCAGAATGCTCAGGATACCGATGGTGGCACGACGCAGGGCAAACGGGTCTTTGTCACCGGTCGGGCGCTGACCGATACCGAAGATACCTACTAAGGTATCGATACGGTCGGCAATAGCCAGTGCCATACCGGTTTGGGTTGCAGGCAGTTCGTCACCGGCAAAACGCGGCATGTACTGCTCGTTCAGGGACTGAGCTACTTCTGCATCTTCACCGTCGTTGGCGGCGTAGTGCGCACCCATAATGCCCTGCAGATCGGTGAACTCCAGTACCATTTCGGTTACCAGGTCACACTTGCTCAGGTCGGCTGCACGCTGCGCTTTAGCCTTGTCACCACCAATCTGCTCAGCAATAAACTGAGCGATCTGGCTAACACGCTGGGACTTGTCGTAGATGCTGCCCAGCTGCTTCTGGAAGGTCACGGTTTTCAGGGCATCGATACGCTCGGCCAGCGGGCGTTTTTTGTCGGTTTCAAAGAAGAAAGCCGCATCCGCCAGACGCGGACGGATCACTTTTTCGTTACCGGCAATCACCTGAGCTGGATCTTTACTGACGATGTTGGACACCGTAATAAAGTTTGGCTTCAGCTTGTTGTTCTGATCCACTAGGTGGAAATACTTCTGGTGCTCTTTCATGGAAGAGATCAGACAGGCCGCAGGCACTTCCAGGAAACGCTCTTCGAAAGAACCGGTCAGTGCAACCGGCCACTCAACCAGGCCGTTTACTTCATCCAGCAGATCTTCGTCGATCTCAGCAACCGCACCCAGCTTAGAGGCCTCTTCATTAACCTGCTTACGGATGGTGTCACGGCGCTCGTCCATATCCACCAGTACAAAAGCGTTACGCAGGGTTTCCACGTAACCTTCGGTGGAGGTCAGTTCGATGCTTTCATTGTGGTGGAAGCGGTGACCCATGGTAGTACGGCCTGCTTTCAGACCCAGTACTTCCATATCCACTACGTCGCTGCCAAACAGGCTCACCAGCCAGTGTACCGGGCGGGAGAATTCAGTGCGGCTTGCACCCCAGCGCATGCGCTTAGGAACCGGTAGCTGAGCAACGGATTTGCTTACCAGTTCCGGCAGCAGGTCAGCGGTCTGAGTACCCTTCTGCACGGTATTAAATACTAGCCAGGTACCCTTGTCGGTTTCCAGTTTTTCCAGCTGGTCAAACTCGATACCGCAGGAGCGGGCAAAACCTTCTGCTGCTTTAGTCGGTTTGCCGTCGGCATCCAGAGCCGCCTGCAGTGCAGGGCCACGACGCTGGATTTCACGGTCAGGCTGTGCAACGGCCAGGTCTTTAACCTGAACCGTCAGACGGCGTGGGGTAGCCAGGGCTTTAACTTCAGCAAATGGGATATCGGCTTTTTCCAGACCTGCTTTGATACCTTCAGCAAAGGCATCAGACAGACGTTTCAGTGCCGTTGGCGGCAGCTCTTCGGTACCCAGTTCAACTAAAAAATCGCGTACTTCAGCCATCTTATGCCTCTTCCTCTTTGAACTGAGCCAGAACTTCTTCACGCAGGGCTTCAGGTGCCAGCGGGAAACCCAGATCCTTACGTACTTTAAAGTAGGCGTTGGCCACATCACGAGCCATGGTGCGCACGCGCAGGATGTAACGCTGACGTTCGGTTACCGAGATAGCGTGACGGGCATCCAGCAGGTTAAAGGTGTGGGATGCTTTCAGTACCTGCTCATAAGCGGGTAGTGGCAGAGGGGTTTCCAGAGCCAACAGCTTCTGACACTCCGACTCGTAATGGTCGAAGTTTTTAAACAGCATCGGCACGTCAGCGTGTTCAAAGTTGAACGCGGACTGTTCCACTTCATTCTGGTGGAATACGTCGCCGTAGGTCACCTTGTTGCCGTCAGGATCGATGGTCCAGGTCAGATCATAAACACTGTCTACACCCTGGATGTACATGGCGATACGTTCCAGACCGTAAGTGATCTCACCGGTTACCGGGTAACATTCGATGCCACCGGCCTGTTGGAAGTAAGTGAACTGAGTCACTTCCATGCCGTTCAGCCAGACTTCCCAGCCCAGACCCCAGGCACCCAGAGTCGGGGATTCCCAGTTATCTTCCACAAAGCGCACATCATGCACATTGGTATCGATACCCATCATGCGCAGAGAACCCAGGTACAGTTCCTGAATGTTTTTTGGCGAAGGTTTCATCACCACCTGGAACTGATAGTAGTGTTGCAGGCGGTTCGGGTTTTCGCCGTAACGGCCATCAGTCGGACGGCGGGAAGGCTGCACGTAAGCCGCATTCCAGGTCTCAGGACCGATGGAGCGCAGGAAAGTTGCCGGGTGGAAAGTACCGGCACCCACTTCCATATCCAGTGGCTGCAGAACAACACAGCCCTGATCGGCCCAGTATTGTTGCAGGGCCAGAATCAGGCCCTGAAAAGTTTTTACGTCTGGCGTATTTTGATTCATCTCAGTTAGCCACCATCAATGAGCTAATGAATTTTTATAAACGATCAAGTATACATTTCGACCGCATATCTATGTAGTGGACATTGGGCAACAAGCATGAAAAAAGCGGCTGATATAGCCGCTTTTTTCGGTGATCTTCGGTATTTGTCGCTCTGAATCTATCAGAAAGGCTTAATCACGCTTACAAGCACAGTATCTTCGTCGGCATAGGGTAGCACAACGGTATCTTCCGGCTGTAGATCACTGTTGATCACTTCCGTAACTTTTGCCGCATATAACCAGCCCATGAGTGCCTGAGAGAAGTAGTGTTTCTGGTCATTGATACGAGAAATTGCCGTCAGAGGCGATAAAGCATAGAAGGTTGCTTTGGCGTATGGGTTGTCAGTCATTTGAGCGGCGGTCAGGAAGGGCACTGCACCCACGTACGCGTGTCCACTGACAGTATGTTCATATTCAAATTCGAAAATGTTCCATTCGGAGCCGACACCGTGACGAGGGCGGGCACCACCCAAAATAGCCTGAGAGGTCCATACCGCTGGCAGTCCCACCAACAGCGCTTGCAAACTGCGATCGCCCCACTCGGGAATAGGACCACAATCACGATCACAGGCCATGCGGTTTATTGCAGCCAAACCAAAGTAAATAGCTGTGGGAGCGGTATCGCCAAAGGTCTTGGTGAATTTGGAGAAGTCGTTAGAGCTATCAGACAGAATATTACGGTTATAACTATCCTGAATGTTCTGGTCTAAGTCGGTATTAGCGAAAATACCACCTACAAGTAATGTCTTACCTAACCAGGGTAGATTGTCAGAACTGTAAACGTTTTTATAACCTGTCCCCAGGTCGGAGGCAAAACCGGTCAGACCTCGATCATCCTGAGCCAATGAATGACCTGACAAGGAGACCAGAGCTAATCCTGTTGCGATAATTTTCTTTAACATATTGGTAAATTCTAATAATTGATCGTTTTAAAAGTTGTGATCAATATAACCGATCAGCTCTCAAGTGACGATTATTACCCCGTAAGTAATACAGATTTAATGCTGCTCAGCTTTAACTTTTGTAGCCCTTCTGTAAGGCCTGCCATAAGTCATCAGATACTTCTCGACAGGTAAGTTTGCTGATGGAACGCCTGAGACGTTGCAAATTCTCTTCTTGCCACTGACCTGTTACGGGCATTTTTTTGCATCGGTCAAAATCAATCAGCCAAACCTTTGCATTGCAATCGACGAGAATATTATTGGCATTCAGGTCAACGTGGTTAAGCCCCCATTTATGGAATTTGGCAATCATGGAGCCCACATTCCACCAAAGCTGATGTTGATCGGGCTCTGGCAGAAATTTCGCAAAAGGCGTGGCTCCAGGAATCTTAAGAGTCATCAGATCACCCTGATAAAAAAGCCCTGATTGACAGACTCTTGCTGCCAGAGGCTGAGGAACCGGAAGTCCTGCAGTAAAGAGTTCATGGGTCAGGCGGAACTCCTGAAAAGGCCGGCTGTTCTCGAGACCTGAATACCAGTATTTGTCCTGACTGACTTTTGCCGCAAGTCCGCCCCGACGATAGTGACGCAGTAAATATTGAAAGCCATCCGGATGATCCACAAAGAAAGCCTGTCCACGTCCTCCGCTGGGCTCCGTTAAGCGGTTCTGGTGCTTCCAGAATTCAGGATCAAAGAAAGTGCCATCAATTTGTGACAGGTGATCAGCATCATATAGAATGTGCTGCTTCTTGGAGGAATATATCTCGATGGTCATGTCTCGTTTCCGGAAAACACCACCCCAGACAATCTGTATTTTAAGGCTGTCAGCGTTAGGCGATGTGTCTAATGTCGTTCCTGTTGTTAAGCGATTACAGCAGGTTTGGCCAGAGACCCGAATTGTATGGGTTACCGGTAAGGCGGAGCACAGTCTACTTAAGGGACTGTCGGGGGTCGAGTTTATTGTCTACGACAAAGCCTCAGGCTTTAAAGGCATGAAAGCGATCTGGAAACAGCTGGCGGACACCCGGTTTGATCTGATGTTGCATCTGCAGGCTGCCCTGCGTGCCTCAGTGTTATCAGTGGGGATCAAGGCTGAGGTGAAACTTGGTTTTGATAAAGCCAGAGCAAAAGACTGGCAGTGGCTGTTCACCAATGAACGCATTGTACCTCGTGAGAAGGGCCATGTTGTTGAAGGCTTTTATGATTTTCTGGATACCCTTGGAATTGCTCCGGAGATGCCATCTGATCTCGAGTGGCAACTTCCGGTTTCAGATGAGGCGCTGGCTGAAGCGAAGCAAAAATGTCCCTGTGATCGTTATGTGGTGATCTCCCCCTGCTCAAGCCAGCGGGCACGAAATTTCCGTAACTGGACGCTTGATGGCTACGTTGAAGTGGTTGAATACCTTTACCGGGAGTACGGTATCAAAGCGGTTATCACCGGTGGTAACCGGGATATTGAGCACTATTACGCGAAGGAGATTATGGAACGGGCGACGACCCCGGTACTTAATCTGGTCGCACAGACCTCACTGCAGGGGTTGGTCGCTCTGATACAAAGGGCTTCACTGGTTATTGCTCCCGACTCTGGCCCTGTGCACTTTGCGAATGCTGTTGATACGCCGGTGATAGGCCTGTTCGCAACTTCCAATGTGCTGCGTACGGGACCTTATAAATGGCAGCAATGGGTCGTGAACCGATATCCGGATGCTGCAAAAACCTATATGAATAAATCCGTAGACCAGCTCTCCTGGGGGGAGCGTGTACGACATCCCCATGCGATGGAGCTGATCGAAACGCAGGATGTCATAAGTCAGATCGACCGCCTGATGGCGGAATATCAGGCTAAGGGCTCGTAGGCCAGAGACAATTTGTAAACCATACGATTGAGATGATTAACCGGACAACTGGATAACCGGAATACCGAATTTATGAAGATTACCCGCGGCCTCTACAGCACGATTCTTACCCTGTTATCGCCGGCTCTGCTCTGGAAAGCGCAAAAAGAAACCACAGAACTGAATAACTTTTCCGAACGTTTGGGTTATACCCCAAGCCTGCCGATCAAACCGGTGATCTGGTTGCATGCAGCGTCAGTGGGTGAGGTTATCGCGGCAACGCCCCTGATTGATCGCCTGCAACAGCAGTTTGATCAGCATCTTTTAGTTGTCACGACAATGACGGCAACCGGTGCCCGTCAGGCCAGAAAGGCTCTGAAAGGCAAAGGAACACAGCTGATGATCCCATTGGATCTGCCCTGGTTTGCTAATCGTTTCCTCGATAGCCTGAAGCCGGAAGTAGCCATTATTATGGAAACAGAGATCTGGCCAAACCTGATCCATGGCTGCCATCAAAGAGAGATCCCTCTGGTTTTTGCCAATGGTCGCCTGTCAGAAAGATCGATGCTGAGTTATCAGAAGTTTAAAGAAACGACGGAAGAGGTTTTGGCTGATATCTATGCGGTTGCTGCTAAATCACAAGAGGATGCCCAGCGTTTTATTGAACTGGGAGCACCACGGGATAAGGTTTCGGTTACCGGTAGTATCAAGTTTGATATTAACCCCGCTCCTGAACTGCTTGAGCAAGGGCAGGAGTTAAAAGAATCACTATTTGGTGAACGACCTGTTTGGGTAGCTGGCAGTACTCATGCCGGTGAGGATGAGCGGCTTCTGGAAGCGCATAAGCTACTGCTTCAGGAACATTCTGATGCTGTACTGATACTCGTGCCCCGTCACCCGCAACGCTTCGATGATGTTGCTGATCTGATTGAAAGTCAGGAGTTCAGTTTTAAGCGTCGCTCCCGTGACGAAGGTTTTGAGGAAAGCGATCAGGTTTTACTCGCCGATACCATGGGTGAACTCATGCTGATGTATGCTGCATCGGATATCGCCTTTGTTGCCGGTAGTCTTATGCCTATTGGGGGGCATAACCTTCTGGAACCCGCATCTCTGGGTAAGCCGGTGTTGTCTGGTGGTCATCTGTTTAACTTTGCAGATGTTGCGGAGACCTTTGATCAGCATAAAGCTCTGATTCGCTGTTCAGACCCTGCGGATATTTTTGCTCAGTTACGCCCTCTGGTGGAATTACCTGACCTGAGACGGGAGCTGGGTGAGAAAGTTATGGCTGTGGTGGAAAGTAATCGTGGAGCACTGGATAAGCAGTTTGCCATCATCGAACAGGCGATGAAGTCGAGAAAGAGCGCCTGACATTATGAAAAAGATGAAACAGTCGGTTAAGCGGTTTCTGGAACAACGCCTGACTGGCACACTGTTGCGTTTCCTGAGCCGTCAGCCATTACCTCGTTTACAAAAGTGGGGCGATTGGTTGGGCGATCTTATGTACCGGAAGAACACTAAGGCCGCCAGAATCACCCGTAAAAATCTGTCTATGGCTTATCCGGAACTGAGTCCGGAGCAGCTTGAAGAAAAGGTTCGCCTGAGTCTGAGAGAAACCATGAAAACCGGCTGCGAATTTGGTTGGTGCTGGATGGCTCCTATGGATCAGATTCTCGACCAGATAAAAGAGGTTCATGGCCTGGATGTGTTACAGCGCGCTCACGAGGCCGGCAAAGGGGTAATTTTCCTTGGGCCACATTTGGGTAACTGGGAGCTTCTGGGTCATCTGATCAATCAGCATTTTCCCTTTTCTGTGATGTATGCCATCCCCAAAAATCCTGCCCTTGAACAGATTATCGTTGCAGGCCGAACCCGCGCTGGCATGAAATTAGCCCCAGCCAATATGAAAGGGGTAGCTCAGCTGCTTAAGCTTCTCAAAGAGGGCGAGATGGTGGGCAATCTTCCTGATCAGGAGCCGGATGACCGTTCAGGTGGCGTTTTTGCACCTTTTATGGGGATCGAAGCTTTTTCTCCAAAGCTCGTTACCCGACTGATCAGTAAAACCGGTGCAAAGGTTGTTGCAGGTTTTGCTGAGCGTTTACCCAATGGCGAAGGCTTTAATATTCATTTTATCGATGCGGATGATGGAATTTATAGCCGGGATGATATCGAGGCTGTGACGGCAATGAACCGCACGGTTGAAGCTCTGGTAGCGATGGCTCCCGACCAGTATCAGTGGGAGTATAAGCGCTTTAAATCCCGCCCTGAGGGCGAAAAAAGGTTTTACTAATTTTGCCGTAAAGAATAAGCAAAAAGGCCTGAATTTCTGACTGAAATTCAGGCCTTTTTTTATTGATTGGCGGTTTCGAATTCAGCGACGCCAGAACATTGGGGTAAAGAGAACTAACAGGGTAAAGATCTCAAGACGGCCCAGCAGCATAGCCACAATTAGAATCCATTTGGCGGTATCCGGGATATCGCCATAGTGTGCAGCGACATCGCCCAAGCCCGGCCCCAGGTTATTTAGTGCTGAACCTACCGCAGACCAGGCTGTTACCTGATCCAGGCCTGTGGCTAACAGCCCGATCAGCATGACGACAAACAGCATCAGGTAAACCGAGAAGAAGCCCCATACCGCTTCGATTACACGGTCAGGAACGCTGCGACCACCCAGTTTCACCATGATGATGGCATTCGGATGTACCAGACGTTTAATCTCACGGATACCTTGCTTAAGGATCAGCAGAATGCGCATCACCTTCATACCACCACCGGTAGAACCGGCACAGCCGCCGACAAAGGCTGCCAGGAAAAGGGTGAAGGGCAGCACGCTCGGCCATTGTGAGAAGTCTGCAACACCAAACCCTGTCGTTGTCGCGACTGAGACGACTTCAAACAGACCATGTCGAATGGAATCGGCAATCTCATAGGTATTGGTGATCCAGAGAACACCTATGGTGCTGACGGAGGTAAGTCCGATCAGGAAGATAAAGAACTTAAACTCCGGATCATAGAAGTAGTTCTTCACGGAGCGTTCCCGCCAGGCAAGAAAGTGCAGCGAGAAGTTAACGGCTGAGATCAGCATAAAGATGATAGCGATCATCTCGATGGCTGCACTGTCGAAGTAACCGATACTGGCATCGTGGGTGGAGAAACCACCGATAGCCACAGTAGCAAAGCTATGGCCGATGGCATCAAACAGTGTCATACCGGCAGCCCAGTATGCCAATGCACAAAGAACCGTCAGGGTCAGATAGATATACCAGAGGGCTTTTGCCGTTTCGGTAATACGAGGTGTCAGCTTGTTGTCTTTAACCGGTCCCGGCGTTTCGGCACGGTAGAGCTGCATACCACCAATGCCGAGCATTGGCAGAATAGCGACAGCCAAAACAATGATACCCATGCCGCCAAGCCACTGCAGAAGCTGGCGATAGAAGAGGATGGATTCCGGCAGACTATCGAGGCCTGTAATCACCGTTGCACCTGTGGTACTCAGACCGGATACCGATTCAAAAACCGCATCGGTAAAGCTCAGATGAGGGTTCTCAGCCAGAAACAGCGGTATCGCACCGAACAGACTCAGTACTGTCCAGAAGAGTACCACCACAAGAAAACCATCCCTTGTGCGCAGTTCCTTGCGTTCCCGCCGCACCGGAAGCCAGGTAAAGAAACCGGTAAAGAAGGTGATCGACATACCTGTGATAAAGGCCAGATGAGCACCGTCTTTATAGAACGCCGAGATCAGAATCGAGGGCATCATGGTGACGCTGAACAGCATCAGCAGCAGCCCCAGAATGCGCATGGTAATAACAATATTCATAGCGACCGTTTATTCATCGTTATCGGATTGCTGTCAGCAAATCTGAGGCATCAGAAAAAGGTGAGACCAACCTGGAATAGGCGCTCAACTTCGCGAATCTTGCGTTTATCCACCAGGAACATGATGACGTGGTCATCTTGCTGAACGACAACATCATCGTGGGCGATAATCACTTCACCATTACGAACGATGGCGCCGATGGTGGTGCCATCCGGCAGATCGATCTCTTCAATCGCTTTGCCTACCACTTTCGAGCTGCGCTCATCACCGTGAGCAATGGCTTCAATGGCTTCAGCAGCACCACGACGCAGGGAGTGTACGTTAACAATATCGCCGCGACGAACGTGGGTCAGCAGGCTACCAATGGTCGCCATCTGAGGAGAGATCGCGATATCGATCTCGCCACCCTGAACCAGATCCACATAAGCAGCGTTGTTGATCAGGGTAAGTACCTTGTTGGCACCCAGACGTTTCGCCAGCATCGACGACATGATGTTCACTTCATCATCATTGGTCAGAGCACAGAAGATATCGACCTCATCGATGTTCTCTTCTACCAGCAGATCTTTACTGGTGGCACTGCCATGCAGCACGATGGTGCGATCAAGCTTTTCTGACAGCTCCTGACAGCGCGGCAGGCCGTATTCGATAATCTTTACCTGATACTCGTGTTCCAGCGCTTCTGCCAGACGCTCACCGATATTACCGCCACCGGCGATCATAATACGTTTGTACTGGTGATCGACCTTACGCAGCTCGCTCATCACGGCGTTAATATTGTGACGTGCAGCGATAAAGAAGACTTCATCATCGGCCTCAATCACAGTATCACCCTGAGGGATGATAGGGCGGTTACGGCGATAAATAGCAGCAACACGGGTATCAACATTTGGCATGTGCTGGCGCAGATAGCCCAGCTCCTGACCCACTAACGGGCCACCATAATAGGCGCGTACCGCAACCAGCTGGGCCACACCACCGGCAAAGTCGAGCACCTGAAGCGCACCGGGATACTGAATCAGACGCTTCAGATGGTTGGTTACCACCTGCTCTGGGCTGATAAGAACGTCGATCGGAATCGCTTCAGCACCAAACAGACCTTTACGGCCGGAGTAGGCGTTGGAGCGAACACGGGCGATTTTGGTAGGAGTGCGGAACAGGGTGAAGGCGATCTGACAGGCGATCATATTCACTTCATCACTGTTGGTCACTGCGATGAGCATATCGCAGTCTTCACCACCGGCCTGACGCAGAACATTAGGATAGGAACCCTTGCCCTGAACCGTCCGGATATCAAAACGGTTTTGTAACTCTCTTAAACGGGCACCGTCAGTATCGACCACGGTAATGTCATTTTCTTCAATGGCCAGGTTCTCAGCCAGAGTGCCGCCAACCTGACCGGCACCCAGAATAATAATCTTCATTATCAGATCTCAGTTAATTCCGCTTTTGGTTTCCGCCCCCTTTGTCCTGCTGGCTGACACTGTGTCAGGTAAAACAGGTCAAAAGGTATGCCTTACTGTGCAGGCTTTTGCAGAACGGCGTAAAAGAAACCATCGTGTCCCTGAGGCTGAGGCAACAGCTGTTGGCCAAAGCCGGTATCAATACCAAAAGGCGCAGCCTGAGGTCCGATCAGACGGGCATCGGAAGCTGCTAAAAACTGTCGGATATTCCCCGAATTTTCCATGGATAAAACCGAGCAGGTAGCATAAACCATGATTCCCCCCGGTTTAAGTGTTTTCCAGAGCAGCTGCAGCATAGATTGCTGTAGCTCAGCTAAGGCCGGAATATCGGCTTTACGACGCAGCCATTTGATGTCCGGATGGCGACGGATCACGCCGGTGGCGGAGCAGGGGGCGTCCAACAGGATGCGGTCAAATTGCTCGCCATCCCACCAGTTATCCAATGCGGTAACATCGGAACAGTGCAGCTCAGCACTCAGTCCCAGACGTTCAAAGTTTTCCTCAACCCGCTGCAGGCGATGGGCTTCGCTGTCGACTGCGACTACAGAAGCCGTTGGCTCCCGTTCCAGAATATGTGCTGTTTTACCACCTGGGGCACAACAGGCATCCAGCACCCGTTGGCCGGGTTGCAGTTGCAGCAGTTGGGCGGATAGTTGAGCGGCTTCATCCTGCACGCTGATGGCACCATCGGCAAAGCCCGGCAGTGAGGTTACATCCAGTGCTTTCTCCAGCTGAATACCATCAGGGGAGTAGTCACAGGCGCGGGCTTCAATGCCTGCGGCATTAAGCTGAGCAAGATAGTCATCCCGATTGCTCTGACTGTGATTCACCCTAAGGGTCATCGGTGGATGCAAGTTGTTAGCAGCTGCAATCTCCGGCCATTGTTCTGGCCAGTCTTCTTTCAGGTGATTCAGCAACCAGTTCGGATGAGCCAGGCGGGCAGCATCGGAGCGTTCCAGCTCGGCCAGCAGTTGCTCACCTTCCCGTTGGAAGCGGCGCAGGCAGCCATTGAGCACGCCTTTTGCCCACTGCTTTTTGATATCCACAGCACCCTGAACGGTTTCGTTGATGGCTGCGTGAGCAGGAATCCGCATATAGTGCAGTTGATAAAGACCAACCAGCAGTAGCAGATCGATATCCCTGTCTTTGGCTTTAAAGGGCTTTTCCAGCAGCTGATTGCGTACGCCCTCCAGCTGAGTCAGCCAGCGCAGGGTGCCGAAACAGAGTTCCTGTAGCAGCCCGCGATCCTGATCCGGTACTTTATCCAGCTGCTTTGGCAAGCTGGTAGAGAGAGAATCCTGCTGGGAAACCACAGGTAACAACGCCTGCACTGCGGCAACACGAACATTGGGACGAGCCATAAAAAGATACCGTCGTAATCTGCTAAAAAGCCCCTGCTTATGCAGAGGCTGACTATTATTTGGCCATTAAAGCCGAGTTCGGGAAACGAAACGATCAGGAACCGAGACAGGTCTCACCGGCAACAAACAGGTTCTTACCTGAGTTTAAGATATCCACAACCGAAAGCGCTTTTTTACCCGGCAGCTGCATATTTTTTATGCACAGAGTACCTTCACCGCAGGCGATGCGCAGGCCGGTTTTATCCGCACTGATCACGGTTCCCGGAGTCAGATCGCTGTTTTCGGTTTCAGGGGTTGCCTGCCAGATACGAACAGTTTCGCCATTCAGGGTTGTCCAGGATACAGGCCAGGGATTAAAGGCACGGATGCAGCGATCAATAAAGGCCGCATCTTTTGCCCAGTCGATTTCAGCTTCTGCTTTACTCAGTTTTTCTGCGTAATTCGCCAAAGCATCATCCTGTACTTCCGGTGTCAGGGTGCCTTCCGCCAAAGCATCAACAGCTTCTTTCAGAGCATCACCGCCCTGATCGGCCAGTTTATCGTGCAGGGTCTGAGCGGTTTCATCGGCGGCGATATCAAGACGGGTTTTCAGCAGCATAGGCCCGGTATCCAGACCCGCTTCCATCTGCATAATGGTAACGCCGGTTTCCGCATCACCCTGCCAGATAGCACGTTGAATCGGTGCTGCACCACGCCAGCGCGGCAACAAAGAGCCATGTACGTTGATACAACCCAGACGTGGGGTATCCAGTACCACCTGAGGCAGAATCAGACCATAGGCTACAACCACCATCAGATCAGCATTGTGGCTGGCCAGAATCTGCTGAGCCTCTTCATCCCGCAGAGAAACCGGCTGATAAACCGGAATATCATGTTCCAGAGCCAGCGCTTTAACCGGAGTTGGTGCCAGTTTACGGCCACGACCGGCAGGACGGTCCGGTTGACTGTAAACCGCCACAACCTCGTGACGGGTTTCCAGCAGTGCAGCCAGAGAGCGCACGGCAAACTCAGGGGTTCCGGCGAAGATAATGCGCAGGGAATCGGATGACATCAGTGGATCTCCACGAAAAGGCTCTAACAGTAAAACAGCTTATTTCCGGTAACACTAAACATTGAAATCAGTATCACCAGAAACAGAACAGGCCAGCAGTCGCTGGCCTGACATATCAAAAACCGCTGTTAACGGCTCTGATCTTTATGACGCTTGTCCATCAGTTTACGCACGCGGTTGCGCTTCATGCTGGACAGGTAATCAACAAATACCTTGCCCTGCAGGTGGTCGCACTCGTGCTGAATGCAGTGGGCCAGCAGACCGTCGGCTTCCAGCTCATAAGCTTCGCCGTTGCGATCCAGAGCTTTCAGGCGAACACGCAGAGAGCGTTCAACATCGGCGTAGTATTCAGGAACCGACAGGCAGCCTTCCTGCATCATCTCGGTCTCGTCATCCAGCGGCGTGTATTCCGGATTGATCAACACATAAGGCTGATCACGGTTCTCGGAAACATCGATCACAATGATCTGCTGATGAATGTTGACCTGAGTTGCTGCCAGACCAATTCCGTTGGCATCCAGCATGGTTTCAAACATATCGTCGACGATCTTGCGGATATTATCGTCAACTTCTGCCACAGGTTTTGCGACTGTGCGCAGACGGGTATCTGGGTACTCTAGAATTTCAAGAACTGCCATGGCGCGTGCCTTTATCAATACTGTCTGGGACAAAATGAGGATGTTTGTTAAAGCCTGCGTCTGATGCAGCTCTGAGCCTCAGTTTGTCCGGATAATTTTGTTCTGAAAGCGGGGCAAATAGCTGCTTCCGGAAAATTTGACTGGTATTGTAGGGGGGAGGTTCCCTAGGGGCAATCTCTTGAGTGGAATAAGCCGACTCTGAAAGCCATGATTTACCCATGGTCACTCATTCCGCATCAGGATTTTAATCCGCATTCTGGCTCACCAGAGTGCGAAGGCTTGGCAAAAGGAAAGCAGCATGAACCAGCCGAAAAACTCGTCTTTACCTCTTTCTTCAGTTCGAAAGGCATCACAGCCTTTGCTGAAAAGCCTGCTGGTTTCCGGTTTCTCTGTTGCATTAATGGCCGGTATGGCAGGCCAGAGTTTAGCCCAGTCGGTGCAGGACGCGGGATCTGCCATTACCAGTGGCTATCAGCAGTCAGGCCAAAACAATCCACTGTCGTTTGGGCAAAGTAGTATCCGTACCGATGCTCCTCAGCATTACGAAGTGAAGCCCGGCGATACTCTGTGGGATATCTCGGCGCTCTTTCTGAAAGATCCCTGGATGTGGCCGCAGCTGTGGCGGGAAAACCCACAGGTAGAAAATCCGGATTTGATCTACCCCGGTGATCGGCTGGCTCTGATTTTTGATCAAAAGGGGCAGCCTCGTCTGGAGCGGATGGAACCCGGCGTAGTGAAACTCTCTCCGGGTATTCGTATTACCCGCTATCGTCAGGCGGTTCCGGCGATTCCTTTAAAAACCATCGAGCCCTTTATTGAACGTCATCAGGTGTTTTCCGAGCAGGAGGTGCGGAGCAGTGCCTATGTGCTCGGTGCGGAAGATGGCCGTATCGTGACCGGTGTTGGTGATCTGGTTTATGTGCGTAATGCGGAAGAAGCGCAGGATGGCACCCGCTTTCTGGTCTATCGCCAGCAGCGTCCTTATCTGGCAACCGACCTTTCCGGTGAAGAACAGCTGCTGGGTATTGAGCTGAAATATGTCGCGACTCTGCAGCAGGAATCCTCCGGCAGCGATGTGGCGGTCATGCGTGTGGTTCAGGCACGCGAAGAGATCCGGGATAATGATCTGGTAACGCTGAAGGATCGTGGTGAGACTCCGGCTACTTTCTTCCCAAGCGCTCCTTCCCGTCGGGTGCAGGGTGAAATTATCTCTGTGCTGTCCGGTGTGCGTTATGCCGGAGCCAATGCCGTGGTTGCCATCAATCTGGGTAAATCGAACCGTCTGGTGCCGGGCAATGTCCTCAACATCCAACAGAAGCGTCCTCCGGTAAAAGACAGCCGTACCGATGAGCTAATCGAACTGCCGCCGGAAGAGACCGGTAAGCTGATGGTTTTCCGCACCTTTAAGCAGGTGAGTTATGCCCTGGTGATGGAAGCGAAAAAACCGATCGGTGTTGGTGATCAGCTGATAACTCCCGATTTCTGATAACCCTGGCTTCTGATGTTGGACGTCTGATAGGACGAAACTCAAAATAATACAGTTACTGCTAAGGATTGGCAGAAAGGAGCGACAGGATGTCCGCTGAAACCCCCGCTACCGATTTATCTGATGTTCCAAACACTTCAAGCTCTCGTAACTCTTCAAATTCGACTGATCAACTTTTAACCAGCCTGCGCTTTCTGGCACTGTCATCCATTAAAGGTCTTGGGCCGGTGGGTGTGCAGGAGTTACTGGCTTTTGCAGATCAGGAAGGCGTTGTTCCCAAGGAAGAGGCTTTCTGGTCGCTGGTGCTGAATGCTCTTAACGGGCAGAAGCGGTTATCCCCGCAGGAGCTGCAGAGTTTTGAACGCCGGATTTCCGATCCTTTCAATGACAGCCTAAGCAGCCAATGGCCGGAACGGGATACTGTGCTTGAATGGCTGCAGGCAAATCCCAGCCGACAGCTCTTAGCCCTGGGGCAGGAAAACTATCCCTATCTGCTAGCGGAAATCTCAGATCCGCCGCTACTGCTCTATCTGCAGGGTGATGCGGAACTTCTGCACAGACCTCAGTTAGCCATTGTTGGCGCGCGCCGACCGACGGCGATGGGGTTATCTGATGCCCGTGCGTTTGCAGGAGCACTGACAGAGCTGGGTTGGACGATTACCAGTGGGTTAGCTGAAGGCATCGATGCAGCCGCTCATCAGGGCGCGTTGCAGGCCAAGGGTAAAACTCTGGCGGTATTAGGCACAGGGCTTGATCGTTGTTATCCCGCTCACCATAAGAGTCTGCAGCAAGCTGTTGCCGCTGCTGGCTTGCTGGTCAGTGAATATCCCTTAGGCACGCCGCCGCGTGGTCCTAACTTTCCCCGTCGTAACCGCATTGTCAGTGGTTTAAGCGTTGGGCTTCTGGTGGTTGAAGCTGCTTTGAAAAGCGGTTCTCTGATCAGCGCCCGACTTGCCAGCGAACAGGGGCGGGAGGTGTTTGCCATACCGGGTTCTATTCATCAGGCGCAGAGTAAGGGTTGCCACCAGCTGATTAAGCAGGGGGCGAAACTGACCGAAACCGTGATGGATATGCATGAGGAGCTGAGTCACTGGTTGCAGAATGCCGCCCCTATGCCTGTTTATCCTGCTGATTCTGAACAGACCAGTTATGCCGTTGTTGGTCCACAAACATCTCTTTTCAGTAAACAAAGTGCGTCAGGCAGCAACCGTAAGCAACTCGCGGATCGCAGTCCCGAGGAATTTACCTCACCGGAAGCCTATCAAATCTGGCAGGCGGTCAAAGCAGGTGCAGGTAATCTGGATGAACTGGTGCTGCGTTGTCAGCTGGAGGCATCCCTGATCAGTCAGCATTGCCTGATGCTGGAGATGCAGGGCTTACTGAAACAGCAAGCAGGGCGTTGGCAGGTTAGTTGAGTAATCCGCTGGCCATTCCATTTTCTGAGCCGTCTTCCAGGAAAGCGTCGATATGCGGAACTTATCTTTTCCCGCCGTATCTATCAGCTCTGCATCTGGCATGTCATCAGTCTTTTGCTTGCATAAAGCGCCAGCCTTGGCTAATTTTCCGCCTGCCTGAAGGGAGTGAGGCCGTTGGAAGCAGCCCAGGTCGACAAAACAAAAGAGAAGAAAGAAGATCGC
This sequence comes from Oceanospirillum sanctuarii, assembly GCF_002150805.1. Classification (GTDB taxonomy): domain Bacteria; phylum Pseudomonadota; class Gammaproteobacteria; order Pseudomonadales; family Halomonadaceae; genus Oceanospirillum; species Oceanospirillum sanctuarii. The sequence continues at coordinate 584,601 of NZ_MTBA01000003.1, forward strand.
AAGCCAAGCGTCAGAAGTTTCTAGTTTCCGGTTATCAAAGAAGAAAGAACAGGTACTCCCGTGACAAAACAAGCGTCTCTAAATAATTCACTGATTCAGCAAGCGGCAGACACCCTGAAACAGGGTGGTGTAATCGCCTATCCGACAGAAGCGGTTTGGGGGTTGGGCTGTGATCCCTTAAATACCGAGGCGATGGAAAAACTGCTGGCGCTGAAATCCCGTGATCCCGGTAAAGGCGTGATTCTGATTGCGGCCAGCTTTGAGCAGGTGCTGCCCTATATGGAACCTTCCTTTATGGAAGAGCTTTCCCATGAGAAAAAGTTACAACTCACTCACACCTGGCCCGGCCCCAATACGTGGTTAGTGCCTCCTTCGGATAAAGTTCCGACACTAATCAAAGGTCAGCATCCGCTGGTGGCTATGCGGGTTACCGCGCATCCATTGGTACAGGCGCTGTGTGAAGCGTTTGGTGGTCCGATTGTGTCTACCTCAGCCAATCCGGCGGGGGAAGATCCTGCGTTGAGTGAAAAAGATATCCACACCTACTTTGAAGATCGTCTGGATTTTGTTTTATCCGGCGAACTGGGTGGGCTGGGTCAGCCAAGTACCATTCGTAATCTGCTGACCGGTGAAACCCTGCGTCCTTAGTCCAGGCTGTTGAGTCGCCATAGATGACTTTTCTACCGAATCCGGCTCTTCAGGTTTTTGAAGGGCCGGTTTTGATTCACCACGGTTTCTATTCATATCTATCTGTTATCCACACCTACTTTTTATCCCGATCTTGAATCCCGCTTTAGCAGAATCATTGCCGGACTTAGCGAATCCCTCTGTCCCTTGTTTATGATGGGTATTCCCCCTAGTATTTGCGGCAACTTTTTTGATTGAGTTTCCTGTAGCGAAACTCATCCCTTTTATTGTCAGACAGGCTTGGTGTCACCCATGTTTTCAAGAGCCTGCCTGCAAACGCTTAACCACCGGAGAACGCCATGAGTGCTGTCGATTTTGAAGCCGTTAAATCCTATCTGCTCGACCTGCAGGATCGTATTTGCGCAGGTCTTGCTGAAGAAGATGGCAAGGTTGGTTTTCAGGAAGATAACTGGCAGCGCGAACAGGGCGGCGGTGGCCGTACCCGTCTGATTACTGATGGTGCTGTGTTTGAAAAAGGTGGCGTGAATTTCTCCCACGTTTTTGGCGGTAAGTTGCCTCCGAGTGCATCAGCGGTGCGTCCTGAGCTGGCGGGTCGTAGTTTCCATGCTGCCGGTGTGTCTCTGGTGATGCACCCGGAGAACCCTTATGTTCCCACCTCTCACATGAACGTGCGTATCTTCGTTGCCGAGAAAGAAGGCGAAGAGCCGGTTTGGTGGTTTGGCGGTGGTTACGATCTGACGCCTTACTACGGTTTTGAAGAAGACTGTGTTGCCTGGCATCAGGTGGCGAAAAAAGCCTGCGAGCCGTTTGGTGAAGAGGTTTATCCCAAGTACAAAAAATGGTGCGACGAGTACTTCTACCTGAAGCACCGTGAAGAAGCCCGTGGCGTGGGTGGCCTCTTTATGGATGACCTGAACGAAGCCACCTTTGGCAGCTTTGAGGAGTGCTTTAAGTTTATTCAGGCGGTGGGTGACAGTTATCTGGAGGCTTACCGTCCGATCGTGACCAAGCGTAAAGATACGCCATTTGGTGAGCGCGAGCGCAAGTTCCAGTGCTACCGCCGTGGCCGTTATGTGGAGTTCAATCTGGTGTTCGACCGTGGCACCCTGTTCGGCCTGCAGTCCGGTGGCCGTACTGAATCTATCCTGATGTCGCTGCCTCCTGTGGTGCACTGGGATTATGGTTACGAGCCGGAAGCTGGCAGTGCCGAAGCAGAGCTCTATGAGCGCTTCCTGCCACACCGCGACTGGATCTGACTTTGTCACCAGGGTTTCACCTGTGTCGGATTATCCTGAACGCCTTAGTTAAAGAAAGAAATCCGGGCTGTTACCCGCAGCCCGGTTCTAACCCTATTCAAATTGTTATCCGAAACGTCTGCCAAAAGGCGTTGCTGAAATATTTTGCAGGAGCCAGAAGATGAGCCAACAGGCCGCCAACGATGCTATGCCTACCAATAATGATGTTAGCCACAAACTTCAGGTCGCCTACATTATGGATCCGCTCTGTGGCTGGTGTTATGCCGCAGCCCCTATTGTGGAAGCGATGCGGGAAGAGTTTGGTGATCAGCTGCAGTGGCAGATCTATCTGGGTGGTCTGATTCGCGAATCCCGCGTGCTGGGGCCGCGTTTCCGTGATCATATTTTGGCTGCCAGCCAGCGTATCGAGCAGATTACCGGTCAGACTATCGGTATGGGCTTTAAGCAACTGATTCAGCAGCCAGACTGTGCACTGGACTCCCGTCCTTCCAGTATCGCCATCCATGAACTGATTCTGCAGGGTGACCCGGAAAAGACGCTGGATTACATCAAGCGTCTGCAGAACCATCATTTCCGTGAAGGTTTTAGCCTGAATGAAACCGATCTGCTGATCAGTGCTACTGATGGCTTGCTGGAAGATCAGACCGCTCTGAAAGAGAAACTGAGCAAACGTGCTGGCTGGTCAGAGCTGATGGACCCACTGTTTACCCAGGGCCATAACATGATGACCTCCTCAGAAGGTCAGGGTTATCCGACCTTTGCCATTAAGTATCGTGGTCGTTATCAGAAGATCCAGCATGAAGATTTCTACGGTGATCCTGAAGGTCTGATTCAGGCACTGAAGCCTGTGGTTGCTGAAGTGGTTTCCGGCAAGGTAGCAACACCTCAGGCAACGGAGGTTTAAGATGACCGATCGTTACGCGGTATTCGGTAATCCAATTGCTCACAGTAAATCGCCTCAGATTCATCAGGCTTTTGCCCGTCAGACACAACAGCTGCTGAGTTACGAAGCCTTGCTGGCACCGGTGGAGGCTTTTGCTCAATCGCTGCGCGCCTTTCTGGCGGATCAGGGGCGGGGCTGCAATATCACAGTGCCTTTCAAGCAGGATGCTTTTGAAACCGCAGAACAGCTGACCGCCCGCGCTCAGCGCGCTGGTGCTGTGAATACCCTCTGGCAGGCGGAAGATGGCAAGCTTTGGGGTGATACCACAGACGGTGTCGGTCTGGTGGGAGACCTGACCGATAACCAGCAGGTGAGCATCAAAGGCCAGCGTGTGCTGATTCTGGGTGCCGGAGGTGCTGTGCGCGGTGTGATCGAACCGATTCTGGAGCAGCAACCGGCTTCTGTGGTTATCGCGAATCGCACCGTTTCCAAAGCGGAACTCCTCGTAGATATCTTTAAAGACCTGCTGCCGGAAGGCTGTACTCTTTCCGCCTGTGGCTTTACCGATCTCGACGGTCAGCAGTTTGATCTGGTGATCAATGGCACCGCTGCCAGTCTGTCCGGGGATCTGCCACCTCTACCAGATAGCCTGCTGGCAAATAACGCCGCCTGTTACGACATGATGTACGGTGCGGAGACGACAGTCTTTAACCAATGGGCGCTGGAGCATGGTGCGGCCAAGGCGATTGATGGTTTGGGTATGCTGGTGGAGCAGGCCGCAGAGTCGTTCCGCATCTGGCGTGGCGTAAAACCGGATACCGCAGAGGTGCTGGCGGATCTGAGGGCGCAGCTGCAGAGCTAGTTTGTCCAGCCTTATGGATTGCCAGAACAAAAAAAGCCAAAGCAGTTGCTTTGGCTTTTTTGTGTCTGAAGTTGAAGGCCTGCTCGGATCAGCGCTTCTTATACAGCCCGATCAGACACAGGATCAGACCCAGCATCGATAACAGGATACCGCTGTTCACCAGCAGAGGCTGGCGTTCAGAGAAGGGCACAAAGATGGTACGGCCTTCGATACACTCACCCACGCGGTAATCAAAGCCCATACCCTCGGCGATACATTTCTGAACTTCGGTCAGTTCCGCCCAGTAGCCGCTCATCATGGCAACGGAAGGAACAACCATCAGTGCCAGGCCCCAAAGTACCCAGCGGTTTTTAATCGAATACATCATTGTTCAGAAAATTACCTGTTATCGGTGCGTCGTTAAAATGAGAGTTAAATTGAGCAGCTCGGTACACGACCGGCAGCTTTTGCTTTCTCGTAAAGACCGTTAGCTTTAGGCATCTGCTTCTGCAGATCCGTTATCCGGCGATCATGGGATGGGTGAGTCGAGAGCAGCTCCGGCTGACTCTGACCACCACTGGCTTTCGCCATGTTCTGCCACAGGTTAACTGCTTGCTGGGGTTGGAAGCCTGCTTTGGCCATAAGTTCCAGACCCATGACATCCGCTTCGCTTTCCTGAATGCGCCCGAAGGGCAGCACCACGCCAACCTGAGAACCAATACCCAGCAGGGCGAACAGCTGATCTTTCTCTTCGCTTGGCTCGCCACTGATCTTATAGGCCAGTGCCAGACCGGTTTGGGTAGCAAAGGCGGTGGAGACTCGCTCGTTACCGTGTTCTGCTAATACGTGCGCCAGCTCATGACCGATAACCGCAGCCAGCTGGTGCTGGTTGTTGGCAACCTTCAGCAGACCGGTATAAACACCCACTTTACCGCCGGGCAGAGCAAAGGCATTCACCTGTTCGGAGTCGAACACCACCACTTCCCAGTTTTTGATGCCGTACTTGGAGGGCACCTGAGCGATTACCTGATTTGCCACGCAATTCACATATTGGCTGGTGGAGGTATTGTTGGTGGCCGGAGTTTGCTCTTTCATCTGAGCAAAGGACTGCACGCCCATCTGATCGATCTCAGAACTGGGGAAAAGTTTGAGCTGCTGACGACCGGTAGGCGAACTCGCACATGCGGTCAGAAGTGCTGCACTGACACCCGTAATCAGCGCTTTTTTGAACCAACGGGAAACCTGTTGTGATGGCATAGATAATCCTTTCGCGGTCACCTGTGCCAGTGGTTGGCACAGTGTTGTAATCAAACGAATATAATCAAACGGGGTATTCTGTAGAATTATCGCTGAAATGAATTTTGAGTACAGCCTCTATTTGGTGCAAACAGAGAGAACTTTAGACCTAAATAAAGAACCCTGCCGGAGCAGGGTTCAGAGATTCTTTTTAGCCGTTCCTTTTAACAGCCATAGCCTTCAGCGATATGCTCATCTTTCAGTTTGACGTAGTTACCAGCGGTGTAGGTAAAAAACTTCATCTCTTTCTCGGTCAGCGGGCGTTTTTTCTCCACCGGGCGGCCGACATAGAGATGACCGGCTTCCAGTACCTTACCCGGTGGCACCAGACTGCCGGCTCCAACAATGACATCATCTTCCACTACCGCACCATCCATCACCATAGCGCCCATACCGATCAGCACCCGACTGCCAATGGTGCAGCCGTGCAGCATCGCCTGATGGCCAATGGTGACATCATCGCCAATAATCAGCGGGAAACCATCCGGGTTAAAGGGACCTGCGTGGGTAATATGCAGTACCGAACCATCCTGTACACTGGTGCGGCTGCCGATACGGATGCGGTGCATATCGCCACGGATCACAGTTAACGGCCAGACAGAGCAATCATCGCCCAGTTCAACATCCCCCAGAACCACAGCGGTTGGATCGACAAATACCCGTTCACCCAGCTTAGGTGTCCACTCTTTAAATGAGCGGATATTGCTGGTAGTTGCAGACGCGGTGTTTGCCGGTTTGGCTGTAGACATGGCTGAAGCTCCGTTTTAGTTGTCGTTATCGTAAAATGAGGAAAGCTGTGCGGCGATTATAACCCGCTGACCGGTGGAATTTCTGTGCTCCGTCCCCATATTCACTGTAAGCGAAAAAGCCAAAGATTACTGATAAGGATTCATCCATGAGCAATCCGTTACTTGAAAGTCATACCCTGCCACCCTTCAGCCAGATCAAACCGGAAATGATTGAACCGGCACTGGATCAGATTCTGGCGGACAACCGCGCGGCCATTGCCGAGCTGCAACAGCAGGAGAACCCAAGCTGGGAATCTCTGGCACAGGCGATGAGTGAACATGAAGACCGCTTAGCGCAGATGTGGTCACCAGTGGGGCACCTAAATGGCGTACTGAACAGCGATGCTCTGCGTGAAGCCTACAACGCCTGCCTGCCGAAACTGTCTCAGTACAGTACCGAGATCGGCCAGAACGAAGCCCTGTGCGAAAGCTTTAAAGCCCTTAAAGCCAGCCCTGAGTTTGCCAACCTGAACGAAGCTCAGCAGAAAGCGATCAACAACACCCTGCGTGATTTCCACCTGTCCGGTATCGATCTGCCAGCAGAAAAGAAAAAGCGTTATGGCGAGCTGAAATCCCGCCTGTCAGAGCTGAGCAACAAGTTCTCTGAAAACGTTATGGACGCGACGCAGGGCTGGACCAAACATATCACCGATGAGAAAGAGCTGGCCGGTCTGCCGGAAAGTGCTTTAGGCCTGCTGCAACAGTTAGCCCAACAGAAAGAGCTGGACGGCTGGCTGATAACGCTGGATTTCCCGGCCTTCCATCCGGTGATGACCTATGCGGAAAATCGTTCCCTGCGGGAAGAGGTGTACACCGCCTTTGTTACCCGCGCATCGGATCAGGGGCCGAATGCCGGTCAGTGGGATAACACTCCGGTGATGGAAGAGATTCTGAAACTGCGTGTCGAGCTGGCGCAACTGCTGGGCTTTGGCAGTTACGCGGAATACTCCATCGAAACCAAGATGGCTTCCAGCACCGATGAAGTGCTGGGCTTCCTGACCGATCTGGCGGAGCGCTCTGTACCTCAGGCCCGTCAGGAGTTTAAAGAGCTGCAGGCTTACGCCAACGAAGAAGGCTTTGATGGCGAGCTGAAAGCTTGGGATGTGGGTTTCTACAGCGAAAAACTGCGCCAGCAGCGTTATGCGATTTCTCAGGAAGAGCTGCGCCCTTATTTCCCGGCACCAAAAGTGATCGCCGGTATGTTTGAGGTGGTGAACCGCCTGTACGGCATCACCATCGAAGAGAAAACCGAGCAGGTAGATCGCTGGCACGAGGATGCCAAATACTACGAGATCTCGCAGGATGGTCAGCCGATTGCTGGTTTCTATCTGGATCTGTATGCCCGTGAAAACAAACGCGGCGGTGCCTGGATGGATGACTGCCGTGTGCGTCGCCGTAAAGCCGATGGTTCTGTTCAGTTGCCGGTGGCTTATCTGGTGTGTAACTTCTCCGCCCCGGTTGGTGGCAAACCTGCGTTGCTGACCCACGATGAAGTCACCACCCTGTTCCACGAATTCGGTCACGGCCTGCACCACATGCTGACCAAAATCGATGTCGCCGATGTCTCCGGTATCAACGGCGTTGCGTGGGATGCGGTGGAACTGCCAAGCCAGTTTATGGAGAACTTCTGCTACGAGAAAGAAGGTCTGGCACTGATCGCCGGTCACGTGGATACCGGTGAGCCGCTGCCACAGGCGATGCTGGATAAACTGCAGGCGGCGAAGAACTTCCAGTCCGCCATGATGATGGTGCGCCAGCTGGAGTTCTCTCTGTTTGATTTCCGCCTGCATAACGAATATCAGCCGGAGTGGAACTCCAGCGTGCAGCAGTTGCTGGATGAGGTACGTGCCCAGGTTGCGGTGCTGCCACCTTTGGCCTTTAACCGTTTCCAGCACAGCTTCAGTCATATCTTTGCCGGAGGTTATGCAGCGGGTTACTACAGCTACAAGTGGGCAGAAGTGCTGTCGGCAGATGCCTATTCCCGCTTTGAAGAGGAAGGTATCTTTAACGAAGCGACCGGTCGTTCCTTCCGGGAGAATATTCTGGAGATGGGCGGTTCCCGTGAACCGGCTGAGCTGTTTAAAGCCTTCCGTGGCCGCGAACCGAAAGTGGATGCGTTGCTGCGCCACTCTGGTATTCAGGGTTAAGGCGGGCTTAAAGAGCAGGCTCTCAAGAGCGGAATAAGCCGGAACGCTAATGGTGTTCCTACGGACAGGGCGGCATAATGGCCGCCCTGTCCGGCTGAAAAAACACTAAACAGGTACTTTTTACAGGTCTTTTACAGGTAAAAAATATGACAATTGTGAAACGCTTTATCGCCGGTGCGGTCTGCCCGCGCTGTGGTGAGATGGATAAACTGAAAGCCTGGACCGAGGACGATATCCAGTACCGTGAGTGTGTTGCCTGTGACTTCACCGATGAGATGTCCCTGACCGCACCACCGGAAGTCGCAGAACCCGCGACTCGCGTAAACCAGACTCAGGCTGATCCAAGGGATGAGATTCAGGTAGTCAACCTGATGGATCCTAAAGCCAAGTAAGCGGGTGCGCTTATCGCGGTAGCAGAATTAAAAAAGGCGAAGCCAGTTATCGGGCTTCGCCTTTTTTGTTGGTCGGATTCTTTCTCGTGGGAAAGTGAATCTCAGAACCTGTTCTGTCTTACCAACCTGCCTGCTTGATGCGGTTCAGCAAGATCAGTTTGTAGTGCTCGGGATCTTTAAAGCCGTGGGCATGGCCTTCCTCTTCTGCCAGATGTTTCGCCAGCAGGCGGGAGATCCAGTAGCGCAGGGAGCAGGCGCGCAGGAAACCTGGCAGGGCGTGACGTTCGGTATCCGTTAGTGGACGCACACTCTCGTAACTTTCCAGCAGGGCGGCTTGCAGTTCCAGATCCGGTTCGCTGCCATCCTGACAACTCCAGTCGTTCAGTACCACCGCCAGATCATAAAGCAGGTGACCGTTACAGCCGTTGTAGAAGTCGATCACACCGGTCAGGGTTTCACCTTCATAGAAGGTGTTATCCCGGAACAGGTCGCCGTGCAAAATACCTTCCGGCAGATCCGGGCACTCTTCCAGCAGATCGGCAAAGTGGCTGATCTCCAGCTGCATCAGCTGCTGATCCATCTCATCGATTAAAGGCAGCAGGTCCGGGGCTACAGATTTCATCCAGTCGACAGAGCGGTTATTGGCTTTGTGCAGATCAAACTGCTGCGCCGTAACGTGCATCTGGCCAAGCCATTGGCCGAGCTGTTTGGCATGCTCGATACCCGGGTTTGCCGGATGCGTACCGCTCAGGCAAGGGAACAGCAGAGCCGGCTTGTCTGCCAGTGTCTGCAGAAACTCGCCTTTGGCATCAGCGATAGGCGCTGCCACAGTATCCATACCTTTGTCTTTCAGCTGAGTCAGCAGAGAAACAAAGTAACCCAGATCGCTGTGATCACCCTGTTCGAACAGGGTCAGGATGTAGCTTTCAGGCTGACCGTCATAGCTGATGCGATAGGTGGTATTTTCGGTGCCGCCCATCAGTCCCTGCAGCTGGTAATTGCTGGCCATGCCGTAGCCTTGCAGAAAGGAATTCAGTTCAGTCTCGGAAACCTGGGTATAAACGGCCATGGTCGGTGCTCTTAATCAGTGTGCAGGGATAAAAAATTTCAGCAGCGATTTTTTATTAAAAGAACTGCAAAATCAATAAGATGGTCTGCTTTCTTGTTGTTTACTGGTATTACCAGCGAAGCAGTACCCATTCCGGGATCAGGAACGACTTACGGGTGGTCTCTTTGCGCACAAAGTTTCCGTCACCGTTGGCATCCACCAGAAAATACTCAGGACCTACCTTTGGCTTCACTTTAATCGCATAGAGAATGCCGTTCGCACGGTACTCATAAAGGGTGCGGTCACCGCCGTCACGAATAGTAATTTCAGGCTCCGGCTGTTGCTCTTCTGCATAGGCAGTGCCCAAGGGCAATGACAGCAACAGGGCAGCGGTCAGGCCAAAAAACAGGCTGCGTTTCATGTTAAATCCTTGTCAGACCTTTGGTCTGAATCCTGAGTGCATTATGATGAATCCCAATATGTTCCCAGTATAACCGAGTTGAGTTGATATCCTGTATGAATGACACCACCCAATTGCCTCTGGTTCTGGTTGATGGCTCCTCCTATCTGTACCGAGCTTTCCACGCCCTGCCACCTTTAACCACCTCCAAGGGTCAGCCCAGTGGTGCGATCAAAGGGGTGATCAATATGCTGAAGAGCCTGCTGAAACAGTACCCGCAGGCGCCGGTTGTGGTGGTGTTTGATGCCAAGGGTAAAACCTTCCGTGATGAGATGTTCGCCGAGTACAAGGCGCAGCGTCCGCCGATGCCGGATGAACTGCGTTCCCAGATCGAACCGCTGCATAAAGCGATTAAAGCGATGGGCTTGCCACTGCTGTGTGTGGAAGGTGTTGAGGCCGATGATGTGATCGGTACGCTGGCGCAACAGGGCGAGGCTGCAGGCCGCTCTGTGATTGTCTCAACCGGCGATAAAGATATGGCGCAGCTGGTAACCGAAAAGGTAACGCTGGTGAACACCATGACCGACACCGTGATGGATATTCAGGGTGTGCACGACAAGTTTGGTATTGGCCCTGAGCTGATTATCGACTTCCTCGCGCTGATGGGTGACAAGGTGGATAACATTCCGGGTGTACCGGGTGTGGGCGAGAAAACCGCCTTAGGTCTGCTGCAGGGAATCGGTGGTCTGGATGCTATCTATGCCGATCTGGATAAGATTCCGGAGCTGAGCTTCCGTGGCGCTAAAACCCTGCCGAAGAAGATGGCCGAACACAAAGATATGGCTTATCTGTCATACGAGCTGGCGACGATCAAGTGCGATGTTGAGTTGGATGTCACCATCGAAGAGCTGGTACTGGCACCACAGGATACCGACACTCTGAAAGAGCTGTACGCTGAGCTGGAATTTAAAACCTGGCTCAATGCGCTGAATCGTGCCGAAGGTAGTTCTGCCAAAGTCGCTAATGAAGAAGCCACCGCTGCAGAAGTTGAACTGGCTGCAGAAGATGAAGCGCCTGCCATTGCCGGTGACTATGAAACCGTACTTACCGAAGAAGCTTTCAATAAGTGGCTGGATCAGCTGAAAGCCGCTGAGCAGTTTGCTTTTGATACCGAAACCACCAGCCTGGATTATATGCAGGCGCAGATTGTCGGTGTCTCTTTTGCCGTGGAAGCCGGTAAAGCCGCTTATGTGCCGGTAGCGCACGACTACATGGGCGCACCGGAGCAGCTGGATCGTGACTGGGTACTGAACCAGCTGAAACCTCTGCTGGAAGATCCGAACAAGGGCAAGATCGGTCAGCATCTGAAATACGATATCAATGTACTGGCCAACTACGGCATTGAGCTGCAGGGCGTGGCCAGCGATACCATGCTGGCTTCTTACGTGCTCAACTCCACCGCGACCCGTCACGATATGGACAGCCTGTCCAGCAAGTATCTGGGGCATACCACCATCAGTTTTGAAGAGATCGCCGGTAAAGGTGCCAAGCAGCTGACCTTTAACCAGATCGAGATGGAGCAGGCTGCGCCTTACGCCGCTGAAGATGCGGATATCACCCTGCGTCTGCACAACAAACTGCTGCCTATGGTGCAGGCCGAAGGTCATCTGGGTGATCTGTTAGCCGAGGTGGAGTTGCCGCTGGTGCCGGTACTGTCCCGCATTGAGCGTAATGGTGCCAAAATTGATACAGCTAAACTGGCTGAGCAAAGCCAGCAGATCACGGCTCGTCTAACCGAGCTGGAACGTGATGCTTTTGAGTTGGCCGGTAAAGAGTTCAATCTGGGCTCCACCAAACAGCTGGGCGAGATTCTCTATGATGAGATGCAGCTGCCGGTGCTGAAGAAAACGCCAAAGGGTAAACCTTCCACCGCTGAAGGGGTGCTGCAGGAGCTGGCGCTGGACTATCCACTGCCTAAGCTGATCATGGAGCATCGTGGTTTAAGCAAACTGAAATCCACCTATACCGACAAACTGCCGCAGATGGTCAGCGCCCGTACCGGCCGTATCCATACCTCTTATCATCAGGCGGTAACGGCCACCGGTCGTCTGTCATCCAGTGATCCTAACCTGCAGAATATTCCGATCCGTACCGAGGAAGGTCGTCGTATCCGTCAGGCCTTTGTGCCGGAGGACGGCAACATTATTGTCGCGGCGGATTACTCCCAGATTGAGCTGCGTATTATGGCGCATCTGTCCGGTGACAAAGGCCTGCTGGAAGCCTTTAAGAACAATCAGGATGTGCACAAGGCAACGGCGGCAGAAGTATTCGGCTGCACACCGGATCAGGTGACGAATGATCAGCGCCGCAGTGCCAAAGCGATCAACTTCGGTCTGATCTACGGCATGTCCGCCTTTGGTTTAGCCAAGCAGCTGCATATTGAACGTGGTCAGGCGCAGATCTATATCGAGCGTTACTTCGACCGTTATCCGGGTGTGGCGCGCTATATGGACAGCATCCGTGAAAGTGCCAAGGAGAAGGGCTACGTGGAAACTCTGCTGGGTCGTCGCCTCTATCTGCCGGAGATCAACGCCCGTAACGGCGCTATGCGTAAAGCCGCCGAGCGTACCGCGATTAACGCGCCGATGCAGGGCACGGCTGCGGATATCATCAAAAAAGCGATGATCGCCGTGGATCAGTGGTTAGGTGCAGGCAAAGATCCGGCCTGCAAAGATGTGAAGATGATCATGCAGGTACACGATGAACTGGTGTTTGAAGTACCGGAAGCACAGGTCGAAGCCTTTAAGGCCGGTCTGCTGCCGCTGATGGAAAATGCTGTTGAGTTGGATGTGCCGTTACTGGTGGAAGCCGATAGCGGCGAAAACTGGGATCAGGCGCACTGATCAGGTTTTGTTATCTGCGGTAAAACCGTTTTGGTTACCTGACGTAATAAAACGGAGCAAATTGTAGTCAAGTTGCCATGCGGCTTGGTCTATTATCGAAATAACGGGGCGACGGAGGTTCGCCCCGTTTGCTTTCTGGTCTATTCCTGAATAATTTTGTGGTCTTAGCTTCGACCACTATATAATGGTGTCTTTTATAGTTATCTAAAGACTGTTTGCCAGTAAACGCTTCTCGGATACCCCAATGGATTATAATAACAACTCGTCCGTGTCTTATTTCCAGTTCAGCCGTCAGGCGATGATTGGAGTGCAGCATGCTTAGCCGCCTCTCTTTAAGGCAGAAGCTTATCGCTGTACCTGCGGTGGGTTTCCTGATTGTTGGTCTTTTTATTACTGCTATGCTGGGCTTGGTAAACCGGCAGGAGAGCAGTATGCGCCAGATCGTGACTGAAGATCTGACCAGCATCGCCCGTAATACCTCTCTGTTATCGGATCTGTCCCGTAATCATGTTTCCCTGCAGGAGTTGCTGACCCGTTATCAGCAGCTTGATGATGGCAGCAGCCTCAATAATATTGGTCTGAGCCGTATCCATGTGATCTACCAGATACGGGACAACCTGCAGCTGGAGTTTCAGCAACAGCGTGAGATCTCCGGCCGACCGCTGAGCGAGGCGCTGAAAGCGCTGCTTGATGATCTGGAAGGCTATGCCATCAGTGCTGAAGCCACACTGGAGCATGCATCGGATAAACATGCGGAAACTGATCGTATGGTTCTGCTGCTCAACCGCAGCTTCTCCAATACCCACCGTCAGTTCATCACCTTTCTGGAGCTGATGGGTAATACCATCAGCCGTGATACCAATACCGAATTGCGCCGTTTAGAGCAGGAGGTGATCGCCTTCACTCTGGGCATGAGTATCGTACTCTTTATGCTGATGGTGTTTAGTTTCCGTCAGACCGGTGATTTCTCCCGTAGTTTGCACAGCATGATTCAGGCGCTGAATAAGCTGGCTTCCGGCGAGCGCCGTATCGGTCTGCGTGACCGGGATTATAAAACCAAAGAACTGCAGCAGATGTCGGAGGCGATCGACTGCTTCCAGCGCAGTCTGGTGGCACTGGATATCACCCAGAGCAAGGTTGAGGAAACCAACCAGCGCTTGCGTCAGGAGATCACCTTTAAAGAGAATGCTGAATCTGAGCTGAATAACGTACTGGATGCTTTGCAGCTGGCTAATGATGAGTTGGAAACCCGGGTTGAAGAACGGACTCAGGAACTAGCCAAGATTAACGAGAGTCTGCAGCAGGAGGTGGACTTCCGTCGGGAAGCAGAGAAGCAGCTGCAGCTGTTTAAGATGGCGGTTCATAACACCAGTGAAGCGGTGATTATTACCGACTCTGATGCCCGTATTCTGGAAGTAAACCCGGCCTATTGTCAGATCACCGGCTACAGCCGTCAGGATGTGCTGGGTAAAAATCCGAATATCACCCGTTCTGACCGCCATGAACCTGAGTTTTATCAGGATATGTGGGCAAACCTGAATCAGAATGGTGAGTGGAGTGGTGAGATCTGGGATCGCCGTAAGAACGGTGAAGTCTTCCCGAAATGGCTCAGTATCAATGCGGTCAACGATGGTCTGTCAGACTACACCTACTATGTGGGTGTCTTTATGGATATCAGTAGCCTGAAGCAGGCGGAGCAGCAGCTTGAGCGTCTGGCCTATTATGATCCGCTGACCAACCTGCCAAACCGTGTGCTCTTTAATGATCGTCTTGAGCAGGAGATACGCACCTGTTCTGCAGATCACAGTCGATTTGGTGTGCTTTATATCGACCTCGACCGCTTTAAGTATGTGAACGATACCCTGGGGCACTCCGTGGGCGATGAACTGCTGGTAGAGATCGGTCGTCGCATTAAGAGCTGTATCCGTGAGCCGGATACCGTGGCCCGTATCAGTGGCGACGAGTTTACCGTGATCGTGCGCAGTGTGCATGAAGCTCAGGATATGGAAGTGGTCGCCAGCAAGATTATCGAACAGATCGAGCGTCCGGTTCAGATTGCCGAGCGGGAGATCTTTGTCGGTGCCAGTATCGGTATCAGTCTTTATCCGGAACATGCCTCCGGTAGCGAACTACTGAAAAAATATGCCGATATGGCGATGTACCGCGCGAAAGAAGCGGGACGTGGTCGCTATCAGCTGTTTGACAGCAACATGACCGAGATGAATCTGGATCGTATGGCGCTGACCGGCCAGTTGAAACAGGCGATTGCTCAGGATGAATTTATCCTGCACTACCAGCCGATTGTCTCTATTGCCGATGCTTCGATTGCGGCTGTTGAAGCGCTGATTCGCTGGCAACCGCAGGAAGACAAGATTGTTTATCCCGGTGACTTTATTGAGCACGCTGAAGAAACCGGCCTGATTCACGATATCGGTAACTGGGTGCTGGAAGCGGCCTGCGAGCAGGCAGCGCTCTGGAATAAAGAGCTGGAACATCCGGTCGCAATGGCGGTTAACCTGTCTGCCATTCAGTTTGAGAATCCGGAGTTACCGGGTTATATCGCTGATGTGCTGCAACGAACCGGCCTGAAACCTGAGTTGCTGCATGTGGAGATCACAGAGACCACGGTGATGAAGCAGCCGGAGCAGACCGAGAACCTACTGCGTGAGATTTCGGCTCTGGGGGTGAAGATCTCCATCGATGACTTTGGTGCCGGTTACTCCTCGTTGAGTTATCTGATGCGCTTTACCGCGAATAAGCTCAAGATCGACCGCGCCTTTACCCAGCAGCTGACCGAGCGTCGAAACGATCAGATTATTCCCACCGCGATTATTAATCTGGGGCGGAGTCTGCATCTGGAGACCGTTGCTGAGGGTGTGGAAACTGAGTTCCAGCTGCAGATGCTGAAGGACAAGGGCTGCACCTATGCTCAGGGTTACCTGCTGAGTCGTCCGGTGGATACCGAAGCGACCTTTAAACTCCTACAGCAACACCGTATCGCTTTACCCGGGGCTTCGGAAGGGAACCCGGCAGTAACCTCTGTGTCAGAATAAGGATTGATTTGAATCTTTGCAGACTGGTTAATAAAGGTATTACCCAAACTATGAAGCCATTTATTTTCTCACTGGCATTACTGACAGCTGTTGCTCTGCCTGTGCAGGCGGCGGATACCGAAGCGTTAAAAGAGAAGGCCTCTGCACTGGCCGATGAGACCGCAGAAACGGCATCTGAAGTGGGCAGCAAACTGAAAGACTGGGGCAGCAAAGTCTGGGATACCAGTAAGGAAGCTGCGGATGTTGCTAAACAGAAGCTGGAAGAAACCGATAGTGAAGCTGTCGGTGAAACCCTTAAAGGCTGGGGGAGTTCTCTGGTCGATGCCGGTAAGAACGCCGCTGAAGTTACCAAAGAAAAACTGGATGAAGGCACCGAGTACCTGAAAAAAGAGTACGAGGAGCAGAAGGCAGAACGTGAACGTCGCCAGTTGGAAGAAGAACAGAAGCAGGCTGAAGAGGCAGAGCCTAAGGGTATCGCTATCTGATCGGCTGTGAGTTTTGGTTTGTTATCTGAGAATAAAAGAAAGGCTGAGTCTTACGACTCAGCCTTTTTTGTTAGAACGGGCTGCTGACCATTTTCGCTACCACGCAGAGTATGGGAGTGAGTAGAGAGCTGCCATCGCTCGTTCCCACGCTCCGCGTGGGAATGCAGTGTGGGTTCGCCGCTTATTCCAGATAAGTGTAACCAGCCAGGCCGTCTTCCAGTTCCTTGATAAAGAGCGCCTGCTCTTCCTCAGTCAGGTCACTGGCTTCCATTTTGGCGCGGTAGCTATCCATCAGCTTACTCGGGTCAAAGTTCACGTATTCCAGAACCTTAGCCACGGTATCACCCTTGATCACCTGATTGATCTGCACCTCTCCATCGGCGTTAACGGTAACGTCCACTGAGTCGGTATCACCGAACAGGTTGTGCATATCCCCCAGAATCTCCTGATAAGCACCCACCAGGAAGACACCGAGCAGACGCTGTTCACCTTCCGGCCAGGCTGGTAGAGGCAGGGTGGTTTCCAGACCCTGACCATCTACATACAGATCGATACGGCCGTCGGAGTCGCAGGTAATATCCTGAATCACACCACGGCGGAGCGGCGGCTGATGCAGCTGAGACAGTGGCAGAATCGGGAAGATCTGCTCGATACCCCAAACATCCGGCAGCGACTGGAACAGGGAGAAGTTAGCAAACAGTTTATCCGCCAGTTTCTCGTTCAGCTCATCCAGAATGGTGCGGTGGGCACGGTTACGGGTGTTCAGCTGACCACGGAGCTGATCACAGGTTGCGGTGTAGATACGTTCCGCCAGTGAGCGCTGAGTCAAAGTCAGAATGCCCAGAGTGTACATATCCTGCGCTTCAGAAACCGCCTGCACCACATCGTGGTAGCTTTCCACCAGAGAGCGCTCATCAGCACCCTGAGTGACCAGCTGGAAGGCGCGCCACAGTTCGTGGATTACCGCCGGTTCATCATCACTGATACAGTCCGGTGCATTGGTATCCGGTGATTCAATATCGATCACATCGGTAATCAACACCGCGTGGTGCGCGGTAATCGCCCGGCCGGATTCTGTGATCAGGTGTGGGTGCGGCAGATTGTTATTGCTGCACACCTCGTTGATCGCATGCACTACATTGTTGGCATACTCTTCCATGCTGTAGTTGATGGAGCAGATGCTGCGGGAGCGGGTGCCTTCGTAGTCCACACCCAGACCGCCACCAACGTCGACAAAACGCACATTCGCACCCAGATTACAGAGTTCGGTATAGAAACGACCGCACTCTTTCAGACCGCGCTGAATATCGCGAATGTTGGCGATCTGAGAACCCAGGTGGAAGTGCAGCAGTTGCAGCGCATCCAGAGCACCGGCTTTTTTCAGTTGTTCAACCACTTCCAGAATCTGGCTGGCAGACAGGCCGAACTTGGACTTTTCGCCACCTGTGTTCTGCCAGTTACCCTTGCCGATGGATGCCAAGCGGGCGCGGATACCCATGCGCGGCTTAACACCCATCTTTTTGCTTTCTTCCAGCACGAGGTTCAGTTCGTTCATCTTCTCGATGACGATAAAGACTTTATGGCCGAGTTTTTCACCCAGCAGTGCCAGACGCACGTATTCGCGGTCTTTATAACCGTTGCAGACGATCACGGAGTTTTTCTGACCGGTTTGTGCCAGCACGGCCAGCAGCTCAGGTTTACTACCGGCTTCCAGACCGACGCGGTTAGCAGAGCGGGCCGAGGTGTTCAGAATCTCTTCCACCACGCGGCGTTGCTGGTTCACCTTGATCGGGTAAACCGCAGTGTAGCCACCTGTGTATTCCTGCTCCTGCATCGCTTTATCAAAAGCGGCGCACAGGCGATTCACACGGTGGTGCAGAATATCGGTAAAACGAACCAGAACCGGTAACGAAAGTCCCTGAGCCTGAAGCGTCTGGCAAAGTTGTGTCAGATCCACCGCAGCATTCGGCTGTGCCGGGCTGGGCTTAACAACGACACGACCCTTAGGATTTACAGCAAAGTAGTCGCTGCCCCAGTGGTCGATATTGTATGTGCGGAACGCATCTTCTAGGCTCCAATCGGTCATCTCTTCGTTACTCACCTTCTGGTAGTTTAAATAAGGAAACGGTTCATCATCCGCATCATAACGCTCAGCCGGTCACTTGTTGATAGCCTTAAAAATACCGTCCCATGATGACGGGAGTGGGCTGAGCTGCGGGATGGTTTTGAGGGTAGATCATTTTGATGACGAAAGCAGTTTTTTCCTGTGTGCTTTCGTCGGGATTTGATCTCTTTCCGGGCGACTTTCAGGCGCGCGCATTATCCATTCAATTGGTGAAAAATCAAACAAAATCTCTGCCCCTTTTCACGAGTGGCTTTTATCGGATTTTGGGTTAAAAATATCTTTGTTTCTGCAGGGGCAATCCGTTATTGTTGCGCCCCTTATTTAATCGGCTTGAACGGCTCTTTCAAACAAAAGAGTTTAGGCTGCAAGCCACTTCCCATCAGGTGCAACCACATCTCAGGTATCAATAATGAATGCCCGGGATGCAGACGTTTCTGAGATGCAATTGTTGAGGTAGCTATGAGCGAACAACTGGACAACAACTGGTTTACTGAGGTTTTCACTTCCTGTGGTTCCGGCTTTTCTTTGAAAGTAAAAGCGAAACTGCATGAGGAACAGAGTCCGTATCAGAAACTGGAAATCTACGATACGGAAACTTATGGCAACCTGATGGTTATCGATGGCTGCGTGATGCTGACGGATCGCGACAACTTCCTCTACCACGAAATGATGTCTCACCCGGCGCTGTTCAGTCATCCTGATCCAAAGCGTGTGGTGATCATTGGCGGTGGTGACTGCGGTACTCTGCGTGAAGTACTGAAACACCCGGGTGTTGAGAAAGTGACTCAGATCGATATCGACAAGCTGGTGACTGATCTGTCTGAGAAGTACTTCCCGCAACTGTGCGACAGCAATGATGATCCTCGTGCTGAGCTGCTGTTTGAAGATGGCGTTAAGTGGGTTGATGAGTGCCCGGAAGAGAGCGTCGATGTGATCATTGTTGATTCCACCGACCCGGTTGGCCCGGCGGAAGGTCTGTTCAAGGTAGACTTCTTCAAGCGTTGCTTCCGTATTCTGAAGCAGGGCGGCATCATGGTTCAGCAGTCTGAATCTCCGCTGTACCACACCGACAGCATCATCAAAGATCTGCACGTTGATATGCAGGCAGCTGGCTTCAGCACTACGGCAACTCTGCCATTCCCTCAGCCGGTTTACCCATCAGGCTGGTGGAGCTGCACTATGGCGGGTAAAGGTACTGATGTAAAAGCCTTCCGCGAAACCGATTCTGCCGGTAAAGCTTTTGATACTGACTACTACACTGCGGACATGCACCGTGGTGCTCTGACTCTGCCTCCTTTTATGAAGAAGGTTCTGGGTTAAGAGTTAAGAGATCTGCTGGCTGCTCAGACTGAGTCTGATCGCCAGAGCTGAAAAAGCCCGCTTACCATACCGGTAAGCGGGCTTTTTTTGTGTCTTATCGGCCAGATATTTGGGGGAGATCTTCAGGTCGATCTTAGAATCAGATCACAGTGAGCGAGCAGTTACCTTTATTCTTCCCGGCCTGTCAGGCGGTGCATCATGCCGACAATCGCTGAAACCTGCTGGTTATTGCGGGAGAAGAAAGGCTCAGACTCATAACCCCACCAGTCCCAGCAACCTTTTGGATTCGGCAGACTCTTTTTCGCCTGAGGGTAGAGCACGACAATATTGTTGCTGTCCGCCCAACGGTTAAAACCACTGTTGCGGATAAAGCTGTCACCGGCGACTTCAGCGCTCTGATCACAGCCGTGCAGGGATACATGCAACTGACACTGGCTATCCTGATCGCGACAGGCTTCCGGAATGTAGATATAACCCCGATCCAGCATGCCTTTACCATCAAAGAACTCCAGCTGACCAAACTCCTCAACATTACCGTTGAGTTTTTCCGGTGCCGATGCAGGTTGCAGCTGACCGTAGAGGGTGGTTAGTGCCTCACCTGCACCATCAAAATGACAGTTCTGCAGATGGTGACCGGAAGGATCGCCACACTCTGCATCGGTTTGCAGGGTCGGGAAGCCATGTCCCGCTTTCGGTAACGCGGTAACTTTCAGGTTATAGCTGGCAACCAGCGTCTGATAGAAGGTGATCAGGCTTTCTGTTACTGCTGGCGCAACCACAGTGTCGCTCTGACCGACAAAGATATAAACCGGATCATCCACCAGTAGAGCCGGATCACCAATAGCGCCGCTTCGGCTGGCTTTGTGCAGCATGGTCATACGTTCCTGCTGGCTGATCATCGGCAGGGTCGTTGCCATACAGGACATCATGGCGTGGCTGAGGCCTTTAATAGCGCAGCCCCATGGCCCGGCAGAGAAAAGAGCCGCACCTTCAATCTCTTCCGGATGAGCCAGATGTAGTTGGTTAGCCATATAGCCACCGGATGAAAAACCGGAAACAGTGACCTTGGCATTGCTCAGGCTCGCCAGATAGGGAAGCTTGTTGTAGTTGTTATCCGGCTGGCTGGAGGTGCAGGCACCCAAAACAAGAGCGCAAAGCAGAGCACTGAATAAGCGGAAAAAATGGAAGGAATTACGCAAGGCCATTAGACGAAACCTGCACTGGTTATTTTGGCGCTACCTTAACCAATCTGCAGGATGATTCCTATTGCGCCTTATGCTTAGACGCAGGATTTATTAATCGGGTAAAAGAGCAATACAGAAACATGAACAGAGTGTTCACAGATTTTATCCACTGTAGCAACCCACTTAGCCACAAACTTATCCACAGGGCGTGAGTAAGTCAGGGAATGAATTACTTCTGGTCGGGTTCCTGGTGGCTGTTGCGAATCGCCAGAATGCCATCAAGATTGTCCATAAAGGCGTCAACAAGAGCGGGGTCGAAGTGTGTGCCCCGGTTTTCTTGTAGCAGCTTGAGGGCATCTTCAACCGACCAGGCTTTTTTATAGGGGCGTTCAGAGGTCAGGGCATCAAACACATCGGCGATTGCACAGATGCGGCCGACCAAAGGAATATCTTCCCCTTTGAGGCCGTTCGGGTAGCCGGTGCCATCCCATTTCTCATGGTGGGTCAGGGCGATATCACGGGCCATAGTCAGCAGATCGGAATCTTCACCTTCAAGAATATCCGCACCCATCTGAGAGTGTTGTTTCATGATCTCCCACTCATGGGGTTCAAACTTACCGGGTTTAAGCAGAATCTGATCCGGAATACCTATCTTGCCGATATCGTGCATCGGACTGGCATTCAGCAGCAGATCGCACTCATAAGCATCCATACCCATGGCTTCACCCAGCAGGCGGGATATCTTACTCATGCGCACAATATGCAGGCCGGTTTCGTTATCCCGGTATTCCGCGGCACGACCCAAACGACGCACCACCTGAAGGCGGGTTTCGTTCAGCTGTTTGGTTCGCTCAGCGACTTTTTCTTCGAGGGATTCATTCAGGCGTTCCAGACCCTGGCGGTAGAGCTTACTGCCCAGCAGATTGCTGACCCGGTGCAGAAGTTCGTTACGTTCAAAGGGTTTGGTGACGTAATCCTGTGCACCCATTTCCAGAGCCTGAGTACGGAACTCCTGAGCAGACTGGGCGGTAAGAACCAGAACCGGTGGCGGATTGCTGAAACGCTCATGCAGAGCGGTCAGCACTGCAAAGCCATCCATGTGGGGCATATTCAGATCGAGCAGGATCAGATCGAAATCATGTTGGGCAAACAGGTCACAGACTTCACGGGGATCCAGTGTGGAAACGATATCACTGTAGCCAGCCTTGGCGAGGGTTCTCTCAAGCAGCTTCACGTTGACGGGTTCATCGTCAACTATAAGGAGTTTGCCTGCGAAGATATCGATGGATGATGTCATTGAATCTGCCCTGTTAACTACCGGCGTCCCGGTTATCTCTAGCTAATGTAAAACCTTGCTGATCTGAACGCAAACCCCATCGAGGTCTTTATTTTACTTCTTTGATCTGACTAACAGTTTAGACGGGAAAGCAATTTTCGGAATCGGAAATAGGTCGGCAATAAGCGAAAAATCTGCGCAAAAAGCAGACAGATACAGTGAGCACTAAAGAATATATGCTGATGAGTACAGGCTAGGGGAGGGTGTAGCAGAGGGATATAAATGGCCCGCTCGGCGCGATTTGAACGCGCGACCACCGCCTTCGGAGGGCGGTACTCTATCCAGCTGAGCTACGAGCGGGCAACGGCAAGCATTTTATGGAGTTATTAACCCTATGTCTACTCTGAACCCCCTGTGAGATCAAAACAGCCGGCGGGAAAGCGCTTTAAAATCAAGATCTAAACGGGTATGTGCTGCGATCAGCAGAGGCTGATGCTAGCTCTGGGTGTCTTTTTACCTGCGGATCGGCTGATTCTTAGCGGGCTATGCGCCTTGTTGGCTATTTCCGCTAAGACTAATTGCCGCTATACTTCCGTTTTTTAGGGTTAATAGAATACACACCGAAAAAAAGCAAATCTTGTTTTTTGACGGACCAGTGATTAGAGGTGGTGAGAGTGAAACGCAGCGGAATTATCGCGGGTGTAATGGGCGTGCTGGCTGGCGCGGTTCTGAGCACATCAGTACAAGCGGCAGCAATGTCTAAAGAAGCTATTGCAGAGCGTCTGGCACCGGTTGGTGACGTTTGCCTGCAAGGTCAGGATTGTGGCGGTGCAGCTCCTGCTCCGGCAGCGGGTGGTGCTAAGTCTCCTGCAGACCTGTACAGCGCTTCTTGCTCTGCATGTCATAACACTGGCGCAGCGGGCGCACCTAAGAAAGGTGACGCAGGTGCTTGGGCTCCTCGCATCAGCAAAGGCATGGACACTCTGTACAGCCATGCTCTGAACGGCTTCAACGCGATGCCTGCTAAAGGTGGTAACCCATCTTTGAGCGATGACGATGTTAAATCTATCGTTGATTACATCGTAGAAAACAGCAAGTAAGACTCTGTCTTAAACGCTGTTTGATACAAAAAAGCCGGTACAGCTTTTGGCGAGCTGTACCGGCTTTTTCATGTCTGTTGTTTAGATATTGTTTCTAGTCTGCGTTACCCAGACGTTTTTTCAGCGCATCCAGAGCCGCATGCCCACGGGCGCGCTTGGCTTCATCCGGTGCATTCTCTTTGCCTTCCCATGCCAGATCCGCTTCCGGCAGTTCATCCAGAAAGCGACTTGGTGTGCAGTTGAGCATCTCGCCAAACTGTTTACGCTGGCTGGCAAAAGAAAGCGTCAGGGTTTCCCGTGCCCGTGTGATCCCCACATAAGCGAGACGGCGCTCTTCTTCGATATTGCCGTCATCGATACTGTTACGGTGAGGCAATAGGTCTTCTTCCATGCCGATAATGTACACGTGCGGGTATTCCAGACCCTTGGCTGAGTGCAGGGTCATCAGCTGAACTCTGTCGGAGTCATCTTCTTTCTCCTGCTGTTCCAGCATATCCCGCAGTACCAGACGTGAGATGGCATCCTCGATGGTCGCTTCTTCATCCTCTTCCTGCATTCGGGCGAGGGTATCTTTCAACGACTCCACCAGAATCCAGACGTTAGCCATGCGCCGTTCAGCCACCTGAGGCGAGCTGGAGTTCTGATGCAGCCAGGCCTCGTAGTCGATATCTTCGATCATCTGACGGATAGCGGCGATCGGGTCATCCTGAGAGCAGCGCTTGATAGTCTGTTGCAGCCAGTGATTAAAGCGTCCCAGTTTCTCCAGCGCTTTTCCGGATAGGTACTGTTCCAGCCCCAGCTCATCGCAGGCATTAAACAGGCTGATATGACGGCTGTTGGCGTAGGTACCTAAACGCTCCAGAGTGGAAGGGCCGATCTCGCGGCGAGGCATATTGATCACTCGCAGGAAGGCGTTATCGTCTTCCGGATTTACCAGCAAACGCAGGTAGCCCATGATGTCTTTGATCTCATGACGGGAGAAGAAGGAGGTGCCGCCACTGATTTTATAAGGCACCTGATACGCCTGCAGTTTAATCTCTAACAGACGTGCCTGATGGTTACCGCGATAGAGAATGGCGAAATCTTTGTAGTGACCATCGTTCTTGATGCGGTGGGTCAGGATTTCGGTGACCACGCGTTCTGCTTCCGCATCTTCATTACGGCAGCTGATCACCCGAATCGGTGAGCCGGAGCCCATATTACTCCACAGCGTCTTTTCATAAACATGGGGGTTGTTGGCGATCAGAGTGTTGGCGCAGCGCAGAATCAGCGATGTTGATCGGTAGTTCTGTTCCAGTTTGACGATTTTCAGGCTTTTGAAGTCTTCACCCAATTTCACCAGGTTTTCCGGACGCGCACCCCGCCAGGCGTAGATCGACTGGTCATCATCGCCTACCACGGTTAACGCACCGCGATAGCCGATCAGCAGTTTTACCAGCAGATACTGACTGACGTTGGTGTCCTGATACTCATCCACCAGCATGTAGTGCATCTTGTTCTGCCAGCGATCCAGCACTTCAGGATGGTCGCGAAACAGACGTACCGGCAGGCGGATCAGATCGTCAAAATCCACCGCGTTATAGGCCTGCAGGTGACGGTCGTATTCCCGGAAAACCGCTGCAGCCAGTGTCTCTCGATCATCATTGGCCAGCCCCATCGCCTGTTCCGGTTCGATCAGATCGTTCTTCCAGTTGGAGATCATGTTCTGCACCATGCCGATGATTTCGGCATCGGTCTGGAAGTCTTTGTGCATCAGATCCTTGATCAGAGACTTGGTGTCCTGATCATCAAACAGGGAGAAACCGGCTTTGTAGCCCAGAGTTTTATGCTCACGCCGGATAATGGTCAGGCCGAGGTTGTGAAAGGTGGAAACCGTCAGTCCCCGGGCTTCTTTACCCTGCACCAGTTTGCCGACACGCTCTTTCATCTCCCGTGCAGCCTTATTGGTAAAGGTCACTGCCGCGATTTTGTTGGCTTTGATGCCTTTCTCTTTGATCAGATAGGCGATCTTGGTGGTGATAACACTGGTTTTACCACTGCCGGCACCGGCCAGTACCAAAAGTGGGCCACCGACATATTCCACGGCTTCACGTTGGCGATCATTCAGGCGAGAGAGCATATAGGGTTTCCGGATGTTTCTGAGAAAGAATCGTTTTCTGGGGGAAGGAATTGTACCAGCCTAAAGCAAAAAAGCAGTGTGAACTTTCTCGGTGTCACACTGCGCTTTGATGAATCAGATTTTATTTTTCAGCCCCGAAGAGACTCAGGAGGTTAGCTGTTGCAGATAACGATCCAGCTGTCTCAGCCCCAGAGCCTCTGAAACAGCAGGTACACCGACACTTTCTTCTCCGGCAAGATCGGCAATGGTGCGGGCGACTTTCAGGATGCGATGGTAGCTTCTTGGTGATAAGCCCAGTTGTTCCATCGCCTGTTGCAGAAGCCTGCTGGCTTCATCCTGCAGCAGAATCTGATTATCCAGCTCACGGCCGGTCAGTTGAGCGTTACTTTTACCGGAACGATCCAGCTGGCGCTGATGGGCTTCTGTCACCCGTGCCTGAACCTGTTGGCTGGATTCTCCGGGGCTGACGTTGGCAAGTTGTTCCGGTGGCAGACTGGTGACCGCAACCTGCAGGTCGATACGGTCCAGTAACGGGCCGGACAAACGGCTCTGATAGCTGCGAACCTGTTTGGGCGTGCAGCGGCAGCTTCTTAAACTGTCGCCAAAGTAGCCGCAGGGGCAGGGGTTCATTGCGGCAACTAACTGAAAACGGCTGGGATAACGCACCTGCTGGGTTGCCCGGGAAATATGAATCTCTCCGGATTCCAGTGGTTCCCGAAGCACTTCTAACACACGACGATCGTACTCCGGCAGTTCATCCAGAAACAGAATGCCATTGTGGGCGAGGCTGATCTCACCGGGTTTCGGTCTTGAACCACCGCCCACCAAAGCGACGCCCGATGCGGTGTGGTGCGGGCTGCGAAAAGGTCGTTGCCCCCATTCATCTATGGAGAAGCGTCCGGATACCGATGCCAGCGCCATCACTTCCAGTGCATCTTTTTCACTCATTTTCGGCAGGATGCCGCCAAGACGGCTGGCGAGCAGTGTCTTACCCGTTCCCGGTGGCCCGACTAATAACAGGTGGTGGTTTCCGGCAGCAGCGATCTCCAGCGCACGACGAGCCTGAAACTGACCTTTTACATCGGCAAGATCTGGCTGATCTCTGAACAGGGTATGGCGCTTCTGGCTTTCCAGCTGATGCAGCGGCAGCTCGTTCTGACCGTGCAGCATGGCAGTTACCGCCAGCAGGTGAGTGGCGGTTAAGACTTTATTGGCCTCTGGCAACGAGGCTTCATCGCCATTTTCAGAGGGAACCAACATGGTGCGTCCTGCCTGAGCACAAGCCAGAGCTGCTGGCAAAATGCCGGATATAGGGCGTAGTTCTGCAGAGAGTGACAGTTCGCCATAGCATTCGAACTCAGTAAGACGATCGGCAGGTATCTGGTTGGACGCGGCTAAAACCCCCAAAGCGATGGCCAGATCATAGCGACCACCTTCTTTTGGCAGGTCTGCCGGAGCGAGATTGACGGTGATACGGCGCTGGGGATATTCAAAGCCTGCGTTGATCAGAGCGCTACGGACGCGATCTTTACTTTCCCGCACGGCAGTTTCCGGCATGCCGACGATGGCAAGACCGGGCAGGCCATTGGTGAGATGAACTTCGATGCGCACTTCCGGGGCATCAATACCCACAGAAGCGCGGCTGTAGATAACAGCTAGGGTCATGGCACAGCTCCTTGTGCATTAAACAGCTTGTTGATGAACAAGTGTTCCGGCTTCATCGATTCCTTAATGAAGCGCTTAAGTCTTAAAAGACAGATTATGAGAACTTAAAGACAGCTTATGGAAAAAGTCGGTCTTTATCGGGCTTAGTCGTTCTGTTCATGGTTGCCTTGTTGAGCAACCAGCTGAGCAAGGGTCGCTTCCAGTTGAGCAACCTGAGCTTCCAGTGCATCGGCTTTAGCGCGGGTGCGCAGCAGAATTTCGCTCTGGATATCAAACTCTTCACGAGTCACCAGATTCAGTTTAGCAAAAACATTTTCGGCCACTGCCTGCATTTGACGCTTCAGTTCGGCTTCGCCGGGAAGGCCTGCACCAGAGAATTTTTCGCCCATCTGGCGGGTCAGTTCAGAGATCATTTCAGGTTTCAGCATCTTGATGGCTCAACAGTTGCGTTATTTCAGTAGGTTATGGCTCGGCCTGACTGGCCGGAAGGTGCTTATCGGCACCCGTCTTTAAAGCAGGTCAAAGTGTACCACTTTACGTGCTTTCTCTCTTTTCCGGATTTGCCCTTCTGTGTTTCTTCGTGGTGCGTTTTATATGCACAAAAATAGTGCAGCAAAGGTTTGTTTGGAATTTTGTCGGTGCAGTGTTTTTTCTGTTTTGGTGCGTGTCTGAACCCGTTTTAGGCTGTTTTTGCTTCTAGTGTTATGAAAAACATAGGTTTTTTCTTATTGGCACACCCTATGCAAAACCCGAGATATGTTGGCGAGAGTGCATTGAGCAAGCGGTGCACCGCGAGAAAGCCACACCTTAGACCAAAAATTACGGACAACAATTCAATCTGATAAGCACGTTAAACGTGCCGTAGGGGTAAACCAATGAAACTGGTCACTGCAGTCATCAAGCCGTTCAAACTGGACGATGTACGTGAAGCCTTATCCGACATCGGTATTCAGGGGATCACGGTAACTGAAGTTAAGGGTTTTGGCCGCCAGAAGGGTCACACCGAACTGTATCGCGGTGCGGAATACGTGGTGGATTTTCTGCCAAAAGTGAAGCTGGAAGTTGCGGTTTCCGGTGACCAGGTTGACCAAGTGGTTGAAGCGGTTACCAACGCAGCGAATACCGGCAAGATCGGTGATGGCAAGATCTTCATCACCGCTCTGGAAGAGATTGTTCGTATCCGTACCGGCGAACGCGGCACTGACGCCATTTAAGCCGCTAACTAGCTAAAAAGAATTCAGCCTTCGGAGGGCCTTCCAATGGAAGATTTAGTACAAGTCAAGTATGCACTTGATACCTTTTACTTTCTGATCTGTGGTGCGCTGGTAATGTGGATGGCGGCAGGTTTCGCCATGCTGGAAGCCGGTCTGGTTCGTGCCAAAAACACCACGGAAATTCTGACCAAGAACATCGCTCTGTATGCGATCGCCTGTACCATGTATCTGCTGTGCGGTTACTTCATCATGTACAGCGGTGACGAGGGCGGCATCCTGCCAAATCTGGGCTTCCTGATTGGCGAAGAGAACACCACTGAAGCGGTTCTGGCGAGTGGTGGTGATACTTACTACTCTGCACGTTCTGACTTCTTCTTCCAGGTGGTATTCGTAGCGACTGCGATGTCTATCGTATCCGGTGCGGTTGCTGAGCGTATGAAGCTGTGGGCTTTCCTGACCTTCGCGGTTGTGATGACAGGTTTTATCTACCCAACTTCCGGTTACTGGACCTGGGGTGGTGGTTTCCTGAGCGAAGCGGGTTTCTCTGACTTTGCAGGTTCCGGTATCGTTCACATGGCTGGTGCTGCTGCAGCTCTGGCAGGTGTACTGCTGCTGGGTGCCCGTAAAGGCAAATACGGTCCTAACGGTCAGGTAAATGCGATTCCGGGCAGCAACATGCCTCTGGCAACTCTGGGTACTTTCATCCTGTGGATGGGTTGGTTCGGCTTCAACGGTGGTTCTGAACTGAAACTGTCTGATGTAGGTGAAGCTAACGCAGTTGCTCAGGTATTCGTAAACACTAACGCCGGTGCTGCTGGCGGTGCGATTGCGGCTCTGATCCTGGCTCGCCTGTGGTTCCGTAAAGCGGATCTGACCATGGTGCTGAACGGTGCGCTGGCTGGTCTGGTAGCGATCACCGCTGATCCTCTGTCACCAACCGCTCTGTCTTCTACTCTGATCGGTGCTGTAGGTGGTCTGCTGGTAGTCTTCTCTATCATCGCGCTGGATAAACTGCGTATCGACGATCCTGTAGGTGCTATCTCTGTACATGGTGTTGTGGGTATCTGGGGTCTGCTGGCTGTTCCTCTGAACAACGTTGATGCAACCTTCTCTGCACAGCTGCTGGGTATCATCTCTATCTTCGGCTGGGTATTCGTAGCAAGCCTGATCGTATGGGCAATCCTGAAAGCGGTTATCGGTATCCGGGTTTCTGAAGAAGAAGAGTACGACGGCGTGGATATCGCTGAGTGTGGTCTGGAAGCTTACCCAGAATTCACTAAAGGTTAATCGCCACAGGGTTTAAACACTGTGTTAACCCAACAAAAATAAGAGTTCGACGAAGAAAGCGACAAAGATTAAGAAAAACAGAATGAGGTTTGACCTCAAAAAGCTTAAGGGTACCGGTCTGGTACCCTTTTTTATTGTCAACAATAGCAGTATGCTATTGGCAGTTTAGACAGGGGATGCACACCAGACCTGTTCACTAATTCTTACCAGCTCCCGGGGCTGGGACCGTTTTCACAGGAGTACAACAATGAAACTGGTTACTGCGATTATTAAGCCGTTCAAGCTGGACGATGTGCGTGAGTCTCTTTCTGAGATTGGTGTTCAGGGTATTACCGTAACGGAAGTTAAAGGTTTTGGTCGTCAGAAAGGTCACACTGAGCTGTACCGTGGTGCAGAGTACGTGGTCGACTTCCTGCCTAAAGTAAAAATTGAGATTGCTGTTGGTGATGACGTGGTTGATCAGGTTATCGAAGCGATCACCAAGGTAGCGAACACTGGCAAGATCGGCGATGGTAAGATCTTTGTTTCCGCACTGGAGCAGGTTATCCGTATTCGTACCGGCGAAAGTGGTACTGACGCTGTGTAACCAGGCGGTATAGCTGACACAAGGTCAGAGATACAGATATAAAAAAAGGGCTCAGAGTTTTCTCTGAGCCCTTTTTGTTTGAGATGAAAGCCTTAGTGAGCGGAATGTTGCTGCATGCCCACCATCACTTTCTTAATCGGCATCTCGACAACAGACATACTGCCATTGCTAAAGTAAAGTTTGACTGAGACCTTCTGTCCTTCAAACAGGTTCTGTTTCAGACCGATCAGCATAATGTGATTACCGCCCGGACGCAGTTGCGCCATGCCGTTACCCGGAATACGGATCTCGGAAACCTGACGCATCTTCATCACTCCCTGGTCCATCGTGTGAGTGTGCAGTTCAACAGCCTCAGCAACACTGCTTTGCGCGCGGATCAGGCTGATCTCTTTTGCCGAGTTGTTTTTCAGCATCATAAAGATGGCGGAATTTGGCTGGCCCGGTGGTACCGCACGGGCATAAGGATTAACTGCGTCGACTGTGCTGGCAGCCATCGCCATTGGAGTGATCAGAGCAAAGATCAGTGCA
Organism: Oceanospirillum sanctuarii; assembly: GCF_002150805.1. Classification (GTDB taxonomy): domain Bacteria; phylum Pseudomonadota; class Gammaproteobacteria; order Pseudomonadales; family Halomonadaceae; genus Oceanospirillum; species Oceanospirillum sanctuarii. The sequence continues at coordinate 615,145 of NZ_MTBA01000003.1, forward strand.
GTAAGCCATTTTTTCATGGTGATTCCTTTTTATTCTCAACCGTTGTTCTTGGTGATTTTTAAGTCTTTTGGACAGTTTTAACCGGTCAGTATCAGTTCAGCTGGCGCTTGAGCGCTTCCAGCAAAGCATCCGGTGAGGCTGAGTGGCTGACGGTTTCTAACACTTCACCCTTGTCATTGGTCAGATAGAAGATCGAGGTATGATCCACGGTGTAGCCCATGGCACTGCCATCGATTTTGGCCTTCTGATAGAAGGCACCGTACTTGCGGGATAGTGCGAGTACCGCTTCCGGGGTATCTGTCAGGCCGACAATCTGCGGGTGGAAGAATTGAGTGTAGTTTTTCAGGTGTTGTAGCGTGTCACGTTCCGGATCGACGCTCACCAAAATGCCCTGTAGCTTGGCCAGTTGCTCTTCCGGCAGCTGTTTAAAGGCGTGAGCCATCACCGACAAAGAGGTCGGACAAACATCCGGGCATTGTGTGTAACCAAAATAGATGACGTTCAGTTTGCCTGGGCGGGCGCTGAGGGTAAAAGGGCCGTCAGCGGATTGCAGGGTAAAATCCCCGCCAATCTGCATCACCTTGGCGGCATTTTTCATCTGGGACTTCTGGTACATCTCCATACCGGCTACCAGTGCAACAACCGGCAGCAGCATGATAAAGGCTTTGAAGAAGTGCTTTTTAAAACTGTCGAGCATAAGTCTGTTCCATGGTTTGAGGCTAATCCTGATCGTTAGCCACTTACCTTAAAGGATTCCTGAAATTTACGGCAGAGCTTTTGTGCTGTTTTAAGGCGACGGTTTGATTAAGAGTTTCATCAGCCGGAAAAGTTGCTCATGATGTGAATGGCTACATCTGCAGCACATCAAAATCAAACCAGATCTGTTCAGAGCCTGATGCTGTTTCAAGCTCTACGCGGCCCCGCCAGGGCATTACTTTTTCGGTACAGACACTGATGGTGCCGTTAACCGCCAGAGTATTGTCGCCGACTGAAGGACGCAGGGTGTACTGATGAATGCCCATGTACATGGAGCGCCCGGTCAGGGCGAGCTGAGCAGACGTCAGGCGCAGATTGTCGGCCATAATCCGGAACTCAACGGGTTTCAGTGCCAGTACCGGCCACGGAGAGACCGAAAGACGCACGGAATCCCCGCTGCTTAATGTTACGGTGCAGCTTCCTTGTTCCATAACACAGCCGGGCATCTGGTTTTCGTCGATATCCATCAGGGCGTTCAGATGATTAGCCAGATAGATCAGCATCACCAGCAAAGCGGCGATGGTCAGCGTCCAGAGAAATTTAAGTTGTTTGGTCGACATAGGTAACGCTTACGCCCATGGAAAAGGAGTTCGGTAAAAGTCAGTTGTTATTCTATGGCCGTTACAGGACAGGCCGATGCCACTGATTGCGAATGGCTCAAGTCTAACGAAATTCCCGCTGAAAACCGTGTGACCAATTGCCGCATATTTGTCGCATCGGAAGCGAAAGTGTTGGTATGTTGAGCCGGATCAAGAAAGCGTCGGATATATGTTTGGTGCTGACTGACCTTAGTTCGGAAGCTGTCTGCTTGGTCTTATTGCAGGCCTTAGGTAGACTGCGCCTTCGTCAGAAATGCCACTTTTGGCAGACGTTCAGAAAGAGGTTTTTATGTTGATTCTTGATGCATTGGTTCCGGTTTTTATGGTGATTATGGCCGGTACCCTGCTGCATATTTTTCGGTTTCCCGGCGGGGATTTCTGGCCCTTAGTCGAGCGCTTTACTTATTTCTTTCTCTTTCCGGTGATGCTGGTCAGTAAGATGGCTAATGCCCGGATCGATCAAGTCGCGGTGGATAAGGTCGCCATGGCAATTGTCGGGCTGCTGATTGCGATGACCGCACTGGTAGTCGTGCTGAAACCTTTGCTGACAAAATCAGGTCCTGCCTTTACCTCGGTTTATCAGGGCGGGCTACGCTTCAATACCTATGTGGTTCTGGCAGCGGCAGAGGCGCTTTATGGCGAAGCCGGACTGACCATAGCCGCAGTTGCTATGGCCATTATGATTCCGCTGATCAATGTGTTCTGTGTCTGCATCTTTGCCGTTTATGTGGGGCAGAGTGGCAGTGGTGTTGGCGCAACGATTAGAGCGATTGCGAAAAATCCGCTTATTGTCGGCTGTGTGCTGGGAATGGCATTGAACGTGACAGGAATTGGTCTTCCGGGCTGGAGTGCGGCGGCTTTCAATATCGTCAGTAACGCGGCGCTGCCGTTGGGTCTTTTGGCGGTTGGCTTTGCCCTGAATCTGAAGGCGGTGAAGGAAGCATCCTGGCCCTTGATCTCGTCCAGTCTGATCAAGCTTTTTATTATGCCGGTAGTGGCGACCCTGATCGGCTTTGCCGTTGGACTGAGCGAGCTTGAGATAGCCGTTCTGCTGCTGTTCGCGGCTATGCCAACGGCAACCTCATCTTATATTCTTGCCCGTCAGCTGGGCGGACATGCCCCCCTGATGGCTGCGATCACCACTGCGCAGACCTTACTGGCGATGGTGACGCTACCCATTGTGCTTCAGCTGCTGCCATCCAGTCTGGCTCCGCTTTTTAACTGAGCCGGCTGGTTAACTAAGCCGACTAACGAGTGCAGAGGTTTCTAGCTGATTGAGTGGGTCAGCTCGTTGTCACAGGGCTGACCGCTTTTCAGGCAATCCAGATTGCCCAGAGTTACCGCTGCAATCTGGGTCAGGGCTTCCTCGGTAAAGAAGCCCTGATGGCCGGTAATCAGCACATTCGGGAAACTCTGCAGACGCTCGAACAGCTCATCATCGATGATTTCACCGGAGTGGTCATGGAAGAAGAGCTGGCTTTCCTGCTCATACACATCTAAACCTAGGGCTCTCACCTTACGGCTTTTCAGTCCGGCAATCAGGGCGCGGGTATCCACTAAGCCGCCCCGGCTGGTGTTAATCAGCATCACGCCGTCTTTCATCAGGCTGATCGCCTGTTCGTCGATCAGGTGGTGACTCTCTTCGCTCAGGGGGCAGTGCAGGCTGATGATATCGGATTGCTGATAAAGCTCATCCAGTTCCACATAGCGGCCGCCCAGAGCAAGAAAATCAGGGTTCGGGTAGGGATCGTGTGCAATCAAATTACAGCCAAAACCCTTGATGATTTTGGCGGTAGCCAGACCTATCTGACCGGTGCCGATCAGACCGAAAGTTTTGCCGTGCAGGTTAAAACCCAGTAAGCCATTCAACGTGAAGTTGCTTTCCCGTACCCGGTTATAGGCGCGATGGGTTTTGCGGTTCAGGGTGAGAATCAGTGCCAGGGTATGTTCGGCAACAGCTTCCGGGGAGTAGGCGGGAACACGAACCACCGGCAGACCGAGTGCTTTGGCCGCCAGCAGATCTACGTTGTTGAATCCTGCGCAGCGCAGGGCTATAAAACGCACGCCGACTGCTTTCAGCTTCTCCAGTACCGGAGCGCTCAGGTCGTCATTGACAAAGGCACAGACGGCATCAAAGCCCTTGCAGAGTTCGGCGTTGGTTTCATTCAGTAGCTGATCAAAGTAGTTCAGCTCGTAGCCATGCCTGCCGTTTTCCTGCTCCAGAAACTGTTTGTCGTAGGGTTGGGCGCTGAAAACGGCAATACGCATGGCGTGTGTTCCTTAATAGTGTTGGATGTACTCCGGGCTGAATCAGGCCAGCCAGGACAAAGCATTATGGCGAATCGCCACGCCAACAATATAAGCGATTACAGCGAAGGCTGCGACCAGAGCGATCACGCGAGTGCCTTTGGTTTTACCGCGTTTCAGGGCGATAGTACCCAGCACGATATAGGCGATCAGGCCCAGCAGTTTGGCGGTTAGCCAGCCGTCTGCAAACGGATACTGGTGGATCTGAAACATCAGGCCGATGGCGCTGACCAGCAGCAGGGTATCGATAATATGGGGAACGATTTTTACCCAGCGTTTCTGCAGTTTGTCGGAATCCAGCAGCATCCAGATTCCGCGCAGGGTGAAAAGACCAAGGCTCAGGGCAACAGTTAGCAGGTGAATGTGTTTAAACGCAGCGTACATGGTGGTTCCTTTCTGAAATAGTGAATAACAGGTTCAGGTGCTTATCATGGTTTTGGTGATCGCGTGATGCGCTCAGATTGTCAGAGCAGTTGTGTCAGCCTTTAAGAGGCTGGCACTTCGGGCAGAAAACACTGCTGCGGTTGTTCTGACGAATCTCCTTCAGTTCGGTTTTGCAATGCAGGCATTCTGACCCTGCACGGCCGTAGACGTTCAGCTGTTGAGCGAAATAACCGGGTTTGCCATCACCGCCGACAAAGTCTTTCAGGGTAGTGCCGCCCTGTTCGATGGAGCGCTGCAACACATGTTTGATGTTGTCTGTCAGCTTTTTCAGCTGTGCCGGTTTAATCGTGCCGGCTGCCTGTTGCGGATGAACACCAGACAGGAAAAGAGCTTCATTGGCGTAGATGTTACCTACGCCTACGACGACCTTACTGTCCATGATCAGGCTTTTGATAGCGGTTTTGCGTTTGCCGCAGCGCTTGGCCAGATAGTCGGCGGTAAAATCATCAGACAGGGGTTCAGGCCCCAGATGCGCGATCAGTTTATGGTTTTCGATCGGCTCTTCGGTCCAGAGAATCGCCCCGAAACGTCTTGGGTCGTGATAGCGCAAGGTATCGCCGCTTTCCATGATGATGTCGACATGATCATGTTTGTTAGCACTTTCATGGCTGGTGTCTGCCAGCAAAACCCTGAGGCTACCGGACATGCCGAGGTGAATCATCAGGGTGCCGCGATCAAAGCCGAACAACAGGTACTTTCCTCTGCGTTCAACCTGGCGGATGCTTTTACCGCAGATCTTCTTATCCAGATCACCGGGGACCGGCCAGCGTAGTGAGGGCTGTCGAACGATCAGCTGTTTAACGGTCTGATTCAGGCAGTAGGGGCTGACACCTTTGCGGGTGGTTTCGACTTCCGGTAATTCAGGCATGACATGCTTCTCTCGGGATCAGAGTACCCGGTTCAGACTCCGGGGAATGAATAATGATATCGGCGGGAAATAATAACCCAGTTAAAGAGTGGGTTATTATGCAGGCATAAAAAAACCCGGACAAGCCGGGTTTTTTCAGAAGAAAAAATCTTATTTGATTTTAGCTTCTTTGTACATAACGTGCTTACGTACAACTGGATCGAATTTTTTCATTTCCAGTTTGTCTGGCGTAGTACGCTTGTTTTTGTCTGTGGTATAGAAGTGACCAGTACCAGCAGACGATACCATTCTGATTTTATCACGCATGATTAATCTCCTTTATTCAGTGCTTACAGCTTAACGCCGCGCGCACGAATGTCAGCCAGTACCTTTTCGATACCTTGCTTATCGATGATGCGCATGCCTTTAGCAGATACGCGCAGTTTCACAAAACGCTTCTCGGCTTCAACCCAGAAACGGTGCGTGTGAAGGTTAGGAGTAAAACGACGACGCGTTTTGTTTTGTGCGTGTGATACGTTATTTCCGGTTACAGGACGCTTCCCGGTAACCTGGCAAACTTTGGACATTTTCTAGCCTCCAGCCGCTAGCTAGGCGTCTTAACTATTCAAGAAACCTGGGGGGAATCAGCGAATCAGCCGGAACAATCGGCGCCCTGCTTCAACCCATCAATTTAAAGGCGCACTGTTATATCAGAATGCCCACTAGCTGACAAGTTTTATGTGGTTTTGCGGCCTTTTTTCTGCTCTTTTTAATGAAAACGACAAAAAGTCTGTTCTAAAAAGGCAAAAAGTCAGCCAGAAGGGGCACATTATCTACATCAGGCCGCGTTGAGCAAGCGAAACCGTGTCTCCGTTACCAATAATAAAGTGATCCAGTACCCGTACTTCAATCAGATTCAATGCCTGAGTCAGTTTATGGGTGATGCGTTCATCGGATTGGCTGGGTTCGGCGATCCCAGAGGGATGATTATGGGCGAAAATAACGGCAGCTGCGTTATGAGCCAGGGCCCGTTTCACAACCTCTCTGGGATAGACGCTGGCGCTGTCGATGGTGCCTCGGAACAAAGGCTCAAAAGCCAGAACCTGATGCTGGTTATCCATAAAGAGGCAGGCGAACACCTCGTGGGGTTCATGACGCAGCTGAGTGATTAGGTAGTGTTCGGCCAGTTCCGGGCTGGTCAGAGCCTCGCCGCTTTCAAGTCGCGCCATCAGATGACGCTTGCCCATCTCAAGCACCGCCTGTAGCTGGACATACTTTGCCGGGCCAAGACCGTTGTGCCGGCAGAAGGTTTTCAGATCGGCTTCCAACAGTGCTCTTAAGCCATCAAAGCCGGATAACAGCTCGCGGGCTAATTCGACTGCGTTTTTACCGGGGATACCGGTACGAAGAAAGATTGCCAGTAATTCGGCGTCGCTGAGTGCCTGCGCACCCTGTCGGAGCAGCTTTTCTCTTGGGCGCTCCTGTTCCGGCCAGTCCTTAAGACTCATGGTCACCTCCCTGATGACATGCTGATCGTTGATACAGCACCCTACTTATAAAAAATCCTTGTAGGGTTTCATAGTTGCCGTTGGAGAGCGTTTAAGCAAGTCACAATGCTATGTGTTGCTTGTGCGGTGCTAGCTTGCTTGTGCGGTGCTTGCTTGCTTGTTCGGTGCTAGGTTGTTTGTGCAGTGCTGAGGCTGTCTTGTAGCGGATTTAAGCCACTAAGCTCAGAGCTGACGCTAACGGGCGTGCATGCTATCTTGTGGCGCTCAGATTTTATGTGCTTCTTTATTTAACCGGTTTCGCTGTTTGATGACTTCAGGCGGGGGCGGGCTTATCTACCGAGGGTGTGTCTATCATGTTGGCTAAGGTTCGTATTCTGCTAGGAATCAGTGGCGGTATCGCTGCTTATAAATCTGCTGAACTGACCCGTTTGCTGATTAAAGCCGGTGCTGAGGTTCGCGTGGTGATGACCGAGGGCGCACAGGCTTTTATCACGCCGCTGACGTTTCAGGCGCTGTCCGGCAACCCGGTGCACACCCATCTGCTTGATCCGGAAGCGGAAGCGGGCATGGGGCATATCGAGCTGGCCAAGTGGGCGGATCTGATTGTGATCGCACCGGCCAGTGCCGATGTAATGGCGCGCCTGACAGCAGGTATGGCGGATGACTTGCTGACGACCCTGTGTCTGGCTACTGAGGCGAAGGTGTTGCTGGCTCCGGCGATGAATCAGGCGATGTGGCGGCATCCGGCGACACAGCGCAATGCTCAGCAGCTGGAGGCCTATGGCTATCAGCTGTTAGGTCCGGATCAGGGTGAGCAGGCCTGTGGTGATGTGGGGCCGGGGCGTATGCTGGAACCGGAAGCGCTGGCCGCTCTGATACATCAGGCTGCGGAAGAAAAAAACGGGTTGGCAAATATCGCGGATCAGCAGGTAGCAAGCCTGAGGGGCTTGCTGGCGGGTAAAACCGTTACCATCACGGCAGGGCCGACCCGTGAAGCGGTTGATCCGGTGCGTTATATCAGTAATCACAGCTCCGGCAAGATGGGCTTTGCATTGGCAGAGGCCGCTTTAAACGCAGGTGCTAAGGTGAATCTGATTGCCGGGCCTGTGCAGATTAAAGCGCCTGAAGGGGTCGATCTGATCCCGGTGCAAAGCGCGCGGGAGATGCTGGATGCCAGCCTGTCGGTGATAGCTTCAACCGATATCTTTATCGCTGCCGCCGCTGTCGCTGATTATCGTCCGGCCAGTGCTGCTGATCAGAAGATGAAAAAGCAGCCGGGGCAAAATGATCTGGTGCTGCATCTGGTACAAAATCCTGACATCGTCGCCACGGTGGCCAAACATGAAGAACGTCCTTTCACCGTGGGTTTTGCGGCCGAAACGCAGGATGTTGAAGCCTACGCTGCCGATAAGCTGGTGCGAAAAAATCTGGATATGATTATTGCCAATGATGTTTCCCGTACCGACATCGGCTTTAACAGTGATCAGAACGCTGTCACCTTGCTTTGGCAGGAGGATGGAGCCTTGGTCTCTGAAAGCCCCGAGCAGGCGGCTAAGCAGGATCTGGCGCAGGATCTGGTACGTTGCATCGCCAGCCGTTTTCATCAGGAAAAGCACTGATGATGCAGAAGTTTAACAAGCAGTTGGCGCTGAAATCGTTATAATACTCAGCCATTATCCGACGGCGTTTTAAAATAAGACCGGCGGTGCTTTAAGGTAAGGCATCGCCCTGTTTTGATGCAGCTTTCTGAGTCAGTCTGCATCAGAAACAGACAGGTTTCGCCGGTTACTATTCCCTAATTTTCTGAAAGAGCACGGTTATCCGATGAGTACACTCGACGTAAAAATCCTCAACCCTAAAATTGGTAACGAGCTGCCACTGCCGCACTATGCTACAGAAGGCTCAGCGGGTATGGATCTGCGCGCGTGTATCGATGAACCTGTGACACTGCAGCCGGGTGAAACCCAGCTGATCGGCACAGGTCTTGCGATTCATATCGGTGATCCGGGTCTTGCGGGTGTGATTCTACCCCGTTCCGGTCTGGGCCATAAGCACGGTATCGTGTTGGGCAATCTGGTTGGTCTGATCGACTCTGACTATCAGGGTGAGCTGATGATCTCCTGTTGGAACCGTGGTCAGACCGCTTTCACGCTGGAACCCGGTGAGCGACTGGCGCAGTATGTGCTGGTGCCTGTGGTACAGGCGAAACTGAATATCGTTGATGACTTTGAAGCCAGTGATCGTGGTGCCGGTGGTTTCGGCCATTCAGGTCGACAATAAGAGCCAGCCGTCGATCAATACTGGCTGTCGATCAAGACCGGTCACCAGAAACAATCTGGCAACCGGTAAGAGAAAGAATCCGATGAAGTATTCTGCTCCGGATGGGCCGAATACTCGTGACACAAAAGAAAAAAATAAAGGCATGAACCCGACCCTATAGTTTCATCCCGGGGTTCAGCCCATCAGCCAAGATAATAACCAAGAGGTATGCAGGTACTCCCATGAGCGACAACAAACGCGCCGAATCTGCGGCTAATACAGAACACGCCATCGAAGTGGTAAAAGTTCTTAGTGAGGCTCTGCCTTATATCCAGCGCTTTTCCGGCAAAACCATCGTGATCAAGTATGGCGGCAACGCTATGACTGATGAAGCACTTAAGGCTTCATTTGCCCGCGATATGGTGCTGATGAAAGAGGTTGGTATCAACCCGGTTGTTGTTCATGGCGGTGGCCCTCAGATTGGTGAGCTGCTGGAAAAACTGAAGATCGAATCCCGTTTTGTAAACGGCATGCGTGTTACCGACGAAGAAACCATGGACGTTGTTGAGATGGTTCTGGGTGGTCTGGTAAACAAAGAGATCGTCAGTCTGATCAATCAGGCCGGTGGTAAGGCTGTGGGGCTGACCGGTAAAGATGGTGGTCTGATTCAGGCAACCAAACTGAAAGTAACTCATAAAACCCCCGAGATGACTGCGCCGGAAATTATCGATATCGGTCATGTGGGCGAAGTGGCTGAAGTACAGACCGATGTGGTTGATATGCTGGTTCAGCGCGACTTTATCCCGGTTATCGCACCGATTGGTGTTGATGAACAAGGGCGCTCCTACAACATCAACGCTGACCTGGTTGCCGGTAAAGTGGCTGAAGCTCTGGGTGCAGAAAAATTAATGCTGCTCACAAACATCGCCGGTCTGCTGGATAAAAACGGTGATATCCTGACCGGCCTGAGCACCACTCAGGTTGATGAGCTGATCGAAGATGGCACCATCTACGGTGGCATGCTGCCAAAAATTGGCTGTGCCCTGAGCGCTGTGAAACATGGCGTGGTAAGCTCACATATCATTGACGGCCGGGTTCCTCATGCGACCCTGCTGGAGATCTTCACCGATGCCGGGGTGGGAACACTCATCACCAATCAGGATTGATGATCGGGCAAAGGATTTGACAGAAAAGCTGGGAAAACTGGAAAGACCATGACGCAGGATAGTAATCAGAAGCACACAAAATCATCTCGCCGGGAGCAGATTCTGCAGGCATTAGTTCAGATGCTGGAGAACAACCCCGGTGCCAGGATCACGACATCTAATCTGGCGAAAGAGGTTGGCTTATCTGAAGCTGCGTTGTATCGCCACTTTGCCAGCAAAGCCAAGATGTTCGAAGGTCTGATCGAGTTTATTGAAGATGCGGTATTCAGTCGTGTGAACCGCATTCTTCAGGATGAGCCTCAGGCGATCTATCGCTGCGAACATCTGCTGACACTGGTGCTGGCGTTTGCTGACCGCAACCCGGGGCTGTGCCGTATTCTGACCGGCGAAGCTCTGGTGGGCGAAAACGAGCGTCTGCGCAGTCGTGTTTCTCAGTTCTACGAGCGACTGGAAACCCAGCTGAAGCAGATCCTGCGTGAAGCTGAGATCCGTGATCAGATGAAAACCCGTATGCCTGTGCCGGTAACGTCTCAGCTGCTACTCTCAATAGTGGAAGGGCGTATTCAGCAATATGCCCGCACCGGACGCTCTCCGGTAGAGAACTGGCCTGAGCAATGGGCTTTCCTTGCCAGCGATCTGATGACGCCGGTTGCTGTCGGAGTATGACCCCAAGGGTTTAATAATAAGGCTGGACTATGCCCCTGAAAAATCGCCTGTTGATCGCTGACAACTCCATCTTCTTCCGGGATGTACTCGCTCAGGCTCTGATGAGTCAGGTTAAGGGGCTTCAGGTTGATTCAGTTAAAACCTGCAGTGAAGCCGAAGCTCTTCTGGCGGAAAATTCTCAGGAATATATGGCGGTGATCAGTGGTCTGGTACTGGAGGATGCACCCCCCGGTGCCATGCTGGATCTGGCGGCTGAGAATAAGATTCCCGCCATCGCTCTGACCAGCTCTCTGGATAGCGAAACCCGACAGTCTGTGATGGACCGGGACGTTATCGACTACTTCTTTAAAGATCAGGATGGGCTGGAGGATGTGATCTCTCTGGTGAAGCGTCTGATCTCCAACCGCAAGCACAAGGTGCTGGTGGTCGATGATTCCACTACCTACTGCGCGTATCTCAAGGTGTTGCTGCAACGACAGCACTATCAGGTGATTCTGGCGACAACCGGCGAACAGGCGGTAGATATTCTCGCCAGCCGTGATGATATCTCCATGGTGATGATGGATTACCAGCTGCCGGGGATGAGTGGCTATGATGTGATCCGCCGTATCCGCAAGCAGTACAACTCAACTGAGCTGCCAATTATCGGCATCTCCGGCCAGATCGATCAGCAGATTCCTGCTCAGATCCTCAAATGCGGTGCCAATGACTTTATGTACAAAGGCTTCACCGTGGAGGAATTCTACAGCCGCATCAACAATATGATGGATCTGCTGTTGAGCGTGCGTGAGCTTAAAGATGCGGCCTATAAAGACTTCCTCACCGGCATGCCGAACCGCCAGTACTTCTATCCGACAGCCGACGGCCTGATTGCTCAGGCCGAAGAAAAGTCGCTGGAGCTTGGTCTTGTGATGATGGATATCGACTTCTTTAAGAAAGTAAACGATACCTATGGTCACAGTGCCGGTGATGAGGTGCTGAAAGCGGTTGCTGAGTGCATTCGCAATGAAAGCCAGAGCGATACCCTGATGGCACGTTTGGGTGGTGAAGAGTTCTGTCTGCTGACGCAGGGGGTTTCCGGGAGTGACCTGCTGGCGCGTATGGAAACACTGCGAACTGTGATCGAGAATACCGAGGTGGCCTTGCCGGATGAAGCCCTCAAAGTCACGCTGAGTATGGGCGTTTGTATGCGAAGTGATCAGAACCTTGAAGCCCTGATGGAACAGGCGGATCAGGCGTTGTATGCCGCCAAAGAGAATGGCCGCAACCGGGTTGAGCTTTATCAGTCTTAGGTTGAGCTTTAATAGCCTTATCTGCCGGAACGCTTCTGGCGATCTAATGACTTAACTGGCCTGAAAAGCTTTTCCACCCAATCAGAACGAAAAACGCCGCAGGGTTTTAACCGCTGCGGCGTTTTTGTTTTTGGCTTTTGCCCGGCTCAGGCCTGGCTGCCTTTATGCTTTGTTAACGGTCTGATCCAGATCCTTAATGCGCTGTGGTGCAAAAGCGTAGTACATCACAGGAATAACGATCAGGGTCAGCAGAGTTGATACTGTCAGACCGAAGATCAGAGCGATCGCCAGACCATTGAAGATAGGATCGTCCAGAATAAAGAGCGCGCCTATCATCGCCGCCAGAGCGGTCAGGATAATCGGCTTGGCACGAACCGCACCGGACTGAATTACCGCTTCTTCAAAGGACATACCTTCTTCCAGCTGCTGGTTGATAAAGTCCACCAGCAGGATGGAGTTACGCACGATAATGCCTGCCAGAGCGATCATGCCGATCATGGAGGTTGCCGTGAACTGAGCGCCCATCAGAGCATGCCCCGGCATGACACCAATCACCGTCAGTGGGATCGGGGTCATAATGATCAGAGGTACACGGTAGGAGCGGAACTGAGCCACCACTAACATGTAGATCAGGATCATACCGACACCGTAAGCGATGCCCATATCGCGGAATGTCTCGTAAGTGACCTGCCACTCACCATCCCATTTCACCGACGGCACCAGCGGCCATTCCGGCTGCTGAATAAAGAACTGCTCCAGCGGGGTATCTTTAAACAGCGGCTCATCACCCAGCTGACCGATCAGGTCGAACATACCGTACAGAGGACTGTCCAGATCACCGGCCATATCTGCAGTCACGAAGGTCACCGGCAGCAGGTCTTTGTGATAGATGGTTTTCTCCCACTGGGCATCCACCAGGTTCACCACTTCAGACAGGGCAACCAGTTCTCCACTCATGCTGCGCACTTTCAGAGTCATAAACTGCAGCAGATTACTTTTATCCGCTTCGTTCAGCTCCAGACGAATTGGCAGCGCATACTTCTGGTGGCTCTCATGCAGGTAGCTGATATCTTCGCCACCCAGTGCTGCTGTGATCGCCGATACAATGCTCGCTTGCGGCACGCCCAGCAGAGATGCTTTCTGACGATCCACCTGCAGCAGGTATTTCTTAGCTGGCGCTTCGATCATGTCATCGACATCAACAATGCCTTCGGTCTGCTCCAGACGGGCTCGCAGTGCTTTAGCGGTCTCTGTCATCGCTTCCTGATTCGGACCGTAAACCTCAGCCACAATCGGAGCGATTACCGGTGGTCCCGGTGGTACTTCAACAACTTTAACATTGGCGTTGTAACGCTGGCCGATCTCCTGCAGAGGGGCGCGCATCGCCAGAGCGATCTCATGGCTCTTACGGTCACGCTCACCTTTATCGACAAAGTTCACCTGAATATCACCGGAGTGCGGATCAGCACGCAGGTAATACTGGCGCACCAGGCCGTTAAAGTTGATCGGTGCAGCTGTGCCCGCGTAGGTCTGATAATGAGTTACTTCAGGAATGGTCTGCAGATATTCACCCAGCTCCAGCAGTACCCGCTGGGTCTGCTCAACCGGAGTACCTTCCGGCATATCCACAATCACCTGAACTTCCGACTTGTTATCAAACGGCAGCATTTTCAGTACCACGGCCAGTGTCGCCGGCAGTGCTACTGAGGCCATCATCAGAGCAACGATACCGGCACCCAGCGCCATACGCTTCTTACGACCCTGCTTGCCACCCAGGAACGGGCCAACCATCTTACGGAAGAAGGCCTGCATTTTCGGGCTGGTGACATCGTGCTCGGTTTCCGCACAGTGTTCCTGCTCCTCATGCTTCAGTAGCTTGAAGGCTAACCATGGCGTTACCACAAAGGCGATCACCAGAGAGATCAGCATGCCCATACTGGCGTTGATCGGGATCGGGCTCATGTACGGGCCCATCAGGCCGGTCACAAAAGCCATCGGCATCAGGGCTGCGATTACGGTGAAGGTTGCCAGAATCGTCGGGCCGCCCACCTCATCAACCGCCAGTGGGATCGCTTCGCGCATCGACTTGCCGCCCATGCTCAGGTGTCGGTGGATGTTCTCCACCACCACGATGGCATCGTCCACCAGAATGCCGATGGAGAAGATCAGCGCGAACAGGGATACCCGGTTCAGGGTGAAGCCGTAAGCCCAGGAAGCGAACAGGGTAATCATCAGAGTGATGACAATCGCCAGCCCCACAATCAGCGCCTGACGGAAACCCAGAGCTGCCAGCACCAGCACCACAACCGCACCAGTGGCAAAGATCAGCTTGGAGATCAGGGTGTTGGATTTGCTGTTCGCGGTTTCACCATAGTCACGGGTGACGGTCAGATGAACGCCTTCCGGAATGGCAACGCTCTCCAGCTGTGCAATACGCTTATTTACATTCTGAGTGATGTCGATAGCGTTCTGTCCCGGCTGCTTGGCAATCGCCATCGTTACCGCAGGGTAAAGACCGGTTTTGCCTTGCTCGGAGAACGCAGGACCTGTGCCCATAAAGACACTTTGCTCTGGGATATCCGCACTCAGAGTGACATCGGCAACATCTTCCAGATAAACCGGCGCACCTTTATTCAGGCCGACGACCAGACGCTTAACATCCTCAACCGTGGACAGGAAATCACCCGCCTGTACCGGAATAACGGTGTTATTGCGGATGATTTTGGTTTCAGCTCCTGTGGTATTGCCGGATTGCAGCGCGTTACGCAGGTCATCCAGGCTGATGTTAAAGCCGGACAGACGAGCCGGATCCAGAGTAACCTGAACCGTGGTATCCGGACCGCCCAGGGTATAGATATCCCGGGTGCCTTTAACACGCTTCAGCTCAACTTCCAGATTGTGGGCGATCTTCTTCAGCTCGTGGCTGCCGATCTGATCATCGTCTGACCAGAGTGTCAGCGACATAATAGGTACGTCGTCGATGCCCATCGGCTTGATCAGGGGCTGACCCACACCCAGATTCGGTGGCAGCCAGTCCATATTGGAGAACACCTGATTGTACAGGCGCACAATCGCCTGCTGACGGGTGATGCCCACTTCGAATTGAACAGTCAGTACCGACATGCCAGCACGGGAAACCGACATGGTGTGTTCGACACCTTCGATCTCACTCAGCACCTGCTCGGCAGGTGTCGATACCAGCTGCTCAACCTCAACGGGAGAAGCGCCGGAGAAGGGGATAAAGACGTTGGCAAAGGTCACATCGATCTGAGGCTCTTCCTCTTTCGGTGTGATCAGAATGGCCAGCAGACCCAGCAACATACCGACAATCGCCAGCAGCGGTGTAATCTCGGTCGTCTGGAAGGCCTTTGCTGTACGCCCTGAGATGCCCAGGGGCTTGTGCTCAGGAGCCTGATTATCATGCATCTTGTTCAACCCTCGCGGCATTGATCAGTTTCAGGGCTTCATTGGGATCCAGAGCGACTTTGTCACCGGTCTGCAGTCCTGAAAGAATCTCGATTTCACCATTGGTTTCGTAGCCGGTACGTACCTGACGCAGGCGAGGTTTGTCCTGACTGTCCAGTACATAAACCGCGCGTAGCTCGCTACGGGTGACCAGTGCCGATACCGGAATGGTCAGTGCTTCGCCGGTCTGGATTGGCAGAGATACCTTAACCATCATGCCGGGATACAGACCTGCCTGAAGTTCCGGCAGATGAACCCGCACTTTAAAGTTATGGGTCTGGGCATCGGCGTAAGGGAAGATGGTCAGCTCTTTCGCCGGTACGGTTTTACCGTTTGGCAGCGCAACTTCAGCCAGCTGGTGCTGACGTACAGTCGCCGCATAGCGTTGTGGCAGATTGATATTCACCCGCATCTGATCCAGATCGATACCGGACATCAGGGGAGAACCGGGGGCAACCACTTCGCCAATTTCAACAAAACGCTGGGTCACCACGCCACCGTATGGGGCGATCACCTTGGTGTAAGAAACCTGTTTTTCTGCTTCTTTCAGGGCTGCACGGGCGCGGCGATAGGTCGCTTTGGAAGCATCCAGTTGGTTTTTCGCCTGATCGTACTGAGCTTTAGATGCCAGCTCTTTACGATAGATCTCATCGATGCGGTTGAAAGCCTGTTCAGCATCACGCAGGTTTGCCAGAGCGGCACGGGCTGCGGCCTGAGCCTGCTCCAGACGAGCTTGCTGTTCAGTGTCGCTGATCTCAACAATGACAGAGCCGGGTTTAACCTTATCGTCCACGTCGTAGTAGATCGCGGTTACCGTACCAGCGGTTTGCGCGGCAACGGTACTTTGGCGAACGGCTTCAACGATGCCATCGAGTTTGATCGACTGGCTGACAGCTTTGGGCTGCAGGGTGACTGTCTCCAGCGCGTGAGCGGGCAGAGAAAGTGTCCCGAGCAGACAGAGGGCTGAAAGCCAGGGTTTGAGTTGATGATTGGACATGAATCGTTCTCCTGCTAAGCCCGCATCTGACGGGGCCTAAAATTAGATTTTCTGTATATTAGCTTAACCTAATTATATAGGCAAATATGAGATAGCTTTTCCCGATAAAGTTTTCAGGTGGAAAAGACAGATGAGGAGTATGGCGGATATCTGTGAACAGAGTGTTATCGGTCTGCCGCTCCCTGTGCTGTCAAATCCCTCCCTGATTGTGTTTGTTGTATGGGCTGTCTGTCTGTGTTGAATGCATGGATAAGTGCCGCAAAATAGATGCGGGACTAAAAGAGGTATCACTTCGAGTGTAACGGAAAATACGGTGCTTGCTAGTTAAGAGCAGGTAGATAGAAAACGGTGTGTATTGAAAGCGAGTATCGGTAGAAAGGATAGCGAGTAGAGAAAGTGAAAGAAGAGAAAGAGAGTGAAGGTTGTCAGGTCAGGCAGCAGCAACAAAAAAGGCTGCCGAAGCAGCCTTTTTAGCAAACAGGGTCAGAAGATCAGGCTTCAGCCACTTCTTCCATCAGTTTGCGGACTTTGTTCATGGCATTCTTTTCCAGCTGGCGGATACGCTCAGCAGACACACCATAAACATCTGCCAGCTCGTGCAGAGTGGCTTTGTCATCGGTCAGCCAGCGCTGTTGCAGAATCGCCTGACTACGCTCGTCCAGCTGCGACATCGCATACTGAAGGCGTGAAGAAGCATCTGCAGCCCAGTTGGCATCTTCCAGCTCGGTGGCCGGATTATAACGATGATCTTCCAGATAATAGGCCGGTGCCTGATATGCGGAATCGTCGTCATCGTCGCTGTAACCATCAAAGGCGGCATCGTGGGCGCTTAAACGACTTTCCATCTGGCGAACGGTCTGAGGTTTAACGTCCAGATCTTTGGCAATGGCTTCAACTTCACCATTGTTCAGCCAGCCGAGGCCTTTTTTCGCACTGCGCAGATTAAAGAACAGCTTTCGCTGAGCTTTAGTGGTCGCAACTTTAACGATGCGCCAGTTACGCAGTACGTATTCGTGAATCTCTGCTTTGATCCAGTGTACCGCGAAGGACACCAGGCGAACGCCGACATTGGGATCAAAGCGTTTAACCGCTTTCATCAGGCCAACATTACCTTCCTGAATCAGATCTGCCTGAGGCAGACCATAGCCGGAATAGCTCTTGGCGATATGCACCACGAAACGCAGGTGCGACATAACCAGCTGACGTGCAGCCTCAAGATCACCCTCTTCATGCAGTTGGCGGGCGAGTTGCTGCTCGCGCTCAACAGAAAGAACAGGGATGCTGTTAGCAATCTGAATATAAGCGTTTAGGTCCTGGCCAGGGGACAGGTGGTCAACGGTTTGCAGGCTAGTATTCATATTACCTCGAAGAAGCAGCTATTTATTACCCAAGGGACAAGAGAGTCTGTTCGGTTAATATTTACTGATCTTTGTGATTTGTGGCTAAGCCAAAAGTTCAATCAGGGGATTAATATAAAATCTCCTGCATATTTTGCAAGCCTCAGATGACAGTCCGGTGTAACAGGAGACTGTTTTAATTGATCATGAAGCCTTCGGTGATCATCTTACTGTATTTCCCTGAGTTCGGATCAGCCGGCTGCAAAGCTCTGAGCTGACCCGAAACAAGGAAGCAAGGCGGGTTTAGCGGGGTTCTATTTCACCCAGGTGACGACCTACCGCGACCCAGGCACCCAGCCAGCCCAGAAGGGTGCCGGAAAGGATCAGCAGAATCGAATCGGACATGCCCAGCCCTACCAGCTCAAAGCTGCTGGAATAAACACTGGCCAGAGCACGAACAGGGCCCGCCAGCCAGATCAGGCTCAGGTTGATAATCATCCAGGCCATCACACCACCGCCTAAGCCATACCAGATACCGGTATAGAGGAAGGGGCGACGGACAAAAGCATTGGTGCCGCCAACGAGTTTGACGATCACGATCTCATCTCGACGGTTTTCAATGGCAAGCCGGATGGTGTTACCCACTACCAGCAGCACCGCAATACCCAGCAGAACCGCCAGTGCGCTAACGGCACGTTGAGCCAGCTCCATGATGTAGTAAAGGCGTTTCACCCAAGCCAGATCCAGCTGGGCTTCATCAACTTCTTTCAGGCTTTGCAGCTCATTCAGCAGCTCTTCCTGCTGATTGACCTGCCCTGCTGCCGGACGAACCACCAGTACGCTGGGCAGCGGGTTGCCATCCAGATAATCCAGTGCTTCACCGAAACCGGAGAACTCTTTGAATTCCCCTAGTGCCTGCTCACGGGAAATATACTGCACTGAGGCGATATCATCCCGCTGGCGCAATCTGTCGGCGAGGGATTCGGCTTCCTGCTCTGAAGTTTCTATCTTCAGAAACAGAGACATCTGGGCTGCGCCGTCCCAGTTGCTGGTTACCAGCTGGGCGTTATTCAGGAAGATATAAAGACTGGCGGGGAGTGCCAGTGCGATCGCCAGAACCGCCCAGGTCATCAGGCTGGCAAACGGTGTCTTCAGCACACGCCACAGACTGTCGGTGGCCATCAGGCGATGGTGGCGCAACCAGCTGCTCATCTTATGGTTGGTTTCAACCTTGTGCTCACTGGCACCTTCAGAACCCGGGCGTTTAGCTGGCGCTTTGCGTGGTTCAGCGCTGCGACCGGCAGGAGATGTTTTTGGTGCAATTGGGGTAACGCCACGACGCGCACCCTGTAGCGGGGTTGCACCGCTTGCACCGCGAGGCGATGCGCCACGGTTGTGGGGCTTTCCTACCTGACTCATAGCATACCTCCGTCAGTCACCAGCTGGCCGTCACTCAGTGTCAGAACCCTGTGACCCATACGGGCGATCAGGCTCAGATCGTGACTGGCAATCAGTACGGTTACGCCCACTTCGTTGAATTGCTCGAACAGGTGCATAATTTCAGCAGAGAGCTGGGGGTCAAGGTTACCGGTTGGCTCATCCGCCAAGAGAAGGGCGGGTTTGTTAACAACAGCACGGGCGATGCCCACACGCTGCTGCTCACCACCGGACAGCATAATCGGGTTAAGTTTCTCTTTCTTCAGCAGACCGACCTTGTCGAGCGCGGCCCGTACACGTCGTCCGATATCAGCCGGATCAGCGCCTTCAATCATCAGCGGCAGCGCCACGTTGTCGAATACAGAGCGGTCAAACAACAGCTGGTGATTCTGAAAAACCACGCCGATGTTACGGCGCAGGTAAGGCACCTGACCGTTACCCATGCGGGAGAGGTTCTGGCCGTTCACAAATACCTGACCCTGAGTGGCTTTCTCCATCCGCATGATCAGCTTCAAAAGGGTACTTTTACCCGCACCGGAGTGACCGGTGAGAAAGCACATCTCGCCTTTTTCGACGGACAGATTGAGTTGTTTGAGGGCTTCATGCCCGTTCTCGTAGCGTTTACTGACGTTATCGAAGCGGATCATGGCATCCTGCGTTGAAAGTTCGGGGAGGCTCTTGAGCGGTCAGAACAGAGAGGCTCAGGCTCCGGGTTGAATCAAAAGGGTTGCCACGCAGCCCGAAGGCTGCGGGAAGCTCAGCCTTAGCTGTCGTTCTGATCGAACAGGGCTTTTGTGAACTGGTCGGCATCAAACGGGCGCAGATCATCAACCTGCTCGCCAACGCCGATAAAGCGGATCGGAATCTGCATCTGTTGCGCCAGAGCGAATACGATACCGCCCTTTGCAGTGCCATCCAGCTTGGTCAGTGTGATACCGGTCAGGCCGACTGCTTCGTCAAACAGGTTTGCCTGAGACAGGGCATTCTGACCTGTGCCTGCATCCACCACCAGCATGGTTTCGTGAGGAGCGGAGTCATCCAGCTTTTTCATCACGCGGGTGACTTTCTTCAGCTCTTCCATCAGATTGCTCTTGTTCTGCAGACGACCTGCTGTATCGGCAATCAGCACATCCACGTTACGGGCTTTAGCGGCCTGAATAGCATCGAAAATAACGGACGCAGAGTCAGCACCTGTGTGCTGGGCGATCACGGGTACGCTGTTACGCTCACCCCAAACCTGCAGCTGTTCTACCGCTGCGGCACGGAAAGTATCACCGGCGGCCAGCATGACGCTTTTGCCTTCCTGCTGGAATTTCTTCGCCAGCTTACCGATGGTGGTGGTTTTACCCACACCGTTTACGCCCACCATCAGGATTACGTATGGGGTTTTCTGTTCGTCGATCACCAGCGGCTTGTTGGAGGGCTCCAGCATAGCGCGCAGCTCTTCCTGAAGGGCTTCGTACAAGGCCTGAGCATCAGTCAGCTGTTTGCGGGAAACTTTATCGGTCAGGCGGTCGATGATCTGAGAGGTAGCTTCTACGCCGATATCTGCAACCAGCAGCTGGGTTTCGATCTCTTCCAGCAGATCCTCATCGATCTGTTTCTTACCCAGAAACAGGCTCGCAAGACCTTCGCTCAGATTGGCGCGGGTGCGACCCAGACCCTGTTTGATACGGCCAAAGAAACCCACTTTTTCAGGTTTTGCTTCTGGCTGCTTTTCAGAAGGGCTGGTTTCAGCAGGGCTGCTTGCAGCTACTGGAGCTGGTTCCTCGGCTGGAGCTTCAGCTGTTTCTGAAGTCGTTTCAGCCTTGGTTTCAGCTTCTGTTTCAACTTTTGTTTCAACAACAGGGGATTCAGCAACAGGTTCAACAGATGCCGCAGGCTCTGCTTCTTCAGCTGGCGCAGGGGGTTCCTGAGCTGTTTCTGATACGGTTTCAGCATCCTGCTGGGCAGTGGCATCGGATGCCGGTGTTTCAGCACTGACTTCCTGAGTCTGTACGCTGTCTGCCTGAGAAAGGGGGGCTTCGCTGGCCTCGGTTTCGGCAGCGTTGGTCTCCGGAGTCTGTTCCAGAGGTGCATCCGGTTGCTCCGGCTGCTTCTTGTTACGCTTGAAGAATCCAAACATGGGATAAATTCTGTCTCTTTAGCACGGAAAATGGCAGGTGATGCCCTGCCTCTTATGGCGCACTATCCTACCACTTGTCGCCCACGGGGGGTACAATCCACGGCGCTTTGCGCGCTATCTTTTGTGATGAAACGCCTTTCTTGATGAGGTAGCGCATTTATTGTCTGTGCAAAGCCCCAAGTCGATTAACCCCTGAGTTTTGGAAAGCCCTCATGCCGAGATCCCGTCGCCCTTCATCCCGCCCTTCTGCCGGTAAAGCTACCGGACGAGCCAATGCACCGGCAGCATCAGCCGGACGGAATCAGCTGCGTATCATTGCCGGTGAGTGGCGGGGGCGTAAGTTGCCTTTTCCTGATGGTGAAGGTTTACGACCAACAGGGGATCGTATGCGGGAAACCCTGTTCAACTGGCTGAGTTTTGATCTCTATGGCCGTCGGGTGCTGGATCTGTTTGCCGGTAGTGGTGCGCTGGGGCTTGAGGCGTTATCCCGTGGCGCTAAAAGTGGGGTGTTTCTGGATAACCATCCGGGGGTTGTCCGCCAGATGCGGGAAAACCTGACAACGCTGAAATGCCAGCAGGCAGAGGTTTTTCAGGGCGAGGCGTTAAGCTGGATCGCAAGTCATGAGGATGTGTTTGATCTGATCTTCCTCGATCCGCCGTTCGGCAAAGGCTTGTTAGGCCCGGTTTGTCAGCAGCTGGAAGCAGAAAAACGCCTTTCCGATGGTGCGCTCATCTATCTGGAGGCGGAAAAAGGTTTTGATTTCGCAGAGATTCCAGCGGGATGGCAGCTGGAAAAAGAGAAGAAAGCGGGGCAGGTGATCTGCCGCCTCTACCGGAGAGCAGAGGCGGCATAAGCGAACCGTCAGCAGCTGTTTAAAGGCTGCTGATCGATCAGGCTGCGTTGGGGCCGTAAGTGGCCAGCAGTTCCTGAGTCTCTTCGCGGGTTGCTTCAGTCAGGTAAGGCATCTCCAGATAGGTCATCTGGTAGATCACCTGGTTCAGCTGCTCGCGGGTCAGTTCATCTTCCGGAACACCCAGTGCGGTGCGCAGGTAGGTGGTCCAGCTGGTTACCAGAATCCAGATGTTCAGCGCCAGAGGCTTAATCTGATCTTCCGGAATAGCCATAAAGCCGCACTCGCACATTCTGCGATAGACCATCTCGGTACTGCGGATGCCCTGAGTGGCAAAAGCCTGATAGCGTTCTTTCAGCTCGGCATCATTAGCGAGCATGCCCACCAGATCGCGGTGCATAAAACGGTATGCCCAGATCAGATCCAGCAGTTTGTCGGTTAGCTGGGCTCGGTCTTCCAGTGTGATATCACGGTCAGCAGGCAGTTCGAACAGGTTGGCAACAGCCTTTTCATACTGATCAAAGATGCGCGCAATAATGTCGGACTTATTACGGTAGTGATAATAGAGGTTGCCCGGCGAAATCTTGATATGGGCAGCAATGTGGTTGGTTGTTATAGAGCGCTCTCCGTGGAGATTAAACAGCTCTAAAGAAGCCTGAACAATTTTGTCTTTTGTTTTCACGGTCAATTCTCGGGGATCGCTTTTTTTATCATGCTGAGTTCAGTATCGGCAGTGGCTTCCCGTCTTCTGAATGGACAGGTAAGTCTGCGCTCTGATTATCTGCGGCATTTCTACCTTCAGTCTGCATTAAGCTGTTGAAGAAAGAATTGTCCGAGAACACAGCAAATTCGGCCTTTGCAGATTATATTACTGTCGTAACAGTGTCTGTGAATATAGCACCATTAGAGTAATAAATCTGTTTCGCCAATTGGGTATATTCGGCCTGCTTTTAGCTGTCATAATCCGGCAACAGCATCAGGGCAGCCTGTGATGTCCTTAAAAAGTGTGATGCTATTACAGCTAATCGCTTTTGGCTGCTTTAAATTAGCTATAACCTTATAGCGAGAGAAGTTTGTACCGGTGAGGCAATTTGTTTACCATTCTGCCTCTCCAAAATCCGCGCATAATCAGGAAAATGCGATGACGACGGTAGTTTATCCCGGAACGTTTGACCCTATTACCAACGGTCACACCGATTTGGTAGAGCGTGCCAGCAGGATTTTTGACAAAGTGGTTGTGGCTATAGCCGCCAGCCCTCGCAAAAAGCCTTTATTGCCTCTGGAGCAGCGCGTTGCGCTGGCTGAGTCTGTTTTGTCTCAGTACAGCAATGTCGTGGTTTGTGGTTTTGACTGCCTGTTGACCGAATTTCTGGAACAACAGCAGGCTCGCGTTATTATTCGCGGGCTGCGTGCAGTATCTGATTTTGAGTATGAGTTGCAGCTTGCCAACCTGAACCGGGCGATGTCTCCCGATGTGGAGAGTATTTTCCTGACCCCGGAAGAGCGTAATTCATTCATCTCATCGACTCTGGTGAGAGAGATTGCCTGCCTGAATGGCGATGTCAGTAAGTTTGTACATCCGACCGTCGATCAGGCCCTGAAAGAACACTTTAAAAACGACTAAGCAAGATAGCTTTTTGATGAGGTAAGCGTTATGGCTTTGATGATTACCGACGAATGCATCAACTGTGATGTATGTGAACCAGAATGTCCGAATGGTGCAATCTCTCAGGGTGACGAGATCTATGAGATCGATCCTAACCTGTGTACTGAGTGTGTTGGTCACTATGACGAGCCTCAGTGTGTTCTGGTTTGCCCGGTAGAATGTATTCCGGAAAACCCTGAGCACGTTGAGTCTAAGGACGAACTGATGGAAAAATACAAAATTATCCAGGCGTCTCTGGGTTAATTTCTGTTTTTTCTCAGAAAAAATGCAGCACTCAGGTGCTGCATTTTTTTTGCCTGGGATTTGTAGCTCTTCTGTCCGAATCAGTCTGCCGGAGTTGTTGTGACCTTGCCGCCGCTTTATAAACAGATCTTCGCGCTTTCCCTGCCGATCATTATCTCCAACATTAGCGTACCCTTGCTGGGGCTGGTGGATACTGCCGTTGTCGGTCATCTGAATGATGCGGCGTATCTGGCTGGCGTTACGCTGGGAGCAACACTGTTCAGTTTTCTGTTCTGGGGTTTTGGCTTTTTGCGCATGGGAACAACCGGTGCTGTTTCTCAGGCAGCGGGGGGAGAAGACTGGTCAGCGGTGATTCGCCTGCTGCAACAGGGTGTGTTGATGGCGTTGGCTATCGCGCTGGTCTTACTGCTGTTTCAGGGCTGGCTGGTTCCGCAGGGGCTGGCATTGCTGGCGGAACCCGGTGCGGCGAGAGATCAGGCGGCCCTCTATGCCGGTGTGCGTATCTGGTCAGCACCGGCAGTGCTGATCAACTATGTGTTGATGGGTTGGTTTCTGGCGCAGAAGAACAGCCGTTTTGCTCTGCAGATGCTCTTGCTCGGTAATGGTATCAATATCCTGCTGGATCTGGTGTTTGTGGTCATATTGGGCTGGCAGGTACAGGGTGTTGCCTTTGCTTCCCTGATTGCGGATTACAGTGTTCTGGTAGTCGGAGGCTGGCTGGCGCTTAAACGTATCCGCCAGTTGCAGTCGCGCTGGCAATGGCAGCCCTGGGTGGCAAAAGAGCTTAAAGCCCTGTTCCGGGTCAATCATCAGCTGATGGTGCGCACCTGGTTGCTGTTGGGCAGTATGGCGTACTTTACCTCCCGGGGAGCGGCCTTTGGCAGTGAGACGCTGGCAGCCAATGCGATTCTGATGCAGTTGATTATGATGGCGTCCTACGCGCTGGATGGCTACGCCTATGCTGCTGAAGCTTTGGTGGGACAGGCGGAAGGTGCTAAAGATGTTCGTCTTCGTAACCGGATCGTCTCGGCGGGAGCGGTAATGAGCGGGTTGAGCGTTGGTCTGATCAGTCTGCTCTATCTGTTGTGGGGCGATTATCTGATCGCTTTGCTAACGGATCTGCCGGAAGTGAAGCAGTTGGCGGAAGGCTATCTGCTTTGGGCGGTGCTGATTCCCCTGTTAGCTGCGGGCAGCTATCTGCTGGATGGGGTTTATATCGGACTGATGCGCAGCGATGTGATGCGTAACGGTATGCTGATCGCCTTTGCGGCATTTCTTCTCGCCGAGGCGCTGTTATCCGGTTTAGGCAATCAGGGGCTCTGGCTGGCCTTTGCCTGCTTTATGTTGCTGCGCTCACTAGTGATGGCGTTGCACTATTTCTTTCGGCTTCGCGATTAGATGCTTTTCTGAATTTTTTAAAGGCAGATCACATCTGCCTTGCGACACCTTCGCAATGGGGCAGAAAGTTTGCCACGATAAACAGTTCACCTTCACGGTGTATCGTGCCCTGAATCACACCCTTGCTATCCAGATTGGGCGGAGGGTCGATATTCGCCTGCTCAAACCCCACAATCGCTTCCACGTTGTCCACCACGATACCGCACAGGCCATCATCGGTTTCGATTGAGATGATGCGACTGTCCTCGGTCTGCGGGTCGTCCGGCAGATCCATTAGTTTGCGGGCTGAGATAACTGTCAGTACCTCGCCGCGAATATTCAGAATGCCATCCACATCGCTTGGTGCACCGGGCACGGGCGAGGGTTCCTGATAGCGCAGTACTTCCTTGATACTCGCTACGGGGTGGGCGTATTTCTCGCCCGCCAGTGAAAAGCTGACCCATTGATCATTCATTGATTTAAGTCTCACAGCAGTAGAACAGGATAAATATAGTTAGTGAACTATATAATCTAGCGGCATCAAATGAAAGTTAAAGCCAGCATGTGTGTCATTATGTTGCGGTATTTTGCGATTATTACCGAGATATTGCAGTGGATGCCTGCTCTCCAATGGTCGTGTTTAACAAATGAAATGTTTAGAGATATAATCTTTTGCGATTCGGGCAGACTCATGTCTGCAAAACTGAAAACACATTAAGGAGGCAGCTGCTTTTGTTACGGCCTTAACCGGTCAGAAAGCTGAACCTAAACAATGAAAAGCCATACGGTAGAGAAGATCGGCGGCACGTCGATGAGTGATTACGCCGCAGTACGAGATAACATCATTTTTCACAAGCAAGCCGCACGGGAAGGCTATCAGCGAATTTTTGTGGTATCTGCGTACGGTGGTGTGACCGACCTCCTGCTGGAGCATAAAAAATCAGACAAAGCAGGGGTTTACGCCTCATTTGCCGGTGCCGAGGATGGCAGCGTCTGGCGGGATAAAATGGCTCGTCTGCGCGCCAAGCTGGTATCGATTAACTATGAGTTGTTTGGTGAAACACCGCTCTGTCAGATGGCGGATCGCTTTATTGGTGATCGTCTGGACGAAGCCGAGCAGACCCTGAATGATCTGGAAAGCGTCTGTCAGCACGGTCACTTTGATCTGAGTGATCACCTGATGACAGTACGTGAGATGATGGCAAGCCTCGGTGAAGCCCACAGCGCCTGGAACATGGCGCAGCTGCTGAAGCGTGACGGTATTAATGCGGTGTTTGTTGATCTCACCGGCTGGAACGCTGAGAAGCACCTGTCGCTGGATGAGCGCATCGAGTCCGCCTTTAAGGATATCGATCTGGCGAACTGCCTGCCGATTGCCACCGGTTATGCCCACTGCACCGAGGGACTGATGCAGACCTTTGATCGCGGTTACAGCGAGATGGTGTTCAGCCGTGTTGCCGTGCTGACTGAAGCCCGTGAAGCCATTATTCACAAAGAGTATCACCTGAGTAGCGCTGATCCGCGTCTTGTAGGTGTGGATAACGCAGTTCCGATCGGCCGTACCAACTACGATGTGGCTGATCAGCTGGCGAATCTGGGTATGGAAGCGATTCACCCGAAAGCGGCGAAAGGTCTGCGTCAGCAACGTCTTCCTCTGCGCGTGATGAACACCTTTGAGCCAGACCATGCGGGTACTCTGATCACGGCAGAATACGTGAGTGAGAAGCCGTGCGTTGAGATCATTGCCGGTCGTCAGAATGTATATGCACTGGAGTTCTTCGATCAGGATATGATGGGCAGTATGAGTCGTTACGGCCGTGAGCTGCTGGCGATTATTGAGCGCTTTAAAGTGCCGCTGATCACCAAGGACAACAATGCGAATACGCTGACGCACTATATGGCGGCCAATCTGAAAACCATTAAACGTCTGCAGAAGGCGATTCAGGAACAGTTCCCGGGTTGTGAAATGAGCCTGAAGAAGGTGGCGATTGTTTCTGCTATCGGTAGTGATATGCAGGTGCCGGGTATTCTCGCGCAAACCGTTAATGCTCTGGCCGAAGCTAAGATCAGTGTGCTGGCGCTACAGCAGTCAATGCGTCAGGTTGATATTCAGTTTATCGTCTCTGATGAGGACTATGATCTTGCGGTTCAGAGTCTGCACCGCAGCCTGATTGAAGTGCACAACCATGGCGAAGCGATCTGCGCAGCTTAATTGCTGATCCGTGATTCGTCAGAATAAAACCGGCCCTAGGGTCGGTTTTTTTATGTCTGCAAAGAGTCGTGATTGTTGTCGTGATTTGATGCCTGTCATGATTTGACTGCCTGTCATATCTGACTGACGAATCTGTCTTTCAGGAGATGTTGGCGTTGGCTTTGTGAGCTGGTTTCGTTTGGCTGTGTGACCAATAAATCCATAAAATTCAGCAGGTTAAAGGCTGAAAAATAGAAGGTTATTCACCTTGGCACCCCGGTTGCAGTATTCAGACTGAAAGCGTTAAGCGCTGATTCTTATTGCAACAGGAGTGACCACAATGGCACATGCAGAATCTCATGATTATGAAACTATTGGTGTTGGTGCAACCCTGCTGATGGCAGCGGCGGGACTTGTGATTGGTATCCTTCCGGTGCTGACCCAGATCTGGGTGCTGGTGAACTAAGGCCTTGGTTCAGCCACCTCATGGGGTCAGCCACCTCATGGATTGAGCGCTTCCATAGTCTGCGCTCTTATTTGCAGGGTCAGATTGTTTGTTGATCTGGCCGAAAAATACCCCGTGCCTTTGCCCCACGGGGTATTTTTTTGTCTGTTTTGCGGATATCCGGCAGCTTTCGGTTCAGGTCTTATACTGAACACCAGTGAGTAAACCTCGGTATCGACAGGGTCATAAGCAGGCCTTAGCGGCTAACAGAGTGCGACCAATAGACAGCAAAAAGTTGATCTGGAAGCAGGGCAAAGATGACATTCTGAGGTAACATTACAAAAAATAACATTTCTGGGAGCAGAGCGGATGGCTGATGCCTCTGTAAGGCTTGGGATACGAGCGAAGCTGGTCGCTCTGTTTCTGCTGATCAAAGTAATTCCTCTGATATTGCTGGCGCTTTTGGCATGGCATGGGGTGGTTTATCTGGGCGAGCGCCTGAATGATGAAACCCACCTGCTAAGTGACGAGGTGCGTTATACCGTTGAGGATATGGGCAATACCTTCAGCGAAGGTGCCGAAAAAGCCCTGAACAACCGTGCCCGTGAAGAGCTGGAACGTCTGACCACGGATACCGCCCGGGATGTGGCTAACTTCCTCTATCAGCGGGATGAAGATCTGAATCTGGTGGCTAGCCTGCCTATGGATGAAGCCAACCTGCGCCGCTTCGTGATGAACCGCAAAGGCCGGGTCACCGCCACCGGAGACTGGCAGTTGGCAGAAGATGGCAGTCAGTGGCTACCGGTTAATCCGCTGCAACCAGCAAGCGCTGATGTTCAGTCCTCCAACGCTGAGAACAAGCAGGACTTTCACTACCGTCCGCCGGAAGTGGTTCTGCCCAGCCATCTGATCCCTCTTTATCACGAAGTTACCTTTATCGGTCTGGATGGTCGCGAGCGCATCAAGGTGCAAACCTCCGATCTGCTTTCCAAAGAGCTGAAAGACGTTTCCAGACCGGAAAACACCTACGCCAAAGCCGAGCATTATTTTGCTGAGCTGAAAAAGCTCAAGCCCGGTGAGATCTATGTTTCCGATGTGATTGGCCCTTATGTGCCGTCACGGATTCTTGGACCAGCAACTCCTAAAGCAGCCGAGAAGCGCAAGATTCCTTTTCAGCCTGAGCAGGAAGCCTACGCCGGCCGGGAAAACCCTGTGGGTCAGAAATTCCGTGGCATCATCCGCTGGGCAACCCCTGTTGTGCGTAACGGCAAAAAGATCGGCTATATCACGCTGGCGCTGAATCACGACCATATTCTCTCCTTTACCGATAATCTGAAGCCCACTAACCAGCGCTACGACGTGATCGCGGATGCCAGTAGCGGCAACTACGCCTTTATGTGGGATTACAAAGACCGCAATATCGCCCACCCACGCCATCACTCCATTGTCGGTTTTGATCCGCAAACCGGTGAGCGTGCTGTGCCCTGGCTGGAAGCATCTCTCTATCAGGGCTGGCAGCAGAGCGGACAGCCGCTGCGGGATTATCTGAGTAATATCGAAGATTTTGATCAGCAGACCCGCAGTAAGAAACCGGCTATTGAGCTGATCAAACAGGGACAGCTGGGACTGGAGTGCCGTTATCTGAACTTTGCTCCTCAGTGTAAAGGCTGGAACGATCTGACCCGTCAGGGTGGCTCGGGCTCTTTCCTGATCTACTGGACCGGCGTCTGGAAGCTGACCACAGCCGCGACCATTCCTTATTTCACAGGCCGTTATGGCGACTCACCAAGGGGCTTTGGTTTTGTCACCATCGGGGCCAATATCGATGACTTCCAGCTGCCAGCGAAGGAAACCGCTGCCCGTATGGATGCCAAGCTGGAAGAGTTCACCGGTATTCTTGCGGAGCGTCAGACAGAGCTAAGTCAGCTGATCAACAAGATCATGGCGGATGTGGCGATGGAGCTGACGGTGTCCACCGCGCTGATGGTGATTGTGGTGGTGATCATCGCCGTCTGGATGGCCTCCATGATTACCGGTCTGGTGCGTTACTTCACCTCCGGCCTGCAAAAGATGGAGCAGGGGGATTACAGCTATCGCTTTGAAGCCAAGCGCAAGGATGAGTTGGGTCAGCTGAGTCATGCCCTTAATGGCATGGCGGATAGTGTTGAAGCCTCTTTCAGTATCTCGGATAAAGCCCGTCAGGATGCAGAAAAAGCCAGTCAGATGAAGAGTGACTTCCTTGCCCGTATGTCTCACGAACTGCGGACACCGCTGAACGGTATTATGGGCTTTGCTGAGATTCTGCAGCTGGATGAGAAAGACGAAGAGACCCGTGAATACGCCGATATTATCCATCAGAGTGGTAAACATCTGCTGCGGCTGGTGGACGATATTCTCGATCTGGCCAAGATGGATGCCGGCCAGCTGATGCTGACCCCCCATGAGATCAAACTGGAAAGCTGGCTCAACAGCTTTGTTTCCAGTCACCGCAGCAGCGCCTCAAAGAAAGGCCTGACTCTGCAGCTGAATACCAGTGCCGTCACACCGGATTCCGGTCTTTATATCGATGATACCCGCCTGAGACAGGTGCTGAACAATCTGGTGGAAAACGCCATTAAGTTCACCCCGCAGGGTAATGTTGAGCTTGCCGTCAGCGAGACCGATAAAGAGGTGGTGTTTGATGTCATCGACGAGGGTGAAGGTATTCCGGAGCAGGCCCATGAGCGTGTGTTCGAAGCCTTCCGACAGGCCACCGAGTTTGTGAATCGCTGTCATGGCGGCACAGGGCTGGGGCTGAGCATCGTCCGTGAGTTGTGCCATGTGATGGGCGGCGAAGTTGAACTGGTGCGCTCCGCTGAGGGCGAAGGCAGCCACTTCCGCGTGACCCTGCCCAAGGTAGAGATCCCGGAGGATGAGATGGCATCCTTCGATAGCGGTATTTGATCAACTGCGATTGATTCCTGCACCGGATAGGAAAGCCGCTCGTACAAGGCAAACCAGCCCTGACGAGCGGCTCAACCGAACCGGAGGCAATATGACCATCAGCCTTAAAACCCTGCAACAGCAGCCTGAGATTGAGAAAGTTATTATTCACTCACTGGACTGCGCGCTTTATCAGGTTTCTGTGCTTATCGAAGGACAGGAGCTGTATCTCACCGATGAGCAGGGCAAGCTCCTGCGAAGCCATAATAAACTCAGCCTGCAGGCTCTGTTTGAAGGTCTGCCGTATCGCAAGATGGTGCTGCGTCAGCAAAGCGCCTACGACGAGATGGTCGGCCAGCCCCTAAGAGAAGCAGATAACTTTCTGGAAGTGCCCATCGGTAATGGCGCTATGGGCGTGATGGATCGGTAGCCTTCTTGTTTGGTTAACCTCAATGCTGCATCTGCCTGCACAGCGGATTACACTGTGGCCTGATTTTTTCAGCGGACAACAGCAGGCAGGAGCAACACAGTGAAGATTCTGATCGTAGGCGCAGGTGCAGTCGGTGTTTTGTTTGGCAGTCAGCTGCAGCAACAGGGTGTGGATATCTCATATTTGGTGCGCCCGAAACGTGCTGATGAACTCAAGCAGCAACCGCTGGAGCTTTGTCTGCCGGAATCTACCATCAGTCTTTCCCCTGTCTGCCTGACCCAACCGGAACTGACATCATCCCCGGCTTTTGATCTGATTATCCTGACCAATAAAGCCTACGGCCTGCCACAGGTGATTGAGGATATTGCCCCCGCTGTTACTGAAAACACCCTTCTGCTGCCGCTGCTGAACGGCCTTAAGCATCTGGATCTGTTAGATAACGCCTTCGGCGCGGAACGGATTTTGGGTGGTATCGCTAAGACTGTCGCAACTCTGAGCACACCCTGGCAGGTGAAGGTCGCCAATGCTCATAACAGCATTACCGTGGGTGCCCGTGAAGCGGGTCAGGAAGCCCGTGTGGCTGAGATTACCGAACTGTTCCACAATGCGGGGCTTATGGTGGAGTCCGGTGATGCGGTTATCGCGCAGATGTGGGATAAGTTCTGTCGTATGGCTGGCTTAGGGGCTGCCAACTGCCTGCTGCAGGGGAATGTTGGGGAGTATATGAAGAGTGATCGCGGTGGTGAAATTGCCCTGCAGCTGTTTGATGAGTGCTGTCAGGTAGCAGCCGCCTCCGGCTACCCGTTGGCTGAGGATTCCGTTAAAGGCTTCCGGCGTATCCTCACCAACCCGAAATCCAGCTTTAACTCCTCCATGTACCGCGACATGCGTAACGGCCTGCCTATCGAGGGTGATCACCTCGTCGGTGATATGGTCACCCGAGGCAAGTCCCTCAGAGTCGCCACCCCGATGCTCGAAATCGCTGAGACCGTACTGCAGGTTTATAGCCGGAAGTAGTCTTTCCTGTATGGTTTGCTGCCAAATAGGAGCCTAGCATCATATGTTTATATTAAATCTAATGTCTTTTTTGGGCTTAAGCATGTGATATTGATGGTCTAGTAAGACTATGTCATCGCTAAAAAATGTTAGGTCTTTATTCCTCGCGAAGTAAAGCGCGAGCTCTTTTTTATCGCGTTCCTTAACTTCAAAGAAATCTAGTATTTCTGATATTTTGGATTTGCAAGAGCTGCTGTTGCCAAACCAGGTTGTTACATTTCTTCCCTGTAAGTTAAATGCATCTTCATAGCTGACGGTAATTAGTTTTGCTATGGCTACAGCCAATTCTATTTTTTTGAGCGCTTCTGTTTTCTCGTTTTCAAGATCACTATTCTTTGTTGGTTGTAGTTTTTCGAAAAGTTCAAAGGCTCTAATAGAAGATTTGCAGATCTTTGAGAAAGTGATGCCTACAAAGTGCTGAGTATCGTTGTCTCGCTCTGTAATCTTTTGGTTGGGGGAAGTTAGTTTGTAAGAACGATTGGTCGCTATTGTTATTGCCATGCTAGCCGTGGTTGCTATGGTCGATAGATCCGTTTTGCTATCAATGGGTTGGTTGAGAGGCAGAAATGAAGCTTTAAATTGCAGGACTCTAATATCAGTATATATTGAGTCAAGGTTGAGTTTTATGCTCTTCAAAACTTCTATTTGACGCTTTTCTTCTATTTGAGAAAGCTCTTTTTGCTTATCCCAATGCATGGATAATGCTGCTAAAAGAATACCAAAGGGCGTTAGTACGCCTCCAAAGTAGCTTCCAAATTCAGCCAGTTTATGGGAATCAGTGCTAAAACCATTGTTCCATAGATAGATAAGAATAATCGCAATAACTAACGAAATGCCAAGACCTATATATATGTAATTAGGGTGTTTCGAATTTTTAAGTGCTTTCCAGGCTAGCCAAATAATGTGGGCTGGCGAGCAGAACAGTACCGTAAGAATAAAGGCAAAGAATACGAAAGAGCCTATAGCTTCCCAGATGCTCAAAATCTAACTCCCTGATAAGTCATCAAATCCAATCTGAAGCGTTAGCATACGCCCAGTAATCCCTTTCGTACAAAAACAAAAAAAGCCCAGCTGTTTTCAGCTGGGCTTTTGATGTTTGGTGGAGGTGGGGGGAGTTGAACCCCCGTCCGTCAGTCCTCTGCCATCGGCTCTACATGCTTAGTTTCGTCTTTTAGTTTAACGCTTGGCACTCCAACGAACAGGATTACCTAGCGCGAGTCTCGAAAAGTTTTAGAAGCGCGGTCTGAGACGGACGTTGCTTCGAGCCTGTTTCGCGGGCTCGTACCTCGTCTAGAAGTTACAGGCAACTTCCGTCTGAGGGAGCTGCATTAAGCAGCTAGAGCGTAGTTTTCGTCGTTTGCGACTATTAAATTGTAACGCTGGATTTACGAGATACGTTACCCTCTCGACATGCACCTCAGGGTTTGAAACCGGCGTCGAAGCCATATCACCCCCAAAGAAGTCGGGCATTCTAACAGAATAGCCCCGGTTTTGCCTAATAATCAGCGGGTTGCTGACTTAGCCAGCGTGCTCGCGAACGATACGCTGTTTCTGACGACCCCAGTCACGGTCTTTCTCCGTGGCTCGTTTGTCGTGCAGTTTCTTACCGGTTACCAGTGCGATCTCGCATTTCACCTTGTTGTTCTTCCAGTACAGCGCCAGAGGAACACAGGTGTGACCCTTCTGCTGAATGGCAGCAAAGATTTTTGCGATCTCTTTCTTATGCAGTAAGAGTTTGCGATTACGGGTTGGTTCCGCAAGTACGTGGGTAGAAGCGCTGATCAATGGGGTGATATGTGCACCCATCAGCCAGACTTCACCTTTGTGCATGATAACGTAGCCCTCAGTGATCTGGACTTTACCTGCACGCAGACTCTTTACTTCCCAACCAGCCAGAGACACGCCAGCCTCGAACTTTTCATTAACATGAAATTCGTGACGTGCGCGCTTATTCAGAGCGATAGTTGGACTGGTAGATTTTGCTTTCTGTTTCTTAGCCATAGCGCGCATTATAAATCCAAGTTAGGCAAAGGGCTATCGGGCGAAACCGTTAAAAATCAAAATCATGCTACAATTCTGCCTTCAAGTGGACAGCGGCATCGGCGGCTGCCCGGTTTTGCTACAAATTTGGCCCCTGTGCTGTCGGAAAACTATCCGGCAGGGTCAAGATGAAGAGAGCGAGAGCGTCATAAATGACAACGGTGACCCGAAGCGCGCTGGTTATGCACTCTGCCCGTGAGATGTATGACCTGGTAAATGACTGTGAGTCTTATCCGCAATTTTTGCCCTGGTGCAGCAACGCGACCATGATCGAATCTTCCGAGACGCACATGGTGGGTAAGCTGGAGATCTCCAAGGCGGGAATCAATCACAGCTTTACTACACGCAATACGCTGGAAGCACCCCATCATATTCATCTGCAGTTGGTGGATGGCCCTTTCAAGAAGCTGGAAGGTGACTGGCGTTTTGATGCGCTGTCGGAGGAAGCCTGCAAGGTAACTCTGACCATGGAGTTTGAGTTTGCCGGTAAGTTACTGAGCATGGCGCTGGGCGGTGTCTTTAATCAGGCTGCCAATACAATGGTTGAAGCTTTCTGTAAGCGGGCGGATGAGGTTTATGGCCGATAATATGGATACGAAGCAGATTCGGGTTGAGGTGGTTTACGCCCTGCCAAAAGAACAAAGAGTGGTTGAGCTGTTTGTACCGGAAGGTACGACGGTAATGCAGGCGGCTGAGAAATCAGGTCTGGATAAGCACTATCCGGAGATCGATCTGGCAACAGCCTCTTTGGGCGTGTTCAGCAAGCTGGTGAAGAAACCGGCGGAACAGGCGCTGCGGGAAAATGATCGTGTTGAGATCTACCGTGCTCTGATCGCTGACCCGAAAAAGGTGCGTGCGAACCGCGCGGCGAAACAGAAAAAAGACTAATGCTTGTCTGATACGCTTGCCGGATTGGATGCTTTTACCTGATAACGGCAAGCTGGGGTTACAGACAAAACATAAGACAAAAAAATGCCCGCTAGGAGAGATCCTGGCGGGCATTTTGTTATTCGGGGCAAACCCTTATGGGGTTTTGGTGATTTCCGTGAGACGGTCGTTTTCAAATCTCAGGGAAACGCGCTGCTGGGTCACTTCATCCCGAGGGGATTTTGACCAGTAGATATAATCCCAGCGGTTCTGATCCAGACTGGACGGGGTTAGTGGATTACCCATCACGTAGATCACCTGTTCCCGGGTTAGTCCGGGTTGAAGTTGATTGATCATCTCATCGGTCATTACATGACCCTGCTGTAGCTCCCTTTTATAGACGCCGGGGAAAATACAGCCGGAAAGTGTGACTATCGACGAAAAGATGACTAAAATGATCAGTCTTTGCATATGAGAATATCTTTCACCTTGTTGTGCAAGTCTGGGATAATACCGGAAATTAGCACCGACTGCGAAGCGAGACCGGAAAAACATGGCAGATGAAAATCAGGAACTGAAAAAAGCAGGTCTGAAAGTAACCTTACCGCGTATTAAGATTCTTCAGCTGCTGGAAAGTGCCGAAGCACACCACATGAGCGCGGAAGATGTTTATAAGGCGCTGCTGGAAGCAGGCGAGGATGTTGGCCTGGCTACCGTGTATCGTGTACTGACTCAGTTTGAGTCCGCAGGTCTGGTGGTGCGTCACAACTTTGATGGCGGCCATGCGGTATTTGAGCTGGCGAAGGATGAGCACCATGATCACATCGTTTGTGTGGACAGTGGTGAAGTGATCGAATTCTTTGATCCTGAGATTGAACGTCGTCAGCACGAGATCGTAGCCGAGCACGGTTATGAGCTGGTGGATCACTCTCTGGTTCTGTACGTACGTAAGAAAGAAGGTTAATCCCTGCTTTCAGTTGGTTTCACTATATAAGTACTTGCCGCAAAAGCAGCCGTAAGAAAGCGCTTATAAAATGAAGCCTCGGTAACGAAAAAAGCCTGCGCTATGAGATTTTCAGCGCAGGCTTTTTTGTGTCTGTAGCTTTCGATAACGGCAGGCGGAGAAATCAGGCTTCCGCTTTCTGGCGGCTGATTTCCAGCATCTCGGCAGCATGGGCCAGGGTTTGTTCGGTCAGATCAACACCACCCAGCATGCGGGCGAGTTCGGTAGTTCTGTCCTGATCCGCCAGCCAGTTCATCTGGGACTTGGTGTTGTCCTTGGTGCTGTGTTTGCTGATATGCAGATGCTGATCCCCCTGCGCAGCCACCTGGGGCAGGTGGGTCACGGAGAGAATCTGGCCCTTCTTCGCCAGATTGTGCAGTAGTTTACCGACGATCTCAGCGGTGCCGCCACTGATACCCACATCCACTTCATCAAATACCAGTGTCGGAATGGTGGAGGTCTGGGCGGTGACCACCTGAATCGCCAGGCTGATGCGCGACAGCTCACCACCGGATGCGATTTTGATCATCGGCTTGGCCGGTTGCCCGGGGTTGGTGCTGATAAGGAATTCCACATCATCGGTGCCGGTGGGCTGGAACTGCTCGGTGCTCTTAATGGAGACTTCAAAACGGGCGTTACTCATACCCAGCTGAGCCAGCTGCTCATTGATCTTTTTGTTCAGTTTCTGACCAAACTGCTGGCGCTTCTGATTCAGCTGCGCGGCATGTTCGCGGTATTGGGTGGTCAGGGTATCCAGCTGTTCCGCCAGCTGGTCGATGTTCTGCGGGCCGCTTTCGATATTGTCCAGTTCTTCACGCAGCGCAAGGCTATGACTGTACAGCTCTTCCGGTGTGATGTGGTGTTTACGTGCCAGCTGATAAACCGCAGAAAGACGATCTTCGACAAACTGCAAGCGTTCCGGATCAAGCTCGCAGTGTTCAATAAAGAAGCTTAATTCACGGGAGGCTTCTTCCACCTGAATCAGGGCGTCATTCAGCATCTGGCCGATATCAGTAAGGCGCGGGTCCTGAGAAGGTATTTGGGTCAGTCGCTGACAGGCATAGTTCAGTGCCTGACGGGCACCGCCATCATCGCCATCGCACAGGTCCAAAGTCGCCTGACCTTCGGAGATCAGGGTTTCCGCATTGGCCAGTTCCTGCTGCTCGTTTTCCAGCTCCTGCAGTTCACCTTCCTGTAAGCCCAGCTGTTCCAGTTCTTCAACCTGATAGCGTAGAAGTTCGAGGCGCGCCTGTTGCTCGCTGTCCTGAGTTTTCAGCTGTTCCAGTTGTTTGCGAACCTGTTGCCACTCTTTATAGATGACTCGCTGTTGTTCCACGTTCTTTGTCAGATGACCAAACTCATCCAGCAGTACCAGAT
Organism: Oceanospirillum sanctuarii; assembly: GCF_002150805.1. GTDB lineage: Bacteria > Pseudomonadota > Gammaproteobacteria > Pseudomonadales > Halomonadaceae > Oceanospirillum > Oceanospirillum sanctuarii. Next base: position 652,818 of record NZ_MTBA01000003.1, read on the forward strand.
GGGTTTCTTTACGCAAAAGAGACTGGTGTTCGTGCTGGCCGTGAATATCGATCAGGTGACTGCCCAGCTGTTTCAGTTGTTGGGCAGAACAGGGCTGGCCATTGATCCAGGCTTTAGAACGGCCATTGGCATGGATCACCCGGCGAAGTACGCATTCACACTCATGCTCATCGTCAGTCAGTTCCTGATCTTCCAGCCAGCTTTTTGCCTGAGGCAGAACCGTAATGTCGAAGTGCGCATGAATCTCAGCTTTGGCAGCGCCGTGACGCACGCTGTCCGCATCGGCACGGTCACCCAGAGCGAGCCCGAGGGCATCCAGGAGAATCGATTTACCGGCACCGGTTTCACCGGTGATCACGGTCATGCCGGGCGGAAGATCCAGTTCCAGATGTTCCACAATGGCCAGATTGGTGATCGCTAGATAAGTCAGCATCAGTGCATCCTCGCGCCGGCCCGTTCTGCCGGATATTCAGGTAATAAGGGGTTGGTTTTTCAGTGTTTGGTAAAGGCTGTTATTTACGAATAAACAGGTGTCTGAGTACAGGTAAAACGGTATCTGAAAACGAGCATGGGTATTTATACAGTATTTTTACTGTAAGGAGCAAATACAGAATGTAGCCCTGAAACAGGTATGGCGCGGCCTGAGGCTAATCGAAATGTGATAACAGCCTGATTTTTAATCAAATACACACTTTGTGAGGAATTAAGGCGAACAAAGGGTTGAAAAAAAAGTGGCTAACCCAATATAGCCAAGCAATTGGTGATAACGATCTGAAGCGAGAGATACAGACGCAATGACAACTGAAGAGCAGAAAAAGACCGCACAGGAAGAGCTGGATCAGGCTCAGCAGGCTGCCGAAGAAGCGCAGGCTGCCCAGGAGAATCTTGTTGAAGGTGATGTGGTAGAAGAAGCCGCAGAGTCTGATGCTGTTGCCAGCGAAGTTGCAGCCCTTGAGGAGCAACTGGCGCAGGCTAAAGATCAGGTATTGCGCGCTCACGCAGATGCTCAGAATGCCCGTCGCCGTGCAGAACAGGATGTTGAAAAAGCGCACAAGTTTGCGCTGGAAAAATTCACTAAAGAGTTGCTGCCGGTTATCGACAGCCTTGAGCGTGCTATCGAAGCCTTTGATCAGACTGGCGCAGATGCGGCTCTGAAAGAAGGCGTTGAGATGACCCTGAGCATGTTTGTCAGCACTCTGGGTAAATTCGATGTGGAACAGCTGAACCCACAGGGCGAACCCTTCGACCCTCAGTTCCACGAAGCGATGTCTATGGTGCCGAATCCTGAAGTGGAGCCGAACACCGTTATCGCTGTTATGCAGAAAGGTTACCTGCTGAACGGCCGTCTGGTTCGTCCGGCGATGGTGATGGTTTCCAAGGCTGCGTAAGGCCGGAAAGAAATCTGCAAAAAAAATTAAATTGCAGGCCTTGAAAGAAATTGTGAAGGCCGCATATAGCAGTTAAATGCAAAGAAAAGTGGCGTAAAGCACAGCTAAAAGCCGCTAAGTCTACAGAATTAGATTGAAAGATCGGAGAAGATTATGGGCCGCATTATCGGTATTGACCTGGGTACTACCAACTCTTGTGTTGCAGTAATGGATGGTGACAAAGCTAAGGTGATTGAGAACGCTGAAGGCGATCGCACCACCCCATCGATTATCGCGTTCACTGAAGACAACGAGACTCTGGTTGGCCAGTCTGCAAAACGTCAGGCAGTAACTAACCCGAACAACACTCTGTTCGCGGTTAAGCGTCTGATCGGTCGTCGTTTTGAAGATGATGTTGTACAGAAAGACATCAAAATGGTGCCTTACTCCATCGTTAAAGCGGACAACGGTGACGCTTGGGTTGAAGTAAAAGGCGACAAGAAAGCTCCACCACAGATCTCTGCAGAAGTTCTGAAGAAAATGAAGAAAACTGCAGAAGACTATCTGGGTGAAGAGGTAACAGAAGCAGTAATTACTGTTCCTGCGTACTTCAACGATTCTCAGCGTCAGGCAACTAAAGACGCCGGTAAGATCGCTGGTCTGGAAGTTAAGCGTATCATCAACGAGCCTACCGCTGCTGCTCTGGCATACGGTATGGACAAATCCCGTGGCGACCGCACCGTAGCGGTATATGACCTGGGTGGTGGTACTTTCGATATCTCTATCATCGAGATCGCTGAAGTAGATGGCGAGCACCAGTTTGAAGTACTGGCGACTAACGGTGACACCTTCCTGGGCGGTGAAGATTTCGACCTGGCAGTAATCAACTACCTGGCTGACGAGTTCAAGAAAGAGTCCGGTATCGATCTGCACAACGATCCTCTGGCACTGCAGCGTCTGAAAGAAGCGGGTGAGAAAGCGAAGATCGAGCTGTCCAGCAGCCAACAGACTGACGTGAACCTGCCGTACATCACTGCAGACGCGACTGGTCCTAAGCACCTGAACGTAAAACTGACCCGTGCGAAGCTGGAATCTCTGGTTGAGGATCTGGTACAGCGCTCTCTGGCGCCATGTGAAATCGCTCTGAAAGATGCTGGCCTGTCCACTTCTGAGATCGACGACGTGATCCTGGTGGGTGGTCAGACCCGTATGCCTCAGGTTCAGGCTAAAGTTGCTGAGTTCTTCGGCAAAGAGCCACGTAAAGATGTTAACCCTGACGAAGCGGTAGCGATCGGTGCGTCTATTCAGGGCGGTGTACTGGCAGGTGACGTTAAAGACGTTCTGCTGCTGGACGTAACCCCTCTGACTCTGGGTATCGAAACTATGGGCGGCGTTGCGACTCCGGTTATCGATAAGAACACCACGATTCCTACTAAGAAATCTCAGGTGTTCTCAACCGCTGACGACAACCAGACTGCGGTAACCATTCACGTGGTTCAGGGTGAGCGTAAGCAAGCGACTCAGAACAAATCTCTGGGCCGTTTCGATCTGGCTGATATCCCACCTGCGCCACGCGGTGTGCCTCAGATCGAAGTAACCTTCGACATCGACGCGAACGGTATTCTGAACGTAAGCGCGAAAGACAAGGCGACCGGTAAAGAGCAGTCTATCGTAATTAAAGCATCCTCCGGTCTGTCGGATGATGAAGTAGAACAAATGGTTCGTGACGCAGAAGCTAACGCTGAAGCGGATAAGAAGTTCGAAGAGCTGGTTCAGACCCGTAACCAGGGTGACACCATGCTGCACGCAACCAAGAAAACTCTGGAAGAAGCGGGCGACAAAGCCACTGCTGAAGAGAAAGAGAAGATCGAAGCTGCGATCAAAGATCTGGAAGAAGCCCTGAAAGGCGACGACGTAGAAGAGATCAAAGCTAAGACTAACGCTCTGACTGAAGCATCCGGCGAGCTGGCGCAGAAACTGTACGCTGAGCAGGCGGCTGAAGCTCAGGCTCAGGGTGGCGAACAGGCTCAGGAGCAGGGTTCTGCTAAAGCAGACGACGTGGTTGACGCTGAGTTCGAAGAAGTTAAAGACGACAAGAAATAAGTCGCTTTAAGCTAAGGAATGCACGAACGCGGGAGGCTCTCCCGCGTTCTTGTATCCGACACTTTTTCAGCTCCTTTCCTCTTTCATAACCTATGGTTAGCTAGCAATGTCAAAGCGTGATTACTACGAAGTTCTGGGTGTTTCCAAGAGCGATGATGAGAAAGCCATCAAGAAGGCTTACCGTCGCTTGGCGATGAAATATCACCCGGACCGTAACCCGGATGATGAAGAAGCCGCGGAAAAATTCCGTGAAGCAACCGAGGCTTACGACGTTCTGACCAGCTCAGACAAGCGTGCGGCCTATGACCAGTACGGTCATGCTGGTGTTGATGGTCAGGCCGGCTACGGCGGTGGTGGCTTCGGCGGCGGTGCCGGTGGTTTCGGTGATATTTTTGGTGATGTATTCGGCGATATCTTTGGTGGCGGCGGTGGTCGTCAGCATGATCCGAATGCGCCGCAACGCGGTTCTGATCTGAGATACCGTCTGGATCTGAATCTGGAAGAAGCGGTTCACGGTACAACAGTCAGCATTAAAGTGCCGACGCTGGTTGAGTGTGATTCCTGTGACGGTACAGGTTCTGCCGACAACTCCAAGCCTGTGACCTGTTCCACCTGCGGTGGTCACGGTCAGGTGCGTATGCAGCAGGGCTTCTTCTCGGTGCAGCAAACCTGTCCGAGCTGTCATGGTCGCGGTTCTGAGATCAAAAATCCTTGCCGTAAGTGTCATGGCGAAGGTCGTGTTCAGGAACAGAAAACCCTGTCCGTTAAGATTCCACCGGGTGTGGATACCGGTGATCGCATTCGTCTGACCGGCGAAGGTGAAGCGGGAGCGAATGGTGGTCCTGCAGGCGATCTCTATGTTCAGGTGAGTGTGCGTCAGCACAACATCTTCGAGCGTGATGGTCGTGATCTGTACTGCGAAGTGCCGGTATCTTTCGTGGATGCGGCGCTGGGTGGCGAGCTGGAAGTACCGACCCTTGATGGTCGTGTGAAGCTGAAGATTCCTGCAGAAACTCAGACCGGAAAACTCTTCCGTCTGCGTGGCAAGGGTGTGAAGCCGGTTCGTGGCGGTGCGCAGGGTGATCTGCTGTGCAGAGTGCTGGTTGAAACGCCGGTGAATCTGACCGAGCGTCAGAAAGAACTGCTGCGTGAATTCCAGGACAGCATGGAAGATACTCAGGGGCATCACTCCCCGAAGAAGAACAGCTGGTTTGATTCCGTGAAAAAGTTCTTTGAAGAGTTCAAGAACTAAGCGTTAGAATCGGCAGTTAGCAGGAAGCCATGTCTGGTCATTGGTGGAGATTTCATTGATGATGCGGGCGGCTTCCTGTTTTTATTTGTGAGCAGCACATTCATCCCTGTTATCAGGGGATTCAAAGAGGTGAGTTATGGCACCTGTTCCATTAGATACTCAGGCGCTTTGGCGTGAGATGCAGGACGAGGCCCGCTTAGAAGCGGAGCGTGAACCTTTTCTGGCAAGTTACTTCCACAGCACGATTATTGGTCATAATGATCTGGCCAGTGCACTGTCTTATCTGTTGGCGGTCAAGCTGGCGGATGATGTAATGCCTGCGGTCAGTCTGCGTGAACTGATCGAAGAAGCCTTTAACAGTGGTTGTCAGATTATGCAGGCAACCTGCCAGGATATCGTGGCGGTACGTGACCGTGACCCGGCCATCTCACAACTGTCTACTGTGTTGCTCTATCTGAAAGGTTTTCATGCCCTGCAGGCGTATCGTGTTGCGCACTGCATGTGGTGTCATGGGCGTCGCTCTATGGCTCTGTATCTGCAGAGCCGGATCAGTCAGGTATTTCAGGTGGATATTCACCCGGCGGCCAAGATTGGTCGTGGTGTGATGTTTGACCATGCCACCGGGATTGTTATCGGTGAAACCTGCGTGATTGAAAATGATGTTTCTATTCTGCAGAACGTGACCCTTGGCGGAACCGGTAAAGAGTGTGGCGATCGTCACCCGAAAATCCGTGAAGGTGTACTGATCGCTGCGGGTGCCAAGATCTTCGGCAATATCGAAATCGGTGCCGGCGCTAAAGTTGGTGGTGGCTCTGTGGTACTGGAAAACGTACCGCCACACACCACGGTTGTCGGTGTGCCTGCCAAGATTGTCGGCAGCTCAGGTTGTGAGAAGCCTGCGCTGGATATGAATCAACAGATCTCAAGCGCCGAAAGCTGAGTCTGAAGGAACCCTATAGGGCGCGTGGCGCCGTTTAAGAAAAGAATAAAGGAAAGCAAAATGATCAAAGTAGCCGTAATCGGTGCCGCTGGCCGCATGGGCAAAACCAATATCGAAGCGATCACTCTGGCTGAAGGTGTTCAGCTGGGTGCCGCTATTGTTGAGCCGGACAGCAGTCTGATCGGTGCTGATGCCGGTGAAATGGCAGGTGTTGGCAAACTGGGCGTTGCTGTTGTGGGTTCTCTGGAAGAAGCGAAAGATGACTTTGATGTCCTGATCGACTTCACGGCACCTCAGGTGACTCTGTCTAACCTGGCTTTCTGTGCGGAACACGGTAAAAAAATCGTGATCGGTACCACAGGTCTGAATGATGAAGAGAAGGCTGCTCTGGAATCTTTTGCTGACAAAGTCGCCATTATGTTCGCGCCTAACATGAGTGTGGGTGTGAATGTGACTCTGAAGCTGCTGGAGATGGCTGCCAGTGTGCTGGGTGATGATTATGATGTTGAGATCATTGAAGCACACCATCGTCACAAGGTGGATTCTCCGTCCGGTACGGCTCTGCGTATGGGTGAGGCGGTTGCCGGTGCGCTGGGTCGAGATCTGAAAGAGTGTGCGGTTTATGGTCGTGAAGGTCAGATCGGTCCCCGTACCCAGAAAGAGATCGGTTTCGAAACCATTCGTGCCGGTGATGTGGTGGGTGATCACACGGTTCTGTTCGCTACAGAAGGCGAGCGCGTGGAAATTACCCACAAAGCTTCCAGCCGTATGACCTTTGCCAAAGGCGCTGTACGTGCCTGCAGCTGGCTGGCGGATAAAGAGTCCGGCCTGTTCGACATGCAGGATGTGCTGAATCTGAAGTAAAGTTTGATTCAGCGCTAACTGGCTGAAGGCCCGATGTTTTCAGACTTTGGCTAAAATTAGCCTCAGGAAGTCGTGGACGCAGCGGGCTAAATTGCCTAGAATACTGCGGATTACTGGCCAGACTCAGGCCAAATCACACCAAATTATAAAAAAAGCGGGATGGAACTATGTTTCATCTCGCTTTTTTGCAGCTGTAGTACGGGGTTTTTCAGCAGAATTACCCTGACCAGTTCAGAGCTTATCAGATCAGAATCGCGCGACGGGAGGAGGTTGACTTGAACAGACCAGCCATATTGGCCCTTGAAGACGGCAGTGTATTTCAGGGTGTGGCCATTGGTAATGATGGCATCACCAGTGGTGAGGTGGTATTTAACACCTCAATGACCGGATATCAGGAAATCCTGACAGATCCATCCTATACCAAACAGATTGTTACCCTCACTTATCCTCATATCGGCAATACCGGCACCAACAGCGAAGACGTTGAATCCGACAGCGTTTGTGCTTCCGGTCTTATTATCCGTGACCTGCCTCTGCTGGCCAGCAGCTTCCGTAATCAGAAATCACTTGATGACTATCTGAAAGAGAACGGCATTGTTGCGATCGCGGATATCGATACCCGTCGTCTGACCCGTATTCTGCGTGAGAAAGGTTCTCTGCGTGGCGCAATTGTTGCCGGCAGTGATATCTCCGAAGCACAGGCTCTGGAAGCGGCTAACGCCTTCCCGGGTCTGAAAGGCATGGATCTGGCCAAAGAAGTGACTACCCGTCAGTCATACCGCTGGAACCAGTCAAGCTGGGAACTGGGCAAAGGCTACATCCATCGCGATGACAGTGAACTGCCATTCCACGTGGTAGCTTACGACTACGGTGTTAAGTACAACATTCTGCGTATGCTGGTTGAGCGCGGTTGCCAGCTGACAGTTGTACCTGCACAGACGCCTGCGAGCGAAGTTCTGGCTCTGAATCCGGACGGTGTGTTCCTGTCCAACGGCCCTGGTGATCCGGAGCCGTGTGATTACGCTATCGCAGCGATCAAAGAGATTCTGGAAACTGATATTCCTGTATTTGGTATCTGTCTGGGTCACCAGCTTCTGGCTCTGGCCAGCGGCGCGCAAACTGAAAAAATGAAGTTCGGTCACCACGGTGCAAACCACCCGGTGCAGAGCCTGGACGACAAAACGGTAATGATCACCAGCCAGAACCACGGTTTTGCGGTGAAAGAAGATGCACTGCCTGCGAACCTGCGTGCGACTCACAAGTCGCTGTTTGACGGTTCTCTACAGGGTATTGAGCGTACCGATAAGAAAGCGTTCAGCTTCCAGGGTCACCCTGAAGCAAGCCCTGGCCCACGCGATGTAGCGCCTCTGTTCGATCGTTTTATCGACAACATCAAGGCCTACGTGGAAAAGCGCGGTTAACAGTATCTGAAATGACCCGGTAAGCCGGGTCAGCGATGCTGAACTGATACCAACCGAATTTTTAGTGTGTGAGTGACCATGCCAAAACGTACCGACATAGAAAGTATTCTGATTCTGGGCGCAGGCCCAATCATCATTGGTCAGGCCTGTGAGTTTGACTATTCCGGCGCACAGGCTTGTAAAGCACTGCGTGAAGAGGGTTACCGTGTAATTCTGGTGAACTCTAACCCGGCAACCATTATGACTGATCCGGCGATGGCTGATGCGACCTACATCGAGCCGATCACCTGGCAGACTGTTGCTAAGATCATCGAGAAAGAGCGTCCGGATGCGGTTCTGCCGACCATGGGCGGCCAGACAGCACTGAACTGTGCTCTGGATCTGGAAAAGCACGGCGTACTGAAAGAGTTCGGTGTGGAAATGATCGGTGCTAACGCCGACACCATCGACAAAGCTGAAAACCGTGAGCGTTTTGACCAGGCGATGAAAAACATCGGTCTGGAATGTCCGCGTGCTGATATCGCGCACACCATGGAAGAAGCGTGGGAAGTACAGGCGAAACTGGGTTTCCCTTGCATCATCCGTCCTTCTTTCACCATGGGTGGTACCGGTGGCGGCATCGCGTACAACAAAGAAGAGTTTGAAGAGATCTGTACCCGTGGTCTGGACCTGTCGCCAACCAACGAGCTGCTGATCGACGAATCCCTGATCGGCTGGAAAGAGTACGAGATGGAAGTTGTTCGTGACAAAAACGACAACTGCATCATCGTTTGTGCCATCGAAAACTTCGATGCGATGGGTGTTCACACCGGTGACTCCATCACAGTTGCACCGGCTCAGACTCTGACCGACAAAGAATACCAGATCATGCGTGACGCCTCTCTGGCGGTACTGCGCGAGATCGGCGTAGAGACCGGTGGTTCCAACGTACAGTTCGGTATGGATCCTAAGACCGGCCGTATGGTTGTGATCGAGATGAACCCGCGTGTATCCCGTTCTTCTGCGCTGGCATCCAAAGCAACCGGTTTCCCGATCGCTAAGATCGCAGCCAAACTGGCGGTGGGTTACACCCTGGATGAGCTGCAGAACGATATTACCGGTGGTCGTACTCCGGCGTCTTTCGAGCCGTCTATCGACTACGTGGTTACCAAGATTCCTCGTTTCACCTTCGAGAAATTCCCGCAGGCTAACGACCGTCTGACCACTCAGATGAAGTCTGTTGGTGAGGTGATGGCGATTGGCCGTACTCTGCAGGAATCTATGCAGAAAGCTCTGCGCGGTCTGGAAGTAGGCGCGACCGGTTTCGATCCGATTCTGGATACCGCTGAAGAAGGCTACATGGATAAGCTGAAAGGCGAACTGCAGAACCCGGGTGCGGATCGTATCTGGTACATCGGTGATGCTTTCCGTCTGGGTATGAGCGTTGAAGAGCTGTACGCGATCACAGGTGTTGATCCTTGGTTCCTGGTGCAGATCGAAGACATCATCAAAGATGAGCAGCGCGTTGCGAAAATGGGCATGGCTGAGCTGACTGAAGACGTAATCTTCCGTCTGAAGCGTAAAGGCTTCTCTGATGCGCGTCTGTCTGACCTGCTGGATGTGTCCGAAAAAGAATTCCGCAAGCTGCGTCAGAAGCTGGGCGTTCGCCCTGTGTACAAACGTGTTGATACCTGTGCCGCAGAATTTGCTTCTGATACCGCCTACATGTACTCCACTTATGAAGAAGAGTGTGAGGCAGATCCGAGCGACCGTGAGAAGATCATGGTTATCGGTGGCGGCCCTAACCGTATCGGTCAGGGTATTGAGTTTGACTACTGCTGTGTACACGCAGCACTGGCCGCTCGTGAAGACGGTTACGAAACCATCATGGTGAACTGTAACCCTGAGACGGTTTCTACTGACTACGACACTTCAGATCGTCTGTTCTTCGAACCGATCACTCTGGAAGACGTGCTGGAAATCGTTGATAAAGAGAAGCCAAAAGGCGTAATCGTACAGTTCGGTGGTCAGACGCCGCTGAAACTGGCTCGTGAACTGGAAGCTGCTGGCGTGCCTATCATTGGTACTACTCCTGACGCGATCGACCGCGCAGAAGACCGTGAGCGTTTCCAGAAGATGATTGAACGTCTGGAACTGAAGCAGCCACCTAATGCGACGGCTCGTAGCCTGGATGAAGCTCTGCTGCTGGCTCAGAAGATCGGTTATCCGCTGGTTGTGCGTCCGTCCTACGTTCTGGGTGGTCGTGCGATGGAAATCGTATACAGCGATGAAGAGCTGAACCGCTACATGAACACCGCGGTTAAAGTGTCTAACGACAGCCCGGTTCTGCTGGATCACTTCCTGAATGCAGCGATCGAAATCGATATTGATGCGGTATCTGACGGTAAGCAGGTTGTTATCGGCAGCATCATGCAGCACATCGAACAGGCGGGTGTTCACTCCGGTGACTCTGCGTGTTCTCTGCCTCCATACAGCCTGCCATCTGATGTACAGGATCAGATGCGCGATCAGGTTAAGCGTATGGCGCTGGAGCTGGGTGTTGTTGGTCTGATGAACGTTCAGCTGGCGTGGCAGGACGGTGAGATCTACGTGATCGAGGTTAACCCTCGTGCATCCCGTACGGTTCCTTTCGTGTCCAAGTGTATCGGTACCTCTCTGGCTAAAGTGGCTGCGCGCTGCATGACCGGTATCTCTCTGGAGGAGCAGGGCTTCACTAAAGAGATCGTTCCGACACTGTACAACGTAAAAGAAGCGGTATTCCCGTTCAACAAATTCCAGGGTGTGGATCCGATCCTGAGTCCTGAGATGAAGTCTACCGGTGAAGTTATGGGTACCGGTGATACCTTCGCTGAAGCTTTCCTGAAAGCACAGCAGGGTGCAGGTGAGCAGATGCCTAAGAATGGCGGTCGTGCGATCCTGAGTGTTCGTGAAGCAGATAAGGTAGCGGTTGTTGACGTGGCTAAGTCTCTGCAGAAACTGGGCTTTGAGCTGCTGGCGACTCGCGGTACTGCTAAGGTTCTGGAAGAAGCGAATATCCCGGTTGAAGTGGTTAACAAGGTGAACGAAGGTCGTCCACACCTGGTTGATATGCTGAAAAACGACGAGATCTCCTACGTGGTTAACACCACTGAAGGTCGTAAGGCGATTGCGGATTCTTCCACTATCCGTCGTACAGCACTGCAGCACAAGGTGGCCTACACCACGACTCTGGCGGCTGCTAAAGCGGTATGTCTGGCTCTGGAGTATGGTGATGAGATCAACGTTCGTCGCCTGCAGGATATCCATTCAGGAGTTAACGCATGAGCGTAAACCGTTTCCCAATGACTGTCGAAGGCGAACAGCGCCTTCGTGCAGAACTTGACGATCTGAAGTCTGTCCAGCGTCCACGGGTTATTGAAGCGATTGCTGAAGCCCGTGAACATGGCGATCTGAAAGAGAATGCTGAATACCATGCTGCCCGTGAGCAGCAGGGCTTTATCGAAGGCCGTATTCAAGAGCTGGAGGGCAAACTGTCCACCGCTCAGGTGATCGATATCACTACTATTCCGAAAAGTGGCAAGGTGATCTTTGGTACCACGGTTGATCTGTACAACTTGGATACTGAAGCTGAAGTGCGCTACCAGATCGTTGGTGACGACGAAGCGGATATTAAAGCCGGAAAGATTTCGGTGAACTCACCTATCGCCCGTGCCCTGATCGGCAAGGAAGAAGGTGACGTTGTCGTGGTGGTAACACCAGGCGGCGAAGTGGAGTACGAGATTTCGGAAGTACACCACATCTAAAAAAATAAGGGGGCTTTTGCCCCCTTATTTGATTTGTACCGTAGAACTTTTATGACCGGATGCGATGATCAGGTCGGAGGTTCTTCGGGTTCAGGCAGTTTCGCCTGTGACCGCTGAATGTATCACCGGTGACGGCTGAAGGTATCAGCGGTTCAGGTAATGCTCGTAGCGAACCAGATTGGACAGCTTGGCATTCTGCTCTTTGGCTTTGCGGAAGAAAACCGCCATTTTGCCAATGGTCTGAACCAGTTCTGCGCCTGTCTCTTTACGGATCTCTTCGATCAGCAACACTTTGCTTTCGCGGTCTGCAACGCTAACGCGAACCTTGATCAGCTCGTGATCGTTCAGTGCGCGATCTACTTCGGCCAGAAGTCCATCGCTCAGACCGTTTTCAGAAACGATCACCACTGGATCCAGATGATGGGCGATAGAACGGTACTGTTTTTTAACTGCAGATGTCAGGGGCATAAAACTTCCAGAAGTGCTTGCCTTGAATTTGGCTTGGGTAAAACCCACATTGTAGCTAAGTGCAGAGCGGATGGTAATCTCTGACCGGTGTTTGTTTACAGGAAATTTGTGGGGTTCGGTCAAAATCCGGTTTTGGACTGCAGGGTGTACATTTTATGATCATCATGTACCGACAGCAGGCCATGTATCGGAGGGGTGCTTGCACTTGAACGGGCTTCACGTACTCTTAAGAATGACAGTTTTTTCTGGTCAGGGAGTTTCAACGCAGGTGGTGTTACCTGCTTGAAAGACCCGTAAAGTCAGTTTAAAACAGTAATTACAAGGAAACCGGATGCCTCACGGGCAAGATCCAGAGAAGTTTACCTTCTCATCAAAGGATTTTAAGGCTAAACCCTGGTCGGATGGTTGAACCGATTGGAGTATAGTATTGTCTATTAAGGATCCTGAAATGCAGGCAATCAAAGCGATCAAACAGAGGGTGAGCCCTTGAACGATATGGCAAAAAATTTAATTCTGTGGCTGATTATCGCTGCAGTGTTATTAACAGTTTTCAATAATTTCAGTGTTGATTCCTCACCACTGCGCATGAACTACACCGACTTCATCGAAGAGGTGCAGCGTGATCAGGTGCGTAAGATTGTAGTGGATGGTTATACCATTACAGGTGAGCGTATCGACGGTAGCCGTTTTGAGACAATTCGTCCGGCGGTACAGGATCCTAAGCTGATGGATGATCTGATCCAGCACCAGGTGGTGGTGGAAGGTCGTCAGCCTGAACAGCAGAGTGTTTGGTCGCGTTTGCTGGTTGCCAGTTTCCCTATCCTGATTATTTTGGCGATTTTCTTCTTCTTTATGCGCCAGATGCAGGGCGGCGGTGGCGGCGGTAAAGGCCCGATGAGCTTCGGCAAGTCGAAGGCCCGTCTGTTGCCTCAGGATCAGATTAAAACCACTTTTGCTGACGTTGCCGGTGTTGACGAAGCTAAAGAGGAAGTGAAAGAACTGGTGGACTTCCTGCGTGATCCGGGCAAGTTCCAGCGCCTTGGCGGTAAGATTCCGCGCGGTGTCCTGATGGTTGGTCAGCCGGGTACCGGTAAAACCATGCTGGCAAAAGCGATTGCCGGTGAAGCCAAAGTGCCTTTCTTCACGATCTCCGGTTCAGACTTTGTTGAGATGTTTGTTGGTGTCGGTGCTTCCCGTGTTCGTGACATGTTCGAGCAGGCTAAGAAGCAGGCACCTTGCATCATCTTTATTGATGAGATTGATGCGGTAGGTCGTCAGCGTGGCTCCGGCATGGGTGGTGGTCACGATGAGCGTGAACAGACGCTGAACCAGCTGCTGGTTGAAATGGACGGCTTTGAAGGTAACGAAGGCATCATCGTAATCGCAGCGACTAACCGTCCTGACGTTCTTGATGCTGCGCTACTGCGTCCGGGCCGTTTTGACCGTCAGGTAACGGTAGGTCTGCCTGATATCCGTGGTCGTGAACAGATTCTGAAAGTGCACATGCGTAAAGTACCGATTGCTGATGACGTTGATCCGGCAATCATTGCTCGTGGTACGCCGGGTTTCTCCGGTGCTGATCTGGCAAACCTTGTTAACGAAGCTGCTCTGTTTGCTGCCCGTAGCGACAGCCGTCTGGTACGCATGGTTGAGTTTGATCTGGCGAAAGACAAGATCATCATGGGTACTGAACGTAAGAACATGGTGATGTCTGAGAAAGAGAAGCTGAATACGGCTTATCACGAAGCAGGTCACGCTATTGTTGGACGTCTGGTGCCTGAACACGACCCTGTTTACAAGGTGAGTATTATTCCGCGTGGGCGTGCACTGGGTGTAACCATGTTCCTGCCTGAAGAAGACCGTTACAGCCACAGCCGTACTGGTTTGCTGAGCCAGATCTGCAGTCTTTATGGTGGCCGTATTGCTGAAGAGATGACGCTGGGCTTTGATGGTGTCACTACAGGTGCTTCTAACGATATTAAGCGCGCTACCGAGATTGCCCACAGCATGGTAACCAAGTGGGGCTTGTCCCGTGAGATGGGTCCGCTGATGTACAACGAAGATGAGTCACACCAGTTCCTGGGTGGTCCGTCTGGTGGTGCTGCCGGTAAATTCTCCTCTGCTGAGATCTCTAGCAAGCTCGACAAAGAAGTGCGTGGCATCATTGATGAGTGCTATGACCGTGCAATGCAGCTTCTGACGGATAATCGCGATAAGCTGGATATGATGGCTGATGCTCTGATGAAGTATGAAACCATTGATGCCAAGCAGATCGATGCCATCATGGAAGGTCGTGAGCCGGAAGCACCTGAAGGTTGGGTAGAAAAAGGTCATGCGGCGGCAGAAGAAACTCAGGAGCCAAAATCAGAAGCTGTAGAGTCTTCTAATGTGTCTCCGATTCGTCCTGAGGCGGATGCGGAAAAGGCTCAGGATGATAGCTCTGAAGTTAAGTCTGAAGATGATTCCGATGGCGGCTCAGAGGTTAAGCGTGATACTGATTCTGATGGTGATAAGCCGAAAGGTCAGGACTAAGTCTTAGCCGACTGAATCGCTTGCCTAAGAAGAAGGGCGTGATTTAAAGTGTTTGATTTTAAAGCGGGAAAGCTTGATGTCGAACCTTGAATCACGCCCTTTTTCTTTTGCTCGTCATACACTGGATCTGAATAAAATTCAGGTCATGGGTATTCTTAATGTGACTCCGGATTCCTTCTCTGATGGTGGTCGTCACAACGGACTGGATGCCGCTCTGCGTCATGCTGAACAGATGATAAAAGCTGGTGCGACACTGATCGATGTTGGTGGAGAGTCGACCCGGCCGGGTGCTGCGATTGTGCCTGAGCAGGAAGAGCTGGATCGTGTTGTGCCTGTGGTAGAGGCGCTGGTAAAAGAGTTTGATGCCTTGGTTTCTGTGGACACCAGCACAGCTGCAGTGATCACTGAATCTGCAAAAGCAGGTGCTGGCTTAATTAATGATGTCCGCGCATTGGAAAAAGAAGGTGCGCTACAGGCGGCAGCGGCTACTGGGTTGCCTGTCTGTCTGATGCACATGCAGGGTCAGCCGCAGAACATGCAGGATGATCCCTCCTATGGCAACCTGCTCCGTGAAGTAACGGGCTATCTGCAGAAGCGAATCGATGCTTGTCTTCAGGCAGGAATTGCAAAAGAGAAGATTATTCTTGATCCGGGTTATGGCTTTGGAAAAAGTGTTGAGCATAATTGCAGCCTGATCAAGCACTTAAAAGATATTTCAGACTTGGGTTACCCCCTGCTGACGGGAACGTCCCGTAAAAGCATGCTGGGGGCGATAACAGGCAAAGACGTACCGGCAGAGCGGATTAGTGCGAGTGTCGCTAGTGCACTGATTTGTGCTCAGCAGGGAGCATGGATCTTGCGGGTACATGATGTAGAAGAAACAATTGATGCACTGAAGGTCTATCAGGCAGTGCAGGGAGCAGAATAAAAATGGGTCGTAAGTATTTTGGTACCGATGGTATCCGTGGTCGTGTTGGCGAAGGTGCAGTGACTGCCGAGTTTATGCTGAAGCTGGGTTGGGCGGCCGGTAAGGTGTTTAACCAGAAAGGCCACAACAAGATTCTGATTGGTAAAGACACCCGTATCTCGGGTTATATGTTTGAATCTGCGCTGGAAGCGGGTCTTTCAGCAGCGGGTGTTGATGTTTATCTGCTTGGTCCTATGCCAACACCGGGTATCGCTTACCTGACACGTACTTTCCACGCGCAGGCTGGAATCGTGATCAGTGCTTCTCATAACCCTTTTGAAGATAACGGCATTAAATTCTTCTCGGCGCAGGGTACCAAACTGCCGGATGATATCGAGGCGGCTATCGAGGCTCAGCTTGATGAGCCTATGGTGACGGTTAGCCCTGAAAAACTGGGTAAAGCCAAACGAATTGACGACGCCGCTGGCCGTTATATCGAATTTTGTAAGAGCACCTTCCCGAACGAATTTAATCTGGAAGGGCTTAAGATCGTGCTCGATTGTGCTCATGGGGCAACCTATCACATTGCACCATCTGTGTTTACAGAGCTCGGTGCCGAAGTCGTTGCTATCGGAGCTAATCCAGACGGCCTCAATATCAACAAAGAGGTCGGTTCAACGGCGCCTAAAGCTCTTCAGGCTGCAGTTCTCGAGCATGGTGCAGATTTGGGTATCGCCTTTGATGGTGATGGCGACCGAGTCGCCATGGTTGATAAGCAGGGTAATCTGCTGGATGGTGATGATCTGCTCTACATTATCGCCACAGATATGCAGCGTGAAGATATGCTGTGTGGCGGTGTTGTCGGTACTCTGATGAGTAACTTTGGCTTGGAAAAAGCTTTTGCGGAACTGGATATTCCGTTCACCCGTGCAAAAGTGGGTGATCGTTATGTTATGGCCGAGCTGAAGGCAAATGACTGGCGTGTAGGTGGTGAAAACTCAGGTCATCTGGTATGTCAGCACGTACAGACCACCGGTGATGGCATTGTCTCAGCGCTGCAGGTGATGGCTGCGGTAGCCCGTAGTGGAAAGACCCTGGAAGAGTTGCTGGAACCTTTGAATAAACTACCTCAGGTGTTGGTTAATGTTCGTCTGGGCGACGCTTCTGCAGCAGACGTTCAGGAGGCGGCTCCGGTAAAAGCGAAAATCGCTGAAGTTGAGGCTGCGCTTGAAGGTCGTGGTCGTCTGCTGCTGCGTCCTTCAGGAACCGAGCCTCTGATTCGGGTGATGACTGAAGGTGAGGATGAAGCGGAAGTAACCGCTTTGGCTGAAGATTTGGCCGCAGTCATCGCGCAACAGGTTGCAGGATAAGCAAGAAGTCCGCCGGATAAGGCGGCTTCACCTTGTCAGTCGGGTTGGCATGAAGTAATATTTTGCGCCCTGAAATACAGGAATTGTTATGCGTAAGAAAATTGTCGCCGGTAACTGGAAAATGAACGGCTCTTATGAGCTGATTAACTCTCTGGTTCCCGCTCTGGCTGAAGAGGCCAAACAGTCACAAGCTGAAATTCTGGTTTGTCCGCCATCACTTTTTTTGGGTGATGTGCGTCGTCAGGCTGGCGAGCGTCTGCTGGTTGGTGCTCAAAACTGCCATGAGGCTGAGTCCGGCGCATTTACCGGTGAAGTTTCAACCGGAATGCTTGCTGAGCTGCAGTTGAGCCATGTTCTGGTGGGGCACTCTGAGCGTCGTGCTATTTATGGCGAAACGGATGCTTTGATCGCCCAGAAGACTAAAGCGGCAATCGCGGCTGGTCTGGTAGCGGTTCTTTGTGTGGGTGAAACCCTTGAAGAACGTGAAAATGGCCGCACGCTTGATGTGGTTCTTGGTCAGGTTAAGGCTGTGGTTGAGCAGCTGGAGCTGGCAGATTGGTCGAAACTGGTTGTCGCTTACGAGCCGGTTTGGGCGATTGGTACAGGTAAGACAGCAAGCAGCGATCAGGCGCAGGAAGTTCATCGTGCTATTCGTGAGGCCCTGGCAGGTTTCAGTCAGGAACATGCTGATGCAATGCGCATCCTGTATGGCGGTAGCGTTAAGGCAGCTAATGCAGAAGAGCTGTTTGCTTGCCCTGATATCGATGGCGGCCTTGTTGGCGGCGCATCGTTGAACGTAGACGAATTTATTTCAATTTGCCGCGCGGCAAATTAAGCATAGGTCGAGATGATGGAAACCGTAATTCTGGCAGTACACGTGGTTCTGGCTATCGCTCTGGTGGGTCTGGTAATGATCCAGCAGGGTAAAGGTGCAGAGGCAGGCGCTTCTTTTGGTGGTGGTGCATCACAAACTGTTTTTGGCAGCACAGGAAGCACTAGCTTTTTGGGTCGCCTTACCGCTATAATTGCGGCCCTGTTTTTCGCTACCAGTCTGGCTCTGGCATTCTATGCCAGTCAACAAGCGAAAAGCGCGAGTCAATCTGCTGATACCGGTATCGTAACCGAGCAGGCGCAAAAAGAAGCCCAAGGTGGCCTTCCTGCTCTGGAAGAAGCTGCTCCGGCACCTGCAGACAGCGATGTTCCTGCAGAGCGTTAATTGACTGAAAGTTTCTGAGCGCTGGCTGGTTCAGCGCTTTCGCAAAGTCCGCTGTGACTTTGTTTGTTCCAGATATGCCGAAGTGGTGGAATTGGTAGACACGCCATCTTGAGGGGGTGGTGACCTTATGGTCGTGCGGGTTCAAGTCCCGCTTTCGGCACCAATTAGCACAGATGCCTGCAATTCGCAGGTATCGGCGCTGGTAAAAAATAGTCAGTTGACTATTCTTTGTCTAGCACCTAGAATGTGCACCTTCATTGATGCGGGGTGGAGCAGCCTGGTAGCTCGTCGGGCTCATAACCCGAAGGTCGTCGGTTCAAATCCGGCCCCCGCTACCAATTTTCTATAACAAAAAGCCCCTTTTATAGGGGCTTTTTGTTAGCTGCAAAAAAGTTCAGCTTTCTTATTTTTTCAGGGTGATTAGATGGCAAAGAAAGAGACTTTGCTGATCGATCTGGCCAAGCCAGTTGTCGAAGCACTGGGGCTTGAGTTCTGGGGTTTGGAATATAAACCACAGGGCAATCATTCTATGTTACGGGTATTTATCGATGGGCCGGATGGCGTCACAGTGGATAACTGTGCAGAAGTCAGTCGTCAGCTCAGCGGTGTTCTGGATGTAGAAGACCCGATCAGCAGTGAATATACGCTGGAAGTATCCTCCCCGGGTATGGATCGTCCTCTGTTTACTCTGGATCAGTTTGCTCGTTACAAGGGCTACAAAGTAGCTCTGAAGCTGAACCTTGCGTATGAAGGAAGACGTAAATTTTCCGGCATTCTTAACGGCATCGAAGAAGATGAGGTGCTGGTTGTAGTCGATCAGGAAGAGTACTGTTTTCCAATCGAGAATATTGAGCAGGCTCGGATAGTGCCGCAGTTTGATAACTAAGGACTTTTTGTTGAGGCAATGGCATGAGTAAAGAGATTCTTCTGGTAGTAGATGCCGTTTCAAACGAGAAAGGCGTTTCCAAAGAAGTGATTTTTGAGGCGATCGAATTAGCTCTGGCTAGTGCCTCCAAAAAGCGTTTCGAAGATGAAGAGGCGGACGTCCGCGTAGCAATTGACCGTAAAACAGGCGATTACGATACCTTCCGTCGCTGGACAATTGTTGAAGATATTGAGCTGGATGATGTGGATTATGAGATCTCACTGACGAATGCTCAGAAGAAAGACCCTTCATTGAATCTGGGCGATGTGATTGAAGAGCAGATCGAATCGATCGCTTTTGGTCGTATCGCTGCGCAGACCGCTAAGCAGGTTATCGTTCAGAAAGTACGTGAAGCAGAGCGCGCAGAGATCGTGCGTCAGTATTCCGAGCGTGAAGGCGAAATCGTTAACGGTACTGTTAAGAAGACCACACGTGACGGCGTTATTGTTGATCTGGGCAACAACGCAGAAGGCTACCTGCCTCGCGATGAGATGATTGCCGGTGAAAAATACCGCATGAACGATCGTGTTCGTGCACTTCTGGCTGAAGTACGTCCGGACGCTCGTTCCGGTCAGCTGCTGCTGAGTCGTGCCCGTTCGCAGTTCCTGATTGAACTGTTCCGTATCGAAGTTCCTGAGATTGCAGAACAGCTGATTGAGATTCGTGGCGCAGCCCGCGATCCGGGCCTGCGTGCCAAGATCGCGGTTAAAACCAACGACAAGCGTATCGACCCTGTTGGTGCCTGTGTTGGTATGCGCGGTTCCCGTGTTCAGGCGGTTTCCTCTGAACTGGGTAACGAGCGTGTTGATATTGTTATGTGGGATGACAACCCTGCCCAGCTGGTAATCAATGCAATGGCTCCGGCCGAAGTAGCGTCCATTATTGTTGATGAAGACAAGAATGAGATGGATGTTGCCGTTGATTCCGAAAACCTGGCACAAGCGATCGGCCGTAACGGTCAGAACGTTCGTCTGGCGAGTGAGCTGACGGGCTGGAAGATCAACGTTATGACCGAAGAAGAAGCTGAAGCCAAGCAGGGCGAAGAGTTCGACAGCGTTGTTCAGATCTTTATCAACCATTTGGATGTTGATGAGGAGCTGGCACGCGTACTGGTTGAAGAAGGTTTCACCAGTCTGGAAGAAGTGGCCTATGTGCCAATCGATGAAATGTTGGCCATTGAAGGCTTTGATGAAGATTTAGTTAAAGAACTGCGCAGCCGTGCAAAAGATGAGCTGCTGAATCTGGCGATTGCTGATGAAGAGCAACTGGAAGATTCTGAACCAGCTGAAGATCTGTTGAATATGGAAGGTATCGATAAGCACCTTGCATATGTATTAGCAAGTAAAGGTATCTGTACCATGGAAGATCTTGCTGAACAGTCCATTGACGACTTGCTTGATATTGATGGTATGTCTGAGGAAAAAGCCGGCCAGTTAATTATGACGGCCCGTGCACCTTGGTTTGAGGGCGGCGAGTAAGCGCAGCAAAGTCACAGGAGAAGAATGAATGGCAGAATCAACCGTAAAAGAGTTTGCTGAAAGTGTTGGCCGACCTGTGGAACGTTTGCTGGAGCAGATGAGCGAAGCAGGCCTGCCACATAAGAAAGCGGATCAGCCGGTTTCAGAGCAAGACAAGCAAACCCTTCTGAACCACCTGAAAGAAAGTCACGGTGGTAAAGCGAGTGAGCCGGGTAAGATCACCCTGAAGCGTCGTACTACGACTAAGCTGAAAGCGGGTGCTGGCAAGAAAACCGTTAATATTGAAGTGCGTAAAAAGCGTACTTACGTGAAGCGCCCTGAAGTTGATCAGGCTGCGGAAGAAGAAGCGAAGAAAAAAGCGGAAGAAGAAGCAAGACTGCAGGCTGAGCAGGAAGCAAAACGTCAGGCAGAAGCTAAACGTAAAGCTGAAGAGCAAAAAGCACAGTCAGCAGCTCCTGCTGCACCTGTTGAAGCGGCTCCAGCGCCTTCTGAAGCACCTGCTAAGAAGTTCCGTGATGAAGACACTTCTGGTGGCAACAAGCCGGGTAAAGGCAAGAAAACAGCTGCCAAGCCAGAGTATGGCGAGCGTAAGAAAGAGAAAGAAAACGCTCCTCGTCGCGGCAAGAAAGAAGTACGCAGCGCTAAGAAAAATGCTCGTCGCGGTAGTGATAACCGTAACAACGGTCCTAAGCGTGAGCACGGTTTCGAGAAACCGGCAGCACCTATCGTACGTGAAGTAGCGATCCCTGAAGCGATCACAGTTGCTGAACTGGCTGACAAAATGGCCGTTAAAGCTGCTGAAGTGATCAAGGTGATGTTCAAGATGGGCGCCATGGTTACCATTAACCAGGTGATCGATCAGGAAACCGCTCAGATCGTCGTTGAAGAGATGGGGCACAAGTTCAAACTGCTGAACGACAACGCTCTGGAAGACGAAGTTCTGGACAACATCAGCTACGACGGCCACGAAGTAACTCGTGCTCCGGTTGTTACCGTAATGGGTCACGTTGACCACGGTAAAACCTCGCTGCTGGATTACATCCGTCGCGCTAAAGTTGCATCCGGCGAGTCCGGTGGTATTACCCAGCACATCGGTGCATACCACGTTGAGACGGGTCACGGCATGATCACCTTCCTGGATACTCCGGGACACGCGGCCTTTACTGCGATGCGTGCACGTGGTGCGAAAGCAACTGACGTTGTAATTCTGGTTGTCGCTGCAGACGATGGTGTGATGCCTCAGACTGAAGAAGCGATCCATCACGCGAAAGCGGCTGGCGTACCTATCGTTGTAGCTGTTAACAAAATTGATAAAGAAGCGGCTGATCCGGATCGTGTTAAGACCGAACTGGCTGCTAAAGAAGTTATCCCGGAAGATTGGGGTGGCGACGTTCAGTTTATCCACGTATCCGCCAAATCTGGTCAGGGTATCGATGAGCTGCTGGACGCAGTACTGCTGCAATCTGAAATTCTGGAGCTGAAAGCGGTTCCTGAAGCACCGGCTAAAGGTGTGGTTGTAGAAGCGCGTCTGGATAAAGGTCGTGGTCCTGTATCCACCGTTTTGGTTCAGAACGGTACTCTGCGTAAGGGTGACATGGTTCTGGCAGGTCTGAACTACGGTCGTGTACGTGCTCTGATTGATGAGAACGGTAAGCCGATCGATGAAGCAGGTCCTGCGATTCCGGTTGAGATTCTGGGTCTGGACGGCACGCCTGATGCGGGTGATGAGTTCACCGTAGTACAGGATGAGCGTAAAGCCCGTGAAGTTGCACTGTTCCGTCAGGGTAAATTCCGTGATGTGAAACTGGCTCGTCAGCAGGCGGCTAAGCTGGAGAACATGTTCGAGAACATGGCGAAAGGCGAAGTTGCTAACCTGAACATCGTACTGAAAACTGACGTACGTGGCTCTCTGGAAGCGATCTCTGCAGCACTGCTGGATCTGTCTACCGATGAAGTGAAGGTGAACATCATCTCTTCCGGTGTAGGTGGTATTGCTGAAACTGACGCTAACCTGGCTCTGGCTTCCAGCGCGATTCTGGTTGGTTTCAACGTTCGTGCTGATGCAACCGCCCGTAGCATTGTTGAACGTGAAGAGATTGATCTGCGCTACTACAGCGTGATCTATGAACTGATCGATCACGTTAAACAAGCGATGACCGGTATGCTGGCTCCTGAATACAAAGAAGAGATCGTGGGTATCGCTGAAGTACGCGATGTATTCCGTTCTCCGAAGCTGGGTGCTATTGCAGGTTGTATGGTTGTTGAAGGTACGGTTTACCGCAGCAAGAAGATCCGTGTACTGCGTGACAACGTTGTAATCTACGAAGGCGAGCTGGAATCCCTGCGTCGCTTTAAAGATGACGTTAACGAAGTTCGTAACGGCGTTGAGTGTGGTATCGGTGTTAAGAACTACAACGATGTTAAAGAAGGCGACAAGATCGAAGTCTTTGACAAAGTTAAAGTTGAGCGCACCCTGTAACTTTACTCTTTAGGCACTTAATTAAGAGCCGAGGAAAAAAGCTGAATGTCCCGTGAGTTCAAACGAACGGACCGAATTGCTGAGCAGCTCCAGAAGGAGCTAGCTCAGATAATTCAGTTTGAAATTAAAGACCCGCGTCTGGGAATGGTAACCGTGAATGACGTTCAGATCAGTCGTGATCTGAGCTTCGCAAACGTCTACATTACTGTTCTGGGTAAAGACAGCGCTGAAGAAGCGAAAGAAGATCTGGCAGTACTTAACCGTGCAGCAGGTTTTCTGCGTCGTGAAATCGGCAAGGCCGTTAAACTGCGTATCGTCCCTCAGCTGAAGTTTGATTATGACTCCAGCCTGGTGCGTGGCCGTAAGCTGTCCAGCCTGATTGAGGAAGCAGTTGCTGCCGATAAATCACGCATCTCTCCTGAGACAGACACCCCTTCAGAACACAACAACGATTCATCGGAGGATTAATCTCCGGTGGCTCGTCGTGGTAAAGGCCGGAATATCTCCGGCGTCCTTCTGCTGAATAAACCCAAAGGTATTTCCAGTAACCGCGCCCTTCAGCGCGTGCGTGCCATGCTGAATGCAAGCAAGGCCGGCCATACGGGTAATCTTGACCCTATGGCAACCGGACTACTGCCTTTGTGTTTTGGCGAAGCGACTAAGTTTTCAAGTTACCTGCTGGACGCAGACAAAGCCTATATCGCAACCGCCCGACTGGGTCAGGTCTCCGATACCGGTGATGCGGAAGGTAATATCATTCAGGAACGCCCTGTGCCTGAGCTTAATGAAGTTCAGATCAAAGAAGCTATGGCGCGTTTTCTGGGGGATATTGAGCAGGTACCGCCGATGTATTCGGCGCTCAAACAGAATGGCCAGCCGTTGTACAAGCTTGCCCGTGAAGGTAAGACGGTAGAGCGTAAGGCTCGCAGCGTCACCATTTTTGATCTCGAACTGATCGAATGGAATGCACCGGATCTGACTTTCTCTGTTCGTTGCTCCAAGGGCACCTATGTTCGCACACTGGCGGAAGATATTGGTGAGACCTTAGGTTGTGGCGCGCATCTGGTGATGTTGCACCGTACTCATACCGGTGGTTTTACCGGGGATGAGATGCTGGAGTTTGATCGCCTGCAGGCGGAAAGAGATCTGGAACAATCTCTTGACGGATATCTGCTGGACACCGACATTCTGGTGGCGCATTTTCCGAAGAAAGATTTGTCTGCGGAGGAAACTGCGCGTATCCTCCACGGCCAGGATATCGCCTGTGATCAGGTGTATGCCAATAAAGTTCGTTTGTACGATGATCAGGGCCGTTTTATCGGTCTTGCTGAATCGGCAGAAGCCGGTCGTCTGCAACCCAAACGACTGGTGGTGTTCGAAGAGCAGTGATCCTGCTCTGAGAACAACAAACACAGATTTCCATGTCCCGCCGTTACCGGTCTGTGGACAGGACTGCTTCAGTCAGAGGCAAAGTTAGGATAACTGTAAATATGCGCGGTTACCCTGAATTTATATTTCGCATATTTTATCAGGAGAAGCATCATGGCTTTAACTGCAGAAAAGAAAGCAGAAATCGTTAAAGAATACGCACGTGGCGAAGGCGACACTGGTTCCCCAGAGGTTCAGGTTGCACTGCTGACGTTCAACATCAACGGTCTGCAGGATCACTTCAAAGCGAACAAACAGGATCACCACTCCCGTCGTGGTCTGATTCGCATGGTTAACCAGCGTCGTAAGCTGCTGGACTACCTGAAGAAGAAAGATCTGGGTCGTTACAGCGATCTGATCAAGCGTCTGGGTCTGCGTCGCTAATACGACGTTGTCCGTAGGACTCCGGCAGCTTTTTTCGTCACAATTTTGTGGCGGATAAATGTTTGCCCTCTGAAGCCCGCTATCACTTTGATAGCGGGCTTCTTTGTGTGAAAATAGCGCACACATGAAAGCAATAGACATTGGAAGGAAATTACCGTGAATCCGGTTACTAAGACATTTACTTACGGCAATCAGACCGTAACACTCGAAACGGGTCGTATCGCCCGTCAGGCTACTGGTGCAGTTATGGTTACTATGGGCAGCACCTCTGTGCTGTGTACTGTAGTAGCGAAAAAAGATGTATCGCCGGACGCGGGATTTTTTCCATTGTCTGTTCACTACCAGGAAAAGACTTACGCAGTAGGTAAGATCCCTGGTGGTTACTTCAAGCGTGAAGGCCGCCCGACTGAAAACGAGACACTGACTTCCCGTCTGATCGACCGTCCGATTCGTCCTCTGTTCCCGAACGGCTTTATGAACGAAGTACAGGTTATCTGTACTGTTATGTCTGCCGATAAGGACAACAATCCTGATATCGCTGCAATGATCGGTACTTCTGCTGCGCTGGCAGTTTCCGGTGTACCTTTCAGCGGTCCTCTGGGTGCTGCGCGCGTTGGTTTCACTGACGACGAAGGTTACATCCTGAACCCAAGCAACGAAAAACTGGAAGAGTCTCTTCTGGACATGGTTGTTGCCGGTACTGAAAGTGCGGTACTGATGGTTGAGTCTGAAGCAGAAGAGCTGACTGAAGACGAGATGCTGGGTGCGGTTCTGTTTGCTCATAAAGAGCTGCAGGCTGTGAATGTAGCGATCAAAGAGTTCGCTGCTGAAGTTGGCACTCCTGCATGGGATTGGCAACCTGCGGCAGAAGACACAGAGACCAAGCAACTGGTTTCTCTGGCTTACGCTGACAAGATTAAAGACGCGTACAAGATCACTGTTAAACAGGATCGTTACGCTCAACTGGGCGAGCTGAAAGCAGAAGCGGTTGAGAAACTGGCTAATGAAGAAGGCCCGACTGCTGACGCGATCAAGTCTGCATTCGCAAGCATTGAAAAACAGGTTGTTCGTCAGTCTGTGGTAAATGGTGAGCCTCGTATCGACGGTCGTGATCAGGATACTGTTCGTGATATCCGCGTTGAAGTAGGCATGCTGCAGAAGACTCACGGTTCTGCTCTGTTTACCCGTGGTGAAACTCAGGCGATCGTTACTGCAACTCTGGGTACTGCCCGTGATGCACAGATCAGCGAGTCTCTGGCTGGTGAAGTTCGCGACCCGTTCATGCTGCACTACAACTTCCCTCCATACTCTGTAGGTGAAGCTGGCTTCATGGGTGGTCCTAAGCGTCGTGAAATCGGTCACGGTCGTCTGGCTCGTCGTGGTGTTCAGGCGGTTCTGCCGACTGAAGAAGAATTCCCGTACTCCATCCGTGTGGTATCTGAGATCACTGAATCTAACGGTTCCAGCTCTATGGCTTCCGTATGTGGTGCGTCTCTGGCTCTGATGGACGCTGGTGTACCTCTGAAAGCACCAGTTGCCGGTATCGCTATGGGTCTGGTTAAAGAAGGCGAAGGTTTCGCTGTACTGACCGACATTCTGGGTGACGAAGATCACCTGGGTGATATGGACTTTAAAGTTGCCGGTACTGCTGAAGGTATCACTGCTCTGCAGATGGATATCAAGATTGAAGGTATCAACGAAGAGATCATGGAGGTGGCTCTGCAGCGCGCAAACAAAGCACGTCTGCACATCCTGGGTGAAATGAACAAAGTGATCAGCGAAGGTCGTGAAGATCTGTCTGAGAACGCACCTGCGATGACCACCATCAAGATCGATCCTGAGAAAATCCGTGACGTTATCGGTAAAGGTGGCGCGACTATCCGTTCACTGTGTGAGCGTACCGGTGCTTCTATCGATATCGACGACAATGGTCTGGTTAAGATCTACGCAGAAAACAAAGCGGCAGCACAGATGGCGATCAACGAGATTGCTGGTATCACTGCTGAAGCTGAAATCGGTACTGTGTACAAAGGTAAGGTTGTTCGTCTGGCGGACTTCGGTGCCTTCGTTAACTTCCTGCCGGGTCAGGACGGTCTGGTGCACATCTCTCAGATTGCGCAAGAGCGTGTTAACGCTGTAAGCGATTACCTGAAAGAAGGTGATATGGTTGCTGTTAAAGTTCTGGACGTGGACAACCGTGGCCGCGTTAAGCTGAGCATTAAAGAAGTAACCGACGAAGAGAAAGCAGCGACTCTGGCAGAAGCTGCAGAGTAAGACTCGCTCTTGGTCTTCAGGCGTCTGTTTTTGATATCAAAGGCAGACTCCTGATAAAAGAAAACCTCGCAAAGCTGATGCAGCCATTGCGAGGTTTTTTTATGTCTGCTGTTTGTGCAGCACAGTAACCTGCGGCAAGCAGGCTACTGTCAATGCAAAGTGATGCTTAGCGTTCAACCGCCAGAGCAACACCCTGACCACCGCCGATACACAGAGTCGCCAGACCCTTTTTAGCATCGCGCTTGATCATTTCGTGAACCAGACTGACCAGTACACGGCAGCCGGAAGCACCAATCGGGTGGCCCAGTGCAATCGCACCACCGTTTACGTTGACTTTACCGGTATCCCAACCCAGCTCTTTGTTGACACTCAGAGCCTGAGCGGCGAAAGCTTCGTTGGCTTCAACCAGATCCAGATCCTTGATATCCCAACCTGCTTTTTCCAGGCAGCGCTGAGTCGCAGGAACAGGACCAATACCCATGATCTTAGGATCAACACCTGCATTGGAGTAAGCAGAGATCTTGGCCAGAACCGGCAGACCCAGTTCTTCAGCTTTCTTCGCGCTGCACAGCATAACGGCTGCAGCACCATCGTTCAGTGTAGAAGCGTTACCCGCAGTTACGGTGCCGTCTTTTTTGAATGCCGGGCGCATAGCTGCCAGCTTTTCAGCGGTGGTACCGAAACGTGCGTTTTCGTCGGTGCCGAAAACAACCGGATCGCCTTTACGCTGAGGGATAGTTACCGGAATGATCTCATCAGAGAAACGACCGCCTTTAATCGCTTCTTCAGCTTTCTGCTGAGACTGAGCAGCAAACGCATCCTGCTCTTCACGGCTGATGGAGTATTTCTCCGCCAGATTTTCTGCGGTAATACCCATGTGGATATCATTAAAGGCATCCCACAGGCCATCAACAATCATGCTGTCCTGCAGAGCCCAGTTACCCATGCGCTGACCAGAACGGGAGCCCGGCAGAACGTGGGCAGACA
Source organism: Oceanospirillum sanctuarii (assembly GCF_002150805.1). Lineage (GTDB taxonomy): Bacteria > Pseudomonadota > Gammaproteobacteria > Pseudomonadales > Halomonadaceae > Oceanospirillum > Oceanospirillum sanctuarii. Next base: position 680,995 of record NZ_MTBA01000003.1, read on the forward strand.
GAGACATGTTTTCCATACCGCCAGCGATGATCACATCAGCATCGCCGCAACGGATCGCCTGGGTACCAAGGTGCAGGGCTTTCAGGCCTGAGCCGCAAACCTTGTTGATTGTCATAGCAGGCGTTGCTTCTGTCAGACCGCCTTTGATCGCTGCCTGACGAGCAGGGTTCTGACCGCAACCCGCTGTCAGTACCTGACCCAGCAGAACTTCGTCTACCTGTTTAGGATCAATACCGGTTTTCTCTAACAGGCCTTTGATTACAACGGCACCCAGATCGCTGGCAGAAACAGAGCTCAGACCACCGTTAAAGCTGCCGATTGCTGTACGACCGGCGGCGACGATAACAACGTCTTGCATAGGTATTTCCTTTTTTATCAGATAAAGATCTTTATTGTGCTATGCAGCATAGCACTTTTTTGCAGTTCCAGAGACAGAATACGCCTAAATGATGACAAAAAAAAAGCTGACCTTAGGTCAGCTTTTTTCATTTCTCGGTAAGTATTGCTCTTAAGCAACCTGTACCGGAATCGCGTTGCTGGTGTGGCTCACTTCGTTGCCTTCTGCCATGTAGATCAGGGCAGGCTTGAAGTTAGCCAGCTCAGCTTCAGTGTAGTTTGCGTATGCGCAGATGATAACGCGATCGCCAACTTTAGCCTGGTGAGCTGCAGCGCCATTAACAGAGATGATGCCGGAACCTTCTTCACCACGGATAGCGTAGGTAGTGAAGCGCTGGCCACCTTCAATGTTGTAAATCTGAATTTGCTCGTATTCACGGATGCCGGCCATATCCAGCAAGTTGCCGTCAATAGCGCAAGAACCCTCATACTCCAGTACCGCGTGAGTGACACGAGCCTGATGCAGTTTTGCTTTAAGCATGATGGATTGCATGATGATTAACCTTTATTTCTTTCTGAAATGCTTTATTAAAAAGCATACTGGAAACGCTATAGAAGCACGCAGGTTTGCTGCAAATAGCAGCTAAGTCGCGCAGTATGCCTTAATGTTATTTTTGATTCAACGCAAATGCGATGTTATCGATCAGTCGTGCCTTACCCAGGTGGGCAGCTGCCAGGATGACCAGCTGACAGTCATTAGCGTCAGCGATTTTCAGGTCAGACTGGCGTCGTACACTCAGATAGTCCGGGGTAAAACCATGGGTGCTGAGCTCAGTCTTCGCTTGCTGGCAGAGTTTATCAAAATCTGACTCACCGGCTTCGATCGATTGACGAATTTTGACTAATGTCTGATACAAGGCGGATGCCTGTGTCAGTTCTTCCTGTGTCAGGTAGCCATTGCGAGAGCTCAGAGCCAGACCGGATTCTGCACGAACCGTTGGCACGCCTTTGATCTCAAGCGGCATGCAAAGATCCTGTGCCATCTTGCGAATGATCGCCAGCTGCTGGAAATCCTTCTGACCAAACAAAGCCACATCCGGCTGAACAATATTGAACAGCTTGCTGACCACTGTGGTAACACCGGTAAAGTGACCGGGACGGGCAGCACCGCATAGCTCTTCACCCAGCTCAGGTACATTGACCTGTGTCTGGCTGTCCAGACCGTTAGGGTAGATCTCGTTGGCATTCGGCGCGAACAGAATATGGCAACCGGCTTCTGACAGTTGCTGGCTGTCCGCGTCCAGAGTGCGCGGATAAGAATCGAGATCTTCATTGGGGCCAAACTGCATCGGGTTCACAAAGATGCTGCACACAACAGTGCTGCCCTCTTTATGAGCTTCGTGGATCAGCTGAATATGACCGGAGTGCAGATTGCCCATTGTCGGAACAAAAGCGACCTTGCCGCCTTCATTCCGGCGACGTTCTGCGATAGCAGCACGCAGCTCAGCAATGGTGTGACACAGAATCATGAGAAACAGTGCTCCTCAGCAGGGAAGGTGTTGGCTTTCACTTCCTGATGATAGTTGCTCAGTGCTTCCTGAATGGTTGATGCATCGGTCATAAAGTTTTTCACAAACTTAGCGGTGTGACCCATAGTGATGCCAAGCATATCCTGAAGAACCAGAATCTGACCATCAGTGTGTGGGCCAGCGCCGATACCGATCACTGGTACGGATACCGCTTCAGTCACCAGACGACCGACTTCAGTCGGTACGCATTCCAGCAGGATGATGCTGGCACCCGCATCCACCAGCTTTTGACTGGCTTCAATGATTGCCTGTGCAGCGGCTTCGGTTTTGCCCTGCACCTTGTATCCGCCAAACTGGTTCACCATCTGAGGTGTCAGACCCAGGTGCGCACAAACCGGAACGCCACGGCGGGTCAATTCAGTGATACCTTCTGCTAACCAGGCTTCACCTTCGATCTTGACCATGTGTGCACCGGCCTGCATCAGCTTGCCTGCGTTAAGTAGCATTTGTTCGGTTGATGCGTTACTCATAAATGGCATATCCGCCATAATCAGAGCGCCTTTGTTACCACGGGCTACGCATTGAGTGTGGTAAACGATATCGTCAACGCTTACCGGCAGTGTGCTGTTATGTCCCTGCAGAACCATACCCAGTGAATCACCAACCAGAAGTACTTCGATTCCGGCCTGGCTTGCCTGTCCTGAGAAAGTTGCATCGTACGCAGTCAGGCAGCTGAATTTATCACCGGCCTGTTTTAGCTTATTCAGTGTACTGATTGTCACTGTCTTCATTATTATGTTCCGCCATTACAATAACGCCCACTGCTTGTGGCGGTGGGCGTTTCGGAATGTGTTACTTTGACGTTACCTGCATCTAAAGGTAACAAGCTGCGGTAACTTTACTCTGACTTTGTCAGTATCTGCAAGTCATCTGTCGCGATATTAGACAGAATGTCTGTAATAGAACCTTTACCTGGCAGGGACAAATTGGGGCTGATTTCAGCCAGAGGTAACAGTACAAAGCCCCGTTCATGCATGTGTGCATGTGGGACGATCAGGCGGGGATGTGAAATGATTTGGTCATCAAACAGTAACAGATCCAGGTCCAGGGTTCGCGGCCCCCAGTGACGCTCACGAACTCGTCGGTGGGTTTGCTCCAGAGCCTGAAGTTGATCCAGAAGTGCTAATGGCTCAAGACTGGTTTCCAGTTTAGCAACCGCGTTAACAAAGTCCGGCTGATCCTGAGGGCCAACCGGTTTACTGCTATATAAAGAAGATGCTTGAGTCAGGCTGGTCTCGGGCAGCTGATCCAGCTCCTGCAGCGCGGTTTTGAGCTGCTGAACTGGATCTTCGAGATTACTGCCCAGTCCGATATAAGCGGTATGAGTTGCTGTCATGGGGCCACTTAATCCTGAGATTTACGGGGGCCGTCTTTATGATGGCTGTTCTTACTGTTACTGCGGCGGCGACGGCGGCGCTTACGGGGAGCAGGTTTTTCATTCTGCTCATTGTGCTGAACCAGATTACGGCGGGAGTGGGTATCACTCTCCTGGAAATCGGTCCACCAGTCAGCCAGATCCTGAACGTCTTCACCGGTTTCGCCACGCAGTACCAGAAAATCATAAGCAGCGCGGAAGCGCGGATGCTCAGCAGTCTGGAAAGCACGTTTGCCCTGACGTCGTTCGAGACGTAACTGGAACTCCCAGATCTCACGCATCGGTTGGCTGAAACGCTTAGGAATCGAGGTGAAATCCACCTGAGCTGCTGTTGCTTGCTGTCCTGCCTGTTGCATTGCTGGCACAGGTGGAATACCGGAACGAACTAACTCACCAAAGGCTCTCTGAACCACAGGCCACAAGAGTGCCGCGAACAGGAAAGCTGGTGTTACCGGCTTATTCTGGCGAATACGTTTATCGGTATTCTCCAGTGCGCGGATAATAAAGGCTTCGCGTTCAGGGCTTTCCTGCAGTGCATCTTCTGTATACGGGAAGAGTTGCCCGAATAACTGGTATTCACGCAGCAGCTTAAAGGTTTCAACACCCTGACCTGAGAGGAAAAGTTTCAGTACCTCTTCAAATAAACGCGCAGCGGGAATCTGGCGTAACAGGTTGGCAGATGCGCGGATAGGAGCTTCTGTCGCAGCTTCGATATTGAAGTCCAGTTTGGCTGCAAAGCGGATCGCACGCAGCATGCGAACCGGATCTTCCCGATAGCGGGTTTCCGGATCACCAATCATTCGAATCAGGCGCTGTTCAATATCACGGATACCGCCAGCGTAATCATGGATGGAGAAATCGCGGATATTGTAATAGAGGGCATTAATGGTGAAGTCACGACGCATAGCGTCTTCTTCAATGCTGCCGAATACGTTATCCCGTACCAAAAGCCCCTGGTCGGTCTGAGATGCGTGGGACTTGGCATTGGATGTATCGTGGGGCGCACGGAAGGTGGTCACCTCGATAATTTCACGACCATAGCGGACATGCACAATACGGAAACGTCGGCCAATAATGCGGGCATTATGAAACAGGCTGTTGACCTGTTCCGGTGTGGCATTGGTAGCCACATCAAAATCTTTCGGGTGCAGATCCAAAAGCGCATCACGAACGCAGCCGCCTACAAGAAAGGCATCATAATTTGCTTTTTTCAGACGATAGAGCACTTTCAAAGCGCTTTCTGAAATGCCGGAGCGGCTGATGGGGTGTTCGTCACGGGAAACGATGCGCAATTCGTGTTTTTCGGATTGCTGTGGCCGCTCTGATTTAAGCAGCTGCCGAATTGAATCACCGGGACGCTTTAGAAAAGAAGGAATTCCTTTTAGCATCGCTGGGTCTTGAATCTCTGAATAGGAGAGGGGAGTTTACCCTAAAAATAAAAGCGGGGCCAAATTGGCCCCGCCGGAACTGTCCGCTTCCATGCGGACGGTATGTCAGACTTCGGTAAATCGCTCTGAATACGCAATGACAGTCTATCGGTGACAAACCTTGGTGGCTTAAGCCTTGTTATTTTTGTTTTCCAATGCGAAGTATCACTACTTCTGGTTTGGACCGCCTCGTATTCAAAACAATTAATCCAAGGATTTTTTCTCAGCCCAGGTTTTGTTTTTGTTGTTCGGGCTGGCATCTTAAAGCGCCGCTTTTTTATTGTTGTTGCGAGCCTGAGATGCATGAGTTCGCTGTGGTTAACTTCGACCTGATTTATTGTTGTTGTTTCAGGTTTGGCATTTATCGGATATTTGTTTTTGTTGTTTCCGTTTTTGCCTGATGTTTGTTTGCTCTGATTTTTGTTTTTGTTGTATGAGCGTTACAAAATCTGCCAGTTATTATTTTTATTGAGTTGGCTGTCAGTTAACCGTGTTCTTGTTGTTCTTGCCCGTATAGATTGCACTTGGTGTGCCAGCTTTTAAAAAAACCTTTAAAAACAATGAATTACGGTTGTGCTGGTAAAGTTCGTCTAAGACCAAACAGAAGATTGTTACCTGTGAAACCATTATTTGGCTCTGTGTCTGTGTGTTACGGTAACACTCTGAATTTGTCACCTTGACGCGCGGGTCAACAGGCTTTGATGTGGGTCAAAAAAAGAGCGGGGGTTACCCGCTCTTCTTAGTTGCTGCTTTTTTTCTAGGAATTCCAAGGCGTTGGCGACGCTCCCAGAGGCACTTCCGGCTGATCCCCAGCCTCTGTGCCAGCTCGGTCTCACTCATCTGATCCTGATGTTCCAACACAAAGTGCTGGAAGTAATCTTCCAGTGACAGATCTTCCGGTGCTTTTGTACCATCGTTACGACCGGCAGAACGCTGAGGAACTGGTGCCATGCTCACAGAGGGTAATGCGGACTGAGCCTGAGGCGGCATACGTACCGGTGCCACAACTTCGGGCACGATACCCATATCATCACTGTGAATCAGGTTGCCTTCCGCCAGAATGACACCGCGCTCGATGGCGTTTTCAAGTTCACGCACGTTACCCGGCCAGTCATGCTGCATGATGGCATCGGAGGCATGCTTACTGAAGCGCAGGTTCGGGCGATCCATGCGCTTGCAGGCTTCGCCCAGCAGATATTCGGCAATTTCCAGAATATCTTCACCACGCTCACGTAGTGCCGGCAGAGCGATCTCCATTACATTCAGTCGGTAATAGAGATCGAGACGGAATTCACCTTCACTGGAGAGTTTTTTCAGATTCCGGTGAGTTGCGGCGACAAGACGTACATTGACCTTCTTTGACTGTACCGAGCCGATACGACGAATCTCGCCTTCCTGCAGAACACGCAACAGACGCGCCTGAGCTTCCAAAGGCAGCTCACCAATCTCATCAAGGAACAGAGTACCGCCATCGGCTGCTTCGACCAGACCGCTACGGTTGGTGTTTGCGCCGGTAAATGCCCCTTTTTCATAACCAAACAGTTCGGATTCGATCAGGGTTTCAGGAATGGCAGCACAGTTTACTGAGATCATCGGCTCGCCCTTGCGGCGACTCTGATTGTGAATCGCCTTGGCCACCAGCTCTTTACCGGTACCGGATTCACCCTGAACCAGAACCGTTGCTTCTGTCGGAGCAACTTTGCGGATGCGCTGATAAACCACCTGCATTGGCGAGCAGTGGCCGATCATGCCCATGGTGCCGGCTTCTGTCTCGGACTCGTCTTCAGCATCCTGGCTTTCTGTCGGCTGAGCCGATTTGCGCTGTGCCAGAATCCGGTTGACGGTTTCCAGCATTTCGTCATGGTCAAAAGGCTTGGCGATATAATCCACTGCCCCCTGTTTCATGGCATCCACAGCGGAGCGCATGCTGGCGTAGCTGGTCATGATCAGGACCGGAGTACCTTCAGCCAGTTCAATCAGATCCGTCCCCGGAGCTTTAGGCAGGCGCAGGTCGGAAATCACCAGATCATAGCTGTTACTTTTAAGATGGCTCAGAGCGTCATCGACGGATCCGGCCTCACTGACGTTGAAATTATGTCGTTCCAGCAAACGCTTGAGAGCGGAACGGATAATATCTTCATCTTCTACAATCAGAATCTTGCTCATTTAGTCATTCCACGCGGATTCGCTTTTGGCTTCAGCATGGTAGAGAGGCAAGGTGATGGTGACCTCTGTCCCACGACCTTGCGTCCGGTCTGCCGGGCTGCTGATCTGAATATGGCCATAGTGTTCTTCTATGATGCTGTAGACCAATGCTAAACCGAGACCGGTTCCTTCTCCGGGATCTTTGGTAGTGAAGAAGGGCTCAAAAATATGCTCTAACTGTTCTTCAGGGATACCACAGCCACGATCGGTAACGCTTACCTGGGCGGTATTGTCCTGAACGGTAGCAGTTATAGTAACACTATCCCCCGCATCTGAGGCATCTCTTGCGTTACCTAATAGGTTAACAAAAACCTGTATCAGTTTTTGAATGTCACCGATCACGTAGAGATCGTCCGGGCACTGGTTGTCGAAAACAATATCTTTTCCCTTAGAACTCAAGGAGATAAGGTTGACGGCTTCCTCTACCGCATGGCTGATCAGCAGGGGTTCCTGTGCGGTTTGGCTGGAGTGGCGACCGGCATGGGCAAAGCTCACCAGTGAATGCACGATACGTGTTACCCGTTTGGTCAGCTGAAGAATCTGATCGGCGGTTTCTGAGATCACTTCCGGGTTATCGGTTTCATATTTCAGGTTCTGTACCAGAGATGAGATCCCCGTGATGGGGTTGCCGATCTCATGGGCGACACCGGCCGCTAAGCGCCCGATACTGGCCAGACGTTCACTGTGTACCAGCTCCTCTTCCAGCTGTTGGGTTTCGGTGTGGTCTTCCAGAAGAATTACCGAGCCACCCATGTGGGAGAGGGGTTCTTCAATATGGGCTTTATGCAGTGAGAACCAGCGCGGTTTACCATTATCCTGCTGCACCTTCTGGAACAGGTGTGGTGCCTGACTGCCGACGAATTCGCCCAACAGGCTTTTCCAGGGTTCCGGAAGGCTGTCGAAGCGGGAACCCACCACCTGATCCATCGGAATGCCGGTCAGCTCCGACATGGTGTTGTTCCACATCAGAATCTCAAAGTCGTTACCCAGCGAGCAGACCCCGATCGGCAGATATTGCAGGGTTTGTCTGTGATAGCGGCGCAGGGAGTCCAGCTCTTTGGCGAGTCCCGTCAGCTGGTAGCGATAATTCTCCAGCCGGGTTTCAACAAAGTGAATATCTTCTGAGTTATGACTGCTGCTGTTGGCCTGATAGGGCAAGTACTGATCGACAATTTCCTGCGCGATAGCCGGTCCCATCAAACCGGAGAGGTTGGCCTGAATCCGGTCTCTCAGTCGTCGGAGGGAGTAAGGGCGACCATCTTCCGGAGCCAGTTGCAGATCCTTCAGCGCAGTCTGCACTTCCCGCTCGGCAGTCATTTTGCCGAGTGGGATCGCCAGAAACCCGATAAAGTCCTCGCAGGTGCGGGCATTCAGCTGTAACCGGTGTGGGCGGGAAAGAGCATCAACGGAGCAGGAGCTGGCCCCTGCTTTCTCTTCATCACTGGGCTGTAAAAAGAGCGACGTGAAGATGAAGACCACAATGTTGAGGATGATGGAGGCCAGAGCTACCTCATACCAGCCATCGCCACCGGAATGGAATACCAGATTGGTAGCGGGCAGTGTTACCTGCTCGATATTATAGAGCAGAGGAATCACCTGACCGAAAATCCAGATGCCGATACCGGCACAGAGACCTGCGATCAGACCGATCCGGTTTGCGGTTGGCCAGTAGAGCACCGCCAGAATACCCGGCAGAAACTGCAGAATGCCGACGAAAGAGGTCAGGCCAAGGCTTGCCAGATCATGTTTTACCCCGAGCGTGCGGTAGAACAGATAGGCCGCAATAATAATGAGGCCGATCAGCAGACGACGGAACCAGAGCAGCCAGTTGTAGATATCGAACTTGGCACCGGGCTGATAAACCGCCAACACCAGGTGGTTAAGAGTCATCGCCGCCAGAGCCAGTGTTACCAGAATAATAGTGCCGCTCGCCGCTGAGAGACCCGCGATAAAAGCAAAGATACCGACCCAGTTTTCTGCACCATTGATGCCGATACCCAGCACCATATATTCCGGCTTCAGCGGGTTGCCTTCTGCCATACCCGCCCAGAGAATCAGGGGCACCGGCAGACTGAGGAGCAACAGATAAAGAGGTACTGCCCAGCTGGAACGGAACAATACATCTGTGGATTGGTTTTCAGTAAAGATGATGTGAAACATGTGTGGCATAGCCACAGCCGCTGCAAAGAAGAGCAGCAGCATGGTACGCCACTGGCCGGCCTCTAGCGGTTTCTGCAGTTCCTGCAACTGGTCTGCGTGAGCGGTCAGCCAGATATCCAGCCCCTGAAAACCGCCAAAAATCTCAAACAGCACATAAGCGCCAATTGCCAGCATAAGCACCAGCTTGATGATGGATTCAAAGGCGATCGCAACGACCAGACTTTCATGCTTTTCCCTGAGGGAGGTGTGTCGTGCGCCAAACAAAATAGCGAACAGGATCATCACCATACAGAAGCCGAGAGCTAGGGTGTGTGGTGAGGCTTCGTTGGTCAGTATATAGATGGAGTCCGCAACCGCCTGAATCTGTAGGGCTAATAAGGGCAGCGCCCCCATCAGCATAAAGACGGTAACGAGACTTCCGATCCATCGGCTTCTGAAGCGGAAGGCAAACAGATCCGCCAGTGATGACAGCTGATAGGTACGGGTAATCCTGAGAATGGGGACTAACAGCACAGGAGCCAGTACGAAGGCTCCGGCGACCCCAAGGTAATAGGAGAGGAAACCATAACCATATTGATTGGCTAAGCCGACCGAGCCATACACCGCCCAAGCACTGGCATAAACCCCCAGTGACAGTACATAGACCAGAGGATGGCGGGTCAGTTTACGGGGTAACCAACGGCGTTCCGTGGCGTAAGCAGCAGCAAACAGAAACAGCAGGTAGCCAACGCCGATAGCGGAAACCTGCCCCAGACTGAAACTAAAGTTCATCAAGTTTTCTCTTCTGCTCAAGCCAGATGGAGATGCCGATCAAAGCACCCCAGATCAGATAGGGGCGGTACCAGCTGCCGTTCGTGTCGCCCCACCAGTCCATCAGAACCGGGGAGAAGAGGTAGCCGGCAAATACCAGAAAGAGAATCAAACGGTACATATACATGGCGAATTCGCTGTTTTGTTCTTATTAAGTGTTACTGGCGCTGTTTGACGCTTGTCTGAAAGAGATCAGAGCAGATCCGCTTCTGGGATCTCCTGCTTCATCGCCAGCCGGGACGGATCCCACTGATCAACAGACCAGCGAAGAATATCAGAGTAGGCGCAGGCCTGTATCTCCCGCTCCGGAAAAATCTGCAGTGCCGCCAGTGCCCGAAGCAGCAGCTGATGTTTCTCTTTGCTGTTGATCGCCGGTGCCAGATTCTGTTTGCTCAGCTTCTGGCCATTGGCCTGTACGATCACCGGAATATGAGCATAGGTTGGCGGTGTCAGGTTCAGGTGTTTTAGAAGTTGCAGCTGGCGCGGTGTGCTTTCCAGAATATCGTAACCCCGAACGACCTGATTGATGCGCTGTTCCTGATCATCCAGAACCACCGCCAGTTGATAAGCAAAGAGCTTGTCGCGGCGCTGAATAATAAAGTCGCCCACCTGCTCCATCGGCCACTGGCAATGTCCCTGGATTCTGTCCTCAATACTGAAGATGCCCTCGGTTTTGAGGCGAATGGCACATTCTGCATCGGCAGGAGGTGGGTTTTTACGGCAACTGTTTGGATATACAGTATATTCTTTTAGCTGCTTACGACTGCACTGGCAGGGGTAAGCCAAGCCTGCCTGGATCAGCTGATCTACCTGATCCTGATAGCGCTCATTCTGTTGGCTCTGATACATCACTTTACCATCCCAGAAAAGCTCAAAGGCCTCTAACGCCTGCAGGATGGTATCGCTGGCACCGGGTTGTTCTCTTGGGGGATCAATATCTTCAATGCGCATCAGCCAGAGTCCCTTGTGGGCTTTGGCATCCAGATAGCTGGCAAGGGCTGCTACCAGAGAACCAAAATGCAGGGGGCCTGAAGGTGTCGGTGCAAAGCGGCCGACGTAGGGTATTTCTGGCGCGATAGATGAGGCTTGGGTCATGGTATTTCTGCCGATTTGTATTCGGACGTGGTTTTAAGCCGATAGTGTATCGGCTTTATTCAACAGAGAGGTTACGCAAACAGCAGACATAAAAAAACCAGCCGCAGCTGGTTCTTTTATTTCAGAGTCGGGGCTTAGCCACCGATCTGGCGCTCTTTGATTTCCGCCAGAGTTTTGCAGTCTACACACAGGGTTGCGGTAGGACGTGCTTCAAGACGACGAATACCAATTTCGATACCGCAGGATTCGCAGTAACCGTAGTCACCGTCATCGATATCGCCCAGGGCTTCGTTGATCTTTTTGATCAGTTTGCGCTCACGGTCACGGGTACGAAGTTCCAGACTGAACTCTTCTTCCTGGGTCGCGCGGTCAGCAGGGTCGGCAAAGTTGTTCGCATCTTCCTGAAGGTGCTGAACCGTACGGTCAACCTCTTCCATCAACTCTTGTTTCCACTTCAGCAGAATCTGGCGGAAATGCTCCAGCTGGTCATCATTCATGTACTCCTCGCCGTCTTTGATCTCGTACGGCACGAATGATTTTAGCTCGTTGTTGTTGGTTGCATTGTCTGGCATACGACTGCCCCATCATATTGTGTTATTGGTGGTCTGGGGGATGCCCGCCGATAAATAGTCCATCATTGGCACCCTCAGCAACGGACAAAACCTGTCACGTTTTTGAAAGCCTTGCTTATTTAGCGGAAAAGTGCGGAAAAAGCAAATTTGGCGACCATTTTTTCATCTGTTTTTACAGGCTTAGCCACAGTTTTTATGCTGCCAAGAGGCTCTGATACGGGCAAAGCTGCAACTTGGGTTGCTTTTCTCTATGATGTTCAGCCTCAATAGGGTGGCTTCGCGGTTGAAAGTCACTGTCTTTGGTTTCAGGCCTCAGCTTTTTTCAGTTTCAAGCTTTCAGCTTTAGGAGTTTCTATGTCGCTGTCGGATTTCCAGTGGGCAAATCGTGTTGCGGATATTGCACCTTTTCATGTGATGGCTTTATTGGCCCGCGCCCGTCAGTTACAGGCTGAAGGTCGTGATGTCATCCACATGGAAATTGGTGAACCGGATTTCACGTCGCCACCTCAGGTGATCGAAGCCGGCCATCAGGCGCTACGGGATGGCCATACCGGTTACACACCTGCAGCGGGTATTCCTGAACTGAGAGAGGCGATTGCCCGTCATTACCAGACTGCTTACGGTGTGAATGTCGATCCGGCCCGGATTCTGGTGACGCCCGGTGCTTCCGGCGCGCTCTTGTTACTGGCGGCGTTACTGGTCAATCCCGGTGATCAGGTGATGATGGCGGATCCCACCTACCCCTGTAATCGCAACTTTATGCGTCTGTTTGAAGGACAGTCTCAGTTGATTCCGGTAGGTGCTGACAGCCACTTCCAGCTCAGTGCGCAACATATCGAGCAGCACTGGACGGATAAAACCCGCGCCGCCATGCTGGCAACACCTTCGAACCCCACCGGCACTCTGGTTAATCTGGAACAGCTGGCTGAGATCTCTCAGGCGGTGAGTGCGAAAAACGGTGCACTGATCTGTGATGAGATCTACCAGGGACTGACCTACGGCGTTGAAGCACAAACCGCGTTGGCGGTTAATGATGACGCCTTTGTCATCAACAGTTTCTCCAAATACTTTGGCATGACTGGCTGGCGTTTAGGTTGGCTGGTGGCTCCTGAGTGCGCTATGCCGGAACTGGAAAAGCTGGCTCAGAATGTTTTCCTTTCTGCGACAACACCTTCCCAGTATGCCGCGCTGGCAGCCTTCCAGCCGGACACCATTGCTCTGCTGGAAGAGCGCCGTGCTGAATTTGCCCGTCGCCGTGATTACCTGTTACCGGCCCTGCGTGAACTGGGTATGTCGATTCCGGTGACTCCGGAAGGCGCTTTCTACATCTACGCCGGTATCGATCACCTGACCGACGACAGCTTCCAGTGGTGTCAGGATCTGCTGGAGGAAGAGGGTGTGGCGACGACTCCGGGGCTGGATTTCGGTATTGAAGGTGCCCGTACCACGGTACGTTTTGCCTACGCTGCCAGCATCGACAAGCTGGAAGAGGCGGTAACCCGTATAGGACGTTTTATTCAGAAACGCGCTTAAGCAGATAAACGGATCGGAGAGTTCAGCAATGCGTTGGTCATCCCCCCTGCAGTCCGCCACCCTGATAAAACGCTATAAGCGCTTTATGGCGGATGTCGTGCCAGAGGTTATGCCTGAACTGGTATCGGAGTCGGCGCAGATCACTCTGCACTGCCCCAATACCGGCTCAATGAAAAACTGTATGGGTGAGGGCTGGCGCGTCTGGTATTCCGATTCCGGTAATCCTAAACGCAAATATCCCTGCACCTGGGAGCTGTCAGAAACCCCCGAGGGGGATCTGATCTGCGTAAATACTGCTCAGGCCAACCGCATCGTTAAAGAAGCGCTGGAACAGAAGGTCGTTACCGAGCTGGCGGCTTATGAATCAGTGAAAGCAGAAGTGAAATACGGGGCGGAAAACAGCCGTATCGATTTTTTGCTGACACAGTCTGGTCTTCCGGACTGTTACGTCGAAGTGAAAAGCGCCACGCTGCTGGATGAGACTTTTGGTAAGGGACTGGGTTTCTTTCCGGATGCGGTATCCGCCCGGGGGCAAAAACACCTGCGGGAATTGCAGCAGATGGTGGCAGAAGGTCATCGTGCGGTATTGCTGTTTTGCGTTAACCACACCGGCATCGAGCAGGTATCCGTGGCAGATCATATCGATGGCGCCTACGGTGAGGTACTGAGAGAAGCCCTTGCCAGTGGTGTTGAAGTGCTGGCCTATAAAGCGGATATCGATGCCGAGGCTATTACCCTGCGTCAGCCAATCCCTGTCGTGATCGCTTAAAATATTTTGATCATTTTTGCTGGTTCAGGCGGTTTGGGAGCGACCTACACTATCCGCCGTACTCAGCATCACGTCACCCTGCTCATTGATCTCGAAAGGGATCGCTCTCAGCTTCTGACCGGCACAGGGGCCGTGAATACACTTACCGCTATCGATCAGAAATTGCGCGCCGTGCATGGCGCATTGAATCAACTGTTTGCTGCTGTCCAGAAACTGATCCGGCTGCCATTCCAGATTGACGCCTAAGTGCGGACACTCATTGGCGTAGAGATAAAGCTGATCCTTTTTCTTTACTGCAAAAAGTGGCCCTATGGGCGTCTGAAAACCCTTGCTGCTTTTGTTTTCGATCTCGTCCAGAGTGCAGAGTTTGTACATGATTTCTCTCTTTAGGCTGTCTTGTGAGCTATGGCTTATGACTGCCTTTTCGATGGTACCCTTGACCGCCGTTTTGGAGGGAGACTATCTCCAGGGTCATGGTGAAAACGATCAGACGTAAAAAAGCCGCTTGCAAAGCAAACGGCTGAAAAAGTGGTTAGTCGCCTAACCTCGAACACTAGATAACCCCTGTTCGGACGACGTCATCATAGAAGCTGGATGTGACGTTAATATGACAGGTCAGCCCCTTTTGTGATTGCCGCAATCCTTCCCGTTCAGGGCAGAAGAATCTCTGTGTTCGAATTAAATCCTTGTCTGAGCCTCAGCAGCCACGATCGTAACGCAGACGGGTGCCATGATTCAGTGACATCACCAGCTCGTCCGCCGAAATCTCTTTCGGGAACAGACAGCCGGAGATATTGGCCTGAGCGATGCTGGCGCCTTCCAGTCGGGTATGACTGAAGTCGATACCGCGCAGGTCTGCGCCACGGAAATAGGCGTTACTCATATCCAGCCCGTGGGCATCCAGTTCTCTCAGGTCAAGACCGCGAAAATCACCGCTTCGCAGATCGGCATTTGACCCGCCCGCCCGGGCACGGTTAAAGCCGTCAATATCCTCGTCCCGTAATAGCTTATACAGGGCGTTATCTAACAGATGTGGCTTCTGGCTCATAACCGGCTCCTTAGCAAGCTGTGCCGCTTTTAGTGCTGCAGACCGAACTGACGACGGATGCTGAGCAGCAGTTTTGTACTGGCATCATCTTCGTCGGTGTTCACCGTGACAGTATAGTCGGCTTCTTCCGGTGCAATTGCTTCCTGATCGGCCAGTTGTTTATGCAGAACCGCCAGATCAGCTTCAGACGCATCGTTACCCGCTGCATGGCGTTTCTTCACACGACGTTCCAGTGTTTCCTGGCAAGCGGTAAAAGACAGAGTAAGAGCCGGTACGCCCAGCTGTTCTGCTCTGTCGCGCAGGGCATCACGCTGCCAGCGCTTAAGGTTCGTCGCATCGATAATCACCGGCGTTGCCGAATGAATCACGTAATCAGCCAGCTCCGCCAGCTTCTCGTAAGTTTTCTGCGTCGCTTCCGGTGTGTAGATGCCTTCGTTCAGCTCAGAGTGGCTGTCCTGTTCAGCAGTCAGACCAAACAGACGCTTACGCTCAACATCGGAGCGGATGCGGATCACGCCCATTTCTTTAATTACGCCGCGACTAACGGAGCTCTTGCCGGAGCCGGAAACACCATGGGTGATCAGCATGAAGGGCTGTTCGAATACTGTGTAGGATTCGGCGAGATCGATATAGCTCTGATAGTCTGCTTCCAGTGCTTCACGGCCTGCGTCATCAATGGATGGATCCAGCAGCATAAAGCGCGTCACCTTGGCTCGAACCATGGCGCGGTAGGCTTTGTAGAACGGCAGCAGCTGAATGCCTTCGTAGTCGCCGGTCAGTTCCAGATACAGGTTGATAAAATGACGGGCCAGTTCTTTCTCGCCACGGGCTTCCAGATCCATCACCAGGAAACCGGCATCGGAGATCACATCGATCCAGCGGAACTCGTCGTTAAATTCGATACAGTCGAACAGAGTAACTGTGTCTTCACCGTTTTCCTGAATCAACGCCACGTTGCCCAGGTGGATATCACCGTGACACTCGCGCACCATGCCAGAGGCTTTACGCTTGGCAAACAGTGGCTCAAGGCGGGTAAAGGTATCCTGCATCCAGCCTTCAAGCTGCGCCAACTGATCCAGTTGTGGCTTCTCGCTCAGCATCTCGCGGATCTGATCGAAGTTCTGCTGTGCCGGAGCCAGTACTTCAGCCGGACTACCCAGAACCATGCTGTCATCCGCCTGACGAATTTCGGCGTGGAAATCCGCTATCTGATGGGCAAGGGATTCTATATGAGCGGTGGTCACCAGACCTTCTGCCTGCAGGTTGCTCAGCAGGCGTTCGCCATCAAACTGTTTCATGCGGATGACGTATTCGAAGGGAGCGGAGTCATCGCCCAGTAGTGGAGCTTCTTCACTACCTGAGATCGGCAGGACATCCAGATACAGATCCGGAGCCAGTCGCTTGTTCAGCGCTACTTCCTGTTCGCAGAAGAATTTGCGCTTCTCAAGGGTGGTGAAATTCAGAAAACCGAAGTCCATCGGCTTTTTGATTTTGTAGGCGTAATCACCTGTCAGCAGCACCCAGGAGATATGGGTTTGGTACAGTTTAAACTCCCCTGTGTTGTGGTTATACAGGGCAGGGTTCTGAAGTGCCTCAATCAGCTGTTGGCTCACAGGCGATCTCCTTAAAATTCAGTATTCGGGGCTGAAGGCTCCGTCTGACTCGTTCGGGAGTCAGAGTGATGTCAGGTGACATAGTGCGGGTTTTGGCCCCGCCGGAGCAATCAGCTTTAGGTCTGACGAAATGCCTTCGTCAGACCTCTCATCTATCCGTAAGGTAACGGATCAGCTCAGTGCTGCAAATGCTTTACGTGCAGCAGCCAGTGTTTTTTCGATATCTTCATCAGTATGGGCGGAAGATACAAAGCCCGCTTCGTAAGAAGCCGGAGCCAGATAAACGCCCTCTTCCAGCATGGTGTGGAAGAACTTGTTGAAGTGATCGTTGTTGCATTCCATCACGTCTGCGAAACCGGTTACTGCAGGTTTGTCTGTGAAAAATACACCGAACATGCCACCGGCTTTCTGAGTAATGAAAGGTACGCCAGCTTCTTTTGCTGCGGCTTCAAGGCCGGCACACAGCTTGTCGACTTTCGCGAACAGTGCATCGTGAAAGCCCGG
The DNA here is from genome assembly GCF_002150805.1 of Oceanospirillum sanctuarii. Taxonomy (GTDB): domain Bacteria; phylum Pseudomonadota; class Gammaproteobacteria; order Pseudomonadales; family Halomonadaceae; genus Oceanospirillum; species Oceanospirillum sanctuarii. Next base: position 698,031 of record NZ_MTBA01000003.1, read on the forward strand.
CTCACTGATGCTGTCCAGCAGAGCGATACCCGCTGCCATCGCCAGAGGGTTACCGGACAGCGTACCTGCCTGATAAACAGGGCCCAGTGGAGAGATATGAGACATGATCTCTTTCTTACCACCGAAAGCACCAACCGGCATACCGCCACCGATGATTTTACCCAGTGTGGTCAGGTCGGGTTTGATATTGAAGCGCTCCTGAGCACCGCCCAGAGATACACGGAAACCTGTCATCACCTCATCAAAAATCAGAACAGTGCCGTGTTCATCACACACTTCACGCAGGCATTCCAGGAAGCCCGGCTGAGGTGGGATGCAGTTCATGTTACCGGCAACAGGTTCTACGATAATGCAGGCGATCTGATCACCGATCTGCTTGAAGCACTCGCGTACGTTGTCGATATCGTTGTAGGTCAGGGTGATGGTGTGTTCTGCTAGTGCTTTAGGTACACCCGGAGAGTTTGGCTCACCAAATGTCAGGGCACCGGAACCTGCTTTAACCAGCAGGGAGTCAGAGTGACCGTGGTAGCAGCCTTCAAACTTAACGATCTTGTCACGACCGGTGTAACCACGGGCCAGACGAATGGCGCTCATGGTCGCTTCGGTACCTGAGTTCACCATGCGCACCATTTCGATGTTCGGCATGATTTCGCAGATACGCTTGGCCATAGTGGTTTCGATCGCAGTCGGCGCACCAAAGCTCATACCGTCATCCAGACGATCTTTAACCGCCTGCAGAACTTTGTCGTTGGCGTGACCTGTGATCATAGGGCCCCATGAACCCACATAGTCGATGTACTGTTTGCCATCTTCATCAAACAGGTAAGCACCTTTGGCGCGCTTGATGAATACCGGAGTACCACCAACACCTTTAAATGCACGAACCGGAGAGTTTACGCCGCCCGGGATAACGGTCTGGGCGCTGGCAAAAAGCTGTTCTGACGTAGACATAGGATTCCCTATAACTGTTGTTACTGATAGTTGTTACTGGATGATGTCCAGAAAATGGGCTCATCATACCTAGGCAAAGCGAGGGGATACAGCTTTGCCTGCTGTTATTCACATTGAGCGCGATTAAACATTGATCCGGTACGAGAAAACTCCCGACCTGATGCTTAGCGTTGTGGAAAAGCGGCTAAGGCAGCTGCCGGATTATCATCGGCAAACAGGCTGTTAACCACTGCGATCATATCCGCCCCCTGAGCAAAAACGACTTCGGCATTGCTCTGATCAATCCCGCCAATGACAACTATGGGGCGCTGGAAACGGGCTTTGGCTTCCGCGATCAGTTCCAGCGGTGCCGGTGGCGCATCGGGTTTAGTGGCCGAGGGGAAAAAGCGACCAAAGGCCAGATAATCTGCTCCGGCATCCTGAGCCTGTTGTGCGAGTTCCAGAGAGGCATGACAAGTCGCACCCAATATCTTATCAACACCCAGTCGTGCACGGGCCTCAGTAAGTGAACCGTCACTTTGTCCCAGATGCACGCCATCGGCATCGATCTCAAGAGCCAGTTCCAGATCGTCATTGATAATCAGCGGGGTTTTATACTGGCGACACAACTTGAGCAAGCGTTCTGCGCGCTGTTTCTTTTCCGCTGGATCTGCAGTCTTTTCACGATACTGCAGGCAGCCGATACCGGCTTTCAGTGCAGCCTCTGCTTTCTCGAACAGAAGCTCGCCGGGCATCAGTTTGCTGTCGGTGATGGCGTAAATGGCAGAGGTGTTCAGTGCCTCAGTGAAGCGGTCTGTATGTGAGTCTGTCATGGTGTTGATTGGTGTCCTGAAGCTGGATGTTCTGTAACAAAGAAAGTAGAGCAAGCGTCAGCTTTGCTCACTCCAGAAAAAACGGTTGGGCAGATGCTGGCCATCACTCAGTTTGTGCGCCTGCTCGAGGCTTTTCCAGGTGAAGTTCTGGGCCATCTCAACGGCATTGCAGATATCAGCGCCCTGCGCGATTAGTGCGGCGCAGGCGGAAGCAAAGGTGCAGCCGCTGCCGTGGTATTCACCGGCTAATCTCGGCCAGTTTTTGCTCTGCATCTCACCATGGCTACCGAAGAGTTTGTTGACCACATCCTGAGTGTCGGCATGGGTGCCGGTAACTGCCACATGCTGGCAGCCCTGGCTGATCAGATGGTGGGCCTGAGCGGCAACAGAGTCAGCGTTGGGGCTGAGTTGTTTCAGCTCCTGAGTATTGGGTGTCAGCAGTGTGGTGTGCGGCAGTAACAGATCACTCACTGCGGCGACCATCTCCTGAGTGGTCAGACTTTTACCGCCACCTGCCCGAAGAATGGGATCAAAGATTACCGGTAGCTGAGGATAATCCCTCAGCAGGGTATGGATCGCTTCGATATTGTCGATGCTGCCCAAAAGGCCGATTTTGATGGCAGCGATGGGCAGATCATCCAGAATCATGCGTGCCTGTGTGATCAGGTCATTGGCATTTACCGGATGAATACCCTGAACATTATGGGTGTTCTGAGTGGTCGTTGCGGTAATGACAGTAGCGGCATAGCCGCCCAGCGAGCGGATGGTTTCAATATCGGCCTGAATGCCGGCGCCACCGGAAGGATCATGTCCTGCCAGTACCAGAGTGACGGCAGGGCTGGTTTTATCCGCTGTAATTGAATTCATAATCGCACTCCCGTGAACTTTTCCATCGTGAATCTCACCACCGCATACCGCAAACTGATCAATATGGCCAGAGGGACTTGAGTGATCAACCTGTGAAAGGTTTGACGACCACCAGAATGATAATGCCGATCAGGGCAAATACCGGTAGCTCGTTGAAGACGCGGTAGAACTTATGGCTGCGGGTGTTTTTGTCTTCTGCGAACAGCTTGCGGTAATGGCCGCAGGCAAAATGATAGCCGATCAGCAGTACCACAAGAGTCAGTTTAGCGTGCATCCAGGGTTGAGACAGATAGTAAGCGGGATTCATACTCAGCAGCCACAGGCCCAAAGCAACCACGATGATCATCGAGGGAGTCGTGATGCCCCGGTACAGCTTGCGCTCCATGATCTTAAAGCGCTCATTTCCCGCTTCATCGGTAGTTTCCGCGTGATAAACGTACAGCCTTGGCAGATAAAACAGACCGCTGAACCAGGTCACAATCGCCATCAGGTGAAAGGCTTTAACCCATAGAAAATCCATGTTGACTCCTTACATCGGCCACCGTCGGCAGCGCTTAGATTATCGGTAAAAAGATTCGATCATTTCCGGTGTGACAATGCCGACCACTTCGCCATTGGGGCCTGTGATATAGAGTGCATCGGTACGCATATCGGCAACCCGGGTTTGGGCTTCTGCCAGTGTTGCTGTTTGCGGTAGTGGGCTGGCGCTGATTCTGTCTTCGGAAGGCACCTCGTTCAGACGAATCTGAGCGAGCTCCTCTTTGCCTTCCTGTTCCCGCAGGTAGAGATAGTTAGCCAGATCCGCTGTTGGCAAGAGCACAAAGTGATCGTTGTCATCTTCATGAATCAGCAGCCAGCGAGGTTTCGCTGCCAGAATTGTTTTCGCAAGTCCGGTATTCAGAATATTGGTGCAGCGTTTGAAGTCCCTGCTCATAACGGCGCTGATTCCGGTGCGGCTCAGGATTTGGGATAGTGCAGGATCGTGCAGTTTCAGGCCTTTCAGCTCCAGCGCGTACTGGAAGATCGACGGATGATCCGGTAGCAGGTAGCGACTGGTAAGGGTTGCAGAAACCACCGCCAGCATCCCCGGCATGATGATATGGGGGTTGGCCGTCAGCTCCATCAGTGCCATCAGTGCTGCAAGGGGAGCCTGCAGGCAGGCTGCCATCATGCTGGCCATTCCTATCATGGCGTAGATACTGATATCGGATACCTGACCGCCGGCCAGAAAAGCACCGATATGACCGGTGGCGGCACCAAACAGGCCGCCAATAACCATAATGGGGCCGATAATGCCGATGGGAACTCCGAGGCCAAAGGTTGTGGCTGTCAGCAGCAGTTTGCATATCGCCAAAAAGAGTAAGAGCCCAAGGCCCAGATCACCACTGAAGGACAGATTAACCAGATCAAAGCCGCTGCCCATCAGGGAGGGTAAGAGCGCCGCAAAAGCTGCCGTGAGAAGTCCCGCCAGTAGGAAGCGTATCTCGACTGGCCAGTGGTGAGTACGAAACAATAAGCCTGAATAGCTGATAAAAATGGCGGCAAAGACGCCGACGATAATGCCGCTTGCGGAGACCCAGGGCAGTTCTGCAAGGGTGTACAGGGCCTGAGGCGTGGCATTGAACAGGCTTTCACCACCTAATAGCCATTGGCTTAATGCGGTTCCGGTTACGGAGGCAAGAATAATCGGAGTAAAGCCTACCAGTGTGTATTCCGCCATGATCACTTCCATGGCAAAGATCACACCGGCAATAGGTGTGTTAAAGGATGCGCCGATGGCCGCAGCCGATCCGCAACCGACTAAGAGGCGGATACTGTTGTTAGGCAGCTTCAGGTGAACACCCATCAGACTACTGATGCTGGCACCCATGTGAACTGCCGGGCCTTCACGGCCAGCGGATAAACCGCTACCCAGTGCGATAATGGCGTTAAAGAACTGGCCAATCGCATTTGGCCAGGGCATGTGTCCTTGGTTGAAGGTAAAGCGTTCAATGACATGGCCAACACCTGAGGCACGCCAGCGCTTTTTAGATAGTCGGAAGATCAGCGCTAATAACAAGCAACCAATAATGGGTGCGAGAACCCGTGTGGTCAGGTCCAGAGCTTCATGATTTTCAGGCTCTATGCCCAGAAATAATTCCGTCAGACCTTTCAGGCTGATAATAAAAATCACCATAACGCCGCCTGTTGCAATGCCGGAAATCAGTCCCAGCAGGGCAAGTTGAGGCAGTGCATCCAGATGAGCCAGTCGCTCGCGGAAGTGCTGCAATGTCAGGCGTTGGAGAAACGCTTTCCGGAACAGGTTATTAGCCAAAATGACGTCCAATGATCAAGAGGGGTAGCATACATAAGCACTGAGTTTTGTGTATTATACCGGGATTCGATTCAAGAGTTCGATCCAGGACTGAACAGTGGAGAACGACAGTGATTAAAGTCGGTATTGTTGGCGGAACCGGTTACACCGGAGTTGAGTTATTACGTTTGTTAGCGCAACACCCTGAAGCTCAGGTCGAGGTGATTACTTCCCGATCTGAAGCGGGCGTTGCCGTCGCTGATATGTACCCGAATCTGCGCGGTCATTATGATCTGCAATTCACTGTGCCTGATTCTGATGCTCTGGCGGCCTGCGATGTGGTTTTCTTTGCCACCCCTCACGGTGTTGCTCATGGACTGGCGGGTGACATTCTGTCCCGTGGTGGTCGTGTGATCGATCTTTCTGCAGATTTCCGTATCCGTGATCCGGAACTCTGGTCCCAGTGGTACGGTCAACCTCATGGTGCCCCTGAACTGCTGAAGGAAGCGGTTTATGGTCTGCCGGAAACCCAGCGTGAAAAGATCAAATCCGCGCGCCTGATCGCAGTGCCGGGATGTTACCCGACGGCTGTTCAGCTGGCGGCACTGCCTCTGCTGGAAGCGGGTATCGTAAAACCTGAAATCGTGGCGGACTGTAAGTCCGGTGTGAGTGGTGCTGGTCGTGGTGCCAAAGTCGGTTCTTTGCTGTGTGAAACCAGTGAATCCGTTATGGCCTATGGTGTCGCTGGTCACCGTCATCTGCCTGAAATTACTCAGGAGCTGACCCGTGGCGCAGGTAAAAATATCGACCTGACTTTTGTTCCGCATCTGATGCCGATGATTCGTGGTATTCATGCCACGGTTTACGCAGATCTGCTGGAAGGTCAGGATGTGGATCTTCAGAAATTGTACGAAGAACGCTATAAAGATGAGCCTTTTGTTGACGTAATGCCTGCCGGTTCTCATCCCGCTACACGGAGTGTAAGGGGTGTAAATATGTGTAGAATTTCGTTGCACAGGCCCCAGAATGGCAACAAGGTTGTGGTACTATCCGTGATCGACAATTTGGTTAAGGGTGCTTCCGGCCAGGCCATTCAGAATATGAACCTCATGTTCGGTCTTGAGGAGAAAACAGGTCTCAACCAGGTAGGTTTGATGCCTTAACCATAACAATAATGAGTTACCAGGTATGACAATGGTCAAAGGAAGTAAACAGGATCAGTTAGAGATTGTGTCATATAGCCCCATGGAGCGTTTTGTACGCCGTGCGGCCTTTTTGCTATTTCTAATCGTGATTGTTCTTGCCGGGTTTGGTTACGGCCAATACCAGGGTTGGGAAGAACGACGTTCAGCCGTAATCGAGCGCGATGAATTGCGCGCTACTCTGACAGAGTTAGAGAAAGAAAACGAAGAAGCCCGTCAAAAGGTTGCCGTGTTATCCCGCGGCAACCAGATTGATCAGAAAACCTACGCTGAGGTTCGTAACACAATTACGGAACTCAATGCCCGAATTGCTCAGCTTGAAAACGAAGTAACCTTCTACAAGCGTGTGATGGCTCCCAGCAGTGAAGATAAGGGCCTGAGGGTCGAGAGCTGGGCTGTTGCTAAAACACTTAACCCGTCACGTTTCAGCTTTAAGCTGGTACTGACTCAGGTTGCCGATAACAATAACTTTATTGAAGGACGCGCATTGGTGAGCGTGGTCGGTCTTCAGGGAACGACCCGTCGAGTTTTACCGCTGCGTGATCTGTCACCGGACGTTAAAGATCTGGGTGTTCGGTTCCGTTTCCGCTTCTTTCAGAACGTGAGTGGCGAGATGGTTCTGCCGAAAGGTTTTAAACCAGAAAAAATTGAAGTGATTCTGCAGTCTACTGGCCGTAAGGCGATGCGGGTTGAAAAGAATTATGAATGGTCAGTTCAGGAGGCCGTTTAGGCATGTTTGGAAATAACAGCAAACCAAGTACTCATCACTTTGATACTTTGGTGTCAGGAAAAGCAGAAATCGTTGGTGACCTTCACTTCAGCGGTGGTTTGCATATCGATGGAAAGGTGTTCGGTAATATTATTGCCGATGATGATTCAAAAGGCGTTGTTCGCATCAGTGAGAAAGGTGTGGTTGTAGGTGAAATTTCTGCGCCACACGTAATTGTGAACGGTCAGGTTTCCGGTGATATTCACTCCTGTGAGCACATTGAGCTGGCTTCCCGCGCAGCGGTTAAAGGCAACATCTTCTACAACATGATTGAGATGGTAATGGGTTCACAGGTTAGCGGTAATCTGATGCACCGTTACCGTGGTAAGCCGGAAAACCGTCCGGCTATGCCAAAGAATGTAACCCATGAGAAGCCTGCTTTCGAAGAAGGCAGCATCACGAAAGAAATTGATCCTAAAGCTAAGCCTGTAGCAGACGTAAAAGCGACAGCTAAGCCAGTGGGTGCAACTCCGGTTGCAGCAGCTCAGGATAAAAAAGCAGAAGCGACGACTGGTAGCAAAGCTTAAGTTGTTCTCTGTTTGCGGCCCGCATCTGAATACAGGTGCGGGCTTTTTTGTTTCAGGTTTTGATTTATCAGTTCAGGCGCTATAGTAGTTGACTGTTTTGGTGGGTTAAGCCGATAATTCACTTTGATTGAAATTTTCGGAGCGAACAATGACGGCGGACGTTTACATTCCCCAGGCCATGACATTGACCGATTCAGCGGCTAACAAGGTTCGTGAATTGATCGAGGCAGAGCAAAACCCAAACCTGAAGTTACGTGTTTACGTGACCGGTGGTGGCTGCTCCGGCTTCCAGTACGGTTTTGATTTTGATGAAAGCGACCAGGAAGATGATACTGTCATTGAGAATGATGGAGTCAAAATGGTTGTGGATCCGATGAGCTATCCGTACTTGGTTGGCTCGGTTGTAGATTATCAGGAAGGCTTGCAGGGGGCTCAGTTCCTCGTGCAAAACCCAAATGCAACGACGACCTGTGGCTGTGGATCTTCATTCACCGTATAAACCAGTGGCAGTAGACAGTATGAATTTAAAAGGCAGCTCAATGAGCTGCCTTTTTTGTTTCAGTTTCCTGGTTTGAAAAGCGAGTCTGGTCAGGCTGGGTAGATAGCTCCCAGAATCCGTTCTCCCTTAGCTCCGGTTGCGCTTGGAAGATTGCCCGGCAATCCAAGAAGGGTTTGGCGTGCAAGCCAGGCAAAAGCCGCAGCTTCTATCCAGTCAGGGGCGATGCCAAGATCTGTTGTGGTCTTAAGGCTGACGGTTGGTGCGTAATGTTGGATCTGTTCCAGCAGTAGGGTGTTATGACTGCCGCCACCGCAGATAAAGGCTTCACAGCATTCATTCGTATTGAGCTGATGCGCAATGATTCTTGCCGTCAGTGCGGTAAGGGTAAAACTAATGTCATGCCAGCTATAGTCTTTTCCCTTCAGATAAGGCTCCAGCCATTGGTGGTTAAAATATTCCCTGCCGGTACTTTTAGGTGCTAGTGCTGAAAAGTAGCTTTCCTCAAGCATGCTGTTGAGCAGCTCGGGCTCCAGTGTGCCTAGTCGGGCGGTATTGCCGGAGGTGTCGAAGTTTTCACCAGTATGCCGGTGATGCCAATAATCGATCAGGCAGTTACCGGGGCCGCAGTCATAGCCCAGCCCTTTATTCAGCAGAGTAATATTGCTGATGCCGCCGATATTGATAAACGCCTTCTCAGCTTCCTGGCTATTCTGACCGGATGCATTGAAAAGCCAGCGATGGAAGGCCGGAACTAAAGGTGCACCCTGACCTCCAGCAGCAACGTCCCGGGTTCTGAAATCACAAACGACGGTGATACCTATCTTTTCGGTCAGCCGAGCGTGATCGGTAATCTGGAAGCTATAGGGCAGTAGGTTATTAGGGGCGTGATCAATGGTATGACCATGGCTGCCAATCGCGGCTATCTGGTCAGAAGAGATGTTTGCTTCTGACAGAAGTTGATTAACCGCTGTGGCAAAAAGATCTGCCAATTCTCCACTGATAGTCGCCATTTCAGCCTTGGAGCAGGCATCGTTCAGGGCAAGATTCAAAATGCGCTGTCTGAATTCTGGCTGATAAGGGATATCAATAGCGTGATGGATGCGGAAGGACGATTCGCTGAATTCAACCAGTGCCGCGTCTACACCGTCGGCACTGGTTCCGGACATCAGTCCGATATAAAGGTTACTCACTGCTTAACTGAGCCAGCTGACGGCTAGGGTAGGTCTCGAGGTTGCCCAGCAGGTTGCTGGCATACTGGTCAAAGCGTTCACGCTCTTTCTTCGCAATTGGCTCTACATCCGGGAACTTAATGGTAACCGGGTTTTTATGGATGCCGTTCACACGGAACTCATAATGCAGATGAGGACCGCTTGCTAAACCTGTGCTGCCCACATAGCCAATGATCTGGCCTTGTTTCACGGTGCGGCCTTCTTTAATACCGCGGCCAAACTTGCTCATGTGGGCATATAGCGTGGTGTAACGGCTGCCATGTTTCAGGACAACGTGATTGCCATAGCTACGGCTGAAACGGGATTTAATGATTTTGCCATCACCGGTTGCGCGGATCGGCGTTCCGGTACGGGCTGCATAGTCGGTACCGCGGTGAGAACGGAAGCGGTTCAGAACAGGATGGAAGCGGCGCTTGGTGAAGTGTGAGCTAATACGGGTAAAGTCTACCGGTGAGCGCAGGAACTGCTTGCGCATACTACGGCCATCCGGGGAGTAGTAATCACTCTTGCCGGACTGATCGGTATAGCGAACAGCTCTGTGAGTTTGTCCCTGAGTGGTGAACTCGGCAGCTAAGATGTTGCCGTCACGGAAACGAACACCGTCCAGATATTCCTGATAATAAAGTACCTTAAAACTATCCCCCGGGCGGATATCCAGAGAGAAGTCGATATCCCAACCGAAGATATTTGCCAGTGCCATAATGGTCTGCTGGCTCATAGCCGCGTTTTCACCCGCTGTGAAGAAGGCACCTTTAATCTCACCTTCTGAATAGCGCAGAACCTTCTCCGGTTCACGGCTCAGCTTCTCTTCGATGTAATCACCCTGATCATTACGGTTAAAGAGAGATAGAGAAAGGGGAGAGGTATCAAGGCGTACAGAGATGAGGTTTTTGTTCTCATCTCGTTTGAAGTGAATGCTTTGGCCCGGCATCAGCAAAGAGAGATCCGTTTTAACTTGCTTGCTGTGCAGGATTTTGTAGAGCTCAGAGGCAGGCACGCCTGCACGATCAAAAAGCTCAGACAGCGTTTCACCCTTTTGCACGGTATAGGAATCCCAGTCATCGCTTAGACGAGGCCAGGTTTGTACTCGCTCTTCGATACTAAGATCCAATGGGATATCAATTCGTTTTGCCGAAACATCTTGGCTGGAGACGAGCGCAACAACAACAGCCAGCAGAATGATCAAACCTAAGATGATATGGTGTTTTAATTGTTGTGCGCGTCTAAGCATAAGAAATAAAACCAGAAACTATGGGTGAAATCGTTGGGTAACCGTACCTGAATGCTATAATGTATGCCATTTTTTCCAAGTTACAATTGGTGAAAAACATTCGATATATGTTGCCGAAATTGACATAGGGTAGATAGATGACTTCCGTTGCAGAAGCTTTGGCGCTGATCAAGCGTGGTACAGAAGAAATATTGGTAGAAGAAGAGCTGGTCAAGAAGCTGGAAAGCGGCCGGGTACTGCGTATTAAAGCGGGCTTTGATCCAACCGCGCCTGATCTGCATCTGGGTCACACTGTTCTTATTAATAAGCTGCGTCACTTTCAGGAGCTGGGTCACCATGTGATGTTCCTGATTGGTGACTTTACCGGACGTATCGGTGATCCGACCGGTAAAAACGTAACCCGTAAGCCGCTGACGGAAGAAGAAGTTGCTCAGAACGCAAAAACCTATACCGAACAGGTTTTCAAGATTCTGGATCCTGAAAAGACAGAGGTGTGCTTTAACTCTGATTGGATGGGCAAGATGTCGGCTTCTGAAATGATTCAGCTGGCGGCACAGCAAACGGTTGCCCGTATGCTGGAGCGTGATGATTTCAGTAAGCGCTATAAAGGCAATCAGTCCATCTCAATTCACGAGTTCCTCTATCCATTAGTGCAGGGTTATGACTCCGTCGCTATGAAGGCGGATGTTGAGCTGGGTGGTACCGATCAGAAATTTAACCTGTTGATGGGGCGCGAGCTGCAGAAAGGCGCCGGTCAGGAGCCGCAGATCTGTATTACCGTGCCCATTCTGGAAGGTCTGGATGGCGTACAGAAGATGTCCAAGTCATTGGGCAACTATGTGGGTATCAATGATGCGCCGGGCGAGATGTTCGGTAAGATCGTTTCTATGCCTGACTCTCTGATGTGGCGTTACTTTGAGCTGTTGAGTTTCCGTCCAATGAGCGAAATCGAAGAGCTTCGTCGTTCTGTGGAAGAAGAGGGTGCAAATCCTCGTGATGTCAAAATGGAGCTGGCACGTGAGTTGGTAGCACGTTTCCACGATGAGGAGGCCGCTGCAAACGCGCACAAAGGTGCCGGTAATCGTCTGAAGGATGGTGAGCTACCTGAAGATCTGCCGGAAGTGACGGTTGATTTTGAAGGGCAGGAAGAGGTTCCTGTATCTGCGGTGATCAATAAAGCAGGTCTGACCAAGAACTCCAAAGCTGCACGCGATATGCTGACCGCTGGTAGTGTGAAAGTTGATGGCGAAGTTGCCGATCCTGCTATGAAACTACAGAAGGGTAAAACCTATGTATGTCAGGCTGGTAAGAAGCAATTTGCTAAAGTGACTCTGGCTTAATTGGCAGAGCAATACTTTATATAGCAATCATAAAGACCCGGCTTAGCCGGGTCTTTTTCGTTCTGGGCTTGTTTAGATGCCGTTCGGCTGTGGGTCTCGGCAATAAAATGAAGTTTTTGTAATTATTTTCAGTTTAGGGGTTGTGCGCTCGGTTTTTGTGCGTATAATGCGCCCTC